>CAVTXK010000001.1:0-1052689 GCA_963738685.1 uncultured Chloroflexia bacterium
CTGCCCGTGCTGTCCCGATGCGCCCGGCCAATGACTACGGCGTGACTTGGGGGAGCCCACGATGCGGAGCCGTCGTCGGGGCGGCTACGGTGCCAGACATCCGGGGCAATTGCATCCGGGAGAAACTGAGCGTAGTTATCGACCGCGTAATACGCGGTCGGGACCGCGCCGACTCGATGGGAGAGCCACATGGCCAGAAACGCAGTCGTCGCCGTCTTCGACGACCGGAACAAGGCATATGACACAGCGACCGCCATCGGGCGGATCAACGACGAAATGTTCGATGTGAAGCAGGGAGCCATCGTCACGAAGGATGCCAAGGGCAACGCCAGCGTGGCCGACTCGGAGAGTTTCGGCGCACCGTGGGGGCTCGTCGGCGGCCCGATCGTCGGTGGCCTCGTCGGCCTTCTCGGCGGCCCGCCCGGCGTAGCCATCGGGGCCGTGACCGGCGGATTCATCGGCTGGATCCACGACCTCGGTCGACTCGGATTGGCCGAGGACTGGGTGAGCGACGTGACCCATCAGATGAAGCCGGGTCAGGCGGCGCTCGTCCTCGAGGTGGAAGAGGGCTCGACCGAACCACTCGATGCGGCCGCGAGGGCGCCCGGCGGCCGCGTCTACCGCACTGACGTCTGGTCGTAGGGCGGGTACGGCAATAGGTCGACGACCCTGGCGGGGCCGACGGCAATCTCGCTCCGGCGACCCGGGGCGGGTTGCCCGCGGCCTCAATCCTTGGAAGCTGCAATGGCGTGCAGATCGCGCTCGCGCTGATGGGTGGGTGTGAGCCATGTCGTCGCTTCCGCCCTATCCGCTCAGGCCATTCGTGGACGCGCTGCCGATCCCGCCGCGTCGGATCATCGAGGAGCCGACTCGGCTGACGATCGGGCTCGAGGCCACGACGCACCGCTTCCACAGGGACCTTGAGCCCTCGCGCGTCTGGACCTATGACGGGCACCTCCCCGGTCCGACGATCGAGGTCCGCCGTGGGATCCCGCTAGAGGTCCTGTGGGAGAACCGCCTTACCGGGACGTTGCCGGTCCTCGTGACGGTCGCGCCGACCCACGTCGCCGATGGGATCCCGGTCCAGTCCGTTCCGGGTCGCAGTGGCGGCACGCTTGACCCTGCGGCGGCTGCGCTGCCAGGGTTCTCGGTCGTCCACGTCCACGGTGCGATGACGCAGGCCAGCAGCGATGGCTGGGCGGAAAACCTAACGGCGCCTGGTCACGCGGCGCTCGACGCGTACCCGAACGATCAGCGCGCGGCGCTGCTCTGGTATCACGACCACGTCATGGGCGTGACACGCTTCAGCGTCTACGGCGGCCTCGCCGGGATGTGGATCGTGCGCGACGAACGCGAGCGGGAGCTCGGGCTCCCGGAAGGCCCACCCTACGAGCTGCCGCTCCTGCTCGCCGACCGCAATTTCGAAACTGCGCCACGGGGCGGTCTGACCGGGGGTCTGCTCCACAAGACCGATCCCGAGGTGATGGAGTGCTTCGGCCCCTTCACCGTCGTCAACGGCGCGATCTGGCCACGGATCGAGGTCGAGCCCGCGACGTACCGGTTCCGCGTGTTAAACGGCTCGAATGCCCGCACCTACCGTCTCGTGCTCACGCGCGACGGCGAACCCGACCTTGCGCGGATCACCCAGATCGGCACCGAGGGCGGGCTGCTCCTTGCGCCAGTCTCGATCCCGGCCCAGGGTCTCGTGCTGGCATCGGCCGAGCGGGCCGATCTCCTGGTCGACTTCTCTGACCTTGCGCCCGGGACGGAGCTCACCCTCTGGAATACCGCCACGGCGCCCTTCGACGGAACGGTCGTCGCCGCCGAGACGGCTGGTCATGTCGACGTCGACGGCCTCCTGCCCTACCCGGAGGTGCTCCGGATCGTCGTCACGGAGGGGCGCGCTTCCCCGGGTCGCGTCCCGCCGGTCCTGGCGACGGACTTTCGACGGACCAGCCGCGAGGAGCTCACGGACCCCACCGTCCGGGCGATCGCGCTGGTCGAACAGGAGGCCGCGGTCCATGGTGCACCGCCCCTGCTGACCATGCGCGAGCTCGAACCTGCCGACGGTCCGGGCGCCGCCGAGCCCAGCATCACGCTCGTGGAACCGCAACCCAACGGTGAGGACCGCGTCACGAACTGGCGCACCGTCGCCACGCGCTTCGCGGACACGACGACCTTCTTCCCGACCCTCCATCGACCCGAGATCTGGCGGCTCATCAACCTGACCGGCGACACGCATCCCATCCATGTCCACCTCGATGCGTTCCAGGTGCTCGACCGATTTCCCGCCGCGGTCGACGTTCCCGACGATGGGATCACCACGACTGCCACGAGTGCGACCGTGCACATCGACCAGTCCATCGACGACGGCATCCCGCATGCGCTCGACGACAACGAACGCGGGCTCAAGGACACGGTCCGGGTCAACCCGAACGAGGTGGTCGACATCGTCGTGACGTTCAAGGTCTTCTCCGGCCGCTACATGTACCACTGCCACATCCTCGAGCACGAAGACCGCGACATGATGCGGCCCTTCGTGGTGATGCCCGCCGAGCTCATGCCGTTCATGGACATGCACGCGGGCGGCGATGGGATGGCCGACATGAAGCACGACGCATAGCTGGGCACGGAGCCAACGGACGCCGCGCGTCGGCACCCCCAAACACTACGGCTTGGTCTTGGGGGCACCCACGATGCGAAGCCGCTCCCTGGACGACTACGGTCGATGCACTCGGGCGAATGCACCCGCAAGGCCATCCGCAGTCGGCCATTGGGTCGGGCCGCGGGACATGTAGGAGACAAGCAGTCATGCCACCCCTTTCAGAGCGACTCAGAGACCTATCCGCAAGAACCAAGGAGCTAGAAGATCGCGATGCGGCAAATCGTGCGGCGACCCGTGCGACGCTCGAATCGACCGGAGAGGTAACGAACCATGAATGATTTTCTGACGCGCAACTGGTGGACGTTCGTCCTGCGCGGTGCGATCGCCATCGTCCTGGGGGTGCTGGCGTTCGTCGTGCCGGGGCCGACGCTCGTGGCGCTCATCGCGGTCTTCGCCGCCTACGCCATCGTCGACGGCGTCCTGGCGATCATCGCCGGTGCCCGGACCGACCGCGGGCCACGCTGGTGGTTCATCATCGGCGGGATCGCTGGCATCGCCATCGGCCTGTTCACCATCTATTCCCCCGGAACCACGGCCATCGCGCTCGTGCTGTTGATCGGCGTCTGGTCGATCGCCACCGGCGTGGCCGAGATCCTCGCCGGCTGGCAGCTTCGGCGCGAGATCGAGGGCGAGCTGCTGCTCGTAATCGGTGGTGTTATCTCTATCATCTTCGGCGTCTACCTCGTCGTGGCGCCGAGTACCGGGGTGCTCGCAGTCCTGTGGCTCATCGGCTTCTACGCGATCTTCGCTGGAGTGCTGTACGTGGCCCAGGGACTCCGTCTCCGTCAGGATGATCGCAAATCCTCGTCCGAGACGACCGGTTCGCCGTCGGGGCGTGAAGCGGCCTCGTCATGAGGCGCGGCAGGCTGGCGACCTCGCCAACGTGCTGACCATGACAACAACGTTGACCGAGCCCGCCACACCGATGGCGGGCTCCGCGAGATAGCGGCCATGGCGACCCCACCCTCGACGGAGCTCGTGAAGCGATTCCCGTTGCTGACAGCGCCGAGTCGAGCCGCCGTGGTAGCGGGGATCGGCGCAGCGATCATCGCCGTCCTGATGTACCTCGTCGGCGAGACCCTCGCCACATTCGTCATCGGGCTGATCCTGATCCTCGTCCTGGACCCGTTCGTGACGTGGTTGACGGCCAGGGGACTCACACGCCCCCTCGCCACGATCGCCGGCATCGGGGTCCTTGCCCTGGTGGTGTTCTCATTCGGGTACATCGTGGTCGCGGCGATGCTGAGACAGGGTCCGGCGTTCCTCCAAGCCATCGGATCCTCGCTCGCATCCATGCAAGACTGGGCCACGACGTCGAGCCTGCCCGACCCAATCAAGGATGGCATCGCCACCATCCTCGTCCGGCGCGACCAGGCGGCTGCCTCAATCGACATCGGTGCGATCGTCCAGGGCGTCATCGCGCCGATCTCCGGGCTCCTGGGCCCCGTCGTTGGGATGGTCCTTGTCCTGCCCTTCTTCATGTTCTACGTTCTGTCCGATCGGCCCCATCTGGTCGAAGCCTTCTACGGATCGGTCGCACCTCCGTGGCGACCTGACGTCATCCACGTCGTTCGGATCTCGGTCGGCAGCTTCGTTACCTATGTCCAAGCCGAGGCGCTTCTCATGGTCGCCCTCGGCACGATCACCTTCCTCGGGCTCATCCTCCTGGGCGTTCTGGTCGACCCAAGAATCGCCGACTATGCGCTGTTTCTCGCGCTGATCGCTGCCTTCTCCGAGCTGATCCCGACTTTCGGCCCGTACATCGCCCTGATCCCGGCTCTGATATTCACGGCCACGCTCGGGGTTGGCCCAGTCCTCGCCGTCCTGCTCCTCTACATCTTGATCATGTTCCTTGAGGGGAACGTGCTGGTGCCAAGGATCGAGGGCGGCAAATTCGCGCTGCACCCGGCCTTCGTCATCGTCCTTGTGCTTGCGGGCTTCGCGCTCATCGGTCCGCTTGGGGCCGTCCTCGCGATGCCGGTGGCCGCGGCCGGCCGGGACATCTTCAGGTACGTCTTCGCCCGAGCTTCGGGGATGCCTCAGCCGCTCTTCGACGACCAGGCCCCGATCATTGAGCCGAGCAAGGGCCGCCTAACATCTACGGCGGCGAAGGCAGCGGTGGGCAAGAATCGATGATCCGCCTCGCCACCACACCGGGCGAGCACGACGAAACCGGGAGCCCCGGCTGACAGCGTCGCCCCGGTCGGTTTGGAGG
This sequence comes from uncultured Chloroflexia bacterium, assembly GCA_963738685.1. Classification (GTDB taxonomy): domain Bacteria; phylum Chloroflexota; class Limnocylindria; order Limnocylindrales; family CSP1-4; genus SPCO01. The sequence continues at coordinate 4,881 of CAVTXK010000001.1, forward strand.
CACCGGGCTCGTAGAGAGCCCGCGTCGTCCACGGTCGTACAATCTCCCCAGCACCGTGAGTTCGCTTGATTCACAAGCAAATTCGGTAGTGCGCATGACTCTTCTGGGAGTGTTCGCCTGACACTCCCGGATTCAGACGGCGCGAGGCGCCGAGCTGAGTTCGGAGACCGGCTGGCAAACCCAATTCACGTCGTCTGACTCTGGATCAGGAGATCGAAGGTTCGAATCCTTCCTCGCCAGCCAGCTACTCCACGGGTAGCGATCCAGTCGGACTCCCGACCACCACAGCTGGTGGTTTCGTGCGGTGAGAGCGTGGCGCGGACTCCAAGAAGGAGCCGCGAGATGCCGCCGACGTTCACCTGATTCGCATTCTCGACGTTCACCTGATTCGTATTCTCGACGTTCACCTGACTCGCCGGACCCGGACGTTCACCTCCCGGGCGTCTCCTTCGCCAGGCGACGTCGGGGTTGGTGCCATTCGAAGAGCGCCCTGCTTCCGGTCCGTCGCCGTGTTCCGCTGGCTCTCTTGCCCTCAGCGGCTCCTCTGGGGGAGGCCGGACGGATGTCAGGCCTCGAGACGGTCGGCCTCCACCGCCTCGTGCAGTCTCCACACCCTGATGCCGAGCAGCTCGGCAGCCTCGTCCATGGTGACGATGTCCGTGAGCTCCACGCCGGTCCTTCCCCCGAAATGTCTCGACGTCGCCGCGAGCAGCCGTCCCCCACCGGGGAGCCAGGCACGCCTACGGGGAGTTCGAATGGCGCTGGAGAACGGATTGACGCCCGGAGGGCTGTCGGGCCGCTCCGGGCGTCGTCGACGTCCGGGTTATCTGCCCGCCGGGCTCGTTCGAAGGGCTGACGTGAAGGCCTAGAGTGTCGCTGCTAGGCCGCCTTCGTCGAATCGATGTAACGCCGGAGGCCCGACCAATCCTGGTTCGCGGCGTAGCGGGCCTGGCGAGGCCACGTACGCCGCGTTATGACCGGCGATCAACGGGTTGCCCGCGTCGGCCAGCTGCGACTCGATCTCGTCGGAGGACATAGCGCCGAGCGCCGTGAACGTCCGGACGCCGCCGGCCTTCAAGGTATCCGCGTACTTGCTTCCGATGCCGTCGATGATCGACAGATCGTCACCCGCGGCGACCTCTTCTTGCTCGACCTGAGGGGCAGCTGCCTCGGCCTCGTCCATGGCCTCCGCGGGGACTTCGACCGTCTGGGTGGTCCCCCAGGTCGGCGAGCTTTTCACTGACCGAAGGGGCCTGATCCTCACGCACGAGGACCCCGACGGCGGCCTTGCCGCCGGCCAGCTGGGCAGCGATCTCGTCTTGCTGCTCCGGCGGATGCCAAGCCTCTTGCGGTGCAGCGCCCCGATCGCGCCGCCGGCCACGGCGGCCCCAAGGCCGACCGGCGTCAACATGGCCAGGACCAACCCAACCCCTGCGCCTTTGCCGACCGTACGACGACCCATCTTGTGGTTCTTGACATGGCCGTTCGTCGTCAAGCGACGAGCACACCCACGGCGTTCAACTTGACCTGACCGTCGAGCTGGTCCCATGCCTTCAGCGATTCTGCCGCGTCGTCTGCGGCCGCTTCATTCTGGAAATACGCGAGGACAACGGTCTTGCCCATCTGGACCCTCCAGCCTCGGGGCACGCTGAGAGCATCGGCGCTTGACCCTCAAGACGGACAAGCCTACGCCGCTCGTTCGCGTTGGCATCACCCAATTCGGATGTACCTCGGCAGCAGGGCTAGTCACACATGCCGGCAAGGATGCCAGCCCTCGGCGCTACGCGCCGCGGACGGTCAGTGGCCGTCGGAGGTCATACAAATTGGCAACTCGCGCGCGCTTTCGGCGACAATTCGCCAAATCGAGATGACCGGGGACCGCCGTCATGCGATGGCGTGGGTGTGTGTTCCTACAACTGCGGGTGTAGGCTCGGCATGCCACCGATATGGTCGCGTCACCGGCCGACGGCTGGGAAAGAGGGGCGAATGTCAGCGACTCAACAAGCTCCGGGCCGCCCCGGTGTCGGCGTCGGCCCGACGACGGAGTTCACCCTGTTCTTCAAGGTGCTGACGGGCCACGCGGACGCGTTGAGATCGGCGCTTGCCGACCTGCAGCACCACCTCTGGTGATCCATCAGCGGTTGGTGCGTGTCGAACGCGCTCGTGGTCCATCGAGGAGCTGCGGCGTGGCCGATGCTCACACGATGTGCGTAGGTCCGTGGTCGGGGGTCGAAGCGCTTTCAATGCGCCCACGCAGACCAGGAGAATTCTCGGAGACAGAAGCCCTCACCCGGCTCCCGCAGCAGCCCAGCAAAAGGGCCGAGCGCGATCGGCGAGGACAGTTCGACGCGATTGCGTAGGCGGGTTCCGACTGGGCTCGGCTCCAGCTCGTAGCTCAGGCGAGCTTGGAACGGCCCGAGCGTGCCGGTGACCTCGACCGATCGGCCGGGCTCCAACCCACTGATCTGGAGATACTCGACCGCCGGTCGCGGGATAGACCTCGTCTGGCGATACCTCGTGCCGATCCCGACCGGACCTGGGGTGATCTTCTGGGTGCTCGTGATCGCCCAGTTCCACTCGGGCGTGTGCTCGAGGTCGACGAGGTACGTGTAGACCTCGTTAGCTGGCCTCGCGATATCGATCTCGTTGTCGAAGCGGATCATCGCGTCGGCTCCGGTCGGGTCGCATTGGCCACGCGCAGCCGGTCGGCGGCGCCCGGGTCATGAGCGGGCAGCACGGCGAGGTCCGGGTAGCGCGTCTTGAGGTCGCGGATCATGGACGAGATCCTTTGCAGCCCGGCCGCGTCGCCGACGCCCGGGATCCGTCCGGCCTCGAGCAACTCTGCCTCGTACGTCACGTCGCCGACCATCAGCAGCGGCGCGGCGCCGGCGCGGCGGACGAACAGCGACATCGAGCCCGGCGTGTGGCCTGCGGTCGGCAGGAGCAGGAGCGATCCGTCACCCATCAAGTCGTTCACCCGGTCGAAGGGCTGCAGCTTGGGGTCGGCCGTCGGCTCGAAGTCGACCGTGCGGTAACGGTGCCCTGGAAGATCGATGTGCTGACGCAGGAAGCCCCGCGGTTCGGGAAAGGGTTCTTCCATCGTGGCCCATTCCGCGCGAGATACCGCCAACTGCGCGCCAGGGAGCTCGCGGATGCCACCGATGTGATCCTCGTGGAGGTGGGACATGACAGCGATGCGGACGTCCGAGGGCGCGTAGCCGCGCGCGGCGAGCTGGGCGGTCAGGGTCTCCTCGGGGCCGATCTGGAATCGGGCGAGTCGGTCGTACAGGAAACGAGTCGGCTGGCCCGGGAAGTAGGCATCCGGATAGGTGACCGAGGCACGGTCCTGGCCCAGGTCAAAGAGCACGAAGCCCGCGGGCGTGCTCGATGACGTAGACGTTCACCGGACGGGGTGGAGTCCACGATCGCGAACCCAGGATCCAGGCATACATCGGGATCTGGCTGCCATAGGCGTGCTGGGGATGGATCTGCGTCGTTCCGGTACTCACGACGGAAACGGCGCCGATCGGATCGGAGGCCTGCGTCGGCGTGGCGTGGGCGACGTCGGTAGCGGCATCTAGTATTTGGTTCACGGTGGTCTCCTTGACCGCGCGACGTCCTTCGATATCGCGTCGCGCTGCGACCACCATCGACCGGCCCGCCTCCGCCGTCAGCGACCTCGATGCGGGGCGAATGTGACGGACGTCACAGCTCCCCGCTCGAGGCGACGTCGCTCAAGGCGTCCGGATCGAGCAGCCGGATGCCTTTGCGCTCGGTGTCGACCAGCCCGGCACGTCGGAGGTCGTGGATCGTTCGCGCGTCACGACCTCTCTCGCGGTGCCGACCGCGTCCGCCAATGCCTGCTGGCTGACCGGTGCGATCAGGACCGTCCCCTGCTGGCGATCGGCCGCCAGGTCGAGCAAGTGGCGGGCGACGCGTTGGCGGACCGAGCCGAAGACGCTTCCCCGAAGGCCTCGAGGACCTCGTACAGCCGTCGTGTGACCTCCTCTGCGAGCATCCACGCGAGTAGCGGGTCGTGTCTCGCCAGGGAGCGAAGGATCTCGACGTTGAGCATCAGGACGGCGCTCTCGGTAACCGCCTGAGCACTCACGTCGACCGGGCCGCCCACGGTCGTCGGCGCCCCGATGACGGCGCCCGGTCGAGCGTACCGGACGGTGAGCTGACGGCCCTGCGCCGAGGTCAGGAAGATCGACCGAGTTCGTGCGGAAGCTCGTCGATGGCAAGGGCGCCCAAGCTCAGGCCTACGCCGAGGTATGGCTCCTCGTGATCGACAACGAAGTCATTATCGGCCTGGACCTAATCGCCGAGGCCTTCATGGAGGTGGCTGCCAAGGTCCCCTCGAACTGGAAGCGCCTCTACCTGCTGCCGGCTACGGATCGCGGTGCCGTCGAGTGCCTCTCCCTGAACGTGTGAGGTTGACGACTGCGGGCTGCTCACGAGGCAGTTGATGGACCCCAATCCGGCACTCGAAGGTCACTTCGGCTGATCCAGTCCGGAAGCTGCGAGGTTCACTCCTCGGTTGGAGAAGGCGTCCCGATCGAGAATTCCTTCAGCGGCGAGCATGTCGATGAAGTCGATGCACTGGATCCCGCGTCGCCGGCAGATCTCGTGAATGCCGCCGGGCTTCATCTCCTCGGACACGACGTAGATCGTGGGCGGATCGTCGAAGAGCGTGGGCGGATCGGCCATAAGCGCTTCGGCGAGGGCAATGACCCACGGGTCTGCTTCTTCGGACCCGCGAGCTGCGCTCGGGTCCACGAGATGCTGCCCTGGTTCCTTCAGGATCTCGGCGACACCCGCGGCATGTTCGCCTTTCGGCCTGAAGGTATCGCGGTGCCCGTCCGCCCATCGACCCACCCGGTCCTTGTTCTTCGTGATTTCGACGAAGACCAGGTGGGGCGCGAGTAGCCGTCCTTCATCGGCTAGCTTGTCGAGCAGATCCCAGATCGCGGCGAAGAAGGCGGCTTGGCTGGGTCGATCGCCAAACGAGCGTTGGCAGTAGACCAAGCTGCTCGTGTCGATGCAGTAGAATTCGGCGAGACGCCACGGATCACTCGAGACGCGGGTCGCCCGAGAGGCGAGCGAGGTCAGCAGTTCCCAGGTTGAGCGTGCGCATCAGGCGCGCCGGCTCTAGGGCTCCGCGGTTGACGGCGCCAAGCAGGCCCTCGATCAGTTCCCCGCCGTACCGACTACCGGCCATCTTCCACCGGGGAATGCCGGATCGCTCCTCGTCTTCGACCGGTAGTCGCTTCTTGCGTACCGGCGACCGCAGCTTCGGCCACAACGCCGAGAAGCGATCGTCAGGAACGAAACCGAGGTCATGGACTCGGTACCAGATGACCTGGCTGCTCACCCGATATCGGCTACCCAGAACCCCGAGAAGCCAGATGGCGTGGGCGTCGTCCGACTCGTGCGCGACCTCAAGAACCTCGTGCTGCTGGCGGAAGTCGTCTGCGGGAACAAGCACGGCGCCCGCGAGACTGTTGCAGCGGTTCTCGAGTGATCCGTTCGAGAAGCGTGGACCGAACCGCCACGGGTCGCAAATACCGCCATCGCGTGCCAGCACGAGATGGCCCAGTTCGTGAAATCAGGGTGAAGATCCGGGCGTTGATCCAGTCACCCTGATTTACGAACTACGACCGGAGGCCCGCCGTTGGTGGCCGGGAGCGACAGACCCTGAAGCTCGCCGTCAGGCAAGCGGTACTGGAGGACGAGCACACCCAGGCGCGCGAGCGCCTCGCGCCAAGCGTGGAATGCTTGGTCCCCGCTCTTCCACGCCCGCTGCTTGGCGAGGCTCACGCCGAGCGCCGCTCGGACGGCGACAGCCGGATCGGCGTCGGGTGGGATGGCCGGCAACGCTGGCGGTGGAAGGACGGGCACCTCACCCAGCAGACCCTGAAGCTGCCGGGCCCGCCTCAGTTCCCGTCGGGCGACTCGGCTCAGGCGCTCGTGCTGTCCCTTCGGTGCACGAAAGTCAGGGGGCGGCTGCGGAAGAATTCGGCCGGCTTGGGAGGAGCAAGACGTTGACCGAGACCCCGTACTCATCAGCGAGCCGCTCAAGTTGCCCGTATGTGGGTTTGGCGTTGCCCAACTCCCAGGCACGGATCATGTCTTCGGGTTGACCCGTCCGTTCCGAGGCGTCCGCCAAGGTGGCGAGGCCGGACTGACGGGCCCACACCAGGACGTCCGGTGCAACAGAGATCGGTTCGCGCATCAGTGATCGCCCATCATGCCGACACAGTAGCGCTCGCGCCCTAATTGGGCGGGCCACGCTTCAGTAGTACGTTGAATCACATGGACGAGCGTTATGGTTGTGATCCCGGTCTCGCTTAGCAGCTCCGACACCTCGACTCCTGACACCGCGCCCGCCATCACTGTCTCCATCACTGAGGCCGCGGCCGAGCACCTTAGAGCTCGAATGCCCACCAGCGGGCGATCGCAGTTCCGACTGACAGCCCGCGGTGAGGAGCGGCCTCGGATCCGCAACCCAGACCGGATCTCGGAGTAGTGGGAAAAGTGGGAACCACTCCCCTTTCCAACCGCCATCAGGCGCGATACGGTCGATCCCGGAGTTACCTGAACGAATGACGTTCACCTGACTCCGTCCGGCATGTTCAACCTGATTGCCCGCCGGACTGACCGAAATCCGAGTCCGCGTCACGCTCAAATCGCACCGACCATCGGCACAAACGTCGGGAGTCCTCTGGATCAGGAGATCGAAGGTTCGAATCCTTCCTCGCCAGCCAGCTACTCCACGGTGCCCGCCCAGACACCGACCGGTTCGAATTCGAGCGGAACGTCGATCAGGATGAGTTCCGCGCCGACATCCGTGGTCAATTCCAGCTCGATCTCGCCGGTGACCTTGGCCGCGTCGCCAGTCCTCAGCGACTCGCCGTCGAGCGATAGCCGCCCGTCGATCACGTACAGGTAGCCGCCGCGCCCCGGACCGAAGGTGTGCTCGAGCTTCCCGCGCTCGGTGAGGTGCGAAACCAGTGCTCGCGCGTCCTGCGCGAGGTCCAGCCCGTCGGTGCCGGCCGGGCCCATGATCTGGAGCCAGCGGTCGGTGCGGTCCTCCAGCCGGTACTGCCGCTGCTGCACGCGCGTCTCGAGACCCTGAACGCTCGGCAGGATCCAGAACTGGATGAAGCGCATCGCCTCGTCCGGGGAGCCGTTCTTCTCCGAGTGCAGGTCGCCACGATGCGAGAACGTCATGACCTGCGCCGCACCGGGCTCGAGGTGCCCGTTGTTGCCGAGCGAATCGTCATGGAGGAAGTGGCCCTCGACGACGTAGGTGAGCGACTCGATGTCCTGGTGCGGGTGGAGCGGCCACTCGGCGCCGGCCACGATCCGATCGTCGTTGAAGACGCGGAGCGCACCGACGCCCATCTGCTCGGGATCGCGGTAGCGGTCGAAGCTGAAGTGCCATCGGGCGTCGAACCAGCCGCCCTCCTCGCGCCAGATCGTGTCCGCCTCGCGGATGGTGATGTTCCCGGTCGAGGAGCGCATGTCGATCGATCCCACCTTCCTCAGATGCCGTCCGGCACGTTCGGGCCGATCGCCCGGTCCGGCCAGTGGCCGCGCCGGTCCTTGATCAGCTGCTGGAGCTTGAGGAACCCGTAGATCAGGCCCTCCGGCCGCGGCGGGCAGCCCGGGATGTAGATGTCGACCGGCATGATCCGGTCGATGCCCTCGATCGTCGAGTAGCTTCGCTTGTAGCGACCCCCGGAGCAGGTGCAGTCGCCCAGCGCGATGCACCACTTGGGCTCCGGCATCTGGTCCCACAACCGGATCAGCGGCCCGGCCATCTTCGTGGTGCAGGTGCCGGCCACGATCAGCACGTCGGCCTGGCGCGGGCTGGCCCGGAACGGGAAGAACCCGAACCGGTCCATGTCGTGCTTGCTGGTCGCGGCCGAGATCATGTCGATGGCGCAGCAGGCGAGACCCGACAGCAGCGGCCACAGGCTGTTCATCCGGATCAGGTCGAGCACGACGTCGGCCTTGGTCGGGATGATCTCGAGGGCACCCGACCAGCGGGCGTCGTCGCGTCGGCCGAGGCCGCTCGCTTCGAACTCGGCCAGGTGGGTGATGTCGCTTTGCTGACCGCCCCGGTATGCCTCCGGGTCGGCCGCCTGCCAGAGCGTGTTCGGAACGACGAGCGGAACGGCGGCCGCGTCGCGGCTCGCCTGCTCCTGCACGGTCGCCAACCTCGTTCACCATCGTGACCTCGCTACTTCTAGCGGTCGACCACCGCGCTGGTCACCGCATCGATGCTGGCAAGCGCGGCTGCCAGGTCGTCGTCGAGGCCATACCGGCGGGCGACCTCGGTGGGCGATGGGTAGCTGACCTTCGTTTGATACCCGTCCTCCCAGACGACCACTCGCAGGGGCAGGTCGAGCGCGGCCAGCGGTGCGGCCTCGATCACCGACGTCGATACCGAAGGGCTGCCGACGATGAACAGCTTCGTGTCCCGCAAGGCGAGCCCGACCCTTCGTGCCTCGTCGCTGTGGTCGATCACGGCGAACACCTTCATCCCTCGCGCCGCCACGACAGCGGAGAGGCGAGCGACCGTGTCGGCCATCGACCACGGACTCGACTTGGTGACGACGAGGACGTCACCGCCATCGGCGGGCTGCTTCGACCCGTTCGCTACTCCCGAACGTTGGTTCGGCATCGCGACTCCTGCGTCGGGAGCTAGACGGCGATGTTCGGGTCGGCGGACACGCATCGTCTTGCGTCAGATGTCAGCGGTCGAACAGTGCCCCGCGCAGGGTCGAGATGGCCTGGGCGACGGCGCCGCGTGTCGCCTGCGTTTCGCTCAGCGGGTTGAGCATCATGAAGTCGTGGATGATCCCGTCGTATCGGGTGGTGATCACCGGAACACCGGCGGCTCGGAGCCTGGCCGCGTAGGCCTCCCCCTCATCGCGCAGAACGTCCGCTTCATCGACGATCACGAGTGCCGGCGGCAGTCGCGCGCAGCTGTTCGTCGGAGGCGCGGAGCGGTGAGGCGAGCGGATCGGAGCGGCGCTCGACGTCGGGAACGTAGGCGTCCCAGAACCAGGCCATGCCCTTCGCGGCCAGGAAGTACCCCTCCGCGAACTGCCGGTAGGAGTCGGTGTCCATCGCCGCATCGGTGACCGGGTAGTACATCGACTGGTGCACGAAGCGGACGTCGCCACGTTGCTGGGCCATGAGGGTCAGGGCGGCCGTCATGTTGCCACCGACCGAGTCGCCGGCGACCGCGAGCCGCTGCGCGTCGAGTCCGTTGGCCGCGCCCTCGCGCACGATCCACTGGGCGGCGGCGTAGCCCTGCTCGATGGCGACCGGGAAACGCGCTTCCGGCGAGCGGTCGTACTCCACGAAGGCGATCGCTGCACCGGTGCCCACCGCAAGTTCGCGGACGAGCCGGTCGTGGGTGAGCGCGTTGCCCAGGACCCAGCCGCCGCCGTGCATGTACACCACGGTCGGCAGCGACCCGGTCGATCCAGGCGGGCGAACGATGCGCACGCGCACGTCACCGACCTCGGCGGGCACCGTGACCCAGCGCTCATCGACCGCCAGCTTGTCGATCGGTGCAGCCTGCACGTCGTCCAGCACCTTCCGTGCCTCGGCCGGACTGAGTTCGTAGATGAACGGCGGCTTGCTGGTCGCGTCGGCGAAGTCGCGGGCGGCCGGCTCGAGGGTGGGCCTTGCCGTGGCAGAGGTCATGGTCGCGGACATGTCGATTCTCCTTCCGAGCGATAGAAGCTCGCCGGATCCGGCTCGTGATGCCGTTCTTCGGCATCCTTCGTCCTGATGTCCGGATCCGACATGGTCGGAGCAGGTCAGAACCCCGTCTTGCGTCAGATGACTCGATTGCATCGCGTCCGGCGGTCCTTGCCGGTCACCGGACAGGCTCCACACTGCCTTCGGAACCGGATAGCAGGGTCCGGCACCGCGGGGGGCTCCCTTGATCGAGATCCCTGTCTCCCAGCGCGACGAACGGCCGGCGACGGTCGTCAGGGCCTGGTCATCTCGTTGGGCGCGAGGCGGAGCTCGATCGCATCCGATGCGTTCCTCGCCACGACGCGCACGGACGGCGGCGCGCTGTGGGTCACGCGGCGATCCCGGTGTGGGCAAGACCGAGCTCCTCAACGCCGCGGCCACCATCGCGTCGGCCGCCGGGACGCGGATCCTCCGCGCGGCGGGCGTCGAGTTCGAGGCGGAGATCAGCTTCTCCGGCCTGAACCAGGTCCTGCTCCCGCTGTTCGACGCGTTGCCGTCGGCTCCCGGCCGTCCAGCGCGACGCGCTGAACGTGGCGCTCGGTCTTCGGCGAGGGAGTGCCGCCCAGCCGACTCGTCGTATCGAATGCGGCCCTCATGCTGCTTCGCCAGGCAGCCGCGTCCCGACCCTTGCTCCTTGTCATCGACGACCTGCCCTGGTTGGACCGAGCGAGCGCCGAGGTGCTCAGCTTCGTCGCACGGCGCCTCACGGCAGCAGGATCGGCCTGATCGGCGCGTCGCGGACGGGCGAGGAGGAATTCTTCGATCACGCTCGGCCTCCCGGAGCTCGTCGTCGAGCCGCTCGGCGACGCAGCGTCACGGCCAGCTGCTCGACACCCGCTATCCGCACCTTTCCTCGACCGTTCGCGACCGCATCCTCGTGGATGCCGCAGGGCAACGCGCTCGCGCTCCTGGAGCTCCCGGTGGCGCTCGGCCCGGCCATCCGGACGTCCGCCAACGCCCTCCCGTCGACACTCCCGCTCGGCAGACGACTGCAGGCGTTGTTCCGATCGCGGATCACGGATCTGCCGCGCTGGGACGCGGCGGCTCCTGCTGCTCATGGCGCTCGACGGCACGGGTGACGTGCGGGTACTCGAGGCGGGCGCCGTCCCGAACGCCGGCCTTGGCGATCTCGCCCCAGCAGAGCAGGCTGGCTTGGCGTCGATGGACGCGGACACCCACCGGCTCGAGTTCCGCCACCCTCTGATGCGCTCGACGGTCGTGGACCTGTCGACGGCAGAAGAGCGTCGCACCGCGCACCGCGCACTGGCCGAGGTCTGGGCCGATCAGCCCGATCGCCGGGCGTGGCATCTCGCCGAGGCGACGGTCGAGCCCGACGAGGCGGTGGCGGCACAGCTCGAAGCGGCAGCAGCCCGGATCCTCGCCCGGGGCGATGCCGCTGGCTGCATCAAGGCGCTGACTCGCGCGTCGGAGGTCAGCCCCGCGGAGCGCGGATCGTCACCGACGTCTGGGCGCGGCCGCGTATGTCGGCGCAGAGGTGGCCGGGGACCTGAGCAACGCGGCCCGGGTGCTCGCCGAACTGCGACGCGGCGGGACCGAGGTCGAGACGTCCCTTCAGGTCACCATCGCGGCAGCCGCGTTCCTGACGGAGCGCGAAGGCGACATCGCGACCGCCCATCGGTTGCTCGTCGGCGCGCTCGACAGCCGCGAGGGCCCGCTTGGACGCCCGCGAGATCTGTCGTCGCCGAGGCGCTCCAGCTCCTCTTGATCGTGTGCACCTACGGATCGAGGGACGACCTGTGGCGTCAGTTCGATGCGGCAATGAGCCGCGCCGACGGGGTGCCGCTCAGCCTCTCTCTGATGAGCACGACGTTTGCCGACCCGGTCCACGCCGATCCCGAGGCGCTCGAGGCGCTGGACGTCGGCGATCGCTGCACTCGCCAGCGAGTCGAGCCCGACGCAGATCATGCGGATCGGAACGGCGGCCACCTACGTGGACCGGCTCGAGGGGTGTCGAGATCCGCTCTGGCGTGTCGTTCGCGACGCACGCCAGGGCGGTGCGGTCGCAGCGGGGGTCGTCGCGATGCTCCAGCTGGTCTATGACGACATGCAGACGGGCAGCTGGGATGAAGCCGAGCAACTCGCCGACGAGGCGATGGAGATCTGCCTGGCCAACGGGTACGAGAACATGACCCGCCCGACGCCGCTACCGGCAGGTCGTCCTCGCCGCAGCGCGCGGTGACGACGATCGTGTCCGGCAGCTGGGCGACGAGCTCCTGCACTGGGAGACACCACGCGGAGTCCGAGCGGCCCATTGGCGCGTCTGGCAGGCACGGGGGCTCGTCGCACTCGGACGTGGGGACTTCGAGACTGCCTACCAACAGGCGTGCCTGATCAGCCCACCTGGAACCCTTGCCGCCACGCATTCCGAACGTGCTCAACGTCCTCATGGACCTGGTCGAGGCGGCGATGCGTACCGGTCGCCAAGCCGAGGCGGCGGCGCACGTCGCGGCGATGCAGCAGGCGAACCTCGCCGGGATCTCGTCGCGCCTCGCGCTCGTGGTCGGCGGCTTCGTGCCGCGATGGTCGCGCCCGATGATCGGGCGCTGGAGCTGTTCCAGGAGACGCTGGCGCTCCCGGGAGTCGAGCGGTGGCAGTTCGACTGCGCCCGGGTGCGGCTGGCCTACGGCGAACGCCTCCGGCGCAACCGAGCGATGACGGAGTCTCGGGCCCAGCTCAACGCCGCGCTGGCGATCTTCGAGCGCCTCGGCGCCCGACCGTGGGTGGACCGCACGACCGCCGAGCTTCGGGCGACCGGGCAGACCAAGCCGCAGTGCCGGCGACAACGTCCTCGACCGGCTCACGCCCCAGGAATTCGAGATCGCCACGCTCGCGGCGTCGGGCCTGACGAACAAGCAGATCGCGGAACGGCTGTTCCTGTCGCACCGGACCGTCGGCGGACACCTCCACCGAGCCTTTCCCAAGCTCGGCGTCACGACCCGAGCGGCGCTTCGCGACGCGCTCGAGTCCCTCCCGCCCGGAGCAGCGCCCGCTCCACTAGCGATCCAGCGTCGCCTTCTGGGACGCCGCCTCGTCCGGGCCCCCGTCGGTTCCGCGCCGCCGAATCGGGTCATTTGACGGAAGAGCGGCCAAGCGACGCCAGCCCGAGCATCTAACTCCTCGCGGTGCCGCTTCGGTGGCAACCCGACGAGAGGGGTGGAGTAAGCAGAGGAGGGTCAGAAATTCATGAAGATCGTCGTCATCGGCGGCACCGGGCTCATCGGCTCGAAGGTCGTCGCCAAGCTCACCGAGCACGGTCACGAGGCCGTCCCGGCCTCACCCCGACTCGGCATCAACACCATCACCGGCGAAGGGCTCGCCGCGGCACTCGATGGCGCATCGGTCGTGGTCGACGTCTCGAACTCGCCGTCCTTCGACTACGCGCCGGCACTCGAGTTCTTCGGGAAGTCGACCACCAACCTCCTGGCCGCGGAAGGGGCCGCGGGCGTCGGTCATCACGTCGCCTTGTCGGTCGTCGGCACCAAGGAGCTGTCCGAGAGCGGCGACCTCAACACCACCGTCGCCGGCTACTTCTGGGCGAAGGCCGCCCAGGAGGGGCTGATCAAGGCGTCGTCGATCCCGTACACGATCGTCCACGCGACGCAGTTCTTCGAGTTCCTCAAGTCGATCGCCGACAGCGCCACCGACGGCGAGAACGTTCGCCTGCCCTGCGTGCGGTTCCAGCCCATGGCGGCGGATGACGTCGCGACGGCCGTGGCTCGCGCCGCCGTCGGGGCGCCCGTCAACGGCGTCGTCGAGGTCGCCGGACCGGAGCAGTTCCACTTCGACATGCTGATCCGCCGGTTCCTCGACGCTTCCGAAGATCCGCGCGTCGTGCTGTCGGATCCTTCGGCCCGCTACTTCGGGGCCGTGGTCGGCGACGGCACGCTCGTCCCGGGGAGTGGCGCGACCCTCGGCGAGACCCGATTCGACGACTGGCTCCGCCAATCCGCCGCCGCGGCAACCGCCAAGGCGACCGTCGGATAGCGCCCTCGACGGCGCATTCCCGTTCCGGGCGCGACCGCGCCCACCACCAGTCGAAAGGAAGGTCAAAGGATGAACACCGTGTCGGTGCAGGCAGGAGCGCTCGACGACCGTCGGGCGCGGGCGCGATCGTCGAGAGTCGCGATCGCCCTCGCAGTCTCCGCGCTGCTGTTGCTCTCCATGATCCCGGCGACGGCGACCGCTAAGCCGGCGCTTGCCGCCGATCGCCCGACGATCGTCCTCGTCCATGGCTCCTGGGCCGGACCGTCCGGCTGGGACCAGGTTGCGGCCGGCCTTCACAAGGACGGGTTCGCCACAGAGGCCCCGACCCTTGGCCTCGCCACGCTCGCCGGCGACGTGGCGACGGTTCGCACGACCCTCGATGCGATCTCCGGCAAGAAGATCCTGGTCGGCCATTCGTACGGCGGGATGGTCATCTCGGGCGCGGCCCACGGCCGGTCCGATGTGCTAGGGCTCGTCTACGCCGCCGGGTTCGTGCCGGAGCAGGATGAGACGGCGTTCGGCCTGCTGGCGCCATATCCCCCGTCCGAAGCGTTTTTCCACCTCGTCCCCGACCCCTTCCCCTTCGTGTACATCGACCGGGCGGTCTTCCCTCGAGTGTTCTGCCAGGACCTGAGCCCGAAGAAGGCAGCCGAACTCAACGCCGGTCAACGACCGATCAGCGTCTTCGCGGGCGAGGAACCGTCGGGACCCATCGCGTGGCGGACGCTGCCGTCCTGGTATGCGATCTCGGCCCAGGACCGGGTGATCCATCCGGACCTGCAGGCGTTCATGTCGGAGCGCGCCGAATCGACGGTCGTCCGCTTCGACGACGCCAGCCACGCAGGGGGCTTCACCCACTACGCGAACCGCTTCGTAAAGCTCATCGAGCAGGCGGTGGCTGCGACTGCCGAATAGCCGACACAACCCGACAGGTCGAAAGACCACCAACCCAATTCACACAAAGGAGTGTCAACAATGACCACATCTGAAACGACCGTCGCTCCGTCGACGATCAGTGAGCGCGAGCGCGACCAGATCGAGCGTGCGAACGCGACGACCGCAACACCGGTCCTCTTCATCCACGGGCTGTGGCTGCTGCCCTCGAGCTGGGACAACTGGGCCGCGCTGTTCGAGGAGGCCGGGTACGTCGCGCTGACGCCGGACTGGCCAGATGATCCGGAAACGGTCGAAGCGGCCCGGGCGGAACCCGAAGTCCTCGCCAAGAAGACCCTGAAGCAGGTCGCCGATCACACGACCCAGATCGTCACCGCGCTGAAAAAGCGGCCGGTGATCATGGGGCACTCGACTGGTGGTCTTCTCGCGGAGATGCTTGCGGGCAAGGGCCTGGCGGCGGTGACCGTGGCGATCGACCCGGGAGTCTTCCGCGGCGTCTTGCCGCTGCCGCTGTCGGTGCTCAGGTCTGCGGGCCCGTTCCTGATCAACCCGCGAAATCGCGGCCGAGCGCTCACGCTCACGTTCGACCAGTTCCGATACGCCTGGACGAACAACCTGGACGAAGAGGAGGCAATGGAGCTTTACGACAAGTTCCATGTCGCCGCCTCAGGAGTCTCGCTCGCGCAGATGGGCAACGCGAACCTCAACCCGTGGACCGAGGCGAAGGTCGACACGAAGAACCCGGACCGCGGCCCCCTGCTGATCATCGAGGGCGAGAAGGACCACACGGTGCCGTGGGCGATCGCGAACGCCGCCTACAAGCGGCAGAAGCGCAACCCGGGCGTGACGGAGATCGTGAAGATCCCGAACCGAGGCCACTCCCTCACGATCGACCACGGCTGGCGCGAGGTCGCCCAGACCGCGCTCGACTTCGTCAAGCGGTTCGCGTAACCGACCGAGAGACACCAGTCAGGCGACAGAGCCCGCGAGGTAGAACGCCTCGCGGGCTCGTCGCGCACCTCGTACCGAAGGAGCGCGTGATGCCCAACTCCATGGAGCCCGTGAGCTTCGAAACCAACGTGAAGCCGATGTTCCGCGAGCGTGACCGAAGATCGATGGAGTTTGCCTTCGACCTCTGGTCCCGCGATGACGTCAGCGAACACGCCGACGCCATCCTCGCCCGCCTCCGGGCCGGCACCATGCCTTGCGACGGCGCGTGGCCCATGGCACAGGTCGAACTCTTCGAGCGCTGGGTCACAACCGGCAAACGGCGCTGAGAGGCCCGCCGTCGGGGACTTGGTCGGGGCGGTCGGACTTGAACCCACGACCACCGGCCCCGTCGACCACACCGTTCGCTACAAGGAGGTGGATTGTGAGCACCGACTGGCCTGAACTCGAATACCTCGTCATCGGAACCGGCGTGAAAGTCCTCCATGCCAATGAGGCAGCGGCGAGCGTCTCGGCGGCTGTCCAAGCACTGAACGAGGCGAATTCGGCCCTCCCCACACAGCCAACGGCGGCGGACGTATCAATGCTTGCGGATCGATATGCAGCGCAGGTGACGCCCCTCGAGACAGCCGCGACGACACTCGAGGCCGAGATGGCCGAGATCGCACCGGGGCACAGCCGGATCCTCGAGATCGTCGAGGACGAACGCGAGGCCACCGGTGTCGCCGAGGAGTATCTGGGGGGCGCCGTGGACCTTGGCGCACAGGCCGCCTTCCTGGCCGAGGAACTCGCCAGGTTCTCCCGATCCCTCGAGGAGCCCGGTCGGACCTTACCGACGGTCGAAGACGCGACTGCCACTCTGGCGTCCGCGATGCGCCGCGTGGTCGTGGCGCTTGAGCCAGCCGTCGGATGGGGGGCTCGCTCCGCCGGGATCCTGTCCGACTGGACCTGACGGCAGCGGCCACGTTAGCCGTGGTCGGCACCTCCGGCTCAGCTCGGACGCCTGCCGCCAGTCCGGGAGTACTGGGAACATCGGGAACCGCTCCCCTTCCAAACCGTCGTCGTGCGCGATACGTTCTCTTCACGGGATCACATGAACGAATGGCGTTCACCTGACTCCGTCCGGTTAGTTCAACCTGATTACCCGCCGGACACACCGAAATCGAGTCCGCGCCACGCTCAGATCGCACCGCCCATCGGCAGAAACGTCGGGAGTCCTCTGGATAAGCTCGACAGCGTGCGCGAATCCTTCCCCGTGATCCTCTGGACCCCGTCTGGTGGAGGGCCGTTCCCACCACGATCCGGCCAAACGCTTGCCTCAGTGCGTTGGCGGCCATGATTGGATCGCTCCGGGGTGGCACGATCGCCGGCGTGCGCCGAGTCATGCCGGCGCGCTCACCAGAAGCTCGTGCGCTCTGCCCGGGTCTCCCGGGCGGAGCCCATCAAACCAGTTTGCGGCCCGCGTCTCGCCTAACGTCATACTTGTAGCTGTCAGTGACCAGTGCTCAGGCGAGGTTCCGCCTTCACACCGGCCGCGGCCTCACCTCCAGGAGCTATCCATGGGCAGGGCCACCGCATCACCGGGGAACCTGCCGGCCGAGCTGACGAGCTTCATCGGCAGACGCCACCAGATCCAGGAGGTCAAGGCTGCCCTGAGCGCCGCGCGCCTGGTGACCCTTGTCGGACCTGGTGGGGTTGGTAAGACCCGCTTGGCGCTCCGGTCGGCGACCGACCTGAGACGAGGCATTCCGGATGGTGCGTGGCTGGTGGAGCTCGCCGGCCTGCGGGATGCCGAGCTCGTCACCAAGGCGGTCATGACCTCGCTCGGTCTCCGCGATGAGTCGAGCCGGTGGCCTGTGTCCAGGCTGATCGAGTACGTCGCCGCCAAGCGGCTGCTGCTCGTCCTCGACAACTGCGAGCACCTTCTCGACGCCTGCGCGGTGCTCGCTGATGCGGTCCTCCGTGAGGCGCCGTCGCTGCGGATCCTCGCCACCAGCAGGCAGCCCCTCGGCGTCGCAGGTGAGACGGTCGTCCAGGTCGGCCCGCTTATCGGTACCGGACGCCGAGGGGCGAATGGCGCCGGACCGGATCGCCCAGTCGGAGGCCGTCGCCTTGCTCGTCGAGCGTGCGAGAGAGGCCGGCGCAGCCTTCGAGGTGACCGCGGACAACCAGGCCGCCGTCGTCGAGCTGACGCGCCGCCTGGACGGCATCCCGCTGGCGATCGAGCTCGCGTCCGTGCGACTTCGCACCCTTGGCCTGGATCAGCTGGTCGAGCGTCTCAACGACCGATTCCATCTGCTCGTCGGAGGGAGCAGAACCGCACCACCGCGCCATCAAACGCTCGAAGCCACCATCGCCTGGAGTCACGATCTACTCGGTCAGGATGATCGAGCCGTCCTGCGACGCCTGTCGGTGTTCGCCGGCTCGTTCAGCCTGGAGGCGGCCGAGAAGGTGGGCCAGGCTGGCACGGTCACGCCGGCCGGCGTGCTGGACGTCCTGACCACTCTCGTCGAGCGCTCATTCGTCGTCCGTGAGGGAACGAGTGGAACGGGCGCGCTATCGACTGCACGAGACCATGCGCGAGTTCGCGCTGCTGCGGCTCCGTCGAAGCGGACGAGGAGGCAGCCGCCAGAGACGCACACCTCTCCTTCTACTCGGGCCTCTGCCGGTCCGCCGAATTCGATACGGCCAGGCCAGACGCCGCATCCACGCTCGCGTCGCTTGACGAGCTGGATCTCGAAGCAGACAACATCCGCGCCGCATTGCGGCACTGCCTGGCCGACCCGGATGGCGCGGACCTCGGTCTGACGATGGCGGCCGGTCTCGGGCAGTACTGGCGAAACCGAGCGGTGAGCTGAGGGCGCCCACTGGATCGATGCCCTCCTCGCCCGTCATGGCGACGACGACGCCATCCGAAGCCGAGCGCTGTTCGTCAAGATCTCCCTCGCGGTCGTCCAGGGGGACCATGCGGCGGGCCTGGAGGCCGTCGCGGAGGCGACCGCGATCGCACGCCGCCTGAAGGACGACGCCTTGCTGGTTCGGATCCTGGCGAACCAGGCAGCCCTGCAGGTGCTCGCGGGCGACCTGTCGGCAGCTCGCGCGACTTCGGCTGACGCCACGGCGCTCGCTGCTCGCCTGGGCGACGACATGTCCTTCATCGCGGCGGCCCAGTCCGAAGCCTTCGTCGCCTTCCTCGACGGCGACTTCGTCCGGATGCGCGACGTCGGACTTGCCGCTGCCTCGCGTTGCCGACAGCGCAACGAGCTCTTCATGCTCAGCGTGCACCTGACCAGTGCCGGAATGGGCGCCCTGATGCTCGGCGAGCATGCCGTGGCCGAGGCGGCATTGATCGAAGCGCTGCATGCCAGCCTCGTCATCGACGACCGTCCTGGCCTGGTGCTGCGGATGCAGGTGCTCGCAAGCAGCGCCGCGATGGCCGGCAGGGCGCAGCGTGCCGCAGAGCTGCTGGGGGCGTCCGAGATGCTGCGCCTTCGTATCGGCGCACAGATCAGCCCGTTCACGAGTCCACTTGTCGAGAAGGCTCAAGAACAGGCAAAGGCCGTGCTCGGCGAAGCCCGCTACAACAGGGCCTTTGAAGCGGGAGCACACCTCGATCGGGAAGGCGCCGTGGCGCTGGCGCTCGGCACGAAGGTGGCGCGAGACACGGGCCCCGACGATCGACAGGACCGCCAATCCGCTCGGCAAACGCGAGCGGGAGGTCGCGGAGCTCATCGCCGAAGGGTTGAGCAACAAGGAGATCGCGACTCGGCTATTCCTGTCCGAGCGCACCGTCGAGACCCACGTCTACAACATCCTCAACAAGCTCGGATTCAACTCCAGGGTCAACATCGCCTCCTGGGTGTCGACTGCCGAGTAGATGCGTGCCCGCCGAGGTGGGTGATCTCGCGGATCCGCCCAGGCGGTAGGAGGGCCAGGCTCACCAGGCGTCGCGCCGACTCGAGGCTGGTCGCTTCGATCAGGCAGACGAGCCGACCATCCTCACGACTGAGGCCGGCAATGATCGTGCGCGTCACGGTCGCCGTCTCCGCGCATCCGGGTCTGAGCGGCGTCCAGCATCCGCACGGCGCGCTCGAGCTCGAGCACGCCGGCGTCCGCCATGTGGACCTCGATCAAGAAGCTGGGCATGGTCCTCATGGTCGCCGGCTCCCTGCGCTCTCGACATCGCGGGGAACACCGAGCGGGTACGTAGTGCCCAGGCCTTCGCGAGTCTCTAAGTGCCGCGTACGTGTTCGTCCGGATGGAGCTGGCCAGACGCTCCTGCGTAGCGTTGCGGTAAGCGCATTCCGGTCAGTAGCGCTGCCCGCCACTCGAGAGGAGATCCGATGCAGGCCATCGTCCAGGACAACTACGGCTCGGCCGAGGTGCTGCAACTCAGGGACATCGAGCAAGCCCGCAGATCGGGGAGCACGAGGTGCTGGTCCGCATCCGTGCGGCCGAGCGTCAACCCGGCCGACTGGGCGATCATGAGCGGCCTGCCGTACATCGCCCGCCCGCGTCGTACGGACTGCGCAAGCCGAAGAACCGCGTCCGCGGGACGGACGTCGCCGGGCACGGTCGAGGCGGTCGGCAGCGGCGTGACGCGGTTCAAGCCCGGTGACGAGGTCTTCGGCTGCGTCCGACCGGCTCGTATGCCGAGTACGCGGCCGCTTCCGAGGACACGCTGGCGCTGAAGCCGGCCAACCTCACCTTCGAGCAGGCGGCCACCGTTCCGATGGCCGGCCACGTCGCCCTCCAGGCGCTTCGCGATCACGGCAAGGTTCGCGCCGGCCAGAAGGTCCTGATCAACGGCGCCTCGGGCGGCATCGGCACCTTCGCGGTGCAGATCGCCAAGGCCCTCGGCGCCGAGGTGACCGCCGTGGCCAGCACCCGGAACGTGGACCTGGTCCGTTCGATCGGCGCCGATCACGTCATCGACTACACGCAGGAGGACTTCACCCAGAACGGGCGAGCGGTACGACTTCATCCTCGACAACGTGGTCGAACCACTCGCTGACCGACCTGCGCCGCGCACTCACCCCGACCGGGATGCTCATCCCGAACGGCGGCAGGGTTCGGCAATCGCTGGTTCGCCAGCGCCGGGCGCCTGATCAGGGCGACCGTGCTGTTCCGGTTCGGCGAGCCAGCGACTCGGGCGGTTCCTCATGTCCCCGAACCAGAAGGACCTGGTCGTCCTCAAGGAGCTGATCGAGGCCGGCAAGGTCACGCCGGTCCTGGACCAGGGCTACCCGCTGACCGAGGTCGGACATCGCGATGAGTCACGTCGGAGAAGGGCACGCTCAAGGCAAAACGACGATCACCGTCCTGGACGTGACCTCACTTCCCTCCGCGACCCCGAGCGCGGTGGCGTCGTGAGGCTGCTTCGTGAGCTCTCGCGGCGGAAGCTGCGAACCACTCTCACCATCCTCGGCATCACCATCGGGATCTGGACGCTCGTCGTCTTCAGCTCGATGGCCAACAAGATCAACGGCTTCGTCGGCAGCGGCAGCGAGTTCTACGCCGACAAGATCATCGTCACCGACGGCGAATCGTTCGGCACCTCGCCGATGCGCCTCGACGCGGTGCGACGCCATCGCCGGCACTCGACGGCGTCGCCGCCGTCGACCCGCAGGTCCAGGTCCTCTGGAACACCGACGGCTCGGGCGTCGAACTTCGGCATCCCGAAGACTGGTCGATCGGCCTGATCCCGGGGCCGACGAGGGCCACGGCTTCGAGCTCGAGCTCGCGACCGGGCGGATGCTGACCGCGGATGACACGGGCAACGTCGTCGTCCTCGGCTCGGACCTGGCGCAGGAGTACGGCGTGGTCGCCGGCGACACCGTCGAGATCCACGGCCAGACCTTCGAGGTGGTCGGCACCTTCCTGCCGACGCTGACCGCGCCCGACACGACCGCGCTCGTCCCGCTCGCCACGGCGCAGGAGCTGTACCTCGCGACGCTGCCACCGCTGGTCGCCGAGGCGCGTCGTCGCCGAGGACCTCGCCAACCAGATCGTCGTCTACCCGGAGGCGGGCGCCGACGTCGACGCCGTCGCCACGGCGATCGAGGCGACCGTCGAGAACAGCGCGACGCTGACCGGCGCCGAGTTCGACGAGGTGATCGGCAGCTCGACCGCCATCTTCAACGCGATCATCATCGGCGTCGCCGTCATCAGCCTGGTCGTCGGTGGCCTGTCGGTCATCAACACGATGGCGATGAGCGTCGCCGAGCGGACCCGCGAGATCGGCATCAAGCGCGCCATCGGCGGCTCGCGCGGCCGGATCATCCGCGAGCTCGTCGCCGAGGCCGGGGTCATCGGCCTCATCGGCGGCCTCATCGGCCTCGGGCTCGGCGCCGTGGTCGTCGTCCTCGCCAACGAGGCCGGACGGGCCAGCGGCACGGTCCTCTTCGACCTGACCCCCGGCACGGCGATCTTCGCGGTCGGCTTCAGCACGATCCTCGGCATGCTCGCCGGGATCATCCCGGCCTGGAGCGCCGCCCGGCTCGACCCGGTGTCGGCCCTGCGCTACGAATGATGAAGGAGCGAACGATGACCCTGCTCGAAGCGACCGACCTGCGCAAGACCTACCGCCTGTCGCGGCGGACCAGCATCGAGGCCCTGCGCGGCGTCGACGTCAGCATCGCGGCCGGCGAGATGGTGGCGATCATGGGGCCGTCGGGCTCCGGCAAGAGCACCCTGATGCACCTCCTCGGGCTGCTCCACGCGCCCGGACCGCAACGACGGGCCGGCGCCCGACGCTGCGGATCGACGGGGTCGATGCCACGACCCTGTCCGACCGCGAGCGGACGCGGATCCGGGCTCGATCGATGGGCTTCGTGTTCCAGTCGTTCAACCTGGTGCCGACGCTGACGGCCGAGGAGAACGTGGCGCTCGCCGCCGAGTACGCGGGGACGTCCCGCGGCGCAGGCGAAGGTCGCGGCCCGCGAGGCGCTGGCCTCGGTCGGCCTCGCCGACCGGGCCGCGCCATCGGCCGATGGAGCTGTCGGGCGGCGAGCAGCAGCGCGTCGCCATCGCGCGAGCGCTCGTCAACGAGCCGACGCTCATCCTCGGCGACGAGCCGACCGGCAACCTCGACTCGGCGCGAGCCGCGCGAGGTGCTCGGCCTGCTTCGCCGGTTCAACCGCGAGCGCGGCCAGACCGTCGTGCTCGTGACGCACGACGCCGAGGTCGGCGCCACGTGCGACCGGATCATCCGGATGCGCGACGGCCTGATCGTCGCGGACGAGCGCGTCGCGCCGACCATCAAGGCGGCTGCATGAACACGACGGGCGCCCCTCGGTCGATGACCGGCAAGACCGTCCTGATCACCGGCGGCACCGGCGGGATCGGGAGGGCGGCCGCAATCGGCCTGTCCTCGATGGGTGCCCGGGTGGGTATCACCGGCCGCGACCGGGACCGGGCCGAGGCGGCCGCAGCCGCGATCGCCCGCGAGTCCGGTAACCCGGCGGTCGACGTCTTCGTCGCCGACATGTCCTCGCAGGCAGAGGTCCGGCGGTTGGCCGATGAGGTTCTCGTCGCCTATCCGCGGCTGGATGTGCTCCTCAACAACGTCGGCGGGTTCTGGGCGCACCGCCACGTGACCGCCGACGGCCTGGAGCACACGTTCGCCCTCAACCACCTCGCGCCGTTCCTGCTGACGAACCTCCTGCTGGACCGGCTCAAGGCCAGTGCAGCCGGCGCGCGTCGTCACCGTCTCGTCCGGGGCCCAGTCGATGGGCAAGATCGACTTCGACGACCTGATGGGCGAGCGGAAGTATTCCGGGCAGGACGCCTACAACCAGTCGAAGCTGGCCAACGTGATGTTCACGTACGAACTGGCCAAGCGCCTCGACGGGACCGGGGTCACGGCGACCGTCCTGCACCCCGGCCTGACCAGCACGGCCTTCAGCGCAGAGGACCCTGCCTTGGGACTCTTGGTCAGGCTCCTGCGCCCGTTCATGAGGAGCCCAAAACGCGGCGCGGACACCGCCGTCTATCTGGCGAGCTCCCCGGACGTCGAGGGGGTCACAGGTCGGTACTTCGTCGACCGCGCGCCGAAGCAAACCCACAAGTCCTCATACGACGTCCGCGACCACCGTGCGGCTGTGGCAGGTCAGCGCCGATCTCGTTGGCGAGAAGGTTTCCTGAATGAATGACATGGTCGAATTGCTAATGAGGGGTGTGCTCATTGGTCTGGGAGGTGCCTTGACGATCGACGCCTGGGCACTATTCTCCCGACGCGCCCTCAAGATCCAGGGCCTCGACTACGCGATGCTGGGTCGTTGGATCGGCCACTTCACTCGGCGTCGCTTCTTCCACGAGCGTATTGCTTCCGCGGATCCCATTCCTGGAGAACGAACGCTCGGATGGTTGGCGCACTACTCGATCGGCATCGCGTTCGCGTTCCTGCTGCTCGCGATCTGGGGGCTCGATAGGGCTCGATCTCCGACGATCTGGCCGCCGCTGGTCATTGGTTTGGGGACGATCGTCGCTCCCTGGTTCGTCCTTCAGCCCGGGATGGGCGCCGGCATCGCGGCGTCGAAAACGCCCAACCCTCGCGCCGCACGGCTACGGAACCTAGCAACCCATACCGCCTATGGGATCGGTCTCTTTGGTTCAGCCGTGGCACTCTCGATCGTCTTGGTCTAACGGTCTTCTGAGGTGGAGGGCGCGTAAGAAGCACCAAACGCCGGGACGTACGATCGGAGCAAACGTCGAAGATCCAGCCTTGGCGGCTGCATAGGGAGGCGCGGCCTAGCGACGGGTTCTCGTCCATCGCGGAGGGTCGACCAATGTGGAATTTCTCGTTGAACCGCGTTTGCATTCGCCGACCAATGTGGTGCATACTGAACCGTATGGTTCAGTATGCGAGCGAGCCGACTCGATGCCTCGTTCTCCGCGCTCTCGGACGCCACCCGACGCGGCGTTCTGGAGCAGCTCGGGCGTGCCGACGCTTCGATCACGGATCTTGCCGACAAGTTCCACATGACCCTCACGGGCATGAAGAAGCACGTCGGCGTCTTGGAGCAGGCGGGGCTCGTCACCACGGAGAAGGTCGGGCGCGTGCGGACCTGCAAGCTCGGCCCGCGCCGTCTGGAGGACGAGATGGCATGGATCGAGAGGTACCGCCAGCTCTGGGACGCACGCTTCGACGAGCTGGACAAGGTTGTCGAGGAATTGAAACGGAAGGAGAAGGTCGATGGACGCAAGAAGCGAGAGTGAGGTCGCCCCCATGAAGAACCGTACGACGGTGGAGCGGAAGTCCGAGCGTGAGCTCGTCGTCACGCGAACTTTCGACGGCCCGGCGCGCCTCGTGTTCGAGGCGTGGACCAAGCCCGAGCTGTTCAGGCAGTGGTGGGTGCCGAAGTCGATGGGAATGTCCCTGCTTTCCTGCGAAATGGATGTTCGTGTCGGGGGCAGGTACCGTTTGGAGTTCGCACACGGGGACTCACAGGCGGCGTTCTTCGGCACGTACAAGGAAGTAACACCGCATTCGCGCCTCGTCTGGACCAATGAGGAAAGTGACGAGGGTTCCGTCACGACGGTGACCTTCGCGGAAAAAGGCGGCAAGACGTTGCTGGTCATGCACGAGCTTTATCCCTCGAAGGAAGCTCTCGACGCCGCCGGCTCCGGGGCGGCGGATGCGATGGGAGAGACGTTCGAGCAACTGGACGAGCTTCTCGTCACCCTGGGCGCGAGCGTGGGACGGTCATGAGGTCGTCGGCGGCGCGAGCAGCCGAGATGCGGGTGCGGATGAATCTTCGCGCCGGCTCGCTCGGCCATACGTCACTTGACTGCCGGTACGAGCCTCCCGCGCGTCGCGGCGTTCGTGATGGCCGCTAGCCTCGCTTCAGCGGAGCTGTGCCTTCAGCTCCAACGCAGCCGACGCAAGGATTTCCCGTGACAGCGCCTCGTCATTGACTGCTCGCGCCATCGATACAGCGCCCACGAGCGCTGACAGCGCGGTGATCGCCGTAGCCCGCGTCCGATCGGTGGGCCCGGTTGGGAGCAGTCGCACCAGCATCTCGATGTAGACGCCGACCTGGCTCGTGTAGGCGGATCGCGCCCGCGGATTGCTGCGTGCCACGTCGGCCGCAAGCGTCGTGACGGCGCAGCTCGTCCCGAGGCCATCGCGGTGGCTGACGCTCAGGTACGCATCGATGACCGCCGCCAGGGGATCGTGGGGCGACTCGGCGACGGCCGCCATCGCCTGCCCGCCGTCGTGTAGCGCGCGTGTGACTCCTTCGGCCACGAGTTCGTCACGCGACTCAAAGTGCCGATAGAAGCCGCCATGCGTCAGCCCGGCGTCGTGCATCAGGTCGGCCACCCCCACCCTGTCGATTCCGTCCTCGCGGAAGCGCGACGAAGCGACGCCGACGATCTCTTCGTGGTGCTGACGTTTGCTCGCTCGCGAATGTCCCATGCGTTTCCTCTCGGTGCTTGTTGACAGCGTAGATGATGGTCGTCATCCTTTCATCTGGATGACGAGCGTCATCTTGCGAACCCCTTACGCGCACTCGCCGCGACGGCGGACGCGACGTACTTCGCCGGGGGTATCAGGACCGGAGGCTGACCCGTGCCGATGATCGACGTCTACGCCAAGACGGGCACCTTCGGCGACACGCACAAACTGGCTCGCGACCTCGCCACCGCTGTGATGACCGTCGAACGCGTGCCGGACATCCCGATGTTCCGCGACAACACTGCAGCCTTCGTCCACGAGCTTCCGGCCGAGTCCATCTCGAATGTCAACGGCGACAGCACCTACGTCCGCGTCCAGGTCCTCACCAACGCCGGCGCGCTCGACCGCGAGAAGCAGCTTGCCGTCGTTGCGGAGCTCACGTCGATCGTGGCCGATGCGGCCGGCGATCCATCGCTCGCCGACCGCACATGGGTCGTCCTCACCGAAGCGCCCGATGGCGGCTGGGGTCTGCTCGGACACGCCAACACGAACGCGGAGCTCGTCGCGGCGGCGCGGGCGCAGATCGCTGAACTCGGGGCAGCCGCCTCGAAGAGCTGACGAGCGGCAATCAGCATCGCGCGGAACGTGCGATTCCGCGCCGCGCGCCGGCTCTCAGGACGCGCGGTTCCGATCCGTCACCCGGCTACCGCAATTTGTTCGCCAGCTGCGTTCGCGACTTCACGTCCAGCTTTCGAAATGCCTTGCGCAGGTGGTACTCGACGGTGCTGGGGCTGATGAAGAGCTGTGCCGCGATCTCGCGGTTCGTATTTCCGTCGGCCGCGAGACGTGAGATCTGCGCCTCCTGTGGAGTGAGCTGATCGACCGTGTCGACTGTCCGCCTACGCGCCTGCTCGCCCGTGGCCTCGAGCTCGATCCGCGAGCGCGCTGCGAAGGCATCCATTCCGAAGTCGCTGAAGAGTTCGTAGGCGGCTCGGAGCTCCTTCCGTGCTTCGATCCGGCGCGATTCGCGCCGGAGCCACTCCCCGTAGACGAGGTGCGAACGGGCTAGGTCGAATCGAAGGCGGGTCGGCTCGAACCGCTCGATGGCCGCGCGATAGAGCGGCTCGGCGGCCTCGCCTTCGGTGAGGAGAGCCCGCGCTCTGGCCTCGACACCCAGTGCCCACGGGGTCCCGCTGGCAGCGGTCGACGTGCTCAGTGATCGCAGGACCTCAGCGGCTCGCTCCTGGCGACCGGTGCGGGCCGCCGCTTCGATCAACTCCAGCGATGCGGACCTGGCGAACCAGATTTCGCCCGGGACACTGGTCGCTTCCGCGGCTGCGATGAACGCATCCTCGTAACGTCCAAGGCCGTTGTACAGGAGGGCGGTGACCCAATGCGTTGCCGTCACCCCCAGTCCCTCGCCGCGCGCCACGAAGTCCTCAGTTGCGACTCGGGCCAGTCGCAGGAGCTCGTCCTCGCGACCTCGGTGAGCGGCCAGCGCGAGCGCACCATAGCGAGGGGCGATGCCGCCGCCCGTTGCCCTGGCGAGGGCGTCTGCCTCCTCGATCAGCGCTGCAGCCGCCGCCGTCTCGCCTGCCATGAGATGCACGCCAACGCGGGTCGTGAGGGCCAGGACCAGCTCCGCGAGGTGACCCGCCGCTCGATTTGCCCGGATGTGGTGATCGGTGAGGCGGTCCCATCCCTCGTAGTCCCAGATGAATCCCGCTGCCCGGCCCGCGAGCCATCGCCAGCGCATCGCTTCGATTGGGTCGATCTCACGACGCGCGAAGGCCGCGACCGCGATCCGCACCTTGGCGGTTCCTTCCTCCGGCCCGCTGGCGATGAGCGTCGCGAGGCCGTCAAGCAGCATGTCCGTCGGCCGTGGATCGGGTGCCGCGGGGGCGGCGAGCGCTGCGTCCGCCACCCGGTTCGTGCCGCCGTTGCGTGCCAAGCGCCCGTTGAAAAGGGCCGCAGTCAACGCGTCGAGGTACGTCTCGCGTGCCAGAGGTACGTCCAGTTGCTCAAGCCGTCGCGCCGCCGCAAGCAGCAGTCCCGGCGCGTCGCTGCCGCGGTTGGTGGCGAATGCGATCCGCGCCCGAAGAACCTCGGCCTGGGCCCGTTCAAACTCGTCGAGCGGGCCGACCTCGGCCATCTCGAGCAGCGCGACCGAATCGTCGACGGCGCCCGCCTGGTGCTTCGCCTGCGCCGCGGCCAATGCCCTGGCGGCGCGTCTCGCGGGCTCGATGGTCAACGCCGCCGACCGTTCGAGGAATGCCGCTGCGGCGGCGAACCCACCCCGTGCCTGCGCCCTCGCGGCGGAGCGTTCCAGGTCGGCGGCGACGTCTTCGTCCGGCATGATGGCTGCTTGGGCGCGGTGCCACGCGCGCCGATCCGGGTCGGTCTCCGGATCTGTCGCCTCAGCGAGCGAGCGATGAACCTCCGTTCGCTCTTCGGCGGCCGCGGTCCGATAGACCGCGGAACGAACCAAGGGATGCCGGAAGGCCACCTCCGGCCGGAAGGCGATCAGGCCGCTCGACTCAGCGGCGTGAGCCGCTCGTTCCGGGATGCCGAGGCGCCCCGCAGCCCGCCACACGAGCGCCGCATCCCCGGTCGGATCGCTCGCGGCGATGAGAGCCAGGCGCCGGGCGTCTCGCGGCAGAGCCGCCACTCGCCGTTCGAACCTCGCCTCGATCCGAGCGTGTCCCGGCGCCGGCCCCGGAACACTGAATCCGCCGGCGATCACTGACAACGCGAGGTCGTGCGGCAACTCCACGAGCGCCAGGGGATTGCCGCCCGTTTCGACGATCAGCCGCTCGAGCACCTGCTCGTCGACGGGCGCCGGCAGCACCGACTCGAGGAGCGCCCTGGCATCTCGATGACCAAGCGGGTCGACGTGGACCTCGGGCAGGCCACGCAGCGCCTCGCCCATCTCCCGCGCGCCGAACACGATGGCGATCCGCTCGGCCGCAAGGCGCCGTGCCGCGAACCCGAGGGCTTGCGCAGACGCACGATCGAGCCATTGGGCGTCGTCGATCACGCAGAGGAGGCCGCGCTCCCGCGCCGCCTCGGCGAGGAGCCCGAGAACCGCGAGGGCGACGAGGAACCGGTTCGGTGCTGGCCCCGAACTCAGTCCGAACGCGATGTCGAGCGCCTCGCGCTGCGGACGCGGCAGACGCTCACCAAGTGACAGGATCGGGGCGCAGAGCTGCTGAACGGCGGCGAACGGGAGCTCCATCTGGCCCTCGACCCCGGCAGCTCGGACGACTCGCACGGTCGTGGCCCTCGTCACCGCGTCGTCGAGGAGCGCGGTTTTGCCGACCCCGGGGTCGCCATGGACGACGAGCGCGCCGCCGTACCCGTCACGGGCGGACTCCACGACCCGGTCAACGGCCGTTCGTTCACGCTCCCGGCCCAGCAACAGCACCCGGCCTGACCTCCATCCTCCGCGACGAGAGCACCCTCGCCGTTCCCCCAAGGATGCCACTGGGGTCGCGAACTACGGACATCCGGGATGCGATCGCCAGGTGTCGGCGCGAAGCTCCAACTGGCATAACGCACCAGAAGGACAACGCACCATGAGCGAATCAACAACTGCGATCCAGCGCGAAACGGTTGCGCGCAACTACGTCGCCGAAGTCTTCACTGGCGGCAACGCGGAACGCGCCCGCGACTACTTCACAACCGACATCGCGTGGCACGGCGGCGCACTCGGTACCGTGACCGGCGTCGACAACATCGTCCCCGTCCTGGGCGGCTTCATCGGCGCCCTGTCCGACATCCAGGCGACCGTCCAGGACGCGATCGCCAGCGACGATCTGGTCGCCCTGCGGCTCGTCGTGACGGCGACCCATACCGGCAACCTGCTCGGCGTCCCAGCGACCGGACGCCCGATCCGATGGGACGCCGTCGACATCTACCGGGTCACCGACGAAGGGCGGATCAGCGAGCAGTGGGCCTTCGAGGACCTGGCCGCGATCCTGAGCCAGGTAGGCGCGATCGCCCTGCCGTGGGCTGGCTGACCCGCACACCCGCCACCGACGTGATGCGTCCGAGGGACCGTCCCGACAGCACGGAGTCAGAGATGAACGCAACCACAACAACGGAAGCCAGGCTCTCGAGCCTGCCCGACTACGCCCCCATCCCGGCATCCTCGTTCGGCCCGGCCCCCAACGAGCAGGGCTACTACGTCGGGCGCGTCGAGCGGAACCTCTATTGGGTGACCGACGGCGTCTACCAAGCCGCCTTCCTGACGACCCAGGACGGCGTCGTGCTGTTCGACGCTCCGCCGAGCATCGGGCACAACCTCCAGCGCGCGATCGACGAGATCGCCCAGGCCAATGGCGTGAGCAACAAGGTGACCTACCTGGTCCACACCCACCATCACGCCGACCATGCCGGCGCGTCCTCGCTGTTCGGCAAGGACGTCGTGCGGATCGGGCACGAGGAGACCCGGCGGCTCCTGCTCCGGGCCGACGACCCGGCCCGCCCGGTGCCGGAGGAGACGTTCAGCGATCGGCGGACCCTCGAGATCGGCGGTGAGCGGATCGAGCTCGCGTGGCACGGGGCCAACCACACGCCCGACAACAGCGTCATCCACTTTCCCGAGCACGACACGCTGATGATGGTCGACATCGTGAACGCTGGCTGGGTGCCCGTGTTTGTCGTCAACCTGTCCGACGACATCCCGGGCTATCTGTCGATGCCGGGCACGGCGTTGACCTACCCGTGGAAGACGCTTATCAGCGGCCACCTCGGCCGGCTCGGCACGCGCGACGACGTCGCGCTCCACCAGCAGTACATGACCGACCTCGAGGCCAGTGCGAGGGCCGCCCTCGACACCGTCGATCCGACGCCCTACTTCCAGAAGTACGGCGGGAACCTCTGGGCCGCCGTCAAGGGCTACCTCGGCGCGGTCGGCGACGCGACCGCCGCCCCGGTCATCGAGAAGTACACCGGCGTGCTCGCAGCAGCCGACGTGTTCACCCCGGACGTCGCGTTCTGGCTCATGGAGTCGATCCGCCTCAACCGCGGCTACGGCTTGCAGGTGCACCCGTAGGATGGGCTGATGCAGGCGAGGAACTAACCAGACCCACCTCGATCGAGTCGATCACCGTTTCGAGCGCGCGCGCCGTGACCCTGATCGAGTGTCGACCGGCTGGCGTCGGCGCCGTCGAGCTAGCCTCGACGCCGCCGCCAACGACCGACTCCGGCAATCGCATCGACCCGATGCAGATGATCGGGGCCTCCCCCGGCATCATCTCTGGCCAGCCTGATTCGACGCGCACGCGGATGCGGCTCGGCTCGATGATCGTGATCTCGTAACTGACCCAGTCGCCGGCTTGCAGGACCACCTCGAGTCGCTCACCAGGCCCGCGGGAACCCCCGTCGACGTGATCGAACCGCGGCGCGGCGCCGGCCTGGCTCGAGGCAAGGCGGATCGTGACCCGATCGTCGGACCGGAACCCGGACATAGGGTCGGCGCGGCCGGTGTCGTAGGCGACGCCCCGACCGCCAAACCCAAAGCCGCTCGCTGGGAGACGAAGCGGGACCCGCCGGAGGACGGCGTTGAGGACGTCCGCTCGGTCGTCAGTGCGCTCGAGACGGATCCCCTCGAGGAGATCCGTCAGCGCCGTCCCGATGACGCGATCCGCTGGCCGCGGTCCACGCCGTTCGGCGTACGCCCTGATCGCCTCCCAGCCGGCCGGCGGGCGGATCGATCGCGGCGAGGTCATCGTGTCGATCTTCTTCCACGGCCAGAGGTTCCACGAGATCCCGCATTCCTCATACAGCTGGAAGGTGGTCTGCAGCCAGTCGAGATTGTTCTCGCCGCCCTCGCCCATGTAGATCGGCAAGCCGAGGCGCTCGCCGATCTCGATGAAGCGGGCGATGCTCGGGCGATCCGGTGGCGACCAATACTTGTGGAACTGGAGCATCGAGTTGGCATCCCACACCTCGGTGAAGATCGTCCAGTCCGTCGACCAGCGGGTGCCTTCATAGATGATCAGGTGGTTGGGGTCCTCGGCCCGGATGGCCGCGGTCAGGTCGCGATAGAGCGCCACGAGCTCGGTCGCGAAGCGATCGGCGTAGTCGTTGGGCAGCGGTTCGTTGAGGAGGTCGTAGCCCGCGACAACAGGCTCGTCGCGGTAGCGCCGGGCGAGCTGCCGCCACAGGATGACCGTGAGGTCGCGAAAGGCACCGCCCACAAGGAACAGGTCGGGGAGGCCGCGCGGCGAGTCGTCGATGTTCGTCCCGGTCTGTCCACCCGGCGCACCGTGCAGGTCGAGCACGACCCACAGCCCGTGCATCCGGCACCAGTCGATCAGCCGGTCGACCAGCGCGATGCCGTCATCGATCAACCGGCCGTCCTCGTCGATGACCAACCGGGCGTTGATCGGCAGCCGGACGTGGTCAAGACCCGCGGCAGCGATGTGTTCGATGTCCGTCTCGGCGATGAAGCGATCTCGAAAGGTGCGCCAAAACGCCACGGCCTCGGCAGGGCCGACCAAGTCCTCGATGAAGGATTCGATCTCCCGCGGAGACTGCGGCCCGGCGTCGTCGAAGCCCAACATGTAGCCCTCGGCCAACAACCAGTTGCCCAAACCGACGCCGCGCAGCAGGAGCGCTCGCCCCTGGCCGTCGACCAACCGCCCACCCTCGGCATGGACGAAGCCGTCGAAGGCCGCGGGCGGCGAGCCCCTCACTTGAGCCCGGACAATGCGAAGCCCTGGACGATCTGGCGCTGGAGGATGACGAACACGATGATGATCGGGATGACCATCAGCGACGCGCCGGCCATCTGGAGTGGCGGGTTGATCGTCAGCTGTTCGTTGAGGAGCGACAGCCCCACCGACAGCGTGTAGTTGTCGGAGTCGCTGGCGATCACGAGCGGCCAGAGGAAGCTGTTCCAGCCGGTGATGAACGTCAGGACCCCGAGGACGGCCAGGATCGGTCGCGACATCGGCAGGACGATCGAGCGCAGGATCCGCCACTCCCCGGCGCCATCGAGGCGAGCCGCCTCGAGCATCTCGTCGGGGATCGTGGTCATGAACTGGCGGGTCAGAAAGAGGCCGAATCCGCCGACGAGCGTCGGCAGCGCCACGCCGAGGAGCGTGTTGGTAAGGCCCACCGAGTTCAGGATCAGGTACGTCGGGATCATCGTGACCTGGACCGGGATCATCATCGTGGCGAGCACGAGCAAGAACATCGCGTTGCGACCCCGGAAGCGGAACTTGGCGAAACCGTAGCCTGCCATCGCCACGAGCAACATGCCACCGAATCCGATGAGCACGACGACCACGGTGTTGAGCAGGTAGCGAGCGAAGTCCAGTTCCGTGAACAGCCGCACGTAGCTGTCGAGACTGATCGAGTCGGGGACGATCGTCGGCGGGTAGGCCCGTGACTCGCGCAACGGCTTGAGCGACGTCGTCACCATCCACAGGAACGGGAACGAGGTGACGAGGGCGCCCACGGCGAGCAGCCCGCCGATGATGGCCGTTCGACGCCGTGCCCTAGTCATCGCTGACACGCCGCAGCCGGAGCTGGATGACCGTGACGGCGAGGATGATCGCCAATAGCACGAGCGAGGCCGCGGACGCGAAGCCGAATTCGTTGAACCGGAACCCCTCGAAG
This sequence comes from uncultured Chloroflexia bacterium, assembly GCA_963738685.1. Taxonomy (GTDB): domain Bacteria; phylum Chloroflexota; class Limnocylindria; order Limnocylindrales; family CSP1-4; genus SPCO01. The sequence continues at coordinate 38,539 of CAVTXK010000001.1, forward strand.
TAGATGTACAGCGACGCCGACAACGTCGCATTGGCCGGCCACTTGAGCAGGACGAACGCCTCGTCGAAGAACTGCATCCAGCTGATGAGCGTCGTCACCGTCACGAACAGGATCGCGAACCGCAGCAACGGGATGACGACGGAGATCGTCGTCCGCCACGCCCCGGCCCCGTCGATCGCGGCAGCCTCCCGATACTCCCTGGGGATGGCTTGGAGCGCGGCGAGGAAGATGATGATGTTGAGTCCGGTCGCCCGCCAGATCGCCACGCCGGCAACCGAGAGCCGGGCGAAGAAGGGGTCGCTCAGCCATGGCACCGGACCGAGCCCAGCCATCCCAAGGACGTAGTTCAACAACCCGAACTGGCTGTTGTACAGGTAGCCCCAGATCAGCGAGACGGCCACGATCGCGGTGATCGCCGGCAGGAAGTAGAACGAGCGAAGCGCCCGGAAGAAGCGCGACTGGCTGTGGTCGAGCCCGATCGCGACCACGAGCGAGATGCCGACGATGGCCGGCACGCCGATGACCACGAAGAACGCTGTGCTGCCCAGCGACGCCCAGAAGTCGGCATCGGCGAACAAGGCCTGGTAGTTCTGCAAGCCGATGAACCGGATCGTCTCCGGGTTCCCCAGGCCGCCGATGTCGAGATCGGTCAGGCTGACCAGCGCGGCGACCACGATCGGCAGGATGCCGAAGATGCATAGCAGCACGACAGCCGGACCGACGAGCAGGTACGGCGTGAGCGACCCGCGCCGCGCCGTGCGTCCGCCGGCGGTCGTGCGAGCGGCACGAGTGGTCAAGGTCACGTTCATATGGTGCCCGAGGACCGACGAGACGGGCGCGTTGGGGCCACGCCCGCCTCGTCGACCGCGAGGGTTACGGCTGGAGGGCCGCCACCGTTTGGTTGAGCTGGGTGAGGGTGGATTCCTTGTCCGCTCCGTTGAGGACGATCTCGTTCAACGCCTTGAGGATCTCGGCGCTGATCTTGTCCCAGGCGGGGACGAGCGGCAGGAGCTTGGCGTCGCCCAGCTGCTGGGCATAGACCTCGACGTTCGGGTCGGCCGTGACGGCGGGGTCGGTGGCCGCGACCTTGTTGGTCGGGAGCTGGCTGGTCGCCGTGAACCACGCCACCTGCGTCTCGGGCGCCGACAGGAAGTCGAGGAGCGCAAGCGCGCCGTCGACGTTGTCCGAGTCCTTCCAGACGCCCAGGTTCGAGCCGGCGAAGAGCGCGGTGCCGGCGACGTCCTTGGGAAGCGTCGCGACGGCCCACTTGCCGTCGAGCTCGGGGGCCTGCTCCTTGATCCCCGCCGCGAGGTAGGGGCCCGAGATCAGCATCGGGGCGGCACCGGAGATGAAGCCCGCCGTCTGGTCGAAGTCCGAGGCGGTCGGGACCAGCTTGTTCTCGTAGAAGCTCGTGTACAGGTCGACGGCCTTGCGGAACTCGGGGGTATCGAGGTTGATCGTCCCGTCGGCGGCGACGACGTCACCGCCGGCCTGCCAGGTGAACTGGATCGGCAGCGGTGCGTCCCACTGCGGGATGTAGTAGCCGAACTGGCCGCTCCCGCGCGCGGCGAGCTTCTCGGCCGCCGCGGTGAACTCGGCCCACGTCGTCGGCGGGCCGGTGAGGCCGACCTCGGTGAAGATGTCCGTCCGGTAGAACAGGACGCGGGTGTCGGCGACCCACGGCAGGCTCGGCATCGTGCCGTCCGCGGAGAGCTTGTCGGCCGCCACGGCGTCGAGGAACGTCGTGTCATCGAGCGTCGGGTGCTCGGCCAGATGCGGCTTGAGGTCCTCGAGGGCGCCAGCGGCCGTGAACGTCGGCAGCAGCGACAGCCCCACCTGGGTGACGTCCGGCCCGTCGCCCGAGGCGACCGCGGTCGTGAGCTTCTCGTTCACGTTGTCCCACGGGACGGCCTCGACGTCGACCGTGACGCCGGTCGTGTCCTCGAACGGCTTGATGAGGGCCTCGAACTTGGTCGCGTCCTCCATCGTCCAGACCGTGACGGTCGTGCCGGACAGGGACGCGCTGGGCGCGCTGCTCGGAGCCGCGGAGCCCGCGGCCGACGGCGAGGCGCCGGGTACGGACGGGGCGGTGGTCGGCGTACCGGCCGAGGTGCAGGCCGCGGCGACAGAAGACGAACGCAACCAGCGTCCCTCCGATGCCACGGAACCTGAGCGTGCTGTCGCGCATGTCTTTCTCCTCGTGTGGTTGGTCAGACCGCGTGGCGTTGCACTCGACCGTCGCGATCGGTCCGGTGCGCGGCTGGAGCGGCTGTGGCGTGACGTTCGATGAGATCGCGGTACCAGCTCGCGCTGGCCTTGGGGATGCGTCGCTGGGTCCCGTAGTCGACGAAGACGAGGCCGAACCGACTGCGGTAGCCCTCGCCCCACTCGAAGTTGTCGAGCAGCGACCAGGCGAAGTAGCCGCGCAGGTCGACGCCCTCGGCGATCGCGGCAGCCGCCGCGGCGAGGTACCCGCTCAGGTACTCGATCCGCTCGGTGTCCCGAACCTCGCCGGACGGATCGACGTAGTCGTCGAACGACGCCCCGTTCTCCGTGACGTAGAGCGGGATCGCCGGGTACTCGCGGTGGAGCCGGACGAGAACGTCGTGGAACGCCTCGGGAATGACCGACCAGCCCAGCGAGGTCGTGGCGGGCTCCGCTGGGATCCCGCGGGCGCCCAGGTGCGCGTCCGACGGGTCGGCGCTGACGATGACGCGCTGGTAGTGATTGACCGCCAGGAAGTCGAGCGGTGCGGCGATCGTCGGCTCGTCGCCGGTCCGGATGAGGCCGGACAGCCCGTACGGGTCGTAGAGGTCGCGGACGGCGTCCGGGTAGCGGCCCGACAGCACCGGGTCGAGGAACAGGCGGTTGCCGCTCGCGTCGTAGCGGGCCGCCGCGGCGACGTCGTCATCGGCCCCGGACGCGGCGACGACATCCGTCACGAGATCGGCGACACCGATGCGGGCGGCCGGGCGCTCGGCGCGAATCGCGGCGACCGCCAGGCCATGTCCGAGGTTCAGGTGGTGGGCGGCGGCGATCGCGTCGGGCAGGCTCGTCCGGCCCGGCGCGTGGATCCCGCTCTCGTAGCCGAGGAACGCCTGGCACCACGGCTCGTTGATGGTGATCCAGTCGTCGGCGAGGTCGCCGAGCGCCGCCGTCGTGGCCGCCGCGTAGTCGGCGAAGCGCTGAGCGGTGTCGCGGGTCGGCCATCCGCCCTGGTCCTCGAGGACCTGCGGCATGTCCCAGTGGTAGAGCGTCACGAACGGCCGGACGCCGTCCTCGCGGAGCCGGTCCAGCACCGATCGGTAGAAGGCGACGCCCGCGGGATTGAGCGGGCCACGGCCCGTTGGCTGCAGCCGTGCCCACGACACCGACATCCGATAGGCGGTCAGGCCCAGGTCCCGGACCAGGTCGAGGTCCTCGGACCAGCGGTGATAGTGGTCGCAGGCGACGTCGCCGGTGTCGCCGTGGACGGTGTTGCCCGTGGTGTGCGCGAAGGTGTCCCAGATCGACGGCCCACGACCGCCCTCGGTCGCGGCGCCTTCGATCTGATACGCGGATGTCGCGGCGCCCCACAGGAACCCGACCGGGAACGACGTCGGGTCCAGGTCCTCGGCCGGTGGCTCCGGACCAGGCGGTCGACGCGCGCGCGACGGTCGTCATCGGCTGCGTCCGGCGATGGCGGGTACGCGTCGTCGGGGTGGGAGCCGGCAGGGTGAAGCCGTGGGCCAGCAGACCATCGACGACGAGCGTCGCCGCCCCGAGCGCGACGGCATCGTGCCCGAGCTGGCCCTGGACGATCTCCACCGACTCGAACGGCTGGCGCAGCGAGTAGCGGCCGGCCCGGCTGCGAATCATGTCGAGGATCGCCGGTGTGATCCGAAGCCCGACGGAGCCCGCGAGGACGATGCGCTGCGGGTTGAACAGGTTGATCAGCGTGGCGAGACCCGCGCCGAGGTGCTCGGCCATGCCCTCGACGACGTGGCGCGCGGCGTCGTCGTCCGCGGCCGCCGCGAACAGCGCATCCAGGCGATCGGTGTCGAGATCGACCGCCGCCGAGCCCGCCGGGATCCAGGGTCGCCCAGCGGCGCAGCAGCGTCAGCTCGCCGACGTACGCCTCGAGGCAGCCCTGCGATCCACAGCGACATGGCTCGCCGCCGACGACGATCGGCGCGTGGCCCCATTCGCCGGCACTGCTCTGGGATCCGCGATACAGCCGGCCGTCCGGTGAAGACCGCGGCCCCGACGCCGATGCCGAGCAGGGCGATGACGGCGTCGGCCGCTCCGCGGCCCGCACCGAACCACATCTCTGCCTGGCCCATCGTCTTGGCGCCGTTGTCGACGACGACGGGAGCATCGATGGCGTCGCGCAGGAGGCGGCCGAGCGGCACGTCGTCCCATCCGAAGCCGACGGCATGGACCACCGAGTCGTTCCCGCGCTCGACGACCCCGGGGACGCTCACGCCGACACCCAGGAGCTGGGCCGATCCGATCTGGGCGGCATCGAGCACGGTGTCCAGGGCTTCGACGATCGAAGCCACCACGGCGGCTGGATCGGGCCCGGTCGGGCCGGCCTCGACGAAGACGTCGGCTCGGCGCTGCCACGCGAGGTCGAAGGCTTCGACCCGGACCCCACGCTCGCCGACATCGACACCGATCGTCGACCCCGCGGTCCGGCGCCATGCGCACGAGCGTGCGCGGACGACCGCCGTTGGACTCCTGGGTGCCGACCTCGTGGACGAGGCCCTCGTCCAGCAGGTCGGCGATGACGAGACCGACCGTGGCGGCGCTCAGGCCCGTCCGGCCGGCGAGGCCCTGCCGGGTGGACTCGCCGGCGAACAGGAGCTCCCGCAGGATCGCGGAGCGGTTGGTTCGGCGGAGGTCCCGGGCCGTGGATGGCGTCGCCATGTGACTTCCTTTAGGTCTTCGTGTAAGTCACACAGTAAGGACGCTGTCAAGCCCTCCCCGGTCGATCGGGTTTGCCGGCTGCCAGATTGCGCCGGGCGCACAGCATCAAGGCTCGATCCCGCTTGGCGACGTATCAGGCGTCGAAGCCTATCCGGGCTCAGCGCCCGCCAACCTCGGCCTCCTGGCCACGTCTCGGGATCGCGAGGCTGGGACCACCGATTGCCCCGCCTTCAGCGTCCGCCGGGCAACAGCAGCCAGCGCCTCGATCAGGTCAGCGTCGGTATTGAGCGAGGCGATCCGCAGGAAGCTCAGGCCGCATCGCTCCGCCTGCTCGCGAGCCCCGACGTCGACGTCGTAGAGGATCTCGAGGTGGTCGGCCAGGAACTGGACCGGGGCGACGACGCACCGAGCGCCCGCCGTGCCGCGGCGATCTCGGGCATCAGGTCGGCGAAGTCGGGCTTCATCCACTCGCCCGGCTCGTGGCCGGCGCTCTGCCAGCAGAAGGTCCAGTCGTCGATCGGACAGCCCGGCCGCCGCGGCGACGGCCTCGGCGGTCGCCCGGAGCTGGGCGAGGTAGTCGGGCTCCTGCTCGGCGACCCGCTTCGGCAGGCTGTGCGCCGTCATCAGGACCGCGGACGCGGCTCGCGCTCGTCCGGCGGCAGACGTCGCGAGCGCCTCGACGATCGCGACCGCGCCAGCGCGGCGACGAACGCCGGCTCGTCGTGCCAGGCACCGGCGACCGCGACGTCGGGCGCCGCGTCGCCGAGCGTCGCCACGCGCCTCTCGATCGCCCGCGCGTAGCCGCCCATGAGGAGCGGCGAGTACTGCGGCGAGAGGATGATCGCGGCGACCGTCGTCACGCCCGCGTCGGCGAGCGCCGCGCAGCCCGTCCGCGATCGACGGCTCGGAGAAGCGCATCCCGACCTCGACCGGCCAGCCGAGCGCTTCCGCGAGCGCGGCGGCCTGCGGCGCGGGTGATCTCGATCAGCGGCGAGCCGCCGATCACCCGGTAGCGCCGGGTGAACTCGTCGACGAGCTCCGGCATCCGGCTCGCGCCCGCCGCGGACGCGCGCCAGGTAGGCGCGGACGTCCTCGCGCTCGAGCGAGGCCGGCGAGCCGTAGGTCATGAGCAGGACGCCCGGGCCGCTCCGAGCCGGTCACGCGACCACCTCGGCGACGGCCTCGGTCCGGGCGGTCTGCTCGTGGACGAGGTCGACGAGCCGCCGCAGCAGGTCCGTGTCGGTCGCGGGCAGCACGCCGTGGCCGAGGTTGAAGACGTGACCCGGCCGACCGGCCGCCTCGTCGAGGACGGCCAGCGCGCCCGCCTCGCGTCGCCTCCCAGCCGGCGAGCAGGCGGGCCGAGTCGAGGTTGCCCTGGACACCGCGGTCGTGGCCCGACCCGCGCCCAGGCGTCGGCCAGCGAGACGCGGTGGTCGAGCCCGATGACGTCGCCGCCGGCCTCGGCCATCAGCTCGAGCAGGGCCGCGGTGCCCGGTCCCGAAATGGATCGTCGGCACGTCCGTCGAGCGCCTCGAAGATCCGCCGGACGTGCGGCTGGACGAAGTCGCGGTAGTCGGCCGGGCCGAGACCACCGACCCAGCTGTCGAAGAGCTGGACGACGTCGGCGCCGGCATCGACCTGCGCCCGGAGGTAGGCGATGACCATCATCGACAGCCGCTCCATCAGGTCGTGCCAGGCGGCCGGCTCGCGGTACATGAACGCCTTGGCCATCGCGAAGTCGCGCGACGGCCGGCCCTCGATGAGATAGCAGGCGAGCGTGAACGGCGCACCGGAGAAGCCGATGACGCCGGCCGTGCCGTCGAGCTCGCGCCGCACGAGGCGGATGGCGTCGAGCGTGAACGACACCTCGGCCGGGTCGAACGGTCGCAGCGCAGCGACGTCGGCCGCCGAGCGGATCGGCCGGTCGATGATCGGCCCGATCTCGGGCTCGATCCGCAGGCCGACGCCCATCGGCTCGAGCGGCAGCATGATGTCGGCGAAGAGGACGGCCGCGTCGACCCCGAGCTCGCGGACCGGCATCAGCGTGACCTCGGCGCACAGGTCCGGGGTCTTGGCGAGCTCGAGGATCCCGTAGCGCTCGCGGAGCTGCCGATAGGCGGCGAAGCGAGCGGCCGGCCTGGCGCATGAACCAGACCGGCGTGGCATCGACCGGCTCGCGCCGGCAGGCGCGCAGGAATCGGTCGCTCGGTCGACGGTGGTCGATCTCGGCCGTCACGCGGCCCCCAGCAGGCTCGAGGATCTCGTCGATCGGACGATGGATCCCGAGCAGGATCGGCGTGTCGCTGACCGTCGACCGCCGGCTCTCCGTCGCGCGCAGCGCCCGGACGAGGTCACCGAACGCGACGAGGTCGTCGGTCTCGTAGGCGACGACGAAGTCCTGCGACGTCGAGCCCGAACGAGTAGGCCAGCGCCTGGCGGATCGTCGGGTACTCGTGGCCGACGCGCATGTGCTCGTTCATCACGCCCTGCCGCGCCTCCTTCGAGAGCAGGTACCAGTCGGTGTTCTTCGTGAACGGGTAGACGACGAGGTAGCGCGAGCGCTCGCCGCCGAAGAGCGACTGCTCCTGGTCCGTCGGCTTGCGCACGTACTGCGACGGCCCGATCCGACCGATGAGCGAATGGCGTGACGGTCAGCCAGCGGCCCGAGGCCGGCCCGCAGGAGCGCCGCCGCCGACGCCTCGAGCGCGTCGACGCTCGGCGCCATCCGCCAGAGCAGGAGGTCGACCCCGGGCTCGAGGCCGATCGACGAGTAGCTGATGCTCCGGACCGCCGTCGAGCTCGCGCCGCCGCGGCCGCCTCGCCGAAGCGGCAGCCGTCGTCGTGGCGCTCCTCGTCCGTCCGGCGCCGCCAGGCCGGATCGAGCCCGAGGCCGAGCGCCTGGATGTAGATCTGCTCGTCGGCGCTCATCGCTCGTCCCGCAGCCAGGTCGCGAGGTCCGCGGCGGCGTAGGTGATGACGATCCCGGCGCCGGCCCGGACGATCGCGGTCGACCGCCTCGGTCATCGCCCGGCGTCCGTCGAGCCAGCCGCGTTCGGCGGCCGCGGCGATCATCGCGAACTCGCCCGGACACCTGGTAGGCGGCGATCGGGCACGTCGAACCGCGCGCGCGCCGCGGCGACGAGGTCGAGCCCCGGCAGCGCCGGCTTGACGAGCAGGATGTCGGCGCCCTCGGCGACGTCGAGGTCCATCTCGCGGAGCGCCTCGCGACCGTTCGCCGGGTCCATCTGGTAGCCACGCCGATCGCCGAACGCCGGCGCGCTGTCGGCGGCCTCGCGGAACGGGCCGTAGAAGGCCGAGGCGTGCTTCGACGCGTAGGCCATGATCGCCGTCTGGCCGAAGCCCTCGGCATCGAGCGCCGCCCGGATCGCCGCGACCTGGCCGTCCATCATCGCGCTCGGCGCCACGATGTCCGCGCCCGCCCGCGCCTGGCTGACGGCCGTCTCGGCGAGCCGGACGAGCGCCGCGTCGTTGTCGACCGATGCCGTCGGCGCGCGAGCGGGCCGCAGTGGCCGTGGTCGGTGTACTCGCACAGGCACGTGTCGGCGATCGTCACGAGCGGCAGCTCGAGCGCGCGGATCCGCCGGAACGCCTCCTGGACGATCCCGTCGTCGGCCGAGGCCTCCGAGCCGAGCGGCGTCCTTCGCCGCCGGCAGGCCGAACAGGATGACGCCGCCGACGCCGAGCTCGGCCAGGCGAGCCGCCTCCTCGGCGGCGACGTCGGGCGACATCCGCGCCGACGCCCGGCATCGAGGCGATCGGCTCGCGGACGCCCGAGCCGGGGCGGACGAAGAGCGGCGCGACGAGCATCGACGGATGGAGGCGCGTCTCGCGGACCAGCGCCCGGAGCGCCGGCGTCCGCCGCAGCCGGCGGGGTCGGACGGGTCGTGCGGCCGCGGTGCCGATCGCGGCTGGCGATGGCGGTGCGTCGAGGTCGAGGGTCATGGGTCTCCTGTGGCTGACGGGCGAGGGCGGTCGGCGGTCGCCGTGGCGAGTGCGGTCGGCGTCCGGTGTCGGAGCGACGGCGAGGATCCGGAACCCAGCCGCGCGGGCCTCGTCAGCCGTCTCCGGGCCGATGCACACGGCCGGGATCGAGCGTGACGTCGATCGACTTCGGCCTCCGCGAGCGACACCAGGCCGCGGACCGTCGAGCCGCTCGTGAACACCACGGCGGCGATCGGGCCATCGGCCGATCGCGCGTCGCGGAGGAGTGCCGCGCGAGCTCGCCGGCGCCTCGCGCGTCCGGTACGCGACGACGTCGTCGACCTCGGCGCCTCGTGCGCGCAAGGCGAGCGCAAGGTCGCCGTCGGCGAGGTCGCCCCGGACGACGAGGATCGCGGTCGCCGGCGTCGACGGGGAGCTCGACGGCCATCGACGATCGCCGCTGCTCTGGCTCGGCTGGAACCCGACCTCGATGCCCTCGTCGTTCGAGGACCCGCCGCGTCGCCGGTCCGATCGCCGCCCAGCGACGGCGCGCCGAGCTCGGTCAGGACGCGCTCGGCGGCATCGAGGATCGCCCGCGCCCCGTTCGCGCTCGTGACGACCACCCAGCGGTACGTGTGGAGCAGACCCGCGGCGGCGTCGAGCTCGCCGCGCGGTGGCTCGAACTCGATGTCGATCGCCGGGACCGCGATGGGATCGAGGCCCGCGTCGCGGAGCGCCGACACGAGTTCGCCCGTCTGGTCGGCGGCTCGCGTGACCAGGACGCGGCGAGCGCTCGAGCGCCCGCCGTCCCGTGGGACGTCGCCGGAAATCGTTCGATCGGGAGCCGCCGAGTGGAGTTCGAGGGCGAGCTCGCGGGCGAGGTCCTCGCCCGACGCGACCGGACCATGACGGCGGGCGATCGCGGTCCGTGCGCCATCCGGGCTGGCGTGGCCCGCCGAGCAGGTCGAGCTCGTCGCCGACGATCGTGGCCAGCGCGCCGATCGGCGCGCGACAGCCGCCTCCGGATGCGCTGAGGAACGCTCGCTCGGCCTCGACCGCCCGGCGGGTCGTCGCGATCGTCGATGGCTGCGGCCACCGCGAGCATCCGCGCGTCGTCGGTCCGGATCTGGACGGCGATCGCCCCCTGGCCCGGCGGCCGGCGGCACGATCTCCGGCTCCAGTCGCTCGGCGATCCGGTCACCGAGGCCCAGCCGGTCCAGGCCGGCGCAGGCGAGCACGAGCGCGTCGGTCTCACCGTCGTCGAGCCGGCGCAGTCGCGTGTCGACGTTGCCGTGGAGCGGATGGACGACGAGATCCGGCCGCCGCGCGCAGCAGGAAGCCCGGTCCGCCGCGGGCTGTCGGTCCCGACGCGACGACCCGGCGGCAGGTCGCGAGCCGTCGGTCCGTCGCGTCGGTCCGGACGACGAGCGCGTCGCGCGGATCGGCCCGCGGCAGGTAGGCGGCGATCCGGAGCCGCGGATCCTCGTCGGTCGGAACGTCCTTCGCGCTGTGGACCGCGACGTCGACGCGGCCATCCAGCAGGGCCCGCTCGATCGCGGCGACGAAGGCGCCCTCGCCCCAGGCCGTGTCGGGCGCGCGGCGGTCACCGTCGGTCTCGATGATCACGACCCGGCTCGCGTGGCCCTCGCGCTCGGAGGGCCTCGTCGACCAGCCGCGCCTGGGCCAGCGCCAGCGCGCTGCCCCGCGATCCGATCGCGATCTCGGGGCCGTTCACGGGCGGCGCGTCGTTCACGCCTCGCGATCCTGTCCGGTCCGCTCCGCGATCGGTCGAGGGCGACCGCCCTTGCCGACGGCCTGTGTGTGGCCCGTCATCGTGGCCACCAGCAGTCGGTCCATCGCCCGCTCGGCGGTCTCGAGCAGGTCGGTCGTCTCGGCCGCGTCGAACCCGCGGCGGCGCGCCGCGACCGCCAGCTCGTGATGGAACGGGGCGCGGAAACGGAGGAAGCCCTCGACCGTCTGGCTGAGGGACAGTCCGAGGGTCGCCGCGACGGTGCCGTATTCGACGGCCGAGCCGGACGCCTCGTGGAGATGGTGAGCCGCCGCTTCGGGCTGCGGCGCATCGAGGTACTGGAGGAGGCTGGCGGCGAGGATGTGGCCACGCTCCCGGAAGAGGAGCCGCTGCTCGTCGCTGAGGGTCAGGACCCACGGCAGCTCCGGCGCTGCCGCACGGCTCGCGTTCCGATAGGTCCGTGCGATCCTGCTCGGCGACAGGCCGCCACCACCGATCGATGGGCGTCGCGATCGGTCAGCCGGGAGGAGACGCTCGAGCGCGGACTCGGGAGAACCGCCGGTGGCCACCCGGCGTCGTGAAGACCCTCAGGCGGCCGGCATCGCTCCAGCGGCGCAAGGTGGCGGGTGAGACGCCGAGCACACGGCTGGCCTCGGAGAGGCCCACCCAGTCGGGGTCGCGAGACGCTGAGCGAGTCACAAAACCTACTCAAATCTACCAGAACATGACCGACTCGCTCACTGTACCATTTCGGACGCGAGGAGTTCTTGCGCGCGTCGTCGTTCCCCCCGACGTCGACAGCAGCGCGAGGCTCCTCGCCTAACGCAAGTCGGCGTCGGAGTGCTCTTCGCGTCCTGTGTCGCCCAATTGTCGTTATCTGACTACGTATCAGGTGGGCTGCGGGCCCAAAGCGATATCGCCGGCCGGCAGCGCCTGCCTCCTCGCGCTGGCGATCCCCACCGATGCGGGAGGAGGTTACGACGAACGCTCACGCCACGCGGCCCCGGCACACAGAAGGCCGATGGCGATCCGAATCACGGCGCTGGGCACCGACGCGGGGCCGACGATGTTGTCGCGGAACGCCGCAATATCGACGAGTGAACCGAGCACGTAGTACACCGCGAGCGACACCAAGGCGATCTGGCGCTGACGGCCGGTGCCTGCGCGGACGGCCCAGAGGAACCCGGCTCCGGTGAGGAGCGCGACACCCTCCGTGCGCATGAGGAAGCTGGCGGTTGGCGCCGCGTCAATGCCCACGATCGAGAGCATCGCCGATGGCGCGAAGAGGTATCCAAGACCGATCACGGCAAAGAGGATCGCCGAGACCCGGATGAGTCCTGCCGAGAGAGTCACGCGCCGATGTTAGTGGGACAAACGCGAGGAGCACCAACCGGGCAAGGCCCAGGCAAGCGGCGTGATAGCGCTGGAAAGCATCCGGAGGTTTGGCTCATGGTCAGCATCGCGTTCGCCCGAAAACCACCCCCGGATTCGAGGCGTGCGCTGAGGTGTTGCTCGGTGAGGCGTCGTCAGCCAGCTGTCTGGGCAGTTTCGAGGCGGTCGATCAGAAAGGATCGTTCGGCATCGCTGGTCGCCAGGCTCGCTGCAAGGGCGTAGGCCTCGCTCGCTTCAGCGTGTCGTCCGAGCCTCCTGAGCAGGTCTGCCCGGGCCGCGTGGCGCAGGTGGTAGCCAGCGAGGTCGAGGCCGTCGAGGATATCGAGGGCCGCTTGCGGACCCCGTACCTCGGCCAAGGCGATCGCCCGGTTCATGGCAACGACCGGCGTCGGCGTGATCGCCAGCAGTTGGTCGTACAGCGCCAGGATCTGGCTCCAGTCGGTTGCGTCGAAGGAGTCGGCGTCGGCGTGGACCGCGTTGATGGCAGCCTGGATCTGGTAGGGCCCGGGCTGGTTCCGGCGGAGGCAAGCGCGCACGATCGCGTGACCCTCTTCGATCAGCGCCCGGTCCCACGACAATCGGTCCTGGTCTCGTAGGACAACGAGCCTTCCGTCGGCCGTGAAACGAGCTGGCCACCGGGACTCGGTCAGCAGGAGCAGTGCGAGCAGTCCCGCGACCTCCGCCTCGTCGGGCATCAGGCCGGCGATCGCGCGAGCCAGCCTGATCGCCTCTTGGCGCAGGTCATCCCCCGCAGCTCCGTCGGTGCCGGCGTTGTAGGTCAGATACAAGACCGACAAGACCGGCCGCAGCCGATCTGGCAGTTCAGCCTCGGACGGGACCCGGTACGGGATGTGGGCCGCCCTGATCTTGTGCTTTGCCCGGACCAGTCGCTTGGCCATCGTCGGTTCGGCGACAAGGAAGGCTCGCGCGACCTCGGCCGTGCTGAGGCCGCCCAGCAGCCGCAGCGTCAACGCGATCTGCGCCTCGGTCGAGAGCGCCGGGTGACAGCAGGTGAAGATCAGGCGGAGTCGATCGTCTTCCACGGACTCGGCCTCGTCTGCCGTTGGCTCGTCGCCGACCTCGGGCATGTGCGCGAGAAGTTCTCGCCCGCGCGCCTCGCGACGAAGGTGATCGATGGCCCGATGGCGAGCGGTCGTCGTGATCCAGCCGCCGGGGTTCGGCGGCAGACCTTCGTCGGGCCACTTCCGGAGAGCGACGGCGAAGGCCTCCTGGACCGCATCTTCGGCCAGATCGATGTCGCCGAAGATGCGGATCAGAGTGGCGACGGACCGACCGGACTCCTCGCGGAAGAGCCGGCCGATCAGCGCGTCATCGACGATCGGCAAGGTCAGCCGCCGGCAGTGTCCACGAACGGCCACACCTCGATCGGAGACGAGATCAGCCTGGTCACCTTCGTCGCCCAGCCGAGGGCTTCATCGAGATCAGCCGCCTCGATGATGTAGAAGCCGGCGAGGTGCTCCTTGGCCTCCACGAACGGACCATCCGTGGTCACGACCTCGTCGCCCGACACGCGCACGACAGATGCGGTATCCGGGTCGTGCAGACGGGCGGAGAACACCCAGGCGCCAGCCGACTTCATTTCCGCCTCGAGCGCCTGGATCGGCTCCCAGGCCGTGCGCATCTGCTCTTCGGTCATGGGTTCGCGGATCGTCCCGGCTGCGCTGTGGGTTGATAGCAGATATCGCGGCATGTCGTGCTCCTCGCCGGTGGCTGGCTCGTCCAGCCTCTCACCTCCTTACGAACGGCGTTCGGGGAAATGGACAACCGGCGGTAGACACGTATCAGGCGCTTACCTCAAGCCCAAGCTCACAGCGCTACCAAGTGGGGCTCCTGACCACGTCTCCGGGGCTCTTCTGCGCCGACGGGACTCGATCCGGTCGATCAGCGCACTCGTGGAAACAGGTCCTCGGGTTGCCTGAGTCCGATCAATCAGCGTGGTCGCGTTCCTCAGCTTCGGCAGGGACGACCGCGTGCCCTTCAGTCCGGGGCGCTGCGGCCGAATCGAGCGTCGTGACGCGCCGCCGCGATGTCACGGGCGACCGATGCGAACGAAGCCCGGTCACATCACGCATGCCGTTTCCGTACTCGTTGTGGATGGATCACCGACGGTCCTTGATGGGTGGCGTCGGCCCTCGCATGGAAGGGAATGGACACATGGTCACAACCGAGCACGGCGACACGCCGACCGAAGACGCCGCCCCAGCGACAGACCAAGCGCGCCGGGCCGATCCGCTGCTCTTGCGCGTCGTCCGATTCATGGGGCGGCTGACCCGGCCGATCGCCGGACGACGCTACTTCCCGCTCTGGGCGGTCCTCCATCACCGCGGCCGCCGTTCCGGGCTCGAGTACGCCGTCCCGGTCGGAGTGCGCATGACGGCGGACGGGTACTTCATCGCGCTCCCCTTCGGTGAGCGGACCCAGTGGGTGCACAACGTCGTGGCCGCCGGCGGCTGCACGCTGCGCTGGCGTGGCGAGGGCCTCGCCCTGGACCATCCGACGCTTGTCAGCATCGATGAGGCGGCCTCCGCCTTCCCTCCGGCCCTACGCTGGATGATGCGTGCCGCGGGCGCGCAACGCGTCCTCCGGCTTCGCGCGGTGGGCGATCCGGTCTCCTGAGGAGGCGCATCGACCGTTGTCACACCGTTCCTCTCATGACGATCCCGAACAGGACGTCGACGTGACGCGCAGCGAGTGGCTGGCCGAGGAGTTCGAGCGGCACCGTGGGCATCTGCGCGCGGTCGGCTACCGCATGCTCGGATCGGTCAGCGAGGCCGATGACGCCGTGCAGGAGGCCTGGCTGCGGCTCGATCGCAAGGATCCGGGCGGCTCCGATGACCTGCGTGGCTGGCTGACGGTCGTCGTCGGCCGGATCTGCCTCGACACGCTCCGTCGGCGCAAGTCGCGGGGGGAGCAACTCGCCGGTTCCTGGCTTCCGGAACCGATCGTTCGCATGGCGAACGACGTGGGGCCGGAGCGCGACGTGATCATGGCCGACTCCGTCGGGCTGGCCCTGCTCGTGGTCCTCGAATCGCTGACGCCGGCGGAGCGGCTCTCGCTCGTGCTCCACGACGTGTTCGGCGTACCGTTCGAGGAGATCGCGCCGCTGGTCGAGCGCTCTCCTGCGGCGACCCGGCAGCTCGCGAGCCGCGCACGACGGCGTGTCCGAGCGCAGGCGCCAGAGCCCGACGCGGATCTCGCGGTCCAGCGCCGAGTCGTCGACGCGTTCCTTGCCGCCGCTCGCGAGGGCGATTTCGACGCGCTCCTCGAGGTGCTGGATCCGAACGTCGTCGTCCGATTCGACGGTGGCCCGAATGCGCCGAGACCGTTCGCGCGGCCACCGATCGTCGGTGCCGAGGCGGTTGCGAGTGTGGCCAGGAACTTCCGGGAGATCGGCGTCGGCTTCGAGCCGGTCATCGTCAACGGCGGCGCTGGGCTGCTCGTACGGCTCCCGGCCCGGTCACTCCTCTACGCCTTCACGGTGGCCAACCGCCGGATCGTCGAGATCGACCTGATCGCCGACCCGGACAAGCTCCGCGGGCTGCCGCACGCATGATCAAGGTCAACGGAAGGGGTATCCACACGTGCCGATCACGAGGTCCGCAGGGTGACCATCTCTCGATCGAGTGATGCGTTACGGGCGCAGTGTCGGGGGCAGGTACATCGAGTTCATGTTCAGCAACCATGCGGGCGGCCCGCACGACCGCTCCCCGCGGCGCGGCTGCTCCTGTGCGGTCGCCGATCCCCCGTGCGGCTTTACGGTGGATCAGGCTGGGTCTTGACACCAATCAAACGCAGCGATATAAAGCTAAACACAGATGAAACAGGACCTTCCCAACATGTACGCGGAGGAGCGCCAGCGCTTGATCGTCGAGCGCGCGCGTTCCGGCGGGCGTGTGGAGGTCGCGGCCCTGGCCGAGGAACTCGGGGTCACGACAGAGACGGTCCGGCGGGATCTCACGACCCTCGAGCGACACGCCCTCCTCCGCCGCGTGCACGGTGGGGCGATCCCGATCGAGCGGCTCGGCTTCGAGCCCGCCCTCGCGGCACGGGATAGCGTCCTCACGGTCGAAAAGGAGCGCATCGCGCGGCTGGCCCTCGCGGAGCTTCCGGACGAGGGGACGGTCCTGCTCGACGCGGGCACGACGACCGCCCGGCTCGCCGCACTGCTGCCGACGGACCGCGAGCTGGTCGTCCTGACCAACGCGCTGCCCATCGCGATGTCGCTGTCGGTCCGGCCGAACATCACGGTCCTCATGGTCGGCGGTCGGGTCCGCGGCCGGACGCAGGCGGCGGTCGATGCATGGGCCCTCCAGGCCCTGGCCGACAGCTACGTCGACGTCGCGTTCATCGGCGCGAACGGTATCAGCCCGGAGCGCGGGCTGACCACGCCCGACACGACCGAATCCGCGGTCAAGCGGGCCATGATCCGAGCCGCCAGGCGGTCCGTGGTTCTCGCCGACCACACCAAGGTCGGGCAAGATCACCTGTCGCGGTTCGCCGCCCTCGACGAGATCGACACACTCATCACCGACTCGGGGCTCGACGCCCAGGTGGCGGACGAGCTCCGGGCGCAGGGTCCCAGGGTCCTGCTGGCGTGATCGTGACCCTGACCCTCAACCCTAGCGTCGACCGGACGGTCGAGGTCGAGGCCCTCGCCCGGGGCGAGGTCACGAGGGCCGTGGGTGGACAGGTCGATCCCGGCGGCAAGGGCATCAACGTGTCGCGAGCGCTGGCGAGCCACGGTCTACCGACTCGAGCGGTCGTCACCCTGGGCGGGGCCGAAGGCGAGCATCTCGTGACCCTTCTGCGCGACACGGGGATCGAGATCGTGCCGGTCAGGATCCGCGGCGCGATCCGGTCGAACATCACCATCGTCGAGCCCGACGGGACGACCACCAAGATCAACGAGCCAGGTGCCGAGCTGAGCACCGAAGAGCTCAACGCAGTGTTCGATGCGGTCCAGCAGGCGGTCGAGTCGGCGGACTGGCTCGTCGCGAGCGGCAGCTTGCCGCCTGGAACGCCCGCAAGCGTCTATGCCGACCTCGTTCGATCGCTGTCCGATTCCGGCACCCGCGTGGCGATCGATACCAGTGGATCGGCCCTCGAGGCGGTCCTGGTCGCCGGCCCGACGCTGGTCAAACCGAACCGGGACGAGCTCGCCGAGGCGACCGGCATGCGCTTGGTGACCATCGCCGACGTCGTCGAAGCGGCGTGCCGGCTGCGCGATCGCGGCGCGCGGGCGGTACTCGCCAGCCTCGGCGCCGATGGTGCCGTCCTGGTCGACGACGACGGCGCCCTTCATGGTCATACGCCTGTGGTCTCCCCACTCAGCTCGGTCGGCGCCGGAGACGCGATGCTGGCGGGGTTCCTGGCCGGTGGCGGCGCCGGCGCCAAGGCACTGACTCAGGGCCTCGCCTGGGGTGCCGCCGCGGTGCTCCAGCCGGGATCCGGCATGCCGTCACCAGATGACATCGACCTAGCATCCGTCCGGCTCGAGCGACACGAAACCACGCGTCGGGACCTGTACGCCATGCCGCCCTGACGTCCGGATCAGCGATCGGGGGATCGTGCGCGAGGAGACGAACCGTCGACTGGAAGGAGAGGTACCCAGATGACAACCACCACCGCCGATCTTAAGCACCGCGAAGGGCCAGGATTACAAGCCACGATCCAGCGGGTCGGCGGCTTTCTGGCCGGCATGATCATGCCCAACATCTCGGCGTTCATCGCGTGGGGCCTGATCACGGCCCTGTTCATCCCGACCGGCTGGTGGCCGAACGAGCAACTGGCGGCGCTCGTCGGCCCGATCATCCTGATCCTGCTGCCAGTGCTCATCGGCTACACCGGTGGACGCATGGTGCATGGCCAGCGCGGGGCGGTCATCGGCGCCGTGGCGACGATGGGCGTCGTCGTCGGCACCGACATCCCGATGTTCCTCGGAGCGATGATCGTCGGCCCGTTGGCCGCGTACGCGCTCATGCGCTTCGACGCCCTCGTCGCCGGGCGGGTCCGCTCCGGGTTCGAGATGCTGGTCGACAACTTCAGCGCGGGGATCCTCGGCCTGATCTTCGCGGTCCTCGGCGTGCTGGCCGTGGGACCGATCGTGGAGACGCTCGCCAATGCGGCGGGAGACGGCGTCGACATCCTCGTCGCCGCGGGCCTCCTCCCACTCGTGTCGATCATCGTCGAGCCAGCCAAGGTGCTCTTCCTCAACAACGCGATCAACCACGGCGTCCTCGCGCCGCTCGGCGTCGCCCAGGCGCTCGAAACAGGCAAGTCGATCCTGTTCATGATCGAGACCAATCCAGGACCGGGCCTCGGGATCCTCCTTGCCTACTTCTTCTTCGGCCCGCGGGCGCTCCGGCCGACCGTGCCCACGGCGATCATCATCCAGTTCTTCGGCGGCATCCATGAGATCTATTTCCCCTATGTGCTGATGAAGCCACGACTGATCCTGGCCGCCATCGCCGGCGGCGCTTCCGGGATCGCAGTCGCGGTCGTCACCGGCGCGGGGCTTGTCGCCACCCCCTCCCCCGGCAGCATCTTTGCCTACATGGCGGTAACGCCGAGGGACGGATACTTCGGCGTGCTGCTGGCCATAGCCGTCGCGTCGGTCGTGTCGTTCGGCGTCGCCTCGATGCTGCTCGGCTTCGGGCGCGCGGAGCAACCGGTCACTGAGGAAGCGCCGCGTCCGGACGCCATCCCGGCCCCGACGGGAGCGTGAATGTCATGCCAGAGGTCAACGGCCGAGATATCCGCACCGTCGTGGTGGCGTGCGATGCGGGCATGGGCAGCAGCGTCATGGTCGCCAGCCAGATGCGTCAGCGGTTGAAGACCTACGACGTGGCGGTCGAGCACCTCCCAGTCAGCTCGATCCCCGCCGACACCCAAGTGGTGGTCACCCACGCGAGCCTGGCGCAGCGAGCGCAAGCGATGGCCCCGGGAGCGGTCGTGGTCCCGTTCCAGATCTTCATGGGCGACCCTGCCTTCGAGAAGGTCGAGGCAGCCATCAGGGACGGTGGCGTCCTTGCCGGCTGAGTCCTCCGCGCCACCGCCCGCCACCGATGTCCTCGTCCGGGAGGCCGTTCGACTGGCGCAGCACGCCGACGACAAGTGGGATGCGCTGCGCCAGTCGGGCGCGCTCCTGGAGGAGCTCGGCGCGGTGGACGAGGGCTACGCGGCCGCCATCCTGGAGCGCGAAGGTCAGATCTCGACCTACATGGGCGAGGGTGTGGCGATCCCCCACGGGACCGACGCGGCTCGCGACCTTGTCCGCCGGACGGCGCTCGGGTTTCTCCAGTACCCCGACGGGGTCGACTGGGACGGCGAGACCGTCTATCTCTGCATCCCGATCGCGGCGAGTGGCGACGAACACGTGGGCGTTCTGTCGGCGCTTGCCGAGATCCTCGTCGATGACGACAGTGCGGCCGCGCTGCGCACAGCCACCGACGTTGAGGCAGTCCTGGCCCTCCTGAACCCCGACGGCCGAGCCGCCGAGGAGCCACACGAATGAAGGTCGCCCGCTTCTACGCGCCGGGGGACATCCGCATCGAGGACGCCCCGGAACCCTCGCCCGGCCCGGCCGAGGTCAAGATCCGGGTGCGCAACTGCTCGACCTGCGGCACGGACGTCAAGATCTACCGGTCTGGGCACCAGAACATCGATCCTCCACGGGTCATGGGTCACGAGATCGCCGGCGAGATCGTCGAGATCGGCGCCGAGGTGAGTCCGCCCGGTGATGGTCGGCCGTGGACGGTCGGCGATCGCGTCCAGGTCATCGCGGCGATCCCCGATGGGGAATGCCCCGACTGCCGGCGTGGCTGGATGACGATCTGCCCCAACCAGACTTCGATCGGGTACCAGTACGACGGCGGATTCGCCGAGTACCTCATCGTCCCGCACGAGGTGCTGCGGGTCGACGGCCTGAACCGGGTCCCCGGTGGCGTGGACTTCGACGAGGCATCGGTCGCGGAGCCGTTCGCGTGCGCGATCAATGCCCAGGAGCTCGCCAGGGTCGGCGCGGGTGACGACGTGGTGGTCATCGGCGCCGGGCCGATCGGCTGCCTGCACGTGCGGCTGGCACGGGCGCGTGGGGCAGCCCGGGTGTTCCTTGTCGAGCTGAACCGCCAGCGCCTCGACATGTCGGCCGCGGTCGTTGCCCCCGACGCCGCCATCGCCGGCAGCGAGACCGATCCGATCCAGGCCATCCTCGGGCTGACTGACGGCCGCGGCGTGGACGTGGCGATCACCGCTGCGGCATCCGGGAAGGCGCAGGAGGACGCCCTGCGGATGGTCGCGCGACGTGGCCGCCTGTCATTCTTCGGCGGCCTGCCCAAGGACAAGCCCACCATCACCCTTGACTCGAACGTCGTGCACTATCGGGAGCTCACGATCGTCGGCGCGAACGGATCGAGCCCGGACCACAACAAGCAGGCATTGGCCCTGATCGCCAGCGGTGCGGTGCCGGTCAAGGACCTCATCACGCATCGGCTGCCGCTGGATCGCGTGCTCGACGCGATCGACATCGTCTCGCGCGGCGAGGGCATCAAAGTCACCATCGAACCCTGACCGAAGGGTCGGGATCCGGCGCGAGTCGGACTGGAGGACATCGTCATGGCGCAGCGCGAGGTCATCGTCGGGTCGCGGATCGGGCTCCATGCGCGACCGGCCGCGCTCTTCGTCAAGGCGGCCACCGAGCAGGAAGTGCGGATCACGATCCGCAAGGTGGAGGGTTCAGCGGTCGACGCCCGAAGCATCCTCCGCGTCCTCGCCCTTGGGGCGAAGAATGGTGACACGGTCATTCTCGAAGCCGACGGCGACGGTGCCGCCGAGGCCCTAGAGGCCGTCGCGAGCGTGGTCGCGGAGGACCACGACGACCCCGCGTGAGGTGGCTCCGATGACCGTCGACGGGGCGACACCGGCAACGCACGACCCTCGCGCGCAGTTCATGGGGATCGGCGTATGTCCCGGCCTTGCCGCCGGACCGGTCGCGCTCATGGGGCCACGGCCACGACTGCCCGCGGAGCGCCCCGAGGTCATCGACGCAGACGCCGAGGCCGAGACGGCGCTGGCGGCCCTGGCCGCGACCGCCGAGGATCTCGAGCGGCGCGCCGCCGCGACCCCTATCCCGGGCGCGGCTGAGGTTCTCGAGGCGACCGCCATGATCGCCCGCGATCCGTCGCTCGAGGAGTCCATCCGCTCGGCGATCGCGAAGAGCGAGCCGGCGGCCTGGGCCGTCGATCAGGCGTTCGAAGGCTTCCGGGCCCTGCTCCTCGATCTCGGCGGCTACATGGCCGAGCGGGTCGGGGATCTCGATGACGTCCGCGACCGGACCATCGCCCGATTGTTGGGACAGCCGCTGCCGGGTGTGCCTGAGCGGGACACGCCCTTCATCCTCGTGGCCGAGGATCTCGCACCGGCGGACACCGTGACATTGACGCCGGAGCGGGTCCTGGCGCTCGTCACGGTCAGGGGCGGACCGACCAGCCATACGGCGATCCTCGCCCGAAGCCTCGGCATCCCGGCGGTCGTGGCCGTCGCCGGGGCCGCCTCGTTGCGGGAGGGCGAGCTGCTCGAGGTCGACGGCGTGACGGGCCGGATCCGGCGCGGGATCGACCCCCAGGAAGTCGCGGAGACGAACCGGGGCGAACAGCGACGTCGTGCCGCGAAAGCGGCGAGCCGCGGACCGGGGCGAACCGCCGACGGGCACCCGGTCGCGCTCCTCTTGAACATCGGTGACGCCACGGGCGCGGCCGCCGTCGCGAAAGTGGACGCCGAGGGCGTCGGGCTCTTCCGTACCGAGTTTCTGTACCTCGACCGCCAGGACGCACCATCGGTCGGCGAGCAGGTCGCGCTTTACACGGGCGTGCTCGGGGCCATGGCCGGCCGCAAGATCGTGGTCCGGACGCTCGACGCCGGGGCGGACAAGCCGCTGCCGTTCCTGAATCAGGTTCACGAGGAGAACCCGGCGCTCGGGGTCCGCGGGCTCCGAACGGCCCGTCGTTCACCCGACGTCCTCACCGACCAACTCGCCGCTCTGGCACTTGCCCAGCAGGCGACGGGTGCGATCGTCTGGGTAATGGCGCCGATGGTCGCCACCGCGGCCGAGGCGAGATGGTTCACGGACCTCGCCCACGAAAACGGTCTGCCCGTCGCGGGGGTGATGGTCGAGATCCCGGCCGCCGCCCTCCGCGCCGCCGATCTCCTCGAGCATGCCGACTTCCTGAGCATCGGGACAAACGACCTTGCGCAATACACGCTCGCGGCGGACCGGATGGCCGGCGACCTGGCCGACCTGCTCGACCCGTGGCAACCGGCGCTGCTCGACCTCATACGGATGACGGCGGAAGCCGGCGCCGGCGCTGGCAAGCCGGTCGGGGTGTGCGGCGAGGCCGCTGCCTCGCCACAGCTGGCACCGGTCCTGGTCGGATTGGGCGTCACGAGCTTGTCGATGTCGGCGTCCGCCGTGGCCGATGTCCGGGACGCCCTCGCCGCCGTGACGCTCGCCGAATGCCACGAATTGGCGGGCAACGCCATGTCCGGGATGCGCCCGCAGTAGCGTTCCCCCACTGGACGGCCTCCTGCCACGAGACGCGGCAACAACGGCGTGAGACGGCCGTTCTGTGCGCCTGACTCTTCCCGACTTGGTGCGCCTCACTCTGGACAGGAGATCGAAGGTTCGAATCCTTCCTCGCGAGCCAGCTACCCCAGGAAGCGGGCGTCAGCCGACTGGGTGCCGTAGGACCGTTCGGAGCCGCTCCGGCGCCGACCGCTGCGGATCGCCGAGGTACAGCTCGTGGTGTCGGCCGCGTTCCTGCAACCCCGCCTCGCGGATCGCAGCGTGGAGGCGCTCGATCGTGGGTCGCTCGGTCGTATAGGGTCCGACGTGCAGCGTCTGGGCAACGCGGCCCTCAGCAAACGACTCGATCCGGATGTTCCGGGCGATCGCGGGTTGGACCTTCGCCCGACCTCCCTCGAGTGCGGCTTCGATCTGGGCATGATCGGCTTCGTCGGGCAAGGCGATCAGGAGGGTCCATCGCCAGCCTTCGCGGTCGGCGCTGAGGATCCTGTCCAGGTCGGTTTCACCGGTCTCGGTCCACCAAAGGCCTTCCAGAGAGCCGACTTTGGTCACCGTACCCGCCGCCTTCAATGCGAATCGGAGCTTGTACGCGGTCCCGTAGATCCCGGGCAGTCGCTGGGTGAAAGCCTCGCCGCCAGGCGGACCCTCGCCGTCGACCATGACGAACCGGTGCGCCGGGATCTCGATGAAGCGGACACTCCCCTGCTTGGCCCGGAGCTCGTCGGCGCGGTCGGCTGGCCGATCGAAGGTCACGCTGGTCAACGAGTCATATCGCCCCGTGGGCGTCTCTCCGGAGTCAGGCCGACTGGCGGCTCAGTGCCTCGATCAGTTGGCGTGCCTGCTCGCGATCCTTGTCGTTCGGGTGCTGGTGGTCCGCGATGATCCCGCAGTACACGTCGTGGATGGCCTGGCTCATCGTGTCGACGTCTGCCATCGCGATCCCGTTCTCCTGGAGAGCCTCCATCGCCCCGTCAGTGCCGCCACGGCCCATCGCTTTGTCCAGGGCCTCGCGCATCGTCGTCATGGGGAATCACCTCCGATCGATAGCGTAGCCGGTTGGCCTGCGATTGGGGAGATGCTCCCGCGACCAGCGCTCGTTCATGGGTGTACGCTCCCAAACATCTAGACACACCAGCGGTTGACGACCGATACTCACCGGTATGGCACAAACGCGCGAACGGCCGGCGGCCCGTCTTCGGGTCGGTCAGGCAGCCGAGATGCTCCAGGTCACGGTCGAGACGCTCCGACGCTGGGAAACCGAGGGCCGCCTGCGGATGGAGCGCTCGGAGGGCGGCCAGCGACTGGTCACGATCCGCGAGGTGTCGCGCCTCCTCGATGAGCGTCGGAAGGCGTCTATCGATCGACCGATCGTCGCCCAGTCCGCCCGCAACCGGTTCCCGGGCATCGTCACGAGGGTCGAGCGCGACGGCGTCGCTGCCGTCGTGGAGGTGATCGCCGGCCCGCACCGGATGGTCAGCCTGATGACCGCGGAGGCCGTCGAGGAGCTCGACCTCAAGGTCGGCGATGAAGCGGTCTGTGTCGTCAAGGCAACCAACGTCATCGTCGAGATCCCAACGTCCAAGGACGCGCGCGCATGAAGTCCCGCCCGGCTGTCCTGATCTCCGTCGCGCTGCTCGTCCTCACGGCCTGTTCGAGCGGAGGCGCATCACCATCGGCGAGCGGCGTGCCCTCCGCTCCACCATCGGTCGCTCCCGCGTCGCCGTCAGCGGCTCCGTCGGCCGATGCGGTCGAACTCACCGTCTTCGGTGCGGCCTCGCTCAAGGGAGCACTCGAGACGGCCAAGGCAGCGTATGAGACAGCCAATCCGGGCACGACGCTAACGCTCTCGACCGACTCCTCCTCGGCGCTCGAGACGCAGATCGAGCAGGGTGCCCCGGCCGATGTGTTCCTTTCGGCCGATGCGACCAACCCGAAGAAGCTCGTCGACGCGGGCCTTGCCGACGGCGCCGCGGTCACGTTCGCCGCGAACGAACTGACGATCATCGTCCCGGCCGATAACCCGGCCGCCATCTCGACTCCGGCCGACCTCGCCAAGACCGGCGTCAAGGTCATCGCCGCCGGCGACGAGGTGCCGATCACCAAGTACGCCACGGAGCTCGTCGAGAATCTGGCCAAGGAAGCTGGCTATCCGGCGAACTTTGTCGCCGCCTACAGCGCGAACATCGCGTCGAAGGAAGACAACGTGAAGGCGGTCGTGGCCAAGATCGAGCTCGGCGAGGGCGACGCCGGCATCGTCTACGTCACCGACGCCAAGGCGTCGACGAAGGTCACCACCGTCGGCGTGCCGGACTCGGCCAATGTCCCGGCCACCTACGACGGCGTCGTCGTCAAGGCGTCCAGGAACGCGGCCGCCGCGAAGGCGTTCCTCGACTGGTTCGCCGGGCCCGACGGCCAGGCTATCCTGGGCGGCCTCGGGTTCCTGCCGCCCTCGTGATCGACGAGGCCGCCGGGACGCCGGCCGCAGGCGAGCGCCCTAGGTCGCATCAACGGACCGGGGGGCGCTGGGGGGAGCGTTCGCTCACCGCTGTCGCGGCCCTCTTTGCGCTGTTCCTCGGCCTGCCGGTCCTCACGCTCGTCGTCCGGGCGGTCATCGATGGATCGCTTGCGATCGCGATCGCTTCGCCGGTGGTCCTCGACGCGCTGTGGCTGAGCCTCGTGACCACGGCGATCAGTCTGGTCATCACCGTGATGCTCGGTTTGCCGCTCGCCTTCGTGCTGGCACGTCGACAATTCCGCGGCAAGGGCTTGCTCGAGGCCATCGTCGACCTGCCGATCGTCCTGCCGCCATCGGTCGCGGGGCTGGCCCTGCTGCTGGTCTTCGGCCGGCGGGGTCTGCTCTCAGCGCCGTTCGAGTTCCTCGGGATCGCGGTGCCATTCACGACGATCGCCGTGATCCTGGCCCAGACGTTCGTGTCCGCCCCGTTCTTCATCCGATCGGCGCGGACCGGCATCGCGGGGGTCGACCGCGACCTCGAGGACGCGGCCCGAGTCGACGGCGCCTCGGAACGGCAGCTGTTCCGCTCCGTCACCGTGCCGCTGGCGAGCGCGGCTCTGGCTGCCGGCCTGGTCATGACCTGGGCGCGCTCGCTCGGCGAATTCGGCGCGACGATCATGTTCGCCGGCAACATCGAAGGCCGGACGCAGACCCTGCCACTCGTCGTCTATGCGGAGTTCCAGGGCGGGGATCTCGACGCCTCGATCGCGGCGGCGGCGATCCTGGTCATCGCCGCACTCGGCGTCCTGGTCGCCGTCCGCTTCTTCCATTGGGGCCGGGTGCTGGACGCGCGAGGCCTCACATGAGGCGACGAGTCAGTGACCCGCTCGTGGCAAGCTACGTTTGCGACGGGTCACCAGGCTCGGTAGGATCCAGGGCAGCAGTCGGTTGACTTCGTGCTCACGGCGGACGAGGAATCGCGAAGATCGGTCACCTGCATCTGGATCAGGAGATCGAAGGGTCGAATCCTTCCTCGACAGCCAACGCCACACAATTCGAAGGCGCCGCGCCGTCGAGCGCTAGCTGGATCAGTCCGAGAGGGGTAACCGGTGACAGATCCAACATTGGTCGGGACGGGGTTCCTCGTCGTGGCCGCCGTGGTGTGGGCCGTGTGCGCGATCTACGCATATCAGAACGCCCCGAAGTTCGGCCGGAGCCGCGCGGTCTGGACGATCCTGGCCGTCGTCCTCGGACCGATCGCCCTGATGGTCCTCTACGTACTGCCGAAGAAGCAGCCGGTCGGTCACGCCGCACGTTCGAAGGGGACGGACCCGCATGACGCGCTCTACGAGGTCCCGAAGAAGAAGCGCTAGACCCAGGGCCCACGCTGAAGCAGGCCAGCCATCTTCGGGGCGTCCTCGACGACCCGAAGCTGCGCAAGAACGGCACGGGCGGCATGCTCGACGAGCTGGGCCGCTGGCTCGAACGCCAGGCCGCGACTGCCTGAGCGTGGGCTGCCGCCTGCGACTAGATGATCCTGATCGAGCCGGCGGCTGACACAGCCGTGAGGTCTACCCGGTTGCGCGCTGTGTCGTAGTCCGCCGATCGATACTCCCGGCCCAACACGACGATCGGGAAGCGAGCGATGTCGAGCGCGAGCTCGGGAATGTCCTCCTCACCGCGGATCCACGCGGCGACGCCGTGCGGAACGCGGATCGTCACCGCGGCGCCCTTGGACAGCACGTCGACGGTGAGCTGGCCGGCGTTGGCTGGAAGGCTGACCTCGACCACACTCGCGTCGGCGCGGACGTCGAGCTCGGTGAGCCGTACGCCCCCGAGGTCGAGATCGGCTGTGCCGTCCTTAGTCTCGACGCTCAGCGAGACCGGGACGCCATCGTTGAGGCCGAGGTCCCAATCGGGCCAGAAGCGACCCCACGCCCACGGATAGCGCGGATCGAGCAGGCCGCCGACGCGCGGCAGCGTCAGTTCGATGTCGGCGCGTCCACGCTCGTGACTGACCGTGCGCTCGACGCCACCACCGAAGACGCCATCGAGCAGGACAGTGTCGCTCTCGATCGCGTCGAGATGGAGCGTCCCCGCCCCATGCCGGACCTGCACGCGTGCCTGGGTCGCGCCGTCGAGGGCGATCGCCTCCTCAGTAGTCCGGTTCGCCAGCCGCCAGGAGACCCAATCGGTCGTGAATACAAGGGCGAACACCGCGACCCACAACGCGTACGCGATGGCGGGAGCGACGAGCGCCAACGGGATCGATAGCCCGAAGCCGAGCGCATTGACCACATGGCGGCGGCCGATCCCATCGACGACGCGGCGATCCAGTGACGGATCGATCAGCGCCTGGCGGCTGGCATGTCGCCACAGCCAGTACGCGGTGAGCTGGATGGCGAGCGCGTCGAAGGCGAAGACCGCGACCGCGACGAACTGGTTCGGGAAGTCGCCGAGAAGCGACGCGCACGCCGGCAGGAGTGTGATCGGCAGCATCGACAGCAGCGTGAACCAGACCAGCAGGCCGTCTCCGCGGCTGATCTGGCCGAGCATCCGTTGGTGCGACCCCCAGGCGCTCCCGATGATCGCGAAGCTCAGCAGGTAGATCAGCAGTTCTGGGCCGAGGGCCAAGAGGCTGCCGGCAAGATCGGCGGCGGGTACTCCGGGCGGCAGCCGGATATCGAACACCAGCAGGGTCAGGGCGACAGCGACGACGCCATCGCTCAGCGCCTTGAGGCGTGCCATCTCGACGAGGACCTCGGGCGGCGATGACCGGGGGGCGAGTGCTCGGCTCATCGTGCGGTCGCCAGGTCGTCGAGGATCCTCTCGAGCGCGTCGATCACCGCCGGCGGCTGATCGACCTGGATCTCGTGTCCGGCGCCAGACACCGTCTCGACCGAGCCCGCGGTCGACTCGTCGGCGAGTTCCTGCTGGGCGGCGGCCCAGATGTCGTCGACCGTCTTCGCGAGGTCGGGTGGCAAGCCCAACTGAGGACCCGGCGTCATCTCGGCACGCAACACGACAACCGGCCGGTCACCGAACAGCTGCCCAGGCGCGTCGAGAGCCGCGGCCGCCTCCGCGAAGCTGGTCCGGAGATGGACGTGCTCGGGGTTCAGCGATGGGTCGGTCTCGAAGGTCTCCAGCCCATCGCGGAAGTCTGTGACGCTGGCGGGCTCGTCGGCCGCGGGCGCCGGCAGCGCGTCCCGAAACCTCGTGCTGACGCGGGGACTTTCCGGGTCGACGAACAGCAGGCCGACGACCTCCTCCGGGTAGGCCTCCGTGAACAGGGTCGCCACCGTCGCGCCATACGAGTGGGCTCCGATTACAAAGGGCCCGCTGACACCGGCCGCATCAAGCAGGGCGCGAAGGTCGGCGACCTGGGCCGCGGCCGTGCGCGACGCTTCCGCGGGCGGCTCACTCTGCCCCAGCCCGGCGCGGTCATAGGCGCACAGCCGATGCGTCGATCGCATCACGGGCAGGATCTCGGCCCATGTGAGGTAGTCCCCGCCGCCGCCGGCCTCGAGCAGGATCGTCGGTTCGCCGGTGTCGGTCGGGCCGACGCAGACGAGATGCATCGTCCGACCGCCGACGTCGACGTAGGCGACAAGGTCGGTCGAGGCGCTTGTGCTGGGCGAGGGCGTGGTCGATGCGGGTGCGGCGCCGCCGCCGCAGGCGGCAATGACCACGGACGATAACGCCAGGCCGAGTAGGCGGGGACGCATGTCTGGCTGAGTGTATTGATGGCCCATCGATCCTGGAAGCCCCCGGTTGTGTCGGCGGTGCGCTTGCCCGATGAACCCCGGTCCATCCGCGGCGGGACTCATCGCCCGGTTCGCGTCGATGCCGGCTCCGTCGGCTCGAGCCCGAAGGCGTAGACGCTCGTTTGCCGATAGGTCGCACCCGGCCTGAGGATGACGGCGCTCTGGCGCGGTCCATTCACCGAGTCGGGGGTCATCTGTGGCTCCAGGCAGATCGCCGATCGATACCCGTAGACACGGCCCGCCTTGCCCGTCACGGGTCGCATCCGATTGCCCGTGTACACCTGCAGCGCGGGCTGGGTCGTGCGGAGCTCCATCGTTCGGCCAGTGGCGGCATGGCGGAGCCAGGCAACGGGTCGCATGGTCCCATCGGCGCCGTCGAGGAGGTAGTTGTGGTCGTAGCCCTCGGCTGGGTCATCGTCGAGGCGCGCGATCCGATCGCCGATGGTCCGGCGCGCGGTGAAATCCAGGGGCGTCCCGGCGACGGGCGCGCTGGCGGCAGCGGGGACGAGCCCGGCGTCGGTTGGCGAGAACACAGCGGCCAAGAGCCGCAGGTCGTGATCGAGCACGGTGTCCGCGCCGGCCCCAGCCAGGTTCCAATACGCGTGTGACGTGAGGCTCACCGGCGTCGCGCGATCGCTGCGAGCCTCGTACGAGATCCACAGCTCCGCACCGGCCAGCGTATAGGTGACCGACGCATCGAGCGTTCCCGGATACCCCTCCTCGAGGTGCGCGCTGCGGTACTCGAACCTGACACTCGGGGAACCTGACGTCTCCTGTGCGCGGCCGGTCCACAGCACCCGATCGAAGCTCCGCTCGGATCCGCCATGCAGGTGATTCGGCGGCTCGTTGGCAGTGAGCCGGTAGACCATCCCGTCGAGCTCGAAACGTGCACCGCCGATCCGTCCGGCGACCCGCCCGATGGTCGCCCCGACGTACATGTCGCGGTGCTGGCGATACTCGTCATCCCGGTCGAACCCAAGGGTGACATCGCCCAACGCCCCGTGTCGGTCCGGCACCCATAGCTCGATCAGGCGGGCTCCGAACGCGCCGACGACGGCGACCGGGCCGACCTCGGACACCAGCCGGAACCGAGGCTCGCCCTCGGTGTTGATCGCGTGCGGATCGTCGTCGTGCAGGATGACCGCCTACCGGAGGTGGGGCCGGCCCGCGAACAAGCGCCGGTCGATCGTGCGGTCGATCGCCTCGGTGGGATGCCGGTTCACCACGAACACCGCAAGCGTACCGGCGTCGTCGTCGCGCGTCGCGACTGCATCGATGGGCGCGACATCTCCGTACTTCGCTTGGGAGCTCGCTCTGGGCCAGCCAGGGCGGAGGCTGATCGCTACGTCGTCGGCGAGGGCGGTGACGGCGCGGCCGGGAACGGATCCGTCGATGAGCCAGGAGGACTGGCGGGTACCGGCACCGGCTGGTCCCGACCGGCAGGCGGCGGTCGGAATGCCCCGGAGGTGACGAGTGCGGCGCTCACGGCGAGGAGTCCCGCCAGCGACCAGAAGATGACGATCAGACCGGCCACGCCGGCCACGAGGCCTGCCACGGCGGGGATCGCGAACTGCCCGAATCGGTTGCCGGCCAGCCGAACGCCGATCGCCGTGCCTCGGATCTCGACCGGCGACTGCGTCGCGATCCAGGTCATGGTCAGCGGCTGGCACAGCCCGAGCCCACCGCCGATGAGCGCCACCGACAGGGCGAGAAGCGCGATGTTGTCGCCGGTCAGGGGCAGCACGACGAGCATCACCGATGGGATGAGCATGCTGACGATCAGGAGGCGCCGGCGACCGAGCCGCCGCAGGAGCGGCATCATCAGCACGCGGGCCGTCATCGACGCTGCGCCACGAAGGGCGAGCAGCAAGCCGATGGTCGCGACCGGGATCCCGTTCGCCACGCCGTAGACGGGCAGGTAGACCGTGAGGATGTCGATGCACGACAGGACGGTCAGGCTTGCCAGCATCGCCTGCGGGATGCTCGGGATCCGCAGCACCCGGCCGATCGACTGGAACATCGACTCGCGGTCGGACGAGGTCTGATCTGCCGGTCGGGACGATCGCGCGTGCTCGGGGGGAGGCCAGCGCCACAGCGACGCGGCCGCGAGCGTGGCCAGCAGAGCCGTGATCGCCCCGAGGGCGAACACACCATCGGTCGCGTTGACCGGGATGGCCGTGTTGCTCATCCCGGACGACTGGAGCGACTGGGCAACGATGAGGCCGGCCACGGCCGGTCCGACCAGCTGGCCGAACGAGGCGACGACGGTCTGCGTCCCGAATCGGGCGTCCCGGTCGTTCGGGGTCGCCGCCGTTCGCGATCAGTGTCTGGATCGCCACGGCCGAGATGATCTGCCCGCACCCCGAGGACCAGCATCGCGATCGCCAGCATGGGTACCGTATCCGCGTTGATCAGGAAGACGGCCACCGTCCCGATCGTCACCGTCCCCGCGGTCATGAACAGGCTCTCCCCGAACCGGTCGACCCAGCGGCCGGCCGGGACCGCGACGAGCAGCGAAAAGAGCCCGAAGCATGCCGAGATGAGCCCGATCTCGGCTGGGCCGGCCCCGATCGAGAGTGGCGCGATACGAGATCATCGGCCGCATGCCTTGCATCGTCACGGCCTGCATGAAGTTGACGATGAGCACCCGCGGGAACCATCCGATGACCGTGTCGCGCTCATCGCGACGTCGGCTCGCTCACGGTGGTCCTGTCGTCGAACAGCGCACGGAGCTCGCGCCTTGCGGACCTTGCCCATGGCATTCCGCGGCAACGACGCCAGCGAGCTTCAGGCGCGTCGGGATCTTGTACGGCGCGAGCGTCTCGCGGAGCCGTCACGGAGGCCGTCGAGCGACAGTCGCGACGGCCGACGCGCAGGACGACGACCGCCGCGACCCGCTGACCCCACTCGTCGTCGTCGACGACCGATCACCGCACACTCCTCGACGCCGGGAGCGCGGCGATCGCGCTCTCGATCTCGAGGGCGGAAACCTTGAAGCCACCGGTCTTGATGATGTCCTGGTCGCGTCGGCCCGAGGATCCGGTAGCCCGCCGTCGTCGAGCGACCGCGATGTCGCCGGTCTGGAACCAGCCGTCGATGAAGGCGCGAGCGGTCGCCTCCGGTTCGTCCCAGTACCGAGGAACAAGGCCGGGGCCGCGCACGACGATCTGCCGCGGCTCGCCATCCGGCGACGTCCTCGGCGGCCTCATCGACGAGACGGATCTCCACCGTCTGGCAGCGGGACGCCCGACGTGCCCGGGCGACCGATCCCCTCGGAGCGGGTTCGAGATGGCCATGCCGATCTCGGTCATGCCGTATCGCTCCAGGAGTCGATGACCGGTGATGGCCTCCCAGCGATCGAGCACGGACCGTCGGCAGGGCGGCCGACCCGCTGACCATCAGCCGCAGCGTGCGCGCCGCGGCGACCAGCGCGCCTGGACGTCTCCGGTGGAGCGGTCGTCCCACGCCGCGATGAGCCGCACGTACGTGGTCGGGACAGCCATGAGACGGTGATGTCGCCGCCGGCGATCGTCTCCCACGTCTCGCTCCGCGTCGAAGCGGCCGGGCATCCAGCAGCGGGCGCCGGCCCAGAGGGCCGTCGTGACGACGTTGATCGC
Source organism: uncultured Chloroflexia bacterium (assembly GCA_963738685.1). GTDB lineage: Bacteria > Chloroflexota > Limnocylindria > Limnocylindrales > CSP1-4 > SPCO01. The sequence continues at coordinate 70,967 of CAVTXK010000001.1, forward strand.
ACCGTGGACATGGTGCAGGGGCAGGATCGCCAGGACCGTGTCGTTCGACGCCCAGCCCCAGGCACGCTCGAGCGTGGCGACCTGGCGTTCGACGGTGCGATGGGTCCAGACGACGCCCTTCGGACGACCGGTCGTGCCGCTCGTGATAGAAGACGACGGCCCGTCGTGCCGGGTCGACGTCGGGCAGCGCACCCGATCGCCCAGCCGACGGCTCGTCGATGTCGATCACCCGGATCCCTCGCTCCTCGGCGAGGTCGTCGATCCGATCGCGGTGGGCTCGGTCCCGACGACGATCGTCGATACCCCGACCCGATCGATCGCGTACGCCAGCTCCGCCGGCGGGTGCGAGATGGCGAGTGGGACGCAGATCGCCGCCGGCCCGCCAGGTCGCCCATTGGGCGACGACGAACCCGAAATCGGGCCGGCACAGGACGGCGACGCGCGCCTCGGCGCAGGTCCGTCGCCCGGTCCGAGCAGCTGCGTGGCCAGAAGACCGGAGTCGCGCCAGGAGCTCGTCGTACCCGTGCGCGACCCGACGCGTCCACGACCGCGACGCCCGCGGAACGACGGGCTCTGGCGATGAGCGGAAGTTCCCCTGGATCGGTCAACCTCTCCTCGCTGCAGGGCTTGGTCACGCGTGTTGGTCAGTCAGTGTCTACTGTAGACTGTCACCTGCCCGCGCGTGTCGGTCTGGCCTCTCGGTCCGACGGATCGACCATCGAGTCTGAGGGATGATGTCGGATCAGTTGGCCGGGCTCCTGACGGGACTGACATCGTCGTCGGTCCGGACCACGTCCTCGTCGACCCCGCATCTGACACGCTCGTACACGACCGACTGGACGTCGCGCTGGCGCGGCGACGACACCCGCCGTCGTTCGGCCGGGGACGACCGATGAAGTCCGCCGCGTCCTGTCGATGTGCGCGTCGGCCGGGTGCCGGTCGTCCCCCAGGGCGGCAACACGTCGCTGGTCGGCGGCTCCGTCCCTCGGTCGGGAGAGGTCGTCATCTCGACCTCGCGGCTCTGCGGCGTTGACGAGGTGGACATCGCCGACGCCTCGGTCCTCGTCGGCGCGGGCGTCGTCCTCGAGCGATCTCCAGGCCCACCTGCGCGTCCACCGGTCTCGCGTTCGGCGTCGACCTCGCCGCGCGAGGCAGCGCCACCCTCGGCGGGATGGCCGCGACCGATGCCGGCGGACTCAACGTCGTCGCCCTCGGGAGCATGGCCCGACAACGTGCTCGGCATCGAGGCCGTCCTCGCGGATGGTCGGGTGATCGATCGCCTGTCGGGCATCCGCAAGGACACGGCCGGGTACGACCTGACGCGCCTGTTGCGTCGGCAGCGAAGGGACCCTCGCCCTGATCACCCGGTTGCGGCTGCGGCTGGTATCGGCGCCGACGTACCGGGCGGCGGCGATGCTGGCGCTGTCCTCCATCGACGACGCCGTCGCCCTCGCGATCGTTCTGCCCGATCTCCTGCCTAGCCTCCGATCGCTCGAGCTCGTGCTCGATGCGGGCATGGAGCTCGTCTGCGATCAAGCCGGTCTCGCCCGCCCGTTCCCGACCCGCTATCCCTGCTACGTCATCGTCGAGGTCGGCAGGCCGATCGGACGTCGTCGACGAGCTCTGACCTCGGCGCTGGCGCGCCCAGACCGCGGTCGTCGACGACCTCATCGCGCTCGACACCGAGCCGTCGACGACCTGCTCGCCTACCGCGAGCGTCAGGCCGAAGCGATCTCGCGAGTCGGCATCGCCCACAAGTACGACGTGGCGCTACCGCTCGGTCGACCTCGCGGGGTTCCTCGCCGAACTGGATGGCGCGCCTTGGCCGAGCTCGACGGGGTCCGGTGCGTGACATTCGGCCACCTCGCCGAGGGCAACCTGCACGTCAACGTCCTGGTCCCGCCCACCGCTGACCTCGGAGTCGAGCTCGAGATCGACGAGCTCGTCCTCGGCCGCGTCCTCGAACTGGGCGGGACGATCAGCGCCGAGCACGGCATCGGGATCGCCAAGGCCGCCTGGCTCGAACGCATGCGCGGACGGGACGACGTCGCGACGATGCGCGCCATCAAGGACGCGCTTCGACCCGAACGGCATCATCAACCCGGGCGTGCTGTTCCCCGGAACGGCCGTTAGTAGACGACCATCGGATTGGCGCCGCCGTCGACGGCGATCGCACTGCCCCGTCGTCGCCGAGGTCAGCGGTGAGGCGAGGAACACGACGAGCGGCGCGATGTCCTCCGGCGTGATCCCGCGCTTGATCGGGATCCCGGCGACCAGCGACTCGCTCGGCCTCCTCCAGTCGAGAGCCCCTCGCGATCGGCCACCGTCTGGACGCGCTTGTCGAAACGCTCACCGATCAGGGCGGCCCCGGGATGAACGACGTTGACCAGGATCCCGGCGCCCGCCGCCTCGTTGCTCAGGCGCTTGGCGAAGTTGACGAGGACGGCGTTGCCCAGACCCGGCCGATAGGCCCGATCCCGGAACGCCCTGGGTGAACGGATTCATCGTGGTCCGGGACGCGTCGCCTCCGATGCAGACGATCCTGCCCGCCGTCGACGCCCGCAGGTAGGGCAAGGCCGTCCGCGAGCATCGGATCGCGCCGAGCGCCTTGCCCATGATCCGTTCCATCAATTGATCGTCGCGAGACCTCCTCGAGCTTGCGAGGGGTAGCTCGGCGACGTCGGTCGAGGCGTTGTTGACCAGGACGTCGAGGCCCCCGCATGGCCTGCGCCGCGTCGTCGACGACGCGCCGGCAGTCGTCCGCCAGGAAGAGGTCGGCGGTGAAGACATCGACACTCGGCACCGAGCGAGCGGATCTCGTCGGCGGCGCTTCGCCAGGGCCACGGCGTCCCGTGCGCAGATGGCCAGCCTCGCTCCTTCGCGGGCGAATGCCCGCGCGATCTCCAGGCCGAGGCCCCGGCTGGCGCCGGTGATCAGGACCGTGCTGTCCTTGAGACCCAGATCCATCGTCAGTCTCCTCTCGCGTCCACGTCAGGGGTTCATGGCGGCGGTACCCGGTCGTCCACGCCGTCCATGGTCAGATCGATGCAGGCGATCCAGCGCGCCGAGGTGCTCGAGGTCGGCGACCTGGCGAGCGAGTCGGTCGAAGGCGTCCTCCCGGCAGGGCCGTCGCGCGCACGAACTCACGAAGGCGCTCGGTCAGCGCGTCGAGGTCGAACATCATCTCGCGGCCGGTCGCGGCTCCCTCGTGGCTGACGCCGTCACGCGTCCGGATCGTGATCGCCGGCGACAGGATCGGTCGCTGCCGGGATCCCCGGAAATGGACGCGGCCCATCAGCTCGGTCAGGCCCGGCGGTTCATCGCCCCGGGCTCGGCCCTTCCGGGGTCGTGGCCGGCCGATGGGGTAGCCGCGCTCGAGGATCGTGAAGGCCGCGTAGTACTCGCCGCTGCCGGGCCCGGGCGGTCCCGCGGTCCGTGGATACGCCGGGCTCGGGTACGCGAGTTCGTACTCGTTGACCTCGATGTCGACGCTGTCGATCGACGCGGCATCGATGCCATCGCGCGCGCACATGGTCCCGATGAGCTCGATGATCGGTACGTGGTAGCCCGCGACGTCGTAGACCCGGAGCGCCGTGTCGAGCATCGTCCCAGCTGGTGCCGAGGCCATCGGTGATCGCCTCCAGGCCGCGGCCTACCGGACCATCGACGAACCGCTCGTCGACGGCTCCGAGCCGGCTGCCGACGTAGGCGTGGTAGAACCCGGCCGGGTCCGTCGAGCGCCGACTCCGTGCCACCGATGCCGGCGCGCGCCAGCGAGGTCGCGACAAGCGCATTGCGGGCCGCACTCGGCTCGTGGATCGTGAACGAGTTGGCGCCGGCGCGCGCGCCCTCGAGGTTGCCGGAGACGAGTTCGACCGCGAGCGCGATCGCCGTCGTGGTCTCGTCCTCGTCGAGACCGGCCAGGCGGGCCGCCGCGATCGTCGCGCCGAAGATCCCGAAGATCGGGCTCGAGCGGAACCCGCGAGCCTGCACCGCGGGGATCCAGTCCCCGGCCAGCCGGGCCTGGACCTCGTACCCGGTGGCGAGGGCAAGGATCAGGTCCTCCCCGGAGCGGTCCTTCGGCCTCGGCCGCGGCGAGCGCGGCCGGGATGATGCTCGTCCCTGGGTGGGTGAGCATCTGGTACACGTCGAGGCGGGCGCCGCGGTGGATCAGCTCGGCGCCGGCGAACGCCGCCCCACCGCGCGTCACCAACGTGCCGTCGCCGAGGATGCGGGCGCCGTGCGCGACGCCGCGCTCCTCATCCTTGATCAGCGTCAACGATGTCGCGCGCGGCCGGATGGGTCAGCCCGGCCGAGACGCTGGTCAGGGCCTGGAGCGTGACGCGCCTTGACACGATCGACGACGACAGGCGGCAGGTCATCGATCGTCACAGCCCGAGACGAAGTCGGCGAGTCGTCGGCTGACGGGATCGGTCACGGGGACTCCGATCGGTGGCCCGGTGGGGGTCGGTTTCCTTGACGGTAGATTGTTGACAGGATACATTCTGGCGACCCCGCAACACTGATCGGAGACGATGGCAGTCCAGCTCCCGACCCGCTCTGCGTCCGAGCGGGGCCGGCCATGAATGTCGACGTCATCGTCGTGGGATCGGGCGCGGGAGCGCTCGTCGCCGCGAACGTCGCGGCTGCCCACGGTGCCAGCGTGCTGGTGCTCGAGAAGTCCGACAAGCTCGGCGGCGGCTCGGCGCTCTCGACGGGGCTCGTCTTCGCTCCGGCCAATCGATACATGGCCGACCTCGGCATCGACGACTCGCGATCCGATGCGCTGCGATACCTCGCCACGCTCAACGGCGGGATCGCGGCGCCCGAGCGGCTCGAGCGCTTCCTCGACCATCAGTCGGCGCTGTTCGACTGGCTGGCGACAGACAGCTCGCTCAAGCTGCGGGGCATCCCGTTCCTGCCGGACTTCCATCCCGAGTTCGACGGCGGCAAGCTCGGCGGCCGTCACCTCGCGGCCGAGCCGTTCGATGGGGCCTCGCTCGGGGAATGGGCGGACCGGACGCGGCGCAGTCAGAGCCTGCCCCTCACCTACTACGAGATCGAGGCGATGGGCGGGCCGGCGATGGTCCGCAAGTGGGACTTCGAACTGATCGCCGAGCGGATCGTGTCGGATACGCGGGCCCAGGGCGCGGCACTCGTGGCGCCGCTCGTCGCCGACGCCGTTCGACGCGGGGTCGAGATCCGGACCGGCACGAGGGTCCAGGCACTACACGTCATCGATCGACGACGTCACGCGGGGTCTTCGCCGACCTGAACGGGGAGCCGACCTTGATCGACGCCGAGCGGGCGGTGGTCCTCGGCGACCGGCGGGTTCGAGTGGAACCCGTCGATGAACCGCCAATTCCTCGGCGCCCCGATGGTCGGGCCGCTGACGGTCCCATCGAACGAGGGCGACGGTCATCGGATGGCGATGCGTGCGGGTGCCGGGCTCGCGATGATGCAGGAGTCGGTCTGGTCGCCGGTCCTGCACATCCCGGGCGAGGAATACGACGGTCAGCCCTACTGGCGCAACCTCGCGTCCGAGAAGGGCCGCCCGCACAGCATCCTCGTCAACCGGGCAGGCCACCGGTTCGCCAACGAGAGCCTGAACTACGTCGACCTCGGCCGCGCCTTCTCGGCCTTCTCGGTGGATGAGCACGGCTTCCCCAACCTGTCGGCGTTCCTCGTCTTCGACGCCGCGTACGGTCGACGTATCCGATCGCGACCGCGATGCCGGGCGAGGGCACGCCCGGAGTGGATGGCGGAGTCGACCACGCTCGAAGGCCTCGCGAGGGAGCTCTCGATCGACGCCGCCGCCCTGCGGGCGACCGTCGACCGATTCAACGGGTTCGCGACCGCCGGAGTCGACGAGGACTTCGGCCGCGGCGGGACCGCGTTCGAGCGCTACTACGGCGATGCCGCCAACGCCGGGCCGAATCCGGCCATGGGCCGCCTCGACGAGCCGCCCTTCTACGCCATCCCGGTCGAGCTCGGCACGTTCGGCAATCGTGGAGGCCTCGACGGCACCGACGATGGCCAGGTCCTCGACGTCGACGGCCGGCCGATCGGCCGGCTCTATGCCTGTGGCAACGCCCTCGCCCAGACCGTCCTCGGACGCGGGTACGAGGGCGGCGGCACGCTCGCCCAGTCGATGGCGTTCGGCTACGCGGCCGCACGTCGCCATCGTGAGGGCGGCCTAGATGCCGTCGGTCAGCCACGTCGAGGCCGTCGACGCGCCTCTCGGCCAGACCTGGGACTTCGTCAAGCACATGCAGAACTGGGCCGACGCTCCTGCCGGGCTTCGAGGGCATGACCGTCCAGAGCGAGACCGATTCGGAGTGGAAGGTCCGCGGCGACGTCGGGATCCTGACCAAGCTCGTCACGATGCAGGTCCATGTCGACGAATGGGTCGAGCTGTCGCATGTCACCTTCTCGGTGGTCTGCGTGGAGGAGCCCCTCACGGGCAAAGGGCTCGCTGACCGCGACGGAAGCCTCCGGGGGCCTTTCGGCGCTCGACGTTCGATCTCGACGCCACCGCCGGCGGGATGCTGGGTCCGGTCGTGAACGCCCTGCTCAAGACCGTGATGCCTCGCATGGCCGGCGACTTCGCCTGGTCGATCAAGCGCGGCGTCGAATCCCGGACCGCCGCGACCGCCGGCTAGGACCGCGAGACCCACCATCTTCGACCGACCCTGAGGAGTGACCATGACGCGAATGCGCGGAGCCGACATCGTTGCCGAGATGCTCGTCCGCCTCGGCGTGCCCTACATCGCCGGCGTTCCGGGACACACCGTGCTCGACCTCCTCGACGCGCTGTACGACCGGCGCGACCGGATCACATCGATCATCACCCGGAACGAGGAGACCGCGAGCTATCTCGCGGACGCCTATTTCCGGATCGCGCGCCGGCCGATGGCGGTCCTTGCCCACAACAGCGTGGGCGCCGCGAATCTGCTGACGGGGGTCATGAACGCGAGGCTCGACTCGTCGTCGATGATCGTGATCTCCGGCGAGGTCTGGACGAAGGCCCAGGGTCGCGGGGGCTTCCAGGAGCTCGGCTTCGACCGTGATGCCGGCACGCCCGACATCTTCCGAGGCAGCGTCAAGCGATCTTGGCAGGTCAACAAGGCCGAGAAGCTGCCCGAGACGTTCCTCAAGGCGTACAAGGAGGCGCAGACCGGCCGCCCAGGACCGGTCCATATCGATATCACGCAGGAGGCCTTCGCCGAATGGGTCGAGGTCGACCTGCCCGACGACGTCGGCGCCTTCATGCCCGCGTATCGCACGCGCGGCGATGCGCCAGCGACCGCGCGGGCGGCGGAGCTGCTCCGCGGGGCATCGCGCCCGGCCATCCTGGCCGGTGGCGGCGTGCAGCGAGCCGGCGCCGGGGCCGCGGTCCTCAAGCTCGCCGAGTGGCTGGGGGCACCGATCGCGACGACGGTCTCCGGCAAGGGCGCCTTCGCCGAGACCCACCCGCTGGCTGTCGGGATCATCGGCTGGGTCGGCACGCCGGCCGGCAATCATGCGATGCGCGAGGCCGACGTGATCCTCGCCATCGGGACCCGGTTCTCCGAGACCGACACGTCCGGCTGGCTGCCCGGAAAGCCGTTCAAGATCCCGCCGACGACGCTGATCCAGGTCGACATCGATCCAGCCGAGATCGCGCGCTACTATCCGACCGCCGTCGGGATCGTTGGCGATGCTCGCGCGGTCGCCGAGGACCTCGCCGCGGTCCTCGCCACGTCGGACAGCCGGGCCGACCACGGGCAGGCATGGCGCTCGACGATCGAAACGATCAAGGCGGACTGGGCCGACGAGGTCCGTCCGCTCGCCACCTCCGATGCCATCCCGATCGCGCCGGCCCGGGTGACCCAGGCGATCCGCGATGCTCTGCCGCCGAACGCGATCGTGATGACCGACGTGGGCAACTCCCAGAAATGGGTGGTCCAGCAGCTGACGATCCTCGAGCCCGACACCATGATCACCAGCCTCGGCGGGGCATCGATGGGGTTCGGTCCGTGCGGCGTCCTGGGCGCCCAGCTGGCGGCGCCGGATCGGCGCGTCCTGTGCGTCACGGGCGACGGCAGCATGTCGATGAGCCTGCACGTCCTGCCGACCGTCGTGGAGTACGACCTGCCGATCGTGTACGTGGTCTTCGACGATGCGTCGTACGGGTCGGTGAAGCGGCCGCAGGAACTCCGGTTCGGTCCGGGCCGCACCATCTTCACGCTGTTCGAGCGTGCCGGGGAGCCGTATCGGCTCGACTTCGCGGCCGTTGCAGCGGCTGTGGGCATGCGCTCGGAGACGGTGACCGACCCGGCGGACCTGGCTCAGGCCCTCCGGCGCGCTCTCGACGCCAACGCGCCGTACTTGCTCGACGTCGCGATCGAGCGCGACACCTACGTGCCCATGACGGGAGGCGGGACGTTCGCCCTCCCGCCGAAGGAGTGACGGCCGTGCCGCGGATCGACCCGCGGCGGCGTCTTCATCGATGGCGTCGAGCGAGCAGGTCGAGGCGACCTGCTGACGGTCACACATCCGTACGACGATTCAGTCGTCGCGGAGGTGCAGGCCGCGGACGCCCGTGATGTCGCCGAGGCGGTCGCATCGGCATCGAGGACGTTCGAGTCGACGATGCGGCGGATGCCCGCGCACGAGCGCTCCCGGATCCTGCGGGCGACGGCGGCGCACCTCCGACAGGACGTCGACGGACTCGCCCACGCCCTGGTCCGCGAAGTCGGCAAGCCCATGCGCGACGCGCGCCGCGAGGCGGGCCGGGCCGCGGACCTGTTCGAGCTGGCGGCCGATCTCGTCTCGACCCTCGAGGGCGAGGTCCTGGCGATGGATGCGATCCGCGGCGGCGAGAACCGCTTCGGCTTCACGATGCGCGTCCCGGTCGGCGTGGTTGCCGCCCTTGCGCCATTCAACTCGCCCATCAACCTGAGCGTGAACAAGATCGCGCCGGCGATCGCCGCAGGCAACACCGTCGTGCTCAAGCCCGCCAGCAAGACCCCCCTCGTCGGGGCTCTACCTCGCCGAGGCCCTGCGGGCCGGTGGGTTACCGGACGGTGCCCTGAATGTCGTGGTCGGTAGCGGGACGCAGGTCGGGACGCCGCTGGTGAGCGACGCCCGCGTCCGGATGGTGACGTTCACCGGCAGCGTCGCCGCCGGACTGGCCATCACCCGCGCGGCCGGCATCAAGAAGCTTGCCCTCGAGCTCGGCTCGAGTGCGGCCAACATCGTCTGCGCCGATGCCGATATCCCGACGACAGCCAAGGCGCTGGCCACGTCGGCCTACCTGTCCTCGGGCCAGGCCTGCATCTCAGCGCAGCGACTCATCGTGCACGAGGATGTCTACGACGCGTTCGTCGAAGCGTTCATCGCCGCCGCCCGAGCGATGAAGATCGGCGACCCGATGGACGACGCGACCGAGATCGGACCGATGGTCTCGCGCCGCGACGTCGAGCGCGTCCTCGGCTGGATCGACGAGGCCCGGTCCGCGGGAGCCACGGTGCTGACCGGTGGGGCGCAGATCGGCCGGACCATCGAGCCGACCCTCGTCTCGGGCGTCCCGCCGACCGCCAAGCTCGCCTGCGAGGAGGCGTTCGCCCCGATCGCGACACTCTCGTCCTTCCGGACGCAGGAGGAAGCTGTTGCCATCGCCAACGACTCGCAATTCGGCCTGCAGGGCGGTGTGTACACCAGCGATCTCGCCACGGCGATGTTCTTCGCCAAGGAGTTCGACGTCGGCGGGCTGTGGATCAACGATTCGTCGCGCTACCGGCAGGACAACTACCCATTCGGTGGGATGAAGATGAGCGGGATCGGGCGCGAGGGCGTCCGATACGCCATGGAGGAGATGACCGAGCTCCGGTTCGTCGGCATGAAGCTCGGACCGAGCACGGGCATCCTGTGACGTGACCCGGAGTCCCGGCGCCGCCTTCCGAGACCTCCTGGCCGGCCCGGACATCGTCCTGCTCGCCGGGGTGCATGACGCGCTGAGCGCTCGGATCGCCGAGCGAGCAGGGTGTCCCGCGGCCTACGTGACCGGCTCCGGCGTGGCGATGTCGCTGCTTGCGGTCCCTGACCTGGGCCTCATGTCCGGCACGGAGATGCTCGACCAGGTACGGCGGATCACCGATGCCACCTCGATGCCGCTGATCGCCGACGCTGACACGGGCTACGGCAACGCGGTGAACGTCCGGCGCACGGTGGCCTCGTTCGAGGCTGCCGGCGTCGCCGGCATCCAGCTCGAGGACCAGGGGTTCCCCAAGCGTTGCGGCCACTTCGAAGGCAAGTCGGTCATCGACACGGCCGAAATGGTCGGCAAGATCCGATCGGCCGTCGCGGCGCGGGAGGATCCGGCCTTCGTCATCGTCGCCCGGACCGACGCGCTTGCGACCGACGGCCTTGGCGCAGCGATCGACCGCGCGCGCGCCTACGCGGACGCAGGCGCCGACGTCCTGTTCGTCGAGGCGCCGAGAACGATCGATGAGCTCGACGCGATCGGCGCGATCACCGAAGCCCCGACCCTGGTCAACGTCGTCGAGGGTGGCCGGACGCCGCAGCTGCCCGCGGCCGACTACCAGGCCATGGGCTTCCGGATCGTCCTGTACCCGACCGCCGCGGTCCGCGTCGTCGCGCGCGCCCTCGGCGAGTTCTATCAGGGCCTGCGAACGACCGGCTCGTCCCGGGACCTTGCCGACCGGATGGTCGGCTTCGACGAGCGCGACGACATCACCGGCAAGGCGTCGTACGACGAATGGGGAGACCGATTCGGTCCTCCTCCCCCCCGGAGGAACTGACCGGTGACACGACCGATCCATGAACAGGACCGAGCCTGGCAGTTGCCGCCGGGCCACCAGGGCGGCTTTTCGAAATACCTCGTGGTGCCGGAGGACGGCGCCCGCCTGATCGACTTCCGCATCTCGCGATATCCGACGGGCGGGTACGTCGAGGAGCACGTCCACGAGGTCGCCGAGCAGGTCTACTACATCACGGCCGGCGAGGGACGGATGACCCTCGACGGCGGGGATCACCGGCTCGTCGTCGGCACCGTCGTCCTCGTGGCGCCCGGGGTCCGGCACGCGCTGATCAACGAGGGCATCGAGGACCTGGAGTTCGTCGTCGTGACCGCCCCGGCCAGCGACATCGCTCGCTAGGCGCATTGTGTTGACAGTTACCATTCCGCGACCCTATCGTGGCCGAACGGTCCGGCCCAGCCACCGGACGCGAGTCGATCCGTCGGTTCGCACCACGAGGAGCGGCACCCGTTTGGAGATCCGTCACGCTCGCCGCTCGCGCCCGGGGAGCGCGCTTGGCCTTGCCGGTGAACCGCGATGACATGGCGGTTCGCTGCGGTCAGGATCGGGCACGCCCTCCTGAGCATGGCCCTGCTGACGTTCGTCATCTTCGGCCTCGTGCGGCTGACCGGCGACCCGACCAATCTGCTCCTGCCCGACCTGGCTCCTGAGGAAGTCCGCGAAGCGCTGCGCGAAAAGCTCGGACTCAACGAACCGCTGATCGTCCAATACGGGATCTTCCTGACCGACCTGACGCAGGGCGACCTCGGCACCTCGTTCGTGTTCAAGGTCCCGGTCACGGATCTCATCGGACAACGCTTGCCCGCGACCATCCAGCTGGCACTTGTCGCGCTGATCGCGACGTTGGTGGTCGGGATCCCGCTCGGCGTGATCGCCGCGTACCGGCGCAACGGCATCATCGACAAGATCGCCAGCTTCCTCGCGATCCTGGGCCAGTCGGCGCCCGGGTTCTGGGTCGCGCTGCTCCTCGTCCTGGCCTTCTCCATCAAGCTCAAGTGGCTCCCCCCGAGCGGTCGCGGCGACGGGATCGAGTACCTGGTCCTGCCGGTCATCGTCATCTCGCTCGGTCCACTCGCCGGTCTCGTCCGCCTCCTTCGCTCGAGCATGATCGAGGTGCTCGAGACCGACTACGTCAAGTTCCTGCGGCTCAAGGGCCTGCCCGAGCGCACGATCCTGTGGCAACACGCGCTGCGGAACGCGGGCCTCACGACGCTCACGTTCGTCGGCATCCTGACGGCAACGCTGTTGACCGGCTCGGTCGTCGCGGAAACCGTATTCGCGTGGCCCGGCATGGGCTGGCTCATCAGCGAGTCGATCGTCAGCCACGACTTCGCGGTGGTGCAGGGTGTCGTTCTGGTCTTCTCGTTCATCTACATCGTCACGAACCTCGTCGTCGACCTCTTGTACGGCGTCCTGAACCCCCGGTTGCGCTAAGGATCACGAAGGAAACCGTGAATATCCAACTGCCGCTCGTCGATCGAACCGCTGTCACCACGACGCGACGACGGCACCTGCCCCGGTTCCAGTTCCTGCCGGGCGTACCGGTCGTGATCCTCGTATTCATGGTCGGGATCGCGGTCTTGGCGCCGCTGCTGACCCCGTTCGACCCGGTCACGGCAGACCTGCGCAATTACCTTCAGCCGCCCGCGTTCGTCGGTGGCCTGCCGGATCACTTCCTGGGCACCGACACCTTCGGGCGCGACGTTTGGAGTCGCCTGGTGTTCGGGGCTCGGGTGTCGCTCAGCGTCGCCATCCTGTCCCTGACGATCGCCACGATCGTCGGCGGCGTAGTCGGTCTCGCGGCGGGCTACATCGGCGGCTGGGTCGACTCCGCGCTCATGCGCCTCGTCGACGTCGTCCTCGCCCTGCCGACGGTGCTGGTCGCCCTCGCGATCGCCATCGCCCTGGGCCCGTCGTATACCAACATGATCCTCATCATCGGGTTGATGATCTGGCCGCGGACGGCCCGCCTGCTGCGCGCCGAGACGCTCCTGATCAAGCAGCACGACTTCGCCCGCTATTCGAAGGCCGTCGGCGTCCCGGCATGGCTCATCGTCGGCCGGCACATCCTTCCCAATGTCATGCCGACCCTGCTCGTGGCGGTCACGCTGGAGGTCGGCAACGTCATCCTGCTCGAGGCCACGCTGAGCTTCCTCGGGGCCGGCATCCCGGCACCCCAGCCGTCGTGGGGCGTGATGGTGTCCGATGGTCGAGCCCTGATCGGGACCGGATGGTGGATCTCGCTCTTCCCGGGCATCGCGATCCTCCTGACGGTCTTGTCCTGCAACATGCTCGGCGATTGGCTGCGCGATCACTTCGACCCGAAGTTCCGTGAGGTTTGAGATGACCGATCGCCGGCCCGCCCTCGAGGTGCAGGACCTGACGGTGAGTGTCAGCCTGCGGGCCGGTGGTCGGGCCAAGGTCGTCGACTCGGTCAACTTCTCGGTGCCGCCGGGCGGGACCCTCGGGATCGTCGGCGAATCCGGGTCCGGCAAGACGATGACGAGCCTCGCCATCATGGGCCTCCTGCCCCGGGCAGCCCGAGTCGATAGCGGGCGCATCCTGCTGGACGGCGAGGACCTGCTCAAGATGGACCAGGGGCAGCTGCGCAAGCTCCGCGGCTCCAAGATCGGGATGATCCTGCAGGATCCGATGACCGCTCTTGACCCTTCCTTCACGATCGGCAGCCAGCTCGCCGAGCCGCTGCGCCAGCATCGGCACCTGAGCGGGACGGCGCTCGAGGAAGCGACCGTGTCGGCCCTGACCCAGGTCCACCTGGCCGCCGCCAAGGACCGGCTCGCCCAGTACCCGCATCAGCTGAGCGGGGGCATGCGCCAGCGGGTGACGAGCGCGATCGCCCTGGCCGGCCAGCCAGGAGTCCTCATCGCCGACGAACCGACGACGGCCCTCGACGTGACGACCCAGGCCCGCTACCTGCAGCTCCTCGGCGAGCTCCAGGCCACGCAAGGGTTCGCGCTGTTGCTGGTGACCCACGACCTCTACATCGTTCGGCACGTCTGCACGCGGGTCGTCGTCATGTACGGCGGGCGGGTCGTCGAGGAGGGCGCGGTCGGAGCCGTGTTCGCCTCGTCGGAGCACCCGTACACGCGAGCCTTGCTCGGCGCGATCCCGATCATCGACGAGTCCACGGTCCATCTCGAGTCGATCGATGGGCAGGCGCCCGACCTCGGCGATCGCATCGACGGGTGCAACTTCGCACCGCGCTGCCGATACGCCCGCGACGTCTGCGTGGGGGCCACGCCAGCGCTCACGACGCGTCAGGGCGATCAGGCCGCCCGGTGTTTCGGCACGGAGCCCGACGGATGGATCTCGTGACCGCGGCCGAGGCAACGGCCCCCGCACCGCCTGTCGTGGGAGACCCGCACGCCCTCGTCGAGCATCCAGGGGCTGACGGTCGACTTCGACGTCAGCGGCAGCCGGTTCAAGAAGGGCACCCGGATCGTGCGCGCCGTGGACGACGTCGACCTCGTCATCGAGCGGGGCAAGACCCTCGGCCTCGTCGGTGGGACCGGATCCGGCAAGTCGACGATCGCGCAGGTCGTGATGGGCATCGTGACGCCGACCGCGGGCACGGTCATGATCGCCGGGCGCGAACCCTTGACGCTGAAGGGCAAGGCGCTGCAGGCACACCGGCAGCGGGTCCAGGTCGTCCTCCAGGATCCGTACTCGTCGCTCGACCCGCGGATGCGCGTCGGCGACATCATCGCGGAGCCGCTCACGCTTGGCCGTCCCGGTGCGGGCCGCAACCCGGCCATCAAGGCTCGTGTCGTCGAGCTCCTCGGGCTCGTCGGCCTGCCGGCGGCCAAAGCAGATCTCTATCCGCACCAGTTCAGCGGCGGGCAGCGCCAGCGGATCGCGATCGCCCGGGCGCTCGCGCCGGCCCCGGAGATCATCGTCCTCGACGAGCCGACCTCCGCGCTCGATGTCTCCGTGCGGGCCCAGATCCTGACCCTCCTCAAGCGCCTCCAGGAGCAGCTCAACGTCACCTACCTGGTCATCTCGCACGACCTCGTCAGCGTCGCCTACCTCGCGTCGACGGTCGCCGTCATGTACGCCGGCCGGATCGTCGAGATCGGCCCGACCCGGGAGATCTATCGGGCGGCCAAGCACCCGTACACGCTGCTTTTGCACGAGAGCGCCCCGAACGCGGACGGCGCGTTCCTGCGTGTCCTGCAGCCGGCGGTCCTCGCCCCGCGCGCCGATGGCATCCACACGTCCGCGGACGGCTGTCGGTACGCCGGCCGATGTGGCCTGCGGGTCAGGCTGGGCGAGCCCGCTCGCTGTCTCGAGGAGGAACCCGCGCTCCAGGAGCAGGACATCGGCCATCGAGCGGCGTGCCACTTCCCCGACCAGGCGGCGCGGATCTCCGATCAGGTCGTCGCGGCCGAGGCGGCCGTGGATGCCGCGATCGATGTCGCGCCGTTCGAGGTGCCCGGCGACGACGAAGGCCTCGACGTCCGCGCCCCTGCAAGCGCCGGCCACGACGACGGATCGGGGCCCCGGCTAGAGGCAGGCTGGCGCGGGTCCTGGCGATCGGCCAGTCGACCCGATCGAATGCGTCAGACCGACGCGTTCGCGGTGTGGAGGTGCTCGATGAACTCCACCCACTCCGGGACGACCTCGCTGGTCGTCTGGCAGTCGACCAGGAGCGGGCCATCGGCGGCCGCGAGTCGGGCAGGCAGTTCGTCGAGGTCCTCGAGCGACGTCACGGTCAGGCCAGCGGCGCCCAGGCCGCGCGCGACGGCTTCGAAGGACGGGTTCGCGTAGCGCGCCGGATCGTCGGGCAGGCCCGCGTCGCGCAGCGTGATGACGGCACCGGCGAAGCCCGAGCTGTTGCTCACGACGAAGACGACCGGCAGACGGAAGCGGACCGCGGTGTCGAGGTCCGCCAGCGACATCATCAGCGCCCCGTCGCCGAGGCACACGACGGTCGTGCGGTCGGGGGCGGCGACGGCCGCGCCGAGGCCGACGCCGATCGCGCCGCCCAGCGCGCCACCGTCGTGAGGGAACAGGAACGAGCGCGGCTCCGAGACCGACAGGTAGGTGCTGGGAAACGTCAGCTGACGGCCGGAATCGACGACCACCGTGCGATGCTTGGGCAGCACCTCGTCCAGGCGCAGCATCACCAGCCGCGGATCGAGCGCGCCCGGTCGCCCCCGATCGACGATCCGTTTCCGCAGGCCGGTATCGGTGAGCCGCGCGGCCATGTCCGGGGTGCGCGTGTTCGCCGGCCGGGCACCTCGTCGTTCGAGTTCGGCGACGAGGGCCTCGGCGACCGCGCGCGCATCGTCAAGGATCGCGGTGTCCGGGGCGACATGGCGGCCGAACGCGGCCGGGCTCGTATCGATCTGGACGATCCGCGCCGTCGGGAAGACGCTGCCACCGTAGGTCGTCATCGGATTCAGCGATGTCCCAAAGGCCAGGACGAGGTCGGCCGCACGAAGAGCCTCCAGGCCCACCGGCGTGCCCAGGCCGCCGGCGACACCGACGCTCCACGGGTCGCCCGCAAACGCGCCCTTGGCCAGGAGCGTGGTCGCCAGCAAGGCTCCGGTCGCGTCACCGAGCCGGCGCAGCGCGCCGGTTGAATCCGACCGCATCGCGCCGCGTCCGGCGAGGATGACCGGTCGCTCGGCAGCGGCCAGGAGGTCGGCCAGCTCCCCGATCCGGGCCGGATCGGCCGGTGCCGGCGCCTGGGCCGGGTAGGACAGCCGGGCCGGCTCGTCGCCGGCCTCGGCGCGCATGACGTCGATCGGCACGTTCACGACGATCGTCTCGCCGGTCCGCGCCTGCTCGAGGATCGCCGCGAAGTCCGCCGCGGCCGTGGCCGGCGAGGTCAGGGTCTCGGCGTGGACCATCGCGGCCTGCAGGACACGCTCCTGGGGCACGTATTTGTGGCTGCGGTCGCTGGCCAGCGCTTCCTCTGGCGACCGGTCCCGCCACTTCAGCGATGAATCGCCGGCGATCACGACGACGGCCGAGCCCGCGCGGCTGGCGCAGATGATGGATGTCAAGGCATTCGTCAGGCCCGGCCCGCGGGCGACGACCGCGATGCCGATATCGCCCGAGATGCGGGCATAGCCGTCGGCCATCCCCACGGTCCCCGTCTCGTGGCGTCCGGTGAACAGGCGGATCCCGCGCAGGGTCGCCTCGGCCACGAACTCGGCGCTCTCGTCGCCGATGAGCGAGAAGATGGCCCCGACGCGGGCTGCCTGTAGGCAGTCGGCGAGGGCTTCGTGGACCTTCACGTCGCGCTCCTATCGGTCAGCCAGGTGAGGAGACGCGCCCCATGATGGCGCGTCGGCCGGTCGGAACACGAGCGAAGACGCAGGTCACCCTGCGTCTTCGTCTCGCGGATGCGGGCCGCTCCGGAGGAGCAAGAGCGACCCACGTGGCTGTGTGGCGAGAACTGCGCTGTCCGGCGATCGCGCATAACTCCCGATCGCCAGGACAGGACCGAGTCCGCTCGCGGAGGCGTCGCCCCTACGGCGTGATGGATTCGATGTTGTGGACCGAGCCCTCACCCGTTGTGCTGACCCAGGTCCCGACCTTGGGGCTGACCGCCACGGTCCAATTGGACGTGAACAGCCCACCCATCGCCGAAACGTCGATCAGGTGCTGGGTCACCGAGCGCGTGATCTCCGCGCGCTTGGCGACGTCCGGCTCCTGCTGCAGGGCGTGCCAGGCGTCGGTCATGACCGGGTCGTACTGGACGCGGTGGCGCCCTTCGGGCCAGTAGTTGTTCAGGGTCTGGAACGACTCGTCCATGTACGGGTCGAACCGGACGTAGACGATCCCTTGGGTCTTTGGCGTGTCCAGATACTCGTCGGACTGCTCATCGGTGATGAGCTGGCGAGTGATCGTCAGGCCCAGGGCCTCGAGGTAGCCGGCGACGGCCTCGCCGACATCAGCCTGGCCGTTGCCGGGCCGGTTCTCGTAGATCTGGATGGTGACCGGGAAGCCGTCCGGGTACCCGCCTTCGGCGAGCTTCGCCTTGGCTGCGTCGAGGTTGTACTCGGGCACGGTCCACGACGGGTCGAGGCTGGACGGGATCTTGGGCCAGGCGAGGATCGGGCCCGGGACCAGCGTCCCTTCACCGGCCAGGACGGCCTCGAGGATGGCCTGGCGGTCGACCGCCAGCGACATGGCGTCGCGGATGGCCTGGCCCTTCTCCGGAGCGTCGGCCTGGATCCAAGGCGATGTCGGGTCGAACGCATCGGGGTCCGCGGCGGATTCCGAGGTGCCCGGGTGCTGTCCGCCGTAGATCATCGTCATGTTGGCGTAGTCCGGGACGGAGAGGACCGTGGTACCGGAGTTCTTGGCCTCGCGAGCGAGCGACGGGGGGATGACCGCGAAGTCGGCCGCGCCGCTCTGGACCGCCGACAAGCGGGCCGCGTCGTCAGGGATGATCTGGAAGGTGACGTTCTTGTAGGTGCTGGTCTGGCGCCAGTGATCCGGGACGGCCTCGAGCTTGACCTCGACACCCGGTGTCGAGCTCACGAACTTGTACGCTCCGGTGCCGAGCGGATGCTCGAGCGCCTTGGCCGGATCCTCTTCCCAGTACTTCTTGGACTGGATGTACATCGCGTTGGCGGCCGAGCCGTTCGAGAACGCGACCATGAGCAGGATGTTCGGCTCGGCGCTGTGGATGACCAGCTCGGTCGGGCTGACGATCTCGATGTTCTTGGCCGGGTCGTTTTGGACGGCGGCCTGGATCGCCTTCATCTGGTTGCCCTCGTCCGACGTCGGGCCGAGGTACTGCTCGATCGTGAACTTGACGTCCTCGGCGGTCACCATGCCGTAGCCGTCGTGGAACGGGACATCGGCACGGAGCTTGATCGTCGTCGTCAGGAAGTCCGCCGATTGCGTGATCGACTCGGCGATGCCGGGGGTCTGGGCACGGGTCGCGGGATCGGCCCGCAGGAGCGTGTCGCCGACGGCATTCTTGATCGGCGATGGGCCGCTGTTGCTGTTGGCCGGATCCCAGGTCTGGTCACCCAGGCCGCCGACCGCGATGACCAGATTTTCCGTATCGACGGAAGCTGAGGCGGGCGGCTGGGACGGCTCACCCGATGCGGGCGGCGCTACTGAGCCTGCCGTCGATGGAGCTGGCGAAGCCGCCGGCGAACACGCCGCGAACATGAGCGCGGCAACGATCGCCATCGCCCCGCCGCGAAGGATGGTCCGTTCTGCCATCGATGGTTTCTCCTCCTCGGGTGCCCGCCCATCCAGATCGGACTGACGTGACACCTCCGTTGACATCCTACTGCCTTGTGTCAACAGTCGACTATCTACGGGAAGGTTGCGATCGGGCGACCCCGACGGGCACGACTCGGTGCGCGTCCTCGGGCCTAGTCCCGGTCGGTGGACTCCCCACCAGCCACGTGGATCACGCCGTCGAGGATGTGCCGCGCGGTTCGCCCCACCTTGACCCCCCGGATGACGCCGGTCCGCTCGTCGTGGGTGACGGTCGCATCGAAGATCCCGTACGGGTTCGCGATGCGGAGGACGTCCGATCGAGGCCGGTCGCCCGCGTCGCGAGTCACCTCGTGGACGAGCGTCCCGGGGATGGTCGCGGCGGCGGCCGTGCAGATCGCGCCGGTCGTCATGTAGGAGCGGTGGGCGGTCTGCATGGACATCAGTCGGCCGTGGAGGTCCATCTCGTCCGCGCCGATGCTCGACCCCGACCGCGTCCGGTAATCGGCCGAGGGGGCGACCATCCCCACTTTCGGCAGGCCGGGGCTGATCCGAAGCGCGTCCCGACGATCGGGCACGATCCCGATCATCTCGGCCACGATCCCCCGGACCTCCTCGAGGACCGCAGTCGCGTCCGACCGCTGCTCGATCTCGGTCGGCGCCTCGGTCCCGGACAAGCCGAGGTCGACGGCCAGCATGAACGCGATCGGGTTGGCCGCGTCGACGATGGAGACACGGAACCGACGCCCGTCGGCGAGCTCGACCGTATCCGTCGGGGAGCCCGTCGGCAGGAGGGCGCCCGTGACCGAGCCTGCCGGCTCCAGGAAATCGAGGTCGATGCGAGCGCCGGTCCCGGGCACCCCGGCGATCGCGTAGTCGCCGGCCGTGACCGCACGCCCATCACGGACCTGGACCTCGGCGACGATGATCTTGCCGGTGTTGGTGTTGTGGATGCGGACGATCGTCACGGGCTCCACCGCGCGCACGAGGCCACTGTCGATCGCGAACGGGCCCACCGCGGACGAGATGTTTCCACAGTTGCCGCCCCAATCCACCGTCGGTTCGGCTGACGCTCACCTGGGCGAAGGTGTAGTCGACATCGGCGTCGGGCCGGCTCGGAGGCCCGATGATCGCCGCCTTGCTGGTCTGCGAGGTCGCGCCGCCAAGCCCGTTGATCTGCCGGACATCGGGGCTCCCGAAGACATCGAGCAGGATGGGCGCGATGCCATCCCGATCGCGCGGCAGGTCGTTCTCGAAGAAGAACAGCCCCCGGCTGGTCCCCCCTCGGAGGATGGAGACACGGAGCGGACGCGTCTCGCTCATGGCGCGGCCTCGCCGTCCGCGGGTTCCAGGTCGAGTGGCACGCCGGCGCGGCCCACGATGGCCCGGAGGTCGTCGAGGAGGTCGTCGGGCACTGGTACACCCGACCGGAGGCGCTCCACCCGCGCGGCCTCCTCCGGGTCGCCGGCGACCAGGACCGGCTGGGCGGGGTCCGCGGGTCGAGTGTCGTGCAGCACGTCGATGATGGTATCGACGTCGGCCTCGAACGCGCCCTCGTCGCGGAAGGAGTCCGGATCGATGGCCAGGAAGCAGTGGCCGATGTCGTGCGGGTCCGAGGGTCCCTGCGTCCTCGAGTGGACCGGCGAGAAGGCCGCGCCCGAGAGCGCCGCCGAGAGGATCTGCACCATCACCGCGAGCCCGTACCCCTTGTGGCCACCGAGCTCGCGCGGTGCCGCCGAGCGGGGTGATGCCGCCGTCCGGTCGCTCGAACAGCTGGGCCACCGCCTCGGTCGAATCGGTGATCGGTCGGCCCTGGCCGTCGACCACCCAGCCGGCCGGGATCGGCCGGTGGTTGAGCTTGTGGGTCTTGACCTTGCCGCCGGCGACGGTGGTGGTCGCCATGTCGAGCTCGAACGGCCGGTTCCGCGCGGCGGGCGCCGCGAAGGCGAGCGGGTTGGTCCCGAGGACCGGCACGGCTGCGAACGTCGGGACCATCAGGATGCCTCGTGCAGAAGTGGTGGCCATGCCGATGACGCCGCGGTCGGCCGCAAGCTTCGAGTAGCAGCCGGCCGCGCCGAAGTGATGGGAGTTGCGCACGGCGACGACCGCGACGCCGCTCACCTGCGCCTTGTCGATGGCGAGGTTCATCGCCGCCACGGACACCGGGTGGCCCATCGAGGCGTCCGCGTCGATGACGGCAGTGGCGTCCGTCTCGCGGACCGTCCGGAAGGTGGGGCGCATGTTCAACCGGCCCTTGCGGAACTCCGTGTCGTAGCTCGGGAGCATCGCGATCCCGTGCGAGTCGACGCCCCGGAGGTCCGTCTCGACCATCACCTGCGCGGTGGTCCGAGCGTGCTCGGCCGACATGCCCCACGCCCCGAACAGCCGTTGCAACATGTCGTCGATCGACGCGGCCGTCATGCGGGTCACGCTGCCACCTCCTGTCCCGGACGGGCTATGCCCGCCGTTCCGCGCGGCCGCCCCGTCACGCCGTCACCGGATCGGCCAGGCCCAGCTCCATCGCCCAGACCCCGGACGCGTCGAAGGCGTCCCTGGCTTGCCGGACCTGGTCGTCCGATGCACGGACATAGGGTGGTCGAAGGATGCCGTTGCCGTGGTCGACGGCCTGCAGGCCGAGCTTGATCCACCGCGCGCTGCCGGATGCACCCGCCGCTTTCGTCACCGCGGTCGTGAGTCGCTGGAGCATCCCCACGGCGCGCCCGACCCGTTCGAGGTCGCCGGCCTCGTAGCCGTCCGCGATCGAGCGACAGATCCGCGGCACGATGTTGTTCTCCTGGCCGAGTGCCCCACTCGCCCCGAGGGCGAGGGCGTGGACCAGGTTCGCGTGGTTGGTGTGGAGCGCGATCCGTGCGGGCAGGGCGTCGCGAAGCTGGGTCAGCACGGCGTGCGGCCCGCCCATGACGTTGATGGCGACGACATGCTCGTAGCGTCGGCACAGCCCTTCGATGACGTCCACGCTCGCCGAGTACGGCGACTGGCCGTGGATCGAGATCGCGACCGGATGGTCGATCGCGCCGAGCAGGTGCTCCCAGTAGGCGGCCTGCTCGACGGTCGTGGGCGCGGCGCCGTGGCCCGCGTCGAGCTGGTACAGGGACACGACGTCAACCCCGGCGGCGACTGCCTGCGATGCGACCTCGAGCATCTCGCTCGACGTGTGCGACTCGCGCGGGTTCGAATGCAGCGGGACGCGGCCGGCGACCTCGTCGACCGCGATATCGAACAGGCGGCGGTACTCCGCCACGGTGAGCGCGTACCCCTCCCCCGCCCCGGGGCTGCCCACATAGACGCCGTTGCCGGCGGCGACCACCCGCCGCAGGTGGGCCCGGAACGCCGGCTCGTCGATCCGCAGATCCTCGTCGAACGGCGTCTGCGAGACGCAGAACATCGTGATGCTCACGCGAAACTCCTCAAGCAGGATCCGGTCCGTTCGTCAGGACGTGAAGAAGGTGGCCCTTGCGCTCTCCTCGGTCTGTGGGTGCTTGGCCGCCCGGCTCTCGACGACCGAAGCGATCTCATCGGGTAGCGCGGCGATGTCGTGGAAGACGACCTCGATGAGGTTGTTCGCCGGATCGCGGACGTACAGCTGGACGACCCCGCTCGCGAGCGAGAAGATGTGGTGGCCCCAGTTCCCCTTGGTGTCGAAGGCGCCCATCGCCTCGGCCTTGTGGTAGATGGCCGGAAAGTCGTCCACCTCGAGCGCGAAGTGCACGTCGCGGTCCCACCCCTCACCACGCTGGAACAGGTGGATCTGCGAGTCGCCGAGCTGGAGCCAGGCCAGGATCCCGCCGAAGTTCGGCGTCGCGACCGGGTGCGCCCCGAAGAGCTCGGTGTAGAACCGCACCGACTCGGCGAGGTCGATGGCCCGCACGCTGACGTGGTTGATTCTCGTCGCCTTCATCGGATCGGGACCCTCATTGACACGGTCGGACGATGGATATGGTAGACGCTTCGCAGACTGTTAACCGATGACTAGCCGCCTTCGGTAGGATAGCCTTCGATGGCCGCACCCGCGATCGAGGGAGAGATGCACGAACCGACAGCCACCGATCAGCCGAGACGACACGACGACCGGTTCGCCGGCAAGGTCGCGCTCGTCGTCGGCGCCGGGACCGACGATCGCACGACGATGGACGCCCCGGGCGTCGGTGCGGCCATCGGCCTCGTCCTGGCCCGATCGGGCTGCCGCGTCGCGGTCGTGGGGCACGGCATCGACGGCGTCACGCGCACGGCGGAACTCATCCGGGCCGAGGGCGGCGAGGCCATCCCCATCACGGCCGACATGAGCGACGAGGACGATTGCCGGCGGACCGTCGGCGAGGTGATCGAGACGTTCGGCCGCCTCGACATCCTGGTCAACAACCTGGGGATCCGCCTGAGCGGGAAGGGTGTCATCGACGTCGAGAGCGAGGAATGGGACCGCGTCATGGACGTGAACGCCAAGGGCCTGGCCATGACGACCAAGCACGCGGCGCCGCGTATGTCGGCCGGTGGTGCCGTCGTGAACATCTCCTCGATCGGCGCGGTACGACCGACGCTTCACACCAGCATCGCGTACGCGGCGTCCAAGGGGGCCGTCGACTCGATGACGCTCCTCCTCGCGCTGCAGCTGGCGCCGCGCCAGATCCGGGTCAATGGGGTCTGCCCCGGCAATATCTGGACGCCGATCGCGATCCGCGAGGTCTACAACCGCGGCGTCGATCCGGACCTGGAGACGGCGCGCGAACGCCGCCGCCTGATGAACCCGCTCCAGACCGAAGGGACGGCGTGGGACATCGCCTGGGCGACCGCCTTCCTCGCCAGCGACGACGCCCGCTGGATCACCGGCCAGACCATCCTCGTCGACGGCGGGGCGCTCCTGCCCGCTCCGGCGTCGCGGAAGCCGTCGGCCTAGGCACAGGCGGAGGACCGATGACCTACGAGCATCTCCGCGTCGAGGACATCGACGGCGTCCGGATCCTGACGATGGATCGGCCCGCATCGGCTCAACGCCCTGAACCGGCGACTCGCGAGCGAGCTCAGCGACGCCGTCCGGCTGGCCGAGACCGACGACGCGGTCGGATGCGTCGTGATCACCGGGACCGGCGACCGCGCCTTCTCGGCCGGGGGTGACATCCATGAGCAGCGCGAACTCGATGAGGCCGAGCCCCCGGAAGCGACGGCCGAGCATCGCGCGGTGGCCGCCCGAGAACGATTCGCGATCGGGACCTGTGCGAAGCCGACGGTCGGCATGATCAACGGGCTGGCCTATGGCGGGGCGGCCGCGCTCGCCGCCTCGCTCGACCTGCGGGTGGGCTGCGAGCACGCACGGTTCCGCTTCCTCGCCGTGACGTACGGCCGGATCAACGGAACGTGGACCCTGCCGAACCAGGTCGGCTGGCCGAAGGCCAAGGAGCTGCTGTTCACCGGGCGCGAGGTCAACGCTCCCGAAGCCGAGGCGATCGGCCTCCTGAACCGGCTGGTCCCGTGCGCCGAGCTCCGCTCCGCCACGCTCGAACTCGCGTCGTCGATCGCGGCGAACGATCGCGCTGCCGTCCAGGGCGTCAAGGCGCTGATCATGGGTCAGCCCGGGGTCAGCCTGGAAGACCAGTGGACCAACGAGGTCGACTACACGACGTCGGTCCACCCGCCACGGACCGCGAACGAGTCCTTCGCCCGGTTCTTCGACCGGGATGCCAACTCGCCGGAGTGACCCGGGACATCGACGTGGCGGCGGAGCCCAGAGCATCCTTCGTCGCGGGCGGTGACGGCCGTCGGCTCCGGGTGCAGCGTTGGCCGATCGACGGATCCAGGTCGGCGACGCTCCTGTTCCTGCACGGTGGCGGCCTCACGGGGTACACCTGGGCGCGCGTCGCCACCGCGCTCCAGGACACGTTCGAATGCATCGCGCCGGACCTGCGCGGGCACGGCGAGTCGGACTGGCATCCCGACGGTGACTACCGCCTGGAGGCCTACGCCGACGATGTCGCCTCGGTGCGGGCCGGACTCGGCATCGAACGGGCGATCGTGATCGGGATGTCACTCGGGGCCAACGTCGCCCTCCTGGATGTCGCGACGATGGGTGCCGCGTCCGCCGGCCTGGTCATGATCGACGCTGGGCCGAGCGGGAGCCGTCCAGAGGGGAGGGATCGGCTCGCCGGCTTGATGGCGGTCCGGGAGTTCCCTTCCTTCGACGCGGCCCTGCAGACCGCTGCCGCAGCCGATCCGGATCGGGACGTCGACCGGTTGCGGCGGAGCCTCGAACGGAACCTGCGACAGCAGCCCGGCGGGACCTGGAAATGGCGCTGGGATCCACGAATCCGATGGCGCGCCGCGGCGCGGTCCCCCGAGGACGAGATGGAGCTCGCCGAGGCGCGCACACGACAGCTGTTGGATGCCGCGGCGCGTACGACCTGCCCGGTGCTGGTCATCCGCGGTGGCGAGAGCGACATGTTCCTCGAAGCCGATGCGGCCCGGACGGCGGCTGCGTTCGCCGACGCCGAGGTGCTCACGATCCCGGGTGCCGGGCACGCCGTCCAGGTCGACCGCCCGGCGGAGCTCGCGGCCGCGATCCGGTCGTTCGCCGATCGAATCGGGCTGGGGCCGGCCTCGCCGACCGCCTAGATCACGTGCTCGGTGCGCAGCTCGGCGAGCTGTGCGTCCGAGTAGCCGAGGACCTCGCCGAGGATCGCGTCGGTGTGCTCGCCCAGGGACGCCACGGGCCCGAGGCGTCCCGGCGCCGCGGAGAACTTGATCGAGAGACCCGGACCGTAGACCTCGCCGGCGATCGGATCCGGCAGCTTGACGAGCATCTCGCGCTCCCAGACATGCGGGTCCTCCGCGACCTGCGGTGTAGTGCGGACCGGGCCGCACGGCACGTCGTGCTTCGCGAAGACGGTCGTGATCTCCTCGACCGTCCGCTCGGCGCACCAATCGATGAGCGCCTGGCCGACGGGATTGCGCTCCTGCTTGCTGGCGTTGACCGAGCTGCTCTTGGGGGCCGCATAGAGGCCCAGCGTTGCCGGTCCTTCTCCGACCACGCCGACCGCCTCCATCAGGCGTTCGACGGTCCGCGCGTTGGCGGCGACCACGACCCAGCCGTCCTTCGCCTGGTAGACCGGCCGGGGCGTCTCGCCCCCTTCTTCGCCGGTACTCAGGTAGTAGCTCGTCGGCACCTCGACCAGGGTGAGCGCCGAATCCAGCAGGCAGACGTCGACCACCTGCCCCTCCCCGGTCCGGTCGCGGTGACGCAGCGCGGCCAGCGCCCCGATCGTGCCGTGCAGGGCCGTGATCCGGTCGATGATCGAGGCGGCGATCGGGATCGGCCGGCCCTCGGCCTGCCCGGTGAGCATCATCAAGCCGCTCATGGCTTGTCCGAGTGAATCGAAGGCCGCCCGCTCCTTGTACGGCCCGTACTGCCCGAATCCGGAGACCGACAGCAGGATGATGTCCCGCTTGATCGCCTGCAGCTCCTCGAAGGAGAGGCCCATCCGGGCCATCGTGCCCGGCCGATAGTTCTCGACGACGATGTCGGCCTGGGCGATCAGGGCGCGCAGGGTCGCCATGCCCGACTCCTGGCGAAGGTCCAGGCAGACGCTCTTCTTGCCCCGGTTGTACACGGTGAAGTAGATGCTCTGTCCGTTGTATGTCGGCGGGGCCGCCCGGTTCTCCTTGTGGCCGTCGGGCGCCGGCTTTTCGATCTTGATGACCTCGGCGCCGAGGTCGGACAGGATCATCCCGGCTCTTGGCCCGGCCTGGAATCGGGCGAGCTCGATCACCCGGATGCCGTCCAGGCAGCCGGGCGGGATCACCGCCGCCAGCAGCTCCCCGATGTCGCTCGTCTGGTCCATGGGATCGATCGCCGCTAGCTCGCGACCGGCGTACTGCCCGTCATCGCGCGGTACTCCCCATCGAGCCGCTCCGCGACCGGGGCGCCGATCAGCTCCTCGAATTCGACCGACGGCATGCTCGAGCGGGTCGTCTGCCCGAACGAGCCCGACGCATGGAGCTCGCTGAAGATGATCTCGACGGCCCGCAAGGCCGCGAGGATCGCCGGCAGTGGGTGCAGGCGCAGGGCGAACCCGAGATCCTTGACCTGCTGCCGCGTCATCTCCGGGAAGTTGAAGCTCGACATGCAGAGCGGCTGTGGTCGACCCCATCCGCGGGCGACATCGGCCAGCTGCTCCAGGGAGGCCGAGGGCGTGAATACGGCGTCGGCGCCCGCCTCGACGCAAGCGTGCGCCCGGTCGAGCGCCTCCTCGACATCGCCGAGCGCCGGGAGGGCGTCCGTCCTGGCCCAGATCATCAGGGACTCGTCGGTCCGGGCGTCGACCGCGGTCTTGATCTTCGCGACGATCTCCTGCTTGCTCACCAGGTTCAGCGGGAGTCGCGAGTAGAACGCACAGTGCTTCGGGCTCGCCTGGTCCTCGATCACGAGCGCCGCGACACCGGCCCGTTCGAACAGCTGGACGGCGCGCGCCACCTGGAGCGCCTCGCCATACCCGTTGTCGGCATCCGCGACGACCGGCAGGCCGGTGGCGTCGACGAGCGAGCGGGCGAAGTCGACCTGCTCGGTCATGGTCATGAGGTTGACGTCGGCGACGCCCATCCGGGACGCGCCGCCGACATAGCCGCCGGCCCACAGCGCCTCGAACCCGATCTTCGCGAATAGCTGCGCCGAGGTGGCGTCGTATGGTCCGGGGAGCTCCACCGGTTCGGGGCCGGCCAGGAGCTCTCGCAAGCGGCGACGGGACGCCGTCGGCGATGTCTGGCGGATCGGGAAGTCGCCCATCGGATCTCCTTGGCTGTCGCGCATCCGGCCCGGCCTGCCCCAGCGATGGGGGCGAGTCCGGTCGCACACGGTCTATTGTAAACCGTTAGCATTCTGCCAAGCAGGATCCGGTCGCACGTCGCGACCCTGGGAGGGATCATGGCCCGAGTCCTGATGCTCTCGAACATCGCACGGACCTTCCCGGGGTTTCGTGAAGCGCGGGAAACGCTCGAGGCGGCCGGCCTCGACGTGGTCGATCCCGGTGGCCGATTCGTGCCGCCCGACGAGGTCGCCGCGGCGATCGCCGACGTGGATGGGGCCCTGATCGGTGGCACCCACCAACTGCGGGCGCCCGCGTTGCGGGCGGCCGAGCGCCTCGCGGTGGTGATCCGCGAGGGGATCGGGGTCGACAACATCGACGTCGACGAAGCGACGTCGCTCGGTATCCTCGTCGGCAACACCGCGGGATCGAATGCCGATTCCGTCGCTGACCACACGTTCGCCCTCGTGTTGGCCCTCGTCCGCGACCTGTTCCGGATCGACCCGGAGATGCGCGCCGGCCGGGGCTGGGAGCATCGTCCTCCGCTCGGCCAGATCGCCGGGAAGACCATCGGCGTGATCGGCACGGGCAACGTCGGGCGCGGCGTGGTCCGGCGGGCGGCGGGGTTCGGCATGACGATCCTCGGCCATGACATCGCTCCCGATCCCGCCCTCGCGTCGGCCTACGGCCTGCGATATGTCGACCTGCCGACGCTGCTCCGGAGTTCGGACATCGTGACCCTGCACGTGCCGCTCACGGATCTGACCCGCCACCTGATCGGTGACCGGGAGATGCGCTCGATGGCCGGGGGCACCCTGCTGATCAACACGGCGCGTGGCGAGGTCGTGGACCAACGCGCCCTCCACCGGGCCCTGGTCGACGGCCACCTCGGCGGGGCGGCGATCGACGCCTGGCCCGATGAACCCGTGCTCTCCAGTCCGCTGTTCGACCTGCGGAACGTGGTCGCGACACCGCACGTCGGGGGCAACTCGGTCCAGAGCTCGATCAATGCCCGCACCTGGGGGGCGCGCAACCTCCTCGAAGCACTCGCGGGTCGACCGCGAGACATCGTGAACCCCGAGGTCCTGGGGGCCGGGGCCGCGCGGCTGCAGGTCAGAGGCACCGGCTGACCCGTGCCCCTGATGAGAGACGAGGCTCGCCGCATCGACGACGTCGCATGACCCGGCGATTCTCGCGGCCCGAGGCGCTCGACTACGTCGCCTACCGCCGTTACGTGACCGCGCGTACCCTGTGGGCCCTGGCATCGCAGATGCTCGCGATCGCGGTCGCATTCCAGGTCTACTCCATCAGCCGGGATCCGCTCGACCTCGGGCTCATCGGGCTGGCGGTCTTCCTGCCGTTCGTGGTGCTGACGCTCCCGGCCGGGCACATCGCGGATACCTACGACCGCCAGCGGGTCCTCGTGGTCTGTTACGGGCTTCTGACCCTATGCGCCGTCGCGCTCATCGTCATCACGCTGATCGGCCCGCCTGATCCGAGGCCGATCATCGCGTTGATGATCCTGTACGGCGCCGCCCGGGCGATCGCCCTGCCGGCGGCGCAGGCGATGGTGCCCAACCTCGTGCCGCCCGCCGTCCTGCCGAACGCCGTGGCGTTCAACTCCACGACCTATCAGACGGCCACGATCATCGGACCGGCGATCGGCGGCGTCCTCCTGGTGTTCGGCGCGGGTTTCGCCTACGGGGCGGCGGCGCTGTGTCTGCTGGCGGCGACACTCCTGATGACGCGAGTCCACGTCCTAGGCCCGGCCACGGACCGGCCGCGCGGGGCGCTCACGGTCGCGAGCCTGATGTCCGGGATCCAGTTCGTCCGCCGTCAGCCCATGGTGCTCGGGGCCATCTCGCTCGACATGTTCGCGGTCCTCTTCGGCGGAGCCGTCGCCCTGCTCCCGATCTACGCTCTCGACATCCTGCACGTCGGCCCCACGGGGCTCGGGATCATGCGCGCAGCACCCGCAGTCGGGGCCGTGGTGATGGCCGTGACCCTGGGCGCCCTGCCACTCCGGCGCCGGGTGGGGCGCTGGCTCTTCGTCAGCGTCGCGATCTTCGGGATGGCCACGGTCGTCTTCGCCCTGTCACGGAGCTTCCCGCTGACTCTGGCCGCCCTGGTGGTGATGGGCTCCGTCGACATGATCAGCGTCTACATCCGTAACCTCGTGGTGCAGCTCGCCACCCCCGATGCGATCCGCGGACGTGTGAGCGCCGTGAACGGGGTGTTCGTGGGGGCCTCCAACGAACTGGGCGAGTTCGAATCGGGGACGACCGCCGCCCTCTGGGGACCGGTGACGGCGGTGCTCGTCGGCGGCCTTGCGACGATCGCGGTCGCCGCATCGTGGGCCGTGCTCTTCCCCATGCTCCGGACGATGGACCGGTTCCCCGATCCCGCGGCGGTGCCCGGCGCGGACGTCGCCGCGGCCGAAGCATCCGAACGCGGGGTCTGACACGGGTGCCGGCGGACCCGGCCCCGGCCCCGGCGATCCGTCAGCCGGCCGCAGGGTCCACCACGGGTCCCTTGGCGGCACCCTCACGATCGTCGAGGGACGTCCGCCGCGCGACCAGCGCACCGAGACCGAGGAGCGCGGCGAGGGCTACCCAGATGGCACCCAGGCCGCTCGCTCCGGCAATGACGCCCATGACGGTCGGCACGATCAGGGTCGCGGCGAAGTTCCCCGTCAAGCGGACCGAGAGCGCGAGGCCACGATCCTCGACGCTCGACCTCCCGGCGACCCAGGCCACGGTCAGCGGCTGGCCGACGCCGAGCCCGAGTCCGATCAGGATCATCGAGGCATAGAGCACCGGCGTCGCGCCGATCGCGGGTAGGAGGAGCAGACACGCCGAGGCGAGCGCGGTGCTCGCGAAGAGCAGGTGCCCGAATCCGAGCACGGCGTTGAGCCGCCCCATGAAGAGCCGCGCGATCAGCGACGCGGCCGCGCGCACCGCCAACAGACCGCCGACGGTCTCGACCCCGAGCCCGGCGGATGCGCCGTAGGCCGGCAGATACGCGATGAGGACATCGAGCGAGGCGGTCACGGTGATGCTGACGAACATCGCCGCGGGCATGCCTTGGCGGGCGATGACCCGTGCGGCACCGGCGCGGAGATCCCACCCCTGGTTCGTCGTCGTCGCCGGCGGACGACGCCGGTCGGTCAGGACGAGCGTCAGGACGACAGCGGCGGCGGCGGCCGCCGCCGCGAAGATGAGGGCGGGGAAGACATCGACCTCGGCTGGTGGCCTGACGGGCGTGTCGACGGGCCGCGCGAACCCGAGCGCCAATGCGGTCGCGACCACGGGGCCAGCCAACTGTCCGACAGAGACGGCCACGGCGTACCAGCCGAAGCGCTGGACCTGGTCGCCGCTCGCCGTCCCGGCCGCGACAGCGGTCTGCGTCGAGATCGCGGCCATGATCAGCCCAAGCCCCATGAAGAGCTGGGCCACGAGCAGGATCCCGAGGTTCGGGCTGACGGCCCCGATCACTGCCCCGGCGCACAGCGATGCGGCGCCCAAGGCCGTGATCCGAGCAGCGCCGATCCGATCCACGGAGCGGCCGATGACGAGCGCGCAGAGGAGCGGCAAGATCGAGTGGGCCGACGCCACCAGACCGATCTCGAGCGTCGATGCGCCGAGCGCGATCGCCTGGTAGGTGACCATGGGCCGAGCCGCGTGGGCGGCCATGACGCTCAGGCCGGCGATGAGCAGTTGCGCCATGTAGGGCGAGGTCCGATCGGCGGACGCCGTCCCCGGTGCCGAACCGGGGCGACCGCCCGGTATCCCCATCAAGCCGGGGGTCGTGTGCCAGGCGCGTGGCCGGCGCCATGCCCTGGGTCAGATCGCCGGGCCGGGGCAGGCGGACTTGGCGCGAAGGTCGGGCGGGTCAGGGGTCAGACCGATCCTGCGCAGACAGGATCGCGACCAGGCGGTCTCGCGTGTCCTCGACATGGAGTCGGAAGGCATCCTCGGCGGCCTGCTTGTCGGTGCCAAGGAGGAGATCGCGCAAAGCCTCGTGCTGCGTGGCGAGATCCACGCCGGTCTGATAGAGGCCCTCCGTATCGGAGTGCAACAGGATCCGCAGTTCCGTGGCGTGTCGGACATAGACCGCGACCAGCCGGTTGCTGCCGCTCCCGCGGCAGACCGACTCGTGGAACGTGAAATCGGCGTCGCCGATGACCGTCGGGTCACCCGCGTCGTTGGCCTGCTTGAACAGCGCCAGCGCTGCTTCGACATCGCCGATCGCCTCCCGATCCCCACGCTCGATGAAGAGTCGGGCGGCGCGCGCCTCCAACCCGGCGCGAAGGTCCAGCAGGTCGCGAGCGTCTTCCGCGGTGAGGCTAACGACATACGTGCCGCGCCGCGGGTAGTCGATGAGGAGCCCTTCCTCGCGGAGCTGCTTGAACGCGTCGCGGACCGGGCCCCGACTGACGCCGAGCTGGGTAGCGATCTCGGTCTCGATAAGCCGCTGGCCACCGCGAAGTTCACCACTGGCGATCAGCGCTCGGAGCGCATCCGAGGTGTGATCCGCCAAGGTGAGCAATTTCAACGGCGTCAGGCTCATGGACGTCACCTCCCTCACAGAGTATTCTCGTCAATGGTTGACAGTCAACGGTTCGACGGCATCGTCCCGTTCCGTCATGGACCCCGTTGCCCTGGAGAAGCAGTTGCCCAAGCTGTCTGCGAACCTCACATTCCTGTTCAACGAGGTCCCCTTCGAACAGCGGTTCCAGGCCGCGGCCGAAGCCGGATTCGAGACCGTGGAATGCATGTTTCCCTATGACCTCGGTGCGGAGGCTACCGCCGAACTGTTACGCCGGCATCACCTCCGAATGGACCTGTTCAACCTGCCGGCGGGCGACTTCGCGGCCGGCGAGCGCGGCGTCGCCGTGTTCGGGGATCGGGTCGATGAGTTCCGCGACGGCGTGGCGAGCGCCCTCCGCATGGCCGAGCGGCTCGAGACGTCGAAGTTGAATTGCCTCGTCGGGCTTCGTGACCTCGCGACCGATGAGGGCACGCAGTATCAGTGCCTCCTGGACAACCTGGGCTGGGCGGCCAGCCAGGTAGGGCCGCGCGGCATCACGCTGCACATCGAGCCATTGTGCGCCGCCGAAGTGCCCGGCTTCTACCTCGATTCGGTCGCCCTTGCAGAGCGGGTGATCGACGACGTCGGGTCGCCCGACCTCAAGCTGCAATTCGACGTCTTCCATGTCCAGCGAGGACAGGGCGACGTCGTGGCCACGCTGCGGCGGACGATCGATCGGATCGGCCACGTGCAGGTCGCCGATTCCCCTGACCGGGGTGCGCCAGGGACGGGCGAGCTCAACTTCAACTACATATTTGCGGAGCTCGATCGGCTTGGCTATGCGGGCCGTGTCGGCCTCGAGTACCGGCCCGGCGGACCGACAGGAGAAAGC
Source organism: uncultured Chloroflexia bacterium (assembly GCA_963738685.1). Lineage (GTDB taxonomy): Bacteria > Chloroflexota > Limnocylindria > Limnocylindrales > CSP1-4 > SPCO01. Next base: position 104,233 of record CAVTXK010000001.1, read on the forward strand.
CTCACGTGGTTGATCGCGAACGGATGGCATCGCCTGGCGGCGGCGACGGCATGAGCTCCTCGCCGGAGCGACTCGGGTTCATCGGACTCGGGATCATGGGTCGCCCTATGGCGAAGCACCTGCTGGCGGCGGGATACCCACTCACCGTGCATTCGCGCAGCCCGGGGCCGGTCGACGAACTCGTCGACCTCGGTGCCGACCGCGCCGAGCGACCCGCCGATGTTGCCGCGGTGGCCCAGGTCATCGTGACGATGCTGCCCGACACGCCTGACCTCGAGGCCGTCGTCTACGGAGCCGACGGGCTGCTGACGTCACTGCCGGCCGGGACGCTGCTGATCGACATGAGCACGGTCGACCCGATCGTAACGAGGCGGATCGCGACCGACCTCGAGCAGCGTGGCGTCGGGTTCGTCGATGCACCGGTTTCGGGCGGCGAGAAGGGGGCGCTCGAGGCCACGCTCTCGATCATGATCGGCGGATCCGATGCCGATGTCGCGCGAGCCAGACCGGTCCTGGAGACACTCGGCCGGACCCTGACCCACATCGGGGGACCGGGCGCCGGGCAGATCGCGAAGGCGGCGAACCAGCTGGTCGTGGGGATGACCATCGAAGCCGTGGCCGAGGCCCTCGCCCTCGCCGAGGCAGCGGGCGTCGACCCCGTCAAGGTCCGCGAGGCGCTGCTGGGCGGGTTCGCCGCCAGTCGGGTCCTCGAGGTTCACGGCCAGCGGATGATCGACCGCGAATTCAAGCCGGGGTTCCGGGTGCGGCTGCACCGCAAGGACGCGCGGATCATCCTCGGCACCGCCGCATCGGTCGGGTCTCCGGCGGCTGCTTTTGCCGTCGTCGCCAGCCAGCTCGACCGACTGGTCGCGGCGGGCCACGGCGAACTCGACCACTCCGCGCTCTTCCTGGCAACGACCGAGCCGGAGTAGCGAGCCGGTCTTTGGCGCGAGCCAGGGACGAGGTCAGGCGTCCTTGACCAGGAAGACCGGGGTGCGCGGCGTCAGCGCCTGCGCCTCCTCGAGCGTGCCCGTCACCTTCTCCAGGCCGAGATAGCGGCGCCCCTGGCCCGGGTACTTCGCCAGGTACCAGCGAAGGTACTCGGCCGTCTCCTCCGGGCTGAGTTCTGGCAGGCGAACGGCGCGCGAACGGCCACCGCGAACGATCCGCACCGACCGCCCGGCGCGGACGTCGCGCACCCATGGCGTGATGCCGAAGAGGCCCACCACGTGATCGATGCCGTCGCGGGGCCAGATCATGATCGGGATCCGGCGAGTCGCCCGCGCTCCGTCGACTTCGAGGACGGCACCCGGTCCGCGGACACGTGCAAGCAGGACTCGTGCCACCGGGTCGCCGATATGCCGCCGGAACCAGCCACGAGGCTTTCGATACTCTGAGGTTGGGATGCTTGTTGACGCGCTCATCAGGCGCCTCCTACGGCTACGATCCTTGCACGGTGCAACCTGTGAATGTGAAGTTGCAACTGCAACGACACGTTACTCCAAGTTGGTTGCGCATGCAAGTATCGCGCCCTTACCGGACCTCGGCCTGGGCTCAGGTGACGTCGACATCTGCCAGAATATGCGGGTCCTCTGGATCGGAAGATCGAAGGATCGCATCCTTCCTCGCCACCCAAACCACGACACCGGTGGGCATTGGCCGGTTCGGACCACCAGATGATCTGGATCGGGCCATGACCCGCATCGAGCCCGCGATGGTCTTGTCGCGCAGGACGTTCCCGAGGCCCCAGATGGAGACACGCTGAGCATGGCCACGAGGACGGACACGCCGCAGCCTGCGCCGCACGTTGCCGACCGCCACGATCTGATTCGCGTGCAGGGCGCGCGCGTGAACAACCTCAAGGACGTCAGCATCGAGATCCCGAAGCGCCGGCTGACGGTGTTCACCGGCGTCTCCGGCTCGGGCAAGAGCTCGCTCGTGTTCGGCACGATCGCCGCCGAGTCGCAGCGGCTGATCAATGAGACGTACAGCGCCTTCGTGCAGGGCTTCATGCCCACGCTGGCCCGGCCGGAGGTCGACGTCCTCGACGGCCTGACCACGGCGATCATCGTCGACCAGGAGCGGATGGGCGCCAACATCCGCTCGACGGTCGGCACCGCAACCGATGCCAACGCCATGCTGCGCATCCTGTTCAGCCGGCTCGGGCAGCCGCACATCGGCTCACCGCAGGCGTTCTCCTTCAACATCCCCTCGGTCACGGGCAGCGGGGCGATCACCGTGGAGCGTGGGAGCGACAAGCCCAAGACGGAGAGCCGGACCTTCACGCTGCTCGGCGGCATGTGTCCCCGATGCGAGGGCACCGGCACCGTGACCGACATCGACCTGACCCAGCTGTACGACGAGACCAAGTCGCTCGCCGAAGGCGCGATCACGGTCCCGGGCTACTACCGCGGATGGCTGGGCGGTCCGCATCTTCGTCGCGGCCGGCCTCGATGCGGACAAGCCGATCCGCGACTACACCGAGCAGGAGCTGGACCTCTTCCTCCGCCATGAGCCGACCAAGGTCAAGGTCGAGACCATCAACATGACCTACGAGGGGCTGGTCCCCAAGGTCCAGAAGTCGATGCTGTCCAAGGACCGGGACGCGATGCAGCCCCACATCCGGGCGTTCGTCGACCGGGCCGTGACCTACACCGCGTGTCCCGATTGCGGTGGCACGCGACTCAGCGCGGGCGCTCGGTCGTCGAAGATCCTGGGGATCAACATCGCCGATGCCTGCGCGATGCAGATCAGCGACCTGGCGGTCTGGGTCCGGGACCTCGACGAACCGTCGGTGGCGCCGCTGCTCGGCAACCTGCGGCACACCCTCGACTCGTTCGTGGAGATCGGCCTCGGCTACCTCTCGCTGGATCGCTCCGCCGGCACGCTGTCCGGCGGCGAGGCGCAGCGCACCAAGATGATCCGCCACCTCGGTTCGTCGCTCACGGATGTCACCTACGTCTTCGACGAGCCGACGATCGGCCTCCACCCCCACGACATCCAGCGGATGAACGAGCTCCTGCTGCGCTTGCGGGACAAGGGCAACACCGTGCTCGTCGTGGAGCACAAGCCGGAGGCGATCGCCATCGCCGACCACGTCGTCGACCTGGGTCCCGGCGCCGGCAGCGCCGGCGGCGAGGTGGTCTTCGAGGGCACCCTCGAGGCGCTTCGGGCCAGCGACACGTTGACCGGGCGGCACCTGGACGACCGGTCCACGTTGAAGTCGTCGGTCCGCACACCGTCGGGCGTGCTCGAGGTGCGTGGCGCGGCGGCCAACAACCTGCAGGACGTCGACGTCGACATCCCGCTCGGCGTGCTGGTCGTCGTGACCGGCGTGGCCGGGTCGGGTAAGAGCTCATTGATCCACGGTTCGGTGGCTGGCCGCGACGGCGTGGTGGCGATCGATCAGGGCGCGATCAAAGGCTCGCGACGGAGCAACCCGGCGACCTACACCGGATTGCTCGATCCGATCCGCACGGCGTTCGCCAAGGCCAACGGCGTGAAGCCGGCGCTGTTCAGCGCCAACTCGGAGGGCGCCTGCCCCGCGTGCAAGGGCGCAGGCGTCATCTACACCGAGCTGGGCTTCATGGACACAGTCTCCACCCCGTGCGAGGAGTGCGAGGGCAAGCGGTTCCAGCCTGCGGTGCTGGACTACCACCTGGGCGGACGCGACATCAGCGAGGTGCTCGCGATGTCGGTGACCGAGGCCGAGGCGTTCTTCGGCGCCGGCGACGCCCGGACGCCGGCCGCCCACACCATCCTCGACCGCCTCGCCGACGTCGGGCTGGGCTACCTCAGGCTCGGCCAGCCGCTCCCGACCCTGTCCGGTGGCGAGCGGCAGCGGCTCAAGCTGGCGACGCACATGGGCGAGAAGGGCGGCGTCTACATCCTCGATGAGCCGACCTCCGGCCTCCATCTCGCGGACGTCGAGAACCTGCTCGGCCTGCTCGACCGGCTCGTCGACTCAGGCAAGACGGTCATCGTCATCGAGCACCACCAGGCGGTCATGGCCCACGCCGACTGGATCATCGATCTCGGCCCGGGCGCCGGCCATGACGGCGGCCGGATCGTCTTCGAGGGGACGGCCGCCGACCTCGTCGCCGACCGCTCCACCCTTACCGGCGAGCACCTCGCGGCCTACGTCGGCACCTGATCGTTCGATCGCATCGCCGCCGGTCGATCACCTCGCCCGCGCGTCAGCATCGGCTCCGCGTCCGCGTTCGTCGCTGCGACCTACACTTCCACGATGGCCAAGCTGATCTACGCCGCCCTGACCTCCCTCGATCTCTACGTGGCCGACCAGAATGGCAACTTCGACTGGGCCGCGCCCGACGCGGAGGTGCACACCTTCATCAACGACCTCGAACGGCCGATCGGCACCCACCTCTACGGCCGACGCATGTACGAGGTGCTCGTCGCGTGGGAATCGGAGGACATGGAACGGGGCCAGCCGCCGCACATCCAGGATTACGCGAGGATCTGGCGCGCGGCCGACAAGATCGTGTACTCGCGATCGCTCGAGACGCCGTCCAGCGCCCGGACGCGGATCGAACGGACCTTCGACCCCGACGCGATCCGCGAGCTGAAGGCGACAGCCGACCGAGACATCGGCATCGGCGGTCCGGGCCTTGCGGCTGAGGCCCTTCGGGCCGGTCTCGTCGACGAGATCCAGCTGTTCCTGAACCCGATCGTCATCGGCGGCGGCAGCGCGGCGCTGCCAGACGACGTCCGATTGCCGTTGGAGCTGCTCGACGAGCGCCGGTTCGGCAACGGGATCGCCTATCTGCGCTACCGGATCGCGGGTTGACTAGCGGCCCCGCTCGTACCAGTCCAGCACGCGCATGGCACGCAAGGTGTTCCAATGGCTGGGCCGGCCTTCGCGCTCGTCCATGTCGAAGCCAAGGTCGCGGACGCGGGCGTTGACCATCTCGACCTCGTGGGGGTTCTCGAGCGGCCAGCGGCCTTCGGCGTCACGCTTGGAACGAACCAGGTCGATGGCTTCGGCCACGCGCGCATCGGGCGTCACGCCGGCTGCGCGCAGGTAGTCGAGCCCGCGTAACGCGTCGTACTGGTAGCCGGTCGGGAACGAGAACATCCGGAACGCCGGATCGATCAGCTCCCCGCTCGACAGGCGGCGCAGCATCCGGCGTTCGAGCAGGTATTCCTGCCCACGTCTGAGCGCCGCGGTCACCTCGGCCGAGCCACCGGTTGCTCGCTCGTGCTCTAGAAGGCCCTCGAGCACGTCGATCGTCGTGTGGAACGATCCGCGGGTCGAGCCGTTCTCCTGCTCGCAATTCCACCCGCCATCGGCCATCTGTTCACCGAGCAGGCGCTCGACGATGCCGGTCACGTCCTGGCCGAAGTACGAGCCGACGTTCACCACGCGTCCGTTGATGCACGGCTCGACCTCGCCCGCGAAGATCGGTCGGCCGTCCCATGGACCCCAGGGGTTGTGCCACGTCGCGTTGTCGCGGACGTCGCCGATCGCGTTGTGCGCCTCCTGGCTCGAAGCGTCGAGGCCCATGTCGCGGAGCAGCAACAGGGCGAGCAGCGTGATCCACTCGCTATCCGACTTGCCTACGTCCCACAGCCCATCCTCTCGGCGGAGCGCCAGCAGCTGCGCGCCCCAACCCTCGGTAGCAACACGGGCACGCTCCGCGCCGACCTCGTCGACCGGCGCATCGGTCAGATCGCGCATCGCCTGCCAGCGGATCGCCGGGTCCGCATCGAGCAGCCAGTCGAGCGCGCTCACCGGGCAGGTCCTCCTTGGTGTCGATCCGCGCACGGTAGAGGATGTCGAAGTCGTGTGCCGCCTGCCCGGCCCTCGGACGGGGGACGGTGCCCGTGGCGTTGGCGGCCAACTAGGTCTAGAGTGCCCTGATGGCCACGGAGGCACCGGTCAGTCAGTCCGGAGCCCCGCGGCGCGGACGCCCATCGACGTCGCGACCGCAGGGGCCGCTCGGCTACGAACGTCGCTACACGGGGACCGGGCCGAAGGGCCACCTCGTGTCGGGGACGATGCGCGAGTACGGCGCCGACCCCGTCGGCGCGATGCTCCGCTGGCGCGACGAGCACGGTGATCTCGTCCCGATCCGGTTCGGACCGTTCCGCGCTCATATGGCGTACGGCCCGGCCGAGATCGAGGAGGTCCTGGTCGACCGCGCCGCCGACTTCCGCAAGAGCTTCGGCACCCGGATGCTCATCCCGCTCCTCGGACAGGGGTTGCTGACCGCCGAGGGCGATGAGTGGCTACGCCATCGCCGACTGGCGTCGCCCGCGTTCCATCGCGACCGGGTCGCTGGTTATGGCCGGACGATGGCCGGCTATGCAGAGGACAGCGTCGAGATGTGGCGCGACGGCGAGACGGTGGATCTCCATGAGGAGATGACCGCGTTGACGCTCCGGATCGTCGCTCGGACGCTGTTCGGCGCCGACGTCAGCCCACGGATCGAGGAGGTCGCTCGGGTGGGCGCCGAGGTCCAGGACTTCTACTACGGCCGGTTCGCGAGCCTGCGGTTCCTCATCCCGACCTCCCTGCCGACGCCGGGCAACCGCGGGCTAGCGCAATCGATCCGGCGACTCGATGAGGTCGTCTACGGCATCATCAGGGAACGTCCCGCTGGCGAGGACCGCGGGGATCTGCTGTCGCTGCTCCTTCTCGCTCGCGACGAGAACGGGGCCGGGATGTCGGAGCGGCAGGTTCGGGATGAGGTCATGACCCTCCTTCTGGCCGGTCACGAAACAACGGCGCTGGCGCTCACGTGGGCCTTCATGCTGCTCGATCGGAATCGGGCGGCTCGTGACCGTCTCGAGGCCGAGCTTCACGCGATCCTTGGGGACCAGCCTCCGACGCCGATCGATGTCGCCGCAATGCCCTACGCACAGGCGGTCGTCAACGAGACGCTCCGCCTCTACCCGCCGGCCTATGTGACTGGCCGCGAGGCAATCCGCGACACCGTCATCGGGGGCGTTGCGATCCCGAAGCGCCACATCATCCTGATCTCGATGTACTCGACCCATCGCGACCCCAGGTTCTTTCCGGAGCCCGACACGTTCCGTCCCGAACGCTGGGGCGACGGCCTGGAGAAACGGCTACCCCGCGGGGCGTTCATCCCGTTCGGGATGGGCTCCCGAAAGTGCATCGGCGCCGCGTTCGCGATGATGGAGGCGACGCTCCTCCTCGCGACGATCGCGCGCCGGCGGCAATTCGACCTTGCCCCCGGCGAGATCCCGACCCACCCGTCGATCACGCTGCGGCCGGCGGTGGCCGTCGAGGCGCGGGTTCGAGACGTTCCAAAGCACTGAGCGTCTGCTCCTGGCCGCCGCTTCGGCGCCTGACGAAGTTGTTCATCACAAAGGGTCAGCGCCGGCGCTGGGACGCGATGAGCGCGCGCAGGTGCAACAACCCCGCGATCGCGATGAGGGCGCTGGACCAGATCGGAATGGACCGTGCGACCGCTCCCGGCAGGAAGATGTCGGACACCGACCCGTGCGCTGCACCCAGGCGTTCGGTCAGCGGAGTGATCGGGCAGACACCGTCATTGCCGAGGAATACCGCGGCCTCGATAGCGACGACGGCCGCGGCCATCCCGACGGTCCGGTCCCGTCGCCCGACGAGACCGGAGACGAGGAGCCACAGGATCGCCGACAGTTCGCCCGCGAAGACGATGGTGTGGATCGACTTCAACCCGGCGACCGCAACCGGATGCCCGCGCTCGGATACCACAGCCGCTTTGGGCTGGTTCGCGACGCGTCCGTCGGCGGTGACGAGTCGCATCAGCCCGCGACTGGGATGCGGCACGCCAGGGCGGTGGAGCCGGTCGCCCGGGCGGCCGTCACAATCGGGCTCTCGGTCGGGCTCAGCTGGGCAGCGCCAGGTTCCTCGACCACGAGCGCCGTGACCATCCCGAACATCCCGTCCTGACCCTCCGCGTGCTGGAGGATGTGACAGTGGAAGGCCCAGGCTCCGGGCTCCTCGCAATGGATCACCACGTCCCACCGCTCCCCCGGGTTGACGCCCAGCGTGTCGCAGTTGAACGCCGCCGGCCCGAGCGGATAGCCGTCACGTGCGACGACCCGCATCGGCATTCCGTGGAGGTGCCACGGATGCATCATGTTCCCCTCGTTCATGAACCGGATGACGATCGTGTCGCCGAGCGTCGCGACGATCGGCGACGTTGCCGGGAAGCCGCGGCCGTTGATGGTGAAGCCGCCAAGTGAGTCGTTGCTCACCCAGATGATGTCCTGGGTCGCGCCGTACAGTTGCTCATAGCGGTCCGCGGGATCCTTCGGCTGGACGATGAACGCTCCGAGCAGCCCGCGCCCCACCTGGTCGGTCGCGTTGTGGTGGGAGTGGTACATGTGCGAACCCGGCGTTCGGGCCACGAATTCGTAGGTGAAGGACCCGCCGGGCTGGATCGGATCCTGGGTGACATGCGGCACGCCGTCCATGTTGTTCGGCAGCTTCTGGCCGTGGAAATGGATGCCGGTGCTCTCCTTCATGTTGTTCGTGAAGGTGGCGCGCACTCGATCTCCCTCCACGACTGACAGCCGTGGGCCTGGCCAGGTGCCGTTGAAGCCGAGGGCCTGCACTGGATCCTTCAGGGCATCGATCTTGTGGTCCATCTCCTCGACCGTCAGCTCGAAGATCTTGACGTCCCCCTCGACACGCGGCTCGAGCGGGACATTGCCCTGTCCCGGCAGGGACGCGCCTTCGGCACCGAGGAAGCGCTCGACGACGGCCAGAGCACTCGCGTCGTGATCCATCGCCGGGGCGGCGGACGGAGCGGAAGAGGGCGCTGCGGACGCGTGGTCCATCGAGGGCGGCGCGACGGACGCGCCGGCGGTCGACGGGCTCGCGCCCGTGGCGGGAGCCACGGTCGGGCTATATGACCAGTCCGCGCCCGTGGCTGCCGGCGCACACGCGGCGACGCCGACCGCGACGAGGCCCGTCCCGGTGATGGCAGCCGCGCGCAAGAACCCGCGCCGCGTCAGCTCGGACGCGTGTCCTGCTGGAATGGGTGAATGCTCAAGGGAATCCGCGGTGAAGGTCCCGGGCGGGTTGTTGATCGACATGGCGGCAGCCTACGCCGAAGTAGGGGTCCGACGGCAGGGACACGCGGCCTGAATCGAATGGGCCAGAGGGCCCCTTCACGACCGGCCGCCGCGCAGCGGTCGCTGGACTACTCGATGCCGAGTTCGGCCGCCAGCTGCTCGTTCGCGAGCTGCTCCACCGTCGGGCTTGGTAGCGACGCCACGAGGTCCTCGAGATGCGCGACGAGGGCCTCGACGGCGGCTTGGGTCGCGCTCTCGATCGAAGCCTCGAGCATCCCGCCGGAGGCTGAGCGACCGAGACCGACGTGACGTGCCGGATGGATCGCCGCGACCGCCACCTCGGTCAGGGCAGCGGCCACGCGCCGATGGGATTCGTCGTCACGCACGCGCCCGCGAACCTTGCGCTCGAGGGTCGCACACGGATCACCAACCATCGTCATGGCCGTTCCTCCTGCCGATCTGCGTCGGCGAACGAGGGCGCGAAGCGCGGAGTGCATTGGCGCCGGGCCCTCAGTGGAGTGTCATCGAGATCGTCGTGCCGTGCGACGGCCGAACGGCCCGTCCTCGCCATCCAATGGTCACAAGATCGGGCATGATCCGCCGTCCGGTCGGGCGGGTCAGTCGCCCAGGTGGCCGCTCCGGTGCTTCGCCACGAACGCTGCGGCCTGCGTACGTCGCTCGAGGTTGAGCTTGGACAGGATCGAGCTCACGTAGTTCTTCACGGTCTTGTCCGACAGGAAGATGTCCGCCGCGATCTCCTTGTTGGTCTTGCCCTCGGCGACGAGCATCAGGATCTTGCGCTCCTGCGCGGTCAGGGCCGACAACTCGTCGGTGTCCACTCCGGACGCCATCCGGCGGATCCGCTCGAGGACGTTCTCCGTGACCGCCGGATCGAGCAGCGATTCGCCGCGGCCGACGGTCTCGAGCGCCGCGACGAGGTCCCGCGCCCGGATCTGCTTGAGCAGGTAGCCCGAGGCGCCCGCGACGATGGCCGATAGCACTGCCTCGTCGTCCGGGTACGAAGTTAGCATGATGACCCGTGTCGCCGGCAGCTCCGCACGGATCTCGCGGCACGCCTCGATACCGGATCCGTCAGGCAGGCGCACGTCCATCACCACGATGTCGGGCTGGTGCCGGCGAGCCTGTTCGATGGACTCCGCGACCGTACCCGCCTGGGCGACGACCTCGAATCCAGCGCGGCGGTCGAGGAGCGCCACCAGGCCCTGACGGACGACCTCATGGTCGTCGACCACGAGGAGGCGCAGGGGAGACGGCCGTGCCGCCGCGGACTTCGTGTCGTCAGTCATCAGCTGTTGCAGCCTCTCGGTACCCGGCGACCGGGATGCGGACGATGATACGGGTGCCCAAGCCCGCGCCACTGTCGACCAGTAGATCGCCGTTGAGGGCGACCGCCCGATCGCGCATGTTGGCGAGGCCGTAATGGCCGTGCGCCGGCGTGGCGGTCGGCTCGAACCCCCGGCCGTTGTCGCTGATCTCGAGCACCAGGTCCGGGCCTTCGGCTGCCAGGCGCACGGTCGCCTTGGTGGCGCCGGCGTGGCGGGCCACGTTGGATAGCAATTCGCGGGCGATCTGCAGGAGCTCAGCACGAACGTGCGCCGGCGGCTCGACGAGGCGGTCGGGAAGGTCCAGCGCCACATCGGCCAGGCTGTTCTGATGAAGCTGCTCGGTCAAGGCGACGAGAAGCCCGATGAGATCGGTCCGATCGACGAGTTCCGGCCGAAGTCCGAAGATGAACCCGCGAAGATCCCGGATCGTGTCGTTCAGGGAGTCGATCGCGCGATCCACGCGCGCCCGGGCCTCGGCGGGGTCCTCGTCCATGAGATCGGGCATGTCCTCGAGCGAGAGCGAGACGGCGTACATGCTCTGGATGATGCCGTCATGCAGGTCCTTGCCGATCCGGTCCCGCTCCTCGATCACGGCCAGCCGGCCGATCCCCTCGTGCAATCGAGCGTTCTCGATCGCGATGCCAGCGTGCAGCGCAAACAGCTCGATCAGCCGCTGGTCATCGTCGCTGAACTCGGCGGCGGCTTCCTTGTCCGTCAGGTAGAAGTTGCCGATGATGCGGTTCTTGATCCGCACCGGCACGCCGAGCAGCGATCGCATCGGCGGGTGGTGTGGGGGAAACCCCGAGCTCGCCGCGTGCGAACCGATGTCGGGAACCCGGAGAGAGCGGCCCTCGGTGATGATCAGCCCCAGGAGCCCGTGGCCCTCCGGTAATGGCCCGAGACGGGCGCGTTCAGCTGTGGTGATGCCGCTCGTGATGAAGCGCTCGATGCGCCGTCGGTCGTCGACGATGCCCAGCGCCGCATACTGGGCGCCGACCAGGCTTCGCACGCGGTCCACGATGAGCTGCAGCACGGTCTCCACGTCGAGCTCGCCCGCCACCGCGCCGACCGCGTCGCTGAGTGCCTCCAACGCAGCGCGGGAGGTCGTGTCGTGGGCATCCGCCATGACGACACGGTACCAAGCCCGCGGGCTGCCACGCCGACCTCACGCGACTTCGGGCCGACCTGTACGGCCGGAGGCGGAGCGCACGATGAGAACGGGACAGGGCGCGCTGCGCACGACGTGGTCGGAAACCGAGCCGAGGAGGAGGCGCCCGATCTTTCCGCGCCCGTGCGTCCCGACCACCACCAGATCGACTCCCTCCGCTTCGGCGGCCGACACGATCGATTCTCCTGGGTCCCCGGTCCAGACCAGGAACGACACCGCGACCCCGATCGCATGGCCCCGCGCGACCAGTGACTGGGCGGCGTCGTGACGACCATCGCGGACCTGGTCCCAACGGATGCCACCGCGACCTGGCTCCGTCGGCAGGTCGTGGGGGTCGATGACGCTGACAACGAGCAGCTCCGCACCGTGGCGCTGAGCCAGGTCGAAGGCCCGGTCGGTCGCGAGCTCCGACGTGTGGCCGAGATCCGTGCCCAGCAGGACTCGGCGGATATCGGGTGGCAGATGCACGACCGGCTGGTTGTCGAGGGTGGGGAACATGACGGCCTCCGTAGCCGAAGCGCCGGGCCTGCGGACCCGGCGCGTCGGAGGTGGCTGGAGTTCCGGGTCGAGGACCCGGTGCGTGGCTGCTAGGCCAGGGCGGTCGCTGGTCGCAGCGCCCGAACCTTGACCTGCTCGGTCTCAGCTCGAGTCGCCCACACCAGGCCGATGCCCGTGAGGAAGATCGTGCCACCGAGGCCGGCGAGGAGAGCGGCCATGCCCAGGCCGATCTGGAGCGCCGAGGCAGTGACGCTGCCGACGCCGAGTTCGGCGATCAGCGCATGCGTCGTGCCGGTCCAGACCTGCTCGCGTGCCGCGCCCTGGATCGGATCGGTCCGGTCGAAGCCGGTCCAGTAGCGGCCATCGGTCGCGAACTCGTAGGTGCCTGCTGCGTAAACCTTGCCGTCGTCCGTAGTGACGGCCTCGTCGAGGACGACCGTTGTCGTGCCGGTCAGGGTGTGGTGGGCGATGGTCGCCATCTGGTACATGTACTCAGAGGCGGTGTTGACGAGCGGGTCGTTCGGGTCGAGTTCCGACATGTTGACTGCGTAGCCCCAGTCGTTCGTGAGGAGCGACATGATCGCCACGGCGCCGGCGGTCTCGCCGCGGTCGACCAGCTGTCCGGCTTCGTTGTAGCTGAGCGTGACGTTCTGGGCTGCGCTGAATGCCTGGAGCGACTGGGCTCCCTGGTCGGTCTTGTAGAGGGCGAAACCACCGCCCGCGATGAACGCGAGTCCGATGACCGCCAGCATGACTCCAAGGCCCTTCAATCGACTGTTCACGGTTCCATCCTCGCTGACTTCTACTGGTTGGTTCGTTCACAACCAGAGTCCGTCATGAAGAGGGACGGGGCTATGGGCCATGCCGACCCATATGACGGGCAGTTCGACCCCGACAGGGGGCCGAACGGCCCCCGGTCGATCAAGATCGTCGGGGTTGGCCACGAAGCACATCATTGTCGAGCCTCCGCCGGTCGCACAAGACGAAGCGGACGGTCCGATGAGGGGCATCGACGAGTCCCGAAGGAGCGAGCATGATCCCCAACGGCGACGAGCCTCTGAGCTTCGAGACCCATGTCAAGCCGATGTTCCGCGAGCGCGACCACCGATCGATGGAATTCGCCTTTGACCTCTGGTCACACGATGACGTCAGCCAGCACGCCGACGCCATCCTCGCCCGCCTCCAGGCCGGCACCATGCCTTGCGACGGTGCGTGGCCCCCGGCTCAAGTCGACCTCTTCCAGCGCTGGGCCGAAAGCGGCAAACCGCGCTGAGCCAGCCAGGGCGAGGCGGCCTGGACTCGCCGTCAGCTGAGTCCGGCCCGTCGATCTCCAGGTCGCCGTGACATTCATCACCCGAACGGTCTGGCGGGCGTCACCCACCCTTTACGATGGGCATCACTTCCCCCGCCCATCGGCGTTCCATAGCCTTCGACCCTCAGGCTACGAGAGGTTGAAGGATGAAGCGCCTTGGCAGCGTGCTCGTCGCCGCGCTGGTGGTCGCGGCGTGCAGCAGCCCCATCCCGGCATCAACCTCGAGTCCGACGGCGGCCACGTCCCGCCCGACGGCAGCCCCGTCCGCCCCGACCGGCACGCCGACGACAGCCCCGCCCAGCCCGACAGCCACCCCGACGCACACGCCGACGACCGCCCCGCCCGGTCCGACGGCCAGTCCGACCGCCCCGCCGGGCGCGTCGGGTTTTCCGACGCTCGCCCAGCTGATCGGCCAGAAACTCGTCGTCCGCATGGAGGGGACAACGCCGAGCGCCGACCTGCTGGGCCGCATCAGGCGCGGCGAACTGGGCGGGGTCATCCTGTTCGGCCCGAACATCACGACGCCGACGGCCTTGAAAACGCTCACCGCGAAGCTCCGCGGCGCGGCGGTCGCGGGCGGTCAACCCGCGTTCCTGATCGCGGTGGACCAGGAGGGCGGCTCCATCAAACGGATCCCCTGGGCACCGCCGACGATCTCTCCGCCCGAGATGGGACGGAGCGGGCGTGTATCGGTCGCCCGCGGCCAGGGCGCGAGCACCGGCGCTGCCCTCCTCGGCCTCGGCATCAACGACGACTTCGCACCCGTCGCCGACGTCCCAGCCTCCACCGCCTCGTTCATGTACCTGGAAGGCCGGACGTTTTCGTTCAACGCCACCACGACCGCCAACCTCGCGGATGCATTCGCTTCCGGCCTTGAATCGAAGGGCGTCCTGGCGACCATGAAGCACTTTCCGGGACTCGGTTTCGCCACCCACGACACCGACACGAACGTCGTGACGATCACGGCCTCGAGAGCTCGACTCGCCCCTGGCCTGCTCCCCTACCGAACTGCGATCGGGCACCACATCCCGCTGATCATGCTGTCCAACGCAACGTACGCCGCCTACGACGCGAAGAACGCGGCCGGCTGGTCCCACGCGATCGCCGTGACACTGCTGCGCGACGACCTTGGATTCACCGGCGTGACGATCACGGATTCCCTTGATGGCACCGCACACGCGCGCGGGCTGTCGACCGGGACGCTGGCAACGCGTGCGGCGATGGCCGGGACCGACATGATCCTGCTGACCGGCTCGGAGGCGTCGACGCAGGCGGCGTACGCGACGCTCCTCGGGAATGCGAAGGCCGGCGCGATCACGACGGCTGCGCTGCGAGCCTCGTACGACCGGATCCTCGCCCTCAAGGCCGGTCTCCCCTGAGTCATCGCGCCTGACGCGACCACGCCAGAGGGCAACGGCGCGCCCATCCTGACTCGCACGAGGCGCTGCACAACGACAGCCGCGGGGTTCGTTAGCCGCGACCTCGTTCGGGGGCGATGAGGCTCCGGACCACGCCCGCCGACAACTCGGATTTCGACAGGAAGCCGATGGCCGGGCTGGCCCCGACGAGATCGGCGAGCTCCGACTCTGCGTATGCGGAGATCAGCACGACCGGGGCCACGTCCGACGATGCGAAGTCCCGCGCCAGATCGAGCCCGCTCTCGTCGCCGAGATCCACATCGACAAGGATCCCGTCTGGTCGCAGCTCCCGCGCGAGCCGAAGTGCCTCCGCGCTCGTGGAAGCGACGCCGACTACGGCGATTCCGTCTTGCTCCAGCACGACGCAAGCGGCGTCCAGGAAGTGGCGGCTGTCGTCAACGATCAGGATGCGCATCGTTCTTTCGTCAGGCCCGGGTCTCATTCGTACCAGCATCGGCGAACGCGGCGCGTCGCGCATTGATGCCGGCAGGAATCGGGACTGGCCACCCGCCGGAGTCAAGAACGGGGGTTGCCTTCGACGACACGCGGGAGTCTCGGCGCGATGGTTGCCCTAGATCGGTGAGCACACACGCAGAGGTGTCTCGAAATGTCGACGTCCCAAGTCAACCGCCGCCTGAGCTCGGGCGGGAGCGACACTCCCCGGATCGCGATCCTCGGAACCGGAAAGATGGGCTCGGCGATCGCCGGCCGGCTCGGGGAATCAGGCTTCGATCTGACCCTCTGGAACCGAACCCGAGAGCATGCCGAGGCCCTGGGCATCGGCACGGTGGCCGAAACGCCGGCTGCGGCGGTCCGCCACGCCAAGCTGGTGATCAGCAGCCTGACCGGCCCTGAAGCCGTGCGATCCACGTTCCTCGGGCCGCACGGCGCCATCGGCGGCGGTGCCGGAAAACTGTTCATCGAGATGAGCACGGCAGGTCCCGACCTCCTGCCACCGCTCGCGGCCCGCCTCGCTGCAGCCGGAGGTCGCCTGGTCGACGCCCCGATCCTCGGAGCGCCGCCGGCGATGCGGGCCGGCCAGGCAGCGATCCTCATCGGTGGCGATGACCGCGACGTCGGCCTGGCGAGCCCCGTCCTCAGCACGCTGGGCACGGTCCGGCACGTCGGTCCGCTGGGCAGCGGCGCACGCCTCAAGCTCGTCGCCAATAGCATGCTCGCCGACGTCATCTTGGCGGCCGCCGAGCTGCAGGTCGCCGGGGAGCGATCCGGCCTCCAGCCCGATGACGTCTTCTGGGTCCTGGAGCGCATGGCTCCCCTGCTGGCCGCCCGCCGCAACGGCATCGTCGAGAACCGCCACGAGCCGACCCTCTTCGCCCTGCGCGACCTGCGCAAGGACCTCGACCTCGCCATCGGGCTGTTCGAGCCATCGGAGATCCGGACCCCGCTCACGCTGCAGGCTCGTCAGCTCGTCGCTGCGGCGGCGATCCGGTACGGCGACCTCGACATCACCGCGGTCGAGCGGCCGTACCGCAAGGTCGAGCCGAAGATCGACGCAGACACGCCACCGCCGGCCTGGCTCGCGGCTCTGGCCCATTGACCGTTCCATGACCACGGCCACGACCCCCGCTGGGCGCGGTGCGTGTTGACCGCGCTCCCGATGTCCGGAACGATGCCGCTGGTGTCCGACATCCGGGCCAACCGGAGCGTGCTCTTCTTCCTCGCCGTGAACGTCGGCGAGACGGTCACGTTGGCGCTGGCCGGTTGGTTGACCGGCTCGGTCGCACTCATCGCCCAGTCTGCAGCCAACGCGGCCGAGATCGGGGTCGGGATCTTCCTGCTCATCGGCGTGCACAGGAGCAATCGGCCCGCCGATGAGACCCATCCACTCGGCTATGGGCGGGAGCGCTTCTTCTGGTCGCTGTTCGCGGCGCTCGGGATCTTCGTCGGCGGTGGCGGACTGGCGCTCGACGAGGCCATCGGCTCCGCCCTGGATCCGTCGCCCATCGAGTCGTACCCCGTCGCCTACGCGGTCCTGGCCGCGACGATCGCGCTTGATGCGCTCGCCCTGGAGGTACGCCTTGCGACCGCTTCGCAAGCAGGCGGCCGGACTCGGCAGGTCGTTGCGCGATATGGTGCGGAAGAGCACGGATCCGGCGGTCGTCACGGTCGTCGTCGGAGGGGCGTGCGCCGTGATCGGTGGCCTCATCGCCGCGCTGGGGGTTGTGGTGAGCCAGATGACCGGCAGCCCCATTCCCGACACGGTGGCGACCGCGCTCATCGGCCTGATGCTGCTGGCCGCCTCGGTGTTGTTGCTGCAAACGAACCGGGAGCTCCTCACGGGGCGCGGCGTTCCGCCTCCGATGCTCCGCGAGATGCGCCACATGATCGCCGCTCAGGAAGGCGTGGTGGACGTCCCGGACCTGTTCGCGGTCGTGATCGGGCCATCAAGCTTGATCGTCGACGGCGATGTCACGTTCGCCGCCACGTTGAACGTCCCGGCGGTGGAGAACGCGATCAAGGTCGCGGCAGCCGCGCTGCGGGAACGCTGGCCCTCGATCGAGTACATCTACCTCACGCCGGTGCCGGAGGCCCGTTCGCGCCGCACCCAACGATCGGTCGGGAGCAGGTAGCCGTACGGGTGGACCGCCCAGCGTTCGTCGTCCGGTCGTCGTGGTTACGTCTCCCGACTCGATGTCGAGAGCGGGCGGCTAGGCAACGCAGGCCGACCATCGCCGCAGGGCCGCGCAGCAGATCGCGGTCGTGATGGAACCATGCACGTCCGCATACGGCACCCCGCAGGAGGCCGGGTCGACCCCGTCCGCGTCCGTGTCCGGGACGAAGAGGACCGGACTGGGCGGCCAGCCCCGGTCGGCGCGCTCGACGAGTTCGTCAACGAACTCCGTCGCCATGGGCCCGCCGGCGTCGCCCAGCCACACTGCACACAGCAACCGGAACGCGGCGTCGAAGGAAGTGTCGTGCGAGCCGCTCGCGGCGGTTCGCGCTAGCCAGTCCCGAACCTCGTCGGCGACATCACCGGGAATCCCACCCGATGCGGCAAGGAGGGCCACGGACCACGCGGTGGCGTAGTCGTCCGATGCCCACCAGAAGGCGTGCCAGGCGCCACCACGCTCGCGCCCATCGAGGACCGCCCGACGGACGCGCCTGATGGACTCCGGTGTTGCTCCGACCGCGACCAAGGCAAGCCCGACCATGGCCGTGACGTCGGCGTGGGCAGCCCCCCAGGATGACGGCCGGTCGGGGAACGTCCGGCCGCGACCGGCCGCGTCGACATATCGGAGGATGAGCGCCTCCCCCGATCCGCGCTCAAGGTCGCCCATGGTGGCCAGGAATCGGATCGCCCAGGCGGTGCTGTCACCGTCGGCTTCGGTCGCGCGGTTGTAGCCCCAGCCGGTGGACGTCGACAGCCCGGCGAGTGCGTGCGCTGCGCGCGCTCGAGCCTGCTCGGCCGTGGCACCGTGGCCGGCCAGCGACCAGCCGACCCAGGCCGTCGTCCACGCCTCGCTCGTGCCCGCTGCAAGGTCGAAGTCCAGCCAGCGGCCGTCGGGCGTCTGCCGCACGAGCAATGCCTGGACGCCGCGGTCGATGGCTGCGTCAACCTCGCGCTGCAGCGCCGGCCACGGCACGAAGCGTCACCAATCGTCCGGTGAATCGATCCCGATGCAGACGCCGCAGGGATACGGGGTCTTCGTCTCCTCGCGGCCGAAGAGCGTTCCGTTGTTGCAGATGAAGACCTCCTTGCACCAGAACACGGCACCGGTGCAGAAGGTGTCCGTGCGGGCGTAGCGGCACTCGCCCTTCGGGATGTCCCACACCCCGGCGAGTTGGACGAGGGGCGTCGTCGACGATGCGGGGACCGTGTTGTCGACGATGCCGGTAAATCCGGGAACCATGACGACCTCCTTCAGAGGTGAGGGAGCATGAGGGTCGGGATCGCGTCGGGCTCCACCGACCAGCTCGGCGCGAGGACGCCGGGGAACCGCTGCGGCGCGACCGACAGATAGACGCGCCACCCGGTGAAGCCGAGCGGCCCGTAGCGGACCCCCAGGTAGCTGACCCAACGTGCCCGCAGGGACCGGGCGATACCAGCGATCTCGTCGAGACGCGACCGACTGGCACCCTTGCCGGCGAGGAACTCGACGGCGGTTTCGAGGGCAACATTCGGTGGATTGAACTTCAGGGCCGCGGTCGAGCCATCGGTGCCGTTGTCGACGCCAAGCACACCAACGGTGCCGCCGATATAGAGATGCCGGAGGTCGGCCTCCAACTCCGGGGCGAGCGTCGCCGCGAGGCCCGACGCGGTGAGTAGCCGTTCGGCCGTTTCGGAGGGCAACACGCGGGTCTCGGCCGGGACCCGGAAGTAGACCGACAGCTCGGGCCGGCCCTCGACATCGACCTCGAAGCCGATCCCGCGAGGGCCGGGCAGACCGACCGCGGCCGCGATCGCGCCCGGTCGGGGGCCATGCCAGCTGGTCGGCCCGATCCGGGCGATGGCGCGGTCAAAGGCGTCGTCGTCCGGTTCGGCTGGGAAGCGGCAGTACGCCGTGACCTTGCTCGCCATGCCGCGCTGCCAGTCGACCCGGAACAGGTACGAATTCAGGCTCCACATCGACCACGAACCGGCGAAGCTGCCAGACCCAGTCCGCGGCGAACGGCAATGTCTCGGCGAATGCCGCGATCCTGGGGAAGAACCCTGGGCCGCCGGCGACCATCGTTCCGTGCCACTCGGGCCGCGCGTCGTAACTGAATTCTGTCGCCCGCCACGCGTGCGCGCGGAAGACGTTGGCGAATCGCATCGTGGACGCGGCGGCGCTTACCGTGCCCATCTCAGTACATGGCACCCACGAGCGCGTTGTCGACGAATGGCAGGAGGCCGATCGGTGCGGGTCGACCGTCCGCCGTGTCGGCCACGAAGGGCCACTCCTCGGTGACATCCACGCGCGTGAAGAGCCGTTCCGGAACACCGGTCGTCGGGTCCACGAAGCTGGCGATGACGCCCACGAGTCGGCGCAGGCCGAGGCCGTGGATGCTCCGGGTCTCGATCCGATCGAGTCGCTGGCGCCCTGCTCGCTCGGCCGCCGCGAGGAAGAGTCCCGGATGCTGCATGAGCAGATAGTTGACCGCACGATGCGCGTCGCTGGCGCCGATGTTCTCCGTCGATTGCACGAACTCGTGGAAGAGGTTGCGGGAGAGCGCGCCGAAGTCCTTGCGGACGACCCGCTTCGCCGTGAATACGGGCTCGAGCTGGCGTTCGAGACTCGCGCCCCACTCGTCCTCCGTGAACGCGTAGAGCTGATCGCACACCACGACCGGTGCCGTGACGCCGCCGCAACTCCCCGGGCTCGACATCGGACCTCGCCGCCCGATGACCAGGCACCACGAGCCTTCCTGTCCGATGCGCTCGACGGCCTCGAGCACGGCCGGCAGTAGGTACGAGCCTGCCGGCGAAACGACATAGGCCGGGGCGCCGCCGACCATCAGCAGGTAGCACATCCGCCTGGCGAGGTGGAGGTTGCCCTCGAGACCGGAGCGCAGGCGGGCGCCGCGTGGCGCGGCCGGGTCACCGCCCATGCTCGCCACACGCTGCGTGAACTCCCGCTCCACGCCGATGCTCGGGAACCGGGCTTCGAGCCTGCCCAAGGCGTACACGAACTCCTCGGACCGGTTGTCCTTGACGCAGTCGTCGCAGCCGCACCCGGGCGCGTCATTCGGCTTGGCCTCCGGACCCGCCACCCGACGGATCGCCTGTTCCACGGCTACTCCGGGTCCGGCCCCGGCCGGCGGCGCCGTCGTCGGCGGTCCCGCAGCTGGCGGCCCGTCATCCTGCGAGCTCCATGGCACCCCACGCGCTTCTTCCATGGTCCGTCCCTCCTTCCGCTCGATGGGACCTTGCCAGCCGGATGTAGCTGGCTTCGCCGTCAAGTGGCTGTGGGAGCCCGCGCCGGGCCAGCCCCGGCGTCGGCTGACGCATGGCGGCCCAGATGGCCTCGCGCGGGACGTCCGGAACGCAGGCGCGCAGCAGCGCGTAGGTGGCGGTCACGATCGCCGCCGCGAAGCTGCTGCCGGTACCGAACACGACATCGCCGTTTCCGTCGAGGCCCGGGATCGCCACGCCGGGCGCCACGATCCCCGAGTGCGCGAGAGCTGGACTCCAGCGGTTCCGGGCGTCGAGCCGCATGGCATCGTCCCCGAACGCGACCGGGACCGCGCCCGGAACGTCGAGCAGCGGAGAACCCGGCCCTCCGTCATTGCCGACCGGCATCACCGTTCGGATCCCGCGCCCGGCGGCGGTCGCGATCTCCCGGTGCAGCGGGGCGAAGACGCCGGAACCTGCGCCGGCCACGGCGATCCCGAGCAGGATGACGTCGGCATCGGCGCCCACCGCGGCGGCGACCGCCTCGGCGAGCTCCGCTCCGATCGCATCCGGGCTCAGCGTCCCATCGAGCATCGCGTCATCCACGACGGCAACGCTCACCATCGTGGCCCGCGGACAAAGCCCCAGGAGGTCGGGCGGACGCCCACCGAAGATCGACGCGATGTGCGTCGCGTGCGCTCGCGCGCGGAGCGACGACCTCGCCTGACCGTCGCGCTCGATCGGGATCGGCTGCGCTTCGAGCCCGGCGTCAGTGATGACCGGCCCGTCGATGAGCGCGATCCGTGTCGTCACGTCGCCGGGCGTGCGCTCCAGCAGCGCGTGCAGTCCGGCGATCCGCAGGAGGGTTCGGCGTCGCACAGCGCTGGCTGTGCTCGCGAGCCCACGGCCATTCCGGCTCTCGTCCCAGGTGTGACTGATCGGCATCGCGCCGCCTCGCCACGGCCGCCCCGATCGGGGTAGGTCCCCTTCGGGACAAGGCCTCACGTTGCGCTTGCCGTATCCCGCTGTCAAGCACTAGGGTATCCCTCGGGCCAGGCACCCCGGATGCCACGACCATGAGGGGCGAATGTGGACGATCAGGTCCTCGTCGAGTTGGTCGACGGCGCGGGTCGGACGGTCGGCTCGGCTCCCAAGTCGGAGGCCCACGTGGCGCCAGGGAGGCTCCACCGGGCGGTCTCCGTGCTCCTGCTCGACGGCGCCGGGCGTCTCCTGATCCAACGGCGCGCGGCGACGAAATACCACTCCGGGGGACGCTGGAGCAACACCGTCTGCGGCCACCCGGTCCCTGGCGAGGAGCCGGAGGCCGCGGCTGTCCGGCGCCTGAAGGAAGAGTTGACCATCACCCTCGAACCGGGCGGGCTCCATCCGGCAGGCGTCGTGGTGTATGACCTGGTCGACCCAGGATCGACGCTGGTGGAGCGGGAGTACGACCACCTCTTCGTCGGCTCCACGGCCTCGACGCCCAAGCCGGATCCGCACGAGGTCGATGGGCTCGATGCTGTCGTCCTCGATGCCCCACGGCCACCCGAGCTCGAGGTCGACGGCTTCACCTCGTGGTACTCGATCGTCGTGGCGGCCGCGATGCCGGACCTCATCCGCCTGCGAGCGCGCCAGGCTGCCGGCAACGAGCGCCGCTAGTCTGCGAACGCCCGCCGCAGATGCCGAAGGTTCACGGCACGTCACCGAGACGCGATCGTCAACCGCGTGTCACGGGGTTCGCATCGGCCTGAAGCGGATCGATGCGGAGGCTGTAACCACCTACCGGCTGACGTTCGGCATCGAATGCGGCGAGGTGCATGGCATATGCGCCCTCCCCGCCCAACGCGTGCGACACCCGCTTGGCGACCAGCTCATCCGTGTCGAACAGGCGGCCGAGCGCTCGATCGAGCCCGTCCGTCCACAGCTGGCCCTCGAACTGTCCCCGAAGCTCGCGGAACAGGCCGGCGGCCGTTCCTGGTTCGGACAGATCGGGCAACTTTTCACCCAGCAGCCTGGCCAGTCGGGTCGTGGGAAGGATGAACAGCTGGTCGTCCCAGTTCCCGGCGACGAGGAGGTGCTGGCCTCCCGCGATCGGAACGCCATACTCCCTCGTGCCCTTGGCCTCCTCTGTGCCGAGTGTCAGCTCGAGGAGGTTGCCCTGCCCGAGCGCGCTCCCAAGGATGAGGAGGAGCGGCGCCATGTCCGCGGTCGGTCCAAGGATCGTGAGGTTGCGCTGACCGACGTGCCGATCGGCGTTCGCGTCGAGCGCGCCAGACCACCGGTCCGCGGGGCACTCGACGGAGGCGAGCAAACACTCGTGCCCCGTCAGACTCGGCGGGATGTACCAGGCCGGCATGACCTCGACGAGTCGATGGGCGCCCGGCGCGGTGCGCGGCGCCAGGTCGAAGAAGGCGCCGCCGATGAGCTCCGGCGTGTAGGTGCCCGGCTGGCCGCCGAAGAACCCCGGCGCGACGTGCCAGGCGCGTAGGTGGACGCCGACCGCCGGCAGCAGCCCAAGATTCCAGGCATGGACGAAGACCCGATACGACCGCCCGGCCGTCGGGCTGCCAACGACCTGGCTTGCCTCGAATGGGCCCGTCCAGGCGTCATCGATCAGGTGGATGTCCGGACTCAGCCACGACGGTCTGGGGGGCCAGATGGGGCGCGCAGCCCGATCGCCCGGCGCAAACGCGCGGATGAGCAGGTAGGGCAGCACGTCCTCGCGGTTCGGGCGGTGCTCGCCGCCGACTTCGGCGATGTAGCCCTTCCACGGATCGGCCGCATGCGGATCCGGTTCCCAGCCGGGGTCTTCCGTATCGTCGACCGTCGGTCGGGGCGGCTCGATGCTGTCGGGCGGGTCTTTGCCCCGCTGCTCGGCGTCCTCCTTGTCAGAGAGACGAGGATGGTCGGGCGGCTTGCGTTCGTCGTCGGGCGGCTTGCGATGATCCTCGCGCTTGCGATGATCCTCGCGCTTGCGGTCGTCCTCGCGCTTGCGGTCGTCCTCGCGCTTGCGGTCGTCCTCACGCTGGCGCTTGTCCTCGCGCTGGCGCTTGTCCTCGCGGCTCATCCGTCTCGCTCCCACGGGCTCCACCGGAGCGGGTCGGGCCAGTCGATTCCCGGTGGGTAGCCGGATTTCAGGCCGTCGCAGGGGTCGTCGCCGTCAGGGTCGGGCTCGATGGGCACGCCCGGCTCGAGGTAGTGCACCGCCAGGCTGCGGGCGAGGTCGTACCACTGGCTCTCGGGCGGCGACCCACCGACGAATACCGACGGGTTGTCGTGTCCGGCATGGAAGAAATGCGGTGGGGTACAGGGCTGCGCGTACGCGAAGACCGCTTTCGGCGCGATGTCGGGCCGGCACTCCCAGAGGCGTCGGCCGCCGACATCGGGGCCGCGCGCATGGCGGTCCCAGTCCCAGGCATGCCAGGCATAACCCCGGTCGGAATCGAGATTGAAGTCCGGCACCGGTGAGTCCAGGTTGGCTCGAGCGGCCTCGAAGCGAATGATGAGGTAGGTGCCGTAGTCGATCGGCCCACCCATATGCCGGTTCTGCGGAAGCTGTGCCGCGCAGGCCGTTGCTGTCTCGTCCGGAGTTCGGGCGCCCTCGAAGGCCAGGATGGCGCCCGGATGCCCGGGATTCGCCGCGAGGAGGGCGGTCCCTGTCTCCCCGACGACGAACGGGCCGACATGGGCGGGGGCATCCTCGCGGGGTACGAGCTGCCCGCCCGGTGTCCGGATCGGGTAGTTCCATGGCTTGAGCCACTCGCTCGGCTTGAGCTTGGCCGTGTCGTTGGCGTAATGGAGGGTGCCGGTGAGGCCCAGGAATCCCGGCAGGTCAGGGCCGCCGATCGCCGACTCATCGTCGCGGACGATGTTGCGCGGGAAGCCGCCGTCGAGCCCGAACTGGGCGAAGGCGTGTGGTCGCCCCGACGGCTCCGACACCCCAAGCGTCGTTGACAGCGCGAAGCCCGATGGATCGTCGAGGTCGGCGATGAACGAGTCCGCTCGACCCGGCTTGACGCCCATCGTCGTGAGCCCGAGGTCGATCTCCTCACGATTCGGCATGAGGAAGCCGGTCATGACCAGCGTCCGGCGCGACAGGATGTAGAGATTCCAGGTCGGGACGATGAAGGCGTAGTAGAGGACCTGGCGGAGCGGGAACGTGAGCACGTCGGTGATCAGTCCGGGCAGGACCGTGACGATCCAGACCGCGACCTGGACCAGGTAGACAGCCCACGCCAGCAGGGCGAGCAGGAGGTCGAGCAGGTTGAAGTCGGAGTCCTCGACGTCGGCGCCGCGCGATGGGTCGTCGTTGACACCGTAGTCGCCACCGGGCGGCTCCGGGAACGAGTGATCGTTGATGAGCGGCGGCGGGCTCGGCGCGAACGGGCTCAGGCCATCGCGCGAGCTCATCGCGAGGTAGGCGTAGACGATCGCCCACATCTCGTCCAGGGCATCGTCATTCGGCCGACCGTCCGGGACGCCCGCCGCGTCGACGGCCGAGAACGCGGGATCCTGGGCCAGGATCTTCGGCAGCGCGCCCCCGTAGGTCGCCTGCATGCCGTCCCGGAGGGCAGTGCACAGGTGCCGCGGTAGCGGACCTGAAGCAAGGTCGAAGTGCGCATTGCGCTTCGCCGTTTCCTGTGGCGAGTGCCCGAGCGGATACGCCGGGAAGCCCGTCGTGAAGTCGTAGGCTGGCGCATCCATCCGAGCTGGATAGTCGGGCCGGCCCGCCCGGAACGCGACCCGGAAGTGCAGGGCGCTCGTTCCGTACTCGCCGTACAGCGGACCGGTGAAGTCGTTCGTGTAATTCTGGGCGTCGATGTGGTTTTCGATGAGGTGGTGGCGCTGCCAATGGTCGCGGTATGGCCCGCCACACTTGGCGTTCGTGAATGGGTGCCCGGCGACATCGGTCGCACAGTGCGACAGCCATCCGACGGCGAACGCGATCCGTGCCTCGGCGTTCTGGCGGGCGTCATCGTCACCCGCCGTGTCCAGATCGGCCTTGGCCTGGCGGTAGAGCTCGAACGCGAACTGGTACGTCCTTCGGTAATGGAAGATGTCGCTCCAGTAGAACGCCGAGTCGCCGTATCCCTGCGGCACGCCGGACGTGAGCACGCCGAACCAGTCCCCCATCGACGTGATCAGACCCTCGATCGCGGTGACGACGCTCGATGCAAGGTTGTTGAGTGCCTGGCCCAGCATGTTGAGGACGCCGCCGTCGAGTTGGGCGATGATCGCCGAGGTGTTGTTGGAGATCGGCCCGACCCACCTGTCCCACTTGGAGACGAACTCGGCGTCGATCACGCTCCAAACGTCGATCGCCCATTTGATGACGTTGCGGATGACCGTGCCCTTGGTGCCCGAGAAATCGGGCAGCAGGTAGAACAGGTCGGGCCCGAGGGCGCCAACTTCGAGGTAGTTGCGCCAGCGATGGCAGATCTGGCCGATCCGCTCGAGCTCGGCTGGGTCGGTGGGGAAGCCCGTCGGCAGGTTGGCATCGCGGAGCCGCTCCGCGGTCTTCGCGGCGGCCTCCATGTGGACGTACCAGCCGGGCATCGCGCCCCCTCAGGGCTCGGTCACTCAGACCCAGTATTCCATCGCGGTCAAGGTCGCAAGGTGGCCGCGTAGGGGCTATCGAGACGCGTCCTCAGTGATCGTCCAAACCGGTCGGACGGGTGACCAGCGCGGCCGCATGATCGATCGAGTGCAGGTCGAGCTTGCCCAGGATGTTCTGCACATGGGTCCGCACCGTCGCTGGACTGATCGCCAGCCTCGCCGCGATGTCGTCACGCGACAGCCCCTGAGCGAAGCAGGCGAGCACCTGGCTCTCGCGACTCGTCAGCTGTGCCCCGACCCCGGCCGTCACCGCCTCCGGGTGATGGAGAGCAGCCGCGATGTAGCCCATCGCGGCCGGGGGTAACAGCAATCGCTCGCCAGCAGCGATGCGGACCAGCGTCGAGCGCAGGACGTCGAGCCCCTCGTTCGGCGACAACCAGGTATCGGCACCCTCACGGATCAGGGCCACGCCGTCTTCGACACGGTCCGAGTCGGCCAGGGCGATCACGAGCGCGTTACGCCACCGACGCCTGGCTGTCCTGACGGCTGCGCTCGTCGATGCGTCGAAGGTGCTGCCGATGACGACCACGACGTGTGGCGGCCGTGACACCTTGTGCGTCTGGGTCGGATCCGTCGAATCGGCGACCACCGGCAGGCCCGCGACGTCCCGGATCGCGGCGGCAACCGCTTCGCCGATCACGAGCCGGTTGGCGTGAACGCGAACCCGCAGCTGCACGACCGCCCCTACATGAGGTTGCGACCGACCTGCCGGGCGAGCGCCCGCAAGTCGCATTGGCAAACCTGAGCATCGGGAGCCACCGTTGGTGTGTCGAGGAACATGTTCCGAGGAGGATGACGGGCCGCTGAGCGACGGGGCCCGCTGCGGCGCCGGGTGTCGGACCCGGGGCTGGGAGCGGCGTCCTCTCCTGACCCAGGATCAACGCGGCGGCCGTGGCTCCAGGACGACCACCGCGGTCTCTCGGGACCGCAGGCCGGCGTAGTCGTCGGTCCCCCAACCGGCGCACTTGGCCCAGAGGCGCGGACGTTCCGCCTGGGTCGCGACGCGCGCGGACACCCTGCGTGACTCATCCGGCAGCTCGACCGTGGCGTCGGGATGGGCCTGCAGGTTGAGCCACCAGGCTGGCTCGGGATCGGCCCAACCGTTCATCGCCAGGGTCACCAGGTTCGGACCGTCCTCCACGTAGCCCAGGATCGCGATCCGCTCGCTTCCCGTACGTCGGCCCAGCGTCTTGATGCGAAGCGTGCCCCAGCGGTCGGCGGTCGGATTGCGCAGGCCGAACCGGCCTCGGGTCAAGGCGTAGAGGGTACGATGGATCACCCACGCTGAGCGGATGAACCAGCGTGGCGGAAGCCGTCGAGAGGGCTTGGGCTGAGCTGATACAGGCGGTGTAGCACGCATCGCGGGTTCCCTCAGTCTACGGTGTAAACTACGGCGTAAACGTACGCCAACACCGTAGACTCTGTCAAGGCCAGGCGGCGCCCAGCCGTCCTGCGCTGGAGCGTCGAGGTAGATGAACGAGGTGGTCACCCAGGCGGGCGCCAGCGCCGAGCGCCGGACGCCGTTGAGCAAGGAGCGCGTGCTGCTGGCAGCGGTGGACCTCGCCGACCGAGGCGGCATCGACACCGTCAGCATGCGCAAGCTCGGCCAGGAGCTCGGCGTCGATGCGATGGCGCTCTACCGGCATGTCCGGAACAAGGACGACATCCTGGACGGGATCGTGGACGTCGTCGTCCGTGAGATCGACCTGCCCGACCCGGGCGAAGATTGGAAGACCACGATGCGCCGGCGGATCATCGCCGCCAGGCAGGTGATGCTGCGTCACCCATGGGCACCGCGCGTGATCGAGGAACGGACCACACCGGGGCCGGCCATCCTGGCGTACATGGAGTCCGTCCTGGCGAACCTCCTCGACGGGGGCTTCTCGATGGACCTCGCCCATCATGCGCTCCACGTCATGGGCAGCCGGATCCTCGGCTTCAACCAGGACCTCTTCGACGACTCGAATGACTCGGCTCCCGGACCCGAGGCCGCGGCGATCCTCGCCCGCGCGATGGCCGACCACTACCCGCGCATCACCGAGCTTGCCCTGGCGGTCAGCCACGACGGCGGCCTTGGCGGGTGCGATGACGATGTCGAGTTCGAGTTCGGGCTTGACCTGATCCTGGATGGCCTCGAGCGACGTCGCCTCGCAGGTAACCCCGGCGATTCCTCGCCAGAAGGCGGCCTCTAGGTCCGATCCCCCTCCGGGTGCATGTAGCCAGCTGCGTAGACCGCCGCGCCACGACACTCGCTTGCCAGGATGGGCTGTCCCAAGACCACGGTGGCGCGGCGGCGCCATCGTCATGGTCGTCGCGGTGCTGATCGGTTTCCGTCGCGATCTCCGTTCTCGGGTACCTCTGGGCGAGGAAGCTGTACAACCGCACTCCGTCACCGTAGAGCGTCGGGTGGTCTGCCGACTTGTGCGGTCTGGCAGACTGGCCTGAGGCCGTGAAGAACGACAACGTCGCCTCAACGCAGCACGGTGCTCGCCCTGACCGCCGCGGAACCCCGTCCGGCTCCTCGGCCGACTCGCTCGAGCCGTTCGTGGATGCGCTACCGATCCCGCCACGGCGGGTGATCACCGAGCCCGGTCGGCTAACGATCGGGCTCGAGGCCACCACGCACCGCTTTCACCGGGATCTCCCACCGTCGCGCGTCTGGACCTATGACGGGCACCTCCCAGGACCGACGATCGAGGTCCGGCGCGGGATCCCGCTCGAGGTCCAATGGGAGAACCACCTCGCCGGGACCTTGCCCGTCCTGGTGACGGTCGCGCCGACCCATGCCGCCGATGGGATCCCGGTCCAGTCCGTCCCAGGTCGCAGTGGCGGCACAATCGACCCTGCAGCGGCTGCGCTGCCGGGCTTCTCGGTCGTCCACGTCCATGGAGCGATGACCCAGGCCAACAGCGACGGCTGGGCGGAGAATCTCAGCGCGCCAGGGCAGTCGGCGCTCGATGCCTACCCGAATGACCAGCGCGCGGCGATGCTCTGGTACCACGACCACGTCATGGGCGTGACCCGCTTCAGCGTCTACGCCGGCCTCGCCGGGCTGTGGATCGTGCGCGATGACCGCGAGCGAGAACTCGGGACTCCCCGAGGGCCCGCCGTACGAGGTGCCGCTGCTCCTTGCCGACCGCAACTTCGACACCGGACCACGCGGCGGCCTGACCGGCGACCTGCTCCACAAGACCGATCCCGAGGTGATGGAGTGCTTCGGCCCGTTCACCGTCGTCAATGGCGCGATCTGGCCGCGCCTCGAGGTCGAGCCGACGACGTATCGGTTCCGCGTGCTGAACGGTTCGAACGCCCGGACCTTCCGTCTCGTGCTCACCCGCGACGGCGAACCGGACCACGCTCGGATCGCCCAGATCGGCACCGAGGGCGGGCTCCTCCCTGGCCCGATCTCGCTCCCGGCCCAGGGTCTCGTGCTCGCATCGGCCGAGCGAGCCGACCTTCTGGTCGACTTCTCCGATCTCGCGCCCGGGACGGAGCTCACCCTCTGGAACACCGCCACGGCGCCGTTCGACGGGACCGTCGTCGACCCCAGGACCGCGGGTCGCGCCGACCTCGACGGTCTCCTGCCCTACCCCGAAGTCCTTCGGCTCGACGTCAAGGCCGGCCGAGGCTCCCGACCGCACGTCCCGGCCGTGCTCGCCACCGACTTTCGGCGGACGAGCCGCGACGACCTCACGGGCGCCGTCGTCCGGGCGATCGCCCTCGTCGAACAGGAGGCGGAAATCGCCGACCGACCACCCATGCTGACCATGCGCGAGCTCGTCGAGGATCCGGCCGTGGACGGGCCGGTCATCACGCTCGTCGAACCGACCGGTGATGGTGGGGAGCGCCGCACGCACTGGCGCACGGTGGCCACCCGCTTCGAGGACACGACGACCTTCTTCCCGACGCTCCATCGGCCGGAGATCTGGCGGCTCATCAACCTGACCGAGGACACCCATCCGATCCATGTGCACCTGGATGCGTTCCAGGTCCTCGATCGCTTTCCCGCAGCGGTCCAGGTTCCCGCTGGGGGTATCACCACCACCGGCACGAGCGCCACGGTGCACGTCGGCGTGCGCCTCGACGACGGCACCCCGCATGCGCTCGACGACAACGAACGCGGGCTCAAGGACACCGTGAGGGT
Source organism: uncultured Chloroflexia bacterium (assembly GCA_963738685.1). Lineage (GTDB taxonomy): Bacteria > Chloroflexota > Limnocylindria > Limnocylindrales > CSP1-4 > SPCO01. The sequence goes on from CAVTXK010000001.1 coordinate 134,622, forward strand.
CAACCCGAACGAGGTCGTCGATATCGTCGTCCGGTTCGAGGTCTTCTCCGGCCGGTACATGTACCACTGCCACATCCTCGAGCACGAGGACCGCGACATGATGCGCCCGTTCGTCGTGATGCCCGCCGAGCTGATGCCGTTCATGGACATGCACCCGGGCGGCGGCGGAATGGCCGGCATGGAGCACGAGGCATGACGCCGAGGTCGTGACCACCGCCCTTTCTTGCTGATCTGAGGCGTCCAGCCTCGTGATCGGCCGGCCAAGGTCGCCGGGCAGGATGGATGGGCTATGCTCCCGCTCCATCCCCCACATCTCGCAGCCGGTGCAGCGATGGAACTCGCCACGTACATCGACGAAGGCCGCTGGCTCACCGGGGCAGTCGAACCAGGACCGGCGTTCCGAGCGGCGTAGGTCGGCTCCAGGATGCGTGGGCTCCGCAACGTCATCCCCGCAGGTTGGCTCGCGCGGCTGCCGGGAGGTGCTGCCGCGCATGACCTTCGCCGTCTCATGCCGGTCGCCCGGCGAGTCGGCACGGTCCTGCTCTTCGCCTGGTTCGCCTGGCACACCTACGATCGGATCTCGTTCTTCGTGGACCGGCAGTTTCCGGTCGGGCTCGATGCGACGATCTACTACCGCGGTGTCAGCGCGTGGCTCGCGGGCGATAACCCGTGGGATGCGGCCGTCGTCGTCGGCGGCTTCGCGTACCACTACGCTGGCACGCCGGTGACGACCGTGGTCATGGCGCCGGCGGCCCTCGTGAGCGAGGAGGCCTTCACCATCGCCTGGGTCGTGCTGACGTGGGTCGCCACGATCTGGACCCTCCGTCGGCTCCACTTCCCGCTTTGGTGGCTGCTCTTCCCGCCGATCGCAGAGGCGCTCTTCTCGGCCAATCCCCAGCTCGTCGTCCTCGCGCTCCTGGTGGCGAATCGCTCCGTGGCGTCCGTGCTGGCGACGGCGCTCAAGGTGTACGCCTTCATCCCGATGTTCGGCGAGGCTCGCTGGCGACAGATCGCGTTGGCGGTGGCCTTCAGCGCCGCCACGTTCCTCATCGCGCCGAGCCTGTGGCTCGACTACATCAGGCAGTTCGGGGCGATCTCAAGCCGGCTGGAGTACGAGTCGCTCCAAGGCCTGTCGTCGTTCTACTTCCCGGTCCTCCTCGCGGCGACGGTGGTCGCACTCCTGATCCTCGCCGTACGGGACCGACGGGCGGCCGGTTGGCTGGCCGTTCCGGCGGTCTGGCCGTCGAGTCAGTTCCATTATTCGACGATGGCTCTCCCGGTCATGTCGCCCTTCCTGGCCGTGTTCCTTTCGATCCCCTACCTCCGCCTGCCACCCGTCGTGATCATCCTGGAGGTGGCTCGTCGGCTGATCCAACCGTGGATCGTCCGCCGGTTGATGCCGCCCGAGTCGGGCGAGGAGAGCCTTTCGGCGCCGCCGTCCACGTCGTCGCCGACACCGTAGACGACGGTTCGCGTGACCATCGATGCGGTCGTCCAGGGTCGCGAACCTTGTCCACAAAACGGCGACCGTTCGTGGGGGAAGTCCAGTTCTTGCAATGTTCACGCAGAGTATTGCGAATCGATGTTGCCGACTGTATCGTCTCCGTAGCCTTTGCGACAGCCGCCGCAACGTCGCCCGCCGCCTGCTCCACCGGACGGCGACCGCGATCCCCGTGATGAAAGGGATACATCCATGGGATTTCCCCGAGGCGACGCGAGCCATGCGCGACCCATCGTTCAGACGCTCCGAACGGCGGCGATCGCCGCTGCTGTGGCCCTGACCTTCTCCGTCGTCTGGACTGCCGCAGCGACCGCCGCGAAGGCCGCCCCGGCGCCCGGACGGGAGACCGTCGCCGCTCTCGATCCCGCGCTGACCGCGGGCCGTGGTGCGGCCGTGCGGTTCGTCGAGCAGGAGGCCGAGAACGCCGCGACCAGTGGCACGATCATCGGCTTCGACACGACCGCCTACACCCTGGCCGCGGAGGCGTCCGGCCGGAAGGCCGTGCAGCTGACCGCTCCGGGGCAGTTCGTGGAGTTCACCCTGACCCGCCCGGCGAACGCGATCAGCTTGCGCTACGCGATCCCGGACGCGCCCGCCGGCGGCGGCATCGACGCGCCGCTCACGCTGACGGTGAAGGGCAAGCGGGTCTCGACATTGAACCTGACGTCGAAGTACTCGTGGCTGTACAACCAGTATCAGTTCTCCAACGACCCCAACGCCGGCCTGCTGCACCCGGACTGGTGGGTGACGGAGTGCCAGTGCGTTCCGCAGTTCACGACCCCTGCGCCGACGTTCTCGACGCCCTTCCGACCGATGCACTTCTACGACGAGCAGCGCGTCCTGCTCGGCAAGACCTACCAGGCGGGCGATACGGTCCGTGTCTCGGTGCCCGAGGGCACGAACGCCGGCTGGACGATCATCGACCTCATGGACTTCGAGGTCGTCGCGCCGCCAGTCAAGAAGATCAAGAACGCGGTCTCCGTGCTCGACTTCGGGGCTGACCCGACGGGCGCCGGCGACGCTGCCGACGCGATCGACGCCGCCATCGCCGCCGCGAAGGCGCAGGGCAGGACCGTGTTCATCCCGGCCGGGACGTACCAGGTGAACCGCCACATCGTCGTCGACGACGTGACGATCCAGGGCGCCGGGAGCTGGTGGACGATCATCAAGGGCCACGAGGTCACGCTTCCGTCGCCGGCGCCGGATGGCTCCGTGCACAGCGGGGTGGGCTTCTATGGCAAGGACGCCGCGGACGGCGGCAGCAGCAATGTCCACCTCTCCGACTTCGCCATCGAGGGCGACGTCCGCGAGCGCATCGACACCGACCAGGTCAACGGCATCGGCGGCGCGATGAGCGACTCGACCATCGACGGCCTGTACATCCATCACACCAAGGTCGGGCTCTGGTTCGACGGCCCGATGGACAACATGGTCGTCCGCAACACGATCGTCGTTGACGTCATCGCCGACGCGATCAACTTCCGGCGCGGCGTCACGAACTCGCGCGTCGAGAACGGCTTCTTCCGGAACACGGGCGACGACGCGATGGCGATGTGGTCGCACAACGTGTCGACCGTGGCGGCCGACGAGAACGCCAACAACGTCTTCGACCACAACACGGTGCAGACGCCGACGCTCGCGAATGGCATCGCGATCTACGGCGGGCGGGACAACACGGTCTCGAACAACATCGTGGCCGACCCGATCCGGGAAGGCAGCGGGCTCCATGCCGGTCAGCGGTTCGGCAGCACCCCGTTCGCGGGCTACCTCCGGTTCACGAACAACACGACGGTCCGGGCCGGAACGTTCGAGCTGAACTGGAACATCGGCCTCGGCGCGATCTGGCTGTTTGCGCTCGAGGGCTCGCTGACGGCGAACATCGAGGTGACGGGAGACCACTACCTCCAGAACACCTACAACGCGATCATGCTGGTCTCGGACTGGCCGGTGAAGGACCTGTACTCGATCAGCAACGTCCACTTCAAGGACATCCGTGTGGACGGCACGGGCACCTCCGTCGTGAGTGCGCGGGTCGCCGGGTCCGCGACCTTCGAGAACGTCGATGCTCGCAACGTCGGGGCCGTCGGCATCAACAACTGCGGCACGTTCCACTTCACGCCGGCCGGCTCCGAGTTCTCGGTGACCGACCTCGGGGGCAACGACGGTGGCGGCACCACCGGTCCATGGATGGCCTCGTGGGAACTCCCGAACACGATCACCTGCGACGACCGGCCGCCGGTGGTGCCGCCGCCACCGCCAGCGGTCTGGTAGCCGGCTCCCTCCTCCCCGCCACACGGTCGGCGCCCAGCGGCGCCTCGTCACTCGGCGCGCAGGTCGAGCAGTCCCGGGCGGTCGTCGGCCGGCTCGGTCCCGGGGCACATCCGGCCCGCCTCATGTACAGCGTTCTTGACATCATGTCAGCAGTGGTTTACATTTGCCGATGTCAAGGATGTTATACATGGGAGCGGGCGATGTCGTTCGACGAGAAGAGCACATGGATCTACGCATTGATCTCCGTCGTGGTTCCGGGGATCTACTTCGCGAGCATCCTGAGTCAGCTGCGGACCACGCCGGTCACCGAGATCGCCTACCAGCAGGCCATGCTCGCGACCATCGGCCTCGGGATCGCCCTCGCGATCATCGGCCACATCGCGGCGGCGATCAGCTCACCGAAGGACGCCGACAAGCGCGACGAACGGGACACCAGCATCAATCGGTATGGCGAGTACATCGGAAGCTGGGTCCTGTACGCCGGCATGCTGGCGGCGCTCGGCTTGGTATTGGCGGGGGTCGCCCATTTCTGGATCGCCAACGCGATCTACCTGACGTTCATCCTGGGCGCGCTCACGACATCGGCGGTGAAGATCGTCGCGTATCGCCGAGGCTTTCAGACATGGTGAAGCCGACCAGGGTCACCAACGACATCCGACGCCTTCGCTTCACGAACGGCGAGATGACCCAGGCGGAGCTGGCGGATCGGATCGGCGTGACCCGCCAGACGATCATCGCGATCGAGCAGGGCCGCTACTCACCCTCCCTCGAGATGGCGTTCCAGGTCGCCCGCGTGTTCGACGTGCCACTCGACGACGTCTTCCAGTACCCGCCCGGGGACGGTGAGCCGCGATGAAGGCGATCGTCTTCGACCGATACGGCCCACCGGAGGTCCTGGCCCTCAAGGACATCGCCAAGCCCGTCGTCAAGGACGACGAGGTGCTGGTCCGGATCGTCGCGGGCGGCGCCAACGCGGCCGACTGGCGAGTCATGCGCGGTGATCCCTACCTCATGCGCCTGGCCCAGGGCCTGCGCCGACCCCGGGTCGTCACGATCCTTGGCAGCGACATGGCCGGCCAGGTCGAAGCCGTCGGGAAGAACGTGACGCAGTTCCACCCGGGCGACGAGGTCTACGCGGAGGTCGATTCCGGCGGATTTGCGGAATACGTCAGCGTCCGCGAGGACCTGGTCGGCCTGAAGCCGACGAACCTGACGTTCGAGCAGGCCGCGGCGGTGCCGATGACCGGGCTGACCGCCCTGCAGGCCCTGCGCGATCCGGGTCGGATCGAGGCCGGGCAGCGTGTCCTGATCAACGGAGCGTCGGGGGGCATCGGCACGATGGCCGTCCAGATCGCCAAGGCCTACGGCGCGCACGTGACCGGCGTGTGCAGCACGAAGAACCTCGACCTCGTCCGATCGATCGGTGCCGACGACGCCATCGATTACACCCGCTCGGACTTCACCGACAGCGCTCAGCGCTACGATCTGATCGTCGACGCCGTGGGCAACCACTCGTTCGCCGCGTTCAGGCGGGCGTTGGTGCCCAAGGGGACCCTCGTCGTCGTCGGGGGCGGCGGCGGCCGGTGGCTGGGCCCGCTGGTGCAGATCTCCAAGGCGATCGTGTTGTCACCGTTCGTGAGCCAGCGGTTGGTGCCCGTGTACGGCCGGCGTAGCCAGGCCGACCTGCAGGTCCTCAAGGGCCTCATCGAGGCCGGCAAGGTCACGCCCGTCATCGGACGGAGCTACCCGCTGGAGGAGGTTCCCGCGGCGATCCGGTACCTGGAAGGGCGACATGCCCGAGGCAAGGTCGTCATCACCGTCTGAGGTGCCGCGCGCTCATCTGGTGGGCGCGAACTCGCCCACGAGCGGGAGGCCAGCGTCCTCCCAGTCGAGCAGGCCGCCGGCGTAGCGCCGGACGTTCCGATAGCCGCGTCGACCGAGATCGCGATACAGGGCGACGCTCGACAGGCAGTCGACGTGCGAGCAGTACACGACGACCTCATCGTCGGGCCGGACGGCCGCGTACAGGTCGTCCGGCGCATCGAAGTGGAGCGAGCCCGGGATGTGCTTCGCATCGAACGCCCAGCGGTTGAGCGCCATGATCAGCTTGAAGTCGTCGCCGCGGTCGAGCTTCGCCTTGAGCTCATCGCGGTCGATCGTCCGGATCGGCTCGAGGCCCAGCGCGGCGTTCGGGTGGGGCTGGTCCATGATCGCCGGATTATCGCGCTGTCGCCGCTCCACGGCCAGATGCTCGGATGCTGACGGCTCCGGCGGGGTCGGAACGTCAGCCCTGGCCCCGGCGCTCGTCGACGCGCTGACGCACACCCGGCACGACCTCGGCGGCGAAGATCTCCAGTTGGGCCAGTGGCGCCGTCATCGGCCAGAAGATGAACGTGTCGAAGCCGAGATTGACGACCCAATCGGAAACCGTATCGATCCACGCATCGACGTCGCCGGTCAACCCGGGACCGCCCACCCGCCGCCCGATCGACCCGACGACGTTGTAGATCCGGCGCACGGCCGCCGGGTCTCGCCCGGCCGAGCGCGCCGCGTCGTCGATCGATTGCTGGCGCGATGGGACCTCCGCAGGAGGGACGTACGTGCTGAGCGGCGACACCCAACCGTCACTGGAGCGTCCGGTGACCGCCAGCATCCGCGGGCCATTGCTGCCGAGCCACAGCGGGATCGGCGCCGGCGGCAGCGGGCCGGGCTCATAGCCTTCGATCGCGTGCTGGTCGCCGCGGAACTCGACGACGTCGCCGGCCAGCGCCGTGCGCATGACCTGCAGCGCCTCCTCGGTGAATGAGACCATCTCGGCGCTCGTCCGCCGCGTGCCGCCCATGGCGGCGATGCCGCCAGCGCTCGCGCCGCCGCCGACGCCGAGAACGATCCGGCCGCCGCTGAGCACGCTGAGCGATGCGGCGGCCTTGGCGAGGATCGTCGGCGGTCGAAGCTGGAGATCGGCGACGTCGGGGACGAACGAGATGCGCTCGGTCTCAGCGGCGAGGTAGGTGATCAGGGTCCAGACGTCGAGGAAGTCCGGGTTGTAGGCGTGGTCCTGGATCGCGAGGTAGTCGAGGCCCGCTGTGTCGGCCGCCTGCGCAAGCGCCCGATTCTCCGCGAGGAGCGCCGTTTCGGGAATGAGACTCAGCCCGAACGTGATCGGGTGTCCGTAGTCGGTCATGGCAGTGGTCAGTCCACGTATGGTCCGTTGTAGATCGGCGTCTCGCCGTACGGCTTGCCGGCCATGAGCATGAACCGCGTGCCGGGCTGCGCGTCCTCGACGGTCAGGGCATCACCGGTGCCCAGGACCGCGATCTGCGATCGGCTCGCTCGACGCCGATTGGCGCCGAAACTGGCCTCGCCTTCGAGCAGGTAAACGAAGCCATTGAAGTCGGCCGAGATGGCGCTGCTGAAGCCGCCGCCGTTCGGCAACTCCACGTCCAGGACGAGACCCGGCGTCCCGAGCTCCACTGGTGACCCCTCCCCGACCAACACCCGGACGATGGCGTCGCCGTCCTGGCGGACGGGCACGTCCTTGGGTTGCAGGACCTGGGCGCTGGGCTCGACGTCCTTGTCCTTGCGTGCGAGGTTCACCCAGAAGAGAACGCCCCGCATCTCGCTCGGATTGCCCTCCCGGATCTGGTCCTCGCCGATCCCTTCAGCGTGGTACACGCCACGGCCCGTTCGGAGCTTGAGGAGCGATCCGGCCTCCAGCCGGGCCCGCTCGGTGGCCCCGCCGGGACCCGTGCTGTGACCCGTGCTCGAGGAGCCCGATACCGCGTACCACAGGTTGTCGAAGCCGCGATGCGGGTGCGTCGTATCCACACTCGCCCCGAAGTCGGCCGGGACGACGCCTTCGTGGACGAGGATGAAGGGGTCCACCATCGCATACGGGATATCACGAGAGGGCAAGGGCTCGAGGATCTCGAGACCCATCATCGGACGGGTGTGGGCGTCCTTGACCAGGACGGCCTCGCGCTCTGCTGTATCGATCTGGGTAGTCATGGCGTAGTGCTCCATTTCCCTGCGCTAGAAGCCGAGGACCTCGTCGACCAAGACGACGGTGATCCGGCCAGGCACGATCTCGCGGTTGACGATGAGGATCTTGTTGACGCCGCTGTGGATGGTCTGGGTGGTCATCAGGCGCTTCCTTCCGCGCTGCTCCGCTGCTATAGTTGCAACAGCAATTACCTTACGCCTAGTTGGTTGCGCATGCAAGTACTTCCGGACACTGACCTCACGAATCTCGTCGAACGGCTCGTCGCCGGCGAGCTGCCCGGCGGGCGCGGGCTCGGGGCATGGCGCTCGCTGCTGCGCGCGCATGCCACCCTGATGCGCCAGCTCGAGACCCAGCTCGAGGACGAGACCGGTCTCGCCCTGGCCGACTTCGACGTCCTCGCTCAGCTGGCGCTCGCCGACGGCGAGCTGCGCATGACGGAGCTGGCGAACCGCGCGCTGATCTCACGCTCCGGCATGACGCGCCGCATCGCCCGGCTCGTCGACCGGGGTCTGGTCCGACGCAGCGGGGTGGATGGCGATGCCCGCGGGGTCGTGGTCGCGCTGACCGAAGCCGGTGTCGCGCGCCTGACCGAAACCACCCCGGTCCACGCACGCGGGGTTGCCGAGTACTTCGTGTCCCGGCTCGATGATGACGAGCTTGCCGTTCTGGAGAGCGCCCTCGACAAAGTGACCGTCGACTGCACCTTCGGCTGAGCGGGCTATGGCTGCTCGGGATCGGTTCGAAGCGTGAAGACGCGGCCGTGCTTCAGTGCAAGATCCTCGAGCTCGGTCGTCGTACGGACCTGGTACCTGGCCACCTCGTCGAGCGCGTCGACCGGCAGGTAGCGACGACCGGGGTCGCCCGTGATGACCAGGGTGCCGCGCTTGGTAGCGCGTCGGAGCCACGGCAGCACCCGGTCGGCGAGCGGCGCCTCGTACCAGACGTCGCCCGCCAGGATGACGTCGGCCTCGGGTGGATCCTCGTCCAGGAGATCGCGCCCGACGAAGCCGACCCGCACGCCATTCGCACGAGCGTTGAGCTCGACCGCGGCCTCGGCGAAAAGGTCGATGTCGGCGCCGGTGGCGCTGGCCGCGCCGGCCTGCATGGCCACGACCGCGACCAGCCCAGAGCCGGTCGCAAGGTCGAGCACAGTCCGCCCGGCGACCACCTCGTGATGCTCGCCGAGGTACCTCGCCAGTGCCAGCCCGCCCGACCACGCGAACGCCCAGAACGGCAGTAGCGCGTCGGGATCGCCGAGCTCTGCCTGGACCGCATGCCACAGCGGCAGCACCTCGTCCGCCAGATGGAGGCGGAGCCGGTCGAACCCTGGCACGGGCTGGAGTCGCGTGTGCCGCAGAACGAACGAGCGACGCGAACCGGCCATGTCGTGCTCCTGGATTAGGCCATGGCGGCAGGAGCATCCCGCCTGGCCGCCGCGACGGCCCTCATCGTCGCATCCCGCACATGCCCCGGCGCCGGCCCGGGCCGTGCCCGTGACACCCTAGACTCGCGGCTGTGACCTCCTCGACGCCCGATCCCGGGCTCATCGCGAGCCTGCGTGGCCTCGATCGGAACGGCCGCCTCCTGTTCGCGATGCGAACCCTGCGGATGTTCGGCTACGGGTTCCTCGCGGTCGTCCTCGTCCTCTATCTCGCCGCGGCCGGGCTCGACCCGCTCGCGATCGGTCTGGTCCTGACCCTCACGCTCATCGGCGACACGCTCATCTCGCTGTGGCTCACGACCAATGCCGACCGGCTCGGCCGTCGGCGGGTCCTCGTGGTCGGGGCGGCTCTGATGGTCGTCGCCGGCATCGTCTTCGCCTTCACGAGTTGGGTGCCGCTGCTGATCCTGGCCGGGGCGATCGGGGTCATCTCCCCCACCGGCAGCGAGGTCGGGCCGTTCCTTGCCGTCGAACAGGCCGCCCTCTCGCACACGGTGCCCGACGCCCGCCGGACATCCACGTTCGCCTGGTACAACCTCGTGGGCTATGTCGCCACCGCGACCGGGGCGCTGGGCGCGGGACTCCTGAGCCAGGCGCTCATCGACGGCGGCGTCGGGTCACTCGACGCCTACCGGGCGATCGTCATCGGCTACGCCGTCATCGGGCTCGTGATGACGATCGGTTTCGCGCGGCTCGGCACGGAGATCGAGGCGCCACCGCGTCTGACCGGCACCGACGGGATCCGCCGCCGATTCGGTCTCGGTCGATCGAGGGGCGTGGTGCTCCGCCTCTCGGCGTTGTTCTCCATCGACGCCTTCGGTGGCGGACTTCATCCCGCAGAGCCTGATGGCCTACTGGTTCCATCTCGAATACGGGGTCGAGCCCGCGATCCTGGGCGCCATCTTCTTCGGGGCCAACCTGCTCGCGGCGGTCTCGTCGCTGTTGGCAGCGCCCATCGCGGCTCGGATCGGCCTGATCAACACGATGGTCTTCACGCACCTCCCGTCGAACGTGCTGCTGATCTTCGTTCCGCTCATGCCGACGCTCGAGCTGGCGGTCGCCGTCCTGCTGGTGCGCTACACCCTGAGCCAGATGGACGTCCCGACGCGCCAGTCCTACGTCATGGCCGTCGTCGATCCGGATGAGCGCTCGGCTGCGGCCGGCGTGACCGGCATCGCCCGGACGACCGGCGCCGCCCTGTCGCCATCGATCTCCGCGGTGCTGATCGCGAACGCCGGCTTGGCGGCACTTCCCTTCTATCTAGCGGGCGGGTTCAAGATCCTGTACGACCTGCTCCTGTACCGCGACTTCCGCACCGTCCGCCCGCCGGAGGAACGACGGGACTGAGCCCAACGACCGGTCGGTCGGCGCATGGCGCGGCGGTCCGATGACGGGGCCCAGGTCACTGCTCGTAGCCTTCGACGACCTCGGCCGATCGAGCCTCGGCCCCGTCCGGATCCATGCCCGCCGCGATCCGCGCCTGTCGTTGGTGCAGGAGGTCGTAGCAGCGATCGAGCTCGACCTTGATCGCGTCGAGCCGCTCCCGCGCCTCCGTGCTCAGCCCCTGGCCGTCCGAGGCCTCGCCGTACAGGCGCTCCTCCTCCGAGGAGAGGAGATTGATCTGCTGGAAGATGGTCGGGTCGGTCATCGGTCGTCACCTCGCTCGGCATCGGCGGTCATGCCCTCGTCAGCGCGCCGCGATGGTGGCAGCTTACGGGCTGTCGGTAGCCGCCTCGTCCGAGGGCGGATCGATGAACAGGATCCGGCTCGACTCGAACGAATAACGGGCGACGCTGCGAGCCCGGTCGCCGCCGAACTGTTCGCAGGTCAGGTCCTCCATGTCGTCACTCCGGACCTGCGCAAGCTTATCGCCGAGTTGCTCCCATCCGTTGGCGCGGAGCGGATCCGCGGCCGCCTCCGTTCCTTCCCGCTCGGCGAAGGCGATGACCGTCGGCCACCACAAGCCATCAGGCTCGTCCTCGACCAGCAGCCGAAGGACGTCCGCCGCTTCCTCCGGGTAGCCGGTCAGGATGGCCAGCAGCAGCAGGACCGGCCGATGGACCTCGGGTCGGACGAAGGCGTCCTGTTCGGCTGCCGGATGCGATGCCTTCAGGAGCCGGTAGACGTTGACGAAGCGTTTGGCGGCTCTCGGCGTGCCGACGAGCGGATGCATCCGGGCCATGAACGTCCGCTCGGCGTCGTCGATGTCGAGGGCTCGCGGGTTGAGCTCCACCGGCCGTCGCGGCCGCTCCGCTGGCGGACCGATTCCGGGGCTCCCGGGTGGCGCTGCCTCGGGCTCGTGGTCGAGGACGCCGTCGGCGTCGGCGGGCAGCGTCTCGTCGTCCGCTGATTTCGGGCCCTGCTTCGGGCAGATCGCCGGGCGCCCCGTTGCCGTCGGTGGCCGCAGCCTGGGTCGGAGTGGCCATCGCCACGGTGTCGGCGCGGCCACCCGCCGGCGGATGCGCACCAGCGCCGTTCGAGCCGTCCCCACCGGTGCCGTTGCCGCCTGTCCCGTCGGCCTTGAACCCGACGAGGTTGTCGATGATCGCGCGGAACCCGACGCTGCCCATCGGACGCAGGGCGAACGGGATCTGGAAGATCTTCTCGAGGTAGTTCAGGGGCGTCGCGGCCCAGCCCAGTGCGTCGTCGTCATCGCCCCCATCGGTCCCCTGCTGCCGGCCCGCAAAGACCGGTGTCTGGACCCTGAGGGAGTGGAGCAGCCAGCGCGGATCGACCGCGACGACGACGACGAACAGCCGGAAGGCGAGCAGGAGATGGACGGCCTGGAGCACGGCGACGACCTCCTTCTCCTTGCACCGGTCCAGGTCGTCGATGTACAGCACGATCCGTTCGACAGCAGGCGGCGCCGTGGGCGTGTCGGCGCCGTCGGCCACCGCGACCGGGGCGTCCGCCGCTGGGTCGTCCCAGTCCCGGGCCAGGAGCCGGCTCAGCTCCTCGAAGTCATCGCGCGCCTGGGCCACCACGCCCAGCCGACTCTTGTAGTCCGAGCTGGACCGGCGGAGTTGCACGAAGTTGGCCATCTCCCGGCCCGGACGCAGCTTCGCGAGCTCCACATCGACCGCGTCGAGCTGGCCGGCGAGCCGGTCGACCTTCTCGGTCGCCACGTCCACGTCGGCGTCCTTGGAAGCCTTGACCTCCAGTGCCGCATTGCGCTGCTGCTCACGTTGTTCCTCGATCAGCTTCCGGCCCTCGGCCCGAGCGTCGACCAGGACTCGTGAGACGACCCTGCCGGCGTCCACCAGCGGACGCAGGGCCGCGCCGACGCCCACCAGCAGGCTCAGCAGCGTGGCGCCGGGGACGGCGGCGTCCAGCCCCAGCAGTTCGAGCGCGATCGCCGCGGCCACCGCCACCAACCCGAATGCGGCCAATGGGAGCCAGACCCGGCGGCTATCGTCGTGCAGCAGCGCGCGCCACGCGGCCAGGTAGCCGCCGTCGGAGGAACCTGCGAGCTCCGCCTTGAGCGTGTCGGGCTCGATGCCGATCGTCTTGGCCGCTTGCTCCACCTGCTGGTTGACGCTGTCGACCTGCGCCTGGACCGCATCGCGCACCTCGGGCTGCGCGGCCGCCACGCGGACCGCCCCGGCCAGGATGGCTTCGGGTCGGACGGCGTCGGCGAGCTCTTCGACCTGCCCCTCGACGCGCTCGACCGCGGCTTGCGCCTCCGCTGCAGCGGCATCCGCGATCTCCCGTTGATGCTCCGCGACCTCGAGCCGCTGTTGCGCATCGACGCGCTGGAGCAGCAACACCGCTCGTTCCTTGGCGCGTTGACCGACCACCTCGGACGACATCTCTCGGTGGGAGATCGCCTCGTCCAGCTGTTCGAAGATGGCCGACGCCAGGCTCGCCCACAGGTCCCGCTCGATGTAATGCCAGGCGTTGAACCTGAGCTGGACGATGTGGCGGCAATAGACCCGGTCGGCGCCGGTTCGGGTCTGCTTGGCTTCCTCGTCGGCGAGTTGCTGGATGCGCTCCTCCAGCTCATTCATGAAGAACGTCTTGCCGGTCCCCCAATCGCCGAACAGTCCCAGGGCGAGCGGCGGCTCGACGCTCCGGGCCGCGAGGACCGTCGCGATCGCGTCCACCTCGCTGCCGATACCGAGCAGGTCCGGACCCTTTGCCTCGTCCGAGCGGAAACCGGCGATCGAGTCGCGCACCGGGGCAGGCTCGACCTCGACCGGCGGCGGCTCCCAGTCCCGGATCGACGCCGTGTCGATGTCGTGGTCTCGCAGGGCGGCAGCGACCGAACAGTTCTCGATGCTCATGAACGCTGCGAGCAGTTCGCGGCCGCCGAGTCTGGGTTGGCTGTCGACGTCCGCCTGCTGGGCGGCGGCGACGAGCGTCTCCAGGACGTGACTGGACATCGGCGGTGCCGAAATCCTGGTGCTTGACACGGGTCAGCGTCGCACCCGGCCGGATCGGTCCGAGGGTCGGGGCGACGATGGTCGTCAGCTCCTGCTCGGTGACCCCGGCCGCTGCAAGGATCGCGTGCGTCGGTCCGTCGGCCTGCCGGTAGAGGCCGACGATCAGGTCCTCCATGTGGATCTGGCCGCTCTTCCGGCGCCTGCGGATCGCATCGGCCTGGTCGATCACCCATCTGGCGCCATCGTCGAGGCGATCGAAGATGTCCGCGATGTAGAACTCACGGGGTGCGGCCGCGGGCGCGCCCTGCTTCGTGGCCGCGGATCGGATCACCGGCGGGTTGACAGCCTGCTTCGTGGCCGCGGTCTGCTGGGTCTGGGCGTTGGAGACATCGACCGGCTCGGAGGTTCCAACCTCGCTGGACGGCGGGGCCGCGGCAGTCGTAGCCGTCGCGGCCGGGGCGGGAGCCGGGGCGGGGGCCGGGCCCGGGGCCGGGAGTCTTGTCACCTCACCGCGGATCCGCTCCACGAAGTCCGTGATCGCGAACGTGTCCGACATGCCTCCGCGGAGGTCGATCCAACGGTCGCGGTGGATCGGGAGCTTGTCGGCCGTCGTCTCGTCAGCGCCGGGCAACAGCGCGAGGAAGATGCCGGTGGGCCGGCGGGCCAATTCGCTACGGGCAAGTCTGGCGATCGTCTGGAGGGGCTCGATGGGACCCTTCGGTCCGAGGAGGACGACGACCACCTTGGCTTGGCGGACGAGCTCATCGACCTCACGCTCGAGCGCACGCCCGCGGCCTCCCGGCACATCCCACCGGACGGTCAGCCCGACCGCCTCGAGGGGCCGACCGAGTGCCTCGACCAGCCGGTCGTCGGTCGAATCGTGGCCGAGGTAGACATCGACCTGTGGCGCTTCGGCCATTTCCCACCTCTCGGGTGGGTACGGTACCCCCGGCCCGTCACGGCATCGTCGAGACCGCCCGGCTCACCGGGCCGCCGTGACGACGAGCGTGCCGGCCATCCCGTCGTGGATCGTGCAGACGAATGGATAGGCGCCCGGGGCCGCGCGGCTCGAGCAGCAGCTCGTCGGACGTGCCGGGTTCGACGATCGTCCGGGTGGCGGCCGTCAGCCCGGCGGTGAAGACCAGGTTGTGGGCCAGGCTCGAGCCGTTCCGGAACGTGATCGCGATCGGACCGGCCGCCCGGACCGTGGTCTCGGCCGGCTCGAAGGCCAGCGTCTCGCCGGGCGCGCTGGTGATCGTCACGCCGACGGCCGCCGGTGGGCGTGGCCGCCGGTCGGGCCGGCGGCGACGCAGCCGACGAGCAGCGAGCGGCCAGGACGACGCCGCCGAGGAGCCGCGCCGGCGCGACCGGTTAGCGGATGTCGACGCACGCCGTGTACGTCTTGAGGTCGTCGTTCGACTTGTGGATGTTGACGGCCAGATCGCCGGCGAACAGCTCGTCGATCGAGGCCGGAACGACGGTCTTCGAGACGCCGTCGCGGACGTTCTCGAGCGGGTACTTCGGCTGCGGGGTGAGGTTGTCGCACGTTCCCGGGATGGATGTGGGCCGGCATGTCCAGGTTGCCGCCCGGGATCGACCGTCACCTCGACCGCGGTCCTGCTCGCCGACGTCGCTGAACGAGACGGTGCCGGTGACCCCGGAGTCGTTGAGCGTCTGCAGGGTGATCGTGCGCGGCGGGCCGGCCGCGGACTGGCAGGCCGCCAGGACGATCGCCGCGATCGCGAGCAGGGCGAGGAGCCGGGACGGCGCACGGCGATGCGCGCGGCCGCGCGGCGGATCGAGAACGGGCATGCAGTGGACCTCGTCGGCGGTGGCTGGTCATGGCTGGATGGCTCGTGGTCGGCCGCTCCGGCGGCTGAGCCGGCCTGCCGGGGCGCTTCGGGTCGGAGCGCGGGCGCGGCCCGGCGCGTCGTCGGGCCCGTCGTCGCGCCGCCGCCGAGCAGGTCGCCGAGATCGTCGGGTCGCATCGGGCGGGCGAACAGGTAGCCCTGGCCGCGCTGGGCGCCGAGGCCCACGCAGGGCCTGGCGCTGCTCCGACGTCTCGATGCCCTCGGCGACGGTGTCGAGCCGCAGCGTCGAGCTGAGGTTGAGGATCGAGCGGACGAGGGCCATCGAGTCGTTGCTGCCATCGAGGCTGGCGACGAACGACCGATCGATCTTGAGGATGTCGATCGGGAACTGGCGCAGGTAGCTCAGCGACGAGTAGCCCGTCCCGAAGTCGTCGATCGCGAGGCGGATGCCGAGCGCCTTGAGGGCCCGGAACGCGGTCGACGGTCGCCTCGACGTCCTGGACCAGGACGCTCTCGGTGATCTCGAGGGTCAGGCAGCCGCGGATCGAGTCCGGACTCGGCCAGGACGCGGCCGACGTCGGCGACGAGGTCCGGGTCGGCCATCTGGCGGCCCGACAGGTTGACGCTGATCGTCAGGTCGGACCGCCCGGTCTCGTCCTGCCAGGCCCGGGTCTGGCGGCAGGCGGTCTCGAGGATCCAGCGGCCGAGCTCGAGGATCAGCCCGCTCTCCTCGGCCAGCGGGATGAACTCGATCGGCGGGATCGCGCCGCGCTCGGGATGGTTCCAGCGCATGAGCGCCTCCGACCCGGTGATCGCGCCGGAGTCGAGGTCGACGATCGGCTGGTAGGCGACGTGCAGCTCGCCGCGCTCGAGCGCGCCGCGCAGGTCGGCCTTGAGCTCCATCCGGGCGACGGTCGCGTCGTAGAGCTGCGGCTCGTAGGTGACGTGGCAATCGCCGCCGCGGGCCTTGGCCGCGTACATCGCGATGTCGGCCCGGCGCAGCAGCTCGTCGGCGTCGCCGCCGTCCGCCGACTGGATGGCGATGCCGATGCTGGCCCGGGCGACGACCTGGCGTTCGCCGAGGCCGAACGGCGGCGCCAGCGCCTCGAGGATCCGCGTCGGCGGCCTGCGCGGCCTCGGCCGGCTCGGTCTCCTCGACGATGATCGCGAACTCGTCGCCGCCCAGCCGCGCGACGGTGTCACCGGCCCGCGTCGCCGAGCGCAGCCGCTCGCCGACGGCGACGAGCAGCCGGTCGCCCTCGGCGTGGCCGAGGCGGTCGTTGACGGCCTTGAAGTCGTCGAGGTCGAGGTACAGGACCGCGGTCGGCCGGCCGCCGCGGCCGGCCCGGGCCAGGGCGTGACCGAGGCGGTCGAGGAACAGCGAGCGGTTCGCCAGGCCGGTCAGGACGTCGTGGAACGCCTGGTGGCGGAGCTGCTCCTCGAGCGCCTTCCGCTCGGTGATGTCGCGGTAGTTGACGACCACGCCGCCGACGGCCGGGTCGTCGAGCAGGTTCTTGGCGATCGCCTCGAGGGTCCGCCACGAGCCGTCGGCGTGGCGGGCCCGGAACTCGACCGCGACCTCCGAGCCGCTCGAGGCGCGCGACGTCGGCGAGCCGGCGGTCCACGATCGCGCGATCGTCCGGGTGGACGTCCGCGGTCGCCGGCCGGCCGATCCCGTCCTCCGCGCGGCGACCCAGGATGCGCTCGACGGCCGGGCTCTCGTAGCGGATCAGGCCGTCCTCGCCGAGGACCACGACGCCGTCCGAGGCGTTCTGGACGAGCGACCGGAAGCGCTCCTCGCTGCGCTGCAGGTCGACCAGCAGCAGCCGCTCGGTCGTCGCCTGCTCCTGGAGTCGGCGGTTCTGGCCGGCCAGGACGCGCGACGCGCCGCCGAACGCCAGCCAGATGAGGAGCGACCAGCAGGCTCGATGCGATGATCGCCACGACGAACACGCCGGACCGGGTCGCATCGATCCGCTGCTCGATGAGGCGGGCGTCCTGGTAGACGTCGTAGACGCCGATCGGATTGCCGTCGACCGCGCCGCGGATCGGGACGAACAGCTCGAGATAGTGGCCGGGCAGGGCCGGCAGGCTGTCGCCGGTGCCCGTGCCGCCGCCGTCGGCGGTCGCGTCGCCACCGACGTAGCGAGCCACGCCGTCGCCGGCATAGGCGCTCGGCGATCAGCGGTCCGATCGAGAAGCGCCGGCCGCGCAGCTCGGGCACGTTCGAATAGACGATCCGGCCGTCGCGCGACCAGATGTTGATCCGGCGGATCTCGCCGGACTGGGTCAGGCGCTCGAGCTGCGCGTCGATCGCCGGGTCGCGCGGCGCGTCGAGGTCGAGGCTCGACTCGCTGCAGCTCGGGATCGACGTAGCCGCGGACGATGGCCTCGACGTTGTGGACCGCGGACTCGGTCGCGCTCCGGCGCAGCTCGTCGGCGACGCTGTTCGAGACGACGATCGCCATCCCGACGATGACGGCGACGGCCGGGGCGACGACGACCGTGCGGAGGCCCGGGCCGCCGGCGAACGCGGGCGGCCCGATCGGAGCGAGGGCGGTGAGACGGGTCAGGGAGTGCACGGTACTGGACCGCACCGTACGAAAGTCGGTGCGCGGACGCTATGACCGATTGGTACGGGTCGGCTCGCCCCACGAGGGGCCGGGAGCCGTAACGAGGTCAGGCGAGGGCGTTCGTCGTCTCCGGCCGGCGACCGTCCTCGCGTGGCGCCGCGCGGACGCGCAGTGCCACGAGCGCGAGGACGCCGCACAGGACGTAGATGGCGGCCTGGACGTTGAGGATCGTCACGACACCGACTCGGTCCGCGAGCGCACCGGCCAGCAGCACGCCGACTGCCTGCAGGGCGCCGGCCCCGGTCTCGAAGGTCGCGAAGACCCGGCCGAGATGGCTCCCCGGCGTGACCGACTGCACGGTCGTCATCAGGCCGGTCATGGTTGCGACCCCGGGGATCCCGGCCGCCATGAACAGCCCCACGTAGATGCCGACGGCCGTCGTGACGGTCGGGGCGTTCCACGTCACGAGGCTGATCATGCCGAAGACCACGAACCCCCAGCCGATCATGCCGCGCGCGCTGAGATGACGACTCAAGGCACCGATGGCAAGCCCGCCCACGACGCCGCCGATCGCCTGCATCCCACGGATGAGCCCGACGTCGCCGCCCGTGCCGTTGAGCTCCTGCAGCACGAACACGACGAACAGCACCACGAAGATCCCCTGGGCGACCTGGCTCAGCGCCCCGATGAGCAGCACGGCCGGTAGCGGAGGGGTCCGGCGGATGGTCCGGATCCCGTCGAGCCAGTCGCTGCGGAGACTCGGCCGCTTCTGCTCGCTGGCGACCGTCGGTCCAGGCGGGGTCCGGACGCCGGCCGTCAGCAAGGCCGACACGAGGTAGGTGGCGGCATCCACGAGCACGACACCGACCAGGCCGAACGCATGGACCACCAGCCCGCCCAGCGGCGACCCGACGAGCCGGGCGACGTTGTCGCTCACCGCGCTCAGCGAGTTCGCCTCCCCGAGCTGTTCGCGCCGAACGAGGGCGGGAACGAGGGCCGCCTTGGCCGGCGCGCAGACACGGGCAAGGCAGGACTGGAGGGCCGCGACGAGGTAGATGATCCAGAGCCGGTCGACGGTCGTGGCGGCCAGCAGGGGCAGGAGCAACACCGCCTGGAGCAGTCCGCCCGCGACCAGGATCCGGCGGCGATCCCAGCGGTCGACGAAGACGCCGGCCAGCTGTCCGACCACCAGCGCGGGGACGAGTTCGACCACGAAAACCGTCGAGGTGATGAAGGCGGAGCCGGTGAGCTGGAACACGTAGACCGGCAGGGCGACCAGCAGCATCCAGTCCCCGAGGTCGCTGACCAGGCCACCACCCCACAACAGGGCGAAGTTGCGGTCGCGGATCGGCGACCGGGGTTTGGCCGCCGGGTTGGCCGGGGTCACGATCCGGGGCTCCGGAACGCGCTGAACCCGACGTGGACCGGCCTGGCGTCGGTGGGCGCGGCCTCACGGGTCAGCGCGATGTACGGCCGGATCAGCGCGTCGACCGCCGTGGCGAGCCTCGCCAGCTCGGCGGGATCGATCAGGAGGCCGTACGTCGCCATGGTCTCGGCCGCCTGCCAGTCGGGCGGCAGCTCGTCGTGCGCTTCGACGGCCGCATGGGCCAGCGCCGCCTCGTCCTCGACGCCCACGTGGACCAGCCGCCGGTTGGCAACGGCCGCGGCCGGGTGGGCGGGCTCAGCGTCGGGGACTCCATAGCTGAAGCCGGTCGCGGTCGGTCGCCACGGGCGCTCCCGGCCGTCGCCGGCGCCTGCCTCGACCCGCTCGACGAGGCCGTATTTCGCGAGCTCGCGGAGGTGGTAGCTGCAGTTGGACGCCGTGGCACCGACGATCTCGGCGCACTGGCTGGCCGTCTGCGGACCGACCGCCATCAGGTGCCCGAGGATCCGGTAGCGGACGGGGTCGGCGAGGGCCCGCAGGGCCTGCAGATCGGTGATCTGCCGGCGTGTTTCCGCTGGCATGGCGTCCTCCCGAGGTCGCAATCTGAAGTGTCTACTTCATGATTGCCCTTGCCGCGAGCGATGTCAAGTCAATCCTTCACAACCCGCTGGCGCGGCTCAACCGCTCGAAAGGCGCGGCCCACACGGCCCCCGCGCCGACGCGGAAGCGGGCAGGCCCGTTACGAAGGGCGAGGCTTGCCTGTGCCGACCACGTGGACTTCCACCTCGGGCAGCCGCTCGATCAGGCGGTCCACGAGGGAGCGCTCCCGCAGCCGCTTCAGCGCGGCCACCTCCTGGTGCGGGAGGACCACGTGGGTCGCCCGATGCGACCGCGCGACCTGTTCCAGCCCGGTCACGCACATCGGGCGCCTCGACACGGACCACCTCGGCGCCGAGATCGACGGCGTCGTCGAGCGCCTCCTGGATGTCGCGCCGGCGGTCGAACGGCAGCCGTTCGGCGTCCGGCGTGTCGACCACGACGGCCATGAACGCGGCGTGGACGGAACTGGCCAGCGTCGCCGCCCGGCGTACTGCCCGCATGGTCGCCGGGCTACCGTCGACGAGGACCAGCACGCGATCGGTCACGAGCGGGCAGCTGTTGCCCCGCGATCGTGTGCTCGAGCTCGCCCTTCGACGCGCCGGGCGACCAATCGAAGCGACAGCTCGCGCAGCGCCGTCAGGTTCGACTCGGTGAAGAACTTCTCGAGCGCCACCTGGGTCCGCTCCGGTGGATAGACGTTGCCGTGCTTCATCCGCTGGCGCAGGGCATGTGGGCTCATGTCGACGAGCTCGATCTCGTCGGCGGTCAGGAGGACGTCGTCGGGAAGCCGCTCGTTGACCGGGGCACCGGTGATCGTCGCGACGGCGTCCGACACGCTCTCGAGGTGCTGGACGTTCATCGTGCGTCACGACGTGGATGCCCGCGTCGCGGATGACCTCGACGTCCTGCCAGCGCTTGTCGCGGGTCGAGCCCGGGACGTTCGTGTGGGCAAGCTCGTCGATCAACGCGACCGTCGGGTGGCGTTCGATGATGGCGTCGGTGTCCATCTCCTCGACGACGACGCCGCGGTACTCGATCCGGCGGCGCGGCACGATCTCGAGGCCCGTCGAGGAGCTCGATCGTGTGGGGCCGACCGTGCGCCTCGACGAATCCGACCACGAGATCCGTCCCGCGAGCGACCCGCCGATGGCCCTCCTCGAGCATCCGGTAGGTCTTGCCGACACCGGGCGCCATGCCCATGTACACGCGCAGCCGGCCGCGGCCGTCGCCCGTCTCCGCCCGGACGCGGGCGAGCATCTCCTCGCCCGTGGGGCGGACGTCGAACGCGTCTCGGTCGCTGTCGGTCATGGCAGCGTCAGCGGACCAACAGGCCGTCGAGGTCGAGATTGAGGAGCAGGACGTTGACCGCCGGCTGCCCGAGGAACCCGAGGAAGGGCTGCTCGGTATGGCGGGCGACGACCTCCCGGACCTGATCGACGGTCAGGCCACGGGCTTCGGCGACACGGGCGACCTGGTACTCGGCCGCGGCCGGGCTGATGTGCGGATCGAGCCCGGAGGCCGACGTCGTCACGAGATCGACCGGGACCGGGCCCGTCGCCGTTCGCGGCCTGGATCCGCTCGACGTCAGCCGCGACGCGATCGATCAGCGCCTGGCTCGTCGGGCCGAGGTTGGAGGCACTCGACGCGTTGGCGTCGTAGCCGTCACCTGCCGCCGAGGGACGGCTCCAGAAGTATTGGTCCTGGCTGAACGCCTGGCCGATGAGGCTGGAGCCGATCTCCCGGCCGTCCGCGGTCGTGATGAACGACCCGTTCGCCTGCGCCGGGAACGCGACCTGGGCGACGACCGTGACGACCGCCGGGTAGACCGCGCCGACGAGGATCGTGAGCGCGAGCAGGACCGCGAAGGCCGGATAGAGCTGGTGGGAAAGGAAGCGAGTCATGCGATGGGACCTCAGGCCAGGTTGAGTGCGCGAACGACGATGTCGATCGCCTTGATCCCGATGAACGGGGCGATGATGCCGCCGACGCCGTAGATCAGGAGATTGCGGCGGAGCAGGACACTGGCCGGTGCCGGCCGGAAGCCGACGCCGCGCAGCGCGAGCGGGATGAGCGCGACGATGATCAGCGCGTTGAAGATGACGGCCGACAGGATCGCGCTCTGCGGCGACCCAAGGCCCATCACGTTGATGGCGCCCAGCTCCGGGTAGACCCCCAGGAACAGGGCCGGCACGATCGCGAAGTACTTCGCGACGTCGTTGGCGATGCTGAACGTCGTGATCGAGCCACGCGTGATGAGGAGCTGCTTGCCGATCGCGATGACTTCGAGGAGCTTCGTCGGGTCGGAGTCGAGGTCGACCATGTTGGCCGCCTCCTTGGACGCCGACGTCCCCGAGTTCATCGCCAGGCCGACGTCGGCCTGGGCGAGCGCCGGGGCGTCGTTCGTGCCGTCGCCGGTCATCGCCACGAGGTGGCCCTCGGCCTGCTCGCGCCGGATCAGCGCGATCTTGTCCTCGGGCTTGGCCTGGGCGACGAAGTCGTCGACACCGGCTTCGCGGGCGATCGTGGCGGCGGTCAGCGGGTTGTCGCCGGTGATCATGATCGTCCGGACGCCCATCGCGCGGAACTCGTCGAAGCGCTGCGACCAGGCCCGGCTTGACCGTGTCCTTGAGCTCGATGAGGCCCATCGACGCGCCCGTCGGACCGGATCGCCAGGGGCGTGGCGCCGGCGCCGGCGATCGTGTCGGACTCGGCCGTGACCTCGGCCGGCATGCCGCCATCGATACCGGCGCCGATGGCGTCGACCGCGCCCTTGAGGACGCGCCCGCCGTCGGCCAGGGTGATGCCGCTGGTCCGGGTCTCGGCCGTGAACGCCTCGACCTCGACGATCGTCGCGTCCAGCCGCTCGAAGCCCGTGCTGTCGTCGGTCCCGCCGGGAGCGCCCAGTTCGGCGAGCCGCGCGCGGGCCAGCTCCACGATGGAGCGACCCTCCGGCGTCTCGTCCCGGATGGAGGTGATGAGCGCCGCGGTCACCGCCTCGGTCTCGGTGACGCCGGGAGCGGGCACGATCCGCGCGGCCAACCGATTGCCGTAGGTGATCGTGCCGGTCTTGTCGAGCAGGATGACGTCCACGTCACCGGACGCCTCGACCGCCCGACCGCTCATCGCCAGGACGTTGAACCGTGCGACGCGGTCCATGCCGGCGATCCCGATGGCCGAGAGCAGGCCGCCGATGGTCGTCGGGATGAGGCACACGAGGAGCGCGACCAGTTCGACGATCCCGACGGTCTCGCCGGCGAAGACGCCGAACGGACGAAGGGTCACGACCGCGAGCAGGAAGACGACGGTCAGGCCCGACAGCAGGATCGACAGCGCGATCTCGTTCGGCGTGCGCTGACGCTTCGCGCCTTCGACGAGCGCGATCATCCGGTCGAGGAAGGTCTCTCCCGGGTTGGCCGTGATGCGGATGACGAGCTCATCGCTGACGAGCTGGGTCCCGCCGGTCACCGAGCTCCGGATGTCGGTGCCCGGCTCCTTGAGGACCGGAGCGGACTCGCCGGTGATGGCCGCCTCGTTGACGTACCCGACGCCCTCGACGACGTCGCCGTCGCCCGGGATCGTGTCGCCCTGCGCGGACGACGATGAGGTCGTCCTTGCGAAGCTCGGACGAGCCGACGTCCTCGAGCGAGCCGTCGGCTCGCCGTCGGTGGGCGATGGACTCGGAGCGCGTCTTGCGCAGGGTCGAGGCCTGGGCCCGACCGCGCGCCTCGGCGACGGCCTCGGCGTACGTCGCGAACAGGACGGTGAACCACAGCCACAGGGCGATCTGGACCTGGAACCCGAGACCGGCCGGCCCCTCGACGCGAGCGACCCCGGTGATGTTGAGGACGATGAGGATCGTGACGAGGACAGCCGTGATCTCGACCACGAAGATGACCGGGTTGCGGATCAGCTCGCGCGGGTCGAGCTTGCGGAACGCCTCGCGGGATCGCCGCCCGCAGCAGCTCGGGATCGAGGATGCCGCGCGGCCTGACCGGCGGCGTCGCCTCGGGCTTCCGGCCGCCGCGCAGGGCATTGCGCTGGAAGCGGCGCGTCCCGCGGTCGAGATCGATGCTGAACCTGTTGATGGTCATGTCAGAAGGTCTTTCCTGCGTTGAGGAGGAGCTGCTCGACGATCGGCCCGAGGGCGAGCGCCGGGAAGTAGGTCAGGGCGCCGACGATGAGCACGACGCCGACGAGCAGGCCGACGAAGATCGCGCCGGTCGTCGGGAAGGTTCCGAGCGATGGCGCGACGCGGCGCTTGGCCGCCATCGAGCCGGCGATCGCGAGGATCGGGACGATCATCCCGAAGCGCCCGATGAGCATCGCGAAGCCGCCAGCCACGTTGTAGAAGGGCACGTTGCCGGTCAGGCTCCCGAACGCCGAGCCGTTGTTGCCGGTCTGGCTGGCGAAGGCGTAGAGGATCTCGCTGAACGCATGCGGGCCGGCGTTGCCGGGACCCCCGGCCTCACCGGGCTCGATGATCGTGCCCAGGGCGGTGTAGCCCAGGACGCTGGTGGCGAGGATGAGGACGACGAGCATCGCCATCTTCATCTCGAAGGGCTCGATCTTCTTGCCCAGGTACTCGGGCGTGCGCCCGACCATCAGTCCGGCGATGAAGACGGCCAGGATGGCGAAGATGAGCATCCCGTACAGCCCGGCTCCGGCGCCGCCCGGGGTGATCTCGCCGAGCAGCATGTTGAACATCGGCACGAGGCCGCCGATCGGAGTCAGGCTGCTGTGCGCGGCGTTGACCGCGCCCGTGCTGGTGCCGGTCGTGACCGCCGCGAACAGGCCGCCGGCCGCCGCGCCGAAGCGGACCTCCTTGCCTTCCATGTTGCCGAGACCGTCTGGTCCGTGCCGGCGAGCAGGGCGTTGCCCGACGCTTCCATGTTCATCGCGATGCCCGCTCCCGACGACCAGGATGAGGAACATCGCGGCGAAGATCGTCCAGCCCTGCCGCTTGTTGTCGGCGTATCGGCCGAAGGTGGCGGTCAGCCCGAACGGGATGACGAGGATGAGCAGCATCTCGAGCCAGTTCGTGATCCCGTTCGGGCTCTCGAACGGATGCGCCGAGTTCGCGTTGAAGAACCCGCCGCCGTTGTTGCCGAGCTCCTTGATCGCCTCCTGTGACGCGATCGGCCCGAGGGCGATCGTCTGCTGCGACACCTTCCAGGGTCGTGATCGTGTGCGGTCCGCTCCAGGTCTGGATGACGCCCTGCGAGACGAGCACGATGGCGCCCACGAAGGCGATCGGCAGGAGGATGTAGACGGTGGCCCGGGTCATGTCGACCCAGAAGTTGCCGATCGTGTCGGCGGTCCGGCGGACCAGGCCGCGGATCAGCGCGACGGCGACGGCCATCCCGACCGCGGCCGAGGCGAAGTTCTGGACCGCGAGGCCGGCGGCCTGGGTCAGGTGGGTCATGGTCGACTCGCCGGCGTAGTTCTGCCAGTTCGTGTTGGTGACGAAGCTGATGGCCGTGTTGAAGCGCGAGGAGCTCCTCGACCGGGTCCCATGCCGGCCTGGTTGAGCGGCAGGGAGCCCTGGACCCGCTGAAGCAGATACAGGGCGACGATGGACACGAAGCTGAACGCCAGGACGCTGACCGCGTACGCCTTCCAGCCCTGTTCGGTCGCCTCGTCGATGCGGCCGACCTTGTAGACGGCGCGCTCGACAGGCCGGAGGACGGGCGACAGGATGACCCGCTTGCCCTCGAAGACGTGGAACATGTAGCGCCCGAGGAAGGGCGTGATCAGGAGGACAGCCACGAACAGGCTGACGGCAGTGAAGAGTTCGCTCGGAGCTCATGCGTTGGGCACCTTGGAGGACCGGCGGGACATCAGAAGTCCTCGGCTCGGATGAGGGTGTACAGGAGGTAGAAGAAGACGACCAGCGTCACGAGCGCCGGTCAGCAGCTCGAAGCCAGTCATCGCCTCACCAGGTCACAGAACTCGACGAAGCCGAGGAAACCCAGGCCCCAGGCGAGGATGATGACGAGGACCAGGACGTCAGTCATTGCAGCGAACCCTCCTTCGGATGGTCGAACAGTCGCTCGACGGTCGCGACGAGCGTCTCGAGCGGGAACGGCTTGGGCAGATAGCCCGCGACATGGAATTCCTCCAGGCGTCGCGGGCTGACCGTTGTGGCACTGGCGATGACCACGGACGGCGAGCCCGCGGCGGCCAGGCTCGGCCCGCGAAGCAGATCCCAGCCGGTATCGCCGGGGAGATTCAGGTCGAGGATCACGACGCCGGGGCGAAGTCCGTCCTCGAGCACGCGCGACGGCCGCCTCGGCGGACGCCGCCTCGTCGACCTCGTAACCCTGGGCGCGCAGGTGGCGCGCGACGATCCGCCGCAGGCCCTCGTCGTCCTCGACGAGCAGAACCTTGCGATCGCCGTCACTCATCGGTGATCCGCTCGACCGCGATGTCGAGCGCCGGCGTCGTCCGGCATCCACAGCGGAACGAGTCGCACGCCGCTTTCCGCCGCGAGGCCGCGCGCGGGTGCGAGCAACGCCTCGCCGAACTGGAGACCCGCCACGACGACGCGCCGCGAGCCCCCGCCGGCGACCATCGCGATCGCCTCCCGCACGAGGTTCACCTCGTGCTCGAGCGTGCGACCGACCTGGGTGGCGGTGGGGTCGGTTGATCCGTTCATGACCTCAGCCTGCCACTGGGCGCCAAGAGGCGGAAGCCCGCCAGCAGGAAATTCGCCTAAGGTCGGTCTAAAGTCCCCGGCGCATCGAGCTCGCGGACGCGGTAGCCGACGCCGGGCTCGGTCACGATCAGGTCGCGCAGCGCGCCGCCCGGGTCGGCGGCGGCGAGCTTGCGCCGGAGCTGGCTGACGTGCACGTAGACGTAGCTGTCCTCGCCCTGGTACGCCTCTCCCCAGACGGCCCGGAGCAACCGACCCTTCGTGACGAGGCGACCGGCATTGCGTCAGGAGGACCCGCAGGATCTCGAACTCGCGTGGCGTCAGGTCGACCCGCTCTCCGTGGACACGGGCTTCGTGCCGCGCCGCGTCGAACTCGAGCGGCCCGACGACGATCCGACCGACCTGGTCGGCGGCCGGTCCGGCCGCGCGTCGCAGCGCGACACGGATCCGGGCATTGAGCTCGTCCACCCCGAACGGCTTCGTGACGTAGTCGTCCGCGCCCCGTTCGAGCGCCTCGACCTTCTCGCGCTCCTCATAGCGACCCGACAGGATCACGATCGGCGTCGTTGCCTCGCGGCGGATCCGTCGGACGAGGTCGAGGCCGTCCATGTCCGGCAGGCCGAGGTCGAGCAGGACGACGTCCGGCCGATGGCTCTCCCACGCGATCACCGCCGCTCGGCCGTCGCCCGCCTCCACGACCCGGTAGCCGCGGTTCGACAGCTCGCGACCGAGCGCCCGACGTGTCTCGTCGTCGTCTTCGACGACGAGGATCGACGGTCCGTCCGGCGGCGGCCGGATCCCGCTCATGCCGGTGCCTGGGCGGCCGGTACGATCGCAACGGCCGCGACCGGCAGGTCGATGTCGATCGCCAGTCCGCCAAGCTCGCTGCGCCGTGCGGCGACTCGGCCGCCCATCGCCTCGACCATGCCGCGAACGACCGCCAGACCGATCCCCGTGCCGGCCCGGGATCCGCCGGCCACGCCCGGGACGCGGTAGAACTTGTCGAAGACCCTGGGCAGCGCCGCGTCGGGCACGCCCGGCCCGGCATCCTCGATGGTGAGGCGGACGAGGGGCTCACCCGTGATCGACTGCGCCGCGATGCGGATCGCCGTGCCGGGTGGGGTGTACTTGATCGCGTTGTCGATCGCGTTGGTGAGGGCGTCGTCGAGGAAGACCGGATCGACCTCGACCGGTGGCACATCCAGGTCCACTTCCAGGGCCCGATCGCCCAGCCGCGGTCCGAGCCGCTCGACGGTCTGCCCGACGAGGTCGTCGAGCTCGAACACGTCGCGTTCCGCGCGCAGGGCGCCGGCCTCGATCCGGCTCAGGTCGAGGAGGTTGGTCACGAGCCGGTTGAGGTACTCGACCTCGCGATCGATGGCGTCGGCGCTCTCGCGCTGATCGTCGGCGCTCAGTCCGCTCCCGGGGCGGAGCGTGCCGGCCGCCGCCCGGATCGTCGCGAGCGGCGTCCGCAGGTCGTGCGAGACCGATTGCAGCAGGGCGGACTTGAGCGCATCGCTCTGCGCGGGCGATCTCCGCCGCCTGGGACTCCGCCGCCAGGCGATCGCTGGCCAGAGCCTGGCCGATCTGATCGGCCGCGGCCGAGAGCAGCCGGGTCTCGGTCCGGTCCGGCTCAGAACGACCACGATCCCGCAACGCCCAGATCGACCCGAACGGTCTGGTCCCGGCCTCGATCCGCACCCGGTACGCCTCGCGTCCAGCGGCCTGGCCGCCACGTGCCTGGCCCGGGCGATGGACGCGGCTCCATCGTGCTGGTGTCTCATCCGGCGTCCTCTGCAGGACGTGGTACAGCCCGGGGACCACCGGCCGATGATCGGATCCCGTATCGGCCCCGACGCGTTCCCGGGCATCGTCGGGACCGAGCGCGACCCAGATCCGCTCCATGGCGGTCTCCTGGCGCAGGATGCCGGCGATCGTCGGCAGGACCGCCGGCGTGGATTCGCGGGTGGCCAGCTCCCGGCTGATCCGGAACAGCGCACGCGCCTCGCGTTCCCGCGCCCTGGCGATCTCCGTCCGCGATCGCTGGAGCGCGGCCAGCTGACCGACCACGATCGCGATGAACAGGAGCAGAACGAGGTTCAGCCACTCGCCCGGGTCGGCGACGGTGAAGGTGAAGATCGGATGGACGTACAGGAAGTCGTACAGCAGGAACGACGCGACGGCCGCGACGATCGCGCCCCACGTCCCGGCGACGAAGGCGATGGCGACCACGGCCGCGAGGTAGATCGCGGAGGCGTTCGGGACCCCGACGTACTCCTCGAGGAGACCGACCGCCACGGTGGCGATCGCCAGCGACGGGACGGCGACGGCCAGGAGCCTGCCGAGTTCTCGCTGATCGATCCGGCGCATGCCGACGATCGTAGGTCCTGCGACGCTTCATCGCGGCCCCGCGATGCTGCGACCGGGCTCGGGTGGTGGATCAGCCGCGATCGAGGATACGGACGATCAGCGCTCGCCCTCGTCGGCGAGCTCGCGGACCATCGCCGCGAAGGAGCGGCGCAGCCGGATCGGAAGAGCGGGCAGACGACGCCCCGCCCGGCCTCGGCGCGTCGTGCGGCCCACGCCCGGGGTCATCACCGGAACGGGTGACGAGACGGGCTCGGGCCGGTCCACCCCAACCGACGCGGGTACGGGCACGGGTGGACCGGGATCCGCCACCCGGGCCGGCGCCTCGACGGGTACGGCCGGCCTGGCCGTCACGGGTCGCGCGAACATCGGCTCGATGGAGTCCCACGGTCGGGGCAAGGCGGCGGCCGCGCGCCAGCCCTCGGTGTCGGCAGGGACCAGGGCCCCCGCCATCAACGCATCGAACTCGTCGCCATCGATGCGCTCCTGCTCGTACAGGTAGCCCGCGACGGAGCGCAGGCGGGCCATCTCCGAGATGAGCGTCCGGCGCGCCGTCGAGTAGGCCTCGTCCAGGATGTGCCGGATCGCGCGGGCCTGGGCGTCCTTGACGGCGGTGTTCACGGCGACCGTCTCGGTCCCGACGAGCGTCGTGAGGATGCCCCGACCGGTCGCGCCGTCGTCCGTCGACTCGGGATCGGACCCCATCCCGAAGCGCACGACCATGGTCGTCGCGATGGAGGTGGCCGTCTCGAAGTCGTTGGCTGCCCCGCCGGTCACCTCCGCGAACAGCAGCTCCTCGGCGACGCGGCCGCCCATCAGCGCGATGAGTCGGGCACGCAGGTCCGTTTCGGAAGGCAGGTCGTTGTCTTCGGAGCTCGAGACGGTCACGCCGAGCGCCTCGCCATGGGCGAACAGGCTGATCTCCTCGACCCGCCGCTTGTCCCCGTGGACGAAGCCACAGACCGCGTGACCAGCCTCGTGGGCGGCGATGATGCTGCGCTCGCGCTCGTCCATCGAACGCTTGCGTGAGGTGCCGAGCGCGGTCTTGAGCCAGCCGCCATGGATCTCATTCGGGCCGATCGACTCCAGGCCTGACCGGGCGGCGAGGATCGCCGCCTCGTTCAGCAGATCGGCCAGCGCCGCGCCAGAGAAACCGTAGGTCTTGCGCGCGAGGGTCGCCAGGTCGACCTCGGCGGCGATGGGTTTGCCGGCGGCGTGGACGGCGAGGATCTCCGCTCGGCCCTGGCGGTCCGGCATCGGGACGTGGATCTTGCGCGTGAACCGGCCGGGTCGGAGGATGGCCGGGTCGAGCGTATCGAGCCGGTTCGTCGCTCCGATGACCACGACGTTGTCGTTCGCCCCGAAGCCGTCCATCTCGACGAGGAGCTGGTTGAGGGTCTGCTCGCGCTCCTCGTGGCTGTCGCCACCTCGCGTCTTCGCCATCGCGTCGATCTCGTCGATGAAAACGACCGCGCGACCCGCGGCCCGGGCGTTCGCGAAGAGGCCGCGCACGCGGCCCGCCCCGACCCCGACGAACTTCTCCACGAACTCGGAGCCGGAGACCGAGAAGAACGGCACGCCGGCCTCGGTGGCCACGGCCTTGGCGAGCAGCGTCTTGCCGGTCCCGGGCGGTCCGTACAGGAGCACGCCGCGGATCGGCGATGCCCCGAGGCGGGCGAACCGCGCGGGATCGCGCAGGAACTCGATGGTCTCATTGAGCTCGACCTTGGCCTCGTCGGCACCGGCGACATCGGCCATGACGACGGTGGGCCGCTCCGCCTCGCCGGCGGGGACCTTTTGCTTGCGCGTGAATCGAGCCGGGCGCCAGCCGCCGAGCGAGCCGCTTCGGCGCATCCGCATGATGATCAGCACCGCGAGGACGAGCAACGCGACCGACATCGCGAGTCCGACGATCGACGACGGGCCGACCCCGGCCGCGGGCAACGGGTCCAGGGCGATGGCCGCGTCGGTCAGGAGCGGTGCGTAACCGGCCGAGCGGATGACGTCGAGCGCGTCCCCGGTCGAGACCTCCGGGCGGATCTCATGGATCGATCCGGTGCTGGTCAGCGCGATGAGCGTCGCCTCGCCGCCACCGAGGGCCTCCGACGGCAGGGTCAGCGCACTGATGAGCTCGACCTCGCCGGCGCGGGCCTGGCCGAGCAGCTCGTCGAGGCTCCAGACCTCGCCGGTCGCCGTGATCGCGGGCGTGTCCGCAGCGAGCCCGGCCGGGGCGGTGGGTCGCGTACCCGCGAGGACCTGGGCGAGGAACAGCGCGACGATCGCGCCGCCGATCGCGACCGCGGCAAGGATGGCGAGGGTGCGTGGTGATCGAAGGTGGGTCACGCCGGCTCCAGGGTATTCAGTGGCCTACCTGGGACCGTACCGTTCGCCACCATCCGGGGATATCGGATGAAGGTCCCGAAGTCGCATGCGGCGAATGGATGAGGTGAAGCACTGTCATGCGCCCGTAATGCTTCGGGCAGTAAACCACGGGCCGCTGAAATCTGGCGTCGCAGCTCGGTTCGACGGCGTTGCGGGGCGCCTCAGACGGACTCCTCCAGGCTGGCGATGACCGCGTCCGAGAACGCCGGCCAGATACTCGAGCGCCCAATCCCCGAAGTCACGATCGGTGAGGCAGACGAGCGCGCGGTCGAGCGACGGATCGACCCACAGGAAGGTGCCAGCACCGCCGAAATGCCCGAAGGTCCCCGAGGAGTTGCGGCCGCCCGTCCAGTGCGGGACCTTGCCGTCGCGGAGCTCGAAGCCGAGACCCCAATCGAGGGGATCGAACCGTCCGACGCCCGGCAGCACGCCGGGCAGACCGGGGAACGCGACGCGGGTCGCCTGGACGAACAAGGCCGGGCTGACCAGCGTGGGGCGGAGCAGCTCGCGCGCGACGGCGGCCAGATCGCGGAGCGAACCGCGGAGACCCTCCGACGGGCGGCTGACGAGGTCCGTGCCGGCCATCCCGAGCGGGGCCAGGACACGACGGCCGAGGGCGACCTCGATCGCGACGCCGTCGCGCTCGGCGAGCAACGCACCCAACAGATCGAAGCCCGGGTTCGAGTAGATGCGGCGGGTGCCGGGCCGGGCGAGGACCGCCTCGCCCTCGAACGGCAGGCCGGAGGCGTGGGCGAGCAGGTGGCGGACCGTGGAGCCGGGTGGGCCGGCGGGCTCGTCGAGGTCGATGACGCCGTCGTCGATGGCGGACAGGACCGCCAGGGCCGTGACGAGCTTGGTGACGGACGCCCAGCGGAAGGGGCGATCGAGGTCGCCGTGGCTGGCGATGATGCCGTCCGGGCCGACCACGGCCGCGCCGGCGTGTTGGGCGCCCCAGGTATCGATGGCGGCGAGGGCGGCGGGGAGGTGGTCGTCCACGGCGGCGATGCTAGCCGCCGTGGACGGATGGTGCCTCAGACCTCCGGCACTTCGGAGGGCGTCGTCGATGGCGCGGTCGACGGCGCGGTCGATGGGTCGGTCGACGGCGAGGTGCCGCTGTCGTCCGTGCCCGAGTCCGAGCCGCCCTCGCCATCCCGGTCTCCGCCCGATCCCTCGGGGCAGTCCTCGCGGTTCGGGCGGTCGGTCGTCGTCGAGTCGTCATCGGTCGTCGACGGCTGGCTCGATGGCGTGTCCGTGGCCGACGGCGCCGTGCTGCTCGACGGCTCCGGGCTGGCGGCCATGACGACCGCGGCTCCGCCGACGACCAGCAGGCCGACAGCCAGGCCGACTGTCGCCACGGATCGGCGGATGCCGCTGAGCCTCAGCGGCTCGGCGGGCGGCGGGGTGGCCGGCGTCGGGCTCTCGGCCGGCGCCGGGGTGATGGGTTCGATCGGGTCCATGGTCGGTCTCCGTATGGGGGGTTGGTCGGAGCACCTGCGCAGTGCACGAACGGACCTTCTCGGGGCGGCCTGAGAAGGTCATGAGGGCCGGCGGCCGTCACGGGATCGACGCACAGGCCACGTAGCATGGCGGCATGAGGTTCTTCAACACCCAACCCCAGACCGTCCCCTCCCCCGCCGAAACCCTCCCGGGCCGCTCCCAGCCGATCGTGCAGCCGGGCACCCACACCGTGCTCCGAACGCCGATCGCCGGCCCCTGGCCGGACGGCACCCAGACCGCGGTCTTCGGGCTCGGCTGCTTCTGGGGCGCCGAAAAGGCGTTCTGGGAGCTTCCCGGAGTCGTCTCGACGGCCGTCGGGTATGCCGGCGGCTCGACCCCCAACCCGACCTACGAGGAGGCGTGTTCCGGCCGGACCGGCCACGCCGAGGTCGTCCAGGTCGCGTACGACCCGGCGCGCGTCTCGTACGAGGAGCTCCTGAAGCTCTTCTGGGAGCACCACGACCCGACCCAGGGCATGCGCCAGGGCAACGACATGGGGACCCAGTACCGTTCGATCATCCTGGCCAACGGCCCGGATCAGCTCGCCGCGGCCGAGGCGTCACGCGACGCCTACCAGGAGCGCCTGACCGCGGCCGGCTACGGCCCGATCACGACCGAGATCCGCGAGGCGGACCGGTTCTTCTACGCCGAGGACTACCACCAGCAGTACCTCGACAAGCATCCCCGAGGTTATTGTCCGAACCATTCGACCGGCGTGACGCTGCCGGATGACTTCGTCGTCACGCGGCTGCAGTACGTCGGCTAGCCCTGGCGGAGCGGCGCCATAGGAGGAATGCCCCGGGTAGCGGCGACTCAGTCCTCTACCCTCGCAAGGCCGGGCTCCGCGTACGACAGCTCAGCCACGCCGCGCGTCGAGCGACGCTCGCATCGCAGCCATCTCGGCCCGGAGCACCTCGAGCTCATCCATGATCGCCGTGAGCGATGCCTCGACGGCAGGTGATGCAAGATCTGGTCCCGCCTCAGGGCCGGCCTCCGGTGGGGCTGGCGGCGACACCAGCAAGCTCGCCAGGATGCTCGCGAGGGCACCGATGATGCCGATGCCGGCGACCATCACGAACACCGCGGTGAGGCGCCCCAAGGTCGTCACGGGAAAGAAGTCGCCGTAGCCCACGGTCGTGATGGTGACGATGCCCCACCAGGCGGCGTCGCCGCCGGTACGGATGTTGGCGTCGGGCGATCGGCTCTCCTGCTGCAGGACGAGGATGCTTGCCACACTGAGGACCATCCCCGCGAGCAGGATCGTGATGAACATCGCGTACTGGCTGCGATTTCCGAGCACATCCTTCACGAGCGCCTTTCGATTCTGGCCCCCCAACAGCCGGGTGATCCGGGCAAGCCGGCTCAGGCGGGCGAGGCGGAACAGCGCCGTGAACGGGAGGATCCCCAGGCTCGGGATCGACCCAAGGAGGTCGAGCCAGCCGCGCTTCGAGATGAAGTAGGCCCGTTTCGGTCGTGACCGTGCGAGGTTCACCGCGAAGTCGAGGAGGAAGATCACGCAGATGGCGTTGTCGTAGAAGGTCACGAGCACGCGAGTCTCGCTGTCGAGCGGCAGGATCAATACGACCATGAGCGCGAGCGAGAAGATCGTCAGAACCAGGATGAAGATGTTGTAGGCGTTGCCTGGCTCACGGAGCACGGGCGCATCGGCAGTCATACCCGCTGACCCTCCCTCGGGACTCGACCCCGGTCGGGGCACAGTCATCTTAGTGTGCCGCCACGCCCGCCCGAGACCGGTGACTCGAAGGACCGACGGCACCTGATCGCCGATCGTGAGGGCGCCTTTCCCGGCCGCATGGCGATGCGCTACGCGTACGGGCGCGGCAGCACGAATGGGGCGAGGAACAGGTACATCACGAACAGGAACAGAACGAACGCAAGTCCCCTGTAGAGCCCGATCAGAAAGGGATGCGTGGTGGAGGCCGTGCCGCGTAGCCGCTCCCGTCGGAGGATAACGAGCAGCGCAGTCGCGACGACGACGAACGGTGTGGCGATGATGATGGCAGCGCCGGGACCCATGGTGGAATGGTAGTCGATACGTGCTACTCCGGCGTAGCCAGTACGAGGAGCGGCTCGGATCAGGTGGGCCGGCGGGCCCAGAGGTCGATCGAGGGCAGGCCGTTGGCGCCAAGCAGTTGCGAGATCTCGCCACTGTGGAACGCGTCGTGGCTCAGCAGCCGCAGCAGGATCGATCGGCGCGTGTGCAGCTGGCGGATGTCCCCGAGTCGTCGCTCGACCTCGACCTCGAGCATGTCCGTCGTCCAGGTGTCGAGGCAGCGCTCGATGATGGCGCCCGTCGTCTCGAGGGCCACGACCAGCTCCGCGGCGGACCGCGGATGGTCGAGGTCGTCCTCCCATCCGAGCCCGCTGAGCGGGTCGGGGAACGGCGTCGTCTCGGCGCCCGGCTCGCCCAGCACGCCACACAACCAGTAGGTCCGCACGCCGGCGGAATGCGCCGCCAATGCCCAGATCGGCGCGTGCTCCGGACCGGCGCTGATCGCGAGCTGGTCAGCGGTCAGGTCCCGAACACCGTCGACGAGCCGCGACCGGTACTGCGACCAATCGGCGTAGAAGCGGCGGATCGACTCGGGCGCGTCGCGCATCGTCGACCAGTATGGCTGACCCGCCCGCTCGCCCGGCGCAGCGCGGCCCCGTCCGGCATCATCGGCGGATGGACCGACCGACGATCCCGCCCGGCATCACGGAGGGTGGCGTCGTCGCGATCGCGCGCCACCTTGATCCCGACGCGGTCCCGGGCATCGCCGAGGCGTTGCTCGACGGGGGGATCCGCGCCTTCGAGTTGACCCTCAACCAGCCGCAGGTCACGGCCCTCGCCGCTCTGGAGCGCGCTGCGCGACATGCCGCTGGTTCGCCCCTCGCCATCGGCGCCGGCACCGTCCTCAACGTCGATGCCGCCCGGCGCGCCATCGACGCCGGTGCGACGTTCCTCGTCGCGCCGCATCTCGATCCCGAGCTCGTCACCTGGGCGGCCGAGCAGAACGTGCCGATGCTCCCGGGGGCCGCGACCCCGACCGAGGTCCTGGCCGCGTGGCAGGCCGGGGCCGTGGCGGTGAAGCTATTTCCCGCCTCCTCGCTCGGGCCGCGGTTCCTGCGCGAGCTGCGTGGGCCGTTCCCGGACATCCCGCTGCTGCCGACCGGCGGCATCACGCTCGACGATGCCGCGGACTACATCACGGCCGGGGCGATCGCGGTCGGTCTGGGCAGCTGGCTGTTTGCCGGCGGAACGCCGGCGTCGATCACGGAGCGCGCCCGCCACGCGATCGATGTCGTGGCCGCCGCCAGGGCAGCCCGGGCCGGTTGAACGTGACCTCGGCGTCCCGGGCGCCGACCGACGCTCCGAGACAGATCGTTGCCCGATCCGGCGTCGGGAGGCAGACCTCGCGAATCTCCGATATAGTCCGGCTGAACCGGATAGTACGGAGTAACCGAAGTACCGATGACCACCACGCGACGACCGACCGCCACCGAAGCCGACATCGATGCCGTGCTGGCGGTCTTCGAGCAACTCATGCACCGCCTCATGGCGGCGCATGCCCCAGAGCTCAGCACGATCGAGCTGACGATGGCGCAGACGAAGGGGCTATACCTCGTCCTGGCAGCCGGTCAACTTCGCATGTCCGAGCTGGCTTCGCGCCTGGGCGTCACGTCGTCGACCGCGACCGGGCAGGTCGACCGCCTGGTCGAGCTCGGGCTATTGGTCCGCCACGAGGACCCGGCTGACCGCCGGCAGGTCGTGGTGACCGCCACGCCCAAGGCCGAGTCGACCGTCGAGCACCTCCGCGAGCTGAACTCGCGCCGGATGCGCGAACTGCTCACCCGGATCGGGCCGAGCGACCTCAGCGTCGTCCGGCGCGCCCTGCTCATCCTCGACGACGCTGTCGCCGCAGAGGCCCGTGCTCTCGCCGAGGCCGCAGACCTGCCTTCGCACACCGTCCGCGCCAAAGAGGTCCGTCCGTGAGTCGCCTGTCCCAGCTCGCCGTCAGCAAGCGGAGCGTCACCCTCCTGCTCGCCGCTGGCCTGTTCATCGCCGGTATCTCCGCCTGGGGCAGCCTCAAGCAGGAGCTGCTCCCGGACATCGAGTTCCCGGTCATCACGGTCATTGCGCCATATCCGGGTGCGGGTTCACAGGACGTCGCCGACCAGGTGGCCGTGCCCATCGAGCGCGCCATCTCCAATGTGCCGCGTCTGAAGACCGTCCAGTCGACGTCGGCCAACTCGGTCGCCCTGGTCATCGCCCAGTTCGAGTACGGCACGAACGTCCGGGAGGCGCTCGCGGCGATCGAGGAGGGCATCGCTGACGCGGGCCTGCCGGAGAACGTCGAGCCCAGCGCATCCGCGCTCAACATCAACGCCTCGCCGGTCATCATCGCGTCGATCGCGGCGACGTCCGAGGATGGCCTCGAGGCCGCGGCGGAGATCGCCCGGGCTGAGATCGTCCCGGAGATCACCGCGATCGAGGGCGTCTCGCGGGCGGACGTCACCGGTGGCCTCGAGCAACGTCTGCTCATCACCCTCGATCCCGAGAAGCTCACCGAGAACAACGTCACGGTCGCCCAGATCAATGGCGTCCTGACCGCCAACAACCTGACGATCCCGTCCGGCCAGCTAGCCGACGACGGGACGCAGATCCCGGTCTCGACCATCGGCGAGCTGACCTCCGAGGATCAGATCCGCGACCTCGTCGTGGGCCTGTCGATGCCGACCACCCCGGCCACCCCGGTCGACCCGGCGGCCTCAGCGCCGCCGGCAGCGCCGACGAACATCACCATCGGCGACCTCGGCACGGTCGAGAGTGTCGACGTCGCGACGACCGGATACGCCCGGACGAACGGCAATCCGGCCCTGTCACTCTCGGTGACCAAGACCTCCGACGCGAATACGGTCCTGGTGGCCGATGCCGTCCAGGCGAAGCTCGACGAGATCGCCGCGCGGCACCCCGACACGCTGGCCATCACGACCGTGGCCGACCTCTCGGACTTCATCAAGGAATTGACCGACGGGCTC
Organism: uncultured Chloroflexia bacterium; assembly: GCA_963738685.1. Classification (GTDB taxonomy): domain Bacteria; phylum Chloroflexota; class Limnocylindria; order Limnocylindrales; family CSP1-4; genus SPCO01. The sequence goes on from CAVTXK010000001.1 coordinate 172,529, forward strand.
CTTCGCGAAGGCGGCCTGGGCGCGGTGTTCGCGATCCTGACGATCTTCCTGTTCCTGTTCAGTGTCCGCTCGACGTTCGTGGCGGCGATCTCCATCCCGCTGTCGATCCTGACCGCGCTCGTCGTCATGCAGCTCGCCGGGATCAGCCTCAACATCATGACCCTCGGTGGCCTCGCGGTCGCGGTAGGGCGCGTGGTCGACGACGCCATCGTCGTCTTGGAGAACATCTACCGCCACCTTGCCCTCGGTGAAGACAAGGGGACGGCGGTCCTGGCCGGCCCTCGCGAAGTTGCGGGCGCGATCACTGCCAGCACGCTCACGACCGTCGCCGTCTTCCTGCCACTCGGCTTCATCGGCGGCCTCGTCAGCCAGTTCTTCCTGCCGTTCGCGCTGACCGTGACGTTCGCCCTGCTGGCGTCGCTCGTCTGCGCCCTGACCGTCGTGCCGGTCCTGGCCTACCTGTTCATCGGGCGGGTCAAGACCGACGTCGACGAGGACGGTGAGCCGAAGCGCTCGTTCTGGGTCAGGCTCTACACCCCTGTGGTGACCTGGGTCCTGCACACCCGTTGGAGCGCACTGGGAGTCGTGCTCCTGTCGGGCGTCCTCTTCGTCGCATCGCTGGCGCTCGTCCCGCTGCTGCCGACCCAGTTCATCAACGCCGGTGGCGAGAAGGTCCTGCAGGTCAGCATCGCGCCGCCGGCGGGCGCGTCGTCCGAGGCCGTCCTCGACCAGGCGATCGAAGCCGAGACCATCATCGATGCCGACCCCGACGTCGAGCTCGTCCAGACGAGCATCCCCGGCGAGGGAGACACCAGCTTCCAGACGATCCTCGCGGCACAGAGCGGCCGCCCGTCGAACAGCGCGACGATCACGGTCCGGCTCCATCCCGAGGCCGACCTGATGGCCAACTCGGCGGAGCTCGCCGCCGCCCTCGAGCCGATCAAGACGGACGGCTACGATGTCCAGGTCACGCAAGCCGGTGGGTTCACCTCGAACGGCTTGAACATCATCGTCAGCAGTGATGACCCGGCCCTCGTCGAGTCGGCCACGGCGACCGTCGTCGAGGCGCTCGAGGGCAACCCCGACCTCGCCAACCTCCAGAGTGATTTGGTGAAGGCCACGCCCGAGATCCAGGTCACGGTCGATCCGTCGAAGGCGTTCACCGTCGGCCTGACGGCGGCGCAGGTGGCCAACGAGGTCCGCAACGCGCTCGTGTCGCAGACCGTCACCCAGGTCTCGTTCGAGGACGGCCAGCCGGTCGACCTCGTCGTCCAGCTCGACCCCGATTCGACGACCTCGGTCGAGGATCTGAGCGAGATGCCGGTCGGAACCGTGACCAAGGTGCCGCTCGAGGATGTCGCGACCGTCGAGCAGGCGGACGTCCAGGGTTCGATCACCCGGATCGACCAGGCGCCGTCGGCGTCGGTCACGGCCGAGATCACGTCCGAGGACACCGGCGCCGTCTCGCTGGCCGTCCAGCAGACGATCGACGCCCTCGTCGCCGATGGCTCCGTCCCATCCGGCGTCGAGGTCGAGCTGGCCGGCGTGTCCCAGCAGCAGGAGGAGGCCTTCAGCGGCCTCTTCACGGCGATGGGCGTGGCCGTGCTCCTCGTCTACGTCATGATGGTCCTGACCTTCAATTCGCTCGTCACCCCGTTCATCATCCTGTTCAGCCTGCCGCTGGCGACGATCGGGGCCTTCCCGGCGCTGTACCTGACCGACCGGCCGATCGGCGTGTCCGCGCTCATCGGCTTCCTGATGCTCATCGGCATCGTGGTCACCAATGCGATCGTCTTGCTCGACCTCGTCGAAAGGCTGCGCCAGGAGGGAGGGATGTCGACCCGTGACGCCCTCATCCACGGCGGTCGGACGCGCGTCCGGCCGATCCTCATGACCGCGATCGCCACGATCCTCGCCCTGATCCCGCTCGCGGCGGGGTTCAACGAGGGTTCGATCATCGCGGCCGAGTTGGGGACGGTCGTCATCGGTGGGCTATTCAGCTCGACGTTCCTGACGCTCCTCGTCGTACCGGCGGTCTACCTGCTCGTCGACGCTCTGAAGGTGCGGGTGGCTCGCCGGTTCGCGTCAGCGCCGACACGGGTCAGCGAGGAAGCCGCCCCGGCGTAAGCCGACCGCCGACCGCGTCACGCCTGGCATGGCGCGGTCGTCCCAGACCGAGGCGCCCACGTCATGCGGCTGCAACGCCGCTCACCGGCCGCGCCACCGCGCATTCACCCGGCTTGCGCCATGCTTGGCGTCGCCGCACCTCGTGCCCACGCTCCGGAGATCCGTTTGTCAGCTTCCTACCCATCGCAGGCCTACCCGAGCGAACGCCCGGCCCAGCCCCGGCGATCCACCCTCGGTTGGGTGGCCATCATCGTCTTCGCCTTCCTCGCGGGCATCGGCCTGATCGGCGCGTTCGCCGCGCTGACGGTGTACGCCTCGGTCACCGATGGCCTGAAGCCGCCGAGCGAGCTGACCAAGTACACCCTGCCCGAAGAAACGGTCGTCCTGGACCGCCACGGCGCCGAGCTCGCCCGGTTCGGCGAGTTCAAGCGCGACATCGCGACGTTCGAAGAGATCCCGTCGATCCTGCTGGACGCGACGACGGCGATCGAGGATAAGACCTTCTGGGAGAACGCGGGTTTCGACCCGCTCGCCATCGTGGCGGCGGGAATCGACTCGCTCCGCGGCAACAGTCGTGGTGCCTCCACGATCACCCAGCAGCTCGTGCGTGCCCGGCTGCTGGACACGGACCTCGTCGAGGACGGGGACCGGACCTTCGAGCGGAAGCTCAAGGAGATCGTGCAGTCGATCCGCGTCACCCAGCAGTTCCAGGGCCAGGACGGCAAGCGCGAGATCATCACGGCCTACCTCAACCAGAACTACTACGGGAACCAGACCTACGGGGTCAAGGCGGCCGCGCGCGCGTACTTCGGCAAGGCGCTGGATGAGCTGACCCCCGGCGAGGCCGCGATCCTCGCGGGCCTCCCGCAATCCCCGTCGAACTACGACCTGGTCCGCAATGCCAGCGAACAGTGCGCCGAGACGCCGGCCGAGGGCGATCCCTGCCCGGCGGCCGCGAGCACCCTGGTCGTCCCCCCGGACACGAAGATCCTGATGCGTCGCGACCAGGTCCTCCAGCTGATGGCCGACGACGATCGGACCCCGATGTCCAAGGACGAGTACAGCGACGCCGAGCTCCTGGCCGACCAGGGCACGGCCGTGACCCTGGCTTCCCAGTCAACGCCGCGCTGGCGCGCGCCGCACTTCATCTGGGCCGTGCGCGACGAACTGACGAAGAAGCTGTGCCTCGAGGAGCCGACGTGTCCGGCGCTCGAGAACGGCGGCCTGCGCGTCACCACGACCCTGGATCTCGAGATCCAGACGATCGCGGAACGCTGGGTGAAGCTCGCGACGATCGTGCCGCATCGCGCGGAAGCGAAGCGAGAGGCGGCCGCCAAGGCACTCGGCTTCGACGAATATCCGGACTGGGTGCGCAATCTCGAGGACAAGAACGTCCGGAACGGTGCGCTCGTGGCGGCGGATTACCAGACCGGCGAGCTGATCGCCTACGTCGGTTCGGCCGAGTACTACGCGAGCCAGAGCCGTCCCGAGTTCCAGCCCCAGTACGACGTGGTCGGGCAGGGCTTCCGCCAGCCCGGCTCCGCCTTCAAGCCATTCAACTATGTGACCGGCATCGAGGACGGGACATTCACCGCCGGCGACATCTTCATGGACGTCGGCACGGATTTCGGGGGCGACTACACGCCCCAGAACGCGGATAACCTCGAGCGCGGTCCGGTCACGCTACGCAATGCGCTCCAGTTCTCGCTGAACATCCCGTCGGTCAAGGCCATGGCCCTCAACTCGCCGCAGCACGTGTTCGCGCGGGCCCAGGACTTCGGCATGACCTTCCAGACCGACTCCACGAACGCCGGCCTGTCGCTGGCGCTCGGTGTGGCCGAGACCCGCCCGGTGGACCTCGTCACCGCCTACGGGACGCTGGCGAATGGCGGCCGTCGCGTGGACCACACGACGATCCTGACGATCAAAGATCGCGCTGGCGACGATGTCGTCGATCCGCATGTCCCGCTCGAAGGCGAGCAGGTGGTCAGCCCGCAGGCCGCGTGGATCGTCACCGACATCCTCAATGGCAACACCATCCGGCGGGTCAACCCGTTCTGGGGCCGGTTCTCCATCACAGGGCCGGACGACCAGCGCCGGCCGGCCACGCTCAAGACGGGCACGAACAACGACGCCAGGGACCTCAACGCCTACGGCTACATCGCGCCACCGACCGAGGAAGGCCGGGCAGCGGGAGCGTATGCGCTGGCCGTGGGGGCGTGGAACGGCAACAGCGACAACACTCCCGTCTCCACGTCGGCCGCCCCGGTCTTCTCGATCGACATCTCGACATACGTCTGGCAGGGCTTCCTCCAGGAAGCGAGTGCCAAGTGGCCGATCACGCGATTCGAACGGCCGTCCGAAGGCCTGACCCAGGTCGCCATCGACCCGTTCACGGGGATGCTGCCGGGTCCGGGGCGGGAAGGCGTCGATGAGTGGTTCATCGCCGGCACGGAGCCCACGGAACGGCTGCCTGCGAACACCTGCGGCGACAAGGTCCTCGTGGTAGCGGGGCACGAGTCGGGCTTCCCGGACTGGATGGAGGCGGATCGCGACTGGATCGCCAGGGCGAAACGTGGTCCCGGCACGCGAGGTGGGCCCGACAACACCCGGGTCGCGTACTTCTACAACAACGGGTTCAACCCATTCGGGCGAACGTGGGGGGTGATCGTTGCTGCTGACGGCTGCGCACCGCCGAGCCCCTCACCAAGCTGTTTCATCGTGCCGACGCCGGATCCGAGTGGCGTGGTGCCATCGTTCGAGGTCCCGTCGCCGACCGGCTCGGAGCCTGCGGCCGTGCCCTGTCCGCCGGCGTCCACCTCGCCGTCGCTGAGCCCCCCACCATCGGTGGAGCCCAGTGCGACCCCGGAACCGACGCCCGAGCCGACTCCGGAACCGACGCCCGAGCCGACTCCGGAACCAACCCCGGAACCGACGCCGGAACCGACACCCGAGCCGACGCCCGAGCCTTCGGTGAATACCGGGGCCGAGAGCCCGGCCGCTCCGTGACGCTGCGGCCCTAACGGAGCGGCCGAGGATCGGTTACTACTTGGGGAACGGCCCGGTCCCGCCGCTCGCGAGAGCCTGTCCCACGCTGATCGCGACCAACGCCATCGCGGTACCGATGGCGACCACTGCGCGCCGAATCGAAGTCAACTGCGACATGGATCCTGCCTCCTGGCGTCAACGCGCTCTGGGGTAGGCGCGTTCGACGTTCGGATGCTAGGCTCTGCCGCATGCGACTGTCAACTATTTCCAAACAATCGACCCACGAACGCCTCGGGTCGGCGATCGGCCACGAGCTCCGTCGTCGGCGGGTTGCCGCACGGCTCAGCCAGGCGGCGCTGGGCACGCCCCTGACCCGCGCCTTCGTCTGTGCCGTCGAACGGGGGCGAACGGTGCCGTCCATCCCGGCCCTGGGACTGCTCCTCGAACGACTGGATTGCGGGTTCGACGAGTTCTTCCTGGGGGTTCAGCAGGAGATGACGGTCGTGTACACTCCCCCGCATGGAGACCGTCAAGAAGCGCCGTCGCGTCGTCGTCGATGATTCCGCCCTGGCGAGCGCGATCGGCGGTCGCCTCAAGCACGCCCGCCTGGCGTCCGGTCTGACCCAATCGGCGCTCGCCGGGGAGCGCTATACGAAGGCCTACATCAGCGCCCTCGAGCACGGCATCGCGAAGCCATCCATGGCCGCCCTCAACTACCTTGCGCCGCGCCTGGGCACGACCGCTGCGGCCCTTCTCGCGGACGTCGATCCGATCTGGGATCGCGTCCAGGCGGACCTGGCCCTGGCCAGCAGCGACTGGACCACGGCGCTGGACCGCTACGAGATCCTGGCCGAGCGATCGACCGGCAAGGGTGGCGTCGCGGAGATCAAGGTGGCGATCGCGGAATGCCTCTGTCGGCTGGATCGTGGGCGAGACGCCATCCGACCGGCGACCGAGGCCGCGGAGGCCTTCGCCGACCTCGGTCGCGAAACGGATCGTGCGCGGGCCGAGTACTGGCTCGCTTCGGCCCAGCACCAGAGCGACAACTTCGACGAGGCTCGCTCGATCGTCGTCGGCTTGCTGTCGCGAGTTCGCGACGGCCTCGTGGTCGCTCCCGACTTCCAGCTCCGTCTTCTCGTCGCAGCCGCGATGGTCGAGAGCAACAGCGGCAACCCGGGTGCCGCGCTGGCCTATCTCGAGGAGGCGCGCGGCCTCACGGTGGACCTCGACGACCGGCGCCGCGCCGAGTTCCTCGGGACGATCGCCGTGGCCTGCCGTGAGGCGGGCGACATCGAGGGCGCCATCCGTCACGGTCAGGGCGCCATCACGCTCCTCGGCGCAGCCCACGCCGACGAGACCGTCCTCAATCTCGAGAACGAGCTGGCCATGGCCTACCTCGCCAACGGCAACCTCAACCGGGCCGCAGACCTCGCGCACGAGGCACGCGTCGCCGCGCTGGCCCGCAAGGACAGCTACCTGGCGGCACACGTCGCCGAGACCGAGGCACAGATCGCTTTGGCGAGCGGCGACCCGGAGGCGGCTGTCGCCTTGATCGGGGAGGCACTCGACCTGGCCGAGCAGTCCGGAAACCACAAAGCACAGCTCGGTGGCCTCGTCACCCGCGCCCGCGCGCATGCCGCCCTCAAGCAGCACGACCAGGCGGCCGCGGACTTCGAGCTCGCCGCCGCGATGGCGACGGACGGCGCGAACACGGCTCGGCGGCGAGAGATCCTGTCGGCCTGGGCGGATTCACTGGCCGCTCTGGGCCAGCACGACCGGGCCTTCGCGCTCGCCCGAGAGGCCCTCGACCAGCGGTGACGCCGCGGACGACGCGGCCCATCCCCGAACCGATCGGTCGCCGGCTCGCGCTCACGCCGATCGGGCTTGACATCGTCGCCGCGCTCGCCCACGACCCCGACGGCCTGCGCCTGACGCCGCTCTCGGCCGCGATCGCCTCACCGGTCAGCTCGGTCCAGGCGTCCCTTCGCATCCTCATGGCGAACGACCTCGTCGCCCGGGACGATGGGGTCCCACCCAACTACACGCTCACCGATCACCCCGCCCGTGCGGCGCTCATCAATCTCGCCGTCGTGCTGCCCGAATCGGTCCATGCGATCGCCCTGGTCCTGCGGGCCAGCCGGGCCGTGGCAGTTGCGACGGTCGATCGTGATGGGTTTCACGCCGGGCTGGACCCGGATGCCCCGGCCATCGCACGGGAGCGCCTCCTGGCGTCGCTCGAGGCCATCGCCAACGCCCGGGCCGACGCCCCACCGGTCCATGTCCGCGACGTTCCCGACCTCACGCGGATCGCGAGCGTCTCCGTCGGGTTTCGCGCCCGCCTCACGTCTGCCGTTAAGCTCAAGGGCCAGCTCGATCTCGGATCGACCGCGGGGCGGGTCCCGTCGCGCGACTCGATCGCCGACACGCAGCGCCGCTGACCATCCTGCGTCGCCGGCGACCCGCGGCTCGACGCGCTGAACCCGTAGCATCCCGGTCGTGATCATCGAGCTCGACGGCGTCAGCGTGCGGCGCGCCGGACGGACGATCCTGGGTCCGCTCGACTGGCGCGTCCGCGCGGGCGAGCGCTGGGTCGTCTTGGGTCGCAACGGCTCCGGCAAGACGACGCTGCTCTCGGTCGCCTCGATGAACCTGTGGCCGACGACCGGCACCGTCGACGTGCTCGGTGAGCGCTACGGCCGCACGGACGCCCGGGAGCTCCGGCGACGGGTCGGGTTCGCCGGGAGCGGGATCGAGGACGCGATGCGGCCCGACCTGACCCCGGAAGTGCTGATCATGACCGCGCGTCACGGTGCGTTCGAGCCGTGGTGGCACGTCTACGAGCCAAAGGATCACGAGCGCGCCCGGATGCTCGCCGAGCGCCTGGGGCTGGCCGACCAGCTCGCCCAGCCGTTCGGGACGCTGTCGGCCGGCGAGCGCCGGCGGACGTCCATCGCCCGTGCGCTGATGCCCGACCCGGACGTGCTCATCCTCGACGAACCGATGGCCAGCCTGGACCTCGCCGCTCGCGAGCTGCTCCTCGCCGACCTGGAGACCCTCGTGCGCGAATCGCGGCCGGCGGGGGTGATCCTCGTGTCCCACCATCTCGAGGAGATCCCGGCCGGGTTCGGGCACGCACTCGTCATGGCCGATGGCCGATCCCTCGCCGCTGGCCCGATCGAGCAGGTCCTCCGCGACGACGTCCTCAGCGAGGCGTTCGGTCTGCCGCTCCAGGTCGAGTCACGCGACGGCCGCTGGACCGCTCGGATGCGCCGACACGGCTGAGCCCGTGGCCGACACGCGAATGTCATGCGAGCGGTGCACCATGGCGGCGTGAGTACCCCGACCGCCGCGCTGCGACCCGCCCCGCTCACGGCGACCGGTCCGATCCGCCTGCGGGCGGCGGTCGCCGGCGCCCTGTCGGCCGGGCTGGCCCTGGGCGTGTCCGAGCTGATCGCCGGCATCCTGCCCGGGGCGACCTCGCTCGTCGCCGCGGTCGGGCAGGTCGTCATCGACCTGCAGCCGCCGGGCGCCAAGGACTTCGTGGTCGCCTTGTTCGGGACGAACGACAAGCTCGCGCTCGAGATCACCGTCACGCTCGCGGTCCTCGGCTTCGGGGCCGTGCTCGGGGTCGTCGCGGTCCACCGTTACGTGCTGGCCGCCGTCGGCTTCGCCGCGTTCGGAGCGCTTGGGTTCCTGGCTGCGCTCGGCGAGCCGCTGGCGAACCCGGCGATCGTCGCGGTCCAGGCAGCCGGCGCGGTCGCCGTCGGGCTCCAGGCCCTCTCTTCGCTCCTGTCAAGGATCGGGGTCCCGGCCGCCGGCACCGCGACGGGGACCGCGGAGCCGGTGTCCGACCCGGCCCGGCGCTCGTTCCTCCTGCGCGCCGCGGTCGTTGGCATCGGCGCGCTGGCGACCGGCTTTATCGGCCGCATGCTGATCGACCGGGCGGAGACCGCGCCGGCCGACACCGGTCCGCTCCCGCCCGCATCCGTGGTCGTGCAGCCGCTCGCCAGCGGCGCGGATCTCGCCCCGACGACGCCCGGCCTCACACCCATCGTCATTCCCAACGACGAGTTCTACCGGATCGATACGGCCTTGCTGGTCCCGAGTGTCGAGGTCTCGACCTGGACGTTGCGGGTCCATGGCCTGGTCGAGCGCGAGACGACCCTGACCTGGGACGAGCTGCTGGCCCTCCCCATGTTCGAGCAGTACGTCACGATCGCCTGCGTGAGCAACGAGGTCGGTGGCGATCTCGTCGGCAATGCCAAGTGGACCGGTGTCCGGCTGCGTGACGTCCTGGACATCGCCGGCGTGTCGTCGTCGGCCAGCCAGCTCGTCGGTCGGTCCGTGGACGGGTTCACGGCCGGCATGCCGACCGCCTGGGTCATGGACCCCGCGCGCGAACCGATGATCGCCGTCCAGATGAACGATGAGCCGCTGCCGCCGCGGCACGGCTACCCGGCCCGTCTCATCGTCCCGGGCCTGTACGGCTACGTCTCGGCGACGAAATGGCTGTCGGAGCTGGAGCTCACCACCCTCGACGCCTTCGACGGCTACTGGATCCCGCTCGGCTGGTCGAAGGAGGCCCCGATCCTGACCCAGTCGCGGATCGACACCCCGAGGAGCAACGTCGGCGCTGGTCGGGTGCCGATCGCCGGCATCGCCTGGGCGCCGGACCGCGGCATCGCCAAGGTCGAGGTCGCGATCGACGGGGCGTGGCGCGAGGCCGACCTGTCCACGCCGATCTCGGACACCACCTGGGTGCAATGGGTCGTCGGCTGGGATGCGACCCCTGGCTCGCACGAGATCCGGGTCCGCGCCACGGACGGGAACGGGGTGCTGCAGGAGGAGATCGCCCTCCCCGCCGGCTCCTGACGGCGCCCGCGGCTGGCACACGGTCCGGGTGAACGTCGGCTGACCCGGTCCGACCACGAATCGGTATAGAGTCCGGACATGCCCCGACGTCGTTACATCTTCGAAGCGCCGGAGCGGTTCGTGGCCGGGACCGTCGGCGAACCCGGGGACCGGACGTTCTTCCTGCAGGCTCGCGATGGCGGCCGCATCGTGACCATCGCGCTCGAGAAGGTCCAGGTCGCCGTGCTCGCGGAACGCCTCGGCGACCTGCTCGGGGAGCTGGATCGGCGCGGCGTCGCGGAAGCGGCCCCTGCCGGCGAGGCCACGGAGCTCGCGGACATCGCCGACATCGAGGAGCAGGACACCGGCGCCCTGGACGAGCCCCTCATCGAGGCATTCCGGGCCGGCTCGCTGACCCTCGGCTGGGATGGCGGCGCGGAGCGGGTCCTGGTCGAGGCTCGCGCCCAGGACGAAGACGGCGAGGCGATCGATCCCGACGACGACGATGACGAGGACGAGGACGGGCCGGACCTGCTGCGCGTGCGCATCACGGCGGCCGCGGCCCGGTCGTTCGTCGCGCGGGCGGCGCGGGTCGTGGCATCCGGCAGGCCGCCTTGCCCGTTGTGCGGCGCCCCGCTCGATCCGCGCGGCCACATCTGCCCGCGGCGCAACGGCCACTACGTCAACTAGCGGGACCGCGGGCGTGCTCGATCGCGCGACGACCCTCGAGGTGCTGCGCGACGGCGACATCGAGATCGTCGGCCGCATCGTCGGGTCGAGCAACAACGCGCTGTTCGTCACGGTCACCCGCTCGTGCCCGGAGCCCGAACCCGCGGCGGTCATCGAGGCCATCCACAAGCCGACCGCCGGCGAGCGTCCGCTGGCGGACTTCCCCGACGGCACGCTCACCCGCCGCGAAGTCGCCGCGTGGTACGTGTCGGAGGCGCTGGGCTGGGACATCGTCCCCCCGACGATCCTGCGCGAGGGACCGTTCGGTGAGGGCATGCTCCAGGCCTTCGTCGAGATCGACCCCGAGGTCGACGTCATCGCCATGATCAACGATGACGACCCGCGGCTGCGCCGGATGGCGATCTTCGATGCCGCGATCAACAACACGGACCGCAAGGGCGGGCACATCCTCCCGGTCGATGGCGGCCGACACATCCACGGCGTGGATCACGGGGTCTGCTTCTCGGCGGTGCCCAAGCTCCGCACGGTGCTCTGGGGCTGGCGCGGGCAGGGACTTGCCCCCGACGAGCTCGACGCCGTCCGCGGGCTGCGCGAAGCGCTCGATGGCGAGCTCGGCGTGGCGCTCGCCGGGCTGCTGCGACGGGTCGAGGTCCGGGCCACGGTCCGGCGCGTGGATGCGCTGCTCGAGTCCAGGCGCTTCCCGCTGCCCTCCCCGACCTGGCCGGCCATCCCGTGGCCCCCGTTCTGATGGCATGCGTGTAGGCGGGGTCCGCGATCCGGACCCCGCCGACCAGGCGCCGGCGGATCAGGGGCTATCCACCGGCTTGACGGGTCAGACGGCTTTGAGGGCCTTCACGACCTGGGTGTTCGCGAAGACATCGTGCCAGCCCTGCTTGGTCGGGCTCTTGGCGGTGGTGTAGAGCAGGAAGATGACCCACGCGAACGCCGCGAGCCCGAGGATCCCGCCGATGACCGGCACGGGCGCGAACACCTGCGCGAGGACGCTGGGAACGCTCAGGGCCAGGAAACGCCGGATCGCCTGATCAGTCGTCAGCGTGCGCCCGTCACCCGCGTTGCCGATCTGCATGCCGAGGACCTTCATCCCGATCGTGGCCCGCATCGACGTCCACGTGTAGATGAAGTACGCCCCGCTGATGGCGATGCCGATCAACCCGAGGATGATGGTGGCGAGGTAGTTGGTCTCGACGGTTGCACCGGTCCCGATCGTGCTGGTGGCCAGGCCGATGCCGGCGAGCACAGTACCCAGCACGACGATGATCAACCCGACGAGGATCGCGTCGATGATGTAGGCGATCGCTCGATTCGGGACATCGGCGTAAACGAGGCCAGACGCCGGGGTCGTTGGGGCCGGGGTCGTTGGGGCCGGGGTCGTTGGGGCTGGTCCACTCATGAGCTCTTGTGCCTCCCTCATCCCATCCCACCCGCTCGCGTGGCGGGTGGCGAATGCGGGCATCGTAGCCCCTCGGCGCGAGCCGACAAGGGTGTTTTCGCACGAGCTTCGACCACGCGCACCGCGATTCAGCGGCGGAATAGCACCTTGATCGACGGTCGCTGGAGGTAGAACAGCAAGGCGCCATCGATGAGCATCCCGAGGGCGAGCTGCTCGAACGACTCGCCGCCGGCGATGCGCAGCGCCGCGATGGCCAGACCAGTTGCCGCGATCGCGACCGCCAGGTGCCACCCCCACCAGGTCTCGCGCCAGATCGCGACCACGAACGCGGCGATCATCGCCACGTAGACCACGTAACCGGCGATCAGCGCGATCCCGAGGGGCGTTCCCGTCAGCCCAGGCTGGCCGAACAAGTCGACGCCGGCATACAGGGCCTGCGCCGCCATGATCACCGCGATGAACGCGAGCAGCAGCCGCGGATTCGTGGCCGGCCGTGGGGTCGCGGGTTCGTCGCTCATGAGTCGATATCCTCCTCAGCGGACCAGCTCGTCTGCGAGCATCTCCATCAGCAGGCCGTCAGCCCAGCGCCCATCGGCCATGCGTTGGTACGCACGCATCCGCCCCACTGGCCGGAACCCGACCTTCTCGTAGACCCGGATGGCCACCGCATTGTCGGCGGCCGGGTCGATCGTGAGGCGATGGTGGCCCCTTTCGTCGATAAGATGCGCGGCCAGTCGCCGGATGGCGGCCGGCCCGATGCCCCGACCATGGAGATCCGGGTCGACGAAGAGGTCGATGTTGGCGTGGCGGAATTCCACTTCGGGCTCCTCCCCGGACTGGATGGCACCGGCCAGCCGACCGTCGACCTCGATGGCGTAGATCGTCAGGTCCGGCTCGTTGGCGAGGAATTCCTGTTCGACACGGGGAAGGTCGTAGCCGGGCCACCAGCGGGCGACCTCCGGGCGGGCCAGCATCGCGGCCAGCGCCGGGATGTCGTCGGGTCGGATGGGGCGCAACGTGACCTCGATCGGATCGATGGGCATGCCTTCGAGGGTAGCGTGGACGAGCCGGCGAAGTGCAGGTGCAGTGCCGGTGAAGTGCCGGTGCAGGGTCTGGCGCTACGATCGGGCCATGCCCACCATCAACGCCGATGCGCTGCTCGCGGACCTCGAGGCCGCCCAGCGCGAGGCGGTCACCGCCGTTCGCGGGCCGCTGTGCATCCTCGCAGGCGCCGGGACCGGCAAGACGAGGGTCATCTCGCGACGCGTCGCCTACGCCCTGGCCACGGACGCCGTCCGTCCGAGCGATGTGCTCGTCGTGACCTTCACGGACAAGGCCGCAACGGAGATGCGCGAACGGCTCGCGGCGGCCGGACGGCCAGGCGTGTCGGCGTCCACCTTCCATGCCGCCGCCCTGCGCCAGCTCCGGCATTTCTGGCCGCGCGTCCAGGGTGGGGATCTGCCGCGGATCCTGTCGGCCAAGGCGCCGGTGCTGGCGCCGCTCGCCACGACGCTACCGGGCGGCTACCGCTACCTGGCGGTCCGCGACCTCGCAGCCGAGATCGAATGGGCCAAGGCTCGACGCATCGCGCCCGACACCTACGTGGGCCGCGTCGCCGCCGAGGGCCATGCCGGGCCGCTGCCAGCGGACCTGATGGCCGGTCTGTACCGGCGCTACGAGTCGGCCAAGGAGCGGGCCGGCTTCATCGACTTCGAGGACATGCTGGCACGGACGGTGGAGTTGCTCGAGACCGACGGGGGCGCGGCGGCCGAGGTCCGCGATCGGTATCGATGGTTCTCCGTCGACGAGTACCAGGACACGAACCCGTTGCAGCAGGCCCTGCTCGACGCCTGGCTGGGCGACCGGGACGACCTCGCCGTCGTGGGCGACGAGGACCAGACGATCTACACGTTCACCGGAGCCACGAGCGACTACCTCACCGGGTTCACGGCCCGTTTCCCGGCGGCGCGGGTCGTGCAGCTCGCGAGCAACTTCCGGTCCACGCCCGAGGTGCTGGGCCTGGCCAATCGGGTGCTGGCCGCCGGTCGTTCGGCTGCGGACGAGCGGGTCCCCGGCAGCGTGCCACGCCCGGCGAAGCGGTTGGAGGCGACCGTCGCGGCCGGCCCCGCACCGCACGTGGCCGGATACGAGACGGACGACGCCGAACTTGGCGCCATCACCGCTGCGATCCGGGGCCTCGCGCAGGACGGCGTCGCCCACGGCGAGATGGCGGTCCTGGTCCGAACGAATGCCCAGCTGCCGGCGCTCGAGGCCGGGCTGGGTGCGGCCGGCATCCCGTTCCACGTTCGCGGTGAGCGGTTCTTCGCCCGCCCGGAGATCCGTCGGGCCCTGCGGGTCGCCGCGTCGCTGGATCGACCCGCGGCGCTTCGCCGCGTCGCCGAGGGCCCGGCGATGACGCTCCCGGAGCGACTCGCCGAGGCGTTCGAGCGGGAGCTCGGCGTGCGTCGGGCGGAGGTCCCCGAGGCGGACGCCGCCCGGGAGCGGCACGCGGCAGTCGTGACGCTGCTCGAGCTGGCCGAGGATCTTGCCGCGGCAAAACCCGGTGCAGATGTCGGGGCGTTCCTGGACGAAGTCGAGCGCCGAGCGGAGGCTGAGGCCGGCGGCGCCATCAGCGGCGTCGAGCTCCTGACCTACCACCGCGCCAAGGGCCTCGAGTGGGAGGCGGTGTTCCTCCCGGCGCTCGAGGACGGGACGTTGCCGATCCGTCAGGCGACCGAGCCCGCCGAGCTCGCCGAAGAACGGCGGCTGCTGTACGTCGGGATCACCCGGGCGCGCCGCCATCTGTGGCTATCGTGGGCCCGTCGTCGGACCGCGACCACGGGACGCGAGGGCCGGCGCAACCGCTCGCGCTTCCTCGACGGACTCGTCCCGGCGACGGCCCGGACCGTGCGGGTCGTGCCGTCCGAGCGGCCGTCGGCACCCGCCAGCAGTGAGCGGTCGCCGCTGTCGAACGCGCTCCGTGCCTGGCGCACGGCCCGCGCTCGCGCGGACGAGGTGGCCCCGTTCATCGTGTTCCACGACAGCACCATCGAGGCCATCGCGGAACGGCGTCCGCGTTCCATCCTGGAGCTGCGCCGAGTCCCAGGGATCGGTCCGACCAAGCTCGATCGATACGGTGAGGAGCTCATCGCGGTCGTCGTCCGGGCGGACGATGTGACCCCGGACGATGGTCCGCGTTGACCGAGGGGGCCGATTCGGGGTATAGTTCACAAGTCACCGATCCGCAGCCACGGCTCCGGTCGAGCGCCTCGAACAACGGACGCTCCCGGCAAGTAGCGCGGATCACCTACCGCTCCGGCCCCCATCTCGGGCTGTCCTGAGCGGACGAATGAACCGGCTGCGGCCCAGGCACCGACACCGCCTGCGGCGCGCCAGAAAGTACAACGAGTACCCATACCATGATGTCCCGTTCCACCACTTCGACCGTCGTCGGTCGTGCCAGTTCCATGCGCCGCATGCGCCGCCGAGCATCGGCTGCGAACCCCGGCCGCCTCTTCTGCAGCACCAACGGCTGCCCCAGCTTCCTCGAGGTCGACCCGACCACCGGGATCGCCACCTGCCCCATCTGCGGCTCCACGCGCCGCACGCACTGACCCGGGCCGGCTCCGGACCCGCTCGGCGCGCACTGCCGCCCCGGAGCGCCGGCCCCGCGCGGGCGCTCGGCGGCGCCGGCCCCGCGCGGCGCACCACGCTCCCGCGTCACTACCAGGCACGCATTCCCGACAGGTCCCTCGTGATCGATCGCCCTGTTCACCGTTTGTGACGATCTGAGCGATCGGTCGTGCAGGGCTGTGCGGGATCTGTGCCTGGGAGTGACATCCGAGCCAGGTCCGTGCACGGCCGTGCGGGATCTGTGCCTGGTGGTGACACGAGGCCAACGGCGGCCCCCGTTACGACGTCGGCGGCTCACGTTCCCCGAATGCCGCGTCCAGACGCGCAAGCTCGACAGCCAGGTCGAGGGGCCGTCGATGCTGGCGATCGGTCGGTGCCTCCGCGTTGACGCGTGTGATCGCTCGGTTGGCCGCCTCGACGATGCGCGTGAGCTCCAGGCGCGCCCGTTCTCGCGATGCCGGCGCGTAGCCAGATGCGCGCGCAACGAGCCCGTCGCGCTGGTCGAGCAGGGCGCGGACGGCCTTGTCCGAGTCGATCCATGGCGGCGCCGCACCGGCGTTCTTGAGCATGCGATGGGCCAGCGCCCAGGCGCCGGCTGCCGAATCATCCTCGAGGGGCAGCGGCCTGCCCTGGTACGGCAGGTCGTCGAATGCGCCCCCCTCCATCGCTTCGCGGATCTGCCGCTCGATCAACGTCTCGCGCATCGTCTCGCGCGACGGCCGCAGCGGGTCCGGCAGCTCCGGGTTGCGCTCGTGCGTGCTCATGACCCGAGCGTAGCGCACCCTTGACAGGCAAGGTGTCGCACAAGGCGGCTACAGTCGGACTGTGCAGCTGATCGACGGGCGACCCGTGTTCGCCGCGACGGACCTGGTCGCCTATCTCGCCTGCGAACACCTGACGCAGCTCGAGCGAGGCGCCATGGCGGGCCTCGTCAAGCGGCCGATGCGCGACGACCCCGAGCTCGACATCATCCGCAAACGCGGGTTCCAGCACGAGAAGCGGTACCTGGCCGACCTCGAGGCGGACGGGCGCACGGCTGTGGAGATCCGACTCGACGGTTCCATCGAGGACCGCGGCGACCAGCTGCGGGCAGCGGCCGCAGAGACCATCGCGGCCATGGCCGCCGGGGCGGATGTCGTCTACCAGGCCACGTTCTTCGACGGGACCTGGCGCGGCCACGCCGACTTCCTGTTGCGCGTCGACGATCCCGAGCGGCCGTCCATCTGGGGCCCCTACCACTACGAGGTCGCCGACACCAAGCTCGCTCGCCACGTCAAGGCGAGCGCCATCCTCCAGATCTGCTCGTACATCGATCAGCTCGAGCGGATCCAGGGCGTCCGGCCGGAGTGGCTGCACGTCGCGCTCGGCGGGAGCGCACGGGTCGTCGAGCGGCTGCGAGTGGACGACTACATGGCGTACTACCGGAGCGCCCGCGATCGCTTCCTGGCGACCATGGCCGACGAGGCCGCCGCCACGTATCCCCCGGCGAAGACCTATCCCGAGCCGGTCGACCACTGCGACGTCTGCCGCTGGGCCGCGGAGTGCGTGCAGCGTCGCCGTCGACGACGACCACCTGAGCCTCGTCGCCGGGATCACCGGTCGACAACGACAGGCACTGACGGCGCGGGCGATCCCGACCCTCGAGGCATTGGGCGATCTCACCCTGCCGATGGACCCGCGGCTTGAGGGGACGAGTGCCGGCGCCCTCGAACGAGTTCGGGACCAGGCCCGCATCCAGCTCGCAGGGCGCCGGACCGGGACGAACCGCTATGAGCTCCTGCTGCCCGAAGTCGGTCAGGCGATCGATCCTGAACGTGGGCTGGCGACGCTCCCGCCGCCGTCGCCCGGCGACCTGTTCCTCGACCTCGAGGGAGACCCCTTCGCCTTCGACGACGGGCTCGACTACCTGTTCGGGGTCATGGAGACCGATGGCACGTTCCACGCTTTCTGGTCGCGCGACGACGCGGGCGAGTTCAGCCTCGACGGAGAACGCCGCGCGTTCGAGGCACTCATGGACTTCTTCGCGGGACCGGCTCCTGGCCGACCCCGACCTGCACATCTACCACTACGCACCCTACGAGCCGACCGCCCTCAAGCGGTTGATGGGCCGCTACGGCACGCGCGAGGAAGAGGTCGACGACCTGCTGCGCAAGGGTGTCCTCGTCGACCTGCTGCGGGCCGTCCGGCAGTCGCTCCGGGCGTCCGTCGAGAGTTACTCGATCAAGAAGATGGAAGTGTTCTACGGGTTCACCCGTGAGATCGATCTCCGCGACGCCGGGTCGAGCATCGTCGCCTTCGAGCAGTGGCTGGAACTCGGCGAGGGCGAGCGCCCGGCCGCGGTCCACCTCGAGCAGATCGAGAAGTACAACCGCGACGACGTCGTCAGCACGCTGCGCCTGCGCGACTGGCTGGAGACCTTGCGCGACCAGCTGGCGCGGGAGACCGGGCTGGACGTTCCGCGGCCCGGTCCGCGCAGCGAAGCACCGGCACGACTGTCCGACGAGCTGGCTCAGACCCAGGCGCTCGTCGAGCGGCTGGCCGACCCGAGCATCATCCCGGTCGACCCGGCGGAGCGGACCCCCGAGCAGGCCGGCCAGTGGTTGCTGGCCCAGCTCCTCGGGTGGCATCGGCGCGAGGACAAGGCCACCTGGTGGGAATTCTTCCGGCTCATGGACCTGACATCCGAGCAGCTCATCGACGAACCGGACCCGATCGGCGGCCTCGAGCCGGTCGAGCCGGTCGACGAGGTCGCGAAGGGCAAGCAGACCTGGCGATACCGGTTCCCGGACCAGGAGTTCGACCTGGGGCGCCCGGGCGCGATCTACGAGCCGCGTCGGAAAGCGGCGTCGCCGACCGACAAGCCGTCCGCGTGGACCTGCGGGGACATGGTTTCCGTCGACGTGGCCGCCCTGACGGTCGACATCAAGCGGGTCCCGAGTGATCCACATCCCACGGCGATCGTCCCGCTCACCGTCTTCCAGACCGGCCAGCACCGAGATCGTCTGCGCGACCTCGGTGAGTGGGTCGCGGAGCACGGGATCGATGCCGACGGTCCGGACCGGGCGGTTCGCGATCTGCTCATCGGTCGACCGCCCCGCGTCGGACAGGCTCGACGGTCAGGGGTTGCGCCAGCCCGGCGAGACCGATCTCGAGGCCGCACGACGGCTCGCGCTGGTCCTCGATCGCACCGTCCTGCCGATCCAGGGGCCGCCTGGTGCCGGGAAGACGTTCAGCGGCGCCCGGATGATCGTGTCCCTGCTCGATGCCGGTCGCCCGGTCGGAATCACGGGTACGAGCCACAAGGTCATCGGGAACCTGCTCGGCGAGGTGCTCAAGGCAGCCGACAAGGAAGGCGTGACCGTGCGGCCGGTCCAGCACGGAGAGCTACATCAGCTGCACGCTGACGATCGAGTGGTCCGCGCAAAGGATGCCGGCGATGTCGCCAGCCAGCTCGGCGACGGCCGCGCGAACCTCGCCGCCGGGACTTCGTGGTTGTGGGTCTCGCCGAAGATGGCGGGAGCGGTCGACACCTTGTTCGTCGATGAGGCCGGCCAGATCTCCCTCGCCAACGCGGTCGCCGTCGCCAGCGCTGCCGACAACCTCGTGCTGCTCGGCGATCCGCAGCAGCTCGACCAGCCGATGCAGGGCTCGCACCCACCCGGCGCGGACCGATCTGCGCTGGCGCATGTCCTCGACGACCAGGCGACGTTGTCCCGGGACCGCGGCCTGTTCCTCGAGCGAACGTGGCGGCTGCACCCGGAGCTCACGCGGTTCACATCCGAGGTCTTCTACGACGACCGCCTCGAGTCCGAGAGTCACCTCGGCGTCCAGCGTGTCTCGACGAGCGAGTCCATCTTCGACGGGGTCGGACCCCGACTGGTCGATGTTCCGAGTATCGGGGCGGACAATGAGTCGGCCGTCGAGGCGGAGGCCGTCGCCGAGCTTGCCCACCGGCTCCTCGACGGCGGCGCATCGTGGGTCGACCCTGCCGGGATCAAACGCCCGCTCGGGTGGACGGACATCCTCATCGTCGCGCCGTACAACGCTCAGGTCGGGGCGATCGCTCGGCTCCTGCCGCCCGAGGCGCGGGTCGGCACCGTCGACAAGTTCCAGGGCCAGGAGGCACCGATCAGCCTCTACTCGATGACGACATCGAGCCCGGAGCTCGCCCCGCGCGGGATGGACTTCCTGTACAGCCGCAACCGGCTGAATGTGGCAACGTCCCGCGCCCGGTGCGTGGCGGTCGTCGTCGCATCGCCGGACCTGTTGCGGGTACGGGCGCGCACGCCCGAGCAGATGCGGCTGGCGAACGCCTTCTGCCGGTTCGCCGAGCTTGCAGCGTCTCCGCCGAAGGAAGCGGATCGCGGGGAGGACAGGCTGGAGATCCTGACGCTCGGCCTGGCCTGACGCTCCCCTATCATCCCGCGATGACGAGCCTGCACACCGAGCTGCCGCCGGCCGAATTGGCGCGCCTCCGTCGACGCACCCTGCGGTCGCTCGTTGCGGGCGTCGCGCTGGGGAGCACCGGCCACATCGCAGCCGTGACGGTCGCGACGATCGTGGCCCAGGACATCGCGGCAGCACGGCATGGAGCGGCGCCCCCGGTGCGACGGTCGTCTTCGGCGCGGCGGTCGGGCGCCGTCCTCCTCTCCCAGATCATGGTCCGGCCGGTCGGCGGATCGGGCTGGCCGCCGGGTACGCGGTCGGCGTCGTCGGGGCGTTCGTCGCGACGATGGCGGTCGTCGCGGCATCCCTTCCGCTGCTTCTCGTCGGGACGTTCCTGATCGGCTTCGGCAACTCGTCGAACCAGCTGTCGCGGTACGTGGCCGCCGACCTGTACCCGGTCGACCGCCGGGCGTCGGCCCTCGGCACGGTCGTCTGGGGCGCGACGGTCGGGGCCGTCATCGGCCCGAATCTGGCGGCGCCGGCCGCGTCGCTCGCCGCGTCACTCGGCCTGCCCGATCTTGCCGGCGCGTATCTCGTCCCGGTCGTCTTCGTCGGGGTCGCCGCGCTCCTCACGATCGTCGCCCTGCGACCCGACCCGTACGCGCTGGCCGACCTGTCGTCCGGCACGACCGCGCCGAGCGCGAGCGGGGCACGGCACTTGCCCTCAGCAGCGTCCTGCGCCGGCCCAACGTGCCCGTCGCGATCGTCGCGCTCGTGACGGTCAGGTCGTGATGGTCCTGATCATGACGATGACCCCGCTCCACATGACGGAGCACGGTCACGACCTCGGCGCCGTCGGCCTCGTCATCAGCGGCCACACCTTCGGGATGTTCGGCCTGTCGCCGATCTCCGGCCGGCTGACCGATCGATTCGGGAGCGTGCCGGTCATCCTGGCCGGCCTGGGCACGACGGCCGTGGCGGCGATCCTGGCGGGCGTCGCACCGCCCGAGGGCGGTGTGTTGCTGTTCGTCGCGCTGTTCCTGCTGGGCTACGGCTGGAACCTC
This sequence comes from uncultured Chloroflexia bacterium, assembly GCA_963738685.1. Lineage (GTDB taxonomy): Bacteria > Chloroflexota > Limnocylindria > Limnocylindrales > CSP1-4 > SPCO01. Next base: position 193,679 of record CAVTXK010000001.1, read on the forward strand.
GGCTACGTCGCCGGCTCCGCGCTGCTGACCCAGGACCTGTCCTTGGCCGAGCGGACGCGACTCCAGGGCCTCACCGACGGGCTCATCTGGAGCTCCGCGGCGGCGGCGAGCCTGGGGTCCGGTGTCGTCGTGGCCGCCGCGAGCTACGCGACGCTCGGGCTGCTCGGGGCCGCCCTCGTCGTGGTTCCCGTTCTGCTGGTGATCGCCCGACGCGCGGCCGTGCCGGCCGCGACGCGAGTCCTCGGCCGCAGCCGGCTCGCCGGCCGATCTCCCGGCACGACCCACGCGGCAAGGACCCGCGCGCAGGTCTCGACCTCGTCGAGGGGCACGTACTCGTCGGCGCTGTGCGCGACCCGGACGTCGCCCGGCCCGAAGATCACGCACGGCGTGCCGCCGACGTTGACGAACATCTGCATGTCGGCGCCGTACGGCTCGCCGAGCAGCGCCGGCCGCCGGCCCGTGACGTCCTCGATGACGCCGGCCAGCCCGACCGGCAGCGGGTGGTCCGACGGCGACACGCGCAGACCCGAACCGGCCACCGGTGATCTCGACGGTCGCCGGGTGGTCGCGCAGGAAGTCGTCCGCAGCACAGGCCGCCGCGACGCGGCGCGCAGCTCCGCCTCCGCCTCGCGCCGGCGGACTGCCCGAGCCGAACGCCGTAGCGGCCGTCCGCCGTCACCCGGTCGAGCACCGTCGAGGCCCACTCCCCGCCGGTGACGATCCCGATGATCGTCGGGTACGGCAGCCCGAGCGCGGTCATCAAGCGGATCCGTCTCGGCCGCGTTCCGGCGCGCCTCGTCGGCCTCGAGCGCCCGGGTCAGGACGAACAGCTTGTCGAGCGCGGAGACGCCCTCGCGACGCTGCGACGCGTGCGCCGCGCGGCCCGGAACGGTGAGCCGGAACGTGATGGCGCCGGCGTGGGCGACGACGACATCGAGGTTGGACGGCTCCGGTGATGATCGCGAGGTCGCCGGTCGCACCCGCCCGGATCGCGGCGAGCGTCCCCTGGCCGCCGTCCTCCTCGGACGGGACGAGCACGACCATCAGCTCGCCGTCGAGGACGATCGAGCGATCGCCGGCCGTCCGAAGCGCCCGGACCGCCGCCAGGATCGCGGCGACGCCGCCCTTCATGTCGCAGGCGCCGCGGCCGTACATCCGACCGTCGCGGATCTCGGCGCCCCACGGATCGGTCGTCCAGGTCGCCGGATCGCCCGGCGGCACGACATCGAGGTGGCCCGACAGGATCAGCCGTCGGCCACCGGCTCGACCGGCGCGTCCGATGACGACCGGCAGCGCGGACCGGGCCATCTCCTCCCCCGGCCAGTCCGGGTCGGCCCGGATCACGGCGGGATCGGGCGTCACCACCTCGACGGCAAGTCCAAGGTCGCGCAAGCCGTCGGCCGCCCAGGCCGCGACGGCCTCCTCGGAGCCGGTGACGCTCGGGATCCGGATGAGCGCCTGGAGATCGGCGATCAGGCCGTCGCGGTCGATCGGCGCCGGTGACGGCGCCCGGCAGGGCGTCAGCCACGAAGGATCGGCCGGGTCATGCAGGTCGGCCCACCCGAGCCGTTGATCCCGATCTGGGTCGCGGGATAGGTGTGGACCTCGCAGCCCGGCGGCGGCGAGCGCGGCCGCGGTCCGGGGGTTGCCCTCGGCCAGGATCACGACACCCGGCCGAACGGCCAGGACGTTGCAGCCAAGCGTCGGGAACTCCTCGTCCGGCACCTCGACGAGCCGGATCTCGAGATCGAGCAGCAGCTCCCACAGGCCGACCGGCAGGAGCGGCAGGTAGACGACCGCGAGGTCGTCGGCGACCGGCGAGATGACGCTCATGAGGTGGATGAGCTCGGCCGGCCCCTTCCAGTACGGCACGTCGAAGACGCGCACGTCGCCGCCGACGATGTCGGCGAGCTGGGCGACCCCGCTCGCATTGGTCCGCAGCGTCCGACCGATGCAGAACAGGTCCGGCCGCAGCCAGAACGTGTCGCCGCCCTCGATCGTGCCCGGCGGCTCGATGCGACCGGCGATCGGGATCCCGAACGACTCGGTCCAGGCCTCGAGGATCGCGGGCTCGCCCGCCCGGTTCGGCTTGCCCGGCCGCAGCGGGATCGCGCCTCGGTCGGTCACGAGCAGCGGGTCGAACGTGTAGACGAGGTCCGGATCGTCGGTCTCGACCTCGAGGACGTGGACGGTCGGGCCGAGGCCGCTGAGCACCTCGACGAACGCGTCGTGCTCGCGCCGCGCGACGTCGAGGTCGACCGGCGAGAGGAAGCCGTGGGCCGGGTCGTCGAAGGCCCGCCCGAAGGCGTCACCCGGCCGCTTGACCAGGACCTCGCGCAGCGTCGGCCGTCATGCTCTGGGCACCGAAGCGCCGGCCGGTCATCGTCATGGCGACAGGATAGTCGCGGGCCGATTCACAGGAGTACGCTGTCTCGACCATGGCCCGCTACGCCGTGACCGCCCGCATCGATCGCGTCGCAACCGCAGCTCGCGCGGCACCCGCCGGCGCGTCCGTGGGCGGACCGCGACGCGCCAAAGGCGCAGCGTCCCGAGGCGATGGACCTGGTGCGGCCAACGTCCGAGCGCTGGGAACGGCTCCGCGAGCGATGGGCCCAGGCAACGTTCTTACCTGTTCGACCCCGAAAGCTGGCGCTGACGCCGGCCTAGCGCCAGGCGACCGGCCCGAACCTGGCCGGGTCGAGCGAAGCGGGCGGCGCGTCCACCTTGCCGGTGATCAGGTCGGCGAGGAGTCGGCCGCTGGCCGGACCGGTCGAGATGCCCCACGGGCCGTGGCCCGCCGCGACCCACAGGCCGTCGATGCCCGGAACGCGACCGATGAGCGGCCGGCCGTCGCGACTCAGCGGCCGCGCGCACACCCGATACGCACCGAGCCGGGCGGTCCCCGACCTCCGGCACGAACCGGCGACCGCGCTCGACCAGCGAGGGAACGAGGGCCGCCGCGTCGGGTTCGTGCATCGAGGAACGTCGAGCCGAGCGAACTCGCACCCGCGGCCGTCACGAGGCTGAAGGCGTGCCCCGGCTCCTCCTTGTCGGGTCCCGGCTCGATGTCGATCTCGGCCTCCTCGAGGACGTGGACCGGTGGCGCCCCGAGGTCCACGGCGACGACGACGCCCCACGACGAGCGGATCGGGCGCCAGGCACCGGTCGGGTCGACGATCGCGGGCGTCCACGGTCCGGCGGCGACCACGACGTCGGCGGCCGGGAGCCGTTCGCCCGTTGCGGTCTCGACGCCGCGAACCATCCCGGACTCGACCCATGGGTGGGCGCCGACGCCGACCGAGATGGACACCCCGAGCGCGGCCGCTCGGTCGGCGTAGGCGCGCGTCGCCGCGGCCGGCGCCACCGGGTAGCCGATGTCGAGCCGGCACGCGGCGATCCCGGGCGCGATCGACGGCTCGAGGGCGCGGACTTCATCGCTGCCGAGGTACCTCGGTCGCAGGTGCGGCTGCTCCACCGCGAGGGCCGCGGTCAGCCGGCGCGCGGCATCGTCGTCGGGCGTGACGCTGAGCAGGCCGACCGGCACAGGCGGCAATCGAAACGCGCCATCGGTCGCGGCCTCGAGGTCGCGATAGAGCGCGACCGTCTCGACGTGCAGCGCCGCGAGGACCGGATCGAACGGGTGCTGGACGACGCCCGAGTTCCGACCCGACGCCCCGGCGGCGAGCGCCTCGAGCTCGACGAGGTGAACTCGCCGGCCGGCTGCCGCCAGGAATGCGGCGCTCGCCGCGCCGACGATGCCGCCCCCGATGACGACCACATCCGGGGCACGCGCGAGGAGATCGTGTCCCGGCTGGCTCATCGCCGCCGATGATGGCATGTCGCGATGGGCAGACGAACGCCCCGGCCGAGACCGGGGCGTCGTCGGCGCGGAGGAGGCGCGCAGCTACGGGCGCTCGAGCCCTTGGCCTCCGCCGGGCCGGCCTGGCGGACCCTAGGAGGTTGTGCTGGCGAGCTCCGCCGCCTCGGATACGGCGACCTCGTCGGCCGCGATCGCGATCTCGAGCTTGATCTCCTTGCCGACGAGCCAGCCGCCCTGCTCGAGGGCGACGTTCCAGTTGAGGCCCCAGTCGTCGCGGGCAAGCTTGGTCGTCGCCGAGAAACCGGCATGTCGCGCGCCGCTCATGCCCTGCACGATGCCGTCGAGCTCGACTTCGAACGTCACGGGCTTGGTCACGTCGCGGATCGTCAGGTCGCCGGTGACCTCGTACTCGCCGTCGCCCGGGCTCGATGGCGGTCGAGACGAAGGTGATCGTCCGGGTGACGCTCGGCGTCGAAGAAGTCGGCGGACCGCAGGTGGGCGTCGCGCGCCCCGAAGTTGGTGTCGACACTACCGGGCTTCGACGCGGAACTCGCCGCGCGAGCGGGTCGGTTCGACTTCGTCGAGCTCGATGGTGCCTTCGACGTCGTGGAACGTGCCACGAACGGTCGTGACCATCATGTGCTTGGCCGAGAAGTTGACCTGGGTATGGGCGCTATCGATCTTCCAGGTGGTCATGGGTTTGGTGCGTGCCTCCGCGTGCGTCGTTGGCCGCTCGGTGGCGAGCGACGAGCGTTGTTGTTGACCTTGCAACTATATCCGCCTATCGTTGTGGTGTCAACAACCGACGCCAAGGTGTAGCATCCCCCCGATGTCCGTCACGCGAATCCCGAGTCTCCGCCCGCTGGCCGCCCGCGACGCACGCCTCGAGCCGTGGCGCGCCTTTCTGCAGGCGCACGCCCGGATCTCGCGCCGGCTCGACGAGGAGCTGCGCGCGGAGCACGATCTCTCCCTGGCGGAGTACGACGCCCTCCTGACGATCGCCGACTCCCCCGAGCGTCGCATCCGGATGCGCCAGCTGGCCGACCGCGTCCTCCTCAGCAAGAGTGGCGTGACCCGGCTCGTCGACCGGCTCGTGGCTGACGGACTCGTCGAGCGCGACACCTGCCTGTCCGATGCGCGCGGCGCGGAGGCCGTCCTCACCGACGCCGGCCTCGCTCGGCTGCGCCGGGCGTCTCGGACGCACCTGCGCGGCATCGACGATCACTTCCTCGCGGTCGTCGAGCCGGACGCGCTGCCGGTCATCCAGCGCTCGATGTTGGCACTTTCCGATCGCCTGGGCCCGGGCGGCGACGACGATCGCTGCCAGTCGATGGCTGCCGCGATCCGCGCGACCTCGGACGATGGCGCGGTGGACGACGCCGGCCGGGCTGACGCCGAAGGCTGAGCTGGCTTCGCCCGGACGCCTCTACACCGGCACCAGCGGGTTCGCGTACCCGGGCTGGAGCCCGCGCTTCTACCCAGCAGGCCTTCGTGGTGATGCCTTGCTGCGCCACTACGCGTCGCAGCTGTCTGCCGTCGAGCTGAACAACACGTTCTACCAGCAGCCGTCCGCGGCGAAGGTCGCCGCCTGGCTCGAGGCGACGCCACCCGGGTTCCGCTTCAGCGTGAAGGCTCAGCGCGGCGGCTCGTGGCGCGCGATGAGCGGCGAACCGGAACCCGGGATGCCCTGGCTGACCGGTCCGTATCGCGCGTTCGGCGAACGGCTGGGGACGGTCCTGTTACGGGTGCCGGATTCCGTGCGCCGCGACGACGACCGGCTGACCGCGTTCCTCGCCGCGTGGCCGCGCGACCTGCCGTTGACACTGGAGTTCGGCGATCCGAGCTGGGCGGCGGACGAGACCGTCGCGACGGTCCAGGCGGCCGGAGTCGCGCTGTGCGCCACGGATCACCCGGACGACCCGGACCCGCCGACGCTGCGCAGGACGGGCCCGTTCCTGTACCTCCGTCTCCGGCGCCATGACTACGCTCCCGCCGAGATCGCCACCTGGGCCGCGCGCCTGGCGCCGTTCCTTGCGTCCGGCGACGATGCGTATGTGTTCTTTCGCCACGACGAGACGGGCCGTGGCCCGGAGTTGGCCCTGGAACTCGCTGCGGCCGTGGTCGGTGGGTCGGGACCGGGGTCGGGCCAGACGCCCGGCTAGTCGGTCAGTCGCGCGAGTACTCGGCCGGACCGAAGGCCACGACCAGCACGAGCCGCTCCGAGATGTCGTGGAAGCGGTGGTCCACTCCCGCCGCGACGAAGATCAGGGAGCCGGGGCCGATCGCCCGGTCGTCCTCACCGACTCTGACCAGGCCCTGACCGGACATCACGACGTAGAGCTCGTCCTCGGTATGCGGCGATTGCGGGTCCGTGGCCCCTGCCTCGAGCACATACAGCCCGGCCGACAGATCCGGCACGGACAGGAACTCGTGGTAGAGGCGGCCCGCGTCCACGCGGGCGACATCGAGCGCGTCGACTTCCCAGGCGTCCATGGCGTGTCCTCCTGCTGGAGCGTAGCAAGTCGCGGGACACGCGTCCCGGGCCTCCTGTCGCGATCCCCGCTAGCATTCGTCGCCATGCCGACCGCGCGACGTGTCCTTGCCGCCCTCGCCAGCGTCTTGCTCGTGGCCGGCTGCGGCGGGGACGACCGCAGCGCGGGCCCGACCGGGTCGTCCGAGTCCCCGCCCCCGTCGCAGGTCGTGCCGTCGACCACGCCGGCCCCGACCGCGGCCCCGCCAACGGGGTCGCCAGCGGCTGTCGGACCGCCGCCCCCGCTGGCCCTGTCTCCGATCGCCGGCGGACTCGACAGCCCGCTCGACATCGCCTGGCGGCCGGACGATCCCGACACGATCTTCGTGGCCGAACAGCTTGGCGCCATCCGGGTCGTGCGCGGCGGCGCGGTCCTCCCCGAACCGTTCCTCGAGATCGGGGGCATCGTGAGCGCCGGCGGGGAGCGCGGGCTGCTCGGGCTCGCGTTCCATCCGGAGCCCGCCGATCCGCGGTTCTTCATCTACTACACGGCGCTCGATGGCCAGCAGATCGTGGCCTCGTACCGGACCAGCGCCGACGACCCCGACCGCGCCGACCCGGACAGCGCCACGATCCTGTTGCGGATGGACGACCCGTTCGGCAATCACAACGGCGGGGGGCTCGCGTTCGGGCCGGACGGCTATCTCTACGTCGCGACCGGCGACGGTGGCGGGGCCGGCGATCCGCTCGATTCCGGGCAGCGTCTTGACACGCTGCTGGCCAAGGTCCTGCGCCTCGACGTGAACGTCGACGCCGGCGCCGACCCACCGTACGCGATCCCGCCCGACAACCCGTTCGTCGCGACCGACGGCGCGCGACCGGAGATCTGGCTGACCGGCCTGCGCAACCCATGGCGCATCCGCTTCGACCGCGCCACGGGCGACCTGTGGATCGGCGACGTCGGGCAGGGCAGGATCGAGGAGATCGATGTCGCGCGAGCCGGCGTCGGCGGCCTGGACTTCGGCTGGAACATCATGGAGGGCACGAGCTGCTACCAGGACGCGGGAGCGGGCTGTGTGACCGCTGGCCTGACGCAACCTGTGACCGAGTACGCGCACGACGAGGGCAGCTGTTCGGTGACCGGCGGGACCGTCTATCGCGGCACGCAGGAACCGGCGATGACCGGCTATTACGTCTTCGCGGACTACTGTTCTGGGCGATTCTGGGTGACCGAGGCCGCGGGCGATGCCTTCCGCGAACCCATACCGGCCCTGAACAGCGGGCGGTCGATCAGCGCGATCGCCGAGGACGCGGCCGGCGAGCTCTTCGCCACGGACCTCGCCGGCGGCGAGCTGCTGCAGGTGGTCGTGAACTAGCTCCGTTCAGCGGGCGCGGTACGTCACGGTCACGCTCACCGCGATCTCCATGCTGCCGGCTTCGACCGGCGTCCCGACGTCCGCGACGGCCATCATGCGCTCGGCCTTCAGGCGCGGCGCCGGCGGGCGGACGGGATCGCCCTCGACGACGTCGGCGACGCCCTGGATCGTCAGCCCGGCCGCTTCAGCGAGGACGTCGGCACGGGACCGAGCTTCGGTCATCGCCCTGATCCGCGCCTCGCGCTCGGCCGGTGCCGGATCGGCGACGCGGAACGACAGCCCATCCATGCTGGTCGCGCCCGCGCCGAGCGTCCGATCGACGACGTCACCGAGGCGCGCCAGGTCGCGGACCGTGACCTCGACGACGTTGGCGAGCTCATACCCGGTCAACCTCGGGGCCTGCCCGTCGCGGTAGTCGTAGCGCGGCTGGACGGACAGCAACGTCGTCCGGACATCCCGCCGTTCGATGCCCGCCTCGAGCACGGCGCCGAGGATCGCGTCCATCGTGACGGCGGCCTCGGCGCGGGCGGCAGCCACGGTCGGGCGTGCGACCGACACGCCCAGCCGCAGCTCGGCGAGATCGGGCTCGACGGCCACCCGCCCGGTGCCACCGACGACGATCGTGCCCGCCTCCGGCGGGGCATCCTGACGCGATTCCGACATGGGCAGATCCTCCCGGGTCTGTGCGGTCATGGTAGGTCGTGGACAGCCGCCCGGCTGGCGTCCCGTCGCGGCCGCGACGCTGTCACGGATGTGCAAGCACAGCGTCCTCGCTGCGACGCATGCGTGACGCGGCACGCCGAGCATGACAGCATGCCCGCCGCCGCTCGCTGTCCAGCCGCGCCCTGCAGGTCCGCATGACCCGGACGACGCGGATCGTGGCAGTCCGGCGCGCGGCGAGTGTCCGTCGGCGTAACAACCGCCCGCGACCTGTCCGCCGCGGCCTGGGACTCCTCGCGGTGGTGGCCACGACCGCGGCGATGACGGTGGGCCTCGCCGGGATGCTGTCCGTCTCGGCCCTCGGCACGCTCTCGTCGGACCTGCCCGATCCGAGCGAGCTGGAGTCCCTCGGCTTCGCCCAGGCGACGATCGTCTATGACCGCGACGGGAAGGTGGAGCTCGGACGGTTCGAGGAACAGCACCGGCGTGTCGTCGACTTCGCGGACCTCCCGACGGTCGTGCTCGACGCCACGACCACGGCCGAAGACCGCACCTTCTGGGACCACGTTGGCGTCGATGTCCCGGCCCTCGTCCAGGCCGTGGCCGAGAACGCGTCAGGCACGAGCGAGCGTGGTGCCTCGACCATCACCCAGCAACTCGTGCGCGCGCGGCTGCTTCCCGAGGAGGTCGTGGCGGCCGGCTCGGACCGCTACCTGCGCAAGGCCAAGGAGATCATCCAGGCACTGCGCCTGACCGACGAGTATCCAGGTGAGCTCGGCAAGGAGCGGGTCATCAGCGCTTACCTCAACGAGATCTTCTACGGGCACAACGCCTACGGCATCGCGGCGGCCGCGGAGATCTACTTCGGCGTCAAGGACCTCGCCAAGCTGACGGTCGCCCAGGCCGCCCTCCTCGCGGGTCTGCCCAAGTCGCCCTCGACGCTCGATCCGTACCGCTTCGCCGTGGAGGATGCCAAGGGTCGACTCGTGGTCCCGGCCACGGCCGAAGCCGTCGTGCGGCGCGACTGGATCCTCCATGGCCTGACCACGGCCGGACGCTGGACGGATCTGTCCCCGTCCGAGCTGACAGAGGCGCTCGCGGAGCCCGTCATCCTGGCCGGCGATCGGCCCGCCCAGATCAGGGGCGGCCACTTCACCTGGCAGGTCCGCCGCCAGCTCCTGTCCGATCCTCGGACCCGACGCCGACCTCGAACGCGGCGGTTACCGCGTGACGACCACCCTGGACTGGCGGGCACAGCGGCTTGCCGAGCGCTGGCTGTCCGCCGCCGCGATCGTGCCCAATCGCAAGCGTGCCACCGGCGAGAAGATGCTCGACCGGCTCGAGATCCCGGCTCGAGAGCGTGGCTGGATCCGCGCCCTGCGGGGCAAGGACCTGCACAACGGCGCCATCGTTGCGCTCGACTACCGGACCGGCGACGTGCTGGCTTATGTCGGCAGCGCCGGCTATGGCCGCGACGCCCTCGCGAGCAGACGGTTCGAGCCGAAGTACGACGCGGCGGGCGATGGTGCGCGCCAGCCGGGCTCGGCGTGGAAGCCGATCCTGTACGCGGCCGCGTTCGAGGCGAAGCGCCTCACCCCGGGCAGCCTCCTGCTCGACGTCACGACCGAGTTCGACCGGCGTCAGGACTGGGCGCCGCGCGACGCGGATCAGCTCGAGCGTGGACCTGTGCTCGTGCGCAGGGCGCTGCAGTACTCGCTGAACATCCCGGCCGTCCGGGCGCTGGAGCGGGTCGGGAGCGAGAAGGTCGCCGACACGGCCGAGCGCATGGGCATCCGCTTCACCGGCGGTCGCAAGGCGTTCCTGCAGGCCGGGCTGGCCGGCGCGCTCGGGACGGTCGAGGTGCGGCCATTGGACCTGACATCGGCGTACGGCACGATCGCCAACGGCGGCGTGCGCGTGCCACCGCGCATGGTCCTCGAGGTACGCACCGCCGATGGTCGCCTCGTCTGGAAGGCGCCGGCCCCCGAGGGCGAGCGCGCGATCTCGGCCCAGACCGCGTTCATGGTCAGCGACATCCTGGCTGGCAACACCGACCCGGCCGTGAACGACATCTGGGCCGAGAAGCTGGCCCTGCGCAACACCCGCGACGGATCGCGCCGCCCGGCGGCGGCCAAGACGGGCACCACCAACGATGCCCGCGATCTGGGCACGTACGGGTTCCTCGCGAATCCAGGTGGCGACGACGTTGGCCTCGTCGTGGGCGTGTGGATGGGCAACAGCGACCACTCGTTCCCGCGATCGTCGAGGCCGGCCACCTCGCTGACCGCGGCCGCGCCCCTGTGGCGAGCCTACATGCGCGACTACACGCGGGACTGGGATGTCGCGGCATTCAAGCGGCCCAAGAACGTCGATCTCGGCGAGGATCGATGCATGGTCCGGTGGGCGCCCGGGCGGCTGGACCCGCGAGACCGTGAAGGAATGGTTCATCCGCGGTACCCAGCCGGGGGCCCGCAAGGCGATCGATCCCGACGGCCTGCTCTACCGACTCGGGTGCGGCGGCTGGCGGGTCGATCCGGTCAAGGCCGAGATCGGGCGGGATGCCTGGAAGGGCGACGTCGCCGACTGGCTTCGCCGCGCGCGCGGCGGCACCGGCATCACGGGGCGGCACGACTCGCGGACCGCCTACTTCTGGGGCGAGAGCTCGTGGGGCGGACCGCTGTACGGGGCATGCGCGAGGCCGCGTCCACCCGATCCGGTCAAGGAAAAGGACAAGGATGAGGACGGCGGCGGACCGAAGCCCGAACCGCCCGGCGGTGGAGGCGGAGGCGGCGGCGGAGGCGGCGGCGGTGGCGGAGGCGGCAACGGTGGCGGCGGTCAGGGTGGCGGCGGAGGCGGCGGCGGCTGATGCGCTCCGACATCACCCCGTGGGCCATCCGGGGCATGGGCCTCGCCCTCGGGGCGCTCACCGTGTACGGCCTCGTCCAGCTCGGCATCGCTGCAGGCGGCGTGCTGCTCCTCTTCTTCGTGTCGATCCTGTTCGCCTCGGCCCTGGAGCCCATCGTCGGCTGGCTCCGCCGTCGGCTGCCCCTGAGCCGGGTCGGCGCCATCCTCGTCGTCTACCTGTGCTTCTTCACGATCATGGTCGGGATGGCGTTCGTCGTGATCCCCGCGGCGCTCAATCAAGCGGCGCGGATCGTCGCCGCGCTCCCGCCCTTCTTCGACGAGGTCCGGGCGTGGGCCGCGGGCCTCCGCCCCGTCGCGCTGTCGGACTCGATCACCGCCCTGGTCGACTCGGTCGAGGCCATCTTCGCCCCGGCGCCGCCCCCCGACAGCGAGGAGGTGGTCGAGGTGGGGAGCGCTGTGGCCGAGGCCGCCGTCGCGTTCTTCACCATGCTCACGATCGTCTTCTTCTGGCTGCTGGAGCATGCCCGCCTCCAGCGCTACACGCTGGCATATCTCCCGGCGAAGCGGCGAGCCGGAGCGCGCGACGCCTGGAACGAGGTCGAGAGCCGCCTGGGCCTGTGGGTCCGCGGCCAACTCATCCTCATGGCGGCGATCGGCATCGCGACGGGGATCGCGTACAGCCTGCTGGGGCTGCCAGGCGCCCTCGTCCTTGGTCTCATCGCGGCCATCACCGAGGCGATCCCGATCGTCGGCCCATTGCTCGGGGCGATCCCTGCCGTGATGGTCGCGGCGACCGTGTCGCCCGAGCTCGCCGTCGTGGTAGCGGTGATCTACGTCGTACTCCAGATCGTCGAGGGGAGCGTGCTGGTGCCGCTGGTCATGCGCAACACCATCGGGATCTCCCCGCTGCTCGTGCTCGTAAGCCTGCTCATCGGCGGGGCGGTCGGGGGGATCGTGGGCGCGTTCCTCGCCGTGCCGGTGGCGGCGGCGATCGAGATCGTGCTGTCGCGTCTCCAGGCGCGCGACGTTCCGGTGGCGCAGGACCCGGCGGCGATCGAGTCGCCGGACGAGGAGGCATCCCTGGAGCTCGAGCAGTCGCTGCCCGATGCGGCCGGGTCCGGTGCGAGGTGATGGCCTCGCGGGGTTGAAACGCCATTGCAACGTGGCCGGACAGGCACCGCCGTGCGCCGATACCACGCGCGTGGTGGACTCGGATGGCGGGCCGTGCTCCGTATCGCCGGGCAGGTCATGGTGGTGACCGGCCAGCCGGTCCGGGACGCCCGCGACCCACCTGGAGCAACCGTGTCTGGACCACCCGCAGGCGATCCTTCGCCGGCGTCCACGCTGGACGACCGCCGGCCCGATCGCCCCGACCATCGCGCAACTCGCCTCATGCAGCCGATCGAGGCCGCCTCCGTGGCGCAGCTGCGCCAGATCCTCGATGCCGTGGCCGAGGCCGTCTTCGTCGTGGAGCCCGACACCGGCCGCATCCTCGAGGCGAACCGGGCCGCGATCGACCTGATCGGTGGAGGGCCGGAAGCGCTGATCGGGCGATCCATGTGGGACCTGGTCGAGGCCATCGGGCCGGACCGCGTGGCGACGCCCGAGGATGCCGCCCGCTTGGCGGAGCCGCTGGTCGATGGGCGGCTCGAGTCGCGCACGGTGAGCCTCCAGCTCCGCCGCATGACGGGCGGCAGCGGTCCGGTCGAGATGGTCCTCCAACGCGCCGAGCTCCCGGGCGATACGACCGGCCTCGTGGCCATCGCCCGCGACACGCGCGAGCGGGTCGACGCAAAGGCCCGGTTGCAGCGGCTGGCCGAGGCGGAGCACGCCCGGGCGGCCGAACTCAACGCCGTGATCCGGGCGATCGGCGATGGCGTTGTCGTGTGCGATGCCGACGGCCGCATCACCCTTGCCAACCCGGCCGGCCAGGACCTCTTCCCGGACGTGGCCGAGACGACGTATGCCGAGATCCTGGCGCAGCTCCGTGACCCGGAGGGCATCGCGCCGGTGTTGGGTCGCCGCGGCGGGCCCGTGGTGCTCCCCACGAACCGTGATCCCGAGCGTTGGATCGAAGTCGCCTGTTACCCGGTGGCGGGGGCGTCTGGCCCACCCGCGGAGTCGAGCGTGCGCGGCGAGACGATCGTCGTGCTGCGCGATGTCACGGCGTCGCGCCAGCGGGAGGCCGTGCGGGAGACGTTCATCGGGGTGCTGTCGCACGAACTGCGGACGCCGGTCACCACGATCTACGGGGGCGCGAAGCTGCTGTCCCGCACGGATTCGACGCTCGACGAGGGCACCCGCCAGGCGATCTTCACCGACATCGCCGATGAGGCCGAGCGCCTCCAGCGTCTGGTCGAGGATGTCGTCGCGCTGAACCGCTTCGGCGACGACGGTGGCGAGCTCGGCCAGGAGCCCGTGCTCCTCCAGCGCATCGTCCCGGCCGTCGTCCGATCCGAGGAATCCCGGTGGCCCGGCGTCCGCTTCAGCCTGACGATGCCCGCCGGTCTGCCGACGGTCGTGGCCGACCCCACCTATGTCGAACAGGCCGTCCGGAACCTGCTGTCGAACGCCGCCAAGTACAGCGGCGCGAACGCCGCGGTCGAGGTCTCGCTGGAGACAGCCGAGGACGAGGTGGCGGTGCGCATCCTCGACGACGGACCGGGCGTCGAGCCGGACGAGGCAGCGCGACTGTTCGAGCTCTTCTACCGCTCCCCCAGGACCGCCGCCGGCACTTCCGGGGCCGGCATCGGGCTGTTCGTCTTCGCCCGCCTCGTGCGCGCGATGGGCGGGCGGGTCTGGGCGCGGCCGCGCCCGGCCGGTGGAGCGGAGTTCGGATTCGCGCTGCGGGTGATGGCCGACGACTGACCGCGTCCGGACCGCGCGAGCGGACCCGATCCGCTACAGCCAGCCACGCCAGCGCGCGACGCCGAGGATCACGATGGCGAACGCCGCCATCGCGGCGATGACGATGTAGAAGTTCGATGTTTCCTCGAAGAAGGGCATCGCGAAGTTCATCCCCATCACACCGGCGAGCACGACGGCCGGCAGCAGGACGGCGGACAGGAGGGTGAGGATCTTCATGACGTCGTTGGCGCGCTGGGACATGCGGCCCATGTGGATGTCGTAGGTGCCGAGCAGGTTCTCGCGCAAGCCTTCGACGGCGGCCATCGCGCCCTCGACTCGGTCGACGAGCCCGGGCCACGGGGCTCCGACCGTCTCTTCGACGCGCATCTCCGGGCGCCCGAAGGTCGCGATCGCGTCCCGATGTGGAGCCAGCGTCCGGCGAACGACGCCGATGCGGCCACGCACGGCGACGATGGAGGACAACACCTCCTCGCGAGCCTTGCCGCTCAGCGCCTGCTGATCCAGATCGTCGATCTCGCGCTCGATCAGCTCGACCACCTGGTAGTAGCCGGTCACGACCTCGTCGACGAACGAGGACATGAGGTCGGCCGCGTCGAGGAGCCCGAGTTGCGTCTCGCCATCGAGCCCGTCGTCGAACCGCTTCAGCGCACCGACCGGGCCGTCGTGGACGGTCAACACGACATTCGGGGCGACGACGAGGTCGATCTCGCGCCGGACGAGGCGGGGCGGGTCGGAGTCGTCGGGCTCGATCGCCTCGAGGGTCAGGTGCAGCCGATCCTGCGTGCGGGTCAGGCGCGCCCGCCCGACTTCCCTCGAGATCCGGTCGATGTCGGCTTCGGCGAGATCGAGCAGCTCGGCGACTTCGCTGATCACCGCATCATCCGCGCCGTGGCGGTCGATATCGACCCACAGCAGCTGGCGCGACCCCAGCGAACGCGCCTTCTCCGCGGTCAGCTCGACGATGCGGTCATGGCCGTCCGCGTCGAATAGCGTGGCGGTGAGCTTGCTCAGTGGAGCATGGCCAGCAGGGCCGCGGCGAGCCCGGCGATCAACGCGGTGAGGTACTGGAGGATGAGCATCGAGCGGTCAGTCGGCTCGGTCTCATCGCTCGCCAACGAGGTCGTCGCGGGTTCGATCAGCATCGATGGTCGGTCCCTGTGCGTGAGCGTGGCTCGCCCTTGGAGGGCGATGCTCGTGGGCGGCGCATGCGGACGATACATCGGTGGGGCGCCCGCGCATCACGGGCGCATCTCAACATCGCCCGCCTCGTCCGAGCGCCGAATGCGAGCCGCGTGCAACCTCCTTGGCCCGCGCGCGCGCACGACCGTCGCGTCCGACCGCGTAGGGTCGGCGTGGCGATCGAGATTCGGATCGCTCGGAAGGCCCGCGCACGCTACGCCTTCGCGACCCTTCCCACCACCCAGGAGGTGACTCCATGGCCAAGCGCCTGTTCCTTATCCTGGCCCTCTCGGCCGGCATCCTCGCCTGCACGCCCGCCCCGGGCACGACGGTCGCACCGGCCGCCAGCGACGCGGTGCCCTCCGCCGCCCCGAGCGACGCCGCGCCGAGCGAGTCCATGGCGCCGTCTGCCTCCTGATCGGGGGTCGACTCACACGCCGGGTTCCCGTTCGCGGGGCCCGGCGTCTTCATGTCGTTGTTACGTGCTGGGCGTCCGTCGTAGTCCGATGAGGGCGGGATGAGCGCGAGAGTGGAGGACAGGCCCGGACTTCGGGCGGCAACGACCCCAGCAGGCGGGTGAGAGGCCCGTGATGGGGATGGAGGTAAGGGATGAGCATCATTGCGTGGATCGTGCTCGGCGCCATCGCCGGGTACCTGGCCGGGTTCCTCGTCAAGGGTGACGAGGGTCTGGGCATCATCGGCCACATCGTCCTCGGTATCGTCGGCGCCCTCGTCGGCGGGTTCCTGGCGAGCGTCCTGTTCAACACGAGGCCCATCGATGGAGCCCTCGATGTCAGCTCGATCGTCGTCGCGACGATCGGTGCCGTGATCACCGTCCTGGTGGTCGGCGCCGTGACCGGTCGCGGTCGCGTGGGACGCGGCCCGATCTGACCCGAACCCCGGGCTCCCGATGGCCCGGATCCCATCCAAGACGCGAGAGACCCGCCGGACTCGGCGGGTCTTTTCGCGTGCCCGGCGCGTCTCCGGCGCGCATCGCCGGCGCGCGTCCGACCGCAGCGGGGATCCCGTCCTCGAATGGAATGGAGCCGTCAGGTCCGTGCAACGTCCGGGACGGAGCCGACAGGGCGACCGTGACGGTCCGCCCCTCACGCTGCTGACGTGGCTCCCGTGCCACTGGGGGTCCGGGAGCCACCCTTCCTGCTCGCGGCCGCCGTCACCGGTGGTCGCCAGGTCGCGTCCGGCTCGGGACCGCGGGGGCCCACGCGAGCCGCACCGGCATTCCTCTCGCCTGGGCAACACTCCCGCCGTGCTGCAACCGAGCCGCAAGCCGTACGCCTCCGCGACAGGGGCCGGCGACAGGACCGCGGGCGCACGCTGACGCCTGAGCGGTCCAGGACCGCACCCGACCGCCCGATGGATGGAGGAACATGATGTCCCGCGTGGAGCAAAGCATCGAAGTCGACGTCCCGGTGAACGTCGCCTACGACCAGTGGACCCAATTCGAGTCCTTCCCGAAGTTCATGGAGGGCGTGAAGGAAGTCGAACAAGTCGACGACAAGCGCCTTCGCTGGACTGCCGAAGTCGCCGGCCAGGAACGCTCGTGGGACGCGGAGATCGTCGATCAGACGCCGAACCAGCGCGTCGCCTGGAAGAGCACCAGCGGCACCGACAACGCGGGCGCGGTCCAGTTCAAGCCGATCGATGGCGCCCGGACCCGCATCGACGTCACGATGGATGCCGAACCCGAAGGGGTCGTCGAGAACGCCGGCGATGCGCTCGGCTTCCTCGACCGTCGGGTGAAGGGTGACCTCGAGCGCTTCGCCGAATTCATCGAGAGCCGGCGGCGCCCGACGGGCGCGTGGGAGGGCGAGATCCATGGCGACAAGGTCCGTCCGGACACGGACGGCCCGGCTCGCTGACCGGCCCGCGGGATCGGACCAGAAGGCAAGTGCGGGATTCTTGTGATGCGGATGCAATGTCGACGGGCCCCGGCGTCGCTGGCCGTGGACATGGCCTCGCCTACCGTTGAGCCGGCAAACCTCCAGGGGGGCGCTTGTGACGGGGCGTACCCCCTCTTCGCACGGACGGCTCGGGTCCCCTCCCCGGGCCGTCCGTCGCTTTCTGGCGTCGACCGCAAACCAAACCCATGACCACGCGGCACAGGAGGATCAGTGATGACGACCACGACAGGTTCGGACAAGGAAAGGGCCGGTAGCCGGTCCACCAACGGCGAGGATCAGGGCGTCGTGCAGACGGCCCGGCAGGTGGCCGACACGGTCGCCGGCGCGGCCGGTGAGGTCAGTGCGCGGCTGCCCGAGGTCGCGTCCACGACGCGCGATGCATTCACCGAGGCCAATCGCATGGTCCGCTCGGGTTCCGACCAGACGCTCAAGCTGGCCGGATCCTTCTCGATCGGCCTGGCCGTCGGACTGCTGCTCGGCGGCGCCAGTCGGATCCTGGTCATCCTCGCCCTGATCCCGGCCGGGCTGATCGGCTCGACCCTGATCGAGCGGGCCGACTCGGATGTCTCCGACGCGGTGCTAGGGCGCTGATAGGCGGACCACGAGGTCGGGGGAGGCGCTGCAACGCCAGCGGCCGTACGGTCGATGCCAGCCCGCAACCGCGGGCGCGTGTCGGAGGTTGAAGATCACCATGGACGACGTCAAGCGCACGGTTCGCGAAGGCGAGAACAAGACCAAGGAAGCCCTCCGCAAGGCGGACGGCGAGGAGAGCGTTGCCGACAAGGTCGGCAACCTCGGCGACGACATCAGTCACGGACTCGGCAACGCCGGGGACGAGATCCGCGAAGGCGTGGATGAGGCTGGTGACAGCGTCGACCGGGCCCGCCGCAACAACGACGGCGACATGACGAACGACCGCTTGTAACTTCTCGTCGCCGACCCGAGACCCCGGCTCCGGCCGGGGTCTCGCCATGTCCGGGGTATCCTTGCCACGACGGCCCACGCCCGTTGGGACGGCAGGTGGAGGGAGCCATGGCGGAGGACGACGTCAGCGGCGATATCGATCGACGCGTGTCGGCCGTGGCCGGCAGTGCGGACCTGATGCACGTCGCCGATGCCCTGGCGGCCGGCCGCACCCAGATCCTCGCCCGCTGGCTCGAATCGGCTGCTCGTCAGCCGTTCCACCGCGAGCGACCGGATGGGGCGGTCGCCGACCATATCCCGCGCCTGTTCGACGCGGTCGTTGCCGTCCTCCACCGCGATCGCAACGGTCCCGCCGAGGCCGATGACGCGCCCGCACCGCTCGACGACGCCGCGATCATCGAGGCCGCCACGGCTCACGCCCAGGTGCGTTTCGAGCAGGGCCTCGGCCCCGTCGCGGTCGTGACCGAATTCCGCATCCTGCGCCAGGAGATCTCGCGCTCGCTCGGCGCGATGCTGGACGAGGACGCGCGACCGGTCGATGTCGTCGGCGGCATCGCGGTCGTGGGCGATGCGCTTGATGGGGCGGCGACCGTCGGCCTGACCACCCTCTCGGATCGGATCGAGACACTCCGGGAGGCCTTCCTCGCGACCACCCTGCACGACGTCCGCCAACCGATCACCCTCGTCGAAGGGTCGCTCCATCTCGCCGACCGATGGCTCGCGGGTCCCACCACGGACCAGGATCGCCTGCGTGAGGCCGTCGGCGACGCCCTGACCGCGACGGGCGAGCTCGTCGCGATGATCGACACGCTGAGCGACGCGTCGCGCGTCGCGATGGGCGCCCTGGACCCGGATCTCGAGCCGGCCAGCCTCGAGGCGATCGTCCGTGGATCGCTGGAGGCGATGGGCGCGGGCGCGCGAGCCCGTGTGGAGCTCAAGGTCGCCGAGGGCCCGCATCTCATCGGGCTGTGGGATCCGCATCTGCTGCATCGGCTGGTGACCAACGTGGTCGGCAACGCGCTGAAGTACAGCGGGCCGAGCGGGGTCGTCCGGGTGACGGTGGACCCGGTCGGATCCGACGTGGCGCGCCTGATCGTGTCGGACGAGGGTCTTGGCATGAGCGAGGACGAGCTCGCCAGTGTCTTCGACCGGTTCGTCCGGGCCGACCGAGCGCGGAAGAACAACATCCCGGGCCTGGGGCTGGGCCTGTATGCGTGTCGGGGCATCGTCACCGCGCACGGTGGGACGATCGAGGTCCGCTCTGGCGGCCACGACCAGGGCACGACGGTCGAGGTCCGTCTGCCGCTGATGGACAGCGACGACGAGGGCTGACGACCCTCAGCCGGCCCGGCGCCGGCCTCCGCCCTGGCGCGGATGACGGGAACGCGATGGCCGTGGCCTGGCGCGATCCGCGTCGGAATCGAGCCGCTGACGCAATAGATCGATCACCGCGGCCTCCTCGGCCGGCGACGCGCTCGACGGGGGCTCCTCCTGTTCCTCGGCCGCCTCGACGAGGGCGCCCGGGATGGCTCCATCGAGGTAGGCCTCCAGCACGGCCGGGTGAACGTAGCTCCCGCGAGCCACAGCCGGCGTATTGCCCAGCCGGTCGGCCGTCTGGCGGATGGCCTCGACCACGTTCTGGCGTGCCGTGCGCTCCCCGTCCCCGGGCTGGAGCGCCCGGAGCGCCCGATAGGCCAGCACCGTCCCGGCCCAGGTCCGGAAGTCCTTGGCCGTGAAGTCGCCCCCGGACGCGTCGCGCAGGTAGTCGTTCACGTCGTCCGATGCGACATCACGGACCTCGTCCTCCTCGTCGACGTAGGCGAACAGCTCCTGGCCGGGGAGCTCCTGGCAACGACGCACCAGGCTGGCCAACCGTCGGTCGCGCAGCCCGACCTCGTGGACCTGGCCGGACTTGCCGCGGAACCGGAAGCGGATCGCGTGGCCGTCGATCCGGGCATGCCGGCCGCGCATGGTCGTGAGCCCGAACGACCGATTGAGCCGGGCGTACTCGTCGTTGCCGACCCGAATGAGCGTCGTCCTCGAGGAGCCGGACCACGCCGGCAAGCACCTTCTCGCGGGGCAGGCCGCGCTTCGCCGAGATCCTCGTCGCACCGCTCGCGGATCCGCGGGAGCGCCCTCGCGAAGGCGAGCATCCGATCGAACTTGTCCGTCCCGCGGCGCTCGCTCCAGCGCGGGTGATAGCGATACTGCTTTCGCCCACGGGCGTCGCGGCCGGTGGCCTGGAGGTGGCCGTTGGCCCACGGGCAGATCCACACGTCGGTCCAGGCTGGCGGGATCGCGAGGGACCGGATACGCGCGAGGACCTCGGGGTCGCGGATCGTGATCCCATCCTCGTCGCGAAAGCTGAATCCCTTGCCCGATCGTCGCCTCGTGTAGCCGGGGCGGGCGTCGGTCGCGTAGCGCAGGCCGGCTGCACGCGCGGCGGTCCGCGTGTCCTGTGCGTCGGTCGGGGCGTCGGGGCGAGGTGGCATATGGGCACGATGACCGGGCGCGCCGCGGCTCGCCATCCCGGGACGGTCGCCTTCCCCTCACAGCCGCCTCGCAACGGTTTCGGTTCGCGATATGCCTGCAATCCCGTAGCGGCCCGGCGTGGGTGCTGCGATACCCGGCCGTTCCGATACTGCGCCTAGTTCCCACCGCGCCCGTGGGGGAGTCGCGGTGGGGATCCTCTCCCGTCACCGCCCTCCCCGCCGACCCCGCCCACCCCGCCCGACTCGCGACCCGCCAGGAGACGCCTTCTCACCATGGCCGCACCGACCCACCGACCCGGCGAGGCTGGCGGCGCGACCGCCGTGGCCGATCACGCCGACGACGCCAGCGTCGTCATCGACGGGGTGACGATGAAGTTCGGCGACGACGTGGCGGTCGATGGCATCAGCCTCACGGTCCTCACGGGGACGATCCTGGGCATCATCGGGCCGTCCGGCGCGGGCAAGACGACGACGGTCCGGATGCTGACCGGGGCGCTGACGCCGACCGAAGGCACGGTGCGCGTCCTCGGCGAGGACCCCCGGCGATTCCACCGGCAGACCCGCGAGCGGATCGGCTACATGCCCCAACAGTTCACGCTCTACCCGGATCTGACGGCCCGCGAGAACGTCGACTTCGTGGCGTCCCTGTTCGGGCTCCTGTTCCTGCGGCGCCACCGGCGCACCCGCCAGGTCCTCCAGTTGGTCGACCTCTGGGACGTCCGTGGCCGTCGCGCCGGCAACCTCTCGGGTGGCATGCAGCGGCGGCTCGAACTCGCCTGCGCGCTCGTCCACGAGCCGTGGTTGCTGTTCCTCGATGAGCCCACGGCCGGCATCGACCCGCTGCTGCGCACCCGTGTCTGGGAGGAGCTTCACCGACTGCGCGACGAGGGCCGCACGCTCCTCGTCACGACGCAGTACGTCAACGAAGCCGAGGCGTGCGACACCGTGGCGCTGATCTCCGCTGGACGGCTCATCGCGCTGGCCACTCCAGACGAGCTTCGTCGTCAGGCGATCGGCGGTGACATCGTCGCGATCGAGACGACCGCACCCTTCGACGCGACGCTGCTCTCGAGTCTGCCCAGGGTCCACGGTGTGCGCCAGGACAGCGATCGATCGCTCCGGGTCACCGTCGACGACGCGGCCGTCGCTTTGGCCGAGGTGGTGGAGGCGGTCGGGCAGCATGGTGGCGACGTCGCGACCGCGCAGGAGGCACGGCCGTCGTTCGACGAGGTGTTCGCGATCCTCGTCGAGCGCGATCGGGCCGCGCATCCGGAGACCGACATCTCACCCGACGGGCAGGCCGCCTGATGCGCCCGCTCCTCGCGGTCTTCGTCCGCCTCCTCGCCTTCATCGGCAAGGAGCTCGTGGAGACCATGCGCCGGCCCGGCGCGATCCTCAGCCTGGTCCTTGGGCCGTTCCTCATCATGGCCGTCTTCGGCCTCGGCTACAGCGGCGTCAAGCGACCGCTCGAGACGGTGATCGTCGCCCCGCCGACGAGCGGGCTGCCGACTGACATCGCGACGTACCAGGGGCTTGCGGGGGGTGGCCTCCATATCGCGGAAGTCACCGCGGACCGCGCCGCCGCAGAGCAACGGCTGCGGACCGGGACGGTCGACGTCGTGATCGTGGCACCCGAGGATGCCGAGGCGCAATTCCGCGCCGGCGAACAGTCCGTCATCGAGGTGCTGGTCGACGAGGTCGATCCGGTCGCCGAGAACTACGCCGGCTTCCTGGCGAGCGGACTCGCGAGCGAGGTCAACCGCGAGATCATCGAGCGCGTCGCGGCCGAGGGCGAGGGTTATGCCGTCGCGGCGGGCGAACCGGAAGCCGCGGCCATCCCGCCCGACGTCATCGCCGCCCCGACGCGGGCCGAGATCGTCAACACCGCCCCATCGAGCCCGAGGGTCGTCGCCTACTTCGCCCCGGCCGTCCTGGCGCTCATCCTCCAACACCTGGCCGTCACGCTCGTCGCGATGTCGCTGGTCCGCGAGCGGACGAGCGGCGTCATCGAGCTGTTCCGCATCGCCCCGGTCAGCACGGCGGAGGTACTCGTCGGCAAGGTGCTCGCGTTCGGGCTGATCGGGCTCGCGATCGCGGGTGTGACCATCGCCCTCATCGTGCTGGGCTTCGGCGTGCCGGTCCTGGGCGGTGCCGGGTGGATCGCGGGGACCGTGGTGCTCCTGCTGCTTGCCTCGCTCGGTCTTGGGCTCCTGATCGCGACGATCTCCGATTCCGAGCGTCAGGCGGTCCAGCTGTCGCTGCTGGTCCTCCTCGCGTCGGTGTTCTTCAGTGGTTTCGTCCTGCCGATCGAGGAGTTCACGGCACCGGTCCGCGCGGTGGCGTTCGCGCTGCCCGTCACCCACGGCATCCGACTCCTCCAGGACTTCATGCTGCGCGGCGGCACCAATCAGGCCTGGGAGCTGGCCGCGCTCGGGCTCATCGCGCTGGTGACGCTCGTCATGGCCTGGCTGCTCCTGCGGCGAGGGATGACCCGGGCCTGATCCCCGTCACGTTGGGGCCGATGGGCACGATCGATGGCACGACGTTGCAATGAGAGCCGGGCCCGGGCGGGCGAAGGCGTTGCGGAGCCCGTGGGACCGTTGGCCCATCGCAACCTCCAGACGCAGGGAGATCGACATGACCGACGAGCGCACCCGGGACCTGCCCGGAGTGGACACCAACGAGATCGACCGCGGCATGGACGCGCCGATGGATCCGGACCGGATCCCGGGCGACCCCGAGCCGACCGACGAAGAGAATCCGTGGTTGCGCGAGGGCGCCGACGCCCCGGACGCGGCCGACATCGAGGACCCGGACAAGCAGCTCTGACGGACGCCCGGCACCGCCGCCAGGCGCGACCGCCCAGTCCGGCGTGTGTGCCCCGACCGACGACCGGTACAGGGACCTAGACGGCGACCGGCTCCCGCATTTCGATCCGCGGCAGCAGCTCGCGCTCGGCCCAGGCGAAGAAGCCTTCCTGGTCCGGCCCGACCTGGTGCAGGTACACGTGGTCGAAACCGGCGCGGATGTATGCCTGGATCTTCTCCAGGTGGACGTCCGGATCCGGACCGCAGGTGATCGCCTCGGCGACCTGGTCCTCGGTGACCATGCTCACGAGGTCGGTGAACTGCGCCGGATTGGGCAGCTCCTGCGTGACCTCGCCCTTCAGCGCGGCCGTCGGCCAGAACTCGTGCGCCGTCCGGCGCGCCGCGGCCTCGGTCTTGCCCCAGCACAGCGTCACCTGGCCGAACCGTGGTCCTGACCCGCCCGCCGACGTGAATGCCGCGAGCAGATCCTCGTCCGGACCGGTCCCGATGAACCCGTCGCCGATGCGTCCGGCCAACTCGGCCATCCGCGGACCACCCGCGGCGATGTGGATCGGCGGCGGCTCGTCCGGCAGCGTGTAGAGCTTCGCGTTCTGGACGGTGTAGTACGTCCCGCGATGGCTGGTGACCTCGCCGCGCCACAGCTCGCGGATGACGGCAACGGCCTCCTCCAGCATCTCGGCACGCACCTCCCACTCGGGCCAGGCCTGGCCCAGGATGTGCTCGTTGAGGTTCTCGCCCGTGCCGACGCCGAGGAAGAAGCGACCGGGCATGAGCGCGGCGGTCGTCGCCGCAGCGTGCGCGATGATCGCCGGGTGGATCCGAATCGTCGGGCAGGTGACACCGGTCCCGACGACCAGGCGATCCGTCGCCTCGGCGATGGCGCCGAGCACGCTCCAGACGAAGGAGCTCTGCCGGGTGGCGTTCGATCCACGGATGGAAGTGATCCGAGATGAGGGCGAACGTGAAACCGGCCTCCTCAGCCCGCCGGGCGTTCGCGACGAGGTCCGCCGGGGCGTGCTCCTCGCTCGAGAGCGCATAGCCGATGGCCGTCACCGGGAGCGCTCCCGCTGGGCCTTCGTCTCGCCGGCTTCACGCCGATCCTTGTTGACCGTGCGGGCTGCCAGCTCCTCGGCCTTCTCCTCGCTCCGGCCGCGATCCTCGTACGAATCCTTGATGTGCTCGTACTGGCGCTCGCGCTTCTCGCTCCAGGCTTTCTGCGGCATGTCGCTCACCTCCGTGTCGAGACACCGTCCGCGTCGGGCGGACGCACGGACAGCGTCGGGGCTCGGCCATCAGGGGCGCCGCGGCAGCGTCCGCAGGGACGTCACAGGCGCGTGCCAATCGTCCCGGTCCGGGTCGGTGGACGGTGACCGCCCGGTCCCGGGCGGCGGTCGCGGCGGGCCCCGGCCGCGGGTGACTCAGCGGGCCCGCGGGATCGCGCCGAGACGGTCCTCTCGAAGGATGGGGATCGCGATGCGCTGGGGTTCGTCGGCGGCATCGCCCTCGTCGTCCCCGCCATCCTCGGCGCCGCCGGCGGCGGCCGATCCCACGAGCAGCTTCTCGTAGACCGCCTCGTACCGGTCGGTCATCTTTTCCACGGAGAAGCGCTCGAGGACCGAGGCGCGGATCGCCGCGCGATCGAGGTCGGCCACCCGGTCGACCAGGAAGGCCATGGCGATCACGTCGTCACCGAAGAAGCCATCGATGCCGTCGCGGATGATCTCCGGCAGCGCGCCGATGCGGCGCGCGATGATCGGCGTGCCACAGGCCATGGCCTCGATCGCGACGAGGCCGAACGGCTCAGGCCACGCCCCGGGCATCAGCGACGCGTGGCTCTCGGCGAACAGCTGGTCGCGGTCGGCCTGCTCGAGCTCGCCGAGGTACTCGACACTCGAGCCGGCCTGTTTGAGCGCGGGCTGGAACACCGCGTCGTAGTAGGCGCGTTCGGGGCCCGAGGGCGCCACCTTGGCGGCGATGCGCAGCGGGCGACCAGCCGCCTGGGCGATCTGGATGGCCTCGACGATGCCCTTCTCTTCGGCCACCCGCCCGACGAAGCACAGCCCATCGCCGCGGCGCTTCCCGAACGGCGCGCCGTCGAGCTTCAGCCCGTTGTAGACGACCGCCTCCCAGGGAACATCCGGGAAGGTGTTCGCCTGGTTCTTGCTGATCGCCACGAGGCCGCGCGGCGGATCGCGGAACAGGGCCTCGGCCCACGGCAGGTCGAGACGGCCGTGGAACGTCGTGGCGACGGGGATCGGCGCCACCCTGGCGAGGAGCAGGCTCAGCCACTCGAGGTGGGTATGGATGAGATCGAACTCGGAGGCTCGCGCAAGCACCTCGTGGACGGTCAACTGCATGTACGGCAACGTGTCGCCGGTGTAACCGGCCGGTCGCAACGCCTCGGGGACCGTCTCGATGTGCCGCCCGGGTACGACCGAGTCGGCGCTTGCGAAGGTCGTCACCTCGTGGCCACGCCGATCGAGCTCGGTCACGAGGCCAAAGATGATGCGCTCCGTCCCTCCGTAGGCACGTGGCGGGACCCGTTCGAGCGGAGGGGCCACCTGGGCGATGCGGAGTGGGCGGAGCATGGGTCGGAACCTCGAGAGATGGAGCGCCGCGAGCCCCCGAAGGCACGGGGACTCGCGGTAAGTGTCGCACTATCCGGCGAATCACCGGAAAACTGGGTCAGGGGCTAGTACGGGCGCTCTCCGGGAGTGGTCGGGGCCGTCTCTTCGGCCTCTTCCTCGGTCTGGTCCCCGGCACCGGCTCCACCGGCAGCACCGACGGCGCCACCGACGACCGCACCGGGAGGCCCGGCGATCGCACCACCGATGACGGCGCCTGCCGCGCCACCACCGAGGGCACCGGTCCCGGCCCCGGCCTCGTCGTCACCTTCGGCCGCCTCACCGGCGACCGCGCCGGCAACGGCACCGACGCCGCCACCGACGACCGCACCGACCGGGCCGCCGACGGCCATCCCGACGGCCGCGCCGCCAAGCGCCCCGGCACCTGCGCCGACCGCTTCCTTGCCACCTTCCTCATTCTCGGCAGCCGTGCCACCGTCTACGCCACGACCCTCGTTGAGCAGGTCGTCGTGCGGGTGGGTGTGCGGGGTCATCGTGTCATCGTGGTCCACAGAGGGCCTCCTGGATGTTCGACTGGTGCCGGCAGGTCGCCGGCGGACAGACGTCGCGTCCGACGTTGGGGCGACGGTAGGGCCCGTCGCCGAAGGCTCGCCTCACACCGTCGACGGCGCGTCTATCAGCCGGATATCAGCGCGACTCGCCGGCCTCGCGGACCTGGTCGTCGCTGGCGGGCGGTCCCTCGCGGTGACCCTCCGGGACGGGGTCGTCCAGGACCGGGCCGCTCTGCGTGCTGTTCGCGGCGATGCGCTCGTCCTTGGGCGAGATGCCCCCGGGGATCGTCTCGGCCTCCCGTTCGGGGCGCTGTCCGATGAAGGCGCCGGGGTCCAGATCTTCGTCACGGGTCGGGTCGTCGTCGCGTGAGCGGTCGTCCGTCATCGTCTCGTCTCCTGGGTGATCGATCGTGTCGCGCTCAGCGTGACCCTCACGTCATGCCGCCAGGCCCGGCAGGTCGGGGCTCGGTGTTGCGGCCGCCTGTCAACACGGCCCGACGCGTCGCCGGTCGCCGAGATCCCGGCTAGCCCAGGGGCAGCCCGAACCGGATCAGACCGATCGCGGCTCCCGCGGCGACGAGCCAGACCGTACCCACGCCGCGGACGAGGAGGACGAACGCGACGCCCGCCGTCGCGGCCTCGATCGGACCGCTGACGCTGCTGATGGCGAGCTGCGCGGCGACCACGGCGAGCAGCCCGACCGCCGCGATGTTCACGCCGTCGAGGAAGGCGCGCGCCCGGCGCGACCCGCGCAACCGTCCGAGCAGCGGGATGCTGATGGCGACCGCGACGAAAGCGGGCAGGAAGATCCCGACCGTCGCGGCCACGGCCCCGACCGGACCAGCGACCACATACCCGATGAACGTGGCGGTAGAGAACAGCGGTCCGGGGGTCGCCTGGCCGACGGCGATGGCATCGATCAACTGGGTCTCGGTGAGCC
This sequence comes from uncultured Chloroflexia bacterium, assembly GCA_963738685.1. Classification (GTDB taxonomy): domain Bacteria; phylum Chloroflexota; class Limnocylindria; order Limnocylindrales; family CSP1-4; genus SPCO01. Next base: position 221,159 of record CAVTXK010000001.1, read on the forward strand.
AACCGAGCCCATCGACGAGCTCCGACCGCAGGAGCGCGACGAGGACGTAGCCGCTGCCGAAGAGCACGGCCCCGATCTTGAGGAAGATGCCGAAGACCGCGAACGGTGTGGCGGCCGTGACGACGGGCGCGGCCAGTGGAGCCACGAGCGCGCCCAGGCCACCGAGCGCGCCCGGGACCGAAGCGGCGATCCCGCCGGACGCCGCACGCGCGCCGAACCGCGAGAGGCCGGCCTGAAGGATGAGGGCGACGACGCCCATCCCGAGCAGGACCGCGATCTCCGGGGCTCCGGCGAGGACGGCCAGGATCGTCGCCAGGAGCAGCGCGACGGCCTGCCGGGTCCGGACCACCGACCGTCCGATGGACCAGCCCGCGTGGGCCACGATCGCGACCACGACCGGGGCGACGCCGGCGAGGACGGCCCCGACCTCGGGTCGGGTCCCCTGCTCGACGTAGAGCCAGGCAAGGACCGCGACGATCAGCACGGCCGGCAGCAGGAACGCGAGGCCCGCCACGACCAGGCCGGCCCGGCCCGCCCGCCGGTGCCCGATGTGCATCGCGAGCTCGGTCGAGGTAGGCCCCGGGATGAGGTTGGAGGCACCGACGAGGTCCACGAACGCGGCGTCGTCGAGCCAGGCACGGCGCCGAACGAATTCGTCGCGCATCAGCGCGACGTGCGCAGCCGGACCACCGAACGAGGTCAGCCCGAGGCGGAGAAAGACCCGAGCCAGCGACGCGAGCGTGCCCGCGGCCGGCCCGGGCCGTGCCTCAGACGGCGAGTGGGTCGAGCTTGTCAGCGTCGATCCCGAGCTCGCGGATCGCCTTGGCCGCCTTGGCCGGCGTCAGCGAGCCGCATCGGGCGAGCGAGGTGAGCGTCGCCGCCGCGATGTGCGCCGGGTCGATCTCGAAGAACGCCCGCAGATCCTCGCGCGTACCGCTCCGGCCGAAGCCGTCCGTGCCGAGCGCCACGTAATGCGGCGGGAGCCACCGGGCGACCATGTCGGGCAGGGCCTTCATCCAGTCGGTCGCGGCGACGATCGGGCCGCCCTCACCGGGCAGGATCTCGCTGACGTACGGCACGCGGGGCGATTTGCTGTCCGGGTGCAGCCGGTTCCAGCGCTCGGCCTCCAGCGCATCGCGCCGGAGGAGCGGGAACGACGGGGCGCTGTAGACCTCCGCCGCGACGCCGAACCGTTCGGCCAGCAGGTCGCGCGCGGCGATGACCTGGTTGAGGATCGAGCCGGAACCGACCAGGCGCGCCGCCTGGGCCCCCTTGTCCAGCCGGGGCGCCTCGGCGAAGCGGTAGATGCCACGCAGGATGCCGTCGTCGACGCCGTCGGGCTTGGGCGGCTGGGCGTAGTTCTCGTTGTACAGGCTGATGTAGTAGAAGACGTCCTCGCCCTTGGCGTACATCCGCTCGATGCCGTCACGGACGATGGCCGCGAGTTCGTACGCGAACGCCGGGTCGTAGCCGCGCACGACCGGGACGGTCGACGCCAGGATGTGGCTGTGGCCGTCATCGTGCTGCAGGCCCTCGCCGGCGAGCGTCGTCCGACCGGCCGTGGCGCCCATCAGGAAGCCACGTCCGCGGGCATCCCCGAACGCCCACATCTGGTCGCCGGTCCGCTGGAACCCGAACATCGAGTAGAAGATGTAGAACGGGATCATCGGCTGGGCATGGGTCGCGTAGGACGTGCCGGCCGCCTGGAACGAGGCCATCGAGCCCGCCTCGGTGATGCCCTCCTCGAGCACCTGGCCATCGGTCGATTCGCGGTACGACAGGACGAGATCCGGAATCGACCGGCTCATAGCGCTGGCCCAGGGCGGTATAGATGCCGACCTCCTTGAACAGCGGGTCCATGCCGAACGTGCGGGCCTCGTCCGGGATGATCGGCACGATCCGGGGACCGAGCTCCTTATCGCGGATGAGGTTGCGCAGGATCCGGGCGAAGACCATCGTCGTCGAGACGGCTGTCTGGCTGCCCGTGGCGAACTCCTGGTCGACCGCGGGGGCCGGAGCGGGAAGGGGCGTCGCGCGAACGACTCGCTTGGGGATGGGCCCGTCGAGCGCCCGGCGACGCTCCGTGAGGTACTCGACCTCCTCGGACTTCGGCCCCGGGTGGTAGTACGGAGCGTCCTTGAGCGCCCCGTCCGGGATCGGCAGCTCGCAGCCGGTCGCGGAAGACCCGCAGCTCGTTCTCGGACAGCTTCTTCGCCTGGTGGGTGATGTTGCGCGCTTCCACGCCGGGGCCCAGGGTCCAGCCCTTCACGGTCTTGGCGAGGATGACCGTCGGCGCGCCCTTGAACTCCGTCGCGGCCTTGTAGGCGGCGTAGACCTTGCGATAGTCGTGGCCGCCCCGGCGGAGCTTGGCGAGGTCGTCGTCGGACAGGTGCTCGACGAGCTTGCGCAGTCGTTGGTCGGGGCCGAAGAAGTGCTCGCGGATGTAGGCGCCACCGGCCACGCTGAACTTCTGGAACTCGCCGTCGAGGGTCTCGTTCATCTGCTGGACGAGCACGCCATCGACGTCGCGGGCCAGGAGCTCGTCCCACTCACGCGCCCAGATCACCTTGATGACGTTCCAGCCGGAGCCGCGGAAGACCGCCTCGAGCTCCTGGATGATCTTGCCGTTGCCGCGGACCGGGCCGTCGAGCCGCTGCAGGTTGCAGTTGACGACGAACGTCAGGTTATCGAGGCCCTCACGGGCGGCGACGTGGAGCGCCCCCAACGACTCCGGCTCGTCGGTCTCGCCGTCGCCCAGGAACGCCCAGACCCGCGACTTCGAGGTGTCGAGGATGCCCCGGTTCTGGAGGTATCGATTGAACCGCGCCTGGTAGATCGCGCTGATCGGCCCAAGGCCCATGGAGACCGTGGGGTACTCCCAGAAGTCGGGCATCAGGCGGGGATGCGGGTATGAGCTCAGGCCCTTCCCGGGGATGTGCTCGCGCCGGAAGTGGTCGAGCTGGTCCTCGGTCAGCCGGCCCTCGAGGAACGCGCGGGCATAGATCCCGGGCGCCGCGTGGCCCTGGTAGAAGATCTGGTCGCCACTCCCCTCCCCGTCCTTGCCGCGGAAGAAGTGGTTGAACCCGGTCTCGTAGAGGCTGGCCGAGCTGGCGTACGTCGAGAGGTGACCGCCGATGCCCGGGAAGCGCGTGTTCGCGCGCAGGACCATCGCCACCGCGTTCCAGCGGACGATGCGCCGGATGCGCAGCTCCATCGCCTCGTCACCGGGGAAGTCCGGCTCCTGTTCCGGGCTGATGGTGTTGATGTAGCGGGTCTGGGTGAGCGGCGGGAGGCCGATCTGGAGCTGGCGGGCACGCTTGAGGAGCTTGTAGACGAGGAACCGGGCGCGCGTCTCGCCGGCCTGCTCGACGACCTGGTCGAGCGACTGCATCCAGTCGTCGGTCTCGGCCTCATCGATGTCGGGCAGCTGGTGTTTGAATTCGTCGAAATACATGCGGGCGAAGGCTCCGTGGACCGCGGTCGGCTGGCTATCGTACGGCGGTCGTCCGCCGGGTACAGGTTGCGGATGGGAGGCGGCGCAGGTGGATCACGTGCGCTCGAGCCGGAGGGTCAGGTCGAGGACCTCGGTGCGGACCATGCTCGTCGCCGCGGGATCGTTGGCGTACTTCTGGAGGATCGCGGCGGAGCATCGCTCGATGGACGCGGCGTCGGAGACCGGGATGGCCTCGGCCGCCAAGCGTCGGTCGTCGACGATCAGGGCCACGGACGGTCGCGCCAGGGCTTCGCGGTACCACCGCGCGTTCGGGCCGCGGTGCGAGCGGATGAACACGTCACCGTCGTCGACGACGGCCCAGATGATCGTCCGATGCGTGGCGCCGTCGGCACCGCTGGTCTCGATCTCGACCTCCTCGGTCCGGTCGATCAGGTCGAGTTCGTCCTGGCTGAAACCCATGGACGAAGCGTAGCCCATCTCGACCCGGGCGACCGCCGGCCCGTCCGGCCGGACCCGCTGTAATGCCGATGCAACGGCTTTGCAATGTCGGTCGGCACGGGCGTCAGCCCCCGTGAACCATGCTGGCCCCCGCGTCACGCCTGCCGACACCGATGTGGCGGACGCCGACCGGAGCGTCGGTGAGGGCACAGGCCCGAACGCCCTCCGGACTCGATCGAGCAAGGAGACCCAGACATGGCCGACAACGACCGCGACACCGTCGTCGTCAAGGACAGTTCCAACACCGGCATGATCCTCGGGATCATCGCGATCCTGATCGTCCTCGCCGGCGCGTGGTACTTCCTCATCGGCCCGGGTGCGGGCACGACGTCGCCGAGCGACGTCAACGTGAACGTCAACCTGCCGAGCGCCGCCCCCGCGGCCTCGTAACGACCTGCACCGACCGTCCGATGCGTCCTCGGGGCGTCCCGGACGAGACGTGTCCGGCGATGTCCGTCACCATGACGCCACCTCAGGAGGTGCGGGAGTGAGTACCCAGCCACTCGTGCTCGTCGCGGACGATGAGCCGCGGATCACCAAACTCGTATCCATCGCGCTCGGCGAGGAAGGCTTCCGCGTCGTGACCGCCAACGGCGGCGAGGAAGCGCTCCAGAAGGCCGAGGAAGTCCGCCCGGACATCGTGCTCCTGGACATCGTGATGCCGGACCTCGACGGCATCGAGGTCATGCGCCAGCTTCGTGAGCGCCGACCTGTCGCGGTGATCCTGTTGACCGCCAAGGGCTCCACGGCCGACAAGGCCAAGGGCCTCGACCTCGGCGCCGACGACTACATCGCGAAGCCGTTCCACCCAGACGAGCTGGCCGCGCGCGTCCGCGCCGTCCTGCGCCGCTCGTCCGGCGCCAGCCCGGGATCGGGTGTCCTCGCCTTCGATGACATCGAGATCGACCTGGAGCGGCGCATGGTCACCCGGAACGGGGAGCTGGTACAGCTCTCGAGGACGGAGTGGCTGTTGCTCCAGCACCTCGCCGCCAATGCCGGCAAGGTCGTCCTCCACACCGAGCTGCTGACCAAGGTCTGGGGCCCGGAGTACCGCGACGACCTGCAGTACCTGCGGGTCTGGGTCTCGCGGGTCCGTCGCAAGCTCGGCGCTGAACCCGGTGAGCCGGGCCGGATCAAGACGTTCCAGGGCATCGGCTACCTGCTCGACGTCGAGCCGCCGGTCCCCCCCGAGACAACGGCCCCCGAGCCGGTACCGGACGAGCGAACGGCCCTCATCGGGTAGCGGTCAAGGCCGAGGACCACGGACGAAGCGGCGCCCGCGGGCGCCGCTTCGGCATGTCGGGCTGGTCTTGGACGGATCGTCAGCCCGCCCCGCAGCGCTGCGGCTGCTACATTCGGGGTCATGCTGCGCTACGGCCCAACCACCGCCCTCGTCGTCGTGGATGTGCAGAACGACTTCGCCGATCCCGCGGGGAGCCTTTCGGTCACCGCCGGCACCGCTATCATCCCGCGGATCAACGGCGAGATCGCCATGGCCATGAGCGCGGGCGGCCTCGTCGTGTTCACGCAGGACTGGCATCCGGAATCGACCCCGCACTTCGCGAAGGACGGCGGCCCGTGGCCGGTCCACTGCGTCGCCGACACGTGGGGCGCTGCCCTCCACCCGGACCTCACCGCCCCGGACGACGCGCCACGCATCCGCAAAGGCGCGAACGGCGAGGACGGCTATTCCGGCTTCACGATGCGCGACCCGACCACCGGCGAGCAGATCCCGACCGAGCTCGAGCAGCTCCTGCGCGACCGCGCGATCGAGCGGGTCGTCGTCGTCGGCCTCGCCACCGACTACTGCGTCAAGGCGACCGCGCTCGATGCCGCTCGACTCGGGTTCGAGACGAAACTGCTGACCGACGCGATCGCGGCCGTCGACCTGGAACCCGGCGACGGCGCCCGCGCGATCGACGAGATGACCGCGGCCGGCGTCGGCCTGTGGCGGACGACGATGCGATGACGGCCACGTAGTCGATCGATGCAGCTCCACCTCGTCGATGCCACCTACGAGCTGTTCCGGGCGCATTTCGCGCCGCGACCGGCGGTCATCGGGCGCGACGGGATCGTCCTGTCCGGCGTCTCCGGCCTGTGCGACCAACTCCTGTACCTGCTGCGCGAGGAGGGAGCGACGCACGTCGGGTGTGCGACCGACCGTGTCATCGAGTCGTTCCGCAACGACCTCTATCCCGGACTACAAGTCGTCCGCCGGCATGCCGCCCGAGCTCCTCGCCCAGTTCCCCATCGCGGAGGCCGCCATCGAAGCGCTCGGGACCGTCCTCTGGCCGATGGTCGAATTCGAAGCCGACGACGCCATCGCCGCGGCGGCCGTGCGCTTCGCCGAGGACGCCCGGGTCGAGCGGATCCTCGTCTGTACCCCTGACAAGGACATGGCCCAGCTCGTTCGCGACGACCGCATCGTCCTCTGGGACCGGCGGCGCGGGCTGACCTACGACGACGCCGGGGTCCGCGCAAAGTGGGGCGTCGCCCCACCCTCGATCCCGGACTGGCTGGCCCTGGTGGGGGACGCGTCAGACGGCTACCCCGGACTCCCGGGCTGGGGCGCAAAGTCGGCGGCGGCGGTCCTGGCCAGGTACGGGCACTTCGAGGATATCCCGGAGCGCGCCTCGGCCTGGGAGGTGCCAGGGGTCGGCGGCACGCGCGCGATGGCCCTTGCGGCCACGCTCCGCGAGCAGTGGGCCGATGCACTCCTGTATCGCGACCTCGCCCGCCTGCGGACCGCCGACGATGGCGTCCCGCTCCGCCAGCACGATCCCGACGAGCTGCGCTGGGACGGCGCACCGCGCGATGCGTGGGAGGCGTTCTGCGAGGAATGGGGCCTGGATCGGCTACGTACCCGGCCGCACCGCTGGCTGGACGAGGCCTGAGGGGCCTTACCGGACGAGTTCGAGGAACGTCCCGTGATGCGAGGCGGGCGCGGCGACGATCCCGATCGACCTGGATTTGTGCGCCAGATCGAACCACGGACCGCCGTCCATCGCTGTCACCGTGGCCCCACCCCGCTCCGCGATCAGCCCGGCTGCCGCCACGTCCCAGGCGGACAGCCCGCCCTGCTGGACGAACGCGTCGAACCGGCCATTGCCCACGTACGCGAGCGCCAGGGCCGCCGAGCCCATCGACCGCGAGATGCGGATCGCCTTGCGCACGTTGCGCACCCGGGTCGCGGCCGATCGGCCGTTCAGCGCCATCGAGATGACGAAGTCAGAGACCTTCTCCTTGTCCGAAGCGGCGATGGCATGGCTGGGCGATCCGAGTGACGCCGCGAGCAGCGCCGGCCCGTCGGCGGTCGCCGCGAACGTCTCGTTCCGGGTCGGATCGTGGATGACCCCGACGGATGGGCGCCCGTCCACGACCAGCCCGATCGATACGCAGAAGAACGGGATGCCGTTGGCGTAGTTCACGGTACCGTCGAGTGGATCCACGATCCACGCACGACCCCGCCCCGAGGTGGGCGCCTCGCCCTCGACCGCCCGATGCTCCCCGGATTCCTCGGCCAGGATCGCGTCGCCCGGGTGGCGGGTCCGGATCGCGTCCAGGATGAGGTCCTCGGATAGGTGGTCCGCCTCGGTCACGACGTCGCGGGCGCTCTTGTAGTCGATACGCTCGAGGCGCTCGTAGCGATCCATCAACACCTCGCCGGCGCGGGCCGCGAGGGCGAGGGCGAACGCCAGGTCGTCGGCAGGGCTCGTCATGGCGTCCGGCACGTCACGTCGAGGTCGCGCAGCTCGGACCCGAACTCGGTCACCACGGACGTGAACGTCAGGGTCTGGCCCGGCTCGATGGGCGGGCTCAGGACGAACGCGCTGCGGCTGATGCCGCGATCCGCGCGGTCGACCACCCGGCAGGTCGTCTGACCGACCGAGGAGCCCTCGTTCGTGACGGTCACGCTGACCGCCAGGCCGGCGCCGGAAGCCACGACGCTGTCGACCGAGGCCGGGAACGGGCCGAGGCCGGCGATCGCAAGCCGCCCGACGACCGCCAGGCCGATGACCGCTGCCACGATCCCGATGAAGACCGAGCCGTGGACCTGTGACGACGCGGCGTCACGCAACCCCAGCGGGTTGCAGCGCTCGCAGAGCCCGACGCCCGGTCCCACGGGCGCGCCACACCGCGCGCACGGGTGGGTGGGCTCGGGACGGCTCGAGGCCGTACCGGGAGCCGGCGGCGCCACGGGATCGGTCGGGGTCACCCGTGGATGGTGCCACGAACCACGTTCACCAGCGGTCCACGGCCGCCACGAGCGCGTCCACGTCGTCAGCAGAGCGGGCCAGGACCACCGCGCCATCCGCGCCGGCTTCGTGCCAGCGTGCCCATGTCCCCCGCGGGTCCGCGAACCAGGACGTATCGCGGAACGCCTCGTCGGCGAGCCAGTCTCCCTGGAACCCGACGAGCACCAACTGGTCCTCGCGGCGACGTCCGGCGGCGTCGAGCGCCTCGAGATACAGCGGCAGATGGGTCTCGAAGGTGTCGTCGAACGTGCTCCAGCCATCGCCGATGCGTGCCGCCAGACGCGCTCCGGCCGGAGTCTCGCCGCCGATCACGATCCGGGGTGCAGGGTTCGGCACGGGGTGCGCGTACGCCTCGACCAGCGGGTAGAACGGCGACGGCCGCGTGACGGGACCGCCGGTCCACAACGCCCGGATGACGGCGACCGCCTCCTCGAGGCGGGCCACGCGCTCGGGGGCGGCCGGAAAGTCGATGCCGTAGGCCTCGTGCTCCTTCGGCGCGCCGCCGATGCCCATCCCGAGGATCAGTCGCCCGCCGCTCGCGATCTGGAGGGTCGACGCCATGCGGGCCACCACGGCGGGATGGCGATTCATGACGTTCATCACGAACGTGCCGACCGTCGCCTGCGTCGTCTGGGCCGCAGCCATCGAGAGGATCGTCCACGCCTCGACGACCGGGACCGTCTTGTCGCCGCGACCCATGAAGTGATCCCAGCACCACAGGCCGGCATAGCCCGCCGCGTCCAACCGACGCGCGCTCTCAAGCCACCAGCCAGGCTCGGCGCGGATCGCCCGCAGGCAGACCCCGACCGGCAGCCGAGTCCCGCCGGATGCCGGCTCCGCCATCGTCAGAACCCGGTCTCGAACAGGCGTACGTCGTCGGGTGCGATCGCATGGCCGTCGCCGCGCGTCGGGCCCAGTGCATGTCCGGCGCCCAACCCATCCAGGTCCGCCGGGAACCGACCGATCAGGTCCAGGACGACCTTCTGGATCCGCTCCGCGTTCGCGGTGAAGACCTCCAGGACCGAGGTGGCATCGACCGCTTCGGTGCCCTCGTGGACGCCGGCGTCGTAGTCCGTGATGAGGCTGATGTTGACGACCGCGATGCCGAGCTCCCGGCACAGCCACGCCTCCGGGAACTGGGTCATGTTGATGACCTCCCAGCCGGCATCGCTGAACCATTTCGACTCGGCCTTGGTCGAGAAGCGCGGGCCCTCGATCACGACGACCGTGCCGCGTTCGTGGACCTCGATGCCGTGATCGCGGATGGTATCGATCGCCAGGCGGCGCAGCGTCGGGTCATAGGTCTCGGCCGACGACAGGTGGGTGACGATGGGTCCGTCGTAGAACGTCTGGGCACGCCCCGAGGTCCGGTCGACGAACTGGTCGCAGACGACGAAGTCACCGGGCTTGACGCCCAGCTGGAGTGAGCCCGCGGCGCACGGCGAGATCGCCGCCTTCACCCCGAGCGACTTCATCGCCCAGACGTTGGCGCGGTAGTTGATCCGATGGGGCGGGATCGTGTGCCGACGGCCATGGCGCGGCAGGAACGCGATCCGCCGGCCGGCAACATCGGCGAGGAAGATCGAATCGGATGGCGGGCCGTACGGCGTGTCGACCTTGATCTCGCGCACATCGTCGAGCAGCGAGTAGAAGCCCGAACCGCCGAATACGCCGATCTCCGCCGCGTCCGTCACATCAACCTCCATCCGTCGCACGATCGCCGGTCCGGCGAGACCCCCGACCGTTGGAGGGCGACCCAATTCTAGGCGGCTCGGGCTAGGATGGGCGCAGCCGCGACACGCGGCGCTTGGGAGGCGACTCGTGACCGACCGCGACCCGAACGAAACCGCGCGCATGCCGACCCCGCCCGACCCCGAGGCCTCGTCGACCGAGGGCTGGCCGGGTTCGACCGCCGAGGCGACGGAAACCCAGGACACGGCGGACGTGCCAGCCGCCGACGCCGCCGCCGCCGCGCCCGCCACCGCTACGTCGCAACCGGCCGACGACGCAGCCTGGTCGGGGCCACGATCTGCCGAACCGGCCTGGTCCCCAGCGCCGATCGCGGCCACGGCCCGGAAGGGCGCCGAACCCGACCACGGCCGGGCGGCATCGGTCGTGTTCGGCCTGATCCTCCTCACCGTGGGCCTGTGGTTCTTCGCCGAGCAGACGCTCGGCCTCGAGCTGCCGCGCATCCGCTGGAGCCAGTTCTGGCCGGTGATCCTCATCGGCCTCGGCGTCTGGATCGTGCTCGCGTCGATGCGTCGCGGCTCGCGATGACGGACTGGGTCCCGGGTGACGGCTCGCCGGCGGACCGGTTGACCCTGGCCGACTGGCGTCGCCGCATCGCCACGTTGTATGCCGAGGTCCGGGCGATGGCCGCCACGGATCCCGGGATCGCCCTGAACCATTGGCGCGCGGTCCGCGAACAGCTCTACCGCGAGCACCCGCAATCCCCGGTGCCGCTGACGGAGCGATCCGGGTTCCAGGCGCGCCACTTCGACCATGACCCCGCGCTCCGCTTCCATGCCCTCGTGGAGCCGGCAGCGCCCCCCGCCATCGGTGCCCCGTCGCTGGCCCTCCCCAACAGCGGCTCGGACGTCCTGCCTTCGCACGGATCGGCACGGTCCGACTGCCGTTCCCGGACGGCGAGCGAGCCCTGTCGGTCTTCTGGATCGCGGGCTATGGCGGCGGTTTGTTCATCCCCTTCCGCGACGCCACCAACGGCGCATCGACGTACGGAGCGGGCCGCTACCTCGTGGATGGCGCCAAGGGCGCCGATCTCGGCGCGGATCCAGGCCCGGAGCCCGACACGTGGGCCTTGATCCTGGACTTCAACTTCGCGACCCAGCCGTCCTGTGCATTCGACCCGCGCTGGGCCTGCCCGCTCGCGCCGCCGGAAAACCGGCTGGACCTCGAGATCCGAGCAGGTGAACGGCTGACGTGACCGTTCCGACCGTCCCGACCAACCGCCGAGGCCCGCACCGGGGACGAAAGTACCAGTCGCGGACAGGACCCCCGGGCTCGCCCACAGACTCCCGGTTGGGCCCATCATTGATGGTACGGCCACGCCTCTCGCGCGGACCCGACTCCACGGACCCGCAGGGACTTCGCTTGCGCTTCTTCACCAATCCACGCCGCTCGACCGACGAGCGCCTGCTCTGGTCGCGCGACATCAGGTTCGCCCACCGACTGGCGTCGATCGCCGATGGGTTGCGCGTGCTGGAGCTCGATTCGGGGGCCGTCGTCATCGGTCCGGTGAGCGTCCTCACGGATTCGTTGGCCAGCGAGATCGCGCGCGAGACCCGCACGCCCGATTACGGTCTCGTCACGATCGACGACGACCTGCCCGAGGCGGATCGCTACCTCATGGCCCTGTCCGCGGCCGTGCAGATGTCCGGCCTCGCCGAGCGGATCGGCATGGCCCAGACCACGCAGGTCGTCCAGACCAAGACGCTTGACTACTTCTTCAGCCTGCGGGCGATGCATGGCGTGGCGTTCCAGCCGATCGTCGACCTGACCACCGGCCAGCTGCACGAATACGAGTGCCTGTTCCGACCGAACATGCCGATGCTGCCCGCAATCGATCTCGGCGATCGTCCAGGCCGCCATCGACACCGACCGGTCGATCGAGCTCGACATCTTCCTCGTGGCGACCATCCTCGAGCGCGGCGGCGCCATCGAGCGGCGTCGGCGGGCCGAAGGTGGCGAACCGCTCCGCCTGGCGGTCAACGTGACACCACCGAGCCTCCTCGATCCCCGATTCGAGGCCAAGGCCTTCGCTGCGCTGGTCCGCGACGCCGGTCTCGAGCCCCGCCAGATCACGCTCGAATGCACGGAGCAGCAGGCCGTCGCCGACGTGGTGCCCCTCAAGCGCGCCACCAAGGCCCTGCGCCGGGCCGGGTTCGGGTTTGCCGTGGACGACGCGGGAGCCGGCTACGCGAGCTTCGCGCTCATCGCCGCGTTGCGGCCGACCGTCATCAAGATCGACCGCGACATCGTCGCCGGGATCGCCCGCGACGACGCGAAGCAGGCCCTCGTCGAGGCGTTCGTCTCGTTCGGCCGTCGGATCGGGGCCAAATTGCTCGCCGAGGGCATCGAGAAGCGCGCGGACCTCTCGATGGTCAAGACGCTCGGCGTCGAGCTCGGACAAGGCTACCTCCTGGGCCGGCCCGCGGCCGAACCAGCCGCGCCACGGTCGATGGAGAAGCTCGGGCTCGAGGGCGCCCGGCGCGTTGCCCGCACGGCGGCCCGGAGCGCCACCCGAACGACGATGACGCCGACCGTCCGAAGCGCCAGTCGACGCACCCGGGCGACAGGCTGACCCAGCCGAGGCGGTCACTGGCCGAGCCGCGTACCATCGGGACATGACCCAGCCCGCCGTCCGGCCCGCCCTGTCCGGGCGCATCCGAACTTTCCTCGACAGCACCCGGTTCGCAACGATCGCCAGCCTCGACCCCGACGGCAGTCCACGCCAGGCCGTGATCTGGTATCGGCTCGACGGCGACGAGATCGTCCTCAACAGCCGGGTCGGCCGCCGCTGGCCATCCAATCTCGTGCGCGACGAGCGCATCTCGGTCGCGGTCCATGACCAGTTCGATGGCTACCGCTGGGTCGGCCTGTCCGGGCACGTGTCGGTGGTGGAGGACCAGGCGACCGCCCAGGCCGATATCGCCGAGATGGCCCGGCGTTACCACGCCGACGACCCCGCGAAGGCCGAGCGGCTCGTGCGCGGTTTCGAGGCCCAGACCCGGATCAGCTTCCGGGTGCGCGTCGACGCCGTCCACGACCACCTCGACGACTGACCGGGCGGACCGCGACCGTGCCGCTGCGCTTCGGTCTCCAGCTCTGGTCGCAGTCGACCGATTGGCCCGGGTTCCGCGACACCGCCCGTCGAGCCGAGGACGCCGGCTGGGACTCGATCTGGACGTGGGACCACCTCCTCGCGATCTTCGGGCCATGGGAGCAGCCGATCCTCGAGGGCTGGACGACGCTGGCCGCGCTCGGCCCGCTCACGACCCGGGTCCGTCTCGGGCTGATGGTCGGGGCCAATACGTTCCGGAACCCCGGGCTCACCGCCAAGCTCGCGACGACGCTGGACCACGTGTCAGGCGGTCGGGCCGTGCTTGGGCATCGGCGGCGCCTGGTTCGAGCGGGAGCATGATGCCTTCGGCATCGACTTCGGCGCGAGTCCCGGCGAGCGGCTCGACTGGCTGGACGAATCGGTCGGACTGATCCGGCGGCTGCTCGACGGGGAGCGGGTCGATCACGACGGCCCGACGTACACCATGCGCGATGCCGTCTGTCAGCCGCGCCCGCTCCAGGAGCGGCTGCCGATCCTCATCGGCGGCTCGGGGCGACGCAAGACGCTGCGGACCGTCGCGGAGCGGGCCGATGGCTGGAACACCTCGGGGGCGACATCGACGAGGTGCGCGACGCACTGGCGACACTCGAACGGCACGCCGACGCCGTCGGACGCGACCTCGGCACGATCGAGAAGACGATCAGCTTCCCGATCGTCCTGCGAGACCGCGTCGCGGACGCAACGGCCCGGATGGACGAGCTGTGCGCGCTCAATGGTGTCGCCGACATGGGCGCCCTGCCCCACCTGGCCGGCCCGCCCGATGCGGTCGCCGATGCGATCCGGCCGTTCCGCGACCTCGGCTTCGAGACGGTCATCGCCCGGATGCCCGCGCCCTACGACGACGAGACGATCGACGCGGATCGCCGAGGTCGCCGAGGCCCTGGACCGATGAAGGTCGCCCTGCTCGCCGGTGGCGTCGGTGGGGCCAAGCTGGCCGAGGGCCTCGCCGCCCACGTCGGCGCCGACCTGACGGTCATCGTCAACACCGGAGACGACCTCGAGCTGCACGGCCTCGCCATCTGGCCCGATCACGACACCGTCGCGTACACGCTCGCCGGGCTCGACGACGAGGTCCGCGGCTGGGGCCTGCGCGACGAGACCTGGACCGTGATGGACCGGCTCGCCGAGCTCGGTGACGAGCCGTGGTTCCGGCTCGGCGACCGCGACCTTGCCACGCACTTGTGGCGTACCGATCGACTGCGTGCCGGCGCCCGACCGACGACCGTGGCCCTCGAGCTGCGCGAGCGGCTCGGCGTCGCCGCGACGATCCTGCCGATGGCCGACGAGCCGGTCCGGACCCAGGTCCGCACCGACGATGGCTGGCTCGAGTTCCAGGAGTACTTCGTCCACCGCCACCAGGAACCCACCGTCCACGAGGTCCGCTTCGAGGGCATCGAGGCCGCCCGGCCGACGCCCGAGGTGCTCGCGGCCGTCGCCGGGGCGGACGTCATCGTCATCGCCCCGTCGAACCCGGTCGTCTCGATCGGTCCGATCCTGGCCGTTCCAGGGATGCGCGACGCGCTGGCCGAGGCGAAGACCCATGGCGTGCCGGTCATCGCGGTCAGCGGCATCATCGGCGGCAAGGCGCTCAAGGGCCCGGCCGATCGGATGCTCAGCTCGCTCGGCGAGGTATCGAGCGCGGTCGGAGTGGCCGACACGCTACGGCGACCTGCTCAGCGGCTTCGTGATGGATCGGGTCGATGCCGACGCTGCTGCCGGAGCTCGAGGCGCTCGGGGTCGCCACGCTGGTGACCGACACGATCATGGGCGACGACGCCGGCCGGGCCCGGCTCGCCGGGGAGATCCTGCGTTTCGTCGAAGCCGACGGTCGCCTCGCGTACCATCGCGACGTGCAGCGCGAGGCGGATCGGTGACCCACCGCTCCCTGGTCCACGCGGTCATCCCGATCGGGACGCTCGACGGGGCCAAGTCGCGGCTCGGCGCGGTGCTCGACGCCGAGGAGCGCCGGGATCTCGTCATCCGGCTGGCGGAAGCGACGATCCGGGCCGCCGTGGCCACGCCCGGGATCGCGGAGACGATCGTGATCACGCCGGACGACGAGGTTCGCGGCCTCGCTCTCGCCGCCGGCGCGCGGCCCATCCGCCAGCGCAGCACGGGACTCAACGCCGGCCTGCGCGAGGCCCGCGACGAGGTCATCGCGGCCGGCGGCGTCGGCCCTGCTCGATCTTGCCGATCGACCTGCCACGCGTCTCCCCCGAAGCCCTCGCCAAGGTCGTCGACGTGCTGGCCGCCACGCCGCCTCCGCTCGTGGCGATCGTGCCCGACCGCCACGGCCGCGGGACGAACGCGCTGCTGCTCGCCCCGCCGGACGTCATCGATGTCTGCTTCGGCGGCGACAGCCACGCTGCCCACGTCGCCGCCGCGATGGCGGCGGGCGCCCGCCTGATCGAGCTCGGCGGTCCGCTCACGGAGGATCTCGACACGCCCGAGGACCTGCTGCTGGCCCAGGCCCGCACGCCCGAGTCGGTCGGTGGCTGAGCGGATCGAGTCGATCGCCATCGCCGGCCTGGCCGAGATCGTCCCGGGCGACGACCTGCCGGCGCTCATCGCCGACGCCCTCGCCGCGGCCACGGACGTCCTGCCGTTGCGGGACGACGACGTCGCTCGTGGTGACCCAGAAGGTCGTGTCGAAGGCGGAGGGCGCCATCGTCGACCTCACGACCATCGAGCCAAGCCCCGACGCCATCGAGTTCGCCCGGCGCTACGACCGTGATGCGCGTCAGGTCGAGGTCGTCCTGCGCGAGGCCCGTCGGGTCGTGCGGATGGCCAACGGCGTGATCATCACCGAGACGCCGCACGGGTTCGTGTGCGCCAACGGCGGCATCGATGCCTCGAACGTCGGCCCGGGCTCGGGGCACATCGTCACGCTGCTGCCCGTCGACCCCGACGCATCCGCCGGACCGGATCCGCGCCGCCATCCGCGAGCGCCTCGGCCACGACCTGCCGGTCATCGTGTCGGACAGCTTCGGGCGGCCGTGGCGGTTCGGCATCGTCGACGTCGCGATCGGCGTGTCCGGCCTGCACCCGCTCGACGACCTGCGCGGCCGAGCCCGACGCCGACGGCCGGATCATGCGCTCCACGGTCCGCGCCGTTGCGGACGAGCTGGCCTCCGCCGCGCGAGCTCGTCCTGGGCAAGACCGCCGGTCGTCCGCTCGCCCTGGTCCGCGGCGCCGCCTTCCGCCGCGGCGAGGGCCGATCGCGAGGCGCTGATCCCGCGGAGATCGACCTCTTCCGATGCCAGCGGCCGACGCTCGGACCGTCGTTCCGCTACGGCTCCGCGACCGATGAAGGTCGGCCTGCAGATCCCCTCGTTCACGTGGCCCGGCGGGCCCGAGGCCATCGGCCCGACCCTCGGCGCGCATCGTCCGCGACGCCGACGAGGCCGGGTTCGACTCGATCTGGGTCATGGACCACTTCTTCCAGATCCGCAGCGTCGGCCGCCCGGAGGAGCCGATGCTCGAGGGCTTGACCACCCTCGGCTTCATGGCCGCCCACTCGCAGCGGGCCCGCCTCGGCCTGATGGTCGGCGGCGTCCACTACCGCAACCCGGGGCTCTGGATCAAGGCGACGACGACCCTCGACGTGCTGTCCGGCGGCCGGGCGTGGCTCGGCATCGGCGCGGCCTGGAACGAGGATGAGTCGCGCTCCCTGGGCTTCCCGTTCCCGCCGCTCGGCGACCGGTTCGAGATGCTCGAGGAGACGCTTCGGATGGCCCACGAGATGTGGTCCGGCGAGCGCGGCACGGAGGCCGCGTTCGAGGGCCGCCAGTTCAAGGCGGCGCGCCTGCTCAACTCCCCGCAGTCGCTGTCGCGTCCGCGGGTCCCGATCATGATCGGCGGCGGCGGCGAGAAGAAGACGCTCCGCCTCGTGGCCCAGTACGCCGACGCGTGCAACGTGTTCGGCGAGCCCGAAGGCATCGCCCGCAAGTACGCGATCCTCGCCGAGCACTGCGCGGCGGTCGGCCGCGATCCCGACGAGATCGAGCGCTCCACGCTCCAGAACGCGAACCCGAGCACCGACGGTGCGCGCGGCACCGAGACGCCGGCCCAGATCGTCGACCGCTTCGGCGACCTCGCCGATGCCGGCGCCCAGCACGTCGTCTTCAGCGTCCCGGACGTCCACGATCCGGCCAAGATCGAGCTCCTCGGCAGGGACGTGATCCCGGCCCTGCACCGGCTGTGACCGATACCCCCTGGGAGTATCGAATGCGTGATACGATGACGCCATGACCGACACGCCACAACCCGTTCGGCGGGTTCTCCATCTCGATGATCGACGCGCCGGCCGATGCCGCGCGGTCGCGGCCACCGGCGGGCCGTCCACGGTCGCGTCCGGCGAGGGGCGGGTCGATGCCAAGATGGTCATCATCGGATCCGGGCCGGCCGGTCTGACCGCGGCGATCTACGCTGCGCGCGCGAACCTCGAGCCGGTCGTCCTGGCCGGCTCCGCCCCCGGCGGCCAGCTGATGCTGACGAGCGACGTCGAGAACTACCCGGGCTTCCCGGACGGGATCCAGGGGCCGGAGCTGATGGCCGCGATGCGCGCCCAGGCGGAGCGCTTCGGGTCGCGCCTCGTCGACGTCGACATCGATCGGGTCGACTTCTCGGAGCGCCCGTTCCGCATCTGGGCGCGCGGCACCGAGTACCGAGCCCAGTCGGTCATCGTCGCGACCGGCGCCTCGGCGCTGTGGCTGGGGCTTGACAGCGAGACGCGGCTGCGCGGCCGCGGCGTGTCGGCCTGTGCGACGTGCGACGGGTTCTTCTTCCGCGATCGGGAGATCGCGGTGGTCGGCGGCGGCGACACCGCATTCGAGGAGGCGACCTACCTGACCCGCTTCGCGACGAAGGTCCACCTGCTCCATCGGCGCGACAGCTTCCGGGCGAGCAAGATCATGGTCGATCGCGCCGTCGAGCATCCCAAGATCGAGATCCACCCGAACATGGCGGTCGAGGAGGTCCTCGGCGAGGCCAAGGTCGAAGGGCTGATGCTGCGCGACACCGCGACCGGCGAGGCGACCGAGATGTCGATCGACGGCCTGTTCATCGCCATCGGCTACGAGCCCAACACCGCGGCCTTCCGCGACTGGCTCGAGGTCGACGAGAAGGGCTACCTCGTCGTCCACGACGAGACGGGCTCCAAGATCGACGGCGTGTTCATCGCGGGCGACGTGCACGACCACCGCTACCGCCAGGCCGTGACCGCGGCCGCGGACGGCTGCAAGGCGGCCATCGACGCCGAGCGCTGGCTCGAGGCTCAGGGCATCACCGAAGTCGCGACCGCCACGGCCTGGTAGCGGCAGCCCCTATGGCATTCCCGCGCGGCGGCACGCGAGCCGCCACCGGCGGCACCGGTCGCGGTGGCGGGCGGATGATCGGCGGTGGAGGGATGTGGGGTGGACCCACCACCGAGTTCACCCCGGTTCCCAAGGAGCGGCGCGCGCGCACGCTCCGACGGATCGTCGCGTTCTTCCGGCCATACCGGCTGCAGGTCGTGGTCGTGCTGGTCGCGATCCTGGCCACGAGCCTGATCGGCCTGATCAACCCGCTTCTGCTGGGTGTCCTGCTCGACGAGGTCATCATCGGTGGCCAGTACGACAAGCTGAACCTGTACGTGGGCCTGATGATCGTGCTGCCGATCGTGACCGGGCTCATCGGCGTCGGCCAGAGCTACCTCAACAACGTCATCGGCCAGAACGTCATGCAGGACCTGCGGGGTGCGCTCTACGCGCACCTGCAGCGGATGCCGCTGCGATTCTTTACCGAGACGCGGACCGGTGAGATCCAGAGCCGACTGGCGAACGACGTGGGTGGCGTACAGGCCGTCGTCACCGACACGGCGAGCTCGGTCACCAGCAACCTGGCGATCGCCATCAGCACGATCGTGGCCATGTTCATCCTGAGCTGGCAGCTGGCGCTGCTGTCGCTCGCCCTGCTGCCGTTCTTTCTGTACCTGACGTACCGCGTCGGCAAGGCCCGCCGCGAGATCTCGACGGAAACGCAGAGATCGATGGCGGAGATGAGCGCGACGACCGAGGAGACCCTCAGCGTGTCGGGCATGCTCCTCTCGAAGACCTTCGGCCAGCAGGCGAATTCGATCGCCAAGTTCCGGGCGATCAACAAGAACCTGGCGGCCCTCCAGATCCGCCAGGCGATGGTCGGTCGCTGGTTCTTCATGATCATCGGCACGATCTTCAGCATCATGCCGGCGTTCGTGTACTGGCTTGCGGGCACGCTCGCCGCGAACGGCGACCCGAATGCCCCGACCGCCGGCGCCATCGTCGCGTTCACGACGCTCCAGAGCCGCCTGTTCTTCCCGCTCGGCCAACTCCTCAACGTGCAGGTCGAGATCCAGGGCTCGCTCGCCCTGTTCGACCGGATCTTCGAGTACCTCGAGATGGATCCCGAGATCGTCGATGCACCCGACGCGGTGGCGCTCCAGGCCGCGGACGTCCGGGGCAAGGTCCGCTTCCACGACGTGTCGTTCCGTTACCCGACGGAGGCCGTCCCTTCGGCACGAGCGCACGACGCCGTCGCGCGCGGCCACGACCATCTCGAACCTGAGGAGGCGGCCGAAGCGGTGGCCGCCGCCCAGGTCGATGCGGACGCGCTCGAGGCCTTGGTCGGTGACCTCGGCGACGCGGATGGGCTCGTCGCTCCGCCGATCGAGATCATCCCGACGTTCGAGCTCGAGCACCTCGACTTCGAGGCGCAGCCGGGAGAGCTCGTCGCGCTCGTCGGCCCGTCGGGTTCGGGCAAGACCACGACGACGTACCTGATCCCGCGGCTGTACGACGTCGACGCCGGAGCGGTCGAGATCGATGACCGCGACGTCCGTCGTATCAAACTCGAGTCGCTCGGGCAGATCATCGGGGTCGTGACCCAGGAGACGTACCTGTTCCACGCTTCGGTCCGCCAGAACCTGTCGTACGCCAAGCCGGAGGCCACCCAGGAAGAGCTCGAGACGGCGGCGCGTGCTGCGGCGATCCACGAGCGCATCACCGAGCTGCCCGAGGGCTACGACACGATCGTCGGCGAGCGCGGGTACAAGCTGTCCGGTGGCGAAAAGCAGCGCATCGCGATCGCCCGGGTGCTACTCAAGGACCCACGCATCCTCATCCTCGACGAGGCGACGTCGGCGCTCGACACGGTGTCGGAACGCCTCATCCAGGCAGCATTCGAGCGGCTGATGGAGGGCCGAACGACGATCGCCATCGCCCACCGTCTCTCCACGATCCTGCGCGCCGACCGGATCCTCGTGTACGACAAGGGGCGGATCGTGGAGCGCGGCACACACGCCGAGCTGCTCGCCCAGGGCGGACTCTATGCCCGGCTCTACCGGGAGCAGTTCCTGTCCGACCGCCCGGCCGACGACCTGGCCACTGCGCTGCGAGACTGACGGCCATGCCGACCCACAAGTCCGTTCGCGTCGAACACCAGGGTGGGATGCGTTTCCACGCGGAACCGTCGTCGGGCCATGCGATCGACTTCGACGAGCGCCGCTCGAACCAGGGTGGCAGCCCGGTCGAGACCGTGCTCGCGGCCCTGGCGGCCTGCTCTGCCATGGACGTCATCTCGATCGCCACGAAGAAGCGCCAGTCCATCACGGCCTACGCGATCGAGGCGAGCGGGAGCCAGCGCGACGAGTACCCGCAGGTCTATGGCGAGATCTCGGTGGTCCACGTCGTGTCGGGCACCGACCTGTCCGAGGCGGCCATCCGTCGTGCCATCGAGCTGTCCGCGACGAAGTACTGCCCGGTGAACGCGATGGTGTCTGCGGGCGCGACCGTCGTGCATCACCGGTACCGGATCTCATCGACCGGGGTGCACGCGTTCGAGGTGGAGGGCGACGTCATCTCGACCGGGCCATATCGGCGGCCGGATGTGATCGGCTGACAGCGGGTCGCCTGGGGAGCGCGGGTCCTGTCGCCGGGAGGCCCCCGGCCTACGCTCGCTGCGGCGCTGCGCCGGCGCTCGCTCTGCCGGGGCCCTCCCGGCGCCACCCGCGATCCTGCCCCGCGCCGCGGTCCGCGGCCACGAATCGATTTGGAGTACGGCGCCTCGCCGGCCTTCGCGACGCGTGCCGGGCCCGCCGCCCCCGACCTGTCAGTGGTAGTCGATCGACTCGACGTTGAAGGCCAGGCGCTGGACGCGGCCCCGGGTCCAGATGCGGGTGACGAGGTCGGGCACCCACCAGCGCAGGAAGTACAGCCGGCAGCCCAGGCAGTAGCCGGTGACCGCGAGGACGCTCTGCAGGCCGGCGACCGCAAGCGCGAGGCCCCAGGCGAGCGTCGTCGCCCCCAGCGCGAAGGCCACAAGGGCCAGGATCAAGGCGATGCTCCCGAGGGTCTGCGCGAATCGCGGCGGGTACTCGTGCTCCGGCTCGGCCTTGCCCAGACCGGCCACCGCGACGATGCGCCGCCAGACGGCACCATAGATCGAGTACCGCAGCCCGAACGCGGCGCTCGTCCCGATGGAGACCAGCACGAGCCCCACGAGCCATGGCGTCGCGGTCACGACCGCCAGGATCAGCACGATCGCCGACACGCCCGCGCCGAATCGGTGGCCGCGTGGGTCGATCATGCGAGCGGCCGGCAGCTGGGCGGCGGCGTCAGCGGGGATGGCGATCGGCATCGGACGGGTCTCCGTGGGGGCGTGGCATGCGATGATACCCGTTCTCCTACCAAACTGGTAGAGATTAATCCCGGGCCGAGTTGCATGAGTATGCAGTCGTGATGTATAGTCATACGCCCATGACGACGGTCCATCCGATCCCGGCGAGCCACCCGTGTCAGCCCCCGGTGAGGGGCTTCGTGCGCCCGTGAGCGCAGGACTCGAGTCGCCCGCGGCGATCGCGACGGACCGGCCGCCGGGGATCCTCCCCCGCTCGGAGCGCGGCCGCTCGCCCGACGACGGACCCCGACGGATCCGCGTCGGGATCATCGGCGCTACGGGCTACGTCGGCGGCGAGCTGGTCCGCCTGCTCGCGCGCCACCCGAACGTCGACCTCGTCGGCCTCGCCGGCCGCGATCGCCACGACGACCCGATCGAGGGCTTCCATGCCCATCTGGCCGACACGGGCCTCACGGTCGGCACGCAGCTTCCCGAGGTCGACGCCGCGTTCCTCGCCCTTCCCCATGGTGCCGCGGCCGAACCTCGTCCCGGACCTGCTCGCCAAGGGCACGGCCATCATCGACCTCGGGCCCGACTTCCGCCTGCGCGACCCGGCCGATTACCCGCGCTGGTACGGCTTCGAGCACCCGAACCCCGAGCTGCTCGACGTCGCCGTCTACGGCCTGCCCGAGCTGCATCGCGACGAACTCATCGCGCTCGCCGACGAACCGATCGCGATCGTCGGCGCGCCCGGCTGCTACCCGACGGCCACGCTCCTCGCGCTCGCACCGCTGGCCCGGGCCGGGCTGATCGGCGATCTCGTCGTCGATGCCAAGAGCGGCGTGTCCGGCGCCGGCCGCGACGCCAAGGCCGAGCTGATGTTCGGCGAGGTCAACGAGAGCGTGAAGGCGTACGGCCTGGGCGGGCACCGCCACGTCGCCGAGATCGAGCAGGAGCTGGCCGTGACCGCCGCCCGCGAGGGCCTGGACCCGGGCGCGAATCCCGGCGCGATCGCGCGTCGACTTCCTGCCCCACCTCATCCCGATGAACCGCGGGATCCTGTCGACGAACCACGTTCGACCGACCCGTCCGATCACCCAGGCCGAGCTCGACGCGCTGTACGCGGCCGCGTACGCGAACGAGCCGTTCGTCCGGGTCGTGGCCGCGCCGCCGGCCACCAAGCACACGACCGGCAGCAACCACGTGCTGGTCCACGTCCACCTCGACGAGCGGACCGGCCGGATCATCGCGATCGGGGTCGAGGACAACCTCGTCAAGGGCGCCGCCGGCCAGGCCGTCCAGGCCTTCAACCTCGTCCACGGCCTGCCCGAGACGGCCGGCCTCGAGCAGCTCCCGCTGGCGCCCTGATGACCGCCACCATCCACGGATCACCGGTCCCGGCATCCTCGACGGCCCTCCCACCTGTCGAGCGACGCGCCTGTCTGCCGGCCGGCTTCCGGGCCGGCGGTCTGGCAGCCGGGATCAAGGCCTCGGGCCGGCCGGACCTCGCGCTCGTCGTCACGACCGGGGGTCCGGCCGCCGTGGCCGCCGTCTTCACGCCGAACGCCTTCGCGGCCGCCCCGTGCGTCGTTCGCGGGCGAATCTCGCCGCCACGTCCGGCGATCCGCGCGGCGGTTTCGGCTCGGCCCGGGCGGTCGTCTCGACGAGCGGCAGCGCGAACGCCGCGACCGGTGCGGCCGGCGACGCGGACCAGGTCGAGGTCGGACGGCTCGTCGCCGCCGCGCTGGGGATCGACGAGGTCCACGTCCTGCACCTCTCGACCGGGATCATCGGCACGCGACTGCCGCTCGCGAAGGTCGAGGCCGGTCTGGCCGCGCTCGTCCCGCAGCTGGCGGCCGGGGATGCCGGGCTCGAACGGCCGCGGCGTCGCGCTGCGCACGACCGATTCGGTGACGAAGCTCGCGACGACGACCGCTCGATGCTCGGACGGGGACGACCGGTCACGGTCAGCGGCATCGCCAAGGGCGTCGGGATGATCCACCCGAACATGGCGACGATGCTCTCGGTCGTGCTGACCGACGCGGCCGTCGACCCGGCCGTGCTCTATGGGCTGCTCCGGCCGGCGGCGGCCCGGACCTGGAACCAGCTCTCGGTCGACGGCGACACGAGCACGAACGACACGGTCTTCGTCCTCGCCTCGGGGGCGGCCGGCAACCCGCCTGTCACGGCCGGCTCTACGGCCGCGGCGGCGCTCGGTGCCGCCATCGAGGCGGTCGCGCGCGACCTCGCCCGCCAGCAGGCGGCCGACGGCGAGGGCGCCACGATCCTCATCACGACCGCGGTCCGCGGGCGCCGCGACGACGCCGATGCCCGCGCGGTCGCTCGGGCCGTCGTCTCGTCGAGCCTGGTCAAGGCCGCGGCCCACGGCAAGGACCCGAACTGGGGCCGGATCGCGGGTGCCGCCGGGAACGCGGTCGTCGCGAGCCAGGCCGTCCTGGAGGCCGTCGGCCTGGACCCGGCGACGGCCGCGGCCCGCGCGGGCCAGCCGCCGTCCTCGACCCCGATCGCCTGCGCATCTCGATCGCCGGCCACCTCGTGTTCGACGGGGCGCAGGGCGGGCCGCTCGCGTTCGATCGCGACGGCGGCGCGGGCCGCGATGGACGCCCCCGAGCTCCTGATCGAGCTCGACCTCGGCCTCGGCGACGGCACCGGCGAAGCCTTCGGCTGCGACCTCACGGAGGCCTACGTGATCGAGAACAGCGAGTACACGACATGACAGTCACCGATCCGGCGACGAGGCAGACACGCATGAGCGAGATCCTCGTCGTCAAGCTCGGCGGGACGACGATCGCCGACCAGGCGCACGTGCTCGCGGATGTGGCCGCGGTCGCGCGTCGCCGGCCCGTCGTCCTGGTCCACGGCGGCGGCAAGCGCATCACCGAGTGGCTCGAGCGCCTCGGCGTCCCCAGCCGGTTCGAGGGCGGCCTGCGCGTGACCGACGCCCAGAGCCTGGAGGTCGCGGCGGCCGTCCTGCGCGGCGTCGTCAACAGCGAGCTCGTCGCGGGGCTGCGCGACCTCGGCGTCGACGCCGTCGGGCTTTCGGGCGTCGACGGCGGCCTGCTGGTCGCCGAGCGCATCCCCGAGCTCGGGCTCGTGGCGAGCGTCACCGGCCTGCGGCGCGACCTGCTCGACGCGATCCTCGTCGGCGGCCAGGTCCCGGTCGTGGCGCCGCTCGCCCGCGACGCCGAGGGCATCGTCTGCAACGTCAACGCCGACGATGCCGCGGCCGGCATCGCGGCCGGCCTCGGCGCCCGCCAGCTCGTGCTCCTCACCGACGTCGACGGCGTCCGCGACGCCGACGGCCACAAGCTCGAGACCCTGACCGTCGCCGAGGCCGAGCACCTCATCGAGACCGGGGTGATCGCCGGCGGCATGGTGCCCAAGATCCGCGCGGCCCTGTCCGCCCTGGGCTGGGAGGGCGCCGAGGCGATCATCGCGGACTCGTCGGCGGAGCGGGCCCTGGAGCGGGCGCTCGCCGACCCGACGTTCGGGACCCGCATCACGGCCGCCCGCCCGGCCCCGGTCGGTGCCGCGTGATGGCGGTCCGCGACATGACCCCGAGCCAGGAGCTCAAACGCCTCCGCCAGCGGGCGATCCGCGAGCTGGTCGCGTCGCGTCCCGTCGGCAGCCAGCGCGAGCTCGTGGATGCCCTGATCGAGCAGGGCTTCGACGTGACCCAGGCCACGGTCAGCCGCGACATCACCGAGCTCGGGCTGCTCAAGGCGCCGCGCGGCGACCGCCACGCCTACGTCGCGCCCGAGGACGTGGTCTCGTCGACGGCCCTCCTGGCGACGACGCGCGCGGCCACCGACGAGCGCCTGCGGCGGATCCTGTTCGACGTCCCGGTGACCGTCGGGCGGAGCGGCCTGATCCTCGTCCTGACCGGCACGCCGGGCACGGCCAGCGTCGTCGCCCAGGCCATCGATGAATCGACCCTGCAGGAGCAGGAAGGCACCCTGGCGGGTGACAATACGCTCCTCGTCCTGTTCGCCGACGAGCCGCGTCTCGAGCGCTGGCTCGAACGCTTCCGGGCGATCCAGGACTCCATCGCCGGACCCGTCCCCGTCGATCCCGGAGGTTCCCGACAACCCGCATGAACAAGGTCGTCCTCGCCTATTCCGGCGGACTCGACACGTCCGTCGCCGTCGCCTGGCTCAAGGAGCAGTACGGGGTCGAGGTCGTGACGCTCACCGTCGACCTCGGCGGCGGGTCGCTGCGCCAGGGCGTCGAGGCGCGGGCGATGTCCGCCGGCGCGACTCGCGCCTACGTCGTCGATGCCCGCGAGCGCTTCGTCACCGACTTCGTCTGGCCGCACCTGCAGGCGAACGCGCTGTACCAGGGCGCCTACCCGCTGGCCACGGCGCTCGCCCGGCCGCTCATCGCGCAGCTGCTCGTCGAGGTCGCCAAGCGCGAGGGCGCCGACGCGGTCGCTCACGGCTGCACCGGCAAGGGCAACGACCAGGTCCGCTTCGATGTCGCCACCCATGCCCTCGATCCGGGGCTCGAGGTCGTCGCGCCGATGCGCGTCGGGATGGGCCTGACCCGCGACCAGGAGATCGACTACGCGAACGAGCGCGGAATCGAGATCCCGATCACCAAGGCGTCGCCCTATTCGATCGACGTCAACCTGTGGGGCCGCTCGTGCGAGACGGGCGTGCTGGAGGACCCGTGGGTCACGCCGCCGCCCGACGCGTACGAATGGACGGTCGCGCCGTCGGATGCGCCCGCACCCGGTCGAGGTCACGATCGAGTTCGAGGGCGGCATCCCGGTCGCCCTCGACGGCGAGCGGCTGGCGCCCGTCGCGCTCGTGGAACGGCTGCATGACCTCGGCGGGAAGCACGGCGTCGGGCGGATCGATCACGTCGAGGACCGGCTCGTCGGCATCAAGAGCCGCGAGATCTACGAGACACCGGCCGCGACGATCCTGCACGCCGCGCACCACGCGCTGGAGGGGCTGACGCTGTCGCGCGACACGCTGCGGTTCAACCGGCTCGTGGCCGACGAGCTGGCCCGCCTGATCTACGACGGCCTGTGGTTCAGCGCCCTGTCGCGCGACCTGCGCGGCTACGTGGCGTCGTCCCAGCGCGTGGTCTCGGGCGAGGTCCGGGTTCGGCTGGACCACGGCCAGGCCGTCGTCGTCGGGCGCCGGTCGCCCCTGTCGCTGTACGACAAGAGCCTCGCCACCTACGACGAGGGCGACGCGTTCGATCACGCGGCGGCGGTCGGGTTCATCGAGATCTTCGGGCTGCCGCTGCGGGTCGAGGCGGCCCGTCACGGCGCCGTCGGCCAGCGCCACGGTGCGGCCTGGAGCTGGACCGACCCGCTGCTCGACGGGCTGCCGACCTCGGTCACCGATCCGGAGCCGGCCGCGGTCTGACGTATGCGATACGGCGGCGCCCGATCGCTTGCCGGATGCGCGATGATCGGGCGGTGATGACCGACCGCGAGTCCGACCCCGCGATCGTCGACCTCCACGAGGCCGGCGATCGGCTGCTCGAGCTCTCGTTCCTCCACGACATCGCCCAGCTCGCGACGCAGGCGCGCGACTGGGACGAGCTCATGCGCACGATCGTCGACGGCACGACCGCCGCGATGGACGTGGCCGTCTGCTCGTTCTACCTCGCCGATCGCGAGCGGATGCGCCTCACCCTTGCCGCGACGAACGGGCTCGACCGGGGCCAGGTCGGCAAGGTCAGCATGGCCTGGGGCGAGGGCATCACGGGCCGCGTCGCCGCGTCGTGCGCGCCGATCGCCGTCGAGGACGTCACGAAGGACCCGCGCTTCGCCTGGGTCCGCGGCTTCGACGTCGAGGCGCTCGCCGGGATGCTGTCCGTGCCGCTCATCTGGCACGACGAGGTGGTCGGCGTCCTCAACGTCCAGACCCGCGACGTGCGCCGGTTCAGCGACACCGAGATCGACTTCCTCTCGACGATCGGGGCACTGATCGCGGGCATCGTCGAGAAGGGGCGGCTGACGGCCGAGGTCGAGGCGCGGCTCGTCCAGCTGACGGCGCTCGATGCCGCCCGCGCGGAGCTGCTGTCCGTCGTCACGCACGAGCTGCGGACGCCGCTGTCGGTGGTGCGGGTCTATGTCGACCTCCTGGCCGATGCCGCCGCCAGCGGCGAGCTCACGCCGGCCGGCGAGGCATGGCGCGCGGCCGCCAACGACCAGCTGTCACGCCTGGACCGGCTGGTCGACTCCATCCTCGCGTCGGTTCGGGGAGAGGGGCTGACCGGGTTGTCGCGGGCGCCGTTCGATGCGGTCCAGGCCGTCGACGAGACCGTGGACACGTTGCGCCTGCTGCTCCGGCCGCACCCGATCCGTTGGGACCGTCCCGCGGGTTCGTTGATCGCGATCGGGGACGAGACCCGGTTCCGGCAGGTCCTGGAGCAGTTGCTCGAGAACGAGTCGAAGTACGCGCCGTCGGCCGACGGGGTGAGCATCGGGATCTGGCGGCTGGGCGACGAGATCCAGGTCTACGTCACGGACGACGGCCCCGGCGTGCCCAAGCGAGGACTGGGAGAGCGTCTTCGAGCCCTTCGTCCGGGTCCAGGGCCACGGTCGAAGCCGTGGCTCGGGCATCGGGCTGTTCGCCGCCCGGCGCCTGATGACCGCGATGGGCGGCCGGATCTTCCTCGAACCGAACGGCTACGCGGGTTCCCGCTTCATCGTGGCGCTGCCGGCCGGTTGAGGCGCGGAAGCGCGGCCGTCGTCAGGAAGCGGGCGCGGGTGTGCCATCTGCCCCGCCGTCGAGCACGCGGAACCGCTGGAGGACTTCGATCGCGGCGAGCAGTTGCCGACAGAAGTCGTCGCGCTCCCCTTCCGACAGCCCCAGCCAGCGAACCGCGAAGTCGCGTTCGCCCGGCCCGAACGCTGCCCACTCCTCGTCGGTCATCCGATTCCCCTCAACGCGCCATGGCCACTGATATGCCGATGCAAGCCTATAGCAAGGCGAGGCGGGCGCGGTAGGCCGCGACCTTGTCGGCAGGTGCGGTTCCATTGACGCGACCCCCGGAGAAACCCCCACGAGGAGAGTCATGCTTGACCAGCAGACGCGCCAGCAGCTCCAGTCCAAGTTCCAGCAGATCAAGCCGCAGCTGAAAGGGCAGTTCGGCGGCCTGACGGATCAGGATCTCGACGTCGGCCAGACGGACCCCGACACGCTGATCGACACGATCAGCCGGAAGACCGGAAAGGGCCGCGACGAGGTGGAGCGCACCGTGCGCACGCTGGTGACGACGTCGACCAACTACTAGACGCGCGACCAGTCGACGGGTCGGTCCCGAATGGGGCCGACCCGTCGTTCTGTGTCACGAACGCTGGCGCTCCGCCACCGGGCTCGGGGCCAGGCGCCCACGGGGCCACCGTAGGACCCTGAGCTGTGAACGACGTCGGGCCACAGGGCGGTGTCCAGCATATCGCGCCTTGTCCAGCCCAGTGGACGGAAGAGGCATCACAGGTCCGATGGCAGTAGGTCGTGGTCCCGATCCGTAACGTTGGTTGAGCGAGCCCGCCTCCGACAACGTAGCGCGAGCGGCATCGCGGCGCGGTCTTCCATCGGCGCGGTCGGCCGGCGGAGACATTGCTTTCGTAGGTCCTGAGCCTGGCCGCGCGGCTGAGGGCGATCCCGACACGCCCCCGCCGGAGCGAAGTCGGGGCACGCGCTCGGGTTGAGATTGGGTATTGACGGTCGGTATCCCAGCGTTCAGCATACGGCATATCGTCCAGCCCACTGGACGACATAGCGCTGAACCACGAGTGCCATGACCACCGCCGGCGACGCCAGGATCGCGCCATCGACGCCTTCGACCTCCGGATTCGCACGCCCACGCCGACTGGTGCTTCAACCCCGGCCGTCCACATGCGTCGTGGGGCCGTCGCTGTGCATCTGCTGAACGCAGAACGGACGCGCTGCCAGGAGGGATGGATGGATAGAGGGTACGCGACCGCCTTGCTCGCGGGTATCGGGGGCCTGCAGATGCAGCCGCCATGACGACCCATGGCCCCGGCGACCAGCGTGAACGGTCCCGAACATGAACGCGCAAAGAGGAGTGATCACCATGCGTTCTCTCGGTAGGTGGAAAAGGGTGACTGGCACCCTTGCCATCGGGCTGCTCGCCGCGGCATGCGGCGCCCCCGGCGGCACCCCCCAGGCGTCAGGCCCGCAAGCATCGGCTCCCCTGGCATCGGCTCCCCTGGCATCGGCTCCGCAAGCGTCAGCGGCTCCGGTCAGCGGGGACCTCACGTTCCAGTTCTGGATCGGTGGCGAAGCGGACCAGAAGGCTTGGGAAGAGGTGGTCGCCGTCGCGATGGCTGACCACCCGGGCCTCAAGATCACGGTCCAGGGCACGCCGTGGCCTGACTACTGGTCGAAGATCGGCAATCAACTGAGCAACCCCGAGGCGCCATGCATCGTCGGCATGCAGAGCCTGCGCCTGGCGGCGTACGGCGACCAGCTGGTGCCAATGGACGATCTGATGGTGAAGTACGGCGTGAACGCCGCGGACTTCGACAAGTCGATCCTCGACGGGACGAAGCACGGCGGCAAGCAGGTGGCCCTGCCGTATGACTTCGGACCCCTCATCGTCTTCTACAACCGCGACCTCTTCAAGGCGGCCGGGATCGCAGAGCCGAAGCCGGGTTGGACGCTCGACGATTTCACGACGGCCGCGACCGCCCTGACCACTGGTGGCAAGTTCGGGTTCACCACGGCTTCCATCGATCAGGAATACCTGTCCTGGGTGCTGGACCTCTCGGGTGCCGAAGTGCTCGATGCGGACGGCAAGCTGGCGGTCACCTCGCCCGCGTTCGTGGAGGGCTACAAGGAGTACGTCGAACTGATGCGATCGGGCATCGCGTCGCCTGTGACGGTGGCAGGCTACGACGGCTACGTCATCATGCAAGGAGAATGGCAAGCTGGCACCGCGGCGATGTATGTCGACGGCCCGTGGACGGTGATCAGTAACAGGGACGCCGTCAAGTTCGACATGGGCGTCGCGCCGATGCCGGTCGGGCCAGGCGGCTCGAAGCACTACACGGCGGGTTCCGGTTTCGGGATCTCCAAGCAGTGCACGAATCCCGATGCGGCCTTCCAGGCCATCGTCTCGATGACCAGCGACGAGGCGCTGACCGGCCTTGCCTCCGTCGGCCGGGCTTACCCGGCACGACCAGCCGTGGCGGAAGCCTGGTACGGAGCCGCCAAGATCGAGGGCGCCCGCGAAACGCTTGATTACGCCACGACCAACTCGGTTCCGTGGCTCACCCCGCCGAACTGGGTCGAGATGGCTGACCTGTTCGACCGGACCGGGTTGCAGGCGCTGACCGGCGAGCTCACACCTGAGCAGGTCCTGCAGACTGTCCAGGAACAGGGCGCAGCCGGAAACTGAGCTCACGCTAGATGTGGCGGCGGCGCCCCACAGCGTCGCCACCACGCCGAAGCGAAGCCTTGTCCATGGCGATCGATACCACTGCCCCGCCGCTCGAAGGCTCGCCACCATCGCAGGTCCGACGCGGGCTGCGGGACGATCGCCGCCACGCCCTGTTCTTCCTCGGACCGAGCATGCTCGGCCTCGCCCTGTTCACGTTGTTCCCGACCGTGATGGCGCTGGTGATGAGCCTGTTCGACTGGCCCGTCTTCGGCGACCGCACGTTTCGCGGGCTCGACAACTACGCGCGTCTCCTGGGGAACCCGGTCTTCCGCCAAGTGGTGCTCAACACGTGTCTGTTCGTCGTGCTCTACGTCCCACTCAACCTCGTCGTGTCGTTGGGCCTGGCGGTGTGGGTGTCCCCACGGATCAGGGGTCGCCCGTTCTTCCGGATCCTGTTCTTCATCCCGGTCATGGCGCCGGTCGTCGCCAATGCCGTGGTCTGGCGGTTCATGTACCAACCCGGTGGATTGCTGGACTCCGTGTCGCAGACCGTGCTCGGCTCCCCGGCGCCGAACTTTTTGTCGTCCTCTTCCACGGCGATGCTGGCGATCGTCGTCATGTCCGTCTGGCAGGGCTTCGGCTACAACTTCCTGGTCTTTTCAACGGCCATCGACCAGGTGCCGCAGGAGCAGCTGGAAGCCGCTGCCATCGACGGTGCCAGCGGGCGGCAGCGGTTCTGGCACGTGACCCTGCCATTGATCACGCCGTCGATCTTCTTTGCCACCACGTTGACGCTCATCACGTCCTTCCAGGTGTTCGCGCAACCCTTCCTGCTCACCAAGGGCGGCCCGGGCAACAACACCCAAACGCTGGTGCTCTTCGTTTACAACGAGGGCTGGCGGTTCCTGCATATGGGACTCGCCGCGGCAGCGGGCTGGATCCTGTTCGTGATCATCATGGGCATCACCGCGATCCAGTTCCTGGGGCAGAAGCGATGGGTGCACTATGACTGAGGCACGGACCCTGGCTCGTCGGCGCGCGGCCGCTCTGCGCCGTGGGGCCGCGCCGCGCCGCGTTGTTTCCCACCTCCTGCTTGTCGCAGTGGCGCTGCTGTTCACCGCCCCGCTCCTCTATGCATTTGCGACCTCGCTCAAGCCGCAGGACGAGGTGTTCACCGCCCCCCCGACGCTCATCGGCTCGGAGTTGCGATTCGAGAACTACATCGAGGCGTTCCAGTTCGCGCCGTTCGCGCTCTACTTCTTCAACAGCTTCCTGGTCGCCATCATCGGGACTGCCGTGGTCGTTGCCGCGTCGAGCCTGTCGGCCTTCGCCTTCGCCCGCCTGCGGTTCCGGGGGCGCGAGCTGCTATTCCTGCTCTTCCTCGGCACGCTGATGGTGCCGCAGGAGGTGCTGATCGTCCCGATGTACTGGCTCATGCAGACCCTGGGTTGGGTGGACAGCTACCAGGCGCTGATCCTCCCATTCGCATTCACGGCGTTCGGGACGTTCCTGCTTCGCCAGTTCTTCCTCACGGTGCCGGCCGAACTGGTGGATTCGGCGCGGGTCGACGGTGCCGGGCCGTTTGACATCTTCTTCCGGATCATGCTGCCGCTCGCGCGGCCCGCGGTCGCGGTGCTGGCGATGTTCACGTTCATCGCCTACTGGGGCAACTTTCTCTGGCCGCTCATCGTCATCGACACCATCAACGTGAAAGGCACCGTGCCGCTGGGCCTGAGCTCGTTCGTGTCCCAGCAGGGCACGCAGTGGCACCTGATGATGGCCGCGGCCATGCTGGCCATGGTGCCCTCGGTGCTTCTGGTCGTGACTGCTGCAGAAGAATCTCGTGCGCGGGCTCCTCACCACCGGGTTCGGCGGGCGTTGAGTAACGCGCCCCGATGCATCTTCCAGGACGAATGGATCCCGAAAGGAGACCCATGATTCGTGGCGCAAGCGGTGGCGACCTGGGCTGGTGGCTCGATGCGCGGTTCGGGATGTTCGTCCACATCGGCCTGTATTCATCGCTGGCGCGCCACGAGTGGGTGATGAGCCGCGAGAAGACCGCGCCGGACGTCTATGAACGGTACCTCCGCTCCTACGACCCCGACCTCTACCATCCCCGCGAGTGGGCCCGAGCGGCTGCGGACGCCGGGATGCGGTACGTGGTGCTCACGACGAAGCACCACGAGGGCTTCTGCCTCTGGGATTCAGCCCTGTCCGACTACACCGTGATGGCCACCCCGTACGGCAAGGACATGGTCGGCCCGTTCGTCGAAGCGGTGCGCGCCGAGGGGCTCAAGGTCGGCTTCTACCACTCCCTCCTCGATTGGCACCACCCCGACTTCGCTGTCGATGACTTCCATCCACTGCGAGACCGCAGTGACGTGGCCGCGCTGAACCAGGGGAGGGACGGGAGCCGGTATCGCGAGTACCTCCACGGCCAGGTCCGGGAGCTGCTTACGCGATACGGCAAGATCGACTACCTCTTCATGGACTTCTCGTACGAAGACGGTACGATCCCTGAGTCGTCCGTCCTGCCCGGCAAGGGACCCGCCTACTGGGGTTCGGCTGAGCTCCTCGCCATGATCCGAGGATTGCAGCCGGGCATCGTCGTCAACGACCGGCTCGGCATCGCAGGTGACTTCGTGACCCCCGAGCAGTACCAGCCGGCGGGTCCCATGACCGCGGCAGACGGCGCGCCGATCCGCTGGGAGGCGTGTCAGACCCTCAACGGCAGCTGGGGCTACGACCGCGACAACCTGGACTACAAGCCGGTCGACCTGCTGGTGCGAATGCTCGTGGACGGGGTTTCGAAGGACGGCAACATGCTGCTGAACGTCGGTCCCACGGCGCGCGGCGATTTCGATCCACGGGCGATCGCCTCCCTCCGAGGCATCGGCGACTGGACGCGGCTGCACGGCCGGTCCATCTACGGCGCCGGTCCATCCAGGTTCACGGCCCCGACGGACGCCCGCTACACGCAGCGCGGCGACCGTCTCTACCTCCACCTATTCGCCTGGCCGTTCCAGCACGTGCACCTGCCGGGCATGGCCGGCCTGGTCGAATACGCTCAGCTGCTCAATGATGCCTCGGAGATCGGCCTCGTCACGCTGCCGCCGGACGCGGAGGCAGGCCTGATCCACCCTGGCGGGCAGCCCGAAGGCACGTTGACGCTCAAGCTGCCTGTGCAGCGCCCGGACGTTGCATTGCCGGTGATCGAGCTGTTCCTCGTGCCCGGATCTTGATCACCGGGTCGGGATCGCGACCATGAGCGAGGGATCGTACGAGATCCTCGACCGGCGCTTCGCGCGCCTCGTCAACACGTCGGCGCGACTCGATCTGCTCGACTCGACGTCCCGCTGGGCGGAAGGGCCGGTGTACGTGCCGGCTGGCCGCTGTCTCCTCTGGAGCGACGCGCCGAACGACCGGATCATGCGCTGGGACGAAGAATCGGGCCACGTGTCCGCTTCCGGGCGCCATCGCACAACGCGAATGGCAACACACTCGATCGACAGGGCCACCTCGTCACCTGCGAGCACCTGACCCGGCGCGTCACCCGGACGGAGCACGACGGATCGATCACCGTCGTTGCCGATCGGATCGGAGAGAGACGGTTCAACAGCCCCAACGACGTCATCGTGAGCTCGGATGGCGCGACCTGGTTCACCGATCCCACGTACGGTATCGACAGCGACTACGAGGGACGGCGCGCCGAATCGGAGATCGGGCGTTCGCGACTCTACCGTGTCGACCCATCCGACGGCTCCGTCAGCGTCGCGGCGGATGATTTCGTCCAACCCAACGGCCTTGCGCTCTCGGTGGACGAGCGTCGACTGTACGTCTCGGACACCGGCCGAACGCACGTCGAAGGTGGCCCAGCACACATCCGCGTGTTCGACGTCGACGCAGGGAGGCTGACGGGTGGCGCGGTCTTCGCCGAAAGCTCGGCGGGACTGTTCGACGGGTTCCGCCTGGACGAGGCGGGCAACATCTGGACGAGCGCGGGTGACGGCGTCCGCTGCTATGAGCCGGGGGGAGACCTGATCGGCATCATCGGCGTCCCCGACCCGGTCGCCAACGTGTGCTTCGGCGGGCCGGCTCGCAACCGCCTCTTCATCTGTGCGACCGGCGCCGTCTACGCTATCTACGTCCTGACGAACGGCCTCAAGCTGGTCTAGGTCGACGGCGAACGATTTCCGCACCACCGGCGCGAAAGCCTAGTTCGCGTCGAGCCGCTCGAGCGCTGCCGTCGCCAGCACCCTCCCGATGGCCAGCGAGCTGGTCGCCGCGGGGGACGGGGCGTTCCGGACGTGCAGGACGCGCCCTTGCCCACCCAGGCTGAAGTCGTCCACCATCGTGCCGTCGCGTGCGACTGCCTGCGCCCGCACGCCCGACGGCCCGAACCGCAGCTGGTCGCCCTGGATCTCGGGAATGTAGCGCTGGAGCTCGCGGACGAATGCG
Source organism: uncultured Chloroflexia bacterium (assembly GCA_963738685.1). Classification (GTDB taxonomy): domain Bacteria; phylum Chloroflexota; class Limnocylindria; order Limnocylindrales; family CSP1-4; genus SPCO01. Next base: position 256,707 of record CAVTXK010000001.1, read on the forward strand.
GGCTTCCACACGTCCCGCCACATCTCGCCGAGGCCCGTGCGCAGGTAGCGATGGGCCATGCGCTGGAAACCGCGATAGGCGAGCGTCGAGGCCAGGTCTCGCACCCGGATTTCCCGCCGGCGATAGCCTTCCCGCGCAAACGCGAGCACGGCGTTCGGACCGGCCCACACAGCCCCGTCGATACGCCGCGTGAAATGGACGCCGAGGAACGGGAAACGCGGGTCCGGCACGGGGTAGATCAGGCCGCGAACGAGCCCGGCCGCAGACGGATCGAGCGTGTAGTAGTCACCGCGGAACGGCACGATGCGCGGATCGTCGTCATCCCCGGTCATCCGCGCGAGGCGGTCGGCATAGAGCCCGGCACAGGCCACGACGAGCGACGCCACGCGCTCCTCGCCCACCGGGCCACGAACCACCACCTCAGCCCCCCGCTTGTCGATGTGCGAGGCGGGCCAGGAGGTGACGATCTCGGCGCCTCGAGCCCGGATCTCGTCGGCCATCGCGAGCGCCACGCGCCGGAAATCGATGATGCCGGTGCCTGGACTCCAAAGCCCCTGGATGCCTGCGGCGTGCGGCTCGATCTCTCGGATGCGCTCGCGGCCGACATCCTCGAGCCCGGGCACGCCGTTCGCCAGCGCTCGCTCGCGCAAGGCCGCGAGGCGGGGCAGCTCACCGTTGTCGAGGGCGACCACGAGCTTCCCGCAGTGATCGAGCGGGATGTCGTGCGCCCCGGCGAATGCCTCCAGATCGGCCTTGCCCTCGCGGCACAGCCGTGCCTTGAGCGAGCCCGGCGTGTAGTACAGGCCGGCGTGGAGGACGCCGCTGTTGTGCCCGGTCTGGTGGGTCGCGAGCTCGGCCTCCTTCTCGACCACCGTCAGGCGCAGGTCGGGACGAGCCTCCAGCAGCCGGTACGCGGTCGCGAGTCCGACGATCCCCCCACCGATGACGATGACGCCTGTGCGTTCGGTCATGCGGTGGACGATACCGGGAACGGGGTGCCGTAGCGGACGCCGAGCTCGACGAGCCGCTCCACGTGGACCGCGTCGAGGATGACTCCGCGTTCGTCGGAGCGACGCTCCGCCTCGGCCTCGGGCTCGCCGGGGACGAGCACACGGCCCGGGGCGTCGGGGATGGTCGGGGCGGCCACGAGCTGGTCGAGATAGCCCTCGAGCCGACGCTCGAACGCACCGGGCGCATCGACCGCGGCGGGGTCCAACGACGATGAACGTCTGTCCGAGGTCCGAGGGCGCCTCCGTGCTGAACAGGCCGATGATGTTCGGCCCGAACGTCGCCCCGGCGAGCACCCCGGTCAGCAGGTCGACGGCGAGGGACAGCCCGTAGCCCTTGTAGCCGCCGGACGTTTCGTCCCCGCCGAGTGGCTGGAGCGCGCCGGCCAGGGCGGCATCGGGTGTCGTGGCCGGACGACCCTCGGCATCGATGGCCCAGCCGACCGGCAGGAGTTCGCCGCGGCGAGCCGCGACCTCGATCCGCCCGCGCGGGATGGTCGAGGTCGCCATGTCCAGGCAGAACGCCCCGAATCGGCCCGCCGGAGCCGCCAGCCCGATCGGGTTGGTGCCGATGAGCGGCTGCCGCGCGCGCGTCGGGGCGACGAGCGGCGACGTGTTCGACAGCGAGATGCCGATGAGCCCGGCCCGCGCGGCCCGGAGCGCGTACCAGCCCGCGATCCCGTAGTGGTTGGAGTTCCGGACCGTGGACGCCGCAAGACCGAGGTCTCGGGCCGCCTCGATCGCCGCATCGACCGCGACCCGGCCGGCATGGTGCCCCCAGCCGTTCCGGGCGTCGAAGCGGGTCAGCGCCGGCCGCCCCGCCATCGACGATGGGGCGCGCGGCCGGATCCATGACCCCGGCCTCGATGAGCGCTGCGTAGTTCGGGAGGCGTGCCGTGCCGTGCGATGCGATCCCGCGGCGATCCGAGGCCACGAGCACGGCCGCGACGTCGGCGGCGATGTCGGCCGGCGTCCCCAGCCGTTCGACGAGCCCCGCCGTCCAGGCCTGGAGGAGGCCGACCGGGACAGCGAGGCCGTCGACGGGATCAGCGTAGACCGGCATCGTCGTCCCTCACGGACGAGTCGGCACCGGCGCTGCCGCGACCCCATGCTCGGTGCCGATCAGCCGTCCTTCGGCGGCCAGGCGGCGGTAGATGTCCGCGGTCGCCGCGATGGCATCACGGAATGGGGTCACCGGCACGTCGCCGAGCTCGGCCAGGCGGTCGTGCGCGATCTCGGCCGGGAACGGGAGCCCATCGGCGCCACGGTGATCAGGCCGGCGGCTTCCGGGACGGTCGCCTCGATGGCGGCGACCCACTCGTCGAGGGTCACCAGGCTGCCGCCGAGGTTGAAGATGCGGGCGCCATCCGGGTGACTCCGGCTGGCGACGATGAGGGTTTTGGCGACGTCCTCCGCATACTGGAACAGCGTACGCCCCCCGAAGCCGATCCGGAACGGCACTCCGAGCACGGCGGCGGCGATCGCGGCCGTCGGGCTGCTGGTCATGCCCTGGTCGCGACCCGCTCCGTACACGGTCATCGGTCGAAGCCCGACGCTCGGTACGCCCGAGTCGAGCCAGTAGATGCGCGCCGTACCCTCATTGGCGAGCTTGTAGACGCCGTAGTGATTGCCCGGATGCGCGTCGGCGTCCTCCTCGAGTCGGCCGGTGGTCGGGTCGACGTCGGAGGGCGAGAACATGCCGATCGATCCGGTGTAGACGACCGGCGCCATCCCCGGTCCGCGCCGCTTGACGGCCTCGAACACGTTGACCGTCCCGGTCACGTTGACCTGGGCCCCGAGCGGTGGGTCGGCCCGACAGAACGGCACCTGGAGGGCGGCGAGGTGGATCACGTTGGTGATGGCGTGCTCGTCGAGGGCGCGTTCGATGGACCCGAGGTCGGTGATGTCGCCGACGACGAATTCGACGCGAGCGAGTTCGTCGGGCTCCAGCGTCAGCGCAACGCGCCGGGCGTCCCGGCCGAGATCGAAGGCGACGACCGGCGACGCCCTCATGCACGAGCTCGCGCACCGTCCACGCGCCGATGCAGCCGAGTGCCCCGGTGACGAGGAAGCGCTCGTCGCTCGCGGCTCGGTCCGCGTTCAAGCGGCCGCCTCCGTCGCCGGCTCGAAGCGGCAACGGTTCTCGAGGACCCCGATGCCCTCGATCTCCACGGTGACGCGGTCGCCGTCGGCGAGGAAGCGCGGCGGCTCACGGAAGACGCCCACGCCGGCCGGTGTACCGGTCGCGATGACGTCGCCTGGCTCCAGCGTGAACGCCATCGAGCAGTGGCTGATGATCTCGGCGACAGAGAAGTACATCTGCGACGTGCGGGCCTGCTGGAGGACGTCGCCCTCGACCGAGCAGCGGATGGCGAGGTCCTGGGCGTCGCCCAGCTCGTCCGGCGTGACGAGCACGGGGCCCATCGGGCAGAACGTGTCGAGCGACTTGCCGCGGGTCCACTGCCCGTCGCCGAACTGGAGGTCCCGCGCCGAGAGATCGTTGAGGCAGGTGTAGCCCAGGACGTGGTCCAATGCGTCGGCGACGCCGACGCGGCGGGCCGGGCGACCGATCACGACCGCGAGTTCCGCCTCGTAGTCGACCTGGCCGGTCAGTGCCGGGTCCCAGCGGACCTCCGCGCCATGCCCGATGACCGAGCTCGGCCATTTCGAGAAGATGAGCGGCGCGGGAGGCGGCTCGACTCCTTCCTCGTCGGCATGGTCGCGGTAGTTGCGGCCGATGGCCACGACCTTGCCGGGGCGGGGCACGGGGGCCAGCAGGTCCGCCCCCGCGATCGGGTCGCCGGTCATGCCGATCCTGGCTCGGGCTGCGGCGTCCCGCAGCTCCGTGAGGCCGTCCGGACCTGCGGCAAGGAGGTCGGACATCGTGCGGGGGCCGTGCGCGAGGATCCTCTCGGCGGGCAGCCAGTGCCCGGCTTCCACGATCCCGAGGACCTCGCCGGTCGCGGACCGGCACGACATCAGACGCACGATGGCTCCGTTGGGTGTTCAGTATTCTGGCCGCTGGCCCGAGGACTGGACGATACGCTACGCTCCTCTCCTGCGTCAACCTTCGACCGGACGCAGCGACGCTGGGACAACGCTGGAAGGAGCTCTATGCCCATCGACCCGATCGAGCGGCTACCGCTCGGGCACACCGGCCTCTCCGTGACCCGCCTCGGATTCGGTGGAGCGTCGATCGGCGGACTATTCACGGGCGTCGACGATGACGCCGCGATCGCCACCGTCCGCCATGCCTGGGACCTCGGTATCCGGACATTCGACACCGCGCCGCTGTACGGCTACGGCGCCTCCGAGCTACGGACCGGAGCCGCGCTGCGCGACCGACCGCGAGGCGAGTTCGTGCTATCGACGAAGGTCGGGCGGCTCATCCGCGACAAGGCGGCGATCCCGCCGGGCGCCGACGTCGATCGGCAGGTTCTCGATGGCCGCGAGGACGCTTTCTACGTCCGCGACGGACCCGTGCGCCTCGTGTTCGACTACAGCGCCGAGGGCGTCCGGCGGTCGCTCGAGGAGAGCCTGGAGCGGCTGGGCCTCGACCGCATCGACATCGCGCTCATCCACGACCCGGATGATCATTGGCAGGCCGCGATCGATGGGGCGTGGCCGGCGCTCGAGCGACTCCGTGCCGCGGGCGTCATCCGGGCTGTCGGGGCCGGGATGAACCAGTCGGCGATGCTCGCGCGGTTCGCCCGCGAGACGGACATGGACGTGTTCCTGCTGGCCGGCCGCTACACGCTGCTCGACCAGACTGCGCTCGAAGAGCTTCTCCCGTTGTGCGTGGAGCGCGGCATCGCGGTGCTGGTCGGCGGCGTGATGAACAGTGGCGTCCTCGTCGATCCCCGCCCGGAAAGCCGGTTCGACTACGCTCCCGCGCCACCGGCGATCGTCGAGCGCGCTCGCCGGCTGGCCGAGATCTGTGCCCGCCACGAGGTCCCCCTGCGGGCCGCCGCCATGCAGTTCCCGCTCGCCCATGCCGCGGTCGTATCGCTGGTGGCCGGGGTGCGGTCGCCGGCCCATCTCGACGACTACCCGGCCATGCTCAGCGTTCCGATCCCGGCCGGCCTGTGGTCCGAGCTGCGCGCGGAGGGTCTCCTCGCGGCGGATGCGCCCGTCCCGGCGGAGCGGCCGTGATCATCGACGCGCGGGCGCACGGCACGTCCGGGGCGAGCCGCGCCCACCCGGTGGCCCCGAAATCGGCGGCCCGGACCCTGGACGCACCGATCCCGCGCTCGCGACGGACAGATCGGCAGGAGTTTGCATCGGATGCACGATCTCGGCATGGCCTTGCATCCGATGCACGTCCTGACGCGGGCCCGGATCGAGACGTCGACTACGTGCATGCGATGCAACGGATCGACCACGACGCAGCCAACCACAGCCGAACCAGGGCCGGATCGTGCGCTCACCGCAAAGGATCGACGCCGGCAGCGCCTTGCCCCACCGAACGGCGGAGTAACGTGCATCCGATGCAACGGCCGTCCGGGGCACCTGCGACGGCGACCTACAGGGGCTGACCGGCTCGGCGGGCCGCAGCCGCTTCACCTGTCCACTCCCCGTGGAGCGGGTCGGACAAGCGATCGGCGAGGCGGTGGAGGTCCGCGATCAGAGCGGGGACCCGCTCGAACGTGGCGCGGGCCTTGAGCAGCGTGATGCTGGCGGCATATGGACCGTCCCCTGGCTGGCGCCCCGGGATCGCGACGCCGAAGCAGGCGACACCTTCGACCGTCTCCTCGTCGTCCATGGAGTAGCCGCGGCGCCGGACGACCTCGAGGTCCGCCAGGAGCGCGTCGAGATTCGGCAACGAGCGGCGGGTGAGCGTCGGGAGCTCGAGCCCGTCGAAGCGTCGGGCGACCTCGTCCGGGTCGAGCGAGGCAAGGGCCGCCTTGCCGGTCGCCGTCACACTGGCCGGCAGGCGCCGGCCGATCTGCGAGGTCAGCCGGACTGGCTGGCGGCCATCGTGGCGGGCCAGGTACGTCATCTCGGTCCCGTCGAGCACGGCCAGCTGGATGGTCTCCTCCGACCCGGCCTCGAGCTCGTGGCACGCTTCGTAGAACTCCTGCACCTGGTCCACGCCGGCCAGGTACGCGCCACCGAACTCGGCGAGCTTGCGGCCGAGTGCGAAGCCCGTCCCGACCCGCCGGGCGAGTCCGGCGTCGGCGAGGGCCGCGCAGATGTTCGCGATCGACGACTTCGGCATCCGGAGCCGACGGGCGAGCTCGCTCGGGCCGGCGGCCGCTCCGCCGTTTTCCGCCAGGAGATCCAGGATGGCCGCCGCGCGGGTGACCGCAGGGGCCAGGGATTCGGGCTCCATGGCTCCTTCGGTACCGTCGTACCCGAACTCGACCTTGCCGATCATTATCGCGTCATCCGTTTCCGTCATTTCGTTCGACCCTCGTTGCCGGTCAGCATGCTGAACCGCGTGCCGTATCTTGACTGCATTCATGGCGATGCCATATTGTCCAGCATACCGCCGCCTGTCCAATATGCTGGACGGACGGGTCGGGTGCAAGAGGAGGATCCCCCGTGGTATCGCGGTACCGTTCGATCGCGGGAGCGATCGCAGCGATTCTCGTCGCATCAGCGTGTGCGGGCGCCACCCAATCGTCCGCGCCCGCGTCCTCGGCGGCAACCGCCGCCCCGTCGACGTCCACGGCCCCCGAGGCCAGTCCGTCGGCCGCCGGCCAGGACTTCTCCGGCGTGGAGGTCAACCTGCTGACGTTCAACGGTCCGCAGATCGCCGAGCCGCTCCAGCGCCGAGCGCCCGACTTCGAGGCGCTGACCGGCGCCAAGATCAACGTCGTCGCGGTCGGCTTCCAGGAGATCTACGACAAGGCGATCCTGGACCTCTCGACGGGCACGAACAGCTTCGATGCCTTCGTGTTCAACCCGCAATGGCTCGGCGATTTCACCGGCCCGGGCTACCTCGAGGATCTCAGCGCGCGCGTCGAGAGCGACCCGATCCTCGACTGGCAGGACGTCGGGCCGTTCTTCCGGGACTTCAACGCGACATACGCGGGCAAGACCTACACGATCCCGCTCGACGGGGACTTCCACATGGTCTATTACCGCAGCGACCTGATCGACACGCCGCCCAAGACCTGGGACGAGTACCTGACGGTCGCCGCCGAGCACCACGGCAAGGACCTCAATGGCGACGGTGAGCCCGATTACGGCTCCTGCATCGCCAAGAAGAAGGGCCAGCAGAGCTACTGGTGGATCATCTCGGTGGCGGGTGGCCTCCTGCAGTCCAAGGGGACCGGTGAAGGCGCCTTCTTCGACACCACCAACATGAACCCATTGCTCCAGAACGAGGCGTTCGCCAAGGCCCTCGATACCTATAAGAAGACCATGGACTTCGGGCCACCTGACGAGATCAATCTCGGTGTGGGCGACACCCGTGGGCTGTTCACGACCGGGCGTTGCGCCCTGTCGATGGACTGGGGCGACATTGGGACGCTGGCGCTGGATCCGGCGACGTCGACGGTCCAGGACAAGGTCGGTGCCGTCATCACCCCGGGCTGGAACCAGGTTCTCGACCGGGCGACCGGCAAGCTCGTTCCCTGCGACGCGACGACCTGCCCGAACGCGGTCGATGGCGTCAACTACGCCCCATTCGCCTCGTTCGGTGGGTGGTCCGGCGCGATCAACGCGGCGGCGGCCCAGGAGAAGAAGGACGCGGCCTACGCGTTCCTTGCGTTCATGAGCGCCCCCGCCCAATCGAGCGAGGACGTGACGCTCGGCAAGACCGGCTTCAACCCGTATCGGACCTCGCACTTCGAGACCCGGGACGTGTGGACGGCCGTCGGCATGAGCGAGCAGGCCGCCGACAACTACCTCGGCGCGATCGAGGCAAGCCTCCAGAACCCGAACATGGTCCTCGACATGCGCATCCCCAAGACCAAGGAATATGAGCAGGACGTCCTCGACACGGCTGTCTCGCAGTACATTGCCGGTGAGCTGACCGCGGAGGAAACGATGCAGCAGATCACCGACGGCTGGAACCAGATCACTGACCAGGTGGGCCGCGACGCACAGCTCAAGGCCTACCAGGACAGCCTTGGCGTCCAGCGATAGACCCCTCGAACCTGAACCCCGCGGCGTCACGACCCCCCACGTGACCCGCGGGTCCCGCCTCCACCGCCGGGCGATCGATTCGCTCGGCGGTTGGCGGTCCGACGGCGCCGCTCGCTGGGTCTTCATCTGGCCGACCGTCGTCGTGGTCCTGTTCCTGTCGATCTTCCCGCTCGTCGCGTCGCTGACCCTCGCCTTCTCGAGGCTCGTCTTCGCGAAGGGGCGGATCGAGATCGACTTCGTCGGTTTCGAGAACTTTCAGATCCTGCTGTTCGGGACCGAGCGGACCCACCTGCTGGGCCTGCTCCGGTCCCCGACCCCGCTCGGCTGGGTCGTGTTCGGGCTCGGGGCGGCGCTCATCCTCCGGGCGCTGGCCGGGAGTCTGACCCGAGGCGGGTTGAGTCCGCTCGGGGCCGTCCTGCGGGTCGCCGGCGCGGTGGTGCTGGGTGGCCTGCTGTGGCTCGTCGTCCAGACCCTGTTCAGCGAGGGTGGCCGACCCGGTTCGCTGGTCGTGACGCTCGTCTACGTGGCGGTCGGGATCGTCGCCCAGTACCTGCTGGGCCTGGGGCTGGCGATCCTGGCCGTCCAGCCACTGCGCGGGCGCCGCTTCTTTCGCGTGGTCTTCATGTTGCCGCTCACCATCACGCCGATCGGGGTCGGCTACATGTTCCGGATGATGACCGACACCGGAAAGGGTCCGCTCGAGCCGATCTTCGGGGCGCTCGGGCTGAGCCAGTACACGTGGGTCACCGACCCGTGGGCGGCCCGCATCGCGGTGATCATCGGCGACACGTGGCAATGGACGCCGTTCGTGTTCATCGTGCTGCTGGCGGCGCTCGAGGGGCAGGACCAGGAAGTCAAGGAAGCCGCCTTCGTCGACGGGGGGTCGCACTGGCAGATCTTCCGGAACATCACGTTCCCGGCGATCGTGCCGGTGAGCACGACGATCGTCCTCATCCGCATGATCGAGGGGTTCAAGATCGTCGACATGCCCAACATCCTGACCGGCGGCGGCCCCGGCACTGCGACCCAGTCCCTCACCCTCCAGGCCTATCTCGACTGGCGGACTCTCAACCTCGGGCGGTCGGCGGCCATCGCCTACATCCTGCTGTTCCTCGTCACGGTCATCGCGACGGCCTACATCGGGTGGGCCCGCGGCCGGATCCGGCGCACCTGATGGCCAACCCGCTTCGCCGTCGCTCGCCCCTCGACATCTCGCCGCTGGCGAAGGTCGTGTCGTACGTCCTGCTCATCGGGTGGTCGCTGGTCGTCCTCTTCCCGTTGTACTGGCTGGCGATCACCTCGCTCAAGCTCCCGATCGACGTGGACCGCGGCCCGTTCTACCTGCCGTTCGTCGACTTCCAGCCGACGCTGGCGGCCTGGCACAACATCCTCATCGAGCTTGGCAACGACACGCTCCGGCCGTATGTCAACACCGTCGTCGTGGCCGTCTCGAGCGCCATCATCACGCTCGTGCTGGGGGCTGCGGCCGCGTACGCGCTGGTCCGCTTCACGTACCGGCCGCGAATCGGGCTGATCGGGCTCGGTGCCGTGTGCGTCGCCGGGGCCTACGGGGCCGTGTTGGGGGGTGTGCCGTGGCCGTTGGCGGTCGCGTCGGGCGGGGCCGTGTTCGCCATCCTCGCCCAGGGGATCGGCCGGCGGTTCCGGCGGACGCTGGCCAACGACGACATCGCGTTCTGGCTCATCTCACAACGGATCCTCCCGCCGATCGCCGTCGTCATCCCGCTGTACGTGCTGTTCCAGCAGATCGGGCTGGTCGACACGCAGCTCGCCCTGGTCCTGACCTACGTGGCGAGCAACCTGCCGATCGTCGTGTGGCTCATGCGCGACTACTTCTCCGCCCTGCCGATCGAGCTCGAGGAGGCAGCGGCAGTCGATGGCGCCTCGGTCTACCGGATCGTCCGCTCGGTCGTGTTGCCGGTCGCAGTCCCGGGCCTGGTCGCGACCTTCCTCATCACGCTGATCTTCGCCTGGAACGAGTACCTCATCGCGCTGATCCTTTCGAGCGCGAAGGCGCAGACGATGCCGCTGCTGGTGGCCGCCCAGGACGCGACCCGCGGCCCGCAATGGTGGGCGATGTCGGTCCTCGTGCTGATCATGATCTTGCCCGTCATCGTCATGGCCATCGTGCTCGAGCGCTACATCTCGCGCGGCATCCTCGTCGGCGCGGTGAAGGGCTGACGATGGCGCGGATCGTCGCCCTCGACGTCCTGGATGTCCGCTTCCCGACGTCGCGCAGCCTCGACGGGTCGGACGCGATGCACCCCGATCCGGACTACTCCGCGGCCTACGTCGTGGTTCGGACCGACGCCGCTGACGGCCTCGAGGGACACGGCCTGACGTTCACGATCGGGCGCGGCACCGAGGTGGTCGTCGCAGCGGTCGGCGCCCTCCGGCCGCTCGTGGTCGGCCGCTCGACGGAGGACCTGTTCGTGGACATGGGCGCGTTCTGGCGCCACCTCGTCGGGGACAGCCAGCTGCGCTGGATCGGGCCGGAGAAGGGCGTCATCCACCTGGCCACGGCCGCGGTCGTCAACGCCGTCTGGGACCTGTTCGCGAAGACCGCTGGGGTCCCGCTCTGGAAGCTGCTCGTGGACATGACGCCGGACGAGCTCGTCGCCCTGATCGACTTCCGCTACATCAGCGATGCCCTCCCGCCGGAGCGGGCACTCGAACGGCTGCGTGCCCTCGCGCCCACGCGTGCCGAACGCGAGGCCGAGCTGCGGCGCGACGGGTACCCGGCCTACACCACGTCGGTCGGCTGGCTCGGCTACCCGGACGACAAGATCCGGCGACTGTGCCGGGAGGCCCTGGCTGAGGGCTGGACCCGGTTCAAGCTCAAGGTCGGCGCCGATGTCGAGGACGACCGGCGGCGAGCCGGCATCGTCCGCGAGGAGATCGGTCCGGAGGCGCTGCTGGCGGTCGATGCCAATCAACGCTGGGACGTCGGCGAGGCGATCGCCTGGATGGCCCGCCTCGCTGAATTCGACCCGTACTGGATCGAGGAGCCCACCAGCCCCGATGACATCCTGGGCCACGCGACGATCGCCCGGGCCGTGGCCCCGATCCGCGTGGCCACCGGGGAGCATGTCCACAACCGGGTCATGTTCAAGCAGCTGTTCCAGGCGGACGCGATCTCGGTCTGCCAGATCGATGCGTGCCGGCTGGGCGGGGTCAACGAGGTCCTGGCCGTCCTGCTCATGGCCGCCGAGTTCGGGGTCCCGGTCTGCCCGCACGCCGGCGGGGTGGGCCTGTGCGAACTCGTCCAGCACCTCTCGATCGTCGATCACGTCGCGGTCAGCGGGTCGCTCGAGGGACGGATGATCGAGTACGTCGACCATCTCCACGAGCATTTCCTGGACCCGGTCGTCATCCGCGATGCTCGCTATCTCGTCCCCACCCGGCCGGGCTACAGCGCGGAGATGCGGCCAGAGTCGCTGGCGCGGTTCCGGTTCCCCGATGGCCAGGAGTGGCGATCCATCGCGGACGAGGTCGCCGCCGCGGCCGTGCCCGCCCCGACGACGTGAAACGCTACGGCCAGCGGATCGACGTCAAGCCCGACCAGATCGAGGCGTACGAGCGCCTGCACGCCGACCCGTGGCCGGCCGTCCTGGACCAGATCCGCCGCTCAAACATCCGGAACTACACGATCTATCGCGATGGGACGAGCCTGTTCGCCTACTTCGAGTACATCGGCAGCGACTTCGAGCGGGACATGGCGGCGATGGCGGCCGACCCGGAGACCCAGCGCTGGTGGGCGCTCACCGACGCGATGCAGGAGCCGTTGCCGAACCGCGAGCCGGGGGCCTGGTGGACCTCGATGCGCGAGGTCTTCCACACCGACTGAGCGTGCGGCCCTGCCCTACCCGGCCCCTGCGACGACCCGGCTCTCCTCGGAGCGCAGCCGCGCATAGCCCGGTTTCACGACCTCGTTGATGAGCCGCAGGCGCTCGTCGAAGGGCGCGAAGGCCGACTTGAGGGCGTTGATGGTCAGCCACTCCATCTCGCCCAGACCGATCCCGAACGCCTCGTCGAGCGCCGCGAACTCGCTGCTCAGCGTCACGCCGCTCATGAGCCGGTTGTCGGTATTGAGGGTCACCCGGAAGCGCAGCCGGCGGAGCAGGTCGATCGGGTGGTCCGCGACGGACGCGGCCGCGCCGGTGTGGACGTTGGACGTCGGACACATCTCCAGCGGCACGCGGCGATCGCGGACGAACGCCGCGAGCCGACCGAGCTCGACCGAGCCGTCGTCGCGGACCGTGATGTCGTCCACGATCCGCACACCGTGGCCGAGCCGCTCGGCGCCCGCGAACTGGAGCGCCTCCCAGATCGACGGCAGGCCGAACGACTCCCCGGCATGGATCGTGATGTGGAAGTTCTCGCGCCGGATGTACTCGAACGCGTCGAGGTAGCGGGTCGGTGGGTAGCCCTTCTCGGGTCCCGCGACGTCGAACCCGACCACGCCGGCGTCGCGCCAGCGGACGGCACATTCGGCGACCTCCACGGACCGCGCCGCCTGGCGCATCGCCGTCACGAGCATCTTCATGACGATGGGCCGGCCGGTCATCGCCGCCCGTTCGGCACCGACCTTGAAGCCCTCGAGGTTCGCGGCGACGACCTCGTCGAGGGTCATGCCTCGTTCCGTGGACAGCTCCGGGGCATACCGGACCTCGGCGTACGCGACGCCGTCCGCGGCCAGGTCCTCCGCGCACTCGGCGGCGACCCGGACGATCGCGTCACGCTCCTGCATCACCCCGACCGTGTGCGCGAAGGTCTCGAGATACAGCTCCAGGGACTTGCGGTCCGCGCCGCGGCGGATGTGCGCGGCCAGCGCTTCGGGATCCGTCGTCGGCAGCCCGTCGTAGCCGAACTCCGCGGCAAGATCGACGATCGTGGCCGGTCGTAGACCGCCGTCGAGATGGTCGTGGAGCAGCGCCTTGGGGGCCTGGTGGATGGTCTCGGGTCGCAGCATCGTGGCGCGATGGTACAAGGCCCGGCCTCCTAGCCCGAGGCCGTGAGCTCCGATTCAAGCCGCTCCCGCGCCGCCCGCAACGCGGCCGCGACCCGCACCGGTGCGGTGCCACCGATGACGTCGCAGGTCGCGAGGGCACCGTCGACGGACGCGGCCGCGCGCAGGGTGTCGCCGATCCCCTCATCCGCGGCGAGGGCCGACGCGCCCGCATCGCCGCTCGCCCCGAGAGCCATCCCGATCATCGCATCCGGCACCTCGTCGAGCCGCACCCCGGCCTCCTCGGCCTGAGCCACGAGTGCTCCGACGACGTGGTGCGCGACACGGAACGGGATGCCGCGGCGGACCAGCGCGTCGGCGACGGCCGTGGCGGTCGTGTAGCCCTCGTCGGCGGCCTGACGCATCCGGTCGCGGTCGACGCTGAGGGTATCCAGCATGCCCGCCAGCACGCCGAGGCTCGCCTCGAAGACCGCGACCGCGTCGAACAGCGGCGCCTTGTCTTCCTGCAGGTCGCGCTGATAGGCGAGCGGCAGGCCCTTGAGCAGGGCCAAGACCCCGGTGAGTGCGCCGATGACGCGGGCGGCGCGGCCACGGACGAGCTCGGCTGGATCGGGGTTCTTCTTGTTGGGCATGATCGAGGAGCCGGTCGAGAACGCGTCGCTGGCGCGGACGAACCCGAAGCGCGGGTTCGACCACCAGGTGATCTCCTCGGCCAGGCGACTCAGATGGACCATCCCGAGCGCGATCGCTCCGAGCGCCTCGACCACGAAGTCACGATCGCTGACCGCGTCGAGCGAATTGGCGCTGACTCCGTCGAATCCGAGCTCCTTCGCCGTCGCCGCGCGATCGAGCGGATAGCCGGCACCCGCGAGCGCACCGGCACCCAGCGGCGAGACGTTGACCCGCCGCCGCGCGTCCGCGAGGCGGGCGCGGTCGCGCTCCGCCATCTCGACGTAGGCCAGCAGGTGATGGGCCAGCAGCACCGGCTGGGCCGGCTGGATGTGGGTCGTCCCGGGCAGGATAGCGGTCCCCTCGCGCTCGGCGAGCTCGACGAGCGCCCGCTCGAAGTCCAGCAGCGCACCGTCGAGTCGATCGATCGCCCGACGCAGCCAGAGTCGAAGGTCCGTGGCGACCTGATCGTTGCGCGAGCGCCCGGTGTGCAGCTTCCCCGCCACGGGCCCGATCCGGTCCGCCAGCGCGGACTCGAGGTTCAGGTGGACATCTTCGAGAGCGGGATCCCAGTCGATCGCCCCGGCCGCTACGGCCTCCGCGAGTCCGGTCAGCCCACCGATGAGCTCGTCGACTTCGTCGTCGGTGAGGAGACCGGCCCGGCCGAGGCCCCGAACGTGGGCCATCGATCCGGCCAGGTCGTCGGCCGCGAGCTCGCGGTCGAGCTCGATCGAGCGCGTGAAGTCGGCCACGCGCCGATCGTTCTCCTCCGCGAAACGCCCGCCCCAGAGTCGCATGCACCCCTCCGTCGTAGGGCGTCATGCTAGCGGCCATGACCGAACCGCAGCAGCCGTGGTGGCGCGACGCCGTCGTCTACCAGCTCTACATCCGCAGTTTCGCCGACGGTGACGGCGACGGGATCGGCGACATCGCCGGGATCCACGCACGGCTGGCCTACCTGCGCGACCTCGGTGTCGACGCCGTCTGGATCAACCCGTGGTTCCGCTCCCCGATGGCCGACGGCGGCTACGACGTGGCCGACTACCGCGACATCGACCCGCTGTTCGGGACGCTGGCCGACGCCGACGCGCTCATCGCCGAGGCGCACGAGCACGGGATCCGGGTCCTGCTCGACATCGTGCCCAACCACACGTCGGACCAGCACCCGTGGTTCGTCGCGGCCGTCGCGGCCGGCCCGGGCAGCCCCGAACGCCTCCGCTATCTGTTCCGCGACGGTCGTGGCCCAGGAGGCGCCGAACCACCGACCGACTGGGAGAGCACCTTCGGAGGACCGGGCCTGGACCCGGATCGTCGAACCGGACGGCCAACCTGGTCAGTGGTACCTCCACCTGTTCGCGCCCGAGCAGCCCGACCTGGACTGGAGCCACCCGGAGGTTCGTTCCGAATTCGAGGCGATCCTGCGCTTCTGGTTCGAGCGCGGGGCGGACGGATTCCGCATCGACGTCGCCCATGGCCTGGTCAAGGACCCGGCGTTCGCCGATCTCGGGCCGCGCCTGCGGTCGTCGCGCGTCGGCGACCCGCGGCCGCATCCGTTCTGGGACCAGGACGGCGTGCACGAGATCTACCGCGGTTGGCGGGCCGTCGCCGACGCATACGGAGACCGTCCGTTCGTGGCCGAGGTGTTCGTGGCGCATCCCGAACGACTCGCCCGGTTCGTCCGACCCGACGAGCTGCACACCGCCTTCGACTTCCGGTTCCTCGAGGCCGGTTGGAACTCGACCCGGCTGCGCCAGGCGATCGACGACAGCCTGCGGGTGCTCGGACCCGTCGGTGCGCCCGCGACCTGGGTGCTGTCCAATCACGACCAGACCCGGCACGTGACCCGCTTCGGTCGGCCGTCGGCCACGTCGCCGGTCCCGCTTGGGGCCACCGGCGCGCGGCGCGACGCCCGGACACCACCGGACCTGGAGCTTGGTCGGCGGCGCGCGCGGGCGGCCGTCCTGCTGATGCTGGGCCTGCCCGGTTGCGCGTACCTCTACCAGGGCGAGGAGCTGGGCCTCGAGGAGGTGGAGGACCTGCCCGACGACCTCCGACAGGACCCGGTCTGGCTGCGCTCGGGCCACCGGCTCCGCGGCCGCGACGGCTGCCGCGTGCCGCTTCCCTGGTTCGGGGCCGCGGCGCCGTTCGGGTTCGGGCCGGTGGGTTCTACGCCCTGGCTGCCCCAGCCCGCCGACTGGGCGGAGCGGACGGTCGCGGCCCAAACCGGCGACCCTGGCTCGATGCTGGAGCTGTACCGCGACGCGCTGCGCATCCGCCGCGAGCATCCCGGGTTCCGCGGCGGGTCACTGACCTGGTGCGACGCGCCCGAGGGCCTGCTGCACTTCGAGCGCACCGACGGCCTCGAGGTGGTCGTGAACCTGGCCGGGGAGTCGTTGGAGGTCCCGACCGACCGCCGACTCCTGCTCTCGAGCCTCCCGCTCGATGACGGCCGGCTGCCCGGCGACGCCGCCGCCTGGTTCGGCTGAGATCGGGACGCTGGCGGCCCGGGCCGCGCTCGTGCGTCAGACTTCGCCCGGATGACCGAGCCCGAGTCCTCCACCGCGCTGCGCGCCGTCGGCCTCGGCCGCCGCTTCGACGACCGATGGGCGGTCCGCGGCATCGACCTCGATGTCCGCCGCGGTGAGGTCATCGGTCTCCTCGGGCCTAACGGCGCGGGCAAGACCACCACGGTGCGTCTGCTCACCGCGCTCATCGAGCCGTCCGAGGGCACCGCCACGGTCGACGGCTTCGACGTCCGGGAGCAGCCCGATGACGTCCGTGCCCGGGTCGGCATCCTCACCGAGACCCCCGGCCTCTACGACAAGCTGTCGGCGACGGCGAATCTCGACTTCTTCGGGCGGCTGTACGGCCTGGACGCCGCCACCCGGGCTCGGCGCATCGAGCACTATCTGCGGCTGTTCGCGCTGTGGGACCGGCGGGACGATGTGGCCGGCACGTTCAGCAAGGGCATGAAGCAGAAGCTCGCAATCGCCCGAGCCCTGCTCCACGATCCGGCGGTCGTGTTCCTTGACGAGCCGACGGCGGCGCTCGATCCGGAGGCGGCGTTCGTGGTCCGCGAGGCCATCGAAACGCTCCGTCGGGCCGGGCGGACCATCGTCCTCGCGACCCACAACCTCGATGAAGCGGATCGGCTGTGCGATCGGATCGCGTTCATCCGGTCCGGCCTCGTTCGGATCGACACGCCCGCCGGGCTGCGGGGTGCGCTCGGGACCCGCGGCCTGACCGTCAGGCTGGCCACGGGAGCGCCGGCGACCGCGGTCGATGCCGTCGGCGCACTCGACGGGATCGAGGCGGTCGAATCGGTCGACGGTGTCCTGCGGATCGGAGCGGCCGACCCGGAGTCGATCGCCCCGGCGGTCGTGCGTGCCCTCGTCGCCGCCGGTCTCGATATCGTCGAGGTCCGGACGGAGCAGACATCACTCGAGCGCCTCTACTTCGAGGTCATGGGCGTGCAGCCCGGCGCCGACGGCCTGCAGGCGGCCGACTGATGCGGACCTCCATCGTCTGGACGATCCTGCGTCGCGAGTGGCTCGAGACGTTCCGCAACCGGCTCCTCATGTCCACGATCCTGCTGCCACCGATCCTGCTCACCGTGGCCCCCATCGTCCTGGCTGGCGCGGTCGGTGACGAGCGGCTGCCGCCGGAGCTGGCGACCCAGATCCTGGCCCAGAAGCCCGAGTGGGCCGGGTTCACACCCGGCGAACTGGCGGGGGCGTTCGCGGTCCAGCAGTTCCTCGTGTTCTTCCTGTTGATGCCCGCCTACATCCCGCTGTCGATCGCCACGTTCTCGATCATCGGAGAGAAGCAGGCGCGGTCGCTCGAGCCGGTCCTCGCCGCCCCGATCCGGACCGGGGAGCTGCTCGCGGGCAAGTCCATCGCGGCCCTGGTGCCGGGCGTGCTCGCCGGCTGGGCCACGTACGTCGTCTTCGTGATGCTGGCCTCGGTCGTCTACGGGCCGGCCCTGTTCGGGGTGGTCACGGACGGGTCGTGGCTCGCCGGGGTCTTCCTGCTCGGGCCGGCGGTCGGGATGTCGTCGGTCGTGGCCGGGGTCATCGTCAGCGCCCGGGTCAATGACCCGCGGGTCGCCCAGCAGATCGGCGGTGTCGTCATCGTGCCGATCGTCGCGCTGGTGCTCGTGCAGGCGACCGGCACACTGCTCGTCGGGCCGCTCGGATACACCATCCTCGCGGTGGTCATCCTCGGCATCTCGCTCGTCGGGCTGCGGGTCGGCGTGGGCCTGTTCGATCGAGAGGCCATCCTGACGCGCTGGCGCTGAGATGCGTTGCTGCGGCAGCCGAAAACTTGACATACCGTGGTAGTCCAAGCGCGGCTATGATGCCCCGGTGACCGCCCGCGCCACCCCCATCGAATGGCTCCTCTTCGTCGCCCTCGGCTTCATGTGGGGGTCGTCGTACCTGTTCATCAAGCTCGCGGTCGATTCGTTCGGGACGTTCACGCTCATCGCACTGCGCCTGCTGATCGGGGCGGCGTTCCTGTGGGTGGTCCTGCGGGCAAGCCGAACAGCGCTGCCACGCGAGCGCCGGATCTACGGCCATCTCGTTGTCATGGCGCTGGTCAACATCGCCCTGCCGTTCACGCTCATCACCTGGGCCGAGCAATCGGTCGACAGCGCGCTCGCGGCGATCCTCAACTCCACGGTGCCGCTGTTCGTGATCGTCATCGCGCCCATGTTCCTCCCCGAGGAGCCGATCCGGGTCAACGGCGTCGTCGGGCTCGCGATCGGGTTCATCGGTGTCGTGCTGCTCGTGTCGCCCGGACTCGTGACCGCGACCGGCGACCTGTGGGGCAGCCTCGCGCTGCTCGCGTCGTCGCTGACCTACGCCATCGGCAACGTCTACAACCGGCGCAACGTTCGCGGGCTGCCGCCGCTGATCCCGGCCGTGTTCCAGGTGACGTTCGCGCTGGTCATCGTCGGAACGCTGGCGCTGGTACTGGAACGACCGTGGGAGACGTCGACACCCGACCTCGAGGCCTGGTTCTCGATCGTGTGGCTCGGCATCTTCGGGTCGGGGCTGGCGTACCTCGTGTACTTCCGGTTGCTCGGTCGGTGGGGCGCGACTCGGACCGCACTCGTGGCGTACCTCCTGCCGGTCTTCGGGATCGTGCTCGGGTACCTCGTGCTCGACGAACGGATCGACGTGACCCTGATCCTCGGGACGGCCTTCATCATCGCCGGGGTGGGGCTGGTCAACGGCCCGTGGGGTCGGCGACGGATCTTCGCGGGGACGGCACCGCCGATCGAGCCGGCGTAAGGCGGGGCCCGGTCGCCTCGGGCCGACCATCACCCTCCGACGGCCAGCAGGATGGCACCACCGACGATCAGCAGCGAAGCGCCGATCCGGCGACCAGCGTCGCGCCGGTTGACCGCCTCGCCGAGGCGGACGGACCCCCACGCGGCCGCGAACACCGTCGCCGACTCGCGCAGCGGCGCGACCCCGGAGAGTGGCGCCACGCTCAGCGCCCACAGGATCAGCACGTACGCCGCCAGGGTCAGCCAGCCGCCGATCGCCGCCCGACGAACCTCGGCCGGACCGCCACCAAGGAGCGACCCGGAGCGGGCCAC
This sequence comes from uncultured Chloroflexia bacterium, assembly GCA_963738685.1. Lineage (GTDB taxonomy): Bacteria > Chloroflexota > Limnocylindria > Limnocylindrales > CSP1-4 > SPCO01. Next base: position 276,070 of record CAVTXK010000001.1, read on the forward strand.
GAACCGGACCCACAGCACGAGCACGACGGCCGTCGTGACCCACAGGATCGCGGCATACGGGATGGGATCGATGAGCCGGGTTCCCAGGCGGTCGATCGCGGTGTAGCCCGCGATCGTCACGCCGGTCGCGAGCGCAAACGCGATGGCCGGGTCCAGGCGGCCTCGGTCCGGACCCCGTCGCAGCGCGCGCCACGGTCGCTGGAGCAGTAGGAACCCGGCCAGCAGCGCGACGACGCCCAGCGATCCCGCCACCCCCAGCCGTTCCCCGAATAGCCCGACCCCGATGGCCACGGCGAGTAGCGGCGCGGTCCCGCGGGCGATCGGGTAGACGACGGACAGGTCGCCGCGTCGGTAGGCCGCGGACAGCAGGACGAAGTAGGCCGCCTCGACGAACCCTGAGAGCACCCCCAGGACCACACCTTCGACGGGGAGTGCCGGTCGCCCGGCCACCCACCACACCGCGATCCCGGCCGGCACGATCCCGATCGTGGCGGCCAGCATCCCGACCGTCGCTGCCCGGAGCGGATCACCGGCCGTCTTGAGCCGGACGTTCCACGCGACATGCAGGACGGCACTGACCGCCACGACCGCGATGACGAAGGGGTCCACCCCCGGACGTTACCTGTCGAGGTCCCTCCGCCGCATGCCCCAGGCGCCGATCAGCATGCCGCCGACCGCCAGCACGACCGAGGCGACGATCCCCGTGGCATCGAAGACACCGGCGATCGGCTGGCCGAGGTGCCGGAAGAGCGAAAGGTCCAGGACGACGTCCGGCAGGTCCAGCGCCGCCCCGAGGGTGTCGAGCAGGAACGTGGCCAACACGAGGACGGCCGCCACGGGCGCGGCAAGCGAGGCCCGAACGAGACCGCCGACCGCCAGGCCGATGCCGGCGAACCCGGCCGCTGCGAGCCCGAGCGTCAGCGAGCCGAGCCCGACGTTCCCGACCTCGCCGCCGGCGACCACGACGGACAGCGTCACGATCGCGGCCAGCAAGATGGTCGTCACGGCGATGGCCGCCATCACGCCAAGGGCGCTGCGCACGAACCACCCCGCCCGCGACAGGGGCGTCGACAGGACGAGATCGAGCCGGTCCTCGGTCTCGTCCGAGGCCCATCCGGCGAGGAAGCCCGCGCCCGCCAGCCCGACGAGGATCGTGCCGAAGCTGAAGAACGCCAGCTGCAGAAGGGCGGACGGCTGCTGCAGGTCGAGATCCGGGTAGAGGATGTTCAGGTATTGCTGGATCTGCGGGATGTTTCCGATGACCTCGGAGAACTGCTTCGGCCGATCCGGCGATCAGCGCGGCGTAGACGCCGATGCCCGACGCCCCAGGCGATCGCGACACCAAGTCGGTCCGCGAGCTGGCGCGTCAGCGGGCCGCGAACGCCGGCCGGCAGCGATGGCAGACGCAGCCACGAGAGGACGGTGGCACCGCCCAGATCGCGCCGCTCGAAGGCGATCACACCGGCGACGAGGAACGCGAGGGTGACGACCGCCAGCAGGCCGACGGATGGCCAGTCGGTGACACCGGCGAGGGGGCGTTGCCCGGCGGTCCACTCGAAGAAGGACAGTGGCCCGAGCGCGTCGATGACCGACGACAGCCCCGAATACGACCAGATGAGGTAGCCGCCGAACAGCACGATGAGTCCGATGGCCAGGGCTCGCGTCCGCCCGACGAGCGGCGCGACCGCGAAGGCCACCGATCCGCAGGCCAGCATCAGGAGGCCCGTCAGCGTCGCCCAGCCGAAGGCCTGCGCCAGGCTGAACTGGTCGGTCGGGAAGAGGGCGAAGATCGGGCTGGCCAGCCAGGTGATGACGGCCATCAGGATGACCGCGAACACGAGCGCCGTTACGTGACCGGCGACCTTCTGGAGCGCGATCGAGCGGCGGCTCACCGGGGTCGAGGCCAACAGGTCGAGGCTGCCGCGGGCCGCCTCGCCGGCCAGGGTGCCCGACAGCGCCAGGACGGACCACAGGCCGAGCAGGATCGGCAGGAAGTTGCCGGCGCGGAACGAGATCCAACCACCGAGCGTGTCGATGTTGATCGGTTCCCCGAGCAGCCCGCGGAACACGGCCGGCAGCGACCCCATCTGCGCGACGAGGACCGCGCGCGACTCGGACGTCGTGAACTCCGTGCCGTAGGGGGCCGCCGTGGCCAGCATCAGGATGCCCCCGACCGCGCCGACGATGATGGCGGCGCGCCGGCTGTCACGGACGGTCTTGGCGTAGATCGAGCGCAGGCCCATGATCCGCGACCACGGCATGGCCCGGCCTGCACCGAGTGGGCGAACGTCAACGGCCATCGTGGGCACCGTACTGGGCGAGGAAGACGTCCTCGAGATTGGGCTCCCGACTCACGACATCGACGAGACCGTGCGGCGCGGCGGCCGCGATGACGGCCCCGATCGGGCCCGTTCACCCGCATCTGGATCGTCGTTCCGTCCGACCGGACCTCGCTGACACCGTCGATCGATTCGAAGATCGCCGGCGCGACCGGCGTCGAGAACGACAACTCGACGTGGTGGAACGCCAGCCGCCGGATGGCCTCGATACGGTCGACCTGGACCAGGCGGCCCTCGCGGATGATGGCGACGCGATCGCAGGTCCGGTCCACCTCGTCGATGATGTGCGAACTGAGGAATACCGAGCGCCCCTCGGCCCGGGCCTCGCGGACCATCCCGAAGAACGTCTGCTGGACGAGCGGGTCCAGGCCGGAGGTCGGCTCGTCGAGGATCAGCAGGTCGGGGCGATGCTGGAGCGCGACGACGAGGCCGACCTTCTGCTTGTTGCCCTTCGAGTACTCCTTGAACCGGCGGCTCGGGTCGAGATCAAGGCGCTCGATGAGCTCGGCGACGTAGCCCGGGTCGACGCCGCCCCGCAGGTTCGCGAAGTAGGCGATCGTGTCGGCGCCGGTGAGTCGGTCGTAGAGATCGAACTCGCCCGGCAGATAGCCGAGGCGGCGGTGGATCGCCACCGGATCGGCCGTCGTCTCGATGCCGAAGACCTCGGCCCGGCCCGACGTCGGGCGGATGAGGTCGAGCAGGACGCGCATCGTCGTGGTCTTGCCCGCCCCGTTCGGCCCGAGGAAGCCGAAGATCTCCCCTTCCTGGACGTCGAGGTCGAGCTCGGTGATGCCCCGATGGGGGCCGTAGCTCTTGGTCAGCTGTTCGGTATGGATGACCGCGGTCATGCGGACGGGTCCTTCCTGCCGGTTGCTCCGGCTCGCTCGCGGAGGAACCGGTCGACGACGGTCGGGACCTCCTGCTCCATGAACGCAAAGACGTCGCGAAATTCCTCGAGCCGAGCTCGAGCGGCGGGTGGGCGGTCCTCGATGGCCGCGAGGCCACGCTCGGCGACCTCGCGGAAGTAGCGGTAGACGCGGTCAGCGCTCTTGAGGAACTGTTCGAAGGCTTCGGGCGGGGCGCTGAAGAACTCGCGTCGATCGCCACCGCGCTTCGTCCGCCGGATCATCCCGGCGGTGGCGAGGATCCGAGCCGTCCCGCTGATGGCGCCACGACTGGCCTGGAGGGCCTCGGCGAGGTCGGCGGCCGTCTGCTCAGCCGGGTCGCAGATGAGGAGCCAGCCCCACATGCGGCCGGCCATCGGCGTCATGCCGTAGGAGGCGAGAGCCTGGCCCATCTCCTCGACGAACGCGCTCTCCCGCTCGGTCATCATGTGGCGCATCGTACGCCAATTCGGAAAGTTCAGTCAATACTGAATGTTTTGACGCGCGGCCAGTCCAGTCGGGGCGACACGCGCGGCGGATGCGTCCCCCAGCCGCATCCGGCTCGGCTACGGCCTCACCTGCCGATTGCCCGAGCGGTCATGTCGAGCGCGTCGACCTCAGCCTGGTAGATCGCGCCAAGCCGGTCGCCGAGATCCTCTCGGATCACCGCGATGCGGTCCGGTGGCAGGGGGAAGGCGTCGGCGTAGCGATCCCGGATCGCCCACGCGGTCTCCGCGGCGGCGCTCACACGCGACCGACCCTGCTCGCCCGCCATCACCGCCTCGTGAATGGTCTCGACCGCCTCGACCGCCTCGGCTGCACCGTCGAGATCGGGCGGGACGGCCGCGTCGGCCAGCTCCTCCCATCGGTCGGCGACGCCCCGCCATGCCCGCGCCGCGTCGCCGAGCGCAGCGTTGTCGAGCGCGACGGCCGTTTCATCGAGCGACGCGGCATACAGCTCTCGCAAGTGCCCGCCCCATGGCCCGACCTGGCCGTCGACGCTTTCGTGGAGAGCCGACAACGAGCCGAACAGGCCGCGGCCGTCGGCGAAGACCCGCGGCCACGCCTTCGCGTTCCGCTCGTCGGTCATCAGACGGCCCCACTTGCGCCAGGCCGGAAGCGAGAAGGAGTCGGATGGGGATCGCAGGTGATCCACCTGGTCCTCGAGGCCCGTGCGCATCGCCGCCCGAAGCCGTTCGGCCGGGATCGGTCCGGGCGTCGTGCGCAGCCCGACGATCCGGTGCTTGAACGAGCCGATCCGTCCGCGTGCGGCGGCCATCACAGGGGGTGACACTCGGAATGGGTTCCGGCCACGATCATCCACGAGGTACGAGCCATCGGCGTGACGTTCGAAGACGACGACGACCAGGCCGAAGTACCCCGACTGCGCGTCCGGCAGGCCCCAGGTCCCGACCGACTGGAGGTCGACATGGGCGATGACGGGCACGCCGGCGTCAAGGCGGGCATCGAGCGCCTCGCGAGCCCCTTTCGCGCCGCCGGTCTCGTGCAGGTCGGGCTCGATGTCGAGCCGATCGAGCGTCTTGCCGGTCCAGCCTGGGATCGACGGGTATTGCCACTGATTCCGGAACCCGAGGGTCAGCACCGGCCCGCCGTGGCTCTTGAACTCCCAGAGGATGTAGCCGGCGCCCAGGCCGCCGCCGATGCCGAGGATGGCGGCCTCGGTCAATGGCTCGCCGGTCAGGCCCGAGAGGACGCCCTGGTTCGCAAGGACGTTGGCCAGCGTGGCGGTCTCCGGGTGCAGGCCACCGCGCATCCGATAGCCGGACGGGGTGGCGGTGTCGGCCGTCGGCTCCGCGTGTTGTCCGTCCGTGGCGCCCTCGACCAGGGTCCGCCGGGCGGCGGCGTATCGCTCGCCGGTCTTGGCCATGCGCGCACGCACGACCCGCTTGAAGGCCTTGTCGGTGGTCATCGGTCAGTTCTCCGTCACGGCCGTCGACGTACGCGCCCACACCACCACGTCGCCGGCCGGTCGGATGGTCGACCGGTTCGTCCCGAGGATCCGGATCCCCTTTACCGCCGCATCGCCGCGCCGCGTGGGGGCTCGGTCTGGCAGTCGGGCGCGGGAACGCGCCGTAAGCAGTGTACGACGCCGGGGAAGGGCCTTGCGAGCAGGGTCATGGTCGGCGACGCTTCGTCGGCCGTCCCGGCGTCGGTCGGCGTCCGGCCGCGGCCGGACATGTCCGAGCCTGCGTCCCCTCAGTCCCAGCCCGGAGCGTGCCGGATCCCCGTCCCCTCCCCCACGAAGGGCAGCCGCCGGCCGATGAGCGCGACCGAGATGGCCGTGGTGACCGGCACGGCCGCGACGATCCCGATGCTGCCAACGAGCGCCCGCACGACCTCCACCGCCACGATCTCGCCCGAGACCGTGAGCCACGGGTCCTGGCGGCCCGCCGCGAACAGCACGATCAGGGGCAGTGACGCCCCCACGTACGCCAACACGAGCGTGTTGACCGTGGCCGCGATGTGTGAGCGACCCACGTTCATCGCCCGGCCGGCGAGCTCGAGCCGGCCGACGCGGGGATCGGCTTCGTACAGCTCCTGGACCGTGGAAGCCTGGGTGACCGTCACGTCGTCGAGGATGCCGAGCGCCCCGAAGATGATGGCCGCCAGCACCAGCCCACCGAGATCGATGTCCGCGAGACCGAGCGACACGACGAACCCGGCGTCCTCCGATCCACGCAGTTCCGTGAAACGTGCGAGCGAATCGAAGACGACCGCAAGGACTGCGACGAGCGTCAGCGAGATGAACGTGCCGAGCGCCGCGGCGACCGTCTGGCGGCGCGCGCCCTCGGTGAGCAGGAACGTCGCCAGCGTCACGATGCTGGCCGCCCCGATCGCCACCCAGGCCGGGTCCCAACCCGCGAGGATCAGCGGCACCACGATGCGCACGATCACGGCCAGCGTCAGGGCCAGGGCGATCAGCGAGCGGACACCACGCCACCCCCCGACCAGCGTGACCGCCACCGCGAAGAGGCCGAGCAGCAGGCCCAAGCGTCGGGACGCGGTACAGGTCGGCGACGGCGATGAACGGCGCCTCGGGCTCCGTGGAGATGTTGACGATGACCTCATCGCCGACCTCGTAGGGCGGCAGTTCCTGCTGGCCGGACGGGCCCTGGAGGTAGCCCTCCAGCTCCTCACCCGCGCGCGGCCCGTCGACCACCTCGATGAGGACGTCGGGCTGGGTCACGTCGTCGCCGACCGGTAGCAACTCCACGATCCGGCCGTGGACGAGCACGACCGGCGGCTCCGAGGTCGGCGGAGGTGTCAGGTCCGGAACGAGCCAGAACAGCGCCAGGAGCACGGCCAGCCCGGCCAGCAAGGCCCGGGCATTCCGCCGCAGACCCACGAACGGGATGTCGCCGTCGTCGTTCGGCTCCCTCACGCGGACCGGCTCACGCCGCCGGGGATGACCGTTCCGCCCGCTCCGCGCGCTCCTTGAGCGCCCGCAGGTGCGCCTCGACGCGGGCCTCGAGCGAGCGCCGCCCGAGCCGAACCAGGATGACCGTCCAGCGATCGACCGGCTCGAACGTTGCAGCGTGGATCACGCGCGTGCCGCCCGATACCGACTCGAGCCGCCAGGCCCACTCGCTCTCGAACCCGGAGCCCGTCACCCGCAGCCGGAACACCGACTCGGGCCGTGCCTCCAGGCTCTCGACGTGGGCATGCTCGCGGAGCAGCCCGAGGCGGGTCCGCGCACTGCGCGTCGTCGCCGCCGCGGGCCAGGACGGCGCGGCCGGCCCGAGGCGCAGCTCCGGGAACAGCGCATTCGAGGCCGCCGGATCGTGCAGGGACGCCCAGACGGTCCGCGGCGAAGCCTGCACGAAGACCCGTCGCTCGACCAGGCGGTCGCCGCGCAGGTGGTCGCCCGCACGGCGGAAGCCGACCTCGGGGTCAGGACGGACGGCCATCGATCAGACCCCGATCGGGTGCCAGACCGTCTTCATCTCGAGGAAGGCGGCGATCCATTCAGGCCGTTCGGCGGCTCGATCGTCGAGCCAGTCGAAGCGGGTTTCATCGACGGTCGTGGGGCGGCGCGAGAGGCGCTTGACGTCGTCGGCGGCGAGCTGCTCGGTCTCGAGCCGGAGGGCGTCGGGGACACCCCACGTGTCGAGCGCGTCGACGTCCACGTGCGCCGCCAGGACCGGCACGAGCTCCTGGCGAAAACCGGTCAGGATGTTGACCACTCCGCCCGGGACGTCCGAGGTCGCGAGCACTTCGCTCAACGTGACTGCGGGGAGTGGCCGCGCCTCGGAGGTCAGCAGCACGACCGCGTTGCCGGTCACGAGCGGCGGGGCCAGCCTCGACACGAGACCGAGCAGCGAGGACGTCTCGGGCGCCACCACGCCGACGACCCCGGTCGGTTCGGGGATCGTGAAGTTGAAGTAGGGCGCCGCGACCGGGTTGGACGAGCCGAGCACCTGGGCGATCTTGTCGGCCCAGCCGGCGTACCAGACCCAGCGGTCGATGGCCCGGTCGACGACCTCGCGGGCGCGTGGCTCGGACAGCCCCTCCGCGGCGGCGACTTCCGCGACGAACTGGTCGCGCCGGCCTTCCATGAGCTCGGCCACGCGATAGAGGACCTGGCCGCGGTTCATGGCGGTCTTGCCGGCCCAGCCCGGGAACGCCTTGCGAGCGGCCCGCACGGCATCGCGCACGTCCTTGCGCGAAGCGCGGCAGGCGTTGGCGAGCGGTGCACCGTCCGAGGCGCTGACGAGATACGACCGCCCACTCTCCGAGCGCGGGAATGCCCCGCCGATGTACAGCTTGTACGTCTTGCGGACGGCGATCCGATGGGCCACGCCGTTGGTCGCGGCGAGGTCCTTGCGGGCCGCCATCAGCGGTCCTCCAGGCGGACGTAGGCATGGAGCCCGTGCATCCCGCCCTCGCGCCCGAAGCCCGACTCCTTGTACCCTCCGAACGGCGATGTCGGGTCGAATCGGTTGAAGGTGTTGGCCCAGACCACTCCGGCGCGCATGCGCGACGCCATCTCGAGGATGCGCGAGCCCTTGTCGGTCCAGATGCCGGCGGACAGGCCGTACGCGGTGTTGTTGGCCTTCTCGACGGCTTCCTCGGGCGTGCGGAACGTCAGCACGGACAGCACAGGCCCGAAGATCTCCTCGCGCGCGATGCGGTGGCTCTGGGCCACGTTCGTGAACAGGGTCGGGCGAAAGAAGTAGCCGCGGTCCGGCAGGTCGCAGGCCGGCTGGTAGAGGTCGGCGCCCTCGGCGACGCCGGATGCGACGAGCTCGGTGATCTTCTCGAGCTGGTTCTTCGAGTTGATCGCGCCGACGTCGGTGTTCTTGTCGAGGGGATCACCGACGCGGATGGTCGCGAGGCGGTCCTTGAGCTTGTCGACGACGGTCTCCGCGATCGACTCCTGGACGAGCAGCCGCGATCCGGCGCAGCAGACCTCGCCCTGGTTGAAGTAGATCCCGTTGACGATGCCCTCGATCGCCTGGTCGAGCGGCGCGTCGTCGAACACGATGTTCGCCGCCTTCCCGCCGAGCTCCAGGGTCAGCGCCTTGTCGGTACCGGCCACGCCGCGGCCGATCTTCTTGCCGATCTCGGTCGAGCCCGTGAAGGCGACCTTGTCGACGAGGTCGTGGGTCGCGAGTGCCATCCCGATCTCGCCGGGACCGGTGATGATGTTGACGGTGCCGGGCGGCAGGTCCGCCTGGACGCAGACCTCGGCGAATAGCAGGGCCGACAGCGGCGTCGTGGACGCGGGCTTGAGCACGACCGTATTGCCGGCGGCCAGCGCCGGGGCGATCTTCCACGCCAGCATCAGCAGCGGGAAGTTCCACGGGATGATCTGCGCCGCGACGCCGAGCGGCCGGGCGACCCGCCCCGGGAACGCGTAATCGAGCTTGTCGGCCCAGCCAGCGTAGTACCAGAAGTGGCTCGCGGCGAGCGGCACGTCGACGTCGCGCGACTCCTTGATCGGTTTGCCCGAGTCCATCGATTCGAGGACGGCGAACTCGCGCGACCGCTCCTGCAGGATCCGGGAGATGCGGAACAGGTACTTGGCCCGCTCGCGCCCCGACAGCTGGCCCCACGACCGGCGCTGGGCGCGACGCGCGGCACGGACCGCCTTGTCGACATCAGCAGGGGTCGCGCGGGCGACTCGGGCCAGCGGCAGCTCCGTGGACGGGTCGATCGAGACGAACGTGTCGCCCCCGGTCGCCGGTACGGACTTGCCGTTGATGAACAGTCCATACCGCTCGCGGAGCGTGACGATGTCGCGTGCTTCGGGCGCGGGCGCGTACTCCCACGGGATCGCCTGCCCGTCGCCAAGACCCCAGCTGTTGGGCGTCGCATCCGTCGTGGGGACCACGCTCGCCCGCTTCGTGTCGGCCATGGCAGTCATTATGGCACCGGCCGCCGAGGGGGCCTTCGGTCGAGCCCCGTTCAGCAGTCGTAGGCCGGGATCGGGTGGACCTTCTCGCAGTAGCGGACGTGGACGTGGTCGTCGTGGCCGCTGTACCACGTCGCCAGGCCCTCGCCGATCAGCACCGGGTCGTTGAAGTAGATGAGCTTCACGTGGCCCTTGGCCGTGGCGCGGATGGCCTTGATGAGATCGCGGGTCGCCGCCCGGTCGTAGGTCGACCAGCGGTAGTTCACGCCCCAGGTGCATTGGTCCTCGTCCCGGCGCATCGGGCGAACGTCGACGTCGAGGCCGCGCTCGTGGCTCTGGTGCCCTGGGATGTCGCCGCCGTGCTCGAACCCGATGTCGCCGATCGCGACGCGACCGTGGCCCAGGTCGACGACCTTGAACGCCGCAGCCTCGATCTGGCCGATGGCCGCCGCCGTGCCCCAGTCCGCCAGGCCGTTGCCGACCTGGTAGTCGCAGACCTTGCCGCCGAACACCGGCCGCTCGAAATGGGCGATCAGGTACCGCCAGGTCAACGGCCCGACGATGCCGTTCTGCGAGAGCCCGGCGTGCTGTCTGGAACCGGATCACGGCACGCCGCGTGGCAGCACCGTAGACGCCGTCCACGGTCAGGCCGGCCTTGCGCTTCTCGTTCAGTTGGCGCTGGACGGCCCGGACCGCCTCACCCTTGGAGCCGCTCTCGACACGCACCACGAGCTTGACCCATGTCTTCTCGTCGACCCGGCCGTTGACGGCCAGCCCGTTGGCCGTCTGGAACGCCTTGACGGCGCGTTCGGTGGAGGTGCCGAAGACGCCATCGACGAGGAGGCCGCCGCCATGCTGGCGGAGGAACCCCTGGATGGCCTTCACGTCCACGCCCCGGTTGCCCAGGCTCTGATGCGGGAAGGGCGGCGCCGCCGCCGCACTGCCAGCGCCGAACCACGAGGCCAGGAAGACCGCGAGGACAGCGGGAGCGACGAGGCGAGCGGCGACACGGAGCGGCACATGGTGGGACATGCCCGACAGCGTACCCGAGGCGAGCGGCGCCCCGAAGGCCGTCGGGTTCAGGCCGGTGTCGCCTGCAGCTCGGCCATGGTCGGCGGGTCCGCGCCGGCCCGGGCGCAGGTCATGCCGGCCACGCGGATCGCGAACCTCACGGCCTCGAGCACGTCGTCCATCGACCCGAGCTCAGCGCGACCGCGGCCCGCGGCGGCCCACGCCGCCAGGAACCCGCCGCCGAACGCGTCACCGGCACCGACCGTGTCCACCACGGCGATCGGCGGGACCGGCACGCTGACCCGCTCAGTCGCGGTTCGGACCTCCACGGAGTGCGCGCCATCCGTCCGGAGGACGACCCGCACCCCGAGCTCCAGGAGTCCATCGATGGCCCGGTCGGGCGTCTCCCCAGGGTCGAGGAAGCGCAGGTCGTCGTCGCTGACCTTGACGACGTCGGCGCGCCGGGCGATCCGCTCGATGCGGGCCCGGAACGCGGCCGGGTCGCGGGTCGCCGACGGGCGACAGTTCGGGTCGAGCATCACGAGCACGCCCGACGAGGCGGCATGCACGAGGCGCTCGATGGTCGTCGCCGATCGGCTCGAGGACGAGTCCGAGCGTCCCGACGTGGAGCGCGGTCGACCCCGGGCGTCAGGACGCCGGCAGCGTCGTCGTCGGTCAGACCCGGCCGCCGACGTCCCGTCGAGGTAGAAGTGGTACGTGCGCCGCCCGCGACGCGTCGAGCTCGGCCACGGCCAGCGTGGTCGGGTCGTCCGTCGCTGACGATGCGGTCCAGATCGACACCGTCGGCCTCGAGGTTCGGCGAGGAGCATCCGCCCGAATCGGTCGGTCGAGAGCCGGCCGAGGAACGTGACGGCCTGCCCGAGTCGGGCGATGGTCCGGGCCAGTTGTACGGCCCACCGCCGGGACGCCGCGAGCGCGCCCGTCCGGATCAACGATCAGGTCGATCAGCGCCTCGCCGGCGACGACGATCACGCGGTCACGCGGTCACGAGGTCGCCGTCGGGCGCCGGTGGCCGTCGATCGCGTCCAGCGCCCCGGTCATGATCGCGACCGCGTCGGACGGGCGAGTGCGACGACGGGGTCACGACGGCGATCCGGCGCCCGAGTCGCTGGATGTGGATCCGGTCCGCGACCTCGAAGACGTGCGGCATGTTGTGGCTGATGAGGATGACCGGCAGGCCACGCGTCGCGAAGGTCGCGGATGAGCTTGAGGACCTGGCCCGATTCCTTGACCCCGAGTGCGGCCGTCGGCTCGTCGAGGATGATGACCTTGCTCCCGAACGCGGCGGCCCGGGCGACCGCGACCGCCTGGCGCTGGCCGCCGGACAGCGTCTCGACCGCCTGCGTGATGTTCTGGATCGTCCCGATCCCGAGGTGCTGGAGCTGCTCGCGGGCGCGCCGCTGCATCGCTCCGTGGTCGAGCATCCGCAGCACGCTGCCGAGCGGCCCCGGTCGCCGGATCTCGCGTCCGAGGAACATGTTCGAGGCGATGTCGAGGGCGGGCGCAAGCGGCGAGCGACTGGTAGACGGTCTCGATCCCGGCCTCGCGCGCGTCCTGCGGCCGCCGGAAGCTGGATCGGCTCACCCTCGATCGAGGATCTCCCCAGCGTCGGGGACCATCGCCCCCGACAGGCACTTGATGAGGGTCGACTTGCCCGGCCCCGTTGTCGCCGATGACGGCGAGGATCTCGCCCGGGTAGAGGTCGAAGTCCGCGCCGTCGAGACCGACGACGCTGCCGAACGTCTTGATGAGCCCGCGGGCCTCGATGACCGGGGTCGGTGGCTGCGGCCGGGCGGTCATGCCCGCACCCTCCGGATCCACTGGTCGGTGGCGACGGCGACGATGACGAGGAGCCCGACGACGAGGGTCTGCCACAGCACGTCGACGCCGGCGAGGGCCAGGCCGTTGCGGAACACGCCGACGATCAGCGCGCCCGAGCAGGCTGCCGATGATGATGCCGCGACCACCGAACAGGCTCGTCCCGCCGATGACGACGGCCGTGATGCTGTCGAGGTTGGCGTCGCTCGCGGCGTTCGGGCTGGCCGCGCCGACCCGGCCGATGAGGATCCAGGCCGTGATCGCGTAGATCGAAGCCCGCGACCAGGTAGACCGAAAGGAGGATCCGGTTGACCGCGATGCCGGCCAGGCGGGCGGCCTCCGCGGTCGTCGCCCGTCGCATAGACGTGCCGACCCCAGGCCGTGTTCTTCAGGACGTAGGTCATGACCGCGTACATCGCGAGCATCAGCAGCACGCCGGTCGTGATCCGGAACGGCACCGATGTCGATCGCCTGGCCGGTCCACAGCAGGATGTCCGGGAGGTCCTGGCTCTGGATCGGTCTGGCCACCCGAGTACAGCAGGGTCAGGGCGGTGAAGATGTTCAGCGTTCCGAGCGTGACGATGAACGGCGGCAGCCGGAGCCGGGTCACGAGCAGGCCATTGAGCCCGCCGGCGAGCGTGCCGACCACCAGGCCCACGACCAGGGCGACCGGCCCGGGCACGCCGAAGTTGGCGACGCTGCCGGCCATGACGATCGACGTGAAGACCATGACCGCACCGACGGAGAGATCGATACCGGCGGTCAGGATGATGATCGTCTGGCCGACCGCCAGACCGCCGACGACGGCGACCTGCTGGCCGATCAGCGACAGGTTCTCCGGCAGGAAGAACCGCGGGTTCAGCAGCCCGAAGACGATGCACGCGAGGACGAGGACGATGGCCGGGCTGAGCGCCGGGTAGGCATGCAGGACGTGGTGGATGCGCTGGATCGGCGTCTGCCGACGGATGAACCGCTCGGCCGGATCGTCGGCCGTCGACCTGGACCTCGGACATGCGCCGCCTCGACTAGCGGTCGATCCGGTCGTCGGATCGCCCGAGTGTACTGCGGCCGAACCGTCGCGGACCCGAGGCCCGCGCGCTCCGGACGGACACGTGGGGCGGCCGCATGACTGCGGCCGCCCCACGGAGGAGGAGGGAGGAGCAGGCTCGGGATCAGCCCCAGCAGATCGCTGCGGCCTCGTCGGAGGTGATGCTCTCGACGCCGGTCGGCCGGCTTGTCCGTGACGAGCGCGACGCCCGTGTTGAAGAAGTCGAGGCCCTCGGTCACCGCCGGCTTGTTGCCCGTCGTCGACCAGGTCGGAGATCGCCTGGACACCGAGCGAGGCCATCTTCAGCGGGTACTGCTGCGATGTCGCGCCGATGACGCCGTCCTTGACGAGCGTCGACGCCGGCGCAGCCGCCGTCGACCGAGACGATCAGCACGCCGGTCTTGCCCGCCGCCTGGAGGGCCTTGTAGGCGCCGTTGGCCGCCGGCTCGTTGATCGTGTAGACGACGTTGATGTTCGGGTTCTTGGACAGGCAGTTCTCCATCGCGGTCTGCCCGCCGTCCTCGGCGCCCTTGGTCGCCAGGTTGCAGGCGATCTCGTACGTGCCGCCGGTGTAGGCGCCGGTCGCGGCCTCGTCGCCGTTCTTCTTCGGATCCACGGTGTCGATGCCCATGCCGGTCAGGAAACCCTGGTCGCGCTCGTAGTCGACCGACACGACCTTGTCGTCGAAGAGGTCGAGCAGGGCGATCGTCGCGGGCTGGCCCGCCGAGCTGCGCGGCGGCCCACTTGCCGATGAGCTCGCCCGCGAGGAAGTTGTCCGTCGCGAAGGTGATGTCGACCGTCTCCGCCGGGATCGGGCGGCGTGTCGAGGGCGATGACGAGCAGGCCGGCGTCGCGGGCCTTCGTGATGGCCGGGTTGACGTCCGGGCCGCTGGGCGTGATGAGGATGCCCTTGTCGCCCTTCGAGATCGCGTTCTCGATGGCCTGGATCTGGGTCGCGGTGTCGCCGTCTTCCTTGCCGGCGGCGGTCGTCAGCGTGATGCCGAGCGCGTCGGCCGACTCCTTGGCGCCCTCGGCCATGGCGACGAAGAACGGGTTCGTCGAGGTCTTGGTGATGAGGGTCACGCCGATGCCTTCGGCGGAAGCCCCGGAGGCACCTGCCGATGCGCCCGGGCTGGTTGCCGCGGAGGTGCCGCTGGTCGCCCCGGGCGAGGAGCTGCAGGCCGCGAGGATCGCTGCCAACCCGGCGGTCAGGACGATGTGGCGCAGCCTCGCCGCGCGTGTTGTGGATCGCGTCGTCATCTGGCTTGCTCCTCCGCAGCGGTTCAGACGGATGTCTGACAACGTTGTCCGAGGGTTATACCTAAGTGGCCTTCCGTTGTCAATCCCGTACTGCTAGGATGCGCTCATGGACTCCGAGACAACCTTGTCAACCACGCCACCTTCGCGGCGTCGTGCGCGGGCCACGATGCGCGACGTTGCGGCACTCGCCGGTGTGAGCTTCAAGACGGTGTCGCGGGTGATCAACGGCGAGCCCGGCGTGTCCGAGGCGCTGGTGCGACGCGTCCACGATGCGGTCGAGCGCCTGGAGTTCCGCCCGAACCTTGCCGCCAGCAACCTTCGTCGCGCGGACGGCAAGACCGCCACGATCGGGCTGCTGCTGGAGAATGTGAGCAACCCGTTCTCGGCCGCCATCCACCGAGCGATCGAAGAGCAGGCGCGTCCCCGGGGCGTGGCCGTCCTCGCCGCGAGTCTCGACGAGGACCCCGCACGCGAGCGAGAGCTCGTCCGTGCCTTCGTCGCAAGACGCGTCGATGGCCTCGTGATGGTCCCGGCCGGCCGGGACCACGGTTATCTGGTCAACGAGCTCCGCACGGGTCTGTCGCTTGTCTGCGTCGACCGGCCGCCGGCGTTCCTGGACACGGATGTGGTGGTCGCCGACAACCGCAACGGGGCGGCATCGGCCGTGCATCATCTGCTTGCCGCCGGGCACCGCCGGATCGCCTACCTGGGGGATCTGCGCACGATCCATACCGCCGATGAACGCCACATCGGGTACGTGGCGGCGCTGGCTGCGGCAGGGATCGAGGTCGATCCGGCCATCGTGGTCCACGACCTCCACTCCAGCGAGCTGGCGGAAGCGGCAGCCACCCGGGTCCTCGCAGCCCCGGACGCACCCACCGCGATCTTCGCCAGCCAGAACCTCGTGGCCATCGGCGTCGTCCGAGCGTTGCGGGCAATGGGTCGCCAGCGTGACGTCGCCCTCGTCGCCTTCGACGACGTCCCCCTGGCCGATCTCCTCGAGCCCGGTCTCACGGTCGTGGCCCAGGACGTGGCCGAGATCGGCCGGCTGGCCGCGCAGCAGCTGTTCCGCCGGCTCGATGGCGACCGCGATCCGACGGTCCGGCTGGTCGTCCCGACCCGGATCATCGCGCGTGGGTCCGGAGAGATCCCGCCGACGCGCTAGGCTGCGCTCGATGCGCCGCGCCGTCGACGCCGAGGAGCTGCTGGATGGACCCTTGGACGACTCGGCCGTCCTGCGGGGGAACCTGCGCGACCTCGAGCGCGCGAATCGATGGCTCGGCGGGATCCACCTGTCCGCGCGAGCGATCGAGGCGCTGGCCGGCGACCGCACCGAGCTGACCGTGCTCGACATCGGGACCGGTGGGGCGGACATCCCGCTGGCCCTGCTGGACCGGGCCCGACGACGCGGCCACCGCTGGCACGTGACCGGGATCGACAACCGCCCGGAGATCCTGGCGGCGGCGGCCGCGCGCGATCCGCGGCTGAGGGCGACGGCCGGGCTCGAGCTCCACGTCGGCGACGGTCGAGCCCTCCCCCACCCGCCCGCCTCGTTCGATGTCGTCCACGCATCGATGGTCGTCCATCACCTCGAGCCCGACGAGGTGGTGCGGCTGCTCGGGGAGATGCGCCGCGTCGCGCGGATCGGCGTCGTCGTCAATGACCTCGTTCGCAGCCGGCGCGCATGGATCGGTGCGTGGCTGTTGGCCCACGGGTCGACGAGAAACCGGTTCACGCGCTACGACGCGCCGCTGTCCGTGCGGCGCGCGTACACGACCCGGGAGCTCACGGAGCTGGCGGCGGCGGCGGGCCTGCGCATCGAGGCAAGCTCGGCCGGGTTCGCCGGGCACCGCTGGGCGTTCGCCGCCCGGCCGGTCGAGCCGTGAGCGATGTCGGCGAAACGGAAACAAGCAGTCGTTTTGTCGACACCTAGTCGCTACACTGCCCCACACGCCACTCCGCACCCCCCGGTGACGGCGTTCAGTGGAGGCAGGCAACCATGTCGAGGGCGCCGCTCGCGGGCGTCCTTCGATCGTCGCGGAACGGGCTTTCCCGTCTCCGGCGATCGTCGGTCGTTCGCTCGCCGTTTTATCGGCGTCACCCGCTCGAGATCCTCCGCCTCATCCGCGCACGCCGGCGGCTCCGCTCGGCGGCCGTGACGGAACCACGCGAGATGCTTGTCCGCCTCGGCATCGACCCGGGGCCGGTCCTCGATGATTTCGAGCGTTGGCGGGAGGTGCTCGCGCCTGTGGTGGCGGGCAAGAGCCGGGTCGGCATCAGCGACGCCGAGGGCCAGATCCTGTATGCGGCGGTCCGGGCCCTGCGGCCCAGCCACGTGATCGAGACCGGCATCGCCGAAGGCGTATCGACTTCGTACATCGCCGCGGCGCTCGTCGACAACGGCCGTGGGGTCGTCCATTCGCTCGAGCTGCCGCCCGACGACATGCCGGACGACACGGCGCTCGAGGACGGTTCGGTCTACGCCTGGCAGAACGAGGGTGTCGGGTTCCTCGTGCCGAACGAGATCCGCTCCGCGCTCGGCGAGCGCTGGGACGTCCGCCTCGGCGACGTTCGCGAGACGCTGCCGAAGCTGCTCGCCGAGCTGCCCTCCGTCGGCCTGTTCTTCCACGACGACCTGCACGTCCCGACCCACATGTTGTGGGAGTACGAGCTGGTCTGGCCGCGGATCCCGGCTGGCGGCCTGCTGATGTCCGACGACGCGAACGCCGGGTGGGTCACGTTCGCCGAGCGCCACCTCGGCGCCACGGACGGGCTGATGAATTATCGGCGAATGGCGGCCGCGCGCCACTTTTGACGTCGGCCCGGCGGGTCGGATCGTGAGGGATGTCGCGATCGTCGGGGCGGGACCCGCGGGTGCGGTGCTGGCCGCGCGTCTGGCTCGGGCCGGGCTGGACGTCGTTCTCATCGAGCGTGCGCCGGCGTGGCGCTGGCGGGCAGGTGGCGTGTTCGCGTCGCCGGCCGCCGTCGACGGGCTGCGTCGAGCGGGGCTCGACGAGACGACGCTAGCCCGGGTCGCGCTTCCGATCCCGGCGATGCGCCTCGAGACACCGGGCGGCGCCATCGTGCGCCTCACCTACGGCGCGGAGCTGGGCGGCCCTCCGGCCGTCGGGTTCGATCGGTCGGGTCTCGATCCCGCGCTCGTGGACCTCGCCCGGGTCGCCGGAGCCACCGTGCTGACCGGCGTCACGGTACGGGACGTGCGGCTGGATCCAGGCGGACGCCCCGCGACGCTCGATCTGGCCGACGATGCGTCGGATGGGGCGCGCGCGGGGCCGGACCGCTCGAGTCGGCCCTCGTCGTCGGGGCGGACGGGGCGCACTCCGGGGTCGCGCGGGCCGCCGGCGTCGCGCGGCCCGCCCGGCTGCCACCACGGGTCGGCCTCACCTACCACCTGCCGGACGGTCGCGGAGACGGTCCGCGCGACGCGCGGATGCGGGTCATCCGTGATGGCTATGTGGGCATCGCCCCGGTCCCCGGGAGTCGCGTCAACGTTGGCATCGTGCTCGGGCCGTCGTGGTCGGCCGATCTCACCGCCCGGGGAGCTGCCGCTGTCGCCGCCGGGATCGTTGCCGCGATCCCCCCGACTGACGACGACGCCGCTCCCTGGCGGGACGGCCCTCCCTGCGACGCGATCGCCGGCGCCGCCCCGCTGGGGGTCCGAGTGACGCGGCGCGCGGGGCCCGGCTGGTTCCTCGTCGGGGACGCCGCCGGGTTCCTGGACCCGTTCACCGGCGAGGGCCTGCACCGCGCCCTCGTCTCGACCGAGCTCGCGGCCCCGGCCATCGTCGCCACCGTCCGTGGCCGGGTTCCCGCAGCACGAGCCGCCGCGGCCTACGACCGCGCGATGCGCCGGCGGTTCGCTACGAAGGACGCCGTGTCGTGGCTCGTCCAGTCGTTCCTCGGCCGCCCAGCGGCCTTCGAATACGCCGCGCGGCGCCTGGCCACACGCGCAGACGTGCGTGCGACGATGGGCCTCGTGATGGGCGACCTGATCCCGGCTTGGCGCGGCCTCGATCCGCGGTTCCTCGCCGCGCTGCTCGCGCCGTGAGCGGCGATCGGGTCCGGGTCGGCGCGTACGCCCTCTGTCGCGACGACGCTGCGCGGATCCTGCTCTGCCACATCGCGCCAGGGATCGGCGTCGGGGACATCTGGACGCTGCCCGGAGGCGGGCTGGAGTTCGGCGAGCCGCCGGCCCGCGCGGTCGTCCGCGAGCTCGCGGAGGAGGCCGGATACGTCGGGGAGGTCGAAGCGCTGCTCGACGTGGGCGACCGCATGTTCAACGATGTCGACGGTGCCGAGCGCCTGCACGCCATCCGGATCGTGTACGCCGTGCGGATCACCGGCGGGGAGCTTCGCGATGAGCCGGACGGCTCGACCGATACCTGCCGGTGGGTGACGCTCGAGGAGGCGCGCGGGATGCGCCTCGGCGAGCTCGCCCGCCGCACACTGGATCGCGCTCGGCTGGCCGAGCCGGATGGGGTCGGGTAACGGGCGATGCGAAGCGAGATCGCCATCGACATCGGAGCGCCACCGGGTCTCGTGTTTGCCCTCGCTCATGATGTGGAGCGCTGGGCGACGCTGCTGCCGCATTACGTCCGTTCGCAGGCCGTGACGCGCCAGGCCGATGGGAGCCTGGTCGCGGACTTCATCGCTCGTCGCTCGCTCGTGCCGGTGCTCGGGCTGGGCCTCCCGGTCGCCTGGCGCTCGCGGACCTGGAACGAGCCGGAGCCACGACGCCTACAGTTCGTCCATGTCGCCGGGGCCACGAAGGGGATGACCGTCACGTGGCGGATCGAGCCGATCGGCGAGGGCCGTTCGTGTCGCGTCACGATCGAGCACGACTTCCGACCCCGCGTGCCCGGCTTTGCCGCGTTCGTCGACCGGTTCTTCACCCGCCCCATCGCCGGACGGACGCTCGCAACGTTCAAGGCGCTCGCTGAGGCCATCGAGTCCGATCACGCCCCGCCGGTGAACCCACCGACATGAACGATCGGCGGCGGACCTGGATCACGGGTATCGGATTGGTCACGCCGATCGGCACGGGCGTCGACGCCTTCCGAGCCGGTCTGCGCGCCGGCGTCTCGCCGGTCAAGCGCATCGATCGGTTCGACCCGTCGCCGTTCCGGAGCCAGGTCGCGGCCCAGGTGGATGACTTCGACCCGCTCGCGTGGATGCCACCGAAGACCGCCCGCCAGCTCGACCGGTTCAGCCAGTTCGGCCTGGTCGCGGGTCAACTCGCGCTCCAGGACGCGCGGCTGACTCCCGGTGGAAATGGTGCCGCCAGCCCGGATCGCATCGGGATCTACCTCGGTTCGGCGCTCGGCGGCATCGCCTACGCCGAGGAACAGCACACGCGCTATCTCGACAAGGGCATCCGCCAGGTCGCGCCCAACCTCGCCCTCGCGGTGTTCGGCGGCGCGGCCCCGGCCAATCTCGGCATCGCGCTCGACGTGCGCGGCCCGATCCTGTCGACGGCCAACTCGTGCGCGTCGGGCGCAGTCGCGATCGGTGAGGCGCTCGGCGACCTGCGCGAGGGCCGGGTCGATGCCGCGATCGCCGGCGGCTGCGAGATCCCGCTCTCGCCGCTCGCGTTCGGTGCGTTCGACATCATCCGGGCGCTGTCGGCGGGGCACAACGAGGATGCCGGGCAGGCCGCGCGTCCGTTCGACATCGGTCGGGACGGGTTCGTCATGGGCGAGGGCGCCGCGCTGCTCGTGCTCGAGGACGCCGATGCCGCCGCGCGCCGGGGCGCGACACCGTATGCGGAGTTGCTCGGCTACGGCGCCACGTCCGACGCCCACCACATGGTCCAGCCGCGAGCCGACGGGCGCGAGGCGGCACGGGCAGCGTCGATCGCCATGGACGATGCCGGCGTCGAGCCGGGCGCCATCGATTACGTCAACGCCCACGCCTCATCGACGCCGCTCGGGGACGTGGCCGAGGCCCGGGCGATCGCGACGGCCCTGGGCGCGCGCGCGGCGACCGTCCCGGTCAGCGGCACGAAGGCGTTGTACGGCCACCCGCTCGGGGCGTCGGGCGCCATCGAGGCCGCGATCTGCGCCCTGGCCATCCGCGACGGCTGGGCGCCGGCGTCGGTCAACCTGACCGAGCCCGATCCCGAGATCGACGCGCTGCTCCCCGGCCTGCTGCGAGCCGGTCGCGACGGCGCCTACCGACGAGTGCTGAGCACCTCGTTCGGTTTCGGCGGGTTGAACGCGGCGCTCGTGCTTCGGCGCCGTCGACTGAGGGGCCTGTCCGGCGCGGAGGGCGTCACCGACGGCCGATTCCGCGGCCGCCTCGACCGCCGCGGGGCCGCTCGCCAGCTGGTCGGTCAGCGCCACGGGCGTCGCGGTCGCCGCCGACGCCGCCGTGTCAGACGCCTTCGTGCGCGCCGCGATGCGCCGCCACCACACGAGCGCGGCGACACCCGTGGCGAGCGACAGGAGCCCCCCGACCGCGACCGTCACCGGGATACCGACCACCGAGGCCAGCGCGCCCGTCGCGATCCCACCGATCGGCACGGATGCCGAGAAGACCGTCGTGTACACGCTCATGACCCGGCCGCGCAGTCCATCGGGCACGTTGAGCTGGATCGTGGCGTTGGCGGTCGCCGCCATCGCGATGCCGCCAGCCCCGACCGGGATCATGAGCAGGAGCGAGATCGGAAACGAGGTCGACAGGGCCAGGAGCACGGACGCGACACCCAGCACCATCGCACCACCGGCGATCCGGACGGGCCGCGGCTTGCCGCCGATGACCAGCGCGACCGCCGCCACCAGCGCCCCGAGCCCCGACGCGGTCATGAGGAACCCGTACCCGGCCGCGTCGCTCTGGAGCACCTCCTGGGCCAGGGGCGGGATGATCACGCCGAAGTTCATGCCGAACGTCGCGACGATCCCGACGACCGCGACGGACATGAGCACGATCGGCGTGTGGCGAACGTACCGAAGGCCCTCGACGAGGTTCTCGATGACGGCAGCGAACGACCGCGGCCGCGGCACGAGGCGGGCCCGCTGCAGCTCCTCGTCGCGCATCGCGGCCAGGCCGACGATGACGGCGAGGAAGCTCGCCGCGTTGATCGCGAAGGCGATCGCGATGCCGAACACGCCGATCGTCAGGCCGGCCACGGCCGGACCCAGGACGCGGGCGGCGTTGAACATGGCGGAATTGATGCTCACCGCGTTCCCGACGTCGCGTGGCCCGACCATCTCGTAGGCGAACGACTGGCGAACGGGCATGTCCACGGCGTTCGCGCAACCGAGCAGGAGGGCCAGGAGCACGACCATCCAGATCTCGACGAGACCGGTCGCCGTGAGGACGGCGAGGATCACGGCCAGGATCATCATCACGACCTGGACCGCGAGCAGCGTCTGGCGCTTGGGCAGGACGTCGGCGAGGACGCCCGCGAACAGCCCCAGGACCATGACTGGCAGGAACTGGGCCGCAGCGACCACGCCGAGCCACAGCGGGTCCCCCCCGCTGATCGTCAGCACGAGCCATGCCTGGGCGACCTGCTGCATCCAGGTCCCGACCAGCGAGATCGTCTGGCCGATGAAGAAGAGCCGGTAGTTTCGATGCCGGAACGCGGACATCGCCTTGGTCCGGGCGATGCGGCGCGGGTTCAGGGCGGCGGGTCCGCGTCATGGACGCCGCTCCGGCGTGGGGTGGGGGCCGTCGCCCGGGTGCGGGTCGGGACCGCCGTCGAGGTTCGCGAGGTGCTCGTTCAGGTGCCGTCGACGCCCGCGAGCGTCCGCGATCATGGCGTCCAGCCGGACGCGCTTGGCCTCGAGCGTGGCGATCTGCCGGTCGACCCGCTCCGTCGCGTCGCGCAGCAACGCCCGTCGCTCCGTATCGTCGCCGGACGTCCGGAAGCGCAGTCGATTGCGCTCGCGCGCAGCTTCGTCCTCGAGCAGCTGCCCGATCTGGGCGAGCGAGAACCCGGCGTCGTCGCGCAGGCTGCGGATGAACCGCAGGCGCTCCAGATCGGAGGCATCGAACAGCCGGTACGCCCCATCGGAGCGGGCGGCGGGCTCGAGGAGCCCGATCTCTTCGTAGTAGCGGATCGCCCGCGTCGTCAGGCCGGTCTCGGCGGCGACGTCCTGGATCCGCAGCAGACCGCCCACGGTGGGGGCGTTCAGGGTCTTCGGCGGCATCCCCCCGATGATACCACAACGTTGACGTTCACGTAAAGGTCATGGCGCCCGGACCGGGGCAGGGTCATGACGCCCGGACTGGGGCAGGCCAGGCCGAATGAGGCGGACGGGGCCCGCTGCGGCCTATCGCGTCAACCGTGCTTCCCAGTCGGCGGGGACGCATCGAGCGCCGCATGCGCACCCGCGTCAGCCGCTGTTCGTGCGTGGCAGGCACGAAAGCGCCGCGAACGCGGCCGCTGGACGAGGTTCACAGCGATTCTGCAGTCCACCAGGCACGGCCGGGGGCCGGCCCCGGCCCGGGGCGTGGCGCCGTGTCGGGCCGCGTGGCTGCTCAGGAAATCGCCGATCGAACGCGACCGACCCCGCCGATGCTTGGCCCCGTCTAAGGACGGGGCACCGTGCGAGTCCCGGGACGATTACGGAACGATTCGTCACGGGAACCCGCCAATAGACTCTAGACGCGACCAGACTGGCCGTGCGAAGACGAGGGCGACGTGGAGCGAGACCTCGTGGAGCGAGCACGGAGAGGCGATCATGACGCCTTTGCGCTGCTGGCAGGCGCCACGATCGGTCGGCTGGACGCCGCGGCTCGGCTCATCCTAAGGGACCCGTATCGTGCGGAGGACGCCGTCCAGGAGACGCTCGTCCGCTGCTGGCGGGACCTGCCGACCCTGCGCGATCCCGATCGCTTCGATGCCTGGCTTCACCGGATCTTTCTCAACGCCTGCCGCGATCAGCTCCGGGTCGCCAAGCGCAGGAGCATCGAGGTCGAGCTTCCCGAGATCCATCCTCTCTCGGTGCCTGACTCCCAATCGGCCACCGCCGACCGGGACCTCATCGAGCGTGGTGTTCGTCACCTCGCTAGCGACCAGCGCACCGTGATCGTCCTTCACTACTACCTTGGCCTGCCGCTGCCCGATGCCGCCTCAGCGATGGGGATCCCGCTCGGGACCGCGAAGTCACGTCTCCATCGGGCGACCCAGGCGCTCCGTGCCGCTCTCGACTCGGATGCCCGCGCCGCCCGGCCGATGGCGGAGGGTCGGTCCAGATGACACCTCGCAACGATCTCGACCGACTCCTCTCCGCGTGGCTCGAGGATCCGTACACGCCGCCCGCTCCGCACTACCTCGGACGCGTGCTGGAGCGGACCCGGAACACCCGGCAGCGACCGGCCTGGGCCAGCCTCGAAAGGTGGATTCCCATGGCTGACAAGGTCCTCCAACCAACCACGCGGCCGCCGCTCCGCGCGGCCTGGCTCCTGATCCTTGCGTTGCTCCTGGTAGCGATCGCTGCCGCCGCTGTGGTCGTCGGCTCGGGACTCCTCGCGCCGACCCCTGTCATCCCCCAAGGCGGCTCTGCCGTCTTCGTCTTCAGTACGATCGAAGGTGACGGCCGCGCCGGCGACATCTATCTCGCTCGAGCCGACGGCACTGATGTGCGTCAGCTCACAAGCGGACCCGGGATCGAAAGCACCCCGACATGGTCGCCGGACGGCACGCGCATCGCCTACCGGGTCTGGCAGGGCGGGAACGATTCCATCGTCGTCATGGACGCTGGCGGCGGAAACCCGACGACACTGGCCACGAACCCTGCGAGCGCGTCGTACTGCGCGCGAGGCGACCTTGCGTGGTCGCCGGATGGCACGAGTCTCATCTTCCAGACCAGCCCGGAGTGCGACGTTCGCTTCGACCTCTTCATCGTGCCGACCGACAAGTCGTCACCCGCGACGAGGCTGCTGACCCCGGGTCTGGAGGGCCGCTACGCCGACTGGTCGCCCGACGGAACGCAGATCGCCTTCCTTGGCCGGGACTCGAGCGGCAGCGTCGGCTACTACGTCGTCGATGCCGGTCCGGGCGGTGCGCTGAGCGGCGAGCTCCAGGCCCGTATGATCCTTGCTGCTCCCGGGATCGACTTCGCTAACCCCTCCGAGGGATCGTGGTCGCCCGACGGGACCGAGCTCGCGCTTGTCTCCGACACGAAGAACATCGTCGTGGTGAAACCGGATGGCTCGGAGCCGCGGGTCCTTGCCGAAGCGGCGTTCAATCCCGCGTGGTCACCCGATGGGCGACGGCTCGCCTTCCACCGTACCGTCGACCCCTCGGAGTACCTTCAGGGCCGGCCGTGCACCGCTCGTATGTGGGTCGTCGATTCCGACGGCACCAGCGAACGGCGGCTCGATCCGCTGGTGGAGGGTTGTGCCCCTCCGCCGATGTGGTCGCCTGACGGGACGCGGCTCGCGGGTGTTCTGATCGTCGCGACACCGGATAACCCCGATCTTGCGATGCACTACGGGGTGCTGACGGTAGACGATGACGATCCACAGGTGGTCCTTCAGGACGGTGGTGCCGGGTCCTGGCAGCCCGTCGTCGCGCCGATCCCGCCGGCGCCATCGTTCGAGGCGGCCTCGCCGGTTCCCTGATCCACACGACAGGAGCGATGGCCCCGGCACCGCCGAGGCCGCCGCCCTCAGTCGAGCGTGAAGTGGTCGGGGTCCTGGTAGCGGCCGGTCCGCTGGAACTCGATCTGCATCAGCACGTCGTTGAGCAGCGACGACGCCCCGAAGCGGAACCAGTCCGGTGACATCCAGCGCGGGCCGAGCGTCTCGTACAGGATCACGAGGTACTGGATGGCTTCCTTGGCCGTGCGGATGCCGCCGGCCGGCTTCATCCCGACCTGGCGGCCGGTCGCGCGTTCGAAGTCGCGGATCGCCTCCAGCATCACGAGCGTGACCGGCATCGTCGCGGCCGGGACGACCTTGCCGGTCGAGGTCTTGATGAAGTCGGCGCCGGCGGCCATCGCCAGGATCGAGGCGCGCCGGACGTTGTCGTACGTCTCGAGCTCGCCGGTCTCCAGGATGACCTTGAGGTGCGCGTCGCCGGCGGCCTCCTTGACCTCGACGATCTCCTCGAACACCGTGGCGTAGTCGCCGGTCAGGAACGCCCCGCGATCGATGACCATGTCGATCTCGTCGGCGCCCGCGTCGACCGCCGCGCGTGTCTCGGCGAGCTTGATGTCACGGAACGTCTGGCCGCTGGGGAACCCGGTCGCGACGCTGGCGACCTTGACGGTGCTCCCCTTCAGCGCGTCCTTGGCCTCGGCCACCATCGCCGGGTAGACGCAGATGGCCGCGACGGACGGGATCGTGGGGTCGCCCGGCTGCGGGTGCATCGCCTTGACGCACAGAGCGCGCGGATCTTGCCCGGGGTGTCCTTCCCCTCGAGCGTCGTGAGATCCATCATCCGGATCGCGAGGTCGAGCGCCCACAGCTTCGACGCCTTCTTGATCGACCGGCGCTTGAGCGCGTCGACCCGCTCCTCGACGCCGACCTGGTCGACGGTGCTGACCCGCCCGAGCAGGCTGCCGAGCGGGTCCCCGAGCGCAGCGCGAGCGGCCGTCCCAGGCGCGGATCAGCTCGTTGGCCCGCTGGCGGGCGAGCGTGTCGGGGCGCTTGGTGGCGGTCATGGGACGGTGAGGATACCGCTATCGTGTGGCGATGCCCACACGACCTCGCGCGCGACTTCGACTTGGCCTGGCCTCGGCCGCCGTGTTCGTCCTCGCCTTCGGCTTCCTCGTGCCGACGGTGGTGGCGGCGAACCGGGGCGTCACCATCCGGGACTTCGCGTACGCGCCCGGGTCGGTGGAGATCCGGGTCGGCGATTCGGTGACGTGGACGAACCGCGACGGCGTGGCCCACACGGCGACCGCCCGCAATGGGTCGTTCGATACGGGGCTGCTCGAGGAAGGGGAGTCCGGCTCGGTCCGGTTCACGGCCGCCGGGACGTATCGGTACCTCTGCACGCCGCACCCGAACATGACGGGCACGGTCGTGGTCCGGGCGGCGTCGAGCGGGGCGCAGCCACCGCAGACCGACACGGTGGCGCCCGCCGGTGCGGGACACGGACGCGTCCGCCGCGTGGCGGGTCGCCGGCCTGGCCGTGTTCGGCGGGCTGGTGTTCCTCCTGGCCCGGCGAGCCATCGCTCGACGCCGCGAAACCGCCTGACGCCCCACCGACGTAGCCGTGCGCAGGGGCGCCGACGGCTCGAAGGAGGTCGGGATGGCACGGATGCGGCGATGGTCGGTGGCCGGCATGGCGGCGTTGCTCGCGACATGGATCGCGGCGAGCGCGGCGTTCGCTGCCGACACCGCGGTCACGATCGCGAACTTCGCGTTCGATCCGGCGAGTGTCACGATCCAGGTCGGCGACACCGTGACGTGGACCAATCAGGACAGCGCGGCGCACACGGCGACGGCCGGTGACGGCTCGTTCGATACCGGGAGCCTCGGCAACGGGGCGTCCGCGACGGTCACGTTCGACACGGCGGGGTCGTACGCCTACGCGTGCTCGATCCACCCGGCGATGACCGGCACGGTCGTGGTCGAGGCGGCCGGCGCGGCCACCCCCGCCCCGACGACCGGCGGCGCAGCGGGCACGGCCCGCTCCGACGGACACGCTGGCACCGCCTCCGTCCGACCCGGACCGCGGGTGGCGCCTCGTGTCCGCGACGCTCGCGATCCTCGGCGTGGTGATGCTGGTCGGCACGCTCGTCGCGGACCGCCGGTTCCACGAGCGGCGCGACCAGGAGTAGTCGATAAGCCCATCGGCGCCCGTCCCGGCCAGGCGTTGGCGGAGAGCCATCGATTCCGGTCTCTAGCGTCTTCGAGGCGCAATCGATTCGGCGCCACGGCCGCGATCGATGGCACGGAGCCAACGATCGAGCTTCGGACGGCCGGCGCGACCGCAACGACGGCTGCGGTCGGTGAGCCTCGGCGCCACGGGGCCCTCGAGGCGCCTGCGGCCCGGATCGCATGGCTCCCCGTGATGGCCGACGCGAGGCCGGCAACCGGCCTACCGCCCGGCGCGGACCTTGGGGAGCGGCGGCATGCCGCCCTTGCCCTCGACGAGGAAGTGTCGGAACCAGTCGAGCACGATCTCGAGGTTCTCGATCCGGCGGAACGGCGTCCCGGAGCGGGTCAGCTCGTGGGTCTCCTCGGGCACGCGCAGCAGGCGCACCGGCCGCTTGTGCGAGCGCAGCACCGTGAAGAGCGCCTCGGCCTGGCCGACGGTCGTGCGGATGTCGTTCTCGGAGTGCTGGATGAGCAGCGGCGTCGTGATCCGCGGCGCGTACGACAACGGCGAGATCTCGCGGTAGTAGGCCGGGTCGCTCCACGGCGTCTCATCGAACTCCTGGATCGCCCAGTCGCCGCCGCTGATGTCGCCGGTCAGGAACAGCATCGACATGTCGCTGACCGAGCGGCAGGTCATCGCCGCGCGGAATCGATCGTCGTGGGCGATCGATCCAGTTCGTCAGGTAGCCGCCGTACGAGCCACCGGTGACGCCCGAGGCGCTCGCGGTCGGCCAGGCCGTCCTCGACGAGCGACTCGACGCCCGGCCAGGACGTCGTCCATCGGCCCGGGGCCCCAGTCGCGGTGGTTCGCGTCGTTGAAGTCCTGGCCGTAGCCCTCGGAGCCGCGCGGGTTGCAGTAGAAGACGCTCATCCCGTTCGCGGCGAGGATCTGGAACTCCCAGATCGGTGACCAGCCGTAGAGCGTGTGCGGCCCGCCGTGGATCTCGGTCACGGTCGGGCGAGCGCCCGCGCCCGCGGGCAGCAACCAGCCCTGGATGTCGCGCCCGTCGACCGTGACGTGGCGCTCCACCGGCTCGCGCAGGGTGAGCTCGGCGAGCACGTCCGCGTTGAACGAGGTCAGCCGTCGCGGTTCGCCCGGCCCCGTCCTGGAGCCACAGGTCCGGCGGCTCGGTCGGGGTCGACCGGAGGTAGGCGAGTCGGGTCCGGCCGCGCGGGCCGGTCGACGGCGTCCCAGCCGGAGAGGTAGTGGCGACCGGTCGTCAGCCGCTCGACGTCGCCGTCATCGGTGTCGATCCGCCACAGCCTCGTACGCGCCGTCGATCGGGCGCGGTGAAGGTGATCGATCGGCCGTCCGGCGACGGCCACAGGCGCGCGGTCTCGCCGCGGGTCACGTCGCTGTTCATCCCCGAACCGGGCATCAGGTCGTGCCGGGCCGACAGGTTGCGGCCGCCGGTCGCGCGCGCCTCGGAGCCGTCGGCGGGGAACAGCCAGATGTCGTTGCGGCTGCCGCCGCGGCCCTCGAGCTTGTGGCCGAGCGCCGCGATCGTCTTGCCGTCCGGCATCCACGCCGGCACGCCGAACACCGACCTCGGGCCGCCCGTGATCGCGGTCACGCGACGCGCTGGCGACATCGACGACGAAGATGCCCTGGCGGAACGCGAGGTCGTGGTACTTGCCGCGGTTGGCAGCGAACGCGATCCGGGTGCCGTCCGGCGACCACGACGGCTCGACATCCGAGACCGGGCCGTCGGTCAGGCGCGAGACCTCGCCCGGTCGCCGCGTCGACGAGCCACAGGTGCGTCACGCGGTCGTAGATGAAGCCCTCGCCGTTGAGCATGTACTCGAGCCGGTCGATGAATCGATAGTCGGACGGTGGCGGTTGGCCGGGCTTGCGCCGCTCGTCCTTGCCGCGGCCGCGCGCGTCGTCCTCGCGTGGTCGCCCCGACCGAGGCCGACACGACGACGAGCCGCGTGCCGTCCGGCGACCACTCGAAGGTTTTGACGCCACGTGGCAGGTCGGTCAGCCGGCGCGCCTCGCCGCCCGGGCCGTCGAGCGGGAGGAGGTGGACCTGGTACACGTCCTCGCGATCCTCGCCGTCCTTCGAGGCCCTGGGCTCCTCCTCGACGACGGTCCGCCGATCCGAGATGAACGCGAGCGTCCGACCGTCCGGGGAGAAGCGGGGCTGCTGGTCGTGCCGGGCGCCGAGCGTGAGCTGGCGGGGCTCGCCGTCGGCGCCGTCGGTCGGGACGAGCCAGAGGGCGTGCCGGTACCCATCGAAGCCGGAGGCGACGGTCTGCAGCGTCACGACGACCCAGCGGCCGTCCGGCGAGAGGGCGCGGCTCGGTGGCGATGCGCAGGCGGTACAGGTCGTCGGGACGGGGCGGACGCGGCACGGGCGGGGTCCTCCGGGGCAGGGATGGGGAGCCGCCGGGCGATGTCGGATCGCGGCCGGCGGCCGGGGAGTGGCGCCAAGTCTATCGAGTCGGGTGCGGGGTGGGTCGTGGTGTCCGGCCGCGGGTCGATCGCGGGTTGCCGCGGGTCGTGCCTGCGGCCACGGCTGGCGCCTGGCGCAACGGGTGGTGCCGGGCGCCACGGGCCGTGCCGGGCGCACAGGCTGCGCCGGCCGACGACCATGAAGAACTTGCGTACCAGCCACGATGTGGCCGACGACCCGACCCTGGACCCCCTCGATCGGGCGAAAGTGCGGCCGGAACGGGCCATACCGTGCGCGGCACGCACGTTTCCCACGATCGCCGGGCCCGCATCGGCCACAACGTGGCTCCTGGGCAAGTCGTTCATGTTTTGGGCGCGGATCCGGGCCGCGCGGGCCGAGGCATCGCCGACGGGACCCCAACGGCGCCCGCCCCGGTCCGTGCTGGCCGCGAGGGCTACCATCGGGCCACGATGGCCGACCAGCTCTCGCTCCCGCTCGATGCGACCGCGGATCGCGTGCCGGAGCTGCCCGACCTGCGGCCCGATGCTGGCACGGCCGCTGCCCGGAGGCGTTCGACTCGGTGGACCACCTCTTCGAGCCGTGGTGGGGCGGCACCCGGGCGCTCGTCTTCATCGGCCCGGCCGAGTCGGACGGGACCGGCGACGTGCGGGTCGTCGACGCCGACGGGATGGACCGGACCGCGGCACTCCCCGAACTGGCCGGCACGGGCGTCCGGGTCGCGGCGCGGTCGGCGATCCTCGATGGCGAGCTCGTCGTGGTCGATGCCGACGGACGAGCCGACGCCGACGCCCTCGCCGCGCGCCTCGACGGCGGTGCGGGCCGACCGGCCGCGTTCCTCGCCTTCGACCTGCTCCACCTCGACGGGCGGTCGCTGCTCAACCAGCCGCTCGTGAAGCGGCGCGAGACCCTGCGCCGGATCCTGCGGCCGGGCGACGAGGTCGTGGCCGTGCCCGCGATCGCCACGGAGGGCCGGGCGCTGTTCGACGCGATCGTCGGCCAGGGCCTGGCCGGGATGATGGCTCGGCAGCGCCAGGGGCCCTATCTGCCGGGCGTCCGGAGTCGGTTGTGGCGCTTCATCCCGGCCGCGGCCGGCACCGTCCCCGCGGCGGAACTCGCGGCCGCCCCGGCCGAGCCCGCCGCGACCTCGGCCACGGCCCCGGTCCTCGCGATCCTCAGCCGCCTCCCGCTCGACGACGTGACGACGTGATCACGACGTGACCGCGACGTGACCTGCGACGTGACGGTGCGACGTTGCCAGCTACGTGACCGGGACCGCGCGCTCCCTGCCCTACCCGGCCCGGCGCGCCGCCGCGATGAACCGCCGCAACCCCGGGCGCTGGCCGTAGAGCAGCACGCCGGTCGCGTAGATGCGGACGGTCGCCAGCCCGACGACCGCGATCGTCACCAGCAGGATCGCGACCGACAGGGCGACCTCCCACGGCTGGACCGATGCTGACCATCAGCCGCGCGAGCATCGCGAACGGGCTGAGCGGCGGGACGAACGACGCGAGCCGGGCCAGCGGCCCATCCCCACCGAGCAACACGACGCAGCGCCGACAGGTACCCGGCCATCGCGACGAGGCTCAGCGGCAGCGACAGGGTCTGCAGGTCGTCCGGCCGGCTCACGAACGACCCGACCGCTGCGTACACGAACGCGAACAGGGTGAACCCCATGAGGAAGAACGCGCCGTAGGCCAGCAGCAGGCCCACGGTCAGACCGCCGGTCGGCAGGCCCGCGCCGCCGTCGCCCAGGATCGCCTCCGCGAGCGGGTCCTGGAGCGCGAGCACGATGACCGCCGGGATCGCGATCGCCGCGTACTGGGTCAGCCCCGCCCCGCCGATGCCGACCACCTTGCCGAGCACGAGCTGCCGCGGCGAGGCCGCGCTGATCATCAGCTCCATCACCCGGCTGCTCTTCTCGGTCGCCACGCCGGTCGCGACCCACATCCCGTAGATGAGGATCGTGATGAACATCAGGATGATGAACACGGTGCCGAGGAAGCTGCGGCTCGCGACCTCGACCCGGTCGATCGGCCTCGCCGTCATTCGGTCGGCGTCATTGACCGTCTCGGCCTCGAAGTCCGGCGTCACGAACCCGCCCAGCTCCGAGCCCGGCGGGGATCTTGCTCGTCCAATCGAGGATCCCGACCGACAGCGCCGCGAACCCGGCGTATTGGAGCCGCACGGTGTCGGCCGGACCGAACGTCTTGTAGGTGACCGACGAGCTGCCCGGTCGGATTGCGCTCGACGTGGAGGATCGCGTCGATCTCGCGCGCGGCCAGCTGCGCCTCCGCGGTCGCGATGTCCGTGCCGCGCTCGATCACGAACGGCGGCGTCCAGGTCGCCGGTATCGACCCCGGGCGGCGGCCAGATTCATGATCGAACTCGCCGTCGCCGACCATCGCCGTCGCGAGCTGGTCGTCGGTCGACACGACGAGCAACCGGTCGGTGGACGGCGCGGTCGAGGTAGCGGAGGCGCGATCGGCGCCAGGGCCACGGCCAGCGCCAGGCCCATGAGGATGATCGTCGAGACGAGGAACAGCGGGCTGCGCACGCGGTCGCGGTACTCGCGCCGAGCGACGATCGCGGCGTTCGGCAGGAGCGGGTCGTGGCGGCGCATCAGGCCGCATCCTCGTGCGATCGCCCGTCGGGCGTCGTCGTCGAGCGCGCTCGAGCGTCGCATCGTCGCCGGCCGGATGCCCGACGTGCTCGATGAAGATCGCCTCGAGCGACGGCTCGGCGACCTCGAAATGGGTCACGAGCGCGCCCCGGGCGAGCGCGGCGGCCAGCACGTCGCGCGGCTCGACGCCGGCGTCGAGCTCGAGCTCGGTGAAGCCGGCGGCCGGACGGACGGCGGCGACGCCATCGATGGCCGTCGAGCCAGGCCGGCAGGATCTCGCCCTCGACGCCGAGGCGGACCGTCCGGGCCCGGCTGGTCCGTTTCAGCTCAGCGAGCGTGCCACCGGCGACGACCCGCCCGCGGTCGACGATGGCGAGCGACTCGCACAGCGCCTCGGCGGCCTCCATCTGGTGGGTCGAGAAGACGATCGTGCGGCCCTCGTCGCGCAGCTCCACGAACGCCTCGCGCAGCAGCGCGAGGTTGACCGGGTCGAGGCCGGTGAACGGCTCGTCCATGAGCAGCACCTCCGGGTCGATGGAGGATCGCGGCGATGAACTGGACCTTCTGCTGGTTGCCCTTGCTCAGCTCCTCGGCGCGCCGGTCGGCGTAGTCGGGGATGCGGAACCGGGCGAGCCAGTGCAGCGCCTGGCGGCGGGCCGCCGCCGGCGGCTCGCCGTACAGCGAGGCGAAGTAGACGAGCTGGTCCAGGATCGTCATCCGCGGGTACAGGCCGCGCTCCTCGGGCAGGTAGCCCCAGGTCCGGCGCGGCAGCTCGTTCGCCAGCGTGCCGTCCCAGCGAACCTCGCCCGCGTCGGCCTGGAGGATGCCGAGGCAGATGCGCATCGTCGTCGTCTTGCCCGCCCCGTTGGCGCCGAGGAAGCCGAAGATCCGGCCGCGCGGGCACGCTGAAGCTCAGGTCGTCGAGGGCGAGGGTCTGGGCGAACCGCTTCGTGACGCGGTCGATCTCGAGGGTCACGGGCGCCGAGGATAGCCCCGACACCATCGTGGCCGCCGCTGGGTCGATGGTCCGGGGGGTTGCGGAGCGGTCCGCGCCGGTGTGTGCGACGATCGGCGCGTGACGACCCCCCGACCCACGCATCCGGCGCCTTCGCGCCGGCGACGCCCCAGACCACGCCGCTCACGATCCACGCCGACCGCGAGGCCCGCACGCTGGCGATCGACATGGGCCGACGGCCACGCCACGACCTACGACTTCACGGCGCTGCGCTGGCTGTGCCCGTGCGCCTACTGCCGGGGCGAGGCCGGCATGCCCGGCTGGCTCGACAGCGCTCCCACGCTGACCGCCGAGCAGACGCGCCTCACCGACCTCCATCTCGTCGGGAACTACGCGGTCTCGCCGCACTGGGCCGACGGCCACAAGACGGGCTATTACACGTTCGTGCTGCTGCGCGACCGATGCCCGTGCGCCGAGTGCTGCCGCCCGCCGCTCGTCGGGCGTAGCCGTCACGGCCACCGGCCGCCGGCACGCACGAGGAGCACCGATGATCGTCGTCACCACGCCGTACCTGCCAGGCAACCGCATCGTCGAGTCGAAGGGCATGGTCTTCGGGCTCGTCGTCCGCAGCCGGGGCATCGGCGGCAACCTGATGGCGAGCATCCGCTCGCTGGGCGGCGGCGAGATCCACGAGTACACGAGCCTGCTCGAGGACACCCGCCGCCAGGCGCTCGATCGACTCGTCCGCAACGCGACGCTGACCGGGGCGAACGCGATCCTCTCGATGCGCTTCGACTCGTCCGAGCTGTCCGGGACGATGTCGGAGATCGTCGCGTACGGGACCGCCGTCGTCGTCGCTCCGGACGCGACCGACGCGGCGCCCGACCCCACCACGATCGAGTAGGCATGGCGCGGCTTCAGTGGCTCCCGGCTGTTCATCGTCGCGATCGGCGTGCTCATCGCGCTGGCCGGGCTGGCCGCCGTGGCCGCCAGCCCGGCCCTGGCGCCGACCGGGATCTGGGCCGTGGTCCTCGGGCGTCGTGCTGATGGTCGGCACGATCCTCGAGCGTGCCCGCTATCGATCCGATGAGGCCGAGCGGAGCGCCTCGCCGCACGGCCCGGGTGGCGGCGAACCGACCGACCAGCCCATCGACCCGCGCTTCCGGCCGACCGACGAACGCTTCGAGGACCCGACGACCCGGCGCCGGATGCGGGTCTGGGCGCGATCCGAACTCCGGCGAGCGCCGGTACGTCGCCGAGGACTGAGGCTCCGCCCACCCGGGGGCGTTCACCGGGCCGTGCTATCCTCGCCGGCCAGTCCCGGCACGCCCAGGGAACCCCTGGCGTGCGCGACACTCGACCAGGAGCTGCACCCCGCCGATGGCCGCCGTCGAACCCGGAACCCGCGCTCCCGCCGCGGCCGAGCGGCGTGCCCGACGCCCGCCTGCGGACCGCCGGCCCTCCCCTACCTCAACCGTGAGCTGTCGTGGCTCGAGTTCAACGCCCGGGTCCTCCACGAGGCCGCGCGACGCCCGCAACCCGCTCCTGGAGCGCGTGAAGTTCCTGGCCATCTTCGCCGGCAACCTCGACGAGTTCTTCCAGGTCCGGATCGCCGGCCTGCGCCAGCAGATCGAGGCCGGCGCCGTCGCCCGCGCGCCCGACGGCCACACGCCGGCCGAGCAGCTGGCCGCGGCGCGCGAGCGCGTCCTCGAGCTCGACGGCGGACCAGTCCGCGATCTTCATCGAGCTGCGCGCGGCGCTCGCGGCCGAGGGCATCGAGATCGTCGACTACGCGGCGATCCCGGAGCACCACGCCGTGCTCCGCCAGCGGTTCCTCGACGAGATCTTCCCGGTGCTCACGCCGCTGGCCGTGGACCCGGGTCACCCGTTCCCGTACATCTCGACGCTCAGCCTCTCGATCGCCGTCGGCCTGCGCGACCCGGAGACCGGCGAGCGGGTGTTCGCCCGCGTCAAGGTCCCGCAGATCCTGCCGCGCCTGCTCGAGGTGGAGCCCGAGCGCTTCGTCCCCATCGACCAGGTCATCGAGGCCAACCTCCAGGACCTCTTCACCGGGCATGGAGGTCGTCGATTCGCACCTGTTCCGGGTCACCCGCAACGCCGACTTCACGGTCGAGGAGGACGAGGCGGACGACCTGCTGATGGCCATCGAGGAGGAGCTCCGCCGCCGCCGCTTCGGCGAGGCGGTCCGCCTCGAGGTCGAGCGGACGATGCCGGCCGCGACGCGCACCCTGCTGCAGCGCGGCCTGGGCCTCGAGGCCGAGGACGTCTACGAGGTCTCGGGCATGCTCGACCTGACCGCCCTGTGGCGGATCGCCGACCTCGATCGGCCCGAGCTGCGGGCCAAGCCGTGGACCCCGGTCACGCCGCCGCGCCTGGTCCCGCCCGACGAGGACGAGCCGGCCGACGTCTTCGCGGCCATCCGGGCGGGCGACATCCTCGTCCACCACCCGTACGAGTCGTTCTCGGCATCCGTCGAGCGGTTCATCACCCAGGCCGCGGACGACCCGGACGTCCTGACGATCAAGCAGACCCTGTACCGGACGTCCGGCGATTCGCCGATCGTCCAGTCGCTCATCCGCGCCGCCGAGCGCGGCAAGCAGGTCGTGGTCCTGGTCGAGATCAAGGCCCGCTTCGACGAGGAGGCCAACATCATCTGGGCGCGCAAGCTGGAGCGTGCCGGCGCCCACGTGGTGTACGGCCTGGTCGGGCTCAAGACCCACTCCAAGACCGCGCTCGTCGTCCGGCGCGAGGGGTCCGGGCTGCGCCGCTACGTCCACATCGGGACGGGCAACTACAACACCAAGACCGCCCGGCTGTACGTGGACCTCGGCCTGCTGACGGCGCGACCGGAGGTCGGGGCGGACGTCACGGACCTGTTCAACGTGCTGACCGGCCTGTCCCGCCAGCGCACGTTCCGCCGGCTGCTCGTCGCGCCGCACAGCCTGCGATCCGGCTTCCTCGAGCTCGTCGAGCGGGAGATGGCCCACGCCAAGGCCGGGCGGCCGGCACGGATCGTGCTCAAGCTCAACGCCATCGTCGACACGCCCGTCATCGAGGCGCTCTACCACGCGTCGCAGGCCGGGGTCGACATCGAACTGCATCATCCGCGGCGCGTGCTCGCTCCAGCCGGGCGTGCCGGGCGTGTCGGAACGGATCCGGGTCCGCTCGATCATCGGGGAGTTCCTCGAGCACTCGCGCATCTGGGGGTTCGAGAACGGCGGCGATGCCGAGTGGTACATCGGCTCGGCCGACCTCATGGACCGCAACCTGGACCGGCGCGTCGAGGCCGTGGTGCCGGTCGAGGACAGCGATGCCAAGGCCCGCATCGCCGAGATCGTGGACCTGATGCTCGCCGACGACCGACGCTCGTGGCAGCTCCAGCCGGACGCGTCGTGGGTCCGGACCGAGGTCCTCCAGGGCCACGAGGGCACGATCGACACGTTCGAGGTGCTCAAGGAGCGGGCCCTGGCCTCCGTCCAGGCCGCCACCGCGCCACGCCGGCCCGGCTTGGGCGCGGGTTCGCTGGATCCCCGCGCGTGACGGCCGAGGGCGCACGCCCGACCGAGGTCGAGCTCAAGTACCGGGTCGGGGACGTCGCCGCGGCCGAACGGCTGCTGACCTCGGACCGACTCGGGCCGTTCGCCCTGACCGGCAGCGGGCCGCGGTCCACGCAGATGGAGGACCGCTACGTCGACACCCCGGACGGGGCCCTGCAGCGAGCCGGTTTCGCGGTACGCCTCCGCCTGTCCGGCGGCGAGACCATCGTGTCGATCAAGTCCCTGGCCCGAACGGACGGGCCGGGTGGGTCCGTGCGGCGCGAGGAGCTGGAGGGTCCGGCCGACCGGGTGGCCGCCCCGATCGAGTGGCCATCGTCGGACGCGCGCGCGCTCGTGCTCGAACACGCGGGCGACGCCCAGCTCGTGGAACGCGTCACGGTCCGCCAGCTCCGCCGCAAGCGGATGCTGAAGTCGCCGGCCGCGCGCGTGGAGCTGAGCCTCGACGAGGTCGATGTCGTCGCCCGCGGGCGCGTGGTCGATCGATTCGTCGAGCTCGAGGCGGAGCTCACCAAGGGCGACGAGGGCGAGCTCGAGGCCCTCGGCCGGGCGCTCGACGCGGAGCCGGCGCTTCGGCGCGCGCTGACGAGCAAGCTCGAATCGGCCCTGGCCGCCGTCGATGGTGCCGGATCGGACGACGCCACATCGGCGGAGCCGATCGCCGCGGCGGCCGAGCCGGCCAACGAGGACGACGACGCCGAAGCCAAGGCCGCGCGCGTGACCCGGCGGGAGGCCGCACGCCTGGTCGTCGGCAAGGTCCCGGGGGTCGTCGCGGACGACCACGTCGCGGAGGCCGGACGCAAGGTGATGCGCTTCCACCTCGCCCGGATGCTCGATCACGAACCAGGCGTGCGGGAGGGCAAGGTCGCCGAGGACGTCCACAAGATGCGGGTCGCGACCCGACGGCAGCGCGCCGCGTGGCGGGTCTTCGGAGAGGCGTACCGGCCCGGGCGGACCAAGCGCTACCGCCAGGGCCTCCGGGAGATCGCTCGCCGGCTGGGTGCGGTGCGCGATCTCGACGTCCAGCTGGAAGCCGCCGACGCGTACCGGGCGGAGCTCCCGGTGACGGAGCAGCGCGCCCTGGAGCCGCTACTCGCCACGTGGCGCCAGCATCGCAACGACGCCCGCGTCCTGCTCGTCCGCGAGCTCGATTCGCCGGCGCACCGGCGCTGGCTGGACGACTACATCGATTTCGTCCGGACCGAGGGCGCGGCCGTCGTGCCGGTCGGGCCGGTCCAGCCACACCGGGTGCGCGACACCGCGCCGTCCCGCGATCTGGGCGGCGTACGAGCAGGTCCGGGCCTATGAATCGGTCCTGCGTTGGGCCGATGTCGAGACACTCCACGAACTGCGCATCGCCGGTAAGTGGCTGCGCTACTCGCTCGAGTTCGTCCGGGAGGCACTCGGTGAGGCGTCCGGGCCGCTCATCGAACGCGTCACCGCCCTCCAGGACCATCTCGGGCTCATGAACGACGCCGACGTGACGGCCTCCATGACCCGCACGTTCCTCGTGGAACATGCCGGCGACCTCAGCCAGATCGAGAGCGCGGCGATCGGCCGGTATCTCGTCGATCGCGAGCGCGAAGTCGCTCGCCTGCGTCGCACGATCGGGCCGACGTGGCGGGGCGTGGCCGGTACTCGCTTCCGGCGCAGCCTGGGCCGGGTGGTCGCCGGCCTGTAGCGACTCGCCCTAGCGGCGCCAGCCGTGAGCGAGCTCCGGCAGGCGGTCGCGCCAGGCACGCCCGGCGTGCTCGGCGACGAGGATGGCGCCCTCGCGCATCCCGGCGTCCGAGACGAGCGCCCGTTCCACCCGGTAGCGGCGCATGAGCGCGTCCACGATCACGACCCCGGCGGCGAGGAGCGGTGTGCGCTTCGGGTTGACGGTGAAGCGGTCCGCGACCTCGGCGGCGGTCGCTGCCGTGAGGACTTCGAGCGCCTCCTCGAGCCGGGTCTTGGTCACGATCCGGTCCGCCACGCCGCCGGCCGTCACCTTCAGCAGGTTCGACGCCGTCCCGCCGACCACCACGAGTTCGGTGGGCTCGGACGGGAGCGCCCCGACGAGGATCTCGTCGGCCGCCACCCGCATCGTCTCGACCTCGGCTGCCGTCGGTGGGTCGTCCTGGACGAATCGATGGGTCAGCCGGTTGGATCCAAGGCGCAGACCCGACGCGCGGGCCACGCCCCCGGCGGCGACGGCACAGAACTCGGAGCTGCCGCCACCGATGTCGACGACCAGCGTCTCGTGCCGGACCGGCAGGCCGCGGGTGACGCCCACGAGCGTGAGATACGCCTCCTCCTCGTGGGTCAGGACGTGGAGGGGCACGCCGCTGGCCCGCTCGACGTCCTCGACGATGCGCGCCGCGTCGGCGGCCCGACGGATCGGTTCCGTGCCCATGAAGGTGATCGCGGTCGCGCCGAGCTGGCGGGCGGTCGCCGCGTAGCTGGACCAGGGTCTCGGACAATCCGGCGCGGGCCTGCGTGCCGAGGTGCGCCCGTTCATCGACCGCCTTGCCGAGGCCCAGGAAGGCCGATTCGTCGACGAGGGGACGCAGCTCGTGCCCCGCGATCGAGGCGACGAGCAGGTGGACGGAGTTGGAACCGAGATCGACGGACGCGCCGACGGCCGGGCGTTCGATCACCCGGTAGGTCGAGACGGCCGAGGGTCGGATGTCACGAGGGGCTGTCGGCGCCGGGCTCGGTCGGGGGTTGAAGCGGGCTCCGAGCGCGCGGCGTCGCGGCCGTCGTTCGGGTCGCGCTGGGCTTCCTGGCGGTCGTCGGCTTCCGGGTCGTGGTCGCCTTCCGGGTCGTCGCCTTCCGAGTGGTCGCCTTTCGAGTCGTGGTTGCGGGCGTTCCGCTCGCGGCCGTGGCAGCCGCCTTGCGGGTCGTGGCCGCCTTGCGCGTGGTAGCCGCCTTGCGGGTCGTGGCCGCCTTGCGCGTGGCCGCCTTGCGGGTCGTGGCCGCCTTGCGGGTCGTGGCCGGCCTGGCCGCGGGCGTGGCTGCAGCGGCGCTTGCTGGTGCGGCCACGGTGGCCGGCGCGGTCGCCGTCGATGCCGTGGTTCGGGTCGTGCCGGTTCTCGCGCGGGTGGCCTTCCGCCTCGTGGTCTTGGGCGTCGATGCCGTCTTTCGGGCCGTGGCGGACGTTCGGGTCGTTCCCGATGCCGCACGCCGTCGAGTCGTGACGCGCTTCGTCCTGACCGACCCGGCCGCGGTCCGCGCCCCGCGAGCGACGCCACCGACCGCACTGGCCGTAGCGCCCGCCGCGTGCCGCGCTCGATCGGCGATGGTCGCGACGAGCGCCGCGACCGCGGCCTCGGCCTCCGCCAGCTGCCGCCGGCGCTTGGATTCGGTGGACCGGGCCGCATCGAGCTGCTTCTGGAGCTTGCGCGCCTCGCGGGCGGCCTTCTTCGTCAACGGGGCGACCGTCGCGCCCGCCCCGGCGACGATCGCCGACGCAACGGCCTTGGGATTGTCGGAGCCCTTGGCCTTGCCTGATGCCTTGGTCGTGTTCGCCATGAAGATCTCCTCTGGGATGCGCCGTGTCTCGGCAGCGCAGCCACGGACCGTACCACCTCGAAGTTAACTCCACGGAGGCAAGCCCACGCTTCCAGCCCCACGTCCGGATCGCGGCAGCCGCGCGTTGGCGAACATCCTGTTAACGACCCGTCGACGAGCGGTTAGCGTTGGCGCCCCATGGTCGCGGCATGTCGATGGATGCGCGCCCGTCCTGGATCGCCCTCGCGGACGGTGGGCCGGTCAGCGCGATCCCCTCCGCGAGCGATCCGAGGATCCTCCGCGCGACCGCGGACCGCGCGGTCTACGCGAACCTGCTTGCCGCCGTGCGGCCGCGGATCGCGATCCTTGCCACCCCACCGGCGGAGCAGGGGGACATCGACCTCACGCTGCGTGAGCGGCGCCGGCGCCCGACGCTCCGCGTGATCCTCCTGAGCCCTCCGGACGCCATCGATGGACGGATGGATGCCCTTCGCGCGGGGGTCGACGAAGCCCTGGCGGACACCATCGATCCGGCCGAGCTCGTGGCGCGCATCACGATCCTCGAGGAGCGCGCACGGATCCGCCACGACACCGTGCTGCCCGTCACGGAAGACGCGACGATCGACCTCGTTGCGCACGAGGTCCGCCGTGGGGGCGAGCTGGTCCACCTCCGACCGAAGGAATTCCAGCTCCTGGCGATGTTGGCGGCCCATCCCGGTCGTGCCTATTCGCGCCGTCAACTCCTGAACCGGGTCTGGGGCCACGAGCACGACGGCGACCCCCGGACCGTCGATGTCCACGTTCGCTGGCTCCGCAGCAAGCTGGAACCGCAGGCGGACGCGCCGGTGCACATCGTCACCGTCCGCGGCGTGGGCTATCGCTTGGATCCAGGGCCGCGCTGACGGCTGAAGCCGAGCGGCGAACGACGCAAACGGGGCACTCGGACCTCGCGCGAGGCCGTTGCAAACGTCTCGCAAACGGTTCCACCCTCTGGCGATGACCCTTGTCGCCGGGTGATACTCGGCCGGATGACCGAATCCCTGTCGCGGTCCCAGGAGGCCGCGGAACCCGAACGCGCACTGCTTCGCCTCGTCGGCCCGCTGTCACCGGCGTGGTCACCGGACCAGCCGGCGGCGGATGAGCAGAGCTACCGCCAGTTCTGCGAAGCCCTCGGTGTGGCGCTCTATACCACCGATGCCGACGGCCGGATCACGTACTTCAACGAGGCCGCCGCAGCACTGTGGGGGCGGCGGCCTGAGCTCGGCGAGGAATGGTGCGGATCGTTCCGCCTGTTCTGGCCGGATGGCCGACCGATGGACCACGACGCCTGCCCCATGGCCGTCGCCCTCCGTGAACGCCGACCGGTGCGTGGCGCCAGTGCGATCGCGGCCCGACCGGACGGCACGCGCGTCGAGTTCGAGCCCTATCCGACGCCGTTGCTGGACGCCGGCGGCCGGTTGCTCGGGGGCGTGAACGTTCTCATCGATGTCACCGAGCGCCGGCGAGCCGAAGCGGCGTTGCGAGCCACAGCGGACGCCCTGGCCGCGTCGAACGCGGTCAAGGACGAGTTCCTGGGCCTCATCTCGCACGAGCTGCGTACGCCGGTGACGACGATCTACGGCAATGCCCAGCTCCTGCGCGACCGGAGCGCAACGCTGTCGACCGACCGGCGTGAGGGCATGATCGCCGACGTCGCCGAGGATTCGGAGCGCCTGCTTGCCATCATCGAGAACCTGCTCCTCCTGAGCCGACTGCAGTCAGGCGTGCGTCCGGAGACCGAGCCACAGGTCCTCGACCATGTCGTCCGCCACGAGATCGATGCCTTCCGCCATCGTCACCCCGATGCGAACGTCCGCCTGTCGGCCGTGCCGATGGGCCACGTGATCGTCGAAGCGGACCGCACGCACCTCGTCGTCCTCCTCCAGAACCTGCTCTCGAACGCGTTCAAGTACGGCCCGGACGATGCCCTGATCGAGGTCCGCATCGTGCTCGAGGCCGACGAGGCACAGGTCCTCGTGCTGGACCGTGGTCTCGGATTCGGCGACGTCGACCCGGAGACGCTGTTCATGCCGTTCTTCCGGACCCCGGAGGCCCAACGCGTCGCCAGTGGCATCGGACTCGGCCTGCCGGTCTGCGACCGCATCATCCGCGCCCTTGGCGGGCGGATCTGGGCGCGCGCCCGCGACGACGGAGGCTCTGAGTTCGGGTTCGCGATCCCGATCGCCCCGGAGCCGACCGGCACCGAATAGCCAGGCCCAGGCCAACGCGCATGCCGGGGGTAAGGAGGCGGGCGGCCACGACCCCCCAGCCGAGACCGCCCGCGTGGCATCGGCCCCGAGAAAACCGGATGCCCTGAGACTTGCGCCGAGCATCGCGTCCCTCGGTTATCGGCGGATGAACAACCGGTCAACCCAGCACGTCGGCGGTGGACCCCGGCGCGGTGCCAGATCGTGTGGAGGCTCAGGGCCCGATCCGACCAGCGCGATCCGGATCGGCCGGGTGTCCCGGCCGCGTGTTCAGCGACACTCGCCAGACCTCGTCGGGAGCTGACCGGGCAGGCGCCCGTTAACGGAGCCTTAACCCACCGAAAAGGGCCCGTTGATGCCCCCCTCCAAGGCTGCAGCTGTCAAACAGGGAGGACCGCTCGGCGCGCTCGACAGAACGAGCGGCCGTCAAGGAGGACCATCGAGTGACGATCACGACCCCGAGGCGCATCGGCGCCCTCGCCCTGGCGGCGGCTTTCGCCATCGGCGCATGTACTTCCGGCGGCGGCGCGACCGCTTCGCCGACCACGGCCGGCAGTGCGCCGGCGAGTACCGCTCCCGAGAGCATGGCCCCTGAGTCCGAGGCGCCCGGCGCAGCGCTGCCCGCCTGCCTGTCCTTCGCGGACATCTACTCGGTCGTCGGTCCGGAGTCCACCGGCTTCGACAACTGGATGGACGGCCAGGAGATCGCTACCGCGCTCGGCTCCCCGACCGTCTTCCCCGATCTGCCGCTCTCGATCACCGCCCCAGGCGAGGAGTCGGGCACGTTCGACAGCTTCGTCGAGCTCGTGCTCGAAGGCCCGGCCGAAGAGCGGGCCATCCCCGAGGATCAGTGGACCACCCGCCCCGACTACACCAGCAGCTCGAATGACAACGCCATCGTCGATGGCGTGAGTGGCTCGGCTGGCTCCCTTGGCTGGGTCGGCTTCGCGTTCTTCGAGGAGAACCTGGACACCCTGCGTGCGTTCGACATCGCCGCGGAGGCGGGCGGGACGTGCGTGACACCGACCGCCGAGACCATCGCCTCGAACGAGTACCCGATCGCGCGTGACCTGTACATCTACGTGAGCAAGGACAAGCTTGCCGCGAACCCGGCGGTCGTCGCCTACGTCGACTTCTACGTCGCTGACGGCACGATCGACTCGGTGCTCGAGACGGTCCCCTATGTCCCGCTTTCGCCCGAGGCGCTGGCCGAGACCCAGGCGGCCTGGACCACCGGCAAGGGCACCGCGGCAGCGGACCCCAACGGCACGATCTTCGTGAGTGGCTCGTCGACCGTGGAGCCGATCTCCGCCGGTGTCGCCGAGGCGTTCAAGGCCGCCAATGCCGGCTTCGACTACACGGTCGAGGGACCCGGCACCGGTGACGGCTTCGCCAAGTTCTGCAACGGCGAGACGGACATCTCCGATGCCTCCCGCCCGATCAGCGAGGAAGAGATCGCCACCTGCACCGCAGCTGGCATCGAGTACGTGGAGCTGAAGGTCGCGATCGACGGGATCGCGGTCATCACCCAGAAGTAGCAACCCTCCTCCATCGAACGGGCCGGGCCGACTCGGAGGCTCGGCCCGTTCGTCTATCCTGTGGCACCCGACAGCAAGGAAGGCACATCGAACGATGGCTCAGGCCGACGCCGCGATCCCCGTCCGGCTGGCACTCCAGGGGAGTGCCGCGCGTCGACGACGTGAGGCTGTCGTCCGCGCGGTCCTGATGGCGGCGGCGCTGTCGTCGATCGTGATCAGCGGCTTCATCGTCTACACGGTCGCGATCGAGGCCGCGAAATTCCTCACCAGCATCGATCTATCCGACCTGGTCGCCCTCGGCTGGTTCCCGCGACGCGGGCTGTACGACATCACGACCCTGCTGCTCGGCACCCTGATGGTCACCGTGATCGCGATGGCGCTCGCGACCCCGGTCGGTCTTGCGAGCGCGATCTACCTGGCCGAGTACGCCACGCCGAGGATCCGCCACATCGT
Organism: uncultured Chloroflexia bacterium; assembly: GCA_963738685.1. Lineage (GTDB taxonomy): Bacteria > Chloroflexota > Limnocylindria > Limnocylindrales > CSP1-4 > SPCO01. The sequence goes on from CAVTXK010000001.1 coordinate 320,924, forward strand.
CAAGCCGATCATCGAGGTCCTGGCTGGCATCCCGAGCGTCGTCCTCGGGTTCTTCGCCCTCACGTTCATCAATCCGACGGTCGTCCAGGGCATCTTCGCGGACGCTCCGGCGTTCACGATCCTGGCGGCGGGCCTGGCGGTGGGGATCCTGTCCATCCCGCTCGTCGCCACGGTCGCGGAGGACGCGATGCGGGCCGTCCCGGTGTCGCTCCGGGAGGCGTCATACGGGCTCGGGGCGCGGCGCCTGACGACCAGCCTCCGGGTGGTCGTCCCGGCGGCCATCTCGGGGATCGTGGCGGCGCTCATCCTGGCCACGAGCCGCGCGATCGGCGAGACGATGGTCGTCGCCCTTGCGGCCGGTGCCACCGGCGGCGGCGTGCGAAGCATCGACCCCCTCGCCCCCGGCCAGACGATGACAGCTGCCATGGCGGCCATCGCCACGGGCAGCGACCAGGTCGTCGGCGAAGCCAACACGTTCCAGAGCCTGTTCTTCGTCGGAGCCCTGCTGTTCGCGATCACCCTGCTGCTGAACGTGCTCGGCGAGACCTTCGTCCGCCGGACGCGGCAGCGGTACTAGGAGCGAACGCATGTCGACCGTCGGCTCGACCGCGACAGCAGGGGCGGTCGCCATCTCGCTTCGTCGGACGAAGCTCGACTACGCAGGACTGGTCTTCCAGGTCCTCCTGCTCCTGAGCCTCCTGTTCTCGCTGGCCGTCCTGGCCGTGCTCATCGGGGATGTCCTCATTCGGCGATGCCGGTGTTCGAGACCCGTGGCGTCGACTTCCTGACGTCGCCGCTGTCGGCCGATCCGTCGAAGGCCGGGATCGTCCAGGGGTTGTTCGGCACCTTCATGATCGCGATCCTGGTCGCGCTCTTCGCGTTCCCGATCGGGATCGCGACGGCGGTCTACCTCGAGGAATATGCGCCGGAGAACGCGCTGACGCGGTTCATCAACATCAACATCCGCAATCTCGCGGGTGTCCCGTCGGTCGTCTACGGACTGCTCGGGCTGACGGTCTTCGTCGCGTTCTTTGCGGCCATCGGCGCGGGCAACGGGCGCAACCTGCTGGCCGCCATGACGACCCTGGGCGTCCTGGTGCTGCCGATCGTGATCATCACCTCCTCGGAGGCCCTGCGCGCGGTCCCCAATGCCATCCGTGAAGCGGGTTATGGCGTCGGGCGCCTCGCGTTGGGAGGTGACGAGCAAGCTCGTCCTGCCGGCGGCGGTGCCCGGCATCCTCACCGGGACGGTCCTGGCGCTGGCCCGAGCGCTCGGTGAGACCGCACCGCTCATCCTCATCGGGGGCGTCATCGGTGGGTTCTCGTCGCCGCAGGGCGCCTCGTTCGTTACGCAGCTCACCGGCCCGTACACCGCGCTCCCCTTGACGGTGTTCCAATGGTCGAAGCTGCCACAGGATGAGTTCCGGGCCCTGGCCGCAGCGGCCATCGTCGTCCTGCTCGTCGTGACCCTGCTGGCCAACGCGATCGCCGTCGTGCTCCGAAACCGCTACGAACGGACCTGGTAGATGACCGCATCCGAGGACGACCTGATGAACCAAGCGACTGCACCTGCGCCCCCCAAGGAGCCCCTGGCCATCCGGGTCAACCAGCCGGCTCCGCGGACCAACGCCGACGTGTCCGAGCCAGGTCCGGAGCAGGCAGCAGTCCCGGTCATCGAGCTCAAGGATGTCGGGTTCTATTACGGGTCGTTCCGCGCCGTGAAGGACATCTCGATCTCGGTCCCACCGCAGCGGATCACCGCGCTCATCGGACCGTCGGGCTGTGGCAAGTCCACGTTGCTGCGAACGATCAACCGGATGAACGACCTCATCCCGGGGACGCGCCTCGAGGGCGAGATGCTGTACCACGGCGAGAACCTGTACGCCAAGGACGTGGATCCCGTGGAGGTCCGGCGCCGGATCGGGATGGTCTTCCAGAAAGCGAACCCCTTCCCGAAGTCGATCTACGACAACGTCGCGTTCGGACCCAGGATCAACGGCATCAAGGGCGACATGGACGAGATCGTCGAGTCCTCGCTGCGTCGCGCGGTCCTGTGGGACGAGGTCAAGGACAAGCTCAAGCAGTCGGGGCTCGCGCTGTCCGGCGGGCAGCAGCAACGCCTCTGTATCGCCCGGGCGATCGCCACATCACCGGACGTGATCCTCATGGACGAACCATGCTCGGCACTGGACCCGCGCTCCACCCTCCAGATCGAGGAGCTGATGGCCGAGCTCCGGCAGCAGTACACGATCGTCATCGTCACGCACAACATGCAGCAGGCGGCGCGCGCCTCGGACTTCACGGTGTTCATGAACATGGCCGAGGACCGTGCGGGCTACGTCGTCGAACAGGGCGAGACGGTCGGCATCTTCACCAATCCGGTAAACCAGATGACCGAGGACTACGTGTCCGGGCGGTTCGGATGAGCGATCGATACGACATGACCCCGCGATCCGACACGCCGGGCGTGGGCGTGGAACGGCAGGTCGACGAGTTGCTGCAATCGGCGCAGGAGCAGCCGGCGTTGGGCGGGTCGCACGCCCGCCGCGACCCACTCGACGTGCAGGAGCAGGAGATCAAGGACGCGGTCCTGCGGATGGGCACGCTGGTCGAAGAGGCGATCCGGCGCGCCAGCCAGGCGCTCACCACGCATGACGCAGAGCTCGCCCTCGACATCATCAAGGCGGACGCTCGGATCAACGACGCGCAGCGCGAGGTGTCGCGCCTCATCGGCGTGACGATCGCGACCCAGCAGCCCGTCGCTCGCGATCTGCGCTACTTGCTGACCCTGGACCACGTGACCTATGAGCTCGAGCGGATCGGCGACCATGCGTCCTCCGTGGCGAAGCAGGTCATCAAGCTGGCGCCCGAGGCGCCGCTCAACGACTACGTCCACCTGCCCGAGATGGCCGAGCGCTCGGCGGTCCTCGTCCACGGCGTGCTGCTCGCTTTGGTCGACGTGGACGCCGTCGCCGCGCGCGAGATCGCGGTCCTCGACGACGACATCGACCGGCTCTATCACGCGACCTTTGACGACGTCGTCGAGCTCATGCGCCAGGATCCCGCCAACGTCGAGCGTGGGACCCGGATCATCATCGCCTCGCACTATCTCGAGCGGATCGGCGACCGCTCCACCAACATCGCCGAGGACATCGTCTACCTCGTCACCGGCGATGTGGAGGACCTGAACCCATGACCGACGACGACCGCGACCCGATCCGCGTCCTCTTCGTGTGCACCGGCAACTCGGCGCGGAGTGTCATGGCCGAAGCGCTGCTACGCCAGCATGGTGGCGGTCGATTCGAGGTCTTCAGCGCGGGCACCGAGCCCAAGGGTATCAACCCACTCACGTTGCGGGTCCTCGCCGACGCCGGCATCGACGCCTCGGGCGCACGCTCGAAATCGGTCAACGAGTTCCTCGGTCAGTCGTTCGACTACGTCGTGACGGTGTGCGACCAGGCGCGCCAGTCGTGTCCGATCTTCCCCGGCGTCCACGAATCGCTGCATTGGGGCTACGAGGATCCGGCTGAGGCCACGGGCACCGAGGAAGAGCGCCTCGCGGTCTTCCGCAGGGTCTTCATCCAGATGGCGGAGCGGGTCAAGCAATTCGCGATCGTGACCCAGCGTCAACCCGCCTGATGCTGCTCCACCTGCTGCGTCACGCCCACGCCGGCGACCCGTCGGCCTGGAACGGCCCCGACGCGGCCAGGCCGCTGAGCGACAAGGGCCGCGGTCAGTCGGAGCGGGTCGGGGCGCACCTGGCATCGATCGGCTTCAGGACCGACGCGTTGATCACGTCGCCGAAGCTTCGCTCGCTCGAGACCGCGGAGATCGTCGCGGGCCACATCGGGGTCGAGGTCGTCATCGACGACCGCCTCGCGGGTTCGCTGGACCTGCCGACGATCGAGGCCATCCTGCTCGACGCGGGCGACCCGGACCGGCCGGTGCTCGTGGGCCACGACCCGGACTTCAGCGAGCTGATGGCCAGCCTGTCGGCCGCGGCCGGGATCCCGATGCGCAAGGGTGCGCTCGCCCGGGTCGAGGTGGAACGCCCGTTGCGGGCCGGTTCGGGCATCCTGCGCTGGTTGATCCCCCCGGACGCCCTCAAGCCCGAGCGCTGACCGGGACGCTGGGAGCGGCGTCGGCACCGCGCCGCCCGGCCACGAGGTCCGCGACCGGGATGAGGCCGCCCGGGACGAGGTCGCGCGCGATCGTCGCCAGCCGCTCGGCCACATCCGGGGCGAGCCGGTAGAAGATCCACTGCCCGCGCCGCTCGGAGGTCACGACGCCGGCCTCACGCAGGACGCGGAGGTGGTGCGAGACCGTGGGCTGACCCACGTCGCAGCGTCGCGGTGAAGTCGCAGGCGCAGGTCTCGTTGGTCGCGGCGAGCTCGCGGACGATCGCCAGGCGGGTCGGGTCGGCGAGGGCCGCCAGCAGGCGGATCTCGGGGTCGAGGTTGGTGGTTCTTGGAGTGCGGGCCATGTCCCGCAGGATATCGGCGGATTTCGATATTGACAAGTATCGATGTAGATGCCAATATCGACCGACGTCGATATCAGCGGCGACCGCCGACCGCTGGCCCCGCCTGACCGAGGGCACCACCGAAACGGAGCCGATGCCCGATGACCACGACGCCCGTCACGCCGACCACCAGCTCCAACCCCGACGGGATCACGGACGAGGTCCGAACCCGCTATGGCGAGGTGGCACGCGCGGTCCTGGAGCGTCGCGACCTTCCCACGGACGACGTCGCGAGCTGTTGCGGACCCACCGGTGAAGTCGTCTTCGGGGAGACCCTGTACGACGCCACGGAGCGGGCCTCCCTCCCGGATGCGGCCGTCCTCGCGAGCCTGGGTTGCGGCAACCCGACCGCCGTCGCCGACCTTCGGCCCGGCGAGGTCGTCCTGGACCTCGGGTCGGGCGGGGGGATCGACGTCCTGTTGTCCGCGGCACGGGTCGGGCCGACCGGGTTCGCGTATGGCCTGGACATGACCGACGACATGCTCGCCCTGGCGCGCCAGAACGCCGCCGCAGCGGGGGCGACCAACGTCGAGTTCCGCAAGGGTCGGATCGAGTCGATCCCGCTCGGGGATGCGTCGGTCGATGTCGTCATCAGCAACTGCGTCGTGAACCTGTCCACGGACAAGGCCGCGGTCCTGGCCGAGGTGGCCCGGGTGCTGCGCCCGGGCGGGCGAGTCGGCATCAGCGACGTCGTCGCGGACGATGCCCTCTCCCCCTCGGAACGAGCCGAGCGCGGCAGCTTCGTGGGCTGCATCGCGGGCGCCCTCTCGTTCGCCGAGTACCGCGCCGGGCTGGAGGCGGTCGGCCTCGCGGAGATCTCGGTGACGCCGACCCACGCGGTCGGGGACGGGCTCCACGGCGCGATCGTGCGGGCCACGAAGCCCGCCGCCTGGACGCTGGCGGACATCCGGGCCGTGGACCTGCCCAAGCCCGTCGGCGGCCTGCCGATGCTCTCGCAGGGCGGCGGTTGCGGCCCGGGATGCGATTGCGGCTGATCAGTCCGCCGTGGCCGGGTACGGCAGGGCGACGGGCTCGGGTGCGAGGCGGCTGCGCCCGTCGGCGTCGAACCGGTCCAGGCCGAAGTCCGTGACGTCGACGAGGGAGGTCCGTCCCTCGACCGCGAGGTCGGCGGCGATCCGCGCCACGGCCGGGCCCCACATCATCCCGTGGCCCGCCGCCAGCGCGACGGTCAGGCCCGCGATGTGCGACCCGTCCGGCCGCAGCCCCGGCCCGAGGATCGGGAGGTGGTCCGGCGTGTAGTCGATCGTGGCGGCCCAGATGCGCCGCAGACCCAGGTCGCGGGTGATCGGCACGTAGCCAGCGAGCCGTTCGCGATACCGCTCGTACGCCGCCCAGTCGATCGCGCGCGCCTCGCCGGGCGTCTCGTCCGGGTCGCTCCAGCCGAAGAGCAGCCCGCCCTCCTCGAGTCGCCAGTACAGCCCGGCCGTGAGGTCGAAGACCATGGGCATCCGCTCGACCGCGAACGCCTCGTGAGGTTCCAGCACCGCGACCGTGTGGCGCGCGGCACCGGCCGGGATGCGCAGGCCGGCCAGCGCGCCCACCGAGCGCAGCGACGGCCCACCGGTCAGCACGACCCGCTCGGTCTCGATGACGCCGTCGCTGGTCTCGACGCCGGTCACCCGGGCGCCGTCCGCGGTCGTGCGCAGGCCGTTGAACGCGGTCCGCTCACGAAGCTCCACCCCCGCCGCCTGCATGGCCAGCGAATAGGCACGCACGTTGCGCGGCGGGTCGATGTAGCCGTCGGCCGCCCGGTAGCTGCCGCCCCGATGGCCCTTCGGCGCCAGCGTGCCGACCGTCGCGGCCGCCTCGGCCGCGCTGAGCCAGCGAACGTCGGTGACGCCGGCCTCGTGCTGCATCGCGACCCTGGCCCGACCGACCTGCTCGTCCTCCTCGGTCACGGCAAGGATCACGTAGCCGAGCTCGCGGAAACCGGAGTCGGTGCCGTAGGCCGCCGATTGGCCGCGGTAGAAGTCGATCGACCAGCGCCCCAGCGCGACCGTGGCGGGCGTTCCGCCCTGCGCCCGGACGATGCCCGCCGCCCGCGACGAGGCGCCCATCCCGACCAGCCCACGCTCGAGCACGACCACCCGCCCGACGCCGGCCTCGGCCGCGAACACCGACGCCCAGCCGCCGATGGTGCCCGCGCCCACGACGACGAGGTCCGCTCGATCAGCCATGCGACCCTCCTGGTTCGCGCCCTGCGCCAGTGCACGCGAGGATACGGCGTCATCCGTCGAGTGCGGCGCCCTCGACGCACGCCGCCACGACCCCGAGGCGCTCGACCCGTCGCAGCGTGGGACGGCGACGGATCGTCCAGGCGGCGACGTCCAGCCCGGCGGCACGGGCCAGCGCCACGGAGCGCTCGTCGATCGCCCGCCAAGGCACCGAGATCGCGCGGCACTCGAGCTCGGTCGCCGTCGCGATCGTCTTGCGCTCCAGGTCGGGCGCGTTGAGCCAACGCGGCCAGGCCGGGGCGAGACCGGCGACGCGCTCAAGGGTGCCTGCGTCGAACGACGACACGACCGCGTTGGCGAGCCCAGCCCCGCGACCGGCCGCGAGGACCTCCACGACCGACCGGTCGTGCCGGCCCTTGAGCTCCACATCGAGGAAGGCGCGGTGCGGGATCACCGCGAGCACGTCGGCGAGGGTCGGGACCCCGAGATCCTCGAGGGATCGGGCCGTCACCCGGTCCACCTGCTCCGGCCGGCCCTGGACGCGGTCCAGGGTCGCGTCGTGGAGCAGCACCGGGACCCCGTCCGCGGAGAGCCGCACATCGAACTCCAGGCCGTCACAGCCCGGCAGCTCGAGCGCCGCGAGCAGCGCCGGGAGCGTGTTCTCCGGCGCGCGCCGCCAGTCGCCGCGATGGGCCAGTCGGAGCATCGGCCCGCCTACCCGATCTCGAGCCGCGCGCTGATCCCGAGGTGGTCGCTCGGGTAGAGGGTCGGGTCCTCCGGATCCGGCCGGTCGAACGCCAGCCGCGCCGACTCGACCCGGACCGCGCCGCGAACCCAGATGTAGTCGAGGCAGCCGGGGTCGCCGTCGGTGTCCATGGCCGGAGCCTGGAGCCCGGACGGCCAGGTGACGGCCGGTTCGGCGCCGTTGGCCTCCGCGTAGGCGGACCGGTAGCCCGCCCCGACCATCCGCGCGTGGGTCGGCTCTCGGGGTCGGCGTTGAAGTCGCCCATCGCGATGAGCGCATCGGTCGGCGGGGCGCCGGTCGAGCCAGTCGAGCAGCGTGCCGGTCTGCCGGTCGCGCTCAGCCGCCCCGTCGACGGTGTGATGCAGGTGGGTCACGACCGCCAGGACCGTGGAGCCGCCCGGCAACGCGACGACGGCCCGGTGCGCCGAGCGACCGAGCCCGAGGTCCAGCCGCTCCACCTCCACGCCGGCGAGCGGCTCCCGCACCAGCAGGCTGTTGCCGTACTCCGGGCCGGCCGGCCCAGCCGCGGATCGCCCCGTACCGCCCCTCCCCCGCCGCCCCGATCAGGCGGTCCTGCTGCATGACGTAGACGACCTCCTGGAGCCCCAGTAGGTCGGGCTGGAGCGCCGCCATGTCCGCGAGGATCAAGGGCAGCCGCTCGGGCCAGCGGTCCGCGAGGTTCAGGATGTTGAGCGTCGCGACTGCAATCGGTCCATCCATCCTCCTGTCAGGCCGCGTGGTCGGAAGTGACGGGTAACGCGAACGAGAACGTCGAACCCGAGCCCTCGATCGATTCGAGCCAGATCCGGCCGCCGTGCTGCTCGACGACGTGTCGGGCGATCGCCAGCCCCAGGCCCGTGCCGCCACCGGCGCCAGCACGCAGGCGCGCCCGGTCGACCTTGTAGAACCGCTCGAACACGCGCGCCTGCGCGGCTCGCGGGATACCGACGCCGTGGTCCTCCACGGACGTCACGACCTCGTGTCCCTCGGCGCGCGCACGAACCCTGATCTCGCCGCCGTCCGGGCTGAACTTGACCGCGTTGTGGACGAGATTGACGACCACCTGCCCGAGCCGCGCCACGTCGCCGCGAACCCGCGGCAGGTCGTCGTCGACGTCGACCCGCAGCGACACGCCCTGGCGCTCGGCGAACAGGCGGAGGCGCTCGGCCGATTCGGCGGCGAGCCGTCCCATATCGAGATCCTCGACGAGGTTGAGCGTGCCACCGCCCTCGATCCGCGACAGGTCCAGGATCTCGTTGACCATCTGGACGAGGTGGCCGGTCTCGACCTCGATCTTGTCGATCCGCTCACGCATCTTCGCCGGGATCGCGACGCCGGGCGCATCCGCCTCGCGCGACAGCGTCTCCGACAGCAGGCTCACCGTGGTCAGCGGGGTCCGGAGCTCGTGGGAAAGATTGTCGATGAACTCGGCCCGGATGCGCTGGAGCCGGCGCAGCTCCGAGACATCCTCGATGACGAGCCACAGGCCGCCGGATGCGGCCCGTCGCGCCCGGATCACGAGGGCCGGACCGTCGGCGTCGCGCGAGGCGGATCTCGCCGGAGGCCGAGCCACCGGCCAGGGCCACGCGCGCCATCCCTTCGACGGTGGCGTCGAGGAAGGCCTCCATGACCGACAGGCCGACGAGCGTGCCGCCCGCACGGCCCAGGAGCTGGTGGGCGACGTTGTTGGCTGCCGTGATCCGCAGGCCCGGATCCAGGCTGACGACACCCGATCCCAGCACGTCCACGAGGTCATCAAGCTCGGCGCGGGCGAGGGTCGTCGCCTGTGCGCGCAGGTCGTTGGCGGCGCGTTGGCGGGCGATCGACGCCCGGGCACGGGCCAGGTCGCGGTCTCGTCGGATGGCCACACCGAGTGCCGTGGCGAAGCCGACGGCAAGGGCGACGCTGACGACGAACCATGGGTCCATGGGGGCGAGCATCGCACAGTGGCCGGCTGTGCGGTCGGGACGTCCCGGCGAGTCGGCCCGGTCCGGGCGGTCAGCCGTGCCGCGGCCGGCGTCCGACCCGGGCACCCCATGGGGCGACGCTCGGAACGTACGTGCCGAGCCACGGATCGGCGTGGCGGTCGAAGTCCCGGATCGGGAATGCGTGGCGCAGCACCAGGAGGTGGGCGATCCGACCCGCCGCCCGGCGCGCAGCCGGCAGGTGGCGCTCGCCGACGCCTTCGACCGTTTCGATCGCCGCAGCAGAATCCGCGGCGGCAAGCTCGCTCGAGACGCGCAGGGCATCGTCCTCATCGGGCGAGGTCGCGCTGGGCCACGGCGTCGTGCCGAGCCGATCCTTCGTCCCGGTCGCGGCGAGTGCCCGGACCTCCTCCGCCGGCAGCGAGCGCAGCCGCTCCAGCAATTCCCCGACCGCGAGCGTCGCCGGGCCGTACCGCGGCTGGCCGACGGCAGCGTCCCAGCCGCGGGTGAGGCGTTCGCGCGCCCACGGACCCGCGGGTTCACCCAGGATCTCATCGAGGACATCGCCAAGGACGATGTCGGCGAGGCGCCCGACGATCGCGTCGCGGATGGGGAGATCCCGGCGGGCGGCGGGCGGCAGGCTGGCGATGGCGGCCCGTTCGGCCTCGTCGAGCACGTCCTGCAGGTCTGGCGCCACGAACCGCCGCAGCGTGGCCAGGAACGCGATCGGGGCCGGCTCGGCGAGGGCCAGGCGATCGAGCTCGTCCGTCGTCAGGCGGCCGACCCGGGTGACGATGGCCGCGACCTGCTCGGCGGTCGTGAGCGGCCGGCGGTAGACGTGCTGGGCTACCGAACCGCGGTCGGGGCCGTCTCCGCCGCGCGGCGGTCGCCCGGTCCGGATGCCCCCTCCGTGCTCGTGGTCGTAGCGGCGCCGCAGGTCCGGATCGCTCAGCCAGTCATGGGCGACGTTGATTCGCTTCGCGAGGTCGAGGGCGGCCTCCCCGGCGACGTCCGGGTGGTGCTTGCGCAGCAGCCCACGCCAGGCGAGCTCGATCGCCTCGGGGCTCGCGTCACGCGGGACACCAAGACGCGCATAGAGGTCATCGCGGGGCAGCGGTGGACGGGGCGGCATTTCGCCCGACATCGTAGTGGTCGCGGAGACCGCGGCTCGCTATGCTCCGGGCCGGACGGCCGTGTGGCCACGGGGCCCTGGGAGCCCAGGGATGTCGAGGAGGGCGTCGGCATGAGCTTCATCAAGCGGGCCCAGGAGGCAGCGGCCCAGGCTGCGGCGGCCGCGAGCGCGGCCAGCCGGAGCGGCACCGACCCGGCCACCACCGAGCGGATCAATCGCAGTCTCGCCGGGGCATCGCAGGGCGCCCGCGAGGCGGTCGGGATGGCCCGCCGGGGTGTGTCGACGGTCATCGAGAGGATCGACCCGGCCACGCTCGCCGAGGTCATCGTCAAGGCGACCGCGCTCCAGGAGATGACGAATCGGTCCCTGCGGACGAAAGGCTCGCCCTACCGGATCGCCGAGATCTCGATCTCGGCGTCGATCCCGCCGTCGGTCAGCTTCGCGATCAGCCGGATGGACGACCCCGACGAGCTCGGCGACCGGATCGTCTCGTCGAGCGAACTCGTCGAGAGCGCCGTCGAGACCGGGGACCTCGTGCTCGCGCTCGACGGGACGACCCTGGACGAATCGACCGCCGAGGCCATCGCGGAGGCGGCCGCAGTGCCCGCCGCCATGCCGCCAAGCTCGATCACGAAGGACGACTAGCCGGCCGGGGTGAACCCGTTCACGAGCAGGTTTTCGACCTCCTCGATCGGGCGGGTAGAACGTTCGCCGGTCGCGCGCTCGGTCACCTCGATGCCGCCGGCGGCCAGGGAACGCGGCGAGACCGTGAGGATCCACGGCATGCCGAGCAACTCGGCGTCGGTGAATTTCACGCCGGGCGACTCGTCGCGGTCGTCCCACAGGATCTCGTGGCGGGGTCCGGCCTCCGCCGCGAGGCTGTGCAGGCGCTCCGCGATCTCGATCACGCGCGGCTCCTTGGCCGCGCCGATCGATACGAGGTGGGCGGCATAGGGCGCGACCTCGGCCGGCCAGATGATGCCCTTGTCGTCGTGATGCGCCTCGACGATGCACGCGACGTTGCGCCCGATCCCGATGCCGTACGAGCCCATGACGATGGGATGGGCCTGGCCGTCCTCCCCGAGGTATGTGGCGCCTGCCGCGTCGCTGAACTTCGTCCCGAGCTTGAAGATGTTCCCGACCTCGATCCCGTTGCGCAGGATGACCGGCCGGCCACAGGTCGGGCAGGGATCGCCCTCCTGGGCGTTGGTGATGTCGGCGATCACGTCGGCCGTGAAGTCGCGGCCGGCGTTCACGTTTCGATAGTGGAAACCCTCGCGGTTGGCGCCAGCGACCAGGTTCGGGGAGCGCGCGACGAGGTCATCGATGACCACGAACGTGTTGCGGGCGCCGATCGGCGATCCGTAGCCGGGCTCCATGCCGGCGGCCCGGATCTCCTCGACGGTGGCGGGGCGGATGCCACCGGTGGCCTTGGCGGCGTTGCCGAGCTTGGTCTCGTTGACCTCGTGATCGCCGCGGACGATCGCGCGTGACGAGCCGGCCGTCGCCGGTCACGAAGAACGCTGCCTTCGCCGTCCGCTCCGGGCCGATCTCGAGGAACGCGGCCAATGAGGCGATGGTCGTCGCGCCGGGCGTCGCGACCTCCTCGAGCGGGAGGGCTTCCTCGGGTTCGGGGTCTGGCTTGGGCACCACGGCGACCTGTCGATTCGCCGCATAGCCGCATGCCTCGCACAGGACCAGGACGTCCTCGCCCGCCGGGTTGATGAACATGAACTCGTGGGCCTGGGAGCCGCCCATGATCCCCACGTCGGACGAGACGGCGACCGTCTCGAGGCCCAGTCGCTCGAACGTGCGGACGTAGGCTCCGTGCTGCGCCTCGTAGCTCGCGTCCAGGCCCGCCTCGTCACGGTCGCAGCTGTAGGCGTCCTTCATCACGAACTCGCGCACGCGGATCAGGCCGCCGCGTGCCCTCGGTTCGTCGCGCCACTTGGTCTGGAAGTGGTAGACCTGCATGGGGAGCTGGCGGTACGACTTGACGATGTCCGCGAGGAGGATCCCGACGACCTCCTCGTGGGTCATGGCCAGGACCATGTCCCGCCCGTTGCGATCCTTGAACCGGCCCAGTTCCGGCCCGATCGCGTCGTACCGGCCGCTCGCCCGCCAGATGTCGGCGGGGTGGACGACCGGCATCTCCATCTCCTGGCCGCCGATCCGGTCCTGCTCCTCGCGGATGACCTGCTCGACCCGGTCGCTGACCCGCTTGCCGAGGGGCAAGAGGGAGTAGATACCGGACCCGAGCTGGCGGAGGTAGCCGGCCCGAAGCAGCAATCGATGCGAGGGCATCTCGGCTTCGGACGGGTCGTCACGGAGCGTGGCGAAAAAGAGGTGGGCGAGTCGCATGGCCGCGTAAGGATAGCGGGGTCGGCCGGGCACGACGGGTTTGCCGGGGTGGTCCGGCCTTGGCCGGTGCCCGGCTCGGGCCCGCCGCCGCCGGGCGCGCGGGGCGAGGTGGGTGATCCGGCCGTCGGCCCGTGCTGAGGCCCGGGCGAGACCGCCGGCGTCAGCGCGACGGCGTCTCGTGCATCGAGGGCCAGCTGGGGCCGGTCGCGCTATCGCCGAGCTCGAGCCAGCGGAGGGCGTAGGCGAGGCGGACGGCACTCGGATCGTCCCGGGCCGACGGGTCAAGGGTGATGTGGAAGGCCTCACGGCCGTAGGACGCGGCGAGGGCTTGTCGGCTGCGCAGCGGTGCGAGGTGGACGCGCACCAGCTCGATCTGTCGCGCGAACGACGGCTCGGACCAACGGTCGGGGCGGCGGGCCGGGTCGCGCAGCCGGCGGAGGAGTCGAAGGGCGTCCAGCGCCAGCGCCCGAGCGGGCGCCGGCACCGGAGCTGGAGCGAGGGAACCACCCGAAGGGAGGAGGTCCGCGGGTGGCGCCGAGGAGCTACCGGTCGGTAACGACGCGTCGCCGGGGCGCTGGACCGTGGCGAGAAGGTTCGCCTGGGAGTCGGTGGCCCCGGGCTGGCGGGTCACGATCGGCATGGCTGCAGATTCGATCGGTCTTGTCAACGCGGGGTGAGCGACAAGTCAACGTTCCGCGGGGTTCCGGGCACGAAGGCGGGCGGCCCAGCGGCCGGCCCTGGGCCCTAGGTCGGGCGGCGGAACACGTACCCGACGCCGCGGACCGTGTGGATGAACGCGGGCTGGCCCGGGTCGTCCTCGATCTGGCTGCGCAACCAGTGCACATGCACGTCCACGGTTCGGGTCTCGCCGGCGTAGTCGTAGCCCCAGACCTTTTCGAGCAGCTGGTCGCGGGTGAACACCTGGCCGGGGTTGCGGATGAGGAACGCGAGGAGCTCGAACGCCTTCGGCTTCACCGGCAGGACCTCGCCGTCGCGCAGCAATCGATGGCCACCGAGGTCAGCCTGCACGCGTCCGAGATCCACGATCGCCGGCGGCGCGCCGGTCGCGATGGCCGCCTCGGACCGGCGGAACAGGGCCCGGATCCGGGCGGTCAGCTCGCGCAGCGAGAACGGCTTGGTGACGTAGTCGTCAGCGCCCAGCTCGAGCCCGACGACCTTGTCGAGCTCGGAGTCCTTGGCCGTGAGCATGACGATCGGGACACCGGACTCGGCGCGGATGATGCGAGTGACCTCGATGCCCGATAGCTCAGGCAGCATCAGGTCGAGGAGCACGAGGTCCGGGCGTTCGGCTCGAAACTGCGTCAGCGCCTCACGGCCATCGGCCGCAGCCAGGACCCGGAATCCGTCCGCCTCGAGCGCATCGACGAGCGTCTCGCGCAATGTCGGCTCGTCTTCGACGACGAGGATCGTTCGTGCCATCCGCGCTGAGCATAGCGGGCCGCGTGTTAACGACTCGTTAGAGGCGCGTCAACGTCGGTGGGCCGGGCGGTGGCAGGATCGCCGTCCCAGACGTCACGCCTCGGCGAGGACCTGCTGCGCATGGTCCAGGCGCGCGAGCACGCGGTCCCGACCCAGCGCCACGAGCGTGTCGAACAACGGTGGTGTCGCGCTCCGGCCGGTCACCGCCACCCGGATGGCCATGAACAGGTCGCCCGCTTTCCAGCCGCGGCTCTCGGCCAGCGCGCGCAACGGCGGCTCGAGCTCGTCGGCCTCGAAGGTCACCTCGCCAACATCCGCGATCACCGCGCGAGCGGCGGCCAGCCCGTCCCGCGTCGTCGCCGCATCCCAGCGCTTCGGCACGAGGATCTCCCCATCGACGTCGACCTCCTTGACCCACAGGAACCCGACGAGGTCGCCGATCGCTCCGAGTGTCGGCAGCCGTTCCTGCACGAACGGCAGCAACGACCGCAATTCGTCGTCAGACGGCATCCACTCGATCTGCCCGGCCGCCAGCTCCGCCTCGACGAACGGCCGCAGTCGATCGACGAGGTCGTCCGCCGACAACCGCCGGATCCACTGCCCGTTCAGCCACTCCAGCCGCTCGCGATCGAACACCGCCCCGCCCTTGTGGACCTGCGTCAGATCGAACCGCTCGACGATCTCGTCGATCGACAGGACCTCCTCCTCCGACCCCGTCGACCAGCCGAGCAACGCGAGGTAGTTGACCAGCGCTTCGCGGATGAAACCCTGGGCGATGTAGTCGTCGATGGCGGTCTGGCTCTTGCGCTTGCTCATCTTCGAGCGGTCCGGATTGAGGATGAGCGGCAGGTGGGCGAAGCGCGGCACTTCGTGGCCGAGCGCCCGGAACAGCAGGATGTGCTTGGGCGTGTTGGAGAGGTGGTCCTCGCCGCGGATGACGTCCGTGATCTCCATGGCCGCGTCGTCGACGACGACCGTGAAGTGGTACAACGGTGTGCCGTCGTTCCGGACGATCACGAAGTCGCCGCCAAGGTTGCTGACATCGATCTCGATGTGCCCGCGGACGATGTCGTCGAACGCCACGACCCCCTCCCCGACCCGGAACCGGAGCGCGCCGCGACGGCCCTCGGCCTCGCGAGCTCGCCGTTCCTCGGGTGTCAGGTGCGCGCATCGACCGACGTAGCGCGGCGGTTGCCTGGCCGCCTCCTGGGCTGCCCGGTCCGCGGCGAGCTCCTCGGTCGTGCAGTAGCAGGGATAGGCGAGGTCGTCGACGAGGAGCCGCTGGGCCGCGGCCGCATAGCTGGGCAGCCGCTCCATCTGGCGATACGGCGCGTGCGGGCCGCGGGCGGGCTCACCGGCCACCTCCGGGCCTTCGTCCCATTCGAGCCCGAGCCAATGCAGCCCGTCGAGGATGTCCTTCTCGAATTCGACCGTGCTCCGCGCGACGTCGGTGTCCTCGAGCCGGAGGATGAACGTCCCGCCGACGTGTCGGGCGTGCAGGAAGTTGAACAGCGCGGTGCGGGCCGTGCCGATGTGCAAGGGCCCGGTCGGGCTCGGGGCGATCCGGACGCGGGTGAGGGTTTCGGTCATGGCCGAAGCCTAGCAGCGGCGGCTTCACGGCCGGCTCTCGTTCCCCTCGTTTGACCGTTCGCGGCCGAGACCACATCCTTCGGCGTCGCGGCTCGACCCCGAGCTGCCTGCTCCGAGGTTCTCACCCAACGTGTCTGCATCGCGCCTTGCTCGCGTCGTCCTGGTCGGCGCCCTCGTGGTCACCGTCGCGGCCTGCGGTGACACGGCGACCGCCACGCCGTCGGCGACCGATGCGACTCCGCCGGATCCGAGCGTGGCAACGACGCCAGCGCCGAGCGCCGACGCTGCTGAACCACCGGCCCCGAGCGCGACCGTCGAGGGCGGCGGCGGCCCGGTCGCCGAGGCCGTGGTCGCCAGGCTCCAGGCCGACCCGCTCATCGTGCACGTGGATCAGGTCCAGACGGTCAGCGCCGGTGGCCAGGACGCAAGCGTCGTGGCGTCGATCGACTTCGACGGCGAGGACATCCACGCCGTGATGAGCGTCTCGAGCCTCGGCAAGTCGACGGTCCAGGAGGTCGTCATCGTCGGGGACGACGCCTGGGTCCGGCCCGCGACGACCGGCCCCTTCACCAAGGTCGCAACGACAGCGCTTGGCGGCCTCGTCGATCAGCTGTACACGTCGGTCAGGCTCCTCTCTGACCCGCAGTCCATCCGACTGGTCGGCCCAGAGACGATCGGCGGCATGGATCTCCAACACCTGACGGCGGCCGGCACGATCCCGTACGCGCCGGCCACTGGAGAGGGCCAGTACGACGCGTTCGACCTGTGGGCGCTCGACGACGGGACGCCGGTCATCGCCCGGACCGAGTTCTCGGCGACCGACGCCACCGGCGTGGACGCGTCCGGCGCCAGCGACTTCGAGTTCTCGAACTTCGGCGGGCCGATCACCATCGAGCCGCCGACCGACGGTTCCTGACCGACGACCGGGGCGCCCGACCTCCGTCAGCCCGCGGGCACGGCTCCCGCAGGGACGCGGTGGAACAGGTTCGGGTCGGCGTCACCGGGGAGGACCCGGACCAGGGAGGCCGGACGCAGTCCCAGCGTGGCGCGTCCCAGGGGCCCCTCGAGCGTCAGCGAATCGAGCGACTCCGAGCGCGCGAGGATCGTGATCGGCGCCCCGGGCTTCAAGGCTCGCGCTTCGAGGTAGGACAGCAGGCCGGCGTCCTCCTCGGCCTCCTCGGTGATGCGGTAGACGGTCGCGCGGGTGCCGGCCTCCATCGAGCTCAGGGGCACGCCCGCCGGCCGGCGCTTCGCGGTGGCGGCATCGATGGGGTTGCCGTGCGGGCACGTCTCTGGGTGGCCGAGCATCTCGTCCAGCCGAGCCTCGACCCGCGGCGAGATCGCGCCCTGCAGGCGCATGGCCTCCTCGTCCGATTCGGCCCAGCCGAGGCCGACCACGCTCGAGAGCAGCCATTCGATGAGGGCGTGGCGGCGGAAGATCGCGTCGGCGGCGGCCCGGCCGGCCGTGGTCAGGCGCAGTTCGCGGCCGTCGGTGTGGTCCACGAGCCCATCCGCGACGAGGCGGCGGAACATCTCGCTCGCGGCCTGGGTCGTGACGCCCAGATGGCGGGCGATCCCCGCGGCCGTGACCTTCGCGCCGTCGCTCGCTCCGGCACTCACCCGCAGGGCGAGCAGGTACTCCTGGGCGGCCGAGGACATCTCGCGTTGGTCGCTGCGTCGGGGCATGGTCGCTTCAGGATACGGGACCGGCCGGCCGCTGCATCCGGACCTCGCGGACGACGGCCACCACCAGCCCCACGCCCCAGGCGATCACGATCAGGCCAGCCAGTGCCGCACGACTGGCGGCGGCGGCGTCGGGACCGCTTGACGCGGACAGGAGCAGGGCGCCCGAGACGGCGGCTGCGATCGTCGCCATGGTCGCGATCGCCGCGATCCTGGCCAGCTGCGGGACGGCCAGCAGGAGAAGCAGCGCCAGGAGCTGCGCGAACCACGAGATGGGCGCGACTCCCGGATCGCACGCGGCGGCGAAACGGCCACAGCCCGAGATCTCGCCACCGATCCAGCTGATCCCGAGCGCCACGGGCGCCCAGCCGAAGACCGCGCGTCCGAGGCGACCGACGAGGCCGGGACGCCCGTCGATGACCCAGGCTCTGAGCGCGGCGAGGGCCGCATCGGCCGAGAGGGTCGGGGACGCAAGGGTGGCCGCGTCCGCGCCCGCGACGGCCGGGCGGGGCGGATCCTCAGGCCGGCGCGGGTCAGCCTCGGCCCGGTCGGGGCCAGGTCGCACGTCGCCCGGCGACGCGCCCTGCGTGGCCTCCCACCACGACGCCGTGGTGTGGGTCGGCGGGGGTGGTGGCGCGGGCCGTCCTTGGCGGCTCGCCCGCGGGTCGATCGCCTCGTCCGCGGCGTCGGCCTCGACCCCAGCCTCGCGCTCATCCGCGGCGTCGGCTGCCTGATCCGCGGCGTCGATCGGCGGGGGCGGTCCGGGCGCCTCGTCATGCTGGCCGCGCCGAGCGCGTGCCTGGTACTCCGGCCCGTGCTTGCGAGGATCCGCGTACTCCTTGGGGTTGAGCGTCCAGTACGTCCCGGACGTCGTCCCGTACCACGACGCCCCGCCCCAGTCGGGCTCGAACGGCTCGGCGTCGGCACCGTCGTATGAGGTCGAGCCGAGCGTCGCCTTGTTCGGCGGTCGTTCCGGGCGCTTCGGGCGGGCTGGATCCGGACCGCCGGTCGGTGGCCGTCCCGCGGCTCCGGGTCGCGGACCGCTCGTCCGCGACGTCCGGCGGCTGCGTCCACCGTACGCCCGGTTGGTCGCGCCGGCCCGTGTGGGATCGGCCTCCCACGGCGCGCGACCGGTCGGCGTCCGCCCCGTCGCGCGAATCCCCGAATCCGGGCCGACGATCTGGTCGTAGGCAGCCTGGATCGCAAGAAAGCGCGGCAGCGCCGCCTCCCCGGCCGCGTCGGGATGGTTCGCCTTGGCCAGCCGTCGATAGGCGCGTTTGACCTCATCGAGCGACGCCCCGCGGGCAAGCCCGAGCGTGCGGTAGGGATCGGCGTTCGTTGCCATCGATCTCGAATGGTGCTCCAGCGGTCCAAAACCGGCGCGAGGGCCGGTCCGGCTCAGCCGATGAGCTCGCCCACCGGCGCGAGCTCGAACTCGGCGATCGCCTCGGCCCCGACTCGACCGTGCGGATCGAGGATCGTCGGCGTGTGGTAGCGCGCCAGGACACGCAGCGCCTGACCATCGAGGACCCCGGCCTGGCGCAGCGCCTCGATCGAGGCCGACCAGGTCCCGCGGTCGTAGCCATCGCCGTCCTCGATCTTGATCGCCATGCCCGTCGCGCCCTCGCCGCTGGTGTCGACGCGCGGGCCGGGCAGGATCGCGATGGCGCGCAATGCCTCCATGCCAGCCTTGCTGACCAGCCGGCCCTCGGCGGCCTTCATGAGCGAGGTGTCGAGACGGTCGTGGCGACCACCGACCATCTCGGGGTTGGCGAGCATCGCATCCCGGACCTGGGTCAGTGCGGGCGCCAGTGAGCTGCGTGCGTCCCGCGACGCGATCGCGGACGGGTCGGCAAGCATCGCGTAGGCCTGCGCGACCTGGCGGAGGGCGAAGGCGTAGGTCTCCAGCCCACAGCCGTCGATGGCGGTTCGTAACGCCTCTGGCTTGACGCTGTAGGCGCGCGCGACGACTGCCCGATAGGCGACCTGCGAGGGATGCTGGGACTGCCAGTAGGAGTCGAGATCCCAGCCCTTGAGCCGCGACAGCAGCAACGAGACGGCGTGCTGCCCGGAGCACATGTGGCGGATGGGGCTCGCCTTCTCGCCGTCACGCGCCAGCCGGGCCGAGGTCAGGGGGTCGAGTGGCATGCCCTCGTTGCCGCACGCGAGCTGCGCCTGGCTGACGCCGGCCCGGCGGAACATGCCCTGGATCGTGCGGACGTGGAAGTCCTCGCCGCTGTGCGAGCTGGCCATGATCGCGAGCTCCGCCGGCTCCAGATCGAAGGCCTCGACGCCGCCCGCCTCGATCAGGGCCACCACGCCGAACGGCTTGACCGTGGACCGCAGCGTGACGATCCGGTCCGGGTCGCCGAGCTGACGGATGAGTCGACCGTTCGCGTCGGCCTCGACGATGTCGCCGCGGTGGACGCTCTCCTCGATGCCGTTGCGCAGCCTGCCGGACGAGGATCGGGGTCTCGGCGCGGGCGCGGCCTTTCGCCCGGGGCCGGCCGGCTCGGGGCATCGCGCGCTCGGCGGTGGCGGTCACGAGGCGAGGATACCGCGCGGGGGTTGGATGGGCTCGCCGCCAGGGCGCGATTCCGCGCTCACGGGGCCGCCGATGGTACCGTCCCGCGGCGGGTCAGCCGTTCGACGGCCGATGCCATCGATCGCTGGTACGGTTGCCGCCAGCGGACCCATCCGTCACCGCGGGCCCACTCCTGGAGATCCATCCACGTGCACATCGACCCGACGCCGCCCCGCCACCGGCGCCACCTCGCGATGTTCGTGGCCGTCCTGGTCGCGGTCTTCGCGGTCGGGGCATGCAACCCGTTCGCGTCCCGTCCGATGCCGACGACCGCTCCGCCCCGACCCCTGGCGCCCGGGCCGACGCCGACGCCGAAGACGCATCTCGGACCCATCGAAGCGTTCGTTGCGAACGCCTCCGGAGGGAAATGGTCGTATCGCGTCGCCTTCGATGGCCACGCGGCCGGTTCGGCGGACCACATCCCGCTCGCGGGCCGCATGGACATCTCCGGCAGCGATTTCTCCGGGACGATGGCGTTCGACTTCGGCAAGGAGTACCAGGGCCTC
This sequence comes from uncultured Chloroflexia bacterium, assembly GCA_963738685.1. GTDB lineage: Bacteria > Chloroflexota > Limnocylindria > Limnocylindrales > CSP1-4 > SPCO01. The sequence continues at coordinate 341,607 of CAVTXK010000001.1, forward strand.
GGCAAGTTCCGCGTGCTCGTCCGCGGGGTGAAGGACAAGGCCTGGCAGAACATGCGCGGCGCGGGCTGGAAAGCGGTCAGTGGCTACCGCGCCAAGGACTCGAGCGCGCTGTTCAAGTCAGTGAAAACGACCGCTGATGTCCGATTCCTCAGCACGGAGGAGTTCGACGGCAAGCGCGTCCACCGCATCGCGATCGCCAACGCCGTGTTCCTCCATCCCCGGACGATCCCCGGCCAGCTCGTCAAGGAGAAGATCCGCTCGACCACGCTCGAGGTCCTGATCGACGACAAGGGCCGGCCGGTTCGCGGCAAGTGGACGCTCGAGGGCCAGGGGCGCGTCGGTCCGAGTGGCGGCCAGCTCCAGGAGATCGTGTTCAACCTCACGCTGTCGTTCTCGAAGGTCGGCGCGAAGCTGACGATCAAGCGGCCGTAGCCGGCGGGCCGAGCCGCCGCCACGCGTCTCAGCCTGCGGGCCGCGTCGCGCGGGCAGCACCGGATAGCCGAATCGTCAGGTGTTACGCCGCCCGTTGTGCCCGGCGGCGATGAGGTCCGGTTCCTCCGGAAGACGCTTCGCCAGGTCGTCGCGCTCGCCGCAGCCGCGGTAGCAGTGATTGGCGTTCGGCGTGTTGACCGAGCGGCAGGTCGAGCAGACCCAGCTGTCGATCGGTAGCTCACCGCGGGCGTCGAGCAACGCCTGGCCGGTGGCGCGGCCGGCACCCGGCAGCATCCGCCCGACCTCCGATGTCGACGCCATCAGGAAGTGCAGGACCACGAGCCCAACGGCCACCAAGACCGCGCCGACGACGATGGCGCCGACCCAATCGATGGAGGCGAGGTACTCCCCAAAGGTCACCCGTCGATGATGCCACTCCCCCGTCGGAACTCAAGGCCCGGCGGGACCCTGAGTCTGCCGAGTCCGGTCAGATCACCGGTGGCAGGCCGAAGGCCGGGAACAACCCTGCGCCGAAGGTCGTGATCTCCGCGATGCGGCCATCCTCGATCCGCAGGACGTCGAACTTGAACGCACGGTACTCGGAATCGCCCGGCTGGCGGAGGTAGCTCGCGGCCGTCGGCATCCGATTGGCCCGCGTCGGGACGAGACGCCATTCGCCGTCGCGAAGCGCGCCCTTGAGGAGCGGAGCGATCGAGTCGAGCCCCTCGTAGAAGAACGGGTTCGGCGGCATCGTGATCCGCAGGTCCTGCGACGCGATGGAGATCGCGAGGGCGGCATCGCCCCGTTGGTGCGCGTCGATGAAGGATGCCAGCAGCGCCCGTTCCTCGGCCGTCGGTTCCCCCGCCGACCAGTCCGCGCGCCGCGCCGGCAGGTGCTCCTGCATGGTCGCGCGCGCTCGCTGGAGCGCGCTGTTCGCCGCGGCGACGCTGGTATCGAGGAGGGATGCCGTCTCGATGGCCGGCCAGCCGAGCACATCACGCGCGATCAAGGCCGCGCGCTGCCTCGGTGGCAGGACCTGCAAGGCGGCGAGGAATGCGAGCTCGATGGTCTCCCGCTCGACGACGACCGCGTCCGGCTGATCGTAACTCGGCGCGACCTCGTTCAGCAGCTCATCGGGGTACGGCTGGAGCCACGGCACCTCGGAGAAGTTGTGCATCGTCGTCAGGCGGCGCGACGTCCGCCTGATCATGTCGAGGCACACATTCGTGGCGATGCGGTAGAGCCAGGCACGGAACATCGAGCTTCCGTCGAACGTGTCGCGGCTGCGCCATGCGCGCAGGAACGTCTCCTGCACGGCGTCCTCGGCCTCATCGAACGAGGCGAGCATCCGATAGCAATGCACGTGCAACTCGCGCCGGTGACGCTCGATGAGATCGGTGAACGTCGCCGCATCGGCAGATCCGGGTTCGATCGCGGCCGTCATCGGGCGTGGTACTTGACTTCCTGGACGAGCCAGCCGTTGCCGTCGGGATCGCTGATCGAGAGGAACGTGCCGTAGTCGGCGCGCTGCGGATCGACGCCGGGTGTCTGTCCATCCGGCCCGAAATGGAACGGCTCGCTGGCGTCCACGCCGCGCTCGACGAGCCAGGCGCGCGCCGCCTCGATGTCGGTCACGACGAGGTGCAGGCCCTGGTAGGCGCCCGGCTCGGACTTGGTGAGTCCGGTCCCGATGGTGATCGAGCACGCCGAACCCGGAGGCGTCAGCTGCACGACTCGGAACTGTTCGTTGGGCGCGTGATCGACGTCGACGGTGAACCCCATCTTGTCGGCGTAGAACGCCTTGGCGCGATCGACGTCCGTGACCGGAACCACCACGAGCTCGAGCTTGAAGTCCACGTTGTCGCCTCCTGGGACGTCGGTCGGGTGACCGATCGTTAGCTGTGAAACGTCGGAGCCCGTGAAAACTCATCGGTCGTGCGATGAGTGGCCCGGAAACGATAAAGCCGGGCACCCCATCGGTGTGGGATGCCCGGCCTCGTGGGGTCGTCAGCCATTGGCCAAGAGCGCCTCCAGGCGGTCCCAGGTCTCGATCGCGCCGCCGGCCATCCCGGTGGCGAGTGCGCCTTCGAGCACGTCGACCGAGCCCATGTGGCCGACGGACGTGACCTTCGTCTTGCCGTCGACCTCCTCGAGGGTGTGGGTTTCCGGACCGCCCATCGGGCCGACGCCCTCGACGTCGAACATGAACGTCCACTTGTAGCCCTCGGGCGGGTTCGACCTCGAGATACTCGCCGTAGAACACGACGTCGTCGCGGTCGGGCGCAGCGTTGATGTAGCGCCACCTGCCGCCCGGTCGAACGTCCATTTCGACGACGGTGGTCGTGGTGCCGTGCTTGCCCCACCAGCGCGGGATCAGCTGCGGGTCGGTCAAGGCCTTCCACACCTGGTCGCGCGAGGCGTCGAACGTGCGCTCGAACACCAGGTCGCTGCCATCGGAGTAGATCGTGGTCGACTCGGTGCTACCCCGGTCGATTCGCGTCGCGGTCATCGTCGTTTCCCTTTCCTTGGTCCTGCTTGTCGTTGAGGTCGCGGAGATAGGCATCGAGTCGTTCAAAGCTGTCCTCCCAATGGCGGCGGTACTGGTCGACCCAGTCAGCGATGTCCCTGAGCGGTCCGGCCCGCAGCCGGCGTGGCCGCCACTGGGCCTGGCGGCCCTGCTCGATGAGCCCGGCCCGTTCCAGCACCCGGAGGTGCTTGGAGATCGCGGGCTGGGTCATGTCGAACGGTGCGGACAGGTCCTTGACCGATGCCTCGCCCTGGGCGAGTCGGGCCAGGATCGCCCGCCGGGTCGGATCGGCCAGAGCGGCGAACGTCATGCTGAGGGGGTCGGTCGGCTGCATGTACATCTCTATCTGGTTATATAACCTGTGGGTACTGTACACCCACGCAGCCGATGTGTCAACCCCCGAAATCCACTGAACCCGGCGGGCGCAATGATGTCAGCCGGCCGCGTCGGTCCCGGTCCAGCCGCCCGGCTGTGGCTCCAGTCAGCGCTCGCGCCGGTAGTGCATGGCGACCGCGCCGTTGCTGAGCGGCTGCGCCGAGACCAGCTCGAGCCGTCGCGTGCTGGGCAGCCCGCTCTGGTACAGGGTCGGGCCGTGGCCGGCGATCCTGGGATGGACGAGGAACTGGTACTCGTCGATCAGATCCAGCCGGTCCAGCTCGGTCGCGAGCTTGCCGCTACCGAGGAGCACGCCGGCCGGGGTCGCGTCCTTGAGCTTCTGCACGCCGGTGCGCAGGTCGCCGGCGATGAGGTGGCTGTTGGTCCACGGGAAGTCTGTTCGCGTCGACGACACCACGTACTTCGGCTTGGCCTCCAGCTTGACCGCCCACTCGCGCATCGCCGGCGGCGCCTCCTCGTCGCCGCGGGCGACCGCCGGCCAGTAGCTCTCCATCATCTCGTAGGTGACGCGGCCCCACAGCATCGCCCCGCCCTCGTCCATCAGGCGGGTGAAGTAGGCGTGTGTCTCGTCGTCGGCGATCCCCTCCTGGTGGTCGACGCAGCCGTCCAGGGTGACGTTGAAGCTGAAGGTCAAGAGTCCCATGCGGCGAGTCTAAGCCACGAGGAGAAGGCTCTCGACGTTCGCGAGATCGCGGCTGGGCGCGATGGGGCTGCTCTCGTCCCGGCGGACTCGCAGGGGAGGCGCGAAACGAGTGGCTTTCACTACCAGACGCGTGTCAGTCGGTCCGGCCGGTCCCGAACTGGCGGTCGCCGGCGTCGCCTAGACCGGGCATGATGTAGCCCTTCTCGTTGAGGCCCCGGTCCAGCGGCCGCGGCGTGGATCTCGACGTCTGGATGCGCTTCCTGGACGGCGCGGACGCCTTCCGGCGCCGCGATGAGGTTGACGAGCTTGATCCGGACGGCGCCCCACTTCTTGAGGACATCGATCGCGGCGGTCGCGGAACCGCCGGTCGCGAGCATCGGGTCGAGGATCAGGCACAGGTCGACGGTGGCCGAGTCGGGCAGCTTGTTGTAGTACTCGACCGGTCGGAGGGTGCGCTCGTCGCGGAACAGGCCCAGGTGCCAGACCTGGGCGGTGGGCATGAGCTCCAGCATGGCGTCGACCATGCCGAGACCCGCGCGCAGGATGGGGATGAGCCCGATGCGCTCGCCGAGCTCGCTCGCCTCCATCTCCTCCATCGGTGTCGTGATGTGGAGCGGACGGGTCTTCGCGTCCTGCAGCGCCTCGTACCCGAGCAGCCAGCTCAGCTCGCGGACGACCTCGCGGAACTTCTTGGGCTCGGTGTCCACGTCGCGGAGCACGCCGAGCTTGTGGAGCACGGCGGGGTGGCGGGAGACGTGCAGGGTCGACGGATTCGGCGCGGGGTCGTCGGGCACGGGGCCTCCGATTTTCAATCTCGGGGCATCGTAGCGCGCCGGTGCTCGGTCAGACGGCCCGTCGCCGGGTCGAACCAGACGAGGCCGGGCTCCGTGGGCGGTGGATCTCCGTGGATCAGCGCCGCGATCCATCGGCGCGAGGAGCCTGGGAATGCGGCGTCGATGATGTGTGGGTACCTCGCGATGAGCTGGCGGTTGGTCGCGCTCGCGCGCACGATCCAGACGCTCGCGACACGCCATGGGTCGGCGTCGCCGTGGGTCGTCGCGATCGCGTGGGCTGCTGCCTCTGCCATCTTGCGGTTGGTGGCCCGGATGGCGGCGCCGAGGTCACCGAACGTGTTCCAGCACTCGACCTGGATGAGGGCACGGTGGCGGTCGTCGTGCAGACCGACATCGGTGGAGCGGGAAGGGTCCGCTGGGCGAGTCGGTAGCTCGAATGTTCCGTGACGGCCGGTCTCGCGAGCGAGACGGAGCACGTGCTCCTGGATCTCGAGGTGGCCGGCATCGGCGGGGCCGCGCGGTTCCGCGAGCGGGCGGGAGAAGCTGACCGTGAGCGGTCGGTCCAGGGCGATCCCGATGGCGACCCACGTCTGCAGCGGGGCGCCGAGGCCTTCGCCGCGCTCGATCTCAGCGAGCCTCGTCCGACTGAGCCCGACGCGTGCCCCCAAGGCTCCGAGGGAGAGGCGCTTGGCGCGGCGGCCGATACGGACGACGGCTCCGAGCGTGCCGGCCAGAGCCGTGGCTTCGCGATGCCCCTGGATGACTTCGTTCGTGCGCCTGACTCGCCTGGCCATCGCGTGCGCCTCCCCGCTATGCGGCGAGATTCCGCCCTGACCGTACCTCTGAGCGCTTAGCACGCCATTACCGCGCGATCGATACCGACTTGCGAGTCACCTCCGACCTCGTCGAACAGGATCCCGATGCGAGGCGCCACCGAATCCAGGTTTTCGGGCGCCGATGTGGCTCTCGGTACGGCCCGCAGAGCGGTCCGAGCGCACTTGATCGGAAGAAGGGGTCGGGCGGGGCTGGGGTCGGGCGGGGCTGGGGTCGGGCGGGGCTGGGGTCGGGCGGGGCTGGGGTCGGGCGGGGCTGGGGTCGGGCGGGGCTGGGGTCGGGCGGGGCTGGGGTCGGGCGGGGCTGGGGTCGGGCGGGGCTGGGGTCGGGCGGGGCTGGGGTCGGGCGGGGCTGGGGTCGGGCGGGGCTGGGGTCGGGCGGGGCTGGGGTCGGGCGGGGCTGGGGTCGGGCGGGGCTGGGGTCGGGCGGGGCTGCGTGGTAGGGGCATGCTCCGGATCTGCGAGGAACGGGTCATGGGCCGGCTCCACGGATCTGCGGGAACGGGCCGGCGGCCGGCACGGGTCTGCGAGGTCCGGGTCAGCCGCCACCCGCTCGGATCGGGACGTCGGCCTTCACGAACGACTCCCCCGTCGTGTCCAGATCGGCGAGGTCCTCCAGGGCGGCTTCCGCGAGGTCCGTGCGGTACGCCTCCGCGGAGGGCGCTGCAGGGATGAACCCCGCCTCCAGCAGGACCTTCTCGGTCTGCTCCCACGCGGCCCCGTCCATGATCCCGACCCCGTTCGGTGACGGCCAGATCAGGCCGCTGATCTCGTTCAGCATCCAGGCCTGGTGGCCCGGGCCCTCGACGGCGCCCGCGTCGACCGTGTACTGGACGCAGGCATCGGGCTCATCGCGGCAATGGATCCAGCCCTGGAAGGTCGCTCTGAGGAAATCCCGAGCAACCGCCTCGTTGTCATCGTCGGCCAGCCACGACGCTCGAGCGAATACCGCGTCCTGGAGCATCGCCGTGCCTTCATCGTTCCAATTGATGATGTTCAGGTCGGTGGCCTGGTAGAGCCCGCCGGTGGCCGGGTTCCGCGCCTCGAGCACGAGCGCGTACTCGTTGTAGATGGTGGCCTGGGCGACGTCGAGGTGACGGGCGAGGAACGGATCCATGGTCAGACCCTGCGTGATCGTCGTGAGATCCGTCGCGGGGTCCAGGCCCGACCGGATCATGCCGGCGGTCACCTCCAGCTCGTTGCCGGAGTCGAACACCCCGACCCGCCGGCCGCGCAGGTCGGCCGCCCTCGTGACCTCCGAGTCCTTCCACGAGAGGGAGAGGCTCCCCGACCGCTGGAAGATCTGGGCGATGTTCACCAGGTCCGATGCGCCGCTTGCCCGCGCCTGGAGCACCCTCGGTACCCAGCTGACCGTGAATTCGGGCCCATCGGGCGCGGATCCGACCACCTGTGGGCTCACCTTCGGGCCGCCCTCGACGAGCGTCACCTCGAGCCCCACCGCCTCGTAGTAGCCCTGTTCGATGGCGGCGAGGTACCCGGCGAACTGCGCTTGCTGGGCCCACTGCAGCTGGACGCGGACGGGTCGAAGCGCCGTTCCGGTCGGTCCAGCCGAGCGCGATGGCCGAGCTGACGAGGGCGTCGTCGCGGACGCTCCCGGACTCGAGGCCCCCGTCCGACCGTCGTCGGCGCACGCCGCGAGGACCAAGACGAGGACGGCGACGACAGCAAGCGTGAGGTGCGTCCGCAAACGGATGATGGAGCCTCGCGTGGGTTGAAGAAGAGGCCGACCGCCCGTCGGCGGCCGGCCTCGTGGCCTATCGGTGGGGCGAGGGCACTGCTACTTGCCGCCCTCGGTGAGGGTGACCGTGGCCTTCTGCCAGGACGCGCCCTTCGTGTCGACGTCGCCGAGCTCCGCGAGCGCCTTCTCGGCCAGGTCGTTGCGCCACGGCGTGCCCTCGACCGGCTTGGTCAGGATCTTGCCGTCGAGCGCGACCTGGACCGTGCGGTCGAAGGCGGCGCTGTCGGTGATCCCGATGCCGTTGGGCGATGGCCAGATGATCCCGTTGACCTCGTTGAGCTGCCAGGTCTGGTGACCCTTGGGCAGCGCTGCGTCCGACTTGATGACGATGTCGACGCATTCGGCCGGCGTTGTCGCGGCAGAAGATCCAGCCCTTGAACGAGGCCTTGAGGAACTTGACGGCGACGTCCTCGTTGCCGGGCTTGCGCGAGCCACGCCTCGGACGCGAAGATCGCGTCCTGGAGCATGGACGTCCCGTACTCCTCCCACGAGATGACGTTGAGGTCCTCGGGCTGGTAGAGCTCGCCGGTCGCCGGGTTGATCTTCTCGAGGACCTGGGCGTACTCGTTGTAGATCATCGCCTGGGCGGCGTCGATGTCGCCCGCGGCGAAGGCCTCCATGTCGAACTGCTGCGCCGATGATCTGGACGTCGCTCGGGGTTGTCCGGATCCAGCCCGGCCTTGCGCAGGCCGGCGTACAGCTCGGCCTCGTTGCCGAAGCCCCAGGCCCCGACCTTCTTGCCCTTGAGGTCCTCGGGCGTGGTGATGTTGCGGTCCTTGAACGAGACCTGCAGGGTCGGCGAGCGCTGGAAGACCTGGGCGATGACGACGCCGTCGGCGCCGGACTCGCGTGGCGCCAGCATCCGCGGCACCCAGCTGATGCCGAACTCGGCCTGGCCGCCGGCGACGACCGTCGCCGGGACGATCTCGACCGCGCCCGGGATGATCGTGACGTCGAAGCCCTCTTCCCGGTAGTAGCCCTTCTCGAGCGCGGCGAAGTAGCCCGCGAACTGGGCCTGCGGGAACCATTGGAGCTGCAGCCGGATCGGCTTGAGCGCGACGCTGGCGCCACCGCCACCACCGCCCGAACAGGCTGCGACCACCATCAGCGCGACGGCGAGCAGCGCGACCGTTCGTCGACTTCGCATCGGGACACCTCTTGCGTCGGACCGCGACGGGAGCCGGTCCGCCTCCTCCGACGGCGCAGTCTACTCAACGGCTGCGTCGACGGATGCATCCGCACGAACCATGCGAGATCAGCTCCACGCCGCGCGCCGATCGTGCCACGGCATGACGATCCGCTCGGCCACCACGACCACGACGTAGAGCCCGATCCCGATGGCGCAGGCGAACACGATGGCCGCCCACGATCGCTCGAAGTTGAGGAACGCGGAGTACGTCGCGATGTACTGGCCGAGGCTCGCCCGCGGCGCCGCGAAGTACTCGCCGACGACCGCGCCGATCGTCGCCAGCGTGACGGCCAGTCGGAGCGCCGTGAAGATGTACGGCAGGGCGTTCGGGACGCGCAGCTTCATGAACACGCCCGCTCTCGGACGTCGCGTAGGAGCGCAGCAGCTCGATCGACCGGGGGTCGACCGTGGTCAGGCCACGGACCGTGTTGATCATCACGGGAAAGAAGCACAGGGCCGCCGCGACCATCGCCTTCGACAGCTGCTGATCCAGGCCGAACCAGTTGTTGAACAGCGGCGCGAACGCGAGGATCGGGACCGAGCTCGCCGCGACGGCGAACGGCATCAGCGAGTCCTGCATCGACCGATAGCGCGCGGTGATCACCCCGACCGCGATGCCCGCTCGCCGCGCCGATCACGAGGCCCGCGACGATCTCCACGAACGTGTAGCGGGCCGCCGCGAACAGCTCCGGCAGGTAGGTCTGCCACGCGACGGCGATGGCGATCGGGCTGGGCAGGATGAACTGCTTGATCCCGAAGACCCGCACCACGAGCTCCCACGCGACGAGGCCGCCGACCAGCAGCAGGACGGGCGGAGCCCAGTCGCGGGCGCGGTCGGCCGCGCGGGTCCCGGCGGAGCGCGGTGCAGCCACCACCGGGGCAACGGAGCCGGTCACCCGGACAGGCCCTCGGCGGCCACCCGGCGGGCCGCCGCGGCGGCGTCGTCGCCATCGTCGCGTCAGCGCCGGCGGCCGGCCGGATTCGCCGCTCGTCGCCGCGGAGCGCCTCGCGCACCTCCGTCACGAGGCGGAAATAGCGCGTCCATCTCGCGGGTGTCGACCGTGCGCTCGCGGGGCAGGTCGATGTCGATCGATCGGCACTGATGCGGCCCGGCCGCGGCTGACATCACCACGACGCGGGTCGAGAGGAACACGGCCTCCGCGATCGAGTGGGTCACGAACATGACGGTCGTGCCGGTCCGCTCCCAGATCTTCAGCAGTTCCAGGTTCATCCGCTCGCGGGTCATCTCGTCGAGCGCCCCGAACGGCTCGTCCATGAGGAGGATCGCCGGATCCACGGCGAGGGCTCGCGCGATCGCCACCCGCTGCTGCATCCCGCCGGACAGCTGCCACGGGTAGTGGCCCGCGAAGTCGGTCAGCTCGACGAGCCGCGAGGTTGTCCTGCGCCCGCTTGGTGCGCTCGGCACGGGGCGTGCCGTTGATCTCGAGGGGCAGCTCGACGTTGGCCTGGACGGTCCGCCAGTCGAACAGGATCGGCGCCTGGAAGACCATGCCGTAGTCGCGATCGAGGCGCGCCTGCGGAGCCGGCTTGCCGTTGACCGGTCACGCTGCCCGTCGTCGGCGACGTGAGGTCGCCGACGATCCGCAGCAGCGTGGACTTGCCGCAGCCCGACGGCCCGATCAGCGAGACGAACTCGCCCGCCGCTGACCGACAGGTCGATGTCGACCAGGGCCTCCACGCGCCCGGCCGCCTGGCCTGCGCGCGTCGAAGACCTTCGAGACGCCCGAGATCTCGACGACACGGCGGGCCGCGTCGCCCGGGGCGCGTGCGGGTCCGGCGGTCACGCGACGGCCCCGTCGGTGCGACGCTCGTGGCGGAGGACCCAGCCCTCGACACCGGCCACCAGCAGGTAGACGCCGATCCCCAGGACCGACGAGACGACGATGGTCGCCCACAGGTACTCGGCGTTCAACGAGTAGTACTGCATGCCGGTGATGATCTGGCGCGCCAGGCCGTCCTGGATGAGCGATGGCAGCTCGCCGACGATGGCCCCGACCACGGCCGCCGGCGCCGCGATGCGGAACCCGGTGAACAGGTACGGACGCGCGGCCGGGAGACGCAGCTTGCGCAGGATCGCGCCACGCGATGCCGCATACGAGCGCATCAGCTCCAGGGCCCGCGGGTCGTAGGCGCGCAGGCCGCGCAACGCGGCGATCGTCACCGGGAAGAACGTCAGGTAGGTCGAGACGATCGCGACCCCGAACCAGTCGGCCTTCAGGCCGATGACGATGAGCGGGGCGATGGCGATGATCGGGATCGTCTGGCTCGCGACGATGAGCGGCACGAGCGCCCGCTCGAGGATCCGGACGTGGATCAGCAGGATGGCCAGGCCCAGGCCGAACACGGACCCCAGGACGAACCCGATCGCGGCGTTCCGCAGCGTGAAGAGCGCGGCCCCGAGGAGCCGCTCGAGCGTGGTCGCGCCGGCGGCGTCGCGGCGACAGGAACTCGACCGCGATGTCCCAGGTGTGGGGCAGCTTCGAGTCGGTCGCGAAACCGAAGGTCAGCGGCGGCTGGTGGTCCAGCGCGATGCCCGTCCAGAGGAACGAGTCGTAGCGCCACGGGTCCCCACCGATGAACTTGGCCACCTCCCAGACGACGAGGAGCAGCACGAAGACCGTCAGGAAGCCGAGTAGCGGCCGGAACCGTCGGCGGCTCGGGAGGGAGACCGGCCGGGCGACCTCGAGAATGGGCGCCGTGACGGCCATCAGCGGCAGCTCGGACGGAGTCCGACCGTCACCCTAGCCGGTGACCGCCTGGTCGGCGATGTCGAGGGCGGCGTCGATGATCTCGAAGCCCTCGGCGAGCTCGTCCTCGGTGATGCACAGCGGCGGGTTCGTGTGGATCGAGTTGTTGGCGAGCATCGTGTACAGCCCGTGATCGCGGAAGTACTTCCCGATCGCCTTCATCTCGTCCGACGTGCCGTTGAACGGCGTCATCGGCGTCCACGGATCGCGGCTGCGGACGAGGTCCAGGATCCCGAACAGCCCGAGGTTGCGATGCGCCCCGACCGACGGGTGCTTCGCGGCGAGTCGTTCGTGGTGCTCGCGCATCCGCGCCCCGAGGCGCGCGGCGTTGTCGATGAGGCCGTCCTCCTCGTACACCCGGATCGTGGCCAGCGCGGCGGCCAGGGAGATCGGGTGCGACGAGTAGGTCAGGCCGCCGTAGAACATCTGCTGGTCGAAGAACTCGGCGATGTGATGACGCATCGCCACCGCGCCCAGCGGGAGGTACGACGACGTCAGGCCCTTGGCCATCGTCATGAGGTCCGGCATGACGTCCCAGTGGTCGACCGCGAACCAGCGCCCGGTCCGCCCGAAGCCGGCCATGACCTCGTCGCAGACCATGAGGATCCCGTGGCGGTCGCAGATCTCGCGGACGCCGGCGAGGTAGCCGTCGGGCGGGATGAGGATGCCGTTGGTCCCGACGATCGGTCTCGAGGAAGACCGCGGCGATGGTGTGCGGGCCCTCGTAGCGGATGACGTCCTCGAGGCCCTGGAGGGACTCCGCCACGGGACGGGGTTCGGCCTCTCCCCAGCGGTGCGTGTCGGGATAGCGGACCACGCCGACGAGGCCGGGCTCGTTCGCCCAGCGACGCGGGTCGCCGGTCAGGGTCATCGCCCCGAGCGTCGCGCCGTGGTAGGCGCGGTAGCGCGCGAGGACCTTGTACCGGCCGGTGTAGTGGCGGGCGAGCTTGATGGCGTTCTCGATCGCCTCGGCGCCCCCGAGCGTGAAGAACACCTTGTCGAGGTCGCCGGGCATGATCTCGGCGAGCTTGGCGCCCAGTCGCGCCGCGGATCTCGGTCGCGAAGGCCGGCTGGACGTACTGGAGCTTCGTCGCCTGCTCGGTGATGGCGTCGATGACGCGCCGATCGCCGTGGCCGATGTTCACCGACATCAGCTGGCTGTTGAAGTCGAGGATCTTCCGACCCTCCGGCGTGTACAGCCAGACGCCCTCGGCGCGATCGATGACGATCGGGTCGACGGCGCCCTGCACCGACCACGAGAAGAACGTGTGCTCGCGATTGAGGGCGACGATCTCGTCGCGTCGTCAGCGCCCCGGGAGCCGTGCCGATACCCATGGGTCCTCCTCTGCGCGCCCGCGGGCGTGCGAGACCGGATTACAGCACATCCGGGCAGCCCGAAGCGACCACCTTGGGTCAGCCGGCCAGGATCCGTTCCCGCAGGCGATCCAGCGACGAGCTCGCCTGCTGCGCCATCGCGTCGCGCACGGCCAGGTCGATCGGTGCCGGCGGGTTGGCGAGCCGGTCGGGCAGGCTCGGGTCGTCGAACGCGCAGAGGAGGTCCGGCCGGCCCAGCCGGCGCAGCAGGTTGCGGTTCTTGTCGGTGGTGCTCATGGAGATCGACGGGATGCCGTAGCCGGTCGCGACGACCGTCCCGTGGAACTTGTGGCTGGCGAGCATCGTGCACTCGCCGATCGCGCGGGTAAGCACGTCGAGGTCGTCCGACGCGACCCGCTCGACGTCATCGAGGCCGAGCTCGGCGAACGCCCGCTCATCGCGCGCGCGGACGTCGCCGGTCGAAAGGACGATCGTCCGCAGTCGGTAGCCGAGCTCGCGACCGCGCCTGGCGAGGGCGCGGACGGCGGCGTAGTCGTCCCCGCCGTCGCGCCAGCGCACGATGATGCCGAGGATCGGCGGATCGACCGGTCGGGTGGCCTTGGGCAGGGCAAGCGCGAACACGAGGTCCGCTGCCGCCTCCACCTCGACCCGCGGCCGGAGGTGGTCGCGGATCCAGGCCGCGCTCTCCTCGTCCCGGGCCGAGATGGAGCGCACGCTGCGGTGGCGCAGGAACCGGCCGAGCGCCGCGACGACCGACGGCCTCGCCTCGCGCCAGGTCGGCACGCCCACGCCGATGACGTGGACCGGCCGGCGCAGGTAGTCCGACAGCCAATAGCGATCGCCCAGGCCCCACGGGACGAGGAGGTCGCCGCCGCCGATCACGATCGCGTCATGCTCGCGGACGACGTCGCGGACCGGGCGCTCGAAGTACGGCCTCGTCGGCGAGTCGAACACGACATCGAGATCCATGTCCGGGCCGAGGTGCTGACGAAAGACGTCCAGGAATAGCTCGTCGCCGTAGTTGCCCGGCCCGTAGAACCCCACGAGACCGACCTTCGGGCGCGCGCGGGTCCGGCGGTAGGGGGGCTCGGGCGGCCAGCCGACGAGTGCGGCGTCGGGCGCTGCTCGCCGGGCGACGGCGCCGGCGGCGCGCCGGACTCGGGTGGGGATACGCACCGCGGCATGATGCCAGTTCAGGCGCGAGTGCTACCGTTTGGCGCGAACCCAGATTCCGCGGAGACACGATGGATCGAGCCGGCTTCCGAGAATGGCTGCAGCGCTACGCGGACGCGTGGCGGCTCAACGACCCCGTCGCCATCGGCGACCTGTTCAGCGCCGATGTCCGCTATGCCTACGGGCCGTTTGATGAGGCGCTCGTCGGCCGCAATGCCGTGATCGAGTCATGGCTCGACGCACCGGATGATCCGGACTCATGGCAGGCCGACTACGACGTCCTCGCCGTCGACGGCGACGTGTTCGTCGCCCACGGCCGGACGCGCTACCTGACCGACGACCGGCGCGAGGTGGACCGCGAGTTCGCGAACGTCTTCGTCTGCCGCTTCGACCAGGAGGGGCGCTGCCGCGAATTCACGGAGTACTACATGCGCCGCCGACCCGACGTCCCCGACGACGAGCCGCCCGAGGCCGGCTGAGTCCCCCCGGCAGCCGGGACGACGACGCGCAATGCCCCCGGCAGGGTTCGGAACGTCACCGGGGTCATCCCAAGGTCGTTGCCATCGGCCCGCGCCGGCAACGGGTGGGCGGTCCTGATCCGAACGGTCGCCGAGCGAAACGTCGATACGTGCGGGGCGTACCGGCGCCGCCCGAAGGCGATCGATACGAGATGACGGATCAGCTCCCACTTCGAGAATCCGCGAAAGACGCGGACGTCGAATCGACCATCGTCCATCCGGGCGCCGGGCGCCACGGTCATGCCGACCCCGGTATATGGCCCGATGGCCACGGTCACCATGAGCGCCCTCGTTCGGACGGTCCGGTCGTCGAGCTCGATCCGCATCCGGGCCGGGCGATAGCGGAGCGCCACCCAGATCGTCCGGACGATGGATCCCCAGTCGCCGTGGTCGAACCGGGCGGCCTCCCGGAAGATCGCCGCGTTCATCCCCACCGACCCGCCCTCGAAGAAGCGCACGCCGCGCCCGTCGGCGGTCGTGGCATCGCCGGCGTCGATCGTGACGACGTCGCCGTCCGCGATCAGCGCCGCGGCTGCGTCCAGGTCGCGCGGGATCCCGAGCGATCGGGCCAGGTTCATCACGCTGCCGAGCGGCAGGATCGCGAGGGCGGACCGGGTGCCCAGGAGGTGCTCCGCGACCAGACCGGCCGTGCCATCACCGCCGGCCGCCACGATGACATCGACGCCGTCGGCGACCGCCGCCTCGACGGCCGCGCGGGCCGACCCCTCGTCCGCGGGCTCCACGATGTCCTGGCCGAGGTCGTTCCGGAGCGTGATGGCGGACAGTTCCTCGGCGGTGCTGGCGTTCGTCGAGATCCCGCCCTTCGCACCGGCGGCGGGGTTGCGGACGATCCGATAGCGGCGGGCCGCTCGGGGCGCCGCGCTCGACGGCCGGGTGGTCATGGCCGCTCACGGGTCCGCCGGGCCTTCACCCGCCGGTACAGGCTCGTCAGGCCGATCAGGTAGGCCACGCCCAGCAGGTAGGAGGCCGTCACGTCGGTGAACCAATGGTGGCCCTGGTGGATGCGACTTGGCCCCACGAGCGCGACGAGCCCGACGAGGGCCGCGACGATGACGCGCCGCCAGCCCTCGGGCCGCAGCAGGGTCTGCGCGAGGTACGCGAGGTAGCCGTACACCCCGACGTACGTGATCGTGTGGCCGCTCGGGAAGCTGGACCCGCCGAGCGGCGCCGAGATCACCCGCAGGTCCACGCCGGCGACCGGCCGCGGCCGCCGCATGACGGCCTTGACCGCGCTGGCCACGAGGGCCGTCCCCCACGCCCCGAGTGCGAAGGCCGCCTCGAGCGGCAACCGCGCGACGAGCAGGCCGGCCGCGATCAGCGCCGGGATGACCCGGCTCTGGGGCGGGAAGCCCGGCCACGAGACGGCCCGCATCACGCGCTGGAGGACGGGATGGTCGCGCTGCTGGAGCTTGAGCGTGACCGCCAGGTCGATGGCGTCGCTGCGGCGCGCTCGGACCATCCCGAAGATCGCGCCGAACCCGGCCAACGCCGCCCACCCGGCGAGCCGAGCGGCGCGGCCACGGCGGACGGCGACGCCCGGCGACGCGACCACGGCGGGCGGTGGCGGAAGGGTGGATGGCACGCTCGGGATCGGCATCGCGTCGCCAGCATGGGCGGAGCGGGGCGCGATGCCCTCTCGGGTGCTGCCGCGACCCCTGTCAGGCGCGTTGCAACCGACGGACGACCCGCCGGGTCGAGGTGTACCCTCTCCCCTTCTCACGACCCGCCGAACCGTGCACATCCTCGAGGGGTGATCGATGGCCCGAACCGTCCGCGGCGCGCTCGTCCAGGCCAGCTGGACCGGCGACAAGGAATCGATGATCCAGAAGCACGAGGAGCGGGCGCACGAGGCCGCGAAACAAGGGGCCCAGTTCATCCTCTTCCAGGAGCTCTTCTACGGCCCGTACTTCTGCCAGGTCCAGGACGCCCAGTACTACAGCTACACCGAGCTCATCCCGGACGGCCCCACCACGAAGCGGATGCAGGACCTCGCCAAGCAGACGGGCATGGTCGTCGTGGCCCCGATGTACGAGGAGGACGAACGGGCCTCGGGCATCTACTACAACACCGCGGCGGTCATCGACGCCGACGGGACGTATCTCGGCAAGTACCGCAAGACCCACATCCCGCACGTCAAGGGCTTCTGGGAGAAGTTCTATTTCCGGCCCGGCAACCTGGGCTATCCGGTGTTCGAGACGGCGGTCGGCAAGGTCGGCGTGTACATCTGCTATGACCGCCACTTCCCGGAGGGGGCCCGGGCGCTCGGGCTCAACGGCGCCGAGATCGTGCTGATCCCGTCGGCCACGTCCCGCGGTCTGAGCGAGTACCTGTGGCGCATCGAGCAGCCGTCGCATGCCGTCGCCAACGGCTACTACGTCGGGACGATCAACCGGGTCGGCATCGAAAAGGATCTGGGCGACGACGACTTCTACGGCCAGAGCTATTTCGTCGATCCACGCGGCCAGTTCGTGGGTGACGTGGCCTCGGCGCATGACGAGGAGCTCATCGTCCGGGACCTCGATCTCGACCGGATCATGGAGGTCCGCAACACCTGGCAGTTCTATCGCGACCGTCGGCCGGACGCATACGCCGACTTGACACGTCCGTAAGCGGTATCATCCGCGCCGGCTCGGCTGTCTGGAGGAGGACAGCCGAGCCGCTTCGTTCCCAGCCATAGAGGGCGGCGATGCAGTTCGGTTTCACCCTCAAGCCCGACCACACGATCGAGCGGACGCTCGCGCTGACCCGCCAGGCCGAGGCCGCCGGGTTCGCGTACGGCTGGTTGTTCGACAGCCACGTCCTGTGGCGCGACCCCTATCCGCTGCTCACGCTCATGGCCGGCGCGACCTCGCGGTTGCGTCTCGGGACCTGCGTGACGAACCCGGGCACCCGCGAGCCGACGGTGACCGCCTCGTTGCTGGCCACGCTCGACGAGATCTCCGACGGCCGGATGGACCTCGGCATCGGCCGCGGCGACTCCGCCCGTCGGGTGCTGGGCAAGCCGCCGATCACGCTGGCCCACACCGAGGAGGCGATCCGGGTCATCCGCTCGCTCGTGGCCGGCGAGACGATCGCGTACGAGGGCACGGACCTGCGCTTCCCGTGGACGCGCGGCTGGACGCTGCCCGTGTGGGTCGCCGGCTACGGCCCGATGGCGATCGCCATGACCGGCCGCGTCGCGGACGGGATCATCCTCCAGCTCGGCGACCCCGACCTCATCCGCTGGTTCGTCGGCCAGCTGCGCGAGGCGGCGACGGCCGCCGGCCGCGATCCGGCCTCGCTCCGCGTCCAGGCCGCCGCGCCCGCCCACGTCGGTCCGCGCGACCAGGGTCGCGAGACGGACCCGCTGGTTCCCGGCGCTCGTGTCGAACCACGTCGTGGACCTCGTCAACAAGTACCCGCGCGAGCAGCTGCCCGAGTCGCTGACCGGCTACATCACCGACCGGCAGGGCTACGACTACCAGCACCACGCGGAGGTCGGCTCGTCCAACGCCGCCTTCGTGGGCGACGAGGTCACGGACCGGTTCTGCATCCTCGGATCGGCCGACGAGCACGTCGCCAAGCTTCGCGAGCTCGCCGATGCCGGCGTCGACCAGTTCAACCTGTACCTCATGAACGGCGACGAGGAGGCTCAGCTCGAGGCCTATGGCCGGGACGTGATCCCGGCGCTCGCCGGATAACCCGCGTCCGCATCGGGCACACTGGACCTCTCGACAACCTGAAGGGGAGCCCGTGGTCCCGTTCGAGTTCGACCGCTTCCGGGGGCCCGCTGCCGGGTGACGATCACCGGCCAGGACCTCCGCCTCGCCACCATCGACGCGGCCGCCAGCTGGCGCGATCTGCTGCGACAAAGCCGCCCGGCCACATGGGGCTGGACCGCGCTGCCGTACCTCGCCGGCTCCCTCGACGCTGAGCGCGGGCTCAGCGCGGCGGTCGTGCTCGGCACGCTCTACTTCCTCGGGCCGTTCAACCTGTTGCGCCACGGCGTCGGCGAGGTCGTCGGGCGCGGCTCGCGCCCGAAGGCGGCCGCCCTCCCGATGCTGATCGCCATCGCGGTCACGAACGTGCCGTTGCTGCTCGCGCTCGCGTACCTGGGGGGGCCGCCGGGACCTCGCGCTCGCGGTCACGGTCTGGGTCGGCATCGTCGAGGGCGTGCCCGAGCTCCGCGCACGCTGGTGGCCCGAATCGTGGCCGCTCCTCGACGCGCTGTCGCTCGTGTTTCCGGCCGATGTGCGGGCTGCTCATCGGTGGACGCCGCATTCGGGGAGCTGCCATGGGCCATCCTCGCGGCGTTCTGGCTGTGGGCCGCGGCCTCGCTCGCTCTGTCCGCGATGGCGCGGCACCGGAGCGACGACGCCGACCTCCGTACCACCCGGACCGGGCGCCCCGCATCGATCGGCGGGCCACCGCAGTCCTGGCTCTCGCGGCCTACGCCGTAGCGCGTGGCGCTGCTGGCCCGCCACGGAACCCTCGGCCTGCTCGCGGCCATCGGCGTGGCCCTGTACCTGGCTCTGCCGCTGATGCGTGCTGCTCGCGGGTCGCTCGCCAGGGGCCATGGACGCCGCGCTCCGTCGCGCCACCGTGGGATCGAGCGGGCCTGGACGTCCTGGTCGGGGCGTGGCTGGCGCTGCTCCTGCCTCCGTCACTGGGGACTCATGGACTACTCGCCATGGCTGGCGGCGATCGCTCGTGCCATCCGCGCTGACGGCCTACGTTCTGGGCTGCGATCGTCGCGACGCGCATCGCCACGCGCCGGCGGGCGGTCCGCCAGACCGACGCCGACGCCGCAGCCCCCTCGGTCACGATCGTCGTGCCGTGCCACGACGACGCGGATCGGCTGTCCGCGTGTCTCGCCGCGATCCGGTCGCAGACCTATGCCGACACGACGGTCCTCGTCGTGGACGCGGGATCCGACCGACGGCAGCCCGGACGAGGCCGCCGCGTGGCTCGGCGCGGACATCGTCCTCATCGCACCGCCCTGCCCCGACGGCTGGAAGCCGCCGCGACTGGGCCCGCCACGTCGGGGCGACGGCCGCCGGGACCGACCTCGTGCTGTTCGTGGACGCCGACACGGTCCTCGCCCCGGTCGCGACCCGCATCCTCGTCGAGCAGCAGCAGGCGAACCGGCGCCGACCTCCTCTCGGGCCTCACCCGGTTCGAGATGCGGACCGTCGGCGAGCGAGCCGCGGTGCCGGGCGTTCCGCTCGTGCTGTTCGGCCTCGTGCCCGGTCTGGTGGTCCGCCCTGACGGCGGGCCGCCCGGCTCAGCTGGCCTTCGCGACCACGTCATTCCTCCTCGTGCGGCGGGACGCGTATCTCGCGGCCGTCGCGCCGTCCGGGCCGGCGGCGATCGGCGCCCCGGGCGACCGCATGGACCTCCGCCTGGCCCGGGCCTTCGCCCATGCCCGACTCGCGGTCCGGACCGTCCATGCCGTGGACCTGGGCGCCGACCCGCCACCACCGGAACGTCGAGGAAGCGCTCGCCGCCTGGCGCCGGAACATCGTCCCGCCGACCTACGGCGGCCTCGCGCTGGCTGTCGCGGCGATGCTGGTCGAGGTCGTCGCCTTCCTCGTGCCGCTGGCATTGCCCGCGGTCGCGCTGCTCACCGATCAGCCGCCGTCAACTCATCGCGGCCGCGTCGATCCCGCTGGTTCTCCTCGTCGTCGCCCGGATCGCCCTCGTCGATCGACCAGCGCCACGCGCCGTCGACCATCCTGTGGCATCCGGTGACGGTCATCCTGGCGCTCGTCGGACAGGTCGCCGGGATCGCGGATCACGTCGTCGGGCGGACGGAGCGGAGCCGCGACCACGAGGTCTCGACGGCCCGGATCGGCCGCGGTCGGGACCGGCGGGTGAGAGCCGCCTGACCCCATCGTCCGGCTAGCCAACGGGACCCGGGAACGGTGCACGATACGCGACCACGACGGCGCGGCCCGCGCCGGGGCGCCGGCCGGCGCCGAGGAGAGAGATCGGATGTTTGCGATGCGTCGTGGTCGACGTGACCCGTGGTGGGACCTCGAGGGCGCGGATGCGAGGCGGGTCCGCCTCCGTCACAAGGTCGTCTCCAGCCTGGCGGTCGCGATCGCCATCGTCGCGTGCGGCCTGACGGCCGCCGCATGGGCCCAGATCCTGTTGCCGCAGCTCGCGAGGTTCGGCCTCGGCTGAACCCGCCCCGGCGGTCCCCTATCGCCTACCATCTCCTCCTGACCGACCGGACGTTCGGCCCAGGAGGGGATCGATGCGAACGCTCATCAGCAACGGCACCATCGTCAGCGCGGATGGCTCGCAGACCGCCGACGTGCTCATCGATGGCGAGACGATCGCGGCCATCGGCGCGGATCTCGCGGGCGCCGGGCTGACCGCGGACGAGACCGATCGACGCGATCGGGCAGGTACGTCATCCCGGGCGCGATCGACGTCCACACCCACATGGAGCTGCCGTTCGGCGGGACGTTCGCCAAGGACACGTTCGAGACCGGGACCCGAGCCGCGGCGTTCGGCGGGACCACGACCGTCGTCGACTTCGCCGTCCAGTCGCGCGGCGCCTCGCTGCGCGAGGGCCTCGACGCGTGGCACGCCAAGGCCGAGGGCAACGCGGTCGCCGACTACGGCTTCCACATGATCATGAGCGACGTCAACGACGGCACGCTCGCCGAGATGGATCAGCTCGTCGCCGAGGGCGTGCCGGACTTCAAGCTCTTCACCGCCTATCCGGGCGTCTTCTACAGCGACGACGGGGCGATCTTCCGGGCCATGCAGCAGACCGCGAAGAACGGCGGCCTGATCATGATGCACGCCGAGAACGGCATGGCCATCGATGTCGTGGCCGAGCAGACGGTCGCCGCCGGCACGACCGACCCGATCGGCCACGGCCTGGCCCGCAAGGCCGTCTTCGAGGGCGAGGCCACCAACCGGGTCATCCGCCTGGCCGAGGCGGCCGGCGTGCCGGTCTACATCGTCCACCTGTCGGCCAGGGACGCCCTGACCGAGGTCCGCGCAGCGCGCGACCGGGGCACGGCCGCCTTCGCCGAGACGTGCCCGCAGTACCTGTTCCTCTCGCTCGACGACATGGGCAACGGGTTCGAGGGCGCCAAGTACGTGTGCTCTCCGCCCCTGCGCACCAAGGACCACTGGGACGAGCTCTGGAAGGGCCTGGTCAAGGACGACCTCCAGGTCGTGTCCACCGACCACTGCCCGTTCGACTTCGAGGGCCAGAAGGAGATGGGCCGGGGCGACTTCCGCAAGATCCCCAACGGCCTGCCGGGCGTCGAGGACCGGGTCGACCTGCTCCACGACGGCGGCGTCGTCGGCGGCCGGATCTCGAGGGAGCGCTGGGTCGAGGTCATCTCGACGGCGCCGGCCAAGCTCTTCGGCATGTACCCGCGCAAGGGCTCGGTCACGCGTCGGCGCGGACGCCGACCTCGTGATCTACGACCCGAACCGGAAGCGGACGATCTCGGCGAAGACCCACCACATGGACGTCGACTACTCGTGCTACGAGGGCCGGACCGTCCAGGGCGCGAGCGACGTCGTCCTGTCGCGCGGCTCGGTCATCGTGCGCGACGGCGAGTTCACCGGGCGCAAGGGCCACGGCCGCTTCGTGAAGCGCGCACCGGCCGACTACGCGCGGCTGGCGTAGGGTCCACACAGATGCCTCCCCTCGAGACGCGAGCGGCGCCTGCGGATCCCGGCGGATCTCGATCGGCTGGCCGAGGTCGCGGACGCTCGTGCGCGACGTCGCGGACGCCTGCGATGCCCCGGTCGTGTGCATGGACGACCTCGTCCAGGCCGTCGACGAAGCGGCGACCAACATCATCGTGCATGGCTACCGCGGCCGGCCCGGCTGGGTCGACGTCGCGGCCGAGCTCGTCGGCGACAGCATCGTCATCACCCTCGAGGACGAGGCGCCGACGTTCGATCCCACGCTCGTTCCCGAGCCCGATCTGACGGTCCCGGCCGCGCATCGCCGGCCGGGCGGCATGGGCGTCCACCTCATGCGCCTCGCGACCGACGAGCTGCGCCATTCCCCGCGACCCGGCGGCGGCAATATCCTGACCATGTCCCGGCGGCTGGATCCACGTCCGAAGGAGGATCGATAGATGACCCTGGAGACCACGATCGAGCAGGTCGAGGGACGGGTCCCGATCACCGTCATCGCCCTCGAGGGCGAGCTCGATGCCTCGAACTTCGAGGGCCTCATCGACACCGTGCGCCGGCTGTACGACGTCGGCACGCGGCAGCTGCTCATCGACCTCGGTGACCTGCGGTTCATGGCGAGCTCCGGGCTCGTCGCCCTGCACTCGATCGTGCGCATCATGCACGGCGAGCCACCGCCCGATCCGGAGGCCGGCTGGTCGGCGCTGCACACCGAGGTCGGTCCGGGCCAGACCGAGGTCCAGCTGTGCGCGCCACAGGCCGCGGTCGAGCGGGTCCTGTCGCGAACCGGCCTGGACCAACTCTTCGTCGTCCACCCCGACCGGGACGCGGCCCTCGCCGCGGTCTGAGCCGAACCCGGCCAACGCGATGACCGTCACCGACCACCGGACGGACGCCGATCCTGCCGGCACGACCGCCGCCATCGACGACGCCGCGTCCGTCGTCGACCTCGACGCGATCGTCGCGCCGTTCCGCGTCCTGGGTCCGTCGCTGTCGCTGGTCATCGAGGACGGCACCGGAACGGTGCTCGCGAGCACGGCCGCCGAGGCGCCGCCACCCGACGCCGTCAGCCCGCGAGATCGCCAACGGGCTCCTGGCCGGTGGCCGGGTCCGCGCCTGGGGCGACGCCGCGGATCCGGCGCTCGGCCAGGCCGTCGCGGCGTCGCTGGCCGCCGCCCTCGCGGCCGTGCCCGCCCATGACCCCGAGGCCGCGGCCCGCACGGCAGCCCATGCTCGACTGATCGATGAGGAGCTGGCCCACGGTCGGCGCCTCCAGCGCAGCTTCGTCTCGCTCGTCGCCCCGGACGTCCCCGGGTTCGATGTCGCCAGCCACTACGAGGCGGCTCGCGAGGTCGGCGGCGACTTCTTCGACCTGTTCCGCCTGCGCCGGCGCGGGCGGCCGCTGAGCGTCGTCATCGCCGATGTCACCGGCAAGGGCATCGCGGCCGCCCTGCTCATGGCGTTCTCGCGGCCGCTGCTGCACGCGGCGATCGACCACACGACCGGGCCGGCCGCAGGCGCTCGAGCGCACGAACCGGATCCTCGTCGATGAGCGCCGCTCGTCGCTGTTCATCACCGCCCTGTGCGCCCGCCTGGACGTGCGGACCGGACACCTGTGCGTGGCCAACGCCGGCCACGAGCCGCCACTGATCGTCCGCGCCGACGGCTCGCCCATCGCGTGCCTCGTCGGCTCGGGACCGCTGATCGGAGCGTTCGAGCACATCGACGTTGCCCGAGGTCGGGGCCGATCTCGCCCCGGGCGACCTCGTGCTGCTGTACACCGACGGCGTCACCGATGCGCGCTCGCCCGACGGTGAGCGCTTCGAGGAGTCGCGCCTGTTCGACGCGGTCGCATCGGTCCGTGGCGGGACCGCGCGCGAGGTCGTCGACGCGGTGTCCGGCGCGGTCGGGCGGTTCCAACGGTCCGTGGAACCTGCCGACGACATCACGATCGTGGCGATCCGCCGCCTGCCCGACGCCGGATGACGACGGTCCTCGACGGCGGGCTCGCGACCGAACTGGAGGCGCGCGGCCACGACCTGTCCGACCGCCTCTGGTCGGCACGAGTGCTGTTGACCGAGCCGGACGGCGATCGAGGACGTCCATCTCGCCTACTTCCGGGCCGGGGCGCGGGTCGCGACGACGGCGAGCTACCAGGCGACGATCCCGGGTTTCGCCGCGGCGGGCCTGGATCGGGCGGCGGCCCTCGGGGTCGATCGCCAGGAGCGTGGAGCTCGCCCGACGGGCGCGCGACCGATACGCGACCGAGTCGGGCGGCGATCCGAGCGAGCTGCTCGTGGCCGGATCGGTCGGACCGTACGGCGCGATGCTCGCCGACGGATCCGAGTACCGCGGCGACTACGACCCTGGCCCGGCCGCCCTGCGCGACCTGCACGCGCCGCGGATCGAGGCACTGCTCGCGGCGGGGGTCGACCTGCTCGCGATCGAGACCATCCCGACGATGCGCGAGGCCGCCGTGCTCCTGGACCTCGTCGAGGAGAGCGGGGCGCGGGCCTGGCTCTCGTACCAGTGTCGGGACGGCGCGACGACCGCGGCCGGCGAGCCGTTCGTCGACGCGGTCGCCCTGACCGATGGCCGCGCCGGCGTGCTGGCGGTCGGCGTCAACTGCACCGCGCCCCGGTTCGTGCCGATCCCTGCTCGCGGCGGCCGGGACCGCCACGGACCGCCCGCTCATCGCCTATCCGAACGGCGGCGACCGCTGGTCGGCCGATACCCGTCGCTGGGTCGCCGCGGATGCCGGCGTGGGTGGCACGTATCGGCCGGAGGTCGTCGCCGGCTGGGCGGATCGGGGCGCGACCTGGCTCGGTGGCTGCTGCGGGACGGGCCCGGACGACATCCGGGCGCTCGCCGACGCCCTCGCGGCCAGGGTCGCGTGACGGCTCGGCGGGTCGGGTTCGTGGGCGTGCGCATCGCCGACAGTGCGACCTACGCGGCGACGGTGGCACTCTACCGGGACGTGCTGGGCCTGGACCCCACGTCGGCCGATGGCGAGCGGTCGGCACGGTTCCGGCTGGCGGACGGAACGGCGATCCACGTCTACGGCCCCGCCGACGACGATCACCTCGACTTCGCGGACCGGGCATGCATCGGACTGGTCGTGGACGACGTGGACGGCGCGCACGCGGCGATCGCGGCGACCGGGCTCGAGATCCTCGACGATCCGATCCAGCGCGACGGCACCGAGGCCTGGTTTCGCTATCGATCGCCGGACGGGACGGTCCACGAGATCATCGGCCCCGTCCGTCCCGGAACCTGAGACACGAGCCGGATGGCCGCCAGCGACGTCGGTGTCCATGGGGGTCGGCCGGGCATGGACCTTCGGGGCGACCCGCTGTTGCCGACTGCCAAGCACCACCGCGCGGGCCGCATGCCGGGTGCCCGCGGTCTCGGACCTTCGGCGGCCGAACCGGGACGGCAATGAGCCTGCGGGCGCCGCCGACGTCAATGCGTGCTTGGTAGTCTGCAGGAACTCCCCGAAGCCTGAGATCCCGGCACGATCCGCCGCCCTCGACCTTGTGGCGTGTCTGCCAGGCGCGCGTTGATGCCGAAGGCGCGGATAACGATCTGGCGAGAACCGTTCGACCCGCTTCTGCCGACTGCCAAGCACGATCGCGCCGGCTCCGGCGGTCTCCGACCCGCTTCTGCCGGCTGCCAAGCACCATCGCGCTGGCTCCGGCGGTCTCCGACCCGGATCGCCTCGAATCGCTTCTGATCGCCCGTCCCGGACCGCCGGATCGGCCCGGACCGCCTGGATCGGCCCGGACCGCCCGCGACAGGAAACGAGCCCGCCGGACGGGATCCGACGGGCTCGTGAGGAGGGGCCGGTGCGGGGCTAGACGGTCTCGGCCGGCCGGCGGCTGAAGATCCGCAGCGCGGCGAGGATCAGGACCTCGACCAGCGTCCAGCCGATGAGCGCGACGATCGCCGCGACGTCGAGCTTGGAGCCCTGGTCGGCGGTCACGCGGTCGATCGCGAACATCCCGCGGAACGGCTCGACGAACGGGTCCGTGATCGTGAGGATCAGCGACACGACATCGTTGCCCGTGTTGGCGACGAGCAGCAGCAGGATGATGCGCAGGATCAGCAGGGCCTGCAGGATCCCGAACAGGAAGGTGACGATCCGCGAGAGGACGGCCACGGTGCTCGGCCCGGCCGGCTCGTACGCGCGCTCGGTGGTGCGCACCGCGGTACCCCGGGCGGGTGGGACACTCCCCGGAGCGGTGGTGTTCATCGTGGGTGCCGCCGGGTCCACGCTTGTCGACTCGGTGGTCGTGGTGCGTTCGTAATCGGTCATGCGAGCCTCCTGGGCAAGGCTTGAGGGCGCGATGGTGCGCCTCGCCGCGTCGAGGACGCCTCGCAGTCCCTGGCAGGCGCCTCGCAGCGGCATCGCAGCCGTGCGCGGGCCCCGCGGAGGCGAGGAGGCCCGCCGCTACAATCCGCGGCGATGGTCTTCTCCTCCGTCACGTTCCTCTTCTTCTTCCTGCCCGCCGTCCTGGTCGCGTACTACCTGACACCGCGACCCCTGCGCAACACCGTCCTGCTGCTGGCCAGCCTGGTGTTCTATGCGTGGGGCGCAGGCTGGATCGTGGTCGTCCTCATGGCATCTATCGCGTTCAACGGCCTGTTCGGCCTGTGGCTGGAACGAGCCATGGAGGCCGGCCGGCGCGATCGCGGGCGACTCATCCTCGGGTTCGCGGTCCTCGTCAACGTCGGGCTGCTGGTGTGGTTCAAGTACGCCAATTTCGCGGTCGACTCCCTCGGCGGCGCGCTGGGGGCCCTCGGGGCGATCGGCGATTCGGGACTGCCGTGGACGGCCGTGCTGCTGCCGATCGGCATCTCGTTCTACACGTTCCACGCGCTGAGCTATCTGATGGACATCTACCGAGGCACGGCCCGGCACCTGTCGAATCCCATCGACTTCGCGCTGTACATCGCGTTCTTCCCGCAGCTCATCGCCGGCCCGATCGTCCGATTCCACGAGATCCGCGACCAGCTCGTCGCCCGGACCGAGACGTCCGGGCTGTTCGCCGCAGGCATCTACCGGTTCTGCCACGGCCTCGGCAAGAAGGTCCTGATCGCGGACACCGTGGCACCGATCGCCGATGCGGCGTTCGCCACCCCGACCGGCGAGCTCAACACGCTGACCGCCGTGGTCGGCGTCGTCGGCGTATGCGGTCCAGCTCTACTTCGACTTCAGCGGCTACACCGACATGGCGCTGGGTCTCGCGATGATGTTCGGCATCCACCTGCCGGAGAACTTCAACCGGCCGTACGCCTCGCGGTCGATCACGGAGTTCTGGCGGCGCTGGCACATGTCCCTGTCGCGCTGGTTTCGCGACTACCTGTACATCCCGCTCGGCGGCAATCGCGGATCGCCCCGGCAGACGTACCGCAACCTCGTCATCGTGTTCCTGATCGTGGGGCTGTGGCACGGTGCCGCCTGGACGTTCGTGCTGTGGGGTGCCTTCCACGGCGTGCTGCTGCTGATCGAACGGGCGACCGGCATCGGTCGGGGCGACGACGTCGACCGCGGGCGCCAGCTCGTCGGCCAGGCCCGGACGATCGCCCTCGTGCTCTTCGGCTGGATCCTGTTCCGGTCGCCGGATCTGCCCTACGCGATCGGGTTCATGGAGGCGCTCCTGCGGCCGGCCGGCGGCCTGACCCTCGATGTCGCCCTTGCGCTGGATCCGCTGGCCGTCATCGCGCTGGCTGCTCGGAGCCTCGACCGTGCTGCTGCCACGGGACTGGGTGACCGGCATCCGCCTCGAGCGGAACGCGACGCCCGGCACGCGCCTGCTGCGGCTCGCCGCCGTCGGTGCCGTGTTCCCGGTATCGGTGGTGTTCCTCGTGGCGGCCGGTTTCAGCCCGTTCCTGTACTTTCAGTTCTGATGCCGGACCCGATCCCACCTCGATCGTCTCGCTGGGACCGCCTCGTCGTCGTCGCCTTCGTGGCGGTGCTGGCCGTGCCCGGCCTCGCCATGATCGCGGGCCTACGCCCGCCCGAGCTCGAGAATCGGGCGGATGCTTCGCTGCCCACGCTCGATGCACAGGCACTCACGGAGCCCGGCACGTACCAGGCCATCGACGACTACGTGGCGCGCAGCCTTCCTGCGCGGGATGTCGCGGTCAGCGCATACGCCACCCTCGACTACGGCCTGCTCCGCGGATCGACCGATCCCGACGTCGTCCTGGGCCGCGATGAGTGGCTGTTCTTCATCGGCGAGTTGATGCCCAAGTGTCCGGTCACGCCGGCCGCGCTCATGAGCCAGCTGGACGCGATCGCGGGCCAGGCGGAACGCGCCGGCATCGAGTTCCGATTCGCGATCGCGCCCGACAAGCACACCATCTACCCCGACCGGCTGCGCCCGGACATGCCGATCCCGGTCGCCTGCACGGACACCGGACGGGACGAGGTCCGTGCCGGCATGGCCGCCCGGCCCGACATCACCGTGGACATGTGGACCGCGGTCCTCGCGGAGCGCGACCGGGCGACATCAGCCGCTGTACTTCTCGCAGGATTCGCACTGGACCGCGACCGGCGCGATGCCCGCGATCGCGGCCCTGGTGGAGTCCCTGGCGCCGGGAGTCTGGGACCCCGCCGAGATCACGATCGATGGCACGAGCCGCTACCCGATGGAGCTGGCGCGCATCATGGGCAAGCCGGCCGACGCGATCGGCCCGCGCTACGTGGTCCGCCCGACGGTCACGGTCGAGCCCACCGTGCTGCCGACGAGCGCGGACCTCGGGAACGCCCGTGACGTCTCGGTCTACACCACGTCGGGATCCTCGCGCGTGGTGCCGGGCACGACGCTCGTGGTGTACGACAGCTTCTTCAACATCCATCGCCGGCACATCGTGCCGTGGTTCGAGCGGACCATCTGGGTCCACGCCGGCGACTTGCGCCTCGTCCCGGAGGTCGTCGACGCCCTGCCGGCGATCGACACGGTCGTGCTGGAGCGCGTCGAGCGCGGCGCCTACGACTACGACATCGAGCAGCTGTTGCGCCCGGTCCTGGCACCCCGCGGCTGAGCCGCGGTCAGCCCAGCTGGGGCCGACCCATCTCGGCGCGGTAGCGCTCGTTGAAGTCGAACAGGAAGCGGTCCTTGCGCGGGTAGACGCCCGGACCGGTAGGCAGCGCGACGAGACCCCGATCTGGGCACGCTCGCAGACCGCCCAGTCCTGCTTCGAGATGAGGTCCCACAGCTCGACGACCGGCTCCGGCGCGGAAATCGGGCGCGGCGATCGTCTCGGGCCGGAAGAGGTACTCCGAGATGACCGTCGTGTGGCCGGGCCCGCGTGGCAGGGCGAGGTAGTACATCGCCGCGTCCGGGTGCAGATTGAGCATGAGGTTCGGGAACTGGTACGTCCCGTAGTACATGCCGCAGGTCGTCGGGCAGCAGGTCCGGGAACGGCGGCAGCGTCCGACCGGCCGGTCTCGCGTGAACGACGTCGCCCCCTCGATCATCCAGTTGCCCGTCGTCGCGGGTCTCCTCGTCCCAGACCTCGCCGAACCGGTAGAGCGGCACGACCTGGACGAGCTCCGGGTGGATCGTCGGGCAGTGCAGGCACTCGTTGTAGTTCTCGACGACGATCTTCCAGTTCGCGGCGACCTCGTAGACGATCCGGACGCCCGACGCGCAGCTCGTCCATCCGGTAGCGCTCGAAGTTCGTGATGGTCTCGGTGCCCTCGCCGGAGCGATTCGAACAGCGGCCGACGGGCCGCGGGCTCGGCCAGGTTCACGAACAGGAAGCCGGCGTACGCCTCGGCGCCGATCGGCGTGCAGCGGGATAGGCCGAGCGCTCGAAGCCCTCGTCCTCGTCGACGTTGGGCGTCCCGACGAGCCGGCCATCGAGGTCGTACGACCAGGCGTGGTACGGGCACTTGAAGACCTTGCTGACGTGGCCGCAGCCCGGCTCGTCGTCGAGCAGCTTGGTCCCGCGATGGGCGCACACGTTGTAGAACGCCGCGAACATCGCCATCGCGATTGCGCGTGACGACGATCGATTCACCCGCGAGGTCGCGGACGAGGAAATCGCCGGCTCCGGGATCTCCTCCGCGCGCCCGATGCAGATCCAGCCACCGAACCAGATGCGCTCGCGCTCCTCGGCCCAGGTCGCCACGGAGGTGTAGTCGCTGCCGGCGAGCGTCGGGCGGGCGCGCCAGGTCGGGGCTGCGGACGCCGGGAGCGGACGCGCCTCGGTGGCCATCGGGCGGTGCCTCAGCGGGTCCGCGGGAAGCCGAGATCGACCTTGGAGGTCCCGGGGTCCGGCCAGCGCGACGTGACGACCTTGGCCCGCGTGTAGAACTGGATGCCCTCGGGCCCGTACATGTGCAGGTCGCCGAACAGCGAGGCCTTCCAGCCACCGAAGCTGTAGTACGCGACCGGCACCGGGATCGGCACGTTGATGCCGACCATGCCGGCGTTGACCTCGAACTGGAACTGGCGGGCGGCGCCACCGTCGCGGGTGAAGATGGCCGTCCCGTTGCCGTACGGGTTGTCGTTGACGAGCCCGACCGCCTCGGTGTAGGTCGGCACGCGCACGACCTCGAGCACCGGCCCGAAGATCTCGTTGCGGTAGCAGTCCATCTCGGGCGTGACGTGGTCGAGCAGCGACACGCCCAGGAAGAAGCCCTTGCCCTCCTGGTACAGGACGTGCTCGCGGCCGTCGACCACGAGCGTCGCGCCCTGCGCCGGCCCGGACTCGAGGTAGGACGCGACCTTGTCGCGGTGCTCGCGGGTGACGAGCGGGCCCATCTCGGCCTCGGGGTCCGTGCCCGGTCCGACCTTGATCTTGGGCAGGCGGGCCTTGATGCGCCTCGACCAGCGGGTCGGCGACGTCGCCGACCGCCACGACCACGCTGATGGCCATGCACCGCTCGCCCGCGGAGCCGTAGGCGGCGGAGACCGCGGCGTCGGCGGCCATGTCGATGTCGGCGTCGGGCAGCACGATCATGTGGTTCTTGGCGCCGCCGAGGGCCTGGACGCGCTTGCCGTTCTTCGTGCCGGTCTCGTAGATGTAGCGCGCGATCGGCGTCGAGCCGACGAACGAGACGGCCGCGATGTCCGGGTGCTCGAGGATCGCGTCGACCGCGACCTTGTCGCCGTGGACGACGTTGAACACGCCGTCCGGGACGCCCGCCTCGTGGAGCAGCTCGGCCAGGAAGATCGACGCGGACGGATCCTTCTCCGACGGCTTGAGGATGAACGTGTTGCCGCGTCGCGATGGCCGTCGCGAACATCCACATCGGGACCATCGCCGGGAAGTTGAAGGGCGTGATGCCGGCCACGACGCCGAGCGGCTGGCGGATCTGGTAGACGTCGACGCCGGTGCTGGCCTGCTCGCTGAAGCCGCCCTTGAGCAGGTTCGGGATGCCGCACGCGAACTCGAGGTTCTCGAGGCCGCGGGCGATCTCGCCGAGCGCGTCGGACGGGACCTTGCCGTGCTCCGCGGTCAGGTGCGCCGCGAGCTCGTGGCGGCGCTGGTCGACGAGGTTGCGGATCTTGAACATGATCTCGGTGCGCTTGCTGAGCGACGTCGCGCGCCAGGCCGGGAAGGCCGCCTTGGCCGCCGCGACCGCCGCGGCGACCTCCTCGACCGAGGCGAAGTCGACGTGGCGAGTGAGCGTGCCGGTCGCCGGGTCGTAGACGGCGCCCTCGCGGCCTGACGTGCCGGCGACGAAGTGCCCGCCGATCCAGTGGCTGATGCGGCCGGGGGTGGACTCGGTGGGAGATCTCGGGTTCGGCGACCTGGGTCATGAGACGGATCCTCTGTGCTCGGCCGTGTGCTCGCGGGCGGCTCGGCGACGCGGCGGGCGCTGGCCGTCGGGTCACGATACTCCCTCCGGGCAGTGGAGCCCCTAGCGGTCCGGCCCTCAGAACGGCGCTCGGGCCTCCGGATCCGGCCAGGCCGGATCGCCGGTCGTGCCGGTCGTGCCGGTGCGTCGCCGGCCTGGGCCGCGGCCCGTCGGCGAAGCCAGATGCTCGAGGCGATCAGAAGGATGAGGCTCGTGACCGCGATAACCACTGCCAGGACACCGCCCGCGGGCAGCGCGCCGACCACTGCGGGGTCGCGCCACGTCACCGAGACCGCCGCCCGGATGGTCGCCCAGCCGATCAGGGCCGCCAGCAGGAGCCGCCCGTCCGGCACGCGGAATACCCCCAAAGCCTGCCCGGCGAGGAGGACCGCAGCGAGGACCAGGGTGGCCGCGCCCTCGTACAGCTGGGCTGGGTGGGACGGCAGCGCCAGGCGCGAGCTGAGCCCCACGGGCCCGGACCGAGGTACGCGGTCGCCCAGGCCGCGTCCAGCGGCACGCCCTGCCCACTCCCGCCGAGTGCCATCGTCAGCTTGCCGGCGCCCAGGAGCAGCAGCAGGGGCACGGCGAGCAGCTGCGCCCAGCGGCCGATCGGGGCGCCGAGCAGCGACCCGACGTAGGCCGCCGTCAGGCATCCCCCGACCACGGCGAGACCCAGCTCCAGGCCGCCCACGGCGGGGTCGATGAGCGACGCCGGACCCGCTCCGAATGCCTCCGGGCGAACCAGCAACGCCCCCAGCCGTCCACCGATCACGGCCCCCGGCACCGCCCCGATCGCCATGTACAGCAGGTCGTCGGGGCGGAGTGACGCCCGTCGAGCGACGGCCCCCGCGACCCCGAGGCAGACGAGGATGACGACGGCGAGCGCGATCGTCTGCCAGCGCATGACGAGGCTGTCGCCCAGGCGCAGGAGCGGGTCGAAATCGAACGCGAGGACGGCGATCGGCACGGTCCCGGCAGTGTAAGCGCGTCAGGTGTCGGCTGGCCGACACCTGGGCTGTCAGGTCGCAGGTCGTCGGAGCGTGCGCCGCGCGACATGATGCGGGTCGATCGAGACGCATTGCGCGGGGGCGCGACCGTCACGATGGGGGAACGATCGGCGCGCTGGGGGCGCCCCGATCACGGTTCCGACGTCCGGCCCGAGGGGGGAAGGGCCGGACGTCGCGAACACCGCGGAGGGGGTGCCATGACGACCCGACCGACCGTTTCGTCGACCCTGGACATCACGCTGTTCGGCCGGTTCGCGCTGCGAACCACCAACGGTCGCGAGATCCGCCTCGTGGGTCGCCACAGCCAGGCCTTGTTCACGCTCCTGGCACTGACCCGGCGACCACGGACGCGTGAGGCGATCGCAACAGATCTGTGGCCCGAATCGGTGGTGACCGCGACCGGCCCGCTGCGTCAGGCCCTGTACCAGCTGCGTGGCGCGCTCGTTGCCGCCGGCCTGTGCGTCGACGACGTGCTCGAGGCCGATTCGGAGACCCTCGGCCTCCGCCCGACCGCCGTCCACTCCCTCGATGTCGACCGGTTCGAGGCGTGCACCGACGATCCGGCGTGTGGCGCCGAGGCGGCCGTCGACGTGTACGGCGGCGACCTGGCCGAGGGCCTCGCGCACGACTGCTTCGCCGCGGAGCGCGAGCGCCTGGCGGATCGCTACGAGGATGCGCTCGCGATCTGCGCGGCCCAACGACTCCAGGCCGGCGCCATCGAGGGTGCCCGGCGCCTCGCCGAGCTGCTGATCGGCCGGGACCCGCTGCGAGAAGAGGCCCACGAGGTCCTGATCGCGGTGCATGGGCTGACCGGCTCCCGCTCGCAGGTCATCCGCCAGTACCGCCGCGTGCGCGACGTCCTCGCGCGGGAGCTCGACGAGCCACCGCTGCCCGAGACCGACGCCACGTACCGTCTCGCACTCGCCCGGACGGTGGCCCGCTCGGTCGACCGGGCGGCGACCATGGAAGGACCGGCCCGCCCCGGCCTCGTGGCGGTGAGCTAGACCGCTCGCGACGCACACACCTCTGGCGGAACCGCCCGTCCACGTTTGGGCGTCACACGACCACCCCGCTAGCATGGGGCTCGCCACACGGAGCCGCCCGATGCCGAAGACCGCGACGCTTGCCCTGCTCAGCCTCCTCGTGCTCGGCTGTTCCAGCGCGTCAACGGGGGCATCGCCGGAGGCATCCACATCCGCATCCGCCTCCCTGCCACCGCGCCCGAGCGGCTCGGCTGACCTGCCCGCGACCGTGCCACCATCCGCCGCCCCGATCACCGGCGAGGTCCCACCGGACGTGATGGATGCCGTCCGAGCCCGTCTCGCCGCGGATACCGGCCTCGACGCGTCGGCTGCCCTGGTCAAGGTCGCCGAAGAGGTGGAGTGGCCGGACGGTTCCCTCGGCTGCCCGGAGCCCGGCCAGTTGTACACGCAGGCGATCGTTCCCGGTTACCGCGTCGTCCTGGTCCTTGACGGCCGTGAGTACGACTACCGCATCGCCGCGAGGAGCGGCACGATCCGACCATGCGAAGGCGTCGGGCCGATCGGCACCTGACGACCGGGCGACGGCCCCGACGGCACCGGGCCGGCTCCGCCGCGTGACGGCATCGGGCCGGGGCTCCAGCCCCGGCCCGTTGACCGTTCTCCGTGGGTGGATGGGTGGGTACCCGTCGGGCACCCACCGCTTCAGTCCTCGATGCGGATGAGCAATGCCTCGCGCTTCGGCGGCGCGCCACCACGGACCCCGCTGGGTCGGCTCGCGTTCGTGACGAGCATGATCCCGGTCTCACTCGGGTTGGAGCCGTCGGGCCGAAGTCGGCCACGTCCATCACCGCCGAGCTGAATGGCGGGATGTCGCCGCTGACGAACCCGTCGTGCCGAAGACGGCCGAGGTAGCGCTCACCGAGCGGGGCGACCGTCATGCCGTCGATGCTGTCGGTCAGGTTGCCGCGTGAAGTAGTTGTCGAACGCTCCGATGTCCATGTTCATGACCTCGAAGAAGTTCGAGGCATTCATCCCGATCTGCTCGCCGCAGATCGTCAGGATCTTGTTCGCGTCGTTCGTGCCGCTGTCGGCGAAGAAGAACGCGTCAGCGACGGCATCCGGATCGTCCAGGTTCACCGACCAGGTGAGCTCTCGCGCGTCGAGCGGGCCGTTCGAGCGGAGCGTTGAAGATGACGTAGTCATCGGTTCCGTCCAGGTCGGTGTCGAGGAAGATGTCGAACTCGCCAGGGAAGGCGCCGATCGTGCCGGTCCGCTCCCAGGTGTTGATCGCGAACACGTAGACGAAGGACGTCATCGGCCGAGCAGAAGTCGGCGGGAACCGGGAAGGTCTGCACGCCGACGCCCGCAGATCGATGATCGGCGAGTTAGTGCCGCGCTTGCTGGGCGGCAGGTTCGGGCTCCTGCCGACGAGCGAGTACGCGTCGACGTAGCCTGGCCCGACGCCCTCGTTGCGCAGCCGGACACGCGCCGCGGGCAGACCGGCGAGCTCGCCGTCCGTGATGGTGCTGTCGACCTCGCCGGACCTCGGCGGCGTCGGATCGTCGCCCGACAGTCGCGGCAGGACGTGCCACGCCAGGTGGAGCGGATCGGCGTTGTCGCGAGCTGGTCGACGTGTCGTTGAGCCAGACGTAGCCGTCGTACTCGAGCGTGTCGAGGATCCGCGCGTTGAGCGCGTTCGCGCCCGAGTCGAGCGTCCACTCGCGGAGCTTCCGGCCGTCGATGGTCATCTTGACCGTGAAGCTCGCGTGCCCTCGCGGGAAACGCGTGATCGACGATCGGGACGCTGATCTTGATGGCGCCGGTTGAGCTTGTCGTCCGCGAAGCGGAAGCGTCGACGAGATCGCGTAGGTGCGGCGTCTTGCTCGAGTAGTTGCGCACGTCGACGGTCCGTCGGAGCACGACGGTCTTGTCCGTCACGTCGATCGAAGCCGAACGACACGGCACCCGAGCCGGTCGTCGCGATCCCAGGCCGCCGACGGCGACTGAGGGCACGGTCGACACGGACCTCGCCGCCACCGATCCGGGTGATCGGGGCGAGATAGCCCGGCGCGTTGGCCGCGTTGTTGAGGATCGTCGGTCTCGGCCGTGTTCATGAGCAGGGACTTGATCTCGCGACACGGAGCGGGTCGGGAACGCGTCGATGAGCAGGGCCGCCGCCCCGGCGACCATCGGCGTCGCACCGGACGTGCCGCCGAACGCCTGCGGTCCCGGTGCCGCTGCCGGCGACCGCGCAGACCGACGCGCCGGGCGCACCGATCTCGGGCTTGATCGTGTTGGCGATGGTGGACGGGCCACGCGACGACGAGCCGACCATGCTGCCGACGAGCGGGATGCTGACGGCGTCCGAGACGCTGACGTTGACCGTCGCGCCGCCGGCAAGCTGCGCCTTGATGGCCGTCGCTGAGGGACTGCTGGATGACCATGGTCGGGACGAAGGTGTCGCCCCCACCGAACGAGAAGCTGACCGCGTCGCCGGGGGCGACGAGGCCGATCAGGACGGCGGTCGCACCGGCCTTCGCGGCACGATCGACCTTGAGGCTGACGGAGCACGCGCCGCGATCGATGAGCGCGACCTTGCCGGCCGGGCTCGTGAGGTACGGATCGTCCGGGTTGGTGCCGTCGATCGACTCGGCCGGGCAGCCCCGTCCGACGTAGGCGACGTCGCCGGCGAAGCCGCTCCCGAGGGGCGCCCAATCGACGGTCTCGGTGTTCGTGTAGGTCCCGGCGATCGCCGCCGGGCGTGTTGACGACGAGCGGGAACGCCCTGGCGCTCGGCACCTGGGTCTGGGCGACCGACAGGGCGGTCTTGGCCGACGGCCGGCGTGCCGGCGATGTACGGCTTGTCGCCGCCGTTGCCGGCCGCGGCCACGGTCAGCACGCCGATCTTGGACGCGCGATCGACGGCCAGCGACAGGTCGTCGTCGTAGACGGAGCCGTAGTCGCTGCCGAGCGACATGTTGATGATGTCGACGTGGTCGCGGGTGCGGCCGTCGCCGTTCGGATCGATCGCCCAGTCCATGGCCTGGATGAGCGCCACGCCGGAGCACGAGGTCGTCGACCGCGGAGCAGACCTTGAGCGCGTAGAGGCTGACGTCGGGAGCCACGCCGTTCGTCGCCGCCGATGATGTCGGCGACGTGCGTGCCGTGGCCCTCGAAGTCGATCGGATCCGGGTCCGGATCCTCGATGCCGTCACCGCTCCGGCCAGCTCTCCCCGACGAAGTCGTAGCCGCCCTTGACCTTGGCGGTCGGGAACAGGCCGTCGAGTGTCGTATTGCGGGGATCGGTCGTAGTCGGTGCCGTAGGCCGCCTCGTAGGCCGCGGCTGTGCCCGCTCCACCCAGGGCGGCGTGCGTGTAGTCGATGCCGCTGTCGAGCACGGCGACGCGGACGCCCTCGCCCGTGTAGCCGCGATCCTGGACCGCCGTGGCCGCCGATGTACGGGACCGTCTCGGACGAGGGCCATCTGGTAGTCGATGACCGGCTTGATCGAGACGACGTTCGCGTCCTTGGCGAGCGCATCGAGCTTGGATGCGTCGATCCGCAGCGCCACGACGTTCGTGGCCCGCGCGGTACTGGCGAGGACGCGGCTGCGGCTGTCGAGCCTGCGGGCCGCGGCGATGACGACCCGCTGCTGGGCACGCACACGTCCGAGCTGGGCGACCTGTGCGGCCTCACCCTGGGCCGCGACCGCGGCCGACGGCGCCCGGGTCAGGCGAACCATGACGCGCTGCGGACCGCGGGAGTCGGCGAGGCTCTTGTGGATCTTGCCCTTGAGGTCGTTGCGGGTCTCGGGCTTGTCGAGTTTGAGGTCCTCGATCGAGGACGGGAGTGGACGGTCGGTCCCGGTCGGCTCACGCGCGGCGACCATGCTCGGGAGCATGCCGAGGATGAGCATCGCCGCACACGAGACGGCGAACAGCCTGACTTTCATGAGCCTCCCTTCAGGCAGATGCCTGATCTCCTCAGATGCGACCTCCGGCTGGGCGGCGGACCAGGGCAAGACAGAGACCGGGGCGGCGAGGAGAGACCCTGGAGTGTCGGCGAGGCGGGGGGATCGCTCTCTCGGTTCGGGCCCTCCTACAAGCCCGACCGGCAATGGTCGGACGGTAGCGCGGCCGATGGCCTGGGGTCAATTCGGCAAGCTTCCTGACCGACCACCTCGGTGCGCAAGCGCACCACAAAACATCCGGCATCGGAAGTGGGGCTCACCACCGGGGAGGTCTCGATCAGGCTGGGAGCTTGTCGACGAGCTCGCGGACCGCGGCGGCCGAGGCGTCGAACGCGGCCTGCTCGTCGGCCGTGAGCTCGATCTCGAAGATGCGCTCCATGCCGCCGGCGCCCAGGACGACCGGCACGCCGACGAACAGGCCGTCGGTCTTGAACTCGCCCTGGAGCAGGACCGCGCAGGGCAGCACGCGCTTGCGATCGAGCAGGATCGACTCGACCATCTCGAAGGTGGACGCGGCCGGGGCATAGAACGCCGAACCGGTCTTCAGCAGGGCGACCACCTCGGCCCCGCCGTTGGCGGTCCGCTCCTCGAGCGCCTTGACCCGGTCGGCGGGGAGCAGCTCGGTGATCGGCACGCCGGCGACGGTCGAGTAGCGCGACAGCGGCACCATCGTGTCGCCGTGGCCGCCCAGGACGAACGCGTGGGTGTCCTCGACGCTGACGCCGAGCTCCTGGGCGATGAACGTCCGGAAGCGGGCGCTGTCGAGGACCCCGGCCATGCCCAGCACGCGCTCGCGCGGGAACCCGGACGCCGCCAGCGCGACGTGGCACATCGCGTCGAGCGGGTTGGTGACGACGATGAGGATCGCGTCGGGCGAGTGCTTCGCCGACTGCTCCACGACTGCGCGGACGATGCCGGCGTTCTTGGCCAGCAGGTCGTCGCGGCTCATCCCCGGCTGGCGGGCGAGGCCGGACGTCACGACGATGATGTCGGAGCCGGCCGTGTCCGCGTAGTCGTTCGTGCCGAGCACGCGGGCGTCGTGGCCGACGACCGGGGCGGCCTCGGCAAGGTCGAGGCCCTTGCCCTGGGGCAGCCCCTCGACGATGTCGACGAGGACGACGTCGGCCAGGCCGGCCTCGGCGATGCGCTGGGCGGTCGTGGCGCCGACGTTGCCGGCACCGATGACGGTGACCTTGTTGCGGGCCATGGGGTCGGGGGTCTCCTTCCGATCGTTCGTGTGAGGCCGTCGAATTCTATGCCCGCGCGGCGGCGGGTCGTCGTTCGTGGGGCGCGGCCATGGACGCGCGTCGATGGTCAGGGCGGTCGAGGCCGGGCGACGATCCGACTCGACCTTCCCCGTATCGGAGCCAACTCGATGTCCGCCTCCTCCGGCCCCTGGCGATCCTCGGGATCCTGCTCATCGTCTTCGCGATCCCGTTCGGACTCATGCTGGCGCCGCTGGCGATCGGGATCATCGTCCTCGTCGTTGCGGTGCGCCGCCTGGACCGGGGTTTCGCCCACGACGATCGGTCGCCGGTCTCGTGAGCGACCTGCTGATCCTCCTCGTGGTCGCGGTGTTCCCGGCCGTCGCCGTGATCGGCCCCCTGGCGGTCCTGACGCTCGGTGTCGCGGCGGTGGCCGATCTCGACGAGAACGGTCTTGTCCGGTCGACGGGCGTGACCAGCCGGCCTCAGCCGGCGCCGGGGTCGGTGTCGAGGGCGGCTGCGGCCGACGCGTCGCTGACGAGCGGGCCTGCATCCCGGATGTCGTCGGTCACACCGTCCGCGTAGGCGGCGAAGTTCGCCACGAACATCCCGGCGAGGGCCAGCGCCTGGCGGTCGTAGGCCTCCTTGTCGGCCCAGGTCGACCGTGGGTCGAGGAACGACGCCGGCACGTCGGGGCAGGTCAGCGGGACCTCGACGCCGAAGATCGGGTCGATCCGCGTCTCGGCCGTCGCGAGGGTGCCATCGAGCGCCGCCCGGACCATCGCCCGGGTGTGGGCGATGTTCATCCGCTCGCCGACCCCGACCGGCCCGCCGGTCCAGCCGGTGTTCACGAGCCAGACCGTCGACGTCCATTGGCCGCCAGGCGCTCGGTCAGCATCGCCGCGTACTCGCCGGGGTGGCGCGGCATGAACGGCGCCCCGAAACAGGCGCTGAACGTGGCCTTCGGCTCGGTGACGCCGACCTCGGTGCCGGCAAGCTTGGCCGTGTAGCCGCTGATGAAGTGGTACGCGGCCTGGGCATGGGTCAGGCGCGAGATCGGCGGGAGCACACCGAACGCATCGGCCGTGAGCAGCACGACGGTCCGTGGCTGGACGGTCATCCCGGTCGGGTCCGCGTTGCCGATGAAGTGGAGCGGGTAGGCGCCGCGCGTGTTCTCGGTGAACCGATCCGAATCGAGGTCGAGCTCGCGCGTGTCGGGGTCGAGGTCGACGTTCTCCAGGACCGTCCCGAAACGCTTCGTGGTCGCGAAGATGTCGGGCTCGTACATCGGCGAGAGCCGGATGGTCTTCGCGTAGCAGCCGCCCTCGAAGTTGAACAGGCCGTCGTCGCTCCAGCCGTGCTCGTCGTCGCCGATGAGGCTGCGGTCCGGGTCGGCGGACAGGGTCGTCTTGCCGGTCCCGCTGAGCCCGAAGAACACGACCGAGTCGCCGGCCTTGCCGACGTTGACCGACGAGTGCATCGGCAGGACGCCCTCGTCGGGCATGAGGTAGTTCATGACCGTGAAGGCCGACTTCTTGATCTCGCCGGCGTACTCGGTGCCGACGATGATCACCTCCATCCGCTCGAGGTGGACCAGGATGGCCGTGCCGGTCCGCGTGCCCTCGGTCGCGGGGTCCGCCTGGAATGACGGGACGCAGATGATCGTGAAGGCAGGCTCGAAGCCCACGCGCTGCTCCGGCGTCAGGCGGCGGAACAGGTTGAGCGCGAACATGCTCGCCCAGGCAGTCTCGGTGTAGACCCGCAGGCGCCGCTGGTGCGCGGGGTCCGCGCCGATGAGCATGTCCTGCGCGTAGAGGTCCTTCTCGGCGCAGTAGGCCACGAGGCGGGCGCGCAGTCGATCGTAGTGCTCCGGGCTGATGGGTCGATTGACCTCGCCCCACCAGATCTTGTCGCGGCTCGTCGGCTCGTCGACGATGAACTTGTCCTGGGGCGAGCGGCCCGTGTGCTTGCCGGTGCGGACGACGATCGGGCCATCGGCGGCCAGCACACCCTCACCGGCGCGGATCGCGTCCTCGACGAGCTCGGCCGAGGAACGGTTGGCCCGGACGCGGCGACCCAGCGGCGGACGCGCACGTCCGGAGCCGGCTGTCGGGGGATGGTCGGGGCGGGCGGGGTGCGTGGTGGCCATCAGATCTCGGACTCCTCGGCACGGGCACGGACGATCACTTCACGGATCGACCGGCCGCGCGTGCCGTCCGGACCTTGCGATCCGGGCGGGAGTCGGCTTCCACAGTCGCGCTTCCGGGCATTGTACACATCGGCGAGTGACATGGTGCCGTTTGCGGAACGGGGTCGCGCAGGTTGCGGGACGGTTGCGGTGCGGAGCGGCACCGGCGGGGCTGGTGGGCTCGGTGGGGCCAGCGGGTGCCGTCCCGGCCAGCGGGTGCCGTCGCACGGCAACATGCGCGCCACGGCCGCGGGTGCCGTCCCACGGCAATAGGCGACGCTTCCGGGGTCTGATCGGTCGTGCCTTGCCAGCCCGCGGCAAGGCACGTCGCTTTCTGCCGTCGTGGGCAAGGACGCTGCCGACGCCCCGGCTCAGATGTCGCCTGTTCCCGTCCCACGTCAATCTGCCGCCCCATGGCAATCGGCGACGTGCCCCGGCACCGGGCCGGCCTCCGGCCTCAGGCCACCGGGCCCCGGCCACGCCCCGCAGCCACCGGGCTTCGCCCCGACCAGCGGGTGCCGTCCCACGGCAACAGGCGACGCTTCTGCGGTCTGATCGGTCGCGCGTTGCCAGCCCGCGGCAAGGCACGTCGCTTTCTGCCGTCGTGGGCAAGGACCTTGCGGACGCCCCGGCTCAGATGTCGCCTGTTCCCGTCCCACGTCAATCTGCCGCCCCACGGCAACCGGCGACGGGCCCCGGCACCGGGCCGGCCTCCGGGCCACCGGGCCCCGGCCGCGCTCCGGGCCACCGGGCCTCGCCCCGGCCGCGGCCCCGCCTCCCGCCGCGGCCGCGGTCTCGCCCTCGTTCCGCCACGGCCGGCGCCCCACGAGTACCCCCGCTTGACGGCCCGACGGACCCGCCCGTAGCATTCGCCCACAACCGAAGAGCGCTTTATCAAGAGTGGCAGAGGGACCGGCCCGTTGAAGCCACGACAACCTACCGGCGCGAAGCCGGCAAGGTGCCAATTCCGGGCAGGTCCTCCTGCGAGATAAGGGAACTCCTCGGAGCCCCCTCGAAGCGATCAGGGTCGTCCCGTCCGTACCGGTCCCCGCGCCGCGCCATCCGCGCCGTGCCGCGATACCCGGAGACCCGACCGTGACGACCGAGACCCTGCCCTCGCCGACGACCGGCGTGCCCTCCTCCCCCAGCCCCAGCGCTCGTATCACGGGCATGGCGTGCCGGAATTGCGGACACGCCCAGCCGATCGCGCTCGCCTATGTGTGTCCCGCCTGTTTCGGGCCGCTCGAGGTGACCTACGACCTGGCCGTCGCAGCGGCCACGTTCTCGCGGGAGACCATCGCGCGGCGAGCCCCGGCATCTGGCGCTACCTCGAGCTGCTCCCCGTCGACGCGGCGCCGGCGCGGTCACTGCCGGTGGGGTCCACGCCGCTGCTCGCCGCCGATCGCCTCGCCCCGACCCTCGGGGTCGAGCGCCTGTGGCTCAAGGACGACACCCGCAACCCCTCCCTCTCGTTCAAGGATCGGGCGGTCGCCATCGCCGCGGCACGCGCGCTCGACTTCGGTGTGCCGGCCCTGGCCTGCGCCTCGACCGGCAATCTCGCCGGGGCGACGGCCGCCGCCGCGGCCGCGATCGGGCTGCCGGCCTACGTGTTCATCCCGGCCGACCTCGAGCCGGCCAAGATCGAGCACGCCCTGGCATACGGCGCCACGGTCGTTCCGATCGACGGCACCTACGACGACGTCAATCGGCTGTGCCTCGAGGTCGCCGACGAGACCGGCTGGGGCTTCGTCAACATCAACCTGCGACCGTTCTACGCCGAGGGCTCCAAGACCCTCGCCTACGAGATCGCGGAGGCGCTCGGCTGGCGATCGCCGGACGTCGTCGTCGGGCCGGTCGCGTCGGGCGCGATGTTCACCCGGGTCGCGCGCGGCTTCGAGGAGCTCGTGGCGCTCGGCCTCATCGAGCGGCGACCGATCCGGTTCGTCGGCGGCCAGGCGACCGGCTGTGCGCCGGTCGCGACCGCGTTCGAGCGCGGGACCGACGTCATCGAGCCGGTCCGCTCTCCGGACACGTTCGTGCGCTCGCTGGCGATCGGCAACCCGGCGGACGGGCGCTACGCGGTCGAGCTGGCGCGCGAGAGCGGTGGGTCCATCGAGGCGATCCCGGACGAGGTGACGGCGGGGACGATCCGGGACGTGGCGCGTCTGGAAGGCCTCTACCCCGAGACGGCCGGAGGCGTGACGCTGGGCGCGGTGGCCGCCGCTCGACGGCGCGGCGTCATCGGACCGGGCGACGAGGTCGTGGCGCTGCTCACCGGGAACGGGCTCAAGACCCCCGATGCTCGCCTGTTGGGCCTGCCGGACGGCGGTACCGAGCCGGCGCGACCGGGTCAGCCGGGCCTGGCGCCTGTCATCAGGCCGAGCCTGTCGGCCTTCGAGGCCTGGCTGGAGGATGCCTCATGAGCACCGTTCGGATCCCGCCGACCCTGCGCGCCTCGACGGGCGGGGAGAAGCTGGTCTCCGTTCCGGGCGGCACCGTCCGCGAGGTCATCGCCGGTCTCGTCGTCGCGCATCCCGCCCTGGAGTCCCAGCTGCTCGGCGATGACGGCGACCTGAACCGATTCGTCAATGCGTTCCTCAACGACACCGACGTCCGCCACCTCCAGGCGCTCGATACGCCGGTCGGGGACGGCGACACGCTGGTCCTCCTCCCGGCGATGGCCGGGGGCTGAGTCCGGCCGAACGGACACGCGGGCCATCGACCGCTGGGCGCTAGGTTCCGGGGGCGATCGGCCCGTGGGCCAGGTCAGGCGCCGTCGAGCGCCCGCGTCAGGTCGTCGATGAGGTCACCGATGCCCTCGATGCCGACCGACAGCCGAACGAGCGCCGGATCGACCTCCAGCGGTGAGCCGGCGACCGACATGTGGGTCATCGCTGCGGGGACCTCGATCAGCGACTCCACGCCACCGAGCGACTCGGCCAGCGTGAAGTAGCGCGTCCCCTCGGCGATCGCCACGGCCCGCTCCGCCGCCGATCGCGACCCGCCCGGGGCGGCCAGGAACGAGACCATCCCGCCGAATCCCGGGGTAGCGGACCTCGGCGACGTCCGGGCGCCCGCGCAGGAACTCGGCCACGGCCTTCGCGTTGGCCTGGTGCCGCTCCACCCGCAGGTGCAGCGTGCGCAGTCCGCGCAGGACGAGGAAGCAGTCCTGCGGCCCGGGCACGCCGCCCATCGCG
This sequence comes from uncultured Chloroflexia bacterium, assembly GCA_963738685.1. Taxonomy (GTDB): domain Bacteria; phylum Chloroflexota; class Limnocylindria; order Limnocylindrales; family CSP1-4; genus SPCO01. The sequence continues at coordinate 386,018 of CAVTXK010000001.1, forward strand.
TTCTGGAGGAAGCGCAGCCGCTCGGCGATCGTGTCGTCCGAGGTGACCGCCAGCCCGAGGATCGTGTCGGAGTGGCCGGCGAGGTACTTCGTGGCGGAGTGGAAGACGATGTCCGCACCGAGGAGCAGCGGTCGCTGGATGGCCGGGTGAGGCGAACGTGTTGTCGACCACGATCAGCGGCCGTCGGCCACCCTCTGCCGCCCGGCGCTCGACGGTCGCCGCGACCGCGGCGATGTCCACGATCTTGAGCAGCGGGTTCGATGGCGTCTCGAACCACACGAGCCGGGTCCGTTCGCTGAGCGCCTCCCACAGGACGTCCGGGCCGGCCGCGAGGTCGACGTACGAGGTCGAGACGCCGGCGCCCTTGCGGACCTGCTCGAGATAGCGGAACGTGCCACCGTACACGTCGTCCCCGACGACGACCTCGTCACCGGGCGCGGCCAGCTCGGCGATCGCCGCGGTCGCCGCCGAACCCGAGGCGAACGCGAAACCGTGGCCGCCGCCCTCGAGCGTCGCGATCGCCCGCTCGAGCCGCTCACGCGTGGGGTTCTGCGAGCGGGCGTACTCGTAGCCGCCGCGCGGCTTGCCGACGCCGTCCTGGGCGAAGGTCGAGGTCTGGTAGATCGGCGGCGCTACCGCCCCGGTCAGCTCGTCGGGCTCGGCGCCGGCGTGGACAGCCAGCGTGTCGAAGCTCGGTTCACGGTCCTGCATCGCGCCATGGTATCCCCGACAGAACGTGATACATTCGGTGGGCACGTTTCCCCTGCAACGAAGGACCCGCGATGAGTGCCGCCGCCCCGGAGACCACCGTCCAGCCGCCCCTGTCCCTGCGCGATCGCCTGCTCGGCTGGAAGGAGATCCTGGAGACGGCGAACCCGCCGAAGACCCGCCCGCTCGACACCGTCGGCAAGTGGCTCGTCATCACCCGGGCCGCCGTCTTCCCGATGACGATCTGGTCGGGGCTCATCGGCGGGCTGCTCGCGGTCGAGGCGAATCGCGTGGCCGGTGGCCCGCCCGTCGATTGGGGCCTCTTCGCGCTCGCGGTCGTCGGACTGGTGCTCGCGCATGCCGCGAACAACATGATCAACGACTACTTCGACACGACCGGCGGCGTCGACACCGAGGGCTATGTCCGCGCGCTCTACGCACCGCACCCGATCCTGTCGGGCTGGGTCACGAAGCGCCAGCTCGAGGTCGCGATCCTCGCGGTCAATCTGGTGGGTGCCGCGATCATGCTGTACCTCGCGTCCGTGCGCGGACCGCTGGTCATCGTGTTCGCGCTGGCCGGGCTGTTCATCTCGGTCTTCTACGTGGCTCCGCCGATCCGGCTCAAGCATCACGGCCTTGGCGAGCCCGGCGTGTTCCTCGTGTGGGGCCCGCTCATGGTCGGCGGGACTTTCCTCGCTGCGACCGGCACGGTGGCGCCGTGGGTACTCCTGGTGTCGGTGCCGTACGCGCTGCTCGTGACGAGCGTGCTGTTCGGCAAGCACATCGACAAGATCGAAGCGGACTCGGCCCTTGGCGTGCGGACGCTACCGGTGATCCTCGGCGAGGCTCGGGCCCGGGCCGTCGGGAGCTGGCTGATGATCGCGTTCTATCCGCTCACGATCCTGTCGGCGCTCGTCGGGCTCATCGGGCCCTGGGTGCTGCTCGTCGTCCTGGGGGTGCCGCGGCTGCTCGCGGTGCTGCGTGTGTTCCGGGCGCCCAAGCCCGCAGCGCCGCCGCCCGACTACCCGACCTGGCCACTGTGGTTCGTCGGTTTCGCCTTCGTCCACACCCGCCGTACCGGCGGGCTGCTGACGCTCGGCCTGCTGCTCAACGCGCTGGTGCCGATCGCCCTGCCCTGGATCTGATTCCTCGCCGACCTTCGCACGATCCGGTGAGTCGCTCCGACACTATCTGGTGATGCGTTGTCCGCGATTTCCCAGGTCGGTGGCGGCACTGCAGCAGCGCCGGTCGTATAGATCGTCGCACCTATGACCGTAGCCTCACCGCGCGGTCTAGAGTCCTGATCGTGAGGGGGAATTCCGTGCTAGCGATCATCCAAGCCGTGCTGGTCATGGCTTGGAGCCAACCCGCAGCTACCGTGCGCCAATGAGAGCGCTCCTCGTGGCGATGCTTACCTCTGCCCTCCTTGTCGGGGCCTGCTACTCAGGCCCTGACGCCGCCCACTACACCGCCATCCTGGATGAGCTGCACGTCCCCGCCGGCTGGCAGTTGGCCAAGTCGGATGTTTACAGCCCGGACGAGGCTGACCCCTGCTCCCCATCGTTCTCGAAAACCTGCCCGGGCGCGAGCCGGTCCTTTCTCGTCGATGGTGACGCTACGAAAGCGTACGCACAGGCCAAGGACGTCATCTCTGCGGCCGGCTTCGCTGTTGATGAGGAGTTCACCCCGGACTGCACCGGTCCGCCAAGTGGTTCGGCGTGCAATTTCTTCGCGAGCCGCAACGGAGATCAACTCAGCGTCTCGGTCTTTCACTCGGCTGCGGACGTGGGGCTAGAGGACGGCGTGCCCGGTGCCGTTGTTGCGATCACGGCTCATAGACCTCTTTGAGCCGACAGAAGCGTTTTTTGGGGAAGGGCTCTTCGATGTCCCTGCCGCGATCCAGCAGCGAGTGGCCTTCGTCGCTCTGTTCGGGGATCCGCGGTTCCAGTCGCAGAATGTTGAAGTGCTGCCATTTTCAGACGCGTGTCTCATGGCGAGACAACCGTGGGTCCGCGGAAGATTCCAAGTGCTTCTCGAGGGGCTGGTTCGTGGATACATGGGAACCGTACCTGCCGGATGACATCCTGATGAACCGGGCAGGGTCATGGTGTCGGAACCTCGACATTGCGTGCACGGGCGTCATCAACGACGTCTTGCCCCCCAACGACGAGCACAATGGGTACTTCGCGGAGGACGGGAACGCCGCGGAGGCAATGCAGGAAGCCGCCGTCCGACTGCAGACTTTCATTCCCGACGCAGCCACTGATATCGATGTGTCCCTGCTGAACTTCGCGACCGGTGGCGCCGGGGCCGACCTGGTGTTCGTCTTTGACACAACAGGCAGCATGTGGGAGGAGATCGACGACCTCGGAGCACAGGCTACGGCGCTTGCCGCGCTTTGGCTGGGCTTGTCGACCAACGGGAGGGTCGCCCTCGTCGAATTCCGCGACCACGGCAATTCGTTCGTTTCCAGGGTGGACCTTGAACTAACCAGCGACGGAACGGCGTTCCAGACTGCGGTGGACGCGCTGGTCGCCGATGAGGGTGGTGACACCCCAGAGGCCCAGCTTTCCGGCCTGATGACCGCCCTGAACGGCCTGGACTGGCAGGCGGGTGCGACAAAGGCGGCCGTCGTCATCACGGACGCCCCTGGCAAGGACCCGGAGCCTGTCACCAATCTGACGAGAGCGCAGGTGAGCCAACGAGCGCTCGAGATCGATCCGGTGGCGATCTATGGGGTGGACGTCTACAACGACCCAGCAGTGACAGGGTTTATGCAGCCCCTGGCCGCGGCCACGGCGGGTGAGGTGTTCGTCCTCGACCCGGGTGAGTCGCTGTCCGACCTGCTGGAAGGAGTTCTCAATACGGTCGCGATGAGCCCTGTCGCCAAACTCGACGGTCCGTACTTTGCCGTCACCGGCAACCCGGTCCACTTCTCCGCCGCCGGATCGTTCGACCCCGACGCCGAACTGGTCTCCTACAAGTGGGACTTCGACGGTAACGGGACCACCGACCAAACGACTTCCGGTCCCACCGTGGATCACTCCTACCCAGGGGAATACACGGGCATCGCCGCGGTCCGAGTCGTGTCCGCGGATGGTGGCGAGGCGCTGGCGAGTGTCAACGTCACCGTCGACTACGCCGGACTGGCCGATGTCGCGCCCGTCGCGCCCGCTGCCGCCTCGGCGTCGGTGAGCGGACCGGGCCAAGTGACCGTGACGTGGACGCCAGCGGCCAACGATCACGCAGATGGCTATACGGTCAGGCTTTCGGACACGATGTTGTTTAGGTACTCGCCCGTCGGGACCGGCAATTCAGTGACGATCACGGGCATCGATCTCAGCCAGCCGCAGACATTCAGCGTTCGAGCCATCAATGAGTACGGCAGGAGTCCGGACACGGTCACCGCATCTGTCGGTGGAGTGGTCCCTGAGACCACCGAGATCGTCTCGATCAGCACGACGAGAGCCAAGGGCAACGGGCAGTCGCTCGATGCCTACGTCAGCGCTAATGGCCGCCAGGTGACCTACCACTCGGACGCGACCAATCTCGCCCCGGGTGATACGAACAACGTCCGCGACGTGTTCGTCCACGATCGGCAGACCGACACGACAACGCTCGTATCGGCGACGTCGGCCGGCGTCGTCGGCAACGGGCAGTCAAACGACCCAGCGATCAGCAAGGATGGCCGCTACGTCACGTTCCGGAGCCAAGCGAGCAACCTCGTTGCCGACGACACCAACGGCACGGCCTGGGACATCTTCGTCAAGGACCTCCAGACGGGTACGGTCGACCGGATCTCGGTCAGCACGGCCGGTGTTCAGGCCAACGGCGCATCGCAGAATCCACTCATCAGTGCCGACGGCCGTTATGTCGCCTTCCGCTCGTCCGCCAGCAACCTCGTGACCGGTGACACCAATGGCCAGTCGGACGTCTTCGTCCGGGACCGCCAGACCAGCACCACGACTCGCGTCTCGGTCGCCACCGGCGGGACCCAGGTCACCGGCGGCGTCTCCGACGAACCGGCCATCAGCGACGATGGCCGCTACGTCGCCTTCCAGTCGGACGCCGCCAACGTCGTGGCGGGCGACACCAACGCCACGACCGACATCTTCCGGCACGACCGCCAGACGAACACCACGATCCGGCTCTCGGTCAGCGGCGCTGGCGTCCAGTCCAACGGCGCGAGCGGCGACGCGACCATCAACGGCGACGGCTCGCGGGTCGCCTGGAAGTCCGTCGCCACCAACCTCGTGGCCGGCGACACGAACGGAAAGGAGGACATCTTCGTCCGCCGCGTCGCCACGAGCGAGACGATCCGCGCCTCGCTCAGCGACGCCGACGCCCAGGTCACGAGCTCGAGCAGCGACCCGTCGCTCTCGACCGACGGGACCAAGGTCGGCTTCTATTCGACCGCCACGACGCTGGTGGCTGGAGACACGAACAACCGGGGCGACGTGTTCATCCGCGACCTGACCGCCAATTCGACGGTCCGCAAGTCGTTGACGGCCGCCGGAGCTCAGGTCAACGAGGCGTCGAGCGCGCCGTGGCTGGCGGGCGACGGGACGTCGATCGCGTTTGCCTCGGTCGGTACGAACCTCGTGCCTGAAGACACCGACGCGACGAGCGATATCTACGTCCGGGGTCCGTTCTAGATTCCGAGCGCAACGGCCGTTCGGTGGACGTCGCACGATCGGGTCACAGTCGTCGAGCCCACCGTTGCGGCTCACTACTACACATTGTGTTGAATCGAGGGGCCGTCCCCTCGGACACAAGTCCAGCGGAGGCCGACCTGGGGCTTACCCGGCCGTGGACCCACGGTGCGCCAGGTATTCGAGCAGGTCCAGCTTCGTGATCACGCCGGCCGGCCGCTCGCCACGGACCGCGACGAGCGCCGAAGCCCCGCCGCTCAGCAGCGCGAATGCCTCATCGAGGGTCGCTGACGCCTCGACCAGCGGCAGGGGCGCGTCCATGATCTCGCCGACGGTGCGCTCGACGACGGACGGGTCGCGGTAGGCCCGCTCCATCAGGCCCTTCTCGGTGATCGAGCCGACGAGACCGACGATGTCGTCGCCCTCGGCCTCCTCGGAAACGGGGAGCTGGCTGATCCCGAACTCCTGGAGCGTGGCGATCGCTTGGCCGACCCGCTCCGTGGTCCGGGCGACGACCACGTCCGGCCGGTCGGGAGCGTGGTGCCGGTCGATCAGGAGCGCCTCGATCCGCGTCGCCGCACCGGTCGTCGCCAGCAGGCCGTTCGCGCGCATCCACTCGTCGTTGTACAGCTTCGAGAGGTAGTTGCGTCCGCCATCGGGGAGCAGCACGACGACGATCGCCTCGTGTCCGCCTTCGGTGGCCGCCAGATCGCGCACGACCTCGCGTGCCGCGACCATCGCCGTCCCGCACGAGCCGCCGGCCAGGATCCCCTCTTCACGGGTCAGGCGGCGGGCCATCGCGAAGGCGTCGCGATCGACACGCGCACCCATCGATCGACCGCGGACGGGTCGTAGGTGCCGGGCATGAAGTCCTCGCCGACGCCCTCGGTGAGATACGGGCGTGCGGTATCCCCGGACAGGATGGAGCCCTCGGGATCCGCGCCGACGACCTCGATCGACGGCTTGCGCTCCTTGAGAAAGTGGGCGGCGCCCGAGATCGTCCCACCTGTCCCGACGCTGGCCACGAAGTGCGTCAACCGGCCCTCTGTCTGGTCCCACAGCTCGGGGCCGGTGGTCCGCTCGTGGGCCGCCGGGTTCTCCATGTTCCAGTACTGGTCCGGCTTGAACGCGCCCGGGATGTCGCGCGCGAGTCGAGCGGCGACCGAGTAGTAGCTCTCGGGGGATTCCGGGGCCACGTTCGTCGGGCAGAGCACGACCTCCGCGCCGTAGGCACGAAGGAGCGACTGCTTCTCGGTCGATTGCTTGTCGGCCATCACGAAGATGCAGCGATAGCCCTTGAGGGCCGCGGCGATGGCCAGGCCGTGGCCGGTGTTGCCCGAGGTCGGCTCGATGATCGTCCCGCCCGGCTTGAGGAGCCCCGCTTGCTCGGCCGCCTCGATCATCGGCAGGCCGATGCGGTCCTTGACCGATCCGCCCGGATTGAGCATCTCCATCTTGGCGAGGAGGAGCGGTTGCCGGTCCTGGGGGCCGAGATCGCGGATCGTCCGGCTGATGCGGACGAGTGGTGTGTTGCCGACGAGATCGAGGATGGACTCGGCGTACTGCATCGCGGCCGAGTATAGGGTGACGCCCGGGCCCCCCGCCCGGGCGTCACCTTCCCCCTGTGGCGAATGTTCAGTTGCGGCTAGGACCACCCGGGCCGCTGCCGTTCCGGGCACCCTCGCCGGAGGGGGCCGCTGGGCTGAAACCACCCATGTGGAGGTCGGTGGTGGGCTCGCCGGAGGCGGGGGCGACCGCTGGGCTGAAACCACCCATATGGAGCTCGGTGGTGGGCGTGCCGGAGGTGGCCGGTGCGCGGACCGGCTCTGCGAACCAGCGGTCGCCAGCCGGGACTGCGGCGGGCGCCGGCTCTGCGAACCAGCGGTCGCCGGCGGGCGGCGTCACGATGACGGCCGGCTCGGGCACGAACCAGCGGTCGCCGGCGGGCGGCGTCACGATGACGGCCGGCTCGGGCACGAACCAGCGGTCGCCGGCGGGCGGCGTCACGATGACGGCCGGCTCGGGCACGAACCAGCGGTCGCCGGCCGGTCCGGCGGCGGGGGCGACGGGCGTGACCGATTCCTGAGCTTGTCGAGGCTGGGCGATGACAGCGATCGCTGTGAGCAGCGCGGCGAGGATGAGCAGGGCCGACATGGCCTGGATGGCCGGGCGGGGGTCTGCGGAACGCTTGATCGTGGCGAACATCTTGGGCTCCTATCGCAGCTGGACGGCGGTGCATCCGCCGATCACACCGCGATGCTGCGGCTGAGCCCCTGCCTCGGACATCGGGCGGTGCCTTATCCGGAGCGCCCGACACGCCTCAATCTCGGCGCGGATCCCGCCGCACTACCTGCGCCCGCCGAGTGAACGTCAGTCGTCGCGGTCCAACCGCCCAGGACGCAGGAGCAGCCAGGTGAGCCGTCGACGGAACCGGCGCGGGTGCCCGGGTGGGTCGAGGGTGCCCGGATGGAGGGCCTCCACGGCGGGACCGAGCCGCTCGGCCAGCCGATCGGTCATGACTCGAGCCAGCGTGAGCTCCTCTCGCGATCCAGATGCCGGGAACGCCGCGTCCTCGGCCAAGCCGGCCAGCTCCCGAACCGTGGTGGAGGGCAGGATCCGCGAGGCCATCCGCTTGCCGAGGTACAACTCCTCGGTCCCGGCCATGGCGAGGGGCAGGATCGGCGCATCGGTCCGCATGGCGATGATCGCCCAGCCGGTTCGCATGGCTCCCAGCCGTCCAGGTGGGCCGCTGACGGTCCCCTCCGGCATCTGGACGAAGACGGCCCCGTTCGCGAGGACCGTCCGCGCCGATTCGACGTGCTTGTCGATCCCGACCCCGCCGCGCCACACCGGGAGCAGTCCACCTACCCGCTTCGCGAGCACCTCCCGCCAGCGCGTCGTGAACGTGGACGGCCCGCTGCCGAGGATCCAGCAGCGCGGCTCGAGCGGGAGCGCGTGCATCACGACGAACGGGTCCATCCAGCCGCGGTGGGCGCCGGCGACGAGCAGGTAGCCGCCGCGCGGCACATGCTCCTGCCCGGATGTGGCGATCCGGAAGCGGAAGACGCCGAAGCACAGGAACCGCACGAGCAGCCGGATGAGCCGGTACAGCACCGAGGCCTTCGCCTCCGGCGTGCGGCCCAGCCAGTCGAGTCCCTCCTTGACACCGCCGCGGGCCGTGGCCAGTGCCTCGGGAGCGACGCGGGCCGGCGGGGGCCGGCGGGGCGGGCGCGGGTCGGCCTCCGCCGACGGGCCCGCGCCGGTCACGTCGCGGGTCGGGCGTCCGGTCCGTCGTCCTCGGCCGGCCCGATATCGTCATCGATGGCCCCGACCGGAGCGTCCGGCACGCCGTCGTCGAGCGGTTCACCCACGTTCGCCCACGGCTCGTCGATCGGCGTGGTGGCCCACGCTGGGCTCGGTGCGCCCCAGGTCTGGACCTGCGGGTTCGGAGCCGGCGGATCCGGGGCGCGTCGCGGGTTGTGCCGCACCAGCAGCCCGCCGATCCCGACCACGATGAACGCGATCGGACACGATCTGGGCCGTCGGGACCCCGAAGAACGTCCAGTTGTCCTCGCGCAGGAATTCGAGCACGAAACGGGTCGCCCCGTACCAGATGAAGAAGACCAGCAGCAGGTCCCCCGCCCGCAGCCGCGAACGCAGCCGGAACCCGAGGAACACGAGGAAGGCCGCGCCAAGCAGCCCCGACAACGATTCGTACAGGAAGAGTGGGTGGAACCTGGTGGTCGCCTCGGGCAGGGTGTCGCAGGCATAGACCTGCAGCCGGTAGGCGCACTCGATCGGGATGCCCCACGGCAGGTCGGTCGGCGGGCCGTAGAGCTCCTGGTTGAAGTAGTTGCCCCACCGACCGATGGCCTGCATCACGAACAGGGCCGGCGCGATGATGTCGGCCCAGCGGGCGAACGACACGCCGCGTCGTCGGGCATACCACCAGGCGGCCAGGGTCCCGGTCACGATCCCGCCGTACACGCCGAGGCCGGAATACGGCGGCAGGACGATCTTGAGCGGGTCGTTCGCGTAGAGCGCCCACTGGTCGATGACGTGGTACAGCCGACCACCGATCAACGCGGCGATCGCCACGATGATGATCCCGTTCCCGACGATCTCCGGGTCCTCGCCGGCCCGGCGGGCGAGCCAGACCATCAGGAGATAGGCGGCGGCGAGGCCGATCGCGTAGCACAGCCCATACCAGCCGATGCTCAGCGGGCCGATCTGGAACGCGATGGAGTCCGGTGGTGTGTCGAACATCCGGCAGAGTGTAGCGTCGCGGGCTGACCCGCCGGTCGCTCCCTATACTTCGGCACGGTGAACGCCGAGTTCAACTGGTGGCTGCTCATCGTCGGGCTCGTCGTGGGGGCCGGGCTGGTCTGGTTCGTATTGCTGGACACCCGACGGCGCGACGTGGACATCGACGACGAGGAACGGCCGCGCGAGGCCGCCTGGCTGTCCGCGACGCTGGCCGACGAGGGCCACGATGTCACGCCGGAGGTCGCCGAGCGGCTGCTGGTCCTCCATCGCGCCTACCTCGAGGCGCCGCCGCCCGACGATCCGCCCGCCTCGCCGCTCCGATCCTCAGAGCTGGCCGACGATGACCGGGTCGGCCTCGAGCGACGGGCCCCCGATGTCGGTCAGTGAGACCCCGAACGTCGTTCCCGGTCCGGCGCCGGTGACCTCGGGCGTATCGCCGACCCAGTAGGCCAGGTCGTCGGCGAAGAACATCTTGCCGACCGACGTCCGCTGGCCATCGACCTCCATCCAGCAGCGGTACTCGCGGCCATCGGGCGGACGTGTCAGGCCATCCGCGACGACCACGAGCATCGTGGTGGACGGCGAGAACAGCAGCGAGCCCGCGGTCGGGCCGCCGTCCGTGGCCGTCAGTGCGACACGCTCGGCGTCCTCGTCGGCCGTGATCGAGAGCGTGGCGAGCGTGACCGCCTCGAGGCCCTCGATCGCCCGCGCCTGAGCGGCCAGGCCTTCCTCCAGTTGACGACCGACCAGGAACGAGGTGGCCACCACGGACAGGACGACCGCGGCCACCAGCGTGGCGACCCATGGCATGGCGCGTGACAACCGGGTCGGGGGTGTCGCGCTGCCACGCGTGCCCGCCGCTGGCGCATCGGAAGGTCGCCGCCGCGGCCGGGACGGCCATCGGCCGGAAGACCGGCACGGGCTCGGCCGGTGTCGCCGTGGCGGTCGCGTCGGGGGCGAGGCCCTGGCCACGGGCATCCCCGCGCTCCCGCACGTACGCGAGGGTGCGCTCGCGCAGGTCCGTGGGCGGCGTGGTCCGCACGACGTCGCGCAGGAGCGGCGCCGCTCGACCGAGTCGGCGAAGCTCCTCGGAGCAGGGCGCGCAGTCCACGAGGTGGCCGGCGACGGCCGCCGCGGCCGGCGTGTCACCGGCCATCAGCCGCTCCAGCCCATCGGGCTCCACGGCTGCCAGCTCGAGCTGCTCGAGTACGTCGTCGTGTTCCATCGGTCGCTTCGTTGCGGCTCCGTCAGTGATCCGGGCCGGCCAGTGGGGCCGGTGCCAGGTAGCGGGTGAATTCGGGCCCGATCCCGCTGCCGAGGACGTCGCGCAGGCGCCGGAGCGCCCGCCGGGTCCGTGTCTTGACCGTCCCGAGCGGCCAGCCGAGCCGCTCGGCGATCTCCGATTGCGAGAGGTCCTCGCCGTAGGCCATCAAGATGACCACGCGCTCCACCTCCGGCATCTCGGCAAGGGCTGCCTGCAGGGCCGCCCGGAGCTCGCCAAGCGCGGCGGCCATCTCCGGCGTCGGTGCGGCCGCGGAACCCGCGACGACCGACCCGCTCGCCAGCACCCGCTCGAGGGCGTCGGCGTCGGGTTCGTCGCCACCGCCGAACGCCATCCCCGAGGAGGCGGCCGACGACAGCGGCACGAGGGTCGGTCGCCGGCCGGCGGCCCGCAACCGATCGACCGTCCGGTTCCGCGCGATGGTGTGGAGCCAGGCCGCGAGCGACCCGATCGCTGGATCGAACGTCTCCGCCCGGTTCCAGAGCGCCAGGAATGTCTCCTGCACGACCTCCTCGGCCAGTCCCCGATCCGACGTAAGACGACACGCCGCGGCGAAGACGGCATCGCCGTGCCGGTCGTAGAGCTCGGCCAGGGCATCGTGCGATCCCGCCGCGACCTCGCGGACGAGGACGGCGTCGGCGCTCGGACCCGGACCGGGACCCGTCATCGGATACGTCGCCCGCGGCCTGGCCGGTTTCGAGCCGGTGCCATCACCACGAGCCCGAGGCGTGGCGGGCGGTCCGGGCGATCGATCCGGCGGGGAGGTGCGCCTCCAGGCAGGCCACGCCGTTCGGGCCGACGTGGGCATCGTGGGCTGTCCCGGCCGGCAGCTCCAGGCGGTCGCCGACTTCGAGCGAAACGGGTCCGTCCGGCAGCCCGAATGTGATCGAGCCCGAGGCGACCACGATGACCTTGTCGTAGGCGTGGTCGTGCGAGCCATACCGGTCGCCGGGGCCGTTGGACCATGCACCGGGATCCAGGCCCTCGGCGGCCAGGCGGGTGCGGAGGGCGCTACTGTCGGTCACCGCGGCATCCTAGCGGGCATCTAGACTCCGGGCATGGCAAGCCCCATCCGCTTCCTGTCTGCGGCCGATGTCGCCGCCGCGATGCCGCCAGTCGCGGACCGCCTGGGGCTCGCCGAGCGGACGATGACCGCGCTCGTCGCCGACGCCGACCTGCCACCCAAGATCGGCCTCCATCCTCGGTCGCCGGGATCGTTCGCCCACGCGATGCCGGCCGCGCTCCTGGATCCGGCCGGTGCCGACCTGCTGGGGATCAAGTGGGTGTCGGGGTTCCCGGACAATCGTGGCCGCGGCCTGCCGGCCATCCACGCGGTCGTCGTCCTGAGCGATCCATCCACCGGCGTCCCGCTCGCGATCCTCGATGGCGGGCCCATCACCGCGCAGCGCACGGCTGCGGTCTCCGGTGTCGGGATCGCGCGGTTCGCGCCGCGCGTTCTCGACCGACCGACCAGGGCGGCGATCGTGGGGGCGGGGGTCCAGGGCCACAGCCACCTCGAGGTCCTTGGGCACCTGCTGCCCGGTGTCGAGCTCACGATCCATGACCGCCACGCGGAGCGGGCGGAGGCCCTGGCGACGGCCGCGCGCGGGATGGCCGGCATCGGCACCGCCACGACGGCCCCGGCCGCGCGCGACGCGACCGCGACGGCCGATGTCGTCGTCAGCGCCGTCTCGTTCACCGATCCGTCCAGGCGGCAGTCGATGACCGCCGAGTGGCTGGGTCCGAGCGCGCTCGTCGTCGCCGTCGATTACGCCACGATGCTCGCCGCCGAGGTGGCCCGTGATGCGGCCCTCTTCCTGGTCGATGACCGCGGCCAGTACCTGGCGAACCGCGCGGCGGGCCAGTTCGATGGCTACCCCGAACCGTCTGCGACGCTGGGCGAGGCGATCCTGCAGGGGATCGAGCCGCCTCGCGAGGGTCGCGTGGTCGTGACCCACCTCGGGGTCGGCCTGGCCGACGTCGTGTTCGCCGATGCGATCCTGCGGCGGGCCGTCGAGCTGGGCATCGGGACCCTGCTGCCCCGGTGATGGCCGGTCGCTCCGGCGCGGAGTCGGCGACGACGGCACACTAGCGGGCCATCGGCCGAAATCAGGAGGACTTGCTTGCGGACCAAGCGGATGCTGGTCGTCGGACTGCTCGTCGTGCCCATCGTGGTCGTCGCGTCCGGGGTCGGGGCCGTCGCCTGGGTGACGGGCCGCGCGATGCCCCAGACGACGGGCACGCTGCAGATCCCCGGCCTCGGGGCCCCGGCGCACGGTCGAGCGCGACGCCAACGGCATCGCCCAGATCACCGCTACGTCGCCGCACGACCTGTTCCTCGCCCAGGGCTTCGTCCACGCCCAGGAGCGGATGTGGCAGATGGAGGTGTGGCGCCACATCTCATCGGGCCGGCTGGCCGAGCTGTTCGGGCCGTCGCAGGTCGATCAGGACCGCTACATCCGGACACTCGGCTGGCGCCCGGCGGCGGAACGGGATCTTGCCGCGCTCTCGCCGGAGGCGCGAACGGTCGTCGACGCCTACGCCGAGGGCGTCAACGCCTGGCTCGACGCCAACCGCGAGCGGCTCGGGCCGGCGTTCCTCCTGACCGGCGCGGTCCCGGAACCGTGGACCGCGCTCGATACCGTCGCCTGGGGCAAGGTCCAGGCGTTCAACCTCGGCGGCAACTTGGACGTCGAGCTCTTTCGCTACCTCGCCGACGCGGACCTCGGTGACCCGGCTCGGACGGACGAGCTCTTTCCGGCCCGCGACTTCGCCCCCGTGATCGTGCCCGCCAGCGATCCGGACTCCGAGTTCGCGGGCACGGTGCCAGGCGCACGGGCCGGTGTCGCGACGCCACGCGGCGGGCGGCCGTCACTCACCGACGACGAAGCCACCGCCTGGCGCGACGTCGCGATGCTGGGTGGCGCGGCCCTCCGCCTTGCCGGTCTCGACGGCGCAGGCGATGCCCTCGCCTCGGATCGCGGCATCGGCTCGAACGACTGGGTGGTCAGCCCGCTCCTGTCGTCGACCGGCGGTGCCCTGCTCGCCAACGACCCGCATCTCGGCATCTCGATGCCGTCGGTCTGGTTCATCAACGGCCTCCACTGCGCGACGGTGTCGGCGGCGTGCCCGTTCGACGTGGCCGGCGTCAGCTTCCCGGGCGTGCCGGGGGTCGTCCTCGGCCACAACGCCCGGATCGGCTGGGGCGTGACCAACGCCGAGCCCGACGTCCAGGACCTCGTGATCGAGACCGTCGACCCGGCCGATCCGTCCCGCTACATCGGGCCGGATGGATCGTCCCTGCCGTTCACCGTCCGAACCGAGGAGATCGCCGTCGACGGGGGCGAGACCATCCGCATCGAGGTGCGCGAGACCATCCACGGACCCATCCTGAACGACGTCGACGACCGGCTCGCGGGTGCTCCGCTCATGGCGCTCCGCTGGACCGCCACGTACGATGCGGCCGGCCCGGATCGGACGCTGGAGGCATTCCTCGGCCTCAACGTCGCGACCGACTTCGATTCGTTCCGGGCGGCCCTGACGCGCTACGGCGCACCCGCGCAGAACTTCGTCTATGCCGATGTCGACGGGCACATCGGGTACCAGCTGCCGGGCTACATCCCGGTTCGGTCCAGTGCAGGCGACCGCGGCGATCGGCCGGTCACGGGCTCGGACGGTACCGGCGAATGGACCGGACGGATCCCGTTCGACGACCTGCCATGGGCGCTCGATCCGGTCGATGGCTGGATCGTCAGCGCCAACAATGCGATCGTTGATGCGAGTTATCCCGGCTTCATCGGCCAGGACTGGGATCCGGGCTATCGGGCCGAACGGATCATCGACCTCATCAACAACTACAGCCAGGACGGCCTGACCGTGCCCGAGATGAGCGTCATCCAGAACGATACGGCCCCCCTCCGTGCCCAGGACATCGTCCTGATGCTCGATGGCGCCCAACCCGATACCGCGGAGGGAGCCACGATCGCGACCCGCATCGCCGACTGGGACGGGGCCTGCGACGTCCAGAGTCTCGGCTGCGCCGCCTACATGGCATGGGAGTATCGCGTGCTGCGGGGCCTGTTCGACGACGAGCTGGGACCGTTGGCGAAGGACTACGTCGGCAGTCCGTTCAGCTGGGTCGCGCTGGCCAACCTGTTGAGCGATCCGACCGATCCGTGGTGGGACGACATGACGACTCCGGACGTCGTCGAGACCGCGGACGTGATCGTGCTGCGGGCGATGGACGCGGCCGGCACCGAACTGCACGCGGCCCTCGGTGAACCGGACCGCTGGTCGTGGGGCCGCCTCCACACCGCCACGTTCCGCGAGGCGACCATCGGCGAGAGCGGCATCGGACCGCTCGAGTGGTACTTCAACGACGGTCCGATGGCGGTGCCGGGCGCGGCCGGCGCGATCAACAACGCCTACTACTCGCTCGGCCGTGGCTACCCGGACCCGGACCACCCCGATGTCCTCCCGCTCGGCATCGACGAGGTGTTCACGGTCACGACCCTCCCCTCCTACCGGCTCGTCATGGACCTGTCCGACCTCGATGGGGCGCGCATCGTCATCTCGACGGGGCAGTCCGGCCACCCGTTCGACCGGCACTACAACGACCTGGTGGACCCGTGGCGGACCGGCGGATCGATCCCCCTGCCGTTCACCCGTGACGCGGTGGCGGCGGCCACGGTCGCGACGCTCACGCTCTCGCCGTGAGCGCACCGGCATCGGACGTGGTCGTCATCGGGGCGGGCACGATGGGCGCCTGGACGGCCCTGCGCGCCCGCCGGGCGGGCTGGTCGACGACCCTCATCGATGCGTTCGGGGCGGGCCATCCGCGGGCGACCTCGGGCGACGCGACCCGGATCCTGCGGGCGTCGCACGGCGCCGACACGTTCTACACGCGCTGGTCACGCGAGGCCCGATCGGCCTGGCAAGCGTTCGGCGACGAGGTGGGCGAGCGCTTCTTCGTGGAGGCCGGGATGCTCTGGTTCGCCCGCCGGGAGGACGGCTTCGAGGCCCACTCGATCGCCGCGTTGACCTCGCTCGGCATCCCGATCCGGCGCATCGAACTCGACGAGCTGACCGCCACCTGGCCACAGATCGCCGGGGACGACCTCGCGTTCGCGGCCTTCGAACCGGAGGCGGGGCTGCTGATGGCACGGAACGGGGTGGCCGCCGTGGCCCGGTCCTTCGCCGCGGCGGGCGGCCGGTTCGAGCTGGCCTGGGCAGAGCCGGGCTCCACGGATGGTCGGCGGCTCCTCGACGTCGTGACCCGCGCCGGGGAACGCCACGCCGGTGGCACGTTCGTGTTCGCGGCCGGGCCCTGGCTGCCGCGCCTCTTCCCCGACGTCGCGGGCGAGCTCATCCGGGTCACCAAGCAGGACGTGCTGTTCTTCGGCCCGCCAGCCGGGGACGGCCGGTTCAATGCCGAGTGGCTCCCCTGCTGGGTCGACTACGACGCGGCGATGTACGGGATGCCCGCGGTCGCCGGGCACGGCCTGAAGCTCGCTCCGGACCGGTACGGCCCGGCCTTCGACCCGACCCACGGCGAACGCCTGGTGGATCCGGACTCGGTGCGCCTCGGTCGACGCTATCTCGCTCGACGCTTCCCCGCGATGGCCGGTGCGCCGATCGTCGAGACGCGGGTCTGCCAGTACGAGACCACCCCCGATACGGACTTCGTCATCGATCGCCACCCGGCGTACGACAACGTCTGGCTCGTCGGTGGCGGGTCGGGCCACGGCTTCAAGCACGGGCCGGTGATCGGGAGCTACGTCGTGTCGCGGATCGCCGGCGCTCCCGCGGGGTCGGACGAGGAGCGCTTCGCGATCGATCGACCGCGCGTCTTCCGGCAGAACCTGCGGACCGGCGCCGAGATCGCGCGCGAGGACTAGATCGTCGAGGGGCCCGTGAAGTCCTTCTTGAGGCTCATCGAGAACGGCGAACGCACCGTCGCCTCGGGGAACAGCGTCGCCTCGTCGGCGGTGGCCGTGATCCAGTCGACCTGGAACCGGTTGACGATCAGCGTCCCGACATCACGCGCCACGACCGTCCCGGCGACGCTGTAGGCCATGGTCGCCCCGGTGAGCGGGATCATCGGTTCGCGCGAGATGACGCTCTTGATCGGGTCGAGCCCGGGAGCGGCGTGCAGGCGGCCCAGGATGATGTACGGCCCGATCGACAGCTGCATCCGGGTCTCGGCGAGCCGAACCCGCCGCTTCTCGTCGCCGCGCGGTCCGGTCCCGACGACGGCCAGGAGGTCGTCGCGCTCCAGGCTGATCGAGTCCATGGCGACGACGTGACCGTCGTCGAGGCTCTCGAACTTCACCTTGTGGAGTCGAAAGCGCTCCTGGCCGTTCAGGAAGTCGGTCAGGCGCTCGCCGAACATCGTGATGCGTCCAGCGATCGTGCAATCGCCGGCAAACCCGTGGAACTCGACGCCCTGCATGGTGTCCCGACCCTACCCGCGCCTGTATCGGCAGGCCACCGGACGTTGGTACGGCTCGAGCTCGGTACCCGGCCGTCGCCGAGGCCTGATGCCCGATCTGCCCTTTGGATTTGGACGACTCGGCCAAGAGGGCTGCCGGCGAAGGATCGATGCGCGCGACGTATGCGCAAAGACGCTGAGCCGAGGCGCCGAGCTGGCCCGCCAAGAGGCCGCAGTTAAGCCCGCCGCGAAGCCGGCGGCGGTCGCTGCCACCCTACGCCAACGTTGCGTCTTCGCTCGTCAGCACTGTGCAGGGAGGAGGAACCGAGCCGGCGAGATGTAGGGCATTGAGTGCGTCACTTCACCACTTCGAATCGGAAGTGGGTGGCGCCCGGAGTCTCGATCGAATCTGCCCTCCTCAGTTCGATCCCCTCAGGGTCGAGATCCTCGAACAGCCGGACGCCCCCGCCGAGAAGGATGCCCAAGGCCAAACTATCGAGATCGCCGAAGCGCTCTACCTCTCACCTTGGACCGTCCGGGACTGATCACGGACTCCCTCGATCGGTGGCGTCCGTGGCCCGGCCCGAGCGTCACCCGCACCTGTGGCCGCGACGTGTCGATCACCACGCTCCAGCCGGTCGACATCAGTGAATGCGAGCTCTGCGCCCTATCCGGCAAGGATCTGCTCGCCCTCATCCGCAGCCGGGTCCCCGCGAGCGCCAACGATGTGATCGCGACGAGCGTGCTCCTCCGAGCGCACAAGGCGGCCCCGGCAACGCTCCCCGGCCACAGCCAGGCATGAGCGGCGAGGCACGTCGCTCGGCGTCGATGTCGGGCCGGGCACATGCTCGGCGTCCTGCTCCCAGCGCCGCTCACCCAGCTGATCGAGCCGCCCGATCGAGGGCAGCGAGCGCCCGTTCGTCGTCGGCGACCACGGCGACGCTGCCCTTGCGGGTGTCGAGCTCGATGGCCTTGCGGACCGCGGCGATAGCCTCGTCGTGGCGACCTGCGGCCTCCTTGACGTCGGCGGCCGCCCGCAGCGTCCAGGCATGGAACGTCAGGAAGTCGGTCGTCTCGAAGTACGCAAGCGCCTCGCTGATGGCTGCGTCGGCCTCTGCGTGCCGCCCCTCCGCCGCCCTGACTCGGGCGACGGACCCGAGGGCCACCGCCCGGAGCCAGCCGCCGCCCTCAAGACCGCGTGCCGCGGCCGACGCCGCAAGGTCGCGATCCCCGGCAAGCCAGGCATTGCGGGCCAGGAAACCGGCGAGCATCGCGCTCGGCGCGCCCATCTGGTCCGTCTGCTCGACGCCGTCCTTCAGTACCTCCATCGCGGCGCGCGGATCGCCGGCCACCTGCTCGACGTCGGCCGCCAGCTCGGAGAGGAGCGCGCGTGATGCCGCCTGGCCAAGCTCGTCGAGGATCGCGAGGCACTTGGCCGCTAACTCGCGCGCCTCGTCGAAGCGGCCCAGCCGGGCGACGAGGTGGGCCATCGCGTGCCACATCCAGCTCGCGACGGTCGCGCTGTCAGGCTCCGCCCGGAGGACCTCCTCGCACCGCCGGATGCCGTCCTCGACGGGCGTCGGGCCGGTGTTGAGGACGGCCGACAACTGAAGGTAGCCCAACGCCAGCTCGCGCCGCCGGCCGCCGCGACGCGCGTGTTCGATGGCCCGCATCGCGGCCGCCTCCGCTTCGGCGCCGCGGCCGGCCTCCCAGTGACACGCGGACAGCAGGTCCCACGCGCGGGCCAGGCCGACCTCGTCAGCCGCGTTCTCGAACAGCGCGACCGCCTCGTGGGCATCCGCCTCGGCTCGCTCACGGAGCGGACCGAGCTCGCTGGCTACCCCCCAGTGCTCGACTTTGGCGTGTGCTTCGAGGCGCCTGTCGCCCGAGGCCCGGGCACCTTCGACCACATCCTCGAGGATGGCGTAGGCGCGCGCCAGCTCACCGGTCTCGCCGAGAGCATCGGCGAGCTCGATGGACAACCACGGTCGCTCCGGGTCAAGGAGCGGGAGGAGGGCGACCGTCCGCTCCAGGAGGTTGACGGCGGCCCGCATGTCGCCTCGGGCGACCGCGCGGTGGGCCGCCGAGCCGAGCCGACTCGCGGCGCGCCCTGCGAGGACGGCCGAGCGGCCGTCCTCCAGACCGAGCTCGACCCGGTTGCGATGGGCCTGCTCGAAGTGATAGCCGACGATCTCCTCGACCTCCCCCAGCCGATCGCCGGTGGTCTCCGCCAGCCATTCGGCGAAGCGTTCGTGGAGGGCCGCCCGCTCGGTCTTCGATACCGACTCGTACGCGGCGTCACGGATGAGGATGTGGCGGAAGCGGTACACGCCCTCATCGGCGAGGCGCGGCGACTCCGGCCGGATGAGATCCTTGCGCACCAGCGATGTCAGGCAGCCGGCCACCCGGGAACGCTCGGGCTCGGGCGAGAGGTGGCTCACCGCTCGGTCCTCGAATACCCGCCCGACGATCGAGGCCCGTTCGGCGACCCCTCGTTCCGCCGGAGCGAGCCGGTCGAGGCGTGCGGCCAGAAGCGCCTGGATGTTCGGCGGGATCGGGATGCGGTCGAGTCCGTCGGCGACCCCCCAGCGCTCCCCGTCCGCCGGCCGGATGAAGCCGCCGTCGACGAGCATCGCGATGAGCTCCTCGAGGTACAGCGGGTTCCCCTCGGCCGCGCCCCTGATCCGGTCGCGCAAGGAGGCAGGCAGCGCGGCTCCCGGGACCAGCTGATCGATCAGGACGGTTGCCGCGGACTCGCCCAGTGGCTCGAGCAGGATGGCCGTGGCGTTCAAGCGGCCGCCGCCCCAAGTGGGACGATCCTCGAGCAGCTCCGGACGCGCCGAGGCGATGATCAGGACTGCCGATCCGCGGATGAGGTCGGCCAGGTGCTCGATGAGGTCGAGCAGGGTCGGCTCGGCCCAATGGATGTCGTCGACGACAAGGGCGACCGGTCGATCGATCGCGACCCATTCGACCAGCCGGCGAAGCGCCCAGAAAAGCTCCTCCTGGCGAGCCCGACTGGGCTCGAGCCCGAGGACCTCGGCCAGCCGGCCAGCGATCAGCCGGTCCTCGGGCGCCTCAGCCAGCAGGGCATCGAGCCGGCCGCGGGCGTCGGCCGCGTCGTCGGTCTCCTTGATCCCGGCCACGGCCCGGACGATCTCGATGACCGGCCAGTAGGTGATGCCCTCGCCGTACGGCAGGCAACGGCCGCGCAGGACCGTGACCCCGTCCGGCAGGGCGGCGACGAATTCGCGCACGAGCCGGCTTTTGCCGACCCCGGCGGTGCCGAAGATCGTCAGTAGCTGGGCCGTCCGGACGCCAACCGCCCGATCGAACACGCCGCGCAGGACGCCGAGCTCAGCATCGCGGCCGACCATCGGCCCGTCGGGTCGACGCGGCTGGTCATCCGCGCCAGGGCGGATCGCGATGAGGCGTGCGACGGGGACCGGCTCGATCCGGCCACGGACGGCGAGTGGATCGAGGACCTCGAGCTCGGCGACCTCGCGGACCAGTCGGGTCGTCTCCGGCCCGAGCAGGATCTCGCCCGGGGCCGCCGCCTGCTCGAGTCGGGAGGCGACGTTGACGGTGTCGCCGGTGACGAGCGTCGGCAGCTCCGGTCCGACGCCGGCGACCACCGGACCCGTGCAGATGCCGGTTCGAACCCGTAGCTCGCTCCCACCCTCGGCATTCAGGGCGACGAGCGCCTCACGCATGGCGACTGCGGCGCGCGCCGCCCGGATGGCGTCGTCCTCGTGGACGGACGGCACGCCGAAGACGGCCATGATGGCGTCGCCGATGAACTTCTCGACCGTCCCTCCGTGGCGCTCGATGACGTCGCGCATCGCGGCGAAGTAGTCGGTCATGACGTGGCGGACGGCCTCTGGATCGAGCCGCTCGCCCATCGCCGTGGAGCCGACGATGTCGGCGAACAGGACCGTGACCGTCTTGCGGACCTCACGCGGACGGTGCTCGTCGACCACCAGGCGGCCGCCGCATTCGAGACAGAACTTCGCCTGCTCCGGGTTGTGCGCCTCGCAGTTCGGGCATGCCCTCACGGGCCGAGTCTACGCGCGCCGACCGGGCACCGCGCTTGAGGCCTTCATCCGGATATGTTCGCGTCAGGGCCTGTCGGCCATCGTTCTGTCAAAGGAGCTCCCGGCGCAACGTCCCGATCGAGTTGCGAGGAAGCGCGATCAGGCGCCCGGTAGATCGCCCTATGGCTGCAGTCAACGACGGTGATCGCGCCGCTTGGGGAGCCTCCTCCGGGTGTTTGTCTTCGGCTGCACGAAGACGCTGGCTCTCGACCATCCACGCGACCACAAGCTCGACCACGTCGACCTGGCTGGGCAGCGGCCGGCCCGCACTGGCCGATGCCGCCGAGGTGCATCGGCGGCAGGGGTCGATCTGGTGGGGGTCGATGTGCAACGGCGGCCGGGGCCGAGGCCGAGGCCTATTCGCTGATCTCGAGCGGACCGTCCGGGACCTCGATGAGGATGCGGCCGTCCTCGACGACCACCGGGTAGACGGCCAGCGGGGCCTCGGCGGGCGGGTCGAGCGGCTCGCCGCTGGTCAGGTCGAACCGCGAAAGATGCAGCGCGCACGTGAGCGTGCCGTTCGTCAGGAAGCCCTTGTCGAGCTCGAAGTACTCGTGCGAGCAGATGCCCTGGACCGCGGTGAACTCGCCACCGGTGTTGATCACCAGGACCTGGTCCGTGCCATCGACCACGGCCATCTTCATCTCGCCGTCGCCGATCTCGTCGACACCGAACAGGTCGATCCGCCTCATGGGGCCGCGGTCGTGCGGCTGGGTCCGGGGGCGGCCCCGACGTCGCGGGGCTGGCGCGAGGGAGGTTGTGGAGGCATCAGGCGGCCGCCACGCCGGTGATCCCATCCGTGCCGGCTGTCCACTTCTCCTCGAGCAACTCGCGCAGCCGGTCCTGGGCGGACACCAGGGGGACGCGGGCGACGACGGGCTCGAGGAAGCCAAGCACGATGAACTTGCGCGCCTCATCCGGCGGGATGCCGCGCGATTCGAGGTAGAAGAGCTGGGTCTCGTCGACCGGGCCGACGGCGCTCGAGTGCATCGCCCGACGGCAATCGGGCTGATCGATCTCGAGCGACGGGATGGCCACCGAACGGGCGGATTTCGAGAGGTTCATCCCGAACTCGCCGAGGAAGCTGTCGGTCCCGACCGCGCTCTTCTCGATCGTGATGAGGCCCTTGAGATAGGTCCGCGACGACTCGAGCAGCGCCGCCTTCGACAGCAGGTCGCCGGTCGTGTCGCGGCCGATGTGGGTGGTGAACGAGGTCAGGTCGAACAGCTGCTCATCGGCACCGAACACGATCTCGACCTGCTCGACCGAGCTGCGGTCGCCCACGAGGCGGTTGTCGACCCGGCTGCGGACGAGCCGGCCACCGAGCTGGGCCAGGGCCCACTGGAGCGTGGCGCCCTCCCCGACCTCGGCGAAACGATGCTGGAACGCGACGGTCGTGGGGCCGAGCTCCTGGAGGCTCGCAACCTGGAGGGAGGCCTCGGCGCCCAGGGTCACCTCGGTCGTGCCGGCGAAGAAGGCCTGGCCGCCGTCCGTGGCGGCGCCGTCCGATGCGACGAGTTCCTCGACGATGGACGCCTGCGCCCCATCACCGAGACGGACGAGCGTGCGGGTCACGAGCGCCCGGTCGGGCTGGCCGACGGCCCAGCGGACGACCACCGGTCGGGCCAGGACGACGCCGGCGGGGATATCCAGGACGACGCCCCGCGTCCACAGTGCGCGGGTCAGCTGGGCGAACTTGTCGTTGGTCGGGAGCGTGGCGCCCCCCTCGAGCAGGTCGCGGACCGAGTCGACGTCATCGCCGAGCGGGCGGAGCGTCACGCCGGCCGCCTCGGCATCGGCCGACAGCGCTGCGACCGTCACGTGGCCCTCGACGATCTCGATGAGGCCGTCGGCGTCCGGCGGGAGCGTGCCGGTACCCCGTTCCGTGGCCCTCTCGATCACGAATCCGGCGTTCTCGAGGCGCGCCGCACGGAGGTCGATGTACGGCGTGTACAGCATGTTCGATTCACCGGGCAGGGCGGTCCATGCCTCGAATGCGGCACGGCGATCCGCCGCGAGCCAGTCCGGCGAACCGGCTGAGGCCGCCTCGAGCGCGGCCGTATCCACGGGGAGTGACAGCTCGTCGAGCGGGCGACGGACCGGTCGGGTGCGGGCGACCGGCGCGGCCGCCCCGGGACTTGAGGTCGGGACGGTCAACCGAGCGACCCTTCCATCTCCATCTTCACGAGGCGGTTGAACTCGATGGCGTACTCCATCGGCAGTTCCTTGGTGAATACCTCGAGGAAGCCCTGGACGATGAGGTTGGTCGCCTCGTTCTCGGTCAGGCCGCGCGACATGAGGTAGAAGACCTGCTCCGACGAGACCTTCCCGACCGTGGCCTCGTGGCTCATGTTCGTGTCGTCTTCCTGGATATCGATGTACGGGTACGTGTCGCTGCGGCTCTCGTCGTCGAGCATCAGGGCGTCGCATCGGACGCTGGCCACGACGTTGGTGGCCCCCGGCGCGACCTTGAGCTGGCCGCGGTAGGTGGCCCGACCGCCGTCCTTGCTGACCGACTTGCTGACGATCCGCGACCGGGTGTTCGGGGCGAGGTGGATCGCCTTGGCGCCGGTGTCCTGGTGCTGGCCCTTGCCGGCGACCGCGACGCTGATGATGTCGGCCGTGGCGCCCTCGCCGCGCAGATAGATGGCCGGGAACTTCACGGTCTTGCGCGAGCCGGTGTTCGCGTCGATCCACTCGACCGTCGAGTTCTCGTACGCGTGGGCCCGCTTGGTGACGAGGTTGTAGACGTCGTTGCGACCAGTTCTGGATGGTCGTGTAGCGGACCTTGGAGCCCGGCAGCGCGACGACCTCGACGACGGCCGCGTGGAGCGAGTCGGTCGCGTAGATCGGGGCCGTGCAGCCCTCGATGTAGTGGACCTTGGCCCCCTCGTCGACGACGATCAGGGTCCGCTCGAACTGGCCGGTGTTCTCACCGTTGATCCGGAAGTAGGCCTGCAGCGGCAGCGGGACCTCGACGCCCTTGGGCACGTACACGAACGAGCCGCCCGACCAGACGGCGCTGTTGAGTGCCGCGAACTTGTTGTCCTCGGGCGGGACGATCGTGCCGAAGTGCTGCTTGAAGATCTCCGGGTATTCCTTGAGCGCCTGGTCGGTGCCCATGAACACGACGCCGATCTTGCTGAGCTCCTCGCGGACGCTGTGGTACACGACCTCGCTGTCGTACTGGGCGCCGACGCCGGCGAGGAACTTGCGCTCTGCCTCCGGGATGCCGAGTCGCTCGAACGTGGCCTTGATCTGGTCGGGGACGTCGTCCCACGACTTCTCTTCGCGCTCGGACGGCTTGCGGTAGTAGACGATCTTGTCGAAGTCGATCCGGTCGAGGCCGTCGGTCCAGGTCGGCATGGGCCGCTGCAGGAAGTGCTCGTAGGCGCGGAGGCGGAACTGGAGCATCCAGTCCGGCTCTTCCTTGAAGCGGCTGATCTCCTCGACCGTCTCGCGCGTCAGCCCGCGCTTGGTCTCGCGCAGGTAGACGATGTCGTCGTGGAACGCGAACTGGTCGCGCTGGTCGGTGACGATCTCGCGGGTGGCGGTCATGCGATCCTCGGTCCTCGAGTGGGAGCGGCGCCGGCGCCGCGGGGACGGCCTCCCGGGGCCGTTCGTAATTCCGACCTAGATTATCGGGATTACGGCGCGGACCGTCAATGTGACCCCTGCCGACGAGCGTTTCGCGGAGCGCGCCGCGCCGTGGTCACAGGGTCCGGGCGGCGACCTCGCGCTCGGCGGCGGCGAAGGCGTCCGGGTGGCCGGTCACGGCGGCGAGGAACGGCGCACGGTCGATCGCGAGGAGGACCGTCTCCTCGGTCGCGCTGACCGTCGCGGTCCGGGGCACGCCGCGGAGCAGGGCGATCTCGCCGAAGCCTTCGCCGGGCGTCGCGATGTCGCGGAGGTGGCGACCCTCCCGCTCGACCCGCACGGCACCGGCGGCGAGGACGTAGAAGCGGTCGCCGGCCTCGCCCTCGCGGATGATCGCGCTGCCGGGCGGGACGGTCAGCCAACTCGTCCGCCGGGCGACGGCCTCCAGCTGCGGCGCCGGCAGCGGCCGGAACAGCGCGGTCCGACGAAGGAGCCCGATCTCGCGGACTGGCACGACCGCCCGGCGATCCAGGCTCGCGAGGCGACCCCAGGTCAGCACGACCGCGACCGGCAGGACGGCCGCGAGCAGCAGCGCCGCCCCGATCAGACCGGCTACGCCGACGAGCACCGGCACGACCACCGATCCGAGAGCCAGCCCGAACATCGCGAGGCCCTCCTGGAGCCCGAAGACGCGGGCGAGGACCTCGTCCCGGACGGACCGCTGGAGCATCGTCCGACCCGCGATATCGACGATCGCCAGCCCGGCCCCGCCGGCCACCACGAGCAGCGGTGCCAGCCAGGCGGTGGCCGTCAGACCCGAGGACAGCCAAGGCGATCCCCCAGGCCACGGCGCCTCCCGCCGCGATGGCCGCCAGCCGCCTGCGCCCCACGAGCGCGAAGGTGAGCGTCCCCGCCGCGATGGCACCCGCACCGAGTGCCGCGGCCAGGATCCCGGCACCCGATTCGCCCATGCCCAGCAGCTCGAGCGAGAGCAGCACGAACAGCACGTCCGCCGCGCCGATCATGAACATGCGGGCCGTCAGGATCCCGACGATGAGCCGGGCGTCCGGGTCCGCGGCCACGGTCCGGAGTCCCACGAGGAACCCGCGGTCCGCGGGTGCGCCCGGCGCCACGGAGTCGTCGCGGGCGGGGTCGAGGTCGCCCAGACCGACGTCCCGGGGTCGCAGCCCGATGGTCGCCGCGCCGGCCAGCACGAGGGCGGCCCCGCCGAGGAGGAAGACCGTCGATGGCGTCGACACGGCGAGGACCCCGGCCGCGGCCAGCGGCCCGAGCAGCACCCCGGCCCCCTCGGCCACCCCGGCCGCGCCGTTGGCCGCCGTCAGCTCATCGGGCGTCCGTGCCAGTGACGGCAGGAGTGCCGATTGCGTGGGCCGGGTCACGACCAGGGACGACGCGGTGACCGCCGCGGCGGCATAGACGACCAGAACGGGCAGCCCGGCCAGCATGGCCCCGGCCGTCGCGAGCATCGCGACGGCCTGGACGATGTACCCGACGGCCAGGACCCGTTGTCGCGGGTATCGATCGCCGAGCGCCGAGGCCGCCGGCGCGATGAGGGCCGCCGGCACGAGCTGTGCGAGCGCGACGAGCCCCACCGACGCCGGGCCCGTCCGGTCGTAGGCGTAGACGAGGATCGCCACCCACGTCCCGAATTCCGCTGCGTTGAACGCGAGGTACGCGGGCAGCACCCGCCGGAGGTCCCGGTTCGCGAGGACGCGGCGCAGGACCGCGGTCGGGCCTCCAGAGGCTTCCATGGCCACCGATGGTAGAGGCCGCCGCCGCGACGAATGCGTCGGCGGGATCGCCGTGGCGGTCATCGTCGCCGCGTATCACCCTCCGCGGAGGATGCGTCCGGACCGACCCGCCCGCGTACCATCGTGGCGTGATGCAAATCACGCAACGCACCTGCCTCCGGCAACACGCCTCATGACGACGGACGTCGCAGAGGATCCGCGCGGCACCACGTCGACTCCGTCCGCTCCCCGGATCGGGCGCTGGTCGTTCGGCATCCTGGTGGTCGCGACCCTGCGGATCATCGACGCCGTCTCGATGGCGGCAATCGGTCTCGGCGTTCAGGACCTGCCGGTGGACGCCCTGCCGATCGTGTTGAACTCCCCGGACGTGACCCGGGGCGTCGACCTCATCCTCGCCGCCGCCACGCTCCTCGGCGTCGTCGGGCTGCTCGCCTTCCGCCGGTGGGGCTGGGTCCTGACCATGGTCATCGTGGGGTTCGGCCTGTTCGTCGAGTTGGTCCGGGTCGCGAGGGGCCAGCCCGATCATCTCGGACTCTTGCTGCTCGTGGTCAGCGCGTTCTATCTCAATCAGCGCTCTGTCCGGGCGATGGCCGCCCGACACCTCGAACACGGAGCGCGACGGACGTCTGATGGATGATCTGACGCTCCTGCGACGCCACGAACCGGTCGTGCGCTTCACGGAGGGCGAGCACTTCTTTCCCATGGCCGCCGAGGCATACGTACGCGCCTGCGACCTCCTCCTCGCAACCCCAGGGGAACGGCCGTACGTCGCCGTTCCGGCTGGCGACTTGACGTTGGATCGACTGGCGGCGGAGCGACCGGTGCCAGGCGAGGAACGGTATCTGCGCTTCGTGCCGCGACCGATGGATCGGCTGGCCCTGGCGCGCTGGAATCGTCGAGCCGACCGACCGATCTTCCGTGCCCCGGGACGGCTCGCGCGGGTCGGCCTGTTCGCGCGGCTCGTCGACGCGGGCTTCACGGGATCGCTGCTCGTTCGCGGCAGCGTGCCCGGGGGGACCGCGGCGGCGGCGGCCCAGCGCTACGCCGCGGTCCGGCAGCTAGACCAGCGGATCGTCTACCACGGGCGGGTCGTCCGTGCCGATGGATGGATCGTCCTCCATTACCTGTTCGTGTACTGCATGAATGACTGGCGTTCCTCCTTCTTCGGCGCCAATGATCACGAGGCCGACCTCGAGCAGGCCTTCGTCGTGCTCGAGGACACCGGAGAGGGCGAGCCCATCCCGCGCTGGTTCGGCTGCGCGGCGCACGACTATGCGGGCGACGACCTGCGCCGTCGCTGGGACGACCCGACCCTGTCGTTCGTCGAAGACCACCCGGTCATCTTCGCGGGTGCCGGATCGCACGCCTCCTACTTCGAGCAGGGGGAATACGTGACGCCGGTGCCGCTGCCGGCCCTTCGCCCGGCCCGGAGCTTCCTCGAAGGCCTTCGCCGGGTCTGGCGCGATGTCCTGCGCCAGGACGACCCGGGCGACCTCGCGGCCAGCGTCGAGACCGCACTCAGCATCCCGTTCATCGACTATGCACGCGGGGACGGATTGGTCGTCGGGCCCCGGGGCGACGTCGGCTGGACACCGATCGTCGTGGACGACACGACGGGTTGGATCGACGGCTTCCGTGGGCTCTGGGGGCTGGATACGAGGGACCGATTCGCGGGCGAGCGCGCCCCGGCCGGGCCGAAATACACGCGAAGCGCCACGGCGCGGCAGTCGTGGAACGATCCCCTCGGGTTCCTCGGGCTCGACAAGTCCGCACCGCCGCATCGCGTGCCCGGGGTCCTGCGCGAACGCATCGCGACCCTCGAGGCGGAGCGCGCGGCAACGGATGGGCAGGCGGACGCCAAGGCGGTCGAGGTCCGGCGCGCGTCGGCGGCGCTGCCCGTACGCAGTGCCGGATCCGAGGCCGAGACCGGCCCCACCAAGGACGAGCTCGCCCTGCGGGTCGCCGAATCCGAGCTGGCCGGCCTGCGCGCGAGGGACGCCTCGCTGGCCGATGACCTGGACGCGGCGCGGACCGCCCTCGCGAAAGCGGACGCGGGCGAGGCCGGCGATCCGCGAGCGCACCTGCGCCATGACCATCGACCACAGCCGCGGGAGGCCCAGGAGTACGGCCAATTCGTCGAGTTCTGGTCCGCCATCAGCGCCGGCATCCTCCTCATCGTGCTCGTGGTGATGCTCTACCTCGAGTTGGTGCCGATCTGGGGAGCCGTGCTGCTGACCCTCGGCGGTTACGTGGCGATCGAGGCGGCGTTCCGCCGCCGCCTGGTCGAGCTGGTCCTGCGCCTGACGCTCCTGTTCGCGATCATCGGTGCCCTCGTGCTCGCCTTGGCGTACCTGCCGCTGCTCATCGTCGCGGCGATCGCCGGTGTCGCGCTGCTGGCGATCGTGGACAACGTTCGGGAGTTGCGCGCCTAGATCCGGGGCGATCGGTCTTCCCGGTCACGTCCGTACGAGCGGCTTCATGCGGTCGGGGTGAACCAGGAGCGCCCGGTCCGGACTAGCATCGATCGAGCGGCAGCGACGCCGGCAGATAGTGGAAAAGGGAGGCCTCCATGCCGCTCAAGGAATACCGGTCCGGGACCGCGTTTCCAGGGGTCGTCGGTCGGACATTCGATCAGTCGACGCAGGCATGGCCCGAACCGCAGCGCGCCAGGGAAGGTGCCCCGAACGTCCTGTTCATCGTCATCGACGACACGGGGTACGGGCAGCTCGGCTGCTACGGCAGTCCCATCCGGACGCCGAACATCGATGCCCTCGCGGCCAACGGCCTGCGCTACCAGAACATGCACACGACCGCACTCTGCTCCCCGAGCCGGTCGTGCATGCTCACCGGTCGCAACCACCATTCGAACCACATGGCCGCGATCACCGAAGTGTCGACCGGCTTTCCCGGATACGACGGCTACATCCCGCTCGAGAACGGCTTCCTGTCGGAGATCCTCGGCGGTGAGGGCTACAACACCTACGCTGTCGGCAAGTGGCACCTGACCCCGGCAGACCAGATCACCGCCGCCGGCCCGTACACGCGGTGGCCGCTCGGCCGGGGCTTCGAGCGCTATTACGGCTTCCTCGGCGGCGACACGCACCAGTACTACCCGGAACTGACGTACGACAACCATCGGGTCGAGCCGGAGAAGACGCCCGAGGAGGGCTACCACC
This sequence comes from uncultured Chloroflexia bacterium, assembly GCA_963738685.1. Taxonomy (GTDB): domain Bacteria; phylum Chloroflexota; class Limnocylindria; order Limnocylindrales; family CSP1-4; genus SPCO01. Next base: position 415,995 of record CAVTXK010000001.1, read on the forward strand.
TGACCGAGGATCTGGTCGACAAGGCGATCTCGTTCATCGCCGACGGCAAGCAGGTGGCGCCGGACAAGCCGTTCTTCCTGTACTTCGCGACCGGGGCGCAGCATGCCCCGCACCACGTCCCCAAGGAGTGGGCTGATAAGTACAAGGGCGCCTTCGACGACGGCTGGGACGCCTACCGGGAGCGAACATTCGCCCGTCAGAAGGAGCTGGGCCTGGTCCCCCAGGACGCCGAACTCTCGCGCCACGACCCGGACGTGCAGGACTGGGACTCGCTGTCGGCCGACGAGCGAAAGCTCTACGCGCGGATGATGGAGGTCTTCGCCGGCTTCCTGGAGCACGCCGACCATCACATCGGTCGATTGCTCGCGTTCCTCAAGGACCTCGGCGAGCTCGACGACACGCTGATCATGCTGATCTCGGACAACGGCGCGTCACCCGAGGGCGGCCCGAGCGGATCGGTGAACGAGAACAAGTTCTTCAACTTCGTCCCGGACTCACTGGAGCAGAACCTCGCCGCCATCGACGATATCGGCGGCCCGAAGTACTTCAACCACTATCCATGGGGCTGGACCTTCGCAGGCAACACGCCATTCCGGCGCTGGAAGCGCGAGACGTACCGTGGCGGGATCAGCGATCCGTTCATCGTGTCGTGGCCGAACGGTATCAAGGCCCGCGGCGAGGTCCGTGAGCAGTACGCGCACGCCATCGACATGGTACCGACCGTCCTTGACGCCCTCGGCCTCGAGTCGCCGACCTCCATCCGCGGGGTGAGCCAGTCCCCGATCGAGGGGGTCAGCATGGCGCACACGTTCGACGACGCCGGCGCCCCCTCGAATCATGTCGTCCAGTACTTCGAGATGATCGGCCATCGGTCCATCTACCACGACGGCTGGCGGGCGGTCTGTCCGTGGCCAGGCACGTCCTTCGCCGAGGGCCTCCCGTTCGGGACGCCGCTTCCGGCCGAGAAGCTGACCGAGCTGGACGCCACGGGCTGGGAGCTCTATCACGTGGCTGAGGACTTCGCCGAGAACCACGATCTGGCGACGGAGAACCGATCCGAAGCTCATCGAGATGATCGCCCTGTGGTACGTCGAGGCCGGCAAGTACCACGTGTTGCCGGTGGACGGCCGAGGCCAGCAGCGGTTCGCCGAGGAGCGGCCGACGATCGCCGCGGAGCGCAACCGCTATCGCTACTACCCGGGCACGCAGGAAGTCCCTGCCGCGGCAGCCCCGCGCCTGCTCAATCGGCCGCATACGATCACCGTGCTCGCCGCCGTGCCGGACGGGGCCGAGGGCGTGCTCGTCAGCCAGGGCGGCGTGGACGGCGGCTTTTCGCTGTACATCAAGGACGGCAAGCTGCGGTACACGTACAACTACGTCGCCGACCAGTACTTCCACATCGAGAGCGATACGGCCGTGCCGACCGGCGACCACGCCTTGAGCTTCGAGTTCCAACCCACGGGCAAGCCGGAGCCGCTCAAGGGCAAGGGCGCGCCGGGCAAGGGCCTCCTGTTCGTCGACGGGAAGCAGGTCGGATCGGGCGAGCTACCGGTCACGATCCCGCTGACCATGGGCCTCGCCTCCGGCGTCAGCATCGGGCTCGATGGCGGAGCGCCCGTGACCGACGTGTATCCCGCGCCCTTCGCGTACACCGGAACCATCGACCGGGTCGTGTACGACGTCTCCGGCGAGCACGTCGTCGACCATGAGGCCGAGATCCGCGTGGCCCTCGCTCGCCAATGAGGATGACGTCCCCTCGTCATGCTGAGCGACGCCGACCGAACCTGACGGCGGCTGAATCGCCGCCGTAGGCGCTTTCACCCGGACCGGATGATGTCGCCCGCGGTCGCGACGCATGGAATCGGGTGGCCCGATCGCCCACGTACACTCGGTCGGACAACGTCGCACGAGATGGGAGGGATCCGAACGATGGGCTGCCTGCTCGCCCTGTTAGCCGCCGTATCACCGCGCCTGGTGATCTTCCTGTTCTGGCTCGCTCGGCCGGCCCAGTTCGATGCCGCATTCGGTGGGCCGATCGTCCCGATCCTCGGCATCATCTTCCTGCCGTTCACGACGCTCATGTACGTCCTCGTCCAGACACCCGGCGTCGGCTTGGCCGGATCGGACTGGATCTGGGTCGGTCTTGCGTTCCTCGTCGACATCTCGCATACAGCGGCCGTGGCGACCGACAAGCGGTACGCGACCTCGACCGGCTGGCGCTCGTTCTGAGGAAGGCCGTCGCGGCGCCCAGTTCCGCGAGGACGTCTGCCGCCCTATCACCCGCTTCGCATGAGGTGCGCGCGCCACTCGTGTAGGAGTATCGTCCTCGCGCGAACGCGAGACGCGATCGACAACGCCCAAGCCGGCCGATGAGGTCGGACACGCCATTTGGAGGAACGGATGACCACTCTCTCCCGGACCAGGCAGCTCATCGGACGGCCCATCGTCCCGTTGCTTGCCGGTCTGACCGTCGTGCTTGCCGCGTGCAACTCGGTCGGCACCGCGAGCTTCACGTTCTGGGACGCGATCTGGTCGATGATCGCGTTCTTCTTCTGGTTCATGTTCATCTGGATCTTCATCAGCCTGTTCGGCGACATCTTCCGCCGGAACGACCTGTCCGGTGCCGCAAAGGCCGGCTGGCTGCTCCTGCTCGTCATCCTGCCGTTCCTTGGCGCGCTGATCTACATCGCGATGCGACCCAAGGTCACCGCCCAGGATGTCGAGCTGATGACGCGCGCGGAGGCTGGCCAGAAGGCCGCCGCCTCGGTGTCCACCGCGGACCAGATCGCCAAGCTCCAGGAGCTCAAGGCGGCCGGCGCCATCAGCGACGCCGAGTTCGAGGCGCTCAAGCAGAAGGCGATCTCGTCCTAGGGCTGGCACATCGCGATGCCAGATCGATGGCCGTCCACGGCCATCGATCTGGCGCGCACACCCGACCCGCGCATGGCTGACGCACCCCGACCGCTGATCGACCGAGAGCCCGCCGCCCGGCCGCCGGCCAAGGACATGGCCTGGATCCCCGGCGGCTCGTTCCTCATGGGCTCCGACGAGTTCTATCCCGAGGAGCGACCGGTCCATCCGGTCACCGTCGATGGCTTCTGGATGGACCAGCACCCGGTCACGGTCGCCGACTTCCGCCGATACGTGAAAGCCACCGGATACGTCACGGTGGCCGAACGCCCGTTGGACCCGGCCGATTTTCCCGGTGCCGACCCCGCGGTCCTCGTCCCCGGCGCACTCGTCTTCCATCGAACCCGTGGACCGGTCGACCTGTCCGACGTCCACAACTGGTGGGCCTATGTGCCAGGTGCCTCCTGGCGTCACCCGGAGGGACCGGACAGCTCGATCGTGGGACGGGACCGGCACCCGGTCACCCAGGTCGCCTTCGAGGATGCGGAAGCCTACGCCACGTGGGCCGGCAAGTCCCTCGCGACCGAGGCCGAGTGGGAGTTCGCGGCACGTGGTGGCCTCGAAGGCGCCCGATTCGCCTGGGGTGACGAGTTCGCCCCAAAGGGCCGCATGCTGGCCAACACGTGGCAGGGCGAGTTCCCCTGGCAGAACACGCTCGACGATGGCTTCGAGGGCACGTCGCCCGTGCGCACGTTCCCGCCGAACGGGTACGGGCTGTACGACATGGCCGGCAACGTCTGGGAATGGACCGACGACTTCTTCACGCCCCGGCACGCGGACGCGGTGGAGCATGCATGCTGCGCGCCACACAACCCGCGGACATCGTCACCCGAGGCGTCATTCGGCATGGGCCAGCCCGGCGAACACATCCCGCGCCGGGTGATGAAGGGCGGCTCGCATCTATGTGCGCCGAACTACTGCCTGCGCTACCGCCCGGCCGCCCGCCAGGCCGAGACGGTGGACACCAGCACGGGCCACATCGGGTTCCGCTGCATGATCAGACCGTCGTGACCGGCTCCAGATCGTCGGGCGGCGTGCCGTCGTCGGCAGCGCGCAGGAGCACGTCCCGCTTGCGGAGGTAGTCCGAGATCGCGAGGATCGCTCCGGCGGTCGGGATGGCGAAGATCGCGCCCATGACCCCCGCGATCGCGGTCCCGAGCATGACCACGGCGAGGACCGCGGCCACGCTGATCTTGACCGCCCGACCCATCACCAGGCGGGTCAGGATCAGCTGCATGAGAGCGGCGATCAGCAGGCTGACGACGAGAGCCGGGAGCGCGACCGTCGGTGCCAACACCACCGCGAACGCGGGCAGGACGGCCCAGCCGAGCAGCGGCCCGACAAAGGGGATGAACTGGATGAGGCCGGCGATGACCGCGATGAGCGGCGCAAGGGGGACCCCGAGGAGGACCGCCGCGATCGCGATGAGGACGCCGAAGATCAGCCCGATCAGGCCGCGACCGCGAATGAACCCCCCGAACGACAACGCGATCGCTCGCTCGAGGGCGGCGATGTCGGCGTAGGACCGCTCCGGCAGGAATCGGCGGAGCCAACCGAGCAGGGTCACTTCGCCGGCCGCCATGCCGACCGAGATGACCACCGCGGTGAACAGGCCGGCGACGGCCAGCACGATATTCCGCAATGTCGCCTGGACCACATCCCCGATGGCTTCTCCGTTCTCCGCCACGTCGTCGGCGATCGCCGTCGCGAGATCGCTGGGGGCCGGCGGGCTGAGCCCGAGGGATGCCACGAGCGGCTCGAGGAGTTCCTGCACGCGCGCCCTGATCTCGGGCAATCGCTCCACGAACGCGGCCGCAGCGCTGAGCAGGGCCGCCCCGGCACCGAGCAGGACGACGAAGGTCACGATGACCGTCAGTAGGTAGGTCACCGCGACCCCGAGGCCGCGCGAGTGGAACGGCATGTGACGGGCGAGCCAGGTGACCGCCGGCTCCAGGACATAAGCCATGAGCCAGGCCACGAACAGGATCACGGCCGGGCCGGAGAGCGTATCGGCGATACCGGAACCCAGGATGCCGATCACGCCGACGAGGGCGATGACGATCAGCCAGAACAGCAGCCGCATCTCGCGCGGCGAGATCACGCGGGCGAGGGGCCGGGGCTCGGTGCCCTTTGGATCGGTCATGGGCCGCTGACCACGACGCCGGGCACGGGCGCGCCGGTGTCATCGCCCGGTGCGGCGGTCGGTGGCGGAATGGGCTCGGCCGCGCTGGTCGCGTCGATGGTCTGCAGGACCGCCCGCCACGTCGTCGCGATCACGCCCGCCACCGGGACGACGAGGAACATGCCCACGATGCCCGCCAATGCGTTCCCGATGGGCACGGCCAGAAGGACGATCGCGGGGTGCAGGCTGACGGCCTTGCCGTAGACCAGGGGCGTGACGAAGTTGCCCTGGACGATGTTGAACACCAGCGTATAGATGCCCATCACGACGATGTCGGTCGAGTCGCCTACCGCGACGGCGACGAGGAAGGCCAGGCCGGTCGCGATGAACCCGCCGACGTACGGGATGAATCCCGCGAAGAGCGCGAGGATGGCCAGCGGCAGGGCGAACGGGAGTCCCAGCAGGACCATGATGACCCACTGGCTCGCGGCTCCGAAGGCCGAGATGGCCGCGGTCCCCACCATGTAGCCACCGAGCACGTCCACGGCGCGGGTGCCCGCGGCATCGAGCAGGCCGCGCCGGTCGGCCGGCACCACTCGGGTGAGGCCGTGCCAGACGCGTTCACCATCGCGGATGAAGTAGAAGGTCAGGAATCCGCCGAGGAGCAGGACCACCACGATGCCGATGACATTCGCAAGGGCACCCGAGATCGTCGCGAGTAACCCGGCGCCGATAGCGGCCACGAAGGACCCGATCCCGACTGCCTGAGCGCCGGAACTTTCCGCCCCGGCGGTCGATGTGGAGACGAGCTCGGCCATCGGTCCGACCAGGGCAGCCAGCGTAAGGACCACGATGGCGATGATCCCGACGCCCGTGCCAACGGTGACGATCATCGCGGCCGTTCCTCGATCGAGGCCACGTCGCTGCAACGCCCCGGCCGCCGGGGCGAGGGTGGCCGCCAGGATCACGGCCATGACGACAGGCATGATCACCCCGGGAAACAGCAACGCGACCTGGGCCGCGACGATGAACATGGCGGCCACGATGAGCGATCGCCAGCTCCACTGCCCCAGGCGATCGAGCCACACCGGGACCAGTCCGGAGGTGGCGGAGGTGGACGCGGTGCCGCTCGCCTCGAGGGCAGCCATCGGTTCGCGGCCGAGGGCCGTGATGAGGACGCCGGCAGCGGTCTGGGCGAAGGCGAGGACCGGCAGGATGACCACGAGGCCGCCGAACCCGCCCGCCGCGAAACCGAGTGGCAGCCCGACCACGGCGAGGATCGGGTGCAGTTCGAGACGTCGTCCCGACGTGAGCCGTGCCAGGGCACGATCCAGGGCGAGCGAGCCCAGGATGAAGAGGATGAGCAGGACGGATGCGGGCACGGCGCCGCGCGTCGCGAGGGCGACCGTGGTGATCAGAAGGGCGGTGAACGCACGTCCCACGTACGGCACGAAGGCGCCGAGCAGGACGACCACCGCAAGCGGGCCTGCAAGCGGCACCCCAAGGATCCACATCAGGAGGCCGGCGAGGGCCGCCGTGGCTGCGGCCATCAGGGCGGTTCCCCGGATGTACCCGCCCACCTGATCCACCGCACGTCGACCGCCCGTCATCAATGCCTGGCGCCGCCAACCATCGGTCGCGGCCAGCACCCAGGCCCAGGCCTTGTCCCCGTCGAGCAGCAGGAAGAACGTCAGGAATCCGCCCAGGATGGCGATGGTCACGATGTTGGCCGCTGACGCGACGATGTCACCGAGCCCGCCCAGAACCAACCCACGGATCGCGTCCGAGATGCGTTGCAGGATCCCCGTGAGGTCGGCGGGGACACCGAGCGCGGCCAGATGCCCATTCAGGGTGCTGATCCCTGCATCGAACGCCGAGATGATCTCGCTCAGCGCCGGGACGACGGCGAGGATGATCAAGGCGACGGCCGCGATGAAGACGAGGAGGGCTACGAGGGAGACGACCCCGGCCGCCTTGCTGCGGCTCCAGCCCCATGCGCGCCGCTCGCTGACGTACGGGGCGAGGGTGGCGGCAAGGATCAGCGCCAGGACGATCGATGCCACGACCGTGGCCAGCTGTACGGCGATCGCGAACAGGACCACGCCGAGGGCCAGCGTGACGAGGACTCGCCAGCCGATCGCGGCCAGGCGCACGAGCCAGCCCGGGACCAGGGGATCCTCCGTCGAGGCGTCGCCGGACAGAAGGTCAACCACGGTCTTGAACCTCCAGGAGCCGGCGCAGGCCGGCCAAATCGGCGCGTAACGCGGCCAACTCGGCGGTGACCGGGTCCTCCTTCGTGGCGGGAGCCGGCTCGGCCTTGGTCGACGCTTGCCCGGGCTTGTCGAGGAAGACGGTCGAAAGGAAGCTCGTGAGGACGCCGAAGATGCCGATCCCCACGGCCATGGTGAGCATTCCGACGAACCGGCCGGCCTCGGTCACCGGATACCGGTCACCGTACCCCACGGTGGTGATCGTGACGAACGCCCACCAGAACGCGTCGCCCCCGGTCTTGATGTTCGAGCCATCGGCCGAAGGCTCGACAAACGCGATGAGTGTGCTACCGACCAGGAGGACCACGAACGACAGCAACGTGATCACGTACACGGCCGACTCGGCCCGACGCTTGAAAAACTCCGCGGCCAGTCCCCGGGAACCGCTGGCTCGCACCACCCGTGTCAAACGGGCGACGCGAAAGATCCGAAGCACCCGGAGCAAGGGGAGACCCGGGACGCTCCCGAGGAGATCGAACACGCCGCGCGGCAGGCTGCGTCCGGGGTGTTCGCCGAACAGGTACACGCGCTTGACCGGTGCGTGGCGATATGAGCGCCCGAAGTCGTACAGGAACAGCAGGCAAACCAGCGTGTCGGTCGAGGTCAGGATGACATCGACCTGGGGCGCGCGGACGATCACCTGGAACACCACGATGATCAGCGAGATGATCGTCATCAGCCCGATGAACAGCTCGTAGACGGGGCTCTCGTTCACAGCGGCGGCCTGCCGATCCAACGGCGCGACATCCACGGCATCCGCGGTCATGTGTCCCTCCTGTCGCGCATGCCGGCCGGCGGCTCGTTCCACCATGCGCTCAAAACCATCCTGCCCCGACTGTGCCTGCGAGTCGGGCCCGGGTCGTCATTCGAAGCGGGTGACAGGCCCCACGCGACGCCGGCCCGCGTGGCCCTTCATCCCAACCGGACGATGCTCCCCCCGCCCGACGGCGGCCATCGTACGACCATCCACCCATCCCGAGGAGGCTGACCCGTACCCGGCGACGAAGGCGGCACCGATCGAGTGAGCCGTATCGGCGGCCTGGCCGACCGGCTGGTCGCACGCTTGACCGCCGGCGGTCCGCCGCTTGCCTGGACCCTGCGCGACTACCGACGCTCGGTCCTGCGTGGCGACGCGATCGGCGGCATCACGGTCGCCGCGCTGATCATCCCGCTCAGCATCGGCTATGCCCAGGTCGCCGGCCTGCCGCCGGAAGCCGGGCTGTACGCCTCGCTCGTGCCGCTACTCGCCTATGCGGTCTTCGGCTCCGCGCGGCGGCTGATCGTCGGTCCCGACGCCGCGACCGCCGCCCTGGTCGGGGCAGCCGTCATCCCCCTCGCGGTCGTCCCCGACGATCGGATCCGCCTGGCCTCGGCCCTGGCCCTCCTCGTCGCGATCGTGTTCGTCGGGATGCGGGCCGCGTCCCTCGGATTCCTGGCCGACTTCCTGTCGCGACCGATCCTCGTCGGGTACATGACCGGCGTCGGCATCAGCGTCGCGCTTGACCAGATCCCCAAGATCCTGGGTGGACAGCCGCTCCAGGAGGTCGCTTCGGTCCTGGCCGGCACGGACCTCGCCCAGATGGATCCGGGATCCGTCATGGAAGCAGTCGGCATCGCCCTGGCACACGGCGCGGTCAACCTGCCATCGGTCGTGATCGGGGTCCTCGTGTTCGCGGCGATCGTGGCTGGGGACCGCTGGCTGCCGGGCGTGCCGGTGGCGCTACCGGCGCTCGGGGCCGCCCTTGTCGCGACGGTCGTCCTGGGCCTCGCGGAACGTGGCGTGCTGGTGCTCGGCCCGGTCCCGGCGGGTCTCCCTCCGGTCGGTCTGCCGTTGGTCTCGATCGACGAGGCCGTCGCGCTGCTCCCGAGCGCGATCGGCATCGCGATCCTGAGTTTCGCCGACACGGTGCTGACCGGACGGAGCTTCTCCGGCCGTCACGGCGAGGAGACGGACCCCGATCGCGAGCTCGTGGCGCTGGCGGCATCCGACTTCGGCGCCAGCCTGACCAGCGGCTATCCGGTCAGCTCCAGCCCGTCGCGCACCGCCGCGGCCGAGGCGTCCGGAGCGACGACCCAGCTGGCGGGCGTCATCGCGGCTGGGGCGGTCGCTCTCGTGCTGCTGTTCCTCGCTGGTCTTCTGACCAACCTGCCGATCCCGGCCCTCGGGGCGGTCGTCCTCGCGTCCGCCCTCCGGTTCATCGACATCCGGGGGGTGATCCGGGTGTGGCGACTCCAGCCGGTCGAGGGTGCCATCGCGGTCGCGGCGACCGTCGGCGTCCTCGTGTACGGGACGCTGGCCGGTGTCGGGATCGCCGCGATGCTGGCAGCGTTCAACGTGTTTCGACGCGCCGCCCAGCCGCGCATCGACGAACTCGGCCGACTGCCCGACTCGGGCGTGTTCGCGGACCTCCACCGGGATGCGAGTGCTCGGCGGGTCCCCGGCGTGCTGATCGTCCGGTTCGCCGGGCCGTTGTTCTTCGCGACGTCGACGGCGATCCGCTCCCGCATCAGGGCCCTGCTGGCCGAGCGATCGGACGTCGAGCGGGTGGTGATCGATGCTGCACCGATCGTCGACCTGGACCTCACGGCAGCCGACGGGCTGCGGACCCTCCAGCGCGATCTCGCCAAGCGCGGCGTGGAGCTCGTCATGGCCCGGCCCAACGGTCAGCTCCGGGATCTGCTGCGCGACTTCGGTCTCGACGACCTGGCCGGCGATGAGGCTGCCGTCACGCGGACGCTGGGCGAGGTCGTTGCCGCACCTCGCGACGCCGACAGGGATGCGACCATTCCGGAACCGGGAGCAACGAGCGGTTCGGCTGACGTGCCCGAGATCGCCGACGACCAAGGTCCCGAGCCTGGCCCACCGATCGCGACGCCGATCCCGATCCCGTCGCACGAGGCATCGGAGGGTCTACGGCGCTGGTCCACGGGGATCGCAGTCCTCGGGGGCGTGATCATCGTGGCGCTGGTCGGGCTCTTGCTCCTGGGCGACCGGCCCCCTCGGGCACCCGATGCCATCGTGGCGCCCAATCTCATCGGTCTGCCGCTGGACCGGGCCCGCGCCCAGGTCGACGCCCTGGGACTCACCCTCGCCGAGCCCACGACCGTCCAGACCGACCGCCTGCCGGAGGCCACGGTCCTCGCCCAGGACCCGACGGCCGGAACGCCCATGGCGAGAGGCGACACGATCGAGACCTCCGTGGCGACCTCCCGGGGAACGATCGTGGTGCCGGATGTCGCGGGCATGACCCAACCCAACGCCATCGTGGCATTGACCACCGCCGGCCTGTACGTCGCGGGAACGACAGCCAGGCCGGACGCGGCGGCACCCAGCGGATCGGTCATCGCCACCGAGCCCGCGGCCGGTCGCGAAGTCGCGATCGGGACCCGGGTGACGCTCGTGCTCTCGAGCGGACCGGCGCCCGAGGCCACGCCGTCGCCGACCGTCGGCTCGACGCCGGCCCCGTCCGGCGAGCCGATCCCATCCGTCACCCCTGGAGCGTCGAGCCCCACGGATCCGACTCCGGCCACATCAGCGGCGGCCGACGGCGTGACCCCATCGTCATGACCACCAAGACGCTAGATTTGAATCGATGCTGACGGTCGGGTTGTTCTTCGCCGGTCTACTCGCCTACGGGCTGTTCTCCCGGTTGCTTGACCGGCGGAGCGTCACGCCGCAGATCGTGATGCTCGCGCTCGGGATCGGACTGGGTATCGCCGTCGCCGGGACCCAGGAGGGGGTCGTCGACGTCGAGCTGCTCCACATCGCGGGCGAAGCGGCGCTGATCCTCGCGCTCGCCGTCGATGCCGCCCGGATCGACATCCGAGCCCTGCGTCGAAATGCCGGTCTGCCGATCCGCCTCCTGGCCATCGGTCTGCCGCTAACGATCGCGGCCGGGACGGTCGCCGCTCTGCTCGTCCTCCCAGGGATCGCGTTGATCGACGCCATCATCGTTTCGACGCTCCTGGCGCCGACCGATGCGGCCCTCGGAGCCACGGTCGTCAACAGCCGGCTCGTGCCGTTGCGCATCCGCCAGGCACTCAACGTCGAGTCGGGCTTGAACGATGGCCTGGTCACGCCGATCGTCCTTGTCGCGGCCTCACTGGCCGCCGCCGAAGGGGAGGCCGATCAGACGGCGTGGATCGCCGACGCCGTCGCTCAGATCCTCCTCGGCGCCGGCGGCGGAATCGCCGTCGGGGCCCTGGGAGCACTCGCCCTGCGTGTCGCGGTCGGTCGCGGCTGGATGCTCGATGGCACCCGCTGGATGGCGACCCCGGCCATCGCCTTTCTCGCCTGGTTCGTGGCCCACGAGCTCGGCGGCAATGTCTTCGTCGCCGCGTTCGCCGCCGGCCTGGCGACGACTGCGGCCTACGGACGGGTCCCCGATGCCTTCCTCGAGTTCGCCGAGATCGGGAGCGAATTGCTCGGATTGATCGTGTTCTTCCTGTTCGGGGCGCTGCTCGTCGGGATCGGCGGGGGTATCTCGGTGCCGGTCGTCATCTACGCCGTGCTGTCATTGACGGTCGTCCGGATGCTGCCGGTGGCGGCGGCCCTGAGCGGCACGGGCCTGCGGCCACCGACCGTCGCATTCATCGGTTGGTTCGGTCCACGGGGCCTGGCGTCGCTGGTCCTCGCACTCGTCGCGATCGGCGACGGTACGGGGCCACCGCCGTTCGGGGACACCGTTGTGGCGGCCGTGGCACTGACGATCGCGCTGAGTGTCATCGCGCACGGCCTGTCAGCCGGTCCCGCCGTGGCGCGTTATGGAGCGTTCGTGGGAACCCTGCCGGACGACGCCGCCGAGCACGAAGAGACCGCTGAACTACCGACCCGGGCGGGGGTGGATCGCCGATCTGCCGCGAAGGGCCCATACGGACCTGGATGACCCAGAAGACGGCACCGGTCGCGCCTCCGCGGAGGCCCCCCTGGCCACGGGACGCGCCTGGCTGGATCTGCGCCGCTGACTAACAAATCGATAACACTTCCGTGTTACGGTGCTAGGGAGTGCAAGATTGCACGGGCGTCGAACGACGCCCAGGGGCCCGAAGACCACTCGGGGGATCACCAGCATCGCGTCCGTCACCCGATCACGACTGAACGTCCCGCACCTGCCCGGCATCCCCGCGATCCGCGTCCAGGCCAAGTCGTCACCACCACCGGTGCGCGACACCAGCGTCGTGCGCCGGACCCTGTTGGACCGCCTCGCGGCTTCGCCCGCCACGGTGGTGTCCGTTGCGGCGCCACCCGGTTACGGCAAGACCACGCTCCTGGCCCAGGCCGCCGCCCGTGAGCGGCGGGCGATCGCGTGGGTGTCGCTGGACTCGCACGACGACGATCCGGCGATCCTCGTCCAGCTGCTCGCGGCTGCGTTGCACCTCGTGCGACCCATCGAGGCCACGGTCTTCCAGGCCATCGCCGCCCCGGCCATCTCCCCGTGGTCGGCCGTCACTCGCCTGAGCAGCGCGCTCGAGTCGCATCCGCCAGTCGCGCTGTTCGTCGACGACGCGGATGCCTTGGTGCCAGGCCCCGCCGTCGACGTTCTCGCGGTCCTGCCCGATCTGCTCCCAGCCGGTTCGCGGCTCGTGATGGCGAGCCGTGCGGGGCCACCGATGGAGCTGTCACGGCGGCGTGTCGCCGGGACCCTGCTGGAGCTCGACCAGTCGGATCTCGCTCTTGACGACCGGGAAGCGTTCGAGCTCGCGAGGGCGGTCGACCGCGGGATCGACCAGACGACCGCAGCCGCGTTGAACCGGCGGGTCGAGGGCTGGTCGGCCGGTCTCTATCTCGGGATCCTGGCCACGTCGGCTGAGCGACGCGACGGCGCGACGCAGGACGGCCCGGACGGACTGGCCGGCGACGTCCGCGCCATCGCCGACTACCTCAGGTCCGAGATCCTTGCCCCGCTCGGTCCCGACCGCATCGCATTCCTGCGTCGGACATCGTTCCTCGAGCGGCTGACCGGTCCGCTATGCGATGCGATCCTCGGCCGGACGGACTCCGCGGCGGTCCTCGCCACGATGGCGAAGGCCAATCGATTCCTCCTCCCGCTCGACGATCGAGGCATCTGGTATCGGCCGCACCGTCTGCTCCGAGACTTGTTGCGCGCGGATCTGGCGCGCGACGAAGGCGACGACATCCCGCGACTGGCGACCAACGCCTCGGAATGGTTCGAAGACCACGGCTCTCCCACCGAGGCCATCGCCTGCGCCAGTCTGGCGGGCGATGACGCCCGGCTGGCCCGGCTCCTCGTGATCTACACGCAGATCGCCTTCAACACCGGAAGCCTTGCCACCGTGCAGCGCTGGTTCGACGAATGGGAGAGCGCTCCCTGGATGCGTCACCATCCCGAGGTCGCGGTCACCGGGGCGATCTACTTCGCGGTGGCCGGCGATCAACGACGGTCGGGGCAGTGGATGCATCAGGCGGCTGCCACGAAGATCGCCGGACGGATGCCCGACGGCAGCGATTCGATCGAGGCCTGGCTCGCCCTGGGTCGCGCGCTCACGGCCAAGGGCGGCGCCGCACCGATGCTGGCCGATGCCACGCTGGCCGTGGAACAGATCCCGGCGCTCAGCCAATGGCGGACGGCCGCGCTCGGGACGCTCGGCGTCGCGCACTACCTGGAGGGCGACGACGCGAAGGCGGACCGCGCCCTGGCCGAAGCGGACCGGGCGACCCTCCCGCCAGCGGCTGCATCGGCGCGGGCGTTGGCGCTCGCCTATCGCGCGACCATCGCGATCCAACGTGGGGACTGGGATGATGCCGCAACGCTCGTCGCGACCGCCCGCGACGCTGTCCTGCGTAGCGCGTTGACCGAGCTCGCGCTGATGAGCCTCGTATTCGCGCTGGCGGCGCGGGTGGCCATGCGACGCGGCAACCGGATCCAGGCGGCCAGCGACCAGGCGCACGCTCACCGGCTACGGGCGGGGCTGTCTGACGCCGTCCCGTGGCTCGCCATCGGGGCGAATCTGGAGCTTGCCCGCGTGGCCCTGGCCCAAGCCGACGCCGCGGGCGCTCGCACGCTGTTGCGCGAGGCCGACGCTGTCCTGCGCCGGTTCCCATCGTTCGGGAGGCTGGCCGATGATGCGGCTTCTCTCCGCAAGCAAGTGAGCGCGTCGGCGTCGGTGGTCGTGGGGGCGTCGGCCCTGACGGCCGCGGAGCTTCGCCTGTTGCCGTACCTGTCGACCTACCTGTCGTTCCGCGAGATCGGGGAGCGGGTCGGCGTGTCGGCCAACACGATCAAGAGCCAGACCATGTCGATCTACCGCAAGCTCGATGTCTCCTCGCGCGGCGATGCGATCGCGCGGGCGGCGGCCATCGGCCTGACCGACCCGTTGCGTGACCCTGGGTTCCGGCGTGAGGAATCCGGCGGCGACCGCGGCACCACGGTCACCCCGACCGGGTGATGCGCCACGGTACCCCCCATCTAGGCTCCGCAGCGTAGACCCGCGATCGTCGCGGACCCAGGAGGGTATCGATGCACGCCACCTCGCAGGGCCGGCAGGTCTTGCCGATCCCGGATCCCCAGCACGTCGGCCTGACGACCTACGACGCGAAGGATCCCGACACGGCCTATCCCCCGATCGTCGAGCAGCGGCCGCCCGAGGGCGCCCCGAACGTCCTTGTCATCCTCATCGACGACGTCGGGTTCGCCGCCTCGAGTGCCTTCGGAGGGCCGATCTCGACGCCGACGGCCGAGCGCCTTGCGGCCGGTGGCCTCAAGTACAACCGCTTCCACACGACGGCCCTGTGTTCGCCGACCCGGGCCGCGCTGCTGAGCGGCCGCAACCACCACGCGATCGGGATGGGCGGCATCACGGAGATCGCGACCTCGGCGCCAGGCTACAACTCGCTCCGTCCCAAGAGCGCCGCGCCGCTGGCGGAGACATTGAAGCTCAACGGCTACTCGACCGCCCAGTTCGGCAAGTGCCACGAGGTGCCGGTCTGGCAGACGAGCCCGATGGGGCCGTTCGACAACTGGCCATCGGGCGGCGGCGGCTTCGAGTACTTCTACGGGTTCATCGGTGGTGAGACGAACCAGTACGCGCCCGCCATCTACCACAACACGACGCCGCTCGAACCGGAGCGCACCGCCGAGGAGGGCTACCACTTCACCGAGGACATGACCGACCACGCCATCGACTGGATCCGCCAGCAGAAGGCGTTGATGGCGGACAAGCCATTCTTCATCTACTTCGCGCCCGGCGCGACCCATGCCCCGCATCACGTCACGCCCGAGTGGTCGGACCGCTACAAGGGCAAGTTCGACGATGGCTGGGACGAACTGCGCAAGCGCACGTTCGCTCGTCAGAAGGAGCTCGGCGTCATTCCTGCAGATGCCGAACTGACGGAACGCCCCGAGGAGATCCCGGCCTGGGAGGACATGCCGGAGGAGATGCGGCCCGTCCTCGCCCGCGAGATGGAGGTGTACGCCGGCTTCCTCGAGCACACCGACCACCATGTCGGGCGCCTCATGGACGCGATCGAGGACCTCGGCATCCTCGACGACACGCTCGTGTACTACATCATCGGCGACAACGGGGCCTCGGCGGAGGGGACGCCCAACGGCACGTTCAACGAGCTCATGACCCTCAATGGCGTCACGACCATCGAGACGGCGGAGTTCCTTGCCGCCCGGATCGACCTGTTCGGCACGCCGGAGGCCTACAACCATTACGCAGTGGGCTGGGCGCACGCCATGGACACGCCCTACCAGTGGACCAAGCAGATCGCCTCGCACTGGGGCGGCACCCGCAACGGGACCATCGTGCATTGGCCCGGGGGGATCAAGTCGCGTGGCGAGATCCGTTCGCAATTCAGCCACGTCATCGATGTCGCGGCGACCGTCCTCGATGTCGCCGGCCTGCCCGAACCGTCGTTCGTCCACGGCATCCAGCAGATGCCATACCACGGTCGGACGATGCGACCCACATTCGACGATGGCTCTGCCCCCGAGCATCGCGAGACGCAGTACTTCGAGATGTTCGTCAACCGTGGCATCTACCACAAGGGCTGGACCGCCGTCACACGCCACAGCATCCCGTGGGCCCTCACCAAGACGCCCGCCCTGGACGACGACGTCTGGGAGCTGTACGGCCCCGGCGACTGGACGCAGGCCCACGACCTCGCGGCGGAACAGCCGGATCGCCTGCGCGACCTGCAGCGCCTCTTCATCATCGAGGCGACCAAGTACAACGTCCTGCCGCTCGATGACCGGCGGTTCGAACGCTTCAACTCCGACCTCGCCGGTCGCCCCACGCTCATCCATGGCACGACCCAGGTCTTCTTCCGGGGGATGGGTCGGCTTTCGGAGAACTCGGTCATCAACATCAAGAACAAGTCGCACGCCGTGACCGCCGACGTCACCGTTCCGGAGGGCACCACGCTGAATGGAGTCATCGTCGCGCAAGGGGGCGCCTTCGGTGGATGGGCGCTCTATGCGAAGGACGGCCGACCGGCCTACTGCTACAACCTCTTCGGGCTGCAGCGGTTCAAGACGTATGGCGAAACCGCCATCCCCGCCGGCGATCACCAGGTCAGGATGGAGTTCACGTACGACGGCGGCGGACTGGCCAAGGGTGGTTCGGTGACCCTGTATCTCGACGGCAACAAGGTCGGCGAGGGACGAGTCGACGCCACGGTGCCCATGGCGTTTTCCGCGGACGAGACCACCGACGTCGGTTCCGATACCGCGACACCAGTCAGCGACGACTACACGCCACGGGCCAGCGCCTTCACCGGGCGCATCCGCCGGGTGCAGATCGACATCGATGAGGCGGCCGAGGACCTCGACCACCTGATCACGCCGGACGAGCGGTTCCGGGTGGCGATGGCGCGTCAGTAGGGATCGCTACCCCGTTTCATCCCCACGTGATGATGCCGCGTCGCGCGTCCGATGGTCAGCTAGTCCGAGTGCGACGGCATCCGTCGCGTCGGACCAGAGGTCGGCCAGTGGGCGCGCACGAGGAGAAGCTCCGACGGCTGGCCCTGAACGACACCGAGCGGGTCCTGCACCTGCCCTGCGTGGCGCTCGATGCTCGGACGCGGGCCATCCTCGACCTCGCGGTCCTGATCGCCGTCGATGGGCCGGCAAGCGCGTTCGAGACCGCGACGACGGCGGCCATGGCGGCGGGCGCGACGGAGGACGAGTTGGTCGAGATCCTGATCGCGGCGGCGCCAACGATCGGGACCGCTCACGTCGTGTCCGCAGCGCCGAAGTTAGCGTTGGCGATGGGCTATGACGTCGACGCAGCGCTCGAGGAACTCACCACGGGCGAGCTCCTCCACTGACCGGCCGCTCAGGCGCGCGCGACCTCGTCCATATCGGCCGTCGACCCGGTACCCAGCCCGTTCGGCAGGTCGCTGGGCGGCTCGGCGAACGGACTGTTCGTCGATGGCACCGCATCCGAGTAGGCGGACGGCTCGACCGGCACGGCCACCGCGGCGTCGAAGGCTCGCGGTTCGTCCAT
Organism: uncultured Chloroflexia bacterium; assembly: GCA_963738685.1. Classification (GTDB taxonomy): domain Bacteria; phylum Chloroflexota; class Limnocylindria; order Limnocylindrales; family CSP1-4; genus SPCO01. Next base: position 433,767 of record CAVTXK010000001.1, read on the forward strand.
CTCGGACTCGTGTCGGCGCTCGTCGATGCGTTCGCGCGCCCGGGCCGCCGCGGCGCGAAGACGCGGGGTCAGCGGCGAACTGAGCATCGCCCAGCCGATCAATCCCAGCGTGACGATCCCGGCCACCACGACCGGCATGCGCGAGCGCGAGCGGCGCACACCAACAGCCTTCGCCGCCCCATCGACCGCCTTCGAGATGTCGGAGCGGGAGATGTCGACCTTCGGAAGGTCAACGCGTGACAGATCGATCTTGGAGAGATCCACCCTGGTCAGGTCGATGTCGCGGCGCGCGTCGGCGATGTCGCGGCGCACTTCGCCGAGCGCCTTGGCGATATCGTCCCGTGACATCTCCGGCAGACGCAATACCGGGAAACGGACATCCTTGAGTCGCAGTTCGGGCATGACCGCCCTCCTCAGCTGATGGACCTTCAGGATACGCCTCGCTGTCTTGCGCGGTCGTCGTACGGGTCGGACCGGAGGTTTCGTCCACGTGTCGTTCCACAGGGTGGGCTTCATCCACGTCGGGTGATGCGAGATCCTGCCCGTTCCCCAGACTCAGGGGTGGACCTCGTCCCTCCGGCACGTGACCGCGACACGATCGGGCGCCACCACACGAAGGAGCAGCACGATGGGTATCGGACCAGTCGAGTACGGGGTGGTCGCGTTCCCCGGTAACAAGTTCAAGGGTGAGATCGCACCCGCGCTCGGAGAACTCGTGAAGTCCGGGACCATCCGGATCATCGACCTGGCCTTCGTCCTCAAGGACGCCGACGGCAACGTGGCCGGTGTCGAGCTCGAGGATGCCGGCTCCGAGGTCCTGCGGGCCTTCGAGGCCATCACCTACCAGCGCGACGGCCTGATCAGCGACAACGACATGGTGGAGATCGGCGCGGCGCTCGAGCCGGATTCGTCGGCGCTCATCATGGTCTGGGAGGACGTCTGGGCGACGAAATTCGCCGAGGCCGTGCGTGGTGCGGGCGGCGTCGTCGTGGACATGCAGCGCATCCCGTACGAAGTCGTCCAGGCTGCCATCGAATTCGCCGAGACACCGGTCGGCGCCGAAGCCTGATCCTGGATCATCCACCGACTGACCAGCAAGGAGCACGATCATGATGCGACGACGACGGGGGCCAGGGCTCGTTCGAATGGCCGCCACGACCGCGGTCGTGGCCGGGACCGCGGGCGCGGTCCGCCACCACCAGCAGCAGAAGTACGAGGGCCAGGCCGCTGCTCAGCAGGCCGAGCAACAGGCCGCGTACGATCAAGGTGCGGCGGAGCAGCAGGCAGCGGCCGCTCCGGCGGCTCCAGCCGTGGACCTGGCGGCCGAGCTCCAGAAGCTCGGTTCGCTCAAGGAAGCCGGCATCCTCACCGACGAGGAATTCGCCGCGGCCAAGTCCAAGCTGCTGGCCTGACAGGGGTACCCCGGGCCGCCCGCTACATTCTTGGGGCCGGCCGATCATCGGCCGGTCCTTCGCATCGGAGACCCTGAGCACGATGGATCAGCCTCGACGCCAGCCGACCACGCCCCCGCGACGCCTTCGTGTGCCCGCCGCGCGGGCGGCGATCCTGGGCGTGCTCGCCGGCGTCGCACTCGTCGCCTCGGGCTGCGACGGCGTCGTCATCCCGTCCGGGCTCGGGTCGAGCCTTCCATCGGGGCTGCCATCGCTACCGCCATTGCCATCCGTCCCGGCTCGCCCCTCGGCGGAGCCGACGGCTGAGGCGACGCCCGAACCGACTCCGGAGCCGACTCCCGAGCCACCCCCGAACCTACGCCCGAGCCGACTCCGGAACCGACGCCCGAGCCGACTCCGGAACCGACGCCCGAGCCGACTCCGGAGCCGACTCCAACGCCTACCGCCGAGCCCACGCCGACGCCCACGCCCACGCCAACGCCCGAGCCGACGCCCACGCCGACTCCCGAGCCGACTCCCGAGCCGACGCCAACGCCGACTGCCGAGCCGACGCCAACGCCCACGCCCGAGCCAACGCCAACGACCGAGTCCTCCCCCACGCCGACTGCCGAGTCCTCGCCGTCGGCAGCGCCGACGCCCGAGCCCAGCGCTGAGCCGTCGCCCGAGCCGACCAGCGACAGCACCGTCCCGATCCTGTTGATCGTCATCCTGGCGATCGCGGCGGCGGCGCTCTTGATCTGGGCGATCCGAGCCCGCAGCGGAGCGGACGACGGCACGCCGCCGACCGACACGCCGGACTCGCCGGACTCACCGACACCGCCTGAGGCCGAGGGTCCCGACGAAGACCTCGCCGCGCTCGTGAGCGAAGGCGACGCCGATGGGACGGGAACGGTCGACTCCCCCACCCAGGTCGAGGACCTGCCTGCGGCCGGACCCGATCCCACCGTCACGGGCGACGAAGGCCCGGCCGGGAGTGGCGATCGCCCAGTGGATGACCGGCCGTAGGCCAGGGCCGCGGTCTACTGCAGGCCGTCGAGCCCTTCGCCCAAGAGCTTCGCCCCGATGACCACGAACAGGACCGCCATCACCGCCGCGTTGTGCGCGGTCAACCAAGTGCGCCATCGGTCCAGGGTCTGTCGCGCACCCTCGCCACCGACGAGGGTGTAGACGACTGGTACCGCGATCGAGAGACTCGCGAGGACCACGAACAGGACGATCATCGCCACGGCGTTGCCGCCAGCCGTGACGGCGCCATCGATGATCAGGCCGGCTGCAACGGCGAAGGCCAGGTTCTTCGGGTTCAGCGCCGACAGCAGCACGCCGAACGCCAGCGCGCGGGCCGGCGGGAAGTCGGCGATGGCCGACATCCAGGTCGGGAGCTTGGCCTCCTCGCCGGGCCCCGGCTGCGATCGCCACTGCCGGATCCCCAGGGCGATGGCGCCAATGCCGAGGAGCAACGTGACGACGTCGCCGATCGATGGCCCGCTCGCCGGCGCATCCGCCGCGCCGGCCGAATCGGACACGACGAGGACCAGGGTGGTCACCGCCGTGATCCCCACGATCCAGCCGAGCAAAAAGAGCGGCCCGTTCACTCGGGAACGAGGCGAGAACAGGATCAGGATGCAGGCGATGATCGGGATCGGACTGATGGCGATCCCCATCGCCAGCGGCAAAAGATCCCCTAGCGCCGCATCGAACATCATGACCTCTCTTCCTTGTCGCGATCGATCCTCAGGGGTTCATCCGTCCGATCCCCATCGGGCGGGGCGTACAGGCCGACGACGGGCGAGACGCCGGCGATCGTGGCGTAGGCGAGTGCCTCGGGGACCAGGACGGCCCAGACCGTGAGACCCGCGAGGATGTCACCGCGCAACCAGGCCGGCTTGTAGCCGGCGAGTGAAGGAAACAGCCCGTTCATCGTCGGGGACGCACCGATCGCGGTGTCATCGACCACCCACAGGGGACCTGGCCTCATAGGCGGCCATCGCGTCAGCCATCGATCGGAAGATGCGCGGCCGTCCCGTCTGCGCATCGATCCCAGCGCGTTCGAACATGTCCCGCACCGGCCCTCGGACCTCGGCAAGCCACAGTTCGGTCCCGACCAGCTCGGTCTGTTCCGCCAGCCGGACCAGCGTGTCGAGGCTTTCGATGTCGAGATCGGGCGACATCGAGAGGTCGATCAGGACGACCTTCGCCGGTGGATCCCAGGCGCTGAGCGCCGTCCGAAGCTCGTCCCGCATCAGCCCAGCGTTCAGGAACAGCAGGGGGGCGTCCACGCGCAGCACCAGCAACCCGGGCTCGGTTCGCGCATCCGGCGCGCGCTCGAGCGCGATCCAGTTGTTGCGGTCGGTCTGGTACCCCATCGCCGACATCGTCGGCTTGGCGATCCGCACGAGCAGGAGCAGGAGCGCCAGGATCACCGAGACGATCAGCCCCGGCAGGATGCCGAGGACGAGGGTCGCGATCAGGGCGATGATGGCGAGGACGAACCCGTCGGGCCGCAGCGAACGGATGCGGCGCATCTCGACGACCCGCAGGAATCCGACCACGCCGGCGATCACGATAGCGCCGAGCACCGGCTGGGGGAGGTCGGCGAACAGCGGCAGGAGCGCGACCGAGGTCAGCACGGTGAGCGCGGCGACGACGAACGACACCACCTGCGTTCGACCACGGGCAGCGTCGTTGGCGGCACTCTGGCTCGCTCCGCCGCCGACGACGAAGCCGCCGAACAGCCCGGCAAGCACGTTTCCGCCACCGTTGGCCACGAGTTCCTGATCGGGCCGGATCTCCTCGCGGTGCTCATCGGCGAGCTGCTGGGCCACGGTCAGGCTCTCGGCCGTCGCCACGATCGAGAGCGCGATCGCGCCGGGCACCAGGACCATCAGATCCGATGCACTGACCAGCGGCAGGGATGGGATCGGCCAGCCACCCTCGACCTGTCCGATGACGGCGACACCGCGGGCAGCGAGGTCGAACAGAGCGACGGCGGCGATGCCCGCGATGACAACGACGATCGCTACGGGAAGCGCCGGTGCGAACCGGCGCCCCACGAGCAGGGCCGCCAGCGCGCCGATCCCGATAACGACCGCCCAGGGATCGATCCCCGTGTCGGCCACGCTGGCTACGACCTGCCGAAGTTGATCGATGAACGCGCCGGACGTCCCCGGAACGCCGAGGATCTTGGCCGCCTGTCCCACGATGATCGTGAGACCGAGCCCGAACATGAAGCCGACGTGGACGGCGTGCGGGATGAACCTGGCGACGAACCCGAGCTTCGCGAAGCCCATCACCAGGAGCGCGATCCCAGCCAGGAGCGCAAGGGCCGCCGAGAGGACCCCGAACCGATCGACGTTGCCCGCCGCGATCGCGGCGACGATGGACGCCGAGACGGCAGCGGTCGATGACGTCGGACTGACGATGATCTGTTTCGACGTCCCCAGCAGCCCGTACGCGACCAGCCCTGCCGCAGCGGCGAACAGGCCGGCGCCCGGCTCGAGGCCGGCGATCCCGGCGTAGGCGATCGCCTGCGGCACGACCACGGCCCAGACCGTCACGGCCGCGATGACGTCGGTCCGCAGCCAGGCGCGGTCGTAGCGCGGGAGCCAGTCGAGCGCGGGGACCCAGGCGGCGAGGCCGGACCCGGCCGGCCGGGGCGGCAGTCCGGTCACCCCGGCGCCGCGAGCAGGGGGTCGGTGAAGACGCCTGTCGTCACTCGCCGCGCGCCCTGGCGGACATGCCATCCCTCCGTCAGGGGCGACGGACGCGGCCGGGCCCGAGCCATGGATTCGATCGGGGCGCGCGACCCGCTGGACCCCTCCCCGAGAGGATACACGGCAGGCTGCGGCCGCCGAATGCCTTCGGGCCCGTCCCCGTCCCCGTCGGCGCGGCGGTCCGCGCCCAGCTCGGTCCCGGCGCGCGGATCAGGTCTTGATGGTGGTCATCGTCCAGGGGCCCCAGTTGCCGGCCTTGTCACGGGCGCGGATCCGGAAGTCCCATGTGTGACCTTTCCACCAGTAGCGGACGAGGGAGGTGGAGGTGGTCGTGCCGTACGAGCCCCACGGGCCGCCGTCGACCCGGCGTGCGGTTTCGAAGACGCGGAGGCCACTGGTCAGGACTTGCAGGCGGACGTCGCCGCCACCCCAGCTGAAGTACACCTTCGTCTTTGTGGAGCTGACTGACCGGCTCGCCGTCGACTTGATCTTCGCGAAGGCGCCGGTGCGGTCGGGACCCTTCAGGTAGACCCCGGCCCAATAACGCTTGCCGTTGCTGGCGATGGCCAGACCGAAGCCGACGTAGTTGTAGCCCTTCGACATCACGATGGCCTTGTGGCTGGGCGAGTTCATCCAACCCTGGACGGCGAAGGCCGCCGAATAGTCCAGGGCGGCGGCCGTGTTCCACGCGATGATCTCGCCGGCGCCGTACCAGGCGATGTCCCTGGCCTCGATGAGGTCGAAGACATCGGTGCCACCGGACTGGGTATGGCTGAACGTGCCGGTCCGCGCCATGTACAGGGCGCGTTCTCGGGCGAGCGCGGCGAGGCGCCCGTCGTGCCGAAGCGCGACGAGACCCGCGGAGGCCCGACGCCGGTTGGTCAGCGTCAAGGCATCGGCCTCGGCCGCCGCGAGGGCCGACCCGGAAACGGCAGCAGTGTCCGCGGCAAAGGCGGTCGGCGCGAGGCCGGCCAAGAGCACGAAGGCGATGACGATGGGCGCGAAGGGGACGAGGCGGCGAGCAGGGGATCGCATGTCCAGATGGTGGTCCTGACCCGCATCGATCGGTACCGCCCACCCGTCCCGAACGCAGGGGGCGGATGGTCATACCGGACACCGCACCGATGACGTACGGACCACCCGGGACCCTGCCGTACCGCACCATCGCCGCCCTTGCGCGACCGGCTCCCCGCCGATATGGGACGATGACGGCGATCCCCACCGACCCTCAATCGAAGGAGCCGCCATGGCCGCCATCCGACGCGCCGAAGTCACCTGGACGGGACCGCTCGCCACCGGCAGCGGCACCGTCAGCGCCGTCTCCAGCGGGGCGTTCGATTCGCTGCCGGTCAGCTGGGCCGCGCGCACCGAGTCGTCCGACGGGAAGACCAGCCCCGAAGAGCTCGTCGCCGCCGCGCATGCGTCCTGTTACGCGATGGCGTTCTCGGGCGGTCTCGGGCGAGCCGGCACCCCGCCGGACCGCCTCGAGGTCTCGGCCGAGGTCACGTTCGACAAGGTCGACGCCGGCTGGAAGGTCGTCTCGAGCGCGCTCACCGTGCGGGGGGTCGTGCCGGGGATCTCGGCCGAGGACTTCCAGACAGCCGCAGAGGCCGCCAAGGACGGCTGCCCCATCAGCGTTGCCCTGAAGGGCAACGTGGAGCTCAGCGTGGTGGCGACCCTGCAGGGCTGAACCCTCCACCAAACGCCGCAGGACCAAGGGACCACAGACACGCGCGGGGGCGTGCCGTACGGTGCGCCCATGACCGACCTGGATCGTCCAGTCGAGATCAATTCCGTTCCGGTCCTGCGGGACATCCACGTCCCGCGCGAGCGGGTCGATCGGGTCGCCGGGCTCCGGACCCTTCCCGCTCGCCTTCGTGGGTCCGAATTCCTGTCGATCGGTCAGGGTCGGCGCTATCGGGCCGTCGCTCGCCGACGGACGCGGGCGGCGAGCCGGGTCGGCTTCCTGATCGTAGCGCTGGCTTGCGGCGTCGACGCCCTGGCCCTGATCGGTCTTGGCACTGACGGTGTCTGGCCGGCGATCGCGCTGGACGTGGCGATCCTTACCTCCGCGCTGGTCGGCATCTGGCTCCTCCCGCGGGCGCTGTATCACGTGCCCGAGGCGGCGGCGTTCGCGATCACGATCTCGGTGGCCGTCTCGACGGTGGTGACCGGTTTTCTGGCTCCCACGCTGGCTGCCCAGACCATCGGCTACCTGCTGCTGCTGCCCGGCTTGATCGCCCTCGTGCTCCCGTGGCGAAGCATCGTCCATGTCGGCTGGCTGCTGGCCTACGCCTCGATCGCTGGCTTCTACTTCGTCGTCGGGCCGGGCGATCGGTTCTCGCCCGCCGAGCGCGGTGACCTCGTGATCGTGCTCATCGTGTCGCTTGGGGCCAGCGTCGCCGGACACCTTCTGCTGCAGCACGGCCAGATCCGGTCCTTCGCCCAGCTCGGACGGATCCAGGCGCTGCGACGGCGGGCGGCCGCGGACCATCGCGAGCTCGAGCGCGTCCATCACGAACTCGAACGCACGGCGCGGATCGACCCCCTCACCGGCGCCGGCAACCGCCGACGCCTCCACGAGGACTTGCGCGCGGTCCGCTCCAACATCGACCGGTCAGGCGCCACGTATGGGCTCATGGAGATCGACCTCGACCACTTCAAGGGCATCAACGACAAGCTCGGGCACCTCGCCGGGGACGATGTCCTTCGTCGCGTCGTCGAGGCGGTCCAGGCGGCCACGCGCGCGAACGACTCGGTCTACCGCTATGGCGGCGAAGAATTCGTCGTGATCCTCCCCATGGCCGACCGCGACCAGCTCATGACCGCCGCCGAGCGGCTGCGGTCCGCGGTCCTGGAACTCGGCATCGTGCATCCGGCCAACCCCTCGGTCGGGGTGGTGTCGGTGAGCATCGGCGCGACGCTCATCGGTGGCGAGACCCTGGCACTCAGCGACGAGCAATGGTTCTGGGTCGTCGACCGCGCGATGTACGCGGCCAAGGCCGGCGGCCGCAACCAGGTCCGCCTCGCGACCGGACTCGCCGCCTAGATACGTCGTCGGCGGCTCGTGCATGAGACGCTCGTATCGGCGAACGAGGTGGTCCCGGGGGTGGCGCGGGGCCCAGATCGGTGGGTTGAGGCGTCACCACGTGCACCGGACGCACGAGCGGAGGCCCGGCACGCGTTCGGTCGACGATACGAGCACCAGGTGCACGCGCAGCGATGGGGCGGGCCAGCCGAACGCCACGGGTCGTAGCGCTGACTTGAGGGGGGTCACCCGTTCGAGGTGATGGCCCGGTCGGCGGTCCGCGCTATGGTGGCCGAGCCACGGTTCCCCGATCGGGACCGAGCATTCGAGCCACTTGTGAAGGAACGACCATGACCGATGCGTCCCTCGATGAACTGGGTCCCGTTGATTACCTCATCGTCGAGTTTCCGGCGGGAAAGAGCAACTTCACCGGCGACATGGCGAGAGAGCTCGTCAAGTTGTCAGACGCCGGAACCATTCGCGTGATCGACATCCTGATCCTCACCAAGGACGCCGACGGCACGGTCTCGGCCGCTGAACTTTCCGATGTCGATGAGCTCGGCCCCCTCCAGCAGATCGAGGCTCAGCTTGCGGAGCTGCTGGCCGAGGAAGACGTCGTGAATCTCGCCGCTGCGATGGAGCCGGGCAGCACGGCCGGCGTCCTCATCTGGGAGAATCTTTGGGCCGCGCCCTTCGCGTCGGCGGCGCGGCGCTCGGGTGGCCAACTGATCGCCAACGGGCGGATCCCCATCCAGGCGATCATCGCCTCCATCGAGGCCGACGAAGCCGCTGCAAGCGAAGGAGTCTGAACATGCCGCTTAGACCAGCACGGGTCGGACGCGTCGGTGTCATCGGCGCGCCGGTTGCGAAGGCCGCCGTCGTGACCGCAGCCGTCAAGCCGGGCCCATCACCGGTCGCCAAAGCCGCGGTCGTGGCCGCGGCCGTCACACCCGGAAGAGGCGTCGGCCGTCGACGGATCTGACAGGGGAACTGAAGAGAGACTCGATCCGGCTGGACGCTCGAGGCACCTCCAGCCGGATCGGCACGTCCGGGCCCGTTTTGGCGCTGCGGCCGATGCGGCCGGGCGGCGCGACCGCCCTATCGCGGTCACCCGAATGATGTGAACCGACCGGGTCCACGCCCGGCCTATCCTGTCCGGCATCAGGGATCACGGGTCCGTTCGGGGATGTGCGTCAGCTGAGGCGCTCCCTGGGCCGACCCGAACCCAGCGGTCCCTGCGGAGGGTGATGATGCGACGGCTGCTCGACTTCTACGCGACCCAGATTCGTGTCCTATGGGAGTGGCGGGGCGGGCGGTTGGCACTGCTCCGTCGCCTGGTCATCACCTTCATCGTCGCGACCATCTCGTTCCTCGCGACCGTCTGGATCATGCCGCGGTTGACCATCGATCGACCGCTCGATGCCGCGATCGCCGTCATCATCATGGCGCTCTTCAACGCGGCGGTCCGGCCGGTCGTGCTGGCGCTCGCGGCACCCGTGTCGCTGATCCTGGTCGCGATCCTCGTGCTCGTGCTGCAGGTGCTCTCGTTCATCGTGGTCGCGCAACTGGCACCGGGCGTCCAGGTCGACAGCTTTGTGACGGCGCTGGTTGCTTCGTTCATCTACGCGATCTTCAACACGATCCTCACCGCGATCCTGGGCATCGACAGCAGCGGTTCGTACTACGGCCTGCTCGTCCAGCGCCTGCTGGTCAAGCGCTCCATCGGTCACTCGGACAAGCCCGGCCTCGTGATCATCCAGATCGATGGCCTGGCGCATCCCATCCTGGCCGGGCGGATGCGGGCGGGCTCGGTGAACACGATGGCCAACTGGGTTCGCGACGGGACCCACAAGCTATCTCGCTGGGAGGCGATCCTGCCGTCCATGACCTCGGCCAGCCAGGCCGGCATCCTGCACGGCAACAACGACGGGATCCCGGCATTCCGCTGGTACGAACGCGATCGCAAGCATCTGATGGTCTCGAGCAATCCGGTCGATGCGGCCCTCATCGTGCAGCGTGTCTCGAATGGCGAGGGCTTGCTTTCCAACAACGGCGCGAGTATCTGCAACCTGGTCACCGGGGACGCCACCCGCGCCTACCTGACCACTGCCGCGATCAAGGCCGAGGGCGGGGGTCTCGGCGACAGCAATGCGTTCATGTCGTTCTTCTTCAGCCCGACCGGGTACCTGCGCTCGTTCACGCTGTTCCTCGGCGAGTTCGTCCAGGAGCTGATCCAGGCGAGACGGACCAGGCGCGCCGGGATCCGCCCGCAGATGCACCGGGGTCTGAAGTACGCGGGGATGCGGGCCGCCAGCAATGTCCTGCTTCGCGACGTCAATGTCGCGTTGATCATCGAGGAGATGTATCGCGGGGCGAACGTCATCTATGCCGATTTCACCGACTACGACGAACTCGCCCACCACTGCGGACCGGAACGCGTCGAGTCGTTCCGGGCGCTCGATGGCGTGGACCTGGCGATCGCGTCACTCGTCAAGGCGACCGAGGAGGCTCCGCGTCCCTACAAGTTCGTCATCCTGTCCGACCACGGCCAGAGCCTCGGCGACACGTTCCTCCAGCGCTATGGCGTCACCCTCGGCGAATTCGTCCGGAGCCTGATGAGCGGGCGGGCGACCCTGGTCGAGACGAAGACCAAGGGCGAGGGGTCGGCCTTCGTGAACTCGCTGCTGTCGGAGATCACGCAGGCCCGCGGGGTCGGTCCGACCGTCGCCCGGGCCGCGCTTGCGAGCAAGACCACCGATGGCATCGTCGATCTCGACGATGAGAAGCTCGAGGAGCTTCCGCTCGCCGATGCGTCGACGATCGCCGTCGTCGGCTCGGGCAATCTGGGGTTGGTCTGGTTCACCGGCCACGACCGGCGACTCACGGTCGAGGAGCTCGAGGAGCTGCACCCAGGACTCGTCGCCGCTGTCGCGGCGCACCCGGGCGTGGCCATGCTCCTGGTCCGCTCGCAGACACGCGGCGCCGTCGTTTTCGGCCCCAAGGGGACGCGCTTCCTCGACGAGGATCGGGTCGAAGGCGAGGATCCGACGACGCTGTTCGGCCCGCACACCGCGATGAGCCTCAAGCGTGAGGATGCGATGGTCCACGCGCCGGACCTTCTGCTGATCAGCGAGTACGATCCCGAGCTGGGCGAGGTCGCGGCGTTCGAGGAGCTCATCGGTTCGCATGGCGGCCTCGGCGGCCCCCAGACCCAGCCGTTCATCCTCCACCCGGCCGAATGGGAACTCGACGAGGAGGTGCCCCTCGGGGCGCCGGCGATCTACCGGAACATCCGGGGCTGGCTGGACTCGATCGGGATCAAGCTCGGGTCGCAGGCGAACCAGGCGGCGCCGGCGGGCACGCCGTCCGTCGAGGCTATCGCCCCCGAGGCGGCTCCCGTCTCGTAGCCGCGTCAACGCGACCTAGTCCGATGCGGGTGACGCCAGGGATTCGGGACACGAGGCACACTCCAGCGGGAGGGCACTGATGCTGCTCGAAGCGTTCGGATTCGGCCTCGTCGCCCAATCGTCGCTGTTCCTGGCCGGATTAGCGGTCTGTTGGATCACGGTGCCGACCAAGGTGATCGGCATCCTGGCCGGATTCGGTGCAGGCGCCTTGATCGCCGCGATCGCGTTCGAGCTGGTCCCCGAGGCGCAAACGAACATCTCCGGCGCCGAGATGGCCCTGTGGACGCTCGGTGGCGTGGCCATCTTCCTCGTCGGCGATGCGCTGGTCGAGAAGCGATTCGGCACGGAAGGTGCCGGCGCATCGATGGGGATCGTGGTCGGTTCGGTCGTCGACGGCGTCCCGGAGTCGATCATCTTCGGCATCCAGATCGGCGCCGGCCTCACCGTCAGCCCGAGTTTCCTGGCCGCCGTCTTCGTCTCGAACATCCCACAGGCCATCGCGCCCTCGGCGGACCTCAGGGCAGCGGGCTGGAGTGCCGCCCGACTCGCGCAACTCTGGGGCGTCGTGGTCCTCGCCTGCGGCTTCGCCGCCGTACTCGGCTTCCTGGTCACCCAGGTCGCCGTCGACGCGATGGGCGATCGGGCGGCGGCCGTCGCCGCGGGCGGGCTGCTCGCGATGCTCACGAATTCGCTGATGCCGTTCGCCTATGAGCGCGGTGGGGCGCTCGCGGGAGCGGCCACGGCGGTCGGGTTCCTGCTGCCGGTGCTGAACAGCTAGACCTTCCTGGCAGCAGGACTGCGGCGCCACGGCGATCTTGCCGACGCGGGCTGCCGCCGGGCGACGTTCGTGCAAGTGACGCTCGTATCCACGAGCGAACCGCCCCAAATCCATCCCCCTCGCACCGAAATCCGAGGTTTCCGTGGTCGCGACGTGCGTGGCGTGCACGATCAGGAGCATCTCACGCCTCCGATCGTCGATACGAGCGTCAGGTGCGCGCGCATCCGTGGACGGCGGTGGCATCGGCGCGCGAGCCAAGACGGGAGGGGCGCCGATCGATCGCGCGGCGTGGCATGCCTGCGATGGCAGATGCGTCGCGCTACCCGATCGTCAGCAACCGTCGCGGGTTGGCCACGGTCATCGTCTCGATCTCGGCGTCGCTCACGCCGGCTGCGCGGAGGCGCGGCAGGAAGGTCCTCGCCGAGGTACGTGTAGCCGTTGCCGCCGTAGCGGGTCAGCTGCGAGTCGTGGCACACGTCCTGGGAGAGCAGGATCCGCTCCGCGTGGCCGCGTGACAGGAGCTCACACAGCAGCTCGACGATGCGGCCCTCCCCGTGCCGCTCGGTGGCGCTGAACGTCATGCCGAGGAAGTCGAACTCGACGCTGGCGCCGCGCTCCAGGATCGCCAGGTGGTGGTCCAGCACGGGGTATGAGTCGGCGTGGCCGATGACGACGCGGGTCGGGTCCGCGCCTTCCTCCTCGAAGATCCGTAGCTGGGCAAGACCCACCGGCGAGAGCACGCCATGCGTCGTGATGGCGAGCCCGGTCCGCCGGGCGGCCCGGGCGGCCGCCCGATGCACGCGCTCCTCCCGCGCCGAGACCCACGGCTTGTCGGTGCCGATCTCGCCGATGATCCCGGGCCGGACACCCGTCTCCCCTACCCCGTCGGTCGCCTCGCGGACCAGCTCGTCGGCGAGGTCGTCCACCGACCGACGATCGACCAGCGTCTCCGCGGGGTAATACGCCTCGCGATACCAGCCGCAGCCCATGACGATGTGCAGCCCGCTCGCGCGCGCGAGTCCTTCGAGCCAAGCCGGATCCCGCCCGACGCCGGTCGGCGTCAGGTCGACCAGAGCGCTGCCGCCGGCCTCGCGGTACGCCGCGAGCTCTTCGAGGATCAGCGGCTCGTCGCGAGTGAGCTGCCAGTAGTCCCAACGATCGGGGATGTGCCACAGCGCGATCTGCGTGTGCTCGTGCGGGAGCGTGAACCCGAGATCGGCCGGGTCGATCGGGCCGAGGACGGTCTGGACGTGAGCCATGAGCGGATGCTACGGCGTGGCGGCCACCGGTCGCTCGACCGACGGGGTAGGCTGACCCGGATGGACGAGAACCCGGATCCGATCACACGGCTCGGCCCGGACAGCGGCGGGCGCACCCCCGACGACCGCAGCCCACGGGTCTACACGTGGGAGTGGGGGCCCGACCAGGCCCGCCGGCCCGGGCTGCCCTGGATCGGCATCTTCCTGCTGGTCTTCGGCGGCTTGCTCCTCGTCCAGCAGCTGTATCCGCAGGCGCAGGGGCTCGGATCGCTGTTGGTCCTCGCGATCGGGCTCGCGTTCCTGATCCGCTGGGCGATGACGCGTGGCACGGGCTCGCTGTACGCGGGGGCGATCATCACGGCCCTCGCGGTCCCGGGCGTGCTGACCAGGGCCGGCGTCGAATCGGACGGCCTCGGGACCTTCAGTTTCGGCGTCGCATTCCTGTTCATCGCGGCGGTCCGGGCGGCATCGGGCGGCGGCCTCGGCTGGCAGGCCTGGTTCGGCGGGCTGCTGGTTTTGCTCGGCGGCGTGAACATGATCACGCCGGAGGTGGGGGGCCTGATCGTGCCGCTGGCGCTGCTGGGTCTGGGCCTCGTGCTGGTCTTCGGCGGCGCGTTCGGCGGGAGCACCCGCGGGCGTCGCTGACCCCGGCGCGGCCAGTCTCAGATCGGCCGCTTCGGCGCCGCGCAGTCCGTGAGTGAGCGCACCGGTCACGGACCCGCAGCGCCTCGGCTCGGATGACCTCCAGATCGGCGCGGGTGGACGGATCCGTGGTGCCCGCTAGCAGAAGCTCGGTGTAGCCGAGGACACCGGTGAGCGGGTTGTTGACCTCGTGCGCGATGGCTCCGGCCAGTTCACCGACCGCGGACATCCGCGATGCGTCGACCAGACTCGCATGGGCACCCTCCCGCTCCGCGAGCTCCCGCCGCAGGCGCGCGACGAGGACCTCGTTCTCGCCATTGACTCGGCGGACCTCATCGAGCGTCTCGCCTCGCTCCCGGAGGAGCAGGCCCATTGGGACGAGCAGTAGCACCAGCCCGACCGCGGTGAGGGCAACGAGAAAGAATTCCGGGTGGGACATCGCACCCGCAGCCTAGGGCCGCCGCGCGACGGATCGCATCACCCGATGGGACGGCGTCCGACTCCCGCAGATGTCGTAGACGGGCTTGTCACCGCGGCGTGGATCGCTTCCGCGACGACGTCGGCGATCCGCACCATCTCGTCCTCCGTGACGACGAACGGCGGCCCCAGCAGGATCGTGTCGCCATCGGTGCCGTTGGCGTTGCCCGTGCCCGAGTAGACGAGCACACCCCGCTCGCGGGCGCCACCGACCACGGCCTCGGTGACGCGCGCGGCGCGCGGGTACGGCCGGCGGGTAGAGCGTTCGGCAACGAGCTCGAGACCGACCAGCAGGCCGCGTCCGCGGATCTCCCCGACGGCGTCATGGCCGTCGAGCCGTTCGCGCAACAACGCCTGCAGGCGGTCGCCCTTCCGTGCGCTCGCGGCGACGAGATCCTCGTCGTGCAGGATCCGCAGCACCTCCCGGGCGACCGCCGCGCCCACCGGCGCATGCGAGTAGGTGAAGCCGTGGACGAAGCCGGCGCCTGGCGCCGTGACGGTCTCGAACACGGAGCCCGAGGCCGCCACGAAGCCGAACGGCCAGTAGCCGGACGTCGCCCCCTTGGCCGCGACCAGCAGGTCCGGTCGGATGCCCCAGTGATCCATCGCGAACCAGCGGCCGGTGCGGCCGAAGCCGGTCATGACCTCGTCGGCGACGAGGGGGACGCCATGGCGGGCGCATACCTCCCTCACGGCCGGCCAGTAGTCGTCCGGCGGGACGGCGCCGGCGAGCGTCGCCCCGACGATCGGCTCAGCGACGAATGCGGCGACGCGACCCGGACCGGCCTCGACGATGGCACGGTCCAGTTCGGCCGCGAGGGCCATGCCATCACCAAGTGCGTGCGCACCGGGTTCGCCGGCCCGGTACGGGTACGCCGCCGAGACGTGCCGGAACCGCCCGAGCCACGGCTCGTACGGGCGGCGCAGCGGCGGGCGACCGGACAGGTCCAGGGCGCCGAGCGTGTTGCCGTGATAGCTGCCGTGCCGGGCGATGACGACCTGGCGGTCGGGTTCGCGCCGGGCGAGGTGATAGGCGCGCACGAGCTTGAGCGCGGTCTCGATCGCCTCCGACCCGCCGGACACCGGGTAGATGGCCGGATCGTCGACGGGCAGCACCGCGGCGACCTCGGCCGCATACGCCTCGATAGGCTCGGTCGTGAACGTGCTCCCGTGGGCGTACGCGAGGCGGCCCGCCTGGCCGGCCATGACCGCCGCGATCTCGGCCCGACCGTGTCCGATGTTGACGACGATGGCGCCACCCGCGGCGTCGAGGTACGACCGGCCGGCCGCATCGCGGATCGTGGACCCGGACGCGGCGATCGCAACGGGCGGGTCAGCGACGGTGGAACGACGGAACACCCGGCCGGGCGGCCGCGACTTGCCGGATGTTGGTTCGCGCATGCGCCCGATCGTAGGCCATGCGCGGCAGGCCGACCGCCGCGTCGCAACGGCCGGCTCGTGACGCTCACGCCGGTCCGCTCGCCTACGATGAAGCGCAGATGCAGGACGTCGACGTCGAGATCGGCCGCGACGAGCCCGAGGCGTACATCGCCCGGGATCGGCGGCGCGCGCTCGCGGCCAAGGCCGAGATGCCGGACCGGGTGGCCGGCGCCGCGCTGTTCGCCGACATCTCGGGTTTCACGCCCCTGACCGAGGCCCTCGCCGACGAGCTCGGCTCGCAGCGCGGCGCCGAGGAGCTCACCGCGCACCTGGGGCGCGTGTTCCATGCCGTCATCGCGGAGCTCGATGCGCCACGGCGGGGACGTCATCTACTTCTCCGGCGACGCGATCACCTGCTGGCTCGATGGCGACGACGGCCTGCGGGCGACCGCGGCGGCCCTCGCCATGCAGACGGCGATGGCCCGGGTCGGGACGATCCGGACGCCCGGTGGGGCGACGGTGCAGCTTGCGCTGAAGGTCGCCGTGGCGGCCGGTAACGCACGCCGGTTCGTGGTGGGTGATCCCGAGATCCAGCTCATCGACGTCCTCGCCGGTGCCCTCATCGACGACCTCGCGGACACCGAGCATCACGCCGAGAAGGGCGAGGTCGTCCTGGACCCGTCGGCGATCGAGGCGCTCGGGGTGCGCGTGCGCATCGGGACGTGGCGCGAGGATCCCGAGCGCGAGCGGCGATTCGGGGTCGTCGAGGCCCTCGACACCGTCGTCCCGACCCTGGAGGTCGAGGAACCGCCAGCGCTGGACGACGATCTCGTGCGGCCGTGGCTGCTCCCCGCGGTCTGGGACCGGCTGCGGACCGGACGCGGCGAGTTCCTGGCCGAGCTGCGGCCCGCGTTCCCGCTGTTCGTCCGCTTCGGCGGGATCGACTACGACGACGACCCCGATGCCATCTCGAAGCTCGACGAGTTCGTCCGCCGCGCGCAACGGATCCTGGCCGGCTTCGGCGGGAACGTCCTGCAGCTGACGCTCGGCGACAAGGGCGCCTACCTGTACGGGGTGTTCGGATCGCCGGTGGCGCACGAGGACGACGCGGCACGCGCCGCCGCCGCCGCGCTCGAGCTGCGCGACCTCGAGCGCACGACCCAGGCGCGCGGGATCCAGATCGGGATCACCCACGGGCGCCTGCGCAGCGGCACGTACGGCCATGCCATGCGCCGGACGTTCGTGTGCCTGGGTGACGCCGTGAACCTGTCCGCCCGGCTTATGAGCGCGGCGCCCGCCGGCCGGATCTACGTCGGCGAGGACGTGCGGGAGATGGCCGGGGACGCGTTCCTGTGGCAACGCCTGCCCGACCTCACGGTCAAGGGCAAGACCGGAGCGATCGTCGCCCACGAGCTGACGGGATCGCTGGAGCGCGCCTCGCGCCGCAAGATCCGGTTCGAGCTGGAGCTTGTCGGCCGTCGAGCGGAGCTCGAGACGCTCGATGCCGGTCTCGAGGCCGCCCTCCGCGGCGAGGGCACGATCGTCGGCATCGCGGCCGAGGCCGGCATGGGCAAGTCACGCCTCGTCGCGGAGTTCGTTCGTAGCGCACGCCGGCGGGGCGTCGTGGTCGCCTTCGGGGAGTGCCAATCCTTCGGCACCAACACGAGCTACTTCGTGTGGCGCGAGATCTGGCGGCGGCTGCTGCGTCTCGAGGAAGGCGACCCGGCGTCGGACCAGCGTGCCGCGATCGAAGCCGAGCTCGAGGCGATCGACCCGTCGCTCGTCGCGCGCGCGCCGCTGCTCGAGGCGGTCCTTGGGCTCGAGATCCCGGATAACGAGATGACCGCCGCGCTCGACGCGAAGCTGCGCAAGGCCTCGCTCGAGGACCTGCTGGCGACGTCCCTCCGTGCCCGTGCGGCCGGCGAGCCCCTGGTCCTCGTGCTGGAGGACTGCCACTGGATCGATGCGCTGTCGCGTGACCTGCTCGCGGTGCTCGGGCGGGCCGCGGCGGGCCTGTCCGTCCTGATCGTGCTGGCCTACCGGCCCACGGCCGAGCCCGGCGGCGGTCTCGGCATCGAGCGCCTCCCATCCTTCGGCGAGATCGTCCTCGGCGAGCTCGATCACGACGATGCGGCGGCGCTGATCCGCTCCAAGCTCGAGCAGGTTCGGAGCGGGATCGTGGGGTCCGCCGGGTCCGAAGCCGGCGACGCCCTCGTGGCGCTCGTCACCGAGCGCGCGGAGGGCAATCCCTTCTACATCGAGGAGCTCATCAGCTACATCGTCGCCCATGGGGTGGACCCCGCCGACGCAGCCGCGGTGCGCGCGCTCGAGCTGCCCGAGAGCCTGCACAGCCTCGTCCTGTCGCGCATCGATACGGTCGGCGAGGAGCCACGCCGGACCCTCAAGGTCGCGAGCGTCGTGGGGCGCGTGTTCGAGGCTCCGGTGCTGCCCGGTGCGTACCCCGAGCTCGGCGAGCTGGACACGGTCATCGACCAGCTCGACACGCTGCGGGCGGCGGATCTCGTCAACCTCGATCGGGCGGCCGACCAGGCCTACCTCTTCAAGCACGTCGCGACCCAGGAGGTCGCCTACGAGAGCCTGCCGTTCGCGGTCCGGGCCATGCTCCATGGCCGAGTCGGGGCGTACATCGAGCGGTCCGACCCGGACGCGGTCGAGCGGAACCTGGACCTGCTCGCGCACCACTTCTGGAACAGCGACGATGAGGACCGCAAGCGCTCGTATCTCGCCCGGGCCGCTGACGCCGCCCGCGAGTCGTACGCGAACGCCGCCGCGATCGACTACCTGACCCGTCTCGTCCCGTTGCTCGACAAGGGGGAGCGGACGGCGGCGATGCTGAAGCTCGCCAAGGTCCAGGAACTGGTCGGCGACTGGACGACCGCCGAAGGGGTCGCGACCGAGGCGTTGGCGCTCGCGACCGACCTCGGCGATCTCGGCGCCCAGGGCTGGAGTCATGCCGCCCTCGCGGAGGTCGCGCGCAAGCAGGGCCGGTTCGATGATGCGACCGCTCGCCTGGACGCGGCTCGGACCGCCTTCGACGCGATCGGGGCGGCCGACGGGACCGGCCAGGTGCTCCATCTTGCCGGCACCGTCGCGGCCCAACGCGGCGACTACGACACCGCGCAAGCCCGCTACGAGGAGAGCCTCGCGATCCGGGAACGGCTCGACGATCGGGCCAGCATGGGCGGCCTGTACTCCAACCTCGGCGTCATCGAGGAGTACCGCGGCGACTACACCGCCGCGCGCGCGGTGAACGAGCAGGCCCTCTCGATCCGCACGGACATCGGCGATCGTTGGGCGATCGGGGTCTCGCAGAACAACCTCGGGATGATCGCGCTGCACGAGGGGGCGTTCGGCGAGGCGCGCGACCGCTTCGAGGCGTCCATCCGGCTCAACCGCGAGGTCGGTGACGCCTGGATGGTCGCGATCGGGCACAACAACCTGGGCACGGCGTCGCGCGGACTGGGCGACCACGCCGCGGCGCGTGAGCACTACGCCGCGAGCCTGCGGGCTTATCGCGACTACGACGATCGCTGGGCCCTCGCCTTCCTGCTGGAGGATGTCGGCGTGCTCGAGGCGCAGACCGGGCAGGCGGAGCGGGCGTTCGAGCTGCTCGGCGCGGCCGAGAGCCTGCGCACCACGATCGGGTCGCCGCGCGGGACGGCCCTGGAGGAGGAACTGGCGGCCCATCTCGAGACGGCCCGCGCGACCATCGGCGACGAGGCCGCCGAGGCGGCCATCGCGCGCGGGCGCGAGCTGGATGTCGGTCGGGCCGTGGAGCTGGGTCTGGCCGCCTGTCGCTGAGGGGCTGCGGTCGGCCGACGGTACCTTTGTCGGCTTCCAGTCACCACGAAAGTCCGTTTACGCATTGCACCACCCGCGTCCGCGCGGTACCTTCCGTCATCTGGGGCCGATCCGTCGTCGCGGATTCGGAGCGCGCGCGTTGAAGGGGACCGATATCGTGGAAAGCCGGCGTTCGTCTGCCCATGGGATGAATCGATTCCAGTTCCCAGGGGACGGCAGACGATCCCGTGCCACCCGTCGTTCCCGGCGATACACCTCACCCGCGCTGGCCGTATGGATCGCCGCCATCGTGGCGACGACCGGGCTCCTCACGACGACGCCGACACCGGTCCGGGCCGCAACGTTCACCGTCACCACCACGAGTGACGCCGGCGCGGGCAGCCTTCGCGAGGCCATCACGCTCGCGAACGGCAGCGCCGGTGCGGACACGATCGACTTCGTGATCCCGGGCGGTGGACCGCATGTGATCGCGCCGCTCAGTGCCCTCCCCACGGTCACCGACGCGGTCGTGATCGACGCCACGAGCGAGGCCCTTCCCGGCGGCGCGCCCGGGATCGTCATCGACGGCGTCGGCGCCGGTTCCACGACCGGCTTGACCCTTGGCTCGGCGGCCGACGGGAGCGAGGTCCGCGGCCTGCGGATCGTCCGCTTCTCCAGCTATGGGATCCATCTCAACGGCCCGTCGGGCGTGACCATCGAGGGCAACTATATCGGCACGGACGGGACCGCCGACCAGGGGAACGAGAACGGGATCCTCGTGCAGTCAGCCGACGGGAACGAGATCCGCGGCAATGTCATCTCGGGCAACGGCCTCGCCCCGGGCGTCCAGCCGTGCTGCAGCGCCGGCTTCGGGATCCGGCTGGCCGACGCCGCCGCATCGGGCACCATCATCGCGGGCAACCTGATCGGGACGAACGCTGCCGGAACGGCGGCGATCGGCAATGGGACCTACGGGATCTCCGTCGCGTCGCCGAACAATGAGATCGGCGGAACGAGCGCGGCGGATCGGAACGTGATCTCCGGCAACGGCCGGGGCATCCAGTACGAGGGATCCACGACCCACGGCAACATCTTCGAGGGCAACTACATCGGGACCAACGCCGCGGGCGCCGCGGCCATCGCGAACCTTGTCCACGGCGTGCTGCTCAACGGGACCAGCGACCCCATCACGATCGGCGGTACCGCCGCCGGGACCGGCAACGTCATCGCTGCGAGCGGGACCGGGATCCTCGTGGCGAGTGCCTCCAACGTCGTCGTCGCAGGCAACCGGATCGGCGTCGGCGCTGACGGCGTCACCGCGGTCGGGAACGTCGCCGTCGGCGTGCAGATCAACGGTGAGGTCGAATTCCCCGCGCTTGACAACACGGTCGGCGGAACGACCGCCGGGGCCGGCAACGTCATCGCGCACAACGGCATCGGTGTGCTGCTCAACGGCACCAGTGCCGCCGGTAACCGGATCCTCGGCAACGAGATCCGCGACAACACCGATCTTGGGATCGACCTCGGCCACAACGACGTCACGGCGAATGATCCGGGCGACGCCGACACCGGCCTCAACCGGCTGCAGAACTTCCCGCTGATCACCGGGACGGGTCCGTCCGATATCAACGGGACACTCGACAGTGCGCCCGGCACCTATCGCATCGAGATCTTCTCGAATGCATCGTGCGATCCGTCGGGCAACGGCGAAGGCGCCACGCTCGTCGACGCCGTGACCGGTGTCGCGCCCGGACCGTTCGGGGTCGACGCGCTGCCGGTCGAAGGCACCTATCTCACGGCGACCGCGACCAACGAGGCGACCGGTGACACGTCCGAGTTCGGGCCGTGCCACCTGGTGACCGATGGGCTGCCCGCTCCGGGCACCTGGGCGGGAGACGCTCCGGCCGAGGCAGCGGGAACGTTCCTCGCGGCCGGCAATGGAGCGACCGGGCCGGCGCAGTTCACCTACGACGTGCTCGACGCCGATCCCTTTGTCGGGAACGGGGAGAGCGGCGAGTGGACCTTCTACACCACCGCCGCTGCGACGGGGACGATGAACGTCCCGTGGCGGTACACCGGCTTCCACGCCTTCTTCCAGGTCACGGTCGGCCTCGAGGCCTTCGTCATCCGGAACGCGGACGAGGTCATCTCCAACCAGTCGCTCGTGGCGACGGGCCCGGCCAACTGCTGCACGCCCCCATCGAGCGGGTTCGACTACTCGGGCGCCGTCACGTTCGATGTCGAGGCCGGCGATATCTACGGCTTCACACTCACGGGATCCAACGGCGATTCCAATGAGACGCTGCGCGGCGAACTGCTGCTCGGCAACGTCGTCCCGACGAGCTGCGCGAACGCCCGCGACCTCTACGACTCGACCGAGGATGGTCGCTACGTGATCCTCCCGATCGACGGCCAGCGCTTTAGCGTCCACTGCGAGGACATGTCCGAATCGCCGAAGGAGTACCTGACCCTCGCGCAGACCGGGCCGGGGATCAACACCGGTTCGTATGCCGCGGGTGGGCCGGCCACCGGCACGACCGTGACCACGACCTTCACCAAGGTTCGACTCGACCCGGCGACGCTCACCGTCGACATCGGTGACCTGTTCTTCGCGACCTCGACCGGCAGCCTCACGCACCCCGATGCCCTCCTGGGCAACCCGACGGTGACCTCCATGCCGTACGGCACGGCGATGGCCTGCAACGACGGCGATGGCCCCGACGGGACGTCGAACATCGACCTCCGGGGCACGCCGTTCGCCGTGGACGACACGTTCACGCCGGAGGGCACGAGTTCGGCCAGTCACGGCGGAGCCGTGTTCTCTGCCGCCGACCAGGTCGTCAACATCACCGCGAACGGCTTCTGCGGCTGGCGCACTCCGTACCCCACCGTGGAAAGTGATGACTTCTACGTCTTCAACCCGACGTCAGGCCAGTTCGGTCTGACCCTTCGCTACCTGACCGATACCCCCCCGGTCGACCTGGCGACGCCGGTGCTGTTCGCGTCGGTCTCCACCGGCCCGACCACGGCCGATGTCTATGGCCTCGTCGACGGTGCGGACAATGACACCTTGGACCTCGAGGTCTTCCGCAGCGCCAGCTGCACCGACGGCGTGCTGTCCGGGCCAATGGCCGTGCCCAGGCCCGGTCGCCGTCACCACGGATGCGGCCGGCTACTTCAGGGTCGAGGACCTTGACGGCATCCCCACCGGCACCTACGTCGCGCTTCGCGTCGCGAGCCCGAGCGTCACGGCCATGTCGGCATGCGTGCGGACCTCGGCGGACAACTTCTACTGGCCGAAGGCGTTGCCGCTGACCGGCTCGACCGTATTGACACAGGACCTGATCGACACCCAGGGCACGGCTCGCTGGTACAAGTTCGCCGTCACGCCCGGTCAGCGCATCGAGATCAAGCTCTCGGACCTGCCGGCCGACTACGACCTGGCGGTCTTCAAGGACATCGGCAAGACATTCCAGGATCTGCTCCTGCCGGAGGACACGACCGATCTGACCGAGCTGAGCGCGGAGTACGCGCCCTCGGTCTTCTCGCCGTCAGTGTTCAGCCCGTCCGTGTTCAGCCCGTCCGTGTTCAGCCCGGACGCCTACAGCCCGTCGGTCTTCTCGCCGTCGGTGTTCAGCCCGAGCGTCTTCTCGCCGTCGGTGTTCAGCCCGTCGGTGTTCAGCCCGTCGGTCTTCTCGCCGTCGGTGTTCAGCCCGAGTGTGTTCTCGCCGTCGGTCTTCTCGCCGTCGGTGTTCAGCCCGAGTGTGTTCTCGCCGTCGGTCTTCTCGCCGTCGGTGTTCAGCGAGGACGACGTCGCCAAGGCGTTCTCGAGCGCCCAGACCCGCAGCATCATCGGCGTATCGGCCACTCCCGGCACCGGCGACGAGACGGTCGTCGTGAACTCGTGGAACAACAGCGGTGAGTTCTACCTGCGGGTCGCCGGTCGCGGCGGCTCGTTCGACACCGGCTTGCCGTTCCAGATCGAGGTCTCCAAGGGCGCCACGTCCTGCGGCGGCGTCACGAACACGACCCCGACCGCCCGTGCGGATCAGCCCGACACGGTCGAGGAATATCAGACCGTCATCCTCACCGACTCCTCCAAGCTCGCGCTCGGCTCCCTGACGTCGCCAACGTCGCTGGCCAGCAAGCTCGCGGCGTTCGCGAATCGTGCCGACGTCGCCGGCGTCGTCATCGACGTCAATGGCGACCCGGGCGTGGAAGCCTTCAAGACCCAGGCAGCCGCCAATGCTGCGTGCCCATATGCGATGAACCTCCTCGCCGAAGAGATCAAGGGCATCGTCGACTCGTACCGGGCCGAGAACCCGTTGCGCTACGTCGTGATCATCGGTGACGACGGCGTCATCCCGTTCTTCCGCTACCCGGACCAGAGCCTGCTGGGCCAGGAATCGGGGTACGTGCCTCCGGTCCGCAGCGATTCCGCCTCGGAGGCCAGCCTCCGGAAGGACTTCGTGCTCAGCCAGGACGCGTACGGCGCCGAGACGCTGGTCTCGTTGCGCGCGAGCGATTTCCCGGTGCCGGGCCTCGCGGTCGGACGGCTCATCGAGACCCCGGCAGAGATCGCCGGCCAGCTCGATGAGTACGGCCGGGTGAACGGCCAGCTGACCCCGGCGTCGTCGCTCGTCACGGGCTACGACTTCCTCGAAGACGCGGCGCTCGCCGTGAAGACCGAGCTGCAGCTCGGCACGAACACGACCCCCGACACGCTCATCACGCCCAATGGCAAGTCCCCCGAGGACCCGGTGTCCTGGACCGCGGCGCAGCTCAACACGAAGCTGCTCGGCAGTCGCCACGACATCAACTTCCTGGCCGGTCACTTCAGCGCGAACAGCGCATTGGCTGCCGACTTCAAGACCAGCCTGCTCACGACCGATCTCGCTGCATCCCCGGTCGACCTCCGGAGCGCGATCGTCTTCAGCGCGGGCTGCCACTCCGGCTACAACCTCGTCGATGGTGATGCCATCACGGGGGTGAGCCTGCCGCTCGACTGGGCGCAGGCCTTCGCCCAGAAGAAGTCGATCCTCATCGCCGGCACCGGCTACCAGTACGGCGACACCGAATTCCTCGAGTACAGCGAGCGGCTGTATCGCGACTTCGCCCGCGAGTTGCGCGCCGGGACGGCCGGCTCCGCGATCTCGGTCGGTGAGGCCCTCGCCCGCGCCAAGCTGGCATACCTCGCCACCACGCCGGATATCCGCGGCATCCACGAGAAGGCGATCCTCGAGGCGACCCTCTTCGGGCTCCCGATGTTCGGCGTCGTGATGCCGGCCGGACGCGGCGCGGTCCCCGGGACCGGTGGCCCGATCACCGCAACGCCGGTGACGGCGGAGCCCGCGGCGTCGCTCGGCCTGGCCGCTGCGAACCTCCAGTTGGTTTCCCCGGATGACTTCGTGCTCACGGCCAAGGAGCTGGCGCTCAAGAACCCGCCCTACGACGCGGTTCCCGGGACCTTCACGACGGCGAAGTGGCTGTCCGGCCCCAACGGCGTCGTCACCAATCCGGCTGAACCGGCGGTGCCGCTGATCGCTCGAAACGCCACGTCCACCGATACGGATCACGTGCTCCGCGGCGTCGGCTTCCGCGGCGGGACCTACACCGACACCGGCAACATCGTCCCGCTCAGCGGTGCTCCGACCACGGAACTCCGCGGCGTGCACGCCCCGTTCAGCTCGCCCGTGTTCTACCCGATGCGCCTGTGGAGCCCGAATTACTTCGGCGCCCTCGGCGGGCAGGGCGGGACGAACCTGCTCGTGACGCCGGTCCAGCACAAGAACGACCCGGCCAACCCCGGCAAGAGCATCCAGCGCAAGTTCACTGGCCTGGACCTGCAGCTCTTCTACAGCGACAACCTGACCACCGCCGCCTTGTCGGACGCCCCGACGATCGTGGACGTCCAGACCGAGACCGGCCCCGGCGGGGTGACCTTCACCGCGCAGGTCGTCGGCGATCCGTCGGCGGCGATCCATGGCGTGTGGGTGACGGTGACCGGCGGCGCCGCGGCACCGGCACATGGGCGTCGCTCGACCTCGTCCAGGACGCCACGGATTCGCGACTCTGGACAGGCACGCTGGCATCCCCGCCGGCGAACCTCCAGTTCGTGGTCCAGGCGGTCAACGGCATCGGCCTGGTGTCGTTCGACGACAACCGCGGTGCCTACTACCAGGTCGCCGGCAGCGGTCCCGCCGCAGCCGAGACCACGCTCGAGGTCATCGCGCCGGCGATGCCGGCGAGCGGGACCTTCGGCCAGAGTCCAGCTGTCACCGTCGAGCTCAAGGCGGGCTCAGAGGCGCTGCCCGGCAAGGCCGTCTTCGTCAGCATCGGCGGGTCCCCAGGCTTCGGGACGACCGGGGCCAACGGCCGGGCGACGGTGAACGTCCCGCTGTCGTCGACCCCCGACACGACCCAGATCACGGCCAATTTCTTCGGCGACGCTGGCTATCTGCCGTCGACTGACACGGCGGAACCGTTCACGATCGCCAAGGCGACCGCGAGCCTCTCGCCGTTCTCCGCGTTCGTCGCGCAGACCTCGACCACGGGCACAGGCGTCGTGACGACGCTGACCGCGCCCTTCGGTGGGCCGTCACCCGCACCGGTCAGCCAGGGGGCCCTGATCCAGCGGACCGTGACGTTCACCCTGACCGGCCCCGTGAACCGGACCATCTCGACGATCACGAACTACCTCGGCCAGGCCAAGCTGCCGCAGGGCCTGCCCGCCGGGACCTACAACGTCACCGCGACCTTCGACGGCGACACGACCTACACGAGCGCGACTCGCTCGGGCACGCTCGTGGTCGCGCCGTTCACCGGGTTCTTCTCCCCGGTCGACAACCTGCCGACGCTCAACACCGTGAATGCCGGGGCCACGGTCCCGGTCAAGTTCAGCCTGGGCGGCAACCGCGGCCTGGCGATCTTCGCGCCGGGCTACCCGCTCGCATCGAAGATCACGTGCCAGACCGGGCTGCCCTCGGACGCGATCGAAGAGACGACCGCGTTGCCCAGCGGCCTCGCCTTCGATCCGGCAACGAACCAGTACAAGTACAGCTGGAAGACGCCGAAGAACTTCGCGGGCTCCTGCTATCGACTCGACCTCAAGATGGTCGACGGCAGCACCTTCAGCGCCAACTTCAAGTTCAAGTAGACCCGGCGGCCGGTCGGGCGCCTCGCGCCTGCCGGCCTCGGCCGGGAACCAGGGCCGCCCGGGCGGTGTAGTCGGTACGGATCGATACGTGGAGGGCCGTCCACATCGAAGACGCCGACCTGATCGCGCGCGCCCGGACCGGTGACGTCGCGGCGTACGAGGAGATCGTCCGCCGCTATCAGGACGTGGCCATCCGGACCGCGCACCTCGTGTGCCCGGAGACCGATGCCGACGATGCCGTGCAGGATGCCTTTCTCAAGGCCTATGACGCGCTGGCCCGCTTCCGTGACGGCTCACCGCTTCGGCCCTGGCTTCTGCGGATCGTCACGAACGAGGCCCGCAACCGACGCCGCGCGGCAGGTCGGCGGGCAGGCCTCGCGTTGCGCGCCGCAGCAGCTTCTGGCGACGGCCGGGTCGGTGCGACGGTCCCCGGCCCGGAGGGTGCGGTGATGGCGGCCGAGACGCGCGCCGAGCTGTTCGCGGCTCTGGCGACCTTGCGCGACGACGACCGCGAGATCATCGGCGCCCGGTTCCTGCTCGAGCTGTCCGAGGCCGAGACCGCGGAGACCCTCGGGCTGCCGCGCGGCACGGTCAAGTCCCGGACCTCGCGCGCGCTGGGTCGGCTGCGCGACGCGCTCGTGACCTCTGGCGGCGGGAGCGACCGATGACCGATCGACCGATGGACGAGCGACCGATGCCACCCGGCGGCGGCTTCGATGACGCGCGACTGGAGGCGGGTCTGCGTGACCTCGCGGGCGCGATCGATTGGCCGACCGCCGCTCCGGCGGGCGTGCCCGACATCGCCGTGCGGGTCCGAGTGCGACTCGCGGACCGGCCTGCACAGGGCCCCCGCCTCGGCTGGCCGGCGCGGCCCTGGCGCCGAGCCCTCCTCCTCGCGCTCGCGGCGCTCCTGGCCCTCGCCGCGATCGCGGGCGCGGTCGGCCTCGGCGTCCCCGGGCTGCGTCTCGTCCTCGGCGAACCACCGGTCAGCCCGCCGCCGTCGGTCGTGGCCAGCGCGACCGCGCCGGCCGGCCCGCCTGGCTCGACCCTGCGCCTGGGCGACCCCGTCCCGCTCGCCGAGGTCGAGGCCCTGACGGGCATCGCGCCGCGGCTCCCGACCGAGCCGGCCCTCGGGCCGCCCGACGCGGTCTACCTCGATCGCTTCCGTGCCAACCAGGTCGCCTTCGTCTGGGCGCCGAGCGAGGCCCTGCCGGAGACCCGCGACCCGGGGGTCGGGCTGATCCTCATGCAGTTCGAGGGCCGGACCGACGACGGTTTCCACGAGAAGCTCATCGGGCAGGGCGTGACCGCGGAGCCCGTCACGGTCGATGGCCGACCGGGCTTCTGGATCTCGGGAGCCGCCCATTTCTTCTTCTACATCCGCGCCGACGGCAGGTTCATCGATGACGACCGGCGCTGGGTCGGCGACGCGCTGGTCTGGTCCGACGGCGGCACGACGTACCGCATCGAGAGCGCCCTCGGGCGCGACGCGACGATCGCGCTCGCCGAGTCGCTGCAGTAGGTCCGCGACCGGCCGACCGCGGGCCGTGGGCGTCGACCAGCCCGGGGGGCATGCGCGTTGACGGACGCGGACGCGTAACCATCGTCTCACCCGACTCTCAGAATCGACTGCGAACCTTGGCGCGACGGTGCCGCCCGGCCCCGCCACCGGGAGGTCATTCGACGCCATGACGCGAAACCGCTGGATCATCGCCCTGACCGCCGTTCTGGCCGTCGCGGTCGGTGGCTACCTCGCCTACGACAACGTCCTGCGCGGCGACGCCGTCGCGCCGCTCGCCCTGCCGTCGGCATCTGCCGGGGCCGCCGCGGCGACCGAGGCACCGAGCACCGACCCGGGGGTGAGTGCCGATCCATCGGCCGCGGCGACGACCGATCCGGGCAGCGACACCGGCATCGCCGGGACATGGACCGCGGTCGAAGGCAGCGAGGCGGGTTATCGCGTCCGGGAGCAACTGGCGAACCTCCCGGCGGAGTCCGATGCGGTCGGGCGGACGAGCGACGTGTCGGGCAGCATCACGCTCGCCGCCTCGGGCGACGGCGCGCAGCTCACCGAGGGGTCGCTCACGGTCGACACGACGACGATCGCGTCCGACGAGGACCGGCGCGACAACCGGATGCGCGACGAAGGCCTCCAGACCGACGCATTCCCGACCGCCACGTTCACCGTGACCGCGCCCGTCGACATCCCGGCGACCGCCATCGCGGGCACGGCGACGGACGTGACCCTCGTGGGCGACCTCACGCTCCACGGCGTGACGAAGGCGGTCGAGATCCCGGCCCAGGCCCAGCTCGTCGATGGCCAGGTCAAGGTCGCCGGGTCGCTGAGCTTCGCGCTGTCCGACTTCGACATCGTGGCGCCCAACGTCGGCGGGTTCATCGTCTCGATCGCGGACGAGGGCGCGCTGGAGTTCCTCGTGGTCTTCGCCAAGGCGTGACGCCCGTACCCGCCTACTTCGTGTAGACGCCGCCCGGGTCGAGCTCTTCGCGTACGAGCCGCAGCTCCTCCGATGTCGGGGGTGGCGTGGCCGCGAGATCCGGCGCGACCCCGATCTCCCAGCCGATGGTCTCGCGGACCGCCCCGACGGTAGCGCCAGGGTGCAGCGAAACAAGGCGCATCTCGCCGGTGTCGTCGAATCGGTAGATGCCGAGGTCGGTGACCACGACCGTCGGGCCGCGCCCCAGCCAACCACCCTTGCGCCGGATGCGTTCCGCCTGCTCGGCGCCGCCGAGGTTGCCGGGGCTCGTCCGGAAGTCGATGCGCTCGACGAAACTGCGGGTCGACTGGCGCATGATCACGAACACCTCCCGGGCGTTGATCGCGATCTCGCACGCCCCGCCACTGCCGGGCAGCCGCGTCGTCGGGTGGTCGTACGGGCCGATGACCGTCGTGTTGATGTTGCCGAATCGATCGATCTGGGCCGCCCCGAGGAACCCGACATCGATCAGGCCGCCCTGCAGGTAGTAGCCGAACAGCTCGAGCATGCTGACCACGGCCGTGGAACCGGTCACGATCGTCGGATCGCCGATGGACAGTGGCAGCCGGGACGGCCGCGCCCCGAAGACGCCCGCCTCGTAGACCATCTCCAGGTCCGGCGCGACGGTCCGCTGGGCCAGGTTGACCGCGATGTTCGGCAGGCCGACACCGACGAAGCACACCCGCTGGCCCTCGAGCGCCCGGGCCGCGGCGACGATCATCATCTCGGACTTCGAGAAGGTGGTGGTCTCGGTCACGGGACAGCCTCCGTCACCGGACGGGCTCCGGCACGGCCCACCGGTTCGGCACGGCCCACCGGTTCGGCACGGCCCACCGGTTCGGCACGGCCCACCGGTTCGGCACGGCCCACCGGTTCGGCACGGCCCACCGGTTCGGCACGGCCCACCGGTTCGGCACGGCCCACCGGTTCGGCACCGCCCACCGGTTCGGCACGGCCCAAGGTCGCGGCACCGGCCCCGTCGCGGGCGAATTCGGCACCCGCGACCTCGCCCCGTCCCGCCAGACGCCGTCCGTGCATCAGGTGCACGTATCGACGATCGGCGGGCCGTCGATCGGCGGGGCGAGCGTCACGCGCACGATCCGGCGAATGGGACCCCGAATCGCCCCTGGGTCGTGGCCAAAAGCGTCGCTCGACCGCCGATACACGCATGGCGTGCACGCGTTGGGAGCCGGCGGAACCTGACGTGTTCCGATCGGGGGCTGAGCGGCCGTCGCCCACGCACGATGCGAGCTCCTTCGCCTGATGGAACGCAACGGGTGCCATTCGACGCCGGAAACGGGTGTCGGCGCTGGCACCCGGCTGCTCCAGTCGAGTTCGTAACACGTGGTGTTCCAACCGGCGGGCACCCGCGGCGCCAGCGGTCACCGGTACGCCCCGTAGTCGACCGAGCCGGAGGGCGCCGGGCCGGGCTCAAGGGAACGGACCCGCTCCGCCCCGAGCTTCTCGATATAGGCCTCCCGTCCGTCGAGGTCGTACACCCACTCGCGCAGCCATGCCTGCACCGCGGCCTCGTCCCGGGTGATCGGGTCCCAGTCCAGGTAGAACCGGTTGTCGCGATCGTAGGCGCCCTGCACGTACGAGGGATGCGCCCCCCACGGCTCCACGACCACGGCATCGACGATGAGCCCCGGGATGATGGTCCGGTTCGGGTCCGCCCGGATGACCGCGTCGTCCACGAGCTCCTCGACGACCACGATCACCCGATCCGCCGCGAAGGCCGCTTCCTTCTGGCAGCCGAGCAGGCCCCAGACCTGGGTGTCGCCGCCGGCCGAGGCGCGCTGAGCGTGCACGATCGCCACGTCCGGCTTCAGCGGCGGCACGGCGTAGATCGTCTCCTCGCCGTAGGGCGATCGGATCGGTCGGATCAGCGGGTTCGCCTTCGGCAGGTCCGTCTCGAAGTACGAACGCAGCGGGAAGAACGGCAGGTTCATCGCGCCGGCGGTGTAGCGCCCGACCATCCCGAAGTGGCTGTACTCCTCGATCGCGAGCGGTTCGCCGACGATGTCGCCCTCGATCCGGCGACGGATGGCGCCGAGGCCACCGACGCCCGGGTTGCCGAGCCACGAGAACACGAGCTTCGAAGCGACGCCGCCCGCGATCATCTGGTCGTAGATGAGGTCCGGTGTCAGGCGGGCCAGAGTCAGGTCCCGTCGGCGCTGGCGGATGATCTCGTGCCCGGCCGCGAACCCGATGAGGTGCGTGAAACCCTCGATGGCCACGGTGTCGCCGTCGCGCACCAACTCGGCGATCGCGTCGCGCATGGAGGCGACCCGCGATGTCGTCATCGGCTCACGTCGGCGTCGATCGTCGCGAGGGGCCGCGCCGGGCTAACCGGCGGCCTCGAGCTCGTGGAGCGCACCCGCCTCGGCGACCTCGGCCAGGACCTCCTCACCGTGACCGGCGACCGCGGCCACGGCCTCGGCGAAGATCCGCAGCGCGGTCGACATCTCGGCCTCGCTCACGACCAGCGCGGGCGACATGCGCACGCTCGACCTGCCGCACTCGAGCACCAGCAGGCCACGTTCGAAGCAGGCCCACTGGACCGCCTCGGCATGCTCGGCAGTGTCGAACTCCACGCCGAGCATCAGGCCCTTGCCGCGGACATCAATGACGAGCCCGTCGTATCGATCGATGAGCGGCCGGAGGCCGGCCAGCGCCTGCTCGCCGCGTGTCGCGGCGTTGTCGATGAGCCCGCCCTCGAGGAGGTCGATCGTCGCGAGCGCGGCCGCGCAGGCGACCGGGTTCCCGCCGTAGGTCGAGCCGTGCGCGCCCGGACCCCACGTCTCGAGGAGGTCGGCTCGGGCGACCATCGCACCAAGCGTCATGCCCGAGGCGATGCCTTTGGCCGTCAGCAGGATGTCGGGCTTGACGCCCCAGTGGTCGATCGCCCACATCTTCCCGGTCCGACCGGCGCCCGACTGGATCTCGTCGGCGATCAGCAGGATGCCGTAGCGGTCGCAGATGTCGCGCAGACCCTGGAGGAAGCCGTCCTCGGGAACGATGTAGCCGCCCTCGCCCTGGATCGGCTCGACGATGATCGCCGCGACCTCATCGGCCGGGGCGAGCTTGTCGAACAGCACCTCGTCGAACCAGCGGAGGTCCTCGACCCGACCGTACGGCGCGTGGAAGATCCCGGGCAGGAGGGGGCCGAAGCCGGCGTGGTACTTGGCCTTCGAAGCCGTGAGCGAGACCGAGCCGTAGGTGCGGCCGTGGAACGCACCGAGGAACGCGACGATGTACGGCCGTTTGGTGGCGAACCGGGCGAGCTTGATCGAGGCCTCGACCGCCTCGGTCCCGGAGTTGCCGAGGTAGGCCCGGGCCTTGCCGTCGATCGGTGAGATCTCGGCCAGGCGCCGGCAGACCTCGGGATAGATGGGCAGGTAGAAGTCGGACGCGGAGAAGTGGATGAGTTCCGCGGCCTGCTCCTTGATCGCGGCCACGACCTGGGGGTGCGAGTGACCCGTCGAGTTGACCGCGATGCCGGCGGCGAAGTCGAGGAAGAGGTTGCCGTCGATGTCCTCGACCGTCAGCCCGTCACCGCGGACCGGCACGATCGGGTAGGCGCGCGGCAGGCTCGGGGAGGTCCATTCCTCATCGAACGCCACGTGTGCGCGGGCCTTGGGGCCGGGCAGCTCGGTGACGATGTGCGGGACGGGACGATCGCCGGCGAGACGCGACGCGGCCGATGACAAGGGGCACCTCTGGATGGGTCGTGCTGCGGCCAGACTGCATAGGGAGTATGCAGACTGGATACGGTGGCGGCGAGTATAGCGGACGCCGTGGGCCGGATCGGGCTCGGTCCGTTGCCGTCCGTGCTGCGTACCCCTAGCCGTCGATCGCCCGCACTCGAGGCTGTTCCGCGGGATGCGATGACCCCGTCGAGGGACGCCGAGCGACCACGAAACCCGCGAGCAGGCCAACGATCGAGCCGATCAGGAGCCCCGCCCCGACCCCGACCGCGATCTGGGTCGCGTCGGCCTGGGCAACGGGCGTCGTTCCGGACGCCGCCCCCGGCGCCGGCTCACTCGCGGACCCAGCGGCCGCCGCAGCCGCGAGCGGATCTCCGACGATCACCGCTCCGACCATCCCGGTATGGAGCGGACATGTGAACGGGTAGACGCCCGCCTCCCCGAATCGCTCACCGAATTCGGCACCCGGCACCAGCGTATCGTTGCTTCCCCAGGTGTTGCGGCGGCCGGCGACCACGTGGTCATTCGGCGCGGTGTTGAGGAACCGAACGGTCGTGCCGACCGGGACGCGCACGACTGTCGGCTCGAAGCTGCAGACGTCCATCCGAACGACGGTCGCCGAACCCTCGGTGTACCCGTTGGCGTTATCCATGTGGCAGCCACCCCCGGCCTCGGCCACGGTCGGCCGCGCAGCGTCGACCGTGAGGATCAGGAGCAAGGCGACAACGGCGACGGCCGAAAGGGGCGACGCAGGTAGGCGCGGCATGTCGGGTACCTCTGATGGCGTTGTGACACCAGGTACACCGGTCGCGGCCACGAGGTTCCCGTGCAAGCGGTCCCACGGGTGGCCAGAGGCCAGACCAACCAGCAGAGGTCGTGCCTAGTCGACGACGGTGTGCGACTGCTCCCGCATGAACTGGGCCACGTAGTACATGGACAGGCCCGCCTTGCCCGTCGATCCACTCCCCTTCCAGCCACCGAACGCCTGGACGCCGGGCCAGGCCCCGGTCGTCGCGCCGGCGCGGCGGTTGACGTACAGCACGCCGGCCTCGATCCGGTCCAGGAACTGCTGCACCTCGGCCCCATCCTCGGAGTAGATCCCGGCAGTCAGCCCGTAGACGGAGTCGTTGGCGAGCGTCAGCGCCTCGTCGAGCGAGTCCACCGCATGGACCGCGGTCAGCGGCGCGAAGAACTCGTCGCGGAATACGCGGTGATCGGCCGGCAGACCGCCGACGACCGTCGGCTCCACGTAGAACCCGCGGGCGAGGTCGCCGTCCGTCAGGTGCTCCCCGCCGATGAACACCGTCCCGTCCCGGCGCGCCTCGTCGACCGCCTTCTGGTGCCGGTCGACCGCCGTCTGATCGATGATCGGGCCGAGCCAGTTCTCACGGACCAGCGGGTCGCCGATGACGATGCCCTCGGTCTTTTCGACCAGCTTCGCCACGAACGCGTCGTGGACCGGCCGCTCGACGTACACGCGCGAGTTCGCCGAGCACTTCTGCCCACCGAACCCGAACGCCGAGCGCATGATCCCCTCGGCCGCTTCGTCGAGGTCGGCGTGGCGCGAGACGATGGCCGGGTTCTTGCCGCCCATCTCGACGATGCACGGGCGCGGCCAGTCCTTCGAGAAGGACCGGAACAGCCGCATCCCGACGTCGTACGAGCCCGTGAAGACGATGCCGTCGATGCCGGGGTGGTCCTGGAGCGCCTGCCCGACGACATCGCCTGGGCCCATGACCAGGTTCACGACCCCGGCCGGCACGCCGGCGTCGATGTACGCCTCGAGCATCCTGATCGCGGACAGCGGCGAGGCGCTGGCGGGCTTGATGACGACGGTGTTGCCGGCCATCATCGCCGCGCTCGACGGCCCGGTGGCGAGGGCCATCGGGAAATTGAAGGGGCTGACGACCGCGAAGACGCCGTGCGGCCGCAGGATGGTGCGAGTGTGGACCGCCTTGTCACCGAGGTTGTCCATCGGGTGGTCGTAGCCCGCGTTGTCCTCCATCGTCTGGGCGTAGTAGCGGATGAGGTCGGCCGATTCCTCGACCTCGCCGAGCGCCTCGATGCGGTTCTTGCCGACCTCGATGGCCATCGCGGCCGCGTCGTCCATCAACCGATCGCTGATGAGCTCGGCGGCCCGACGCAGGATCGCCAGGCGCTCCCGCCAGGGCGTCGCCGCCCACGCCGGCTGGGCCGTTCGGGCCGCCGCCACCGCCGCATCGATGTCGGCCGCGGTGCCGCTCGCGAACGTGCCCAGCACGATGTCGCGGTCGATCGGTGAACGCACATCAAAGGTCGACGAGCCATCGCGCCACGCCCCGGCGATGTAGTTGCGGTGATGCCCACCGAGCCCGGCCTTGACGCGGGTCACGGCCTCTTCGAACCCGCTGTGCATCTCCTCGTTGTCGGCACGCAGCGTCGCGTACGTGATCTTGATGCGCGGCTTGGCCTCGGACGTCATGTCGGGTCCTCGATGGCAGGTGGGGTCGCGCTCGGCGACGACGACGTTGCAGGCAGTCTACGTCGAGCGCGGCGCGGCGGCGGCCGCCGCGGCTGGTTGCGGCACGCCTGCATCAAGCGCCGCAACCACCTCGACGAGCGATGGGGCGATCGCGTCGGGGCGTCGCCCGCCACGCTGCCTGGCCGCGACCTCGACGTCGGCCAGGCCATGTTTGCCGGTGAGGACGAAGACGCCGCGCAGGCCGGCTCGTTGGGCGGCCCGGATGTCGGTGCGCACGTCGTCGCCGACCATCGCGATGTCGGCACGGGCGAGGCCTCGACCGACGTCACGCCGCAGGTCGGCCACGGCCGTCGAGAAGAACTCGGGATGGGGTTTGCCGATGATGCGGGCGCGCCGCTCGGTGGCGAACTCGAGGCCGGCCACGAATGCGCCGGAATCGAGCGTGGGCCCTTCCGGGGTCAGCCACCACGGGTTCTGATGCATCCCGACCAGTGCGGCCCCGCCGAGGACGAGCCGGAAGGCCCGATTCAGGTTGTCGAACGTCGCCTCCTCCGGGGAATCGCCGACGACCACGGCCGCGACCACGGCCCCGCGCGCGCCCGCCTCCTCGTGGGTCAGCAGACGCTGGCCGGCGAACTCGCTCCGCGCGTCATCCGACGCAAGCACGTAGAGCGGCGCGCCCGGGAACGACCGGGCGGTCCACGCTGCCGACGCCGAGAGCGCCGACTGGAAGCGAGACGCCGGGATCGGCGCGCCGATCTTCGCCGACCAACGAGCGAGGGTCGCCCGACTGACGGCCGAGGTGTTCGTCACGATGCGGTACGGGAAGGCCCGCGCCTCGAGCGTCTCGATCGCCTCGGGTGCGCCGGACACGGCCTCGCCGGCGACGACGATGACGCCGTCGAGATCGAGCAGCAGGGCCCGGACGCCGAGGAGGGCCGCACGGAGCGCGGCTGGAGGGAACGCGGCGGCAGTGGTCACCATGGCGTTCGCCGCTCGTACATCGCGGCTACGATGCCCTCCAGCCGGATCGGGCGTCAAGGCTGGGCCCTTGGCGCCGTCGGTCGGGCGGGTGAGGTGGATGGATGGGCTTGCTGGACGGTCGCACGGCGCTGATCTTCGGGGTCGCCAACGATCATTCGATCGCGTGGGGCATCGCGCAGGCCCTGCATGCGGAGGGCGCCGAGATCGGCTTCTCGTCGATCGAGAGCCTCATCGAGAAACGCGTTCGGCCGCTCGCGGCATCCATCGGCTCCACCTTCGTCGAGCCGGCGGATGTCCAGTCGGACGAGGAGATCGCGCGCGTCTTCGCCCGTTGGGGCGAGACCCACGACCGTCTCGACATCCTCGTCCACGCTCTGGCGTTCGCGCGACGCGAGGACCTCGCCGGAGCGTTCGTGGATACGTCCCGCGACGGATTTGCGCTGGCGCTCGACGTGTCCGCCTACTCGCTCGTGGCGCTGGCGCGCGAGGCCCGCCCATACCTGCGGCGCGGATCGTCGATCCTGACGCTGAGCTACTACGGCTCCGAGAAGGTCGTGGCCAACTACAACGTGATGGGGGTCGCGAAGGCGGCGCTCGAGGCATCGGTCCGGTATCTCGCCGCGGACCTCGGGCCGGACGGCGTCCGGGTCAACGCGATCAGCGCCGGTCCCGTCCGGACCCTGTCGGCGAGCGGGATCGCCGGCTTCCGGAAGATGTACGGGACCTTCGACGAGATCGCGCCGCTGCGCGCCAACATCACCATCGAGGACGTCGGCAAGAGCGCGGTCTACCTCGCATCCGACCTGTCGAGCGCCGTGACCGGCGAGATCCACTACGTCGACGCGGGGTTCAACATCGTCGGCGTGCCGACGCCCGAGGACTGAGCGCGGGTCCGCGGGCGCCTAGGTCCCGAGATTTGCGATGACCTGCTCGAGGTCGGCGATCGACAGCTCGCCGGTCAGCCGACCGGCGACGCGACCCTCCCCGTCGACGAAGACCCAGAACGGGAACGCGGACAGCCCGTAGGCATCGGCCACGACGTTATTGGGATCCACGACGACCGGGACGGTCCAGCCTTCCCGCTGCAGCCATGCGTCGGGCGGATAGTTCGGCCGGTTCGGGTCGATCGCAGTGACGACGGAGACCAGATCGACGCCCTCGGGGAGGCCGGCGCCATCGACCCACGCCTGGATCAGCGGCACCTCGGCCTGGCAGTGCGGGCACCAGTGGGCGAGGAACAGCACCACCTTCGGCCGCCCGTCCGGCTCGATGACCACGGGCGTGCCGTCGAACGACGCCCCCTCGACCGTCGGGATCGTCTGGCCGATCGCCGGGTCCCCAGCCGGTGCCTCGAACAGGGGCAGGGATGCGCCCGTGACGACGGGTCCGCTCCCGGGCGCGACCGACGCGGCCGCCGACCCCGATGGTCGTGCCGAGGAGCCGCCGTCCGACCCGCCCGAGCTCAGGGCGATGGCCGCGATCGCCGCGGCGATCAGCACCGCGCCGCCGACGACTGGCCAGAGCCAGCGATTTCGGCGTGAGGACCGGTCGGCCGCGCGGGCGGCCTCACGCCTCGATCGGCGGGAACTCGATGTCATGCGCTGCTCCGTTCGGTGGCCGCTGGGCGGAGGGTGAGGATCGTGAGGATGAGCCCGAACGCCACCAGCGCCAGGGTCGGCAGGCTGATGAACCCGAACTCGCGGAACCAGATCAGGGTGCACGGCGTGGTCGCGTCGCACGCCCCGCTGTCGAGGGCCGGGAACCACTCCAGCGCCACATGGTAGGCCGAGATCAGCGCGCCGATCGCGGCCAGCACCCCGGCGTAGACCGCGGCGCCGCGGTCGCGGCGAACGACCCCGACCGCGAGGATGGGGACGATCGGGTACATCGCGATCCGCTGGTACCAACACAACTGGCACGGCTCGAACTTCGCGATCTCGCTGAAGTACAGGCTCCCCACCGTGGCCAGGACGGCGACGACCAGCGCGAGGCCGATGGCGTTCGGCCCCACGGTCTCCGCAAGGGCGTCGAGGGCGTCGCGTGCGCGGTCGCTGGCGAGAGCGGCCAACCGCAGCACGACGACGAGCGCGATCACGACCATCGCGAGGAGCGCGAGCAGCGCGTAGAACACCTGCACCGTGGCTGGCGACATCAGCCCGACCTCGCTCGGGCCGCGATCGTCATACGCGGTCCTCGTCCTCGAGCTCGCCGTCCTCCCCGACGCGACGCAGGTCGTCGAGCGAGTCGAGCCGATCCACGTACAGCTTCCCGTCGAGATGGTCGAGCTCGTGCTGGAGCGCTCGGGCCAGGAACCCCCGGCCGGAGACCCGGACAGGCCGGCCGCGCCGATCCAGGCCGGTTACGACCGCGCGCTCGGCCCGGGTCGTCGGCGCGTAAAAGCCATCGAGCGAAAGGCACCCCTCGAGATCGGTCTGCGTGCCGTCGACGCGGACGAGGCGTGGATTGACGAGCTCGATGTGCCGGCCCTCGATCTCGATCACGCACAACCGTTCCGACCGCCCGATCTGGTTGGCCGCCAATCCGACGCCCGGGGCGTCGCGCATCGTCTCGGTCATGTCGTCCAGCAGCCGGCCGAGGGTCCGGTCGAACCGGCGCACCTCGATGGTCGGCTCGCGCAGGACGGAGTCGCCCAGCTGCACGATCGGCAGGATCGCCATTTCGGGGGCGGGTCAGTCGGCGCCGGCGGCGTCATCGACCGCGCGGCAGGCCGAGCAGCGGCCGGTCAGCGTCAGGTGCGAGACGTCGATCGCGAAGCCGCGCCGGCGGTCGAACGCGTCCAGGGCGGCCACGACTCCCGCGTCGTCCGCCGCAAGGTCCCATTGCTCCCCGCAGCGACGACAGTACAGATGTCCGTGCTCCCCCGCCGGGAGGACGTGGAACTCCTCCCGCCCGTCCGAGCCGTGGCTGTGGCTCAGGACGCCGAGCTCCTCGAGCACGTCGAGCGTGCGGTAGACCGTGGACGGGATCGTGCCCGGATCCAGGGCTCGACAGCGCTCGACGAGTTCCGAACCGGTCACGTGGCCGTCCGTGCGCGACAGGACCTCGACGAGGATCCGCCGCTGAGGCGTCCAGCGCAGCCCGCGCGCCCGCAGGCGCTCCGGGATCCCGGACCAGGGCGCGACGGGTCCGGGTTCGAGTTCGAAGGCGGTGGTTGATCCAGGGGCGCGCATCCCGCGCAGTATAGGAGGACGGTCGCAACGACGCGCAGATGCAACAGGTTGCGACAACGGCGACGACTTGCTACGCTCTGGGGCCGCAGACGACGAGGGAGATCGTGTTCGACATCATCGCGCAGGTAGCCCAGCCGGCGGGGATCGGCGTGCTGGTGACGGGGTTCGCACTGGGCCTTCGCCACGGCATCGACTGGGACCACATCGCCGCCATCACCGACATCACGAGTACGACCGCGGCGGCCGGCACGGCGGAGGCAGCCCACGTCGAACAGCACGAGACGGTGTCGGGGCATCACCACGGCCACGGCGGCGCGAACGAGCTGCGCATGCACGATGCGGGGCCCGGTGCCGCGACCCTCGCGCCGGCGGTCCGTGGTGTCGCGCCGGGGCAGCGTCGCTTCGGCCCGGAGCAGTTCGCTGCCATCCGACTCGGGACGTTGTACGCCCTCGGGCATGGGGTGGTGGTCATCGCCCTCGGTATCGCGGCCATCGCCTTCGGCGCGATCCTGCCCGACTGGCTCGATCCGATCATGGGCCGGATCGTCGGTCTCACGCTCGTCATCCTCGGTGTGTGGGTCCTCTATTCGGTCTATCGCTACGCGCGGGCCGGCGAATCGTTCCGGATGCGCAGCCGCTGGATGGCCTTGTTCGATGGCACGCGTTACGCCTGGCGTCGCCTGCAGGCCCGGCTGCACGGCCACGAGCATGTCGAGCCGCTCGAGATG
Source organism: uncultured Chloroflexia bacterium (assembly GCA_963738685.1). GTDB lineage: Bacteria > Chloroflexota > Limnocylindria > Limnocylindrales > CSP1-4 > SPCO01. The sequence goes on from CAVTXK010000001.1 coordinate 474,386, forward strand.
AGCTCGTACGGCGTGCGGACCGCGTTCGGCGTCGGCATGATCCACGGGGTCGGCGCGGAGACCGGGACGCAGGTGCTCCTCATCGCGGCCGTGGGTGGCGCCGCGGCGGCCGGCCTTGGTATCCCGATGCTGTTCGCGTTCGTCCTGGGGCTGCTCATCTCGAACCTCGTGATCGTCATCCTCAGCTCTGTGGGATTCGTGGCCAGCCAGGCGCGCGAGCGCATCTACGTCGCGGTCGGCGCGGTGGCGGGCCTGTTCAGCCTCGTGCTCGGAACGATCTACGTCCTCGGTCTCGACAGCGTCGTCCCGGACATGGACTCGATCCTTCCGTTCTGACGACCCGGCGCTGGGCCATACTCGAACCGTGGACCACGTCCATCCGTCGCCATCGGCCGCTCATCGGGGACGGCTGACCGCCGTCTTCGGCCTGACCCTCGCGACCCTCGGCGTGGAGGTCGTGGCGGGTTTCGCGACCAACAGCCTCGCGCTGCTGGCCGATGCCGGCCACCTGTTCAGCGATGTCGTGGGCATCGGTCTGGCGCTCGCGGCGATCGGGGTGGCGGGGCGGCCGGCCAGCACGGGGCGGACGTTCGGGTTCCTGCGGATCGAGATCCTTGCCGCGGCGGTCAACGCCGTGCTGCTGTTCGGCGTGGCCGCACTGGTCCTGGTCGAGGCGCTGCGGCGCTTGTCCGCCCCGCAGGACATCGCGTCCGGACTGATGCTCGGTGTCGCGCTGGCGGGCCTGGCCGTCAACAGCGTGTCGTTGTGGCTCCTGCGCGATGCGCAACGAGCGAGCCTCAATCTGCGCGGTGCGTATCTCGAGGTCCTGGGTGACCTCGCCGGTTCGGCCGCGGTCGTGGTCGCGGCGATCACGATCTACGCGACGGGCTGGACCGGGGCAGATGCCGTCGCCTCCGTCGCCATCGGGCTCATGATCCTGCCGCGGGCCTGGGCGCTGCTGCGGGACGCGCTCCATATCCTGCTCGAGGCGACCCCACGGGGCGTGGACATGGTCGCGGTTCGCGGACACATCCTCGAAGCGGAGGGCGTCGCCGACGTCCACGACCTGCACGCCTGGACGATCACCTCGGGGATGAACGTCGTGTCCGCCCACGTCGTGCTGAAGCCCGCGGCCGACCCGCCGACCGTGCTCGACGCGCTGTGCCGGTGCCTGTCCGGCGACTTCGACATCGAGCACTCGACCTTCCAGCTCGAGACCGCCGATCGGCGCCGGCTCGAGGAGTCCACGCACGCCTGACGGCGCCGGTCAGCGGGGAGTAGCCCCCATCCGGCTGGGGTTGGGGGCGAACGCGGGGCAGTTCGCCCTGCTCGTCGGCATCAACGCCCTCGTCGGCGCGATGGTCGGGCAGGAACGAAGCCTGCTGCCGCTGCTCGCGACCGAGGAATTCGGCCTCCGCTCGGCGTCGGCGGTCCTGACGTTCCTCGTCGCCTTCGGCGTCACGAAGGCCGCGACCAACCTCGTCGCCGGTGGCCTGTCCGATCGATACGGGCGCAAGCCGGTCCTCGTCGCGGGCTGGCTGGCCGCGATCCCGGTCCCCCTGCTGATCATCGCCGCGCCCGACTGGTCGTGGATCGTCGCGGCCAATGTCTTTCTTGGCATCAACCAGGGGCTCACCTGGTCCACGACGGTGGTCATGAAGGTCGACCTCGTGGGCCCGTCCCGCCGGGGCCTGGCGCTCGGGCTCAACGAGGCGGCGGGCTACCTGGCGGTCGCCGGCTCGGCTCTGGTGACAGGTCTCCTCGCCGAGGCGGCCGGGCTGCGACCCGTCCCGTTCCTGTTCGGCCTGGCCGTGGCCGGGGTCGGTCTGGGTGCGTCCGTGCTGTTCGTCCGCGAGACCCGCGGGCACGTCGCGCTCGAATCGGCGTCGATCGCGGCTGCGGCGGGGACGGCGGCTGCGGCGGGGACGGCGGCTGCGGCTGCGGCCGCGGCTGCGCCACCGACGCCCGGCTTTTGGGCCGTGGCACGACTGACCTCGATGGGTGATCGACGGTTGTTCGCCGCGTCGCAGGCCGGACTGGTCAACAACCTCAACGATGGGATGGCCTGGGGCCTGCTGCCGATCTACTACGCCGGACGGGGGCTATCGATCGGGCAGGTCGCGCTGCTCGCCGCGATCTACCCCGCGGTCTGGGGCGTGCTCCAGGTCGCGACCGGCGCCCTGTCCGATCGGGTCGGGCGCAAGCCACTGATCGTGGCCGGGATGCTGCTGCAGGCCGTCGCGATCGCGTGCATCGCGCTCGGCGACGGGTTCGCGGTCTGGGCGTTGGCCGCGGCCGTCCTCGGGGTCGGCACCGCGATGGTGTACCCGACGCTGATCGCGGTCATCGCGGATGTGGCCGCTCCTGCGTGGCGCGCGTCGGCCATCGGGGTCTATCGGTGGTGGCGCGACCTCGGGTTCGCGGTCGGAGCGATCCTGACTGGGATCGTCGCGGACGCGGCTGGTATCCCCGTCGCGATCTGGCTCGTGGCGGTGCTGACCGCGGCCTCCGGGCTCGTCGTGGCCGCGGCCCTGCGCGAGACCCGAGCCCCCGGCACGGGCGCGTCAGTCCGAGGAGCGGACCTGGAACCGTGACAGGGCCGCCGTCGTGACCGCGAAGCCGCCCACGATGACGACCGCCAGGATGAGGACCGACACCACGGGCTCGAGGGCATCGACGCCAACGTCCTCCCCGGTCAGGGCAGCGGCGATCCCGAGCGTCGCCTGGCGGATCGACAGGTAGCGGGTGCCGTCGAGCAGCCCGGCCAGGACGCCCTCCCAGAGCAGGGTGTAGCCCAGGCCCACGAGCAGGGCCCGGGTCGTGATCGCGCCGAGCGCGGTGAACGCCACGGCGTACGCGCTCCCGCCGACGATGGCCGCCACGGCGAACCCGAACGCCGTGCCGAGCGACGCCGCCGACGTCCCGCCGACCAGGACGCCCGTGACGAGGATCGAGGGCACCACGAGGGCGGCCGTCAGCCCGGCCGCCACCATGAGCTTGGCGAGCGCCACCTGCCAGCGCGGGATCGGCTTGGTCAGGATGAAGACCGCCGTCCCGTCCTCCACCTCGGAGCCGATCGCCGCGGTACCCACGACGAGTGCGATCAACGGGAGGACCGTGCGGATGACGAGCGTATCGAGGATCTCCGGCGCATCGGACCGCCCTCCGCCGAGCCGGATGACCAGACCGAGCAGCACGGGCAGTGCGGCAAGCAGCACCATCAGGAGCGTCCGGCGCCGGCCGAGCAGGCCGCGCAACGTCACCGTGACGAGCGCCCCGAAGGCCGTCATCGACGGACCAGGTAGCTGAAGACGCTCTCGAGCGAGTCGTCGGTCGGCGTGACCTCGAGCAGGCGGATGCCGGCCGCGCGGGCCGTCGGGGCGACGATCCGGCTGAACGCCCCGAATTCGGAGGTCCGGACCGCCAGCAGGCCATCGACGAGCTCGGCGCCGAAGACGGCCGGGTGACGCAGCAGGGCCGCGCCGAGGGCCCGGTCGTCGGACGAGCGGATCGTGTAGCGATGCGGACGATCGGTCATGAGCCGGCGGATCGAACGGAAGTCGCCGGACGCGGCCAGGCGACCCGCGTACACGACGAGGATGGCGTCGGCCAGACGCTCCACCTCCTCGAGGATGTGCGAGCTGAACAGGATCACCCGACCCTGCGCCGCCATCCCGCGGAGCAGGCCCATCATGTGCAGCCGCTGGCGCGGGTCCATGCCGTTGAATGGCTCGTCGAGCAGGAGGATGCGCGGCTCGTGCACGAGCGCGGCGGCCAGCTTGGCCCGTTGGCGCATCCCCTTCGAGTAGGTGCGGATGTGGCGGTCGGCCGCGTCGGTCAGTTCGACCGTGGCGAGCGCCCGTTCCGTGGCCGCGCCGGCCTCGGGCACGCTCTGGAGGTCGGCGTTCAGGCGCACGAACTGGCGGCCGGTCAGGAATCCGGGCACCGCCTCGCGCTCCGGGACGAGGCCGATCTCGCGGTAGACGCTCGGGTCACCAAAGGCCGTCCTGCCGGCGATCCGGACGGTCCCGGCAGATGGGGCCAGGAGCCCGGCCAGCAGGTGCAGCAGCGTCGATTTGCCGGCGCCGTTGGGGCCGAGCAGGCCCGTGACGCCCGGACCGAGGGCGAACGTGATGTCGTTGACGGCCACGACGCTGCCGTACCAGCGCGAGACGTGTTGCAGGTCGATCGCCGCGATCGGAGCGGCCGGCGGCATATCGGCGGGCGACGGCCCAGGCGGCGGACCGGCGGGCGACGGCCCAGGCGGCGGACCGGCGGGCGGCGGCAGGCCCTCGGACGCTGGCCCCCCGGGCTGTGGCCCGCTCACCCGGTGATCCCCAGATAGCGCCGCAGGACCAGCAGCACGCCGCCGACGACCCCGACGCCCGCCGCGACGACGTAGGTCCAGCCGGGAAGATCCGCCGCCACCACCGTCGGATTCGCGGACAGCGCATCGAAGATCGCCATGTTGGCGCCATCGATGATGTCGCCCGGGCTGACCAGCACGAGGATCCGGGCGAGGTCGCCGACCGCGAGCTCGGCCAGGATCGCGACGATGATCGACGGGATGATGAACGCGGCGATGATCGCGGCCGTGGCATACGCCCGCCGCGGAGTCCACGCCGCGATGACCCCGGCGACGGAGGCCAGGAGTCCGGACGCGATGAGCGAGACGGCCAGGTAGCGCGGCACGTCGGGCAGGTCCTCGGCGAGCCCGGTCAGCGGATCGGTGGCGGCCAGCACGGCGCCCAGGGACAGGATCAGCTGCGGCACCAGCGTCATGACGAACACGGCGAGGAACAGCCCGCCGAGCCGGGCCAGCGCGTAATCCGACCTCGTCAGGACGCGCGAGAAGTACAGCGGCAGGACGTTGTACCGCTGATCGCGCCCGAACAGTTCAGGTGCCTGTGCGGCACAGAACAGCATGATCAGGGTGGAAGTCAGGTTCTGATACGTGTCGTGGCGGATCGGGGAGGCCTCACCGATCTGCTCGCCGGCACCGGCCTGCGCCGCGAGCGCAGCGATCCCGACGGCCAGCACAGCCGGCAGCACGGCCAGGGCGAGCAACAGGAACGGGGCGATCTTCGCGCGCCCGCCACGCCCGATCCCATAGGCCGCGAGGAGGGTCTGGCGCAAGAGTCCCAGCGCGACGGCCGGCCGACCGAGGCGGGGACCGTCGTACCCCTGGTAACCCAGGTCGTAGATGCTGCTCGCGGCGCGCTCCGGGGCCGTCATCGGAACAGCTCCTCGAGGCCGCGCCGGCGCTGCTCTATCCGGACGAGCGGGAGATCCAGGTCGGCGAGCGTGTCGCGCACGAGATCCCAGGGCCGTTCGTCCTGGAGCTCCACGAGCACCGTCCGACCATCCACGGTCGTCCCGAGCCCGGCGGCCGCCAGGGCCGCGGCGAGCCGGTCGGCGCCCTCCTCGACCTCGACGGCGAGGGTGCCGGTGCGCTCCGTGAAGTCGCCCAACGGAGCCGCGCGGATGAGCTTGCCGGCGTCGATGGCAACGAGGAAGTCGCACACCCGCTCGATCTCGCCGAGCAGGTGGCTCGCCACGATCACGGCGATGCCGAACTCGGTGCCGGTCCGCTTGACGAGGCTCAGCATCTCGTCGCGACCGGCCGGATCGAGGCCGTTCGTCGGCTCGTCGAGCAGCAGCAGGCGCGGATCGTGGACGAGGGCCTGGGCCAGCTTCACGCGCTGCTTCATGCCGGTCGAATAGCCACCGATCGGCCGGTAGCGTTCCTCGTACAGGCCCACGTGGCGAAGGACCTCGGCCGCGCGTTCGCGAGCGGCCGCGGCGGGCAAACCGGAGAGCCGCGCCATCTGGCCGACGAAGTCCGTCGCCGTCACGTCGGGCGGCAGGCAGTCGGACTCGGGCATGTACCCGACGAAGCGGCGCAGCGTGGTGCCCTGCGTGCGGACGTCGTGACCCAGCACCGTCGCGTTGCCCGAGGTTGCTGGCAACAGACCGAGGAGGATCCGCAGGAGCGTGCTCTTGCCGGCCCCGTTCGCACCGACCAGGCCGACGATCCCGGGTTCCAGGGCCAGGGTCAGGCCGTCGAGGGCCATGACGCCGCCCGGGTAGCGCTTGGTCAGGGCGTCGGTCGTGACGATGGGCATGAGACCGCCAAGCCTACCGGACGGGTGCGGCCGGTCGTCGCGATCGACCGTCAGGCGGCGACGACCTGGTTCCGCCCGCCGCGCTTCGCCATCTGGAGCCCGACGTCGGCGACCTCGAGCAGCGTATCGAGCGACGTCACGCCCGGCGCGAGTTGGGCGCAACCGGCCGACACCGTGGCGTGCAGCGGCTGGCCGTCCATGCCGGGGATGCTGGCCGCTGCCAGTTCGCGGCGGATCTCATCGGCGATGCGGCCCGCCTCCTCGAGCGTCGCACCGTCAAGGATCGCCACGAACTCCTCGCCCCCGAAGCGTGCGACGAGGTCGCTGGCCCGGAGGCGGCGGCTCAGGATCGCGGCGAACGCCCGCAGCACGATGTCGCCGGTCGCGTGGCCATGGAGTTTGTTGAACCGCCCGAAGTGGTCGAGATCGAACAGGATCGCCGCGATCGGGTAGCGCATCTCCGGATCGAGTCGGGCGCGTGCCGCGAAGAGGCGGGTCAACGACGCCTCGAGATGTCGCCGATTCCACAAGCCGGTGAGCGCATCGCGGATCGCCGCGTCGGCCACCTGGGCGTGCAGCTCCACGTTGCGCAGCGCCAGCGCGATCTGCGAGGCGATGAGCGGCATCGTCTCGATCTCGAGCTCCGTGAATGGGCGGGCCAGGTCGAGCCGCGTGACGGCCACCGCGCCGAGGACGACCCCGTCGCGCAGCAGGGGGAAGGACGCCCCGACCAGGACATCCGGGACCCGCGCACCACGGAGCGCGGCGGGGAACTCCGCGCGTCGGACCTGGTCCTGCGACACGACGCGCGACTCCGCAAGGGCACGGCCCGAGGTCCCCTCCCCGGGCTGGATGCTCACACCGACGTACCGTTCGTCCCCGCCACGGATGGCCACGATGCGGTCCTCGCCGGTCATCCGGTCGCGCAGGATGAGCGTCGTGACATCGACCTCGAGCACGTCGGCAACGGCGCCGATGATGGCCTCGTGCGCGGTCGCAAGGTCGAGGCTGGCGTTGATCGCGCTTCCGAACCGGGCCAGCCGGCCGAACAGCTCGGCCCGCTCCTGGAGGGCGCGGCGTTCGCGACCGAGGGCGAGCGCAGCCGCGACGCGGTCGCCGACCACCGTCATCGTCTCGAGGTCGCCCTGGTCGAGCGGAGCGTCCGCCGGGCTCTCCACGTTGAGCACGCCGAGCACCACGTCGTCGACCGCGAGCGGCACGCTGACCTCGCTGCGCACGTTGGCGTTGGCGGCGGCGTAGTCCGGATCGGTCGAGACATCGCGAACGAGCTCCGGGCGGCCGGTCCGCATGACGCGACCGACCACGCCGATCGAGCCGTCGAACGACTCGATCACATCGTCGTACCCGCGCTGGGCTCCGAGCCGCATCAGGGGGCCCTCGACCGTGTAGATGGAGACATAGCGATAGCCGAAATGAGCGACCAGGAGGTCCATGACCTCCTCGAGCGCCGCGCGCGTCTGGCCGTTCGCGGTCAGCGCCCGCCCGACCGCCTCGACCGCGGCCAGCTGCCGGGCACGCCGCCGCTGGCCGGCCGTGGCGGCGCGGGCGCGAGCGACCGCCCGTTCGAGCGATCCGATCGTGCGTCGCGTCCCGATCGTGAGCACGACCATCGTCACGGCCAGGGCGACACCGCGATGGAAGGAGCCCGGCACGATCGTCGTGGCGGTGGCGACCGTGAAGAGGAACGCCGCCATCGCCGCGGCCCCGAGGACGACGGCCTGGCGGGTCCCGAGGACCGCGGCCATCGCGACGATGGGCAGATACAGGCACGCCAGCGGGGCGGCGGCGAGGTCGCCCGACCGCAGACTCATCCACAGCACGACGCCGAGGGCGATCAGCAAGCGGGCCGTGTCGAGCGCGGCCGACCGTCCGGCGGGTGCCCGCAGGGCAAGGGCTCCCTGGATCGCGAGATAGATGCCCGACGGTACGAGGAGCCCCAGGGTGTCGGCGCCGGCGATGAGCTCGATGACGAGCGCGGCGAAGACGACCGCGAGTGCCAGCAGGAGGTGCGGGTCGGACGCGAGGCGGGCGCGTTGCGCTGAGGTTTGGCGGAGGAACGACTGCATCACGAACGACTGTGCCGGGGCCGGGGACCGCCGTCGACTAACCGAATGGGGCATAGGACCACACCCATCTGCCGCACACGCCAGCGAACCGGAGGGCCCGAACCGGGCGAGGGCGCGGGTGCCTCAGCGCCAGCGGATGGTGCCGGCCGCCGGGTCTGCGGTGTCGAGGATGTCGCGCAATTCGAACCCCTCCCTCGGCTCGATGGCGAGCAGGATCGTGTCCTTGCTGGCGAGATCGATGACGACGACGCGGGTCGTCCGGTCGGGCTCGAGGTAGAAGCTGCTGCCGACCGTGGCGAACAGCTCGACGCGGTCGGAATCGACGGTCGTCAGGTCCGCCGATAGACCGCGCCGGTCACCGATGCGGACGCTGACCGGACGGGTGGCACTGACACCGTCGGTCGCGATGAAGGCTTCGATGAGATCACGTGCCCGGGCACGCGGCTCGCGCGCGTCGTCAGCGTCGAACACCCGGACGATCGGGCCTGAGAACGTCACGAGTCCCTCCTCGCGGGTGAGCGACACGACATCCTCGCGGTGGACCGCGTTGGACCACCCGTCGCCCAGCTCGATGTCGAACGCTGGCTTGAAGCGGGACGGGGCGTAGCGGCCGGCACCGAGGCCGCAGGGGACGTCGAAGAAGACCTCGCACAGGTCGGCGACGTCGCCGGCCGGGAGCGGCGTGTCGTCCGGAGTCGGCTCGGGGGTGGGGTCCGGGACGGCCGTCGGGACGGCCGTCGCCTCGAGGCTCGGATCCGGGGTCGGAGCGCGGGTGGCCTCGGCGAGGGTGGTGGCCGGTGGGTCGGTCGTGGTCAGGTCCTCACCGACGCCCGGTCGTGCCGCCACGAGCATGACGACGGCCACCGCGCTTGCTGCGCCGACGGCCACGGCCAGGCGTCGCGAACGGCTTCCGCCAGCCGATCGGCGGGACGGCGGCTGCCGGGTAGGGCCGCCGGGCCGCGACCCGCCCGAGTCCTGGGCACGGGCATCCCGGACCTGGGGCCGCGCGGCGCCGGCCACGGGCTCACCTCGAGCCGGTGCGGCTGGAACGGCCGGCGCGGTGGGTCCGGCCGGGGTCGCCAGCGCGGCGGCGGCGGCCGTGGCCACGGCGGCGGCGGCCGGCGTGGCCACCACCGCCGTGGGACTCGACGGGTCCGCGGCCAGGACGATCGGCTCGAGGGCGGCCGCCATGGCGCCACCGTTCGGATATCGATCGCCGGCCTCGGGCGCCAACGCCCGGAGCACCACGGCGTCCAGCGCCTCGGGGACCTCGGGCCGCAGGGCCCGGGCCGAGGGCGCCGGCTGGCCCACCCGCGCGAGTGCGATCGCATCGGTCGTGTCGCCGGTCCAGGCCCGCGTGCCGGTCAGCGACTCGAACAGCACCAGGCCAAGGCCGTAGACGTCCGACGCGGGCGTCGTGGTCGTACCGCGCGCCTGTTCCGGGCTGAAGTAGTGGACCGACCCGAGCGTCGTCCCGGGCAGCACCGCCTCCGCGTCCATCGCGAGCCGCGCGATCCCGAAGTCGGTGACCATCGCCCGGCCGTCGACCGCGAGCAGGATGTTGCCCGGCTTCACGTCGCGATGCACGATCCCGCGGATGTGGGCCACGCCGAGGCCACGAGCGACGTCGAGCCCGATGCGCGCGGCCTGCCCCGGAGCCAGCCGGCCGCCGCGTTTGAGCCGGGCGGCGAGGTCCTCGCCCTCGATGAGGTCCATGACGAGGTAGGGCTGATCACCGTCCGTGCCCGTATCCAGGCACGCGACGATGTTCGGGTGGCGGAGCACCGTCGCAGCCAGGGCCTCGCGCCGGAAGCGCTGGGCGAGATCGGCGTCGCTCGCGACCTCCGGCCGGAGCAGCTTGACCGCGACCTGGCGCTCCAGTCGGACATCGGTGGCGCGGTGGATGGTCGCCATCCCGCCGCGGCCGATGACCGCGCCGAGCCGATAACGACCGCCGATCAGGTGGTCGGTCGGACGCGGCGGCCGGGGGTCGCGCGGGTCGGTCACGTCAGGGACGATAGCCCAGGTACGGCGAATGGCCCTGCGCCGGCGGGCCTTCCGCCGGTAAGGTGATGCCATGAGCCAGACGGAACAGGCGACGCGCGAGCTCCTCGTCGAGCTGCTCGGCGTCTTCTACGCCAAGGGTTGGGTGTCCGGCACAGGCGGCGGGATCTGTGGCCCGGCCGATGGCGGCGGCCTCCTGCTCGCCCCGACCGGCGTGCACAAGGAGCGCGTCCGGACCGACGAGTTCTTCACGGTGGACCCGGCCGACGGGCGCGTCCTCCTGACCCCCAAAGACCCGACGCTGCGGCCGAGCGAGTGCAACGCGATCTTCTCGCTGACGGCGCGAGAGCGTGGGGCGCGCAGCGTCGTCCATTCCCATGCGCTTTCGGCCGTCCTGGCGGGCGATCTGGCCGGCGAGGCCGACCACGTCGAGATCCGAGACCTCGAGATGCTCAAGGGCATTCGCGGCGTCGGCAATCGCGACGTCCATCTGCTGCCGGTGATCCGGAACACACCGCGCGAGGCTGAACTGACCGATCAGCTCGCGCGCGTCCTCGGCGATCCCCGGTTCGCGGACAGCTTCGCCGTCGTCGTCGCCGATCACGGCGCCTACCTCTGGGGCGATGACGTCTGGGAGGCGAAGCGCCACACCGAGGTCTATCACTTCCTGTTCGAAGCGGTGGTCGCCCGTCGCGACCGAGCAAAGGAGCGATCGCGATGAGCGGACACGACCACGATGCCGGCGGTGGCCAGCACCACTGCCCCACCTGCCAGCAGGTGGTGACCCGCGCGAAGATCGACGTGATCGATGTCGCGAAGGCGGTGGCGGCCGACAAGCTGACCGCGGACGACGTGTTCAAGCGCACGTACCTCGGTCACGGCACGCAGTCGAGCGTCTTCGTCTTCCAGGGTCATCCAGGGCCGTTCCGCACCCATGTGCACACGACCCACGACGAGATCGGCTATGTCCTCGAGGGGACCGGCGAGGTGACGGTCGGTGGGGTGACCCGACCGGTCAAGAAGGGCGATGTCTGGGTGATCCCAGCCAACACGCCGCACGGTGGTCAGTTCGAGGACGCCCCGCAGGTCCTGTTCATCTCCTCGCCGATCGACGACCCCGACAACCAGGACCGTGTCTGGATCGATTGAGCGGAGCGCCGCGGCTCTGCCGGCCCGCGGCCCGCGCCGCGCGGGTGTTCGCCGGGCGCCTAAGGTAGCGGCGGCGACACGAGGCCCGAGTTTGAGGCGACCCCGCGCCGATGTCGGGGCGGCCGCCCGATGGTCGCGCCCGTCCCAGGCGCCACGGTGATCCCAGCGCCGACACCCGTCGGCGGACCGGCTGGAGGCACCGTCATGTACCACCCCGAGATCCTTCATCGGATCGCTCGCGAGCGCCAGGAAACGTTCATCCACGAAGCCCGGATGGACCGACTGGTGCGCGAATTGAGCGCAGCCGAGCACCACGAGCCGCGCGAGCGCTTCAGCGTCCGCCACCTGCGCTGGATCCTGTTCCGCCCGCTGGGCGCGTGACCCGCGCCCCTCGTCGACCCGGAACGTCGTGCATGCGACGCCCGGGTCGTACGATGCCCCGATCCCGCCGAACTCGACAGGCATGTATACGGTCCTGGCAGGCGGAGGCAGCAGCGGGTCCTAGCCGCGACCCTCCGGATTCCCGTCGTCTGGGTCGGGGGCCACCAGCCCGGCCCTCGCCGCCAGCATCGCGGCCTCGATCCGGCTGCTCACGCCGAGCTTGTCGAGGATGTGGGTGACGTGGACGCTGGCCGTCTTGGGGCTGATGAACAGCTCCTGGGCGATCTGGCCGTTGGTCCGGCCGGCGGCGACGAGGGCGAGGACCTCGGTCTCGCGGGCTGACAGGCCGAGACCCGCGAACGGGGCCGCCGCGCTGGGCGCCGCCGCCGCTGCCACCGGGGCGTCGGCGGGGCCGGCGGGGACCGCTTCCCCGGCATCGAGCGGCAGCCGCGCCCGACGTGCGAGCCCATCGATCAGCCCGAGGAGCGGCGCGGCACCGAGCGTCCGCGCCGCCCGATGCGCGTCCACGAGCGCCACCTCGGCCTCCGCACGGGCGCCGGCGAGCAGGTGCGCCTCGGCGGCCCGGAAGCGGGCATAGGCCGCGGGATACGGCATCGCGAGCGCCGACCACGCATCGCCGGCGGCGGCCCATCCCTCCGGGCGACTCCGCCCCGCGAGCCGGCCCGACTCCGCCTCGACGGTCAGCCGTGTGGCCGCGTCCGAGCCGCCCGTCGGCGGCTGGCTGGACCAGATCGCATCAGCCCGTTCGCGCGCCCGCGCCCCGGCCGCCTCGGCGACCTCCACGTCGACGGGTCGGCGACGGGCACGGGCCCGCTCCGCCCGGTCGGCCGCCGCGCGAAGCCCTGCCGCGGACAACGGCCCGACGAGCACCGTGTCGTCGCTCTCCTCGAGGTGGGCGAAGCCCGCCTCGGCCGCCAGGCTCGCCCCCTCCGGGTCGCCGGCATCGAGCGCGGTCTCCGCGACCGCGAGCTGGACGAATGCGCCGACATCGGCGTCGAGCTCGCCGGCCGCGAGTCGCTCCGCGCCCCCCAGGCGCTCGTGCGCCGCCGCGAACTCCCCGCGGGCACCGAGCAACCGAGCCGCGGCCGCGTCGCGGTAGATGGTGCCCAGCCCGCCACGTCGCCGTTCCTGGCTCGCTCCGGCCCGCTCGGCGGCCTCGTCCCAGCGCCCGGCGCGGAACAGGGCGTCGATCGCGACGGCCCGGAAGTGCGGTCCGAAGCGGCGTTCCAGCCCGTACCTGCGAGCAGCCTCCGCACCGGTATCGGCGGCGGCCACAGCGTCGTCGAGGCGGTCGGCGACGATGAGCTGGTAGGCAAGATTGGCGCTGGCCGGCAGGAGCGTGTCCACGAACCCGCCCTCCCCGCCGATCGCGCGGGCCTGTTCGAGCTCCCGGATGCCCGCATCGACCTCGCCCAGGGACACGAGGTCCGAGCCGAGATTCGAGCGAGCGCGACCCTCCTCGGCCCGGGCTCCCGCGGCGACCGCACACTCGACGGCTTCCTCGCACACGAGCCTTGATTCGCCGTAGTGGCCGGTGCCCATCAGCCAGCCGCCGAGCCCGAGGAGGACCTGCGCCCGGGCCGGGGTCGGAGGCTGGGGCGGGACGAGCCGGACGGCCTCGCGATGCTCGAGGATCGCCTCCTCGTTGCGTTCCGCGACCCACAGGCTGTAGCCCAGCCTCGAGTGCAGGACGCCGGCGATCGACGGCTCCGCGTCGGGATCGATCAGGTCCAGCGCCTCGCGGAGCCACGCGATCGCTCGATCGGTGTCACCGGCGTCGTCCGCCACCCGGGCCGCGCGACGCCGCAGGTCCACGACGTCGGGCAGCCCCTCCCCGCGCTCCGCCGGCGCCAACCGCGCCTCGAGGCCGAGCGCTATCTCGTAATGCCGAGCCGCGGCCGCGTAGGCATAGACCTCCTCGGCGGCCTCGGCTGCGACGATCGAGGCCCGGAACGCGTCAGCCGGTCGATCGGCGGCGGCCCAGTGGTGCGCGAGTTCGGCGGCCGCGCCGGCCGGGCTCGGCTCGGCGAGGTCAGGGGCCGCTGCGAGCACGATCGCGAATCGCTCGTGAAGGCCGCGACGCTCCGCCGGCAGCAGGTCGGCGGCTACGACCTCGCCCAGCAGCGCGTGGCGCAGTCGGAGCGTCCCCGTCGCGGTCTCGGCGGTGAGGACGCCGGCGGTCACGGCCGCGCGGATGGGCTCGCGCATCGCGGACTCGGGCTGGCGTGCGACCGCGCCGATGAGCCGCTCCGGAACCGGCCGACCGGCGACCGCCACGATGCCGAGCATGCTCCGGGAGGCGTCGGACAGCGCGGCGACCTGACCGGCCAGGCTCTCCGTCAGGGTCCGCGGGAGCGGCGCGCCCCCGCCGCGCAGTTCCGCCGCAACGAGCTCCTCGACGAAGAACGGATTGCCCTCGGACCGGGCGTGGATCCCGTCCACCAGCGCGTCGTCCGCGGGCCGGCCGATCAGCGCGTCGACCTGCCGGGCGACATCGGCCCGGTGCAGGCGAGCCAGGTCCAGGCGGCTGGTCCGGGTGTCGCGCTCCAGCCCGCTAAGCCAGATCGCGACCGGCCCGCCGGGCGCGAGGTCGTCGCTGCGGACGCTGAGGACCAGCATCAGACGTTCGTCGTCGAGATTCCGGGCGAGGAACGTGACGAGGTCGCGCGTCGATCGATCGACCCAATGCAGGTCCTCGAATACCAGCACGGTCGTCGCGTCCGCAGCGAGGTCCCCGAGCAGGCTGAGCACGAGACCGAACAGGCGGGCCTGATCGAGACCGCTGCGGGCGTCTGCGCGGGCACCGTCGCCGTTGCCACCATCGCCGCTACCGTTCGTGGCCGCTACGCCGCTCGTGCCGGCCCCGGCCCTCGCGCCGGCCGGCCCCATCCGGCCGATCCCCGGGAGCAATCGGCCGAACTCGTCGCGCGCCGGCCCGAGGAGCGCCGCGACATCCTCCGCGGGCAGGCCGCGGAAGAACCCGCGCAGGGCCTCGGTCAGCGGCGCATAGGGCATGCCGTCGGCGGCGAGGTCCAGGCAGCCGCCCTGGAGGACCCGAGCCCCACCGCCCCGCGCCCGATCGACGAACTCCGCGATCAGCCGGGTCTTTCCGATGCCGGCCTCGCCCGCGAGGATGACGATCTCGGGGGTCCCGTCGCCGGCCCGGGACAGGGCCGCTTCGAGGGCGCGAAGTTCTGGCCCTCGATCGATCAGTTGCGGACTCGAAACGGCGATCGCCACGCGGGCGAGTCTACGCTCGGTACGTCGCTTTGAGGTACCCGGGTGCCCGCGATTGAGGCGCCGCCCGATGCCCGGTGGCTCCCCGGCGGGCGACCCTCTTGGCATGCCGGCGGACCCACCGCCGAACCGATCCGGAGGATCGATCGATGCGAGCACTTGCTGCGCTCTTCGGGGCGCTGGCGGCCGAAACGGCCGTCGAAGCCTCGGCCAGGGCCCGGGCCAAGTCCCGGGCGCGACCAGCCGAGGATCCGATGCCGCCCATCCGACCCGGGGCCTGGGCCCGCTGGGCAACCCATCGCGAGCCGGAGGGGATCAGGAGCCGGGAGGCTCGGGGGGCGGCGATCCGAACAGGTATCGCGCGGCGGCGCGCGTGAGTTCCTCCGGATCGTCGATCGGTCCGCCACGCAGGCTGCCCTGGAGCCACAGGACCGCGATGCCGTGGACGAGGCCCCACGCAGCCGTTGCGGCGATGCGCCGGTCGACCTCGTCGCCGCCGACGATCGCCATGTCGTCGAGTGGTCCATACAGCATCGCGGCCGACGCGCCGCTCGCGCGCGCCAGCTCCGGGTCGTCGCTCCGCACGAGATCGGGCCGGAACATGACCGCGAAGTGGCCCGGGTGGCTGGTCGCGTAGCGCACGTAGGCGACCCCGACCTCGAGGTATGAGCGGGCGCCCTCCCACGCGTCCCTGGTCGCGGCGGCCAGCCCGTCGTAGCCCTCGATCGCGATCGCCGTGAGGAGACCGGTCCGGTCGCCGAAGTGATGGGTCGGGGCGGCATGCGACACGCCGAGCCGCCGGGCCAGGTCCCGCAGGTTCAGCGCAGCGACACCGTCGCGGGCGATCGTCTCGACCGCAGCGTCGATCAGGGCTCGGCGCAGATTGCCGTGGTGGTAGGGCATCGCGGCCATGGTAGCGTGGCAATCTTGTCATTGACAAGTCCAGCCGCCTGGCGCATCTTGCTCGTGACAAGTTCGGCCCGGCGCACCCAAGGAGTGTCCTCGTGGACCCCACCCTGATCCTGTCCCCCGCCACCCGCACCACGGCCGGTGTGCTGCTCGTGGCGATCGTCTTCGTCGAGACCGGCGGGCTCTACCTGCTCTCGATCGTACGGGGGCGGGTGGAGCGCACGCCATTCCAGCTTGCCTTCGCGCGGGCGGGCCATGCGCATGCGGGCGTGCTCGTGACGCTCGCGCTCGTGAACCAGCTCTTTGCCGATGCGGTGGTACTGGACGGGCCGGTCGCCTGGCTGGCGCGATCGGGCATTGCCGTGGCGGCGATCCTCATGCCGGCCGGGTTCTTCCTGTCATCGATGGCACGGGGAGCGACGCGGCCCAACGGCCTGATCGTGCTGGTCTACGCCGGGGCGATCCTGCTGGGCCTGGGTGCCGCGAGCATCGGGGTCGCGCTCCTGGCCAGCTGAGCCAGCCCGGGTGAACGACGCACCGGACGATGGATCGAGGGTCAGCCGCCGCGAGACAGCCGTTCGCCGGGCATGACCTGGGGTCGACCCGTGGGCTGACCACCCGGCCGAGAGCCTGGTCGACCCGCGTCGGAACGGTTTCGGCCATGATCCGGACCCGGACGTCCCTGGCTGGGCCGTCCCTGGCCCGACCGGCCTCCTCGTGACGGCGTCCGGTCGCCATCGCCCTGGCGCCACGGGCGCAGTGCGTCCTGCTCGAAGGGCGGGCGACCGTTGCCGATCCCCTGGCCCGGCCGCGCGGCCGACGGGCGGCCATGGCCGTGCCGACCCGACGATGGTCGTCCACCCGCCGACTGGCGACCGGGACGACCCGGACCGGGATGTCCGCCGTTCGACGGACGGCCCGGTGTGGCGAACCCGGCGCCGTCGGCGACGGGGCGACCCTGGCCGGGATGCGCTGCGTGGGACGGCCGGCGTGGCCCGGCGAAGCCCGCGCCATCGCGGCCCGACGAACCGGCACGCACGGGCGACCCGCCACGGGCCGGGGTACCGCCACGGGCCGGAGCACCGCCACGGTGGACCCGCGGCTCCGGCCGCGACCGACCGAGGCCGCCGCGCAGGATCGGTTCGGGCCGCACGGAGCGGTCCGGCTCGAACCCGGCGATGACCTCCTTGGGGATCGGCGCGCCGAGCACCCGCTCGATCTCGCGGAGCAGCTTCTCCTCGTCCACGCAGACCAGCGAAACGGCATGGCCGGGCGAACCGGCGCGGCCCGTCCGACCGATGCGGTGGACGTAGTCCTCGGCCACCATCGGCAGCTCGTAATTGACCACGTGCGGCAGCTCGATGATGTCGAGGCCGCGGGCCGCGATCTCGGTCGCAACGAGGATCGGCGTTCGACCGCTCTTGAAGTCGGCGAGCGCGCGGACGCGCTGGCCCTGGCTCTTGTTGCCGTGGATGGCGACGGCCGCGATCCCGTCACGCTCCAGCTGCTGGGCGAGCCGATTGGCGCCGTGCTTGGTGCGGGTGAAGACGAGCGCCTGGTCGATCACGCCGGTACGGATCAGGTGCGCGAGCAACTCGCGCTTGCGTTCACGGTCGACCGGATAGGCGACCTGCGTCACGAGCGGCGCCGCGGAGTTGCGCGGCGTGACCTGGACGGACGCCGGATCGTGGAGGAACCCACGGGCGAGCGACCGGATCTCCTCGGAGAACGTGGCGCTGAACAGGAGGTTCTGGCGGCGCGGCGGCAGGACCTCGAGCACGCGCCGGATGTCGCGGATGAATCCCATGTCGAGCATGCGGTCGGCTTCGTCGAGGACGAGGATCTCGACGGCGGACAGGTCGATGGTCCGCTGTCCGAGGTGGTCGAGCAGACGGCCGGGAGTCGCCACGACGACATCGGGCGAGCGCCGCAGCGCGGCGACCTGCGGGGAGAACCCGACGCCGCCATAGATCGCCGCGGAGCGCACGCCCCAATGGCGGCCGTAGACGCGGACGCTCTCCTCGACCTGGAGCGCGAGCTCGCGGGTCGGGGCGAGGACGAGGGCGCGGATCGGCCGCCGGCCGGCGCGCGGATCACCGTTGGGGGCGCCGAGGCGCTGGAGCATCGGCAGGACGAAGGCCGCGGTCTTGCCCGTGCCGGTCTGGGCGCCGCCCATAAGGTCACGGCCGGCGAGGACGAGCGGGATCGCCTCCGCCTGGATGGGCGTGGGTTCGGTGTAACCCTTGTCCGCGACGGCGCGGACGAGTTCGGGCGCAAGCCCGAGTTCTGTAAAGGACATGGGGAGAAGGACTCCTGACGGGGGCCCACCCGCACATGCGGGGCCCGGTCAGGGCGCTGGTGGATCGGGGTCGGACGGGGTCAACCGGGGCGCTGACCGGAGCGCCCTATCGAACACGAGAAGGTCGAAGCATAGCCGATGGGCACCGAAGACGCCGCGGCCGATGCGCTTGCAAGGCGTCGAGCGCGCCCGGCGAGGCGACGGCGATGCCTTTCCGGTCATGCTTGCCCCGCTCGCGCGATGGGCACGATGGTGATCTCGCAGTCGATAGGGAGATGGACGTGCGGCGCATCTGGCACGACTACGGGCTCAGCATCACGCTGGCCCTGCTGTTCTTCTTCGCCTGGGGGCTCCAGACCTGGACCGGCTGGGTCGAGTTCGTCGCTATTCAGGAGGCCCACGGGGAGTCCGCCCGGGCGTTCGGCGATGGTGGCTACATCTGGTCGTGGGGCCAGGCGACGTTCGAGAACTGGCAATCGGAGTTCCTGCAGGTCTTCGTGTTCATCGTCCTGACCACGTTCCTCGTCCACCGCAAGAGCCACGAGTCGCCGGACACCGATTACGACACCGAGGCAGCCCTCCGGCGGATCGAGGCCAAGCTCGACGCGCTCGAACGAAAGGCCGGCAACGCATGACCACGCCGGCGAAGGACGAGCGAACGATCACCGACGAGGACGTCCGTCGCGAGCACCAGCTGGCGGTGAACAAGGCGGCCCACTGGGCCTATTTGTTCGGCGTGCTCGGGGTCAGCTTTGTGCTGATGATCGCGTTCATCGCCGCGCTGGGCGCCGGCGGCTCCTGACCACGCGTCCGGGGCGAAGAATGGAGCGGGAGACGAGGCTCGAACTCGCGACATGCAGCTTGGAAGGCTGCCGCTCTACCAACTGAGCTACTCCCGCCCGCGGCGCGGTGAAGGTGCCATCACCATCGGGGTTGACGATTAGCCAACCCCGCTGAGGTTCCTTCAGCCAACGGCGACGTGAGGACCTAGACCAGGAGAGCCGAGGCACTCGGAGCCTCGACATGGACAAGCCCGCAGATCCCGCGACGCCGCTCGCCGAAGTCTATCAGGCGCTCTTTGATGACCTGGCGATCCACAGCACCAAGCCCAGCACGATCGCGCGCTACTGCTACAACATCGTCCGCTTCGAGCGCTGGCTGGTCGAAACCGGTCGACCCTCGACCCTGGCGTCGTCGGACCAGCGGCTCCTGTTCGCCTACCGGCAGCATCTCGAGACCCTGCCGCAGCAGCCGCGCGGGTCGACCCGCCGGCGCCGGGGCGGGCTCATGAGCCGCCACACTGTCGACTCCTACCTGCGCAGGGTCCGCCAGCGGGCACTTCGTGATCTTGTGGCCGCGGTTCCGACGACGGCCTATTTCGCAAGCTCAGGCGGTGCTGGCGGGCGACAGGAACAAAGTTCGAATCCTTCCTCCCCAGCCAACACGACTACCCGTTGAGTTCGTCGATCGTCTTCGGGTGAGGAGTTGGTCATGACCGGCTCGTGCTCTCGAGTGCTGGTCGATGATTACGGACGCCCAACGTTGGCTGGTGCAGCGGGCCTCAGCCCTCCATCCGGATCTCTTCAAGGTCGAGCTCTCGTTCGATCGCCCGTAGGGTCTGATCGTTGATCTCTCGGCGGTCCCGCAGCTCGATGACGGCGGCCCGCTCCGCGTCGATGACGCCTCGCTGGATCTCCTCGTGATCGAGGCGCTCCTGGCGCCGTTCCGCTGTCTCCTCGGGATCCTGGGTCGCGAGATGTTGGGTGCGATCCCGAAGGCCGGACTCGAGCCGATCGAACATCGGCTGGTGGGTCGGCCAGGCCCGTCGGGCTCGCGCGATCTCATCCAGGCCGGCCTGGTATGCCCCCATCCGAGCCACCGTCTCTTCGTCGCCGTCGGGTTCGCTACCATCCCAACCGGCCCAGCGCACCACGTACGGCAACGTCAGCCCCTGCCCCACGAGCGTGACGAGGATGACAGAGAACGTCAGGAGCAAGATGAGGTTGCGCTCCGGAAAGTCCGCCGGCAGCGCGAGTGCCGCGGCCAGGGAGACGGCCCCGCGAAGGCCCGCCCAGCTCACGACGAATGTCAACCGCGTGGCGAGCCGCGGATCGCGCCGGGCAAGGACCTGCCGCGGCGAACCGGGCAGGAGGCTCGCGGCGAAGACCCACGCGATCCGCCCCAGCACGACGACCGCGGATACCAGTACGACGAGGCCGAGGATCACTACCGGCGACCGGCCGGCGAGGCCCCCCAGAATCGCCGGCAATTCCAAGCCGATCAGCACGAACACGAAACCATTGAGGACGAACCCGACCATCTTCCAGGTGCCGAGCCACAGAACCCGGCTATTCGGACCCAGGATCTTGCCCAACCGGCTGCCGATCACCAAACCAGCCGTGACGGCCGCGAGCACACCCGACAGGCCGAACCGATCTGCCGGCAGGAAAGCTGCGAACGGGATCACAAGGGAAACGACCACCTCGACAGGCGGGTCGTCGAGCCAGCGGAGGATCGCGCCACCTAGGCGACCGACGAGCGTGCCGATTGCGATGCCGCCGCCGGCAGCGATCACGAATCCGGCGAGCGCATCGGACAGCACGAAGGCTCCGCTCGCGACGGCGAGGACAGCTGCGCGATAGGCGACAAGGGCCGTCGCATCGTTGAGCAGGGACTCACCCTCGATCAGGGTCACGGCCTGGCGGGGCATGCCGAGCCGGCGGAACACGCTGGTGGCGGCGATCGCGTCAGTCGGGGCGACGATGGCGCCAAGCGCAAAGGCCGCGGCCCATTCGACGCCGGTGGCTGCGTGGACCACGGCGGCGACGATGGCCATCGTGAACAGGACCAGGCCGAACGAGAGCCGCAGGATCGGGGCGAGATTCGCTCGAAGGTCACGGACGGGCGTCTCGACCGCGGCCGTGAAGAGGAGTGGCGGAAGGAAGACGAGCAAGACCAGCTCGGGCTCGAGCCCGATTCGTGGCAGGCCCGGAACAAAGGCGAGACCGAGCCCGCCGAGCACGAACAGCGTCGGATACGGCACACCGAGCCGGCGCCCGATCTCGAATAGGATCGCGATGGCAACCAGGATGGCCAGGGTGGCTGTCAGGATGTCCACAGTTGATCAGTCGAGATGAAGCGTGTCGGCGATCCGGGGAACGCGCTTCAGGGGCGGCACTTCGGTTCTGCTTGACTCCGGGTCTGTCTAGACGGCTCTTCGGCCGCCGTCGGCGGCGACGGTCGTGCCGGTGATGTAGCTGGCTCGGTGGGATGCGAGGAACGCGACGACCTCGGCGATCTCCTCGGGTTGTGAAGCGCGGTGCATCGGCGTCGTCGCTCCAAGCGCCGTGATGAACTCCGGGCCTGATGGCGACGGGGTGTAGACGGGTCCTGGGGCGATCGCGTTGACGCGCACTCCGCTCGCGCTGTACTCAGCGGCCCAGGCGCGCGTCATCGCCTCGAGCGATGCCTTCGTGGCGCCGTAGGCCGCGCCGCCCGCGAGCCCCACGCCGCCGGCCATGCTGCTGACGCTGACGATGCTCCCGTTGCCCCTCGCAGCCATTCCGGGGGCGAACGCCGCGACCAGGAAGAACGGCGCCCGAACGTTGCTCGCGAACATCCTGTCGAACGCGGAGACCTCGAACTCTGCCGTCGGGCTGAAGAGCGCGATGCCGGCGTTGTTGATCAGGATGTCGACATCGCCGACGACTTTTGCCAGGCGCTGCACGTCGGCGGCGTCGCCAAGGTCGGCAGCGACGAACGTCGCCTTGCCGCCGGCGGCAATGATCTCCTGGACCGTCTCGGCACCGCGCTCGGCGTCGCGGCCGTGAACCAGGACCTCCGCCCCGTCCCGGGCCAGCTGCACCGCGACCGCGCGACCGATGCCGGACGTCGCACCTGTCACCAGCGCTCTTTGCCCTTCGAGGGCCTTGTTACTCGGGGTTGCCATTGCCGTTCCTTCGCAGACTGCAGGACCGCTGTCGTCGATGACAGTCGTCATCGGAATGCACTACCATAGCACATACGATGACAGTCGTCATCGATAGAGCTATGATGGGCGCATGCAATCAACGAAAGAGAGCGCCGTCGCCAGCGATCGGCGGCGATCACCGGCTCGCGCGCGCATGGTGCGCAGCGCCGGCATGCTCATGCGCGAGCGCGGCATCCATGGCGTCGGACTCCGCGAGGTCGTCACGCATTCCGGTGGACCGCGCGGCTCGCTCGGGCGGTACTTCCCCGGCGGCAAGACACAACTCATGACCGAGGCGATCGACCTCGTCCTCGCCCCACTCTTCGACGAATTGGACGGAGCGCTCGCCGAAGCCGAAAGCTTTCCTGAAGCGATCGGCGTGATCGTGGCACCGTGGCGGCGCCTGCTGGTCGATCACGGTTTCGCATTGGGTTGTCCCCTGGCTGCGACCATCGTCGACGCCGCCGAAAACGACGACCTCCGTGTCCACGTCAAGGGTGTGCTTGGCCGATGGCAAGACTCAGTCGCCGAGGTCTACGTCAAATTCGGAGACCCGTCGGCGACAGCGAACGAGCAGTCGACGGTGCTGTTGGCCGCGCTGGAGGGCGCCCTCATCCTCGCCCGCGCCCGATGCAGCACCGAGCCGCTTGACACGGTCGAGCGCTATTTCGCGTCTCGGGCTCCAGACCCGCCTCGGCGGTGGACGTGAGTCGACCTGCGGCCGGGAGCTGACATCACTCGACTGAGTCAGGCGTTCGCGACGGTGAGTCAGGGACCGGCCTGACGCCTTCGCGCTCGGCCACGATGCGAGCGAGCTCGGTGCGCGAGTTGATCGCCAGCTTGGCAAAGATGTGTCGCAGATGGCTGTTCACGGTGTGGGGCGAGAGGAAAAGCCGGTCAGCGATCGCGCGGTTCGTGATCCCTTCTGAGACCAGGCTCGCGATCTGCTCCTCGGCACCGGTCAAAGACGCCAAGCCGCTGCCACCATCACGGTGCACGACGATCCGCCGGCGGACCCCCAAATCAGCGAGGCGGCCGCGAACGCGCCGAGCGTCCCAGTCGGCGCCAAGGGCCAGATAGAGCTCGAGCGCCCGCCCGAGGACGGCGACGCCGCCCTTGCGATCGGTCCGGGTGAGGCACCGACCGTAGTCCTCGAGCGCCGATCCGAGCGCGAGGCGACGCGGGCTCTGCTCGAACAGTGCGACCGACCGTTCGAGATCCTCGAGCCGCTCGTCGACCAGGCCGCTCACCTGCGCCGCAACGGCGGCGATCGTGGTGGCGCCCCGGTTGAGCTCTGACCGTCGCCGAACGGTCGCGAGCGTCTGATCTGCCAGATCGCGGTCGCCGACTGACAAGGCGATCCGGGCCAGGTGAACCTCGTCGGTGACGTCGACAGGGAACCGCGGAAGGATCGGCCGTCCGTCTTCCTGACCCGGCGCCAGCAACCAATGGTGCGCCGAGGCACGGTCGCCCCGCCCGGCAGCAAAGAGCGCCAGAACCCATGAGGCATGCCGCCGCGCGGCCGGTGTCCCTCGCTCGAACACCACCTGCGCGGCGTCCGTCAACCGCCGGATCTGGCGGGCGTCCCCGGAATGAAGCGCAAGCCGGGCCAGGGCCGCGACACCGGCGGCATCGAGAGCGGCCATCGCGTGGCTACCGTCCTCGGCAGCGAACCGGTGTTCAAGCGTCGACCGCGCCGCCGCCAGCTGTCCCGATTGGAATAGGAGGCGGCCTCGCCAGGTCTCGAACATCTCGTAGGCCCAGCCCTGTCGTTCGCGCTTCGCCGCCTCGAGACCCCGATCGACGACATCGAACGCCTCCACGTAGTCGTCGAGCGCGCCGAGGATATCCCCGCGCCACATGTGCGCTAGCCGCAGGCGCTGGTCGTCGCCGGCGTCGATGCCTTCCTGGCAGGCGTGTTCGATGAGATCCTTCGCCGCGACGAAGTCGTCCTCTGTGTACTGCACGGCGCCTTCGGCGAGGTGCAGCGCGAAGCTGGCTCGGACATCGCCGGACTGGGTCACGGCCGCGTCCGCTTCCGATTGCATGGCCCGCGCCTCATGGGGCCGGCCGGAGACCACCAGGTTGTGATAAAGGCATGCGAGGTGCCTGGCCCTCAGAACATCCGGGATCTCCGGCAGCCGAAGCGCCAGTCGGCCCGCGCTGATCCGGATCTCCGGGGAGATCGCGAACATCCCGGCGATGCTCAGGCGGACCTCAGCCTCCTGAGCCGGCGGAAACGTCTCGCGCAGGGCCCGATCCGCGAAAGCGATCGCTTCGTCGCTGTTGCCGGCGATGTGGAGCGCGATCGCGGTGGTACTGACGATCTCGCCGCGGAGAGGATGGTGACTCGGCGAAATCTCCAGGGCTCGTCGACCGAACGCGGCCGCCGTCCCGGAGTCTGTCGCGATCAATGTCTTCGCAGCATCGAGAAGCGTGGCGACGGCGACCTCGTCGCCTGGTTCGGCGCTCGCGGCGAGCTGGGTCGCCACCTCGACAGGGAGCGCGCCGCTCCGCAGCAGGACTTCGGCAGCCCGGCGGTCGAGCGCCCGGCGGGCGGACGCAGCGATCGACTCCCGGACAGCTCCACGGGTGATGTCGTGCCAGAACGCCAGACGTTCTTCTCGCTCGACGAGCAGGTTCGTTTCCAGGAGTTCGGCGACCGGTCCCAGCAACGCCGACGGCTGCCAGCCGAGGGTCTCCGCGAGTTCTGCGAACGAGAAGGTCCGACCGAGGGATGCGGCGACCCTCACCGCCTCGTTCGCGGGTCGGGACAGCCGTCCGAGACGCTCGCGCATCCCGGAGCGCACGCGGTCGGGCAACCTTGTATCGACGAGCTCCGCACGGCCATCGACGACGCGGATCCGGTCCTCCTCCCGAAGTCCAAGCAACGTTTCGACGAGCAAGAACGGGCTCCCGGCAGCTTGCTCGACGAGGTCGAGGACATGTTCGTTCGCCTCTCCACCCAGGAGTTCGGCGGCTAGCCGAGCCGCCGCGGCCTCATCGAGCGGGGCCAGGGTGATCACGGTCGCGCCGTTTCGTTTGAGCTGCTCGATCGCGCTCGCCGCATCGGGCGCCGATTCCGGGGATGGACGCCACGCGATCAGCCACGCGATCGCAGTTCCCGCGAGGGTGCGGGTCAAAGACCGGAGGGCGGCGGCCGTACCCGCGTCAGCCCACTGCGCGTCATCGATGACGATCACCAGCGGTCGCGATGCCGCAGCCCGTTCCAGCAGGATCTCCAGGTCGCGAAGGACCCAGAAGCGTTGGCCGGGTTCGGCCCGGATCGATGGGAGCCCGCTCGGCTCGAGGAGCGGCTCGGGCCCATCAAACAGCGCGCCGAGCAGCCCCGCGAGCTCGACGGCTCGCCCAGCCGGGTCCGCCATCGATACGCCGAAGCGCATCCCCCGCCGCTTCGCATCCCGGACGCCCTCGAGGAGGAGCCGGCTCTTGCCGATCCCGCTGGCTCCCTCGACCACGATGACGCCGCCGGATCCGGAGGCGACCTCGTCGAGGAGCCCGGAGATCAGCCGCAGCTCCGACTCGCGGCCCTGGATCTCTGCCTGATCGGCTTGACGCGAGGTCGCCCCGCCCGCACGAGTGTCGGGCACCTCGTTGCCTGGAGTGGCCTGGGTCGCCATTCGGATCCGACGAGCATACGGCGGCCGCGCATTCCGCCGAACGAATGGCGGATTCGAGCGATGCGCGACGCCCTGGGTCGCGACCAGACTCAGGCCACATACGCGGCTCGCCTAATCCGACCCTCCTCCGCAAACCTCGACAGAAATGGACCGATAGATGGACATCGTTCTCTGGGTCATCCAGATCGTGCTGGCGCTGGGATTCCTTGGCGCAGGCGTCATCCACGCGACGCGACGTGACCAGGCATCGGGCCGAATGGCGTGGATGCTGGCAGTGCCCCAACCATTGCTGACGACGATCGGCGTTCTCGAGATAGCCGGCGCCGTCGGGCTGGTGCTTCCGGCCATCACCGGCATCCTTCCGTGGCTGACGCCACTCGCGGCAGCGGCGCTGGCGCTCCTGATGGTCTTCGCGGCAGTCTTCCACCTGCGCCGACCGGGTGAGCAGTTCAACACCGTGGTCAACCTAGTCCTGGGCGTGCTGGCGGCAGTCGTGGCATACGGACGTTTCGTCCTCGTGCCGTTCGCCGGGTAAGTCAGCGCGTGGACCCGATCCCGCCCGAGCTCCTTTCAACGGCTATCCACCGGGTATCCGTGTGAACGTCGCGACCTAACGAGAGACATCTCAAGCACAGGAGGCATTTCCGAAATGATTCATCGTCCGAACATCGTCCTCGTCCACGGCGCATGGGCCGAGGGGTCGTGCTGGACCGGCGTCATCGAGCGCTTGCACGAAGCCGGCTACAACGTGCGCGCCCCGCAGTTCCCCCTGACGTCACTCGCCGATGATGTCGCGCGCCTTCGGCAGGTGCTGGCATTCCAGGACGGTCCGACGATCGTCGCCGGACACTCCTACGGGGGCCAGATCATCACCGCGCTCGGCACCGACGCCCCGAACGTGGTCGGCCTCGTTTACATCGCCGCGTTCGGCCTCGACGTGGGTGAGTCGCTCGGCGCGCTGCTGTCGCAGGGTCCTGTGACGCCGGCGCTTGCTCACACCTTCATGGACCAGCGGGGCTTCGTCTGGCTCTCGGAGGAGGACTTCGTCGGACGCTTCGCGGCCGACGTCGACCGCCAGCAGGCGCGGGTGATGTGGGCCGTCCAGCAGCCTCTCGCGGGATCCGCGTTCACCGATGTCATGGCGGTCCCGGCGTGGAAGTCGCTCCCGAGCTGGTACCTGGTGGCGACGGACGACGAAGCGCTCCCGCCAGATGCCGAGCGCCAGTTCGCGGCCCGGATGGGCGCGACGACCGTCGAGGTCTCGGCGAGCCACGTCGCGATGGTCTCACACCCACACGAGGTTGCCGACCTCATCGAGAAGGCGGCGGAGCACGTCGGGAGTACTGCGCCGATTTCTTGACGCCGGAAGTCGTGGCCATGACTTGGCCGCCATCTCAACCAACACTGAAAGGACGGACACCATGAGCGTAGACACACAGATCCACCCGACCCCGGTCAACAATCCGCGGACGCAGAGCGACAACGTCGTCGCCCTTCCAGCCTCCAGGCCGAAGCCGTTCCTGCTCATCGCGATCGCCCTGTCGGCGTTGCTCCTTCTTGCGACGGCGCCGCGAATGGCCGCGAAGGGCGGGGCTCTTGAGAGCGCGACCGCGCCGACCATCGTCCTCGTACACGGTGCCTGGGCAGACGAGACCGGATGGGACGATGTCGTCGCCCGTCTCCAGAAGGACGGCTATCACACGATGACGCCGCGCATCGGCGTCACTGACCCGACGGCCGACGTCGCGACCGTCCGCGCCACGCTGGACGCGATCGCGGGCCCGAAGATCCTCGTCGGGCATTCATACGGCGGTTATGTCGTGACCAACGCGGCATACGGCCGCACCGATGTTCAGGCGCTCGTCTACACCGCGGCGTTCACACCGGACGAAGGTGACACGTTGCAGTCGTTGGGTGTTGGCTATGCGCCGCCCGCGGCGTTCGAGCACTTCGTCTGGACCGGGGAGCCATTTGGTTCGCTCGCCTACATCGACCCTGTCTGGTTCCGCCACGACTTCGCCCAGGATCTCAATCCGAAGGCAGCGGCAGCGATGAGCGAGCACCAGCAGCCGATCGCGGTCCCGATCCTACTGACGCCGTCCGGGCCAGCGGCGTGGCACCACATCCGATCGTGGTTCGCGATCAGCGGCGCCGACCGGATGCTCGACCCCGCGCTCCAGCGTGCCGAGGCAAGCCGGATCGGCGCCACGACGGTCGTGTTCGACGACGCGAGTCACGCGGGCGGGTTCACCCACTACGCCGCGCGGTTCACCAAGCTCATCGAGGACGCGGCCGCGGCGACTGACGACTGAACGAGACCGCGCCGCAGCACCCGATCGGGTCCGCTCCTACGAGGCGCGGACCCGGTCGATCACATGAAAGGACGATTCCCAGTGCCGATGATCGATGTGTACGCCGCCGAGGGGACCTTTGCCGATCCTCATGAGTTAGCGCGGGGCTTGGCGATCTAGCTGATGGCGATCGAGCAGGTCCCCATCATCCCGATGTTCCGGGAGAACACTGCCGCCTTCGTCCACGCGCTGCCTGCGTCCGCGCTTGCGAACGTCGACGGCGACAGCACCTACGTCCGCGTCCAGGTGCTGACCAACCACGGCGCGCTCGACCGCGCCAAACAGATCGCGGTCGTCTCGGGGCTGACGGCCCTTGTGACTGAGGCCGCCGGCGACCCGTCCCTGGCAGACCGGACCTGGGTCCTCCTTACCGAGGCACCCGACGGTGGCTGGGGGCTGGCGGGTCGCGCGAATACGAACGAAGAGCTCATCGCCGCGGCGCGGGACCAAATCGCCGAGCTCCGCGACGCGAGCCAGGGCGCGTCCCCCGGCTGAAGGCAGGGGCGAGGCGTTGCTCATACGAGAGGTGGAGAGAGGGGGCATTCACGGCCACGACTCGGAATACAGGGAACAGCGGGAATCCCACCCTTCCCATCGGACGTCGCGCCCGCTAGGTTCGTTCCACGGGATCACTTGAACGTCTGACGTTCAACTGACTCCATCCGGCATGTTCAACCTGATTGCCCGCCGGACCATCCGAAATCGAGTCCGCTCCTCGCTCAAACCGCGCCGACCAGTGGCCAAAGCGTCGGGAGTCCTCTGGATCAGGAGATCGACGGTTCGAATCCTTGCTCGCCACCTATCCGGCGGTGAGCGTGACTGGCCTCGAGTCTTGGACGCGGCAGCTTCCCATGGCGCCCTGCTCAGCTCTACCCTTCACCCACCCGGCATGACCTGGCATTGAGCTTAAGAAGATGCTGCTCTGCCGGGAATCCCCGGATCTGATTTGGATCCTGAGAGCGCCGCGGCAAGTTCACTTCGCGCGCTGATCTGCAGCTTCGGATAGATACGGTAGAGGTGCGTGCTGACTGTCCGCGGTGAGACATATAGCTTCTGCCCGACCTCACGGTTCGAGAGTCCGTCCGCGGCAAGCTGGGCGATCTGCAGCTCCTGTGCGGTCAACTGGTCGCGCAGGGACGGATCGCGGCGACGGCTTGACTCGCCAGACGCGCGCAACTCACGCCGCGCCTGATCTCCCCAAGCCGCACAGCCGAGGATGTCGAAGATCTCGCGAGCAGCGCGCAGTTGGGGCCGCGAATCCGCTACTCGTCGTTCGCGACGCAGCCACCGACCGTAGGCGAGAAGCAGACGGGCGCGCTGGAACGGCCACCGAGCCAGGTCTGCGGACAGCGCCTCCTCGAAACGGGCCGCGGCGATCGCGGGGTCGGTCGCGAGGATCGCGCGGGCATACCGGAGTTCCAGCGCGATCCACGTCTCAGGGTGGTCTCCGACCGCGGTTTCGACCTCGGCGAGCCGCTTGAGGCCGTGGTCTCGACGGTCGATGCCCACCGCAGCCTCCGCCAGATCCCCGATGACCCAGGTGCGCATCACCGGGTGGTATGCCGGATCCGCGGGATCGAAGAGTCGTTCGGCGATCTCAAACGCCTTGGCATGGTGAGATGCACCAAGGGCCGCCAGGACCCGCCCGGGCAACGTGAGCGCGGCGAGAACGTTGGCATGCGCCTGAAGGCCGATCTCCTCGGCCCGCGCGGCGGCGCGTTCGGCCGCGACTTCGTCGCCCCGCATTCCCTCGATCAGGCAGGCGACGGCGTCGCCGCCGCCCTCCCATTGGGGTTCACCGATCTCCTGCGCCAGACGCCGTGCCTCCTCTGCTGCCGGGATCGCAGTGTTCCAGTCGGCCAGGCGCGCGGCGATGATCCCGAGGACTGTGAGCATTCGTGGCAGCGAGCCGAGTCGTCCGCCCTCCCGCAGGGTGTCGACTCCCTCGCGAACCAGAACATCGGCGACGTCGAATGCAGCCGCATTGAACGCTGCCGAGCCGAGGTACACGAGGTCCCGACGGTCGTAGTCGTGCTCGGTGACCATCGCGCGGAGCCGCTCCATGGCGGCCGCCGGCACCGAGAAGGGATCCGCATAGATGTAGCTCGAGAATAGCCGTGCGTCAGCGGGATCCGGCGGGCCGACGCGCTTGACGGCCGCGAGCGAGTACATCCCTCGTGGCGTCGTCCATCCCGAACCAGGACGCGCGCAGGGCGGCCAGTCCCAGCAGATCGACGTGCAGGACTCGGTCGCCGGCGCGGCCCGCCGCCTCCGCTTGTTCGATCATCGACAGCGCGGGCCGCGGTCCACCGAGAGGTCGGATGCGGACGACCGTGTTGAGCGCGACGTCGACCCACGTGATGCGGGCGCGCTCGATCGGTCCCGGATCGAGCTGCTCGGCTTCTTCGAGGAGTTCGTTCACCACCTCCACCTGCCCAAGCTCGAACGCCAGAGCAGCAGCCGACAGGAGACGAGGCAGACGTCTCTCCGTGTCACTCAGGTCGGCCGCCCTCCGCAGCGCCAGCACCGCAACGCAAGCACCGCCGCGTCTCCTCGCGCGTGCCGCGGCTTCTTCCAGCTCGATAGCGATCGATTCATGGTGACCGCTGATCAGTGCGGCGCGGTGCCAGACGTGGCGGTCGGGCTCATCCGCCAGGACTTCCGCAAGCGCTTCGTGGACGCGGCGACGGCGATCGACGGGTGACGCCTGGATCACCGCGGAGCGCATCAACGGATGTCGGAATCGGATGGTCCGCTCGTCCAACTCGATGATCGCAACATCGGCCGCTGACTGCAGCAATGAGTCGTCGAGCGGTCGATCGGCAAGTACTTGGCCCGCATGCAGGGCCTCGGCGACGCTGTCACTGTCGTTGAGCCCCGCGATGAGGAGCAGCAACTGGGTGTCTGCCGGTAGGTCGGCGGCTCGGGCTGCGAATGCGCGCTCCATGCGCTCGGTGAGCGGGACCAGACCGTGTACCTGACGCTCGTCGGCGAGACGGTGGGCGATCGATGGCAACTCGACGAGCGCGAGCGGGTTGCCGGCGGCGCGCTGGAGGACGGTCCCCCGCTGGCTCGCAGACAACCGATCGGCGTTCGCCTCCACCAGTCGAGCCGCGGATACAGAGTCGAGCGGCTGGACCCGAAGTTCCGGCAGTTCACCCGGCCTGAAGGCGGTTGGATAGCCGTCACGCGCCGCGGCCAACAGCACGATCGGATCCGACTCGATCCGTCGCGCCACGAAACTGAGCACATCCACCGTGGGTTGGTCGAGCCAGTGGGCGTCCTCGGCGACGAGGAGCAGTGGCCGCTCGGTCGCCGCCTCCGACAAGAGGTCGAGGACGGCCAGGGCGATGCGGAAGGGTTCGGGCGGCTGATCCTGGCCGATCCCGAGCGCCGCCTCCAACACCGTCAGATGAGCAGCCGAGAGTTCGGCCGAGTAGGCGCGAACGGGACGCAGCAGCTGCTGCAGTCCGGCGAACGCGAGTCGGGCTTCTGATTGGACCCCGCTCGTTGTGAGCACGTGCATCTGGCGCTGCTCAGCAAGCGCGATCGCCTCTGCCAGCAACCGCGACTTACCGATCCCCGGATCGCCGCGCAGGACGAGCGCGGCCCCCCGCTTTGCGGCCCCGTCGAGAAGGTCGGTCAGGATCTGGATCTCCGAAGAGCGGCCGATGAGGCCGGTCCGGTCCGTTGACTGGAACCAGCATCCGCCCATCGTCCCACGACCGGGCAAGGATTCGCCAGCCCTTCTGCGGTGACTGACGTACGTCATCGACCCAACAACTTCAGTCACGCGACGGACGCGACTGCCCGAGTCCCGACCCCAAGGTTGGCGATGTCCGCAATCGCAATCTGAAAGGAGGACGGACATGAATCAGTCGACGAATACGCCGACAGTCGTCCTGGTGCACGGCGGCTTCGCTGACGCATCATTCTGGGCGCCGGTCATCAAGGAGCTCCAGGCGCACGACGTGCCCGGTGCTCGCACCGCCGAACCCGCTCCGGGGCCTGGCCCACGACGCCGAGTACCTCGCGAGCTTCGTCAACCAGATCGACGGGCCCGGTGCTGCTGGTCGGCCACTCCTACGGCGGAGCGGTGATCTCGGTCGCCGGGGCGAGCACGCCCAACGCGGTCGGATTGGTCTACGTCGCCGCGTTCGCGCTCGACGAGGGCGAGTCCTTCGCCGAGATCTTCGCCCGGTTCGGAGCCACCCCTCTCGTCGGGGCCGTGCGTCCGAGCAACTATCCGCTCGAGAACGGTGCGACCGCGGTCGAGCTGACGATCGCCCCCGAGCTGTATCGGGAAGCGTTCGCGGCTGACGTGCCCGAGGACCTGACCCGGATCCTGGCCGTCAGCCAGCGCCCGTTCGCGGCGATCTTCGATGATCGCGCCGCTGCGGCGGCCTGGAAGACGCTCCCGGCCTGGGCCGTCGTGGCGACGTCTGACAACGCGATCCCGCCGGACGCCGAGCGCTTCATGGCGCAGCGCGCCGGTGCACAGCCGATCGAGGTCGAGGCCTCGCACTCGATCGCGCTGTCGCAGCCGACGGCAGTTGCCGAGCTCATCCGCACCGCCGTCGAGGCGACATCGACAGCGCCGGTCGCCGTCTAGTCACATCGACGGCGCCCGATCCCCCACCACCCCGAAGGAGTACATCAACCATGAACGCAACACATGTCTCGGTCGCCCAGGTGGCGACCCACTCGATCAACGCGTCGCGGATTGGACGGCTTGCCGTCCTCCTGGCCGGGGCCCTCCTGGCGTGGACGACCGTCGCCTCGACCGCCCTGGCGCGCTCGCCCGAGCCGCCGGGCTCCGACCTGACCATCGTCCTCGTCCACGGCGGGTTCGCCGGTCCCGAGGGCTGGGACCAGGTCAAGGCCGGCCTGATGAAAGACGGCTACACCGTGGCCGCCCCGCGTCTCAACACGCTCAATGCCGCCGAGGATGTCGCCACCGTGCGCGCCGCCCTCGACGAGATCCCCGGGCAGAAGATCCTCGTCGGCCACTCGTACGGTGGCTTCGTGGTCACCCAGGCAGCCGCCGACCGGCCAGACGTCGTCGGGCTCGTCTACACGGCCGCCTTCATCCCTCGTCAGGGCGAATCACTGATCAGCCTGGGCACTGGCTATGAGCCGCCGGCTGCCCTTCAGCCCGGTCACGCCATCTTCTTCGGCGAACCGTACGCATCGCCGGCGATCATCGCCCCCGAGCATTACCGCGAGGACTTCGCGGGCGACCTGAACCCGAATCTCGCGGCCGAGTTCGCCGCGGCGCAGCAACCGTTCAACTTCCAGATCTTCGGACAGCCGGCTGGTGCCACGGCGTCGCTCCCGTCCTGGTACGCGCTGTCCGGCAAGGACCGAATGATCGTCCCGGCCCTCCAGCGATGGATGGCCGAGCGCGCCGGCGCGAAGATCGTCGAGTTCCCAGCCGCCAGCCACGCCGGTGGCTACACCCACTACGCCACGCCGTTCGTGAAGCTCCTTGAGGAAGCGGCAGCAGCCTTGGCCGGCTGAGCCAAGTCACAACCGCGAGGGAGGCGGGCCATCAGGCCTGCCTCCCTTCTTGATTCGCAACGCACCGTGGCGTTCGTTCCGGCTCTCTCCTGGCCGCGAAGTGCGTCAGACTGGACCGGTCTCTGACATCCAGCCCTGGACCGTCACCGGGCAAGGTCGAGGGAGCCACCAATGGACCGACTCCGCGCGTCCGTCGCTCTGCCGTGGATCATCGCCGTGATCGGATTCCCGATCGGCGGGTACTTGGCACAATCCATCGCTGGTCCGGCTTCGACGGTGCCGGCCGCGGTCCTCTCGGGCTTGCTCGCGGGCGCCGTCATCGGACTCGCCCAGGGGATCGCTCTCTGGCTCCGAGGGCAGACACTGGTGACGTGGGTCGCCGGCACCGCGGTCGCCCTGGCGATCGCGCTCGCCATCGTCACCGCCGCCATCGGCCAGATCGAGACCTCGACCGAGGCCGTCGTTCTTGGCGCCCTGTCGGGCCTGCTCATCGGCGCTGCGCAAGCCGCAGTGTTCAGGCGCGCTGGCATCGCGAACGCCTGGATCTGGATCGCGGTCACCGGTGTTGCCTGGGCGGTGGGGTGGCTCGTTACGGCCAGCGTTGGGGTGGCTCTGGCACCGGGATGGCCGGTCTACGGCGCCAGCGGGGCGCTCGTCTCGCAGATCATCACGGCCGTCGCGCTATGGCGGTTGGTGCCGTCCCGTGACGCCCTCAGGGCTGGCGTATGACCGCGGAGACGGTCACCGCGGGCCTGCTGATCCTGGTCCCGATCGCGTTCAACGTCGCCTTCTTCGAACTCGGTCGAGCCTTCGACTATCCGAACATCCTTCGCCGGGAGCCTGACGAGATCCTCCGGCGCTTCGTCGCCGGGGGCTCCGGGCTCATCCTGCGCTGGGAGGCGCTGCTGATCTCGGCGTTGCTGATGCTCCCCCTGTCAGCGCTCCTGGCCGTCGTCCTCGGTGCATCGCCGGGCCTCAGCGTCCTGTCGGTGGTGGTCGGCGCGACCGCGGCGATCGTCCAGGGCCTCGGGCTCGTGCGCTGGCCATTCGTCGTACCGGAGCTCGCCCGTCGGTACGTCGCGGCGCCGGATGGACCCGAGGGTGAAGCCACCCGGCGGACCGTGGAGGTCGTGTTCGCGACGCTCCATCGACTGCTCGGCGTGGGCATCGGGGAACACCTCGGGTACCTGTTCACCGGACTGTGGACCCTGCTCGTCTGCGCATCGATCCTCTCGACCAGCGTGCTGCCCGCTTGGCTCGGCATCGTCGGCGTCGTCGTCGGGATCGCACTGCTCATCGGCACGCTCGAGTTCGTCGGGCCGAATGAGCGCGACGGCTGGCATCTGGCCGGGATCATCGTGCCCATCGCCTACATCGCCTGGTCGGTCTGGTTGATCGTGCTCGGCGTGTTCCTGCTCATCTGAGGTCGCGACCCATGACGGCCGTGATCGGCTACGTCATCATCGCAACCGTCGCCATCGGCGCGGCCTTGATCGTCGCGGGCCCGCACCACTCCGGTCAGCGAGATCCGGCCTTCGAGTTGGAGAAGGTGTCGGACCGGCTGGTCGAGATCCTGAGTGCCTTGACCGGCTTTGCGGTGACCGGCCTGATCTTCCTTGTGACGCAATCGAACCAGGTTCCTGAACCGAATGGGACGTCGTTCACCACGGTCCTGGCGATGTTCGTGGTGGCCTACATGGGCTACTACTCGTCGGGCGTGCTGATCGCCAACGTGTCGCACCGGGCGCGGCACCCCACGTTCGACCTCGCCGCCGCGCAATACGCCGGCGCGGCGATCAGCCTGTTCTCGGTGATCCTTGGTTGGTTCGCCCTCAAGCCGATGTTCGAGACATTCGGCCTGACCGCGATCGCGAGCCTGACTGGTTGGCTGCTGCTCGGCGCGACCATCGGTGGGTACGGGCTCCTGGCCAGCGCGCTCTACCGGACCGGCTATGCGTCCGCTCGCCTGACCGTCCTGATCGGTGCCTTCGCCGCCGCCGGCACCGTCGCCTATGCGCTCGTGATCGGCGCACTGGCGCCGAGTCTGCGATCGCCGGATGCGACGCTGGCGCTGACCGGGGTGGCCTTCGTCGGTGGAGTGGCGGCCTACATCGCGATGACGATGCTCCCGATCGCCGTAGGTCAAGAGCGGTTGGCATCCGTCCTGGCCGACAGGTGGCACCTGGCGATCATCGCTTACGCGCAAGGTGTTACGGTCCTCATCGGCTTCCTGCTGTTGGCGGTGCTAGGGCTCGCCTGAGCTACAGGGCTTCTCGTCCGCCCCGAACCAGGACGGAGAGCGCACCTGGACGGATGCGGGCATCGAGTGACCCGGCATCAAATGGGTCTCCGTCGACTTCATTGGGCTGGGCCGGGTGGACCTCGACGCGGACCCGCCGGCCGACAAGACGCAGGGCGGAACCCGACGGCGAAACGCCGGTGGCCTCCGCCATCATCAGTTCGAGTGCGCCTCGAATGCCATGGACGACGCCGCCTTTCGGCAGCACGAAGACGTGGAGCAGGCCGTCTCCTGGGTCGATCCCCAGGCGCGGGCGCAGTCGGCCCGGGATCAGTTCGCCGCAATTCGCGACAAGGACGACGACCGCTTCAAG
Organism: uncultured Chloroflexia bacterium; assembly: GCA_963738685.1. Lineage (GTDB taxonomy): Bacteria > Chloroflexota > Limnocylindria > Limnocylindrales > CSP1-4 > SPCO01. The sequence continues at coordinate 510,692 of CAVTXK010000001.1, forward strand.
CTCGGTCCGCTCGTCGTCGATCGTCAGCGTCGTGGGCCGCGCCGCGAGGTGTTCGAGCAGGCGGGCCGCGGCGAGGAAGTAAGCGGCCACACCGAACCGTCGCTTCATCTCGAACGAGGTGGCAGCGATGAGTCGCGCATCGAACCCGGTCCCGCAGGCCACGATGAAGGGCATGGACGTGGGTGGGCTGGCTTCCCAGGCTGTCGGCGGCGGGCCGATCCGCACCTCACCCGTGTCGAACGCCTGTGGTGAGCCGGTCGATAGGGTCGTCAGGGCACGACGAAGGTCTCGCGAGAGGCCGATCGAGGAGGCATACAGGTTGCCCGTCCCGCACGGCAGGATCCCGACCGTGATCCCACTCCCCGCGAGGACGCCGGCGGCGTCGCGGATGGTCCCGTCGCCACCGGCCAGCACGACCATGGAGGAACCTCGATCGAGGGCGTCCGTCGCCGCCATGCGAACGTCGATCGTGGATGTGGCCTCGGCGACCACGACGTCGCGATGACCTCGGGCATCGAGTGCCGCGACGACGCGCCGCGTGACGTCGGCGCGCACGCCTGCGTCTCGGATCCGCGACGCCAGGGTGCTGACGATGACGGTCGCGACGGCCGGGTCCGACTCGACGGATGGGTTACCCATGGTTCTCCGGCGGATGTGGCTACGGGTGAGATGGCCCACGGGCCCGACCTCGCTGCGCTTCGAGGGCGGATCGCCCGAGCGGCATGCCCATATCACCAGGTCCCGGATGCGCGTTCCGTACGCGGGCAGTCTACGGCGACTTCGTGTCTCGACCGGCCCCAACGGGCGTAGGCTTCACCCATGGCCGACCACGAGCACCACGATCATGACCACGACCATGACCACGAGCACGACCACGGCGAGTCCTACGAGGAGCAGGTCGCGGGCTACCGCGCAGCCAAGGACGCGTTCTTCAAGGAATCGGACCATAGCCCGCTCCCGGAGGCGGAACGGAGCACGTTCACCGGCCTCCCCTACTACCCGATCGACCTGGCGTACCGCTTCGAGGACCTGCAGCCGGAGCCGTACGCTGGCAGCGAACCCTCGAATTTCCAGATCCCGACCTCGGACGGCCAGCTACGACCGGCGCACCGCGCCGGGACGATCGCGTTCGATCTCGGTGGCGAGCCGCGGCGGTTGACCGGCTACGTGCTCGATGGCGGCGATCCGGACAACCTGTTCGTCCCGTTCCTCGATGCAACGAGCGGGACCGAGACGTACGGCGCCGGCCGGTATCTCGACCTGGAGCCCGAAGACGACGGGACCTACGTCCTCGACTTCAACCTCGCCTATCACCCGTCATGCGTGTACGACATCCGGTTCTCGTGTCCGCTCACGCCGGCCGAGAACCGCCTGCCGATCCGCATCGAAGCCGGCGAGCGACTCGCGGCCGACTCGCCGGGCCACTGACCCAGGCGTCGAGGGCTCAGCCCTTGCGCTCGAGGATCGGGCGGGCGACGTCGGGCTTGTCGACCACGAACGCGAACATCGCCCGATCGCCCCAGCGGCCGAGGAACAGGTGGCCCTGGATGTTGACGCCGGCATCGGCCAACGCGCGTGACAGGCGGGCCATGCCGCCCGGCTTGTCGTCGACCTCGGTCACGAGCGATTCGCCCTCGATGTAGGTGTAGCCGAGATCATCGAGCACGTCCTTGGTCGCCTCGTCGTCCGCGGTCGTCATGATCACGTGACCGGAATCACCGATGCTGCCGCCGCCGATGGCGCGCAGGTCGATGCCGCGCGCCGCTAGTGCCTCGGCCAGGGTGGCCATCGCGCCGGGCTCGTTCTTCAGCTGGACCACGAACTGGTTGGCCATGGTGGTGACGGACCTCAAGCGATCGACTCAGGAGCCGCGATTCTAGCCGCCGGAGGGGTGGGCCACCTGCTACGGTCCCGCCCATGATGGAGACGACGCTGCCCCAGGCGGTCGCGGCGGCCCTCGAGGCGCCCGCGACGGGCGATCGACTCACGGTCGAGGCAGCCGGGATCCCCTTCTCGGCACTGGGCTGGGGCGAGCCGTCGGCGCGGCCACTGCTGTTGATCCACGGCGTGACGTCGTCCGCGGCGAACTGGTGGCGCGTCGGACCGGCCCTGGCCGCCACTGGCCGGCGGGTGATCGCCGTGGATCTGCCCGGACACGGGCGGACGGGCCACTGGCAGGGCCACTTCCGGTTCCGCGACAACGCGGCCGACGTCGCGGCGTTCGCGCGGGCCGCGGGGCTGGCCCGCGACGACCTGCAGGTCATCGGCCACAGCTGGGGCGCCATGACGGCGGCGGCACTCCCCGCGGTCGGGTTGCGGCCGGCGACGATCGTGCTGCTGGATCCCCCGGCCTTGCCCCTCGCGATCATCGGCCGGGAAGTCGACGGCGCCGGCGCGGTCCGCTACACCGATCCTGAGGAGGCCGCGAAGGCGGTCCGTGCCGAGAACCCGGCCTGGGCCGAGGGCGATGTGCGCGCCAAGGCCGAGGCCATGACCCAGCTCGACGAGGCGGCCGCCCGGTCCGTACTGCTCGACAACGGCGATTGGGACGCCGGCCTCGCCGACCTCGCCGATCCTGCCGCGGCCGATGTCCCGATCTGGGTCGTCCGGGGCGACCCGGCGGCCGGCGGCTACGTGCCGAACCAGGTCCTGCCGGCGGTCGCGGCACGGGTCGGGCCGGACCACGTCATCACCATCGAGGGCGGGCCGCACTCGCCGCAACGGACCCACCCGGTCGAGACGACCGCGGCGCTGCTTCGGGCGATCGATTCCGCCGGATGATGTCCCGTTCCTGCCAAATGGACAGCACGCGGGCACTCGTCCGTGCTTCGCTGGCCCGCTCCGGGTCGGGATCGGCAACGCCCGCACACCGACGATAAGCGCGGTGACCCGCCGCTGACACCGGGTCGTTTTCGCGCCCATCTGTCACGAAGTCGCGGACCAACGCACGCCTGATGCGCATCTGACAGGAATCACGCCGACTGGGCCCCGGGCGCCGAGTGGGCCCCGGGATCGGGCCGCGGGCCGGCCGCGGGCGCGCCGACCGGGCCGCGGGCCGACCGGGCCGACCGGGCCGCGGGCGCCGACCGGGCCGGCCGCGGGCGCGCCGCGGGCCGCAACTCCCGGTCAGCCGGCCGCCCGCTCCGTCCGCCGGATCGCCACGGCCCGCCGGTAGGCGTCCACGTACTTCGGCGCCGAGCCCGTCACCCAGTCGAAGTCCACCGCCATCCCGCGGTCGAGCAGCGCATCCCACGCCGGACCACCGGCGGCCCGCAGCGCGAAGGCGCGCTCACAAGCGTCCACCAAGGCTGCCGGCGTCTCGGCGTCGAACACGAACCCCGTCCCGTCGCCGGGGTGCGCCGTCGCATCGATCACGGTGTCCGCCAGCCCGCCCGTCCGGTGCACGATCGGTGGCGTCCCGTAGCGCAGCGCGATCATCTGCCCCTGCCCGCACGGCTCGAAGCGCGAGGGCATCGCAAAGAAGTCCGCCCCGGCGTAGATCCGCCGGGCCATCGACCCGATCGAACCGCTCGATGAGCGCCACCCGCCCGGGGGATGCCTCGGCCAGGGCACGGAACGGATCGGCCAGCGACGGGTGCCCCGACCCCTGGACGATCAGCCTGGCACCCCGAGCCAGCAGGGCCGGCGTCGCCTCCGCCAGCAGGTCGAAGCCCTTCTGTGGATCCAGCCGTCCGATCATCCCGATGACGGGCCCGTCGTCGTCCGGCGCGAACCCGACCCGCGTCAGCAGGTCCGCCCGGCACACGGTCTTGCCGGAGAGGTCGCCACGTCGATAGGTCGCGGCAAGATCCCGGTCCGTGGCCGGATCCCAGACCGTGGTGTCGAGCCCGTTGAGGATCCCGATGAACCGGTCGCCGCGCGAGCGCAGCAAGCCATCCAGCCCCATCCCGAACGCGGGCGTCAGCGCTTCGCGCGCGTAGCCAGGCGAGACCGTGTTGACGATCTCGGCCGCCTCGATGCCGGCCGCGATCAGGTCGATACCTTCGGCGTTCTGACCCGGAGCGCCGTCGCCGGGGCGCAAGCCGAGCTGCGGCAGTGCCGCGTTCGGGGTCCAGCCGTGGTAGGCGAGGTTGTGGAGCGTCATGACCAGCGCCGCCTGACCGACGATCCGGTCCGAGCCATAGCGCAGGGACCGGAAGATCGCGGCCGGCCCCGCCTGCCAGTCGTGGCAGATGCACGATGTCGATCGGCCGGTCCTCCGCGCGCATCGCCTCGAGCGCGGCGCGGCAGTACAGCCCGAACCGCCACGCGTTGTCGGCGTAGTCGCCCGCCTCATCGCCGTAGAACCCGATCCGGTCGAAGGCTGGGGGATGGTCCACGAGCCGCAGTCGATAACCGTTCGCGGCGACATCCACGATAGTCACCGCCGATGACCCCGTGCGCGCCCGAGGATCCGGGACATCGAGCACCATCTCCCCGATGACCGCGTCGTCCGACGGCTCGGGCACCGCCCGGTAGCGCGGCAGGTACACGTCCACGGGCCCATCGATTGGCGTCACCCGGCAGGTGGCGGAGGGCGCGAGCGAGGGCGTCGACGACGTCGGCCAGGCCGCCGGTCTTCGCCCATGGCTCGCATTCCGCGGCGAGGAAGGCGACGCGTAGTCCCATCGCGCCCATGGTAGCCGCCCCGGCCCCCGAGCCCGGTTCGCAGCCGACCGTTCCGCCACTCGACTAAACCGGTTCACGCCTCGCGGGCGACCCGCTATGATGCCCGCGCATGGACCCCGTCAGCGTCCCGTCGATCCCGGCGGCCAGCTTCCCACTTCCACCACGGCTCGAAGGCCTCCGTCGCCTCGCCTACAACCTCCACTGGGCCTGGGATCCACGGACCCGCAACCTGTGGAGCCTGATCGACCGGACCGCCTGGACCCGTTACCGCAACCCGATCCCGGTGATCAGCGGCCCGACCGAGTGGTCCCGCCTCCTCGATGACGGCAAGTTCCTCGCCGAGTACCACGACGTCCTGGCCGACTTCGATCGGTACATGGCCAACGGTTCCGACCACTGGTTCGGGCGCAAGTACGGCGACAAGCTCGACGGACCGATCGGCTACTTCTGCGCCGAGTACGGCATCCACGAGTCGCTCGGCATCTACTCGGGCGGCCTGGGCGTCCTGGCCGGCGACCACATGAAGTCGGCCAGCGACATGGCCCTGCCGTTCATCGGCGTCGGGCTGCTGTACCGCAAGGGCTACTTCCGCCAGTCGATCGACGCCGACGGCCACCAGGAGCACAACTACCCCGACTACGACCTGAGTCGTCTGCCGCTGTCGCGGGTCCAGGACGAAAACGGCCTGCCGCTGACGGTCACGGTCGAGCTGCCCGGGCGCAACCTCGCGGTCGCGGTGTGGCTCGCCCAGGTCGGGCGCGTGCCGGTCCTCCTGCTCGACACCGACGTCGCCGAGAACGCGGTCGAGGACCGACCGATCACCCACATCCTGTACGTCCGCGGCCGCGAGATGCGCCTCCACCAGGAGCTCGTGCTCGGGATCGGTGGCGTGCGAGCGGTCCGCGCGCTGGGCCTCGCACCGGCGGTCTGGCACCTCAACGAGGGCCACTCGGCGTTCCTGCTGGCCGAGCGCGCCCGCGAGTACGTGGCGGCCGGCGCCGACCTCGAGGACGCCTGGACGCAGGTCCGCCGCGACAGCGTGTTCACGATCCACACGCCGGTCTCGGCCGGCAACGAACGCTTCGACGCGGATCTCGTACGGCGGGTCGCGGGACCGCTGCTCGACGCGGGAGGCGTGCCGATCGAACGAGTCCTCGATCGCGGCCTCGGGCCGGACGGCGACCGCGGGCAGTTCGACATGACCGCGTTCAGCCTTCGTCTGACGCACGGCGCGAACGCCGTCAGCGAGCTCCACGCGGTGACCGCGAATGCCACCTGGCAGAGCATCATCGACCACGAGATCCTGGCCGTCACGAATGGCGTTCACGGTCCGACCTGGGTCGGCGCGCCGGTGGTGGAGCTGCTCTCTCGCCATCTCGACGCGGACCTGCACGCCCTCGACGCGGGCCCGCGCCAGGACCCGTTCTGGGAGCGGCTCGAGAAGGTCCCGCGTACCGAGCTGTGGGAATCGCACATGCGCCAGAAGCGGGAGCTGGCGTTGTTCGTCCACGGTCGGCTGCGCAGCCAGTTCGCCCGCCACGGCGAGGCGCCCAGTGTCCTGCGCGAGGTCGAGACCGCGCTCGATCCGGCGATCATGACCATCGGCTTCGCGCGCCGCTTCGCGACCTACAAGCGCGCCGCCCTGCTGTTCACCGACATGGACCGACTCGCCCGCCTGTTGTGGGATGCGGAACGACCGCTCCAGGTCATCTTCGCCGGCAAGGCCCATCCTGCGGACCGGCCGGGCCAGAAGGTGATCCAGGAGATCTTCCAGCTCTCGCGCTCCCCGCAGCTGCGCGGCCGGGTGTTCATCCTCGAGGACTACGACATGCGCGTCGGGCGCTATCTCGTCCAGGGCGTGGACGCCTGGCTCAACAACCCGCGTCGGCCGCTCGAGGCGTCGGGCACGTCCGGCATGAAGGCCGCCCAGAACGGCGTCCCGAACATCAGCGTCCTCGACGGCTGGTGGGACGAGGGCTACACCGGCGACAACGGCTGGGCCATCGGGGGACGGGCGCAGGACCCGGACGAGGCCGCCCAGGACTGGGCCGACTCGCAGGACCTCTATCGGCTGCTCGAGGAGGAGCTCATCCCGGCCTGGTACGAGCGCGACGCCGACGGGACGCCGCCGCGCTGGACGGCGACGATGCGTCGGTCCATGGCCACGACGCTGTGGCGCTTCTCGACGACCCGGATGCTCCAGCAGTACACCGAGCGGCTGTACCTGCCGGCCGCGGGGATCGACGTGCCGGTCGCGGTCCGCCAACCCGTGGTGACGGAGGCCGGCTGAGCCCGTGCCGCCCAGGATCTCGCTGGCCCTGTCCCTGCACAACCACCAGCCGGTCGGCAACTTCGGCTGGGTCTTCGCCGAGGTCTACGACCAGGCCTACCGGCCGATGATCGAGGCCCTGGAGCGCCACCCGGGCGTGCACGCCTCGCTGCACTACACCGGCCCCCTGCTCGAGTGGCTCATCGCGGAGCGCCCCGAGGCCGTGCAACGACTGCGCGAGCTCGTGGATCGCGACCAGGTGGAGATCCTCGGCGGCGGGCAGTACGAGCCGGTCCTCGCCTCGCTCCCGGAGCGCGACCGGGTCGGCCAGCTGACGCGCATGGCCGACGAGCTGGAACGCCAGTTCGGCCGGCGGCCGCGCGGAGCGTGGCTCGCCGAGCGCGTCTGGGAACCGGACCTGCCGACCTCGCTCGTCGCGGCCGGCTACGAGTGGACGATCCTCGACGATGCCCACTTCCGCGCGGCGGCCATCCCGGAGGAGGACCTGTGGGGCCCGTACACGACCGAGGACCAGGGCCGACTCCTGCGCGTCTTCGGTACCGAGCAGGGTCTCCGCTATCGCATCCCCTTCCGCGACGTGGACGAGGTCATCGCCTACCTCCGCGACCACGCGACCGAGGATGGCTCGCGCGTCGGGATGATGGGTGACGACGGCGAGAAGTTCGGCGCGTGGCCGACGACCTGGCAGCACTGCTGGGGCGAAGGTGGCTGGGTCGAGCGGTTCTTCGACGCGCTCGAGGCGAACGCCGACTGGCTCACGACCGTCAAGCCGTCCGCCTGGCTGGACGCCCACGCCCCGATCGGGCGCGTCTACATCCCGACCGGCTCCTATGCCGAGATGGGCGAATGGGCATTGCCGGCCGACGAGAGCCTCGTCTTCTCCGAGGTCCTGGCATCGTGCCCAGGCCGAGCATCGGCCGGAGGCGCGCTGGCTGCGCGGGGCGTTCTGGCGCAACTTCCAGGTGAAGTACCGCGAGATCAACGACCTCCACAAGGGGATGCTGCGGGTGTCGGACGCGGTCGCGGCGATGCCCGCGGGTACCGACCACGACGTGGCGCTCGACCACCTGTACCAGGGCCAGTCGAACGATTGCTACTGGCACGGGCTGTTCGGTGGGATCTACATCAGCCACATGCGGCTGGCGACCTGGGAGCACCTCATCGCCGCCGAGGACCTGGCCGAGCGCGCGACCGGCCGCCTCGTCGATTCGGCGGCCCGCGACCTCGACATGGATGGCGTCGACGAGATCCGTCTCGCCGCGCCGGGCCAGGTCGTGACGGTGGACCTCGACGGCGGGGCTGGCATCGGCAGCTGGGACATCCGGCCGGTCCGCCACGCCCTGGCGGCCGTCATGCGCCGCCGGCCGGAGGCGTACCACGCGTTGCTGCGGGCGCGTGGCGACGGCGAGCCCGCCGCCCACAGCGGCGGCGATGCCCGGCGTCCATCCACGACGCGTTCCGGGTCAAGGAGCCCGGGCTCGCCGCAACGCCTGGTCTACGACGCGTACGAGCGGCGCTCCGGGCTCGTTCGGGCCCTCACATCCGAGGCGACCCCGGAGGACTGGGCGATGGCCCGGGCGGAGGAGCTCGGTGACGCCGTCGACGGGGCGTTCGAGGTCGCCGAGCTGTCGACCGGCTGCCTCGTGACCCGCCGCGATGCGACCATCGCCGGTGCCGCGGTGACTGTGACCAAACGGCTGTCGATCGGGGACGACCGTCGGGCGCCGACCCTCGACCTGCGGGTCGAGCTCGAACACCGCGCCGGGCCGCCGATCGATGTCCGCCTCGGCATCGAGTGGTCGACGACGATGCTCGGCGGCGGCGGCAACCCGTCGGCCTGGTGGGACGCCGGCGGGGAGCGCACCGGGCACGACGTGTCCGGCAGCGCAGCTGGCCTGACGACGATCGCCCAGGGCAACGACTACATCGGGATCTCGGTGACGACCACCACGGACGAGCCGGCGGACGCCTGGTGGGCACCGATCGAGACCGTGTCCAACTCGGAGAACGGCTTCGAGCGCGTCTACCAGGGCAGCGGCCTGCTGCTGTCGTGGCCGCTCCATCTCGGACCCGGGGAGCGCTGGTCGCGGTCGATCCACCAAGCCGTGGCGACCAGCCGCGACCGCGCGATCGAGGAGTCGTGAGCCGTCCCGGGCTCGTGATCCACGGCCACTTCTACCAACCGCCGCGACTCGATCCGTTCACCGGGACGATGCCGGTCGATCCGACCGCCGCCCCGGCGCGCGACTGGAACGAGCGGATCAGCGCCGATTGCTACCGGCCCAATGCCGCGCTCGGCAATCTCGGGGCGATGTCGTGGGACCTCGGTCCGACGCTGGCCGGCTGGCTCGAGACCGGCGACCCGCTCGCCTACCGCGGCTTCGTCGATGGCGACCGCGGCGTCAACGGGATGGCCCAGCCGTTCCACCATGCGATCCTGCCGCTCGCCTCGGCGGCCGATCGCACGACCGAGATCGCCTGGGGCCTGCGCGACTTCGAGGTGCGCTTCGGTCGCCGGCCGACCGGCATGTGGCTGCCCGAGACGGCCGTCGACCGGGCCACCCTCCGCCTGCTGGTCGACAACGGGATCACCCACACGGTCCTCGCTCCATGGCAGGTCGAACCGGTCGACGGCGGCTGGGTGGACACGCGCCGGCCGGTCCGCCTGGACCTCGGCGACGGGCGGTCCATCGTCGCGGTCATCTACGACGGTCTGCTGTCCGCGGCCGTGTCCTTCGAACCGATCGCGACCGTCGACGCGGACGCGTTCGTGCGCGAGCGGCTCGTGCCGCGGTTCGAGGAGTCGCCGCTCCCCGGTGGCGCGGCACCGCTGGTCGTGATCGCCACGGACGGGGAGCTGTACGGCCATCACCAGCCGGCGCGCGAGCACTTCCTGGCCCGCCTGGTCGGTCGGGCGGCGCCGCTGGATCGGCCCTATCGACACCCCGTCGTTGTCGGTCGCGGTGGCCCACGCGGCCGCCACCGACCTGCCGGTCGCGCGCCTGTGCGAACGGACCTCGTGGAGCTGCCACCACGGCATCGAGCGCTGGACCGCGGGCTGCGGCTGTGTCCGCGATGGGAGCTGGAAGGGTCCCCTCCGAACGGCCCTGGAGCGACTCGCCGGTGGCATCGATGCGGCCACAGACCACCTCGTGCGTGCCCTCCCGGGCCAGCCGGACCCGTGGGCGGCGCGGGACGCCTCGGTGGACGTCGTGATCGGGCTCGTTCGCCCCGAGGCGTTCGCGGAAGCCTGGCTCGCCCCGACGGCGGATGCCACGCATCGACGGGTGTTCGCGAGCGCGATGGAGGCCCAGCGCTGGCGCCTCGCGATGTTCGCGAGCTGCGGCTGGTTCTGGGAGGACCCGGTCCGGATCGAGACGGCCGGCGCGCTGCGAGCGGCCGTGCGGGCCGCGCGACTCATCGACGGCCTGGCCGGCACAGACCTGGAGGGACGGCTCGTGGCCGACCTCGCGCTCATCGGCGTCGACGGCGGGGACGGGGTCGACCTGCTGCGGACGGCGCTCTCGGCGGTCGGCGTCGGCCTGGATCGGTCGAGTCCGAACGACGCGGAGAATCCGTCAGCCCGCGGCCTGCGCGCCACGGGCTGACGTGGGAGGAGATGGCGAGGAGATCGACGCCGTCGCTGGCCCTGTTGCTATAGTTGGTTAGGCCAAGTGCAGCCTACTTGGACTAGTGTGCTATGTCAAATGATCCATTGACTCTCTCCAGCCTGCCGGGCGGGACCGCCGGTGGCAGCCTCGACGTCGAACGCGACTCCGACGTCCCGATCTCCACGCAGATCTACTGGCAGCTGGCCTATCAGATCGATTCGGGCCGGCTGCTGCCCGGCTCGCGCCTCGCCCCGGTCCGGGAACTGGGTGCAGCCCTGCGGGTCAACCCGAACACGATCCGGGCCGTGTACCGCCGCCTGGCCGACGCGGGCTACGTCACGAGTCGACACGGAGCGGGCACGCACGTCGCCGACCGCCCGCCCCAGCGTCGCGGGGCCGAGGCCCTCGCCGGGGTCGTGGCCGAGATGCTCCGCCGGGCCGCCCATGCCGGCTTCACCGCCGACGAGGTCGCCGCCGCGACCTTCGCCGCGGCCACGGAACGGAAGCGGCCGGGGCCGCTGGTGCGCGTGCTGTTCGCGGAGTGCACGAACGCGGACGCCGGCTATGACGCCGAACGATTGGTCGATGCGTTCCCGGGACTCATCGAGGCGGAGGGCAGCCTCATCGACGACCTGCCCGAGCGCATCGAGCGGTTCCACTACGACCTCGTCGCGACCACGACCTTCCACGCCGACGAATGCCAGGTGCTGGCCGCGGGCCGGATCCCGGTCGTCGCCATGCTCGTCGGTCCCGGCTATCTCGAGCTGGTCCACGAGATCGCCGGCCTGCCGCCCGGCTCCCGGGTCGGGCTCGTGTGTGGCTCGGAACGCGGTGCCGACAACATGTCCGACGTCCTCAGGCTGGCCGGCACGACCGGCATCGAGATCGTCCCCGCGCTCACCGACGACCCCGAGGCGCTGGCGATCGTCGACGACACCGCCGATCTCATCCTCATGTCGCGCGAGGCGCTTGCCGCCGGGCTCGATCGCAAGGTCCGCCACCACGACAAGGTCAGGTCCTGGACGTACGAGTTCGACCCATCCGGGCTGGAACTCCTCCGCCGCGCCATCGAGCACGTCGCCGGCGGTCGGGTGGCGGAGGCCGAGAGCGGCTGAGCCCACGGCGAGGATGGGCCCGTGCCATCCTTCGACGATGCGCGACTTCCATGTCCGCCGCACGGCGCGCGAGCGCTATGCCATCGATGACACGCTGATCGGGATCCGCGGCGATCTCGTCGTGACGGACGTCTTCGCCATCCGGCGCCTGGCGGCCCGGATGAACGCCGACCGACCTCCGGGAGCGCCGTCGGTCGGGGCCGGCGAGATCGGGGCGCTCGGCCTGCTCCACGAAGTCGGTCACCTCCTCATCGCGCGGTACCTGGAGATCCAGGCCCGCACGACCATGGCGACCGTCCTGCAGGACGTCCGGGGCCGCGTCGGCGACGATGCCGACCGAGTCCTGGACCGGTACGCGGCTGCGTTCCCCGGACTAGGGCCCGAGCCGGAACCGCTGGTCGAGCGGCTCGAGGAGCTGCTGCTCACCCGTGTCGCCAACGAGAACCCGGCCCTCGGCCCGCTCCGGGAGCTGGTCGACGACCGGATCCTCAACGAGGGGACGCGCTACGAGGACGTCATCGCCGGGCTCGAGGCGGCGTTCGCACAAGGGGAGCACCTCGACGTAGCGGGCCTCGGACCGACCTCGCTCATCGAGCTCATGCGCAGCCCGGCACGCCACGCCCCCACCTCGCTCGTCGGGCCAGCTGCGCTACATCCGCGAGCATTGGGGCGCGATCCTCGGCGCGCACCTGGACGCGCTGATCGGCCGACTCGACATGGCCATCGGGCTGCTGCTCGAGGAGGAGCGCGGGCTGCATCTGCGGTTCGGTGGCGGTGACCCCGGCCCGCGCCGCCACGAGGCCCAGGCTCCGACCCTCACCGCCACCACCGACGAGCCGGAGGCCTTCTCGAGCGACTCGGCCTGGATGCCCAGGGTCGTGCTGATGGCCAAGAGCACGTACGTCTGGCTCGACCAGCTGTCGCGCCGCTACGGGCGCGAGATCCGGACGCTCGACGCGATCCCCGACGAAGAGCTCGACACGCTCGCGAGCTGGGGCGTGACCGGGTTGTGGTTCATCGGGTTGTGGCAGCGCTCGGTCGCCTCGGAGCGCATCAAGCGCATGCGCGGCAATCCCGACGCCGTCGCCAGTGCCTACGCGCTCGACGACTACCGGATCGCCGACGACCTCGGCGGCGAGGCCGCCTACGCCGACCTGCGCGATCGCGCCTGGGCGCGCGGCCTCCGGCTGGCGAGCGACATGGTGCCCAATCACATGGGCATCGATTCGCGCTGGGTCATCGACCACCCCGAGTGGTTCCTGTCGTTGCCCGAGCCGCCATTCCCGGCCTACAGCTACAGCGGACCCGACCTGTCGCCGGACCCGCGCGTCGGGGTCGTGCTCGAGGACCACTACTGGGACGACAGCGACGCCGCGGTCGTCTTCAAGCGCTTCGATCGGGCGACCGGCGACGAGCGCTACATCTACCACGGCAACGACGGCACGAGCTTCCCGTGGAACGACACGGCCCAGCTCGACTTCCTCGAGGCGGAGGTCCGCGAGCACGTCATCGAGGTGATCCTCGACGTGGCGCGGCGCTTCCCGATCATCCGGTTCGATGCCGCGATGGTCCTCGCCAAGCGCCACATCCAGCGGCTCTGGTGGCCGCTCCCGGGCTCCGGCGACGGCATCCCGTCGCGCGCGCAGTACGCGCTGTCGCAGGACGAGTTCGATCGGCGGATGCCGGTCGAGTTCTGGCGCGAGGTCGTCGATCGGGTCGCGGCCGAGGTGCCGGGCACGCTCCTGCTGGCCGAGGCGTTCTGGATGATGGAGGGGTACTTCGTCCGGACGCTCGGCATGCACCGGGTCTACAACAGCGCGTTCATGCACATGCTCCGCGACGAGGACGGCGCGGGCTATCGGCGGCTGATCCGCGAGACCCTCGCGTTCGATCCCGAGATCCTCAAGCGCTACGTCAACTTCATGAGCAACCCGGACGAGGAGACCGCGGTCGACCAGTTCGGCAAGGGCGACAAGTACTTCGGGGTCGCGATGGTCATGGCGACCCTCCCCGGGCTGCCGATGCTGGGCCACGGCCAGGTCGAGGGCTTTGCCGAGAAGTACGGGATGGAGTTCCGCCGTTCACGGCTCGACGAGGAACCGGATCCCTGGCTCCTGGAGCGCCATCGCCGCGAGCTCTTTCCGCTCTTCCATCGCCGGTCGTGGTTCGCCGACGCCCACGACTTCCTGCTCTATGACCTCGTCACCGACGGCGGTGGCGTCGACGAGCACGTCCTGGCCTATTCGAACGGGTCGGGCCCGACGCGCTCGCTCGTCGTGTACCACGTCCGGTTCGGGTCGACGGCCGGGACCATCCGGGAGTCCGTGCCCTACACCCGCCGGTCGGCGAGCGGCGCCAAGCGCCTGATCCGGCGATCCCTGGCCGAGGGCCTGGGCCTGCCGAATGACCCCACCACATTCATCTCGTTCCGGGACGCACGGACGGGTCTCGCCTACCTGCGCTCGTGCCGCGATGTGTGGGAGCGCGGTTGGTGGCTCTCCCTGGACGCCTACCAGGGCCACGCGTTCTGGGACTTCCAGGAACTGCCCGACGGTAGCGCGGGCCAGTGGCGACGCCTGGCGGAGCGGCTGGGTGGCCGCGGCGTGCCATCGCTCGAGGCGGCCCTCCGCGAGTTGCAACTGGAGCCGGTCCACGCGCCGCTGCGTGCCCTGTTCGCCGAGGGCCGGGTGGCGGCCGTCCTCGACGGCACGGCCAAGCCCGAGGATCTCGACGCCCTGGAACAACACCTCGGCGCCCTTCTGGCCGCGATCTGTGAGACCACGGGCGTCGACGGGGACCCGGTCGCGACCGCCGGCCGGATCCGCCAAGGACGTGGCGAGCGCGTACGCCGAGGTCGTCGAGGCCGAGGCGCTCGATCGTGCCGACCGGGCATCGCTCCTGACGTGGCTGGCGCTCTCTCGGGTGGGCGCCCTGGCCACGGGAGCCGACGTCGCGGCCACGAGCGCGGCGTGGTACGACGAGCTGCGGCTCGGACCGGTCGTGGCGGTCGGACTGCGTTCCGCCGGGCTCGATGAACGGACGGCGTGGGCGGTGGCGGAGCGCGTTCGCGTGCTTTTGGCCCTCCCCCGCCCGTCTTCGATCCGGGGACGCGGCCGGCAACGCGACCTGCGGCTCCTGGAGCGCTGGGCAGCCGACGACAGGATCCGCGCGGCGATGGGCGTGAACACCTGGGAGGGCGCGGACTGGCTCGATCGGGAGCGGTTCGTCGGCCTGCTGACCTGGGCGATGCGCCTTGACGCGATCGAGACCGGCGCGCCGGCCGACCGGGCCATGGTCGCGCGACTGATGACCGCGGCCGAGGCGGCCGACTACCGCCTGGATCGCCTGCTCGCGTCGGGTGGCGAGCGGACGGCCCGCCGGCCGGCGGCGCGGACTCGGTCCACGTCCCGGCGCTCGACACGGCCGCCAGACCGATCCTGACCGCCGCTCGACGCTCAGCCGAGCAGGATCCGTCGAAGCAGTGAGGTCGGTGGCGCGCCGTGGCCGATCACGGCCTCCAGGTGCGGTCGGTAGCGGAACCCCGGGGTCTCACCGAACCCGCCGGGCAGCGCCCCCGGCGCGATCGATGGGTCGCCGGCCGCGCCCCGGCGCAGCTCGAGCTCGATGTCCCACATCTCCACCGAGCCGGCGAAGTACGTCGAGAGCTGTGTCGACGACAGGCGGGCGCGGCTGTACTTCGCGCGCGCCTCGGCCTCTTCCTGGAAGCCGCCGTCCACCATCAGGCGAACGGCTTCGTCCTCGGTCATGTCGTGGACGTGGATCCGCGCGTCGATGATCGCGTTGGTGATCGAGCGCAGGTAGAACTTCCAGTGGGTCAGCAGCAGCGCGGGGTCGTCGGCTCCGTACCCGGCGTCCATCATGACCTGGGTCACGTAGACGGCCCAGCCCTCGGCGAACAGGCCGCTCCAGAACACGGACCGCGGCAGCGACGACGACCGGTTCGCGTAGACGCCCTGGAGGTAATGGCCCGGGACGGCTTCGTGGATCGTCAACAACCGGAGCATCCGGTCGTTGTCCTCACGCAGGTACGACTCGCGCTGCTCGGGGGTCCAGTCGTCGGGCATCGGGGTGATCGCGAAGAACGATCGCTGGCCCTTGTCCAACGGCCCCGGCGCGATGAGCATCGCGCCGCCGAAGGCCCGCAGGAAGACCGGGGTCCAGCGGATATCGAGGGGCTCGTCGACCAGGCCGATCAAGTCGTGTTCGCGGCAGAACGCCTCGATCCGGGCGTTCTCGGCGCGGCAGAAGTCCAGCAGGTGGTCGGCGTCCTGGTGCTCGCCGGCGATCGCATCGAGGACAGCGCGGACCAGCGCTGTCTCGTCGTCGGGGAGTCGTTCACCCGACCGCCAGGCCGGCCAGAGCCCCGTGGCGAGCCGGACCATCTCGGCCCGGACCGCCGCGAACTCCCGGTCCGCGGCCTCGAGGATGCGTTCCGACGTGAGCGACTCGGAGCGCATCGTGTGGCGCATCTTGCGCGCGAAGAGCTCAGCACCCAGCCGGGCGTCACCGTCGCTGGCGGGCAGGACGACGTCGCGGAGGTGGCCTTCGAACGCGGCGAGGGCACCCTTCGCGGCGACTGCCGCCGCCTCGAGACGCGGCCGAACCGCCGCGACCGCCGCATCGTCGCCCGCGGCCCGCACGGCCTCTGCGAGGGCATCGCCGATGAGCTCCGCGATCCCCGGCAGCTGCGCGAGCGCGGTCTCCGTCTGGAACCGGCCGACCGGCCGACCGGGCTGCCCCACGAGCGCGGCGCGGGCCGCGTCAAGCAACGCGGGCATCCGCTCCAGGCGACCTGCCACGCTGGCGAGGCGATCGGCCAGCGGCGCGAAGTCGCGGGCGATCAGCGGGAAGATGCCGTCGCCGAGCAGGTACACCCAATCGAGCGGGTTCCACGTCTCCTCGCGCAATTCGGTATCGGCGAACCGCTGCGCTTCGAGGTCCATCGTCACGAGGTCGCGATCGATGGCGTCATCGGCGGACAGGTCGGCGTCGTCGAGGGCCGCGAACTCGGCGAGCCAGCGCTCCGCGAACGCCAGGCGGGCCTGCCGCCCGGCCTCGGACCCATCGGGCCATCGGTCGTCGTGGCGGTGGTCGCCGATGGCCGTTGCGGCGGTCGGCTGCCGCTCGACGAATTCGTCGAAGAACGTGGTGAAGCGGCGCTGGAAGTCGGACATGACCGGAGTCTAGATGGCCGGCGGCGGCGTCATCGCCACCGTCGCCGACGAGGATCAGGCGGCCGCCGCTGCGGTCTCCTTGCGACTCCGCCCGAAGCGCAGGTACAGCGCCGGGACCACGAACAGGTTGAGCAACGTGGAGGTCACGAGGCCACCGAGGATGACGATCGCCATCGGGTGTTCGATCTCGTGGCCGGGTAGGTCACCGGCGATCGCCAGCGGCACCAGGGCCAAGCCCGTCGCGAGAGCGGTCATCAGGATCGGCGCCAGCCGCTCCTTGGCACCGCGAACGACGAGGTCGTGCCCGAAGGTCTCACCCTCGAACTTCTCGAGGTGTTGGAAGTGATTGATCATCATGATCCCGTTCCGGGCCGCGATGCCGAGGACGGTGAAGAACCCGACGAGCGCCCCGAGCGAGATCACGCCCGTCCCCATCCAGGCGGCGATGATGCCACCCACCAGGGCTGACGGGAGCGTGAGGAACGAGAGGACGGCCAGCCGAGTGCTGCCGAATGCCGCCTGGAGCAGCAGGAACACGCCGACCGCAGCGGCAACGGCGAACAGCAGCAGCTGGTCCTGCGCCCCCTGGCGCTCCTGGTACTCGCCCAGCATCTCGGGGTGGTATCCCTCGGGGAACTGCGTGCTGGCGAGGGCCGCCTGGACGTCGGTGATGACCGCGCCGAGGTCGCGTCCCTGGACGTTGGCCTCGACATCGATCCGCCGTGCCATGGCCTCGTGGTTGATGTGACCGGGGGACGGAGCGATCGCGACGGACGCGATGTCCTTGAGGGCGACCTTGCCTCCCGAAGCCGTGTCCATGAGCAGGTTCTGGACATCGGTCAGGTTGGCTCGACTCTCTGGGACGCTCCACACCTGGATGTCGTAGGCCTTGCCGCCATGGAAGACGTCACCGACCTCCTCGCCGGCCATGTAGGCAGCTGCGGTCCGCCGGACATCGCCCGGCTTGACGCCGTGGCGTTCGGCCGCCGCGAGGTCCACCTCGACCTGGATCTGCGGGATGTTGACCTGCTGTTCGGCGTGCAGGTCGATGATGCCGGGGATCACGTCGAGCTTGCCCTCGACCTCGGCGGCCAGGTCCCGGAGCGTCTGCAGGTCATGACCATAGATGCGGATGACGATCGCGTCGCTCGATCCGGTCAGGACTTCGCGGATGCGCTCCTTGAGGTAGGTCTGGACATCGCGGCGCAACCCGGGATAGCCATCGACCACCTCCTGGATCGCCGCGTGGGTCTTGTCGTAGTCCACGGCCGGATCGACGCTGATCCAGTTCTCGCCGAACTCGACGCCGTACGGTTCGTCCGCCTGGAAGGCCTGGCCGATATGGGAGCCGCAGTTGCGCACGCCTGGGATCTCGCGCAGCTCATTGCAGGCCGCGATCGAGATCCGGGTCTCCTCTTCGAGCGATGTCGCTGGCGCGGTCACCCAGTGCATCAGGAAGTCGCGTTCCTTGAAGTCCGGCAGGAGTGACTGCCCAAGCTGCGGCCAGATGAGGATGCCGGCGAGGATCATCATCCCGACCGCGGCGAATGCCGGCCTCGTCGAGCGCAGGATCCGGGCGATCACGGAGGCGTAGGCATCCTGCAGGCGACGAGTGATCGGCGAACGCTGTCGCTCGATCGGTGCGTTCCGGAGGAGGATGTAGGCCATCGCTGGGGTCACGGTCAGCGCGACCAACAGGGAAGCAAGCACAGCCAGGCCGTACGAGATCACCAATGGCTGGAAGAAGGCGCCGGAAAGGCCCCCGATGAAGAAGACCGGTGCAACGGCCACGACGTCGATGATGGTCGCGTAGACGATCGCACTGCGAACTTCGAGCGACGATTCGAGGATGATCGAGGCGGTCGATCGGGTGCTGCCCTCCGACCGATGTTGACGCAGACGCCTGGTGATGTTTTCGACATCGATGATCGCGTCATCGACGACGACGCCCACCGAGATGACGAATCCCGCAAGGATCATCGTATTGATCGTGACGTTTTGGATATACAACACCATGGCCGCGGCCATCAGCGAGAGCGGGATGGCGACGAGACTGATGAGCGCCGTGCGCCACTCGAACAGGAACAGGACCAGCACGACGAAGACGAGGATGCTTCCGAGGAGCAGCGCATTCGACAGGTTCCCGAGGGCCTGGTCGATGAAGCTGGCCGGCCGGAAGATGGTCTGGTCGATCTCGATCCCCTGCAGACCCGGCTTCAGCTCGGTGAAGGCGGCATCAAGGCCACGGGTGACGTCGAGCGTGTTTGCCCACGGGAACTTCTCGACGATGAGCATGATCCCCTCGCCGTCATTGACGACGGCGTTGCCGATCATCGCCTGGTGATCCCGAACGAGGTCGGCGACCTCGGTGATCGGGATCTCCTTGCCGTCCTTTCCGGCGACCGTCACATGCTCGAGGTCGGCAACCTCGACGATCGGCGGAACGTGCTTGATCACGAGGCTCTGGGCGGGCGTCTCGACCGTCCCGCCCGTCCCGGTGTAGTTGCTCACGTTGTAGCGCAGGATGCCTTCGTCGAGCGCCTCACCGACGGCATCCATCACGTCGGCCATGGCGACCCCGTGCTCCGCGAGCTTGGCCGGGATCACCCGGACCTGGGGCATGTCGAGACGCTCACCCCAGATCTGGACGTTGGCGACGCCAGGCACGCTTAGCAGCCGTGGCCGGATCGTCCAGTACGAGATCATCGACATGTCGATCAGGGAAACCTCGTCGGAGGTCATCCCCACCTTGAGCACGCGACTGGTCGCGGAGAGCGGCTGGATCATGAACGGCGGCGCCGCCCAGGTCGGCAGCGTCGGCGTGATCTGGGCGACCCGTTCCGCGACCAGTTGGCGGGCCTTGAGCAGGTCCGTTCCGGGCTTGAAGATCAGCTCGACCTGCGACAGCTGGATGACGGACTTGGATCGGATGATGTCGAGGCCCTCGATCCCAGCGAGCGATTGCTCGATCGGGACCGTGACGAGGCTCTCGACCTCTTCAGCGGACAGTCCGATGCAGATGGTCTGGATCTCGACCTTCGGCGGTGCGAACTCCGGGAACACGTCCACGGGCATCGCCTGGACCTGTGACGCGCCGAACACCATCATGCCGACGGCACAGGCGATGACCAGGAAACGGAACCGCAGGCTCGTGGCGATGATTCTGCGCATCATGACCGTGGACTCCCCCCGAATCGGTTGCTAGACGCGCGTCAGTGACCGCCGCCGACGCCGATCTCGGCGCCGTACAGCTCGGCCGCGCCGGTCGTGACGACCGCCGTGCCTGACGCCGGACCAGCCGAGATGAACGCCAGATCGCCGTCGATCTCCGTGACGGTGATCGTTTCCCGCAGGAAGACGAGCGGCTCGCTGTTCACGTAGGCCCACGTGTCCCCCTGCGCGTCGTAGATCACGGCGGCGTAGGGGATCGTCAAGGCCGCGCCGGCCGCCGCGACGGGCGCCGTCTCGACACCCAGGCGCTCGGCGGCCTTGGCCGACAGCGTGAGTCGCTTGAGACCGGACGCTTGCGCGTCGATCGTGATCGCCGCTTCATGCGTGTCCGTCGCTGGAGGCTGGCTGCAGCCAGCCATCGCCAGCCCGGCCACCGCCAGGACCACCATCAATCCCGAAATTCGCTTCATCTCGTTGCTCCTATGCCAGCGTCGGCTCGAGGGCCGGCGACTCGCTCATGAGGTTTTCGGTCTCCGAGGCCGGGCTGGGTCCGGAGCGGAGATAGATGGACGGGAGGACGAACAGGAGGAGGATCGTGGAGGTGATGAGCCCGCCAAGGACCACCACGGCCATCGGCCGAATGATCTCGAGGCCCGCGACATCGCCCAGGACGATGAATGGCAGGGCGAATGCGGCGGTCCCGAGGGCCGTGACCATGGTCGGCGCGAGCCGCTCCTGAGCCCCGACGAGCGCCAGCTCCACGCCGACCGGCCCGTCAGCCGCGCGCTCGAGCGCGCGATAGCGATGCACCAGGGTCACGGCATGGCGCGCCGTGATCGCGAAGACGGTGATCAATCCCGCCAGCGATCCGATCGAGATCAGATCGCCCGTGACGAGCGCCGCGAGGGCACCCCCGACGACCGCAGCCGGCAGGAAACCCAGGACCAGGAATGCCAGTTTCCAGGCACCGAACGCGGCTTGCAGCAGGAGGAGGACGAGGATGACCGTGCCGACCAGGACCGCCAACAGGCGGTTCTGCGCATCCTGACGCTCCAGCGCCGCGCTCTGGATCTCCAGGTGGTATTCGATGCCGAACGGGACGGCGGCCAGTCGTGTCTCGAGCTCGCCGATCACGGCGCCAACGTCGCGACCGCTGATATCCGCGGTGACGTCCAGGTAGCGCGAGACACCTTCGCGATTGACGACGCTGGGCGAGGGCGCGACCCGGACATCCGCCACGTCACCGAGTCGAACGAGGCCGCGGTTGGGGGTCTCGATCAACAGGTTCTCGACGCTGCTGAGGCTGTTGCGGAGCGCGGGAACGCCCTGGACGACCACCTCGAACACCTTCTGGTCTTCGAACAGGTTGCCGACCTCGATGCCGGAAAGGATGGAGGTTGCCGCGCGGCGGATGTCGCCGGCCTTGATCTCGTACTGGCCTGCCGCTTCGAGGTCGACCTCGATCTCGACGGTCGGCTCGTAGACCTGGGAGCGGACGGACGGAGAGCTGACACCGCTCACTTCGGCCATCGCCGTCCTGACCTCACCCGCCTTCTCCTCGAGGGTGGCGAGGTCCTGGCCATAGATCCGGACGGCGACGTCACGGTCCGACGTTCCGAGGACCTCGTCGATGCGGTCGCTCGTGTAGGTCGTGACGGCGCGATCGAGACCGGGGTACCCATCGACGGTCGACTGGATCGCCGCAAGGGTGCTGTCGTAGTCCGCGGTCGGATCCATGCTGACCCAGAGCTCCGCCGCATTCACGCTCGACTGCTCGTCGGACAGGATCGCCCGTCCGACGTGGGCCCCGACATTCGCGACGCCGGGGATCGCCCGAAGTTCGGTGCTGGCGCGCGACACGATCCGTGTCATCTCCTGCCGGGACGTTGCCGGCGCGCCGTTCCAGTGGATGAGCAATTCGCGCTGCCGGAACGTCGGCAGGATCGAGTCGCCGTTGGAGGGAACGATCATCAAGCCGAGCACCAGCGCCGCCCCGACCACGAGGGTCGCAGCCACGACCGCGGTGGGACGGACTCGCCGAAGCATGCCCGCCAGCGAGGAGCCATAGGCGTCCCGTGCTCGTCGGAGCACGGGCGATTCGCGTCGCTGCCCGGAGTCCTGGACGAGGATCAACACCGCAAGGGCCGGCGCGACCGTCATGGCGACGACCATCGACGCAAGGATGGCGACCGCGTAGGCGACGATGAGCGACGGGAGGAAGGCGCTGACCTCTCCGGCCACGAACAACAGCGGGATCAGGGCGACGAGGACGAGGACGGTGGCGTACCCGACGGGCGTTCGGCCCTCGAGGACCGCCTCGGTCACGATCGACGCCTTCGTCCGTTCGCCATCGCCATCGCGAGGTTCGCGGAAGCGCCGATTGACGTCATGGACCACGCCCCCGGCGTCGTCGATGATGACCCCGATGGCGATCAGGATGCCGGCAAGGGTCATCGCATTGATCGCTGCGCCGGCCTGGTGCAGGACGAACGCACGCCGCAGCCACGGACAGGGGGATCGTGATGAAGGCGATGAGCGCGGCGCGCCAGTCGAACAGGACGGCGCCGAGGATCAACACGATGAGCAGGAAGCCGACGAGGATCGCCAACGACACGTTGCCGATCGACGCGTCGATGAACGAGGCCTCCCGGTAGAGGCTCGAGTCGATCTCGATGCCGGGAAGTCCGGGCTTCAGGGCTTCGAGCGCCGCTTCGACCTCGCGGGTGATCTGCAGGGTGTTGACATCCGGGAACTTCTCGATCACCAGGAGGAGGCCTTCGCCGTCCGCGACGACGCCGTCTCCGATGAGCGGCTGATGATCCTCGACGACCGTCGCGACATCACCGAGGCGGAGGGGGCTACCGCCGTCTTCCGGTTCGATGGCGACCTGCGCGAGGTCCTCGGCCGAGCGGATCGGCAGGATGTGCTGGATGCTCAGGCGCTGTTGCGGGGTATCGATGAACCCGCCGGTGCCAGGGGTGGACGCTTCGAGGAAGGTCAGCGGCGAGAACCAGAGCGCGTTGCCAGCGGTCTTGACGACGTGCTCCAGCGAGACACCGGTCCGCTCGAGCTTCGCCGGATCGACGAGGACCTGGAGCTGGCGCTCGCGCTGACCGAAGATCGAGACGTTCGCGACGCCCGGGACACCCATCAGGCGAGGACGCACGTTCCAGCGCGCGAGGACGGACATCTCCATCAGGGACTTCTCGTCCGACCGGAAGCCGACGATCATGAAGCGGCTGAGCGAGGACCGCGGCTGCAACATGACCGGGGCCCTGGCGACATTCGGCAGGGCATGGGCCTGCGTCAGCCGCTCGGCGACGACCTGGCGTGCCTTGTAGAGGTCGGTCCCGGGCTCGAAGATGAGCACGATCGAGGACAGGCCCGCGATCGACTGGGACTTGATCTCGTCGAGGAACGCGACCCCATGAAGGAGGTCTGCCTCGAGCGGCACGGTGACGAGCTCCTCGACCTCCTCGGCCGAGAGGCCGAGCGCTTCGGTCTGGACCTCGACGAACGGGAGCGTGAACTCCGGCAGCACGTCGACCCGTGCGTTCGGCAGCTGGGTCGCACCGACGAGCAAGAGTGCCGCGGCGATGCCGATGATGAGCAGGCGGAAACGGACGCTGGTGCTGACCAGGACGCGCAACATGTGACTCCCCCAAAAACACGCCGACGTCGTGCCTGGGCCCGGCGACTTCCCCTCGCCGGATCCCCCTGGGGCCGCTCCCTACAGCGGCCGCTTCCGGTGCCTGGACACACCATGTTCCATGACCGGAGCCCCCTATTCGGCTACCACATCATTGTGGACAGCAACGCTCCCTGCCTATACTCAAAATCCACCATTGGGGGGGTGCAGGATGACCATTGACGGTCGGCATCGGGACCTTCGTTTTCTCTATCGATCGCGCTTGGGTCCGACTGGGCTTCGTCGGATCGTCGACCTCGTGTGCGCGGGACTCGCCATCGCGTTGTTCACGCGGATCGGGGATCCGGAGATCATCCTCCAGACCCTCTGGCTGACGGCGGCCATCGGGGCGTTCATCTACGGCCTGCGCGGCGCCGTTGCCCGGATCATGATCGCGACGATGGTCGTGATCGGCTACCTAGCGGTCACGACCGCGATCGGCGTCCCACCGAACGAGGACCAGCTCGAGTTCAACGAGTGGCCGCTGATGGTCACCATCGCGCTCATCGTGGCGGTGCTCGCCGACCGGGTCTCGACATCGGCCCGACGCTACGCATCGCTGTACCGGCAGGCCAGTGAGCGATTGGTCACCGCCCATGAGGAGGAGCGTGGACGCCTGGCCCTCGACCTCCACGATGGCGTGGGCCAGACCCTCACGGCGGTCGTGCTGAACCTCGACGCGGCCGCGAACGCGCTCACGGCCACGACGGAGGGGCCGCCGGCCGCCGGGCTGGACTCGATCCATCGAGCCCGGGAGCTCGCTACGTCGGCCCTGGCCGAAACGCGACAGGTCGCGATGCAGCTGCGGCCGACCAGGGTCCACGAGATCGGTCTGGGCGCGGCTTTGCGAAACCTGGCGGGATCGGCCGGAAGGCCGGTCGAGTTGCGGTTCGACCCGTTGATCCTCCCGCCCGGTCTCCTCGAGCCCGAGCTGGAGATCGACCTTTACCGGATCGTCCAGGAGTCGCTCGGCAACGCGACCCGCCACAGCGGCGCGTCACGGATCTGGATCGGATGCCACATCCTCGATGGGACGGTCCGATTCGTCGTCGGCGATGACGGCGTCGGCTTCGACATGTGGGATGGCGAGCACGGGCTCGGCCTCGCCGGGATGTTCGAGCGGGCGGCGATCCATGGAGGCAGCGTCGAAGTCCGATCCCGCCGTGGGGAAGGAACGCGGGTCGAGATCGCCGTCCCCCTGACGCCGATCGATGAGCCCCGGGGCTCGGGTGCGCCTGTCGCGGCCGCGGACCTTGCGCGCTGATGGACGCGCCGACCAACGCTCGTATGCCGGGCCCCAGCGAGCCCCGGGTTGATGGTGCCGCGACCGCCGGCCGACCGCATCCGATGACACGGAGCCTGGGAGCCGGGCCGATCCGCGTCGGCCTGGCGGACGACCACCACGTGATCCGCGAAGGCCTCCGCCTGGTCCTGGAGAGCACCATCGGATTCGAGGTCGTCGGTGACGCCGCCGATCATTCCGCCGTGCTGGAGCTCGTCGAGCGGGACCGACCGGATGTCCTCCTGCTCGACCTGACCTTCCCGGAAGGCGATGCGCTGCCGCTGCTTCGCACGATGCACGCCCGCTGGCCCGATCTGCGGGTGCTGGTGCTGACGATGCACGGCGATCCCGAGACCGTCCGTCAGGCCCTCGCCGCCGGGGCCGCGGGCTATCTCGTCAAGGGTGCGCTCTCGCGGGAGCTGGTCGATGCCATCCGGGCCGTGGCCCGCGGGGACCGCTACCTGCACAGCAGCGTGACCGGCTCGATCGTGGACGACTCGATCCGGTGGCTCGAGGCGGGCACGATGAGCCTTCGCGAACGCGAGGTCCTGAGCATGCTGGCCTCGGGGCAGTCACCGGCGGAGATCGCCCGATCGCTCGACATCAGCATCCACACGGTGCGCCGGCACATCGCGAACCTGTCGGACAAGCTCGGACTGCGGGGCACGAACGCACTGACCCGTTATGCGATCCGCCACGGGCTGGCCAGGGCCGATTAGACCCGTCGTGCGGCCGGCACGCTCCGGTCGGGGCATCGGCCCGCTACGATCGGGCAGATGACGCATCAGGACTGGGTCACGCCGGTCACGCTCACCGGGCGTCTCGTCCGGCTGGAGCCGCTCACGGCGACGCACCTCGATGACCTCGCGCGCGTCGCCTACGACGATGCGATCTGGCGCTGGATCATCGCGAAGCCGATGGACGACACTGGCCTGCGGGCGTGGCTCGACCAGGCGCTCGCGAACGCCGAGGCCACGACCGAGGTGCCGTTCGCGACCGTCGACCTCGCGAGCGGCCGGGCGATCGGCAGCAGCCGCTACATGACCATCACGCCCGAGCACCGGCGCCTCGAGATCGGCTGGACCTGGGTCGGGACAGACTGGCAACGGACCGGGGCCAACCGCGAGGCGAAGCTGCTCCAACTGGCCCACGCCTTCGAGACCCTCGATGCTGAGCGGGTGGAGTTCAAGACCCATGCCCGCAACGAGCGGTCGCGGGCGGCGCTGCTGGGGATCGGCGCGACCTTCGAGGGCGTGCTTCGCCACCACACGATCATGCCCGACGGCTCGAACCGCGATTCCGCGTTCTACAGCGTCCTGGCCGGCGAGTGGCCCGATGTCAGGACCCGGCTCGAGGCGCGGCTCGGACGTTGAGCGAGATCACGACGATCGACTACCACACCGGCGGCGAACCGTTCCGGATCGTCACCGGCGGAGTGCCGGCGCTCGAGGGCAGGACGGTGCCGGAACGACGGCGCTGGGCGGCCGCCAACATCGACCAAGTCCGACGACTCCTGGTCAACGAGCCGCGCGGGCACGCCGACATGTACGGCGGATTCGTGACGCCAGCGAACGATTCTGGCGGCGACCTTGGCGTCGTGTTCTTCCACAACGAGGGCTACTCGACGGCCTGCGGCCACGGGACCATCGCGCTCGTGACGTGGGCGATCGAGTCCGGCCGAGTCGCGGTCGTGCCGGGCGCCGATTCCGTGGCGGTCACGGTGGACGTACCGAGCGGCCGACTGGCGTGCACCGCCCGCCTCGACGCCGACGGCCGGGTCGAGGCCGTGTCGTTCCGCAACGTGCCGTCGTTCGTGCTGGCACGGGACGTGACGGTCGAGACGTCCCGTGGCGCGGTCACGCTCGATATCGCGTTCGGTGGCGCCTTCTACGGGACGCTGGATGTACGGACCGTGGGCCTCCGGGTCCAACCGTCGGCGCTGCCGGCCCTCATCGATCTCCAGCGCAAGCTCCGACCGGCGCTGGAGCGTGCCCCGGACGTCGTCCACCCCGAGGATCCGGAGTTGCATGGCATCTACGGCGTGATCTTCTGGGAGCCACTCCCCGACGTTGACGGGGCGGACATCGCGCAGCGGAACGTCACGGTCTTCGCCGAGGGCGAGGTCGATCGGTCGCCGTGCGGCTCGGGGACGTCGGCGCGGCTGGCGATCCTGCACGCCCGCGGCGAGATCGAGGTCGGTGCCACGCTCCGCCATCGGTCGATCGTCGACTCCGTCTTCGACGCCCGCGTGGTCGGGCCGGGCCCGGTCATCGGCGACCGCCCGACTGTCGTCACCGAGGTCGAGGGTGCGGCCTTCCGGACCGGCGAGCATCGGTTCACGCTCGATCCACGCGACCCCATCGGGACGGGATTCCTGCTGCGCTGAGCGGGTATCCTCGCCGAGCATCGGCATCGCCACCCAGGAGGACGTTCGTGAAGGGCTTCGTCATCGGTACGGTCGTGACGGCCGTCGCGTTCTACATCCTCGTCACCTTGCTGCCCAGCATGTTCGCGTACGACGGCGAGATCGCCGGGTTGATCGTCATCGCGCTGATCTTCGGGGTCATCAACGGGCTGATCGGACCGATCGTGCGGCTCCTGGCCCTGCCGATCAGGCTCATGACCCTGGGCCTCATCGGGTTCGTCATCAACGGTGGCTTGTTCCTCCTGACCGCGTGGGTATCGGACCTCGCGGGCTTCACGCTGAAGGTGGGCGACTTCCCTCCCGACCTGTTGAGCATCGACACGCTCGTCGCGGCCATCATCGGCGCGATCGTCCTGAGCCTCATCTCGTCCGGTATCCGGATGGTCGTCCCTGACTGAGGCTGACGGGCCGCAGCGATCGCTCGCGGCGGCCCTCCGCCGCGCCGCCCGCCGGTTCGGCACACCGGTCTTCGTCACGGACCTCGCGACGCTCGACGCGGCCTGCGCGGCGGTTCGGGACGCCTTTCCGGATCCGGTCGTCCGCCAGTACTCGGTCAAGGCCAACGACGTGCCGGCGGTCATCGCCGAGGTCGGCGCCCGAGGGTTCGGGGCGAACGTCGTGTCGCGCGGCGAGTGGACGCTGGCCCGGCGTGCCGGCATCCCGAACCATCGGATCACGCTGGAGGGGGTCGGCAAGACCCCGGCCGATCTGGCGGCCGCCGCGCGGGCGGCGGCTGGGCGCGACCCGCTGCGCTGGGTCGCCATGGAGTCGCCCGAAGAGGCCGAGGGCCTCGCGACGGCCGTCCGCCGGGCCGGGGCTCGGCCCATCGACGTGCTGTACCGGCTCAATCCGGACGTCGCGCCTGAGACCCTCGTCGCGCTCGCCGTGGGGGCCGGTGCGACCAAATTCGGGATGACCGAGACCGAGATCGCGGCGGCCATCGCAGCCGGAGGCGGCCCGGACGGACCGTTGCGTCCACGCGGGATCCAGATCCATGTGGGCTCCCAGCTCGGTGCGGTGGATGCGTGGCGGGATGCCGTCCGCAAAGCGCTCGCCCTGACCGCGCTGTGGCGTGGCTCGATCGCCGCGTTCGACACGCTCGACCTGGGTGGCGGCTTCCCCGTCCGACCGGCGGGTGAGCCGTCGCCCGAACCGGAGCGGTTCGCCCGCGAACTGCCGGCGCTCCTCGACGCGATCCCCACCGACCGACGGCCCTCACGCCTGGCGATCGAGCCCGGCCGCGCGCTGGTGGCCCGGGCGGGCTGGCTGGTGGCGCGCGTCCTCCATGTCCGGGACCGTGCCGGTCGCCAGGTCGTCCTCGACGCCGGGATGACCGAGCTCATCCGGCCCGCGCTCTATGGCGCGCGACACCCGATCCACGGCCTGACCACGCTCGGACGACCGATGGACCTCCGGCCGGAACCGGGGCGGGGGCCAGCGGTCAGACGCCCCGGGAGCCCGCGAGTGTGGAGGGTCCCATCTGCGAATCCACGGACACCCTCGGGACGCACGACCTCCCGCCCCTCCAGCGGGGCGACCTCGTGGCGATCGCCGATGCCGGCGCATACGCGGCCTCGCTGGGCTCGACCTACAACGGCCGACCGCGTTCCCCGCAGATCCTTCTCGCCCCCGACGGCACGCTCACGCTGGGCCGCGCGCGCGGTCGGATGTGAGCCGATGGAGGCACGCACCTCCGCTACCCTTCGGCCCATGAGGATCTGGGTGGGCGTCCAACGATCCCTCGCCGTCGTCGCGTCATTGGGCGTCGCGGCGCTGCTCCTGGCGCCCGTCGTGGCGGCCGCCGGCCCGCCGTTCCCGGACCCCATCGCGGACCAGGCCGTCTACGACACCGCAGACGTGCTCTCGCCTGACACCCGGACCAATGCAGAACAGATCGTCGACGGCATCGAGACCTATCGGAACGCCCAGGTCGTCGTCTACACCCAGCGACTCGAGTCGACGGAGCCAGCCGACCCGGACGCGACGGCCGACGCAGCAGCGCTGCTCGCCCAGTGGGACGTCGGCGGACCGGACGGGACCGGGATGGTGCTCCTCGCCGACGTGGCGGCGGACGGTGCGGTCGATGTCGGGATCGCGACGGGCGCCGGCTTCGAGGCATTCATGGACGCCGAGGAGCGTGCCGCGATCGAGAACGAGATGGACGGGTGGCTGGCGTCCGGCGACATCGATACTGCGATCGTCGTCGGCCTCGCTGCGACCCTCCGGGAGGCGCTCGGGAGCGACGACGCCCCGGGTATCCCAGGCCCGGGTCCCGTCACCGACATCCCGACGCCAGGTCCCCCATTCCCGGACCCCATCGACGGCCAGGCCGTCTACGACTTCGCCGGCATCCTCTCGCCGGAGGCGGAGGTCGCGGCCGAGCGGACCATCGACGCGATCGAAGAGCGCACCGCGGCCGAGGTCGTGGTCTACAGCCAGCTCGTCGACTACGGCGTGACGACCGGGGAGACCGAGGCGCGTGCACGGGCGCTTATCGACCAGTGGGGCGTGGGGCGGGCCGGCTTCGATGACGGGCTGGCCATCTTCTTCGACATCGACCCATCGCTGGAGCACGGTCAGGTCCAGCTCTACGCTGCGCCCGGCTTCGAGGCGACGTATCTCACGAACAGCGAGCGCCAGCGGATCTTCGACGAGGACATGATGCCGTTCCTCCGATCCGCGGACTTCGACGGCGCACTCGCCGTCGCGCTCGAGGAGGTGGATCGGGCTGCCACCGCCGAGAACGCGGCCCGGATCCAGACCGGCCGCCAGATCGACGCAGCGCTTGGGCTCATCGGAGCGCCGATCGTGTTCATGGGCCTCGCCGGCTGGGCGTACTTCTCGTGGCGTCGGTTGGGCAGGGATCCGGTCTACCTTGACGACCCGTCGATCCTCATGCCGGCTCCGCCGCCTGACCTGACCGCGGCGTCCGGGGCATTCGTGATGGACGGTGGGACGTCGCGCCGGGCGCTGACGACAGCGATGCTCGATCTCGCGTCGCGCGGGTTCATCTCGTTCCGCGAGGACCGCGGGCTGCTCGGGTTGTCGGACAAGGTCGGTGTCGACGTGGGCCCACCGGCCGGCGACGCGGTCGAGGAGGCGCGGCGTGCCCGGAACGCGCGGCGGCCGATCGGTCCGGCCGAGGAATACGCCCTGCGCGAGCTGCAGCAGCTCTCATCCGATGGCGCGGAGGGCTACATCGAGGCCGACGAGCTGCCCAAGTTCGGGTCGGCCGTCTCGACCTTCGATTCGAAGCTCGAGTCGCACGTCGTCAAACGCGGCTGGATGGTCGACAAGCCGAGCAAGGTCGTCGGGCGCTGGACGGCCAAGGGACTGCTCGCCGTCGCGGCCGGCGTCGTCGCGATCGTCGCGGGGTTCAACATCCCGCTGTCGGGGCTGACGGTCATCGGGGCGGCGGCCATCGCCGGTGGAGTCGTCGTCGTCATCGCCGCCCAGAGCATGCCCCAGGTGACGATGCCCGGCGCGATGATCCGCGCGATGCTGGCGGCCTACCGGCGGACGTTGCACAAGACCATGGAGCAGGCCCGATCGATGCAGCAGGTCGTCGATGAGGCCGGGCTCGGCATGGCTCGAGACCCCGGACCAGGCCGTGGTCTGGGGCACGGCGCTCGGGCTCCAGGACGACATCGAATCGGTGCTGTCGCGCAGCCTCGAGGACGTGAAGGACGCCCGCAGCGCCGCATCGTCGACCTATTTCCCGGCGTGGTACACGACCTCGGACGGTCAATCGTTCGCGAGTGGCGCCGCGTCCGGCAGCGGGGGCAGCATCTTCTCGTCGTCCGGCATCCCGAACATCGGCGGGATGATGTCGGCCCTGGGCACGATCGGGAACGCGCCGTCGTCTTCGGGGAGCGGCGGGGGCGGCTTCAGCGGTGGCTCGTCAGGCGGTGGCGGAGGCGGCGCCGGCGGCGGCTTCTAGCCCGGCCCGCGGCGCGGGGCCGGTCATGCTCCGAACCGTTCGCGGCACGCGTCCAATCCTTCGATCGTGACCGGCGGTCGGGGCCGGGAGCGCCAGGCTTCTGCGGTCATCCGGAACCGCTGCGTCTCGCGCGAGATGCCCTGGGGCGCGAGGGCCCCGCGGCCGTTGTCGGCGTACCCGACCGAGCCGCGAGACGCGATTCGAGGGCGCGTTGTCCAGGAACGCCTCCGACTCCGCCACCCGCGCTCCCAGGCCGTCGAATGCGAACGCCAGCACGGCCGTCCGCATCTCCGTCCCGAGACCTCGACCCTGCCACGGCCGGCCAAGCCACGACCCCGTCCCGACGGTGCGATGCACCGCGAACGCTCGCCCGCCGATGCTCTGGCTGCCGATCGGCTGCCCGTCCAGCTCGACCAGCAGGTTCAGGGTCCAGTCCTCGGGTGTCCAGGTGGCGCGCATCAGCCAGTGATGCTGGACGAATCCCCACTCGAACTCGGGGCTCGGCACCACGGACCAGGCGATCCCGAACGGCATCTCGTCGGCCGGATGGATCCCGGCCCGGGCGACGTCAAGCAGCGCGAGGACCTCGTCGTCGGTCGGCAATCGAAGCACCAGCCGCTCGCTCCGGATCCGTAGCCCGAACAGCGGCCAGGCCGCCGCCAGGGTCGTCATGGGTCGGTCGGCGTCCATGGGCGGCCGACGGTACACTCCGCCCATGGGTGCTGTCGAGACGATGGAAGACTTCTTCGAGAAGCTGAATGGCGGCGATCGCGAGGGTGCGGTCGCGCTGATGGACGAGAAGACCGAGATGCGCGTGCATGTCGGGGACAGCGTCCAGACGCTGCGCGGCGTCGAGCGCGTAGGCGGCTGGTTCCTGCGCGGTGATGCCGGCCTGCGGATGATCCCGGGCGGGATCCGCGACACCGGCAACACCTACGAGGCCGATCTCCTGGTCGTGAGACCCGGTGCGCCGACCCAGCACATCGACGCGACCTTCCGGGTGGAGGCGGGCCGGATCACGGCCATCAATATCGCCCCACGCTAACGCGGTTCCCCGCGCCCTGGCCGCGGCCCGGTGAGCCGCGACCGCGATCGAACCTACGGCGAGGGTGAACCGCCATCGACCTCGTCCTGCGGGGGCGCAGGGATGATGATCTCGTCGCCGACGGCGATCCGGTTCGGGTCCGTGATGGTCTCGCTGTTCGCCGCGAGCAGCTGATCCACCGTCAAGCCGAAGTCGCTGGCGATCTTCGAGAGCGTGTCGCCCTCCTTGATGACGTAGACCTGCTGCGTCGGCGCTGGGATCGGCGTCGGCTCGGGCGTGGCCGTCGCGGCGGGGGCGCTCGGACTCGGGCTCGTCGTGGGGTCCCCGCCACCGCCGCCGATGCCCAACAGCGCGGGCAAGAAGAACAACGCCACCGCGGCGACCGCCAGGGCCAGCGCGAGGACGGCGACGCGCGGCAGGGCGGGCATCCCGACCCGCGTCTTGATCTGCGGATAGGCCTCGAGACGACGGTGGCTCTCCCAGGCCGGGCCGTCGCCGTGTCCCGACCGTTCCGCGGCCGCCCGTTCTCGTTCTCGCTCACGTTCGCGGTCGCGGTCGCGTGTCGAGCTCACCGTCGGGCGTCGGCCGGACCTGGCGACGGCCGGATACCCGTCGGATGACGACCGATCGGCGCCGGCGCCGCTGGCCGCTGCCGCCCCTGCCCCCGCCGCGGCGACGCCGGCCGCGCCCACGAGCCCGGCCAGCTCCGGATCGGCCGGCGCTGCAGGATGGTCCGACACGGCTCGTCCGTACGGCTCGAGCGGTGGTGAGGGCTCCACGACGAGATCGCCGCCGCTCGCGAGTCGATCCGCGGCGCTGCCGGCGAGCCCCTGCCCTTCCGACGGACGGGGCGCGAGGAAACCGGTCGCGTCCGCGCCACCGGCGCGGCCGACCGACCGAGCCAGCGGCGCCCGAAGCCCAGGGCGGCGGCGCCGCCCAGTCGCGCGGCGGGTTACGCCGCGGGGTGGCCTCGATCGGTGGATCGTCGGGCGGTTCGGGAGCATCGAGCTCGGTGTCGCGGTCAGCCTCTACGTGGCCGTCGTCCTCCGCCGGATCCGTGACGGACGCGGCCCGGTCGGGCATGGCGGGTGGCGCCGTCGCCGCGCTCCCGCCCGACCGCGTGTGCGCCGCCTCTCGCCGAGCCCATTCCTGGAACACCGGGCAGACCGGGAAGGCGCTCGAGAGGCAGTAGGCCTCCTGGTGCGCGAGCGCCCGCGGTGCCGGCTCGGCCTCGGCGTAGCAGCGGTGGCGGTGGTCCGGTCGGTCGGCCCGCTCGTCCCGCTCGTCCTCGAAGGCGACGAACGGGCAGGCCGGGGAAGCGTCTGCGCTGGGCAGCCCTCGGTCCGTCATCCGGCCGATGATACCCGCCACGCACCGTCCCGTACCGCTGCGCGTTTGACACGCCCGACGAGCGCTCGGACACTTCGTGGCAGCCCCGATGACGGTACCGTGAGGCCCTCATCCCCACTGCGAAGGAGTTCCCATGCCCAGCTTGACGCGTTGGCTCAGCCCGACGACCACCGCCCAGGCCCATTGCGACCTCCCGTGCGGCGTCTATGACCCCGAACAGGCCCGGATCGAGGCAGAGTCCTGCCACCGGATCAACGAGAAGTACGCGGCCAACGAGGACGCGACGTTCCGCACTCGCGCCGTCGCGATCAAGGAAGAGCGGGCCGAGCTGGTGAAGCACCACCTCGACGTCCTGTGGCACGACTACTTCAAGCCCGAGCACCTCGAGAAGGTCCCGAACCTGCACGACCTCTTCTGGAACGCGACCAAGCAGGTGTCGAAGGTCAAGGCCTCCACGGATGCGGCCGACTCGAAGAAGCTCCTCGACATGATCGACGAGATCGACGCCGCCTGGAAGGCGACGGGCGGCGAGGAAAAGACGCGCGTCGCCGGTCGACCCGCCTGACCCTCCCTCCGATGCGCATCCCGAGGCCCCGCCGAGCGGCGGGGCCTCGTCGTACCGAGTCGCTGGCCCGGCGGATGCGCGGCCCGTGGCGCCTCGCCATCGAGCAGGCGAGCATGGAGCCGACGATCTCGGCCGGGGACTGGTTGCTCGTCGACCCGACGACGGCGCGTTGGCCGCGTCGCGGCTCGATCGTCGCGTTCCGGGAACCAGACGGCGGCGCGTTGGCCGTGAAGCGGGTCGCGGCCGGTCCAGGCGAGCGCGTCCCGTTCGAAGATGGATACCTCGAGCTGGCCGATGACGAGGCATGGCTCCTCGCGGACGCCGAGCCGGAGGTGAGTGCCACCGCCGGTTTCGGCCCGCCGATCGACTCGCGTCGTTTCGGCCCAGTGCCGCTGGAGTCGCTGGTCGGGCGGGTCTGGTTCCGCTACGCGCCGCGCGGGCGCATCGGCCGGCTGCCGCGACCCGATCGCGAACCGTTGGACGGACCCGCGGCGCTCCCCTAGGCTTGCCGCGACCGACCCACCCACAGGGGGAACCGAATGGATCAGCTTCGCCTCCGCGGCGCACTCGGCGCGCTGCTCGTGTCCCTTGCCGTCATCGGCTGCGGCGGTACGACCGCCACGAACTCCCCGGCCGCGACGGTGGCGCCGCCATCGGCTGCCGCGAGCGAGGCGGCACCGTCTGCGCCCGCCGCGAGCGAGGCTGCCCCGTCCGCCGCGACGTCCGGTCCAAGCCTGGCCACCAGTGGGCGGATCGAGGTCGCCGACAAGGGCTTCGCGCTTACGCTGCCCGACGGCTGGAACCGGGTCGACCTCAGCGCGGGGGACCTGGACGCGATCATCGCGGCCGCGGGCGAGCTGGACCCCGCTGTCGCCCAGCAGTACTCGGCGCAGCTCCAGGCGATGCTGGCGGCGGGCCTGTCCATCTTCGCGTTCGGGCCCGAGCCGCAGTCCGGAACGACCCTGACGGTGCTCACGCTGCCGGGCGCCGGGCTGAGCCTCGACCTGCTCGAGCAGGTCACCAAGGCCGGGCTCGAGTCCCGCGCCGATGGCGAGATCACCTCGGAGCGCGTCACCCTGCCGGCCGGCGAGGCGATCCATCTCCGCTATGAGCTCGCATCGACCGGCGGCACGCTGGCGCCGGTGGACCAGTACCTGCTCGTCGCGGGCGACAACCAGATGGTCGTGACCGTCACGGCCGCCTCCGAGGCGGACACCGACGCGATCGTGGACTCGATCGAGCTCCTCGACTAGACCTCGGCCGACGCGCGGGCGGCGGTGAGCTCGATGCCCGCCGCCCGACAGTCCTGCGCGAAGGACGCCTGGGCGTCCTCGGTCGGGGCCCAGCGAGTCGGGAAGGCCACGAGCCGGTCCAGGCCGATCTCGGCGAACCGTGCCAGCGTGTCGATGCGCGACTGGCCCGCATCGCGCATGGGCTCGTCACGCACGTAGAGCGAGAACCGGAGCGTATCGGGGTCCCGGCCGTGTTGTTCGCAGCGGCGGCGGACCTCGGCCATCCGCTCAGCGACTTCATCCGGCTCGAGGAACACGAAGTTGAGCTCCTCGGCGTAGCGGATGGCGTAGCCGGCCGTCACCTGACGTCCGTTGCCCCCGACGATGATCGGGATGCGCGGCCACTGGGCGCCGCGCGGCTCGTTGATCGCGCCGTGAACGCCGGCGCGGCGCCCGTCGAAGGTCGCCCGGCCGGGCGCGAACATCCGGGTGATGATCTCCAGGTGGTCACCGAACGCGGCCATCCGCTCGGCCAGCGGCGGGAAGCCGTAGCCGTAGGCCCGCCACTCCTCCTCCTTCCAGCCCGCCCCGATGCCCAGCTCGAACCGCCCGCCGCTGATGACGTCGATCGTCGACGACTGCTTCGCGGTGAGCGCCGGGTTGCGGAATCCGGTGCAGACGACCATGTGCCCGAGGCGGACCCGCGACGTGAGCATCGCCAGCGCCGACAGCACCGCGAACGACTCGAACGTGATCTCGTCGGTCGGCTCCGGGACCGTGTGGAAGTGGTCGAACACCCAGAGCGACTCGAACCCGAGCGTCTCGGCCTGCGTCGCGAGCGCCATGGTGCGCGCCCACGCATCTTCGGGCTTCCAGCCGTCGTACTCGCCCTTCCAGCCCTGCGGCGCCATCAGACCGACCTGCATCCTGTTCCTCCTTGGGGTGATTCGCCCGCCAATGGTGACGGTTCCAGGCCATCGTCGCGCCGAGCGCGTCGTCCGCGGCCCATCCAGGGCAGGCGGCTATCCTGCCGCTCATGACCACTTTCCCCTTCGACCCGACCGTCCCCTCCCCGGACCGCCCGAGCCCTGGGCGTCGACCGACCAGCCGAGCGCTCGCGCCGGGGCGCCATTCCACATGACCGAGATGATCGAAGCGGAGCCGTACATCGCCGAGCGGATCCTCGCCCGGCACGAGGCTGGGGGCCGGGGCGCGGCCGCGCTCTCGCGCGCGATCCGCAAGGCGGTCGCGGCGGGCGACCCGATCGTCGTGACCGGCTGCGGCACGTCGGAGCACGCCGCGCTCGGGGTGACCGAGATCCTGCGCGAGGCCATCCGCGCGGCGGCACTGCCAGGACCGAGCCGTCGACCGGCCCTCGAGCCCGAGAGCCGGCAAGCATTCGAGCTGTCCCTCGATCCGCCCGCGAACGGCCTCGTGATCGCGATCTCGCACGAGGGCGGGACCATGGCGACCAATGCGGCCCTCGCGGCGTCGCGTGCGGCCGGTGCACGAACGGCCCTCGTGACCGTGACGGATCGGTCACCGGGTGCGGAGATCGCCGACATCGTGATCGAGACCGGCGAGCTGGATCAGAGCTGGTGCCACACCGTCGGCTACACGAGCCCGATGGTCGCGGCGATGGCGGTCGGAGCGCACCTCACTCGTCGGGCGGTCGACGAGCCGGTTCGGGCGTCGGTCCGCGACCTGATGTCGGCCGGTGTCGGTCGGACGGCGGCTGCGGAGGGGATCGCCGAGCGCCTTTCCGGCGCCCGCCCGATCCTCGTGATCGCGTCGGGCGCGGACCGGCCAGCGGGCCGGGAGCTCGCGCTCAAGATCGAGGAAGGGCACCTGGATCCCCGCCGCGTACCGCGACCTCGAGACGTTCCTGCACGGCCATCTCGCGGCGACCGACGGATCGACGGCGCTCGTGCTGATCCTGGCCGATCGCGAGCGCCGGACCGAGCGGCTGGCCCGCGCGGCCGGCGCGCTGCGGGCGGCCCGGGCCATCGGCATGGACGTCGCCGCCATCCTCGCCGCCGACGCCGCGGCCGAGCTGCCGACCGAGCTGACCCCCGCCGGACGCCTCGTGATTCCCGAGGCACCAGCCTTGCCGTCGCCGATCGCGTCCCTGCTCGGGACGGCGACGCCACTCCAGCTCCTGACCGAGCGACTGGCCCGAGCACGAGGCGTCGACCCCGACGCGATCCACCGCGACGTCGACCGCTACCGCGCACGCCGCCGACGCCGCCGACGCGCCGACCTGATGCGGCGGGTCCACCGCGCGGCTGCGATCGCCGGATCCGCGCGGCCCGCACGGCCCAACGACCTCACTCCCTGACGGCCGGACTTCCGCCCAGGACAAGGTCCGCAGCGGGGACGTCGCGACGCCCCGACCCCGGGACACCCCCGATCAGCGGACCACAGCCGATTTGTGGCGCATACGCACGGGGTGACTACTAACCAAGCCAGATCCGCATCCGGCCCGAAGTCCCTGGCTAATTCGCCCCCATGTGACTACGAGCCAAGGATTCGAGCCTTTCTCGGCCAATCGAACGTGAACCGCGCCATTACCAGTCACCACACGACTGGATGCCAAATTCGCCCGCGATCACGAGCCGCAAATGCGTGCCGAAGTCCGTCTGTGCCGTCGCGAGGGCGGTCCGGCGAAGGCGCCGGGGGGTGCCGACGGGTACCGCAGTCGCACGCGAAGCGCGCCCGGCGGCGGTGCCGGCGAAGGCGCCGGGGAGCACCGGACGCCTACGCGCCCGGCGGTCCGGCGAGGCGCCGGGAGCATCGGAGCGCGGTCCCGCACGTAAGCGAGGAGCGCACCCGGCAACGCACGCCCGCGCCGTCCACGCGGCGCGCCGACGTGACCGCCACAGAACGTCAGGCGCGGCCGACGAGCTCCTCGCCCATGACGTCGATCATGTCGAGGTCCCATGGCAGGAAGTCCTGCAGCATGATCCGCGCCAGACCCACCTTCGCGAACCGGGCCAGCTGCGCACGTGCCTCGTCCGGCGTTCCGTAGACCCAGCGGTTGCGGCGTTCCTCGAGCCACGCCTCGCCGTCGCCCAGCTCGTCCGGCCCGAAGGCCGCCAGGAGCGCGCCCTCGCGCGCGACCACCTCGTCGGCATCGCGGCCGACGAGTACCCCGGCCATCGTGGAGCGTGCCAGCGTGGCCGGGTCGCGCCCGATCGCCCGGCACGCCTCGTCGAGGGCCCCCATGACCTCGGCGGCCTTGGCCGGTGACGACGAGCTCAGGTTGAACTCGTCCGCCCAGCGGGCCGCGAGCCGGAACGAGCGGGCCGAACCCCCGCCGCCGACGATGATCCGCGGCCGAGCCCCACCGACCGGGGTGCGAGGGCGGCCCGGGTACGTCCACCGGCCGCGGCCGGAACAGGGCACCCTCGACATGGATGCCGCTGATCCCGTCGTACGACCAGCCATCGGCCTCGCCCCACAGGCCGTGGAGGATCGCCAGCTGGTCCTCGAGCAGATCCGCGCGTTCCTTGATCGGCGGGAAGGCCAGGCCCAGCTGCCGGTGCTCGTCGTCGTTCCAGCCGGCCCCGACCCCGACTTCGATGCGACCGCCGCTCATCTCGTCCACGGTCGCCACGACCTTCGCCAGGACGCCCGGATGGCGGAACGTGACCGGCGACACGAGCACGCCCAGACCGATCCGCTCGGTCTCGCGGGCCAGGCCAGCGACGACGGTCCACGCGTCGGTCGTCGGCTGCCCGGCCGCTCCGGGAAAGCTCGCGAAGTGGTCGGAGCGAAAGTACGTATCGAAGCCGTTCGCCTCCGCGCGCTTCGCGGCGGCGAGCTGATCGGCGTAGGTCATCCCCTGCTGGGGCTCGGTCATCAGGGCGTAGCGCATCCAGAACTCCTGCATGCGAGCGTCAATCATCCGGGTTGACACGATGTTCCACTTGAGTAACATAGTTCATGTGACACGAACCATCTCGGTCGACAGCGTCCAGCCGTCGGCCAGTGCCGACCCGTCGGATCCGTACGGCCCCATCATCGCCGACTTCCGCGCCGCCATGGGACAGATCAAGTGCGCGTCGAGTGAGCGGCTCGTCCGTCTCGGCATCAGCACGGCCCAGCTCCACATCCTCTACACGCTCCAGCGCACCGGCGAGATGCCGATGAGCCGGCTGGCCGATGTCCTGAACGTGTCGGTGTCGAATGCGACCGGCCTCATCGATCGGATCGAGGAGCGCGGCTTCGTCGAGCGGACCCGCGTCCCGGAGGACCGACGGATCGTCATGATCCGCGTCACGGACGCGGGCCGCCGGATGCTCGAGGAGGTCGATGCCGTCAGCACCGATCTGCTCCGTTCGGTCTTCGGCCGGATCGGGCGGACCCAGCTCGCCGGCGTCGGCCGGGCGATCGC
Organism: uncultured Chloroflexia bacterium; assembly: GCA_963738685.1. Classification (GTDB taxonomy): domain Bacteria; phylum Chloroflexota; class Limnocylindria; order Limnocylindrales; family CSP1-4; genus SPCO01. The sequence continues at coordinate 550,626 of CAVTXK010000001.1, forward strand.
TGAGCTGCGCCGCGGTCTCGAGGATGCCACGGGCACCCCCTCGGACGGCCACCCCGCCTCCATCCTCCCTCCACGATCCCCGGTCGACCATCCACGGTGCGGAACGCGCCAGGTCCCACGCCCAACCCGCTCGGCCCATCGGGTCGGCACCACAGAAGGACTGATCATGGAGAGCTTCCCCACCGAATCGGGCGGCCGCGCGCCGTCCCTCGCCGAGGATCCCGCCCTCGGCCTGAGCCATCGCGCGAAGATGGAGGTCCTCTTCGCGGTCATGCTCGGGCTGTTCCTCGGCGCCCTCGACCAGACGATCGTCAGCCCGGCATTGCCGACGATCGCGACCGATCTGTCCGGCAACGACCTCTACGTCTGGTCGATCACGATCTATCTGCTGACCAGCACGATCAGCGTCCCGTTCTGGGGCAAGCTGTCCGACCTGTACGGTCGCAAGCCGATCTTCATGATCGGCATCGTCATCTTCCTGGTCGGCTCCGCCCTCTCCGGGCTCAGCCAGAACATGGAGATGCTGATCATCTTCCGCGGCATCCAGGGCATCGGCGCCGGTTCATTGTTCCCGGTGGCGCTCGCCATCATCGGCGACATGTTCACCCCGAGCGAACGCGGCAAGTACCAGGGGCTGTTCGGGGCGGTCTTCGGCGTCGCCTTCGTCGTCGGGCCGCTGGTCGGCGGCTTCCTGACCGAGCAGGTCAGCTGGCACTGGATCTTCTACGTCAACATCCCGATCGGCCTGGTCGCGCTGTTCGTCATCTCCCGACTGCTGCCGAACGTGAAGGTCGCGCAAGCCAGCCGCAACTTCGACGTCCTCGGCGGTGCCATCTTCACGGTGGCCATCAGCTTCCTGCTGGTCGGCCTGACCAACAAGCAGTTCGGCGAATGGACCGATCCGACGGTCGGTGGGTTCATCCTCGCCGGCCTCGTCGGGACCGTCCTGTTCATCCTGGCCGAGGCTCGCGCCAAGGAGCCGATCATCCCGCTCGACCTGTTCCGCAACCGGACCTACTCGAGCTCGATGGTCTCGACCTTCTTCGCCAGCTTCGCGTTCTTCGGCGCGATCATCTTCCTGCCGCGCTGGTTCCAGTTCGTGCACGGCTTCTCGCCGACGGACTCCGGGCTGGCCGCGCTGCCGCTGATGGCCGGGCTCATCTTCAGCTCGATCGTGTCCGGGCTCATCGTCGCGCGGACCGGTCGCTACAAGTGGCTGGTCGTCGGGGCGATCGTCGTCATGGGCATCTCGACGGCCCTGATGACCCAGCTGACCGCCGACGACGGACCTCGCGATCGTGTGGTTCTGGATGTTCCTGACCGGCCTCGGCGTCGGCCCGACGTTCTCGGTCTTCACGATCATCGTCCAGAACGCCGTGCCGTTCCGTCAGCTCGGCGTCGCGACGTCGAACCTCACCTTCTTCCGCCAGATCGGCGGGTCGGTCGCCCTGGCCATCGTCGGCACGATCTTCGGGACGACGTTCCTCGAGCAGATCGGGCCGCAGGTCACGGCGGCCGGTGTGCCCGCACCGATCGTCGCCGGCTTCGGCCAGGCGACGGCGAGCGGCGCGCTCGACTTCAACCAGCTGACCGGCGTCGGCGATCTCGGTGCGGCCATCCTGGCGGCGATCTCCGGAGGCGTTCCGCGCAGCCATCGAGCCGTTCATCGACGCAGATCGTGGCGGGCATCCACCAGGCGTTCAGCCTGGCTGTCGCCCAGACGTTCTGGATCGGCGTCGCGGCGGCGATCGTCGCGGCCGTCGCTGCGGCGATGATGATCGAGCACCCGCTCCGGAAGACGCTCCGGCAGCCGCAGCGGCCGCCCGGACCAGCGCCGAAGGCACGCGCTCGCTCGACCCGACGGGTACGCCCGCCGACTGACCTCGCTCCTCCTCCTCGCTCGACGACCCCGGTGGTTTCGCCACCGGGGTCGTCGTTCGTATCCGGGCTAGGATTGCCGACATGCCGACCGTCCCCGCAACGTTCCCGCCCCGCCTCGCAGGCCCTCGGTTCGGCCGAGGCGCCGTACCGGCCTGTGCTCGACCTCGGCGACCTGCCGGAAGGTTCGATGCGCCGGGTCACCCACGGCGACCTCGACGTGCTGCTCGCGCACACCGAACGCGGCATCTTCGCCACCGACGATCGCTGCCCGCACATGTCCGCGCCGCTGTCGATCGGGGAGCTCGATGGGTGCATCGTCGCGTGCCCACTCCACGAGGGCCGGTTCGACCTCGTGAGCGGCGACCCGGCACGGATGCCGACGACCGGCGGCCTGGACCCCGACGGCGTCTACCACCCGACCTGGTCGCCCGCCGGCCGCGATCCCAAGGTCGATCCGCCCGGCAAGAAGGCCGAAGCGCGCCGACTCACCCGGGTCCGGCGCTTCCGCTACTACCCGGTCCGCATCGTGGACGGGACCGATCGAGGTGGCGATCCCCGGCTGAGGATGGCCCTCAGCTCTCGGCCTGGTCCACTCGGGCCGGCTTCTTGACCTCGGCTGGCTCGATCGGCTTCGTGTCCGGAGCGGTGTCGGCTGCCTCGACCGCGCCGCTCGGTGACATAGGCGTTGATGATCTGGAACGCCTCGGCCGGGTCGTCGGTGACCCGAAGCAGGTCGACGTCCCCGGGCACGATGACCGCTCGGCTCAGGAGGGAGCCCCGGATCCAGTCGATCAGGCCGCCCCAGTACGCGCTGCCCATGAGGATCACCGGGAAGTCGCGGATCTTCTTCGTCTGGATCAGCGTGAGCGCCTCGAACAGCTCGTCGAGCGTCCCGTAGCCGCCGGGGAAGATGACGAACGCGTCGGCGTACTTCACGAACATCACCTTGCGGGCGAAGAAGTAGCGGAACTCGACGCCGAGGTCGACGTAGCGGTTGAGGCCCTGCTCATGCGGGCAGCTCGATGTTGCAGCCGACCGACAGCCCGCCGCCCTCCTGGCAGCCGCGGTTGGCCGCCTCCATGATCCCCGGGCCACCGCCGGTGATGACCGCGTAGCCCTGCTTGGCCAGCATCGAGCCGAGCTCCCGTGCCTGGCCGTAGTCGGGATGATCCGGCTTCGTCCGCGCCGACCCGAAGACGCTGACCGCCGGCCCGACCGCGGCGAGGGCATCGAACCCCTCGACGAATTCGGACAGGATGCGCAGCGACCGCCACGGGTCGCTATCGAGGAACTCCGGGCGGGTCGGTCGCTGGAGGAGGGCCTCGTCCTCGGTCCGGCGGGCGCGTTTGGTCGCCGCGTACGGGGCGTCCGGCCGCACCGTCAGGCGGCCTCGTCGCTTGCGGTGCTTGCGCGTCCTTGGCCGTATCGTCGCTCATCCCGGTAGGATGCCATCCAGCACATCGCGACGAGGTATCGATGCGCGGACGGATGATCGCGGGCGCCGCGCTGATCGCGGTCGGACTGGTCTGGATCGGTCAGGGGCTGGGCGTGCTCAGCGGATCGAGCTTCATGGTCGGCGACGCAACGCTGGGCGGTCGCCGGCGTGGTGGCCGCGGTCGTGGGGGCCGTCGTGGTGATCAGCGCGGCGCCGGGGCTCGCGGCCGGACGCCTGAGCCAGGCAGTCCAGGTCGCCTCGGCCTTGCCGGCCGTGCACGTCGTTCCCGTGGCGAACGAGCGGCAGCAGCAGGAGGCCGGGTCCGCCATGCAGCCGCTCGACGATCCCGGCCTCGTCATCGTCAGGTAGCCGAGGCCGGCGTCGCGATACGCCCTGGACGTCTCGTCGAGCAACGCGCGCAGCCCCGAGCCGTTCGACGAAGCGGCGCAGCTCGCCGGCGGCGATCGGGCGCTTGCGCAGGTCCGAGTAGTGCACCACGATCCGGCGCTCGCGGAAGAACCGGAGCGCGGCGCGTGTCGCGGGCGAGTCATCGGTGCCGAAGACCTGGATGTCGGGCATCTTCTTCGTGGGCGTCTTGCCGAGCGGTGCTGGCATCCGGCCAGCGTAGCGCGGCGACCGGGTACCATCGACGCTCCACGATGGAGGTAACCGCGTGACGGTCTGGTTCACGGTCCAGCTCACCGATACGCCCGGGTCGCTCGCCCGCGTCGCGACCGCGCTCGGCGACCGTGGCGTGAACATCACGGGCATCGTCGGCGTCGCCGAGGACACCGACGGCGCGCTCATGCTCACGACCTCGGATGCGGCCGCGACCCGCGAGGCCTTCGCGGCGCTCGGGCTGGCGTTCGAGGAGCACGACCCGACGGGCGGGATGGAGCCCGAGACGATGACCGTGGGCGACCTGCGACCCGGCGCGGCCGGTCGCGGCGCGCTCCTCTGACGCAGGCCGGGACCGGACCCAGCGGATGCCCCGACGCGCGACGGTCGCTGACGGCCGCTATCCGGTTCGACATCGTCGATCGGGCCGAATCCATCTCGGCCATCGCCGCGTCGGCGGCCGGGATCGGCGGCCGGATCCGGACGCTTGCCACCGTCCGGCCCATCGAGGGCGATCCGCCGCTCGTCGAGATCGAGCTGGAGGTCGAAGGCGTCGCCGAGGACGCGCTCGTGGAAGCACTCGAAGGCGATCGAGGACGTCCGGACCATCCACCGGACCCAGGCCCTGGGATCGGTCTTCGGCAAGCGGATCATCGTGGTGGGCGGTGGCGCCCAGGTCGCCCAGGTCGCGCTCGGGGCGGTCAGCGAGGCGGACCGCCACAACCTGCGCGGCGAGCGCATCTCGGTGGACACGATCCCGCTCGTCGGCGAGCCGGCCATCGCCGCGGCCGTGCGCGCCGTCGCGGACCTGCCGCGCGCCCGGCTGCTCGTGCTGGCAGGCTCGATCATGGGTGGCGACATCAGCAAGGCCGCGGACGAGCTCCGCGCGGTCGGCATCCCGATCATCGCCCTGAACATGGTCGGCTCGATCACCGAGCACGTGGACCTCGTCGTGTCAGACCCGGTCCAGGCCGGCACGATGGCGGTCATGGCCGTCGCGGACACGGCCACCTTCGACCTCGAGCGCCAGCGCGGCCGCCGGTACTGAGCCCGAGCCGACCGTGCGCATCGCGACCTGGAACGTCAACTCGCTCAAGGCCCGCCAGGAGGCCGTCGAGAACTGGCTCGAGCGGGCCGCGCCGGACATCCTGCTGATGCAGGAGACCAAGCTCGGCGACGCCGACGCGCCGGTCATGGCCTTCGGGATGGCCGGCTACCAGCTCGTCCATCACGGCGAGGGGCGCTGGAACGGCGTGGCCATCGCGGCGCGCAACGGCCTGGCCATCGACGACATCGTCACGAACTTCGGCGACGGGCCGGTGCGCGACTCGGGGCCGGGCGGCGCGGCCGGCAGCGAGGACGACTTCGACCCGTTCGACGAGGCGCGGATGCTCGCTGCGACCGTCGACGGATTGCGGATCGTCAGCGGTCTACGCGCCCAACGGCCGCGTCGTCGGGTCGCCGTTCTACGCCGGCAAGCTCGCCTGGTTCGAGCGGCTGGGTCGGTGGCTGGACGACGAGCGCGCCGCGGGCCGCGGCGACGGCCTCCTCGTCGGCGGCGACTTCAACGTCGCCCCGACCGATATCGACGTGTGGGACCCGCGCGCCGCGCACGGCGGCACGCACGTCAGCGAGCCCGAGCGCGCCGCCGTCCGGGCGCTCGTCGACCGTGGCCTGACCGATACCTACCGCGCCCGCCACGACGAGCCGGGCCGCTACACCTGGTGGGACTACCGAGCGGGCATGTTCCACAAGAACTTCGGGATGCGCATCGACCTGCTGCTGGCGGCCGGGCCGGTGGCCGCCGCGCCAGGTGGATGCGGAGATCGATCGGGAGGCGCGCAAGGGCCCGCCCGTCCCGTCCGACCACGCGCCGCTCACGCTCGACCTCGATGAGCCCGGCAAACCGTTCGATCCCGACTGGGCCGGCGCCCTCTCCCGGATCGCCAAGCGCACACGCTAGGGGTCGGATGCCGGGACGGCCGAGGAGCTCCCGCGCGTTGCGACGCGCGGGACGCCGTGCCCCGTGTCCCGTTGGACGCACGTAGGCTCGCGGCTCGATGACGGTCCCCAGCGACGCCGCACCGGCCGAGATCCGCCTCATCGACCTGGAGAAGCGCTTCGGCGCCGTCCGGGCCGTGGATGGCGTGACCGTCGACGTGTTTCCCGGCGAATTCTTCTCGCTCCTGGGGCCGTCGGGCTGCGGCAAGACCACGACGCTGCGGATGATCGGCGGGTTCGAGTTGCCGACCGGCGGGCGCATCCTCCTGCGCGAGCGCGACGTCACCCACGACCCACCCGACAAGCGTCCGGTCAACATGGTGTTCCAGAGCTATGCGCTCTTTCCGCACCTCGACGTGGGCGACAACATCGCGTTCGGGCTGCGCCGCAAGAAGGTCGGCCGGGCGGAGATCGTCCGACGTGTCGGCGAGGTCCTCACGCTGGTGCATCTCGAGGGCTTCGAGCGCCGGCGATCCCACCAGCTGTCGGGCGGGCAGCAACAGCGGGTCGCGCTGGCTCGCGCCCTGGTCAACCGGCCGAACGTCTTGCTCCTCGACGAGCCTCTTGGCGCCCTGGACTTGAAGCTTCGACGCCAGCTGCAGATCGAGCTCAAACGTATCCAGACCGAGGTCGGGATCACGTTCGTGTACGTCACCCACGACCAGGAGGAGGCGCTCACGATGAGCGACCGCATCGCGGTGATGCACGCGGGCAAGGTCGAACAGATCGGGACGCCCGAGGAGCTCTACGAACGACCGGCCTCACGCTTCGTCGCCGACTTCATCGGCACGACCAATCTCCTGCACGGGGTCATCGAACCCGACGGTTCCGTGCGCTTCACCAGCGGGGAGTCGGCGCGTGTCGCCCACGACGGGGTGGGTCCCGGAGCCGAGGTCGAGATCAGCGTCCGCCCCGAATCGATCAGCCTGGTCCCGGCCGAGGCGCAAGGCGCCATCCGGGGCCAGATCGAACAGGCCGCGTATCTCGGGGCCAGCGTGTCGTACCAGGTCCGCACCGCTGGCGGCCTGTCCCTGTCAGTCCTGGCACCAAAGACCGGGGTCCGTATCCCGGTCGGTAGCGAGGTGGCCGTCGCCTGGTCACCGTCGGATGCACTCGTCCTGGGCGGTGGGCCGGAACGGGTCGATGAGGAGGAGCAGCCATGAACGATCGAAACGATGGCTCGTCGATCGACCTCGAGCGCGCGCTCGTGCGCTACATGGTCGAGCGCAGGATCACACGGCGGTACCTGTTGGATCGCATCGCCAGGGTCGGCGTGGCAGCGGCGCTCGCGCCGGTGGTCGCGGCGTGCACGGGCAGCGGAGCGAGCCCCTCCGCCGCAGCGACCGCCTCCCCTTCCACCGGCGCCGCGGCAACGGCCGCCGCGCAGCACCACCCCCGAACCGACGCCGGTGCCGGAGCCCGAGGCGGAGCTCAACATCTACAACTGGCTCGACTACATCGGCGACGGCGTCATCGAGTCGTTCGAGGCCAAGTACCCGGTCAAGGTCAACTACGACCTGTTCGACGACATCTACGCCGCATATGACAAGCTCGGCACGGACGGCGGCGGGTACGACATCTCGTTCCCGATCGGCGTCGACGTCCCGAGCTTCATCGAGACGGGCACCCTCCGCGAGCTCGATCACGCTCTGCTGCCGAACCTCGTGAACCTCGGGCCGGAATGGGCCGACCCGGGCTACGACCCGGGTAACAAGCACAGCGTGCCGTACGTGTGGTGGACCACCGGCGTCGGCTACGACACGACCAAGGTGACCGACAGCCCGACGAGCTCCACGGCGCTCTGGGATCCGCGCTATGCCGGGCACATCTCGATGATGGACGACTATCAGGAGTCGTTCGGGCTCACGCTCATCCAGCTTGGCTTCTCGGCCAACACCACCGACACCGCGGAGATGGACGCAGGCCCTGGCACGGATGAAGGAGCAACAAGCCCCTCCTGCGGCTGTACAGCAACGACACGGTCGGGGTCATGACCAGCGGTGACGTGTGGATCGGGATGATCTGGGGCCCAGACCTGTACCAGATCGTCGAGGACAATCCGAACATCGCGTACTACGTCCCGGAGGAAGGCGGCGTCCGCGGCTCGGACACGATGGCCATCTACTCGGGCGCCGAACACCCGATCGCGGCCCACCTGTTCATCAACCACATGCTCGACGCGGAGGTCAGCGCAGCGAACACGAACTTCATCGGTTACATGGGTCCCAACGCCGCGGCCAAGGAGTTCATCGATCCCGGCGATCCTTGCCGATCCGACCGTGAATCCCGGCGAAGGCGGTCCTCGACAAGCTCGAGGAGTTGCTCGACCTGCCGAACGCCGTCGATGAGGAGTACCTGAACCGCTGGCAGGAACTGAAGGGCGGCGGCTGAGGCACGGCCCTCGGCGAAGACCAGCAGATGACCGCGATCGGCGCGTGACGACGGGCACGGCATGACCACGGGTGCGGCCGCGGCCGAGGCGGTCCCGGCGCGCCCGCGTCGGTCGCCGCTCGCCGGCCTCCGAGGGTTCGCATTCGTGCTCCCGGGCGTCGCCTGGCTGACACTCTTCTTCGTCGTGCCCCTGGCGTTCATCTTCGTCGTGAGCCTCGGAAGCCGCAACGAGCTTCACCAGATCGTCCTCACGAACCCGTCGCTCGACAACTACCAGCGAGCGTTCAACCCGATCTTCCTGCCGACCGTCGTCACGTCGCTGTATTACGCGACCGCGACGACGATGCTGTCGTTGGCCATCGCGTTCCCGGTCGCGTACTGGATCTCGCGCTACGGCGGGCGCCACAAGGTGCTGCTGCTGCTCCTGGTGATGCTGCCGTTCTGGACCAGCTACCTCATCCGGACCTACGCCTGGATGATCATCCTGCGCGACCACGGCGTCGTGAACGCGCTGCTCCAGGCGAGCGGACTCACGAGCGAGCCGATGGTGCTGCTCAACACCGACTTCTCGGTGATCCTCGGCATGACCTACGGCTTCCTGCCGTTCGCGATCCTGCCGTTGTTCGTCTCGATCGATCGGCTCGATCCCAATCTCGTTGCGGCGGCTCGCGACCTGTACGCCTCGGGCCGCCAGGCGTTCGTCCACGTGACCCTGCCGCTCGTCAGGCCCGGGATCATCGCCGCAGCGCTCCTGACGTTCATCCCGGCGCTCGGCGACTTCGTGACGCCCGACCTGCTCGGCGGCGCGCAGATCACGACGGTCGCCAAGGTCATCCAGGAACGGTTCCTCGACGGACGCGACTGGCCGTACGGCGCGGCGCTCGGGTTCGTGCTGATGGTCGTGACCCTGGTCGGGACGTTCGATCGCGCTGCGGACGCTGCGGCGCGAGGTCGTGGGCGCCGAGTGAGCCGGGAACGCAATCCGCTGCTCACGGCGTACGCCTACGTCGTCTACGCGTTCCTGTTCGCGCCGATCGTCGATCCTCATCCTGTTCAGCTTCAACGACTCGCGCCGGACGTTCGTGTGGCGCGGCTTCACGACTCGACTGGTACGGCGAGCTGCTGGCCAACGACGACCTGCTCGATGCCGCTGTGGGTCACGCTCCAGGTCGCGGTCGTGGCGGTGCGTCGTCTCGACGGTGCTCGGGTCGCTGCTGGGCCTTGGTCTGGCCCGCCTCCGCTTCCGCGGCCGCGGGGCGACCGAGACGCTCCTGCTGCTGCCGATGGTCACGCCCGAGATCGTGATGGGCCTCTCCCTGCTGCTGTTCTTCCTGCAGCTGTTCGATGCCCGAGGGTCGTTCGCGCAGCTGTCGATCGCCCACATCACGTTCTGCATCTCGTACGTGGCGATCATCGTCCGCGCGCGCGCCGCGGGCATGAACCCGCAGCTGGAGGAGGCCGCGCGCGACCTCGGGGCGTCGGCGTTCGGGGCGTTCCGCTACGTGACGCTGCCGCTCATCGCGCCGGCGGTCATCGCCGGGCGCCCTGCTCGCGTTCTCGCTCTGCTTCGACGACTACGTCGTGTCGACGTTCAATGCGGGGATCGGCGACACCACGCTGCCGCTCTACATCTACAGCGCGATCAAGTTCGGGGTCACGCCCGAGATCAACGCGATCTCGACGATCATCGTGGCGATCACGGCGGTGCTGATCCTCGCCGCCTGGCGGCTCGCGCAGCGGCGAGCGGCCATCCCGATCCGGACATAACGGGCGGGTCATGCGCGCAGGCGGCGGACGCTACCAGGCGGTATAGCCGGGACGCGGCCCGGACGCGTCTCCGCGAGCGATCGACGGCCGCCTTGACTCGCGCCGCATGCGTCGCTGGCCCGCCTGCGTCGCCTGGCCCGGCGGCGCCCGTTCGTGGGGCCGATCTCGTCCTTCGGGACGGGCTGGTCGTAGCGCTCGCGGACGATCCGCTTCGTGACGAACGCGGCCTCCCCGGCGTAGCGATCCGCGACCATCTGGTCGAACGCGTGGACCGACGCCTCCTGGTTCGAGTAGCGACCGGCGACCCAGCTCGACGAGCGGGTCCCGCGCTGCTGCAGCTCGCAGACGTGCCAGTCCTGGCGTGTTGGTGAGGTCCCAGAAGGCGACCGCGTCGGACGGGTCGAATCCGGGCGCGGCGATCGTGTCGGCCTCGAACAGCCAGTCGCAGCACGACGGTCGTCCGGTCCGGGCCGTGCGGGCACGAGCCGGTGGACGAGCAGGTAGTCCGGGTGGATCGACAGGAACGTCGTCGGCCACAGGACGTAGTAGTAGATCCGCCGCTCGTCCTCGGCCGTGATCCCGCGCATCGACGGCCGGCCGTCACGCGAGCCCTGGCCGCCGTCGAGCGCCATCGTCTCGGCCCCGTCGGCCAGCTCCATCCAGCCGCCCTGCCACGCGCCGTTCGGGATCGAAGTCGCCGCCCAGGTCGTACGGCGTGAGCTTGTTGAGCTGCGGGTGGAGGCCCGGGCAGTGGTAGCACTCGCTGTAGTTCTCGGCGATGAACTTCCAGTTCGCGCTGACGTCGTACTCGATCCGCTTCGCGGACACGGAGCGCGGTGAAGTCGAAGCGCGCCCAAGTGCTCGACGAGGTCGCCGAGCTGGGCCGCCAGCGGCGCCGCGTCGGGATCGAGGTTGAGGAACACGAAGCCCTGCCAGGTCTCGAGGCGGACGCGGGCGCAGGCCGAACGTCGTCGAAGCTGAAGTCGTCGAGGTCCTCGGTGTGCTTGGCCCGGATCAGCGTGCCGTCGAGGTCGTAGATCCAGGCGTGGTACGGGCACTGGAAGCGGACGACCTTGCCGCACGCGCTCCTCGGCGACCGCCGTGCCCGCGGTGGCGGCAGACGTTGTGGAACGCGCGGAGCTCGCCGTCGCGACCGCGGACGATGAGGAGATCGTCGCCGTCGAGGGTCGACGAGCTGATACGTGCCGGGCTCCGGCGACGTCCTCCTCGCGCGCGACCAGCACCCAGTCGCGGCGGAGGATCGCGCCCCGCTCCCAGTCGAAGATGGCCGGGTCGTGGTAGGTCCGCGCCGGGCAGCAGCGAGGCGCCGCGGTATTCACGCCGGACCGAGGCCAGCTCCGCCGCCGTCAGGATCGTCGTCATCCGCCACCGTTGCCCTCCGCGCTCGATTCGCTCGCTGCGACGGGCTCGATCGTGCGGGATGGGTCTCCTAATGCCTCGTGTGTTCCGTCTGGTGCGCCATGGAATGCATCAGGCGCAACGGGCCAGGTCGGCGCGGGGTCGGCGCGGCTGCCGGCGACACTTCGGCGCTCTCGTGTCCCGGACAGGACGATGCCCGGTCGCGGAGGTCCGCTACCGGGCACCAGGCCGATCTCCCCCGGAATAAGGCCAAGGCCGACAGTACTGGGTAGGTACTGGGTACGCAAGAGGTCGACCACACGTTTTGGTGCCAGAACGCACCACACGCACCATCACGGGCAAGACCACTACGGGCGCGGCGCGGGGCGGGGCGACCCCGCTAGTCGAGCGTCACGCGCTCGTGCCAGTGCGGCACGTGCGTCGCGAGGCCGAGGGCTCGCACGCGTGGCTCGAGCGCGACCTGCGCTTCGGGGTCGCCGTGGACGAGGAACACGCGGCGCGGATAGCCCGGGTCGCCGGGTCGCTTGCCCTCGACGAAGCGACCGAGCCAGTCGAGCAGCTCGGTCTCGTCGGCGTGTGCGGAGAACCCGCTGATCGATCGCACCTGGCAGCGCACCGGCGCGCATCTTGCCGTCGATCTTGACCTCCGGCGCGCCGGCCTGGAGATGCGCGCCGAGCGTGCCCTGCCCCTGGTAGCCGACGAACAGGATCGTGGCGGTCGGATCGTCGATCAGGTGGCGCAGGTGGCCGACGACGCGACCGCCGGTGAGCATGCCGTTCGAGGCCACGATCATGTACGGCCGCGGCGCTCGTTCGATGGCCTGCGACGCCTTCACGTCGTTGGTGACGATCTGGTTGGGATAGTCGAGCGGCGTCTCGCCCTCGCGCAGGAGGCGCCCGGTCTCCTCGTCGTAGTACTGCGGGAAGCGCCGATAGATGTCGGAGGCCTTGGACGCCATCGGCGAGTCGAGGTACAGGGGCAGCAACGGGATCTCGCCGCGCTCGATGAGGCGGTCCAGCTCCCACACGACCTCCTGGGTCCGACCGATCGCGAACGACGGCACGAGGAGCACGCCGTCGGCCTCGGCCACGAGACGGATGGTCTCGGCCAGGATCCGGATCGCTTCGTCCTGCGGCTCGTGTTCGCGGCCACCGTACGTGGACTCGACGAGGACGTAGTCCGCGGCGGTCAGATACGTCGGGTCGCGCAGGATCGGCGTCCCGGGCCGGCCGAGGTCGCCTGAACAGACGATGACGCGTTCCTCCCCGTCGTCACCGTCGCGGACGCGCAGCCGGATGATCGCCGAGCCCAGGATGTGGCCGGCATCGAGGAACGTCGCCCAGACCCCGGGCGCGACCTCCCGCTCCTCGTCGTACTCGATGGCCCGGAAGGTACCGATCGCCCGTTCCGCGTCCTTGACCGTGTAGAGCGGCGCATCCAGGTCGACCTCGAGCTCGGGCGGCTGGGCGCGCAGGTCCGCCTCCGGGTCGCGCGGCCAGGCCATCGGTGGGGCAGGCTCGATCGTGGTCGGGACGTGCTCCTCCTCCTCCTCCTCCTTCGGCCGGGGGTGCCGCAGCGACCCCCGTGGCGACCTGGGCGGCTCGCTCGACCGCGCCCGTCGGCGCGTCTGCTGTTTCCAACGCGACCGCCTCGCCCGAGCCGCTGGCGGCCATCGTGACGGCCGCCTGGTACAGATCCGACTCCTTGCGATCGTCGGCCTCGACCTCGTCGGGGTGTCGCTTCTCCCAGCGCGCCTCGCGCTTCGCGAACTCCTCGTGCAGATGCCCGGAGTCGAGCAGCACGAGCTTGGCGAGCTCGACGGTCCCGGAGGTCGCGTGGACGGGACCCTGGAACCCCGCCTTGACCAGCAGCGGCAGCAGGCCGCAATGGTCGAGGTGGGCGTGGGTCAACACGACGGCGTCGAGCTCGGCCGGCTCGAACGCGAACGGGATCCGGTTCCGGATGGACTCGTTGGGAGAGCCCTGGAACATGCCGCAATCGATCAACACCCTGGCCTGATCGGTCGTGAGCAGGAACTGCGAGCCGGTGACGGTGGTCGCGCCCCCGAGAAAGTGGATCTGCATGCGCGCCATGGTGACAGGACGTCAGTCGGCCGGGGTATCGTCGAGCGCATGCCCCATGTCAACCCCGTCACGACGACCGCGTCCCGGCTCGACCTGCGCGCGGCCGCTCCGCGGCTACCGGCCCTGATCGTCGGGGTCATCCTGTTCGGTATCGGGATCGCGCTGATGGTCGAAGCCGGGCTTGGCCTGGGCCCGTGGGAAGCGCTGAACCAGGGGATCGCGCGGCAGACCGGCCTGGAGATCGGCACGGTCAGCATCCTGCTGGGCATCCCGATCCTGGCGTTGTGGTGGCCGCTGGGCGAGCGGCCCGGGATCGGCACAGTCTTCAACGTCCTGCTGATCGGCACCTCGACGAACATCGCTATCGGGCTGCTGCCGACACCGCCGACAGATGCCGTCGCCGTCCGGTTCGCCGTGATGTTGGCGGGCGTCGTGGTCATCGCGATCGGGAGCGGTCTCTACCTCTCCACGGATCTTGGGCCCGGGCCGCGCGACGGGCTCATGACCGGGGTGTCGCACCGGTTCGGCTGGTCCATCCGCCGGGCGAGGACCGCGATCGAGGTGACGGTCCTGGTCATCGGTTGGGCCCTGGGCGGGACCGTCGGGATCGGCACGGTCGTGTTCGCGCTCGGGATCGGACCGCTCCTGCAGCTCATCCTGGGGGTGTTCGATCGAGAGGGGCGGGTGGGCCGGCGGCGGCGCGTCGAGCTCGAACACGACGGCGTGGTCGGCGAGTGATCCGCCGCAGCCGGGCCTGCGGCCCGGGCGGCCTCAGGCCGCGAAGACGAGCGCGTCCACCGCGATGGCCAGGAACAGCAGCGACAGGTAGCTGATCGAGTAGCGATAGAGCTTGATCGCACCCTGGGTCGACGCCTCCTCGGACGCCCCCCTCCGCCACAGCGCGTAGGCCTGCCAGAGGAAGACCGCGCCCAGGCCGACCGCCGCCCCCAGGTAGATGAGGCCCATCTGCGCGACCGGCCAAAGCACGAGCGAGATCGCGACCATGAGCACCGTGTACAGGGCGATCTGGCGGGTCGTCTCGGCGATCCCGCGGACGACGGGCAGCATCGGCACGCCCGCCGCCGCGTAGTCCTTGCGGATGCGCAGCGACAGCGCCCAGAAATGCGGCGGCGTCCAGTAGAAGACGAGTGCGAAGAGGAGGAGCGCAGGGATCCCGACGTTCCCGGTCACCGCGGCCCAGCCGATGACCGGTGGCAAGGCGCCGGCCGCGCCACCGATGACGATGTTCTGGGGCGTCGTGCGCTTCAGCAGCATCGTGTAGACGACGACGTAGAACGCGATGGCCAACAGCGTGAGGAACGCCGCCAGGAGATTCACGGTCCAGGCCATGAGGACGAACGAGATGACGCCGAGGACCAGGCCGAAGACCACGGCCCGCTCTGGTTCCACCTCGTGGGCCGGGAGCGGCCGGCGGCGGGTCCGGGTCATGAGCAGGTCGATGTCCCGGTCGAGATAGCAGTTGATGGCGTTCGCGCTGCCGGCCGCAAGCGTCCCACCGATGAGCGTCCAGGCCACGAGCCAGCCCCAATCGCCCCAGTCGAGGCCGGGGACCCAGCGGGTCGCAAGGACCATGGCCGGGACCGTCGTGACGAGCAGGAGCTCGATGATGCGGGGCTTGGTCAGGGCGATGTACGCGCGAATCGAATCGCGCGCGGTCCTTGGTCCGGACGTGAGCGTGGCCTCGTCCGCCCCGAGGCCCGTGCCGGCTCCCCGGCCCGTGCCCACGAGAGCGGTCCGCGCGGTGTAGAAGCTGGTCACCGTCAACCCGACGAGCATCGCGAAGATCACGGCGCCCAGGGCCAGGTGCAGGGTCTGCGTCCACTCGGACAGGCGGGTCAACACCTGCAGCCCACCGATGACGACCTGGATGGCGTAGAGGGCCGCAGTACCCACGGCGAGGCGCACGAGCGTCGGGCGGTCTCGTTGGGTCCGCCATGCGCTGACCGCGAGGACCGCGACGACGACCCCGACGATCGCCGCGACCCAGCGGTGGAGCACCTGCGCCGAGGTCACGTCGGTCAGGACCGGGGCCAAAGTCCCGCCCATGAACGGCCAGTCCGGGAAGACCAGCGCCGAGTCGGTCGCGGTCACCTGGGAGCCGAACAGCAGCAGCGCGAAGGTCGCCAGCGCCGTGAACGCCGCGAGGATGGTGAAGCGCTGGCTTCCGCCGGGCCCGGAAAGGCGGGCCGGGTAGCCGGCACGCACGGTCACGAACACGAGCAGGGCGACGAGCAGCATCGCGGCAGCGAGGTGCGCGGTGACCGACTCTCCGCTGTTGCCGAGGCGAACGGTCTCGCGCCCGAGCCATGCCTGGAAACCGACGAGCCCGACGGCCGCGAACGACGGCCACAACAATGACGGGCGGTCGCGGTGGTCGCGCACGGCCAGCACCGCGAGACCCAGGATCTCGAACCCGATCACGGCGGCGATCGTCCGGTGCGCCCACTCGATCCAGGCCTTGGGGTCGTCGAGGGGCGGGATGAGCTGGCCGTGGCACAGCGGCCAATCCGGACAACCGAGCCCTGAATCGGTGGCGCGCACGATCACGCCGACGGTGACCAGCAGGATCGCGGTCCCCAGGGTCAACGCGGCGAGCTTCTGGAAGCGGGTCAACGGTCTCCTCGGGTCGTTCGCGCCGGCGCGGGCGGGTCGAAGGGCAGGCAGCGGACGGCAACCGGCATTCTAGCGCCGCGACCAAGCTGGCCTCGCGCGGCCCGTTGGCGGCGTCCCGCGCGAGGCTCGGCTACGCTTCTGGCCATGATCCCTCGACCCCGATCCGCGGCGCTGCTTGGGCTGGTCCTCGTGGTGGCCGCCTGCGGGACGCCGTCGACCTCGACACCGCCCCCGCTGCCATCGCCGACCTCGTCATCGGGCGCCGATGCGTGCCCGGCGAACCCACCCCCGACGGGGACGCCCGAGGGCTGGGACGTGTCCGCGCAGCAGCCCTCGCTCTTCCCGGTGATCATCAATCCGGGCGGGGCCATCGCCTGCGGCGCCACACGGCTGATGTTCTCGTTCCTCGACGCGAACAACGCTCCGGTCACGGACCCGGAGCGCTCGGTCAATGTCGCGCTCTTCGATCTCGGTGCCGACCCGGCGACCCCGGCGATCACGGGGATCGCGACCTTCATCTGGGCGATCGAGAACACGACTGGGGTCTATGTCATCGATGTCGACCTTCCGACGTCCGGCACGTGGGGCGCCGAGTTCACGGCCGTGATCGGGGACTCCGCGCCCGAGTCGATCCGGGCGATCTTCGACGTGCAGCCCACGCCTTCGGTCGTGTCGGTCGGCGATGCCGCCCCCGCGTCCGATACCCCGACCCTGGCCGACGTCGACGGCGACGTCGCGCTGATCTCGACCGACGACGCGCCGGTCGAGGCGTTCTACCAGACATCCGTGGCCGATGCGCTGGCGGCGAACAAGCCCTTCGTGTTGGTCTTTGCGACCCCGAAGTTCTGCGCGACGGCCCAATGCGGCCCGACGCTCGATCGGATCAAGCCGATCGCGGCCGCCCATCCCGGCCTGACATTCATCAACGTCGAGCCGTACGAGCTTGCGCCGACGGACGGGGCGCTTCAGCCTGTCCTCACCGATGGAGCGTTGACGCCCGCACCGGCCACGAACGAGTGGAAGCTCCTCGCCGAGCCGTGGGTGTTCGTCGTCGACGGGGACGGGCTGGTCACCGCGTCGTTCATGCTGATCTTCAGCGACGAGGAACTCGAAGCGGCCATCGCCGCGGTCGAGTGACCTAGCGAGGCGCATCCTCGATGCGGATCGCCAGGCGGATGCTGCCCTCGTCGCGATACAGGACCCGGACCGGCTGGGCCGTCGCCTGGTGCTCGGCCAGGTGGCCGGGCGGGAACTCCGTCGCACCCTCGAGTGCTCGCAGGTCGAAGTCGAGCAGCTCGCCGCCCTCGCGCCGCAGCGTGAAGCCGAGTTCGTCACCCAGGCCCGCCGTGTCGACCGCCACGACGACGCCGGTCACGGCGGTCGTATCGGACGGCGCCTCCGGGTTCGGGGTCGTCGTCTCGCTCAGGAGGAGCGCGGCCGCGGCGGTGACGACGACGACCACCACGAACAGCTGGGCAAAGAGATTCCGGGTCCGGCGATCCACGGCTCAGGCGCCGGCTGCGATCCCGTCGCCAGCCGCGGTCCCGGTGCTGCCCGGCACGGACAGGGGGTCACCGGCGGCGCAGCGCGGGCAGGTCGCCCCGCCCGGTTCGTAGGTCGGCAGGTCGAGCTGCCAGAGGGCGCGAAGCGGGTACGTCCGGCCGGTCGTCGGCGAGGTCAGGGTCGCCCGACCACCGCTTCGATCGACCAGCACCACGCACTCGACGATCTCGCCACCGAACGCCTCGACGGCCGGGATCATCGCGAGGAGGGATCCACCGGTGGTCAGGATGTCGTCGACCAGGAGCACGCGCTCGCCGGGTTCGATCGTGAACCCACGCCGGAACTCGCGACGGGTGGCGCCATCGGCGTCGCGGACCTCTTCGGCGAAGATGCTGCGCAACCCGAGCTGGCGGGCCGTTTCGAACGCGAGGATCACGCCGCCGGTGGTCGGGCCTGCGACGAGGTCGACGAGCGATCCGGGCGCGCCGTCCCGGTTGCGCATCCGCGCCGCCCAGAACCCGCACAGCTCGCTGGTCGCGGCTGGGTCGGAGAGGACGGCGAACTTCTCGACGTACGCGTCACCGTGGCGCCCGCTCTTGAGCTGGAAGTGGCCTTCACGGAACGCCCCGGACGCACGGAACAGCGCCTCCGTGCGCCCCGCGATGGCGGCTCGGGCGGCGAGGTCGAGGGCTGGCTTGATGGTCGTCACGAGGCGAATGCTAGCGGGTCGATACCTACGGTCGGTACTCGACGCCCTTGGCCGACGGTGCCCCGGCCCGCTTCGGCAGGGCCGTGCCGATGAGGTCGCGGTGCGTGGCGACGCCGACCCGACGGCACTCCGCCGCGAGCTCGTCGACCAGGCGGACGGGCAGCACAGGATCCGCGAAGATCGCCGTCCCGACCTGGACCGCGACCGCGCCGACCGCGAGGAAGTCGAGCACGTCGGCCAGTTCCGTCACGCCGCCGATCGCCACGACCGGGATCTCCACGGCCTGGGCCGCCTCATACACGATCCGCAGCGCAACGGGTTTGACCGCCGGACCGCTGAGGCCGCCGTAGATGTTGCCGAGCAATGGCTTGTCGCGCGCGGGAGCGACCGCGATCCCCGAGAGCGTGTTGATCGCGGTCAGGGCGTCGGCGCCGGCGTCGGCGATGGCCCGTGCGATCGGCCGGATGTCCGCGACGTTCGGCGACAGCTTGACGAGCAGCGGCAGGTCGGTCGCGCGACGGACGGCCGCGGTGACCTCGCCGGCGGCGCCGGCATCGATGGCGAATTGGAGCCCGCCGCGACCGACGTTGGGGCACGAGATGTTCAGCTCGATGCCGGCGATCCCGGGGATGCCTTCGAGCCGTCGCGTGACCTCCACGTAGTCGCTCACCGACTCACCGGCGACATTGACGATGACCGGGACCTGCCAGGCGGCCCACGTCGACGCGTACTTCTGGACGACGGCGTCGACGCCCGGGTTCTGGAGACCGATCGAGTTGAGCATCCCGCCCGGCGTCTCCGTCACGCGCGGTGTCGGGTTGCCGATGCGGGCCTTCAGCGTCGTGCCCTTGCAGCAGATCGCCCCGAGGCGGTCGACGTCCACGACGTCGCCATACTCGACCCCGTAGCCGAACGTCCCGGACGCGACGAGGATGGGGTTCGGGAGGACGAGGCCGCGTCCGAGGTCGACGGTCAGGTCGATGGCGATGGGGGCGGCGCGCACGTCGGAGGCGAGTTGCCTCGTCGCTCCGGTCGGTGCGGCGCGGCGTTCGGGCGCGGGACGCGGTGACGCCGGAGCGATCGCTGGGCGGTCGCGGCGGATCGTCGGGGTTCGCTTGGCGCTGGCGGACGATCCGGAGGCCGTGACCACGCGGCGCTTGGCCTTCACGACCAGGCCCCGTCCCAGGCGATCTCCTCGGCAGCGAAGACGGGGCCCTCGCGGCAGACCCGCTGCGGTACCCCCGTCGTGCTCAGCACCACGCACCCGAGACAGGCCCCGACCGCGCAGCCCATGTTCTGCTCCATCGAGACCTGCAGGAACGCCTTGCGCCGTGCGGCCGGCGAGCCGGGCGGATCGGTCTTGCCGCCGCCGCGTTTGCGCCCGAGATTCGCGACCCCGAGTCGCTGCCGCCGACCGGACGCCAGCCGCGCCAGCGCGGCGAGCATGGGTTGCGGACCGCACGCGAAGGCCTGATCGGCCCAGGACTCGTATTCGGGCACGAGATCGGTCACATAACCGTGGTGGCCGAGGGAGCCGTCGTCGGTGGCGACGACGTACTCGACTTCGTCGGGCAGCAGGCTGGAGGGGTAGACCTCGCGCGAACTCGCCGCCCCGAACAGCAGCGTGACCTGGCGGCCGTCGCGGATCGCTTCGTCGGCGAGCATCCGAACGCCGGCCATGCCGAGGCCGCCCGCGATGAGCAACAGATGCTGGCTGCGCGGATCGACCTCGAACGGACGCCCGAGCGGGCCCAGCAGGTCGACTTCGTCACCGGGACGGAGCCTTGTGAACCACTCGGTGCCGCGGCCGATGACCCGGAAATGGATCGTGACGATGCCGGTCGCGGCATCCACGGTGTTGAGCGAGAACGGACGGCGCAGGACCATGCCCGAGTAGTCGCCGGTCCGCACGTGGACGAACTGACCGGCCCGGGAGCCGATCGCCAGGTCCGGCGCGTGGTACGCCTGGAGCCACTGGCCGGGGAGGATCTCGCGGCTCTCCACGAGCTCCGCCGCGCCGAGCCGCATGGTCACGCGGTCGGGCGGCCCTCCGAGCCTTCAGCGTCCTCGGTCGTGTCAGCGGTTTCCGCAGCGTCGGCTTCCGCGCGCTCGACGGCCTCGGCGTCGTCGGCGCCGTCGGCGCCGTCGTCGGTGGCGGTGGCGGTGGCGGTAGCCTCGTCCCCCGCGACGGCGGCATAGTCCGGGGCCACCGCCGGGTAGGCCTCGGCGAGAGCGTCGGCGAGGTCACCGAACACGTCAGTCGGATCGTAGAACTCGACCAGCTCGTCGGGACCGGTCAGCGTCCGCCATTCCCCGTCGGCCTCCTCGGGGACGACCTCGGCGCGGAAGGAACCGCTCGCCGTCAAGACCAGCCGCTCATCGTCGTCATCGACGATGACGAGATCGCCGAGGAGATTCGATGCGGTGGTTGCGGCGATCTCGAACTCATCCAGCAGGCGGGCCTCGCTCCGCTGGCTGCGCTCCTGGTACTCGAGCGCGAGGTCATACAGGCGTCGGGCCGCCGACTCGTCGTCCTCGAGTGCCGCCTCCGGCGGGTGGCCGGCCGCCCACGAGTCGGCCGCTGCGGCATACGGGTCCTCGCCGAGAGAGATCGTTTCCTCGGGTGAGACGCCGGCGCTTTCCATCAGGTCGTCGGTCGCAGTCGGCTCCTCGCCGTAGCCCGCGGCCTCGCGCGCGGCATCGGCAAAGGCCGCGTAGATGTCGGCCGGGTTGTAGAGCTCGATGAGCTCGGCGGCCGTCTCGATGACCTCGGTCTCGCTGACCCACTCGCCGGTCTGGTCGTCCTGGAACCGACTACGGCTCCGGAAGGACAGATCAGCCGCGATCGAGAGGTAGTCAGGCTCCTCGTCGATCAGCGTGAGGCCACCGTACGCGGCGATGCGCTCCTTGTGGCGGTCCAGAAAGCGGCGCAGCTGGTCCGTGCTCTGGACCAGGAAGTCGGAACGTTCGAGGGCGGCGTCCGCCGCGATCTCCCCGAGCAGGTCGTTGCGGCCCGAATCCATGGTGCGCCTCCCGTTCGGTTCGTCGCCAGGTGGTTGTGCTTCGCGTCGGATCATCGTGGTGCTCGGTACCTCTGGGTCGCCGGGTCAGGGATGGTATTCGAGGTCGGTGCCCATCCGTTCGCGCAGGAACATCGAGTGGTGGCGTTCGAAGATCCACTCGCCGGCCCGATGGCCGAGGGCGCGGGTCGCCTCGTCGCGTTCCAGCTTGTCGAGGGTGGCGTAGTCGGGAAGCTCGAGGAGGATGACGTTGTCGAAGTCCCAGCCGTGGGCGACGTTGTACCAGCCGAGGAAGCGGATGCCGAACCTGGTCTCGTACTCCTTCACCTGGCGGGGGAAGATCGTGCGCATGAAGAACTTGAAGAACGGGTCTCGGCCGCGGCGAACGGAGAAGTAGGTCGCGAGCACGGGCACGGGCGCTGCGGTCCTCCTGGGTGGATGCTGGGCGGTGGCCATTGTCGCACGGGGCCCCCGTGCCGGGCGCCCGATCCGCGTCGGTCCGCGTGGTGCCGCGGGCAGGTGCACGCGTGCTCCCGCGTTCAGGCGTACGTGGCGCGCGCGGCACGACCCCGTCAGGCCAGCGCCAGACCCGCGGCACGACCGCGTCGGGCCCGCGGCGGGCCCGCGTGACGACCGCGCACGACCGCGTCAGGCCAGCGCCACGACCGCGTGACGCCCGCCACGACCGCGTGACGCCCGCGCCCGAGCGCGTCAGGCCAGCGTGAGACCCGCAGCACGACCGCGTCGGGCCTGCGTGACGTCCATGGAAGCGAGCTGGTTTACGCCAATTGCATCGCTTGCGGAACGTTCGGCGGCCATCGGTGGTGCCTGACGGGGCAGCTCAGGAAACTCGAGGCCGCCTCACGCTCGAACGGGCACACGTTTCGAGCTCGACGGGTCTCGACCTGGCCTTCCGGGCGCGAAAAGGCCGCCCAACGTTCCGGTCGGAGCACATCTGGCGGAGAACCTCCTCCGTCAGGCCCGGCGCTCGTCATCGCGCGGCTGAGGGTTCTGCCGCGGTTCGGAGTCGGCGGGCCGCTCGGGGTTCTGCCGCGGTTCGGGGTCGCGCTGCTCCCCGTCGCGCTGCTCCCCGTCGCGCGGCTCCCCGTCGCGAGACTCCCCGTCGTCGCGCCGCGAGTCGGCCTCCGCCTCGTCCTCCAGCTCCCCGACCGTCTTCGTGGCACTCCCAAGCGGACGCCGCCGACTCCGCCGATCCGCGGCCACGAGCCGGAGCAGGAAGATGATCGTCTGGCCCGTGATCAGAAGCAGCAGGATCACGCCGAAGAGCATCGCCGCGCTGACCGCCTCGGGCCACCGCCACACGACGCTGAGTGGCGTGAGAACGATGAGCACAACCAGCACGGCGAGCTGGAACTGGAAGCAACCGAGCCCCGGGCCACGCTCGGCATCGAGTTCCTCCCCTTTGTACTGCACCGGGCCGGTCGGGCGAGGACGACGGGGTGGCGTCGGGTCGATCGTCGGGTCGGAATCGCTGTCGGTGTCGGTCACGAGCGGCAACGATACGAGAGTCGAGCCGCCCTCGCCGTTCGGTGGCTCCCCGCAGGAACCGCCCGTCGTCCGGCGGCGCCCCGGCGGGAGTCGCAGCGTCGTGCGGGAGCCGCCGCGTCGCGCGGAACGCCCCAGCTCAGTCGGCCGGCGAGGATGGCGGCGCCGGATCGGTCGCCAGACCCTCGACGACCTCCACGCCCGGCAAGGCGAGCAGGATCGACGGCGGGGCGATGACCTTCCAGGACCGCGACCCGCCACCGAGCACGATGCGCTCGCGCTGCATGACCCGGGCGTCCACCCAGATCGGCAGGTCGGCCGGCATACCGAACACCGTCACGCCGCCGATCTCCATGCCCGTGATCTCGCGCGTCGACTCCGACGGGGCGAACGAGGCTTTGCGTGTCCCGAGTCGATCGCGCACGGTCCGGTTCACGTCGAGTCGGTTCGGCGCCAGGACCACGCAGGCCGCGTAGCGCGGCGGATCGCTCTTGCCGATCACCAGGATCGTGTTCGCCGAGTCCTCCGGCGCAAACCCGTACGCCGCACAGAACGCGGCGGTATCGGCCAGGGCGGGGTCGCAGGCGAACAGCTCGTAGGGCACCCCGAGCGGCTCGAGCGCCGCGATCGAGCCGCGCGCGGCCGTCCGGGTCGTGATCCGGGTCATACCCGGCATGTGGGTCAGGCGTCATCTGCCCAAGCCTACGATGCGACGCGACCACCCCGCCCGCTACCATCGGACGACATGACCGAACGACCTACCCTCCAGCATCCGACCGCGCCACCCGATATCGACGCGTATCTCGGGCGGTTCGCCTGGCACCCCGAACCGGAGCTGATCGGATTCCGTGACGCGGGGGCGTCGCGCGAGGCCCTCGCCCGCCTCGGCGAAACGACCTGGGCCGCCGCCCTCGAGTTCCTGTACGGAACGGCGATGGTCCGCGCGATGGGCGACCCGTCGACCTACGAGGCGTCGCGCCGGCGCTACTACGGCCCCGATGCCACCGGTCCCGGCTCGGCCCCGCCCGGACCCACCCCCGCGGCCGACGTCATCGCCGAGTTCAGCAACCGGCTCGCGGGCGGCCTCATGAACGCCCAGCATCCGCGCCAGTTCGGCTACTTCACGCCGCCACCGCTGCCGATGTCGATCATGGGCGAACTGCTTGCGCAGATCGCCAACCAGGGCGTCGACGTGTGGCACGCCGGCCCCTTCGCCGCGTTCGTCGAGGAGGAGGTGGTCCGCTGGCTGTGCGACCTCGTCGGGTACGGCGCGGGGTCGTTCGGGCTCCTCACGAGCGGCGGCGTCATGGCCAACTTCATGGGGATGGCCCTCGCCCGCGACCTGCACCTGGGCAAGCTGCGGAACCTCGCGCATGCGCCTCGCGGCCGCGATCTCGAGGATGCCCGGGTGTACACGAGCGACCAGACCCATTTCAGCATCGCCAAGGCGCTCGATGAGCTGGGCTTTCCGCCCGAGACCCTGGTCGTCCTGCCCGCCGACGACGACTTCCACCTGCGGGGAGCCCCCGTGGCCGAGGCGATCGGGCGCGACCGGGCGGCGGGCCTCACGCCGTTCGCGATCGCTGCGGTCGTCGGCTCGACGAACACCGGTTCGGTCGACGCGATCGGTGAGCTCGCGGACGTGGCCGCAGCCGCGGACCTGTGGCTCCATGTCGACGCGGCCTACGGCGGCGGGGCGCGGCTATCGGAGCGTGACGCCGGGCGCGTGCCGGATCTCGACCGCGCGGACTCGGTCACCGTCGACCCACACAAGTGGTTCTTTCAGGCCTACGACATCGGCGGCCTGCTGGTCCGCGACGGGCGAGCGCTCGCGGCCGTGTTCGGTGGGCGGGCCCCGGAGTACTACCGCGGTGGCGAAGCACCGGCCGGGGCCCCGGCGATCGCCACATGACGGCAACGACGACCACGTCGACCAGCTGAACTTCTACAAGCTCGGCTTCGAGGGCACGCGCCGTTGGCGCGCACTCAAGCTGTGGATGACCTGGAAGCACCTCGGCACGACCGGCTTCGGCCGGCTGATCGAGGCCAATGACGACCTCGCCGCGTATCTCGCCGCCCGATGTGCGGAGTCGGACGACCTCGAGGCACTCCCCGCCGAGCCGGAGCTCTCCGTCGTGTGCTTCCGGCACAAGCCGCCGGGGATGACGGGCGGCGCCCTCGACGCGCACCAGGATCGACTCCAGGCCGCCCTCGAGGCCTCCGGCGACGGCTGGTTGACGACCACTCGGCTGCGCGGCTCGACGTGGCTACGTGCCGGCATCGTCAACTACCTCGCCATCGAAGCGGACATCGACCACCTGCTCGACACCCTGCGTCGCCTGGCAGCCGACGCATGAGGTTGCGCTCCGTCGCCGTCGCCCTCCTCGTTGCGCTCGCCGGGTTGCTGGGCGCCGGGTGTGCCGCCCTGCCGTTGCCGTGCAACATCACGATCGCAGCGGTGCCGCCGAATTCGGACCTCGAGGCCGGAGACAGCCTACCGGCGGACCTGCCGGTCCTGGCGAGTCCGGGCGACTTCGATGCAAGCGCCACCGCCATCCTCGCGGACGTGAACGGGAGCGCGGCCATCGATCTCGAGCTGCAAGGCCCGGCCATCGCCCGCATCGCGGCGCACACCGCCGGTCACATCGGGGAGTCCATGGCCATCGCGATCAACGGCACCGTGATCGCCGTCGCGATCATCCAGAGCCCGCTACCGGACGGGAAGGTCCAGATCACGTCGGGCGCCATCGGCGACAACGACCTGGCCGAGCGGTTCGCCGGATGTGCCCGCTAGCCGATCATGGGCACAGGCACCTGCTCAAGCCTTGTGGTGAAGCATCCCGCCGACGTGCTGCAGCAGCTTCCACGCGACATCGGCATCGCCCTGCACGAAGGCCCGGAAGTCCCAGAGCGTCATGACCAGGCAGCGCAGATCCGTCGTCGCGGTCACGGTCGCGGTCCGCACCCGGTCACTGATGAGGGCCACCTCACCGAAGTAGCTGCCCGGGCCGACCTTGCCCACCTCGCTGCCGTCGACCGTGACGACGCCTTCGCCTTCGGCGACCACGAAGAAGCCGACGCCGTGGTCGTCACCCTGGCGAACCACGACCGATCCGGCCGGGAACGTCCGCTCCGAGAAGTCGCGGGCAAGGCGCTCCAGCTGCTTGCGGTCCAGGCCCGACAGCAGGGGGACTCCCGCCAGCAGGTCCGCGGTGTCGGTCATGACGGCTCTCCTCGGGGCCTGCGCGTCCGCGCGGGCGCTGTGCGCGCCACTATGCCTTGCGCCGCGACCGAGCGGCGAGTCGGTCCTGCAGGCGGAACCACTCTCCGGCAAGCGGCAGGAACCACGGCCGGCCCTCGTACGGGGCGGGGACCAGGGGGAACGTCAGGCTGGTCAACGCCGGTGCCTCGCCACCCGCCAACCATTCGCCCATGCGGGTCCCAAGGTTCGTCATGAGCGCCACGCCGGTCCCACAACAGCCCATCGCGTAGGCCACGCCGTCCTTCGTTCGCCCCGCGTGCGGCATCCGGTCGAACGTGAACCCGACGTTGCCGCCCCACGCGTACTCGATCCGGTAATCGGCCAGCTGCGGGTGGACCTCCAGCAGGCCGCGCCACAGGATCGCGGCCGTGTGGTCGATGGACGTCGGCAGGAACGAGGCCCGCCCGCCGAACACCATCCGTCGATCGGCCGATACGTGCCAGTAGTACAGGAAGTTCTTGGTATCGAAGAATGCGCGACCCTTGGGCGACAGTTCACGCACCAGGTCCTCGGGCAGGACCTCCGAGGCGATGATGTACGAGCCGATCGGGATGATCCGTCGACGCAGGGAGGGGACGACCCCGTCCGTGTAGCCGTTCGTGGCGACGAACACGTCGCGCGCCAGGATCGCGCCACGCGTCGTCTCGACGACGAAGCGGCCATCGGCCTGCTTGCGGATGGATCGAGCCCGGACGTCTTCGTGCAGATCGGCTCCAGCCCGGGCCGCGGCCGCGGCCAGACCGGCGAAATAGCGCCCGGGGTGGAACAGGCCGCTGCCCTCCACCACGAGCGCCCCGTAGTACGCGTCCGTGCCGATCTCCTCGCGCACCCGTTCCCTGGGCACGAGCGTGGAAGTGACACCGACCGCGGCAAGGCCGGCCTGGGCATGCTCCAGCTCGGGCACATGTGACGGCGCGTACGCCAGCTCGAGGTAGCCGACCTCCCGGAAGTCACAATCGATGGCCTCATCGGCGATCAGCCGCTTCACGAGATCGTAGGAGTCGATCGTCTCGCGGTACAACGCCCGCCCCGTCGCCTCGCCGTAGCGCTCGATGAGCTGGCTGGCACTCCATTTGTAGCCGGGATGGACGATCCCGCCGTTGCGCGTCGACGCTCCCCAGCCAAGCGTGTTGGCCTCGAGGAGCGTCACCGCGACGCCGCGCCGGGCAAGCTCCCGCGCGGCATTCACGCCGGCATACCCGCCGCCGACGACGACGACGTCGGCGGCATCGGGCAGGTCGCGGCCCGACCGCTCCGGAAGCGCCGCCATCGACGCCTGCCAGAACGATCGGCGCTCGTAGTCGCGGTTCAGGGCCCTCGCCGGCTTCACGGCCGGTCGCGTCGGCCGGGTCCGGCGGGCGAGGCTGCGGTCAGCCGCGTCGGCGGCGTGCGGCCGCGAGTTCGCGGGCCCGCTCGATCACGGCCTCGTGGTCGATCGGTCCAGACGATCCGGCCGGTCGTCGAGGACCGACACGCGCGGCGATCGCGGCCTTCGAGGCATTCGAGGCGATATCCGGCCGGCCGGTCGGGAGCTTGGGCATGCGGACCGTAGCTGGTGCGGGTCGTTCGATGCGCATCTCGGCCTACCCGACCACGAACCAGGCGATCTTTGTCGTCCCTGGTACGGTGGTGTTGAGGTAGATGGTGACCGTCCCCGCGACGGCATTGACGACCGTTGCCCGGACCCAGATCCCACCTCGGTTGCTCGCCAGCACGGCAAGAACCATCG
This sequence comes from uncultured Chloroflexia bacterium, assembly GCA_963738685.1. GTDB lineage: Bacteria > Chloroflexota > Limnocylindria > Limnocylindrales > CSP1-4 > SPCO01. Next base: position 578,547 of record CAVTXK010000001.1, read on the forward strand.
AATCCGTCCGCAGCCCACCGCTGACCCCGACGACGGCGGTGCTCCCCGCCGTGATGGTCACGAAACCGCTCTGTGTGAATAGGGAGGGGCCTTCGACGATCAGGGCGTAGCCGTCGTCCGGGCCCGAGGCATACACGCCCACCGAGCCCTCGCCGTACACGCCCACGGGGCCTGCGCCGTACACCCCGGTGCCGTCCCCGCCGGCCGTCCCGATGACGCCGACGCCTTCCGGGGAGTCGCCCCACACGCCGGCGCCGATCGTGCTCTGACCGTACACGCCGTTGGCGGCGAAGCTCTGGTTGGCCGTGCCCTGGACGCCAGTCTCGGGTTCGGCCGCCGGCGATGCGCTGCCGGACACGCCCTGGATGCCAGCCGAGTTGCCGGTCGACTGCCCGAGGATCGCGGTCTTGTCGACCGCGGCGCTCGTGGCGTATACGCCGCGTCCGGTGTCCGTCTGGGCCGAAATTCCGGTCCCGCTCGTGCTTCGACCGAACAGGCCGCGGCCGGTATCGGAGTTGCCCCAGACGCCAGTGCCCTGCAGGCTCTTGCCGTAGACAGCCCGGGCGGCCGCACTCTGATTGGCGTAGCCGTACACGCCGATGTTGGCGGCCGGCGCGACCACGTCGGTGCCGCTGACCACCAGCACCCCGGTCCCGTTGGCGGTGTTGGCCACGCTCGTCGCGGCCGTTGCCGTGTTCGCCTGTCCGGCCAGCACCGGATCGCCGTTGGCGGCGCGGATCGTGGCCGGTCGGCCGAGCGTCGTCGCGACGACGGCGATGGCGCCTCCGATGCCCGCGGCGAGGAGAGAGCGACGGCTGCGAGGGACGTCTTGATCGATGGCCATGTCGGTGGGCTCCTCCGCTGATCGCCGGCACGTGCGTCGGCCGGTCGGGGCGCGAGGTGGCATCGTAGCGTCCGACGGTCACGCCGTCGATGCATGCAGTACGATCGTTAACGGGTCGCTGATCCTAGGTGGCTGGGCGGCCCGAGCTGATCGCCAACCATCACTTCGTGGGGGCCGCCGTGCGTACGGTCGCGGTCGTCAATCGCAAGGGCGGCAGTGGCAAGACGACCACTGCCGTGAGCACCGCGGCTGCGCTCGCCGAGGCGGGACATGGTGTGCTGGTCCTGGATCTCGATCCCCAGGGCAGCGCATCGGAATGGCTCGATCGCGAGGGAGACGGCCGCGGTCTGTCCGAGGCCTACACGGGCCGCAGCGACCTGGCGCGTCTGGCCGTGACGACGGACACGCCGCGTCTCGACATCGTCCCAGGGGACGCATGGCTCGTCACGGCCGAACGAACACTGCTCGGCGAGCTCAGCCTGGGCATCTCCCGGGCGATCGGCGGGCTGCCGGAGCGATGGTCCTTCGTTCTCGTGGACTGCCCGCCCTCGCTGTCCTACCTGTCGATCGGCGTGCTGATGGGGGTTCGCGAGCTCATCATCCCGGTGGAGGCCCACTCGATGGCGCTCACCGGCGCCGACGCCGTGATCGACGAACTGCCCGCGGTCCAGGCGCTCAACCCGGCCCTCGTGACCGCTCACCTCCTGCCCTGTCGGGTCACGCGCACCATCCATTCGCGAACGGTCGTCGCGACGCTGGAAGCCGATTACCCCGACATCGTCACCACGGCGCGGATCCGCGAGACCATCAAGCTCGCCGAGGCAGCCGAGGCCCACCAGCCGATCACGTCGTTCGCCCCATCCAGCGCGGGCGCGGTCGACTATCGGGCCTTCGCCCAGGAGCTCCTGGGTCGGCCGGCAAAGGCCGCCGGCGACAAGGCGCAGGAGGGAAGTCGGCGTTGGTTCGGCCGGTGGCGGTCGGCCGTGCCGACGACGGCCCGGTGAGCCCGAAACGGCGCAGCGGCGGCCCGACTCCCGAAGCCATCGAGGCACTCGTCCGGGCGATCGAGGCGAAGGAGGTCAACGAGACCGCGACCAGCGGCGAATCACCGAGCGTGCCGGAGCCTCCACCGTCACGGCGCAAGCCATCCTCCAACGCCGTTCGCCAGCGCACGACCGGCTCGTCCGGCCGGGGCAGTACCTCGGTACCCTACCGGGCCCCTGGCAGCCCGCCGGCCCCTGGTGGTCCGATCCCGGGGTTGGTCGGCCGCCAGGCATGGGAAGCATCGCTCGCGGAGGAGGCCGAGCGACAGCAGCGCTACGGCCATCCCCTGTCGATCATCATCGCCGAGCTGGAGGGCCTGGAAGTCGAGCCGACCGCCATGGGTACGGCCATGGTCGGCCGCATGGCCCCGCGATGTGCCGCGATCCTGCTCGCCCTGGCCCGTGCCTCCGACCGGGTCACGCGTTTGAGCGGGTCGCGCTTCGGCGTGCTCCTGCTCGAGGCCGACGAACAGGCCGCGGAGCTCTACGTGGACCGTGCCGCGGCGGCTTGTGAACCGTGGCTCGCCTCGAGCGCGGTGGCGATGCAGCTGTCGATCGGGTGGGCGGTGGCTCGCGGACCGGAGGAGCTGCTGGGCGCGCTGCGCACGGCCGAGGACCGACTGCGCGCCGCTGACTGAGGCCCAGGACTACTGATCCGGCCACCCAGCGTCAATGGGCGGCGGGAGCGTCCAGTCCGGCTCGGGCCGGATGATCCGACCCGCCGTCTCGCCGGACACGACCGCGAGGTGGGCGAAGAATCGAGCGCGCCGGTGCGAGACGATGCGGGCGTCCTGGCACGGGCACCCGGGTGCCATGCAGCGCGAAGATCGAGGCGGATCCCCTCCGTTCCTCTCCTTGACGTCGTTGGTCTCCATGTCCCGTCTCCTGCCCGCGCCGCGTCCTGGAACCTCAGCACGATGCTGACGAGGCCCCGGATGCGTGGGTGACGCTCGGACACCCCAATTCGTTGCATCGGCGAGCAAGACGGTCAGTCGATCGGTGCCTCGTAGGCGACCCGGCCGCCGGCCATCGTCACCAGCACGCGCCCCGGCAGATCCAGCCCGAGCAGTGGCGAGTTCTTGCCCCGGGACGTGAGCGCCTCGGCGGTGACGACCCAGCGCTCCGACCGATCGAAGACCACCATGTCCGCCGGCGCACCCTCGACGAGCCCGGCGGAGCCGTTCCGACGCGATCGGCCGGCCAGGACGGCCGCGGGGCCCACGGTCAGCGCCGCGATCGCCCGCGACAGCGTGAGCTGCCCCGCGTCCACCGCCGCGAGCACGAGACCGATCGCCGTCTCGATCCCGCTGATGCCGTTGGCCGCCAGGCCGAACTCGACTGCCTTGTCGACCTCGCTATGGGGCGCGTGGTCCGTGGCGATGGCGTCAGCCGTGCCATCCGCCACGGCGGCCAGGCAGGCCAGCGCGTCGGCCGGCGTCCGAAGCGGTGGGTTCACGCGGAGCGACGACGCATACGGCGCGGCCACGAGCGCCCCATCGCCCCACGGATCGGGGTCGTCGCCGGCTTCCCAGGCGAAGCGCCGCGCACCGGCGACCCACTCGTCCGTCAGGGTCAGGTGATGGGGGGTCACGTCGCAGGTCACAGGCAGGCCGGCCGCCTTGGCCCGCCGCACGAGCTCCAACGCCGCAGCCGTGGAGACATGGGTCAGGTGCAACCGGGCGCCCGGCACGTCGCGACAGACGTCGGCGAGGATCGCGAGGTCACGTCCGACCGCGGCCTCCTCGGCCGCTGCCGGCCAACCGCGCAGGCCCAGGACGGTCGCAACGAACCCGTCGTTCGCCTCGGCCCCGTCGGTCAGCGTCGGATCCTCCGGATGATCGACGATCGGCAGCCCGAGCGCGCCCGCATACGCGAGCGCATTGCGCAGGATCGAGGCCGAGCCGACGGGCGACCCATCGTCGGAAAAGCCCACGACGCCGGCGTCCGCGAGCTCACCGAGCGCGGCCAGGGTCCCGCCCTCCCGCCCGCTGGTCACCGCCCCGTGGGCGAGCAACTCCACGGGCGAGCCCGACGCCGCAGCCGCCGCCCGGATGAGCGAGAGCACCCCCGGTTCATCGAGCGCCGGCGTCGTATTGGGCATCGCGCAGACCGTCGTGAAGCCGCCGTGGGCGGCCGCCGCCAGCCCGGTCGCCAGCGTCTCGGCATCCTCGTTGCCCGGCTCGCGCAGGTGCGCATGCAGGTCGATGAACCCGGGCGCCACGACGACCCCGGTCGCCTCGACCCCGTCGGCCTCCGCACCCTCGAGCCAAGTCACGGCCTCCAGGATGCCGTCGCGGACCACGATCTCGCCCGGACCCTCGCGCCCGGCAGCCGGATCGACCAGCCACGCCCGCCCGATATCGAGGTCGGTCACGTGGCGCTGACCCCGGCCAGCAGGTAGAGCAGTGCCATCCGGATCGCGACACCGTTGGTCACCTGGTCGGTGATGACTGACTGGGCACCGGCAGCCACGTCGGCCGAGATCTCGACGCCCTCGTTCATCGGCCCTGGGTGCATGACCAGGGCGCCGGGTCGAGCAAGCGCCAATCGCGTGGCAGTCAACCCGTACCGAGCCGCGTACTCGCGCAGCGATGGCAGGAGCCCCGACGCCATCCGCTCGCGTTGGATCCGCAGGGCCATCACGACGTCGGCGTCGCGCAGGGCCTCGTCCACGTTCGCGGTGACGTGGAACCGGCGTCCGGCCGCCCTGCCCCGCCCCGCCCATGCCTCGAACCCGCGGAGCAGCGTGGGCGGTGCGCACAGCCACAGGTCCGCGCCGGCGGCGGTGAGCGTCCAGATGTTGGAGCGGGCCACCCGCGAATGGAGCACGTCGCCCAGGATCACGATCTTCCGTCCCGCCACCGAGCCCCCCTCGAGGCGCGATCGCATCGTGTACAGGTCCAGGAGCGCCTGGGTCGGATGGGCGTGCCACCCGTCGCCGGCGTTGAGCACGGACCCGCCGAAGATCTCCGCGGCCAGATACGGCGCACCGGAGACGGCGTGGCGCATCACGAGCATCTGCGCCCCGAGCGCCTCGATCGTCCGGACCGTGTCGACCAGCGACTCCCCCTTCGTGACCGACGATGTCGCGGCCGCGATGTTGGTCACGTCCGCCGACAGGTTCTTGGCCGCCACCTCGAACGAGACCCGGGTCCGTGTCGACGCCTCGTAGAAGAGGATCGTCACGTTCCGGCCACGCAACGCGGGCACCTTCGCGATCGGCCGACCGAGGACCTCGCGCATCGCGTCGGCGGTCCGCATGACGAGATCGAGATCGGCGGCGGACAGGCCGTCGACATCGAGCAGGTGACGATGCCGCCAGCCGACCGGCTGGCTCTCCGGCGCCACATCGACCGACGGGACGACGACCTCCGCCGCCACCGACCCGTCGATCACGGCGCTCACCCGACCGGCTCGCCCGCCCGCACGGGCTCGGTGACATCGACGATGCGCTCGATCTCGACACCGTCTTCGCCGTCGGTCTCCTCGAGATGGACCCGGACCAGCTCCTCGCGGGAGGTCGGCACGTTCTTGCCGACGTGATCGGCCCGGATCGGCAGCTCGCGGTGACCACGATCGACGAGCACGGCGAGACGGATGGCCTGCGGGCGTCCGAAGTCGACGAGCGCGTCCATCGCGGCGCGGATCGTCCGGCCGGTGTAGAGGACGTCGTCGACGAGCACGATCGTCTTCCCGTCGATGCCCATCGGGAGCTCGGTGCCCTTGACGACCGGCTGCTGGGCGACGAGCGAGAGGTCGTCCCGGTAGAACGTGATGTCGAGGGCCCCGACCGGCACCTCCGCCCCCTCGTTCTCGAGGATGGCGGCAGCGATCCGCTGGGCGAGGGGCACGCCACGCCGCTGGATGCCGATGAGCAGCAGGCCATCGGTGCCGGCCTGCTTCTCGACGATCTCGTGGGAGAGGCGGATCGTCGCTCGACGGATCTCGTCGGCGGTCATGATCCGGCGTCCGCTCATCGCTCCTTCCCGGCCTCACTGGGCCACACGGGCGGCCTCACGGGGCCGCGGCCGAAGGGTCGGAGGCAAGGATACCGCGCGGCGGTCAGTAGACGTACACCGTGACGTCGGTGACCCCGCTCCACGACGGGCAGCCGCAGATCTCGAAGAAGTCGGGGCGATAGAGGTCGACGATCCGGCCTGAGGCAGTGGGTCCGTAGTCGTTGACGGTCCGCTCGATGCAGCCGCCGGCGCCGCAGATGATCACGACCGTGCCGCGCGGCAGCCGCATCGCGGTCGTGCCGTGGTCGTAGAACGTGGCGTCGCCCCGCAGCGTCGTACTTGGCCGGCTTGCGCTCCGAATCGGATCCTGGTTCGGGCAGGTCGACCGTCGCCCGGCCCGTGATCCCGGCGTCGGGCGCCTCGCCGGGTTCGACGAACGAGCTCAGCTCATGGACCGCGCCCGCCGACAGGTAGCCGCGATCGAGGCCGGCGATCGACAGGATCGACGGCGTGTCGGACGCTGGGGTCGAGAACGACTGGAAGGCGCCGGCGGGAACGGGCTCCAGCGCGTCATGGGCGCGGGAGCCGGCGAGACCCGGCAGCGCGACCAGGGCCAGGGCGGTGGTGAGCACCGACCCCACGACCAGCCATCTGGGTCGCACGATAGACCGGGAACGATACGACGCCAGGCGGACGGTTGCAAAGCCCGTCGCGCGGGGCGCGGCACGGTCAACGGATGACGATGATGTCCTCGCCCGGCGCGCTCTCGACGCTCCCGACGCCCTCGCCGGACCACGCCACGATCTGGATCCGACTGCCTTCGCCGTCGTGACCGGGTGGACTGGCCCACGCGAGACGGCCTTTGGCGATCGAGAAGCCGGGCAGGGCGGCGACGTCCATCGGGCGCATCATCGGGTAGCTGCGAGCCGGCCCGTGTCCGGATCGACCGGTACAGGCTCAGGCGGCCCGATGTTCGGGTCGTCGGCGTCGGCGATCCACACGGCGACCCATTCACCGGTCTCGTCCCATCGGATGTCGAAGTCGGCTGAGCTCGTCGCTCGCGATTCGGCCGTCGTCCGCCGTCTCTCCGCTCGCGGTCGCGCCTCCGCCGTCGGTCGACCACGCCCGGAGCTCGAGCTGGCCGTCCTGCGGCGCCCAGGTCGTGCCGTCGGGGTCACGCTCGATCGACCCGTTCCAGACGATCGCCCGGCTGCGCGTGGGATCGACGGCCGGCAGCCACACGTTCCCGGCCGGCGTTTCGGCGCCGGTTGCCGGATCGATCCGGACACTGCTCGGCGAATCGGTGGCAGGCGGCGACTCGGCCGACCCGGTCGTCGTGGCTTGGGGACGGCTCGCCACGACCGCACCGCCGTCCCACGAGGCGAACACCGTCTCGCCGTCATCAGTCAGGTTGCGGGCCGTCGGCTCGCCGACGCGCCAGACGTAGACGTCCGGGCCGGTCGATCCACCCGCGTCGGCCGTGCCGTGAAGGCGAACCAGGCACCGTCCGCGGAGAACGCCGCCGATTCGCCGACGACCTCGATGTCACTCGCGATCGCCAGGCTGGCGGCCATCGATGGCTCCGGGGTCAGGGCGGGTGTCGCCTCGGCGCTCGGATCGGCGGACGGGCTCGCGCTCGGATCGACGTCGGGCGAGGCGGCAGGCTGCAGCTGTCGCGGTCGCGGATGGCGATGCCGCATCGGGAGGTGCGACGCTGGGATCGACGCTTGCCGTTGCGGCGGAGGGGATCGGATCCGTGCTGGGCGTCGGGGGCCGCGTGCCCGCGACGGGGTTCAGCGTCGCGGCCGGCGGCGGGGTGGCCGCAACGGACGGTGATGCTCCTGCTGACGCAGGCAACGCGACGACGAAGAGCTGGTCGCCGTGCTCGGCGTCGTTGGCCACGACGATCGCGTTGCGGTCCCCGGGCGACCGGATGATCGTCCGCGGCGACTCGGCGAGGGCCAGATGCTGGGACGCGGCATCGCGCAGCGCCGGGCAACCGGCCGTGCCCTCCGCCGGGCAGACCTCGTCGATCGGGACCTTGTTCACGGCAAGCAGGCCGTCGGCCTCGCGCATGAGGTACTCGACCTCGCCGGCGCCCACCGCGAACGGGGTGGGGTCGGCGCCACTGAACTCGCTGTTGCCGTCGCCGCCCGTGGTCGAGCGCTGGCCCGGCTCCTGGTCCGGTTCGAGAGACGGCATCGAGCTCATGCTCTGCGATAGCGTGCTCACCCCGACCACGACCGCGATGACCGCGATCCCGGACAGGGCGCCAAGGGGCAGCCTCGAGCGGCGGCGCTGGGTACCCACATCGGACCGCTGACGTGACCCGGATTCGTGTTCGATGGCCGCGGCCGTCCGCGCCCATAGATCGCGCGGTGGCTCGGGCTGGAAGGTCGCGCAAAGCGCGGAGCGCCAGTCGATCCGCATCGTAGGACGCGGCGACCGCGGCACATGCCGGACACTCGGCGAGATGTTCCTCGAGCCAGGCAGCCTCGGCCGGCGCCAGGCGGCCGCTCATCCGCTCCGCGGCGCGGGCCCGGGCGCGCTCGTGCGTCGATACCCAATGATCGGGGCGCCGGCCGGATGCGCGTGAAGCGACTCATCGGTCGACCTTCGCCGTCGTGGAGCGCTCGCGGGCGGCGTCCGCAGCGGCCTCGGCCTCCCGCTCGACGGCGAGCGCCTGGCGGAGGCTCTCGCGGGCGCGGGTGAGGAGGGCGCGGGCCGCCACATGGCTGACGCCGAGGGCGGCGGCGAGCTCGAGGCCGGTCAGGTCGTGGAGCTCGGCGAGGAGGAGGGCGGCACGCTGCCGCTCGGGGATCTTGCCGAGCGCGCGCTGCATGTCTCCAGAGAGGCGCGCGTCCATGACGAGGTGCTCGGCCGACGGGGCCGCGCCGCGCGACTCGCCGGTCCACGGCAGGAACCGGATGATCTTGCGGCGGCGGATCTCGTCGAGCGCCACGCGATGGGCGATCTGGTACAGCCAGGCCCGGGCGTTCTCCGGCTTCTCGAGCGTGTCGTAGTTCTTGTAGGCCTTGATGAAGGCGTCCTGGGTCATGTCGGCGGCGACCTCGGGGTCGCGCATCATCCGCAGGAGGTAGGCGTAGATCTCGCCCTGGTGCTTGGCGAAGAGCGTCTCGACGAACGCCGCCGCCTCGTCGCGATCCCACGTCCCGCTCATCGGGCGACCTCGGTCCATCCGGACGGCGGTCGGGCGGCCGAGCGGATCGCGAAGTCGGGCAGTGGGACGGTCGATGACCAAGTGGGCTCCGAGCGGGTACGGGTTCGCGAGCGCCGTCAGATGGGGACGCACGCTCGATGGGCCAAAGACGAGGCGGTATCCCCCCGTGTGACGGCCGACTCGCTCAGGCCCGGCGCAGATCAACCCGATCCACCTCCCTCCGGATCGGCGCGGCCCAGCAATTCCTCCACCGCGTCCTCCGGCGAGACGGGATTCACCGGCAGTCCGGTTCCCAGCTCCAGACCGGCGATCTCACGCAGGCGGGGATGGATCTCCCAGTGCCAGTGATACGTCCCGTCGACCTGCTCGCGCAGCGGGGCCGTGTGGAGGACGAGGTTGTAGGGCGGTCCGTCGAGCGCCGTCGCGAGCCGCCCGAGCACCTGGCGCAGGGCCTCCGCGGTCGCCGCGGATGTCGGCTTCGCCGGCACGCCCGAAGTCCGCCTCGTGGCGGCGCGGGACGATCCATACCTCGAACGGGGAACGCGAGGCGTACGGGGCGAAGGCCACGCTGTCAGCATCCTCCCAGACCAGCCGGTCCGGCCGGCGCGATCTCGTCGCGCACGAGCCGGCAGAACGGGCACTCGCCTTCGCGGATCACGAACCGCGCGGCGCCGCCGAGCTCCTCGGCGATCCGATGCGGGATCTGCGGCAGGTCGTACAGGTCGAGGCACAGGTGGTTCGTGCGCGCGCCGGCCTGGGCGCCCCAGTTCTGGACCACGGTGAGGTACTCGGTCTGCTCGTTCGAGCGCGCCTCGACGAGGGCGTCGCGGGCCCCGGTGACGAGCGCCTCGATGAGCTCGCTGCCGACGGCGTGGAGCGGTCGATGCTCGTTCGGCGGCGCGATGACCGTCCGCCAGCTGCCGGTCGCGCGCGCCTGGGCCATCGAGACCTGGGCGAGCCCGTGGTCGCGATCCAGGACCCGGGCCTCCTCGTCGGTGCCGACGACATGGAAGGCGAAGTCCTTGAGCATCCGCGACCGAACGCCGTCACCGGGCGGAGTCGAGCAGTTGGCGCACCCGAACATGGAGTCGTCGATCGACTCCGCGGCGCGGGCGAACCGATCGCGGTGGAAGGCGCGATCCACGACGGTCGCGACCCACCAGCCGGTGATCGGGTCCTTGCGGAGCTCGAAGAGGCCGGCCGCCACGTGGGCTCAGGCCTCGTCCGAGCGGGGCGTCGATGGCGGCTGCGAACGCCCGCGCGAAGACACGCGCGGCGTCCTCGACGGACGCCGTGGTCGGAGCACCCAGCTGGCCGCGCTCCGTGCGATCGACGTGGAGGCGACGCCCGGCATGCCACACGGATCGATCAGGGCGAAGTCGGCCAGATCGACGGTCACGTTGAGGGCGATGCCGTGATAGCTCACGCCACGCTCGACGCGCAGGCCGAGGGCACCGATCTTGCGTGGCTCGGGGCCCTCAGGATCGCACCAGCAGCCGGGGTGACCGTCGCGGCGCGCGGCCGCAACGCCGTGGGCGGCACAGGTCTCGACGAGGGCCGCCTCGAGGGCGCGCACGAATGGGCGGAGCAGCAGGCCGCGGTCGTGGAGCTGGACGATCGGATACGCCACGAGCTGGCCCGGGCCGTGGTAGGTGACCTCGCCACCGCGCTCGATCCGCTCGACGGCGATACCGCGGACCGCGAGCTCGCCGGTCGCTGGCGAGGATGTGCTCCGGGTCCGAGTTGCGTCCCAGGGTCAGGACGGCGGGATGCTCCAGGAGCAGCAGTTGATCGCCGATGCGGCCGGCCGCGCGCTCGGCGACGAGGCGCTTCTGGATGGCGTGTGCCTCCGGGTAGGCGACCCGGCCGAGCCAGCGGGCGTGCAATGGCGCCACCACGCCTGCGCCGGTTCCAGCGGGCAGGTGCGCATCCGGATCGATGACGGTGGTGGCCTCCACGCCACGCACGATAGCAGGGGCCCTCGGTCAGGCCCGTTCCCGGGTCCAGGACGCATAGGCCGGAAGTACCGGTCTGCCCTCCCCAGCCGGGGCGATGCACGATTCCCCCCGTCTTGGTACGTTACATGGGCCTAACCAACCGTCAGCCTGGCGATGCCCCCATGACCTCGATCCGTATCCGACCGCGCTCCTCCATCGCCGATCCAGAGCTCGCGCGAGCGGCCGTCGTCGACCTCCCGACTGCGGCCGCGGCGCGGCGCCCACGGACCCCGCGAGGAGTGGTCAAGGCGATCGCCTCGTTCCGACGTCCGATCGAACCCGAGCGCGTCATCGTCCTTCGCCTCGTCCCGGTCCTCGCCCGCCGGCGCTGATCCGGGCGGCGGCTCGACGCGCGGGACTCCGCCGCGGCCAGGGTCGTCCCCGTCAGGGCGCCTCGAACCGGGGGGCCACCGCGAGGATCGCACGGACCGGTCGATCGGTGTAGTTGTAGTAGCGATGCGGGACGCCGAGCGGCACGTAGTACCCATCGCCGGGATTCACCTCGGACCAGCGAGGGCCATCCCCGTTCGGGATCATCACGTTGAGCGTGCCCTCCAGCACGTACAGGCTCTCGTCCCCGCCACGGACCTCCACATCACTCGATCCCCCGGGCGGCAGCTCCAGGGTGGCGACCGTGAGGTGCTCGGTCGAGGCCAGCACCCCCATGAGCGCCTGCTGGCGTCGGCTTGGGATCCGCCAGAGCACGTCGGTCGAGCGCACGACCCGGATCGTGTCGGCCGCCCGTGTCTCCTCGGCCGCCATCGGCCACCGCCCGAGGAGTTCAGGGCGCTCATAGCGCACCGTTTCGAGGTAGGGCCGCGTCTGCGCGTACGCGCCCGAGGTCCCCGCGGCCGGTGGCGGCGCGAACATCTCGAGGACCCGGAGCTGCTCGGTGCTCATGTTGAAGACGTGGTGCCACGTATCGCGCCGGAAGAACGCCGCTTCCCCCGGCACCACCCGGTGGACCTCACCAGTCTCAGGGTTGGCGATGACCATCACGCCACTGAGCACGAACAGGATCTCGTCGGCGGCGAAGACGGTCCGGTACTGGGGGGAGTGGCGGAATGCGCCGCCCGGCGGCAACCCGAACACGATCTGGTGGATCCGCCCGCTCGACACGTAGATCCAGTCCGCGACCTCGCCCGACTCCTCGTCGCCCCACAGATGGCGCGTGACGGACGCGTACGGGATGTGGGTCGGACCATCGAAGGTCGGTCGGGGTGATGGGGCGTAATCCATGGTTCCTCCGGGTTTGCTAGTCGGTGCTGAAGAACGCGGGCGGCGGCGCGGTCGCCATGAGCCGCTCGACGATGTCGGTAGTGACGACCACGCCGGCTCGCTCGCAGGCCTCGAACAGCGCGCCGACGACGGGCTCGCGTTGCGCACGGATCAGCGAGACACGCGGCGCCGTCGAGTGGACCGCTGCCACGAGCGACTCTCGAAGGAGGTCGCCGCTCCCCCGGAACAACCCGCCGGCCAGGAAGACCTCGAGGTCGTCGCCCGCGAGGTCAAAGCGCGCGATCAACCCCGTCACCCAGCGTGCCATCTCGCGGCCGAGGTCGCCGAGGATGGCGCCCGCGACCGGATCGCCTGTGCGCGCGTGGACCTCGAACAGCAGGGGCGCCAGTCGGGCGGTGAAGACCTCATCGACGGTTCCGCCTGCGACGGCCCGCAGGAGCCCATCCGCGGTCAGCCCGGTCGCGTCGCGGACCGTCTCGCTCAGGGCCGTAGCCGCTCCTCGGCCGTCCGCGGCGTGGAGGACGGCCCACAGCACTCGACGACCCGCCTCGGCCCCGCCCGGCCCGTCGACGCTTGACCACCCCGAGTACCAGTCGACGCCGCCAGCCGTCCGCAGCGCGACGCTGAGGTGTGTTCCGGCCGAGAGGACCATCCCGAGCCCGGTGAGCGATGCGGCCCGGAGGGCGATCTGGGCGTCGTTTCGGATCACCACCTCGCTGGCGAGCCCGTACGCGGCAAGTCGGTGGTGGAGCAGCTCGAAGTCCTCCGGCCAGTCCGCCCCGGCGAGCCCGAAGCACCCGACGGCAAGGTCCTGACGCGTGACGTTCGCCTGGCGGACGGCCCCGTCCACCGCGGTGGCGACCGCGTCGATCGCGGAGTCGAGCGGGACCGCGGCCTTGTCGGCGGAGCCGGCGCGACCCCACCCCAACACCGCTCCGCTGGCATCGGCCACGAGGCAGACGGTCTTCGACTTCCCGCCGTCGACGCCGATGAATAGCCCGCTCATCGCCGAAGATCGTGCATCAGATGGACCGCCTCGTCGGCTGGCGGTGCATCGAACGCCAGCGGCGCGAACGTGCTGGTCACCGGCTGCGCCATCCCGGTCGCACTGGCTTCGCGAGCCTTCAGGACGACCTCCAACGCGTGGTACGCATGGGCGGGCTGGATGATCGGCGGTGTCTCGTCCCGGATGCAATCGACCAGGTGCCGCAGCCCATCCGTCCAGGCCCAGGCCGGATCCAAGTCCTTGTAGTGGCGCCAGGCCCCGACATCCGGGCGCCAAGACTCGTGGCCTTGCGGAGCCCAGTCGTCGCCGAGCATCTGGAGCGTCCCGCCCGAGCCATACAGCTCGATCGCCGGGGAGCGGTACTGCTGCATCGTGAAACCGGTCGTCACGACGCCGAACGTATTGCCACCGAAGTCAAGGAGCACGTGGGCGTTGTCCTCGGCCTGGACGCTGACGGCCGCCTCGCCCACCTGTCGCTCGCCGATCGCGACGCCGGCCATCGCGACGACCCGGCGGACCGGACCGAGCAAGCCCGTCAGGCTCGTGATGTTGTAGATGGCCACGTCGAACAGGGCGCCGCCACCCTTCGCATAAAACCACTCGTTCCACGTCGGCCCGGCCCAGCCGTAGCGTGCGCGAGCCAGGTGCACCCGCCCGATGTCGCCCTGTTGCAAGCGCCACCAGATGGCCTGGTAGGTCGGGCTCAGGATGATGTGCGGGGCACAGACCAGGTAGGTCCCGGACCGGCCGGCGAGATCGACGAGGGCGGCCGCATCGCCGAGGGTCGTCGCCATCGGCTTCTCGACGAGGACGTGCTTGCCCGCCTCGAGGGCAGCGGCGGCCAGCTCGGCATGGTCGGCGACCGACGTCAACACGAGGACGAGGTCGACATCGGCCGCCTCGATGACCGAACGGGCATCGGTCGAGAACCGCGGGATGCGGAACGTGTCCTGGACGAGTGCCCGCCTCGACTCGTGGTGATCGGCCGCAGCCACGACCTCGACAAGACCGCGACCGCGTAGCCGATCCAGCTGCGCCATGTAGGCGCCCTGCATCACGCTGCCGCAGCCGACGATCCCGACGCGGACCGACCGTTCCGTCACTCCCACCCTCCGTTCGAGTGGTCGCCGGCGCGTTACGCGCCGGCGACCGGATCCACCGCCTACGGTTGGGCCGCGGCGATCGCGTCGTCGTAGGTCTTCTGGAGGAACGGCATGTACGCGTCGAGCGTGGTGTCGCCGGCCAGGAGCTTCTGGAGCTCGCTGCCCTGGCGATCCGGGAACTCGAACGGCGCCATGTAGTTGAGCCACCCAACGGGCGTCTGGTCGGCCGCAGCCGCAAGCTCGTCCTTGATGAACGGCTGCGGCAGCGTGACCGCCGACAGGTCGAGGGTATGGAGTGGGATCAGCCCGTTCTCGGCCATGATCATCCCGACCTCAGGGGTCAGCAGGAAGTCCATGACCTCGAGCGCGGCCTCGGGATTCTTGGAGTCCTTCGGCAGCATCAGGATCTGGCCGGGATCGGAGATCGTGAGCAACGGCGCCCCGGCCTCGATGCGCGGCCAGTTCATGAACCCGACGTCGATAGGCGCATCGACGAAGCTGGCATTCATGTTGGCACCGTTCGACAGTGCGAAGATCTTGCCCGCGATGAAGTCCGGGTTCGGGTCATCCGAGTTGATCGAGGCGTAGTCCTCGTTGAAGTAGCCCTTGTCTCGCCACTCCAGGAGTTTGGTCATGGCGCTGCGGACGGCCTCTCCGCCCCACGGGATGCCGGGCTGCTGCTTCATCGTGCCCTGGGTGAATGACTGCCAGTCGCCGGGCGACAGGTACGCCAGGGCCAGATACAGCCAGTAGTAGTCGGCGCCGTACTTGTCGAGGTTGCCCATGGCGAGCGGCGTGTATCCGGCGGCCTTGACCTTGGCGAGCAGGGCGTCGAACTCCTCGAGCGTCGTGGGGATCTCGCCACCGACCTCGGTCATGATCGTCTTGTTGTAGAAGATGCCGCGCAGCGCCGAGGCGAGCGGGATGCCATACGTGGCGTCGCCGTACAGCGGGTTGTAGAACTCGATGACGCCCGGCTGCAGGCGGTCGGCCCAGCCCCGCTCCGCGACGATGTCGGTGAGCTCGACGAGTTGGCCGGCCTTGACGTAGTTGGGCGCGTTCGGGGCGGTCGGGTCGCCGTAGACGAAGTCCGGCGGGTTGCCGGCGGCAAGGGCCGCGGGCATCGCGTTGCTGAAGTCCTGGTAGGTGTAGAAGCTGAGGTCGATCGTCACGTTCGGGTGGGCCGTTTCGTAGGCGGCCATGGCCGCCTCGGCAGACTTGGTCTGCCCCTCCCCGGTGCCCAGCCACCAGACCTGGAGGGTGACGGGCTCGGTGTTCGCCGTCGCGGACGGGGCGGTCGATGCCGCAGCGGAGGTCGCGCCGGGGCTGCTGCCGGTGGATGGCGCCTGCGTCGCGGCCCCTGACGTACAGGCGCTGATGGTCAACGCGAGCGCGATCGGCACCGCCAGGGCTCGTAGGCTTCTCGGGATCGATGGCACGTGGGGTCTCCTCACCTCGATGTTCGATGGGAACGGATGGCTGGGTCGGCTGCGGATCGCGACGATCACCTCCTCGACGTGACGGCTTGCGTGACGGGGATGCATGGCTACTTGAGGGCGCCCGACAGGTTGGCCCGCAGGACGTGGCGGTGGAACACGATGTACAGGGACAGCGATGGGAGCAGCGCGATCACGGCCGCGGCCGCCAGCGCCGTGTAATTCGTCTGGAAGCGCCCGACGAAGAAGCTGAGGCCGAGCGGGATGGTCCGCAGGTCGCTGCTCTGGACCATCACGAGCGCGACGAGGTACTGATTCCAGCTCCACAGGAACTGGAACACGGCGAGAGCGATGAGCGCCGGTCGGGCGAGGGGCATCGCGATGTGCCGGTACTGGGACCAGAGGCCCGCGCCGTCGATCTCGCCCGCGTCGAACAACTCCTGTGGGAGGTCGGCGATGAAGCCTCGCAGGAGCAGGATCCCGAACGGAAGTCCGAGCGCGATCTGCGGGATGATCATCGACAGGTACGAGTCCAGCAGCCCGAGACCGCGGAACGTGTAGAAGATCGGGATCATCAGGACTTCGAACGGCAGGACGAGCCCGATGGTCAGCAGGATCGGGAACGCACGCTTGCCCCAGAAATGCAGGCGGCCGAAGGCGAACCCGCCAAGACTCGCGAGGAATACCGTGCCCGCCACTACGGACACGCTCACGATCAGGCTGTTCACCATCAGGCTGCCCATCCGGGCGTCGTCCCAGGCGCGCGCGAAGCCGTCGGTCGTCCATTCGTTCGGGACGCCGAGTGGGTTGAGCACCAGCTCGGCCTCACTCTTGAACGCCGTGAAGACGAGGATCTGGAGCGGGTACAGCACGATCAGGGCGATGAGCGCGAGCCCGATGAACGCGGCTACATCGCGGGGACGGATGGCGCGCCGGCGTCGCTGCGGGGCCGTCATGGGGCGTTCTCCCGCATCGCGCGGCGGATCGCGATGATGCTGGCCAGCGACACGATCACGCCCAACAGGAGCATCGCCATCGCTGCTCCCAAGCCGACGTCGCGGCTCGCGAAGGTCGAGCCGTAGATGCTGATGGCCAGGACCTGGGTCGCATCGCCAGGGCCGCCGCGGGTCGTGAGGTAGATCAGGTCGAAGATCTGGAACGACCAGATCGCGGTCACGATGAGGACCGTCACGATGGCCGTCCGGATGCCCGGCAGCAGGATGTGCCGCGTCTCCTGCCAGAAGTTCGCACCGTCGATCTTGGCCGCATCGAACAGGCTCTCGTCGATGGCGCGGATGGACGTCTCGAAGATGAGCATGCTGAAGCCGTAGGTGACCCAGGCGTAGGCCACGAAGATCGCGGCCAGGGCCAGGTCGGCATCGGCCAGCCACATCGGTGGGTGGTCGATCCCGAGGACCCCGACGACCGCGTTGGCCGGCCCTTCCGGCGCATAGATCCAGCGCCAGATGACGGCCACGACCGTGGAGGCGACCATCTGCGGGACGAAGAACGCAACCCGGAACGCCGTCCGTCCGCGGACCCGGGTCCGCGACAACAGGATGGCCAGCGTCAGCCCGATGACCGGCGGGATGATGAGCGCCGCGAGCGACCAGGTCAGGTTGTTCCCGATGGACGTCCAGAATCGATCGTCCGCCAGCGCTCGCTCGTAGTTGGCCAGCCCGACGAACTTGCTGGGGCCCAGCCCGTCCCACCGCAGCAGCGACAGGTAGGCGAGATACCCCACGGGCCACAGCACGACGGCGGCCATCAGCGCGAACGGTGGGGCGAGGAACAGCCATGCGCGCCAGGTCCCGTAGCGAGCCCGGCTCAGCGACGATCGGCGCGCCCGGCCACCGGCAGGTCGCACGTCGAAGCCCGGGACCGGGGTCACCGGGCCGGCACCGCGGGCGGGGTGGTGTCGACGCGGTCGAAGGTCGTCGTCAGGCGATGGGTCCGTCCGTCGCGGCCGGCCTGCAGTGCGAGGAGCATGATCTCGAGCACGTGGACCGCGTGATCGGGCCGCAGCACCGGTGGGACGCCGGCCCGGATCGCCTCGACGAGGTGGCGGAGTCCATCGGCGTACTGCCAGTCGGGTGCTGCCTCGTCCACGAGCGTCCAGGCGCCGACCTGGTTCTCCCACAACTCGTAGCCGGCCGGTTGCCAGTCGGCGCCGAGCATCTGGATCGTGCCGGTGCTGCCATACAGCTCGACCGCCGGCGTGCGGAGCTGCTGGATGGTGAACCCGGTCGTGAGCACGGCGAACACGGCATCGCCGAAGTCGAGCAGGACCTGGAAGTTGTCGTCGACCTCGACGGTGATGCGCTCTCCGTCGACCAGCCGCGTCGGGACCGCGATGCCGCTCATCGCGGCAACCGCGCGCACCGGCCCGATAAGGCCGGTCAGGGTGGTCAGGTTGTAGACACCGAGGTCGAACATCGGGCCACCGCCGTCACCCCGGTAGAACCACGGGCCCCAGTCCGGACCGGCCCACCCGTAGATCGCCCGGGCGGTGAGCACCCGCCCGATCCTTCCGGCAGCGACGAGGTCATGGATCGCCCGATACGTCGGACTGAGCTCAACGAACGGGGCGCACACCAGATGGCCGGGGCTGGTCGCGGCCACGTCTCGAACGCGCTTCGCGTCGTCAAGACTGAGCGCCACGGGCTTCTCGACGAGGACGTGCTTGCCGGCCGCCAGGGCCTGCGTCGCGAGCGTCGCGTGGGTCGCTGGCGGGGTCAGGACCAGGACGACATCCACATCGTCGGCAGCGATCACCTCGCTGTGGTCGGTGGTGAACCGCTCGGCGCCGAAGGCCCCGCGAACGAATGCCTCGCGCTCCGGCTGGAGGTCGCAGGCGACCGCCAGTTCGGCGCTGCCCTCATCCAGCAGACCGCCCAGGACGGGTCGATACGGGCCACTCAGGACCTTCCCGCAACCGATGATGCCGAGGCGGACGGGGCGAGCGGATCCGGCTCCGTCCTCGTTCATCGAGTGGCCTCGGTGAGGAATGGCGTCAGGAACGGCCGCGACGCGTCCCGCACGTCGCCGTCGGCGCCGTGACTCTCCAGTTCGAATTGGAAGCGGTCGCCGCGGAAGAGCGCCGTGAACACCTCGATCGGCTGGTCCCCGGCGCCGTAGGTCACACCTTCCACGCGGATCATGGGCGTCCCCGCGGCCACCCCGAACTGGGTCGACTCCTCGTCGCTGGCGATCGTCGCCTCGAGCGTCTGGCGGCTTCGGTGCGGCCGGAGCCGGTAACGCTGCTCGAGCAGGTCGTACAGGGAGACGCCGCTCAGGTCCTCGTGCTCGAGCCCGGGACATGACGCCTGCGGCAGGAAGACGGTCTCCAGCAGGACGGGGACGTCCTGCGACAGGCGCAGGCGGACGATCTTGACGACCAGCCGGTCCGGGTCGACGGCCAGGCGAGCCGCCACGCGCTCCGGGGCCACGATGACGGACTGCTCGATGACCCTCGACGACGGCTGTCGACCCTGCTCGATCATCTCCTGGGTGAAGCCGAGTAGGTTGACGGCGTGGTACGTGAGCTTGGGGGCGGCGACGAATGTGCCCGCCCCGCGCCGGACCTCGAGGTGGCCCTGCCGCTCCAGGTAGTCCAGCGCCTGGCGGACCGTCATCCGGCTGATGCCGGCCTCCTCGCTGATCGTGCGGGCCGATGCGAGCTGGTCACCGGGCTGGATCTCCCCGGACGCGATGCGCTCCCGGATGAGCTCGGCGAGTTGGTAGTACAGCGGGACGGGGTTGTCCTTCTGGACGACGAGCGCACGCATGGCATTCTCTTGGTACAGAGGTCCAGTGGTCTAGTCCATCATGCCACCGTCAAGGGCCGGCAACAAGATGGCAAACGGAAGGACCTGCGGCACTGGTCGATCCCACACCGGACCCGACGCCCGGCGAGCCGAGTCCTCCGTGAGCGCCCGGCTCGCACGGTAGAATTGCCGAGCGCTCAGGCTGTCGCTGTAAGATGCGCGTGAGCCGAGCGGGAGTAACTCAGCTGGCAGAGTGTCTGCTTCCCAAGCAGAATGTCGCGGGTTCGAATCCCGTCTCCCGCTCCACTCCCCTGAATTGAACTCAATAGCGCCGTCGCGCTTCGAATTGCGGGATCCTCTAGAGCCACTGCACTCCGAGACCGTCTAACTCGAACCGTGGTGCTTACGGATAGCACAGCAGCTTGCCGGCGCGTAGGCGCGGGATCGTGGGGCCTCAGGCGCCGGCGACCCTAAGCTCGCTCGCCTCGAGTCGCCGCGCCAGCCCGTCGAGCAGCAGATCGAGCCCGAACGTGAAGTCGAGCGGGACGCGACCCTCCTTCCCGACCATCGTCGCCATCGCGATCAGGTTCGGATAGCGCTCCGGGTCGAGGCCTGCGGCGAGTTCGGTCGCAACCTCGGCGTACTCGTCGACGCCGAACGGCCAACTCGCGACCTGCATCGTGAAGCCGTACAGGTGGCTGTCCAGCGCGCCGAAGGCGTGTGCGACATCCTGGAGCGAGAAGCCCGCGTCGTGCAGCACGCCCACGACGACATCGAGATAGGCGAGGCGTGCCGGGCCTGGATCGAAGTCCGCCTCCAGCAGCGGCCCGGCCCACGGGTGGCGGGACAGGACGGCGTATGCGGCGATCGAGCTCGCGCGGATCGCCATGCGCCATTCGACGTCGCGAGACGGGAGCTCGAACTCGGACGCGACCCGGTCGGCGATGCCTGCCAGGACATCGGCCTTGTCGGCTACGTGCTTATACAGCGACATCGCCTCCACCCCGAGCTGCTGCCCGAGCCTCCGCATCGTGACCGCCCCGAGACCCTCGCGGTCGGCCACCTCGACCGCGGCATCGATGATCCGCTCGCGGCTCAGCGGGACCCGACGGAGCTTCGTCTTGGACATCGTCCTCCTTCGGGGTTGACAGGCTTACAAGGTAATCCTATGATGCTCAGCGTACAAGCTTACCTTGTAAGCCTCACAGGGAGCCACCGATGGACCCGATCTTCGCCTTCCTCCTCGCCGCCGCCGGCGTCCTCGTCACCGGTGCCTTGCTGTTCGTCTTCGGAATGCGCACGAAATCGCCCATCGTGCAGGGCGCCCTGATCGCCGTCAGCAAGCGGGTGATGAACCCGCGCCAGATGCGGACCGCGGGACGCCCCGGCGCCTACGCCGGCATCGTCCGCCACCGCGGGCGCGCGACCGGGCGGGCCTACGAGACGCCGGTCGGCATCATCGCCGTGCCGGACGGCTTCCTCGTCGCCCTACCGTATGGGACGAAGACCCAGTGGCTGCGCAACGTCCTCGCGGCGGGTCGCGCGGAGATCGTCTTCGAGGGCGAGATGCATCAGGTCGACCGACCCGAGCTCGTGCCGACGGCCAGCTACGCGACGGCGTTCTCCCCGACCGACCAGCGGCTGTTCCGCTGGCTCGCGGTGAACGAGTGCCTGCGCTTGCGGGTCGCCGCGGGCGCCGATCAGCCCTCGGGGGCCTCGAGCTCGCCCGGGTCCGCGAGCGCACGCCGGCCGCGCGAGGACCACGCCGCGGCAACTGCCTCGCGGTAGACGCCGACTGCGTCGTCGACGCGCAAGACGCTGATGTCGCCCGGTGGTGTCGAATCGTCGACGGTCTGGCCAGTCCTGGTGATCCCCGGCGGCGCGGCTGCAGGACCCGAGCTGCGACGAGCAGATCGCAAAGGCTGACGGACCGGCAGCGTCCAGGCGGCGAGAGCGCGTCGAACCAAAGGCTCGGGTGGCGGGCATCGCCCGGGTGACCGAGGCCCTTGAGCGCTCAAGCCCAAGGGCCGGCAAGCCCGAAGGCCTACGTCGGGCCGCGATCTACGACCCTATTGGCAACCGAAGCCGAAGCTGCAGTCGACCGTCACGGACGCCGGCGCCGACCGGTTGCCCGCGCCGTCGACGGCGATGACGTCGATCGTGTTCACGACGCCGAGGTCGGCGTACAGGATCGCGGCTGTGAGGCCGCCCCCGATCGGCTGGTCGAACCGACCGTTCAGGAAGACCTCGTAGACGATCAGGCCGGACGGCGTGGCGTTGTCGGTCGATGCGTTCCAGTCGAGCCACGTCTCACCGTCCCCGAAGACGTTCGCGCTGAGGCCGGGCGGCGTCGAGGGCGGCGTCGTGTCACCGGTCGACGACTCGAGGATCGTGACCGCTCGGCTGTCGGTTCCCGAGAACGATCCGCCGTTGAAGCCGACCGACACGGACGCGGTTGCGTTCGCGCTGCCGGTATGAAACGTCCCCCCGGACGCAGTGATCGCGAGGACCAACGTCCGCGTCTGCCGGTCGCAGATCGGCGTGAAGGATGCCGAGCCGATCGCGGCCCCCTGCGACAGGGTGACGGACGACGACTGGCCCGTCGCGCCGCTCGGGCAGGCGACCGCGACCGCGAGCTTGGCGCCGCCGCCGGACGTGCCCGTGAGCTGGCCCTGG
Source organism: uncultured Chloroflexia bacterium (assembly GCA_963738685.1). Lineage (GTDB taxonomy): Bacteria > Chloroflexota > Limnocylindria > Limnocylindrales > CSP1-4 > SPCO01. The sequence continues at coordinate 600,798 of CAVTXK010000001.1, forward strand.
TCCGCGATTCGCACGCTGACGCCGGGGACGAGCGTGATCGTCCGCGAGGCCTCGACCTGGGTCTGCTGGCCGTTCTTCGTGACGCGCACGAAGGCCCTTGCGGTCCAGTTGCCGAGCGTGAACCGATTGCCGTTGACCACCCTCGAGCGGGCGACCTGCGGCGTTCCCGTGCAGGTCGATGTGAACGTCCCGGAGCCGCCTCGATCGTTCTGGAGGATGTAGATCCAGCCGTTCGTGAACGTCGAGCCGACGGCGCAGGTGACCGTCACGTCGACGTTGGCATACACCTGATCCGGTTCCAGGGTGGCGGTCGGAGCGATCGTGATCGTCGGCGCCGAGCCCGAAGGTGGCGGCGGAGCCGGCTTTGGCGGCTTCCCAGCGGCGACGGTCGCCGCGCTCCCGATGATGAGCGCGACGGCCACGAGCGCCGCGACGTGAACCCTCAGAACCCGCGAGCTGATCAGACCCGCATCGGTCGCCTCCCATGTCCTCCCAGACGTCCCTGACGCTCGCTACGTGCACGGTGGACCAGCGGTTTCAACCCGCTCCACTTCCCTCCCTGACCGCTGACCGGCCGCCCTCCCCTACACGCCGGCAACCGCCGCGACGCGCGCCTCCTTGCGACTGAATTCCATGTCGGTGCCGTGGGCGTCCGCGACGATCGTGTCGCCGTCGTGGAACTCGCCGCGCAGCAGACGGATGGCCAGCGGCTGGACGATCTTCTGCTGGATCGCGCGCTTCAGCGGCCGGGCGCCGTAGACCGGGTCGAAGCCCTCGATCGCCAGGAGCTCCTTGGCCGCGTCGGTGAGCTCGAGCTCCATCTTCCGCTCGCGCGAGCCGCTCGCGCAGGCCGTCGAGCTGGATGTCGACGATGGCCTTGATCTGCTCCTTGCCGAGCGGGTTGAAGATGACGATGTCGTCGATCCGGTTGAGCAGCTCCGGCCGGAAATGCTCCCGAACGGCGTCCATCACCCGCTCGCGCGTCCGCATCCGGGCCGCCTCGCGCTCGGCGAGGTCGACGACGCCTCCGCCACTGATGGTGAATGGGTCGAGGAGGTGCTGGCTGCCGAGGTTGCTGGTCATGATGACGATCGTGTTCTGGAAGTTGACCGTGCGGCCCTGCGCGTCGGTCAGTCGGCCGTCGTCGAGCAGCTGGAGCAGGATGTTGAGCACCTCCGGGTGCGCCTTCTCGACCTCGTCGAACAGGACCACCGAGTAGGGTCGCCGGCGGACCGCCTCGGTCAGCTGGCCGGCCTCGTCGTACCCGACGTAACCGGGTGGTGCACCGATCAGGCGTGAGACCGTGTGGCGCTCCTGGTACTCGCTCATGTCGATGCGGATGAGCGCCGACTCGTCGTCGAACAGGAACTCGGCGAGCGCACGGGCGGTCTCGGTCTTGCCGACGCCGGTCGGGCCGAGGAACAGGAAGCTGCCGATCGGCCGGTTCGGGTCGCCGAGACCGGCACGCGCCGCGCGCACGGTGTTGGCGACGGCCGTGATCGCCTCCTCCTGGCCGACGACGCGCTCGCGCAGCCGGTCCTCCATGTTGATGAGCTTCTCGATCTCGCCTTCGAGCAGCCGGTTGACCGGGATCCCGGTCCAGCGGCTGACGACCTCGGCGATGTCCTCCTCGTCGACCTCCTCCTTGACCAGCGTCCGGCCCGCGTCGCCGCGCTCGCGAGAGCGCCTTCGGCGGCCTCGAGCTCGCTTCTCGAGCTCGCCGATCTCGTACTTCGGCGGGCGGCCCGCTCCCAGTCGGCCTGCAGCGAGGCCTGCTCGAGCTCCGTCCGCGTCGCGTCCAGTTCCTCACCTGATCTGGGCGACCTTGTTGAGCTCCTCGACCTCGCTCTGCCAGCGCGCCTCGAGCTGGGCAGCCTGCTCCTTCGCGTCGGCGAGCTCCTTCTCGAGCTTGGACAGCCGCTCCTGCGACGCCTTGTCCTTCTCCTTGCGCAGTCCCTCGCGCTCGATCTCGAGCTGCATGATCCGGCGGCGCACCTCGTCGAGCTCGACCGGCATGCTCGTCGCCTCCATGCGCAGCTTGGCGGCGGCCTCGTCGACGAGGTCGATCGCCTTGTCGGGCAGGAAGCGGTCGGCGATGTAGCGATGCGAGAGGACCGCCGCCGCGACGAGCGCGGAGTCCTTGATGCGGACCCGGTGGTGCTGCTCGTACCGCTCGCGCAGGCCGCGCAGGATGCTGATCGTGTCCTCGACGGTCGGCTCGCCGACCATGACCGGCTGGAAGCGCCGCTCGAGCGCCGCGTCCTTCTCGATGTGCTTGCGGTACTCGTCGAGCGTCGTCGCGCCGATCGTGTGCAGCTCGCCGCGCGCGAGCATCGGCTTGAGCATGTTCGAGGCGTCCATCGCGCCCTCGGCCGCACCCGCGCCGACGACCGTGTGGAGCTCGTCGATGAACAGGACGACCTGCCCGGCCGAGTCGGTGACCTCCTTGAGGACGGCCTTGAGCCGCTCCTCGAACTCGCCGCGGTACTTCGCACCGGCGACCAGCGCGCCGAGGTCCAGCGCGACGATCCGCTTGTCCTTGAGCCCTTCGGGCACGTCGCCGCGCACGATCCGCTGGGCCAGCCCCTCGACGATCGCGGTCTTGCCGACGCCCGGCTCACCGATCAGGACCGGGTTGTTCTTGGTCCGGCGGCTGACAGCACCTGGATGACGCGCCGGACCTCCTCGTCGCGGCCGATGACCGGATCGAGCTTGCCCTGACGGGCGAGCGCGGTGAGGTCGCGCCCGTACTTCTCGAGCGACTGGTAGGTCGTCTCCGGGGTCGGGCTGGTCACGCGCTGGCCGCCACGGACCGCCTGGAGCCCCTCGTACAGCCGGTCGCGCGTGACCCCGAGCCGGCGCAGCGTCTGGCCGGCCGCCCCGGTCTCGGCGTCGTCGGCGAGGGCCAGCAGGAAGTGCTCGGTCGAGACGTAGTCGTCCTTGAGTCGCTCGGCTTCGCGAGCGGCCGCTTCGAAGACCCGCCGGAAGCGATTGGAGGCCTGGACCTGGGTCGGGCCGGAGCCCCGCGCGAATCCATCGAGGGCCGGTTCGAGCCCCTCGAGGACGACCCTCCCCGGGATCTCGAGGCGCTCGAGGATGGCCGGCACGACACCGTCTTCCTGGGCGACGAGCGCGTGGAGGAGGTGCTCGGGCTCGAGCTGCGTGTGGTGCCGCTCCTCGGCCAGTCGCTGCGCGGCGACGATCGCTTCCTGCGCCTTCTCGGTCAGCTTGTTCATGTTCATCGCCATGTCGGGCCTCCTGGATGGTCAGCGGTCGCGGCGAGCCTCGAGCGCTCGCTGGAGCGATTCGATCTCGTCGAGGAGTCGCAGGGCGACCTCGACGCCTTCGGGGTTGAGTCCGAGGTCGTCGGCGAGACGGCGGATCTTGCGCAGACGGGCCAGTTCCTCTTCGCCGAAGCGTGCCGTCCTGCCCTCGACGCGGATCGGTTGCACGAGACCGACCCGGACATAGCGCCGGACCCGCGCCACGGGCAGGCGCGTGAGGCGGGCGGCGACCTCGAGCTCGTAGTCGCTCGCGCGTCGGGCCTGGTCGGTCATCGCGCGGCCGCCCCATCGGTCGTCTCGACGCCGGCTCGCGCGAATTCCTCGATCAGTTCGCGCTGGCGCTTCGAGTAGCGCTCCGGAAGCCGGACGTGGACCGCGGCATGCAGGTCGCCGCGAACATTCGGGCGAGCCGAGACGCGGCATCCCCTGGCCCTTCAGGCGGAAGACCCGACCGTCTGGGTGCCGGACGGGATGGCCAGCGCCAGCGTGCGGCCGTCGGGCGTCGGGACGCGAGCCTCGCCACCCAGGACGAAGGCCTCGAGCGGCGCCTTGGCATCGGTGTGGAGGTCGTCGCCGCGGCGCTCGAAGCGCGGGTCCGGCGCGACCGTGACGACGATGAACAGGTCGCCGGCCGTGCCACCGCCCTGGCCCGAGCCGCCCTGGCCGCTCACCCGGACGCGCGACCCGGTCCGGACGCCTGGCGGGATCTTGACTTCCAGCCGTCGAGTCTTGCCGTCGGCGGAGCGGATCGCAACCTGGAGCGTGGTCCCGCGATAGGCGTCGGCGAGGCTGACCTCGACCGGCTGCTCCAGATCCGAGCCCGCTCGGGATCGCGCCTGGCGGGTACTCGCCCGCCGGCCACCCGTTCGGGCACCGCCGGTCGACTGGAAGAAGGTCTCGAAGAAGTCGGAGAACGGCGCCTCGTTGCCGAACAGGTCCTGCAGATCCTCCTCGTTGACGCTCCGGTACTCGTAGCGTGCGCCACTGGGCCCCTGCCCCGCGACGGAGCCCCAGTCGAACGGCTCGCCCTGGCCGGCGGCCGCCTGGGTTCGCTGCCACTGCTCGTACTCCCGCCAGTGCTCGCCGACCTCGTCGTACTTCTTTCGCTTGTCCGGGTCGGACAGGACCTCGTATGCCTCGTTGATCTGCTTGAAGCGGTCCTCCGCCTCCTTGTTCCCGGGGTTGACGTCGGGATGATGCTTTCGGGCGAGCTTGCGGTAGGCCGCGCGGATCTCCTTCTCGGTCGCGGTCTTCGGGACGCCGAGCACGGCGTAGTAGTCCTGGAATTCCATCAGGCGAGCTGGAAGCGGAGTACGGCGCCGATGCCATCGCAGGCGTCCCGCAGCCGGTCGGCTGCCGCGTCGTGGACGATCTCGACCTGCCCGTCCTGCTCGAGCGCCGCCTGGACGGCCCGATCGACGAGGTCGCCGACGGGGGTCGTCTCTGAGCCGCACATCGGGCACGTGCCGGGTTCCCCGATATCGAGGCGGCCGTCGACGGGGCACTCGTTCCCAAGCGTGGTCAGCCCGTCGACGATGACCAGGGTCCGGACCTGGCGGAGCCACAGGGCTTCGAGCGTCGGCCCCATCCCGCACGCGGCGGGGCCGTCGGACCGCGACGCCATCGATCACGGCCCCGACCGTCCGGTCCTCGCTCTCGCGTTCGACCCGTTGCTCGATCCCCAGGGTCATGCGCAGGATCTCGGCGTCGGTGGCGAACATCTCGGCCGGGACGGTCGCGACGAGCCGCCGCTCGAGCTCATGCGGCAGGCGATGGCGGACGTCAGTCGTCGCCTCTTCCGGCCCGGCCAGGATCAATCGGTCGAACTGACGATCGCGCAGCAGCTCCGAAAGCCGCTGGACGACCCGCTTGACGTGCCGGAGGACGTGGTCCTCGTGGTGGCGCTGGAGCCGCGCCTGGGCCAGTCCGCCCTGGTCGTGCTTGCCGGGGACGTCGTCCGCGAAGGCCTCGGCCGACTCGACGACGCCCTCGGCGACGGTGAGCAGGCGAGCCGACTCCTTGTCCACCAGGGCGACGGCGTAGCGCTCGTAGTCCTCGATCAGCCCGAGCAATGGCGTGACGAGCGGCCATCGGTCGAACAGCAACCGGTCTGGGACGGCGATGGGCAGGGCGTGGCTCTGCCACAGACCGGCCGGCGTCGACGAGAAGACCGCGATGCCCCGCCCGGCCGGCCGCTCGTCCAGCAGCCACGCTTCGACCTTCGCGGCCTCGGTCTCGAGCTCGCGCCGGGCGTGCTTGTCGATACCCGCCGCGGCCGCCTTGACGAGGTCCTTGAACATGATCCGGAACGAGCCGGAGACCTGCCGCTCCGGCTCGAGATCAAGGTAGACGCTGAGCACGCGAGCTCCAGCGCCGTCGAACCGGACCAGCCGTTCGACGTCGGCACGGGTGAGGATCGAAGGGATCGGCGGGGCGGTCACGACCGCTGCGACCCCGTCGAACGGCGCCGCCCGTTCAGATCGACACCCTGATCCGGTTCTCGACCGACGCCACCCCGGGCGCCGACCAGGCGGCGCGCTCAGCCTCCTGTTTCTCGGCCCAGGCTCGGACGGTCCCGCTCAGGATCACCTTGTCGCCCTGGACCTCCACCTTGATACGCTTCGCATCCGTCTCGGCGTTGCGGACGAGGGCCTCCTCGATCCGCTTCTTTGCCTCATCGGGGGAGGGACGCTCGTTCGGTCGAACGGTGATGAGGTTGCTCACCCCCCGGACGCCGGTGATGCGACGGGCGACGCGCTCCGCATCGCCCCGCTGGAATCCCCAGCGCACCTCGCCTTTGAGGGTCACCCAGCCCTTCGAAACGGTGACGTCGATCGTCTCCGGATCGAGCACGGCATCCCATTCGAGCGCTCGGACCACCGCGGCGGCGATGTCGGCGTCGGTTCGCTCCGCAGAGATCGGGAGCCTGACCTCGATGTCGTTGGCGACTGCCATGACTCCATTGACTCGATGGGCGGCCTCCTCGGCGGCCCATTTCTTGAGGTAGCTGTCGACGTACCCGGTCAGCGTCACGACGCCGTCCTTGACGGCGACCCCGATCTCGTTGGGCTGGACGCTGGCCTCGAACTTGAGCTCGCGGATGACGTCCTGCTGGATCTGTTCGTCGGTCGTGACCATGACGGCCATGGCGTGCCTTCCTTCCTCGCTTCAGACCTCGCGGAATTCGCCCTCGACCGTGCCAGGGGGCGGCTCGTCGTCGTTCCCGCCGCCGCGACCGCCACCAGCTGCGGCCCCGACCGGCTCCGTGGGAGCCGCCGCGACCTGCTCCATCGCCCGCTCCAGGGCCTCGAGCGCGGACCGGATGGCGGCGATGTCGTCCCGCTCGAGAGCCTGGCGCAGGGCCTGTGCCTGGTTGTCGATCTCGAGCTTGAGCTCGCTCGGCAGCCCATCGCCCGACTCGCGCAGCACTCGCTCGGCGGTGTAGGCGAGGTTGTCGGCGCGGTTCTTCAGCTCGACCTCTTCGCGGCGCGTGGCGTCCTCGGTGGCGTGCTGTTCGGCGGCCCGGACCATCTGCTGGATCTCCGCCTCGGACAGCCCGCTGGTCGGCTGGATCACGACGTGTTGCTCCTTGCCGCTCGACTTCTCCTTCGCGGAGACATTGAGGATCCCGTTCGCATCGATGTCGAAGGTGACCTCGATCTGAGGCGTCCCGCGCGGCGCCGGCGGGATCCCGTCGAGGATGAACCGGCCGAGGCTCTTGTTCTCCGACGCGAGCGGCCGCTCGCCCTGGAGCACGTGGATCTCGACCTGGCCCTGGTTGTCTTCGGCCGTCGAGAACGTCTCGCTCTTGCGGGTGGGGATCGTGGTGTTCCGAGGGATGAGGACGGTCATGACGCCGCCCTTCGTCTCGACGCCCAGCGACAGCGGCGTGACGTCGAGGAGCAGCACGTCCTTGACGTCGCCCTGGAGCACCCCGGCCTGGATCGCTGCCCCGGCGGCAACGACCTCGTCGGGGTTGACGCCCTTGTGCGGCTCCTTGCCCCCGAACGTGCTTCTTGACGACGTCCTGGACGGCCGGCATCCGGGTCTGACCACCGACCAGCACCACCTCATCGATATCGGGGGCCTTGAGCTTCGCGTCCTGGAGGGCCTTCTCGACCGGCTCACGCGTCCGCTGGATGAGGGGTTCCGTGAGCTGCTCGAGCTTTGAGCGGGTCAAGGTGATCTGCAGGTGGATCGGGCCGGACGCGTTCGCGCTGATGAACGGCAGGTTGATCTCGGTCGACTGGGTCGACGAGAGCTCGATCTTGGCCTTCTCGGCCGCCTCGCGGATGCGCTGGAGCGCGACCCGGTCGCTGCCGATATCGATCCCCTGGTCCTTCTTGAACTCGGCGATCAGCCAGTCCATGACGGCCCGGTCGAAGTCGTCGCCGCCAAGGAACGTGTCGCCGTTCGTGGCGAGGACCTCGATGACGCCTTCGCCGACGCGCAGCACGGAGATGTCGAACGTGCCACCGCCCAGGTCGTAGACGGCGATCTCCTCGTCCCGCCCGGCCTTGTCCAGGCCGTAGGCGAGCGACGCCGCGGTCGGCTCGTTGACGATGCGCAGGACCTCGAGGCCGGCGATCTGGCCGGCATCCTTCGTCGCCTGCCGCTGGGCGTCGTTGAAGTAGGCGGGCACGGTGATCACGGCCTGGGTGACGGTGTCCCCGAGCTTGGCCTCGGCGTCGCTGCGCAGCTTCTGGAGGATCATCGCCGAGATCTCGGGCGGGGAGTACTCCTTGCCGCCCATGACGACGCGGACGTCGCCGTTGGATGCCTTCGTCACCTTGTACGGGACGCGCTTGATCGCCTCCTGGACGACCGGGTCGTCGAACTTGCGGCCCATGAATCGTTTGATCGAGAAGATCGTGTTCTCCGGGTTCGTGACCGCCTGCCGGCGGGCGATCGTCCCGACGAGCCGCTGACCGCTCTTGGGGTCGATCGCGACGACGGAGGGGGTGATCCGGCTGCCTTCGGCGTTCTCGAGGACCGTCGGCTGGCCGGCTTCGAGGACGGCCATCGCCGAGTTCGTCGTCCCCAGGTCGATTCCAATCACCTTGGCCATGATTCAGCCTCCATCTCGCTGGTCGAGGTCGGGGCGCCCGGGCGTGGCCGGCGCGCGTTGCCGGCGGTCATCCGGCCGCTCGTCGATGTCCGTCTCCGCAGCCGTCGTCGGGGTCGGGCGGGGGCCACGTACCACGACCTCCGCCGGACGAAGCAGGCGCCCGTCGACTCGATAGCCCGGGCGGATGACCAGCGACACGGTCTGGTCCGTGGCCTCGGGGTCGCTCTCATAGAGGATCGCCTCGTGGCGCGTCGGATCGAACAGCTCCCCTATCGCACCGACGGTCTCGAGCCCCAGCCTTGCCATCGTCTCCTTGAGTCGGGCGCGCATCATCCCGATGCCCTGCGCCCACGGATCGGGAGGCCAGCTCGGCCGGCACGTCGGCGAACGCTCGATCGAGGTCATCGAGCACGCCGAAGATCGACTCGAGGATCTGCCCGCGCGCCCGGTCCGCATCGGCCGCGCGTTCGTCGGCGACGCGCCGTCGGTAGTTCTGGAAGTCGGCGCGTTCCTGCCGGAGCAGGTCGAGCAACTCCTCGGCAGTCGGCTCATCGGCGGTCACCGTTCGGGATCGGGGATCCTGGCCCTGGTCGTTCATCAGTCGCCACCTTGTGCACTGGACTGCTGGCTGCCGCGGCGCTCGGGCGGTCCGTACGGCAACGGGATGTACTCGACGGAGGGCCGTCGTTGGGCGGTCTGCGGGTATAGCTGCATCAGCTCGAAGACCACGTCCGGCATGGTGGTCGAGACGGGGAGGCCCATCTCACGGGCCTCGTCCACGGTGATCGGGTAGTCGTGGGTCCACGTCCCCGAGCTCAGGAGATGGGCCAGCATGGTCGCCCGTTCCTTCGTCGCCCGCTCGCCGATGAGATCGCGAACCGTCCGTTCGACCTGTCGGAGCGCCTTCTCCGCCACGTCGGCCTGGATGATGGTCTGGTCGTCGATCTCGGCGATGGGCTTGCGCTCGAGGACCTTGACGATCGACGCCGCCGGCGACGTCCCGAGTTGCGGGTCGACCGGCCCGAGTACCGCGTGCTCACCCATGACGATCTCGTCCGCGGCGAGCGCGATGAGCGTGCCGCCACTCATCGCGTAATGCGGCACGAACACGGTGACCTTGGCCTGATGCCGTCGGAGTGCCTGGGAGATCTGCGCGGCGGCCAGCACCAGCCCACCCGGCGTGTGCAGGATGAGGTCGATCGGCACCGTCGGATCGGTGAGCTGGATCGCCCGGAGCAGCCGCTCGGAATCCTCGATGTCGATGTATCGCGCGATCGGGAAGCCCAGGAAGCTCATCGTCTCCTGGCGATGGATGAGCCCGATCGCGCGACTCTTGCGCTGCTCCTCGAGGCGCCGGAATGCGCGCATACGCTGGACCTCGAGCCATCGTTGCCGGAGCACTGGCTGGAGCGAACTGAGGATCAGGAAGATCCAAAGCAGATCAAGCAAGGGCACCAGCACGATCTAGGCGGGCAGGCACGGACCGGTCGCGCGAACGGGGTCGTCGACGTGGGGTTTCAGGCCTTCTTCTCGGTCTTGCGCCCATTGCCTCCAGGAGAGATCTCGATCCGGCGAGCGCGGTTCTGCGAGGCCTTCGGCAGCGTGATCGTCAGCTGTCCGTTGTCGAACCTGGACGTCACCTGATCGACCTCGACCATGCCGGGCAGGGCGACGGCACGCATGAACTGTCCCTGGCGTCGCTCGCGCAGGAGATAGTTGCCCTGCTTCTCCTCGGTCTCCTCGTTGAATCGGCCGCGGATGCTCAGGGTCCGACCTTCCACCAGGACTTCGGTGTCCTTGGGGTCGACGCCCGGCAGGTCGATCTCGACGACGTAGGCATCCTCGGTTTCGCGAACATCGAGCGGAGGGGCAAGCTCGGTCAGCCCTCCATCGACCTGCAGGAAGGGCCAATCGCTGGCGAGCCGCTCGAGAGCGGTCCGGAGGGGGACGATCCTTCGTTCGTCTGCTCGGCGGGTCATCGTCATGGTGATTCCTCCTTGCGGGGTGCGCCGACGGTTTCCGGCGAGACGCCGGCTGGTCGGTGTCGTTGGCTGGGGCGGGACCGGCGGGATGGACCGGCCATGTCGGTGCATCGGGGGTTGGCCTTCCAGGCCCACCCTTGCCGCACACCCTGACCTGCGGGACCCCAGAGGTGGTGTCGGCTTTTCTGTCGTCGTTCGACTCTAGGCTCGCATCCGGTCGTGGCCGGGCGCAGTACCGGCTGCTACGGACGCGCTCGACCGGTTGGGTCGGACGGTATCCCCGGGTACGCACGGACCCAGCGACTCGGGCGCCGGTCGTAGCCGGGGGTACTGCGGCGATGTCGGAGCAGGCCGGATGCTCGGCCCATCGAACTCAGCGCCAGCTCGACCCAGGAGGTGCGCCGTGAACGACATCCTGACCCACAACTGGTGGGCCATCGCCTTGCGCGGCGTCGTCGCCATCGCATTCGGCCTCGTGGCGCTCTTCCTGCCCGGCCTGACGTTGCTGACCCTGGTCCTGCTCTTCGGGATCTACGCGGTCGTCGATGGCGCGTTCGCGCTCGCCGCCGGCATTCGTCGGCGAGAGGGAGGCAGCATCGACTGGTGGCTGATCCTGATGGGCGTCGTGGGGATCGTGGCCGGTATCGTCGCGTTCATCCGCCCGGACCTGACCGCCCTCGCCCTGCTCCTGCTGATCGGTGGCTGGGCCGTGGTGACGGGTGCCCTCGAGGTCTTCGCAGCGTATCGGTTGCGCCGCGAGATCGAAGGGGAGTGGCTCCTCGCGCTGGACGGACTGTTGTCGATCGCGTTCGGCGTGTTCGTCCTGATCGCCCCGGGCGCCGGCGCTTTGGCCGTCGTCTGGCTCATCGGCCTCTTCGCGATCGCCTCGGGCGTGATGCTCGTGGTCCTGGCGTTCCGCCTGCGGGCGCGGCAGCAGGCTCCGCATGACGCGTCCGGCACGAGCACCGCCGCGACGTCGTAACGGGTTCGGTGATCGTCCGCATCGCCCGGGCGACGGTTCGTTCGATCGACGAACCGCGAGTGTATGAGGTGCTCCGGGCGGGTCTCGGCAACCACCGCCCCGACGAGATGCTGGACCTCACGTTCGCGCGTCGGTCCGAGGGCGACAAGGTCGAGGTCATCGTGATCACGCTCTGGACGGAGATCGCGGCGCTCGAGCGTGCCTTCGGTTTGATGTGGCGGACCTTCGACGGCGTCGTCGGGATCGAGGACCGGGTGCTCGCGACGAGCGTCGAGCATCTCGACGTCGTTGCCGACGACTGGCCGGAGTTGATGGAGTACCTGCACGTCCCGACCCACCATCTGTCATAAGGCCCGGACCACGATCGCGGTCTATGATGGCCGTCGGTCCGCCCGCCAGCAGATGTGTGTCTCCGATGCTCCTCGCTCACCCGCGAGATGATCGACTCTTCGAGCAGATCGCTGCTCACCACACGAGGACGGTGGATGAGGGGTCGCGCACGGTCCGGGCGGCACGCCGCGCGCTGCGCAAGATCTACCCGGGCGCGGACCTCCACCGCCAACGCGATGTCCTCTACGACGGGAAACCCGTCGCGATGTGGTTCGCGTACCGGGACGGCCGCCACAGCCCCAGCTTTCCGAGTACGGCATGGTGGCGGTCGCGATCGGTGGCCAGCGCGTCCATCGGCAGGTCCGGGGAGCTGGGGCCGGGGAATCGGGAGTTCCGCTCGCTGCTCGGGTTACCGCCGCAGCAGGTCGGCATCGAGATGCTCGGCGACAGCCTCCCACCCGGGCTCTGCGTGGAGTTGGGGCGTCTTACCCGCTGGCTGGCTCGGGCCGGCGACATGGCGGGGACGACCGAGATCCGGCTCCCGTGGGGCAAGCATCGCCAGGTCGAGTTCCACGCTCGCTGGAACGTGGAGAGATCGGGCCACCACGAACTCGCCATCCGCTCGCTCGAGGACCGGGATGAGGCGACCATCGACGAAGCGATCGCCCGGGGGCTCGGCGGGCGACCCAGTCGCGAGCGGGCGGAGCGGCTCCGACCGGTGTCGCGACGGGATCTGGCCCCAGGCGAGGGCTTGACCCAGGCGGCCGCCGGCGAACCCTGGGTCGTCGCTGTTGCGGCCGGGATCGTCCGCCTGATGGTCCGCGTCGACGGTCTGGAGCCCACCCTCGCGTATGCCGGGCACGGTACGTTGCTCGGGACGCACCTCTTCCCAGAGGATGACGCGATCCCGCTCGTCCTCCAGGCGGTGACCCCGAGCGTCGTAGTGCTACTGCCGGCACGGGGGATCGATGACCTGATCGCCTCGGACACGACCTTCGCCCGCACGGTGGTCGACCAGGGCCAGACGCTGCTGCGCGCCACGGTCATGAGCTTTGCCGCACGTTCGGGTGCGAATCTGCCGCAGCGGCTCGCGCGTGAGATCGTGCTGCTCTCGGAGCTCCACCCGGATCTGGACCTGATCCCCATCACCGAACAACAACTCGCCGACGGCGTGGGCAGCATCCGCAAATCGATCGGTCGAACGATCGGGGACTTTCGTCGACGTGGCTGGCTGGCCACGACGCGGTACGGCCTGCTGATCCTCGACCCGGATGCCCTCCGGCAGGCGGCGCGACCCGAGATGCTGCCGACCGAAGGCATGGTCGAAGCCACCGACGGTGGCCAGGCGACGGCCGGGGTGTTGCGCGGCTAGTGGTCCCCGGCGCGGAGGGTCTCGATGATCCGCGCGGCGATCGCGGCCGGCGATGGGGTGGCATCGAACGTGCCGCCGGGTTCATCGGCGGCCAGCGGTTCCAGCGTATCGAGCTGGCTCTGGAGCAGCATCGAGGGCATGAAATGATCGGCTCGTGTCGCGAGCCTCGCTTCCAGCTCACCCCTGGATGCGACAAGGTGCGCGAACCAGACGGACGGGTGACCGAAGCGCAGGCGATCCCGGTAGACGCGCCGCAGGGCCGAGCAGGTCACGATGGCACTGATCCCGGCCGCCTCCTGGGTATCGATCCAGCCGGCGATGGCGGCGAGCCAGGGCCAGCGGTCCTCGTCGCGCAACGGCAGGCCGGCCCGCATCCGCTCGATATTGGCCCGGGGGTGGAAGTCGTCGCCCTCGGCGGTGGGCCAATCGAGCTCGGCCGCCAGCGACCGCATGACCGCGGACTTCCCGACACCGGTCACGCCCATCACCACGATCGTGACCGATGGCCCCATCGACGCAGTATGGGCCGGGAAACACGAGGACCGGCGGGGCCGGTAAGGTGACGGCGACACCGACGCAGATGCGAGCCCGACCCACCACGACATGGCCGACGACACGCTGACCCGACCGCCCGACGGCTCCCCGGCCGCCTCATACCCGCGCGCGTGGATCGCCGAGCACCTGGCCGCGGAACGGCAAGCGAGCTCGCTGCTTGGGGAGATCCGCGAGGTCGTCTTCGGCGCCCAGGACGGCCTTGTCTCGACGCTGGCCGTCGTCGCGACGGTCGCCGGCGCATCGGGCGACGCCTTCCCGATCGTGGTGGCGGGCGTGGCGACCGGCCTCGCCGGCGTGTTCTCGATGGCTGCCGGTGAGTACATCGGGAGCAAGAGCCAGCGCGAGATCTTCGACGCCCAGGTGGAGTCCGAACGCGATGAGGTGCGCGAGCGCCCTGGCGAGGCGGAGGCGGAGGTCGCCTTCATGCTCGCCGAGGAGGGGCTCGGCGACGAGGATGCCGCCAGGGTCGCGGCGATCATGGCGCGCCACCCGGAGGCCTTGCTGCGCACCATGGTCAGCAAGGAACTGGGCATCCAGGTCGATGCAGAGCACGGCGGCGTGCTGCGTGGTGCGCTGCTGATGGGGCTCGCCTTCGGGCTCGGGTCGGCCGTACCCGTGATCCCGTTCTTGATCCTGCCGGTCGACGTCGCCCTCCCGGTCGCGGCGATCGCGACCGGCGCGGTCCTGTTCGCGATCGGCGTCGTCAAGAGCCGCTGGTCGCATCGATCGGCGATCTCGTCCGGCCTCGAGATCCTGGCGCTCGCCGCGGTCGCCGGGATCGCCGGGTACCTGTTCGGGACGGTCCTGCCGCAGCTCCTGGGGGTCGCTGGCATCTCCGCCTGAGCCGGCGCGTGGGGGCACCGGCCGGGAACGCGGAGGTCGCCGGCTACCTAGCCCGAGCTAGCTGGTCGGAGCTATCTGGCCCTGCGCTCGGATGGCGAGCAGGTCCGCGGCGAGGTCGGCCGCAACTGCCGCGATCGCGACCGGTGGCGCATCGTCCTTGGCGACCGGCTGGATGGACACGAACCGCCCATCCCAGACCATCGCCATCGGCTCGTAGTTCCACGCCGTGAAGAAGCGTCGCAACGCGTCCGTGCTGAGCTTCGTGCCCGGTGCCATGTCGTAGCCGTTCCGGCTCTGGCGCCCGAACAGCGGCCCGACTACCCGGACGCTCGTGACCTCGAAGTCGTCGGTCAGGAGCGGGTCGGCCGTGGCCGCGAAGCCCGTGAGGATCCAGCCGTGGCCGCCATTCGCGACGGTGAGCGCGACCGGCAGCCCCGTGCGTCGCAGGTTCTCGACAGCCGATCTGAGACCGGCCGCGAACGAGCGACTCGCCACGAGCCGGTAGCGATCATCGACGAAGTGGCGCAGCCCCGCGGTCCAGCCCTGCGGATCGACGCCTGCCGCTTCCGGCAGGTCGTAGCGGTTCCGCCCACGCATCCAGTCGAAGTACCGGCGCTGGCCGCTCGTCGAGTGATCGTCGTCGCGCTCGACGATGTTGCGCACGATCTGCACGCCGGCGGCCGTGCACCACAGCCACGTCTTCTGGGTCGTGAAGACGCCATCGCGATAGAGGTCGATGCTTCCGTCCCAGGCTGGCAGGAGGCGCGGCGCGGTCGCCAGCGTGGCCGGGCCGGACGCCTGGGCTGCCGCAACCACACCGGTGGATGCGGTCAGCGTGACGAGCACGATCGAGAGCGCGACGAGGGGCCGGAGCAGGGGCGCGGCCCGCCGCGGGTTGCCGGTCATGTGGGACATCGTGCACCGAGTGGCCCCATCGTGCCACCGAAGGGCCGGCGCGCACCCCGCGGCACTCCCTCGCGGCACTCCCTCGCGGCACTCCCTCGCGGCACTCCCTCGCGGCACTCCCTCGCGGCACTCCCTCGCGGCACTCCCGCGCGGCGCGCCCGCGCGGCGACCTCCAACCGGCGACGGACGACCGGCCCAGCCGCACTTTGAACGCGCTGCATCCCCACGTGACGCCCGAACGCGTGCGATTCGACCGTTCGGCCGTCGGTTGGAACGCGTGGCGCACGTTCCCCGGGGAGCAGGGCCTGGACCGGCCCAGCCGCACTTTGAACGCGCTGCATCCCCACATGACGCCCGAACGCGTGCGATTCGACCGTTCGGCCGTCGGTTGGAACGCTCGTGGCGCCACGTTCCCCGGGGAGCAGGGCCTGGATCGGCACAGCCGCACTTTGAACGCGCTGCATCCCCACATGACGCCCGAACGCGTGCGATTCGACCGTTGGGCCGTCGGTTGGACCGCTCGTGGCGCCGCCCGGTCCAGGGAGCTCAGGCCTGGCGCGACAGGGCTCCGAGCCGCTCGGTGAGTCGCAGGTTCTCCGCGTAATCGATCGGGACCTCGACGACTGACGGCCCGTCCACCTCCAGGGCCCGCATCAGCGTGGGGTACAGGTCGGCGGCACTGGCCGGTCGGAACCCGGCGATCCCGAACGACTCGGCGTAGGCCACGAAGTCCGGGTTGCCGAACTCGACCCCGAACGGTCGGCCGAACTCGTTGCGCTGCTTCCAGTCGATGAGACCGTAGCCGTCGTCGCGCCACACGACGACGCAGATGTTCGCCCCGACCCGCCGGGCCGTCTCGAGCTCCTGGCTGTTCATGAGGAAGCCGCCGTCACCACTCAGCGCCACGACCTTGCGTTCCGGATGGACGAGCTTGGCCGCGATCGCGCCCGGGATCGCGATGCCCATGGCCGCGAAGCCATTCGAGATGATGACGGTGTTCGGTTCGTAGGTCTGGTACATCCGAGCGACCCACACCTTGTGCGCGCCGACGTCGGACACGACGATGTCGCTCGGTCCGAGGGCCCGCCGCAGGTCCACGATCGCGCGCTGCGGCGTGATCGGCCAGGCGTCGTTCGCCTCGTGCGCACCGAGCTCCTCGAGCAGCTGCGTCCGAAGGTCGGCGTGGACGAGGATCTCGCGTGACGCATGCCGCTCCGACGCGTCGCGGCCACCTACGCCGAGGGGCTCGACGGCGGTGAGCAGCCGGCGCAACGACCCCTCGATGTCCCCGATGAGCTCGACCTCGGGCCGGTACGCGGCATCGATCTCGGCCGGCTGGGTATCGATGTGGACGATCCGCTTGGATCCGTCCGGGTTCCACGAGGACGGGGCGTACTCGACGAGGTCGTACCCGACGCATACGACGAGGTCGGCCCGGTCGAACCCCGATAGCACGTGGTCGCGCGCCTGCAGTCCGACGGCCATCAGCGACAGGTGCGACCGGTCGTCGATCGCGCCCTTGCCCATGAACGTGGCCGCGACCGGCACGTGCAGCCCGCGCGCGAGGGCGCGGAGCTCGGGCGCGGCCCCACGGCGCATGACGCCGTTGCCGGCGAGGATGATCGGCCGCTCGGACGCGGCGATGAGCCGTGCGGCGTGGGCGATGGCCTCGTCCGTGGGCTCGGGGAAGTAAGCACGACCCGGGGTCAGCGGCACGGGCGCCGGGTGGTCGGGCGGGAACGTGGCTGCCGCGATGTCCTCGGGCAGCTCGATGTGCGTCGGACCGGGCTTCTCGAGGGTCGCGACCCGGAACGCCTTGCGCACGATCTCGGGGATGAGCCCGGCCTGCTCGACCCGGGTGTTCCACTTCGTCACGGGTTCGAGCATCCGGACGATGTCGACGACCTGGTGGGCCTCCTTGTGGAGCTTGGACGATGCCGCCTGCCCGGTGATCGCGACCATCGGCGCGCGATCGAGGAACGCATCGGCGACCCCGGTCACGAGGTTCGTCGCCCCGGGGCCGAGCGTCGCCATGGCCACCGCGGGCCGGCCGGTGAGGCGGCCGTGGACGTCGGCCATGAATGCGGCACCCTGCTCGTGGCGCGTCGTGACGTGCCGGACCGCCTCGTGGCGGGACAGCGCGTCGAGGATGTCCATGGTCTCCTCGCCCGGAACCGAGAAGACGAACTCGCAACCCTCGGCGGCGAGGCAGTCGACGAGCAGATCGGCGGCGCGGCGGGCCGTGCGTGGGGTGGTCGTCATGGCAGGCAAGGGTAGGCCATCGAGCCCCCCGGACGACCGGCCGTAAGACGACGGCGCGGGCGGCCACAGCGGTCGTTGCGCGATCATCTGGCGGTCCCGGGCACCGAGGCCGGACCCGGTGCGCTACGCTCGCGGCCGTTTCGTCTGGAGGACCGCGTGCGCCCGAGCCTGAACATGCTCGCCCCCGAGCTGATCGAGCGGATCGTCGACGAGGCGAAGCGCGTGCTCGCCGAGGTCGGGATGGAGATCCGCGGCCCGGAGATGCGGCGGCGCCTGCTCGAGGCCGGGCTGCCGACCAACTGCCGGCCGGCGACCGGGTGCTGTTCCCGCGCGACGTCGTCGAGCGGGCCATCGCCGACGCCCCGCGGGCGTTCACGCTCTTCACCCGGGACGGCGACCCGCACGCGGACCTCGGCGGCGACCGGGTCCATTTCGTGCCGGGCTCTTCCGGGCTCAAGACCCTGGACCACCGGACCGGCGAGGTCCGCCTCGCGAACTCGACCGATTTCGTCGAGTACGTCCGCCTGGCCGACGGCCTCGAGCACATCGCCTACCTCGCGACGGCGTTCTCGACCAACGAGGACATCGAGCCCCAGGTGTCCGATGCCTGGCGCCTGTACATGACGCTGACGAACTCGAGGAAGCCGGTCGTGTCCGGCGCGTTCACCGAGCACGGCGTCGGGCGGATGGTCGAGATGATGCAGCTGTTCCGGGCCGACCGCGCCGACCTCATCGCCCGCCCGATGTCGATCTTCACGATCACGGCGACCGGCAACTTCCGGTACAGCGAGGACTCCTGCCAGAATCTCATCGACTGCGTCGAGGCGGGCATCCCGGTCGAGATCGTGCCGGTCACGCTGATGGGCCTTATCGCGCCGGTCACGACGGTCGGTGCGACGGTCTTCCACACCGTCGACGTGCTGGCCGGCATCACGATGGCCCAGGTCATCCGGCCCGGGGCGCCGGTGCTGTTCGGCGGCGCGCCGGCGACGTTCCACATGAAGGTCGCGAGCTCGCCGATGTCGGCGATCGAGGCGCTCCAGCTCGATGCCGCCTACGTCGCGGTCGCGAAGTCGCTCGAGCTGCCGTGCCAGTCGTACATGGCCCTGTCGGACGGGCCGATCCTCGACGCGCAGGCCGGGGCCGAGACGTTCGGCAGCGCGCTCATCGCGGCCCTGGCCGGGGTGAACTCGGTGAGCGGCCCGGGCATGCTCGACTTCCTGCTCGTGTTCAGCCTGCCCAAGCTCGTCTTCGATGACGAGATGTGCGGCCAGGCGCTGCGCTTCGTCCGCGAGATCAAGCCGATCGACGACCTGCCGGTCGGACCGCTGATCGACCAGCTCATGGCCGACCAGCACCTGATCATGGCCGACCACACGATGGCCCACTGGCCGACCGAGCTGTACCTCCCCTCCCCGGTCGTCGGTCGCGACAACCGCGAGAACTGGCTCAAGGCCGGTGGCAAGGACACGTACCAGCGGGCGATCGACGAGGTCGAACGGCGCCTGGCCGCCTACCGGCCGCTCGAGACGGACCCCGCTGATCGATACGGAGCTGCGCCGGATCATCGCGTCCGGCCTCGAGGCCCAGACGGAGCTGCCGTTCATCCCGGCGGCGGCCGAACCGACCGAGTCGGCGCTCGCGGGGATGGCCGGACCGGTCCGTCGGCGGAACCTGCGCCGCGGCGGCTGAGCGAACCGGCCGGACGAGCCGGTCCGGTAGCATCAGCGGATGCGGGACGCTGAGCCTCTGATGCCCCTCACCCCGTTCGACGCTGCCCCCGGGTCGGACCCGGCCAGCCGCACGCTCGCGACCGCAGCCCTCGTCCTCGACATCACGACGGCGGCGGCCGGCGAACGCGAGCTCGACGCGATCCTTGGCGCGGCCCTCGACCGGTTGCGCGGCGTCGTGGCGTTCACCGGAGGATCCATCGCGCTGGTCGACGGTGACGACCTGGTGATCCGCGCGGCGATCGGCCCGTTCGAGGCCGAGGCGCTCGGTCAGCGGGTGGCGCGCGGCCCGTCCCAGAGCTGGCGGGTGGTCGAGACCCTCGAGTCGGTCCGCATCGACGACCTCCATGGCGCGGGGAGCGAAGGTCGTCGGGGAAGGGGCCGCGACGGCCGTGCACTCGTGGCTCGCGGTCCCGATCGAGCGGCGCGGGCTCGGGATCGGCCTTCTCGAGGTCGATTCGACCGCCAGTGACGCGTTCACCGCCGAGGACCAGGCGCTCGTGGAGACCATCGGACGAGCCCTTGCCGGGCCTGTGGACCTCGCCGCGCGATACGAGGCCGAGGAGCGGGCGACCCAGCTGCGCGACGCGTTCACCGGGGTCATCAGCCACGAGCTGCGCACGCCGATCACGACGATCTACGGCATGAGCCACGTCCTGCGCCAGCGGCACGAAACGATGGATCCGCAATCGCTCCGCCAGGCGATCGCCGACATCGAGGGCGAGGCCGATCGCCTCCGCCGGCTCGCGGAGGACCTGCTGATCCTGAGCCGCGCCGAGGGCGGTCGCCTGACCCTCGCCCAGGATCCGCTCGTGCTCGGGCACATCGTCCGGCGGGCCGTGGAAGCCGAGGCGGGCCGCTGGCCGAGCCACCACTTCGAGGCCCGAATGCCGGTCGGCATGCGACTCGTCCTCGGCGATGAGCTGCACGTCGGCCAGGTCATGCAGAACCTGCTGAGCAACGCGGCCAAGTACAGCCCGTCCGGCTCGACGATCGAGGTCGTGGCGGAATCGGCGGTCCGACGGCGTCACGGTCCGGGTGCTGGATGCGGGCGTCGGCCTCGCCGACGAGCCGAGCGAGCGCTTGTTCGACTTGTTCTATCGAGCGCCCGAAGCCGCCCGCCGGGCGCCCGGTGCCGGGATCGGGTTGTTCGTGTGCCGCCAGCTCATCGAGGGCATGGGCGGGCGCATCTGGGCGCGACCGCGCGAGGGCCAGGGGTCGGAGTTCGGGTTCTGGCTACCGGCGCTGCGCGAAGAGGACGAGGGCTGACGGTCCGGCCCGGGACACAGGGCTCAGACGCTCTCGGCCAGGCGTCTGGGTGCCACCAGGCGATAGGCCTCGACGAGCTGCGTCTCGAGCTCGTCCCAGTCGATCCGGACGTCCAGGTACACCCCGAGCCAGCCACGGGCGCCGACGTACGGCGGCCGGAAGAACCGCTCCGGATCCGCATCGACCAGGGTCTCCTGTGCGCCCTCGGGCGCCGCGATCCAGACCGCTCGCCGATCGTCGTGGTGGCGATCGGCGGACGTCGCGAACACCTTCTTGCCGACGAACCAGGTCGCCTCCCCGTGGCTCGGCCGCTCGGACGTCTCCGGGAGCGCGAGGCAGATCGAGCGGATGCGCTGGTACGGGTCGCTCGGCATGCTAGATGGCACGAACCTTGTTGTTCTTCGCGTCGTGGGTCAGCTCGACCAGGCCGAGCGCCTCGAGCAGCGGCGGCAGGTACATCCCGAACCGGCCGCGGTAGCCCTTGCGCAGGCCGTACCAGCCACCGACCGGGTTGTCCTCGGCCCGACCCCATGCCTCGACGGTGCCGTCGGCCGCCGCCTTCTGCTCGTCCGCCGCCCCGAGGGGCATCCAGTCGCCGTGCGCCTTGAGCATCGCGTGCAGGTCGTCGATCGCGCGCAGGTCGTACTTCAGCTGGGTCGAGCCGACCTGGCAGACGAGCGTCGGCGGGCGAGGCGGTCTCGTCACGCCACATCTGGTACTCCGACGTCCCGGGCGGCGTCTTGAGCTGCCAGGGATCCTCGCGGGTGCCACTGCCCTTCGCGGTCATGCCGTCTCCTCCATCCGCGTGGCGGTCACGACGACCGCCTGATAGTGCGGCAGCAGGGTCGCCCAGCCGCCGGCATTCCGATCACGCCAGGTCTGGCCATCGGCCCCCAGGCGCTCCCATCCACGATGCTCGATCTCGACGCGGGTCGCGTCCGACGCCAATGGCCGGAACCGGATCTCGACTTCGGTCGCGTCCCCTCGATCCCGCTTCAGGTGCCACAGGTAGACCAGCCGGCTCGGGGGCTCCCACACCGTGATCTCGCCCCAGTCGAACTCGCGACCATCGGCGGTCCGCTCGTAGATCCGCCCGCCGACCCGTTCCTCGAGCACCACCGTCAGGCCGTCCTCGGCCGTCACGGTGTGGTCGCCCGGCCACCAGCGATCGATGCCGGCGGTCCAGGTCGAGAACGCGTGGTCGGGCGCCGCTGCCACCTCGAAGGTGAGGCGAAGGGGCTCGATCACGGGTCGCGCCTCGGCGCCGGCCCGGTGTTCTCGGCGACGAGCCGGTAGCGCGTGGCGGCCTCGCCCCAGACGGCTTCGAGGTACCGTCGCACCGCGGCCAGGCCGTCCTCGTGGAGCGCGTAGATCCGGCGCGTGCCGATCGCCCGTTCGCGGACCAGGCCGGCCTCGCGCAGCAGACGCAGGTGACGTGACACGGCCGGGCGGCTGATCGGCAGGGCAGCCGCCAGCTCACCGACCGACCGCTCCCCATCCCCGAGCAAGGTCAGGATCGCGCGCCGCTGTGGATCGCCGAGGGCCTCGAATGGGTCGCTCGTGGGGATCGCGGCAGCCCTGCTTGGTAACATCCGAGTTACGGTAACACGCCGGTTACGGGCCCCGTCAAGGCTTCGACGTCGACGGACGGGTCGCGACCACCGGTTCGGGCGAGAGTTCGCCGCCGCGGACCGTCGCCCCGAGGACGATGGCGGCGGAGACGATGACGACGTTCTTGATGATGTACTGGCCTTCGAGCGTGGGGACGAACGGGAAGATCGCGAACGTCTCGGCCGGGAACAGGAAGAGCGGCGTGATGGTGCCGAGCATCTGGACGAAGAGCAGCAGGAGCACGGCGCGCATCCAGCGCCCGAGGAACATGCCCACGCCGATCGCCATCTCCCAGACGGCGAGGATCGGCAACGCCACGCTGACCGGGACGACGCCCAGGGTCAGCGTCTCGATCGTCCGGCCGGCCAGCGTCTCGGCCGGGCTGAGCCCGGGGAACAGCTTCAGCGCCCCGAACCAGAAGAACACGATCCCGATGGCGAACCGCAGCAGCGTCAGGCCGTGGGCAGCCATCGCCTCGGTCAGGCGTCGGTCCGTGCGATCGAACCATTCGAGCCAGGGTCGTCGGGCTGTCAAACGGGCCTCCTTCGTTCGATCGATTCAACCACGGGCGGGCCGGACGCGGGCACGGACCGGGGTCTCAGCCGGCTTCGATCTCCCGCTTTCGACGCGCCACGAAGGCGTCGAGCGCCTCGGTCACGGCCGGATCGAGCGGTGGCGGCACGGCGTCGGCGAGCAGGCGCTTCCAGATCCCGTTCGCGCGCTCGGTGGCCGTCCTGGACCCGTCCGCCTCCCAGGTCTCGAGATTGCGCCAGTCCGAGAGCATCGGCGCGTAGAACGCCGTCTCGTATCGCTCGAGCGTGTGGGCCGTGCCGAAGAAGTGGCCGCCCGGGCCGACCTCCGCGATCGCGTCGAGCCCGAGCGACGCCTCGTCGACGACCAGCGGCTGGAGGACCTCCGACATCATCTGGAGGATCTCGGCGTCGAGGATGAGCTTCTCGTACGACGCGGTCAGCCCGCCTTCGAGCCAGCCGGCGCCCTGGTACAGCAGGTTGACCCCGCCCATGACGGCGCCCCAGACGGCCATCTCGGACTCGTAGGCGGCCTGCGCATCGACGACGGGCGACGCCGTCGCGTTCGACGATCGCCACGGCAGTCCGTAGCGCCGCGCCATCTGGCCGCTCGCGAACTGCGACTTCACCGACTCGGGCGTGCCGAAGGCCGGTGAGCCGGTCCGCATGTCCACGTTCGAGGTGAACGCGCCGTAGATCATCGGCGCGCCGGGCCGGACGAGCTGGGCGAGCGCGACGAGGAACAGCGCCTCGGCGTTCTGCTGGGCCAGCGCGCCGGCGAGCGAGATCGGGCTCATCGCCCCGGCCAGGGTGAACGGCGTCGCGACGACCGGCTGGCCGTGGAGCGCCATCTCGATCAGCCCGTCGCTCATCGGGCCGTCCAGGCGCAGCGGCGAGTTCGTGTTGATGATCGTGATGAGCGACGGCTCGCGCAGGAGCGCATCGCGGTCGACGCCCCGGACGAGCGCCGCGACCTCCAGCGCGTCGTCGACCGCGACCGCGCCGGTTCCCAGGCAGTGCCAGGTCTTGTCGAGCTCGACCGCGAAGGTGCGGTACTGGTCGAGATGGCGCGTCTCGACCGGCAGGTCGGTCGGTTCGAGCGGCCCGCCGCCCTCCTGGTGGAGGACATCGAGGGCGCCGATCAGCCGGACGTAGTCGACGAAGTCGGCGAAGTTCCCGGGCCGCCGCCCGCGATCGAGGTCGCTGACGAAGGCCGGCCCACCGACCGCGCAGAAGACGAGGTTCGCCCCACCGAAGACGACGTCCCGGTCCGGGTTCCGGGCGTGCAGTCGGAACTCCGCGGGAGCGAGCGCGACGAGCGCTTCGACCTGCGACGGGTCCAGGCGGACGTTGCGGCGTCGAGCGGTCGACGCGTCGCCCCGGCCGCCACGAACGCGTCCAGCGCCCGGTCGCCCAGGACCTCCATGCCGATCTCGGCCAGGATCCGCAGCGACGCCCGGTGGATGGCCTCGACATGGTCCACGGACAGGATCTCGACCGGGCGGAATGGGTTGACCAGTCGTCGCCAGGGGAGTTGCGGCACGCCGGCAGCCGCGCGGCGGGGTCGACGGCGGGTGGCCTCGTGGGCGGTCATGCGGTCATCGCCGCTGATGCTACCCGCGCATCCCGGCCGGACGGCCGTCGGTCGCGCGGACCGGCCCGGGCGACCGGTGCCGGATCTCTCATGCACGTCTCATGGCCGGCCGCTTCGATGACGGCCGCTATGCCGCCCAACGAACCGCTAGGCTGACCCACATGCATCTGCTCGTCATCGAGGACGACCCGCGCCTCTCGCGGCTGCTCAAGCGGCTGCTCGAGGACGACCGCCACGTCGTCGAGCTCGCCACCGACGGCGAGACCGGCCTCGAGATCGCCGAGGACGCCCCCGGCATCGAGTGCGTCATCCTCGACATCGGCCTCCCCGACATCAGCGGCCTGGAGGTCGCCCGGCGACTCCGCGCCGCCGGCTCGGAGGTGACCATCATCATGCTGACGGCGCGCGACACCGTCGGCGACCGGGTCACCGGCCTCGATGCCGGCGCCGACGACTATCTCGTCAAGCCGTTCGCCTTCGAGGAGCTGTCGGCCCGGCTGCGGGCGCTCGTCGCGACGCGGGGCCACGGCGCGGCCGGCGGACCGTGCCCAAGCTCGCGGTCGGCCCGATCACGCTCGACGAGACGGCTCGCCGGGTGACCGTCGACGGCACCACCGTCGACCTCAGCCCGCGCGAGTTCTCGCTCCTGGAGTGCCTGCTGCGCCATCCCGGGCAGACGCTGTCGCGCGACCAGCTCCTCGACCAGGCCTGGCCGTTCGGCGTCGCGGTGACGCCGAACGCGGTCGATGCCTACATCCACTACCTGCGCGACAAGCTCGGCACCGCCGGGCGGTTCATCCAGACCGTTCGCGGCGTGGGGTATCGCCTCGCGGATGCCTGACGGCGTCGTCGCCCCGGAGCCAACCGGCGCGCCGCAGCCCGAGGTCACGGCTGCCGAGGCGCGGCTCCTTCGCCGCGTCCGACTCCAACCTCGCCCTGTGGAGCGGCGGCATCACGCTGGCGGTGCTCCTCGTGCTCGGGATCGTGCTGTACGTGGCGGTCGACCGGTCGCTCGTCGCATCGGGCACCCGCCAGCTGACGGAGCAGGCCGACGAGCTGACGAAGGGCCGGCCCGGACCCGACGACGACTTCAAGAGCGGCGGCTTCCGGTTCGGCGGGACCGGCTCGGGGACGTACAGCCTCATCGCCGATCCCGATGGGAACGTCATCCCGTTACCCGGCCAGGGCCACGTCCCGGATGGCCTGCCGCTCGTCAACGGGATCGCCGCCGCCGAGGCGTCGGGCATGACCGACATCCGGACCGCGACGATCGCGACGGACACCCCCGTCCGCGTCCTGACCGAGCCCGTCATCGTCCGCGGCCAGACCCTGTACTTGCAGGTCGTCGGGGACCGGACCACCGAGGAGCGAACGCTGGCCGTGCTCGTGGTCGTGCTCGTCGTGGGCGGTGCGATCGGCCTGCTCATCGCGTCCGGTGTCGGCGCGGCGTATGCCAGCCGCGCGCTCGTCCCGATCCGCCAGTCGCTGATCGACCAGCGCGAGGCCCTCCGTCGCCAGCGCGAGTTCGCGGCCGACGCCTCGCACGAGCTGCGCACGCCGCTGACCGTGATCCGGGCCAGCGTCGACGACCTCGACCGCCACGAGAACGAGCCGGTGGCGAGCGTCGGGAGCGCGCTCACGGACATCCGCGACGAGGTGGACCACCTGACCGGCATGGTCGAGGACCTGCTGCTGCTCGCCCGCTCGGATTCGGGGGCCGTCGCCCTGGAGCGCGTGCCGCTCGATCTTGGCGACGTCGCCTCGGTCGCGGCGTCGGCGCTGATGCGGCCGGCCACGGAACGAGGTGTGGAGGTGATCGTCGACCCCGCCCCGGCCGACCTCCTGGGCGACCCGGCCCGACTCCGCCAGCTCGTCATGATCCTCGTCGACAATGCGCTGCGGCACACGCCGCGGGGGACCCGGATCTTCGTGCGGGTCCGGACGGACGGCTCCGATGCCACGCTCGTGGTGGACGACGAGGGGCCAGGGATCCGGCCCGAGGACCTGCCCCGGGTGTTCGACCGGTTCTATCGTGCGTCGGGCAGTCCGGGCGGCGGCACCGGCCTCGGCCTGGCGATCGCGGCGTGGATCGTGGAACGCCATGGTGGCCGGATCGCGGCCGCGAATCGCGACGGCGGTGGCGCGCGTTTCTCGGTTCGCCTGCCACTCGCAAGGTCCGCGCCGCCCGCGGCGACCTAGACTCTCGACCGTGACGTCGAGAACGAACGGCGACGCCGCTCCACCGATCTTCGGACGCGACGGCCCGGGGGTGGCGTGGCGGCCCGACCCCGAGGCGGCTGCGGCCACGCGCCTCGCCCGCTTCCTGCGCTCGACCGGCGAACCGACCCTCGAGGCGCTGCAGGCCCACGCGGCAGCCGACCCCGGCTGGTTCTGGGGCGCGGCCGCGAACGACATCGGGGTCGCCTGGGCTCGCCACCCGGCCACCATCCTGGATCTCGCAGACGGCCCGGCCTGGGCCCGGTGGTGGGTCGGCGGCTCGTTCGACTGGTCGTGGGCGGCGACGGTCCCGCGGGCGGCGCATGACCCGGCCGGACCGGCGATCACGTGGGAAGGCGAGGACGGCACGGTCCGCGAGCTCAACAACGCCGAGCTCGCCGCCGACGTGGCCGCCGCGGCGCGGCGCCTGACGGAGCTTGGGGTCGGCCTCGGCGACCGGGTCGGCATCCTCCTTCCGATGCTGCCCGAGACCGTCGTGGCGGTCCTGGCGGTCGCCCGGCTCGGGGCGATCTTCACGCCGATCTTCTCGGGCTACGCCGCCCCCGCGATCGCCTCGCGCCTGGTCGACTGCGAGGCCACGCTCCTGATCACCGCCGACGGGTTCCTCCGGCGTGGCGCGTGGGTCGATCTCAAGTCCGTGGCGGACGCGGCGGTCGCGGCGGCACCATCGGTCCAGCGGGTCATCGTCGTCCCGCGCGCCGGCGAGGCGCTCGAGGTTCCGTGGACGGTCGGGCGTGACGAGTGGTGGGGCATGCCGTCGTCCCTGGACGAAGGTCCGGACCGCCTCGGGCTCGTCGGCCGGGAACCCGAGACGCCGTACATGATCATCTACACGTCGGGCACGACCGGCCGACCGAAGGGCGCCGTCCACGTCCACGGCGGTTTCCCCATCAAGGCCGCCCAGGATCTCGCCCACCAGTTCGACCTCGAGGCCGGCGACGCCTTGTTCTGGTTCACCGACCTCGGCTGGATGATGGGCCCGTGGGCGATCGCGGGCTCGCTCCTGCTGGGCGCCCGGCTTGTCCTGTACGAGGGAGCACCGGACTTCCCGGGCCCGGATCGACTCTGGGAGCTGGTGGCGCGACACCGGGTGACGCATCTGGGCCTCTCCCCGACAGTCATCCGTGCGCTCATGGCCCACGGCGAGGAACCCGTCCGCGCCCACGACCGCTCATCGCTGCGCGTGCTGGGCTCGACCGGGGAGCCGTGGAATCCTGAGCCCTGGTGGTGGTACTTCCGCGAAGTCGGCGAGGGGCGCTGCCCGGTCGTGAACTACAGCGGCGGAACGGAGGTTTCGGGCGGCATCGTCGGGGGGAACCTGATGGGTCCGATCAAGCCCGCGTCGTTCTCCGGGCCATGCATCGGGACGGCGGCGGACGTGGTCGACGACGCGGCCCGATCCGTCCGAGGAGCGGTCGGTGAGCTCGTGATCCGCGCACCCATGCCCGGCATGACCCGCGGCTTCTGGAACGACCGCGAGCGGTACGAGGAGGCCTACTGGTCTCGCTGGCCGGGGATCTGGGCACATGGCGACTGGGCATCGGTGGACGCCGACGGCTTCTGGTACATCCATGGGCGGTCGGACGACACGCTCAAGGTCGCCGGCAAGCGGGTCGGCCCCGCAGAGGTCGAAAGCGCCGCCGTCGCCCACCCGGCCGTTTTGGAGGCGGCGGCCATCGGCGTCCCGCACGACATCAAGGGCGAGGCGATCGTCGTGCTGTGTGTGCTGCGCCCCGGCGAGAAGGACGACCCGGGCTTGCGCGCGGACGTGGCCCGGACCATCGTCGACCAACTCGGCAAGCCGCTCAAGCCGGAGGTGGTGGCGGTCGTCCGCTCCCTGCCCAAGACCCGCTCGGGCAAGGTCATGCGTCGCGTGATCCGGGCGTCGTGGCTGGGTCGCGACCCGGGCGATGTGTCCGCCCTGGACGACCCCGCCGCGCTCGACGGCATCCGCGCGGCGGCAGGCGGCCGCTGATCTGGGCTAAGGTTTGGGGCACCCGGGGGCGAGTCGACCTGACCAGGAGCAGCCTTTGCGACGCGCCACCACCGTTCTCCTCGCGCTGTTGACGAGCCTTGCCACGGCGTCCGGCGCGCTCGGCGCCGAGCCACGCGAGCTGCCGGAACGGGAGGCGCGCGCGATGGCGCGGGCCGAGGCGGCCGGCGTGCTCGGAGGGCGCGCCGATGCGCTCAAGGCGATCGACTACGACACCCCCTTCGCCACCGTCGGCGGCCGGCGCTTCTGGACCGGCCTGTTCGCCGATCCCACGGGCGACCGGCAGGCGTTCGTGGCCGTCGACGTCGCGACGGGCGCGACCCTCGACGCGGCCGCGTACCAGGCGATCGTCGAGCGGGCCGAGGCCAGGGAGCCGAGGATCACGCCGCCGGCCCAGCAGCGTATCGATGCCGTCCTCTCCCGGCGGTCCACGGCGAGCGGGCCGGCAGCTGCGCGGATCGATGCCACGCGTGGCCCGCTCCTCGCCTACGTCCTCGATCGGGTCGACTACACGCCCGCGATCGAGGCGGTCCGGGCGGCGCACCCCGAGGTCGAGTGGGACGGCGACCGGCCGGTCGGCGACGACCTGGAGGTCCTCGGTCGGGTCAGTCAGGAGCTGATCCAGGCCAAGGTCAAGCTGCTGGCGAAGGCACGGGCACCGTTCCTGGATTACGCGCGATCCCGCGGCGCGACCGACGTCGTGCCCTTGGACCTCGCGCCGATGGTCTATCTGCGTGTCCCGGCCGACCGGGTGGCGGCCGTCGCCGAGCACCGGCTCGTGCGCCAGGTGCGCGCCCCCGCGACGTGGGAGCCCACGATGAACGTGGCGCACAACGCGGTCGACGCCGACTGGACGGACAGCCGCGGCCATACCGGTGGTGGCGTCATCATCGGTGTCGTCGAGTACACCCGCGTCGACTACTCCCGGCCGGGCCTGGCCGGGACCCGCCTCGACAGCTACCGGGTGAGCTCGACGGGTCTGTCGTGTCCGCACTCGCGCGGTGAGTACCAGAATGCCTCGGCCATCAGCCACGTCAGCTGGGCCGCGGCGATCGCCGCGGGCCGTGGTTCCACGTACAAGGGCATTGCCAACGGGGCCCGGATCATCGATGTCTCGGCCGACTTCAACCCGACCTCGGATGCGGCCGATCCGCGCATCCTCAAGGCCGTCGACTGCGCGATCGTCGCGGGCGCCCACCTCGTCACGATGTCCCTTGTCCAGAACGACGCGAGCAGGTACGCCACCTCGAACGCGTACTTCGACGCAGTCGTATGGGATCACCACCGGCTCATCGTCGGCAATGGCGGGAACAACTACGCGGAGTCGAACTCGCATTGCCCGGGCTCGACCGAACGTGTCCAGAGCCCGGGCTCCGCCTGGAATGTGCTGACCGTCGGCGGGACCTCGAACGACGCCCGGCGCCTCTGGTACCGGTCCACTGGGTCCGAGCCGTCGTACTGCTGGGAAGATCCACCTGGGCACCCCGGCGACATCAACGACCGGGTCAAGCCGGAGATCGTCGCCCCGGCACAGAACGTGAGCACGTACTTCTTCAACGGCAGCGGGGTGTCGGCCTCGACACCGATGGTCGCGGGGATCGCGGCCGCGCTGATCGACCAGCGGCCCTCGCTGATGAACTACCCCGAACAGGTCAAGGCGATCCTGCTGGCCGGCTCGGAAGCGAAGCATGCGCTGACGCCCGGCGGCAGCCAGAGCATCAGCGCGGAGGGCCTGGGGACCGCGTCGGCCAAGTGGTCGAGCCGGATCGTGGAGCGCGACACGGCGATCGACACGGGAAGCTACGGCGGGCTGACCTTCAGCGGCGACCGCGACGGGGACTGCCTCACGGCCCCCGCCGCCAGGACCATCGACTTCGACGTCCCGTACGAGTCGCGCAAGGTCCGCTTCGTCATCGACTGGATGGCCCATACCAGCGCGGCGGACCCGCGCTCGGGCTCGACGTTCTCGCGGCGCTACGCCGACTTCAACCTCACGATCCGCAAGGGTTCGCGGGTGGTCGGCAGCTCGACCCGGAGCGCGTCCAACGTGGAATGGGTCGACTTCACCGGTGCGACCCACGGCGCCGGGCGTTACACGGCGGTCATCACGCCGGTCCGCTGGGGTTGCAACGTGCCGACCGAGCCGGTCGCATGGGCCTGGGTCAGCTTCACGTCGCCCTAGGACGGCTGCGCCGGGGCCCGCGATCGCCGGCGCTCACGGCGTTCGCCGCGGGCGCGCTGTTGGGCGTGGTCACGGTGTTCGCTGCGGTCGCGTGCGGGCCGGTCGTACCCAGCGGGACCGCAGGCCCGGTCGCGACCCCCGCAGCGAGTGGCTCCGGGGCGATCACGCCGCCGGCGTCGGGTGAGGGTCCGTCCCCGTCTGCCGCGGCGGTGGATCCGCGCGTGGGCCGCCTCGTGTGGCTCGTGGACCGCACCGGTTCGCTCGGCGTCTGGACGACGGATCTCGCGGGCGGCGACGCGCGCACGTATCTCGCGGGCCTGGACGAGGAGGGGGTCACGCTCCGCGATGCCGCGCTCGCCGGTGACGACATCGTCCTGATCCGCGACGGACCGACGAGCGGTCTGTGGCTCATCCCGGCGACCGGCACGCCGCGGATCCTGCTGGACCGGGTCGCCGAGTATCGGCTGATCGGGACGGACGAGGTCGTGGCCGCTCGCGACATCGGCAAGATGCGCGAGATCTGGCGGGTGTCGCTGCGGGGCCCCGCGCCGGTACGCCTCGGGGCCATCCCGCCGGCCGCGGCCGACGGAGAGCAGCTCGGGCCATTCGGAGTGGCGGTCTCGCCCGACGGCCGGACCATCGCCGCCGGTTGGGTCGGCGGGCAGGTGCGCGTCTTCGGCCCTGCACCGGCCAACCTCGTCGATGTCGGCGCGCCCCTGGTGGTCGACGACGACGGTGCGGTCGTGGCGGTCACCGGCCGAGCCGGCGAGGCGTACGTCCGGACCGGCGATGTCCTCGAGGAACTGGCGCCAGCCGACGCCGATCCGTTGGCCCTGGCGGGGGCCGGCGCCGTCGCCTGGGGCGTCGCCGGCGCCGACGGCGCGCTCGAGCGGGTCGAGGTCCACGACCTGTTCGGCGGTACGGGCAGGGCCTATCCGGCCGAGGGCGCCGCGACGAACATCCGCGAATTCGGTGCCGATCACGTCCTGCTCGAGGCGACGGCGTTCGATCCACTGCACCGGACGGTCGCCTATCTGGACCTCGCCGACGGCGGGTTCGCCGTCTTCGATGCCGATGCGCCTGAGGCCACGGCCCCGTGAGCGACGACGCGACCGCGCGCGTCCTCCTCGAAGTCGCCGCGATCCTCGTGTTCGGGATCGCGTTGCTGATGGGCGCAGCATGGTGGTCGGCGCGACGGCGGAAGTGATGCCCGCCGTATCCTTGTCAGCGTGACCCCCCACGACCGCGCCTGGGGCAGGAGAGAGGTTCGCGATGCCCAGCACACGACTGCTCGTCGGCACGCCGAAGGGCGCCTTCATCCTCGACAGCAACGGTGAGCGTCGGGACTGGACGGTGCGTGGGCCGCTGTGCGAGGGCTGGCCGATCCACGACCTCATCGTCGAGCCGACGAGCGGGGCCATCCTCGCGGGTGGCGGGAGCCCGTGGTACGGCCAGGCGGTCTGGCGCAGCGAAGACGGCGGCGAGACGTGGTCGCACTCCTCGGCCGGACTGACGTACGGCGACGGCCCGGAGCCGGTCCAGACCGTGTGGAGCCTGGCCACGACCCCGGACGGCGCGATCCTCGCCGGTGTCGAGCCGGCCGGCCTGTTCCGCAGCGAGGACGGCGGCGTCACCTGGTCGCACGTGGAAGGCCTGACCAACCACCCGACCCGCCCGACCTGGCAGCCGGGCGGCGGCGGTCTGATCCTGCACACGATCGTGCCCCACCCGACCGATCCCGACCGGACGTGGGTCGGCATCTCGGCGGTCGGCGTCTTCGAGACCCGCGACCGCGGCGCGAGCTGGACGCCGCGCAACGTCGGCGTGCGAGCCGGCTTCATGCCCGACCCGCATCCCGAGACCGGCCAGTGCGTCCACAAGTTCGCCCCGGCGCCCGGCGAGCCCGGGACGTTCTACCAGCAGAACCACTGCGGCGTCTACCGCTCGGACGATGGCGGCGAGACCTGGATCGAGATCACCGAGGGCCTCCCCGGGCGAGTTCGGATTCCCGCTCGTGACCCACCCGCGCGACCCCGACACGGCCTGGGTCATCCCGCTCAACGGCGCGGACCAGGGCCGCTTCATGCCGGACGCGAGCGCGGCCGTCTGGCGGACCCACGATCGCGGCGCATCGTGGATCCGGGCCGGCGACGGGCTGCCGCAGGACGGCGCGTACTTCGGCGTGCTGCGCGAGGCGATGGCGCGCGACACGCTCGATCCGGTCGGCATCACGTTCGGGACCGGCACGGGCCAGCTCTGGCACAGCGCCGACGGCGGCGACTCGTGGCGGCGCATCACGGCCGACCTGCCGCCGATCTGGGCCGTCGAGGCCGTCGTCCTCGACGCCTGACGCGAGCGACACCGCCCGAAGTCCGACGATGGCCACCGTCCTGCTGCCGCGGTCGTTGCTGGCGCTGTTCCCTGGCGTCGAGCGGCGCCACGAGGTCCCGGGCGCAACGGTCGATGCCGTGCTGACTGCCCTCGACGGCCGCGTGCCGGGCCTGCGCGATCGCCTGGTCGAGGCAGGGCCCCGGCTGCGCCCGCACATCAACGTGTTCGTCGCCGGCCAGCCCGCCACGCTCGCGACCGCCGGTCGCCGATGGCGACACCGTGCACGTGATCCCGGCGGTCTCCGGAGGCTGAAGCGGTCTCAGCCCGAGCGCAGGGCCGCGTCGATCCCGGCGAGCGGGTCGAACGCCTCGGTCCGTTCCGCGACCGCCTCGCCGCCGATGGCCCGGCGCGACGAGCCGCCGCCACCGCCCGCTCCGGTCGCCCGCGGGGGCTCTCCGACGACTGCCCGCCAGCCGAGGTCGGCGAGTCGCTCGAGCGTGGTGAGCGCAGCGGCCAGCATCGCCTCGGTGTGGGCCTGCGCGGCGCCGCTGAACGACCCGGGCTCGGACACCCGGGCGACGTCCGCCGCGGTCATCGCGGCCGCCCGTCCGTTCTGCGCCGACGCCCGCGCGTCCGGGTGCGGAGCGCGCATCACGATCGAGCCCTCGCCGACCCTGGCGAGCGCGGCCGTCACGAGGTAGGGCCAGGCGACCGCGGCGGCCGAGACCGCATGGCGGCCGGACGGCTCATCGAACCGGATGAGGTGATCGGGGAACAGGCGCCGGCGCACGACGACCTCGGCGATCACCCGGGCGGTCGCGGCCTGCTCGTCCGCCAGCCAGCCGGGATACGCGCCAACGACGACGCGGTTGGCGGCGATGCCGTCGGCGCGTGCCAGCGCGACACCGATCAGCTGCAGCGCCAGCGCCCGCCCGGACCGCGTCGCGGGATCGGACGGCACGCCCGACGCGAGGTCCGGGGCGACCACCAGCGGCCCGGGCCCGATCGAGACGAACGTGTCGGCCCGCCGATGCAACCGCCGCGCGAACGCATGGTCGGCGAGCGAGCGGTCGGGGTCCACACCGCCGACGACGATCTCGGCCACCGGGTCGGCCTCGACGAGGTCGACCCGCTCGAACGCCGCGACGACGGCCCCTTCCGGCACGCCGAGCGGCGGGATCGCGGTGCCCAGGCGGACGTACCCGCGCCGTTCGGCGGCCACCCCGTCGGCCACCCGCCGGAGTCGAGCGAGCGCGCGCTGCGAGCCCGTCGGGGCGAGATCCCCATCATCGATGAGATCGACGCCACTCGGCCCGCTACCCGATCCACGGCCCGGGCGATCGCCCGGCCGCCACTCCGGCACCTCGATGCCCGGCGTCGTGCATCCGGTCGGCCAGCTCGCGTCCGATCGGGACCTCGACACGCAGCAGGTCGAAGCCCACCGCCGCGAGGTCCGCGACCTCGTCGAGCGCCCGGTCGAGGTCCGGCTCCGACACGGTGGTGCCGAGCCACGGTCGGCGCGCCTCGCCGAGCAGGTCGAGCAGCTCGCGCCGCGCCACCCGATCGGAGTCCATCCGCTCGATCGCGACACCTGCCAGGCGCCTGGCCTCGCCCTCGGCCATCACCCGTCGGTCGGGCTCGCGCAGCAGCTCCGCCTCGAGGGCGAGATCCACGGCGCCCGATGCCACGTCCATCGCGAGCTGCTGCGGCTCCAGGTCGTACTCGAGGAGGGCCATCGCGAACGGCAGGGCGATCCCGCCGCTCAGGCCGTCCCGGGCCGAGCCGAGCCAGCGGTCCACGGCCGCACCGGCCAGCGGCCGGCCCGTGCGGTCCAGCCCGCTGACCCCGAACAGGCGCAGCAGGGCCCGTTCCTGGCCGATCGTGGTGGACGCGCGCGCCCGGGCACCCCAGGCCCCGGCCAGGGTCTCGGCACGCTCGGACAGTCGGTCGATCGCACCGAGATCGGTGGACGGGTGGCTCACGTCCGCAAGGATAGGCGCGCGGCGTGCTCCGACGTGATGCTCATCGTTCGACGGTCCCGGCCAGCCGGTTGATCGCGAGGAACGCCCGAAACGCCGTGATCGGGTCGTCGGCGCTGAACCGCACCGTGCGATCGCCGATGCGCTCGGCGCCCGGCACGATGGCGCCCATGTCGGCGACGACACCGCGGGCGTAGTCGACCTCGATGACGACCGGTGGCTCGACCCGGAAGGGCGTCAGCTCCCCGGCGGCCGCGCGCCGGACCGCTCGCTCGGCGCCCTCGCGGACGCGCTCGCGGGCGACCGTCGGGTGGACCGAGATCGCGCTGTGCGTCCCGTCCACGGTCTTGACCACGACCCGCTCGGCCGCGGGCAGCCACGCCTCCACCTCGGCCGCCAGCGCGTCGTCCCCGGCGACCAGCCCGACCGGGATGCCCCACGCGCCGAGGGCCAGGGCGTTGAACCCGTACTCGCCGGTCGGCCGACCGTCCAGGCGCGTCTCGACCGGCGCGCCGGAGTAGGTGTGCGCGATCGTGCCGGTCGGGTGGCCGGCCCGCGCGTGATAGCCGACGAACAGCGCGACATCGAACGACGGCGCGCCATCGGCGGCCGGCTGCGCCCCCGCGACCATCGACCAGGCCTTCTCGCCCTGGAGCACGCGCGCCCGCGGATCGAGATCGGCGACCAGCAGGTTGTACATGTTCCAGTGGCTGTCGTTGACCAGGATGTCGGTCGCGCCCGCGGCGACGGCACCGGCGATGGCAGCGTTGGTCTCGCCGACCATGAGGTCGACGCTGACCGGGTAGCGGCGGTCGGCGGGATCGGTCGGGTGCGGGTGGCTGATGCCGCCGATGCCCTCCATGTCGACGCTGATGTAGACCCTCACGCTCGCCTCCTTCGGTCCCGTGCGGGCCGGTTGGCCGATCCAGACGTGGCCGTCGGCGAACTTCTCGGCCTTCCAGATCGGGGCCCGCGCCTTCGTCTCGTCGATCGCGTAGCGCGCCGCCTCGAACGCGGCGTCGCGATGCTGGCTCACGGCGACGACGGCGATCGAGATCTCGCCGAGCGGCACTTCGCCGGTCCGGTGGACGATGGCCAGGCGCTCGACGCCGAAGCGCGTGGCGATCTCGTCGGCGATCTCGGCGAAGACCGCGAGCGCCATCGAGACGTGTGCCTCGTACTCGAGCGATTCGACCGACCGCCCGGCGTGGCGTTCCGCCTCGGCCTCCTGCCCGGGCGCCGGCGTCCCCGGCGTGACCCGCGTCCGGCCCAGGAACCCGACCGCGGCGCCGTCCTCGGGCGTGACGAGGCGATCGGTCAACTCCGCCAGGACGTCCGTCCCGAACGGGGTCAGGCGCACCTCCAGGATGCGACCGGGCGTCGCGTTCCCTGCCGCACCGGCATCGCTGGAGCCATCGGCGGCGCCGGACCCGCCCGAGACCGGCGGGATCATCGCGACCTCGTCGCCGTCGGCAAGGACGGTGCCCGGATCGGCGTACGCCGCGTTCACGGCGAACCGCACGGAGTCACGACCCGGGCCGAGCGCCGGATGGAGCGCCACGAGCCGCTCCCAGGCGTCCGCGACGGTCGCCGCCGTCCGGCAGGTCCAGCGACACCTCGCGGGTCCCGGCGAGCTCCCGCTGGACGGCGAACAGGCGGACACGCACGCGCATCGGCCGGGTCAGCCGTGCCAGGTCGCGATGAGCAGGCCGTCGCCGAGCGGCAGGATCGTGGCCGTGAAGCGCTCGTCGCGCAGGACCCGCTCGGAGAACGCCCGCAGGGCGGTCGTGTTCGCATCGTCGCCATCGGCCGGTCGAGGACCGTGCGCTCCGGCCACTCCACAGGACGTTGTCGGCGAGGACCAGCGAGCCCGGGGCCAGCCTGCCATCGATCAGGGCATCGAGATAGCCGCCGTACTCGGGCTTGAGGGCATCGATGAACGCCAGGTCGAACGGGCCGGCGAGCGCGCGGATCCGCCGCGGCGAAGGCATCGAGCGCCGGCGCCGAGACGACCGTGATCCGCTCGTCGGGGACGCCGGCCTCGCGCCACCAGCCGCGCGCGAGCTCGGTCCGCTCGCGGTCGGGATCGATGGTGACGATCGTGCCGTCGGCGGGCTGACCCAAGCGCCAGCCACAGCGTGGAGTAGCCGTACGCCGTCCCGACCTCGACGATCCGCCGACGGTCGCCGGCGAGCGCGGAGAGGACCCGCCCGCTGGCGCGGTCGACGATCGGGATGCCGAGCGGCACGGCCGCCGCCTCGATGGCGAGAAGGGCGGGGTTCGGATCAGCCGAGAGCGACTCGATCCAGTCGAGATCGGTCGCATCGGGGATCCAGTCGCGGTCGCTTCTTCATCGACTCGCGCCTCCTAGACGAGCAGCCCGGCGCCGAAGTACAGGCCGGCGGCGAGGATGGTGCCGGCGGCGATCGTACCGACGTTGATGTACAGCAGACCGGTCGCCGATTCCATCGAGCGGGTACGCGCGGTCTGGACCGCCGCCCACGACACGACGAGCGGGAACACGAGCCCGACGATCAGGCGCAGCCACACGAACAGCGCCCACGATCCGGTCAGCGCGCTGAACGGTGCGCCGTCGGCCGGTCCGGCCCCGATCGCCACCCAGGCCACGAACAGCACGACCTGGAGCGCGACGACACCGAGCAGCACCCGCGACAGCAGGATCAGCGGCGCCTCGGGGAGCTTCGGGGTCACGAGATACCAGTGGCCGAGGATCATCGCGGCGAAGACGCCGCCGGTGGCCGCGCTCAGGACCGCCAGCTCGAGCAGCAGGGCGAGCGTCCCGAGCGTCCCACCGCCCCAGGCGAGCGCCCCGAAGGTCGAGCGTCATGACCCCGGTCACCACCGCGAGGGCCTCCACGATCCCGGCCCATGACGCCGAGCGGCGGCGGACGATCAGCGCGAGCAACGCGAGCAGCACGAACGCCACCAGGCTCGCGCGGCGCGGCACGTCGAAGGCCGGGTCGACCACGACCGGCGAGGCGCCCAGCGTCGGCGGCAGCGCCCCATCGCTCAGCCACGCGAGGATCCCGAATGCGACCGCGCAGACCGTGGCGAACCCGAGGTACCCACCCGTCGCCGACGAGCGCCGGCGCAGGAGGACGACCGCGGCATAGGTCCCCAGCGCGAGCCCGGTCAGGACGGTCCAGTTGATGAACGCGAGGTTCTGGGCGATCTGCGTGGCGGGCACGTCGCGAGTGTAGCCTCGTCACTAGCATCGACATGGACAGCCATACGGAGGAACGGCCATGGCACTCCCCGCCGGCGCGACCATCACCTGGTACGGCCATTCCTGCATCCGCATCGACACGGCCGGCGGCCGGACCGTGCTGATCGATCCGTGGTTCGGCAACCCGAAGAGTCCGATGTCGGCGGATGCCGTGGAGCGCTGCGATCTGTTGCTCGTGACCCACGGTCACTACGACCACATGGGCGACGCGCTGGCCCTCGCGAGCCGCCTCCGACCGACCTGGCCGTGCATGCACGAGATGAGCCTGTGGCTGGGTCGCCAGCTGCCGGGTGGCGCGGACGCGGTCACGGGCATGAACAAGGGCGGGACCGTCGAGGCAGCCGGCCTGCGGGTCACGATGACCGGCGCCGACCATTCCGCGGGCGACTGGAACGCCGGTGGCGAGACGACGCTGTACCTCGGCGAGCCGGCCGGCTTCGTCATCGAGCTGGAGGACGGGTACCGCATCTACCACGCCGGTGATACGCAGGCCTTCGGCGACATGGCGCTGATCCGCGAACTGCACCGACCGGACCTGGCGATGCTGCCCGATCGGCGGGCATTTCACGATGGACCCGACCGGTGCGGCCCTCGCGGTCGGGCTCCTCGGCGTGCAGCGACGTCCTGCCGCTCCACTACGGCACGTTCCCGATCCTCGCCGGGACGCCGCAGGAATGGCGGGCAGCGCTCGCTGACCGCGGGCTCGGGGACGTCATCGTCCATGCGCCGCAACCCGGCGGCACGGTCAAGGGCGACTGACGGAGCTTCCGTTCAGCGCACGCTCGAGGTCGTCGGCGTGCATCCCACCGATCGCTCGGAACACGCACATCAAGGGCGAGCGGCCCTGGCGCCCGGAGATGATCACGCGGTCCTCCACGCCCGTTACGTCGAAGTCCAGCAACGGGCCTTCGTGGCGGATCGTGATCTGGCCGGCATCGACCGGTCCGAACACGCGGAGGTGGTCGCCCTCCGGTGCGGGCACCCGGGACAGCGCGTAACAGGCGCCGATCTC
This sequence comes from uncultured Chloroflexia bacterium, assembly GCA_963738685.1. Taxonomy (GTDB): domain Bacteria; phylum Chloroflexota; class Limnocylindria; order Limnocylindrales; family CSP1-4; genus SPCO01. Next base: position 640,098 of record CAVTXK010000001.1, read on the forward strand.
GAGGCCGGCGTTGCCCGACAGGTAGATGCCGGTCGTCAGGACCTCGCCGGCCGTCGACTCCTGGAGGGGTCCCGAGCTCGAACCGAGGTCCCGCGCACTGGTTCGCGTCGCACGGGCTGAGGTCGCCCGCGGGCGCGACCGGCGCGAGCGTTGGGTCGGATCCGCCACGTTGCCATCGAGCTCACCGGCCGCTGGCGCCGTCCGGACCGGGACCGCGGGACCCTGATCGAGGCCCAGTGAGCGTCCGCACTGGCGACACGTCGACGGCCAGCCCTCGACCGGGGCGTCACACGATGGGCAGCGTCCCGGCGGTGCGAAGGCGAGCAGCGCGAGCGCCAGCGGACCGATGAGCGCTCCGAACAAGAACCAGACGGCAGGTCGCCGCGATCGTTGCGCGGCGAACCACGCGCTGACCGGGGCGAACACGCCCGCTGCCAGCACGACCACAAGGAGAAGGTTGTCGACCACGACCGGTTCGCTGACTCCGCTGCGGACTGGACTGGGCCGCCATCCTACCGGAGGGCCCGGCGACGTCCTGCCGGTCCGCCATGGGGCGAGGCGCGAGCCACCACGGCGGTCGAATGGTGCGGCAACGCACCGGAAGTCATCGCCGGAGGCCCTTGGAAGGGCATTAACGGGGTATTCGTGCCCCGTTCGCAAGTGTAAATGATAGCCAAGCCGTACTAAAGTACGACAGGGAGCCGGTACCTTATCGCCGACACCCGGACGCACTCATCTGGGACCCGGGTCATGCCGGGACCCAAGGCCTTCGCGATCGACGCTCGCCCATGGGGAGGGAAGTCGTCGTGGCTTCGCCGCAGCTGTGCTCGCTGCGTATAGGGGGAATTGGATATGCGCGTAACCGTGGTCGGTTTGGGCTACGTCGGTCTAGTGACGGCTGCCTGTCTCGCCGACTGGGACCACGACGTCGTCGGCGTTGACGCCGATCCGCGGCGTCTGGGCGCCCTTCGCGAGGGCCGGATGCCCTTTCACGAGCCACGCCTGCCGGCGCTCGTCGCCGATGGCGTCGCGAATGGCCGCCTGACCTTTGCCAGCGATCTCCCGAGTGCGGCGGCGGACGCCGATCTCGTGATCGTGGCCGTCGGGACCCACGACGGCAACGGCGGGTGGCAGACCGACACGGTCCGTGCCTGCGTGGCCGAACTCATCCCGGCCATGAGCGAGGGCGCCACCCTCGTCGTCCGGTCGACCCTGCCGCCGGACTTCATCCGCCAGCTGCCGGCCCTGGTCAGCAGTCGTCGGGCTGCCGCAGGGCGCTCGCCGCTGCCGGTGATGCTCAATCCCGAGTTCACCCGCGAAGGCCGAGCGGTCCGCGACTTCCAGACGCCCGATCGGGTCGTGCTGGGCGTCGTCTTCGATCCCGATGGACGGGGCGAGGCGGTCCTGCGCGATCTGTACCAGTCCGCCGGAGCGCCGATCGTGGTCATGGGCGCGATCGACGCGGCCATCACGAAGCTCGGCGCCAACCTGTTCCTGGCCACCAAGATCAGCTTTGCCAACGAGCTCGCCGAGATCTGCGACGCGTTCGGTGCGGACGTCGCGACCGTCGTCGATGGGATGGCGTACGACTCGCGGATCGGTGGGGCGTTCCTCAAGGCGGGGGTCGGGTTCGGCGGCTCGTGCCTGCCGAACCAGGTCTCGATGACGATCCGGACGGCGGCCCAGGCCGGCGTGTCGACCCCGCTGCTGAGTGCGGTCGACGAGGTCAACCATCGACGCCGACTGCAGGTCGTCGAGCGGGCGGCCGCGCTCCTCGACGGGACCGTCCGACACCGCCGGGTGGCGCTGCTCGGTCTCACCTTCAAGCCCGACACTGATGACCTGCGCGACGCGCCGGCCCTCACGATCGCCAAGGCGTTCCTCGACGCCGGCGCCGAAGTCGTGGCCTACGACCCGATGCCGACGGCCCGCGAGCGCTCGGTCGGGATCGTGGATGGACTCCGGGTCGTCGAGACCGCAGGCGACGCCATCGCCGGTTCCGACATCGCGGTGCTCGTCACCGAATGGCCCGAGTTCCTCGACCTCGATTGGGGCGCGGCCGGCGCGACGATGCGCCGCCGAGTGGTCATCGACGGGCGGAACGTCCTGTCGGGTGACCGGCTTGCCGCTTCGGGCTTTGCCTACTCGTCCTTCGGCCGAGGCACGGTGCTGCCCGAGGATGGCGGCTCCGAGACCTTGGCTGCGGGTCTAAGCTGGCAGGGAACGCTCCAGTGGGGTGAGGGGTGAGTCCAGCTCGCCGTAGGTCGTTCGCCTTCGCGGTCTTCGCGACCGCGGTCGGCGGTGGCATCGGCTACCAGATCGGTGCGGCCTGGCCCGGGTTCGCCCCGGGGCTCGGGGCGGGGATCGCGCTCCTCGGCCTGGGCGGCCTGTTCGCCCTGTTCCTCTCGACGTCCGCCGCCTCCACCGACGCGGCCGAAGCGGTCGTGGCAACGGACGACGCCGGCTGGACGGAGTTCCGCCGCGAGCTCCGCCGATCCCGCCGCGGCGGCCGGCCATTGACCCTGCTCCGCATCGCTGGGGACGAGCTCCTCACCCCCGGGCCTGACGGCGCCAGCGACCTCATCACGCGATCTCGACGGCTCGGGTTGCACCTTCGCCTGGTCGACCGCACCTGGGTGGACGACGGCAGCATCTACGTGCTCCTGCCGGAGTCGCCGCGGTCCGCCGCGAACGTCCTCTTGGAGCGCATCCGTGCAGACTCGCCGGGCCAGCTGCCCGAGCACGTCCGTGTCGCGACCTTCCCGGAGGACGGCCTCACGAGCGGCGCCATCATCGCAGCCGTGAACGGCGGCGCCGTCGACGCTGTCCCGATCCCGATCCGCCCGACCGTCTCCGACGCCGGCGACGCCGCCGCGTTCGCGATGGACGAGGAACTGGCTGTCGGCGACGCGGGTCGGACGTGAGCCAGGCGAGCCGGTCGCCCGGCAAGGTCCGCACCACACCGCATTACGCGGCGACGAAGCGGGCCCTCGATCTCGCCGTCTGCATCGTGCTCGTGCCGATCCTGCTGCCGATCGGCCTGTTCTGTGCGCTGCTCATCCGGCTCGAATCGCCCGGGCCGGTCATGTTCGCCCAGATGCGGACCGGCCAGCACGGGGTGCGGTTCCCGATGTTCAAGTTCCGGACGATGGTCGAGAACGCCGAGGAGCTCAAGGCCTCGCTGCAGCACCTCAACATCCTGCCGCCTCCGGACTTCAAGATCCCGAACGACCCGCGCATCACCCGGATCGGCGGCTTCCTTCGGAAGACGAGCCTCGACGAGCTGCCGCAGCTCCTCAACGTGATCCGCGGCGAGATGACGATCGTCGGGCCACGACCGACGTCGTTCGCGGCGAGCACGCTACGACCTGTGGCACTCGGAGCGACTCGAGGTCGTGCCGGGCATCACCGGCCTGTGGCAGATCAAGGGCCGCGGCACCATGACGTTCGATGAGCGGCTGCGCCTCGACATCGAGTACATCGAGCGCCGGTCCATCCGGCTCGATCTCAAACTCATGGTGATGACCGCCCTGGCCGTCTTCCGCGGCTCCGGGGCCTGACCTGCCGGGTGGTCGACGGCGCCTGACGCTCCAGACGGACGCGTCGGCTACGATGCCCCTCTTCCGACCATCAGGATCGAGCCGCGCGATCGTGCCTCTTACCACCGACCTTCCTCGACCGACTCGGGGGTTCGCCCCGGAGCCCCGCCCCTCGACGCGCCCGACACAGGCACTCGCGGCATGACGCCCCCGTCCCCGCGCCCGGACCCATGGCGTCGCCGGCTGAGCCCGGAACGGATCGCGGCGGTCGTCGCGGCGGCCGTGCTGGCACTCGGTACGCTCGCCGTCGCCTCGACGATCGGTGCGTCGGAGGGCGGCAGCCCTCGGGCGACTCGAACGCCCGGCGGGGCCGTGTCGGCGGCGACGGCCCATCCGTTCGCCGGCACCGCCGCAATACGTGCTCGGGATCCACCTGCAACTGGCCGACGACCGGGCGGCCCTCGAGGCCGAGCTGGCAGCGCTCCAGCTTCGACACGGGCGCGGTCGTCACCATCGTGCGGCGACTGAACGGCATGGCCAATCGTCGGCGTGGACGCGTCCGCGACGCTCGCCCAGGCCCAGGGTTCGCGCGAGCTCGGCCACGCCTTGGGGGTCTTCTACGAGACCGTGGCCGAGGCCGCCGACACCATGCGCTCGCACGCGACTGCGGGATACGGTCGCGCGTTCGCGCCGCCGCGGAGCGCCTCCTGGCGTGCTCGAGCCGACCGCGTCCCTCCAGAAGCGCCTGGAAGCCCTGATCGCATCTGCCCTCGCCACCCCGAGCGTGGCGTCGATCCCTTCAGCGACCCCTGGCGCGAGCGCCCCCGGTCCGAGCCCGACCCCCTCCCCGCCGACGGTCACCCCGACACCGGTCGCGTCTCCCACCCCGACGAAGGCCCCGACGGCACCCCCGGCCACGGCTGCGCCCAGCAGGCTGCCACTCATCGGGCTGGTCGAGAACCCCGGGTTCGAAGCCCCGGAGGCCGACCCGTGGGTCCTGGTGACCCAGTTCCCGGCCGCCGCCACATTCGCCATCGACACGGCGGCGACGCCATTCGAAGGGGCGCAGTCCGGCCGGGTCGATGCCAGCGTCCCGTCGGACGATTTGACGGGTATCTCCCTGCGCCAGGCCGGCATCCAGCTCGCCCAGGGCAACCGCTACCTCTGCCGGATCTCGCTCCGCGCCGAGACGGCAGGCCAGGTTCGCGTCCGGGTCGTCTCCGCGTCGGGCGCCACGTACGGCACCCGCGTGTGGGCCGTCGGGCCGGAGTGGACGATCTTCACCTTCGAGTTCGGAACGTTCGTCGCGGATCCGGACGCGATCCTCGAGATCGACCTCGGACGGTCAGCGGCCACGACGTGGGTGGACGCGGCGCAGATCATGGACGTGTCGGCGTTCGCTCCCTGACGAACCAGCGGACCTGCTCGCGCAGGCCGTCCTCCGGGTCGACCGTCGCCCGGTAGCCGAACGCCTCGCGGGCGCGCGTCGTGTCCGCCTCCGTGTGGCGCTGGTCTCCACCACGCGCGGGCCCATGTTCGATCGATGGCGTCACGCCGAGCTCGTCGGCGATCGTGGCGATCGCCTGGTTCAGGGTGATGCGCCGGCCGCCGGCGATGTTGTAGATGCCCCCCACGCTGGCGCCGGTGATGGCGGCGATCGTGCCCGCGACCGCGTCCGTCACGAACGTGCTGGAGCGGCTCTGCTCACCATCGCCGAAGACCGTGATCGGGCGGCCCTCGCTGAGGGCCTCGGTGAAGATCCGGTAGGCCATGTCCGGGCGCTGACGAGGGCCGAAGATCGAGAAGTAGCGCAGGATCGCGGCCGGAAAGCCGAAGGTTCGGACGTAGGCGAGGACGAGATGCTCGGCGGCGAGCTTCGTGACGCCATACGGCGAGACCGGGGTGGTCGGCATGTCCTCGTCGCCGATCGCGTCGAGGCCGTAGACCGATGAGGTCGAGATGTGGATGAACCGGCCGACATCCTGCGCCCGGCAGGCGTCGAGCAGGCGGCTCGTCGCGGCAACGTTACAGGTCAGGTAGAGGTCGAAGTCCGTCCAGCTGCGCACGAGACCGGGCATCGCCGCGAGGTGTACGACGGCATCGATCCCGTCCAGCAGCGGCTCGATCGACGCCGTCCGCAGGTCGAGCTCATGGAACGCGAACCGCTCGCCGGCGCGCAGGCCCTCGAGGTTGCGCTCCTTGAAGGGCCGAGGGTAGTACGGGATGAACGCATCGACGCCGACGACATCGTGGCCCTGCGCGACCAGGGCTTCGGACAGGTGCGAACCGATGAACCCTGCCGCGCCCGTGACGAGCACGCGCATCAGCGTGCACCGTCGATGATGCTTCCGACCGGGGCGGGAGCGGCGGTGGGCGAGCGAGACGACACAGGACCTCCGGGCGCGTGGCAGGCGAGAAGGCGCAACGATAGGCGAGCGGTCAGTCGGGCGCCAATCGTCAGCCGCCCCCGTCGAGCACGTCGAAGGCGTCGATGGCCACCACGGGCCGACCGGATGTGCCGACGACCCGCAGGCGGATCCGGTGATCACCGTCGGTCGGCCACGAGTGCTCGAACACGACGACCGAGCCGACGAAGTCCGTGGCGCCGAGGTCGATCCGTCCGACGGTCTCGCCGTCGACGATCACGTCCATCTGGCCCCTCGTCGGCCCGATCGGACCGCGGATGGCCACGGCCCGACCGCGGAAGGCCATCGTCATCGTCGCGCCGCCATCCGTCGAGTAGCGCGAGCGGCCGCCGGAATAAGCCCCGGCCGAGGCGGACGACCAAGCCCCCGTCATCGTGATCGCCCGACTCCCCTCCTCGTACCGGCGCATCCGGACGGTCAGCGGCGCGCTCCACGGGCCGGCGCCGGCTGCCTCAGTAGCGGCCCGAACACGGAAGCGCTGCCCGGTGCCCGGTGCCGCGGTGGTCTCGGCTCGTCGGCGGGTGCCCTCCGTGAGTCGGCGATACCCGCCGGACGCACCCGCCCGATCCAGTCGGTACGACAGGGCCGAGCGGTCGCCGTCCGACCGCTCTCCGGTGGGCCAGGCCAGGCGGACGCGAGCGCGATCGACGCGGACCGGACCACGGATGAAGGCGATCGAGGGTGTCTCGACGCGGGGGCCGGGCCGCGAGGTCGCCCTCGGCGTCGCGGTCGGCGCGCTGGTCGGAGCCGGAGTCGTCGCCGGCGAGGCACCGGCGCTCGGCGCGGCCGGCGTCACGCTCGGCTCCGCGACGCCGGGGCGGCTGGGGGCCGCCGCCGTGGTCACGCCCGCCTCGAGCAGCGTCGCCCAGCGAAACGCCACCAGCTCGCCGCCGAGGCCGGATCGGTATTCGATCAGCAAGGGAAGGTAGAGCGGATCCGCCCAAAGGGCGTACGCGATCTCCCACAGCGGCCCGGCGGGTGGGCGGCTCGTTCCCGGCCACGCCGCAGGGTCCGCCCACTGCACGGCCAGCCGCTCGACCGCCGTCCGGATCGAGGCACCCGCGCTGCCGGTCGCCACGAGGACCGCGTGACCGCGGGCTTCGGCGATGCCTGCCCCGACGAGTCGGTAGGTCAGGGCCTCCTCGGTGTCCGCGATCGGCGACTCGGACGAGGCGGCGGGCGCCAGATGACCGACGGCGTCGATCAGATCCAGCCGATCACGCCATTCCCCCACCGCTGCGGCGAGCGCTTCCTCGTCGTCGAGATAGGCGCCGACGAGGATCCGGGCAAGCACCTCGGCGTCGCCGCGGAGGTCCTCCGAGGGAGGCGTCGTCGGACGGATGGCGACGAACCAGTCCGCGAGCCTGTCGGCTCGTTCAGCGGTCATCGCCGGGGCGCCGCGCATCAGGTCGGCGGCGTACACGAAGGCCGGGAGGTCGCGGGCGATGCGCCACGAGCGTTCGCACACGGTCGCGCGGCACGCGGACTCGAGGGTCGCCTCCGTCGCCCACGCGTCGAGGTAGTCGACCGCGCCTCGCGCGTGACGGGGGTCGCTGGCCAGGACATACGCCATGGCGAGGGCGAGGGCGGCCTTCCCGTCGTCACGGAGGTCACCGACGGCCTCGGGAAGTGGTCCGGGGCGTGCCTCGCGCTGGAGCGCACGCCGTGCCTGCGCGAGCACATCGGTCCGTTGCGCCTCGAACGGCTGGGTCCCGATCTCACCAAGGAGCCCGTTCGCGGCCAGCCGATCGACATCGACCAGCGTCGCGTCGGGCAGGATCGGAGGCGTGCTGGGCTCCGCGCGCTGGCGCGGCCCGTATCCGACGATGAGGGCCACGCTGACGATGGCGAGGGCGCCGGCGCCGAGCACCAGGGTGATGGCCGAGCGGGACGGGGACAGGGCTCCGGGACGTGACCGCCCCGTCATCGCGACCGAGCGATGGAGGTCGTCACCGTGATGCTGACCGATCGGTCGGTCCGGTGCCTGCATAACGCATGGGTTGCCCTCGGCGACCGGTGGGGGTCGTGACATTGTATCGTCGGAATCCCGGCTGGCCTGACGAGGCCGGCTATCCCGCGCTGGTTGAGCCCAGGAGCGTCCGTGTCGCCACCCGACCCGTCGGCCCCGAGTCTCGAGACCCACTCGAGCGCGTCGAGCCGCCACATCCGCGGCTCGAGCCTGCTCCTGTTCGGCCGCGTCATCGCGATGGTCGTGAACTTCCTCGTCCAGGTGCTCGTCGTTCGGTATCTCTCGACGGCAGAGTACGGGGCATTCGCCTATGCGCTCTCATTCGTCGCGCTTGGCGAGCTGCTCGTGACCCTCGGGATCGATCGGTCGCTCGGGCGGTTCCTGCCGATCTACCAGGAGCGCGGCGAGTGGTCGAAGATGTTCGGCGCCATCGCACTCGTGGCGGGCACGATCCTGTCGCTGGGTCTCGCGCTGATCCTGCTCGTCGTCGGGATCGCCGGGACGATGGGGCCCTCGCTGGTCGACGACGACCTGACGGTCACGCTCATCGTCATCCTCGTGGTCCTGGCGCCGATCCAGGCCGCCGACACGATGTTCACCAGCATCCTGGCCGTGTTCGCCAGTCCCCGGGCGATCTTCTTCCGTCGCTACGTGCTATCACCGGTGCTGCGACTCGCCGTGGTCGGCCTTCTTGTCCTTGGCCAACTCGGAGTGACGTTCCTGGCCGTGGGGTACGTGGTGACCGGCGCGATCGGGGTCGCCTTGTACGTGTACCTCTTTGCTCGGATCCTGCGCGAGCAGGGCCTGCTCAAGCACCTCGACGTTCGGCGCCTGGACCTACCCGTCCGCGAGATCCTCTTCTTCACGCTGCCGCTCCTGTCGACCGACATCCTGTTCGTGTTGATGAACACGACCGACGTGGTCCTGCTGAACGCCTACCACGGCGTCGAAGAGGTGGCGGCCTGGCGTGTCGTCCAGCCGCTCGCCGGCCTCAATCAGCTGGTGTTCTCGAGCTTCGCGCTGCTGTTCGTGCCGGCGGCGGCTCGACTCTTCGCTCGGCGCCAGATCGACGATATGCGCGACCTGTATTGGCAGACCGCCATCTGGATGGCCGTGTCGACGTTTCCGATCTTCATCGTGACCTTCGCCCTGGCGGAACCGCTGACCGTCCTGCTGTACGAACCCCGCTATGCGTCGTCGGCCATCCTCCTGAGCCTGCTCGCTCTCGCGCGGTACGTCGATGTCGTGTTCGGTTTCAACGGGCTGACATTGCGGGTCTTCGGCGACATGCGGGCGATCGTCGCTGTCAACGTCCTCATCGCGGTCGTCAACCTCGGGCTCAATCTCGTGCTCATCCCGCGCTACGGCGCGCTCGGCGCGGCCGTCGGGACCGCGTCGACGATCATCTTCTACAACATCGCCAAGCAAGTCGCCCTCGCTCGTGCGACGCCCCTGCCGGCCTTCGAACCGCGCTACCTCCGGGTGTATCTGGTCATCGCCGCGGCCGGCGGCGCCTGCTTCGCCCTCCAATCGGCGTTTCGTCCGCCGCTCGTCGTCGGGCTCGCCCTGGCGGCGGCCGCTTCGCTCATCGTGCTCCTCGTGAGTCGAGACCAGCTTCGCCTCGGGCAGACATTCCCGGAGCTCATGCGCCTGCCATTCGCGCGCCTCCTGGTCGGACGGACCGATCCGCCGGATCCTCCGGTCTCCAGGTAGATCGCGGCGGGTCGGTGCGTACCGACTGATGTCGGTGGGAGCGCCGAGGCGCCACTAGGCGATACGTGGTGCGTTTGGGCAACGCCAGAACCCGGCTCTACCCCCTCGAACCGTGGTTGATCCACCCAAAACATCAGTACCCCGGGTACTATCGTCGGGCACTTGTTGCTCTGGGGGACCCCGTTATCGCCATGGTCATCTCACGGACGTCGTCGAGGACCGGGCGTCAGCTTCGGCTTCGGCTTCGCCGAACGACGCTGTCCGCATTGCTGTCGATCGGTCTCCTCGCTGGCAGCCTGCCCGCCGCATCGCCCGCCTTGGCTGCCACCCTGACCTTCACCTCGACCGCTGACTCCTACACGAACTCGGGGAGCCCCGCGAGCAACTACGGGACCCAGGCGTCGGTGCGGGTGCGCTCGGCCATCAACACGGCGTACCTGCGCTTCAACGTCAGCGGGCTCGGCGCGGCGGTCCAGTCCGCGACGCTGCGCCTGTTCGTCACCGACCCCTCCCCGCTGGGTGGCACCGTCCACCGGACCACGGGGGCTTGGACCGAGACCGGGCTGAACCACAACAACGCCCCGCCGCTCGACGGGGCGGTCCTCGCCACCGCCGGCAACGTCGTGGCCGGCACCTGGATCGAACTCGACGTGACCCCGGCCGTCACCGGCAATGGCGAGGTCAACCTCGGGATCCAGTCGACGAGCGGCAACAGCGCGCTGTACGCCAGCCGCGAGGCGGCCCAGGACCCCGAGCTCGTGGTCACCACGGCCGGCGGCCCACCGCCCGCCCCGGTGGCCAACTTCAGTGGGACCCCGCTGTCGGGCACGGCGCCGCTGCAGGTGACCTTCACCGACAGCTCGACCAACAACCCGACCAGCTGGGCCTGGGACTTCCAGAACGACGGGACCACCGATTCGACCCTCCAGAACCCGACCTTCACGTACCCCGCGGCCGGGACCTACGACGTCAAGCTCACGGCGACCAATGGCGGCGGTCCCGACAGCGAGATCAAGCTCGGCTACGTCGTGGTGACGACCCCACCGCCCGCCCCGGTGGCCAACTTCAGTGGGACCCCGCTGTCGGGCACGGCGCCGCTGCAGGTGACCTTCACCGACAGCTCGACCAACAACCCGACCAGCTGGGCCTGGGACTTCCAGAACGACGGGACCACCGATTCGACCCTCCAGAACCCGACCTTCACGTACCCCGCGGCCGGGACCTACGACGTCAAGCTCACGGCGACCAATGGCGGCGGTCCCGACAGCGAGATCAAGCTCGGCTACGTCGTGGTGTCGGGCAGCGGCGGAGGCACACCGCTGACCTTCACCTCGACCGCTGACTCCTACACGAACTCGGGGAGCCCCGCGAGCAACTACGGGACCCAGGCGTCGGTGCGGGTGCGCTCGGCCATCAACACGGCGTACCTGCGCTTCAACGTCAGCGGGCTCGGCGCGGCGGTCCAGTCCGCGACGCTGCGCCTGTTCGTCACCGACCCCTCCCCGCTGGGTGGCACCGTCCACCGGACCACGGGGGCTTGGACCGAGACCGGGCTGAACCACAACAACGCCCCGCCGCTCGACGGGGCGGTCCTCGCCACCGCCGGCAACGTCGTGGCCGGCACCTGGATCGAACTCGACGTGACCCCGGCCGTCACCGGCAATGGCGAGGTCAACCTCGGGATCCAGTCGACGAGCGGCAACAGCGCGCTGTACGCCAGCCGCGAGGCGGCCCAGGACCCCGAGCTCGTGGTCACCACGGCCGGCGGCCCACCGCCCGCCCCGGTGGCCAACTTCAGTGGGACCCCGCTGTCGGGCACGGCGCCGCTGCAGGTGACCTTCACCGACAGCTCGACCAACAACCCGACCAGCTGGGCCTGGGACTTCCAGAACGACGGGACCACCGATTCGACCCTCCAGAACCCGACCTTCACGTACCCCGCGGCCGGGACCTACGACGTCAAGCTCACGGCGACCAATGGCGGCGGTCCCGACAGCGAGATCAAGCTCGGCTACGTGGTGGTGTCGGGACCGCCCGCACCGGTCGCGTCGTTCACCGGCTCACCGACCGATGGGACCGCGCCACTGCAGGTGACGTTCACCGACACCTCGACCGGCGCGCCGACCAGCTGGGCGTGGGACTTCCAGAACGACGGGATCATCGATTCGACCCTCCAGAACCCGATCTTCACCTACTCCGCTCCCGGGTCGTACAGCGTCCGTCTCACCGCCAGCAACGCTGGCGGTCCATCGAGCCAGCTGATCGCGGACTTCATCCAGGTCGGAGCCCCGCCGGCGGCGCCGGTCGCGGAGTTCTCGGGGACGCCCACGTCCGGGACCGCGCCGCTGTCCGTGACGTTCACCGACGCCTCGACCAACAACCCGACGAGCTGGGCGTGGGACTTCCAGAACGATGGCGTGACCAATTCGACCCAGCAGAACCCGACGTTCGTCTACACCACCGCCGGCACCTACGCAGTCCGCCTGACCGCGGCCAACGCGACCGGGCCGGACAGCGAGACGAAGACGGGTTACATCGTCGTCGGCTCCGGCGGCGGCACACCCGTGACCTTCGTGTCGAGTGCGGACGCCCACGTCAGGTCGACGAGCGTGTCGACCAACTTCGGCACGGCGACCACGCTTCGACTGCGCACCGCCCCATCAGAGGTCTATCGGGGCTACCTCAGGTTCACGGTCGCAGGCCTCACGCAGGCGCCCACCAACGCCCGCGTCCGGCTGTACGTCACCGATGCCAGTCCGATCGGCGGGAGCATCTACACGGTCAGCGACAGCTGGACCGAGACGGGCATCACGTGGAGCAACGCGCCGCCGATCTCGGGAACGGCCCTGTCGAGCGCGGGCCCCGTGACGCCAGGGACCTGGATCGAACTGGATGTCAGCGCAGCGGTCACCGGCAACGGAACGTACAGCTTCGGGATGCAGACCAGCAGCGGCGACAGCGTCCTGTTCTCCACCCGCGAGGGGGTCAATCCGCCGCAGCTCGTCGTATCGGCATCCGGAACGGTCCCGCCGGCGCCGGTCGCGAACTTCACCGGCACACCGACATCCGGGACGGCGCCGCTGCAGGTGACGTTCACCGACACCTCGACCAATACGCCGACCAGCTGGGCGTGGGACTTCCAGAACGACGGCACCACCGATTCGACCCTCCAGAACCCGGCCTTCACGTACACCACCCAGGGCTCGTACTCGGTCAAGCTGACGGCGACGAGCCCCAACGGGTCGAACACCCTCGTTCGGACGTCGTATGTGACCGTCTCGCCCCCTTCGGGACCGACTGACGTGACGTTCGTCGGCTCCGGGGATATCGCGGCATGCGGCAATGTCGAGGGCGACGAGGCGACGGCCGCCCTCCTCGACGGCATCCCGGGAACCGTCTACACGACCGGCGACAATGTCTACGAGACCGGGACGGCGGCGGAGTTCGCGAACTGCTACGAACCGACCTGGGGTCGCCACAAGGCCCGGACGCGCCCGTCGGTGGGCAACCATGAGTACGGCGTCGCCAACGCGAGCCCGTATTACGCCTACTTCGGGGCCGCCGCGGGCGACCCGACCAAGGGCTACTACAGCTACGACCTCGGCGAGAACTGGCACATCGTCGTCCTGAACAGCAACTGCGGGGACGTCCCGGGTGGTTGCGGCACCAATTCCGCCCAGGCGCAGTGGCTCAGGGCGGACCTCGCGGCCAACACGGACGCCTGCACGCTCGCCTATTGGCACCACCCGCGCTTCACCTCGAGCGGTCCGTCGGCAGCCTCGATGGGGCCGATGTGGCAGGCGCTCTACGACGACGGCGCGGAGGTCATCCTCAACGGCCACGCACACGTGTACGAACGGTTCGCCGCCCAGACTCCGACCGCGCTCGCCGATCCCGCTACCGGCATCCGGCAGTTCACGATCGGGGTTGGCGGGAAGAGCTTTGCCGGGTTCGCTTCGACGCCGGCCGCGAACAGCGAGGTCCGGCACAACCAGACCTTCGGCGTCCTGAAATTCACCCTGCAAGCCGCCGGCTACACGTGGCAATTCGTCCCGGTCGCCGGCAAGACCTTCACGGACACGGGTAGCGGGGCCTGCCACGGCCCGCCCAGCTCGGCTCAATCGACGGGCATCGTCCTGGCCACCAGCAGCGAATCGAATTCCAGTGACGGCCTGCCGGCGCCGGCGGCCGACTGGAAGCAGATCTCGTCCACCGAGGTGGCCTGGCTCGGCCAGGCCGCGCCAGTGACCTCGAGCACGACCCCGTCGCTGATCTGCTCGATCGACAGCGACGTCGTCCGGGCAGCCACATCGAGATCGAGCGTCACGCGGTACCACGCATCGACCTTCCAGGGCGCCGCGCTGACCACCCGTTGGCTCCCGCGGAAGTAGCCGAACGTCCCGCGCGACCCGAAGCGCAGCTGTACCGCATCGCCGCCGGTACCCCGAACGAGCGCGAGCACCGGCTCGGTGCGTCCGGAGCCTCGCGCCCGCACGTCGAAATCGATCAGGACGTGGCCCGTCGTGACCGGCACGAAGCCGCGGCAGACCCGCGATGGCGGACCGTCGTCGAGGGCGATGACCTGGGCAACGCGGCCGCGGTCGCCGCGCGCCTGCACCGTGGCCTCGCCCGGCGTCGCGTCCCGGCGGACCCAGGTCGGCGGGAGCGGCTCGCCGTCGCGCCAGCTGTCGAAGGCATCGTTGACCACGAGCCGCGGGGCCCCGGTCGGCGGCGTCGGCGGTGGCGAGGGGCCGACGCCCGGTTCGCCGAGTTCGAGGACGCCATGGAGGTAGCGCGCCGTCGAGTTGTCCGAGGCGAGCACGACCAGACCGGACTCCAACGTGAGCGACTGCTTCGTTGACGTCGCGTTACTGATCTTGGGGTCGGTCGAGTTGCTGATGAGCACCGACCCGAGGCCCGTATCGAACGAGATGTCGTTGAGCAAGCTGCGCTTGTAGTAGATCGAACCGCCGACCGACGGGGACGTGGCGATCACGTAGACCTCGTCGCGATCCTCGTCGATGAGGACGATCGGACGGGTGTGGCGATCCTTGATCCGCGAGACCAGGTGCTCATGCCAGACGCCCTCACGATCGCGCACGGTGAGGACGATCTGGGGTGCCAGCGGATTGGCGTTCGGCAGCGTGTCGAGGGACGTCTTGAGCGCGGCGTAGACCCGACCATCCTCGTCGGCCTTCATGTTGATGTGATCGTCGGGCTGCTTTTCGCCGCGCGAGACGACCTCGGCCTGGCTCCACGCATCGATCGGGTCCCGGTCGCGATGCGCCGAGAAGTAGACCGCGTCCTGGTTCTGGTTGCTCCACATCAGGCCGACGGAGTCTCCGAAGGCCGTCACCGCCGCGATGTCATCGGGCGAGACCGCCGTCCCACCGACAGCCGGCGAAAAGGTCGCGCCCCAGTGGTGGTCGTCACCGGCAGATGCTCGTACCAGCACATCGCGACTGGAACGTGTACGCGATCCACAGCCGCTCCACGCCGTCACGCGCGAGCACGACCGACTCGACCCCCGAGTCGTTCAGGGCGATCGGGAAGTCGGCATCGAGGCGATAGGCACCCTCACGGAACGTGAACCGTACGAGCCGGATCGCGTCGGCGGGCCGCGCTCGCCGACCGGCGGTCACCACGTATAGCTGGTCTCCGGCGACCAGGGCGTCCCCGCGAGCCAGCGGCCGTTCGTCGACCAGCGTGCCGGTGTCGACCCAGCTCGCGCCGTCGGCGTCGAGCCGATAGATGTGCAACTCATCCGATCCGGGCTCATGGAGGAGGCCCCACCACGATCCGTTCGCGTACCACAGCTTGGACTGGGCCTTGCTCGCCGTCGGCGACGGCACGACCCTCGGGTCGAATACCTGATCGCGATACGTCGCCGCCTCCGCGTGCGCCGACGGCTCGGGCGTGGCGACGGGGGCTGATCGCTCGGGGCCGCGCGACGACGATGGTGTTCCGGGCTCGTCGAGTGCGAAGGCGATCGCGGCCACCGACGCCACCGCGATCACCACGACCAGCGCGATGCGCAGGCGGAGGCTCATGACGGCCGCCCCATCGAACGAGCCGCGGCGCCGAGCTCACTCGGGGCCACCGCTATCATCGGCCCATGCAGATGCTGGAGATCGCGGCGATCATCATCCTCGTCGTCGGCGTCGTCGTGGCCGTGGTCTCGGAACGCGCCCGTCGACCCGGGATCGGAGACGCGCCCTCGACCCGGCTGTTCGTCGGACTGGTCATCGGCGTGCTCGGCGCTATCGTGATCCTTGCCCCCCAGATCGATGTCGTCCCCGATGTCTGGCAGGGTCCCATCGAACCCATCCTCGTCGGTGGCGTCACGCTGCTGTTGGTGGTCGGCTCTATCTATCGGATGGCGAGGTGATGCTACCGGACCACGACGCCAGTGCAGCAATCCGGGCGGCGCGGCGCACATCACGACGTGACCGACACACTGATCCTTGCAGTCGCGAGGACGGGACGCTCGACCGACTGTTCAGGGAGAGATAGCACATGACCGATGCCGCACCGGAGACCCTCGTCGAGGGCTCGGAGACCCGCGATGGCCAGACCGTCGATTTCGACCTGCATGGCCTCGCCCGCATCCGCCTCATCGAGGCCACGCCGAAGGACGTCGCGACCGTCGCCCGCCAGGTCGGCCCGATCCAGGCGCCCGTCACCGGCGACGCCGACATCACGATCCGGTTCGTCGACGAGGTGCCGCTCAACGGGCCGCTGCGCGTCGTGGGGCTGGACCAGGGCGGCTATACGGACGACTCGTTCATCGTGCTGCGCAGCAAGCACAAGTCGCAGGGCCGGGTCCGCATCCCGCTCGACGAGATCGGCGGGAGGTTCGAGATCCAGTGCGAGCGCGGGGCAGCCGCGGTCCCCCAGCTGATCCCGATCCTGAACCTGACCGTCCTCGCCCGGGGTGCCCTGCCCCTGCACGCGTCGGCGTTCGTCATCGACGGGATCGGCGTCGCGGCGTGCGGCTGGTCGAAGGGAGGCAAGACCGAGACCCTCCTGTCGTTCATGCGCCAGGGCGCCCAGTACGTCGGCGACGAGTGGGTCTACGTGACCGGCGACGGCAAGTGGCTGCACGGCATCCCGGAGCCGATCCGGCTGTGGGACTGGCATCTCGGACAGATCCCCGAGTACCGCTCCCATGTGTCGCGCAAGGATCGGGCCAAGCTCTCGACGATCGGGGCGCTCGAGTCGGTCCATCGGGGGTTGCCGCGGAATGCCCGCAAGCGCCTGCCGGGCGTCCACGCCTTCGACCGCGTGATGACCCTGCTCGAGGGCCAGCGCCACGTCGATCCGCCCGCAGAGCAGCTGTTCGGCCGGGAGCGCTGGGTCGAGCAGGCGCCGTTCGACCGACTGGTGTTCCTGGGCAACGCGAAGATCCCGGACGTCAGGGTCGCGCCGATCGACCCGATGGAGGTCGCGGAGCGGATGACGTTCTCGCACGTCCATCACCGCCTGGGATTCCTCGACTATTACTGGCAGTACCGGTACGCCTTCCCCGACCGACCGAACCGGATCGTCGACGAGATCGAGAGCATCGAACGGCAGCTGCTTCGACAGGTGTTCGCGAACAAGACCGCCCTCGAGGTCCTGCACCCGCATCCGGTCGACATCCCCGGCCTCTTCGACGCGATCCGACCGCACCTGGGCTGAGGCCGGTGGCCGAGGTGACGGATCCCGGCAGGCTGGCGTCCATCCGGCGGGTCGACTGGCGGTTCCTGCTGCCGGCGGACTCGCTCGGGACCGTGGCGGTGGTCGGGCCTGCCGACGAGGCATTGCTGGCCGGTCTCCGGGCGGTCGCCCGGCACGTGACCGCGCCGGGCCGCGATGGCCCGTCGGCGGAGGTGCCTGCGGCGGACCTCGTCGTGACGATCGCCGCCAGTCGATCCGTGCTCGACGACGCACTCGGGCGGGTCTCGGCCGGCGGCTGGGTCTACGTCGGCGCCGGCCCTCGACGATCTTCGGGCCGGGCATCGCTGCGCCATGTGGCCGCTGCGCTCCGTGCCGCCGGCTTCGTCGACGTGCGCCGGTCGTGGCACTGGCCGAGCGAGCCGTCCGCGCTCGAGATCGTGCCCATGGACCACACGGGCGCGGTTCGGCTGGTGCTCGACCGGAGGCGGAGCGGGCGCGCGGCGCGGCTGAAGGCGATGCTGGCCGCCATCGCGCACCGCCTGGGGGTCCTCGACCGGATCGTGCCTGGCTGGAGCGTCATCGGGCGGCGGCCGGGCGGTGAGGCGGGACGTAGTGGCCAGAGCCGCCTGGACCCGGTGCGCGCGAGTGTGCCGGCTGGCGGCGGCGCCGAGGCCGGCGTGATCCTGCTGACCCCACGGTTCAAGGCGTCGCGTCACGTCATCGGCCTGCTCGTGCGACCGGTGGGCGCCGGCCTGGAGGCCGTGGCCAAGCTACCGCGCCTCCCGGGAGATGACGGCGGCATCCAGCGTGAGGGCGCGGCCCTGCAACGGGCTGCGGAGCTCGGCGTGACGGGCGTGCCCGCGGTCATCGCCCTCCGTGGCGCCCCCGGGCCGGTGCTGGTCGAAACCGCCCTGGATGGCGTCGTGATCGCCAGCCGCGAGGTGCGGGCGCAGCCGGCGACCGCGATCGCGGAGGTCGAGGCGTGGACCCGAGCCCTGGCCGGGCACCCGGACCGTCGCCAGGTCCCACTACGGGCCCTCTGGGCCGCCGCGCTAGAGCGCATCGCAGCGGAGCCCAGAACCGGCACGGACCACGTCGACGGACTCGCCATCGCGACGCTGGCGCAGCGCACGGCAGCCCTCCTCCGGCCCTTCGACGACGTGGAGGTCCCCGCCGTCCTCGAGCATGGGGACCTCGCCCCGCCGAATCTCCTGCGCCTCCGCGATGGCCGGCTCGGGGTCGTCGACTGGGAAGTCGCGGACCTCGAGGGGCTGCCGCTCGGCGACCTCCTCTTCTTCGTCGCCTTCGCCGGGGATGACGACGCCGCCCGCCCGGCTCTCGAGCGCCAGGCGGCCCACCTGGGCATCGACGCCGCGCTGATCCCGGCGCTGCGCCTCGCGATGTGGGCTCGCTGGGCGGATCGCCAGCTGGCCCGGTTCCTCGACGGTGGCATCCCGCTGGGGGAGCGCTTGCCCGCCCGTCACGTGCGATCGTGGGCCGCCGCGGTCACCGATCTCGAGGTGCCCGGCTGAGCGGTCCAGGGAGCCGGCCACGCCGGTTCGGTACCATGCGCAGACCCATCGACCTGTGACCCGAGTTGTGATGCGCGTCCTGTACCTGACGAACGGCTTCCCATTTCCGCTGACCAGCGGCTATCTCCGGCACTACTTCCTCATCCGCGAACTCGCGCCGGATCACGAGATCACGTTGCTGTCGCTCACCGGCGATGGGTTCCGCCCGGAGGACGCCGAGGCGCTCCGGCCGATGGTCGAACGGGTCGAGGTGTTCGGCGGCGGCCGCCGGCCCTCCCCGCTTGGCAAGATGAGGCGTCGGCTCCGTGCCCTCGTCGGCCGTGACGAGGCCCCGGGGATCGCGGCGATGGCCGCCCGGGCCGCCGACCTTCACGCCGAGCGCCCGTTCGATGTCGTCGTCCTCAGCGGCAAGTCCACGCAACCGGTGCTGGAACGGCTACCCGACCTGCCGATCGCGGCCGACCTGTGCGACGCCACCTCGAGTCGGCTGGCGGGTGCCATGACCTATGCCCCGGCCGCCCGTCGCCCGGCTCTGTGGCTCGGCCTGCGGGCCATGCGCGCCATCGAGGCCGGCATCGTCGAGCGCGCGGCCCATGTCATGTTCGCGTCGGAGCGCGACCGACGGCTCATCCTCGGGAGCGCGGCGGAACCCGCGTCATCGGTCGTGCCCAACGGCGTCGACCTCGGGTTCTGGCGGCGCAGCGCCCCGACGCTGGGGCAGGATCGGATCGTGTTCACGGGAGCGATGCACTACCCACCGAACGTCGACGCCGCGCTCGTCCTCATCGAGCAGGTGCTGCCCCTCGTCCGGGAGCGGGTCCCCGACGCGCGACTCGACATCGTGGGTCGGGATCCAGCGGCCTCGCTCCTGGCATTGGCCGGTCGGCCGGGCGTGCGCGTCACCGGGTTCGTGCCGGATGTCCGTCCGTACCTCGAGGACGCGTCGGTCTTCGCCGCGCCGCTCCGGTTCGGGGCCGGGATCCAGAACAAGCTGCTGGAGGCACTCGCGATGGAGCTCCCGGTCGTGGCCTCGACGCTCGCCATCGACGGCTTGCGCGTCGGCGAGGCGGCACCACCCGCTGCCGTCGCCGATGACCCGGCACTCATGGCCGACCGGATCGTCGAGACCCTGGTGACCGTCCGGCACGATGCGACGCCGAACGCGGCCGGCCGGGCGTACGTCGAATCGTCGTTCCGCTGGGAGGCGAGCGGCAGCCGCCTGGACGAGATCCTCCGGTCGGTTGCGGGGGCCCGGGCATGAAGCCGGGACGGCGTCGCCGGACCTTCTCGATCGCCCTGATCGGGCCGGACGGCGCCGGCAAGACGACGATCGCCCGGCTGCTGCCCGAGCGGTTGCCGATGCGCACGACCTACCTGTACATGGGCGTTGCCGCCGAATTCGAGCAACAAGCTCCTGCCGACGACCCGGGTCATCGAGGCGCTCAAGGCCCGACGTCGCGCCGCGCGATCCGCCGCGGCGGCCGAGACGGGCCCTGCGCCGACGTCGACCCGCGGCACGCAGCGGGGGGGTCGGGGGCCGCTGAACGCCGCCGCCGGGGCTGTCGGGGCCGGATTGCGACTGGGCAACCGGGTCGCCGAGGAGTGGTACCGGCAGGGCCTCGCCTGGAGCCACCAGGCCAGGGGCGAGGTCGTGCTCTTCGACCGCCACTTCTATATCGATTACCACGCGGCCGACATCGTCGGCGAGCCGACCTCCCCGCGGCGGCGCATCCACGGCTGGATGCTCGGGCACCTGTACCCGCGTCCCGATCTCGTGGTCTACCTCGAGGCGCCGGCGGAGGTCCTGCTCGCCCGGAAGGGCGAGGGCACCCTCGAGTCGATCGCCCGCCGGCAGGCGGACTACCTGTCGCTGGCCGACGAGGTCGAGCATTTCGCGACCGTCGACGCGGATCGGCCGCTCGAGGCCGTGATCGACGCCGTCGTCGACGAGATCGTCGCGTTCGCCCAGACCTCGCCACGTCGGCGATCGCGCACCGCATGACCCGCGTCCTCGTCACGGATGCCCGACGGGGCAGTGCGCTGGCGTTCATCCGCTCCCTCGGGCGCCGAGGCGACCACGTCGTCGCGGCGGACGCGACCGCTCCGAGCGCCGGGATGCGCTCCCGCTTCGCCGCCGGACGGGTCCGTTACCCCTCCCCGACGGTCGATCCCGGGGCGACCGGCGACGCCCTCGTTCGGGCCGCCCACGACCACCGGATCGACCTGATCGTCCCGATAACCGACGAGGTCATCCTCGCGCTGCGCGACCGCCAGCCCGAGCTCCCGGCGGCATGTCGGGTCGCGATCCCCGATCCCGAGGCCGCTCGGGTCGCGAGCGACAAGCGGGCGACCATCGACCTGGCCAGGTCCCTCGGCATCCCCGTCCCCGAGAGCATCCCGGCCGAGACGCCCGACGCGATCCGCGCGGCCGCGCAGGACCTCGGCTACCCCGTCGTGCTGAAGCCGATGTCGTCCCGGATCCGCGGCGAGACCGGGGGCGTGCGCCAGTACACGGTGTCGTACGCGCTGGACCGGGCCGGCCTGGAACGCTCGCTGGCGGAGCTCGGGGATGTCGGGGTGCTCGTCCAGCGCTTCTGGCAGGGTGAGGGACAGGGCGTGGAGCTCCTCCTCGACCAAGGCCGGCCCGTGGCCGCCTTCCAGCACCGGCGGCTCCGTGAGGTCCCGGTCACGGGCGGTGCGAGCTCGCTGCGCGAGAGCATGCCGCTCGACCCGACATTGTTGGACCAGTCGGTGCGATTGATGGGCGCGCTCGGGTTCCACGGCCTCGCGATGGTCGAGTTCCGGGTCGGTCCGGACGGGCCGGTGCTGATGGAGATCAACGGGCGGGTGTGGGGCTCGCTGCCCCTCGCGGTCGCCGCGGGGATGGACTTCCCGGCCCGCCTCGTCGACCTCTACACGCAGGACCCGGCGCGCGACGAAGTGGGCCCTGCAGGGGTCGCCACCGACTACGCGACCGGCGTGCGCGCTCGGAACCTCGAGCTGGACCTCGTGTGGATCGGGTCGGTGCTGCGCGGCTCGCGTCGAGCGTCGATCGTCGCCCGGCCGCCTCGCCGAGCCGCGATCAGTGCGGTCGCCGATCTGGTGCGTCCCGGCATCCGCGACGACATCCTGACCTGGCGCGACCCGGCGCCGGGTGCCGCAGAGCTCGTCCGGATCGCCGGCAAGCTGGCGGCCAAGGTCCGGAACGCAAGCGATGCCCGCTAGGCTCCGCCGCCTGGCCAGCTCGCCCGTCGCTCAGGGGGTCCTTGGCGCGGTCGCCACGGTCCTCGAGCCTGCCGGCCGGCGGGGGCCACGGGACGTCGCGATCCTCACGTACCACCGTGTCGACGAGCCCGGCGCCCGACCGCATCTCCATCCGGGCCTCATCAGCGCCACGCCGGATGCCTTCGAGGCGCAACTACGCGAGATCAACCGGCGCGCGACCCCGGTCGGCCTCGACGACCTTCTGGCGGCCATGCGCGGCGATCGGCCACTCCCCGACCGGCCCGTGCTGGTGACGTTCGACGACGCGTATGAAGACTTCGCGGAGCACGCCTGGCCGCGACTGCGCCAGCTGGGCGTACCGGCCACGCTGTTCGTGCCGACGGCCTATCCCGGCGAGCCCGGCCGGCGGTTCTGGTGGGACCGCCTGTCACAGGCCCTGCGCGCGACGGACCGACCCACGCTGGAGGCCGACGGCGTCACCGACCAGCTCGGCGACGAGGCCTCGCGACTCGCGACGTTCCGGCGCCTACGGACGCTGGTCAAGGCGACGCCGGACGAGCCGGCGATGGCGATGGTCGATGCGTGGTGCGCCGACCTCGGCCTTCCTGACGCCCCGTCGGGCGTCCTCGACTGGGCCACGATCCGATCCCTCGCCGCGGAAGGCGTGACGATCGCCCCGCACACCCGAACGCATCCACTGCTGACCCGCGTCGCATCCGACGCCCTGGCCACGGAGATCGAGGGTTCCCGTGCCGATCTCGAGCGCGAACTCGGGCGGGTCCCGCCGGTCTTCGCCTATCCATCCGGGGCGTACGACGACACGGTCGTCCAGGCGGTCGACCGCCTCGGATTCGAGCTGGCGTTCACCACGGTCCGCGGTCTCGTGGACCTGCGCCGGCCGGACCCGCTGCGGCTGCGGCGCATGAACGTCGGGAGCGGGACGGCACTCGCGATGCTCCGGCTCCAGCTCATTCGTGGCGTCGGCGCACCATTGGCGGCTCTCGCGCGGGACTGACCTGCCGGACGGGCTACACTACCCACCGTCTCGCTGCCGGCTCGGGCGCTGCGGCGAGAGGAACGCTGATCGCGCTCCGTCCCCGGGGGGAAGCTGACGCGTCGTACCGAGCAGCCCGCGCGCGAGGCAGGACCTTGGAACTCTCAGGCTATTTCGGGATCCTCCGCCGGTGGTGGTGGACCCTCGTCGTCGCCATCTGGGTCGCGGGGCTGGCTGGGTTCCTGTTGGGATCGCAGATCGCCCCGACGTACGAGACCCGGATCCGGCTCCTCGTGGGCCCGATCAACACCGACGTCGATACCCTGCGAGCCGCCAGCCAGCTCGTGCAGACCTACTCCGAGCTGACGACCAGCCAGCCCGTGCTCGATGCCGTCAGTCGGGACCTGGGTCTGACGATGACCACGAGCGAGCTGCGGTCGCGCATTCGATCGAGTGCCGACGACGTCACGCGACTGCTCACCATCCGCGTGACGGACGAGGACCCCCAGCGCGCCGGGGACATCGCGTCGACCCTCGGCGATGAGTTGATCCAGCTCGCCGCTGGCGTGACCGAGCGGCCCGAAGGCGAGCTCCTGGTCGTCGACCTGCCGGCGACCCCGACCGACCCTGTCGCCCCGCAGCTGTCCTTGATCGTCCTGCTGGCCGGGCTTGGTGGCCTCGTCGCCGCCGTCGTCGTGGTCCTGCTGCTCGAGTACCTCTCCGACGCCCTGCGGAGCCGTGAGGACCTGGAACACCTCGTCCCCGGTCCGTTCCTCGGCAAAGTCACCCTCGAAGAGACCCTGGCGGCCCGGAATCAACGGCGCCTGCCCTCGGACGGGCCGACGGCTGCGGCCTATCGACAGCTGCTGCCCAAGGTGGAGCGCTCGGTCGGCGGCCCGGTCCGCACGCTCGCCATCGTCGGGCCGGCCGGCCAGCCCGCGGTCTCGGACGCGGTCGTCGCCACCGCCCTCGCGATGGCCGAGGGGTCGCCCCGCGTCACGATCGTCGACATCGGGGGTGAGGTGTCCGAACGACTCGGGCTGACCCGCGAGCGTGGGCTGCAGGACTGGCTAGCCGATCCATCGCATGCCATCGACGACGTCGCCGTGCCCCTGACGGGGAACGTCGTGGTCATCCCGGTCGGTGCCGGCGGGGGCGCCATCGACTCGATGACCCCAGAGCAGGCGACACGCGTCCGGGACCTCGTGCTCGGGGGCGGTGGCTCGCTGCTCTTCGCGATCGGCTCCCTCGACACGGCTCCTGCCGGCGTCGTCCCGACGTCGATCGCCGACGCGGTGGCGGTCGTCGCCGTTCGCGACCGGACGCATCGGGCCGAGCTCCGCCGCACGGCGGAGACCCTGCGTCTCATCGGCGCCCGACTGGCCGGCTCCATGCTCATGGAGCCCGGTGACCGGGCGAGCCGGCATCGTGCCAGCGTGGTCCAACCGGCCGAACCCGTCGAGGCGGTCGCGCCGATCGGCGGGGAGTTCAAGGTCGCCACGGAAAAGCCCGCGGTGAGCTCCACGCGGCGTCCACGTCGCCTCGGCTGATCCGGTGCGGATCCTGGTCACCGGGGGGGCGGGGTACATCGGCTCCCATACCGCGCGCCATCTCGAGGAGCGGGGCGACGAGGTCGTCGTCCTCGATTCGCTCGTCACCGGCCATCGGGCGGCGGTCGGCCACCTTCCGCTGGTCGTCGGCGACATCCGCGACGCCGATCTGGTCGAGTCGACCGTGCGCGACCGCCGGATCGAGGCGATCGTCCACTTCGCAGCCCTGAAGTCCGTCGAGGCGTCGGTCTACGACCCCTTCGGCTACTTCGACGTCAACGTCGCCGGGACGATGAGCCTGGCTCGCGCCGCGATCAGTGGCGGCGCGGATCGGCTGGTCTTCTCCTCCTCTTGCGCGGTCTACGGTCGGCCCGACCGCTTGCCGATCGACGAGGGAGGCGGACTCGCGCCCGAGAACCCGTATGGGGAGACCAAGCTGGCGGCCGAGCGGCTGCTCCACTCGCTCGAAGCGGCGACCGGCCTGCGAACGATCGCCCTTCGCTATTTCAACGCTGCTGGCGCCGCCGACGACGGTTCCACGGGCGAGGACTGGTCCGGAGCGGTGAACCTCATCCCGTCGGTCCTGCGGGTCGCGGCCGGACGAGACGCGGCCGTGCACATCTTCGGCACGGATTTCCCGACCCCGGACGGCACCGCGATCCGCGACTACGTCCATGTGCTGGACCTCGCGGAGGCGCACGCCCAGGCCCTCGACCACCTGGCGGGCGGCGGCGCGGCGGCGGCCATCAACATCGGGACCGGCCGCGGATCGTCGGTGCGTGAGGTCATCGCGGCGGCGGAGGCCGTCGTCGGCCACGCCATCCCGGTCGTCGAGACCGGCCGCCGGGTGGGCGATCCACCGGCGGTCTGGGCCGACGCGCGGCTGGCGTCCGAGCTCCTGGGCTGGACGGCTCGGCGCGACCTCGGTTCGATCCTCGCGAGCGCATGGCGCTGGCACGAGGCGCATCCCGACGGGTACGCGCCGGTGGGTGCCGGTGCCTGAGGGGGCGAGCGCCTTGGGGGGCGGGCCGAAGCCGCTGCGCGTGGCCTACGTGATGTCGCGCTTCCCCAAGCTGACCGAGACCTTCATCCTGTTCGAGATGCTCGCGGTCGAGCGGCAGGGCGTGGCCATCGAGCTCTTCCCGTTGCTGCGCGAGCGCACGACCAAAGTGCACCCCGAGGCGTTGCCGCTCGTGGACCGCGCGCACTTCCTGCCGTTCCTGTCCTGGTCCATCGTCAAGAGCCAGCTGTGGTTCCTGCGCCACCGGCCGCGGCGCTACCTGCGCACCATCGGGGCGATCGTCCGCGGTACCTGGGCCAGCCCGAACTTCCTCATCGGCGGGCTTGGCATCCTGCCCAAGGTCGCCCACGCCGCCCGGCAGATGGGCGCCATGGGGGTCGATCACGTCCACTGTCATTTCGCCAACCACCCCGCGATGGCCGGGCTGATCATCCATCGGCTGGTCGGCCTCCCCTACAGCTTCACGGCGCACGGCTCGGACCTGCACGTGGACCGGCACATGCTCTGCGAGAAGGTCGCCGCGGCGGCGTTCGTGGTCGCGATCTCGGAGGACAACCGGCAGGTCATCGAGCGCGACTGCCCCGAGGCGGCGCCGGGTCTGATCCGGGTCATCCATTGCGGCGTCGACACGGCCGTCTTCCGACCCGCCGACGCCACGAGCCCCGCCGCCGACGGTGCCGGGCCCGATCGACGGCCGCTCGAGATCCTGGCCATCGGCACGCTCCACGAGGTCAAGGGCCAGTCCGTGCTCGTCGACGCGTGCCGCGAGCTGGCGGCGCGCGGCATCCCTGTCCGCGCTCGGCTCGTCGGCGACGGCCCGGACCGACCCATGCTCACCGAGCGGATCGCGGCGGCCGGGCTGGACGGCCAGGTCCAGCTGCTCGGCACGCGGACGCGCGGCCAGATCGCCGAGCTCCTCGCCTCGACCGACGTCCTGGTCGCACCGAGCGTCCCGACTCGGTCGGGCAAGCGTGAAGGCATCCCGGTCGTCCTGATGGAGGCGATGTCGAGCGGCGTGCCCGTGGTCGCCAGCCGGCTGTCCGGCATCCCCGAGATCGTGCACGACCGCGAGAACGGCCGGCTCTTCCCGGCCGGTGACGCGACGGCACTCGCGGACGCCCTCAGCGAGCTCGCCACCGACAGCGACCTGCGCGATCGGCTCGGTCGGGCGGCGCGCGAGACGGCGTTGCGCGAACTCGACGTCGACACGAACGCCGCGCTCCTCATCGACGCCATCCGGGCCGCGGCATGAGACGCCTCGCCTTCTGGCTGCTGGCCGGAGTCATCGGCTGGACGTATGCCGGCTTTCCCCTGGTGGTCCTGGCGCGCGGCCGCTGGCGCCGCCGGCCGGTCCTTGCCGCCGACATCAGCCCGACGGTGAGCGTGGTGATCGCCGCCCACAACGAGGCACCGGTGATCCGCCGGCGGATCGAGAACCTGGTCGCCCTCGATTACCCGACCGAGCGGCTCCAGATCATCATCGCCTCGGATGGCTCGACCGACGAGACCGCCGCCATCGCCCGGTCCGTCGCGCCGGACCGTGTCCAGGTCCTCGAGCTTGGGACGCCTGGGCAAGGCCGACGCCCTCAACCTCGCGGTCGCCGCGGCGACCGGCGAGATCATCGTCTTCTCCGATGCCAACAGCCAGTTCGCGACGGACGCGATCCGGCGCCTGACCCGGCCGTTCGCCGACCCGACGGTCGGCGGGGTCGCGGGCGACCAGCGCTACCGCGACGACGGCGTCGATGCCGGCCACGGGGCCGGCGAACGGCAGTACTGGGACATCGATCGGCTGCTGAAGCAGGCGGAGAGCGCGGCCGGCAACGTCATCTCCGCGACCGGGGCGATCTACGCCATCCGGCGCGAGCTGTTCCGGGCGGTCCCGGCCGGCGTGACCGACGACTTCATCACCTCGACGGCGGTCATCGCCCAGGGTCGGCGGCTCGTGTTCGCCGACGATGCCGTCGCCTATGAACCGGTCGCCCGCGACGACCGGGCGGAGTTCGGTCGCAAGGTGCGGGTCATGACCCGTGGCCTGCGTGGCGTGATGATGCGCCGCACCCTGCTGGATCCGCGCCGCTACGGCTTCTACGCGGTCCAGCTGGCGACGCACAAGGTGCTCCGGCGACTCATGGCGTTCCCGCTGCTCGGCCTCGCGGTCGTGACCCCCACCTTGTGGCGGGGAGGTGCCATCTACCGGCTGGCGGCCGTCGGGCAGGCGGTCGCGTACGGCCTTGCGATCGTCGGCCTGATCGCCGCGCGCCAACCGATCGGACGGCACAAGGCGCTGGCGGTTCCGGCATTCTTCGTGTCGGCCAACGTCGCCTCGATGCAAGCCGTGGCGAACATCGCGCGCGGCCGCCGGATCGATCGCTGGGATCCGAATGTCGCCCGCAGCAACGACGTGGACAGGGGGACGGAATCGATGACCACGGACGAGATCCAGCGACGGCTCTCGGAGCTCGCGGCCCCCATGGGCGAAGCGCCGGATGCCTCGATCGTCGTCCCGGTGAACGCGCAAGGCGACCTGTCCAACGCGGAACGGGTGCTGGGCGACATCTGCGGATACGCCGGCGCCCGCCGCATCGAGGTCATCCTCGTCGTCAACAACTATCCGCCCGAGGAGCCGCCGGCGGCGATCGAGCGGCTGCAGGGGCTGGGCGCTCGGGTCGAGGCGGTCCCCAATGTCCGAACGCACGGCGAGGCCCCGCCGTTCTCCGCCCGATTGCCCGGCATCCGCGCCGCCCGGTCACGAGTCGTGCTCACCTTCGACGCCGACTGTCGCATCGTCGACCCGACGGCGCTCTTCGACTGGTACGTGGACACGTTCTCGCGCGGGGCACGAGCGGCCTACACGAACGTGCGGTACTACGATCTCCGCGAAGGGGCGTCGATCCGGGCACGGATGGCCGCGCATCATCTGTCGCGCTGGGTGAAGCGGGTGGTCCTCCGGATCCCGACCATCCGTGGAAGCAACTACGCTGTGGACCGTGACCTCTTCCTGAGTGTGTATGAGCGTGGGATGCTCGCTGAGGACATGAACGTCGGTCCCGCGATGCGCCGGTTCGGGGGGCCGATCCCGTACAGTGGCGATCGCCGTCACGACGTCCTCACGTCGGGACGGATGTTCAGGGGCGGCTGGCGAAAGTTGTCGCGCTATCTCGTCTACCGACTGCGCTCCAACATCCGGGTCATCCCGGTCCACGATGATGCCGCGGCTCGGACCGGTCGCGAATACGAACCGGTGCGGCGCTACGTCGATAACGAGCCAGTCCGCCACCAGGTCGACAACGAGACGCCGTGACCGTCGATCGCCATCTCCTGCCGCTCGTCGCTCCCGCCGCAGCGGGAGCCCGCGAGGGCACACGGCGGCCCCTCGTCACCAACCTGGGCGCGGTGGCGGTCGTCCTCATCGCCGTGCTCGTCGCCGCGGCGACTCGCCATCCTGGGCAGCCCCCTACCGCTCGTGCTGCTGCTCGTCGGCGGCCTGGCGGCCGTCCTCCTTGGACGACCGGATATCGCCACGCCGATCTTTGCGTTCGTGTTCTACCTGAACCTGCCGACGCTCGCCACGCGCTTCCACGGGGTGCCGGCGATCGTGTCCCTGTTGTTCGGCCTTGTCCTCGTCCTTCCGGCGCTCAAGGCGATCCTGATCGACCGGCAAAAGGTGGTCTTCCCCGTGCCGTTCGGCCTGATGCTGGCTTACCTCGCGGCGGCCCTGACCTCGACGCTGCTGTCGGCCGACATCGCGTCGTCGGCGGCGTCCATCAGCCTGTTCGCGTCCGAGGGCCTGGTCCTGTATTTCCTGGTGGTCAACGTGATCCGGACGGCCGACGGGTTGCGACAGGTCATCTGGGCCCTGTTGATCGCCGGCGCCGTGATGGGCGCGATCTCGATCTGGCAGGAGACGACGGAAAGCTACCGCAACGTCCTGGGCGGCCTCGCGCAGGTGAACGAGGACGGCTTCAAGGTCGGTGAAGACCTCGGTGGAAAGGTCCTCCGACCGCGACTCGCCGGACCCATCGGGGAACAGAACCGCTACGCCCAGTTACTCGTGGTCCTGGTCCCGTTGGGGTTGTTCCGGGTGTGGGGCGAACGACAGCGGGCGTTACGCGTGCTGGCGGGGTTGTGCACGTTGCTGATCGTCAGTGGGATCCTGCTGACCTTCTCCCGCGGGGCCGCCGTCGCCCTCGCCGGTCTGTTCCTGACGATGGTCCTGCTCCGGTACATCCGCGTCCGGCAGCTGTTGCTCGTCGGGGTCACGGCGACCGTCCTCATCGGCGTCGTTGCGCCCCAGACCCTGATCCGGCTCGACTCGCTGGCCGGGGTCGGGGCCTTCCTCGGCTCGTCGAATGCGGACGCCGACGGCGCGCTGGTCGGTCGCGCGACCTCGAACCTGGCGGCCCTCAACGCGTTCCTGGACAATCCGATCGTCGGCGTGGGTCCCGGCCAATACTTCCGACGGTACTCCCAGGAGTACGGCAATGAGCTGGGGTTGCGCCACTTCGACAACCAGCGCCGGGCGCACAACCTGTACCTCGAGACCGCTGCCGACCTCGGCATCGTCGGGTTCGGGGCGTTCATGGCGATCATCGCGGCGACCATGATCCCGCTGTGGCGCCTTCGCCGCCGGCTGCTGGTGAGCCGGCCGGATCTTGCCAATCTCGCCGCCAGCTTCTTCCTGAGCGTCCTGGGCTACCTGTATACGGGTGCCTTCCTGCACCTCTCCTACGAGCGGTACTTCTGGATCCTGCTCGCGCTCGCGGCCGTCGCCACGATCGTCATCCGCAATGAGATCGCGGCGGATGCGGCGACCGGGGAGCCGCCCGGGGCGGCCATGGAGCCGCGCGCAACCTGACCGAGCTCCCGGGGGCTCCGGCGCCTACCGCGGGTCAGCGCGGATGGGTCCAGTCGACACCGGCGACCGTGCGACCCGTCGCCGGTTCCTCGAGCGGCAGGCCACCGAACCGCGCATCGAGGAGCCAATACGCATTGATCACGGGTTCGTACCATTCGTCGTCCAGGCCGTCGAGGGCCAGGATCCGTTGCGCGCCGCGAAGCAGGCCGCGATCGCCCCATTCGAACGCGGGATACCCCGCCCGGGCCAGGAGCTCGGCCTGGATCGAGCGTCCGACCAGGGCTTCGCGCGGATAGCGCGTCAGCGTCGGCGGCCATCGATACCCATCGCCGCGCCGCATGTCGGCCACGATGATCCCGCCGATGTCGTTGCCGTCACGGCTCGCCCCGGCCGGGTTGATCGGCGTGGGAGCGGCTGGGTCGCTCGCCCAGGACAGGTCACGGTCGTCGCGCCAGGTGAATCCGATGCCATCGCCGACGTATCGGCGGAGCGCGTCCGCGGACTGCTGCACCTCGGCGGGATCCCCCAGGTAGAGAGCCGCGGCGGCCCTCGAGGCGCCCGCGTACGCTCCCCAGTTGCCGGGATCGGCCTGATCGAGCGCCGGCAAGGTGAGCTCTGGATTGGCCGACGTCGGCGGCTCCGTCATCAGGGTCCTGAGCCAGGTCCGAAATCGATCGTCGAGGGGCCGGTCGAACGAACGCAGGTCGATCAGGTCCGCCGCGATCACGTACGACGCGAGATTCCGGCCGACGCCGAGGATCCGGTTGCGTTCGCCATGGCCGCCCGTCTCACCGCTCTCCGTGTCGATGACCGAATCGATCGCGTCGCGCACGATGGCCCGATCCGCATCCCGGTCGAGCCGGGCCGCCACGAGTGCCACGGCCATGGTCCGGAGGCCGTGCTCGCTATCCTGATCGCTCACGTCGGTTGGTCGCCCAGGCCCGTCGGCCGCCATCGCCTCGAGACGCTGCCATGGTCCGCCGGTGATGGGCAACTCCGCCAGTTCCTCGGGCGATCGCCATAGACCACCGTCCTGGATTTCGATCCCCGGGTCGAGCGTCGGTGCGCTGCTCGCGGTAGCCGACGGGCCATCGTCGGGCCCG
Source organism: uncultured Chloroflexia bacterium (assembly GCA_963738685.1). Taxonomy (GTDB): domain Bacteria; phylum Chloroflexota; class Limnocylindria; order Limnocylindrales; family CSP1-4; genus SPCO01. Next base: position 671,687 of record CAVTXK010000001.1, read on the forward strand.
GCGACCGCGAGCGGATTTGGCAGACCCGATGCACTGGCAACGAGGGCAGCGACCGCCACGACGACAAGGACCGCGACGCCATTCCTGGCGCGCGGCCCGCGTCGTCCTGCCACTTCGGGGGCGGCTGGGGCTGGCTCCGGTCCCATGTCGACACACTACCCGACCCGGCGGGTGTCGGCCGTCGGCGAAGGCGCCCCGTCTACGGCGCGAGGGTGATCTCCAGCTCCGGGCTTCGATCTCGATCGGATTCCGTGGAGGCGAACAGGACCGAGTTGGACTGACCTCCGCGAAGGACGAAGGACACGGCTCCGTCCTTGGTCACGGCGCCGGTGACGTCGTAGGTGATGTACGCACCGATCTCCGCGACCCCGCCGCGGCCGAGCGCCGGCCCGACCACCGCGGGCCTGGTGTTCCAGGTCAGCGTCGCTTCCTTCCAGTCGGCCGCCGTACGGTAGGCGGTCCCACTCGACGCAGCGGCGTCCGTCACGTACATCCGGATGACGGCGCTGACGATCCGCCGACCTTCGGTGCCGTCAACGTCGAACCGGATGAAGGACTGGCGTTTGTCGGTGCGGACCTGGAGGTTGGACGACGCGTAGTTGCGGTCCGGCGAATCGGCGAGGACCTTGGCGTCGTCGCTGGCCCGCATGAGTAGTCGCGCGCCGGCGGCCGGCGGTGGAGCCACCGTCGGCTGGGTCGTCGGAGCGGGGGTCGCCGTGGGCGCGGCCGTCGGCGTCGGGGTGGCCTGGTTCGTGGGCTGGGGCGTAGCCGTGGCGACGGGGCTCGCGGTCGATGTCGGAGCCGCGGTCGACGTCGGGGCGGCGGTCGATGTCGGAGCCGCGGTCGATGTCGGAGCCGCGGTCGATGTCGGGGCCGCGGTCGATGTCGGGGCCGCGGTCGATGTCGGAGCCGCGGTCGGAACCGGGGTCGGCTGGACCACCGGGCTGGTGGGCGCTGCGGTCGGGCCTGGGCTCACGATCGGCTGCGTCGAGCCTGGGCGATGGGTCCAGTCGACCCCGGCCACGGCACGTCCCCTAGCGTTCGATGCGAGACCCCAGGTGGTGATCGAGTGCCGCGTGGCGATGATCCGATGGACCTGGGCGTCGGGCTCGAACCAGCCATCATCGAACGCATCCAGGCGGCGCAGGGCGGCGGCAGCTCGCAAGAACGCTCGATTGCCCCAGGCGTAGACGGATGGGTAGCCGGCGCGTCGCAGGATCTCGGCCTGGACCACCCGGCCGTTGAGGTTCTCGCGCGCGTAGTGGGTCATGATCGGAGGCCACTGGTACGCGCCGGCACGGGCCATGTCCTGCGCCATGAACCCATCGACGTTGTGGCCGTCGCGGGAGCAGGCCCCGTTGATCGCCACGTAGCCCGCCTCATTCGGGTAGGTGCACTGCCAGGACATGTCGTGCACGTCGGTCCCGAAGTCCCAGCGACCATCGTGGACCTCGCCGGTAAACGACTTGAGCGCCGCGGCGCTGCGAGCCAGGTCCGCCGTGTCGCCCAGATAGGCGGCGATCGCGGCGCGGGCGGCTCCGTCGTAGGCGCCCCAGTTCGCGGCGTCGTGCTCGTCGCCATTGGCGATCGTCTGGAAGTGGCCCTTGAAGACCTTGGTTCGCAGGGCGCCGATCCACGTACGGAATTGCGCGTTGAACGTCGGATCGAAGGTCTTGAGATCGATCAGGTCGGCGGCGATGACGTAGCCCGGCAGATTGCGGCCGAGCTGGAGCAGCCGGTTCGAGGCCGCATCGGCACTGAGCTCCGTGCCCTTGACCGCGCGGATGGCATCCCGGACCTTGGTCCGGGCGAACAGGGAATCCGTGCGGGCCGCGTACAGGGCCGCAGCCATCGTGTTCCGACTGTGCAGCGAATCCTGGTCGATGAGCGTGGCATTGCCGGCGATCGGCGAGGCGGAAGCGGCGGTGACCAGCGCGTTCCAGGCGGCGCCGGTGGTCGGCAGCGCATCGAGCTCGGCGTCGCTGATCCAGATCCCCTGGTTGGAGGCGTCCGCAGACTGGATGCCGATGGCGCCCAGGACGAGAGTGGTCATGAGGGCCACGGCACCGATCGATGCCACGAGCTTCGGCAATGGGGCCTCCTGTCGTCGGGGTCGGTCGGCTGCCCGGACTTCGAACGTGACGGGTTCGATGCGAGCGTCCTCGTCGGGGTTCAGCCGAAGGCCGATGGGGGTCGAGCGGATCGAGGACGCGCTGTGACGGTCGCCAGACCGTAGTCCGTCATGAACGGCGTGTGAACGACCCGTCCGGGGCAAACCGCCCCGTTACCTTCGGTGTCACCGGACGTAGTCCATCGGCCATGCCGGGTCCGTTGCAAAGAAAAAGGGCCCGGCCTCTCGGCCGGGCCCTCGTTGCGCTGGCGCCGCTCAGTTGCTCACGGTGAACGGCACGACCATGATCCCGCGATTCGTCGATCCGACCGATGCCTTCGCGTCGGCGATCAGCACGAGCTTGTGCTTGCCGTTGCGGAGCTTCCTCGTGTCGATACCGATGGTTCCCTTGAACGAGCCGCTCCCCGCCCGCAGGGTGATGCCCTGCTTGCCGGCATGGAAGTCGGGGTCGAGGACGACGCGGTACGAGGTCACCGGGATGCCTCCCGAACCTGGCGACATCCTGACCGTCGGGTTCCACCACCCGCGCACCGCGTTCATCGGCTGGTTCTCGATCTTCGCATTGGCGTAGCCCGTGCCGGTGTACCAGCCGCGGGCCTCGGCGGACCAGCTGCTCCGGTAGTGCTCGATCGGCTTGCCGTTGTTGGTCCAGGCCAGCCAGCCGGTGCTCGCGATCATCTCCTTGCTGTCCGGCTCCTTCACCTGGGCACGGAAGCGGAATTCCTGGCGCCCGTCCCTGGGCACCTTGCGCGTATCGACATTGACGGCGAACCAACGGGTGCACGTGGTCGCGGCGCATTTCCAGTTGGGCGAGATCGCCACCGAGCGGATGCTGCCCCACTCACCGGCGACACCGATGTTCAGGTGGGTCATCGTCCCCGGGTTGTTGTGCATCATGACGCGCACGTCGAAGCGCACGGGCCCGGCGACCTTCTGCGCATGCGGGAAACAGGTCCCGACATGGATGTGGCCGTGATTCGTCCCGGTCTGGCCGGGCTGTCGGTACCACCAGGACTGCGACTCGAGGAAGACCCGCTTTTCCGGGTACCCGGTGCAGGCCAACGGATCGATGGCGCCCGAGGCCGTCGATGCCGCCCACGGCACGAGGATCGCGACGATCACGAGGGAGAGGAGGACCGCCGGCAGCGGTCGCCGCAGCGCTCGGGGGCGCCCGGAACCGGGCGACGGGTATGAAGGGGTGCGGACGGGTCGCATCGAGAACCTCCCTCGGACGCCATCCGAGGCACACACACCGTCCGGCCTGTGAGGAGCCGTCGATCGATTGACCGGCCCCGTGACGTCCGTGGTTGCTTGACGGGCTTGATTGGGGGGAGCCCGCTCTGCTCACCAAACCCTAACACCGTTTTTACATCCCGTGGCGTGGTCGCAATGTCCCTGCAAGCCCGACCGATAGTCCCGGCGGCCGGTTCCGATCAGGGCTGGTACGTCACCGCGACGGTCAGGTAGTCGAGCTGGAAGGTCTTGTTCACCTGGCTGGACGCATCGATGAGCCGCACCCGGAAGGCCGTCGTGGCGAAGTCCGCGAGGGTCCATGTCCGACCCCAGGTGTCGGCCGGACTACCCAGGATGTACGGCGCTTGCGCGACGCCCGACACGGCCACGGACTTGATCGTCGTCCACGTCAGGCCGCCGTCCGAGGAGAGTTGGGCGCACAACGCCGTCGAGCCACCGTTGTTGTTCTGCCCGAGTTCTGCGCGGACCGTGATGCCCTGGATGGCGGAGACCGTACCCGGCAGGCCCAGCGCGAACCCCCAGAACCGGTGCTGGTCCTTCTGGACACTCGGAACGACCCCGACGCCGCAGACCTGGGTCCCACCGGTGCCGCTCTGCACGTCGTCGGCGGTCAGGCCGTCGTCCGTACAGGCGCGCAACGGGTTCGTCTGATAGCCATTGTTGTCGCCGGCCGCCACGGTCTCGGCGGCCTGGGCGCTGCACGGTGTGTTCGGGGTGGTCGTCGGTGACCCCACGGTGGCGGTCGCCTGGCCGCTTGCGACGCTCGACCAGACGTCGTACGTGGAGCGCAGCACGTAGTGCCAGGTGCCTACGCCCGGCGCATCGGTCGTGGAGCCGGCCGAGCCGGGCGTGACCGACGACGCAAGGCCGTACGGCCCACCGTTCGTCGGCGAACGAAAGACGTCGTAGCCGGTGGCATACGCATCGATCGTCGGCGTCCACGTAAGGGTCACCGCGGTGGCGCCGGCGGTCGCGACGAGCAGGGTCGGTGGGTCGAGGGTGTCGGCGCCGACGGACCCGCTGGCGACGGTCGAGTCCGTGAATCGCGCGAGGGACAGCGGGGCGGACAGCGCCGCAACCAGGCCGATCGACACGGCGAGGATCGCAACCCGGCGGACCCGCACGCGCATCGCCGTCAGGCCCGGGACCGGGCGGTCCGCCTGGAACGACCACTCGCCGGCGTCGTTCGGCGCAACGGGCGAGGGCCCTGCGGGGCGGTCGGCGGGGCTGGGTCGACGGCCAGGTCGACGGCCGTCTCGACGGCCGGGTCGACGGCTGTCCGGACATCGGTCGCGACCGCCTTCGCTCCGGCGCCCGCCACATCGCCGACCGGCGCGGCCACGATGGCGGCGACCGCAGCTCGGTGCCTCGCTCGGCGGCGGTCGCCCTCGACCGTGTCGAGCCACCAGCCGAAGGTGATGAGGAGCCCTCCGGTGGCCAGGAGGAAGACGAGACCGATCGGGACCGACAGCATGGCCAGCAGGTAGCCGGCCGCCGGCACGACATGCGTGACACGCCCGATCACCGCCGAAACCGGCGTGATGGTCGGGTCGGGTGCGGCATTGGCGTCACCCTTGGTCTCGATCCAGATCTCGCCATGCGACTGGGCGATACGGATGATCCGGTGGGTGAAGACCGCCTGGGTCGGACCGCTGCGCAGGCTGACGACGTCACCGACGACCAGCGTCGCCGGGTCGACCCGATCGAGCACGATGGCATCGCCCAGGGCGATCACCGGCGCCATCGATGGCCCGCCGACGACGAAGACGGGATGACCGAGTGCCGGCAGGACCCGGCCGAGGACGACACCCGTCAACGCGACGCCGATGACGAAGATGACCGCGACATCGACGAGGTTGCGGAGCGTGCGAACCATGCGACTGACTGGATGCATCGGGGCTTGGCCCCCTCATGCCCGGTGCCGACCGGGGTGGTGTGTCGGTGAACGACCCGGACCGCGACCCGCTGGGGCCGCGGTCCGGGAGGTGCAGCCGAACGCGCGGTTACGGGTTGTTGGCGGTCTGCTCGGCGTCGAAGGTGAACGTCGCCGCAGAGGTGAGCCCCTGGAGGGTGTTACCCGAGCCGAGTGGGAGGGCGACCCGGAAGCAGAGGACCTCGCTGGCGGCGGCCGCCAGCGTGCGATCGCCCGCGTCGGCACCCTGTGACGGGTCGCCGAAGGCCGCCCCGTCGAGCGCGGTCGCCGCGAGCACGACGCCGCCGTCGAAGACGGCACAGCTCGTCCCGAGCGCGCGGATCTCGAGGGTCAGCGTGTCACCGAGGACGGTCGTGGCGACCGACGTCAGGGCATAGCGCAGGGCGCTCGTGCCGTTGTTCGAGATGGTCAGCGGGGCGGTCACCGTGTCGCCCGGGACCATGTCGGTCACGGTGAAGGCGACCGTCGGGTTGGCCTCGATGTCGACCGAGCCGGCGGCGAAGCTGCCGCCGGAGGCGTCCGTGTCGGTGAAGATCGCCAGCGTGAACAGGCCGGCCCCGAGGCTGACGGTCGCCATCCCGAGGAGGAGGGCCATGATCCGGCGCCGCCGGCGGCGCGGCTCCACCTCGTCGCTGGCATCGGCGGCGGTGGGCATGGGCAGGTACGCGTCCATTTCGCTTTGTTCCCCTTTGCGTCACGATCCGATATGAAAATCGTTGCCCGCAACGCTCTGGATGAAGGAAATCGCGCATCGAGCGGCGGCGTCGTTGATGCAAGCAGATGGGCGACGTAGTCGGAACCATGACTGTCGGGGTAAGCCATCCGGTACCTTGGTTCGACCAGCAGATCGTGGTGCATCTCGGCCCCGATCCCACAGGTGCGGCGGCGGCCGCCGGGGGCTCAGACGGCCGTCAGTCGCGTCCCGTGTCGTCCGCGCCGGCGGCTTCGGAGCTGCTGCCGCCGCCCTCGGCCAGGCGCTCGTCGTACCGCCGATCCCGCCACGCCAGCGCAGCCTTGAGCCCGTCGCGTCGCACGATGGTGTCCCACTCGCGCTGCTCGGGCGTGTCCGCGGCGTTGATGATCGCCCCGAGGTCGAGGCCCGCCTCCACGGCCAACCGGAACCCGGCGGCGTCCATCGCCCGGTTGAGCATCCGCTTCGTCGGCGCCATGACCTCCGGCGGGGTGCGAGCGAGCCGATCGGCCAGCGTGTCGACCTCGGCCGCGAGGCGCTCGGCCGGCACGACGCGGTTGATGAGCCCGATCCGCTCGGCCTCGACGGCATCGATGAGGTCGCCGGTCAGCAGCAGCTCCCGGGTCCGCTTCTGGCCGATGAGGTAGGGCATGAGCAGGGTCACCGGCGCCGACCCGTAGCGGATCTCCGGCTCGCCGAGCTTCGTGCCCTCCGCGGCCACGATGAGGTCGCACGCCATCGCCAGCTCCAGCCCGCCGGCCAGCGCGTAACCATGGATCTGGGCGATGACCGGCTTGGGTGAGTCGAGGAACCGAAGGGTGGCGGCGACATCCGCGGCGAGCAGATCGCGCCATTCGACCGGCCCGCCGACCGAGCCTTCGGCTTCCTCGGTCAGGTCGTAGCCCGAGCAGAACGCCCGGCCGGCACCCTCCAGCACGACGACCCGCACCTTCGGGTCCGCCTCGGCGGCGTCCAGGGCGCTGACGAGCGCCGCGACGAGCGCCCCATCGAGCGCGTTGAGCTTGGCCGGCCGATTGAGCGTCAGGCGGACGCCCCACGGCGTCGCCGTGTGCAGGAGGACCGGCTCGTCAGGCATCGTCACCAGCGACCGGCCCGCCGGCGACCACCACGAGGGCGTCCACGGCCACGGCGCCGTCGGGCGACGCGATGACCGGGTTGAGGTCGACCTCGAGGATGTCCGGGCGGGCATCACCCAGGCGCGACAGCGCGACGATGAGCTCCGCGACAGCCTCGCGGTCGACCGGCGGGCGGCCGCGGACGCCGTCGAGCACCCGCGCCCCGCGCAACTCGTCGAGCATCGTCAGCGCCTCGTCGCGAGGGATCGGGGCCAGGCGGATGGCCACGTCGTCGAGCACCTCCGCGAGCACGCCACCGAACCCGACGACGACGGCCGCCCCGAACGACGGATCGCGGCGCATGCCGACGATGAGCTCCAGCCCGGCATCGGCCATGGGCTCGACGAGCAGGCCGCGTGCGTCGACACCGTGCCCACGGGCAGCCGCGAACAGCTCCTGCGCGGCACCGCGGACGGCGTCGTCGCCGGCGAGTCCGAGCCGCACGAGCCCGAGGTCGCTCTTGTGCGGCAGGTCCAGCGCATCGAGCTTCAGGGCGACGGCGTGTCCGTCGAGCGGCCGGGCGGCCTCGACCGCGGCGTCGGCATCCGGCACGGCGATCGCGGAGGTCACCGCGAGCCCGGCGGCGCGCAGGAAGTCGAGACTCTCTCGCTCCGGGAGGGCCCGCCGGGGCGCCTGGGTCCCTTCAGCCCCGTTGCCGTGGCCCCGACCGGGTTCGTTGCCGAACGACGTGCGGTCCGCCGCGAGCGCCGCCCAGGCCGACCGCCAGGGTCCCTTCGCCAGCCGCCGAGCCTGGCGAGCCTCCCAGCGCGCGACCGATGCGATCGCGGTGAAGGCCTCGAGCGCGCCCCGGAGGAGCGGCGCCCCGGCGCCGTGCTCGTCGAGCACGGCCTTCGTCTCGGGCGGCGGCTCGCCGGAGGTCAGCGACACGTAGACCGGCAGGAGGTGCGGCCGGTCGCGCGTCGCGGCCAGCAGCGGGAACGTCACGTCGTTCGCGGTCGCGACCTCGGCCGGCATCGATTTGTATGGGAAGTCGTGCACCAGCACGAGCACGTCGTAGGCGCCCGACTCGGCCATCGATTCGAACGCCGCACCGTAGGCGGTCGGCGGATCGGCGGCGCCCCACGGATCGAGCGGGTTGCCGATGTATCCCATGGTCGGCAGCTGCTCGAGGATCCGCTCGCGGGCGGTCTCCGGGAGCGGCGGCAGGTCGACGCCCGTGCGCGGCGCGAGATCGGCGATGAGCGACGCCTCCCCGGTGCTCACCGTGACGACCCCGGTCCTCCCTCGTCCGACCGACCGCCCGGTGCGCCGCAGGCCCTCGACGAGCTCGGCGGTCTCGAGCAGTTCGTCGAGGTCGGTGCAGCGGATGACCCCGGCCGCATCGAGCGCCGCCTCGGTGACCCGCGTCTCGCCCGCGAGCGAGCCGGAATGGGCGACCGCCGCGGCCTGTGCCTGGTCGCTCCGCCCGACCTTGACCGCCATGATCGGCTTGCCGAGCTCGAGCGCGCGATCGGCCAGCGCAAGAAAACGTTCCGGTCGCTTGAAGCCCTCGACGAAGAGGATGATCGAGGTCGTCGCCGGGTCGTCGATGCAGTAGGCGAGGTAGTCGCAGACGTCGAGCACGACCTCCGAGCCGCAGCTGATGATCCGGCTGAACCCGACCCGTGAGCCCGACTGCACGAACGCATCGGTCACCGAGCCCGATTGGGCGATGCCGGCGACCCCGCCGCGCGGCAGGTAGGGCGACACGTCACCGATGTACGTGGCGGCGTTCGCCGTGAGGTCGATGACCCCCATGCAATTGGGCCCGACCAGCGCCAGACCGTGCCCGCGAGCGATCTCGCCGACCTCGACCTGCATCGCGGCGGCGGCCTCACCACCCTCGACGACGCCGCCACCCGGGATGATGACCGCGGGGATGCCGGCGGCGGCCGCATCGCGCGTGACCATCCCGGCACGCAACGGGTTGAGCGCGACGACCGCGATGTCGGGGCGCTCCGGCAGGGCCTCGAGGCTCGGGTAGCACGGCTGGCCGTGTAACTCCTCGTACTTGGGGTTGACGAAGTGGCAACGGGTCGCACTGCCCATCGTCCGCAGGTTGTCGCGGACGGTCTCGGCGATCCAGCTGCGCGGCGACGCGCCCACGATCGCGATGGACCGGGGCGCGAACAATGGCCGCAGGTCGATGAGTCCGGGTGGCGCCGTGACGTCGGTCATCCCACCACCCGGCCAACGCCGCGCTTCTCCAGTGCCCGGGCCACGATGACCCGCTGGATCTCGGACGTACCCTCCCAGATCCGGTCCACGCGAAGCTCGCGGAAGAACCGTTCCGCCGCGTGCTCGCGCATGTAGCCGCGACCGCCGAACACCTGCACGACCCGGTCCGCGCAGCGGAATGCCGCCTCCGAGGCGAACAGCTTGGCCAGGGACGCCTTTGCGTGGACGAGCTTGGGTTCGGCGCCGGTGTCCACCAGCCAGGCCGCCTCGCGGGTCAGCAGCCGCGCCGCCGCCGCGTCAGCGGCCGAATCGGCCAGCGGGAACGACACGCCCTGGAAATCGAAGATCCGCTCACCGAACTGGACTCGGTCCGTGGCCCAGTCCACGGCGAGCGTCAGGAGCCGCTCCATCGCGCCGGTGCAGCGAGCCCCGATGTGGATGCGTTCCTCGACGAACCACTCGTTGGTCAGCTCTTCCGCTTGACCCACGCCGCCAAGGACCGCCGACGGCGGCACGCGCACGTCCGTCAGCACGAACTGCGGATGGCGGTCCGCGAAGGTGTGCATGTAGTCGGGATCGTGGGACATCGTCACGCCCGGCGTGTCGTAGTCGACGAGGAACAACGTCGGCTGCCGTTCGGCCCCGTCCACCACCAGGCCGTGGAAGATCATGAAGTCGGTCTCATCGGGCGGGCCGGTGACGAACCATTTCTCGCCGTTGAGCACGTACTCGCCGGTGGCGGCATCACGGGTCGCCGTCGAGGCCAGCGCCCGGGCGTCGGAGCCGGCTCCGGGTTCGGTGACGGCGTAACTGCCGAATCGCTCACCCCGGAGGCTCGGGTCGAGATAGCGCGTCCGCTGCTCCGCGGAGCAGTGGATGAGCGCGTTGTAGGCGCCCGGGATGTACGACCACAGGCCGCCGGTCGCCTGGCCCAGCTGCTCGTGGACGAGCACCTGCTCGAGCATCGTCCAGCCCTGGCCGCCGGCATCCCGCGGCAACGAGCCGCCGACCAGTCCCGCGGCGATCGACGCGTCGCGGAGCCTTTCACGGACCAGCGCCGGCAGCCGCCCGCCAGCCTGCTCGAACTCGACCTCGACGGGCTGCAGGACGTCGCGTACGTACGCGCGTGCCCGATCCTGGAGTTCCAGATGGCCGGCGGTGAGTGTCAGGTCCATGCCGACAAGGATGCGGCACGTGGCCGCAGCGCCATCGACGACGTCGCGGGCAGCGGGACGGTGTTGCGTCGGTGCCACTCTTTCTCTGTGCGGTGCGGTGCACTCTGGGGTCTTGTGGAGCACAATCGCGTTAACAAAGATCGGGGCCGCTCCCTACCACCCGGCCGCACGGGACCCCGCTCCTCAGCCGGCACATCCCGAGACCCCCACCCCCAGCGCTGGCCGAGCAGCCGTACCCGCACAGGCCCTCCGTCACGGCCCCGTCATGGCGTGTCCAGGTACGGAAGGAGCATCATGTCGTTGGTTCGAAACGGCGCCCAGCGGGCGTCTCGGTATCTCACCGGTACGCCCGGCGACCCGCACGAACAGCGCGATCCTTCCAACTCCGAGATCCGCCCCCGAGTCGGCGGCGTAGATTCGCGCGGCCGCGCATGGCCCACCCGGCGGCTGGTGGTGCTCGCGACGGCCATCGCCCTGTTCGCCGGCCTGGCCGGCTGGTCGCTCTCGGCCGCGGCCACGCCGACGATCACCGTGGAGTCCCAGGCATGGTGGCGTCGCGAAGGGCTCGTGATCCCCAGCCACGTGGGCGCGCACATCCACGCGAAGGCCACCATCCCGGCCGATGGGCACCCGGTCACCGGACGGATCGTGATCCCGGTGACCGTCACCCTCCACGATGCCCGGGGCTCGACCAATTGGTTCCGCATGGGAACCGAAGACCAGGTGCTCTACCAGCGCGATCTCGACATCGGCCCGTGCAGCGATTGCTCGGTCTCGTTCACCGTGACGATCGACCTGAACGATGTCTCCACGGGGCGCCACGAGCTCCGGATGTCGGCGAACAACCCCGACGAGGACCCCGATCTGTCGGGCGAACAGCGGATGTTCCAGTCGACCGGCTACCAGATCTGCGTCCGATCGTGCACGCCGACCTACCGCGACTCGGGGTTCCACCTCGAGGCTCGAGGGTGGTACACGGGCACCGACTATCAGAACGTCCGGCTCGATACGGACCCGGCCAAGATCCGGTCCGGCTCCGTGATCGGTGTCAAATTCGGGCCCGGAGCGGGCGGTCTCCCAACGACGTTCGCCGGCGTCTACATCGACCCGAACTTCCATGCGGGCGTGGACGGCATCGTGGTCAAGGAGTGGTCCGGCGCGTTCACCGGAACGGTGAGGATCCCCAATGTCGCGCCCGGCCCGCACAAGCTCGTCCTCCTCTCGAGCGACGGCCAGAATGCCGGCGTCATCGCGGTCTCGTTCACCCAGGGGAGCGACGGGCCACCGCCCGATCCCGACCCGACGCCGGACCCGACGCCGAAGCCCACGCCGAAGCCGACGCCAAAGCCCACGCCGACGCCCGACCCGACGCCAAAGCCCGACCCGACGCCAAAACCCGACCCGACGCCGACGCCCGACCCCACGCCTAAGCCGGACCCGACGCCGACACCCGAGACCGTGACGACCATCGTCCACGACAACTCACGGGCGATCACCTGGACGGGGCGCTGGGCCACCGCGGCCCATCCCGAGTACCTCGGTGACTCGGTCCACTGGACCAAGGCGTCGTGGGCCAAGGCCACGCTCGTGTTCGACGGGATCAAGGTCTCCTGGATCGGACCGACCGGTCCGACGCGTGGCAAGGCGCACGTCTACATCGACGGTCAGCTCAAGAAGACCATCGACCTCTACTCGGCGACGTTCCGCCCGCGCCGGACGCTGTTCACGACCTCCGTCCCGGACGGTCGCCACAGGATCACGGTGGTGGCCCTGGCCACGGCGAGACGCCCCGTGGTCGCCATCGATGCGTTCAAGATCGTCGATCGAAGGTAGCGAACTCACCCGGGTGCATCGCCCGGCCGGTCCTTATCCCGGCTGGGCGAGCACCATGATCCGAATCTCGGTCATGTCCTCGATCGCCCAGCGCAGCCCCTCGCGCCCCAGGCCGGAGTCCTTGACACCGCCATAGGGCATGTGGTCGACCCGGTAGGTCGGGATGTCGTTGACGATGACCCCCCCGACCTCGAGCTCATTGAAGCTGCGCCAGGCGCCGGCCAGGTCGTTCGTGAACACCCCGGTCTGCAGGCCGAACATCGAATCGTTGACCCGGGCGATCGCGTCGTCGAGCTCCGTGAACGGGAAGGCGACGACCAGCGGCGCGAAGGCTTCGTTGCTGCAGACCTGGGCGGCGACCGGCACGTCGGTGAGCACGGTCGGTGGGAAGAACGTGCCCTCGGCCTGGCCACCGGCGAGGACCTTGCCGCCCATCGCGACCGCCTCGTCGACCCAGCGCTGGGTCCGCGATGCCTGGTTGGCGTCGACCATCGGGCCGATGTCGGTCGCCGGATCGAGCGGGTCGCCCTGGCGCAGGTTCGCGACGCCCGCGAGGAACCGCTCCATGAACGCGTCCCAGATCGAGGCGTGGACGAACATCCGCTGGACGCTGACGCACACCTGGCCGGCATACGCGTAGGCACCGACGAGGATCCGCTTGACGGCCCAGTCGAGATCGGCCGAGGCATCGACGATGACGCCCGCGTTGCCGCCGAGCTCGAGGACGACCTTCTTCTTGCCGGCGCGCTCCTTCATCCGCCAGCCGACCGATGGACTGCCGGTGAACGTCAGCAGCTTGAATCGATCGTCGGCGACCATCCGATCGCCGAGCTCACGGGTCATCGGCAGGATACTGACCGAGCCTGCCGGGGCGCCGGCGGCCTCGATGATCTCGGCCACGGTCAGCATCGTGAGCGGGTCCTTGGACGGCGGCTTGAGGACGATCGGGTTGCCGGCTGCGATCGCCGGCGACAGCTTGTGCGCGGCGAGGTTGAGCGGGAAGTTGAACGGGCTGATCGCCGCGATCGGACCGATCGGGAAGCGGCGCGTGATACCGACCCGGTCCTTGGACGCGGGCAGCAGATCGAGCGGGATGAGCTCACCGGTCATCCGCTCGGCCTCCTCGGCCCCGAGCCGGAAGGTCAGGACCGCGCGGTCGACCTCGACGAGGGCGTCGCGGATCGGCTTGCCGGCCTCGAGCGCGATGAGCCGGCCGAGTTCCTCGCGGCGAGCCCTGATGCCGGCGCTGATCTCGCGCAGGATGCGGCCGCGTTCGTAGGCCGGCAGCTTGCGGGTGATCTCGAACGCGGCGACGGCCGCCTCGACCGCCTCCTCGTACTGGGCCTCGGTCGCGTTGAACGTGGCTCCAGCCGGGTTCGCCGCGTCGGCCGGGTTGGCGACCTCGAGGACATCCGGCGACTCGACCCATCGGCCGGCGAGGAAGATCGGATGCGGTTTGGTGCCGACGCTGACAGTCATGGCGATGGTGCTCCTTTGAAGGGATCCAAGGTCAGTGTGGCAGGTGGTCGGGATTCCGGAAATCGCCACTTTCATGGAGGATGCCACGAGCCGCCTGGGCCGATGGGAACGACTTCTGGGTGCCGGGTCGTTGGACGGTGTCGCTGGCCAGAGCGCACGCGGCGCGCAGCGACGATTCGAGATCCGCCCCGCCGGCCAGGGCAACGGCCAAGCCACCGACGAAGGCGTCCCCGGCGCCCGTCGTGTCGATGGCGACGACCGAAGGGGCCGCCACCCGGATCAGGTGTCCATCCGTGCCGAGCCCGAGAGCCCCCGCGGCTCCGAGCGTGACGACCAGCCCGGTCCCGGTCGCCTCCTGGACCGCCGCGATGAAGGCGGGGTCGGCCGGCGCACCCACCGGGATCCCGAGCGTGGCAGCCAGGTGCTCGACCTCCACTTCGTTGGGCACGAGCCAGTCGGTCGCGTCCAGGAGGAGCCGCTCGATGGACGCTGCCGGCGCCGGATTCAGGATGGTCGTCGCCCCGCGCGCCTTGGCCGCGCCGAACGCCGCGGCGGTCACGGCTTGCGGGATCTCGAGCTGGCCGACGACGACGTCGACCGCTGCCGTGCTGGTGATCGCGGCCGCGGCAGCGACGGGATCCATCCGTGCGTTGGCTCCGGGGACGATCACGATCCGGTTCGTGCCATCGGGTTCCACGAAGATGGGGGCGGCGCCGGTCCGCTCACCCTCCATTCGGACGACATGGCGGACATCGATCCCCTCGGCGCGGAGATTGTCGATGGTCATCGCCCCGAAGGCGTCATCACCGACGGCATTGACCATCGTGACATCCGCGCCCAGTCGCGCGCACATCACGGCCTGGTTGGCGCCCTTGCCACCCCATCCGAAATCGAAGCGGTCACCGACGAGCGTCTCCCCGGCGGCCGGGGGCCGCGGCCCATAGGTGATCATGTCAACCATCGTGCTACCGACGATCCAGATGCTCGCGCTCCGTACGCGGATGGCTTCCCCGTCAGGGCCGTCGAGACCCGATGTCGTCACCTGGCGACGGGCGGGCTGGACGCCGCAGGCTGGGCGCCGACCAACCAGCGGGCCGGGTTGTCGATCATGAGGGAGCGGATGGCGACGTCGTCGACACCCCGCTCCCGCAGCGCGGGCAGGACCCGGCGATGGATGAAGGCGATACCGTCCGGGTTGGCGTCGAGATGCCGAGCCTGGTCCTCGGCAGTCAGCAGTCCGGCCCAGATCGGGTCGTCGTGGCTGACCACGACCTGATTCCCGTAGCCCCGCTCGATGAGTTCGACGATCATCGCGATCCGGTCGTCGACGGTCCGACCGCCGTACTCGGGCAGGTTGCCGCACGGGAGGCGGTCCATCCCGATGATGTAGCCCCGATCGGCGAGTCCGGTGAGATAGCCGAGGTCGAACGTGTCGTCGGCGTGACCGATGACGACGCGGTCCGGTCGCACGCCGAGCTCGTCGAAGACCGCGGCCTGGGCCTCGCCGATCCGGTTCCGGGCTGCGGCGTGGGTGATGATCGGCGCGCCCGTCTCGCGGTGGGCGATGGCCACGGCCTCGAGGACCCGCCGGTCGAAGGCCGTGATCTCCTCCTCGCTGGCGACCTTCATGACCCCGCAGCGAATGACGGTCCCGTCGGCGCCGGTGCTGAGGTCGGCGATGAACAGCTCGGCAAGTTCGGCCACCGAACGGTTGCTCATGAAGACGCTCGGCAGAAGCCAGTGGCCGGTCGCGGCGATGATCGTCACGCCGGATCCACGAGAGACCTCGGCGAGCAGCTCGACGTCACGACCGAGGTCGAATGGCGTGGCATCGACCATGGTCGTGAGTCCGCTCTCGCGGGCGGCGCGCAGGGCCGTGATCCCGCGCTCCACCAGGGCGTCGCGGCCGCCGGCCAGCGCCGCGGCGCCGCGCGTCACCCCGGCCGCTCCGCAGACCACGTGCTCGTGCACGAGCACATGGCCCAGGTCGGACGCGGGGATGACGCCCGTGACGGACGCGATGGCGGGGCTCCCGGACATGGAACTCCTTCGGGCGGCGACGGTGTTGAGATACGATATTCTAAGTGCCCGCGCCGCGTCGGACTGGCTTGCGGTGCGCGGTCGTTCTATCGTGATGCCCGCGCGCGTTCGCGGCGCAGGAGGTCCCCGCCATGTCCCGCCCGCCGGATGCGCCCTCGCCGTCCGACCCGTTCCGGTTCGATGACCGCGTCGTGTTCCTGGCCGGGGCCGGGGCGTTCGGTCGCGCAGCCGCGCCGGCGTTCGCCGCGCGGGGCGCGGCCATCTTCGTGACCGACCTCGACCAGGCCGCCGTCGAGTCCACCGTTGACGCGATCCGCGCGGCCGGCGGCAGCGCGACCGGGTTGGCCGCGGACACCGGGGACCCGGAGCAGGTCGCGCACGCGTTCGCTGCCCTCGACGAGGCCTTCGGGCGCGTCGACGTGCTGCTCAACGTCAGCGGTGGCAACCCACGGATCGGCCGCCCCGAGGACGTCGACGTCGCGGCGTGGAACGAGGTCCTGCGAATCGACCTGACCGCCAAATTGCTCACGTCCCAGGCCGCCGCTCGGCGGATGATCGCCGCTGGGCGCGGCGGCAGCATCGTGAACATCAGCTCGATCGCGGGGAGCAGCGTACTGGGCCGTGACACGCTCGCCTATGGCACGGCCATGGCCGGGGTCATCCAGCTCACGAAGGAGCTGGCCGTGGCATGGGCCCCGCACGGCATCCGGGTCAATGCCATCCAGCCGTGCCAGTTCGTCAATCCCGGCCTGCAGGCGATGATCGACGACCCCGCGCATGCCGCGACCGTCGCCCGCATCGTGTCGGGAATCCCGCTCGGGCGGATGGGCCGGCCCGACGAGATGGTCGGGCCCCTCGTCTTCCTCGCCTCGGACGCGGCCTCGATGGTCACGGGCGTGACCCTCCCCGTGGACGGCGGGAACCTGGCGTTCAACGCTGGCGGGTCGCCGGGGGTGCGCTGAGCCCACGGGCGCATCGGATGCCCCCGGCACACTTCCGGGTCAGCGGTCGCGGAAGTAGCGCGCGATGCTCGGGTCGGTGAGCTTGATCTCGTACAGGTCGCGGAGTCGCTGGCGGTGCTCCGCGACCGTCGTCCGCACCTCGGCGGCATCGCGGTGGCGGACCGCCTCGATCCGCGAGAGGGCGAGGTCCAGCAGCGCGTCCCATGACTCTTCGAAGGGGTAGACCAGGGCCTTGTCGTAGCGCAGCCCGACCGGTCCGACCACGACCCGGATCAGGTCGATCAGCCGGGGAAATCCGGTGCAGGCAAACAGCAGCAGATGGATGCGGACCGCAAGCTCCCCGTAGCGCGGCTCGTTTCGTTCGCGCCTCGCGCGGACCAGTTCCTTCGCAACGTCGTCGATGACGGCGAGTTCTGCATCGGTGATGCGCTCGACGACGATCGGGTACGCCGGCATCTCGAGCGCGTCGACCAGGAAGCCCTGCTCGGCGATCTCATTGCGCGACAGCCAGCCCACGATCGCCCCTCGGTATGGCGTGGTCTCCACGAGACCGTCCGCCTCGAGGAGCGCGAGCGCCTCGCGCACCGGGGTCTTCGACACGCCGAAGCGCGCCGCCAGGTCCTTTTCGACGAGGCGTTCGCCGGGCGGCAGGTCGAATGAGACGATCATGTCCCGCAGCGTCTCGTAGGTCGCCCGCTTGTGCGTGCGCAGGTTCATGTCGAACGACACGGTCGCAGCGGGCAGCGAATCGCCGCCGGCACGACTCGATCGGTCCGTCGGAACCTCCACGTCGCCTCCCTGGCCCTACAGCTTCCTCGAGATCTCGACCCGATGATACGGGTGGGCTGTGCGCGATGTACGAAGTTCGCACGTTCGTCCCCGACGTCACGCGTGGAATATCGTATCTCACATATTGCAATCTAATGTCCGAGATGCAACCATGCGTTCTCCGGCGAGCTTGACCTTCGAGGGTCGCGCGCATGAGCCGGGTCGGCATTGATGGAGGAGGCATGAACAAGCTCCGGAGCCGCCGCTGGTCGGCGATCCTCATCGTCGGGATGCTGGCGGCAGCCTGTACGGGCGCGACACCGTCGCCGTCCGCGGCCCCCGCCACCGCGCCCGGCGCCTCGGGTGGCGCGTCCGTCGCCCCGTCCACCGAACCATCCGTCGCGGCCCAGCCGTTTGCCGGCGAGACGATCAACGTCTCGACGTACTCGTCGGTCACGGACTTCGACTTCTACAAGACGATCCTGCCCGAGTTCGAGGCCCTGACCGGGATCAAGGTCAACTACGTCCAGCAGCCGGTCGCGGCCATGGACCAGAAGATCCCGCTCCAGTTGTCGGCGAAGGACACCTCGCTCGACGTGTTCTTCACCGGTTCCGAGAACATCGGCAGCTATATCGGCATCGAGGGCGTCGAGCCGCTCGACGCGTATCTCGACGACCCGGCCCAGACGGCCGCGGACTACGCCTTCGACGACATCGCCCCGGCGGTCCAGGCGGCCTGCCAGAACGGCGGCCAGAACTGGTGCATCGCGTCGAAGACCGGTGGCGCCGTCCTCTACTACAACACCCGGATGTTCCAGGAAGCCGGGATCACGGCACCGCCGCAGAACCCAGCGGAGCTCCTCGACTACGCCAAGCGCCTGACCAACGAGAACCAGGCCGGCTTCTGCGTCCGCGGCGACAAGACCCAGAACCTCTACTCGGCATTCATGCTCTGGCAGTGGTTCTACGCCTACGACAACGACGTCACCGGCAACTACTTCGACAAGGAATGGAACTTCCTCCTGTCGGAGGACCCGAGCGCGACCGAGTTCGCGACCTGGTACCGCGACATCACCCAGAACGCCGGTCCGGACGGCATCGCGACCTACCTGGTCACGAACTGCCTCCAGGACTTCCAGCAGGGCCGGGTGGCCATGTGGCATGACGACTCCGGCATGATCCCCGAGGTCCTGGACCCGGAGAAGTCGCGCGTCGCCGAGGAGACCGCCTTCACGGCGCTCCCCTGCCAGCCGGTCAACCCCGACCACTGCTCGCTCGTCCAGCCATTTGGCATCTGGATGAACCGCGCCTCGGAGCACAAGGGTGCCTCGTGGCAGTTCATGCAGTGGATCACGTCGAAGTCGACGCAAGCCCAGGCGGCCTCGGCCGGCGCCCTGCTCACGCCGTCGCGCCTGTCAGTCCTCGAGGATCCGGCCGTCATCGCCGGGATGCCAACCACGTTCCCGGAGGCCCTGACGACCGTCCTTGGCCAGCCGAACGTCGCGCTGCTGCCGTTCATCCCCGAGGGGGTGGCGATCCTGCCGCCGATGCTCAACGCCCTGTCCGAGCTCAACGGCACGGACCGCCCGATCGCCGACGTGATGGCGGACATGGGTGCCGGTGTCGATGCCATCATGAAGGAAGCTGGCTATCCGAAGCCGTTCCCCGAGTGACCCATCGATCCGACCACCCGCTCCGAGGCGCATGAAGGGACACCGTCCCACGTGACACGCTCCTCCATCCGACAGGCCCCCGCCGCACGCGGGGGCCTGTCGGCGCTGCTTGACCGGTCCTACCTGGTCATCGCCGCATGGCCGGCGCTGGTGATCATGATCGCGGTGACAGCGGTCCCCTTCGCGATCACCATCGGCCTGGCCTTCACGAACTACGACCTCGTGCGCAGCCAGGACTGGGAGTTCGTCGGGCTGGCCAACTTCGCCCGGTTGCTCGGCGACCGCCAGACCCCCCAGATCATCTTCAACACCGCCTACCTGGTCATCGCGACCACGGCGCTGGAGACGGTGTTCGGGCTCGGCCTGGCAGTCCTGATGGCGTCGGCGATCCGCGGGATCGGCCTGATCCGAACGGCCTACCTCCTGCCGATCATGACCGCGCCCATCGTCGTCGCCCTGACCTGGCGGGCGATGTTCAACAACGACGCGGGCTGGATCAACTACGGGCTCAGCCTCGTCGGTCTCCCCGAGCCGACGTGGCTGGGTGAGGCCGCCCTGGCCATGCCGGTCGTGATCATCGCCGACATGTGGACGGGCGTGAGCTTCATGGCCGTCCTGCTCCTGGCCGGACTGCTGGCCTTGCCGGTCGAGCACGGCGAGGCCGCCGAGGTCGACGGCGCCAGCAGCTGGCAGGCCTTCCGCCACGTCACCCTCCCGGCGCTCCAACCGGTCCTCTTCGTGGCCATCATCCTGCGCTTCATGGACGCCTTCCGGAAGTTCGAGGGCATCCAGGTCCTGACGACCGGCGGGCCCGGCATCGCCAGCACGCCGCTCAACCTGCACATCTACACCACCGGCCTGTCGTACCACCAGATCGGCTACGCGGCCGCTTACGGGGTCGTGATGATCGTGATGATCGCTGCATCCGTCGGGCTCATCTACCTGTGGCTCGGGCGTTCCCGATGAGCCGCCGACAGCGCCGCCGGACCATCCTCAGCGCGGTCATCCTGGTGGCCGGCCTGGTGTTCATCTTCGTGCCCTACCTGTGGATCATCCTGACCGCGTTCAAGCGCCCGGTCGACGCGGCGGCCGTGCCGCCGATGATCTTCTCGCCGGTCACCACCCGGAACTTCGAGGCGCTCGTCGAGGGGCCCTTCGCCGGCTCCCTCGTGGCGTCCGTGATCATCACGGTCCTGACGACCGTGGCGACGATGCTGCTCGGCGTGCCCGCCGGCTACGCGTTCGCACGCGGGAAGTTCCGCGGCCGCCGATTCTTCACGGGCTGGCTACTCCTGAGCCGGATGGTCCCGCCGGTCATCTTCATCATCCCGCTCTTCCTGTTCTTCCATCGCCTCCGGCTGGTCGACACATACCAGGGGTTGACCCTCGCCTACCTGACCGGCCTGCTGCCGTTCACCGTCTGGATGTGCGCGTCGTACTTCCAGGACATCCCGATCGAGCTCGAGGAGGCGGCGCGGATCGATGGCGCGAGCCGCACGCGGACGTTCCTCGACGTGGTCCTGCCGCTGGCCCGGCCGGGGATCCTGACCGTCGGCCTGCTCATCGCCATCGCCGCGTGGAGCGAGTACTTCATCCCGCTCATCCTGGCCGGCATCAACACCACCCCGGCCACGGTCGGGCTGGTCAACTTCATCGGCATCGACACCCTCAACTGGGGCGCCCTGGCCGCTGGGTCGCTGGCGTTGGTCGTGCCGACCTTCATCGTGACCCTGCTGGCCCAGCGCGGGATGCTGCGCGGGCTGTCGGCAGGCGCGGTGAAGGGCTAGCGGGGCACGCCGCCTGCGGCCGCTCTCACGTCATCCGTCCTGATCCGCTTCAGTGCCTGATATCCGGGATCCCCGGTCGTCGGCGATGAGCATCGTCTTGAGGCCGCGACCGCTGGCGGCCGTGGCGAAGGCATCGAGCGCGTCGCTCAGCCCGAAACGCTCCGGCGCGAACGCCGCAACGTCGAGCGGGTTCGACGCCAGCCAGGCCGCGGCCCGCCGGAACGTTGCGGGCGTCCCGCCGAAGGCGCCGGCGATCGTCAGCTGACGGTAGTGCAGGTCGTTCATGTCGACGTCGAGCACCCGGTCGTCCGGGGGGAGGCCAGCGAAGGCCAGGATCCGGCCGCCCGGCGCGACCTGTTCGACGGCGCTGGCGAGAGCCTGCTGGGCGCCCACCGCCACGACCACCACGTCCGGTGGCGCACCGAGCGCGAGGCCCATCCGAGCAGCCCAACCGTCATCCATGGTGTCGACGGCCGCGCCGGGAAGGATGCTCCCCGCCGTGGCGACGCGCGCCCCGTCGGGATCGACCCCGATCACGCTCGCGCCGCCCGACCGCGCGAGCGCGACGTGGAGCACGCCGATCGGGCCCAGTCCGAGGACGAGCACGCGCTCGCCCGATCGGATCCGGACCTGGTCCTGGCCGTTGACGACGGTATGGAGCGGCTCGACCAGCGCGCCCCGTTCGATCGGCTGCGCCGCACCGAGCACGACGACGCCCCCGGTCCGGATCCAGTCGTCGGGGATGGCGACCAGTTCCGCCATGCCGCCGGGCAGGTCGTAGCCGAGCACGCGCCGGTTCGGGCACAAGTTGGCCTTCTCGGCCCGGCAGGCATCACAGTCCAGGCAGGGCGCTCCGGGACACACCGCGACCCGGGTCCCGACCGGCACGCTCGCCACCGCGGAGGCCGTCACGGTCCCGGCGAACTCGTGGCCCAGGATCTGCGGGCCGCGCAGCCGCGAGCTGCCGTGGCGCCAGGTCCGGACGTCCGAGCCGCAGATGCCGATGGCCCCGGGACGGACGAGCAGCCCGCCCGGCGGCAGATCCGGCGCCGGCACCTCGTCGACGCGCAGGTCGTTGGGCCCGTGGAGAACGACGGCCCTCACCGAGCGGCCTCGTCGACGAGTGCGTGGACGACCGGCCGCGTCGCTCGCACGAGCCGTCGGAACGAGCGGTAGCGCTCGTCGTAGCCGTCCCGGGTAGCCGTGTCCGGCGCGACGATGTGGTCCGGCCGGAACCAGTCGTCGCCCGTGACCGCGCCGATGGCCTCGGCCGCCAGCCGTGCGGCGCCCAGCGCGGCGCCGGCGTCCGCCCCGCCGACCTCCTGGGGCCGACCCGTGACGTCGGCGACGATACGCATCGCGAGCGCGTGCCGGCTGCCTCCACCCGTAGCCCGCAGGCGGTCGGTCGGGATGCCCGCCGCCTCGAAGGACTCGAGCAGTCCGCGGATCCCGAACGCGATGCCCTCGAGGATCGCCCGTGCGACATCGGCTCGGGTGTGGTCCAGAGCGAGGCCAGCGATCACGCCACGCGCCGCCGGATCGTCCACCGGTGCCCGCTCGCCCGCGAACGACGGCACGACGAGCACGCCGTTCGCACCGGGTGGGGAGGTCGCCGCCTCGTCGAGCAACACCTCCACCCCTTGGTCCGTTGGGATGTCCGGTGCCAGCAGCCCGGCCGCCCAGCCGAGCAGCGCCCCGGTCGCCGACAGACCGGCCCCCACGCACGGGCGGTCAGGTGCCCAGCCCTCGGTCTGCCACAGGCCCGTCGCCCGCCGTGCGGGCCGGGCGAACGCGGTGAGCGTCGTCGTGCTGCCATGGGTGATCGCCACGATGCCCGGGGTCATGGCACCCGCCGCGAGCGCCTCCGTGGGACCGTCGCTCGTGCCGACCAGCACCGGGATGCCGGCTGGCAAGCCCGTCGCCCGTGCGGCGTCCTCGGTGAGGCCGGCGGCGATCTCCCCGGGCCAGCGCAGCGCAGGCAGCCGGCCCTCCAGGCCGAGATCCGCCCCGTCGCGGAGATCCCAGGCCCGCCGCCGGCGGTCGATGAACGGGCCGAAATAGGCGGCCTGGTGGTGGTCGATGACGGCCACGCCGGTCAACCGGGCGACGATGAACGAGGTGGCGGTATGCCAGACCGCGGTCCGTTCGGCGACAGCGGGCTCGTGGCGCACGACCCAGGCGAGCTTCGGCCCGACCGACTGGCTCGTGAGCGGCATACCGCTCCGCCGTTGGATCGCGGCGCGACCGATCCGCGCCTCGAGCCAGGCGATCTCCTCGGTCGCCCGGGTGTCGACCCCGTACAGGATGCCCGGTCGCAGGGGCCGCCCGGCGGCGTCGACCGGAACGAGGCACGGTCCACATGTCGTGATCGCGAGGGCGCCGATCGGCTCCGCACCGACCGCCTCGGCGAGTTCGCGACACAGCGCGACCGTGTCGCCCCACCAGACAGCCTCGGCGTCGTGCTCGACCCAGCCCGCCGCCGGCCGCTCCACCTCGTGCCGCCGCTGGCCCCGGGCGACGATCGTCCCATCGCCGCGGCAGGCGACGCCCTTCGAGTACGTCGTGCCGATGTCGATCCCCAGCACGACCCCGCCCGGCTGCTGCGCGACCGTCATCCCGCGGGCGTCGCCACGTCTCCCCACGGCCGCGCGCTCGTGTCGGCGATGGCGACCAGTTCCTCGAGCCGCCGCCGGCCATCGTCGGCCAGTGCGGCGACCGGGTCCGACGTGCGGATCGACGGACCCCACACACCGCGACCGGCCAGGAAGCCGGAGGCCCCGCCTGCTCCGGCGGCGGCGACGGCGGCCGGGAACCGATCGACCGGCACGCCGGCAGAGAGCACGACCCAGGGCCGCCCGATGGCCGCCGTGATCTCCGCGCTCCGCGCCGTGATCTCCCCGGGCTCACCGATGCCGTGCGTCGGCACGTGGGTCTTGTAGAGGTCCGGGGCGAACGGCGCGAACTCGCGAGCGGCTGCCAGGATGGCCGCGTCGACCACCGGTCCGTCGGAAACGCCGGGGACCTGGATCAAACCCTCCAGCACCGACACCAGCCCCAGCCGCCGGCAGCCCTCGACGAAGTCGCCTACCGTCCGCGCCCGCGGCTCGACCGGGTCATCCGGCCGCCACACCACCAGGAACTTGAGGGCCGCGGCGCCGGCGTCGACCAGGGCCTCGGTCATCGCGCTGCGATCCAGCTCGCTGCCCTGCAGCGGCCCGCCCGGCGCCTGGATCAGCCGGTCGACGGCGACGATCAGCCCGCAGCCGGGCGCGACGGCGAATTCCGCGACGACCGGGCCGAGCCCGTAGTCGCGATCGATCAGCATCCCGGACGCGACCGGTGAGAGCGCGCGCGCCACGTCGACCTTGAACCGCGAGAGGTCGGCGTCGGTGGCGCCGTGGCCGGCCGCGGCGAGCAGGGTCCGCAACGACTCGCGCTGGTCGATCGCCAGCATCGCGAACGTGCCTCCGCTCCGTGCGAGCGACCCGAGCCCACGGGCGGTGGCTCGGGGGTCGGCGGCGGCGTCCTGTGCCATGCACTCCTCTGGCTCAGACCGGAAACAGGGGTTCCCACGGCGGTTATGTGAGATATCATATGCCATCGGTGGTCGGAAAGGGCCGCCGGCCAACGCCCCAGCTGAGGTCCCCGGTGCCCGTTCCGCCGACCGCCATCGACACCGCCCGGTCCACGGCCCTCTATGCGGCCCAGTTCCGGCTCCGGACCTTCGAGCGCCGCGCGCACGAGATCTTTGTCGAGGGCCTGATCAAGGGCACGAGCCACCTGGCGACCGGGCAGGAGGCCATCGCGGCCGGCTTCGCCGCGGCGATGCGCGCCGATGACTACACGTTCTGCACCTACCGCGGCCACGACCATGTCCTGGCCCGGGGTGCGTCGATGACCGCCATGTACGCCGAGCTGATGGGCCGTGCCGGCGGCCTGATGGGCGCGAAGGGCGGCTCGATGCACCTCACCAGCGTCGAGCACGGGGCCATGGGCTCCTACGCCATCGTCGGGGCGCACCTGCCGATCGCCGCCGGCGCGGCGTGGTCGGCCAAGCTGCGAGGCAGTGGCCAGGTCGCGGTGTGCTTCTTCGGTGACGGCACCACCAACATCGGCGCGTTCCACGAGGCGCTCAACGCGGCCGCCGTGTGGAAGCTGCCGGTGGTGTTCGTCTGCGAGAACAACCAGTACATGGAGTACACCGCCATCGGGTCGGTGACCGCGGTCGCCCACCCCGCGGCGGACCGGGCATCGGCGTACGGCCTGGAGCCCATCCTCATCGACGGCAACGACGTCGAGGTCGTGTACGCCACGGCGGTGGCCGCCATCGAGCGTGCCCGGGCCGGCGACGGACCGAGCCTCATCGAAGCCGAGACGTACCGTCATGGCGGGCACTCGCGGGCCGATCCGGCGACCTACCGGCCGGCCGACGAGGTCGCCGACTGGATGACCCGCGACCCGATCGTCCGCTCGCGGGAACGCCTGCTCGAGGCCGGCGTCGCCGCGGCCGAGCTCGACGCCATCGAGGCCCGCGAGGCGGCGGCGGTCGAAGCGGGCATCGACGAAGCCCGGGCGATGCCCGAGCCGGCCGCGGACACCCTGGCCACCAACGTCTGGGACGACGGCGGGGCGGCATGGCGGACCTGACCGAGGCCACGCCCACCGACGCCGAGCTCGCCGACCTCACGGGCCGCGCTTCCGAGGCCCGGCGTCGCATCGTGTCGGCGGTGGGTCGGGCCAAAGCCGGTCACCTGGGTGGACCGCTGTCCGCGGTCGACGTGCTGACCGTGCTGTACGGCGGCATCCTCCGCGTCCGCCCGGACGAGCCGGACTGGCCCGACCGCGACCGGTTCGTGCTGTCGAAGGGCCACGCATCGATCGGGTTGTACGCCGTCCTGGCCCTGGCCGGTTACTTCGACGTCGAGGAGCTTGATACCTTCGATTCCCTCGGGACCCGTCTGCAGGGCCATCCCGACATGACCCGCCTGCCCGGCCTCGACATGTCGACCGGCTCGCTCGGCCTCGGCATCTCGGCCGCGGCCGGGCATGGCCCTCGGGGCCAAGCGCCAGGGTCGCGACGTGCGCGTGTTCGTGCTGCTCGGCGACGGGGAGTGCCAGGAGGGCCAGGTCTGGGAGGCGGCGACGTTCGCGGCCCGGGCCGAGCTCGACCAGCTCGTCGCGATCGTCGACGTCAACGGTCTGCAGCAGTTCGGCTGGGTCGATCCGGCCGATGGGACGCGCCGCGCCCCGTGGACGACCGACGCGCTCGCCGCGATCTGGGCGGCCTTCGGCTGGCGGGTCATCCGCCTCGACGGCCACGACCTGCGGTCGATCGCCGACGGGCCTTCGCGCGGCGGTCCGCGACGGCCGGCCCGGGCAACCCACGGTCGTGCTGGCGGAGACGACGAAGGGCCGTGGCGTCTCGTTCATGGAAGGCCGCTTCGAGTGGCACGCCCGGGTCCCGACCGACGCCGAGGCCAGCGCGGCCCTGGCGGAGCTTGGCGGATGAGCACGTCACCGCCTGCCTCGTCGTCGACCTTCCTCGCCGCGACCGGGGATGCCGCCGGCCGGCGAGACCCGCCCCGTCCGCTCGCAGCGCGAGGTCTTCGGCGAGACGCTGGCGGCGATGGCCCACGAGCGAGACGACATCCTGGTCCTCGACGGCGACCTCGCCAACTCGACCCGGGCGGACATCGTGGCGGAGCGCGCGCCGCACGCCTTCGTCGAGGCCGGCATCGCCGAGCAGAACCTGTTCGGCGTCGCGGCAGGCCTGGCGACGATGGGCCTGACCCCGTACATCAGCACGTTCGCGTGCTTCGCGGTCGCCCGCGCGCTCGACCAGATCCGGGTGACGATCGCCCAGCCACACCTCGGCGTGAAGATCGTCGGCGGCTACAGCGGGATCCTGACCGGGTCGACCGGCAAGACCCACCAGATGGTCGACGACCTCGCGATCATGCGCGCGATGCCGGGCATCACCGTGCTCGCGCCCGGCGACGACATGGAGGCCGAGGCCCTGCTCCGGGCAGCCGCCGACCTGCCGGGTCCGGTCTACGTCCGCCTCGCCCGGGATCCCGTCCGGCGCGTCTTCGAACGGGCCGTCTGGCCGGGCACCGGGCCGCGCACCCTGCGCACCGGCGATGGAGCGGTCCGGCTGGTCAGCACCGGCACGCAGACGAGCCGAACCCTCGAGGCCACGGAGCTGCTCGCCGACGAGGGGCTGTCGGTGGACCTCGTCCACGTCCCGGTCCTCAAGCCGCTCGACACCGAGGCCCTCGCCGCCGCGCTGGAGGGTGCCCAGCTGGTCATCACCGTCGAGGAGCACACCGTGATCGGCGGCCTCGGCTCGGCCGTCGCGGAGGTGCTCGCCGAGCAGGGCGGTGGCCCGCCGCTGCGACGGATCGGCCTCGCCGACGTCTTCGGCGAGTCCGGCCCGAACGACGCCCTCCTCGACCACTTCGGCCTGAGCCCACGCCGCGTCGCCGACCAGGTGCACGCCTGGGCCGCGGAGCTGTCCGCATGACCCGCACCGATCGCGATCCCAGGAGACCACCGATGCCCGAGCTGACCTATCGCGCCGCCGTGTCGGCCGGCATCGCGCAGGAGATGGCGCGCGACTCGTCGGTCGTCTTCCTCGGCGAGGACGTGGCGGCGGCCGGTGGCGTCTTCAAGACCACGGCCGGGCTGCTGGACGCCTTCGGGCCCGAGCCGCGTCCTCGACACGCCGATCTCGGAGTCGGCCATCCTGGGCATGGCGATGGGCGCCGCGATGACCGGCATGCGGCCCATCGCCGAGATCATGTTCAGCGACTTCCTGGCGGTGTGCTGGGACCTCGTCGCCAACGAGATCGCCAAGACCAGGTACATGACCGACGGCCAGATCACGCCTGCCCCTGGTCATCCGCACGGCCAACGGCGGCGGCATCCGGTTCGGGGCGCAGCACAGCCAGTCGGTCGAGAACTGGGCGATGGCCGTGCCGGGCATCAAGGTCGTCGCCCCGTCGACCCCGGCGGACATGAAGGGCCTGCTCGCGGCCGCGATCCGCGACCCCGACCCGGTGCTGGTCTTCGAGCACAAGAACCTGTTCGCGACCAAGGGCGACGTGCCCGACGGCGAGCACCTCGTGCCGCTCGGCCAGGCGGCGGTCGTCCGCGCCGGCGGGCACGCGACGGTGGTGGCCCTGGCCGCCATGGTCCCCGTCGCCCTCGCGGCCGCCGACCTGCTGGCGGCCGAGGGCATCGAGGTCACGGTCATCGACCTGCGCTGCCTCGTGCCGCTGGACATGTCCACGGTCCTTGCGTCGGTCGCCGAGACCGGCTGGTTGTTCACGGTCGAGGAGAACCCCCGGCTGTGCGGATGGGGCGCCGAGGTCGCCTCGATCGTCGCCGAGGAGGGCATCGACGATCTGTCCGGACCGATCATCCGGATCACCACGCCGCACCAGCCGCTGCCGGCCGCCGAGAACCTCGAACGGCTGGCCATCCCGAACCCGGACCGGGTCGCCACACGATCCAGCGGGCCCTGCGGTGATCGCCGCGCCCACCCGCACACCAACGCCCGAACGACCGGAAGGAGCCCACGCTCGATGCCTGACCGATCCCCGATACCTCGTCATCCGGACCGACGACATCGAGCCGTTCACCCATCCCGACGACCCGGCGTACCACTCGCAGCACGTCCTCGGGCGAGGAGACGACCGGGCGGCACGACCTGCTCCTGAACCAGGGCACCGTCGACCCGCATGCCGGGACTCGGCGGCGGCAACCACCCGGACAATGACGAGATCTACTACGTGGTCAGCGGTGAGACGCTCGTCGACCTCGGCGGGGACCCGGTCACGGGCGAGGGCCGCCAGACGTATCGCCTCGTGCCCGGCATGGTGGTGTTCATCCCGGCCGGCATCTTCCACCGCCTGCGCAACGACGGCGACGAGCCCGCTGGTGATCCTGACGATCTGGCCGCAGCCGTCGGTCGCCGGGGCCAACGGCATCCACGACGAACGGCTCGAGACGTGGGGCACGGGCTTCCGGCTGCGCGATGGACGTGAGCTCGTGTCCGACGGACGGCTCGGCCCGGGTCATCGCCCCGAGCGGACGCCTGGGACCCGCTGGTCTCGGCCGCTGACCGCGCGCGGATCGGGTCCGAGACGGTCAGGTCGTCCGCGGGTCGAACACGGTCTTGAGGCCCTCGCGCCGCTCGAAGCGTTCGAGGGCGGTGGCCCACGCCCGCAGCGGCAGGACCTCGCTGACGAGCGGGGCGAGCTCGACCTGACGGTCTCGCACGAGCCGCACGGCGCGCAACCACGACGCCGGCGAGCTGCCGAAGCCCGACCGGACCCGGAGCTCGCGCAGTCACGATCTCCCCGAACGGGACGCTGATCTCGCCGGACAGCAGGCCCATCTGGACGAGCGTCCCGCGCGGACGGAGCCAGGTCAGCGCCGAGCGCACCGCGGCGCCGACCCCGGCGCATTCGATCGACGACGTCGATGCGCCGCGCCACGCCGTCCTCGGCCATCGCCGCCGCATCGGCCGGGTCGTCGACCGTCCTGGTCTCGAACCCGAGCCGGGCCGCGACCGCCAGGCGCTCCCGCGTCGATGCCCGTGCCGACGACCAGGACGTCGGCCCCGGCGATCCGCGCCACCTGCGCGGCGAGGAGGCCCGACCGGGCCCGGCCCGGAAACGACGACGCGATCGCCGGGCTCGATCGACCGCCGGGTCGAACAGCGAGTTGCAGCACGCAGGCGAGCGGCTCCAGGAGCGCGGCGGCATGGTCGTCGAGCCAGTCGGGCAGCCGATGCAGCTTGGACGCCGGCACGACGACCGCGGCCGCGAACCCGCCGTCGACACCCGATCCGATCGACAGCCGGTCGCGGCACAGCATCGGGCGGGCGGTCCGGCACCAGTCACAGCGCCCGCAGGTCGAGAACGCCGTCTCGGGCGCGACGAGCGCGCCGATCCAGGCCGGGATCCACGCCGTCGCCGACGGCATCCACGACGCCCGCGATCTCGTGCCCGAGGGTCACCGGCGGCGCGCGACGCGTAGTCACCGTGCAGGATGTGCAGGTCGGTGCCGCACATGCCGGCGGCGGTGACCGCGATGCGCGCCTGGCCCGGGCCCGGCTCGGGGACGGGCACGTCCTCGAGCGACAGCGTCGTCGCCTCCGGCGGTGATCTTGCGCAGCGCGAGCATCAGCCGGGCGACGCGCCGGGCGGCGTGAGTCGGCGCCGATACGCGTGACCGCACCGTCCGTGAAGACGCCGTAGTCGTGCGACGGCAGGAGGTGATCCGCCAGCGGACGCGCAGCGCGGTCCATCGAGTCCATCGATGCGTCCACGTCGACGTGGTAGCCGGGCGGCAGGTCCTCGTCGATGTTCCGTAGGTCGAGATGGCGTCACCGGCGATGCAGAACGACCCGTGCTCCGTGTCGACGACGAGCGCCTGCGAGCCCGGGGTGTGGCCCGGCGCCGGGACGATCCGCAGCCCGGGCGGAGGGCCTGCTCCCCGGCGACCGTCGCAAGGTTCGGCACGAGGTACGGCGGCGTGCCCCAGCCCGACTGCGGGGCGAGGAACGCCTTGCGGAAGAACCGGCCCGGCGCGACCGCATAGCGCAGCTCCGTGTCCTGGACGAGCACCTGCGCGTCCGGGAAGAGGTCGCAGTTGCCGGCGTGGTCCCAGTGCAGGTGGGTCAGCACCACGATCTCGACGTCGCGCGGGTCGACGCCCGCCAGCCGCAGCGCGTTGCGCGGCTCCTGGTCGCGCGTGCGGGTCAGCTCCTCGCCGATGAACTCCGAAGCCCGTCCGCCCGACGGCACGCTCGTGTCGACGACGACCGTCGTCGCGCCGGTGATGACCCACATCACCCGCGGGATCCGCACGACGGTCCCGGCACCGACGGTGTAGGTGAGCATCGAGGCGTCGAGCGTCGAGGTCCCGGTGTCGACGGCGTGGATCGTCCAGGTGCCGCGGCAGCCGGCATCGTGCCTCCATGCGTCGCGTAGCGTCGTTGCGTGAGATATCATATCTTGTGCGTCCCGGAGCGGTCGGGTCAGTCCGGATCGCGATGAGGACGGCCATCGGAGGCTCCATGGGCGGCAGCGTCTCCGCGCTGTTCCATCCGGTCATCGCGGTCAGCGACCTGGACGAGGCCGTGCGCTTCTACCGCGACCTGCTCGGCCTGCGCGTGACCTTCGAGGACGACCACGACCCGGCCGCCATCTCGGCGCTCTTCGGTCTGGCCGATCCCGCGGTCCACGCGGTCGTGGTGTCGTGCCCCGACGGGTCGGAGATCGAGCTCGTGCAGCTGACGTCGGAGTCGCGCGACACGGCCCGGCGCGCGCCGTTCGACCCGGGGCTGATGGCCATCAACCTGCTCGTTCAGGAGGTCGATGCGATCGTCGATCGCCTGACGGCCGGCGGCTACCCGCCGCGCTCCCCGATCGTGCCCCAGACGCTGCCCGACGGCGGCGGCATCCGGGTCGTCGTCTGTCGGGCACCGGACGATGTGACGATCCTGCTCGTCGAGCTGCCGCCCGGTCGGACGTCGCTGGCGGCCCCGGCGGGGCCGAGCGCCGGCGGCGCGCCATGACCAGCCGCACGCGGAGCGTCGTCGTCACCGGCTGCGGCCAGGGACTCGGGCGGGCCATCCTGGAGCGGCTGTCCGACGATGGCTGGGCCACGGTCGGCATCGAGATCGATCCGAACACCGCCAACGACGCCGAGCGATGGCTGACTGCACACGACCGGCCCGGCTCGGTCGTCGTCGGCGACGTCACGGACATGGCCGCGCTGGAACGAGCTCGCGACCAGGCGGTCGAGCACGGTCCATTGCTCGGCTGGGTGAACAACGCGGCGATCGTCGCGACGGACTCGGTCCACGTGCCGGAGCCGGCAGCGGTCAGCAAGCTGCTGCGGGTCAACGTCGAGGGCACGTACTGGGGTTCGTCGGTGGCCGTCCGGACGTTCCTGGCGCAGCGCTCGGGCGGCTCGATCGTGAGCATCAGCTCGATCCACGGGCACGCCGGGCTTCCCGAACTGGGCCGCGTACGAGTTCAGCAAGGCCGGCATCCTGGGCTTCACCCGCAATCTCGCGGTCGAGTACGGACCGGCCGGGATCCGCTCGAACACCGTCGATCCGGGCGCGATCTGGACCGAATGGAACCAGGCCATGGTCGCGCGCGCCGTCGACCCGGACGCCGCGTTCAAGACGCTCTCGGCGATGGCCACGCTCGGGCGCGTCGGCCGACCGAGCGAGATCGCGTCGGTGGTCGCGTTCCTGCTGTCCGATGAGGCCTCGTTCGTCAACGGGGCGAACATCGCCGTGGACGGCGGTGCGGGCGCTCGCGGCCATCCGTCACCGGTCGCGGATGACATCCTGGCCGGGCGTCCACCCGACGTCTGAGCCGACGCCGACATCTACGGCGGGCAGCCCGAGTCTCCTCCTCGGGCTGCCCGCCACCCCAGCTTGAGGACCACCATGCGCGCCTACGGCATCTGGCACTTCAGCTTCACGGTCTCGGACCTCGACGCGGCGATCGCGTTCTACCGTGACCTGCTCGGCTTCGTGTTGGTGCACCGGCAGACCCAGGACAACGAGTACACCCGCCGTCTCGTGGGCTATCCCGACGCGGTGCTCGAGGTCGCTCAGCTCGCCGCGCCCGGGGAACCGCGTGGCCTTTCCACGCACGACCTGGAGTTGGTGCGATACCACGCGCCGGAGGGCCGTCCGTTGCCGCGGGAGATCAGGGATCCGGGGCAGGCCCATCTGGCCATCGCGGTCGACGATGCCGACGCGACATACCGCCGATTGAGCGCGGCCGGGATCCGCTTCGTCACGCCTCCGAACGACATCACTGCCGGGGTGAACCTCGGCGGGAAGGCGTGCTATTTCTGGGGTCCTGACGACATCGTCCACGAGTTGCTCGAGCCTCCCGCCGAGCGCCGCCGCGCCTACGATCGCGGTCAGGCGGGCTGACCCACGCGGCCGGCCGTCGCGCATACTGGGCCCATGCCTTCGCGGATCGATCTGCGCGATGCACTGCGCGTCAAGCCGGGTTCGCGCGTCCGATTGGCGCGTCGCGACCACGGCGAGACACTCGGCTGGGACAAGATCGGTGCCGAGCCCGAGCTCCTCAGCCAGCTCGGTCGCCTCGCGGACCTCCAGGACCGGCTCTGGGCGGAGTCGAAACGGTCCGTGCTGGTCGTCCTCCAGGGGATCGACGCCGCCGGCAAGGACGGCACGATCAACAAGGTCATGGAGGCGTTCAACCCTCAGGGCTGCCCGGTGACCTCGTTCAAGGTGCCGAGCACCGAGGAGCTGGCCCACGACTTCCTGTGGCGCGTCCACAAGCGAGTCCCGCGCAAGGGCGAGATCGGCATCTT
Source organism: uncultured Chloroflexia bacterium (assembly GCA_963738685.1). Lineage (GTDB taxonomy): Bacteria > Chloroflexota > Limnocylindria > Limnocylindrales > CSP1-4 > SPCO01. The sequence goes on from CAVTXK010000001.1 coordinate 705,108, forward strand.
CAATCGATCGCATTACGAGGACGTGCTCGTCGTGCGGGTGCACGACCTCGTGCCACGCAAGGTCTGGTCGGCGCGCTACGGACAGATCAACGACTTCGAGCAGATCCTGACCGACAACGGCACGACGATCGTGAAGTTCTTCCTGGCGATCGATCGCGACGAGCAGCGCCAGCGCTTCCAGGCCCGCTTCGACGACCCCACCAAGCGCTGGAAGTTCTCGATGGGCGATCTCGAGGAGCGGAAGCGCTGGGACGACTACCAGGCCGCGTTCGACGACGCCCTCTCGAGGACCTCGACCGCCGCGGCGCCGTGGTACGTGATCCCGGCCAACCGCAAGTGGTTCCGCAACCTGGCGGTGGCGACGATCCTCGCCGACACGATCGCCGGTCTCAGCCGAAATATCCGCCGGTCGCCGCGGACGTACCCGCGGACCTGGTCATCGAGTGACGGCGGCTACTGGATGTAGGTGTGGGCGCCCAGCACGCGCCCGTCACGAGCGTCGACGATCACGACGGCGCCCTGTTGCGTGCCCGCGTCGTACAGGTTGATCGTCCAGACGAGCTGCTCGTCCGGCGGCGCCAGCTCGACCTCCGGCGCGGATCCGTCTCGAACATCGCCGTAGCGATCGCGCCGGGCGATGGTCACGGGTGCGGTTTGCAGGAACGGCCGCAACTCGGTGGCGGCGCGCCGGGCGATGGCCACGGCCTCCTCCTGGGAGATCTGGCCCGCCGGGGGCGGCACGGGCACGGGTGGCACGGGCACGGGTGCCGCGCATGCCGCGGCCAGAAAGGTCAGCAAGAGGACGGCACCGCCGGCTCGACCGACCTGGCCGCATCTTGATCGAGCTCCGATGGATCCGGATCGACCGGCGGGCGGCTCCGGCCGGTCGAAGGGGCGGGCAGCGCGCCGAACATGCATAACGTGCGCACGAGCCACGTTCTGGCCGATCTTGCGGACCAGATCGCCCGAATGGCTCGTTGAACCATGCATATCGTGCGTGGGACGCACGGTATGTCGGCGTTGAGGCGCTGCGAGCATCCGGATGAGCGGCAGGTCGGCCATAACATGGCTCACCAGCAAGTCGTTCATGGTTGCGGCCCACCGGGCTGACCAGGGCGGCCGGTCGTGAGGGTTGCCGGGCCGGGCCGGCTGGCCAGGGCGGCCGGTCGTGAATCTGCGAGGGCCGGCCGCTCATGCGGGGCCTGCGGGTCCGTCACGCGTCAGCGGGACTTCCCGCCGCCGAACAGCGTGCCGAAGATGCCGCGGACGATGTCCTGGCCCAGCCGTGACGTGATCACCTTGCCGCCGGTGCGCAACGCCGTGTCGACGGTCTTCTGGCGGGCCTTCGCGTCGGCCGCGGCGGCCTTCTCCTCGGCCCGGCGCTGGCGTTCGGCCTCGCGCGCGGCCCGGGCGTTCGCGGCGTCGATCTCCTTCTGCTGGCGCTTCACTTCCCGTTCGAGCTGGGCCGGCTTCATGGTGTTCATGCCGGCCGACGTGGTCGGATCCACGCCGGCCCGCATCGCGGCCTCCTGGGTCGCGGCGATCCGGGCCTCCCGGGCGGCCACGATCCTCGCCGTGATCCGCTCGTGGGCGCTGTCGCGGTCCACCGTGGCGCCGTATTTCGACTGGAATGCGCTGCTCGCCACGGCCGCGGCGAACTGGTCCGGCGGCATCGGCGCCATCAGGGAGTCGGGCGGCAACAGGCGCGTCGCGGCCAGGGGCGTCGGCACGCCCCGCGGTGTCAGCACCGTCACCAGCGCCTCGCCCGTCCCGAGCGAGGTGATCGTCTTCTCGACGTCGTAGAAGTCGGTCGTGGGAAACGTCCGGGCCGTCTTGCGCAGCGCGTCCGCGTCGTCCGGCGTGAACGCCCGCAGGGCGTGCTGCACGCGATTGCCGAGCTGGGCCAGCACCGATGCCGGGACGTCCGTCGGCGCCTGGGTCACGAAGTAGATCCCGACGCCCTTGGAGCGGATGAGTCGCGCGGTACGCTCGACCTGGTCCATCAGCGCCTCGGACGCGTCGTCGAACAGCAGGTGCGCCTCGTCGAAGAAGAAGCACAGCTTGGGCTTGGGCAGGTCGCCCACCTCGGGGAGGCTCTCGTAGAGCTGGGCCAGCATCCAGAGCATGAACGTCGAGAAGAGCCGCGGCTGGTCCATGACATCGGACAGCTCGAGGACGGTGACGACGCCCTGGCCGTCGGGCGCCGTGCGCAGCAGGTCCTCGACGTCGAACTCCGGCTCGCCGAAGAAGACGTCCGCGCCTTCCTGCTCGAGGACGATGATCGAGCGCAGGAGCACGCCCACGGACGCCTGCGACATCCCGCCGTATTCCTCGAGGATCGGCTTGCCCTCGTCGGATGAGAGGAACTTCAGGGTCGTCGCCAGGTCCTTGAGATCGAGCAGCGGCAGGTCGTTGTCATCGCAGTACTTGAAGATCAGCGAGAGGATGCTCGTCTGGGTCTCGTTGAGATCGAGGACCTTGCCGAGCAGGAGCGGTCCGAACGAATGGACCGTGGCCCGGACCTGAGCCCCCTGCTTGCCGGTCAGCGACAGGAACTCGACCGGGTGACCCGAAGCCTGGAACTCCCAGGCGAGCGACTGCGCGCGCTCCTGGACCTTCGGGTTGGTCGCGTCGCCGGGCAGCGCGATCCCGGACAGGTCGCCCTTGATGTCGGCAGCGAAGACCGGTACCCCCGCCTTCGACAGCTGGCCGGCGAGCAGCTGGAGCGTCTTCGTCTTGCCCGTTCCCGTGGCGCCGGCGATGAGGCCGTGCCGGTTGAGCATCGAGAGGGCGATCTGGACGCGCGCGTCGTTGACCAGCTCGCCGTCGTGCATCGCGCTGCCGATGACCAGAGAGGGTTCATCCAACGCGTAGCCGGCCGCGATGGCGTCGCGGAACGCCTGATCCATGGAGCCCTCCGGAGCGGTTCGCCGGTGCTGGCTGGGGGAGCGCTCAGGGTAGCATCGGCTCGAACGTGATCATCGGCTCGTTGAACGACGGATCTGTCGCGCGGCACGCACCAGATCGGGGTCGAAGCGGCCGAGTCGGCCTCCTTTAGGCCGTTCGGGCCCGATCTGTCGCCTGGCACGCACCAGATCGGGGTCGAAGCGGCCGAGTCGGCCTCCATGGGTCCGTGTTGGGGCTCATCTGTCGCCTGCCACGCGACACGGCACGCGCTGGCGGCCCCAGCGGCCGCCTCCTGGGCCGTTCGGGTCCGATCTGTCGCCTGCCACGCGACAAGGCACCAGCTGGCGGCCTCGGCGGCCGCCTCCCCGACCGTTCGCGCCTGATCTGTCGCCTGCCACGCGACAAGGCACTCGCTGACCCGGCGGCGGCGTCGCGCTACGCGTCGGGGCTCGGGTAGCTCCCCAGGATGCGCGTCATCGTCGTCACGCCTCGGATCTCCTCGAGGGCCGCGGCCATCGCCAGATCGGCCACGTCTCCGTCCAGATCGATCCAGAACACGTATTCCCAGGCGCGCTCCCGGCTCGGGCGGGACTCGAGCTTGCGCATGTTGAGCGCGTGATCGGCGAGCACGCGCAGGACCGCGAGGAGCGTCCCGGGTTCGTTGCGGACCGCGACCACGATGGTCGTCCGGCGATGCACGGGCGGATCGAGGAGCGGCGGCAGGCTGGCCTCGGGCGGAGCCAGGACCAGGAACCGGGTGCGGTTGTCGGGCAGGTCGCCGATCCCGTCAGCGAGGATCTCGAGCCCGAACAGCGCGGCGGCCCGTGGCGAGAGCACGGCCGCGGCACCGAGCTCGCTGGCGTCCACGATGGCCTTGCCGGCGCCTGCCGTGTTGTACGTCGAGAGCAGTTGCCACGACCGGGCGCGCAGGAAGACCTCGGCCTGCCCGAGCGCCTGGATATGCGAGTAGACCCGCTCGATGTCATCGATCCGTTGGCCGGGCAGGGCGGCCAGAGCGAGCCGGACCGGGACGACCACCTCGCCGTGGATGGTGAGGTCGTACTCGATCAGGAGGTCGTAGTTCTCGCGGACCGTGCCGTGGATGACGTTCTCGATCGGCACGACGCCAGCGGCGGCCTCCCCGGCCGTAACGGCGTCGAAGACCGCCCGAAAGCTCCCGAGCGCCGACCGATCGACGTCTCCAAACGCCGTCAGCACGGCGTCCTCGGCAAATGCGCCGGGCTCGCCGGCATACGCGATCGGGAGGCGGGTCGTGACGGGCATGCCGCCGAGTGTAGTCGGGACGTCGACGCGATCAGCGCCGGGTGCACGCGATGGGGGGCGGGCTCGCCGGGCCGGGCCCGCCAGCGCTTGAGCGTCACGACCCGCGCCCTGCCTGAGCGTCACGGCCCGCGCCCGGGCCTGCCTCGGCGGGCCGCCGCCCCGGACCTCAGGCGCCACGACCGAGGCTCGGAGTCAGCGGTGGCGCGCTGGGCACAACCGGGGCCATGGGCCCCGCGCGGGCAGGCGATTTCCGGCACACATGCACACGGTGCGTGGTAAGCAGGCCGCAGCCGCTTCTGGCGCAGGAATCGGGGTGGATCCTTGGCATGCACGCATGGCGTGACCAATAGCCGCGAATCTGGCCTTCTGCCGGAGATCCCGGGCGCGAGACAGCGCATACGAGTCACCCCAGTCCTGGTTGACAAGGATCGGCCCCAGGGCGCGCCGGTCGCGGTCGGCGCGCCGGTCGCGGTCGGCTCGCCGGCCGTGCCCGGTCGCCGGTTCGGTCCGCGTCCGTGCGACGCCGGCTCGCCTGCGGATCAGCCCTGGCGGTTGAACCAGTCCGTGGTGTCGATCGCGCCGGCGTCCTCGTCCAGTTCGGCACGGCGCTCACGCGCGTCCCCCGCGGTCACCGGCGCCTTGGCCCGCGCTCGCTTGCCGGTGGCCGCCGCGGCCTCGGGTGCGCCGGTCCAGTGCGCCTCGGCGAGCATCGCATTGAGCGCCACGATGTAGGCCTCGATCGAGGCGGCGATGATGTTCGGGCCGCGCGCCTCGCCGGCGTACTCACCGGTGCCGCGCTCGCCCCCGACATCGGGCGGGGCGATCCGCACGGTCACGACGCCGATCGTGTCGGTCCCCTCCCCCAACGCGTGGATGTCGTACGCGAGGAGCCGCGGATGGCCGTCGAGGATCTCGGCGAGCGCCTTGTCGACGGCTCGAAACAGCGCGTCGATCGCGCCGTTGCCCTCCGCCGACGCGCGCCAGTGGTGGTCGCCGGCATCGATGATGACCGCGCCTCGACTCTGCGCGTTCGAGCCGGACGTGACCGTCCAGCGGGCGAGCTGCAGGGTGGGCGCTGTGGATGTGGGTTCCGCCATCCGGGCTACCTCCGGGTCGCTGTGGCTGGATCGATGGGTTGCGCGGCACCGGCCGGGTCGGTCGGGCACCGCGCTGGGCCGCTGGCCGCCTCGGCGGCGCCGGCCGCCTCGGCGGCGCCGGCCGTGTCGGCAGCGGCCGCGGCACCCGCCACGACCCCCGGCCCCGTCGTGAAATGTCGCTCATCGCGCCGGCGCAGCTCCGCGCCGGACTTCCAGATCGCGTACTCGAGCGAGTCCGCCAGCGCCGTCGCCGACGCCGCGATGATGTTCGTGTCGCTGCCCATCGTCGACCACGTCCGCGCACCGTCCTGCGAATTGATGATCACCCGGGTCCGCGCCGCGGTCGCCGCGTCGCCATCGAGGATGCGCACCTTGTAGTCGACGAGATGGACGTGGTCGATCGCCGGGTAGAACGCCCGCAGCGCCTTGCGCAGCGCGGCATCGAGCGCGTTGACCGGGCCGTTCCCATCCGCGGCGGTGTGCAGGGTCTCCCCGTCCACAGCGACCTTCACGGTGGCCTCGGCCAGCAGCTCGCGCCCGTCACGCTGCTCGACCAGGCACGTGTAGTCGACGATCCGGAACGGCGGCGCATAGTCGGCGGCCTGCCGCCGGATCAGCAGCTCGAACGAGGCCTCCGCGCCCTCGAACGCGAGCCCATCGGCCTCCATCTGCTTGATGAGGTTGGACAGCTCGCGCGCATCGACCAGGCCCTCGAGCTCGTGTCCGAGCTGACGAGCCCGGATCGAGGTGTTGGCACGCCCCCCGAGCTCGGACACGACCAGCCGCCCCACGTTCCCGACGGAAGCGGGCTCCACGTGCTGGTACGACCGCTCGACCTTGGCGACGGCCGCCCCGTGCACGCCGCCCTTGTGCGCGAACGCCGACCGACCGACGTACGGCTGGTAGTCGTTCGGCGTGAGGTTGGCGATCTCGGCGACGCTGCGCGACAACTCGGTCAGGCCCTCGAGCCGACCGCCGCCCGCCGGCACGAGCGCGTGTGACGTCTTCAACGCGAGATTGCCGAGGATCGAGACCATGTTCGCGTTGCCGGCCCGCTCGCCGTAGCCGTTGATGGTCGCCTGGACGTGGCGGATCCCGGCGGCGACGGCCGCCATGGAGTTGGCCACGGCCAGCTCGGCATCGTTGTGCGTGTGGATCCCCCAGGTGACCGCCGGCGCATCGGGATCCGCCTCCAGGGACACGCGCACGTCCCCGATGATCGCCGTCAGCTCGTCACCAAGCGTCCCGCCGTTGGTGTCGCAGAGCACGAGCGTCCTGGCACCGGCCTGACGCGCCGCCCGCAGCGTCGCGAGCGCGTAGTCGCGATCGGCCTTGTAGCCATCGAAGAAGTGCTCGGCGTCATAGACGGCCTCGCGCCCGCGATCCACGACGAAGCCGACCGAGTCGGCGACCATGTCGAGGTTCTCCTGCGGCGTCGCCCCGAGGACCTCCGTGACGTGGAGGAGCCACGACTTGCCGAAGATCGTGACGACGGGGGTCTCGGCGGCGACGAGCTCGCGCAGGTTCGGGTCCTCGGCGGGCTTGTTCGAGCGGTGACGCGTCGAGCCGAATGCGGCCAGCTTGGCGGTCTCCCAGGTGATCGTCCGGGCCGCCGCGAAGAACTCGATGTCCTTGGGGTTCGAGCCCGGCCAGCCGCCCTCGATGAACGGCATCCCGTACTCGTCCAGCATCCGCGCGATGCGCAGCTTGTCGGCGAGGGAGAGCGTGATGTTCTCGCCTTGCGTGCCGTCGCGCAGGGTCGTGTCGTACAGGACGACCGGGACGTCGACGATCTCGCTCACAACGCGACTCCGGCCGGGGCTTCGAGCCGATCAACCACCGCCGTGGCGAAGGCGGTCGTCCCGACGACGACGAGGCCGTCGCGCTGGTCGGACGGGTCGGCCAGGTCACCCGTGCGCCAGCCGTCGTCGAGCGCACCGCTGACCGCGGCTTCGATGGCCGCGGCTGCGTCCTCGCGTCCCAGCGACATCCGCAGGAGCATCGCCGTGGACAGGATCGTGCCGATCGGGTTCGCCTTGTCCTGGCCGGCGATGTCCGGCGCCGAGCCATGGATCGGCTCGTACAGTCCGAACGTGCCGTGCTCGGTCCGGCGCTCGCCCAGCGAGGCCGACGGAAGCATCCCGAGCGAGCCAGCCAGCACGGCCGCCTCGTCCGAGAGGATGTCGCCGAACAGGTTCTCCGTGACGATCACATCGAAGTCGGCTGGACGCCGCACGAGCAGCATCGCGCACGAATCGACCAGCTGGTGCTGGATCGTGACGTCCGGGTAGTCGCGGGCGACCTCGTCGGCGATCGTCCGCCACAGGCGCGACGTGGCGAGGACGTTCGCCTTGTCGACCGAGGTGAGCCGGCCGCGCCGTCCCTGCGCGAGCTCGAATGCGAGCCGGACGATCCGTGCCACCTCGCGCTCGTGGTAGGGCATCGTGTCGAGCGCCTTGCGCTCCCCGACCGCGCCGGCGGGCTCCTCGCGCGAGCCGAAGTACACGCTCCCGGTCAGCTCCCGGACGATGAACAGGTCGACGCCGGCGAGCAATTCCGGCCGCAGTGGCGAGGATCGCGACCAGGGCCGGATGGACGGTGACGGGCCGGAGATTAGCGTACAGACCGAGACCACCACGCAGGGCGAACAGCGCCTGCTCTGGACGGACCGGCGCGCCGGGATCCGACCACTTCGGTCCGCCCACGGCGCCCAGCAGGATCGCGTCGGCGTCCCCGCACGCCTCGACGTCCTCGGGGCGGATCGCCACCCCGTACGTGTCGATCGCGATGCCGCCGGCGACGATCTCGGTCCAGTCGATGGCGAAGCCGAACCGCCGGCCCGCCGCGTCGACCACCCGCCGAGCCGCGTCGACGACCTCGGGCCCGACCCCGTCACCCGGGATCGTGGCAACACGGTACGTCGTCATGGCACCCTCAACGGATTCTCGCCACACGCGCTCCGAGGTCGGAGGCGGAGCCCCGCGATGCCATCCGCCCGAGGATTCATGGGAGGCCCTGCTCGGACCGTGGGGTCACGAACGCCACATCGACGCCGTTGATCTCCGCGCCGTGGAGCTTGTTGGTGCCGACGAGATAGGCGTCGAGCGACGCCTCGATGATGTTCGTCGATAACCCGTGGCCCGAGACCACGAGGGCGCCCGGGCCCTCGTCGGACGAGCGGCGGCAGCGCACGAGCACCTGGCCCTGGGCGTCCTCGCCGGCCGATACGGCCTTGATCTCGTACTCGGTCAGCGTGGGGTGCCAGCCGAGCACCGGCTGGATCGCCTCGTCCACCGCCTTGAACAACGCGTTCACCGGTCCGTTGCCGGTCGCCTCGGCTGTCCGTTCCTCGCCGTTGACGCTGAGCGTCACGGTGCCGGTACCGCGGCCACCATGCGACGAGGTCACGCTCCAGCCGACGAGCACGACGCTCGAGGGGACCTCGGCGCTGCGCTGCTCGACGAGCGCGATGAGGTCGGCGTCGGTGACCTCCTTCTTGGCGTCGGCGAGCTCGATGGCCTGCCGGTAGATGGCGTCCAGCGCCTCGCCCTCCAGCTCGTAGCCCAGCTCGTGGAGCTTGCCCTGGAGGCCGCGCCGGCCGGACAGCTTGCCGATCGTCAGCTGGCTGCCGGACAGCCCGATCGACTGCGGGGTCATGATCTCGTAGGTCAGCGGATGCTTGATCACGCCGTCCTGGTGGATGCCGGACTCGTGGGCGAATGCGTTGCCGCCGACGATCGCCTTGTTCGGCTGGATCGCGAAGCCGGTCAGGTACGAGACCAGCCGCGATGCCGCCGTGATGTGTTCGGTCTGGACCCCCGAACCCAGGTCCGGAAACTGCGTCGGCCGCGTCCGCAGGGCCATCACGACCTCTTCGAGCGACGCATTGCCGGCACGCTCGCCCAGGCCGTTGATGGTGACCTCCACCTGGCGCGCGCCGGCCTGGACCGCGGCAAGGGTGTTGGCCGTGGCCAGCCCGAGGTCGTTGTGGCAGTGGATGCTGACCGTGGCCGCGCCACCGACCAGGTCGACCACCCGCTTGGTCAGCACCCCGAACTCGGCGGGGATCGCATAGCCGACCGTGTCGGGGATGTTGACCGTGGAAGCGCCGGCCTCGACGACCGCCTCGTAGACCTGCATGAGGAACTCGGTGTCGGTGCGCGACGCGTCCTCGGCGCTGAACTCGATCTCGGCGTCGCGCCCGAGCTGCTCGCGACCGTAGCGGACCCAGCGGACCGCCTCGCGCAGCGCGGTCTCGCGATCGACCCGAAGCTTGTGCTTGAGGTGGATGTCGCTCGTTGCGATGAATACGTGGAGGTGCGGCCGGTGGGCGACCTTGATCGCCTCGATCGCCCGCTGCGGGTCGCCGTCCTTGCAGCGCGCCAGCGCCGCGACCGCGATGTCCTGCGGGGTCTCCTGGGCGATCCGGCGGACGGCCTCGAAGTCGCCCGGGGAGGCGGCCGGGAACCCGGCCTCGATGACATCGACCTTGAGGCGCGCGAGCTGGCGGGCGACCTCGAGCTTCTCCGCGGCCGTCAGGCCGGCGCCGGGCGCCTGCTCCCCGTCGCGCAGGGTCGTGTCGAAGATGCGGACGGTGCCGGGAGCGACGAACGGCCCTCCCGGCCGGGGTACGGGCGCGGTCATCGGGCCGCTCCCGGTGTCGTGGCCGCGGCCTGCGCCTGGCCGGCCTGCACCTCGACCGGGTTGAGGAACGGCATCTGGGCACGCAACCGGGCGCCGACCTGCTCGATCTGGTGGTCGCGGTCGGCGGCGCGCAGCCGCTCGAACTCGTGGCGGCCCGGTTTCGTTCTCGGCGATCCAGCGATCGGCGAACGACCCGTCCTGGATGTCACCGAGCACGGCGCGCATCCGCTCGCGGACGCTCTCGTCGATCAGGCGCGGCCCGCTGACACGTAGTCGCCGTACTCGGCCGTGTCGCTGACGCTGAAGCGCATGAAGTTGAGGCCGCCGCGGTACATCAGGTCGACGATGAGCTTGAGCTCGTGCATCGTCTCGAAGTAGGCGAGCTCGGGCTGGTAGCCGGCCTCGACCAGCGTCTCGAACGCCATCTTCACCAGCGCCGCGGTGCCGCCGCACAGGACCGACTGCTCTCCGAACAGATCGGTCTCGGTCTCCTCCTTGAACGTCGTCTCGAGCACGCCGGCGCGGGTGTTGCCCAGCGCGCGAGCATAGGCCAGCACGCGGGCGCGGCCGGTCCCGGACGGCGTCCTGTTCGACCGCGAAGAGCGCCGGGACGCCGCCCCCGGCCTGGTACACCGACCGGACCAGGTGGCCGGGCCCCTTGGGCGCGACCATCCCGACATCGACCGTCGCCGGCGGCTCGATCCGCCCGTACCGCAGGTTGAAGCCGTGGGCGAACAGCAGGAGCTGGCCCTCGCGCAGGTTCGGCGCGATGTCCGCGTCGTAGACCGCCTTCTGGGCGGTGTCCGGCACGAGCGATCATGATCGACGTCGGCGGCCCGCACGGCATCTGCGGTGTCGAGGACGCGCAGGCCGGCCTCCTCGGCGTGGGCACGACTCTTCGACCCCGGGGCGAGCCCGACGACGACGTCGACGCCGCTCTCGTGCAGGTTCAGGGCATGGGCATGGCCCTGGCTCCCATACCCGATGATCGCGACCGTCTGCCCGGCCAGGGCCGACGGATCGGCGTCATTGTCGTAGTACATCTTCGCGGTCATTGCTTCGTCCCTCCGTCTTGGCACCCTCAATGGGTTGCCGTGTATCGCGCTCCGAGGTCCGAGGCGGAGCCCTGCCGCCATCGGCCGAGGCTCGCCTCCTCGATGGAACCCGAACCCCTCGCCATCACGACGGCGCCGGTGCGGACCAATTCCTTGATGCCGTAGGTCCGCACGAGCGACACGAACGTGTCGATCTCGGACTCCGTGCCCGTCACCTCGACGATGACCGAGCCATCGGCCAGGTCCACGACCCGGCCGCGCGAGAGCTCGACGAGCCGCAGGACCTCGTCGCGGTTCGAATCGGTCGCCCGGATCTTCACGAACGCGAGTTCGTGCTCGACCGTGGGCTCCGAGGTGACGTCCTGCACCTTGAGCACGTCGATGAGCCGGTAGAGCTGCTTGGCGGCCTGCTCCACCGCGACGTCGTCGCCGTGCAGGGTGATCGTCATCCGGCTGTGTCCGGTCGGTCGGTGTGCTGACGGCCAGCGAGTCGATGTTGAAGTTGCGGGCGCGCATGAGGCTCGACACCCGATTGAGGACGCCCGGCTTGTTCATGACGATGGCGACGAGGACGTGCCGGCGGGTCTCGCCGCCACCGGGCAGCGCTCGCGGCGGCGGCGCGGCATGGGCCGGGGCGGGCGTCGTCGGCGACCGGCAGGTCCGCCGGCAGCTGCCCGTTCGAGCTCGGGGTTCCCGCTCACTCGTCCGCCCCGTCCCACTTCTCGATCAGGTCGGACAGGCCCTTGCCGGCCGGCATCATCGGGAAGACGTTCTGCTCCTCGGCGATCTCGAACCAGATGAGCGCCGGTCCGTCCACGGCCTGGGCCGCTCGGATCGCGTCGTCCACCTCGGCCGGGGTGCCGGCCCGGAACGCCGGGATGCCGAACGCGTCGGCGAGCTTGGCGAAGTCCGGTCCGGGCAGGTTCGCCGAGTGGTAGTTCCCGGCGTAGATGATCTCCTGCCACTGGCGGATCATCCCGAGCTTCTTGTTGTCGAGCAGTGCGATCTTGACCGGGATGTCGTCGGCGACGAGGGTCATCAGCTCCTGGAACGTCATCTGGAAGCCGCCGTCGCCGGTGATCGCCCAGGTCTCGCGATCCGGCCGTCCCAGGGCCGCGCCCATGGCCGCCGGGACCGAGAAGCCCATGGTCCCGAGACCACCGGAGCTCACGTGCGAGTTCGGGTTCCGGAAGCCGGTGTAGCGAGCGAGCCACATCTGGTTCTGGCCGACGTCGGCGACGTACGTGGCCTGGTGGTCGGTCAGCTCGCCGATCCGCTCGATGACGTAGTCGGCCGACAGCACGCCGTCGCGCCACGCCCCGGAGCCGTGCCACGAGGACGCCTCGGAGTCGCGCCGCCAGTCGGCCAGCTGGTCGAGGTATTCCCGACGAGCCTCGGGCGGGGTCTCGGGGACCATCGGGGTCAGCGCCCGGAGGACCCGCCCCGCGTCGCCGACGATCGGCACCTCCACGGCCACGTTCTTGCCGATCTCGGCCGGGTCGATATCGACGTGGATGATCCGCGCATACGGCGCGTACGTCCGGACGTTGCCGGTCACCCGGTCGTCGAACCGCATCCCGATGGCGATGAGCAGGTCGGCGGACTGGATCGCGCGGTTGACGTGCTTCCAGCCGTGCATGCCCATGAAGCCGTAGGCCAGCGGATGGGTCTCGTCGATGGCGCCGATGCCGAGCAGGGTCCACGCGACCGGGATGGAGGTCTTCTCGGCGAAGGCCCTGAGGTCGTCCCAGGCCTCGGCATGCAGGACGCCGTGACCGGCCAGGATGACCGGCCGCTTCGCCGCCGCGATCTCGGTGGCCGCGGTCTTGAGCTGGCGGCCGTGGCCGTCCATGTTCGGCCGGAAGCCCGGCAGGCCGGCGATGACGTCGTCCTCGGTCGGGTGCTCGGCGCGGGTCTCCTGCTGGAGCGCGTCCTTGGTGATGTCGATGTGGACGGGGCCGGGCCGCCCGGACCGCGCGATGTGGAACGCCTCGGCGACGACCCGCGGCAGGTCGTCCGCGTCGCGGACCAGGTAGTTGTGCTTGGTCATCGGCAGCGTGATGCCGTTGATGTCGATCTCCTGGAACGCGTCCTTGCCGATCAGCGCCGCGGGGACGTTGCCGGTGATCGCGACCATCGGCACCGAATCGAGGAGGGCCGTCCCGATCCCGGTGACGAGGTTCGTGGCGCCCGGGCCGGACGTGCCCATGCACACGCCGACCTGGCCGGTGACCCGTGCGTAGCCGTCCGCGGCGTGCGCGCCGCCCTGCTCGTGGCGGACGAGCACGTGGCGCAGCTCCGGGTAGTCGCCCAGGACGTCGTACAGCGGCAGGATGACGCCGCCCGGGTAGCTGAAGAAGACATCGACGCCCTGGCGGAGGAGGGCCTCGCACAGGACGTCGGCACCGATGCGCGTGCGCTTGAGGTCACGCGCCTCGTGGAGCATGCCCTTCCGGGCGCGCTCGACCGCGGCCGCCTGGTCCGTGCCGTCGCCCGGCACGTGACTCCGTCGGCCCGTGCCGGTGGGACTCGGTGGTTTCGCGGTCTCGGTCTTGGTGGTCATCGGTTGGGCCCTCATCCGTGACGGACATACAAAAGACCCTCGCCTTCCCGGCGAGGGTCCCTTCGGTGATGCGGTGGTTCGTGCGCCTTAGCGTCCGTTCCTCCGCGTCCCTCCGTTCTCCCGCCGGGAGCCGGTAATAAGGCCGAGAAGCCCATCAAGCCCCAGGAGCGAGCGAAGAAGCGCGAGGATCGATACGTCGGCGAACCCGTTCGGCTCGATCGGCATGTGGACGCGGCGACCGTCCGTCGTGATCACGACGGCGACGACCCGACGGTCCTGTCGATCGAAACGGCCCAAGTCGGCCTCCAGACGCTGCATCCGCCCGGTCGACCCGTGCGGTTCGCGCAGTCTACCAAAGTCCGACGGCCCGTCAACGTCCCCCCGAAGGTCCGGGGTCGGGTCGGCCGAGGGGCAGGAACCCCACGGCGGCGTCGCGCCTCGGCTAGACGGGCACCGCGCGCATCCGATCGACGAGCCAGTCGCCGGTCGACTGCGTCAGCGCATCGAGGTCCACGACCGCAGTCGATGGCGTCTCGGTCGGGCGCCCAAGCAGGTAGCCCTGTCCTGCCCGGATGCCGAGCGAGCGCACGAACTCGAGCTGCTCAGGAGTCTCGACGCCCTCGGCGATGACCAGCGCGCCCCACCGATCGGCGAGGTCCTTGAGCGTGCGCACGACTTCCTGGGACGTCGCCCGGACCGCGCCGCCCTGCACGAGCGACAGGTCGATCTTGACGATGTCGAACCGGAGCTGGGACAGGAGCCGCAGGCCGGCGTTGCCCGCCCCGACGTCGTCGATGGCGATGCGCATCCCGGCGGCGCGGCACGCCTCGACGGCGCGCACCAGCCGGTCCATGTCCTCGACGGCCTCGCGTTCGGTCAGTTCCAGCACGATCCGCGCGGGGTCGAGCTGTTGCCGCCGGAGCATCTGGACGAGCGTGTGGACGCTGAAATCGTCGGCTTCGAGGGTGCGCGGCGAGAGGTTGAGGGTGAGGCTTCCCGGCAGCGCCAGCCCCGCGAACGCCGAGATGGAGGTGGCCACGGAGGCGAGGTCGAGCTCGACGGTCCGCCCGACGGACTCGGCCGCCGCGAACAACTCGGCCGGATCGGCGAACCCGGAGCCCGGCATCGGCCGGATGAGCGCCTCGTACCCGCGTGGATGCCCCGTCCGCAGATCGTAGATCGGCTGGAACACCGCGCGCAGCGCCCCCACCGCGGCCACGCGCGCGATATCGGCCGCCACTTCGGCGATCGGCCGCTCGGACGCCGTGGTCCCGTGGCGCGCCGGATCGAACGCCGTCACGCACGTCCGGCCGTGCCGCTTGCCATACATCAGCGCCGCATCCGCCTCGCGGTACAGGGTCGCGCGGTCGGAGGCCTGGCCGGGGATCGCCGCGACCCCCGCGGTGAATGACCAACCGCCCGCCAGCGACCCGAGGCGCTCCCGACCCGTCACGGACGCGACCCGCCCTTCGAGCACGGTCGCCAGCACCCGCCGCAGCGACAGGTACGCAGCGTCGCTGTCCATGCCCGGCATGAGCACGGCGAACTCGTCGCCACCGACCCGGAAGACCTGGTCGCCCCGTCGCACGCCGGCCGCCAGGATCGCCCCCACGCCGGCGAGGACGCGGTCGCCGCCGACGTGCCCCTCGGTCTCGTTCACCCGCCGGAAATCGTCGAGGTCGACGATCGCGAGGGCCAGCCGCGCGTTGTAGCGCTTCGCGTCGATCCACTGGCGCTCGAGCTCCTCCTGGAACGCCCGGTGGTTACCGAGTCCCGTGAGCGTGTCCCGCAGGCTTTCGGCGCGCGCCCGTGCGTACGCGTCCTCGAGGACCACCCGCGCCCGATCGAGCCGCTCCGCGGGCTCCAGCACGCGCCGGGCGAGCCACACGGTGAGCAGCCCCAGGACCATCGCGAGGACGGCGATGCCGAGCGTGGGCAACACGACCGAGGCCCCGTCGTCCATCGCCAGCGAATAGATGACCGGCACGGCCAGTCCGACCGGGATCGCGAACATCGTGACGAGCGCAAGGAACAGGCGGATCCGGACGATACGCAGGTCGGTGGACCCGTCGAAGATCGCTTCGGCGCGATCCTGGTCGGTGAGCATGCGGGCGCGATCGTCGGGGATAGCAGGGGCCTCCGGGTAGGGGCTGGTCTCCGGAGAGTCGGTTATACGCGCGGAACGGGTCGCTTCCCCGGGCACGGTCGTACCGGTGAGCATGGGACGAATGGCTCGCACCTTCGCCACAACGCGTCCAGGCGGCCCATCAGGGGTCTGGCCGGCCGGACGCGGACCTCTGCTACGCTCTGGGACCGCAAAACGTTTCCCGGAGACCAGCCGCCCCATGACCGCCAGCCAACCCGTAACGAGCCCGACGCCACGCACGATCGTCGACAAGATCTGGACCGACCACGTCGTCAGCCAGGATCCCGGCGCACCCGCCGTCCTGGCGGTCGACCTCCACCTCATCCACGAGGTGACCTCCCCGCAGGCCTTCACGGGCCTGCGTGAGCGCGGGCTCACGGTCCGCCGTCCGTCGCAGACGGTCGCGACGGCCGATCACTCGATCCCGACGACGCCGCGCAGCCTCCCGATGCTCGACCTCCAGGCGGCTGCCCAGATCAGCCAGCTCGAGACGAACTGCCGCGACTTCGGCATCCCGCTCCACGGCATCGGTTCGCCGTCGCAGGGCATCGTCCACGTCATCGGCCCGCAGATGGGGCTGACCCAGCCCGGCATGACGATCGTGTGCGGCGACTCGCACACGAGCACGCACGGAGCGTTCGGGGCGCTGGCATTCGGCATCGGGACGAGCGAGGTGGAGATGGTCCTCGCCACCCAGACGCTGCTCCAGCGCGATCCCAGGACCTACGAGGTCCGGGTCGACGGCCGCCTCGCCCCGGGCGTGAGCTCCAAGGACATCATCCTCGCGTTGATCGCTCGCATCGGCGTCGGTGGCGGGACCGGCCACGTCTTCGAGTACCGCGGCGACGCCATCCGCGCGCTGACCATGGAACAGCGGATGACCATCTGCAACATGTCGCATCGAGGGCGGCGCGCGGGCCGGGCTCATCGCCCCGGACGACACGACCTTCGAGTACGTCCACGGCCGGGACTACGCGCCGCAGGGCGCCGACTGGGACGTCGCGGTCGAGCGCTGGCGGCGGCTCCCCACCGACGACGGCGCGACCTTCGACAAGTCGATCACGATCGACGCGAACACGCTCGAGCCGATGGTCACCTACGGCACGAACCCCGGGATGGGGATCCCGATCACCTCGCGGGTGCCCTCGCCGAACGACGAGACCGACCCGTCCGCGAAGCGCGCGCTCGAGCGGGCGCTCGAGTACATGGACCTGCGCCCGGGCCAGCCGATCATCGGCCAGAAGGTCGATGTCGTGTTCGTGGGCTCGTGCACCAACGGGCGCATCAGCGACCTGCGTCTGGCGGCGGCAGCCCTCGAGGGGCGCCACGTCGCCGACGGCGTCAGCCTGATGGTCACGCCCGGCAGCGACGAGGTGAAGCGCGAGGCCGAGGCCGAGGGCCTGTCCGAGATCTTCAAGGCGGCCGGCGCCGACTGGCGCGAGTCCGGTTGCTCGATGTGCATCGCGATGAACGGCGACCAGCTCCAGCCCGGGCAGTACGCGGTCAGCACGAGCAACCGCAACTTCGAGGGTCGCCAGGGCAAGGGCGGCCGGACGTTCCTCGCCTCGCCGCTGACCGCCGCGGCGTCGGCGATCGCCGGTGTCGTCACGGACCCGCGGACGCTCCCCGGGATCGAGACGCTGGCCGCGGTCGGCGGGCGGTGACCCGATGAGCGAACCGTTCCGGATGTTCACGAGCAAGGTCGTCCCGCTGGACGCGGAGAACGTCGATACCGACCAGATCGTCCCGGCTCGCTATCTCAAGGTGACGGACAAGGCCGGTCTCGCCGACGCGCTCTTCCGCGACTGGCGGTACCAGGAGGACGGGTCGCTCAAGGAGCCGCGCTTCGTGCTGGACGAACCCGGCATGCACGGCCGCCAGATCCTGCTCGCGGGCGACAACTTCGGGGCCGGCTCGTCACGCGAGCACGCGCCGTGGGCGCTGACGGCGTGGGGCCTGCGCGCGATCTTCTCGACCAGCTTCGCCGACATCTTCCGGAGCAACAGCCTCAAGAACGGCCTGCTGCCGATCGTCGTCTCGCCCGAGGTCCATCAGCGGCTGCGGGACCTCATCGCCCGCGACCCCGACGCCGAGTTGACCGTCGACCTCGCCGAGGAGGGTGTCCTGCTGCCCGACGGATCGACCATCGACTTCACGATCGACCCCTTCGCGAAGCGGATGCTCCTCGCCGGCACCGACGAACTCGGCTACCTCCTGCTCAAGGAGGCCGACATCGCCGCCTGGGAGGCGGGCCACCCGCCGCGGGTCGATACCCTCGCCCCGGTCCGTTGACGGGCGACGACGACGGAACCTTGCCGGCGAGCCCGTCGTCTCCCCGGGCATGAACGACCTTCGAATCGCCCGGCGCGTCGAGCGTCGGCCTGTTGACCCTGACCATGTTGGTCGCCGCGTGTTCCAGCGCGGCCGCACCGTCCGCATCGACCGGCTCCCGCGTCTCCCTCGCCTGACGCGCCGGTCAGCGCCGCACCCAGCGACGGCTCCGGCAGCGGTTCGGACCCGAGCGCCGGCAATATCGGGGACGGGCCCAAGCTCGTGGTCCCGAAGCCGGGCCAACTCAACGTCCACACGGTCCCCGCCGATGCGCTCGTTGCCCGGGTCGATGGCTCGACCATCATCGTGACCGCCAGCTGGACGAGCGGCGTCGAGCCGTGCTACGTCCTCGACCAGGTGATCGTCACCGAAGGCCCGGGGTCCTACGCGATCACGCTGCGCGAGGGCAACGGCCCCGAGGACGTCATGTGCATCCAGATCGCCGAGACCCACCAGACCGAGATCACCATCCCAGACGTGCAGCCGGGCACGTACCAGATCACCGACTCGGCCGGTGGCGCCGCCCCGATCGAGGTGACGGTCGGCTAGCCGTTCACCCGCCGGCGACGCCGTCGCCGCCCCTCCAGACGCCGCACCGAACGCCCCGGGCCCACCGCCCGGGGCGTTCGAGCGCCCGCTTGGCCGACCTGTGCCACCATCCGCGCGTGAACCCGCTCGACCTCGTCGCGATCGTGTTGCTCGTGCTCGCCGTCGTCCTCGGGTTCCGCTCCGGGGCCTTGCCGCAGGTCGGTGGCCTGCTCGGGGCGGTCGGTGGTGGTGCCCTCGCCGTGCTGGCCCTGCCCCTGCTCGTCGAGCCGCTCGACAACGTCCCGGCGGGGATTCGCCCGTACATCGTGCTGGGCGGCCTGCTTGCGGCTGTCGGTCTTGGCGAATCGATCGGATCGACCATCGGGCGGATGCTTGCGCGCGGGCTCGGCACGGGCGTTCTCGGCGCAGCGGACCGGGTCGGTGGGGCCTTCACCGGTGCGGCCCAGGCCCTGCTCATCGTGTGGCTGGCCGGTGGCCTCCTCGCCATCGGGCCCGTGCCGCGCCTGACCGAGGCCGCCCAGACCTCGACCGCGGTCCGGTCGCTCAACGCCGTCCTCCCCCAGCCGGTCGAGCTCGCGGAGGACCTCGGGACCCTCCTGGACGACAGCGGCCTTCCGGACGTGTTCATCGGCTTCGACCCGCTGCCCCGCGCGCCGGTCGATCGACCGACCGACGCCACCGCGAGAGCCATCGCCGAGGTCGCCGAAGCGAGCACGTTCCGGATCACGGCCGCCACCTGCGGCCTCGAGTCATCGGGGAGTGGCGTCGCGGTCGCGGAGCGCTACATCGTCACGAATGCGCACGTGGTCGCGGGGGCGAGCGCGCGCGGCATCCGGGTCGCGAGTCCGGGCAGCGGGCAGGCCGATGCGGTCGTGGTGCTGTTCGATCCGGCGCTCGACGTGGCCGTGCTGTACGCCCCGGACATCCGCGCCACGGCCCTGCGGTTCGCGACGACGGATCCGGGACGCGGCGTGGTCGGTGCGGCGTTGGGCTACCCGGGCGGCGGCTCCCTGACGGTCGTGCCCGCAGCGGTGACCGGCGCCTACCCTGCGACCGGCCGGGACATCTACGGCGAGGCGACGGTCAGGCGCGACATCCTTGAGCTCCGGGCCGAGATCGATCGCGGCGACAGCGGCGGACCGTTCGTCCTGCGCGACGGGACTGTCGGTGGACTCGTCTTCGCCGAGGCGCGCACCGAACCGGATGTCGGCTACGCGCTCAGCCCCACGGCCGTCGCAACGAGGGTCGCACCGGCGCTGGGGCGAACGGGACCCGTCGACACCGGCGACTGCCTGCACTGAACCCCGTGCCGGGCAGCCCGGTCTAGTGCGCCTTGTTCGGCTCCAGCTTCGCGATCCGCTGCGCGACCGCATGCAGCACGGCGCCCTGGATGCTCGGGTAATTCGACAGCAGCGAGTTGAACTCGCGATGGCCCACGACGAGCAGGCGGCACGGCGTCACGCACGTGGCCGTCGCGGTCCGGGGCACCTTGCCGAGCATCGCGAGCTCCCCGAAGAAGTCGCCCGGGCCTTCGTCGCGCAGGTGCTCGCCGTCGCGCTCGATCCGCACGGTCCCCTCGATGATCACGAAGAACTCCTCGCCCGAGGTCCCCTGGCGGGCCACCACCCGGCCCTCCGGCAGGTCGACCTCGTCCGCCAGGCGGCCGACCTGCTCGAGATCCTTCCGATCCAGGCCGGCCAACAACGGGACCTTGGAAAGCAGCTGCAGCTTCTCGTCCATCGTCGCGTTCCGTCCTCCTGTCTGACCGCCGGCCTCCTCGGGTCGCGGCAGCATACGCGCTGCGGGTGCGCCCGGGAAGATGGTGCACGCAACCCGCGGTCGGACGATGCGCGGCGACTATGCTCCGCGGATGCCACGCCACGGGCAGGGCCCGAACCCTGCCGTCGCTGCGCTGCGGACCACGCTCGACGATCGCGAGCTACGGCGGCTGACCATCGCCTGGTTCGCGGTGATCGCCGGCAAGTGGGCGTTCCTCGTGACGACCCTCGTCATCGCGTACGAAGCCGGCGGCGCGGTCGCGGTGGGCCTCCTGGGGCTGGCGCGCTTCCTCGTCCCGACGCTCATCGCCCCGTTCGCCGGTCTGCCCACGGTCCGCTGGCGGCTGGAGGTCGTGCTGCGGGCGGTGAACGCGATCCGGACCCTGGCGGTCGCCCTCGCCGTCGGCGTCGTCGCGCTGGACCTGCCGATCGAGTTCCTGTTCGTCGTGGTCGCTCTCGAAGCGGGCGTGGGCGCCTTCAGTCGACCGCTCCACATGGCGTTGCTCCCGGCCGTGGCCAGCACGCCCAGCCAGCTCGTCGCCGCGAACGTCACGTCCAGCGCCGCAGAAGGCCTCGGCACCTTCGTCGGGCCGGCGCTCGCGGGGCTGCTGCTCGTGGTCACGGGGCCGGTCGGTGCGGTCCTTGCCGTCCTCGCCATCTACGCGATCGGGGTCGCGGCGATCGCCCGGCTGGATGTGCCCGCGGTCGGCCGGTCGGACACCACGGCACGGGCCGTGCTCGCCCAGCTCTCGGCGGGCGTCAACGCCCTGGCCGCCCTGCCGGGTCCGCGCCTCATCGTCGTGGGCCTCGGGATGCAGACCTTCGTGCGAGGCCTGCTCACGGTGCTCGTGGTCGTCGCGGCCATCGAGCTGCTCGGCATGGGCGAGGCGGGCGTCGGCGCACTCAACGCGGCGATGGGCCTGGGCGGGCTCGTCGGAGCCGCGGCGGCGATCACGCTCGCCGGCCGCCGGCTCTCCCCCGCGTTCGGACTGGCCCTGGCCGGGTGGGGCGCGCCGATCGCGGTCATCGGCCTCGTCGTCGATCCGCTGGTCGCCCTGCTCGCGATGGTCGCCATCGGCGTCGCCAACGCCTTCATCGATGTCAGCGGGTTCACGCTCATCCAGCGCACGACCCCGAACGCCAGTCGGATCGCGGTGCTCGGGCTCATCGACAGCGTGGCCAACGGCGGGGTGGCCGTCGGCGGGATCGTCGCGCCGGTCCTCATCGACATGTTCGATGTCCGCGGCGCGCTGATCGTGAGCGGCCTGTTCCTGCCGATCGTCGCGGTCCTGTTCGCGCCCGCCCTG
Organism: uncultured Chloroflexia bacterium; assembly: GCA_963738685.1. Taxonomy (GTDB): domain Bacteria; phylum Chloroflexota; class Limnocylindria; order Limnocylindrales; family CSP1-4; genus SPCO01. The sequence goes on from CAVTXK010000001.1 coordinate 726,769, forward strand.
CGGCGCATGGACGAGGGTGGCGTGGGTGGGGCCCGCCGCGTGGCCCTGATCCGGGGTGAGCCGCTGTTCGCGCCCCTGTCGTTGGCGACGGTGGAGCATCTTGCGGCGTCCCTGGTGCCGGCGACCTTCGATGACGGCGCGTGGCTGATGCGCGAGGGCGAACCCGGGCTGGAATTCGTCCTGATCGATACGGGCAGCGTCGAGGTCTCCAAGGACGGGTCGCGTGGTCCGGACGCTCGGCCCGGGCAGCGGCGTCGGCGAGATCGCGCTGATGCAGCACGTGCCACGGACCGCGTCCGTGCGCGCCGTCGGTCCGGTGACGGCGTTCAGCCTGGATCAGGCGGCGTTCCTGGAGGCCGTGACCGGGCACGCCGTCAGCCGGGCGGTCGCCACGTCGCGCGTCGAGGACCGTCTCGCGGCGGACACGGAGCGGCCCGCCCTACACTGACGCGGACCCAGCTTCTGGCCCGGGACCCGCCAGACCCGCCAGCCCCGACCGCCAGCCCGCCCGGAGACGCCGCCGAGATGTCCGACGCCCACGACCAGCACCCGTACCTGCGCCCGTCCGACCCCGCCAAGCGCCATTCCGCCGCCCTCACGGACGGTCCGGACCGGGCCGCCGCCCGGGCGATGCTCAAGGCGATCGGGTTCACCGACGAGGACCTCGCGAAGCCGCTCGTCGGCGTCGCCACGACGTGGATCGAGACGATGCCGTGCAATTTCAACCAGCGGCGGCTCGCCGAGTTCGTGAAGGAGGGCATCCGCGCGGCCGGCGGCACGCCGATGGAGTTCAACACGATCGCCGTGAGCGACGGCGTCTCGATGGGCACCGAGGGCATGAAGTCGTCACTCGTCAGCCGCGAGGTCATCGCCGACTCGATCGAGCTCGTCGTCCGCGGCCACCTGCTCGATGGGGTCGTCTGCCTGGTCGGCTGCGACAAGACCATCCCGGGGGCCGCCATGGCCCTGGGCCGCCTCGACGTGCCCGGGCTCGTCCTCTACAACGGGACGATCTACCCGGGCACCTACAAGGGCGTCCGTAACGCGACCGTGGTCACCGTGTTCGAGGCGATCGGGGCGTACCGTGCGGGCAAGATCACGCTCGACGAGCTGTACGAGGTCGAGCAGGTCGCCTGCCCGGGTCCCGGCGCGTGCGGTGGCCAGTACACGGCCAACACCATGTCGACCGTGATGGAGTTCATGGGCCTCTCCCCGGCGGGCCTCAACGGCATCCCGGCCGAGGATCCGGCCAAGGACGACGCCGCCCGCCAGACCGGCGAGCTGGTCATGGACCTCGTCCGCCGCGACGTGCGTCCGTCGGCCTTCGTCACCCGCCCGTCCCTCGAGAATGGCATCGCGTCCGTGGCGGCGACCGGCGGATCTACGAACGCCGTCCTGCACCTGCTCGCGATCGCCCACGAGTTCGGCGTCCCGCTCGACATCGATGAGTTCGGGGCGATCGCCGACCGCACGCCGGTCATCGCCGACATGCATCCGGGCGGCCGCTACACCGCGGCCGATATGTACGACGCGGGCGGGATCGGCCTGGTCATGCGCGAGCTGCTCAAGCGCGACGGGCTGCTGCGCGGCGACGCCCCGACGGTCGACGGGCGGACGATCGCCGAGATCGCGGCCGCGGCCATCGAGACCGAGGGCCAGAAGGTCGTCCTGCCCATCGAGACCCCGTTGAAGGCGACGGGTGGCCTGGCGATCCTGCACGGCACGCTGGCCCCGGACGGATGCGTGGTCAAGCTCGCCGGCCACGAGCGGCGGCTGCACCGCGGTCCCGCCCGCGTCTTCGACTCGGAGGTGGCCTGCTACGAGGCCGTCCGCGATCGCCGGATCGTGGCCGGCGACGTCGTCGTCATCCGCTGGGAGGGCCCGATCGGCGGGCCAGGCATGCAGGAGATGCTCAGCGTCACGGGCGCCCTCGTGGGCGAGGGACTGGGTGATTCGGTCGCGCTCATCACGGACGGCCGGTTCTCCGGCGGCACCCACGGACTGATGATCGGGCACATCGCGCCGGAAGCGGCGCTCGGCGGCCCGATCGCCATCGTCGAGGAAGGCGACGAGATCCTGATCGACGTGGACCGCGGGGCGCTCGATCTCGATGTGCCGGTCGACGAGATCGCGCGGCGCCTCGCGGCCTGGACCCCGCGGCCCCCGAACTACGCGACGGGCGTGCTGGCCAAGTACGCGGCGCTCGTCGGGTCCGCGTCGCAAGGCGCCGTCACGACCGGCCCGCGGATGCGCGCCAACCTGTCCGTCAGCGCCCCCGGCCGCTGACCTCGTGACGGCCCGGCACATCCCGATCGGGATCAAGACCTCGCCACAGGCGGTGGACTGGGCGACGCTCGATGGCGCGTGGGCGCGCATCGGCGAGCACGAGGTGTTCGAGTCGGTCTGGATGAACGATCATCTGACCGATGTCTCGCAGGAGCGCCACGGCGCGAGCTTCGAAGCGCTGACTGCGATGGCGGCACTGGCCCACCGGGTACCGGGCAAGTGGGTGGGCCACGCCGTGCTCTCCGCCACGTTCCGCCACCCGGCGGTGCTGGCCAAGGCGGCGACGGTCATGGACCACGCCACGGGCGGTCGCTTCATCGTCGGTCTGGGGGCCGGCTGGCACGAAGGCGAGCACCGGCCGTTCGGGATCCCGATGCCGCCGATGCCGGAGCGCTTCGACCGGTTCGAATCCGCGGTGCACGTGCTCAAAGCGCTCTGGTCCGAGGCAGCAACCGCCCCGCCCGGGGTCACCCGTCCCGACCGGTTCTACCCGCTCGTCGAGGCGACCAACGAGCCGCCGCCGCTGACACCCGGCGGACCGCCGCTCTGGCTCGGTGGCCAGAAGCGCCGGGGTATCGCCCTGGCCGCCGCCGTGGCCGACGGCTGGCCGCTGCCGGCCGTCGTCGCCATCGGCAGCCCGACGGACATCGGGTACTTCAGCGAGAAGCGCGACGAGATCCTCGCCGCTTTGGCGGAGATCGGGCGCGATCCATCGACCTTCGAGCTGAGCGCCCAGTTCCCGACCGGGACCACCGCCGCCGAGCGTCGGTGGGCGCTCGACCAGGCGCGCGAGGCCGTGGGGCGGGGCGCCACGCACGTGATCCTCGGGATGCCGCCGCGACTGGGTGCAGCTGGTGTGGATGCGGTCGCGCGCGAGGTCGCTCAGCCGCTGCGCGACGCGATCGGCTGATGGGTCCGGCCGGCCTCGCGATCCGGGCCGTGGTCGCCGACGCGGACCTCGAGCGACTCGCGGCGATCGTCAACGAGACGAGCCCCGAGAACCCGACGACGCTCGACGAGGTGCACTGGAGCGACGCGACGTATCCCGGCACGGCGCGCCTCCTGGCCGAGATCGATGGCCGGCCGATCGGTGCCGCGACCGTGGGCCGGATCTACATGTACCCGCCCGAGTACCACGCGCTGTGGGGTTCCATCGACGTGCTGCCCGCCGCGCGCCGCCAGGGCGTCGGAGAAAAGTTGCTGCTGGGCATCTCCGATGCGGCGCGAGCCTCAGGCAAGACCGAGCTGCAGATCGCCTGCGTCGAGGACCGGCCGGAGGGCATCGACTTCCTGGCTCACCGCGGATTCAGCGAGCTGGAGCGGTCCAAGACCGTGCACCTCGACCTCGCCGGGCTCACCTCACCGGCCGTCGCGCTGCCGGCCGGCATCGAGTTCATGACCCTCGCCGCACGACCGGACCTCGTCGAGGGCGTCCATGCGGTCGCGCTGGAGGCATTCGCCGACATCCCGGGTGGTGACGATCCGATGGCCGTCGGCGACCTCGCCGAGTTCCGTGCCCGCGATGTCGACCGTCGCGGGATCCCCAAGGACGCCTTCTTCGTGGCGGTCGAGACCGACAGCGGCCTCGTCGTCGGCTACGCCAGCCTCATGATGCTGCCCGGCTCCATGACCCGCGCCTACCACGACATGACCGCCGTGCTCGGCCCCTTCCGCGGTCGGGGCATCGCGCGCGAGCTCAAGCATGCGACGATCGGCTGGGCGATCGACAACGGCCTGACGACCCTGGAGACCGGCAACGACGAGGCCAACGCCGCGATGCGAGCCGTCAACGCGCGACTCGGCTATGCGCCGCAGCCCGATGAGCTCACGATGCGCGGTCCGCTCTTCGGCGGCATGATGACGCGGTGACCGAGCCCGTCCCGCCTCCTGAGGAACTTCCGCCCGATCCTGACGCCTACGACTCGCCGCGCGCCGTGCGCGCCCGGGCGAAGGGCCTCCAGGCGCCGTACATCGCCGGCGGCGACGACCCGGATCCGGCCGCCGGCCTTGCGGAGGAGCGTCGGTACGGCAAGCTGCTGTTGGCGTTTGCGATCGCGATCGTGGCATCCGGCTTCATCATCGGCATCGTGATCGCCGTGATCGGGCCGGCCGGGGGCCGGTGACGCCCTCAGCAGCGCTTTCCGCGACGACCTGGGCGACGGCCCACGACGGGGTCGTCACCACCCTCCGGGACCTCATCCGGATCCCATCGATCAATCCGCCCCCTCCCGATGCGCCGGACGGCGAGACGCGCGTCGCCATCTACCTGCGCGACCGATTGACGGCGCTGGGCCTCGAGCCGGAACTCGTCGAGCCCGTCCCCGGCCGCGGCTCGGTCCATGCCAGGCTCTGCGGCGACGGGACCGGCGGCGAACCGCTGCTGTTGCTCTCGCACCTCGACGTCGTCCCCGCGCCGTCGTCGCGCTGGACGCACGACCCGTTCGCCGCCGATCTCGATGGAGGCTACGTGTACGGCCGCGGCGCCGTCGACATGAAGGGCATGATCGCGCTCGAGCTTGGCGTCCTGGAGCGGCTCGTCGAGGAGGCGCGCGCGGCCGGTCTCGACCCGTCGCGCGACCCCGTCCCGGGCCTCCGGCGCGATGTCCTCTTCACCTGCAGTGCGGACGAGGAGGCCGGCTCCCGCGACGGGGCGCGCTGGATCGCCGAACACCGCCCGGACTGGCTGCGCGCGGCCGGAGCGCTCAACGAGTGCGGCGGCGTGTCCGTGACGGTCGCCGGCCGGCGCCTCTACCCGATCCAGGTCGCCGAGAAGGGTTTCGCGCCCTACCGCATCCACGTCACGGGCACGTGGGGGCACGGCTCGATGCCGCGCGCCGACAACGCCGCGGTCCTCGCCGCCCGCGTCGTCGAGCGGCTCGCGGCCCCGAGCCCCATCCGGATCACCCCGGTGATGATCCGGTTCCTCGAGGCGGCCGCCGCGGCACTCCCCGAGCCGGCGGCGACGGTCCTGCGGCGGATCGCGACGGGCGAGACGGATCCGGCGGCCGCGGACGCGGCGATCGATACCGTGTGCGACCCGATGTACGCCCGTGCGCTCCGGGCGCTCATCCGCGACACGCTCAGCCCGGACGTCATCCAGGCCGGTGTCAAGTACAACGTCATCCCCGGTGACGCCGTCATCGAAGTCGATTGTCGCGTGCTTCCCGGGACGACCGAGCCCGCGATGCGCGCCGAGGTGGAACGGCGGATCGGCCCCGAGCTGCTCGCCGCCTGCGACATCGAGCTGGTCGCCTGGGGCGAACCAGTCGAGTCGCCCGCGACGGGTCCGCTGTGGGACATCCTCGTCGCGACCTTGCTGGATCACGACCCGGATGGCATCCCGCTGCCGGTCATGGCGCCGTTCGCGACCGACGCGAAGGCCACGTCTCTGCTCGGTACGCCGACGTATGGCTTCTCGCCGCTCCGACTCGATCCCGACGAGCGCTTCCTCGAGCGGTTCCACGGCGTGGACGAGCGGGTCTCGTTGGACGCGTTGCGCTTCGGGCTGCCGGTCCTCTACGACGTGGTCCGTCGCTTCTGCGGCTGACCGTCGGCCGATGCGGGCCGCCGAGTCCGACCGCGCCCGATCAGAGCGGCAGCTTTTCACCCTCCGGCGGAGCGACCCGCACGAGCTCATCGCAGGTCGTGCACGCATAGATCACACCGTCGGCCCATTCGCGCTCCGGATCGTCCTCCGCCGGGTCGTGGGGCGCCGGTCGTCGCTCGAGCGTGCTCCACGTCCCGTCGTCGTGACGATGCTGCATCCGCAGCTCATACTCCGCGATGCGAAACCGATCCATGCCCACCTCCAGTGCGACGGCCGAAGCCTACTCCCTACGAATCGCGCGGCGTCCGGATCAGGCGTCCACGGCGACTGATGGCGTGGGTCGCCAGCGCGGCCACCCCCATCGCCACGATCGCCCGTTCCGGCGTGGGCAAGGGCCGGACCGCTGACAGGAACTGGTCCGCCCGGGCGCGATCCACGACACGCAGGACGGCGTGCCCACGCTGGGTCAGCCGAAGGATCTTCTGGCGACGGTCCTCCTCCTCGGCTCTGCGCTCCACGAGGCGACGCTTGACCAGGCCGTCGATGAGCCGGCTCGTGGCCGATGGGGAGCGGTTGATCGACTCGGCCAGCTCACCCACCGTCAGGGTGCTGCCGTCGGCCAGGACATACAGCGCCGCGAGCTGGGTGAACCCGAGGCGCAGCTCGCCGAGCTGGCTGGCGAAGCCGATGACGAGCTCGCGCCACAGGGCACGCCCCATGGCCACACGCTCGGAGATCTGGCGGACATTGCGGATCGGGCTGCCGGCCGCAAGCACCGGCGCCGATAGATCGGCCTCGAACCGCCGCGCGATGTGGCGGGCAGGCGCGGGTCTGGCGCGGCTCGGTCGATCGTCGCTCATGTCCCTCGCAGCGTACGGCGCTCGAGCGGACGCATGCAACCGTGCACGCGAATCGGCGGTTCGAGCCGGACCGGCGGCTAGGCTTCGAGGCGATGTCACCATTCGCCTTCGTGTTTCCGGGCCAGGGCTCGCAGTCGGTGGGCATGGGCCGGGATCTCGCCGTGTCCTCGCCCGCAGCCGCGGCCGTGTTCGCCGCCGCCGATGCCGCCCTCGGCGAACCGACCAGCCGACTCGCCTGGGATGGGCCGGCCGAGACGCTCGATCGGACCGAGAACGCGCAGCCTGCCCTGCTCGCTACCTCGATCGCGATCCTCGAGGCGCTCCGCGAGCGATGGGCCGCGGATGGGCTGCCCGCCCCCGTCCCGGCGTTCGCCGCCGGCCACTCGATGGGCCAGTACTCGGCACTCGTCGCCGCCGGGACCATCTCCCTCGAGGATGGTGTCCGCCTCGTTCGCGAGCGCGGCCGGCTGATGCAGGCGTCGGGCCAGGGCCGCGATGGGGCGATGGCAGCGCTGATCGGGCTCGACGACGCGAAGCTCCCCGAGCTGGTCGCCGCGGCCGGGGCGCACGGCACGTTCGTCGTGGCCAACCGCAACTCCCCGGGCCAGGTCGTCGTTTCCGGCGATCGGGCGGCCATCGAGGCCGGCGCGAGCCTCGCCAGGGACCTCGGCGCGAAGCGTGCGATCGTCCTGCCGGTCAGCGTGGCGGCTCACTCGCCGCTGATGGCGGAGGCGGCCGAGGCGATGCGCGAGGCGCTGGCCGGGATCGACTTCCACGCCCCGACCGTGACGTTGCTGGCCAACGCCGACGGCCGCGCCATCACCACCGCCGAGGGCGCACGAGCCGAGCTCGTGGAGCATCTCACCGCCGGGGTCGATTGGGTCGGTGCCGTCGAGCGGATGCGCGCGGCGGGCGTCACGACCTTCATCGAAGTCGGGCCGGGCAAGGTGCTGACGGGCCTGATCAAGCGCATCGCCCCCGATGCCGAGGTCGTCCCGGCCGACGACCCGGCATCCATCGATCGACTCACCACCCTGGCCGCCGACGCGGCCTGATCGCCCAGTCCTGGAGGAACCTGCCAACATGCGTCGACCCGACTACGACCGCCGCGTGGCCGTCACCGGTCTCGGGGTCATCAGCCCTGTCGGCAACGACAAGGCCACCGCCTGGTCCAATCTCGTCAACGGCGTGTCCGGGCTGGACTTCATCACGCATTTCGACACGACCCCCTACGAGGCGAAGTTCGGTGGGGAGGTCCACGACTTCAGCGCCGCCGAATGGATGGATCCGAAGGCCGCCCGCCGGAGCGAGTCGACCATGCACTTCGGCGTCGCCGCGGCCAAGCAGGCCCTGGCCGATTCCGGATTCGAGCTCACCGACGAGAACCGGACCGAAGTCGGGGTGGTCTTCGGCTCGGGGGCCGGCGGCCAGAAGCTCTTCCTGGACCAGTTCGTGGTCCTCCAGGAGCGCGGACCGCGGGCCGTCTCCCCGACGTTCATCGCGAATGCCCTGACCGACAGCACGTCGGGGATGATCGCCATCGAGACCGGGGCGATCGGTCATAACATGTGCGTCGTGTCGGCCTGCGCGACCGGCACGCACAACGTCGGCGAGGCAGCCGAGGCCATCCGCCGCGGTGACTGCATCGCGGTCATCTCGGGCTCCACCGAGGCGCCGTTCATCGAGGCCGGGCACGCCGGCTTCTCGAACATGCGCGGGATGGGCATGCCACGTCCCGGGGAGCCGATCCAGACCGTTTCGCGCCCGTTCGATGCGACCCGCAATGGGTTCGTGCTGGGCGAGGGTGCCGGGTCGCTGTTCCTCGAGGATCTCGAGCTCGCGAAGGCACGCGGCGCGCACATCTACGCCGAGGTGGTCGGTTACGGCTCGGCGGCGGACGGGTGGGACATGGTCCAGCCGATCGACGCGGGTGTCGGCTCGGCGCGGGCGATGCAGATGGCGTTGGACCGCCACGGCGTCCCGGCCGACGAGGTCGACCTGATCAACCCACACGGAACCTCGACGCCGCTCGGCGACAAGCGCGAGGCCGAAGCGATCCACACCGTCTTCGGGCCGCGCGCCGCGCGCGACGCCCGCTCGCTCGCGATCAGCGCGACCAAGTCGATGACCGGGCACATGATGGGCGCCGCCGGCGCCTTCGAGGCCTTTGCGACCGTGATGGCCGTTGCCGAGCAATGCGTCCCGGGCACGATCAACTTCCGCGACGCCGACCCCGAGTGCGATCTGTGGGTCGAGGCGGAGACGCATTCGCTGCCGATCCGCTACGGGCTCTCCAACAACATCGGGTTGGGCGGGCATAACGGGGCGGTGATCTTCAAGCGCTACGACGGGGACTGAGGGGCGGGCCGGGGCGCTCTCGTTCCCAGGCCCGGACGGCCTGACGGGCCGCGCGATCGCACATCCTGCCGGACTGAACCCGTCAGTTCCAGCGAGCTTTGTCAGTACAATCGGGCGACTGCCCGAAACGAGGTAACCCAGTGCCCGAACGCGATCCAGCCCGCCGGGCCGTCGTCACCGGCCTCGGCGCCATCATGCCGATCGGCAACGACTTCCCGACGTACTGGTCCAATCTCAAGGCCGGCGTGACCGGCACGCGAACGATCTCGAGCTTCGACGCGTCCGCCCACGAAGTCCGGATCGCGGCCGAGGTCCTGGACTTCGACCCGACGACGGTCATGGAACCCAAGATGGCCCGCCGGATGAGCCGCTTCATCCACTTCGCGATGGCGGCCGGGCGCGAGGCCATCGACGATTCCGGGATCGACTTCGCGGCGATGACCCAGGAGCAGCGCGACCGGGTCGGCGTGGTCGTCAACACCGGCGGCGGCGGCATCGAGCAGATCATCGAGGGGACGCACGTCCATGACGCCAAAGGCCCGCGCTTCGTGTCACCGTTCGCGGTGCCGGCCCTCTCGGGCTCGATGGGTGCCTGCATGTTGTCCATGGAGTACGCGCTGACGGGGCCGGTCATCACCCAGGTCGCCGCCTGCGCGACATCGGTCATCGCCTTCCACGATGCGCTGCGACTCATCCGCACGGGCGAGTGCGACGTCGTGGTCACGGGCGGGACGGAGGCGCCCGTCTGGCCGATGGGCGTCGCCGCGCTCGCGAACATGACGGCACTCTCGAAGCGCAACGACGACCCGGCATCGGCATCGCGGCCGTTCGACAAGACGCGCGATGGCTTCGTGCTGGGTGAAGGCGCCGGCGTGGTGGTCGTGGAGTCCCTCGCCCACGCGCTCGAGCGTGGCGCCACGCCGATCGCCGAGGTCCTCGGTGGCGCGCTCACTGCGGACGCGTTCCACATCAGCGCCCCCGAGCCGACCGGCCGTGGCCAGACGCGCGCGATGACGAATGCGCTGCGCGCCAGCGAGGTCGCGCCCGACGAGATCGACTACATCGTGGCCCACGGCACGGCGACGCCGCTCAACGACGCCACCGAGACCCGCGCGATCAAGGCGGCCTACGGCGACCACGCTTACAAGGTCGCGATCAGCTCGCCCAAGTCGATGATCGGCCACCTCGTGGGGGCGGCCGGGATCGCCAGCGCCCTCGCCGCCATCGGCGCGATCCGCGACAACGTGATCCCGCCCACAGCCAACCTGCACACACCCGACCCGGAGTGCGACCTGGACTATGTGCCGGTGACCGCGCGCGAGACCCGGGTCGACACGGTCGCCATCAACGGATTCGGGTTCGGTGGGCAGAACGCGGTGGCGGTCTTCCGACGCGTCACGGACGCCTGAGCCCGGCCCCCTCGAAGCGTTCGATCGCGGCAACGAAGGCGTCGCTCAACGGCGCGGGCCGTTCCGTAGCGTAGTCGTAGCGGACCATCACCGACTCGCTCGTCGCGACCAGTCGTGGCACACCGCCGGGCGGGCAGGCCGTGAGCCGGTGCTCCAGCGTGAAGCTCGTCGAGCCGATGCGGGTCGCGCGGGTCTCGACGGTCACCCGTTCACCGTGGAACACCGGTGCGCGGTAGGTGATCCGCGCCTCGGCCAGGATCAGGCTCTCGGCGCCCTCGTGACCGGGCGCGATCGGTTCGCCGGTCACGTCGGTCCAGTAGCGGATGCGGGCCATCTCGCAGTAGGTCAGGTAGACGGCGTTGTTGACGTGACCCATCGCGTCGGTGTCCGCGAAGCGCACATCGATCTCGACCCGGTGCGCGAAGTCGCCGGCCAGGTCACGGGGGTCCACGGCGGTCTCGATACGGCGACGATCGGGCGGGATCGACATCTCGAGCGTCAGTCTGCGACCTCGACGACGAGCGTGCCGGTCATCCCGGCCTCGGCGTGGCCCTCGACCGTGCACTCGACCCGGTACGTGCCGGGCTCGTCGATCGTGAACCGGATCTTCTGGACCTGGCCCGGGCGGGCACCGGCGTCCACGTTCGCCAGCCCGACCGCCTCCCAGTCGTGGAAGATCGGGTCGTCGTTGGTGAACTCGAGGACGACGGTCTGGCCGGCTCGCACGCGGACATCGGGCGGGGTGAAGGCGACGGCCTGGGCGGTCACGACGACCCGCGTCGCGTTCGCCTCGATGAACCGATCGGCGGCCATCACGCCGCCGGCGACCCCGAGGGACGCGAGGGCGATCGCCGCGAGGAACCAGGCGTCGCGCAGCATGCCGAGACGCCCCCGCCGCGCGACCCCATGGCGCGCTTCGGGCCGCGCGTCGTAACGACGGAGGCGCAGGGAGTTGGCCACCACAGACACCGACGAGAGCGCCATCGCCCCCGCCGCCATGGCCGGTGAGAGGGTGATGCCGAACGCCGGGTACAGGACGCCCATCGCGACCGGGATGAGCAGCACGTTGTAGGCGAAGGCCCAGAAGAGGTTCTGGCGGATGACCGCCATGGTCGCGCGCGACAGGCCGATCGCCGCCGCGATCCCACGCGGATCGCCACCGATGAGCGTCACGTCCGATGCCTCGATGGCGACGTCCGCCCCGGTGCCGATCGCGATGCCGAGGTCTGCCTGGGCGAGGGCCGGCGCGTCGTTGATCCCGTCCCCGACCATCGCGACGATCCGGCCGCGGCCCTGGAGCCGCTCGATGATGGCCACCTTGCCCTCGGGCAGGGTCTCGGCGAGGACCTGGTGGGCCGGGATCCCGACCTGGGCGGCCACGGCGATCGCGGTGGGCCGGGCATCGCCGGTCACGAGCCAGACCTCGATGCCGGCGGCGGTCAGCTCCCGCACCGCGGCGGGGGCCTCCACCTTGACCGGGTCGCTGATGGCGATGAGTCCGGCCGCCCGACCGTCGATCGCGACGAACGCGAGGGTCCGCCCGGCCGAACCGACCCGCTCGAGGACCGACGACAGCGGCACGAGGTCGACCCCGCGCGCCTCGAGCAGCCGGCGATTGCCGACGACCACCATCCGCTCCCCGGCGTCGGTCGCCACGGCCCCCGCCACCCCGCCACCGATGACGGCTTCGAAATCGGTCACCCGGCCGAAGCCCAGCTCGTCGCGGTTCGCCCGGGTCACGATGGCCGTGCCCAGCGGGTGTTCGCTCGCTCGCTCGACGGCGCCGGCGAGGTCGAGCACGACCCGCTCGGTGAACCCCGGCGCCAGCGCGACCTCGGCGACCGTCGGCCGGCCCAGGGTGAGGGTGCCGGTCTTGTCGAGGACGACGGCGTCGACGCGGTGGGCGATCTCGAGGGCTTCGCCGCCGCGGATGAGGATCCCGGCTTCTGCGCCACGCCCCGTGCCGACCATGATGGCCGTCGGCGTGGCCAGGCCCATCGCGCACGGGCAGGCGATGACGACGACCCCGATGAACGCCGTCAGCGCGAGCGTGATGCGCGGCTCCGGGCCGAACGCGAGCCACACGATGAACGTCGCGGTCGCGATGAGCAGCACGGCGGGCACGAACGCCTCGGCGATGCGGTCGGCCAGGCGCTGGATCGGGGCCTTGCTGCCCTGGGCCCGACTGACGAGATCCACGATCCGGGCCAGCGCGGTGTCCCGTCCGACCTTCGTGGCACGCATGACGAAGGTGCCGGTGGTGTTGAGCGTGGCACCGATGACTGCGCTGCCGACGGCCACCTCCACCGGGATCGGTTCGCCGGTGAGCATGCTCGCATCGACCGACGACGCGCCCTCGAGGACGACGCCGTCGACGGGGACCTTCTCGCCCGGCCGGACGCGCAGCAGGTCGCCGACGATCACCGCCTCGAGCGGGACGTCCTCCTCGCGCTCCTCGCGGACCCGCCGTGCGGTCGTCGCCTGGAGCCCAACGAGTCGGCGGATGGCGCCGGTCGTGCTGCTCTTCGCGCGGTGTTCGAGCCAGCGACCGAGGAGCACCAGGCCGATGATGATCGAGGACGAGTCGAAGTAGGTCTCAGGGTGGAGGCCCGCCTCGTGGATGACGTCCGGCACGAGCGTCACGACCACGCTGTACAGCCAGGCCGCCGACGTGCCGATCGCCACGAGCGTGTCCATATTCGCGGTCCCGTGCCGGGCGGCGCGCCAGGCGGCCCGGTAGAACCGACGTCCGGCCCAGGCCTGGACGATCGTGGCCGGGACGCAGGGCGATCCAGTTGATGGTCTCCATCGGGATGCTCGTCTGCGGGACGAACATCGCGACCATGATGAGGACGGCCACGACGATCGAACCGACCGCCTCGCGCAGCAGCGTCCGTTCCTCGCGCGCCCGCGCAGCGTCGTCCGCCGAGAGCTCCTCGAGGAGCGACACGCGTTCAGTCCCGGGAGCCGGTTCCGGCATGATCCGGACGTCGTAGCCGGCGGCCTCCACGGCGCCGACGAGACGGTCGCGGTCGGCGACAGCGGGCAGATAGCGGATGGTCGCCGTCTCGGTCGCGAGATTGACCGTCGCGTCCTGGACGCCTTCGGTCTTGCGCAGGAATCGCTCGATGCGGTTGACGCACGACGCGCAGGTCATGCCTTCGATGGGTAGCTGGATCTCGGCGGTGGGATGGGTCCCGGCGGTGTCGGTCATACTCCTGGGGAGTATATCAGGCACGAACCGGGAGTCGACGGAGGGGAGGCTCCCACGGCACACTGGTCGGCATGCCCGCCACGCCGATCGCCGTCCTGACCCTCGCCGGACCCGAGGGCCCCTTCCTCGTCGCGGCCACGGAACGAGGTGTGGTCGCGGCCGAATGGCGCACGAGCCAGGACGCCTTCGTCACTGGGCTGCGCAAGCGCCTCGGACCGGTCGTCATCGAGGTCGACGGGCCCGCGGCCGACCGGCTGCGCGCCAGCCGCCCGATCATCGATGCGCTCCTCGCCGGCGAGCCCGTCGATGCCGGCGGCATCGAGGTCGATCTCCGCGACCGCCCGTCGTTCGACCGGCGGGTCCTCGATGCCGTCCGCAACGTGCGCTGGGGACAGACGGCGAGCTACGGCTCGATCGCCCGGCAGGTCGGCGCGCCACGCGCGTCGCGCGCGGTCGGCGGCGCCTTGGGACGCAACCCCATCTCCGTCGTCATCCCCTGCCACCGGGTCATCGCCTCGGACGGGACCCTGGGTGGCTATGGCGGCGGCGACTGGACGGATCGGGACCGGCACCTCGCCCGCAAGCAGGCATTGCTGCTGCGCGAGGGGGTCACGGTCGCCCGTCGCGAAGGCTAGACTCCGACCGACCGACCGCGTGCCGCCACGCGACCGTCGGCTGCCGGGGTGGCAGGTGTGGAGCCGGCGTCGAGCGGTGCGCCGTTGGAGGGATCGATGAGCAGTGCGGCTGCGCCCGCCTCGATGTTCGCCGTGTTCCGCCGGCGCGATTTCTCGCTCCTCTGGCTCGCCCAGCTCATCTCGACTGCCGGGTCCGCGCTGACCGACCTCGCGGCCGGCATCTATGTGTACCGCGTGACGGAGTCCGCGCTGGCCGTCGGGCTGACGCTCATGGTCACCGCCGTGCCGAGCCTCGTCGTCGGTCTGCTGGCCGGCGTCTACGTCGACCGGCACGACCGCAAACGGATCCTCATCGCGACCTGCCTGATCCAGGCGGTCATCGTGGCGCTGCTCGCGGTCGTGATCGGCATCGAGGCGATCGCGCTGCCCGGGTTGTACGTGCTGCTGCTGCTCAACGCGGGGGTCAAGCAGTTCTTCGACCCGGCGCACGACAGCCTCATCCCGGAGATGGCCAGCGACGAGGAGCTGGCGTCGGCGAACTCGTTCCTGTCGATCGCGTCGTTCGGCTCGACGGCCATCGGGTTCGCGGCGGCCGGTCTGCTCGCGAGCACGGTCGACCTCTACTGGGCATTCATCATCGATGCCGGTTCGTTCGTCGTCTGCGCCGTGCTGATCCTGCTGATGGGCCGCTACCCGATGCCCAAGCCCGAAGACGAGGCGAGCGTCGCGGTCATCCTCGAGAACCTGCGTTCGGGCATGTCCACGCTGTTCGGCACGCCGGTCATCCGGTCGTTGTTCTTCGTCGGCGCGTTCATGTTCTTCTCGTTCGGCCTGTGGAACGTGCTGCTGCTGCCGTTCTCGATCCGGGAACTCGGCGCGACCGAGTTCGAGTACGGGCTCCAGGAGGGCTTGACGTCGGTCGGGTTCGTGCTGGGTTCGTTCTTCATGGCCCGCTTCTCGAGCCGGCTGCCGGAGCCGTTGTGGCTCGTCATCGGTCTCGTCGGCATGGCCGTGGCCGGCATCGCCTACGGCCTGGCGACCTCCATCCCGCTCGCGATCGTGCTGGTGATGGTCACCGGGTTCTTCAACTCGCCGTCGTCGGTCGCCCGGTCCGTGCTCCTCCAGCGCAACACGCCGCGCGAGATGCGCGGCCGCGTCTTCTCGGCCTTCTACGTGATGCGCGACCTCGTCTTCCTGGTCGGCATGGCGGGGGCTGGCCTGGCCGACATCATCGACATCCGGCTGATGATCGTCGTCGCCTCGGCGCTGCTGCTGGTCTCGGCGGCGTTCACGCTCGTCGCCCCGGGTATCGGGCTCGCGTCCATCCGCGCCGCGAACGCGCGGCTGCGCGAGGCGGCCAGCGTCCCGGCGCTCGGCGGCGCGGCGCTGCGTCCCGCGACGCTCGCGGACTTCGACCTGCTGGCCGCCCGGCTCGGGACGTTCGCCCGGCTCTCCCCGGAGCAGCGGGCCGAGTTCGTGCGCGATGCCACCGTCCGCGAGCTGCCGGCCGGGAGCCGGATCGTCGAGCACGGGGACGTGGCCTCGTCCGCGTACTTCATCCTCGATGGCTCGGCCACGGCCGGCATCCCCGAGGAGGACGGTTTCCGCGGCCTGACGACCATGCACCCGGGCGACTTCTTCGGCGAGATCGCGGCGCTGACCGGCAGCCCGCGAACGGCCGACGTCGTGGCCGACGCGGACATCTCCCTGCTGGAGGTGCCGGCGGAGGGACTGCGAGCGACGATGGTCGTGCCCGAGATCCGCAAGCTCGTGCTGTCGACGCTGACCTCGCGGCTGCTCCGGACCGAGGCGGCCGACCTGCCGCGTCTGGCCGGTGTCGACCAGGAGGACCTGCGCGACCTGCGCACGCCGCGGCCGAGCGTCGAGGCGCTCCCCCGCTCGTACACCGGGGGATCCGCGTCGTAGGGTGTCTGGCACCTGACAGCACAGGCGTCGCGTGCGGTCTTGGGCGATGCGACGGTGAGGGCGTAGAGTCCGCACATCGGACGATCTGCACGACGGACGGAAGGGGACAGTCGAGATGGTGAAGCGCATCAAGCTCCCCAAGGAGGGACTGGTCGAGCCGGAGGAGCGGGCCGGCCTGATCGATAGCGAAGACGTCGAGGGCCACGGCCTGCCGACCACCGCCCCGCCGGCGCTGTCGCGCCAGGGGCCCGGCCACGGAGGCGAGATCGCCCGCCGGATCGACGACGAGGGCGACGACGTCGAGGGCCACGGCGCCAGGCGCTGAACGACGAAGACGACGACCGTCCGGTCAAGCCGGGCGGTCGTTTCGATTTCAGGCGGGCTGATCGGCCGTCGCGGCGAGCAGCGCCTTGATCTCGAACGGGCTCGCGGCGGGATGGCGAGAGCGCAGCCGCGCGGCCTGACCGGCGAGGTGCGGAGCCGCGAACGAGTTGCCCGTCGCGCGGATCCGGCCGCCGTCCCGCCACGCGACGTCCACGTCGACGCCGTACGCACCGAACTCGACCGGCGGCGTCGGGGTTGTAGAACCAGACATCCGGATCGGGCACGTCGTGAGCGGCCACGGACAGCGACGGCGGCGAACAGGGAGGGATACGACGGCCCCGGGACGTTGTTCGCCGCACAGACCAGGAGCGTGTTGGCGAAGTAGGCGCGGTCGGCGAGATCGTGGAACGCGGCGAACATCGCTTCGCTGCGCGACGAGAGGCTCAGATTCACGACCGCCACGCCCCGCTCGATCGCCCAGTCGATCGGCGGCGGCGACCGCCCGGCCCTTGCCCCGGTTGTCGGGTCCGAGCACGCGGATCGAGATGAGGTCGGCGGCGGGGGCGATCCCGGCGACGATCCCGGCACAGGCCGTGCCGTGACCCACGAGGTCGGTCGCCGCTGGATCCTCCACGATGCTGGTGTCGTCGCCGTCGAATTCGACGCGCAGGCGGCGGATCGGCCGACCGGCGAGCGCCGGATGCTCGGCGTCGATGCCGGAGTCGACGATCGCGACATCGATGCCCGCCGCCGTCCGCGTCCCCGAAGACCTCGGCGCGATCCAGCCGTCCGAACGGCGCCACGCGTCCGAGGCCATCTCGTCGTGCCGCTCGAGAACGCCTCGCTCCAGGCCGGTAGCGCCTCGGTCATGAGCGTCCGCCCGATGGCCCGCGGAATGACCCGCGATCGCGCCGTCGGAGCAGCGCATCCAGCCAATCGATGGCGAGCTCCAGGGCATCCGGGTCGACGTCGCGGAGCCGGGCGATGCGGTCGGCCAGGCGCCAGATCGGGTCATCATCGTCGGTCGCGAGGTCGGCCGTCGCCTGGGCGACCAGCGCTTCGATCGCCGCTTCGTCGAGGCCGGCCGGATCGTCCGATCGGGCCAGCCGAGCGAGCGCGCCGTGGAGCAATGTGGAGGCGTCGCGGGCCCTCGTGCCGGCGCGCACGACGATCGCCGCCTCCAGGGCGAGCGCCCCCGCGACATCCAGGTCGTGCATCGTGAACGTGCCGCCGCGCCGATCGAGGACCTCGAGGACGCCGAGCGTGCCCTGCGCGTCGGCCAGCGGGGCTGCGAGGAGCGAGCGAGGGACGTAGCCGGTCGCCTCCGCGACGGTCCGGTCGAACCGCGGGTCGGCGGCGACGTCGGCGATGGCCAGCGGCTGGCCCGTCGTGAACGCGTAGCCGGCGATCCCGGCCGTGGCCTCGATCGCGAGGCCGATGACCTCGTTCCCGTGGGGACCGGCCGCGGCATGGAACACGAGCCGGTCCGTGGCCGGGTCGTGCAGCGCGATCGACGCGGCCTCGGCATCGAGGACGAAGGCGGCCGTCCGGGCCACGGCCGCGAGCAGGTCCTCGTCGGCCGCCGGCGCCAGCCGATCCGCGGCCTCGACCCGGCGGGCAACGGCGGCGAGGAGGGCGGCCGCCGCCCTCGCCGGCGCCCGGGTCGTCGCTCATCGGCGGGCCGCGATCGCGAGTCGGGCGGTGTCCGGGATCACGAGATCGTCGCCATCGAAGCGGAGCACGCCCTGGGCGACGAGATCGACGAGGAGTCGGTTCACCGACTGGCGCGAGCCACCGATCATGCCGGCGAGCTCGGTCTGGGTGTAGGGCCATGGAAGGCGGTGTTCGCCCGTGTCGATCAGGCAGCGAGCGCAGGAGGTGCCGCGCGAGGCGCCCCGGGAGATCGAGGAAGTGGAGGTCCTCGACCTGGAAGGTGAGGCGACGGATCTCGCCCGCCAGCGCGGCGAGGAGGGCTCGGCGCAGGGCCGGTTCGCGATCGACGAGACGATCGAACGCGTCGCGTCCCAGCACGTGCGTCTCGACCCGGTCGAGGGCCACGGCGGTCGCCGAGCGAGGGGCTCCATCGAGCAGCGCCAGCTCCCCGAAGAAGCCGCCAGGGCCGACGGTGGTCAGGATGGCCGGCTCCGACCCGTCGTCGGCCGGGATCGTGATCTTGACCCGGCCCGAGGTGACGATGAACAGTGCCTCGCCGAGGTCGTCGACGTGGAAGATGGTCTCACCGCGGCGGAAGCGGCGGATCCGCAGCGCATCGGCGACGAGATGGAGCGAGGCGTCGTCGAGGCCAGCGAACAGCCGGCACGCACGTAGCGCGTCGATCGCCACGGACCTCGCGCCGTCGATCCCGACCATGCGCCCCATCCTACGCGGGAGCGCCGGGCTCGTGCCGGTGGTTCAGCCGCGGGGAACTGGTCGCATCGGATAGACGCCGACGACGACCGGGGTGCGCGGGTCCAGGGACAGTTCGTAGCCGA
Organism: uncultured Chloroflexia bacterium; assembly: GCA_963738685.1. Classification (GTDB taxonomy): domain Bacteria; phylum Chloroflexota; class Limnocylindria; order Limnocylindrales; family CSP1-4; genus SPCO01. The sequence goes on from CAVTXK010000001.1 coordinate 745,820, forward strand.
TCTCGCCGCCGCGCAGCAGCTCCCCGAGGAGCGAGCCCTCGCGTGACGGCAGCCCGACGTAGACGTGCCCATCGGTGAGCCGGACCTGGGTCACGTCGTCGTCGGCGCCATCGATGGCGAAACGCCGCCGGAGCTCGTGCATCGGCACGTAGGGTCGGCTCTTGATGAAGCGGCGAAGCTGGGGTGCCGTGCAGCCGTTGGGCCGGTCGCCTGCACCGAAGCCTGGGGCGTGGCCGTGGGCTTGTGCGGGGCCGTGTCCGTTCGCCGGTCCAGGTCCCCGGGCCGGTCCGGGTCCGCTCGCCGGTCCGTCAGCCGGTCCCGGACGGGGCGCCGGCTGAGGTCCGCCGACCGGCGCGGCACCGGTGGCCGGTGCGGGTCCGTTCATCGACGGCTGGCCGGCCGGTCTCGGGGCGCCCTCGACCACGGCATCGGTCCCGTCGGGAGCGGGTCGGGTGCTCGCGGCCGGCGGGGCAGCCGGTCGGCGCGGTGCCGGCATCGAGGAATCGGCTGTGGCGGGCCGCGGCGACGAGTCGATGGCATCGACCGAGGTCGGCGGCGCGGGCGGCGGGGCGCCCTGGGCCGGCGGGCGCGGTCCGTCGTGACGACGTCTGCCGCCCTGATGCGAACGACCTTGATGACGGCGGCTCATCGGTCGGCGTGGCCGGGATCGGGGACCCGGACGAATGATTCAGCGACGGTCCGTCGCCGTGATGGGGTGGGCATCGGATCTCGAAGATGGGCGGGCCGCTCGGATACGGCCGTCGCCCGATGATACCCCAGGTGCCGGCGCGGCCCGGTTCGCCCGCCTAACCGTCGACGACGTAGAGCTCGCGGGGCGCCTCATTGAGCACGATCGGGCCGTCCGGACCGCACACGACGATGTCCTCGATCCGCGCGCCGTACGCATCCGCGAGGTAGATGCCGGGTTCCACGCTGAAGGCCATCCCTTGGCGCAGCGGCAGGTCGTTGCCCTTGACCAGGTACGGATCCTCGTGGCCGTCGAGGCCGATCCCGTGCCCGGTGCGATGGAAGAACGCCTCGCCGTAGCCCTCGTCGTCGATGGGTCCGCGGGCGGCGGCGTCGATCGAGGCGCAGCGCGACACCCGGACGAACGGCGCGGGTCCCGGCCGCCTGGGCGTGATAGAGGACGTTGAAGAGGTGGCGGAACCGCTCGTCGGGCCCGCGGTTCGGGTCGCCGCCGGTCACCCACAGCGTGCGCGTGATGTCCGAGCCGTAGCCACCGAGCGTGCCGCCGATGTCGAGCACGATCGGCTCGCCCGCTCCGATCACCCGCTCCGACGCGTCGTGATGCGGCGACGCGGAGTTGGGGCCGGAGCCGACGATCGCGAAGTGGGCCGCCTCGTGGCCCTCGGCGACGAGGCGCTCGCGGACCTCGCGCGCCACGTCCGCCTCGGTCCGGCCCACGAGCGGGCCGGCCGCGATCTGGGCCACCACGCGGTCGGCGGCCTGCGCGGCGAGCCGGAGGAGGGCGATCTCGTCGTCGTCCTTGACCATGCGCAGCTCGCGCAGGACCGTCGAGGCCAGCGTGACGCGGACGTGTGGCCCGAACGTGGCCTGGAGGCGGAGCACGTGCATCGCGAGCATCGTGTCGGATACCGCGACCCGCCGAACCGGCAACCGCCCGACCGCCAGCCGGTACGGGTCGTCGGTCTCGTCCCAGGTCGCGATCTCGATCGCCGTCCGGATGCCGGCCTCGGCTGCACCACGCTCGAGGCGTGGCACGACGAGCACCGGATCGCGGCCGGGAACGAGCACGAGCATCGTGAGCCGCTCCAGGGCCATCGCCTCGTAGCCCTGTCAGGTAACGCAGGTCCGACCCGACGCCGATGAGCAGCGCGTCGAGGCCCGCGGCGGTCGTGGCTTCGGCGGCCCGGGCGAGCCGCTCGACGTAGCGTGAGGCCGGGACGACCGGGCGCTCGGCAAGGGTCATGTGCCGACCTCGGCGACGCGACCGAGCCACGCCTCGATGGTCGCGGGGCCGTCCTCGAACAGCTTTCGGTACGCGAGGACCCGGTCGGCGCCGCGCTCCAGCGCTTGCTTGCGCAGCGCCACGTCGTCGTGCTGGCCGACCGCGAGGACATGGACCCCGACGGCGACAGCCCGCGCGATGGCGGCGAGCGGGTCGTAGGCGCGGGCGGTCAGATCGACGATCGCGCCGTCGGCGTCGGCGAGCGTCGCCTCGAAAGCGGCCGCGGTCCCGGTTCCGACCGGCACCGCGCCGGCTGCCTCGACCGACCGCGTCAGCCGATCCTGCCAGATGAGGTCATCGGCCAGGACCGCGATCCGCCGGGACACGTCAGTCGAGCGACTGGGCGAGGTGGTGGAACACGTCCCGCGCGGTCACGACGCCGGTCGGCCGGCCGTTTTCCACGATCGGGATGTGGCGGAAGCCACCGACCGCCATCTTGTGGATCGCCACGGCGATCGGATCGTCGTGTCGGAGGACCACCGGGTCGGGGGTCATGAAGTCGCGGACGTCGTACGCGTCGAGGGGCTTGCCGGCCGCCCGCAGCACGGCATCACGGTCCGTGAAGATGCCGACAAGGCGCTCGTTCGCGGTGACCAGTACGCAGTCGGTCTCGGCTTCCTGCATGCGAGCGATCGCGACGTCCACCGGCGTGTCCGGCCCGACCGTGAGCGGCGGCGGCGCCCCGAGCTCGTCGAGGTGCTCGCCCAGGAGTCGTCCGTGGAACGCCGGGGCCTGCTGGGGGATGTCACGGCCTGCGATGTCCGCACCGCAGTTGTCGCAGGTGTCCGCGCCGATCAGGTTGTCGAACCCGCAGACGGGGCAGCGCATGGCGTCGCCGCCGGCCTCCTGGCCGGCGAGGATCCCATCGTGTCCGCCGTCTACCCGACCGTCCACGTCTCGCCACCCTTCAGCACCCGGTCCAGATCACCCTGGCCCGACTTCGCGACGGCGGATGAGATCTGGTCGTCGATGAGTTGGTCGTGGGTGGGCCGGCTGATCGCCCGCAGGACGCCGACGGGGACCGGGTAGTCGGGCCAGAACATCCGCGACAGCATGAGCGCGAGGTACGGCTCCTCGGCGGCCTCATCGTGAACGAGGAGGTCGGCCTCGGTCACGCCGTCCTGCCCGATGGTCACGACCTCCGGGTGCAGGCCGTTGAGCCGGATCCCCTTGTCGCGATCCTTGCCGAAGATCATCGGCTTGCCGTGCTCGAGCACCAGCATCCGGTCCTCGCGCACATCGCGGTCGGTGAAGTCGCGCCAGGCACCGTCGTTGAAGATGTTGCAGTTCTGGAGGACCTCGATGAACGAGGATCCCTTGTGGCGGCCGCCCCGTTCCAGCGTGTGCTGGAGGTGCTCGGTGTGGGTGTCGACCGAGCGGGCCACGAACGACGCCTCGGCGGCAAGGGCGATGGTCAGCGGCATGATCGGCGTGTCGACCGAGCCCATCGGCGTCGACTTCGTCCGCTTGCCGAATTCGGACGTCGGGGCTCGCCTGGCCCTTGGTCAGCCCGTAGATCCGGTTGTTGAACATCACGAGGTTGATGTCGACGTTGCGGCGCATCGAGTGGATGACGTGGTTGCCACCGATCGACAGCGCGTCGCCGTCGCCGGTGATGACCCAGACCATGAGATCGGGGCGCGACGCCTTGAGTCCGGTCGCCAGCGTCGGGGCCCGGCCGTGGATCGTGTGGAAGCCGTAGGTGTTCATGTAGTACGGGAGCCGGCCCGAGCAGCCGATCCCGCTGATGAACACGATGTCCTCCTTCTTGTAGCCGAAGTCGGGCATCACCTTCTGGGTCTGGGCGAGGATCGAGTAGTCGCCGCAGCCGGGACACCAGCGGACCTCCTGGTCCGACACGAAGTCCTTGCGCGTGAGCGCGATGACCTGGGCGTTCTCGGGGCTGAGCGGCGGCTGGGCGACGGCCTCGTGGCCGTTGGTCTCGGTGGTCATGTCAGTTCTCCGCGAGGATCCGCTCGGCTTCGGTGACGATCTCGGAGATCCGGAACGGCTTGCCCCGGACGCGGTCGTAGCCGATGGCATCGATGAGGTACCTGGCGCGGATCAGCAGCAACAGCTGGCCGAGGTTCACCTCGGGGATCAGGACGCGGCGATAGCTGCGCAGGACCGACTCCGTGTTGGCCGGGAACGGGTTGAGGTGGCGCAGGTGGGCGTGGGCCACCGACTGGCCGGTCGCATGGAGGCGCTCGACCGCGGACCGGATCGCGCCGTAGGTCGAGCCCCAGCCGAGGATCAGCAACTCACCGCTGGCAGGCCCGAAGACCTCGAGCGGTGGGATGTCGTTCGCGATGCCCGCGACCTTGGCCGCGCGCAGGGTCTGCATGCGGTGGTGGTTGTCCGGGTCGTAGCTGACGTTGCCGGTGATGTCGGCCTTTTCGAGGCCCCCGATCCGGTGCTCCAGGCCGGCCGTGCCGGGCACGGCCCAGGGTCGGGCGAGGGTCTCCGGATCGCGCAGGTAGGGCTGGAACGGGCCATCCGCCTTCGTCGCGTTCTGGACACCGATCGACGGCAGGTTCGCCACGCTCGGGATCAGCCACGGCTCCGAGCCAGTCGCCAGGAACGCGTCCGACAGGTAGACGACGGGGGTCATGTACTTGAGCGCGATGCGGACCGTCTCGATCGCGAGGTCGAAGCACTCACCCGGGGTGGCCGGGGCGACGATCGGGATCGGCGAGTCCGAGTTGCGCCCGAACATGACCTGGAGCAGGTCGGCCTGCTCGTTCTTCGTCGGCATCCCGGTCGACGGGCCGGCACGCTGGACATCGATGACGACGAGCGGCAGCTCGACCATGACCGCGAGGCCCATCGCCTCGGTCTTGAGCGCGATCCCTGGCCCGGACGACGCGGTCATCCCGAGGCCGCCCCCGTAGCTTGCGCCGATGGCGGCCCCGATCGCGGCGATCTCGTCCTCGGCCTGGAAGGTCTTGACGCCGAACGCCTTGTAGCCTGACAGCTGGTGGAGGATGTCGCTGGCCGGGGTGATCGGGTAGGAGCCGTAGAACAGCGGCCGGTCGGCGAGCTTGCTCGCGGTCAGAAAGCCGAGCGCCGTCGCCTCATTGCCCGTGATGTTCCGGTACGTGCCGGGCGGCAACTTGGCGGGCTTGACGCGGTAGTGGGTGTGGAAGATCTCGGTCGTCTCGCCGAACGCATAGCCGGCCTTGAGCGCTCGCTTGTTCGCCTCGGCGACGATGGGTCGGGCACCGAACTTCGAGTCGATCCAGCCGATCGTCGGGTCCATGCTCCGCTCGTACAGCCAGAACATGACCCCGAGCGCGAAGAAGTTCTTGGTGAGGTCCTTCTGCTTGCTGGTCATCTCGAGACCGTCGAGCGAGCGCTCGTTGAGGGTCGAGATGGGGATCTCGAAGGTGGTGTATGCCTTCAGCGAGCCGTCGGTCAGCGGGTTGCTGGCATAGGCCGCCTTGTTGAGGTTGGCCTGGGTGAAGGCGTCGCTGTTGACGATGAGGGCGCCGCCGGGCGGCAGGTCGCCGATGTTCGTCTTGAGCGCGGCCGGGTTCATCGCCACGAGGACGTCAGGTTCGTCGCCGGGCGTGTGGATCTCGGTCGAACTGAAACTGATCTGGAAGCCGCTGACCCCCGGGAGGGAGCCGGCCGGGGCACGGATCTCCGCGGGGAAGTCCGGCAGGGTACTGATGTCGTTACCGAAGACCGCGGCGGTCCGGGTGAATTGGGTCCCGGTCAACTGCATGCCGTCGCCGGAATCGCCGGCGAATCGGATGGTGACCCGCTCGAGCTCCTGGACGGGGAGCTCTGGCTCCCTTGTGATCGTCACGCCCCTTCCGGCTCCTTCATGCGCTGATGTGGCCGAGGCGGGAGGTTCAGAAGCTCCTCCGGGAACGACTCGGCGAGGTACTTGATGATGTCGTTCTGGCGGACGACGCCGACGAGGTTGCCGGCAGCGTCCACCAACGGCACGTTGCGGTAGCGACCGGTCTGCATGAGCTCGATCGCGTCGCGGATGGTCTGATCGAGGTCGAGCGTGCGCGGCTCGGTGGTCATGAGCGACTCGACGGGCAGGGCCATGTCGACATGGCCGCCGACGATGCGCGCGAAGACGTCGCGCTCCGTGAGCACACCCAGGAGGCGGCCGGATGGTTCGCAGACGAAGACCGAATCGCCGGTACCGGTTCGCTGGATCGCCCGTAGGCAGTCGGCGAGGCTGGTGCCGGGCGGAACGGTCACAGGGTGGCGTCGGCTGAGCACACGAAGTCGCTCGTCGGTCAGGGATGGGACCCGTCGAGCGACCGCGCCTTCGGAGAGGTCGGTCACGAGGAAAGTGTAGACCGTCCCTGCGCGCGACGGTTGCGCGCTGGTAGCCTCGCCCGCGCATGGATCGACGTCGCGCCCTGGGCATCGGACTCGTGCTCGTTGCGGGCGCGTCGTTCGCATCGGGCTCGATCCTGGCCACCCTCAGCTATGGCGAGGGACTCGACTGGCTCACCGTCATGTGGTGGCGCTTCCTGATCGGTGCGGGGTTGGCCTGGATGTGGGTCCTGGCCTCGGCCCGACGACGCGCCGTGCTGCGCGCGATGCCGCGACGACAGCTGATCGTGGCCCTTGGGCTCGGGGCGCTGTACACCGGGAACGCCGGCACCTATTACGCGGGCATCGAGACGATCCCGGCGGCCCTCGCGGGCGTCCTCGTCTACGTCTATCCGGTCTTCGTGGCCCTGCTTTCGCTGCGGTTCGCGACGCGGTTGCCCGGCCGGCGGCCGTGGATCGCGCTGGGCCTGGCCGTCGGAGGCGTCGTGCTCGCGCTGGGCGGCCTGGACATGTCGCAGGGTGTCCCCGTCGACGGCCTGCTGCTGATCCTTGCGTCGGCCGCGATCTATTCGGTGTGGATCGTGCTGTCGGCGCGGCTGTCCGGCGAACGGCAGGACCGGTTGGGGACCGATGCTCCGGCCTCCGCGGAGACGGCCCGCGACGCCGCGGTCACCACCGCGCTGATGATGGCGGCGACCGCGACCGTCTTCGGGTCGCTCGCGCTGGCGGCGGGTCGACCCCTCGATCCTCGGGCGATTCCGGTCGATGCCTGGCCGTTCCTGGTCGGCATCGGGTTGCTGGCGACGTTCCTCGCGATCCAGACGCTCTACGCCGGCGCGCGCCGGATCGGAGCGGCGCAGGCGGCGCTGATCAGCACGACCGAGCCGCTGTTCATCGTGGTCCTGTCGTATCTGTTCCTGGACCAGACCCTCGCGCCGATCCAGCTCGTCGGGGCGGCCCTCATCCTGGTCGGCGTCGTCGTCGCCCAGACCTCGCCACGACCGAGTGGCGCTCCGGAGCCCGCGACGCCGATGGAGGCCGAGGGCTAGGTGTCGCTGCGCTCCGATCAGCCCCGCCCGGCCGCTCGGAGCATCGCGGCCGCACCGGCACTGACGTACGAACCTTCCGAGCCGAGGCCGATGAACCGGAACCCGAGGTCCGCGTGCGCCTGGAACGTCGCCGGGTCGTAGATCAGGATCCCGGCCGCCTTGCCGTGGCGCTTGGTCGCGGCGGTCACCGACGCGAGCGCATCGAGGTACGCCGCGCCATCGAACCGGCCGGGCGCCCCGAGCGAATGGGAGAGGTCGGCCGGGCCGACGAACAGCACATCCACCTCGTCAAGGGCCGCGATGTCGTCCGCCGCGGCGACCGCGCCCGTCGACTCGATCTGGACGATCCCGACGATCCGTTCGTTCACGACCCGGGCGATGTCGCCGTGAGTCAGGGCGCCCATGTCCGCGCCGCGCGTCCGCAGGGCGACGCCGCGGACACCGATCGGTGGGTAGCGCAGATAGCCGACGGCCTCGCGGACCTCGTCGATCGATTGGAGTTGGGGCAGCATGATGCCGGCCGCCCCGAGATCGAGGGCCCGTCCGACGCGCAGCCGCTCGGCCGACGGCGGCCGGACGATCGGAGCCATGGGTGTCGTGCCGACCGCGTAGAGCAGGTTCAAGAGGTCCGCCTCCGTCGCGGCACCGTGCTCGAGGTCGAGGACGACCCAGTCCATCCCGGCCTTGCCGAGCAACTCGGTGGCGAGCGGGGAGGCAAGGTCACTGAACGCGCCGATGAGCATCTCGCCGGCCAGCACGCGCGATCGGAAGTCGGTCATGAGGAAGATGATGCCGCGTCGGCGACCCTTCCGTGGCTCTGGAGCGCGGCACAGGGCCCGCTCTGCGCTCCCAGCCCGCGCAGAGCGCGTCCGGGCTACGGCCCGTTGACCAGCCCGCTCGTGTCGACCACCTGGAGATCCCGGCCGGTGATGACGTCGAGCTCGTGCATCACGTCGTCGTCGAACCGGGAATCGCTGGCGCCGCTGATGTACCAGGGCGAACCGTTGTCGGCGAGGATCATCCCGTAGCGCTTGAGCGCCTCGGCGATGACCCGGGCCTGGGGCGAGAACCCGGACGTGTCGTACGTCGCCTTCAGCCGGACGCGCAGGCCCATCGGCGGCAGCGACGCCGACGTCGAGTCGCTGGCGTGGTGACGAGCCGGGTAGATGTACGCCTTGCGGGTCCGGTTGGTGGTGAAGCGCAGGGCGTGACGGATCGCGCCGGCGGCGACCTCGTCGTAGCGCACGAGACCGGGGAGGATCGGCAGACCGGCCGCGTCGGCGCTGGTCCAGCCGGCCGGCCGCAGCGCGTTCGAGCGCAGGTCCCAGACGGCCCCGCTACCCGCATACCAGCGGCCCCCGACCTTGCGCGCGGCGAACAGCTCGTACAGTCGGCACCAATCGCGATCGACCATGAGGATGTGGCGATCCGAGCCGCCCTCGATCCGCGGGCTCGGGCCGATCGGGTAGCCCAGGTGGTCGGATTCGTCGTCGTAGTCGAACGTCACCGTGGACCGGGGCGTCGCCGCCGTCACGACCTGGTACGGGATGCCGTAGCCCGCGTACGACCCGAAGTCCATGTGCAGGCCCCGGTCGAGTCCGATCGTCGTGAGATATGTCGTGGACTGGGCGTGGACCGTCAGGCTGTCGACGCGCAGGTTCCACACGTTGCTCGCCGGGAAGACGGGACAGGCCGGGGCGCCGGGCACCCACGGAGGGACCCCGACCGCCGCGGGCTTGGAGGCCGCGGACGCGGATCGGTGGCCGCTCGGACCTCGTTGCCATCACGCCACGTATCGGCGTCCGTGTCCGCGACGCGTGGGTGCGTCTTGTGGGCCTGCTCCTCGACGTTGAGGAGGCCGTCCGTGTCGGGGTCCTCGCGGTCGTCGCGCGACCCATCGCCGTCGGTATCGGCGACCCGCGGGTGGGTCGCCGCCTGCCATCTCGGTGGCGTTGCGCAGCTTGTCGCCATCGAGATCCTCGGCGCCGTCGGCGATCCCGTCGCCATCGGTGTCCTTGGAGACCTGGCTCGTCAGCGTGCGGTCGCGCTCGTACCAGTCCGGCAGCCCGTCGCCGTCGGTGTCGGGGTTGGCCGCGAGCAGGGCACCCGGGGCCGCGGCCAGAACGAGGCTGGCGAGCACGGCGACGACCAGCACGCGGTCGACGGATCGATGACGGCGCATGGTGCGAGGGTCTCCGGTGTGGACGACCAGGGCAACCTCCCCATGGTCCCGGTGGCGGAGGACGATGGGCCGGTTCCGGGTGGCAACGGCCCACCGACCGTCAGTCCGGGAACGCCTCCGGGCCGCGCTCGCTGAGCTCGCGCGCCTCGCCCTGGGCGTCCTCCGGCGGGAGCCACGAATACGGGTAGCGGTCGTCGTCCAGGGCCGCCGCCTCCCGAGTGATCCGCAGCGGATGGAATGTGTCGACCATCACGGCCAGCTCCTCGGTCGCCTCCTTGCCGATCGACGCCTCGACCGTGCCCGGGTGCGGGCCGTGCGGGATGCCGGCTGGATGCAGCGTGAACGACGCGATCTCCACGCCGCGCCGGCTCATGAAGTTGCCCGCGACGTAGTAGATGACCTCGTCGCTGTTGATGTTCGAATGGTTGTACGGCGCGGGGATCGCCAGCGGGTGGTAGTCGAACTTGCGCGGCACGAACGAGCAGACCACGAAGTTGCGGGCCTGGAACGTCTGGTGGACCGGCGGCGGCTGGTGGACCCGGCCGGTGATCGGCTGGAAGTCGGCGATGTTGAAGCGGAACGGCCAGAGGTAGCCGTCCCAGCCGACGACGTCGAACGGGTGGTGCCGGTAGTGGTAGGCCGTGATCCGATCGGTCGACCGGACGTCGATGACGAACTCGCCGGTCTCATCGCGTGGCTCGACGTCGTCGGGCGCATGGAGGTCGCGCTGCGAGTAGGGCGAGTGCTCGAGGAGCTGGCCGTAGTCGTTGCGGTACCGCTTCGGCGGCTCGATCTCCGACGGCGCCTCGAGGTAGAGCATCCGTTGCGCCGACCCGTCGTCCGGCTCGAGTCGCCAGGTCGTCCCGATCGGCAGGACGAGGTAGTCGCCCGGCCCGTAGCGGAGCGGTCCGAAGTTCGTGGCGCAGACGCCCGTTCCCTCGTGGACGAAGAGCATCTCGTCGGCGATGCCGTTCCGATAGAACCGTCCTTCCGGCATGGCTTCGGCGGGGCGGATGACGCCGAAGATCACGTCATTGTTGAAGTACAGGGGGATGCGGCCCGAGATCGCGTCGCCACGTGGCTCGAGGCCGCCCGTCTTCGTCAGTCGGTGGCGATGGAGCTCGTCGTCGGCCGCCTCGAGCGCGATGCGGCGGACCGGTTCGATCCGGTGGGTCCGGGTCGGCGGAACGAGGTGGTACAGGATCGACGACCGGCCCGTAAAGCCCTCGACGCCGAACAGTTCCTCGGCGTACAGCGCGCCGTCGGGCGCGCGGTGCTGCGTGTGGCGCTGGCGCGGGACAGAGCCGTGGCGGACGTAGTACATCGGCGGTGGTCCTCCCCGGACATCCTACGCGAGCCGTGGTGGTGACGACCCGGGCCTAAAGGCGGCGGCGAGGCAACCCTCCGCAAATAACGGCGACCATCACCGAATAATGCCGAGACCTCCTGATGGCGAGCCGGTCGTGCCCCCCTACGGTGTCGTCATGGAGATCCGCCGATCGGAGCGACGGATCCGGACCGAAAGGGGACGACGAGATGACATCGACCATGATCGACACCGGCACCATCTATCGGATGGCCAATGACCATCAGGCTGCGTTGCGCGAGGAAGCCGCGAACCTTCGGGCTGCGACCTTGAACGACCGGCGCACGGGTGCGCCGCTCCCGCCGACCCGGGGGCCGCTCGCGGCCCTTCGCCGCCGGCTCGCTGGCAGCCCGGCATTCGCCTGATCGATACCGGCGTCAAGGCCGCGAGTCTCGTCTTCGAACACGCCGCGTGACCGATCAGCCGATCGGGGACCGTCGTTCGAGCAGGACCACATCGCGCCAACGGCCGGTCGCGTCCCGACCGAGCGCCCGCTGCACGCCGATCTCGCGGAACCCGCAGCGCACGTGGAGCGCGCGACTGGCGGCGTTCTCGGCCATGACCCCGGCAAGCAGCGTCCAGAAGCCCGCCGCCTCCGCTGCCGGGATGACCGCCTCCAGCAACGCCCGCCCGATGCCCGTCCCGCGGGCATCCTCGGCCACGTACACGCTCTCCCAGGCGACGCCGCTGTACACACGGCGGGCGGAGTACGCGCTGAGGGCCACCCAGCCGAGCACGGGGCCCTCCGCCTCGGCCCGGGCGATGAGCCGGCAATCCGGCCGATGTGAGCGATCGAAGTGGTCCCAGTCGGGGGCCTCACGCTCCAGCGTCGCGTCGCCGGTCGCGATGCCCTCGCTGTAGATGCGGCGGACCTGGGGCCAATCGGTCGGCGCCATCGGCTCGATCAGCATGGCGCTGATGATGGACCGACAGCGGCCATCCGTGCGTCCGTCGAAGCCGCCGTTCAGCCTCGGGCCGGCCGCGCGACCACCGGGTTGCGCAGCCGGCCCAGACGCTCGACCTCGAGCACGACCTCGTCGCCCGGTTCGAGGTAGCGCCCGAGGGTCTGGTCCCGCACCTCGAGCAGGCAGCCCGTCCCGACCGTCCCGGAACCGAGCAGGTCGCCCGGTCGCAGGAGGACATCGGCGGACGCGCGCGCCGCGAGGTCGGCGATGCCATGGACGGCGTCGGACCAGCGGCCGCGCGACGTCTCGACACCGTTGACCGAGGCCGTCATCGCCAGGTCGAAACCTCGCCCGGAACGAACGTCCTCGAGCTCATCCGGCGTCACGAGCCATGGGCCGAAGGAGCTGGCGAAGTCCTTGCCCTTGGCCGGCCCCAGACGGACGGTCGTCTCGTCGCGCTGCAGGTCGCGCGCCGACCAGTCGTTGAAGATCGTGTACCCGCCGATCGCCTCCTCGGCACGCTCCGGGGTCAGGTCACGGGCCGGCGTATCGATGAGCGCCGCGACCTCCAACTCGTAATCGAGCTCGACCGAATCGCGGGGCGCCCAGACGGGATCATCCGGCCCGCGAACCTCGGACACGTTCGAGAAGTAGAAGACCGCCAGGCGATACCACGCGTCCGGGATCTCGCCGCCGCGGCGCTCCCACATCGTCCGGACGTGGCCCTCGAAGCCGTAGCCGTCGCGAACGGATCGGGGCGCGAGGACCGGCGATCCGAAGACCAGGTCCGACCCGTGCGCGACCGCGTCGTCGTCCTCGCCGCGCGGCTCGAACCCGTCGACGAGATCCGCGAGGGCTTCGACACGGAGCCCTCGGCCGAGGAGATCGTCCAGCGTGGTGATGGGCTGTCGGAAGACGGCCTGGTCGTGGGCCCGTTCCGGACGCGCCGTCACCGCCCGGCGGCGGGCCGTTTCCAGGTCCAACCAACGGGTCGAGAACACGTCCAGCGCGGCCGCCAGGCGCCACGGTGCGCCCGCCGGGGCGTGCCGCTCGCGAACGTGCGCCAGCCGCATCGGCTCGGCCCGACTCAGCCCGGCGCGAAGGTCAGCGGCACTGAGCCGGACAGGTCGAGGCCGCCGTCGGTCAGCGTCCACTCGCCCACGCCGGCCAACGCGCCCAGGTACTCCGCCTCGACGGCACTCGCCGGCGGCTCGCAGGCCATCTTGGTCGAGGCCAGCGGCCCGAAGCTCAGGGCCTGGCCGTCGATCGTGTAGGTCCCGGTAAACGTGTTGCAGCCCGCAAACCCCGAGACGGTGCCGTCCCCGCCGAACGAGAGCGTCGGGACGATGTTCGCGAAGTCGGCGGTGCCGCCCATCTCGGTGAGGACCCATGAGGTGCCCGGGAGCTCGGTCACCGGCGCGGCCACGGGCGCGGTCTCCGGCGGCCCATCGGGCCCACTCGGCCCGGCGACGATCTCGGTGACACCGGACAGCTGGAGATTCCCGTCCTCCAGCTGCCGCCAGGTCGTGGCACCCGTCAGCCCGCTCGTGAACGCCGTTTCCTGGGCGCCGCGCTCGCCTTCGCACATCATCATCGTGGAGGCGAGGTCACTGACGGTGATCCGGTCGCCGTCCGTGCGGAAGGTGCCCGAGTACTGGTTGCAGCCGCCGCTGCCGCTGATCATGCCCTCTGGGGTGAAGGCCATGGTGGGCTGCGCGTCCGCGATCGTCGCCGCCCCACCGATGGAGATGACCGTCCACGCTGTGTTCGCGAGACCGCCGTTGGCGTTGTCGGTGCCTCGTAACGAGCAGGCCGACGCCGACAGGGTGCCGATCGCCAACAGCAGGACAAGAGATACGCGCACGCGAATGGACCCTCCGGTGGATGCCCGGATCAGCCGGGCTTGATGACCATCAGCCAGACGAGCAGCAGCAGCCCGACGGTTCCCACCAGGGCCAGGATGTCCGGCCGCCGCGTGTCGAGCATCGTCGCCAGTTCGGCCGGTTCGATCGCCGGTCGGCCGTCCGGTGTGCGCGCTTCGAGCGCCTTGCGCAGCCCCATGTAGTACGGCGAGGCCACGGCCCACATCACCACGAGCACGATCACGAACACGGCGATCGACGCGAGGATCCAGGGCTTGCCCCACAGGTCGGCCGCCGCCGCCGCGGCCAGGCCGCCGACGGCAAGCAGCACGAGCCCGATGTACATCGGTCCCACCGACAGCTGCCCGACCTTCAGGAGAGCATCGACGACGGCCGGGTCACGCTCGCCGCGGATGCGGAAGGACATGAACACCGATGCACCGTGAGCGACGGCGAACAGGACGAGGCCCACGAGATGAAGGGCCACGAACCACAGATACAGGGCAGCCATCCGATCCTCCCGAGTGCCGGGTCACGCCGACGATGGCGATGCCCACCATCCGAACCACCAGCACGCTCCCTCGGCGGGAGGGCGCGACCACTCGGCAGGAGGATAGCGTCTACAGGTTCCCGCGCTTCTCCTGTTCGCGCTCGATGGCCTCGAACAGGGCCTTGAAGTTGCCGACCCCGAAGCCGCGCGAGCCGTGCCGCTCGATGATCTCGAAGAAGAACGTCGGGCGGTCCTGGACCGGGCGGCTGAAGATCTGGAGGAGATAGCCTTCCTCGTCACGGTCGGCCTCGATGCCGAGCTCCTCGAGCGTGTCGATCGGCACGCCCACATCGCCGACCCGGTCCGCGAGCGTGGCGTAATACTCGTGCGGCAGGCCGAGGAACTCGACCCCGCTCTCGCGGAGGCGTCGGACCGTCCCGACGATGTCGTCCGTGCGCAGCGCGATGTGCTGGCAGCCGGGCGACCGATACCAGTCGAGGTATTCCTGGATCTGGCTCTTCTTCTTGCCGGTGGCCGGCTCGTTGATCGGGAACTTGATGCGTCCGTTGCCGTTGGTCATGACCTTCGACATCAACGCGCTGTAGTCGGTGTGGATGACCTTGTCGTCGTAATGGATGAGCTGGGCGAAGCCCAGGACGTCGCGATAGAAGTCGACGAACGTGTCCATCTCGCCGAGCCCGACGTTGCCGACGCAGTGATCGATCTCGAGCAGTGACAGCCCGTCGGCCGCCCGCGCCGGCGCCTTGATCTTGCGGTAACCGGGCGCGAAGGCGCCGTGGTAGTCGCGGCGGTCGACGAACGAGTGGAGCGTCTCGCCGTAGGTCCGGATGGAGGCCCGCCGCAGGACCCCGTCCTCGCCGCCGTCGACCTCCACCGGCTCGAGGGCGGAGGTGGCTCCGCGGGACGTGGTCTCGCGCCACGCCGACTCGACGTCGGCCACCGCGAACGCGATGTCGTGAACGCCGTCGCCGTGCTCACGGACGTGCTCGGCGATCTCCCCATCCGGAGTCAACGGCGCCGTGAACACGAACCGGATGCCGTGCTGGACCATCACGTAACTCGCCCGGTCGCGGACCTTCGTCTCGAGGCCGCTGAAGGCCACCGGCGTAAAGCCCCACAACGCGCGGTAGTAGGCGGACGCCTGGCGGGCGTTGCCCACCCAGAACTCGACGTGGTCGATGCCGTCGATGGGCAGGAAGTCGGCAGCCTTGGCGTAGGCGTCCGCGTCGACCCTGGCGCCGGCCTGGTTGGCGGCGCCACGGGACAGCGTCTCGGTCATGGCAGGATCTCCGCTGCGGCGGTCTGGACCCCGAGCGTCGTCGCGCCTGGCGGGCGACGAGCCGGCCCGAGGCGTTGGTCAGTGGCGCCATCGTACGCCCCGCATGCGACACTGGCGACCATGTCGACCGTCTCGACCGATCTGGACCGACTCGCCGACGCCCGGGCTGCGTACGCTGCCCTCCGACCGCGGGTCGCTGCCGGCGAACCATGGGACCTCGCGACCGACTTCGGGACAGGCCCGGAGGCCGCGTGGGGGCCGCGCGAGGTCCTCGCCCATGTCGCCGAGATGCTGCCGTTCTGGCTGGGCGAGCTCGAGCGAGTGGTCGACGGCGCGCCAGGACCGACCGCCTTCGGGCGCGTGGCGGACGATCCGTTGCGGCTCGGCCGCATCGAGCGCGATCGGTCGTTGCCGCTGCGGGTGTTGTTCGACCGGGTGGACGCGGGCCTGCGCGACTGGGCGGGGCGTCTCGGCACGCTCAGCGAGGCCGAAGCTGCTGCGGTCGGTCTGCACGCCAGGCTCGGCGAGATGCCAGCCGCGGTGATCCTCGAACGGTTCGCTCTCGGCCATGCCGAGGACCATATCGCCCAGCTGGATGGCATCCTCGCGACCCGCAGTCGACTGACGCGCCGTGTTCATCCTCTACGCCATCCCCCTCGGGATCGTCGCTGGGGTACCTGCTGGGTGGACGGCTGGACCGCCTGGCCGACCTCGAGTTTCGCTGGGCCTGGCTCGCGATCGCCGGTCTGCTGGTCCAGCTGGTGCTGTTCTCCGAGGCCGTCGCGGGGGTCGTCGGCCGCGATATCGGGGCGCTGATCTACGTGGCGTCCACCGCGGCCGTGCTGGTGGCCGTGCTGCGCAACCTGCGTCTGCCGGGCATCGCCCTCGTGGCCCTTGGAGCGGTGAGCAACCTTGCCGCGGTCGTGGCCAACGGCGGGGTCATGCCGACGACCGAAGCGGCGCTGGCGACCGCCGGCCTCACCGATGGTCCGGGCTTCTCGAACAGCGCGGTCGTCGCCGATCCGGCCCTCGCGCCGCTCACGGACATCTTCGCGTTGCCGTCGTGGGTCCCGCTTGCGAACGTCTTCAGCATCGGGGACGTGCTGATCGGGGTCGGGGTGGTCGTGCTCCTGGCCGTCGGCATGCGCGGCCGAACGCGGAGCCCCGCGACGCCTGCCTGAGCGCGATCCTCGCGGCCGGTGCGTCCGCACCTACCTTCGAGCCGCGCGTACCAGTACCGATGGCCTATGGCCGATCGGGTGCAACGGTCGTAGGTTTCGGGGCCTACATCGCGGCACTCATCCCTCAGACCGTCATGCCGAGGCACACATCCATGAACTTCCTCAAGTCGCAGTCGTTCCGGGTCGTCATGCTCCTGTCCGCCCTGGCTAGCTCCAGCCTCGTGTTGATGGCGGCCCGCCGCTGGTAGCAGATCCCGAACATCAAGCCCGCTGGGGCGGGCAGGTACACCCAGGATGAGCGGTCGTCTGCCCAGACGACCGCTCATCCGATTCCGGGGGTCAGTGAGCGTGGCCGGCCTCGACCGAAACGGCTAGAGTCGCGCGGATGCCGAGCCGCCGCACCTGGGTACGAACGTTCCTGAGCGTCGTCATCGTCGCGGGGCTCATCGGCTGCAGCCCACGACCAGTCCGGACCGTGACCTTGGGCGGCGAACGTTGGACCGTCTACGAGGGCGATTCCAACGGGATGCGCGGGCTACCGGGGTTCGGCGACGTCGATGGCATGCTGTTCGATCTGGGTACCGACAGCGAACCGTCCACGGCCGCGTTCGGGATGGAGGAGGTCGGCTATCCCATCGACATCGCGTGGTTCGACGGTGGCGGTGCGCTCGTGAGTTCGACGACGATGGCGCCCTGCGAGACGGGGCCCTGCCCGGTGTACGAGGCGACCGGACCGTACCGCTGGGCGGTCGAGGCGCCCGCCGGCGCCTTCGACGACCTTGATCCGACGGATCGCCTCGTGGTGGAGGAGTAGGAACCGACGCCCTGCGGGTCCCGCCGGCCGTCAGGGCTCGCCGGCCGGCGGGGCCTCGTCGAGGACGTGCGTGCGCAGGAACCGCAGGATCCGCTCGAAGGCGTCGCGGCGGTTCTCGCGGCGCTCCCAGCCGTGGCCCTCGTCGTCGTACCAGTGGACCTCGTGGGTCTTGCCCTCGATCTCGAGTGCCTCGACCATCCGCTCGGTCATGAGCGGCACGACCCGCTTGTCCTTGCGGCCGTGGAGGATGAGGAGGGGCGCTTCGATGCGCTCGGCGCGGTACACGGGCGAGCCGCGGCGGTAGACCTCGGCCCGGGCCGGATCGTCGGGCGTGCCCATCATCTTCTGCAGGTCCAGGCGGCCCGGTCGGTCGCCGTGGCGGAAGCTCTCGGCGATCTCGGAGTCGCCGTACAGATCGACGCCGGCGCTCCACAGCGCCGGTTCCTCGACCAGGGCGCACAGGACCATGTAGCCGCCGTACGACCCGCCGAAGATCGCCAGCCGGCCGTTCGACCACGGCTGCTCCTGGGCCCAGCGCCCGGCGTCGATGAGGTCGTGGACGTCCGCATGGCCCCACTCGCCGTGGTTGGCCCGCCGAAAGTCGCGGCCGTAGCCGGTGGACCCGCGGAAGTCGACGTCGAGGAACGCGAACCCCTCGCGCGCCAGCAGGAGCTTGAACGGCTGGAAGCTCCGGTACGCCTGCCAGGTCGGGCCGCCATGGGGATAGACGATGGTCGGGACGCGGCGACCGCCCCGCTTGCCGGTCGCTCCGGACGGTCGCCAGAGCGTCCCCTCGACGCGCAAGCCATCGCGGGTCTTCACGACGACCCGTTCCGCGGCGGGGACACGGCCGGGCGCCATGGCGGCAGCCAGCACGGCGGGTCGTGAATCGGTGACCTGGCGTGGCCGGGCGCCATCGGGCGCGACGCCCGGGACGGGGAGCAGCCACAGGTCCTGGGGCCGGGTCTCGCTCTCCCCGATCGCGGCGACCCACGCGCCGTCCGGCATCCAGCCGATCGCCCGCCACACCCCGTCCCACGGCGAGACCCGGTCGGCGCTCGTGGTCGCGGCGACCGTTCGCGGGGTCTTCGGCGGGCGGCCGCGGCCGCGCTTGGGTGCCGACCCGGCGCCGATCCCGCGCACGACGAGATCGATCAGCCCGTCGTGGACCTCGATGTGGACCACCCGGCTGCCATTCGGCGACGGCAACGGAGCGTAGCCGTAGCCGCCGCTCGGCTCCCCCTTCTCGCGGTCACCGTCGGTCAGGACGAGGCGGTCACGGCCGTCGGCGGATCGGCGGATGACCTGGAACCAGCCGTCGGCATCCGAGACATACACGAGCGACCCGTCCGGCAGCCACTGGGCGCCGGTGTCGTGACTCGCTTCTCCGGCCACGATCTCGCTGGTCCCGGTCGCCACGTCGACGAGGGCGATCTGGGCCGTGTCGAGCGCATCGAGTCGCTGCTGGGCCATGACGGCGAGCCGGGTCCCGTCGGGCGACCAGGCCATCGATTCGACGTCCACGCCGGTCGTGGTCAGGGGCCTGGCCTCGGGCGGTTTCGGGTCGCGCTGCGGCCGACCACGCCGCGGGACCGGCGCATCGATGACCCAGACCTGGCTCCAGCCGCGGCGGCGCGACAGGAACGCGAGGCGGTGGCCATCCGGCGACCAGCGCGGCTCACGGCCACCGCCCGGCTTGGCGACGACCCTCGTGAGCCGCGACCCGTCCGCCTCGATGATCCAGACCTCGTCATCGCGGACGAATGCCAGCCGACGGCCGTCCGGCGACCACTGCGGGTCGCTGATGGGCTTCTCCGATGCGGTCAGCTGGATCGCGGGCGTACCCGTGCCGCGGAGCGAGAGCGTGAACAGCTGGCGCGCACCGGCGGCCTCTGCGGTGTAGGCCACGACCCGCTCGCGCGGGTGGATCCGGAACTCGCGCGGCGAATCGACAGCGGCGATGGCCTCGATCGTCAGCCCGGCGGCACCGGTGGCCGCGCCCGGCGTGCGGTCCGTCGGCATCAGGCGCGGGGCCAGTCGGCGTCGAGGGACCAGCGGCCGAGCATCGCCAGGTGCTTGCGGACGTGGCCGTGCAGGCAGTCGTACGCCCAACTCCAGCCGTCCGGCGAGCGCAGCTCCTCCACCGACAGCGTCCCGACGGCTTCGAGCAGCGCGGCCCGCGACGCGTCGTAGCGCTGGAGCTTGGCCGGCACGCTCTCCGCGCGGGACGCCGCTACGTGGCGCTCGTTCCAGGCATCGACGCCCTCGTCCGGGTCCGACAGCCAATGACCGCGGGTCCGGTACACCTCGATCGCGCGGACGGCCTCGGCGGCCCAGTCGGCGAGGTGGCCGACGTGATCGCCCAGGGTCCAGCCCGGGGTCACCTCGGCAGCGGTCCAGTCGCTCGGTCGGCAAGCCACGGACGAGCCCGTCGAACTGCGCCTCGATGACGGCGTCCTGGGCGCGGAACCCAGCCTCGTCGGCGGCGCGCGGGTCGGCGACGAACGGGTCGCCGTCGGTCTGGCGGACACGCAGCTCGTCGGTCCACGGCTCGACGACCGACAGGTGGTCGAGGTAATGGCCGTGGAGTGTGGAGTAGACCCAGCCCCACGCGGCGTGGCTGCGGATCGTCGCATCGGGCAGCCGCCGGGCGGCGGTCAGGAGGCGGGGTCGAGCCGCCGCGAGTCGCCCCTCGATGGCGCCGGCCGGCATCGTCGTCCACGGCGCGCGTCGGCGTTCGTTGTACCGATCGAAGTCGCCGCCGTCGTAGTCGTCGTCGGACGGCCAGCGGCCGGTTTCCAGGGCGGTCGCGACGTAGTCGATGGCGAGCTCCTGCCAGTCCGCGACGTGGCCGACGTGCTCGGCCAGGGACCAGTCCGGGCCGCCGGCGTCCGACGGCGCGGCGCCGGGGAGGTGCCACGCGGCGTCGTCCAGCCCGGCCCACGAAGCGATGAACCGGTCCCACAGCGCGATCTCGTCGACCCACAGCTCGCGCTCCGGCGCCCGCAGGTCCAGCGCGCGAACATCGACCAACGGCGCTCGGCGGAGGTCGACGGCCGTCGGGGCGGTCGCGGCCATCAGGCCCTTGGTCCGCCCTTGTCGGTCACGTCGAGCCGCGCCTCGAGCTGGTCGCCGAGCTCCACGGTCCGCCGGAAGGCCGCCCAGACGGCCTCGGAGAGCACGGTCCGGAGGCGGCCGCGCTCCAGCTCGTGCAGGGCCGCCGCGGACGTGCCGCCGGGGGATGTGACCATGTTGCGCAACTCGGCCGGATGCATGCCGGACTGCTTCGCGAAGAGCGTCGAGCCCTCCAGCGTCTCGATGACGAGGTCGTGCGCGATGTGGCGCGGGAAGCCCAGGTGGACGGCCGCGTCGATGAGCGCCTCCATGACGAGGAAGACGTAGGTCGGGCCGGTGCCGCTGACCGCGGTGGCCATCGCGACCATCTTCTCGTCGTCGACCTCGAGCTGGTGGCCGAGCGCGGCGAGCAGCACCGCGGCCTGGGCGCGCTGCTCCGGGGTCGTCTCGGGCGTGGCATACCAGACGGTCACCCCCTTGCCGAGGCGGGCCGGGGTGTTGGGCATGCTCCGGACGACCTGGTCGTGGCCCAGGATCCCGGTCAGCGCCGTGGTCGTGGCACCGGCGAGGACGCTCAGGACGAGCTGACCGCGGCGGAGGTGCGGGCCGATCTCGCGCCCGACCTTCTCGAGCATCTGGGGCTTGATGCCGAGCAGGATCACGTCGGCGTCGCGCGCGGCATCCAGGTTGGAGCTCGCGGTCCGGATCCCGTACTCGAGCTCGAGGGCCGCGCGGCGCTCGGACCGCGGGTGGCTGGCGATGACCTGGGATGGAGCGACGAGTTCGCCGCGCAGCAGGCCGGCGATCATCGCCTCGGCCATGACGCCGGAACCGACCGTGGCGATCGTGACGTTCGCGAGGGGGGACATGGGCCGGAGTATAGCGACGCCGACTGCCACCTCCCCCGAGCGTGAGCCCGGGTCCGGATCGGGCCGGTGCGGCCGTGCCCGACGTGGCGCGTGGCGAGTCAGAGGTCGTCGGAACCGACGGGGCTCGAACGGCTCGACGGCCGTGGCGGCCCGGCCGGGCACGAACGGCTCCACGGCCGTGGCGGGTACGGTCGGGCACAAAACGCTCGTGAGGCCGGCCCTGGAACATGACTTGTTACGAATGAGGCCCGGGCCGTCGCACCGGGGCCGCTGACTGGGGCTCGGCCTTCGATCGGAACGCTGCCAGTGCCGATCAGCGCCGGAACGTCGAAGGGCGGACCTCTCTCGCGCGCCCCCACCGAGTTCGTAACACGTGATGTTCCAGACAAGTCGCCGCGGCGCGAGTCGGGGCGCCACCGGGGGCGCTACCGGGGGAGGGCGGGGCGCCGCCCGGCGGGTCGGGTCGGGGCCGGGCCGGTCAGGGCTGGCCTGGCCGGCCGGGCCTGACCCACCCGTCATCAGGATCGAGCCGACACCGTGAGGAAGAACCGGCCGGTCGTCGTGACCTCCACGTTCCTGAAGCCGGCACGCACGAGCGCCGCGGCCAGGTCGGCGGGATCGTAGAACACCTTCACGATCGTGAACTCCCGGCCGTCGGCCAGGCGCCGGACGGCGTGGCCGCCGGCGGCTTCGGGATGGTCGGCGGCACCCGACGCCGGGTCCTCGAGCGAATCGATCGCCGCGAGCAGTCCATCGGGCTCGAGCCAGCGGTGGGCCAGGGCCAGGAACGCGTCGAGTCGCTCCGGCGGCACGTGGCTGAGCCAGAAGCCCATGAACAGCCCGTCAACGGCTCGATCCGGCTCGGCCCAGGCATCGCGAACGTGGAGGTGCGCCCGCAGGCTGTGCGCCACCAGCCGGTCTCGGGCACGGTCCAGCGCCGCCGGGGAGGCATCGTAGAGGGACAGTTCCCCGCGGGACGCGAGCAGGGGCGACCACCAGCCCGTGCCGGCGGCGAGCTCGACGATCTGGCCCCGCCAGGGCAGCGCGTCGAGCCACCGACCCGCGGCGTCGAGCTCGGCGTTCCAGGCGGCATCGTGGATGGCACCGCGCGCATATCGGCCGCGGCGGAGGTACCAGTCGTCATATTCGGGAGCCCGCGCCTCGTAGTAGTCGATCATCGACCGATCGGAGTCGCCGCCGACCCGGGCGGTCGCGCCGTCGGCGGTCGCGGCATCGGGCCGACCGATCGGCTCGGCTTCCGCGGCCGGCGCGGTCGCGGTCGGGGTCGACTTCGGGGTGGTCGCGGCCGCGGTCGGGATGGGGGTGGTGGCGGCCGGCCGGGTCGCGGTCGGGGTCGGGGTGGCGGCCGGCCCGGTCGCGGTCGGGGTCGAGATCGGGGTGGTGGCGGCCGCGGTCGGGATGGGGGTGGCGGCGGCCGCGGTCGGGATGGGGGTGGTGGCGGCCGGCCCGGTCGCGGTCGGGGTCGGGGTGGCGATCGCGGTCGCGGCACGGTCCCCCGCGTCCGCCTCCGCCCCCGCCCGCGCCGCCGTCGACCGCTCTGTCAACGCCTGGCGCAGCCGGAAGCGCAGGAACCCGTTGTCACCGGCCTTGCCCACGCAGTCAGGGCACAGCTGCGCCCAGCCCTCCAGGTCGTCGGGAGTCCGGACGGTGTGGGCGGTCCCACACCACAAGCACGAGAACGAGGCGCGGAAGGGCAAGTCAGCCCACCTGGACCGGCGTCCAGCCACCGGGTGGGGCGATATCGACGAATCCCTCGGGATCCATGATCTCGGCGAGCATCTCGATGCCGTCGATGACCCGCGGTCCGGGCCGGCTGAAGTACGCCGATCCATCGAGCGCGAACACGGCGCCGCGCTGGACCGCGGGCAGCTCCGCGAGCCACGGTGGGATGGGGGTCCGCGCCCAGTCGCGGACCGTCTCTGCGAGGTGGTACCCGCATGGCATGAGGAACAGCATCTCGGGGTCCACCTCGGCGACCGCGTCCCAGGTCGTCGGGTGTGCCTTCTCCCCGTCCGAGCCGAGCAGGTCCCAACCGCCCGCCCGACGGATCTGTTCGGGAACCCAGTGGCCGACGGTGAATGGCGGATCCAGCCACTCGAGCGCCACGACGCGCGGCGCCCGCCGGCCGGCCTCCCGTCGCGTGGCCACCCGTTGCTCCACCGCCCCGAGCCGCTCACGCAGCCCCTCGACGACATCGATGGCGGCGTCCTCGACCTCGGTCATCGCGCCCACGGTCGTGATGGTGTTGAGGATGCCCTCGATCGAGGTCGGCTCGAGGGAGACGACCGTGATGTCCGCGTCGATCCGGCGGGCGACCTCGTTGACCTCGCGGTAGCTGACCGCACAGACTCGGCACAGCTCCTGGGTGATGATCAGCTCGGGCCGCGCCGCCGCGAGGGCCGCCTCATCGAGCTCGTACAGCGACGATCCGCCGTGCATCGAGGCCGTGACCCGGCTGTGGATGTCGCGCGAGCTCATGCCTCCGAGGTCGTTGACGCTGCGGGTGACGACCGGCTTGCCGGCGACCGACGGTGGCCAGTCGCACTCGTGGGTGACCGCCACGAGCTCGTCCTCGAGCCCGATGGCGCAGACGATCTCGGTCGCCGACGGGAGCAGAGAGACGATCCGCATGATGGGCGCCGGTCAGCCGTTCCGGCCCGGCCCCCGCGGTCCGGCGGGCGGCTAGAGCGGTTTGGCCTCGTCGACGGCGGCGCGGGCGGCCGCCTTGTCCGTGTACCAGGTCGCGTCGACGACCGTCCACTTCGCCCACTCGGGCGGCAGCGACTCCTCAGGGAAGATGGCGTTCACCGGGCATTCCGGCTCGCACGCGCCGCAATCGATGCACTCGTTCGGATCGATGAAGAGCTTCCGATCGACGCCTTCCTCGTAATGGATGCAGTCGACGGGGCAGACGGACACGCACGAGATGTCGAGCACGTCGATGCACGGCTCGGCGATCACGTAGGTCATCCAGGATCCTCCTCGGGTGAACGGGGCGCAGCCGATGTCGTCGAACCGCCCGGCGCGGGGCAAAAGCGTACCACCGAGCGCGATCCGGGCGCGGGCTCGGCTGGCTCAATCCGTGCCGGGCGCGACCCAGCGGACGGGGATCTGCATCCCGAGCTCCCAGTGGCCCGGGATGTGGCAGCCCACGATGAGCGGGGCGTCGGTCGCGGGAACGGTCCAGACCACATCCACACGCTCACCGGAACGGACCACGATCCGGAGACCGGCCACGTCGGGCGGGACGCTCACGACGGGCGTCGGGCCGGGTGGCGCCCCGCTGGTCGCGGCCTCCGCGGCCTCCCAGGCGTCCTGGACGGCCGGGTCCCCGATCACCGCCTCGTGGACCTCGAGGCCACCGTTGATGACGTGCAGGAGCACGGTCTCGCCGACGACGAGGTCGAGTCGATCGGGCAGGAACGAGTAGTCCTTGGCGATGAGGTTGACCTCGCGGGGGGCGTCGGAGCCACCGGCGACGATCGGCGGGGTGGCCGGCGGCGGACCCGCCTCGCAGGCCGCCACAACAAGCGCCAGCAGCACGAAATGCGCGCATCGCGCGAAGAGCGCTGGAACGATCGGGAGCGGGTCGGGCCGGGGCACGCCGGAAGTCTAGGCAACGGACCCGCTGGGACGCTCGCAGCGACCCCACGGGCGCGGCGACCGGAACAGCCCCGGTCCGCCGCTTGACACGCCCATGAGTGCGTCGCATCGTTCGCGCGGACCCGTCACCCGAGTGACCGCAGCGCGACCAGATGAGGGCGTCGTTGGCTCTTCGGACCGAAACCCGGGATCCCGTTCCACCCGCGAGCATTGGCGCCTCGTCGGTCGCCGTCCGGCTCGAGGGTGTCGAGAAGCGCTACGGCGATGTCGTCGCGGTCGCCGGGGTCGATCTCGATGTCCGCGACGGCGAGTTCTTCTCGATGCTCGGGACCGTCCGGCTCGGGCAAGACGACGATGCTCCGGATGATCGCGGGCTTCGAACTGCCGACCGCGGGCCGGATCCTGCTGCACGGGAGGGACGTGACGGGCGTCCCCCCGTTCGACCGGGACGTGAACACGGTCTTCCAGGACTACGCACTGTTCCCGCACCTCAGCGTCGGCGACAACGTCGGCTATGGACTCATGGTGCGCAAGGTCGCTCGGCCGGAACGCAGCGCTCGCGTCGCGGATGCCCTCCGGATGGTCCGCCTCGAGGGGTACGAGGGTCGTCGGCCGGCACAGCTCTCTGGTGGCCAGCGTCAGCGGGTCGCGCTCGCCCGGGCACTCGTGAACCGACCACGGGTCCTCCTCCTCGATGAACCGCTCGGCGCGCTCGATCTGAAGCTGCGCGAGGAGATGCAGATCGAGCTCAAGGCGATCCAGCAGCAGGTCGGCATCACCTTCATCTACGTCACCCACGACCAGGAGGAGGCGCTCACGATGAGCGACCGGCTGGCCGTCTTCAACGCCGGTCGGATCGAGCAGCTCGGCTCCCCGGCCGAGGTGTACGAACGCCCCGCCACGCGGTTCGTGGCCGGCTTCGTGGGCACGTCCAATCTCCTGACCGGGGCAGCCGCCCAGGCCGTCCTCGGCCGAACCGGCACGTTCACGATCCGCCCGGAGAAGATCCAGATGGGCGAGCCCGGCGTTGCCCTCGGCGCGGACGAGACCGCGGCCGCCGGGGTCGTGCAGGACGTGGTCTATGTCGGACCCGACACCCGGTACATCGTGGCCCTGGACGCGGGCGCCCGACTCATGGTCACCCAACAGAACCTGGCGACGTCCTCGACCGAGGCGCTCGCGCAGCAGGGCAAGGCTGTCCGCCTCGTCTGGAAGCGGCAGCACGAACTCCCCATCGCCGATGGGGCGGATTGAACCGCGCCGGATCGCCGGACGCGGGCGGTAGAGGAGGAGGAGTCATGCGACATCACAGGATCGCGGTCGGGCTCGTGGGCCTGGCCCTGGTCGCGGCTGCGTGCAGCCCGAGTGGGGCGACGACGGCCCCGTCCACGGCCGCCTCGAGCGAGCCGACGACCGCCGCCAGCAGCGCCCCGAGCGCGGCGGCCAGCCCGTCCGGCGCTGGCACCGTCGGCGAGGGCGAGGGTGCGTTGAATCTCGTCGCCTGGACGCAGTACGTCATGGGCGGCTCGGGAGGCGAGCCCGTGCCCGAGGGCGGCTACGACTGGGTCACGCCGTTCGAGGAAGCCACCGGCTGCAAGGTCACGGTGAAGGTCGGGGCCAGCTCATCCGAGATGGTCCAGCTCATGAAGACCGGCCAGTACGACGGCGTTTCCGCCTCGGGCGACGCGACCCTGCGGCTGATCGCGGGCGGTGACGTCGTCGCGGTCGACACCTCACTCATCCCGAACTACGCCAACGTCTTCGAGGGCCTCAAGAATCAGTCGCACAACACGGTCGATGGCGTCACCTACGGCGTCCCGCACGGTCGCGGCGCCAACCTGCTCATGTACAACAAGGACGTCGTCACCCCCGCGCCCGACAGCTGGAGCGTGGTCTTCGATGGCGGGTCTGCGTACAAGGGCAAGGTCACGGCGTACGACTACGAGATCTACATCGCCGATGCCGCCGTGTACCTGATGGCGACCAAGCCGGAACTCGGCATCACCGATCCGTACGCCCTCGACGAGACCCAGTTCCAGGCGGCCGTCGAACTGCTCAAGGCGCAACGCCAGAACATCACGACGTACTGGGGGACCGCCCAGCAGCAGATCGACTCGTTCACGAGTGGCGACATGGTCGTCGGGACGACCTGGCAGTACCAGGTGGGCGTTCTGCAGGCCGGCGATGTCCCGGTCGAGGCGATCAAGCCGAAGGAAGGCACGACCGGCTGGTCGGACAGCTGGATGATCTCGTCCTCGGCCAAGAACCCCAACTGCATGTACAAGTGGATGGACTGGATCATCGGACCAGAAGCGAACTCCCTGGCGACGGTCTGGTTCGGTGAGGCCCCGGTCAGCGCCGAGGGTTGCGCCGAAGCCGAGAAGCTCTCCGCCGGTCACTGCGACCTGTTCCATGCGACCGACGAGGAGTACTTCAAGGACGTCTACTACTGGAACACCCCGACCGCCGAGTGTCTCGACGGTCGCGGCCCGATCTGCAAGGACTTCTCCGAGTGGACGAAGGCCTGGACCGAGATCAAGGGCTGACCCACCGACCACGGTGATGCGGACCCCGGTGCCCATCTGGGTGCCGGGGTCCGTCGTATCGAAGGACCCATCCGCTCGATGACGGCCCACGCCGAGCCACCCGTCGCCAGCGCCGTCCCACCCCCGCCGCGGTCGGCAGCTCGCCGTCTGGCCGCGGCGCTGTATCGGCGACCGCGCGTCCAGCTCGCGATCCTGCTGTCGGCGCCGCTCGGCTGGTTGCTGATCGCGTACATCGGGGCGCTCGCGCTCCTGTTCGTCTCGGCGTTCTGGCGCCTGGACCCGTTCAGCGGCGACATCGTCACCGAACCGACCCTCCAGAACTTCGAGGAGCTGCTGACCACCGAGATCTACCGGACGGTCGCGCTCCGGACCATCGGGTTCGCTGCCCTCGTGACCATCACCGACATCATCCTGGCGTTCCCGATCGCCTACTTCATGGCGCGCGTCGCATCGGCTCGGACCAGGGCGATCCTGGTGGTGTCGATCCTGCTGCCGCTGTGGTCGGGCTACCTCGTCAAGGTCTACGCCTGGCGGCTCATCCTGAGCGAGGAGGGGCTCCTGAACTGGGTCCTGGCGCCGTTCGGGCTCAAGGGCCCGGGCTACGGGGAGGTCGCCGTCTGGCTCGTGATGTCGTACCTCTGGCTCCCGTACATGGTCATCCCGATCTTCGCGGGTCTCGAGCGCATCCCGAACTCCGTCCTCGAGGCCTCGGGGGATCTCGGCGCACGAGCGTCGACGACCTTCCGACGCGTGATCCTGCCGCTGGCATTCCCGGCGGTCGTCGCCGGATCCATCTTCACGTTCTCCCTGACCCTCGGCGACTACATCACCCCGACCCTCGTTTCCGGCACGCAGTTCCTGGGCAACGTGATCTATTCGAATGTCGGAGTCGCCGGGAACCAACCCCTCGCGGCCGCCTACGCGTTCGTGCCGGCGCTGGTCATGACCATCTACCTGCTCGTC
The DNA here is from genome assembly GCA_963738685.1 of uncultured Chloroflexia bacterium. GTDB lineage: Bacteria > Chloroflexota > Limnocylindria > Limnocylindrales > CSP1-4 > SPCO01. The sequence continues at coordinate 774,338 of CAVTXK010000001.1, forward strand.
GCACGCCGGCTCGGCGCGTTCGAGGCCCTTTGATGGGCACCTCGCGGAGCGGTCGCATCGCCCTGCGGATCGCGGCCGGCATCACGCTCGCGTTCATCTACATCCCGATCGGGGTGATCGTCCTCTACTCGTTCAACGCGAGTCCGCTGGTCCGCTGGCCGATCACGGAGCTGACGACCGACTGGTACGTCCGGGCGTTCGGCGACGAAGGCATCCGCGAAGCGTTGACGGCCTCGCTCCAGGCGGCGATCGGCGCGACCATCGTCGCGCTCGTCCTGGGCACGATGATCGCCTTCGCGGTCCATCGTTTCCGCTTCTTCGGGCGCGAAGGCATCTCGTTCCTGATCATCCTGCCGATCGCGCTGCCGGGCATCGTCACAGGCATCGCGCTCAACACGACGTTCCGGACCATCGGGATCGATTTCGGGCTGATGACCGTGATCATCGGCCACGCCACGTTCTGCGTGGTCGTCATCTACAACAACGTCCTCGCCCGCCTGCGTCGGTCTGCGCGGTCCGCCCAGGAAGCGTCGATGGACCTGGGCGCCGACACGTGGCAGACGTTCCGGTCCATCACGCTGCCCGCGATGGGGACATCGCTCGTTGCCGGCGCGCTGCTCGCCTTCGCCCTGTCGTTCGACGAGATCATCGTCACGACGTTCACGTCGGGTGCCGGGACCCAGACCCTGCCGATCTGGATCTTCTCGAACTACTCGAGGCCGAACCAGTTGCCGCTCGTCAACGTCGCATCCGTGCTCGTGCTGTTGCTGTCGATCATCCCGGTCTACATCGCCGCGCGGATCACCTCCGACCCGGCGGCGGTGGCGGGCAGCCGAAGCTGACGTTCTGTCACAGCCAACGACGAGCGTCGACGATGAAGACGAGCAGCGCCGGGACGACAGCGGAGCCGAGCCGAGCCAGGGACTTGTGCAATCGCGCCATGGGGCACCTCCAGCCGGCGAACCGGCCCAGGATCCGCCGGCCGATCCCGTCGAGGAGTGCCCGATCGATACCGCGGACCCGCAGTATCCCGGTGACCGCTTAGCTGCGACTTATCGGGCCACACCGCCACTGAGCGAGGCCTGCCCCGCGCGGGGTATGTTGCCCCCGGCGGTGGAGGGGCGAACGCTCCACCCAGACCCATACCGCGAAGAGGTCCACGATGCCCGGTCCCCGCTCATCACGCCGATCGAGGCGCGTCCTCGCGTTCACCGTCCTCGTTACGCTGCTGTCCACCCTCGTGCCCGCGGCGCAGGTCGCCGCAGCGGACCGGGAGACGCAGATCGCCGTGATCCCGCCGGGATCGGCGTACCGACAGCGGAATCTCATCTCGGACATCCCCGGGATGGCCCTCGTGCAGGACCCATACCTGGTCAACCCATGGGGCATCTCGATGACGGCAGCCGGCCCATTTCGGCTGGCCGATGACGGCACCAGCACCTCGACTTCCTACCGTGGGGACGTGGGCAGTTCGCCACTCGTGCCTCGACCCGAACGGATCACGATCCCTGGAGGCCTGCCGACCGGCACCGTCTCGAACGCCACGGCCGACTTCGTCATCTCATCGGGCTCGACGAGCGGACCCGCCCGAGTCCTGTTCGCGTCGATCACCGGGAACATCGTCGGTTGGAATCCGAGTGTGCCCGCCGGCAGTACGACAGGTCGGATCGCGGCTTCGCATCCGGGCCGCGTGTACACGGGCCTGGCCATCGGCAACAACGGCGCGAACCTGCTGTACGCCGCCGACTTCGCCAATGGAGCGATCGATGTCCACAACGCGAGCTTCGCGCTGACCAGCCTCTCGGGTACCTTCGCGGACCCCACGATCCCCACGACGGCCGGTAATACGTATCACCCCTTCAATGTCCAGGCCATCGGAGGCTCGCTATACGTCACGTACGCGAAGGTCGGCGTATCCGGGCTCCCCGAGGAGGGCGTCGGCAACGGCTTTGTCCGCCGGTTCAACATGAACGGCGTGCGCGACCTCACGTTCGGCATCAACAACGGTGCGCTCAACGCGCCGTGGGGCCTGGCCCTCGCGCCCGCGACCTTCGGCATCTTCGGCGGCGCACTCCTCATCGGCAACTTCGGGGACGGCAACCCGAGCATCCACGCCTTCAACCCGACGACCGGCGCGTTCCTCGGCACCATCCAGAACGAGGCCGGTGACGGCATCGTGATCGACGAGCTACGGGCGCTCACGTTCGGCAACGGCGGCGAGGCCGGTTCGCCGAACACGCTGTACTTCGCCGCCGGCACCGGCGAGGAGGAGCACGGCCTGTTCGGCGCGCTCACGCCGACGACGTCGTCGGCCACCTCCACCGTCCAGTTCAGCACCGACGAGTACGTCATCGGCGAAGGGTCGACGGCGATCCAGATCACCGCGACGCGCAGCGGCGACGCCTCCGGCTCCGCCTCGGTCCGCTACGCCACATGGGATCAGTCACAGGCCGGCCACGCCTCGCAGAAGTCCGACTACGACCTCAATGCCGGCGTGCTGCGGTTCGCACCGGGTGAGACCAGCCGAACGTTCACGATCCGCGTCGTCAACGACCGGTTCGTGGAGGGCGACCAGACCATCGACCTGGCATTGTCGAACCCAGGCGGCGCTGGTCTTGGCCTCGGCAGTCCGAACGCCGCCGAACTCCGGATCGTCGACAACGACTCGGTGCCCCCCTCGTCCAACCCGATCTTCAATACGGCGTTCTTCGTCCGCCAGCACTTCGTCGACTTCCTCCGCCGCGAACCGACGACCTCCGAGATGGCGCACTGGTCGAACATGATCGAGTCGTGTGGTTCGAACGCGACGTGCCGAACGTCGAAGCGCAATGCCGTGAGCGCCCAGTTCCTGCTCCTGACCGATCACATCGAGTCGGTCGGCCTCATCCAGCGCCTGCACCGGGCGGCGTTCGGGGTCGACCCGCTCTACGGTGAGGTGGTCCTCAGCGCGCAGCTGCAGCGCGCATCCGGCGTCACGACCATGACGGATACCTTCATGTCGAACCCGCGGTTCGTGGCCAAGTACGCCGGGCTCTCGAACACGGGCTATGTCAACACGCTTGTCGCCAGCTCGAAGTTCAATTTCCCGACCGCCACGAAGAACGCCTGGATCGCCGGCCTCAACAACGGGTCGCTGACTCGCGCCACGGTGCTCCTGAGACTCGCCCGCGACCCCGCGTTCCAGGCCTCATTGCGAAACCGCTGGATCGTCCTGAGCGGCTATTGGGGCTATCTGCGCCGCGATCCCGACACATCCGGCTTCAACACCCGCCTGAACCAGCTCAACGCGGGCGGCGGCAATCCCCTGACTTCGGGGCTCGTCAACGGGTTCATCAACGCGTCCGAGTATCGCCAGCGCTTCGGGCCGTGACCTCGCGGCTGCGTCCGAGGGTCACATGGACGGCTTGTAGTCGGGATCGAGGTACTTGACGGGGTCGTCCTTGAACTCGAGCAGACAGCCCTTGCCGCAGAACCAGTAGGTCGTGTCGTCGTGCTCGTACGAGAGCAACGAGGTCGCGGTATCGACCTCCATCCCGCACACGGGATCGATGGCGATGGCCATGGATGTGCCTCCTTCGACGGTACTCCCCGGGAGTATAGGTCGACCGGCGCGTCGCCGCCGTCGAGCGTAGAGTCCGCCGATGGGTCCGATCGATCTCGACGCCGCCCGTCGAGCGCTGCGCGATGAGCGGGCCCGGCTCGTCGCCGAGCTCGGAGAGGTGATCCACGGACCCAGCCAGATGACCTATGGATCGCAGGCCGCGGCGGCCAGCGAGGTCTTCGCCCAACAGCGCGACCTCGCCCTGCGCGATCGGGCGACCCAGCAGCTCGAGCTGGTCGACGCCGCCCTGGCACGACTCGACGACGGGACGTACGGCGTCTGTCGCCGCTGCGCTCAAGCGATCGCCCCGGCCCGCCTCGAGGCGCTCCCGTGGGCCGCCCACTGCATCGCCTGCCAGTCCACCATCGATCGTGACCGCCGGTGACCGACATCCCGGCCCTGGTCACCATCGACGCCATCCACGCCGCGGCCGCGACCCTGCGCGGGATCGCGACCCGCACGCCGTTGGTGCCGTTCGGCGGGTCCGGCGACCGCACCTTCCTCAAGGCCGAAAGCCTGCAGCCGATCGGGGCGTTCAAGCTGCGGGGCGCCTACGTCGCGATCGCCGGCCTCTCGCCCGAGGAGCGCTCCCGCGGCGTCATCACGTACTCGTCGGGCAACCACGCGCAGGGCGTCGCGCGGGCCGCTCGACTGCTCGGCGCCCAGGCGGTCGTGGTCATGCCAAGCGATGCGCCGGCCATCAAGCGCGAACGCGTCGAGGCCGATGGCGCCGAGGTCGTCGTCGTCGGCACCGCGTCGGACGAACGCCAGGCCCGGGCCGAGGCGATCGCGTCAGACCGGGGCCTCGCCATCATCCCGCCGTTCGATGACGACCGGATCATCGCCGGCCAGGGCACGGTCGGTCTCGAGATCGCCCAAGACCTGCCCGACGTCGCACTGGTCCTGGTACCGGTCGGTGGCGGTGGGCTCGCCAGCGGCATCGCGGTCGCGCTCAAGGCGCTTGTGCCGGGGGCGCGAGTCATCGGTGTCGAACCCGAGCTCGCCGCGGATGCGCGCGACTCGCTGGCGCGGGGCGAGATCGTCCGCTGGTCGGCTGCGGACGTGTCGCGGACCATCGCGGACGGAACGCGGACGCAGGCCCTCGGACCGCGAACGTTCGCGCACCTCCGGGCGCACCTCGACGGGATCGTGACCGTCAACGAAGCCGAGATCGCGGCCGGTGTCCGTCTCGCCGCCGAACGATCGCGCCTCGTGGCGGAGCCGTCCGGGGCCCTGGCCGTGGCGGCCATCGCGTTCCATCAGGGCGAGCTCGGTCTGGGCGATCTCGACGGCCCCGTCGTCGGCGTGGTCAGCGGTGGGAACGTCGACCCGGCCCAGTTCCGCACCTACCTCGAGACGCCGCTCCCGGTCTGAGCGTCGGGGGCATCGTCGCGCTCACGGGCCAGCCGTTCGGCCAGCCGGGTCTCGCGGACACGGATCTCGGCCAGCTCCTGGGCGGCCCGCCGGTCCGTCCGTTCCATGTCCCGGGCCTCCGCGCGCATCCAGCCGTAGACGATCGCGATGACGGCCACGATGAAGACTGCATCGCCGACGATCCACATGATCCCCGCAGCCAGGCGCTGATCCTCGAGCGGCGTGGGGCCCCACGTGCGGACGAGCGTCTCGTAGTGCGGATAGAGGACGGTCGAGACGTTGAGGAGCACCACCGCGAGGAAGGTGTTCTGCGGCATCTGGAGGAAAACATAGAGGGCCCGGACGGGATGGGCCATCCGCCAAGGGGCGGGATCCAGCGCCACGGCCGGCCACCAGAACAGGAGCGCGGCCCCGAGGAACAGGCCATGCTCGAGATCGTGGATCAGCGGGTCCTCCAGGGCCGCGTCGAACAGCGGCGAGAAGTGGCTGCCCCACATCACCCCCGCGAAGATGAGCCAAGCCACCACCGGGAAGGCGAGAACCCTGGTGACCCGGGCGTGCAGGGCGGGCAGGATCCAGCGTCGCCGGGTCTCGCGCGACGACACCCGGAGGAGCAATGTGACCGGCGCCGCCAGGGCGATCAGCGGCGCCGCGATCAACATCAGGAGCACGTGCTGGATCATGTGGACCGAGAACAGGGTCGTGTCGTAGGCGTCGATGCCCGACAGCAAGGCGACTGCCAGCGCGACCATCCCCAGGGCGAAGGCCACGGACCGTCGGCGCGGGACCGGGTTCGCCGGGTGGGCCGCGTTGACCTGACGGACGGCCCACAGCCACCAGCCGATGGCGATCGCGATCCCGAGCGTCGGCAGCGGTTCGAACGTCCAGCCGAGCAGCAGCAAGCCGAGGCTGGGCGGGTCGGCCGGGACCGGGCCATGCGCTCCGACCGGGCCGACGAGCGCGACCATGGCCGACCCCGCGAGGACCGTGGCGCCCGCGACGGCCCGCACAAGGCGGGGCGGGCGCGGGAACGGGTTCGACGACATCCGCGCCATGGTCCCACGGGCCGCCGCCGACCGCGGCCCCACGGTCCGGGGCGACCGGCGAGACGGCGACGTGGCGGGTATCATGGCCGCGGTCCGACCCTGGGCGGTCTGGCCGCGACCGCAAACACGTTGGAGCGCCTCACATCCCGGCGCTTCGCGACCCTTCGCTGAGGACCTGCATGGCGAGTTCCCCCAGGACCGGCCGCTCCAACGCCGCCATCGGCGCTCTCGTCGTCGGGGTGCTGTTCCTCGTCGGCGTGATCATCGCCATCGTCAGCGGCGTCGACCTGCTCCTGACCGGGCAGGAGGTCGTCACCAGCCTCTTTCCGCCCGAGGCGGTCACCGCCCAGGGCGTACTGATCCGAGACCTCTACACGATCGTCTTCCTGATCGCGGCGGCGATCTTCTTCCTGGTCGAGGGCCTGATCATCTGGACGGTGATCCGCTATCGACGTCGCCCGGGCGACGACACGCTGCCGGCCCAGACCCACGGCAACGCCATCGCCGAGGTCGTGTGGACGGTGGTCCCGACGCTGATCGTGGCGTTCCTGTTCGTGATCTCGTGGCAAACGCTCAACACCGTCGAGATCGTGTCGGCCGATCCCCAGACGCGCATCAAGGCCGTGGCGGGCCAGTTCCAGTGGACGTTCGAGTACCTCGACGAGACCGGCCAGGAGGTGCTGTTCACGCAGCTCGTCCCGGTGGGCGACGACGGGGGCATGTTCGTGCCGGCCGGTCGCACGGTCCAGCTCAGCCTCGAGAGCCCGGACGTCATCCACGCGTTCTACGTCCCGCAGTTCCTGTTCAAGCGCGACGTCGTGCCCGGGCGGATCAACGTCTTCGAGTTCACGGTCAATGAGGCCGATGCCGGTGGCACGTTCCGCGGCCAATGCGCCGAGCTGTGCGGGGCGGGTCACCGCCTGATGCTGTTCGATGTCCACGCGCTCACGCCGACTGATTTCGATGCCTGGCTTGCCGCTGCGATCGAGAAGGCGAACGCCAGCCCCCCGCCGGCACCGTCCGGCGATGCATCCGGCGCGCCCGGCGGTCCGACCCTTGCGGTGACGGCGCTGAACCTCGCATTCCAGCCGACCGAGCTGCAGGCCCCGGCCGACACGCCGTTCAAGATCGACTTCGACAACCAGGACGCGAGCATCCCGCACAACGTGGCGATCCACGAGGGCGGCCCGACGGGGCCCGAGGTCTTCCAAGGTGCGATCTTCCCAGGGCCCGCGAAACAGACCTATGACGTCCCGCCGCTCAAGGCCGGCCCCTATGCCTTCATCTGCACCGTCCATCCCGCGATGACCGGCACCCTCACGGTCAACTAGGAGCACCCCGTGGCAACCACCGTGCTGCACCCCGCCGCTCCCACGTACCGAAGCACCCTGTACGACTGGGTCACGACGACCGATCACAAGAAGATCGGGATCCTGTACGTCATCAACTCGTTCCTGTTCTTCTTCCTCGGCGGCATCCTGGCGATGCTCGTGCGTACGGAGCTCGCGATCCCGGGGCTGCAGTTCCTGACGGACCAGACCTACAACGAAGTCTTCACGATGCACGCGACGTTGATGATCTTCCTGTTCGTGATCCCGATGCTCGCGGGCTTCGGGAACTACGTCGTGCCGCTCCAGATCGGAGCGCCGGACATGGCGTTCCCACGTATCAACGCCCTCTCGTTCTGGATGCTGCCGCTGGGTGGCTTCCTCATCCTGCTCGGCTTCGTCACCGGCGGGGCAGCGGCCGCAGGGTGGACCTCGTACAGCCCGCTGGCACAGGACCGGCCACTCGCTTCGACCGGGTACGGTCAGGATCTGTGGATCGTCGGGCTGGCGCTCGTGGGCACGAGCTCCATCCTCGGGGCGGTCAACTTCCTCGTCACCATCTTCAAGATGCGAGCTCCGGGCATGACCCTGTTCCGGATGCCGATCCTGACGTGGACCGTCCTCACGACCGCCGTCCTCGTGCTCCTGGCCACGCCGGTGTTCACGAGCGCGATCATCATGCTGTTCATCGACCGGAACCTCGGCGGCAGCTTCTTCGATCCGGCCAACGGCGGTGACGCGATCCTCTACCAGAACATCTTCTGGTTCTATTCGCACCCCGCGGTCTACGTGATGATCCTCATCGCCATGGGCACCGTCAGCGAGATCCTGCCGGTGTTCAGCCGGAAGCCCCTGTTCGGGTACAAGGCGTTCGTCTTCGCGACGGTCGCCATCGGGGCGCTCGGCTTCTCGGTGTGGGCCCACCACATGTTCACCACGGGCGCGGTCTACCTGCCGTTCTTCAGCCTCGTGACGTTCCTGATCGCGGTCCCGACCGGTGTCAAGTTCTTCAACTGGATCTTCACGCTGTGGCGCGGCCAGTTGCGGCTGGCCACGCCGCTGCTGTTCGCACTCGGGTTCCTGACGATGTTCCTCATCGGCGGGATCAACGGCGCGTTCAGCGCGTCGGTCCCGGTGGACTTCGCGCTCCACGACACGTACTGGGTGGTGGCCCACATCCATTACGTGCTGTTCGGCGGCTCGGTCTTCGGGATCATGGCCGGGTTGTACTACTGGTTCCCCAAGATGACCGGTCGGATGCTGAACGAGGGCCTGGGCAAGATCCAGTTCGTGCTGATGTTCGTCGGGTTCAACCTGACCTTCTTCCCGATGCACGAGCTGGGCCTGTCGGGCATGCCGCGACGCATCGCGGACTATGCCTCGACCGCGGCATGGAACGACCTCAACCTGGCCGCCACCATCGGTGGCTTCGTCATCGCCGCGAGCATGCTGCCCCTCCTGTGGAACGTGTTCATCTCGCTGCGCAGCGGACCGCCGGCCGGCGATGACCCGTGGGAAGGCAACACCCTCGAGTGGGCGACGACGTCACCGCCCCCGCCGTACAACTTCGAGCGGTTGCCGGAGATCCGGTCCGAACGACCGGTGTTCGACCAGCGCCACGGGCCGAAGCCGCACAGCGCCCTCGCCCGCCAGGAGCCCTGACCGATGGCTACCGACAGCAACGCGCTCACCACGACCGACCACAGCCCTGTCGCCGCCCTGCCCCACGACAGCCAGGGCGGGATCAGCAACGTCGTCCTGGGCATGCTCCTGTTCCTCACCTCCGAGGTGATGTTCTTCGCCGGCCTGTTCGCGGCCTACTTCGCCGTGCGGGCGAGGTATACGCCGTGGCCGACGATCAACCCGGAAACCGGCGAGTCGTTCCACCTCGCGATCCTGCCGCTCGTGGGCCCGGCGACCGTCCTGCTGATCCTGTCGTCGTTCACCTGCCAGATGGCCGTCTGGGGGATCCGCCGCGGCGACCGGACCGTGTTCGTCCGCAACATCGGCGTGACCTTCCTGATCGGCATCGTCTTCCTGATCATGCAGGCGATCGATTATGTCACCCTGGGCCAGGAAGGCCTGACGATGTCGTCGGGCGTTTACGGCACGACCTACTTCACGCTGACCGGGTTCCACGGGGCGCACGTCTTCGCGGGCGTCATCATGCTCGGGGTCGTGCTCTATCGCGGGATGGCCGGCCAATTCTCGGCCCGGCACCACGACGCCGTCGAGGCCACGTCGCTGTACTGGCACTTCGTCGACGTCGTCTGGATCCTGCTGTTCTCGCTGCTGTACCTCTTGCCCGGCAAGGCTGCGTAGGGAGCCCGAGATGCATCCGCTCCGCCATCCGCGCAACGCCATCTTTGTCGGGCTGATCTTCGTCGTCGCCGGCCTGGTGTACTGGGGCGTCCAGTACCTCGCCGGCTGGCCGGTGGATTACGCCGGCACGACGATGCTCATCCTCCTGGGCGTGGCGACGGCCATCATGGCCTACGTGCTGATCGCCGGATCCTCGAACGACTGACGACGGGATGCTCGAAGACATCTGGAACGGCTTCCTGGAGCTGACAGCCAGGTTCGTCATCCCCGATTGGGGCGCGGTCATCGCGCTCATGCCGATCCTCATCTTCGTGTTGGTCATCGTCGTCCTGGCGAGCCTGTTCGTCCGGCTCTGGCGGGCCCCGAAACCGCGGCGCGGCAAGGGCCGGGTGATACCGAGGGCGCCCGCGGGGATCCACCTGCCCGGTCCGTCGTGGTCGCCGGCGCTGGCGGCGGTCGGGGTGTTCATGCTCGGGCTCGGACTCGTCTTCGGCGGGCCGCTGCTGTACCTCGGCGGTCTCGCGCTGGTCCTGTCCTTGCTGTTCTGGCTGGCCGAGGCGCTGCGGACCTACGACCATGACCTCGGGCCTACCGCACCCGCGTTACCGGCCCCGGCCCGATCGGGGCCCCCGCCCGGCGTCCACCTGCCGGGGCCGTCCTTCCGACCGTTCCTTGGCGCGGTGGGCACCGGGATGCTGGGGCTCGGCCTCGTGTTCGGCGGCTGGCTGCTCGCTGCGGGCGTCATCGCCCTGATCGCGACCCTTGTCGGCTGGCTCGTCGATGCGCGCAAGGAGTACGTCAAGGTCGTCGAGGCCGACACGACCGGTCACCTCGAGAACATCCCTCGGCCGCGGACGCCGTCGGCGCTGTTGTGGGTTCTCGCCGTGCTGCTCGTCGGTGGGCTCATCCTCCAGGCGGGTTGGCTGCCGCCGAGCGACGTCAGCGGCGGCGAAGGAGCCGTCGGTTCCGGAGCGCCACCGGCGTCGGGGGCACCACCGGCATCCGGGGCCCCTGGCGAGTCCGGTGCGCCGGGCGCCTCCGGCGGACCTGAAGGGTCGCCCGGCGTGCAGGCGGACGTGGTCGTGCACGCCAAGAACATCGCCTTCGTCGAAACGTCGATCACGGCGCCTGCCGACAAGCCGTTCAAGCTGGAGTTCGTCAACGAGGACGCCGGCGCGCCGCACAACGTGGCGATCAAGGATGGCGCTGGAGCGACCCTCTTCGATGGGGAGGTCTTCAACGGCGTCGAGACGCGCGTCTACGATGTGCCGCCGATCTCGGCCGGCTCATACACGTTCGTGTGCATCGTCCATCCGAACATGACGGGGACCGCGACCCTCCAGTAGGGCGCTTTCCCACGAGGTTCCGGTCACGCCGCGCCGTCCCATCGCCGTCGCACTGGCCATCGCGTTCATCACGACCGCGGGCGTGTGGCTGTTGACCCGCCCCCCCGGGGGTGGACCGCACGTCGCCATCGACCAGCCGGCCCCGGCGATCACGGGTACGACCATCGATGGCACCCCGTTCGACCTGGCCGACTACGCCGGACGACCGGTGGTCGTCAACTTCTGGGGACCGTCGTGCGTCCCCTGCCGCGACGAGTTTCCGCTGTTCGTCGCCAAGCTCGACGAGCACGCCGCTGACGACCTGGCGATCGTCGGGGTCCTGACCGACGACCCGGCGCCACCCGCGCGGGAGTTCGTCGCCGAGTTCTCGGCCTCCTGGCCGACGGTCGAGGACCCGGACGAATCGATCAAGTCGACGTACCGGGTGGTCGCCCGCCCGCACACCTTCTTCATCGATGGAGAGGGTGTCGTGCAGGCGCAGCAGATCGGCGAGCTGCGCGAGACGGATTTCGAGCGGTACTACGCGCGGATCGCGCCATGAGCGCGACGGCCGGGGCGGGTGTCGCGGTCGAGGGGCTGGGCAAGGGCTACGGCGGGCAAATCGTGCTCGACGACGTGTCGTTTCGCGTCGCGCCGGGCGAGGTCGTCGCATTGCTCGGGCCCAACGGCGCGGGCAAGACCACCACGGTCGAGATCATCGAGGGGTATCGGCGCGCGGACGTCGGGACGGTGCGGGTCCTCGGCGAGGAGCCGTCGCGCGGCGGCCGATCGTTGCGGGCACGGGTCGGCGTCATGCTCCAGGCCGGTGGCATCGACCTGCGGGCGCGGCCCGCCGAGACGATCCGCCAATACGCGCGGTTCCACGCCGAGCCGGCCGATCCCGCCGAGCTGCTGGACGTGCTGGGTCTCCGGTCCGTGGCGACCACCCCGTTCCGCCGGCTGTCCGGCGGTGAGCGGCAGCGGCTCGGCTTCGCGCTGGCCCTCGTGGGCCGGCCCGAGGTCCTGATCCTGGACGAGCCGACGGCCGGGATGGACCCCGAGGCGCGTGCCACGGTGCGGGCGGTCGTGGCGGACCGGCAGGCAGCTGGCGTCGCGATCCTGCTGACGAGCCACGAGCTCGCGGACGTCGAGCGACTGGCCGACCGGATCGTCGTGCTGGTCGGTGGGCGGATCGCGGCGTCGGGGACGCCGGCGGAACTGGCCGCTGGCTTGAAACCGCGGCTGCGGTTCCGGCTCGACCGGCCGCTGGACGCCGAGGGCGTGGCGGCGCTGGCCGGGGCGATCGGGGCGGCCGTTCAGGTCGGCGACCGCACCTGGCTCGAGGTCACGGACCGTGCGCCTTCACCGGAACTCGTGGCGGCCGTTGCCGAGGCGTGCCGGGCGGCCGGGCGACTCATCGTGGAATCGCGCGCCGTGGGCGGGTCGTTGGAGGACGCGTACCTGGCGCTCGTGGCCGAGGCGGGTCGGGATCGAGCTCGCCCGGTGCCGCGGGCGCAAGGCGGGTCGAGTTGAGCCGCCCGGCTCCGTGGGCGTCCGCGGTGCGCGCCCAGGCGAGCGTCGAGGCGCGGCTCACCGCACGGCGCGGCGAGAACCTCCTGGCGATGGTCGGCATCCCGGTCGCGGCGCTGGTGTTCGTGGGGTGGGTCGTGATGCCGCCGGGCGGCATCGAGGCGGTGTTGCCGGGGACGCTGGCCCTGGCCCTGGTCGCCAGCGGCTTCGTCAATCTCGGGATCGCGACGGCCTATGAGCGAGCGTACGGCGTCCTGAAGCGCCTCGGCGGCTCCCCGCTCGGGCGGGATGGGCTGGTCGCCGGCAAGCTCATCGTCGTGCTGGCGATCGCCGCGGCCCAGGTCGCCGGCCTCATCGCGGTCGCGGCGCTGGGCCTTGGCTGGCAAGCCGATCCGGGCGCGTCCGCCGCGGCCGTGGCGGTCACGACGGTCGTGGGTGCCGCGGCGTTCGCGGGTCTGGGCCTCGCCATCGCGGGGACCCTCCGGCCCGAGGCCACGCTGGTCGTCGCCAATGTGCTGTTCCTCCTCGCGCTCGGCCTGGGCGGGGCGCTGGTGCCCCTGCCCGAACTGCCGGAACCGCTCGCAACGGTCGTACGCCTGCTTCCGGTCGGCGCCCTCAGCGAGGCGTTCGCTGCCGCGCTCGGGTCCGGTGCGGATCTCGTGCGTCCGCTCGGCATCCTCGTCCTCTGGGCGATCGGGGCCGTGATCGTGGCGGCCCGGACGTTCCGCTGGGACTGACTCCGGGCAAGGAAGAACCCCGGGTTGGTCGGGACCCGGGGTTCAGAGAAATGCTTGGTTGCGGGGAGGGGATTCGAACCCCTGACCTTCGGGTTATGAGCCCGACGAGCTGCCGCTGCTCCACCCCGCGACCTCGAATGATAGGCACGGAGCCCGATTCGGTCAAATGGGCGTGGCTCGCGGCGGACAGTGACATGCAGAGCCTGGAGCGGACGGTGTGGCGGCCGCCGCGAGCCAGCGGTGTCAGCAGTCGAACACAAACCAGCACAACTCGTTGCGCAACCGTTGGTCGTCGAGCACAAGTTCTCGGATCTCGTGGGGGAGTCGGGCGCGCTGCCACTGGCACTCCGAGCGGCCGGCCGCCATGCCGTCGTCGTCAGTCGCTGCCGCCCGCACGGCCCTGATCGCGTAGGCCGCGGCACCGAGCTCGTGGGCCGCCACATGGCCCACCGCCGCGGCCTGGCCGGCAGCGTACGCGGCATACCGTGCGGCCCCACTCAGGTCTCTGGCCGCGGCGTTGGCGTGGCCGGCAGCCGTGCGGGCCTCTCCCCACGTGATCTCACCCCGCGCCCAGGCACGCCCGAGATCGATCGCCCGACGTGGACGGTCGTCATTCGGCCGTGCCTGCTCGAAGTGGTGGAGCACGTGCTCCGCACAGTCAGCCGCCCACGTCGCGAGAAGACGATGATCGGCGTCCTGGAGGGTCCCGCCGCGACGCACGGTGATGAACCGCGGATCCCGGATCTTGGGGAGGATCATCTGACTGCCGCCTCGCTCTCGTGTCCGCCAAGGCTAGCGGGGTCGGCCAGCCGAGGCGCACCACGTCAGGCGGTCATGGTTCGGTCGGGTGGCGGGCGTCCGGTGAGCCGATCCCCGCCGATCGCCAGGCCGATGACCAGGCTCACGATCATCAGGGCGCTGAACACGTAGAACGGATACAGGATGTTCTGCTCCGCGAGGACGCCCGCCATCAGCGATGCCGCGATGAACCCGAGGGTCCCGGCCGAGCCGAACAAGCCTTGCGCCGTCGACGACCGCCCCGGTGGCGAGTTCGCCGCCACGACCGCGTAGAGCGCCGGGTTGAGGATCGCGAACCCGGTCGCCTCGAGCAGGATCAGCGGCACCGCAAGGACCGGATCGCGGAGGAACGTGTAGGCGATGCCGACCGCGGCCGGCACGATCGACCCGATCACGATGAACGCCAGCGAGCCGCGTCGATCCACGAGCCGGCCCGCGAAGGGCGAGAGCAACAACACCGGCAGTCCGAACATCGCGAACGTCAGCCCGATGAGCGCCAGATCGGCCCCGAGGCCCTCAAGGAAGAGACTCCAGATGACCTCGTACGTGCCGCCGGCGTAGTAGCCGCCGGCGTTGATGACGAGCGCCGCGATGATGCCGCGGTTGAGCAAGCGCATGGGCCGGCCGGGCCGCGCGACGCCGGCGGTCCCGGCCTCCCCGGTGGTCGCGGCCGCGCTGTCCGCGGCGAGGTCGGCCGCCAGCCGGCCTTCCAGGAACGGCGAATCCGCCGGGAAGGTCGTCTGGTCCGGCGACGGCGTCGAGTGGCTGTGCCGCACCTGGCCCTCCTCGCGGACGCGGAGCGCGATCCCGACGGCGGCGAGGACCGCGGTGATCGCGCTGAACACGAACACGAAGGCGATGCCCCCGAACTGCGCCGCGCCGAACGCCCCGATCGTCGGTCCGAGGAGCAAGCCGCCCATCTGTGCCGCGCCGTACAGCCCGAACGCCTCGCCGCGTCGATCGGGCGGGGTCGCGTCGGTCAGGAAGCCGCGCGCCGCCGGGTCGTAGATCGCCGCGCCAAGCCCCGAGCCTGCCCGCAGAAGGACGAACGCCATCGGGCCGGTCAGAACGAGCGGCAGGGCACCGAACACCCCGGTCGCGATCAACCCGATGACCATCAACGGCACCCGTTCGGTCCGGTCGGCCAGCCAGCCGAAGATCGGCTCGCTCACGAGTCGAGCAGCCGGCCACGCCGCGATGACGATGCCGAGGGTCGCGAGGTCGATGCCCTGCTCGATGAAGTAGAGCGGCAGGACGGGCAGGAGACCACCAAACCCGAGCCACACCACGAATTCGGCGACGAGGAGCGGGAGGATCCCGCCCCAGCGATCGAGCCAGGTCGTCAGGCGCAAGGGGAGACGCGAGGGTCGGGCCGGCGTGGAGGGCATGCGATCCGTGCTGCGAAGGGGGTCTCCAGCCTACCTGTGAGCCGGCGTCGCCCGTCGGGGCGTTGCGGCCCATGTGCCGCTCAAGGCCGAGGCGCAGCGCGGCAGGGCCCAGCGCGTTAACCGGCCGTTGATGGTCAACCCGTATACTCGCCAATCCGCGATCAGACACCACAGGTGAGCCGCCGCATGGACGTCATCACGGCCGAGGGCCTCGTCAAGATCTACAAGAGCCGCAAGAGCGAGGTCCGTGCCCTCGACGGGATCGACCTGGCCGTGGCCGAGGGCACGGTCCTGGGCCTGCTCGGGCCCAACGGCGCCGGCAAGACCACGGCCGTCCGGATCTTCGCCACGCTGCTCAAGCCGGACGCCGGCCGCGCGACCGTTGCAGGGATGGACGTCGTGAAACAGGCCCAGCAGATCCGCTCGGTGATCGGCCTGTCCGGCCAGTACGCCGCGGTCGATGAGAACCTGACGGGCCGGGAGAACCTCTGGATGTTCGGACGGCTCTACCAGCTGCCGAGCGACCAGTCGCGGCAGCGCGCGGCCGAGTTGCTGGAGCAGTTCGACCTGGCGGACGCGGCCGATCGCGTCGTCAAGACGTACTCCGGGGGCATGCGCCGGCGGCTCGACCTTGCGAGCGCGCTCATCGGACGCCCGCAGCTGCTGTTCCTCGACGAGCCGACCACGGGCCTCGACCCGCGCAGCCGTCTCGGCATGTGGGAGGTCATCCGCTCGCTCGTCCGGGAAGGCACGACCCTGCTGCTCACCACCCAGTACCTCGAGGAAGCCGACGAGCTCGCCGACAAGATCGCCGTCGTCGACCACGGCAAGATCATCGCGCGGGGCACCGCGGACGAGCTCAAGTCACAGGTCGGTGGCGAGCGGATCGAGGTCGTGGTCCACGGTCGAGATGCCATGGCCCAAGCCGTCGAGGTGCTGACCCGCGACTGCGAAGGCGAGGTCACCGTCGACGACCACACGCGCCGGCTGACCGTCCCGACGAACCGCGGCGCGAATGCGCTCGTCCAGGTCGTGCGCGATCTCGACGAAGCGGGCATCGGCATCGACGACATCGGCCTGCGCCGGCCCACCCTCGATGACGTCTTCCTGAGCCTCACCGGCCGCGCGCCGGTCGATGAAACCGCTACGGAGAGCGCCGCATGAGTTCGATCACCTCGGTCCAGCCGCTGCCCAGGGGCAGCGGCGGCCTCCGCCAGGCGCTCGCCGACGGCCTGGTGGTCATGTGGCGCAACCTCAAGCGGATCCCGCGCATCCCCGAGCTCGCGATCTTCGCGATCCTCCAGTCGATCATGTTCGTGCTGCTCTTCGCCTTCGTCTTCGGCGGCGCGATCCCACTACCCGGCTATCCGCCCGATCCGGTCTACTACCGCGAGTACCTGATGCCCGGGATCTTCGCCCAGACGATCGTGTTCGCGGCCGCGACCACGGCCATCGGCATGACCGACGACGTGAACAAGGGGATCATCGATCGATTCCGCTCGCTGCCGATGGCACGACCCGCCGTGCTGATCGGTCGATCGTTCGCCGACGTCATCTACAACGGCGGCATCCTCATCGTGCTGATGCTGTCGGGCCTGGTGGTCGGCTGGACGGTCCGCACCGGCATCCCCGAACTGTTCGCCGGGATCGGCCTCCTGCTGCTGTTCGCGTTCGCGATGTCGTGGCTCGGCATCTGGCTGGGCCTGTCGGTCCCGACCGTCGAGGTCGCCAACCAGGTCGTGTTTACGGTGCTGTTCCCGATCACGTTCATCTCGAATGTCTTCGTCCCGACGGAGTCGCTCCCGACGTTCCTGCAGCCCATCGCGGAGTGGAATCCGACGAGCACGCTCACCGGCGCCCTGCGCGAGCTGTGGGGCAACCCGAACCCGTACGTCACCGACAGCTTCCCCGGACAGAACCCGATCCTCGTCACGCTCATCTGGGTGGTGGTGTTCGTGGCGATCTTCGGGCCGCTCGGGGTGCGCCGCTACCGCAACATGAGCCGCTGACCGATGCTCCCGGCGCCCTGGCTGTTGGCGCTCGGGCTCGTTCTGGGACTGCTCGTGCTCATCCCGGCCCGCCGGCTCCAGCTGGCGGGGCTGTCGTCGCGGACGATCGGGGCGCTCGCGCTGACGCTCTGGGCGCTGGCGATGCTCGTCGCGATCCGGCCCGGTGCCACGCGAGTGCTCATCCCGATCCTGCTCATCGCGTACCTGGCGCCGTTCGTGGCGGCGCCGGAGCGGTTGGGCCGGGTGCTGGGACGCAGGGGCGGCGGTCGAGGTCCGACCACTCGCCCGCCGATGAAGAACGTGACGCCACCCGACGACACGCCCCCGTGACTGGCGCGATCGCGCTGCATGGCGGCGGCGAGTTCCTGCCCGGCGACGAACCGTTCCTCAGGGCGATCCTGGCCCTGACACCCAGGGACGATGGGGTCGTGCGGGTCGCGGTCGTGCCGAGCGCGGCGGCGCGAGGCCGGCCGGACCTCGCAGCCGAGCATGGCGTGACGGCGTTCCGGCGCGTGGCTGACGAGCTTGGTGTCGCGGTCGAGGTGGAGGGCGTGCCCATCATCGACCGCGCGTCCGCGGCCGATCCCGGCCTGGCCGCGCGACTGGCGGGCGCAACACTCGTCCACCTGCCGGGTGGAGATCCGGACATCATCCCGGCGTTGTACCCGGGCAGCGCGGCTTGGGCGGCGATGCAGGCCGCTCACCAGGACGGCGCCGTCCTGGCCGGGGCGAGTGCCGGCGCCATGGCGCTGGCGACCTGGACGTGGACCGGTCGGCAGGTCGTTCCGGGCCTCGCGGTCGTGCCCGGCCTCATCGTCGTGCCCCACGCCGACGCCGCGTCGTGGCCGCGGGTGCTGGCCCGGTTCGGTTCCCTCCGGCCCGCAGACGCTGGGGTGCTCGGGATCGGCGAACGGACGGGGGTGATCGTGCCGGGTCGCGCCGTTGGCGGTCCGGGGCAGGCCGATCACGCCGGCCCGTGGCGAGTCGTCGGCCCGGGCGAGGTGCGCTGGCTGCCCGCCGGCGAACACGATCCGGCCGCGGTCCGAATCGCGCGCGACGGCGACACCTTCGATCCGCTCCGACGGGCCGTCTGACCCCGATGCGGACCGACCTTGGGTGGCGCCTCGATCCCGAAGTCACGTTCCTCAATCACGGCTCGTTCGGGGCGTGCCCGGAGCCGGTCCTCGCCGTCCAGCGCGAGTGGCACGACCGGATCGAGCGTGATCCGATCCGGATCCTCGGCCGTGAGCTCGAGGGGCATCTTGACGTCGCCCGCGCGGCATTGGCCGCGTTCCTCGGAGCGGACCCGGCGGGGCTGGCCTTCGTGCCGAACGCCACGACCGGGGTGAACGCCGTCCTCCGGTCGCTCCGCTTCGAACCGGGCGACGAGCTGTTGACCACCGACCACGAGTACAACGCCATCCTCAACACGATCCGCGCCGTCGCCGACCGCGCCGGCGCCAGCGTCGCGCAAGCCGCGGTCCCGTTCCCGAGCGCCGGACCGGACGAGATCGTCGACGCGGTCCTCGCCGCCGTGACGCCACGGACCAGGCTGGCGGTGCTCAGTCACGTCACGAGCCCGACCGCCCTCGTCCTGCCGATCGAGCGCCTCGTCCGCGAGCTGGACGCGCGCGGGATCGACACGCTCGTCGATGGCGCCCACGCGCCCGGGATGGTGCCGCTCGCGCTCGACGCGCTCGGCGCCGCGTACTACGCCGGCAACGGCCACAAGTGGCTGTGCGCGCCGAAGGGAGCCGGATTCCTGTGGGTCCGCGCTGACCGCCGCGAGCGCATCCACCCGACGATCGTGTCGCACGGCGCCAACGACCCGCGGACCGACCGCTCGCGCTTCCGCCTCGAGTTCGACTGGGTCGGCACGGCCGACCCGACGCCCGCCCTGTCGATGCCGGCCGCCATCGATTGGGTCGCGGCTCTCGATCCCGATGGCTGGCCGGCGGTGATGGCCGCGAACCACGAGATGGCGATCGTCGCGCGCGATCGACTCGCGGCCGCGCTCGGGGTGTCGCCGCCGGCCCCGGATGCGCTCATCGGCTCGATGGCGGCGCGTGCCGATCCCGAGCCTGACCACGGACGCCCAGGCCGATGCCCTGCACCTGGCGCTCGTGGACGATCGGATCGAGGTGCCGGTCCACGGCTGGCCGGTCCTCGGCGGCCGCCCGACCCCGACCGACGCGCCGCGGACCGTCGTGGTGCGCGTCTCCGCGCAGCGCTACACGGAACCTGAGGACATCGAACGGCTGGTCTCCGCGCTTGGCCGCCGGCTGACCGCCGAGTAGATCGCCCCGAGGAACCGGCTCGGGACGCGTGCCAGGGGTCGCGTCTCGATCAGCCCGGCCTCTGCGGCCAGCCGTGACCACGTCGTCAGGGAGAACGGGTGCGGCACCCATGGATTGCCGCGGTCGGCGTCGTACTCGACGACGATGAACGGCGCCCTGGGCCGAAGCCGCTCCGCAAGTGACCGGATCGCCGCCGACCTGCCGGTCGCGCGGTACGAAATGCAGGCTGTTCGCGGCGACCAGGCCGTCGAGCGGCGGCAACGCCAGCGGGGCCGTCAGGTCCCCGACCAGCGTCGTGAGCTCGACGGTCGGGAAGCGGGCCGCGACGGCCGCCGCATTCGCCCGGAGCGCCCCCGCGTCGCGATCCACGGCCACGATCCGCGCGCCCGGCCCGAGCAGGTCGGCCAGGGCCAGGGTGAACGCCCCCTCCCCTGCCCCGATATCGGCCCAGGTACCGCCGGGCGCCGCGACGCCCGCCACGCAGCAGCCCGACGTGATCCGCATGGTCCATGACGCGCAGCGTACGGCTCGCGCCGATTGCGGCGCGTGCGTGACACGCTCGCATCGACGAAGGAACGACGGATCCAGGCCGAAGACCGGTCCGATCGGGCGTTCCGTTCGCCGCCATAGGCAGGTCATGCACGAATTGCGAGCGATGCGGCCCCGATCGGTCGGAACCGACCGGCCGGCCGCCGATACGAGCGTGGGGTGCACGTGGGGCCAGCGGGAGCGATGCGCGCACGAGATGCACCCCGGGCCAGCGGCTCGCGTGGATCCAGGCCCGGGCGGGAGGGCCGGCGCAGTGCACGCGGGGCCATCGGCGGGAGGCTAGCGGCTAGCCCGTGTTCTGGAGGCCGGCCGCGACGCCGTTGACGGACAGCTGGACGAGCCGCAGCACGCGGCCGCGTTCGGGGTCGTCCGGTGCCATCGAGCGCAGGCGTGCCAGCAGCCGGACCTGGAGCTCCGAGAGCGCGTCGACGTAGGGGTTGCGCAGCGCGATCGATCGCTGCAGGACCGGGGCCCCGTCGAGCAGCCGGTCACGGCCGGTGACCCGCAGGAGCAGCGCGACCGTGCGGTGGTACTCGGCCTCGATCGCGGCCCAGCGTCGTTCGTCGTCGCGGGCTCCGCGCGAGCGACGCGTAGCGCCGGGCGACGCCCATGTCGGCCTTGGCGAGGATCATCTCGGCGTTGTCGAGGACCGACGCGAGGAACGGCCAGCTGCGATACAGCCGGGCGATCTCCGTCAGCCCGGCGTTCCCGTGGGCGGTCCGGAACGCCTCGAGCGCCGTTCCCAGGCCGTACCAGCCCGGCAGGTTGATGCGCGACTGCGACCAGGCGAAGGTCCACGGGATGGCCCGCAGCGCATCGATCGGGGGGGCCTCCTCGCGGCCAGTGCTCCCGGCCCGCGCGCGGGCCGCCGGACGCGACCCGAGGCGGAGCGCCGACAGCTCGGCGATCGGCGTGATGTCGCGGAAGAAGGCCGCGAACCCCGGGTCGTCGTGGACGAGCGCCCGATACGCCGCTCGGGCCGTCTCGGCCAACTCGGCCAGGAGCGGGCCGCCGTCGCGCAACGCGGCCGCGGCCGCGGCATCGTGCTCCGGGGTGGAGGCGATGAGCACGGCACCGGTCAGCTGCTCGAGGTGCCGCCGCGCGATCGCCGGATCGGCGTAGTTCGCGGCGATGACCTCGCCCTGCTCGGTCAGCTTGAGCCGCCCATCGACCGACCCGGGCGCGCCTGCCGAGGATCGCCCGGTTGGCCGGCCCGCCACCGCGCCCGATCGCGCCGCCGCGCCCGTGGAACAGCGTCAGCTCGACGTTCCGTGCCGCGCGCCACCTCGACGAGCGCCTCCTGCGCCCGATGCAGCATCCAGGCCGCGGCCAGGAAACCCGACTCCTTGTTCGAGTCGGAGTAGCCGAGCATCACCTCCTGGCGGTCGCCGCGCGTCGCGAGGTGCGCCCGGTATCCGGGATCGCCGAGGAGCTCGTCGAGGATCGGGCCGGCCGCGGCCAGCGCCTCGGACGACTCGAACAGCGGCACGACGTCGAGGGCCGGGGGCGTGCCACCACCCGCGTCCGCCGCGCGCCGCGCCAGCTCCAGCACGTCGGTCACGTCGCGCGCCGCGGCCGTGAACGACACGACGACCCGACGGGCGGCCTCCTCGCCGAAGCGCTCCTGGATCGCGGCGATCGCCCGGAACGTGGCGAGCACCTCGCCCAGCGTGACGCCGGGCGCCACCTCCGGTCCGCTCGTCGTCGCCACGCGCCGAGCGCCTCGAGCGCGGCGCGATGCACGTCGCCGTGCTGGCGGACCTCGAGCGAGGCCAGGTGGAACCCGAACGTCGCGAGCTGCCAGCGCAGCTCGGCCACCTCGCCCCAGGCGACCCGGCCGAGGCCGTCGTCGACGAGCGCGGCCTGGAGCTCGGCCAGCTCCTCGTCGAGGGCCGCGGCGTCCGGCGTAGTGGCCGGAGCGCGGTCCGGCCTCGTCGGTCAGGGCGACGCGCGTCCGACGCAGTCGCTCGGCGATGAACCCGAACCGCTGGCGGTACGGCTCGTCGGGGAAGCGCCGCCGCAACTGGCGATCGGTCTCCGGCAGAGCCTCCGCGTCGCGAGCCAGGCGGGTCGCGAGCGGCCGCGACAGCCGCTCCGTCGTGGTCGCCGCCGACACGGTCTGCATCAGCCGCAGCGCGACCGCCTCGTAGCCGTGGAGGACGTGGTCGGCCTGGATGCGCACGGTCCGCTCGGTCGTCTCGGCGGTCACGGACGGGTTGCCGTCGCGGTCGCCACCGACCCACGAGCCCGAAGCGCACGAACGCCGGCACGCGCGGCGGTCGCGTGCCGGTCCGGCGACACGCCGCGCTCCCCGGCGCGATCCATCGCCGCATCGGTGGCGCGGTACAGCCGCGGCACGACCGTGAACAGCGTGGCGTCGAAGATGGCCATCGCGGTCCGGACCTCGTCGAGCGGCTCGGGCGCGACCGTGCGCAGGTCGGAGGTCCGCCACAGGAGCGTGATCTCCTCGCGCAGCCGGCGCCGGATCTCGCGGTCCTCGGACGGCGTCAGCCGCGGGTCGTCGAGGCGCTCGAGGAGCACCGCGCAGCGGCGCAGGGCGATGAGCGCGGTGCGCCGACGGGCCTCGGTCGGGTGCGCGGTCAGGACCGGGGTGACGCGCAGCCTGGCGAGCATCGCGTCGAGATCCGCATCGTCGTGACCCGCGCGCCGCAGCCGCGTGATCGCCTCGGCCACCGAGTCG
This sequence comes from uncultured Chloroflexia bacterium, assembly GCA_963738685.1. Classification (GTDB taxonomy): domain Bacteria; phylum Chloroflexota; class Limnocylindria; order Limnocylindrales; family CSP1-4; genus SPCO01. Next base: position 797,343 of record CAVTXK010000001.1, read on the forward strand.
TCGAGCAGGCCGTCGCGGGCCGCCCGTTCGCGGCGGCGAAGCGCTCGCACCCGACCGCGCGCCTCGGCCAGGTTGACGAGCTGGAAGTACAGGGAGAAGGCCGAGATGACCGCCTCGGTGGCGCCCAGGTCCAGGCCGTCGAGCTCGGCCTCCAGCCGCGCGCGTTCGTCGGGGTCGTCGCTGTGACGCAGCGCGATGGCGGACTTGCGCAGCCGCTCGACGAGCTCGTACAGGGCCTCGCCGGCCTGCTCCACGATGACCTGGCCGAGCAGCGCCCCGAGGAGCCGGACCTCGACCGCGAGCGGGTCGCGGGCGCCCGCCGAACCGATGCCGGTCGGTTCCGCGCGTCGTGGGTCGCGGGCTGCGCCGCTCATGCCACCGCCCCGCACGGCCGGTACCGCAACCCAGCAAGGACACGGCCGCAACCTTTCGCGACCGCAACCTTTCTTACCCTTGTATCGTGATGGCCGTGGTGACCCGCAGGACGACCGTGACCGACCCGCGCCCGCCGGCGTCGGCCGGCGATGCCGACACGCTCGACGACCCCGACACGGACCCGACCACCCCCGCGTCCGGGCAGCTCGACCAGCTGCGGTTCCTCCACCAGGTCGCCCGCCTGGCGACGACGGCGCGCACCTGGGACGAGCTGCTCGAGACGATCGTCGACGGGACGCGGGACGCGCTCCATGCCGATGTCTCCTCCCTGTACCTGCTGGACCGGGACGGAGCGTACCTGACCCTCGCCGCGACCAACGGGCTCGACCGGTTCCAGATCGGCCGGGCGCGCGTGCCATTCGGCGAGGGCGTGACCGGTCATGTGGCCGCGCACCGCGAGCCACTCGTGATCACCGACGTCAAGGCCGACCCGCGCTTCCTGTGGGTCCGCGGCATCGACCAGCGCCGGTTCGTGACCTCGATGCTCAGCGTGCCCCTGAGCTGGCACGACCAGACGGTCGGGGTGCTCAACGTCCAGACCGAGCGAACGCGGGTCTTCAGCCCGGCCGACGTCGCGCAGCTGAGCGCGGTCGCGGATCTCCTGGCCGGGATCGTCGAGAAGGGGCGCCAGCAGTCCGAGGCGGAGGCCCGGGTCGAGGCGCTCAAGGCCATCGACGAGGCCCGCAGCGAGCTCATCGCGCTCGTCACCCACGAGCTCCGGACCCCGCTGGCCGTCGTGCGCGCGTATGCCGACCTCCTGGCCGAGGAGCCGCAGCTCGGCGGGCGCGAATCGCGCGACGTCGAGCGCCGTCGGACCCGCGCCGCCTGGCACGGAGCCACGCTCGAGCAGATCGAGCGGCTCGATCGCCTCGTCGATTCGATCCTCGCTTCGGTCCGGGTCGTGCCGGAGGACGCGGCCGCGGTCAGCCCGGTCGACGTCGAGGGACTCGTCGCCGAGGTGCTCAGTTCGCTGACGCCGCTGCTCGGGCGCCACGACGTCGCCGTCCACGGGACCCCGCGGCTGCACGGTCTGGCCGATCCGCCACGCCTGCGCCAGATCGTCGAGCACCTCGTCGAGAACGCGGTCAAGTACGCCCCGTCGGAGACGACCATCACGATCGACTGGGCGCTCGACGAGGGCTTCGTCCATCTCGGCGTCAGCGACGAGGGTCCGGGCATCCCCGACGAGTGGCGCGAACGCATCTTCGAACCCTACGCGCGGCGCGACACGCACACCGCGCGCGGCTCGGGCATCGGCCTGTATGCCGCCAAGCGACTCGGGGAATCGATGGGTGCGCACCTGTGGTGCGAACCCGCCCGACCCCACGGCGCACGTTTCGTCGTCGCCATCCCGGCCGCCGTCGCCATCTGACCGCAGGAAGAGAGGACCATGATCACCATGAGCAGTCGCCCCCTTCGGATCCTCGTCGTCGACGACGATCCGGCCATGGTCGGGGCCATCACCGCGCTGGTCGGGACGGAGGGCCACCAGGTCATCACGGCCTACGACGGGCTGACCGCCGTCAAGCGCTTCCGCGAGGAGCACCCCGATCTCGTCCTGCTGGACCTCGCCATGCCCGGGCCGGACGGCTTCAGTGTCGCCGGCCAGATGCGCGCGGTCGGCCAGGCGCCGATCCTCGTCGTGTCGGGCGAGAGCGGCGAGGCCGCCAAGGTCCGGGCGCTCGGCATCGGTGCGGACGACTACCTGACCAAGCCGTTCGGCAAGGCCGAGCTGCTGGCCCGGATCGCGGCGATCATGCGCCGGGTCGACCGGCCAGGGGCCGGCACGGGCGCGTCCGGTCCCCTCGAGGCGGGTGGGCTGGTCCTGGAGCCCGGCCGCCACGAGGCGCGCGTCGGGGACATCGCCCTGTCGCTGACGCCCACCGAGTTCCGCCTGCTCGAGGCGCTCGTCCGGGCGGACGGCGACATCGTGCCGCACCTCCAGCTGGCCCGCGCCGGCTGGCCGGCCGAGACCGATCCCGACCTGCTCTGGTTGAAGCCCCATCTGGCGCGGCTGCGCTCGAAGGTGGAGGCTGCCGGCGGCCCGCACGTGATCGCGGTCCGCGGCGTGGGCTATCGGATCGTCGTGGACGAGGTGCCCGCGAACTGACGGTCGGCCGGTCTCGGGCCGGCCCGTCGTCGCCTCAGACGCTCAGCGAGATCGCGCGGCCCGAGGCGTCGTGCGCGGAGTCGGCGCATGCAACGCGGCAGCCGCGGGCGTCGCGGCCGCCGAGCGGGCTGAAGTGGAAGAACGCCTCACCGGTCGCGGTCAGGCGACAGCCGCAGGACGCACACGTGACGACCGCGAGCTGGCCGCCGCGGACAGCGGCTGGGCGGCTGAGCTGCGAATCGGGGTGGATCATGGCGGTCACCTTGTCGTGTGTGCGGTCGGCTGGTCGGGGGCGCGCCGAGCGTCGTGACGGCTCCGGGGTGACGCTTTCCCATCATGAGCATCGAGCGTAGGCGCGGACTCGTCGCGCGTCGGCATCGACAGGGATGCGGACGGGTTGCGGGTCGGTAGCGGGGCGGTAGGCCAGGGCTCGCGGCGTGCGCCGGACGCTCGTATCGGTGGCCGAGCGGCCGGCCGGGCCCGCGGCGTGCGCCGGACGCTCGTATCGACGGCTGAGCGGCCCGGTTCCTCGCCTGAAGCCGACTCGTTCGCGGGATCGTGCCTGGTGTGCACGACACGACGATCAGAGGCCCCCGGGGATCGCTGGCGAGCCCGTCGTTCGACGATACGAGCGTGTCATGCACGCGCGTCGGTTGAGCCTGATGGGACCTTGGACCCTGACGCAGTTCCTGACAGGTTCTGGCATGTTCATCTGCCATCATGGAGACATGCCGCGAACCGCTCTGGACTCATCTGAAGACCCGTCTGTGGGCCTATGCATAGGGCCACGATGGGAGGAGGATGGTGACATCAGAGGGATCGCCAACGGAGGCCATGGGCCATGGAATTGCTGTTGATCATGTCCACGCTCATCGCGAGCCTGGCCGCGCTCGGAGCGGCCGCCATGCGCTGGGGAGTCGACTCGCGCGACTGCATCCCCGACGAACACCGCCGCTGAGCTTCGGATCGGAGACCGACCGTGTACCTGTTCATCCCCTTCCTCGCCGCGGATCATGTCGCTGAACTGCGTCGAGACACGAACCGCCGGCACCTCGCCGCCTTCGTGGCCACCGCCGGCACGCGCGTGTCACCGGTCCGGCGGGCACTCGCCCGCGGGCTGGTCACGATCAGCCGGACCAGCGCGCTCGCGGTCCGGCGCCTGGACGAGTGCCTCGCCGACGACCTCGGACGGACGCTGGCGCGCACCGATGGCGCCTGATCGGCGCGACGGGACCGGCGTGACGGCCCCCGTCGATCCGGTCGCGACGCCCGATGCGTATCGTGCCGAGATCCTGTCGTGGCTCGGCGATGACGACCCGGCGACCGTCCAGGCCGCGACCGTCGGGCGGTTGCGTGAGCTGGTCGCGGCGGCCGGCGACCGCCTTCGCGACCGACCGGAACCGACGGAATGGTCGGTCATCGAGTGCATCGGCCACCTCGTCGATTCGGAGATCATCTCGAGCGCCCGGGTCCGCTGGATCCTGACCGAGGACGAGCCCGACATCGTCGGCTACGACCAGGACCGCTGGGTCGACGGGCTCCGCCACCGCGACGACGACCCGGAGCAGCTGATCGAGCTGTTCGAGGCGCTCCGGAGCTCGAACCTGCGGCTGCTGGCCGCGACACCGGCCGCCGACCTCGAGCGGTTCGGCCGCCACCGCGAGCGCGGGCCGGAGAGCTACGGGCTGATCGTTCGCCTCGCGGCCGGCCACGATCGATTCCACGTCGCCCAGGCGGAGCGGGCGCTCGCGGCGGTTCGCGCGAGCTGACCAGTCAGACGACCGGCTGACTCGGGTCGGGGGCGGCGCGAGCAGCGGCGATCGCGGGTACCGGCGTCTGGCTGACCGGGACGCTGGCCCGCTCGCGCTCCGGGGCGATCTCGAGGACCGGGGCGACCGGTTCGACGACCCAGAAGTCGGAAGCTAGGTCGTCGATGGCCAGGAGGCGCGCGGCGAGCTTCGAACCTGCCGAGGCCTGATCGTGCAGGAGCCGCCGCAGGTCCGCGAGCCGATCGGCGCCGTCGGGACGGTCCGCGACGACCGCCGAGAGCCGGGCGGCGGCGACGCTGTCGCCGTGGAGCGCAGCCACGTGGCGGCCACTCGGGTCGTACAGGTACGCGCGCCCACCGGTCATCCCGGCCCCGAAGTTCGCACCGACCGGACCCAGCACCACGACCGTGCCACCGGTCATGTACTCGCAGCCGTGCGCACCGATGCCCTCGACCACGGCCTCCGCCCCGGAGTTCCGGACCGCGAAACGCATCCCGGCCCGGCCGACGAGGTGCAGCCGCCCGCCGGTCGCGCCATACAGGCAGGTGTTGCCGGCGATCGCCTCACCGGCGGCCTCGACAGCGAGGTCCGCCTCGGGCGCGACCGTGATCCGCCCGCCCGACAGCCCCTTGCCCACGTAGTCGTTGGCCTGCCCGATGAGGGTCAGGTCGACCCCGGCGCCCGCAAATGCCCCGAACGACTGCCCGGCGGCGCCACGCAGCTCCAGGCGGACCGGGCCGCGTAGCTCGCCACGCTCCAGGGCGCCGGTGAGCCCCGCCCCGAACGAACGGTCGGCGGTCGAGAGCCGCAGGCCCGTGGCGGCGACGGGTCCCTGGTCGCGGAACGCGGCAGCGATCCGGGTCTCGAGCGGTGACGCCGGGGCGTGCCGCGCGGTCCTCGCCGGGAGGGCCGGGTCGGCCCGCCGGGCGGGATCGGCCGTCCACGACGAGGCGCCCACCACGGCCGCCAGCTCGGGCCTGGCCGCGGCGGTCGGGCGCAGCAGCCGCCGAGACTCGCCCACGATCTCGCCCACGCTCCTGGCGCCGACGGCAGCCAGCTCGCGGCGGAAGTCCTCGGCGAGGGCCAGGAAGAACCGGGCGGCCATCTCGGGCGTGCCGGTGAATTTGGCGCGCAGGTCCTCGCGTTGCGTCGCGATCCCCGTCGGACATGTGTCGAGGTGGCACTGGCGGGCCATGTCGCAACCGATCGCGACGACCGCCGCGGTCCCGAACGCGAATTCCTCAGCCCCCAGCAGCGCGGCGACGAGCAGGTCCCGGCCGGTCTGGAGACCGCCGTCCGAGCGAAGCGCGACCCGGTCGCGCAGATCGTTCCGGAGCAGTACCTGATGGACCTCGGACAAGCCGAGCTCCCACGGCGCCCCGACGTGCTTGATCGATGACAACGGCGAGGCCCCGGTCCCACCGGCGTGCCCGGACAGGTGGATGTACGTCGCGCCCGCCTTCGCGACCCCGGCGGCGATCGTGCCGACACCCCGGCCCGCCACGAGTTTCACCCCGATCCGGGCGGCCGGGTTGATCGCCCGCAGGTCCGCGATGAGTTGGGCGAGGTCCTCGATCGAATAGATGTCGTGGTGCGGCGGCGGGCTGATGTAGCTCTGACCGGCCTGACCGCGACGGAGCGCGGCGATGAACGCCGTCGCCTTGCGGCCCGGCAGCTGGCCGCCCTCGCCGGGCTTGGAGCCCTGCGAGATCTTGATCTCGAGCTGGTCCGCGCGGGCGAGGTACTGCGCGGTCACCCCGAACCGGGCGGACGCGACCTGCTTGATCCGGGCGTCGTGGCGGCTGCCGTCGGCAGCGGGCACGTACCAGGCCGGATCCTCACCACCCTCACCGGTGTTCGCGGCGCCGCCGGCGCGCTGGATGCCGATCGTGAGCGCCTGGTGCGCCTCGGGACTGAGGGCGCCGACGCTCATCGCCGACACCACGAATCGGCGTGCGATGGCGCGCGCGTCCTCGACCTCATCGAGCCTGACCGCGGATGCCGCAACCCGGCGGACGCGGAGCTCGTCGCGGGGCACGGCCGGCGCGTCGGCGCCGCGGCCGAGCGCCGTCCGGTATCGATGGAGGGCGTCGTCGATCGAGACGGCCGGCTCGGTGCCGACCTCGGCCGACCCGACGGTGGCCGCCCCGACGGCGGCCGATCCGGACAGGACCTGGATCTCCTTGGCGATCCCCGGTGAGAAGAGATGCGCCTCGCCATCGGCCCGGAACCGGGCCCAGCCCGGGTCGGGCAGGCGCGGCTCGCGGCCGGCGGGGGCCGGTGGCAGGGCGAGGGCCGCGTCCCGACGGCGCAGGCCGCGCTCGCCGAGGTGGGCGAGGGTCGTCCGTCCGGGCCATGCAGCCGCGTTCGGGAAGCAGCGCGCGACGACGTCCGGCGCGAGATCGACGGTGTCGATCAGCGATCCGCCGATGTAGCTCGCGACGGCACTGATGCCCATCCGGGCCAGCGTCTTGCGCAGGCCTGCCTCGAACGCACGCACGACGTTCCCGATCGCCGCGGCCGGCGTGACCGATTCGGCGCCGCGGGTGCCGGCGAGCTCGGTCGCGAGCTCCAGGGCAAGACGCGGATGGGCCGCCGTGGCCCCGACGGCGAGGACCATCGCCATGCCGTGGACGTCGAGGATGTCCGCAGCATCGACGACGATGTCCGTCCGGCCTCGAAGGCCGGCGTCGGTGAGGGCCGTGTGGACGGTTCCGGCGGCGAGGATGGAGGGCACGGGCAGACGATCGAGCGTCAGGCCGGCGTCGGAGACGACCACCACGTCGACGCCCGACTCCGCGGCCCTGACCGCCGAGCCCGCCAGGGTCGTCAGCGCGACGGCCAACCCGGCCGGGCCGGCCGATGCCGACCACGTCGAATCGAGGGTTCGCACCTTCCGACCGCGATCGTCGAGAGCGCCGAGCAGCCCCGGCAGGTCCGCGACGATCGGCCGCTCCAGGCGCAGGGTCCGCGGGCCACGCGGCGGGCCGCCGAGCAGCGCCGGCCGGCGCCCGAGTTCGACCCGGAGGTCCATGACGATGCGCTCGCGCTCCGGGTCGATCGCCGGGTTCGTGACCTGGGCGAACGCCTGGCGCAGGTGGTCGGCGACCGGGCGGTCGAGCCGGCCGCGACCTGCCGTCGGCGTGTCGTCGCCCATGCTCCACAGCGGCTCGTGGGCCTCGAGGGCCATGGTCTTGATGTCGAGCCTCGCTCGTTCCGCGTCGAGACCGACGAGGTAGCGCGCGGCATGATCGAGCGCCGGGCGTGCCTCGACCGCCAGCGCCGCGGCCTCGGCGGTGTCTTCGTGCAGCGGCCGCGGCTGGTCGTGGATCGGCAGGTGACGCAGGGCCGCGGCCTTGGCGTCGGTGTCCTCGAGGATCGTCCGGCGATCGGGCTCGACGAGCAGCAGCTCCCCGGGGCCCAGGCGGCCACGACGAACGGTCTCGGAGGCCGGGAAGGGCACCGCACCCGCCTCGGAGGCGACCGCGATGAGCCGATCGCGGGTCACGGCGAAGGCCGCCGGCCGCAGCCCGTTCCGATCGATCAGAGCGCCCACCCGTCGACCGTCCGCGAAGACGATCGCGGCTGGCCCGTCCCACGGCGCGAGCATCCCGGCGGTCCGCCGGCGGAGCGTCGCCACGTGCGGGTGCGGAGCGCGACGCAGGGCCAGCGCCTCTGGGATCGCCGCGAGGAGCGCGGGCGTCAGGGCCCAACCCGTCGTCGTGAGCAGCTCCAACCCCTCGTCAAGCGAGAGCGAGTCGGAGCCGTCCGGGGAGAGCAACGGGCCGGCGGCGGTCAGCTCGGCCGCGATGGGCCGGGCGCCCAGGTCGCGGGCGCGGCCGCGGACCTGCTCGCGGTTGCCGCGGACCGTGTTGATCTCGCCGTTGTGGGCGATGGACCGGAACGGCTGGGCGAGGCGCCACACGGGGTGCGTGTTCGTCGCGTACCGCTGGTGGAAGACCGTGTAGCCGACTTCGAGCGGGGCGCGCAGGTCCGGGTACAGGTCGGCGAGCCGCCCACCGGCCACGAGGCCCTTGTAGACGATCGTGCGGCAGGACGCGGACGGCACGGACAGCTCGGCGATGGCACCACCGGCCTCTCGAGCCGCCGTCTCCAACCGCCGGCGGGCAACGACGAGCCGCCGCTCGAACGCGTCGTCGGTGAGGGCGTGCGGGTCGTCGGCGTCGCGGCTCGGGCGGGCGATGATGGCCTGGACGACGGCCGGCCGAGATGCTGCGGCTGCGGCTCCGAGGGCAGCCGGCTGGAAGGGCACGGCACGCCAGGCCACGACCGGCAGGCCGGCGTCGGCGAAGGTCTTTGTCACGAGCTCGCGCGCCGCCCGCTCCGCCGCGCGACCACGCGGGAGGAACAGCATGACGACCGCCGGGCGCGCGGCCACGACGGCCTCCCCGGCCGGGCGGGCCACGAGCGCGAGGACGGTCGGATCCAGCGGCAGGGAGATGCCCGCGCCGTCGCTCGACTCGCCGTCCGCCCCGAACGCGCCCCGATGCGCGAGTGCCGCCAACCCGGCGAGGGCCAGCGGCAGGACCCGTGCCCGCGATCGACCGCCGGCATCGGCGACGAACCCGACGCCACACGCGTCGTGCTCGTATCGGGCGTCGTAGAGCGGCGTCACCGGCGCGCGGCGCGCGCGCGTCGATCGCCCACCGGTCGAGCCCGCGCCGGTCGAACCCGGCAGACGGGTCGCGCGGTCGGTGGCGTCTCGACGGTGGATGGTCACTGGCAGATCTCCGGAGGGGACGAGGCGACCGCCGTCATGGATCTCGACAGCGGTCGCGGTGCGGAGGGAGGGGAGGAGCGTCGGCGGGCGGGACCCGGGAGGAGCCGGTCCCGTCCCGCCATCACGCCTCCGGGTTCATGGCTGGTAGGCCACCTCGCCGTGGGTCGCGAGGTCGATGCCCATCTCCTCGTCCGTCGCCGAGACGCGGATCCCAAGGATCACGCCGACGACCTTGACGATGATGAACGTGCCCACGACGGCGTACGCGATCGTCGCGCCGACGGCGATCAGCTGGGTGACGACCTGGCTGGGGTTGCCGTCGATCAGGCCCCGGTAGGCCGGCTGGATGGCGGCCGTCGCCAACACGCCGGTCGCGACCGCACCGAACGCGCCACCAACGCCGTGGACGGCGAAGACATCGAGCGCGTCGTCGACCTTGACCCGGGCCCGCAGGAGGGTCGCGCTGTAGCACAGCCCACCGACCACGAGACCGATGAGCAGGGCGCCGCCCGCCGTGACGTAGCCCGACGCCGGGGTGATGGCGACGAGACCGGCGACGGCACCGCACGCGGCACCGACGACGCTGACCTTGCCCTTGTGGAGGTAGCTCGCGAGGACCCACGTGATCGTGGCGGCCGCGGCGGCCGTGTTGGTCACGACGAGCGCATTGGCGGCCACGCCACCGGCAGTGACCGCGGAGCCGGCGTTGAAGCCGAACCAGCCGAACCACAGGAGGCCCGCGCCGAGGACGGTCATCGGCACGTCATGCGGCTCGAGGCTCTCCCCGTTCACGGCGCGGCGACCGATGAGGACCGCCACGATGAGCGCGGAGACGCCGGACGCCACGTGGACGACGGTGCCGCCGGCGAAGTCGAGCGCGCCCAGCTTGAATAGCCAGCCGTCGACCGACCACACCCAGTGGGCCAGCGGCGAGTAGATGAGGATCGACCATAGGATCGTGAACAGCACGAAGGCGCCGAACCGCTTGCGCTCCGCGAAGGCGCCGGTGATGAGGGCCGGGGTGATGGCCGCGAACATCAGCTGGAAACCGGCGAAGAGCACGAACGGCACGGTCACGGCGTAGGTCGCCGACGGCTCCAGGCCGACGCCGTTGAAGAACGCGAAGTCGAGGCCACCGATGAGCCCGAGCCCACCGACGTCGGGGCCGAAGGCCAGGCTGAACCCGACGATGACCCACACGACGCTGACCAGGGCGAGGCCGAAGAAGCTGTGCATGATCGTCGAGAGGACGTTCTTCCGGCGGACGAGCCCGCCATAGAACAGGGCCAGGCCCGGCAACATGATCATGACCAGGGCTGTTGCCATCAACAGCCAGGCGGTATCTCCTGTGTCCATCGCGCGATGTTCCTCCCGAGGGTGGCACGTCATACCCGAGGGGCCGGGTGTTGTGTGGAAGGCTACGGAGCGCGAAGGTCGCGGTCGGCCCCGTGGCAGGACCGACAAGGTCGCGGTTCAGTGGCGGGCGTCCCCGAATCGGCCCCGACGGTTGCGGGCCGGGTACGGAATGTGCTCAAACGGCCAGGAGGCGGGGCGGCATGCTCCGGATGCCCCGAGATCGCGCGAGCCGTCCGGCCCAGACCCGATACGGCGTCGGGTCAGCGATTCGTCAACGGTTACGAGCCGGAGCCACCCGAACGGCGCATCGCGGTCACGACGAGCAAGGCCCCGAGGCCGATGAGCACGAGCGGCCAGACGAAGTCGAAGTCGATGGACGGCAGGAACTCACGGGCCAGGAAGAAGCCACCGAGCACGATGAGGATGCCGCCGGCGACCGCGGCGCCGGGGAAGCTGGATCCGCCGCGGGCGGCGCGCCTGGCCAACCTCGCCTCGCGTCGCGCGGCGTGGGGATCGGCGCTCGGCGCGACCCACCCCTCGCCGGCCGCCGGCGCGGCAGGATGGCCCGAGGCCGCCGCGGCCGCCGCGGCCGCCGCGTCCGGCGGGCGCGCCGGCTGCCCGGACCGGCTGCGACCTCGTCCTCGTCGGGCACCACGATCGCCATGACGATGTAGACCACCAGCGCGATGCCACCGGTGAACACCACCAGCAACGCCCAGATGACCCGGATGAGCGACGGGTCGGCGTCCCACAGCTCCGCGAGACCGCCGGCGACTCCCGCCAGCATCCGGTCCTGGCGCGATCGATACAGTCGATCCATTAGGAGACCCTCGCTGACGGTGCGGGACGATCACGGCGAGGATACCAGTGGCCCGATGGCGGGCCGCCGACCCCGCGGCGACGTGTTGCCGTCAAGATGCGCACCATGGACAGCGAGGGGCTCCGGACCTGGCTCGACCAGCGGACGACCGACCACGAGTTCAGCGGCGTGGCGCTCGTGTGGCGCGACGGGGAGCCCGTGTTCTCGTACAGCGGCGGGTTGGCGCATCGCGGCTTCGGTGTGCCGATCACCGATCGATCCCGGTTCGCCGTGGCGTCGGTCACCAAGCTCCTCACGGCCACGACCGCCTTGCGCCTGGTCGAGCGCGGCCACGTCAGGCTGGACCAGCCCTTGATCGAGGTCCTGCCGCCGGGCCAGCAGCCCGCCGCGCTGACCCCGGAGCACACGCTCCATCACCTGCTCTCGCACACCTCCGGCCTGACCAACTACCACGACGATGCGGACCAGACGTGGGCGTCCTTCACGTCGTGTTGGGACCGGGTCCCCTCGTACCACGTCCGTCGCCCGGCCGACATGCTGCCGCTCTTCATTGACCTGCCGGCCTTCGCCCCACCTGGAACCAAATACGAGTACGGCGACGCCAACTTCATCCTCGCCGGACTCGTCATCGAGGCCGTGACCGGTCGGGCCTACCCCGACGTCGTCGCCGACGAGGTGATCACGCCCGCGGGGATGGTCGATACCGCGTTCGAGGCGCTCGACTCGGAGCCCGTCGGTTTGGCGACCGGTTACATGACCTCGACGGATCCGCCCGAGACGTGGCCCACCAACGTGTTCAGCGTCACGGCGATGGGCATGCCCGACGGCGGCGTCATCACGACGGCACCCGACCTCGCGCGTCTGATCGACGCCCTGCTGGACGGCCGCCTGGTGACGCCGGCGACCCTGGCCGCCATGACGAGCCCGCAGGGACCGGCATCGGACGACCTGGAGCAGTACGGCTACGGGTGCGAGCTCGTGGTCGAAGGCGGCAAGGTCACGATCATCGGGCATGGGGGATCGGACCCCGGCGTGTCGTCGATGGTGGCCCACCACCTCGGAGCGGCGACCACGATCGTCGTGCTCTGCAATTACGACCGGGGATCCTGGGCGGTGACGAAGCGCCTCGCGGCGGACCTGGGACTCACCGAACCGCGCTGACCGGCGATCCGGCTCGCTCGCGCAACGGAACTGCAACTCCGTTGGCGACCCGCGTTCTGGGTGCCGGCGTCCGGGCCGCCGATACTGAGACGATGTTCAGCACCGCGCTCCGCCTGTTCCTGCTCCGCTTCCTGCCGCGCCGGCTCGTGCCGCTGCTGACCGCGATCGAGCTTGTGCGCCTCGTGATGCGGATGCGCGCCCGCCGACCCGAGCCCGAGACTCCCCGAAGGCTGACCACCAGTCGAGCGCGCCGCCGGCGGGCCTGAGCCGGGCGGCAGTCTGGGGATCACCTCGACCGCGAGGCCAAGACGCCGCATTGTGCGCGGCGGGTGTAGGGTGGGCATCCGTCGCCGGGCACTGGGGACCGGGGGTCGCGCGCCGCGCAAGCAGCGCCGTCGACCCTCGGTTGCCCGCGAATGCGGTGAGTCCATGGGTGGCGAGCCGGGAAGGATTCGAACCTGCGACCACGAGCAAAAGGAGCTCGTGCGCGGCCAGGTGATTGGTCCGACCGACCTCGGGTGTGATGCCTGGGAGGCCAAGGCCACGCGACGCGGCACCGAGCGAGACAGGCGTTAGTGGGACGACGGTCTCGCCTGGATCCCGGCGATATGGCGATTGCCGCAAGACCGGTGCGACCGGTCTTGCCGAGCTGACACCCCCGACCGGTCGGGCGGGGTTGGACGATGTGGGACGCAGCGGTGCCGGCCTGGCGTGGCCGAGACTGTCGGACACTATTGCTCACGCTCTGGCCGCGTTCGAAGGACGACGCCGGGCTACATCGAGTCCTCGAACTGGAAGTACCACTGGGCGTCGACGCGGGTGTTCGTTACTTCCGTGTCGTCGTCGGGCATCGAACCATCGCGCTCGAAGTTGAAGCGAACGTAACCGGGCTCGGAGAAGTAACCCTCAAGCTCGAACGAGATTGAGGTAATTGTCCCATCGCTGTCGTACTCCACACCCTCGATCATCCGGACATCGACCAAAGCCCGCTCAAAAGCCTGCGAGAGAACAGCGAGGTCCGCGCCTGCTTCGCCGTCGAATGTCTCCCAGTCTCGGTCGTAGATCGTGCAGGTCTCCGCGCGATCGGTGGCGTAAGAACCTCGCGGATAGTCGAGAAGCTTGCACCAATCTTGGTTGCGGTAGATCACGACGTCGGCCGCTTCGATCTGGGCGAACGTCGCACGCAGCGAGTCGGCCTCGTCAAGCATGCGTTCAGCGTCGAGCCGAGTCGGACTTGCGCAGCCGAACACCAATGCTGTCGCTGTTCCGACAGCAAAAAGCAAGGTACCCGGTCGAGTCATGGATCCCCGCATCACGCGGACTATAGCGGCCGGGCGCGTCTCAACACCGATGGTGCTCCGCACCACCCGCGACACCGGCCTTACGGGTCTGTCCGCGCTTTGCTTGGCCGGTGATCGCATCAACCCGGTCGGCCATCAGTTGCCGGGACCACCTGGCCCCACCGTGAGACCGGCAATACCGGTGACACCCGGCCAAGCCGGCAAATGCCCGTGCTACTTCGCGTGGCTGGTGGTCCTTGGCCGGACTGTAGATTGCGCAGCGCCATTAGACGCTGACTCGAAGCTCGTGGCTGCCGAGAGGATAGTTCTGCCTAATGTGGCTGCAGGCGTGGCTGCAGTCCCTGCGTCAGGAAGGATGGGTCGGAAACGTTCCACGCACGAAATCTGGCGAGCCGGGTGGGATTCGAACCCACGACCAAAGGATTAAAAGTCCCCTGCTCTGCCACTGAGCTACCGGCCCGCAGCGACCGTATCACGTTCAGATCGGTGGTTCCGGAGCTGGCTCGGCCGCACAGGACGTCCCCGTTGGCGGCTGGCTCGGTCAAGCTCGGTCGTAGGCCTGGCGGATCCAGCCTCTGACCTCGGCGTCGAGCTCGTCGGGAGACGAGAGGCGCACGCGATGGGTGCACATCCCGGTGGTCGGTTCCAGGCGGCCGGCCGGCTCCACGTCCTTGAGGTTCAGGCCGATCTCGAGTCGGCCGCCGGAGGCCGGCCCGACGGTCGCGAATTGCTTCTTGCGCCGTAGCGACACGTAGGCCTGCTTCGGTGCCAGCTCGATGTCGTCACCGAAGCCCTCAGCGAGCGCCACGACCTGGTCGTGGAACGGCCGGAGTGCCGCCTTCGGGCCCGTGTAGATCGCGTCGATGAGCGCGTCGCCCGCGGGCGCGGCCGGGCCACGGAGCGCTTCCAGGGCGACGCGGTTGGCATTGCCGTGCGACAACCCGTGCTCGCTCTTCAGCCAGGCAAGAACCTCGCCATGTTTGGTCTTGCCGCTCGCACCGACGAGCGCTACCCACTCGGCCATGGACCGGCCCGTGGACTGCTCGATGTTCCGGATCTGGGTCTGGATCGCGTCATCGACGGTCGCCATCGGATCGTTCCTCCATCAGCGTTCGCGGCACACTGCCCACAGGATCGACGAACGCGAACCCAGGGAATCGACAGCAACTGTCGTCATGAGGGCGGCGGCACTTCGGTCGGCAACGGTTGGCCGCGCGCCCCCGCAATGAGGTTCGCCGCGGCCATCGCGGCCATCTTGCCCCGGGTCGCGCTCGACGCCGACGCGATGTGCGGCACCACGATGCAGTTCGGAAGCGACAGCAGCGGGTCGTCGGGCGGGATCGGTTCGGGGTCCGTGACGTCGAGGCCGGCCGCGGCGATGACCCCGTCGCGCAGCGCGGCGTGGAGCGCGACCGGGTCGACCACCGGGCCTCGGGACGTGTTGACGAGCACGGCCGTCGACTTCATCCGGGCCAGGGCCGCCGCGCCGATCAGCCCGCGCGTGTCCGGCGAGAGCGAGCAATGCAGCGACACGAAGTCGGAGCGATCGAGCAATTCGTCGAGGCCGACGTACCGCGCCCCATGCTCGGCCTCCACGGCCGAATCGGCCTGCGACCGCGACGAGTACAGCACGGTCATCCCGAACCCGGCCGCCCGTCGCGCCACCGCCTGCCCGATCCGTCCAAAGCCGACGATCCCCAGCGTCGCACCGTGGATATCCGATCCGAGCATCAGCAGCGGGCCCCACATCGTCCAGCGGCCCTCATGGACATAGCGATCGCCCTCGACCACCCGCCGGCCCGCTGCGAGCATCAGGGCCCACGCGAGATCGGCGGTCGTCTCGGTCAGGGCACCGGGCGTGTTGCCCACCGGGATCCCGCGCCGCGCGCACGCGGCGACATCGATGTTGTCGTAGCCGACCGCGTAGTTGCTCACGACCTTGAGCTGCGGCCCGGCGGCATCGAGCAGCTCGTCGTCCACCCGGTCCGAGAGCATGGTCAGGATCCCCGCGCAGCCCGCGACCCGTTGCAGGACCTTGTCCCGTGGGGCGGGCAAGTCCTCCTCCCACAGGTCGAGATCGCAGGCCTCACGGATCGCGGCGAGGCCTTCCTCGGGGATGCGCCGCGTGACGAAGACTCGCGGCCGCGACCCCGCTTCCTCCGCGGACCCTTCAGGCACGCCCGAGGCCCTGCACGAAACCGCCGATCCGGCCAAGCGCCTCGCGGATATTGTCCTGGGAGTTCGCGTAGCTGATCCGGATGTGTTCGGTGCCCACGCCGCCGAATGCTGTCCCCGGCAGCGTGCAGACGCCAGCCTCGTGCATCAGTCGTTCGGCGAAGTCGGCGCCGGTCAGGCCGGTCCCGGCCACGGACGGGAACGCATAGAACGCACCGGTCGGCATCGCGCAGCGAATGCCGGGAATTTCGTTCAGGCCGGCGACGACCAGCTCGCGCCGGGCCTTGAACTCGACGACCATCGCGTCCACATCGTCCTGTGGCCCGGTGAGCGCCTCGACCGCGCCGACCTGGGCGAAGGTCGGTGCGCAGGAGATCGTGTTGATGATGAGCTGGGCATACGTCGGGATGAGCGATTCGGGGACGACCGCGTAACCCAGTCGCCAGCCGGTCATCGCGAACGTCTTGCTGAACCCGTCGAGCATGATGGTCCGTTCCGCCATCCCGGGGATCGACGCGATCGACACGTGTTCCGCGCCGTCGTACAGGATCCGCCCGTAGATCTCGTCGGCCAGGACCCACAGGTCGTGCTCGATCGCGAGGGCGGCGATGCGCTCGATGTCGTCGCGGGTCAGGACCCCGCCGGTCGGGTTGGCCGGCGAGTTGATCACGAGCACCCGGGTCCGCGGCGTGATGCGCGCCGCGAGCTCATCCACCTGGAGCCGAAATTCGTGCTCCATCCGGATCGGGACCGGGACCGGGGTGGCGCCCATGAACCGGGTCAGCGATTCGTAGATCGGGTAGCCGGGGTCGGGAACGATGACCTCATCGCCCGGGTCGACCAGGCCGAGGATCGCGTACAGCATCACGCCCTTGCCGCCGATGGTCACGAAGACCTGGGACGGGTCCGCGGCGAAGCCCTTGCGGGCGGTGACGTCCGCGGCGATGGCCTCGCGAAGGGCAGGGATCCCGGCGAACGGCGCGTAGTGGGTCGCGCCGTCGTCCAGGGCCCGCTTCGCCGCCTCGCGGACATTGGCCGGTGTGTCGAAATCCGGCTCGCCGATCTGGAGATAGATCATCGGGGTCCCGGCCGCCTCGAGCGCCTTGGCGCGCATCGTGACCTCGAACGCGCTCTCGGTCCCGATCGTGCGCATCCGGGCGGCGACCTGACGGACTGGCGACACGGACATCGCACGACCTCCTTACGGCAGCAGCGAGCGGATGGCGAAGGTCACGTTGGCAGGACGTTCGGCCAGCCGGCGCATGTACCACGGATACCAGGCATCGCCGTACGCGATGAGCGTCTGAACGCGGTAGCCGTCGCGGGCGAGCCGGAATTGCTCGCCCGTCCGGATCCCGAACAGCATCTCGACCTCGAACCCGTCGCGCCCGATGCCGGCCGACTTGACCTGCTCCGCGATCTGCTCGATGAGGCGGACGTCGTGGGTCCCGAGTCCGAGCCGGATCGGCCGGCCGCGGCTCGCCTCGAGGAACGAGACCGCCAGCGAGACGTAACTCGCATCGACCTCCGCCCTTGTCGCGATAGGCGATCGCCGCCGGTTCGTCGTACGCGCCCTTGACCAGGCGGATGGCGGGATCCAGCGGGCGAAGCCGCTCGATGTCGGCGGCCGTCCGGCGCAGGTAGGCCTGGAGGCAGATCCCCGTCCGCGGCTCGACCGCGCGGACCCGCTCGTACAGGCGGATCGTGGCCTCGGTGTAGGCGCTGCCCTCCATGTCGATCCAGAGGTAGGACCCGGTCTCGCGGGCATGGGCAGCCAGGCGGGTGACGTGCTCCAGCGTGCGATCCTGGTCGTGGTCCAGGCCGAGCTGGGTCGGCTTCACCGAGATCTCGCCGTCCAGCCCGCGCGCCCGGATCGCATCGAGGACCCCGATGTAGTGGTCCGCGACGGCATCCGCGGCGGCCAGGCTCTCGAGATTCTCCCCGAGCTTCGTGTACATGGTCCCGATGCCCGCGGCCTGCAGCGGCGCCGCGGCGTCCAGCGCGGAGTCCACGGTCTCGCCGGGCATGAACCGACGGACGGCCCGCTGCATGAACGGACATCCGTGGCAGGTGGTCCTTGAGCCATCGATTGCGGGCGGCCCACAGGAAGATGCGCCGCATCAGGGCAGGCTCCGGATCATGCCGCCGTCCACAGGAACGATGGCGCCGGTGACGTACGAGGCAGCGGGGCTGAGCAGGAACGCGCCCAGTCGACCGACCTCGGCCGGATCGCCGTAGCGGCCCAGCGGGATCCGGGCGATCGTCGCGTCCCGGATCGCTTCGGGAGTGTCGCCGGTCCGGGCGGCCGCGGCTTCGTCGATCTCTCGGATGCGGTCGGTCGCGACGCGGCCCGGGGCGAGGCCGTTGATGCGGATCGGGGCGATCTCGGCGGTCAGGCTCTTGATGAGCCCGGCCAGGCCCGGCCGGAGCAGGTTCGACGTCGTCAGCCCCGGGATCGGCTCGCGTGCGGACGAGGAGAGGATCACGAGCATCGCCGGTCGGTCGCTCTGGCGCAGGTGCGGGAGGGCGGCCCGGATCAGCCGCACCGTGCTGCGCAGCGTGCCGTCGATCGCCCGCTCCCAGGCGGCGTCGTCGAGCTCCTCGAACATGCCGGGTGGCGGTCCACCGGAATTTACGAGGACCAGGTCCAGCCCACCGAGGGCCGCGACCGTGCGGTCAACCGCCGCGGCCGGTCCATCCGGCGTGGCGAGGTCGACGTCGACGGCCACGGCGCCGGACAGCCGGCCGACCGCGGCATCGAGCCGGTCGGAGGGCCGGGCGACGAGCGCGACCCGTGCCCCCTCCCCGGTCAAGGCCGCGGCGACGGCGCCGCCGAGTCCGCCCGAGCCGCCCCCGACCAGCGCACGCGCGCCATCGAGACCCAGGTCCATTTGTCCGTGCTCCTCCCGATGCGACGTCGATGGTACGCGACGACCGGGCCACGATGACCGTCCGACCGCGGGGCGGGCTAGAATCACGCCGCGATGACACGCTACTTCGATATCGACGCCGCCAACGAGGCCCTGACCGAGGTCGGGCCGCTGCTCGCGACCCTCGCGGACCAGCGGCTCGAGCTCATCCGGCTGCGCGACCGGTCGATCGCCGCGCACTCGGCGGCCGGTGGCGGCGCATCGGAGACCGACGAGGGGGAGAGCCAGCGGCTGCGGCTGCGGATGAAGGGCATCGTCGACCAGATGGCGGCCGCGGTCGCGCGCCTGGACCAGCTCGGGATCACGCTGCGCGACATCGAGCACGGCCTGATCGACTTCCCGGCCCTCGTCGCCGGCCGTCAGATCTGGCTGTGCTGGCAGCTCGGTGAGACCGACATCGCCTTCTGGCACGAGCTCGACACCGGGTTCGGGTCGCGCCGGCCGCTGATCGAGCTCGTGTGACCGCCGCCGATCGCGCCGAGCGGCAGGTGATCCTGGACGCCGACGGCCGGGCCAAGGCGTACCGGCCGCTGCCGGTGGCGGAACGGACGGCCGCCGTCTCGGCCGGTTTGCGGGCCTACGCCGAGGGCGACTTCTTCGAGGCGCACGAGCTGATGGAGCCGGCCTGGATGGGCTCGGCCGATCCCCTGGAGCGCGACCTCATCTCGGGCCTAATCAAGCTCGCCGCCGCCGACGTCCACGGGGTGCGCGGCAATCCTCTTGGCGTGGCACGGAACCTGGAGGGCGCCCGCGATCGACTTCGGCGCGCGCAGGTTGGGGGCGCGGTGACCGGCATCGAGCTGGACCTGCCGGGCCTGCTCGGCGCGATCGATGGGCGCCTGGCCGCGCTGGCCGCCGACCGCGCCACCGGCCCGATCCGCATCACCTGGAGGCTGCGATGAACCCAGGCTCAGCCATCCCGAGCATCGATGTCACCGAGGCAGAGCGCCGGCTTCGCGAGGACCCGGCGGCCCCGATCCTGCTCGACGTGCGCGAGGTCGGGGAGTTCGACACGGTCCGCGCGCCGGGGGCCGTGCTCGTGCCGATGTCGCAGTTCCAGGCACGGGTCGGGGAGCTGCCGGCGGACCGGCCGCTGATGGTCGTGTGCCATCTCGGCGGGCGTTCCGCAGCCGCAGCTCGGATTCCTGTTGCGTGCCGGGCGCACGGACGTGGTCAACGTCCAGGGCGGCATGGACGCCTGGGAGCGGGCCGGCCTGCCGGTCCGGCGCGGTACCCCGGCCGAGGGCGAGGGTCAGCTCCCCGGCTGAACCGGCGCGAGCCTCAGCGGCGGCCGCGGCGCCCCAGAATCCGGGCAAAGATCGCCTTGGTCCGTTCCTTGTGGGCGTAGGCCCATCCGATGAGCAGCAGGATGATGAAGTTCACCGTGCCGGCTCCGGCCGCGTTCAGATAACCCAGCTGTTGGCCGATCTCGCCGTCGATCTTGAGGCCGGGGACCGTGGCGCCGACGAGGCCCAGTTGGAAGAACGGGCTCTGTGGCGCGGTGTTCGCACGAACGCTGCTCTTCACGGGACCGTCCGCCGTCTGGCCGCCGACGAGGATGACATTCGGGCCGGTGATGACCGCGCTCGCCCCGGCCAGGCCGGTCGGCAGGTCGCTGACCTCGAGGCGCTTCCACTCGGGGATGTTGCCGTTGACGTCCGGGACAGCCCAATACGTTTCGCGCTGGGCCTCGCCATCGGGCCCGATCCCCCCGACGTTGTACAGCGCCGCATTGGCCGTCCAGCCGGCGGCGTCGTCCCGGGGCGCGGGCAGGTTCGCGGTGGCGCTGACGGCCCAGGCGATGACCTTGCCCTGGTCGGGGTTCTCGGGAAAGCCCTCTGCGGCCTCGAGGCCGAGGTCCCCGCGCTGGACCGTGGCGACAGGCCCGTTGGCGTCATGCCCGCCGTACAACCAGACGTGGTCGCCGATGATCGCGGCCGTGGCATCGGTCTGTGGGGCGAACATGGCTGCCTCGGGCTCCCAGGCCTGGAGCGCGCCCTGCTCGTCGAAGGCGCTCTTCCAGGTCGTCGTGACCGGACCGTCCGGCCCGTCCCCACCGATCAGCAGGATGCCGTCGGGGGCCGCCACGCCGGCCGACCCGGCTCGGCCCTCGGGCAGGGTCATGGCTTCGGGGGCCTCGACCCAATCGCCGAAGACCCCGGTCTGCGGGTCCGGCGTGATCGTGTAGACCGTGGTCGTCGGCGAGCCGTCGGCATCGAGCCCGCCGATGACGAAGATCGTGCCGGAGATCTGGAGCACGCTCGCCTTGGCGCGTGGCTCGGGGAGCGGCGGGCCGTCGGCCCATTTGTCGAAGTTGCCGGTCGCGACGGTCTCGGCGACGAACACCGAGGACTGGGCGGTCTCACCATCCGACCCGCCGATGTACAGGATCTTCGTCCCGAGCTGGATGGCCGTGCCATCGGTCCGGGCTTCCGGCAGGTCCAGCTCCGGCGGCGAGGTGTGCCACGGCACGACCGCGCCGACGGGCGCGGGACACGGCAATGTCTCGTTGTCCGGCGGGCAGAAGTTGATCGGCGACCAGGCGAGGACCCCCAGGTCCACGGTCCGGTTCACGGTCAGGTAGTAGGCGCGGTCGGGGATGTACCCGAGCATCAGGATGATGATGATCAGCCAGATGAAGGCCTTGACCCCGGCCCATGCCCAGCCGTCCGCGTCGAGCAGCCCGAACAGGGCTCGCTTCCGCGGCACGATCATCCCGGTTCCGAGCGCCTGCTGCGCCATCGTCCTCCCATCCTCCGGCCACCCGTTCGGGTCACCGATCGATCATTCGGCCGTCAGGGTCCCTGTCATGTTCGGGTGCACGGAGCAGGCGAACGGGTAGGCCCCCGCCGCGAGCGCCGGGACGCTGTAGTCGCGCGTTTCGATGCCCGGGAACACGTCCGTCTGGAAGACGATGGTGCCCGATCCATCCTTGATCTGGACGTCATGCGGGATGCCCGGATCCTGGTTGTCGAATGAGAGCGTGAACGGCGTATCCGCGGGCGCGACCACGTCGGGCGTGGTGAAGACGATGTTCAGCGCGGTGATCGTCACGACATCGGCATTCGGATCGACCGACGCGGCCGGCGGTGCGCTGCCGCCCGACGCGAACTCGTCCTTCCAGCACGCCGGGTAGGGCGTGGCGCCAGGCGCGGGCTCATAATTCGGGTCGCGCCAGCCGGTGAAGGTCACGACCTCGCCCGTGATCGGATCCACCTCGGGATCGAGCAGGTGCTCGTCACGCACGATGTACGTCTGGTCGCTCGTTGCTCGCAGGAACGCGATGAGTTCCTCGATCTGGCGGTAGTTGAGCGGTCCCGGTGGATTTCCGGTGTCAGCCCAGATCGGCATGAGCGAGTTCGGGTCGCCGCAGACATAGCGTCCGCCGACCTGGAGGACGTTGGTCAGGTAGTTCTCGTTCAGGTGCTCGAACAGCTTTTCCTGGCTGTTGAGGACCGGCCCGATCCCGCCCTCGCCGTCCACGCCGTGACAGCGCGCGCAGTTGGCCTGGTACACGTTGTAGCCGCGCTCGACCTTCGTGATCTGTTGGGCGGTGATCTCCTGGGACAGGCGCGGCTCGGTGATGCCAAGCGGCGCTCCAAGCTCATAGAACCAGTAGAGCGCGACGAACAGGATGACGACGACGACCGCCAGAAAGCCGACCCACCGCGCGTTCGACGACTGACGGACGACTTGCGCAGCCCGCTCCGGGGTCAGCTCGAACTTGCGCAGGGCCGGCGGCGAGGTGAAGCGCTCGACCGGTGCCGGAGTCGACGGCGGTCGGGTGGCGGGCAGGCGCTGCTCGGGCTCGTCCCCCTCGGGCTCGCGTCCGGGCGTGTCGGTCATCGGTCTCCTCGGTCGGTTCGCGCGGTCATGGAGGTCAGATGCAACCGGTCGGGGTCAGCGGGGGGATGATGCCGGGCTGGCCGAGCGCCACGGGGAGCGGCCCCAGCGTGATCTTGCCGGTGTCGATGACCAGCGTGCCGTCCGGATCGACCGCGATCGAGAACCGATCCATCCCGCGCGGGGCCGGGCCGTACTGCGCGCCATCGGCCTTGATCCCAAGGCGGTCATAGCGCGAGCCGTGACACGGGCACTCGAGCCAGAAGTTCTTGATGCACGGGTTGGGCTTGCAGCCCAGGTGGGGACAGCGCTGGTAGAGCGCGCGGACGTTGAGGGCCGAGCCGTCGCCGGTCGTGTCCTCACCCGGGACGAATCGCTGCTGGGCGGGATCGATGAGGATCACGAACGCGCGAGCCTCGGCGAAGTACGCCGGGAACCCCTCATCGATGGGCAGTGACGAGTTGGCCGCCTTGACGACCTCGAGCGTCCCGATCGGCAGCTTGCCGCCGAACCCGGCCGCAAGGTTCGGCCAGAGGAAGCCGAGCGTGCCCGCGGTGACCTCCAGGAGCCACAGCCCGAGACCCGCGCCCACGGCACGGCGGATCAACGTGCGGCGGGACAGCCCCTGCACCTGCTGGTGGCGCAGCGACTTGAGCGCTTCGGACGTGAGGGCCTGGGGCTTGTCGGCGGCTTCGACCTGGTAGTTGCTCATGCGTTGCTCAGGATTCCTCAGGACCGGTCACAGCGCGAAGTACACGCCGGGAGCGGTGATGAACGGGATGACGAACGTGTAGCCCGGGCCGCGGAAGAAGATACCGACGAACGTCAGCACGAGACCCAGGATGGCGAACAGCGTGAACAGGATCACCGCGGTCTTGCGCTGCGACGGGCGGGTGACCAGGATGTCGCCGCGATCGACGTACGGGATGAACGCGGCGCCGACCAGCACGAACGTCGGGACGAGGACGCCGGCGACGGTCGGGTGGAAGTAGGCCAGCAACTCCTGGAGGCCCAGGAAGTACCACGGCGCCTTGGCGACCGCCGGCGTCACGTTGCCGTTCGCCAGTTCCTCGAGCGGGGCGTTGATGAACAGGCCCATCAGGAGCAGGAAGATGCTCATGACGCCGGCCGCAAGGAACTCGATCGTGAGCAGATGCGGCCAGGTCATGACCGTGTCGTCCGGTTCCTTCTGGACACGGACGACGGCATCCTGCTTGACGAGGGCGAGCAGCCGGTATGGCCGCGCCGACATCGGCACGCGCTGCTTGTCGATCTCCGTCCGCCGCGTCGGGTCGACCGGCAGCACGACCCGCTTATCGGGCGGCGACTTCACATCAGACATGGCTCAAGGCCTCCGGGCCGCCAGGACGGCCGAGGTGAAGGCGCCGTCGAGCACCGGAGCGAGCGCAGGCGACAACGACGCAGGTTGCGGTCATAGCGGCCCCGAGATCCCGCCGTCTTTGCGGATGCGCCAGAAGTGGACGGCCAGGAAGATGGCAGCGACAAGTGGCAGCACCATGATGTGGAGCACGTAGAAGCGCAACAGCGTGTTCTGCCCGACCTCCACGCCACCAAGCAGGAGCCGCGTGACCGGCGTGTTGAACACTGGCGCGTAGCCGCCCATGTTCGTGCCGATCGTGATCGCCCAGTAGGCGATCTGATCCCACGGCAGCAAGTAACCCGTGAAGCTCAGCATGATGGTCAGGAAGAGCAGGACGACCCCGACCACCCAGTTGAACTCGCGCGGCGGCTTGTAGGCGCCGTGGTAGAACACCCGCATCATGTGCAGGAACACGAAGAAGACCATCAGGTGGGCGCCCCACCGGTGGATGTTGCGGGTCAACAGGCCGAACGTGACCTGGCTCTGGATGTCGAGGATGTTCGTGTACGCCTGGGTCGCCGAGGGCACGTAGAAGAACATCAGGTACACGCCGGTGATCGTCAGCACGAGGAACAGGAAGAAGCTGAGCCCGCCCAGGCAGAACGTGTAGGCGAACTTGACCGCGTGCTGGCGGACACGGACCGGGTGGATGTGCAGGAACACGTTGTTCATGACCGCGTACGCGCGCGACCGCTCGTCGCGCGGATACGGCTGTCGGAACAGCGAGCGCCAGACCGGGCTTCGGCGGATGGTCTGATCCATCCGCTCGAGGAAACTCACCGGGCTCCTCCTGCGACGCCGGGGGTGCCGGCCAGCTGCGCGTCACGGTACGACTCCTTGTAGAGCCGACCGTCGGTCGAGATCTCCTGCAATTCGAACCGCTCCATCGTAATGGCGTCGAACGGGCAACGCTTGACACACAGTGCGCAGCGGATACAGCGCTCCTCGTCGAGGATCATCGCCCCGCCGCCCTCCCAGCCGTAGGCCTCCTCGAGCTCGGGCAGGAGCCCTTCCGACTTGAGCGTGTTGATGTCGACCATATGGATGACGCCCTCGGGGCAGACATCGGCGCAGGCACCGCACAGGACGCAGCGGAACGGGTCGAACCAGATGTTGTAGTTGCACATCAAGCAGCGCGTCGACTCGGCGACCGCGCCGTTGGCGTCGTAACCGAGCTCGACCGGGGTGTTGAAGTTGACGATCGGGTCGGTCGAGGGCATCCGCGCCTGGAGCGGGACCATCGGGATGTGCTGGCGCGGCAGGATGTCGTAGAACTCGGGCATGTCGTGACGCCACGAGCTCGTGACCTTGACGTTGGCGGCAACCGATACGTCAGTGCGCCCGGCGAGGTAGCGATCGATGGCGTAGGCCGCCTTCTTGCCGTGGCCGGCGGCCTCGATGAGGGTGGTCGGACCGGTCACGAAGTCGCCGCAGGCGAAGACGCCCTTGACGTTCGAGGCGTACGTCGCGGGATCGACCTTGACCCGACCGCGATTGATCTCGAACTTCGCCTCGACCGGGAGGAACGTCAGGTCTGCGGCCTGGGACACGGCCGGGATGACGACCTGGGCGGCGACGACGAACTCGGAGCCCTCGATCGGCACGGGCGAACGGCGACCTGACGCGTCCGGCTCGCCCAGCTTGTTGCGGATGAATCGGACACCGGTGACCTTGCCGTCCTCACCGAGGACCTCGATGGGGCTGGCCAGGAACTCCATCCGGACGCCTTCGCGTTCGGTCTCGCCCAGCTCCTCCTCGTCGACCACGAGCTCGGAGCGGGTCCGGCGGTAGGCGATCGTCACGTTGCTGGCGCCGTGCCGCAGGCTCGTGCGCGAGCAATCCATGGCCGTGTACCCGCCACCGATCACGACGACGTCGGTCCCGACCTGGAGCGGCTGGCCGAGGTTGGCCTTCTTCATGAAGTCGACGCCGTAGTCGACGCCCTCGAGCTCGGCGCCCGGGATGTCGAGGGCGACGGCGTCCATGGCACCGGCCGTGATCGCGATCGCATCGAACTCGGTCTGGAGCTGCTCGAACTGGATGTCCTTGCCGATCGTCGTGTCGTAGACGAAGGTGACCCCGAGCCGCTCGACCAGGCGGGTGTCCATCTCGATCGCCTCGCGCGGCAGGCGGAAGGCCGGCACGCCGATGAGCATCGTGCCTCCGGCGTACGGCAGGCTGTCGAAGACCGTCACCTGGTAGCCCTTCATCGCAAGCTCGCGGGCGACCGCGAGGCCCGCCGGGCCGGCGCCGACGACCGCCACGCGCTCGGTCCGTGCGTCGATGGTCGGCATGACGTCGGGGATCCCGGACGCCTCGTGCCACTCGACCAGGAAGCGCTTCATCGCCCGGATGGCCAAGGGCCGATCGATGTCGCCGCGGCGACACGCGCGCTCGCACGGCGCGGAGCAGACGTAGGAGCACATCGCCGCGACCGGATTCGGTTCGCGCGAGAGGATGTAGCCCTCCTCGAACCGACCCTCCGCCGCGAGATTCAGGTAGCCGCGGCAGTTGGTGCCGACCGGACAGGCCTCCTGACACTCGATGTTGCACTGCAACCACGAGGCGTCGACGGGCTGGACGAGGAATTCCTGGGAGGGGTCGATGGCCAAGCGGGGCGTGCCTTTCCCTGGGTACAACGGGCTCGGGCGCAAACGGAGGATCGGCGGGTCGGCCGACGCCCTCAATCTACCATCCGCTTCGTGGGGGCTGCAAAGCACCCCCGAGTGGGCCGGGGCGGTGCGGACCCGCAGCGGATGCGTCCCCAAGGTTGACGGCTGGTCGGACTCGCAGCTACGCTGCCCCAGCGGAGTGCCGCCGAACGCTCGGTGAGGAGCGTGACCGGAGGGAGATGCGGACAGCGTGACCGCCAGCGAGTTCGCGTTCCTGGCGATGGGTTTGGTCCTTGGAGTCGTCGCGGGCGCGGCCCTCGTCCAGGTCCTCCGCTCCCGTACGTCGGCCGCACGCGAGGTCCGAGTCACGATGGCACCAGATGCGATCCCACGCCGCCGGCCCGCCACCCTGTCCGACGACGCGTTCACGCCCGCGGATGCCGCGATGCCGGCCCGCGGCGGCCCCGCGGACCGGCGATCCGACGTCCCCGCCCCGCCGCTCGCAGGCCCCGAGCGTCGAACGCCTGTTCAGGCAGCCGTCGACCCGGAAACCGGGACCGAGGGCGTGGGCGACGGCGTCGCCAGCGACCCGCGGCCGGGCACCCTTCGGGAGCCGGCGTTCCGGCTGTCGGCGCCCGCGGGGAGTGCCGGCGACATCGAACCAGCCCTGGCGTCGGCCGGCCAGGCCGTGCCGGTCTCCGGCGGCGCCGATCCGATGATGACGGCCCTGCGCGCAACGGCCGCAAAGGCGGCGGTGGCAGCGGTGGCCGCGAGCGGGCGGCCCGACGCGGCGACCGCGAACGGGCGCTCCGAGGCGGCGACCGCGAACGGGCGGTCCGAGGGGACCGCCGCTGGCGGGGGCCCGCCCGCGAGCCGCAACGGCCGGGGTTCGGCCGCGGTCCTGGCCGCGCCGACGGCACGCGCATCGCGACCGGTCGCGCGATCCTCGGACGGCGGCACGGGCGACGCGACCGCCCCGTCCATCGCACCCGAGGACGCCACCGAAGCGGCCCCGAGCAGTCCATGCGCCGAGTCCCGCCGGCTCGCCGAGGAGCGCTGCGTCCTCGCGACCCGGGCACGGCAGGGAGCGGTCGCGGCCGAGGAGCGGCTTCGCGGAGCGCAACGCGCGCTCGAGGCGCACGAGGAGGCCGCGGCTACCGCGTCGGTTGCGGCCGACGCGCGGGCGGTCCGGCGGGCCAAGGACGACGCGCAGGCCCGGTTCAGAAATGGCCGTGCCATGGCCACCACGACCGATGACGTCGAGGCCGCCGCACGCGCCTGGCTGCTCGAGATCAACGGGATCAACGCCGACGCACGGGAAGCCGTCGCGGCGCTGGCCCGCGAGCGGGACGCAGCGGACGAGATCGCGCGCGGCCTGGAGCGGCTGTCCGTCGATGCCGACGCGGCTCGGATCTCAGCGGAAACGGCCGAGGCCGCCTGCCTGGCCGCCCGGGAGGTCGTGGCCGCCTGCGAGGAGCGCGAGGCCGCTGGGCCGCGTGGTCATATGCCGGTCCTCCCGCCGACCGACCCGGATGACGACCTGCCGGTCGGTGCCGCTGCCGGGGCGGCGGCGCTGGGGACCGGTGGCTCGCCACGCATCTTCCGGCTGTTGCGCGGCGACCGCGCGGCGATGGCCGAGATGGTCGCGGCCCTGAGCGCGGGCGATCCCGACGAGCGCCGCAAATGGCAGCTCGCGATGTCGGACCTGATCGACGCGATCCTCGCGGACAGCATCGCCGCCGCCGCACTGGACTTCCCGCGCGAGCACCCGTTCTGGGGGCCGTACTCGATCGAACAGTGTCGCGAGATCGCCCAGGCCCTTTCGTCGCTCGGCTATCGATTCGACGGTTTGGGCGGCTGGGTCGACGGCCGCGTCCCGTCGCAGCGCGACCTGTCGTTGGCGCTTGGGTACGCGGGCATCGACCCGATGCGGATGCGCCAGTGGCCGACCGAGACCGAGATGACCGAGCTGTATCGCGATGTGGAGGTCGCCGCCGCCGAGCACCTGTCCGGTGCCGCTGGCGATCTCACGCTGGGCGAACTGGTCTCGATGCTGGGTCGCCGGGCCGACGGTCTGGCCGAAGTCTGGAACCACTGGGGCCGCATCCGCCCTCTGTTGCTCGAAGACAGGTAGCGCGCCGCCGCGACGCCCGACGGGTGAGGCACGCCCACGCTGCGTGGCCACGAGACCGGGGGCGCGCCCGATGTCGCTGTCAGGCACGTTTTCCGCACAGCGGTGCGTGGTCGGGTCGGGCACGTCACTGTGAGGCACCGATCGACTACAGCTGAGCGGGACCCGTTGCTCCGATCGCGTTCGGTGTCACACCAAGCGATCGATCACGAGGCACTTGTCGCGAAATGGTGCCTGGTGGTTACGTGGGGCCCTCGTCCTCGTCGTCTTCGATCACGATGCTGCGGAGGGATTCCGCGGCGGACACGCCGATCCGCTGGCCTTCCTCTGCCGCCCATGCGCGGATGCGCTCGCCGAGCGCGGCCATGTCGCGGATCTGGCTGCGATGCTCCGCGAGGGCCGCGATCTTGCGGTCGATCGTGGTCGTGACATCCACCCAGGCGTTCGGCTGGTTCGACCAGAACAGGTAGAGCCGCCGCACGACGTGCGATGCGAGCCCGGACCGAGCGAGCCACGGGAAGGCCATCGGGTTGCGCGCCGCCGGGTAGACCGCATCGACCGCGGCCAGCCCGGCTGCACGGTGATCCGTGTGGTTCACGCCACCGTCACCGTGGAAGAGGGCCTCCGGATCGGTGGCGAGGACGGCATCCGGGCGGAACGTCCGGATCTCCCGCACGAGCTGTTCGCGGAGGGCGAGGTCATTCGCGAGTGCACCGTCGGGCTGGTGCAGGAAGCTCACGCCGGCATACCCGGTGACGGCCGCGGCGGCCGTCTGCTCCTTCTCGCGCAAGGCCGCGAGCTCGAACGGATCCGCATCGGGGTCCTCACCGCCCTGGTCGCCGCTCGTACAACAGACCAGCCAACCGACGGAACCCTCGTCGATCCAGCGGGCCGCCGTTCCCGACGGCCCGAACTCGGCGTCGTCGGGGTGCGCGACGATGACCATGAACCGGGCCGGCCGCCACGGATGGGCGGCGGTGCCGGCTGGCGCAACCTCGCTCGCATCGGGCGTCATCCGGGAACCGCCCAGGCCCGCCCAGCGCCACGAGGTTGCGAGCACGCAGAGGGCGGCGTACGCTTCCGGCCGAGGCTTCGCTCGTTTCCCCCCACGAGCGAAGCCTCATTCGATGCCCGCCGCACGCTGTCTAGCCCGCCCCGACTGCCGGCGCCTGCAGCTCGTCGAGCGCTTCGAGGACCTGGGCCGCATGGCCCTCGGGCTTGACCTTTGCCCAGACCTTCGCGATCCGGCCCTCGGGATCCACCAGGAACGTGGTCCGCGCCACGCCCCAGTACTTCTTGCCGTAGTTCTCCTTTTCGACCCACGTGCCGTAGGCCTCGGCGACCGCGTGGTCCTCGTCGGCGAGGAGCGTGAACGGCAGACCGAACTTCTCGCGGAACGCCTTCTTGCTGGTCGCTCCCTGCGGGCTGACACCCCAGACGTCCGCACCGCGCTCGGTGATCGTGTCGTTGGCCTCGCGGAATTCGCACGCCTCGACCGTGCAACCGGGCGTGTCGTCCTTGGGGTAGAAGTACAGGACGGTCCAGCGCCCGCGCTGGTCGGTCAGGTCGTGGAGGGTGCCCGTGTCATCGGGCAGGGCGACCGGCGGAGCCGGGTCGCCGACGGTCGGCAAGCTCATGATTCAGAGCGTAGCAGGGGTCTCCACCACGAGGAGCCGGCCGGCCTCGAGGACCACCGTCGCCACCACGGACTCCCGCACATTCGAGAGTCCCCTCGTCCGTCCGACCAGCAACGGCTCGTCGCTGAGCGGATAGCGCAGGCCACGGGTGGTGACGCCGGTCACGTCGGCCCCGACCGGCAACAGCGAGACGAGGTCGCCGACGCGCCCGGCCAGATCCAGCTGCACCACCGACCCCGCCGCGTCGGGCGCTGCGAGGAGACGGACCCGCGTCTCTGCGCCGACCAGCCTGACGTCGAGGCCGGTCAGGTCCGGCATCGCGAGCAGGCCGAGGTTCGCGAGCGCGTGGTCCAACCTGGGCCCCCCGAGTGCGCCGAGGATCGCCAGGCGCGTCGCACCCAACGCGATGGCCGCGAGCACCGCCAGCTCGGTGTCCGACTCGTCCTTGTCGGGGCGGGCGCGCTCGATGGGCACGCCGGCGGCCGCCAGATCGGCGATCCCGGCCTCCCCCAGCGAGTCCCCATCCCCGACCCATCGATCGATGACGAGGCCGAGCGGCGCCGCATGCCGGGCACCACCGTCCGCCGCGACGACCGCGGCGTCGGGCTCGAGCCAGCCGGGCCAGGCCGCATCGAGCGAAGCCCGTGACCCGACATCGCCGTCGGCAAGGACGATGACCTGCACGTCGGCATGCTATCCGCCGCGGTACTATCGGGGCGTGCCCCTGCTGACTGACCACCCGGCCATTCGTCGCGTCCTCGATGCGGCACTCCGCAAAGGCGTGACCCTCGAGGTCCGCACCTTCGATGAGTCGACCCACACCGCCGCGGAAGCGGCAGCCGCGGTCGGCGCCGAGCTCGGCCAGATCGTGAAGTCGCTGGTCTTCGTGGCGGGCCAGGACGACGCGCTGGAGCCGATCATCTGCCTGGTCTCCGGCCCCAACCGCGTCGACGTCGCCCGCTTGGCCGCCGTGACCGGCGAGTCCGACATCCGCCGCGCGACGGCACGGGAGGCGCATCAGCTCACGGGCTTCGTCATCGGCGGGATCCCGCCGATCGGCTGGGACGGATCGGTTCGCGTGATCATGGACCCCGACCTGGGTCGATACCCGACCGTCTGGGCCGCCGCGGGCCTGCCGACCGCGGTGTTCGAGGTCCCGCCGGCGACGCTTCGGATCCTGGCCAACGCGACCGTCTCCCCGATCACCGCCGAGCGACGGGCCGCCGACGTCGAGGCGTCCGCCCTGGGCGAGGCCCAGGCCAACGGCGATCAGCCATCGGACGGGACGCCGGGCGGGCCGGTGGCGACCTCCACGGGGGCCTGACCCCGCCCTCCGCCATGGCCGAACCGCGCAACGCGACGATCACCTATCCGGGCGGCCTCAGAGCGCGCTGGCGCTGGGCCGGGAGCGGGCAGTCCGCGGAGGTCTTCGCGCTGAGTGAAGCGGGCGGCACGCTGATCGACCTCGGCCCGCGGGTCAGCGACGACCCCGACGCGCTCTGCCGGGCCGAGCTTCGGCTCGAGGGGCCGCGCGGTGCGTGGGCGGCTCGATTCGCGTCCACGATCCACGACGAGCCGCGCGGGCTGTACTGGGACACGGATGGCCTGCTGGTCGTGGCCTACGGATTCCACACCTTCG
This sequence comes from uncultured Chloroflexia bacterium, assembly GCA_963738685.1. Classification (GTDB taxonomy): domain Bacteria; phylum Chloroflexota; class Limnocylindria; order Limnocylindrales; family CSP1-4; genus SPCO01. Next base: position 829,384 of record CAVTXK010000001.1, read on the forward strand.
GCCTGGATGCCGCGACCGGCGAGGTCCGCTGGGAGCACCGGTCGGCGACCCCGCTCATCGCCCTGCTCGGCTCGCCGCGCCTCCGACACGTGCTCGTCCAATCGGAGATCGAGACGTTCGCGCTCGAGGCCGACGGGACCGTGGCCTGGCGGGTCGCCCATACGGACGTCGTCACCGCCGCCGAGCTCGTCGGGGGTCGGCTGGTGCTGACCGGCTTCGACGGGCAGCTCAACGCGCTCGATCCGGTCACGGGCCGCAGCAGCGCCTGACACCGGCGGTGTGGACGGGGCGTGGATAACTCGGCGACATCGGCGGCAGGTTCGTGGACGACGCCTCTTGACCGTTGCCACGCCGCGCCCGTAGCGTACGCAGCAGCCCGGAGGGGTCGAACGATACTAACGGCGGCGATCACATCAACGCCCACGTGTCGTAGAGGTTCCTTCGGGCCCTTTCGATGCCCGGCGCGTATCATCGCGGCCGTGACTCCCCTCTTCCTCGTCCTCCTCGGCTTCGGCGCGCTCGCGCTGGGCATTCCTGGTCCTGCGCAGCCTCGGGCCGCGCTTCCGGGTCGGGCGGCTGCTGGCAACGACGCCGCTCGTGACCATCGCCGACGCTCGCGACCTTGCGGCCGGCCCGCCGCGGTACGTGGCGATCCGTGGCCGCATCGACGCCGAGGACGAGTTCGAGGACGACGCCCACCGCCCGCTCGTCCTGCGTCGGGTCCGGATCCAGCTGCGTCGCGGCCGGAGCGGATGGGTGACCGTCGACGACCACCGGGAGGCCGTCGATTTCGGCGTCAGCGAGGGTCTCGACACCGTCGCCATCGACCACGCGGCGCTCGACGACGGCCTCGTCGTCATGCCGCGCGAGTCGGTCGGGACGGCGGGGGACGCGGCGGACCGTGTCCCAGCCGGCACTGCGCCCGCGACCCCGATGCGCCTGCTCATCGAGCAGCTCTCGTCCGTGGAGCACGCGACCGTCCTCGGCGTGCCGATGGCCGGCCGCGGACCGGATCAGGTCCGGATGACCGCGGGTCTGGGCCGCCCGCTGGTCCTCACGACGCTCGAGACGGCCGAGGCGATGCGCATCCTGGCCCAGGCCGGTCCGCGCCGCCCACTCGCTGCCGCCATCGTGATCGCGGCCGGTCTCGTGTCACTGACATTGGGCGTGGCGTGGGCCGTCCTGGGGAGCGTGACGGCAACCGCATCGGCCGCTTCGCCGGCTCCGTCTGCGGCTGGCGGCGACCCGCGCTCGAGCGGCCAGGGACCCGGCCTGGTGGGCGATCCGCTCGCCGCGATCGGGCTCGTGCTGGCCATCGGTCTGGCGGCCACGCTCCTCACGGTCGCCTACGTTCGACTGACCGGCGGCCGCCAAACCTGAGCGTCTCGCCGGTCCAGCACGACGGGACCATCGGACTATTGGCAAGAACTGTGAGCTTGTTAGCCTCCGGTTTCGTGGACTTCACAGTTCTTCCAGTGAGATGACTCCGCACCTGCCCCCTCGGCCGACCGACGCGACGTTGTCGGTCACGAAGGCCGCACGACTCCTCGGTGTCCACCCGAATACCGTTCGGGCGTGGAGCGATGCCGGCCGGCTCCGCTACTACCGCATCAACCCGCGCGGCGACCGGCGCTACCGGCTCGGCGACCTTCACCGATTCCTCGCAGCCGCCGAGAACGGCCCGGCCGATCCGGCCGCGGGCATCGCGGGTGCATCCCGCCGGAGCCCCGATGGCGGCTCCGGCACGACGGACCAGGCGGGCGCCTCCGGCGGTCGACACGCCCGTACGGCCGACGGCAGCGCCTCGGCCTCCGCCCGCACGCTCGACGACTTCGAGTCGATCGCGGCCGAACGCCATCGGCGCGACCTGGCCCTCCTCGACCGTCTGGCCCGATTGACGGTCACGGCCGACGACCTGGACGACGACCTGGAGCGCGCGGCCCGGGCCATCCGCGACGCCTCCGATCGGTCGTTCGTGGCGATCCTGGAGCTGCGCCGCGACCGTCTCGTGGCCCGCGCCGCCGCCGCACCGAACGACCAGCCCGCGCCTCGCCTGCTGGACCTGCCTCGTGACTTCGGGGTGCTCGGGCGGGCGCTCGATGCCGCCTCGAGTGGCCGTTCGAGCAGCCTGGACAGCGGACCGCGGTCCTCCGGCCCTATCGGTGTCCTCGCCGGACCCAACGAGCGCGTCACGCTCACCATCCTGCCCGGCGACCGGTCCGAGCTGGCGGTCGCGATCCCCGGCGCCGGCGGTCCGTGGGGCGCGCTGCTCATCGTGACCGAGGGCGCCGATCGGCTCGGCCAGGCGGACATCGATCTGGCCATGGTCCTGGGCGATGCACTTGCCACGATCGTCGGCGCAGCGGTTCGCGAAGGCGAAGTGGCCCACCTGCTCCATCGGGCGGAAGCGCTGCGCCGGGTGGCCGGCGACATCGGGAGCCGGCTCGACCTCGACCGCATCCTGTCCGGCCTCGTGGACCATGCGATGGTCCTGTTCGAGGGCGACCGTGCCGCCGTGATGTTGCGCCAGCCCGACGGCCAGATCACCGCCGAAGTCTCCCGCGGCCTCTCGGCCAGCTACCTCGCGGCGGCTCGCGACTACCCACGCAACAGCCTGGCCGCGGCCGCTGTGGCCGCTCGCCGGCCGCTGTTCTCGGTCGGCTACCGCGACGACCCGCGCGGCGCCGGCGTGCGGGCCGCCGTCGTCCAGGAAGGCTTCGACACGATGTGCACGGCGCCGATGATGGACGGGACCGAGCTCCTCGGCATGCTCAACGTCTACCACGACGTTCCCCACGCCTGGACGCCCGATGAGCTCGACACGGTCGCCGCACTCGCGACCCAGGCCAGCGTGGCGATCCGGACTGCCCAGAACTTCCAGCAGATGGCGACCTGGACCGCGCAGCTCCAGTCGATCCAGCAGCTCGGGGCGCGCCTGAACCACCTCTCCAGCGTGCGCGACATCGGGATGGCGATCGGCACCGAGCTGCGCCAGCTCATCGATTCGCACAACGTCCGCGTCTATCGCGTCCGCGGCACGGACCTCGTGCCGGTGGCGATGCAGGGCCAGGTCGGCGAGTACGTCGACGAGACCCCGGACCAGCTGCGCGTCGCCGTCGGCGAGGGCATCACCGGCTGGGTCGCCGAGCACCGCATCGCCCAGAACCTCCCCGATGCCGCAGCCGACCCGCGGGCCAACACGATCCCGGGAACCGAGGACGACCTCGACGAATCGATGCTCCTCGCGCCGATGCTGTTCGAGGAGAAGGTCCTCGGCGTCCTCGTCCTGTCGAAGCTCGGCCTCAACCAGTTCAGCGACGACGATCTGCGGCTGCTCGTGATCTACGCCTCGTTCGCGGCCCAGGCCATGGCCAACGCCGACACGACCGAGCGCCTGCGCGAGCAGTCGGCCGCCCTCGAACGCCAGTTGCGGAGCCAGCGCGAACTCCTCCAGATCACGGAGGCGATCCTCACCACTCTCGATGGGCGGGCTGTCCTCGAAGGCATCACGGAGCGCCTCGGTTCGCTCATCGCCTGCGACAACGTCGCCATCGAGGTGGTCGATCCGGCGACAGGGCTGCTGACGCCGCTCACCGCGCGCGGCGTCCATGCCGCCCACTACATGGAGCCGTGGGAGCCCGGCGAGACCGGTGTCGCGACGTGGGTCGTGGCGCACAACGAACCGGTCTACGTCGACGACGAGCGGGCCGATCAGCGGGTCAACCACTTCCGCGAAGGGGAGAGAGACGATGGCAGCCTGATCGTCGTGCCCCTGCGCGGTCGATCCGGGGCGATCGGCGTGTTGACGATCGAGCGGCTCGGCTTCGGCAATACCTTCACGCCCGAGGAATTCGACCTCGTGAAGTTGTTCGCGGCCCAGGTGTCCATCGCCCTCCAGAACGCGGAGGTCTTCCGGGCGGTGGAGATCCGGGCCCAGACCGACGACCTGACCGGGCTGCTCAACCGCGGCTCGTTCGAGGAGTACCTGGAGCGGAGCGTGCGCGAAGGCGCACCGTTCGGGCTGATCATGCTCGATCTCGATGACTTCCGGCTAATCAACAACGCACATGGCCACCAGGCGGGCGATGAGGCACTCCGGAGCATCGCCTCCTCCCTCGTGAAGGCCGGCCGCGAGACCGACCTCGTGTTCCGCTACGGCGGGGATGAGTTCGCGTTCCTGCTGCCGCACGCCGACGCGGTCGGCTCGGCGCACGTCGCGGAGCGGGCTCGGGCATCGGTCAAGCGCCTGGGTGGGCCGGTGACGGCGTCCGTCGGGGTCGCCACGTTCCCGGCCGACGGCGCGAACCCGTCCGAGCTGCTGCTCGCCGCGGATCGCGCCTGCTACGTTGCCAAGCGCGGCGGCCGCGACCGCGTCGCAACGGCGGCCGAGGGCCTGGCCCTCGCGTCCGAGTTCCGGCCGCAGGCGCCCACGCCGGTCGATTCAGAGACTGCCGCGGCAGGCTGAGCCCGGCCCTTCATCGCGCGGCGGACTGAGCCCGGGCCGCGGCTGGGCCCCGGCCCACGGCGGCGCGGGTCGCCGGCTGGAATATCACATGTGACGATCCCGGCAGGAACCCCACCAGAGACGTGGCCCGGGCAGAGCCCCGGCCCACCGCGCCCCAGCCCACCGCGGCGCGGGTCGCCAGCTGGAACATCACGTGTGACGATCTCGGGAGGAACATCGCCGAAGACACGGCCTGAGCCGCGACGGACGTCGATCGGAACGTGGTACGTGCCAATCACGCTCGGAGGGGTCCGGCGGCTCGCCAAGCCGCCACCTCCGACCGAGTTCGTAACAAGTGATGTTCCATGGCGCGACTGACGTGGAGGGCCCACGCCACGGCGATTCGCGTCAGGATGCTCCGAGCATGACCGGTCCGCGAACCCCGCCGCGCCGCGCACTCTTCGCGCGCCTCGCGCTCCTCGCCCTTCTCATGGTCGGGGTCGCGGCCTGCGTCCCGACCCCGGCGAACCGGCCGAGCCCGACCCCGCCCGGCCCGACCCCGATCGCGACACCCACGCCGGTCCCCACCCCGGCCGGCCCGACCCCGACACCGTCGTTCATCCGCCCGACACCGACCCCGCTGCCGACGTTCCTGATCTACACCGTCAAGGCCGGCGACAACCTCGAATCGATCGCGCGCACCCACGGGACGGATGTGCCCAGCCTCTCGTTCTGGAACCGCGAGCGATATCCGTCGCTCGATCCCGACTCCCCGGACTACAGCCCGAACCGCATCGAGGCCGGCTGGGTCTTCGAGCTCATCCCGAACGTGAAGGTCGATCCCGAGGACTTCGGCTAGCCGCCCGGGAGGTCAGCCGCCGGCGAGGTCGATGAGGAACGGCGGCGTCCACAGATCCGCACTGGTCCCCAAGAAGCCACCGATCGTGGCGGCGATCAGGAGGAGCAGGAAGGCGCCGATCAAGGCCAGATCCGTTCGGTCGTAGGCGAGGTGCCGCAGCCATGTCCGGCGTCCCGTGCCGAAACCCCGCAAGTCCATGGCATCGATCGTGTCCTCGGCGCCGGCGATCGCGTTGATCACCGTCGGCACGATGACGGGGGTGGACCGTCGGACGCGCGACAGGAAGCCGGTCGCTCCCGCCGACCAATCGAACCCACGGATCCGCTGGGCGTCGACCGTCCCCTGGAAATCGGCAGCCAGCGACGGCAGGAACCGGAACGTCAGGTCGATGCCGAAGGCGAACTTCTCCGGGACGCCGAGTCGGTGGAAGGCGATGCCGAAGTCCGAGGGCGCGATCGCGAAGGCGACCGGAAAGCCGATGGTCGCCATCGCCAGATAGCGCAACAGCTGGGTCACGGCCAGGCTGAGCGACTGGGCCGTGATCGGCGTCCCCAGCAGGGGGATATGGAACAGGACGTCCGCCTCGCCCTCCGGGATCTGCTGGGCGTCACCGCCGGTCACGATCATGTTGACCGTGACGAGCAGGCCGATGAACAGGAAGACCACGGCCCAGTTACGCCGGATCTGCGACCACGGGATGGCGGCCGTGCGGTAGTAGATCACCGAGATGACCAGCAGGCCGAGGACCAGGCGGAGGTCCCACACCTGCAGCACGGTGAAGATGAAGAGGACGACGACCAGGATGAGGACACGGGGATCGCGGCGTGCGAGCCACGATCCCCGTCCCAGATAGCGCGGGGCGATGTTCATGGGTTGCCCCGGACCCGCGGCCTAGCGGCCGAGCTGGGCCTTCACCGGCTCCCAGGCGTACACCAGGATCGGGACGAGGATGATCGTCCCGATGAGGTCGCCGATGATGACCGGGATGTACAGGGTGGTGAAGATGGTCCCGATCGCCATCCCTTGCAGGATGTAATCGGTGAAGACGAACAGGAAGCCGATCACGACGGCGATCGAGCCGGCGATGGCGCCACCGATGGCGCGATCGCGGAGCGAGCCGTTGACCCAGCGGGCGAGATACAGCGGCGCGAGGCCGGCGATCAAACCGACGAGGCCGTTCGCGATGCTCCAGTTCCAGGACGTCAGTGCGCCCCAGCCGGAGATCTGGTCGCCGATGCCGTTCCCGACCAGCCCGACGAAGAAGCCGACGATCGGCCCGAAGGCGTAGCCGAAGAAGGGCACGATGGCGAACGCGGGGCGTACCGAGACGGTACTGCCGGGGATCGGGACCTGTGCGACGAGCAGGATCCCGTAGAGCGCCGCACCGATGGCGGCGTAGACGATCGTGCGCGACGTCACCTCCCAGAGGTTGTTGCGTCGATCGGCGGTCATGGTGGACATGTTCATTCTCCCTCTCGAGAACACTGATGAGACGGACACCTGTGGATCAGTGCTCGGTCAACAGTTCACTCCCTCGGCCTCCCTTCCAGGCCCTGGTCGCGATGTCGGGTCGTGGGCGACGATCCGGCGCGCCAGGGTGTCGGCATCGAGGAATCGCCCCGTTGCCGGCCCCCACCGCATGTTGGCCTCCATCAAGGACGTCGACCGCAGGTTGCACGCCTTCCAGCGCGCCGTGTCCGCGATCACCTCCATCGGGGGGCCGTCGGCCACCACCCGGCCCTCCCGAAACAGCAGGATACGGTCTGCATGCGTCAATGCAAGGTCCACATCGTGGGTGACGAAGTAGAGGCTGCGTAACCCGGGGATCGCGAGGACCTCGCCCATGAACGCCTCGGCGGTGCGGTGATCCTGCCCGGCGGACGGCTCGTCGAGGATGAGCGTGCTCGGCCGGAGGGCCAGGGCGATGGCCAGCGCGAGCCGCTTCTGCTGCCCGAACGAGAGCGCGAGCGGCGGCCTCGACCGGACGTCCTCCAGCGCATCCAGCGACGTCCGCCGCAGGCTGTCGGCGATGAGCTCCTCGAACGTGGCCGGGTCTCGTCCGAGGTTGCGTGGCCCGAACGTCAACTCCTCCTCGACGGTTCGGGCGAACAGCATCTGGCTCGGGCTCTGGAAGACGTACCCGAATTCCGTTGCGAGCTCCGCGGTCCGGCGACCGGCATGGGACACGCCATCGACGAGGATCGAGCCGCCCGTGATGTCGAGCAGCCGCATGGCCGTGCGGAAGAGCGTGGTCTTGCCCGAGCCGTTGGGCCCGAGGACGGCCACGACCTCGTCCGGCCCGAGTCGGGCGTCGACACCGTGCAGGATCCGGGTGTCGCCGATGGCCGCCGTCACGCCGCTGAACTCGAGGCGCGGGGCCGGGCTGGAGGCCGCGTTCGTCGTCGGGCTGGGGACCGCGTTCGTGGTCGCATCAGCGGCCACCTCCAGCGTCCGGTCGGGGCCCCGGTCGGGCGTCGGCCAGATCGGCTCGGCGCGTTCCGCTACGGTCCGGCCGCCGCCGGCCGGCACGCCGATCCCCGCCGCGACCCGCCGTGCCACGACGTCGAACGGCAGCTTGACCGCCGCCGGATCGGCGACCTCGAGGAACCCATCCACCGGCCCGAGGTACCGCGTTCGGCCCTCCTCGAGGTAGAGCACGCGGTCCGGCCGGAGCTCCAGTGCCTCCTCGACCCGGTGCTCGACGATGACGATCGCGGCACCCTCGTCCGCGAGTGAGCGCAAGAGCATGAGCAGCCGCGCCGCCGTGGCCGGGTCCAGGTTCGCGAGCGGCTCATCGACGACGTACAGGCGCGGACGCATCATGAGGATCGCGGCCACCGCCAGGAGCTGCCGCTCACCACCGGACAGTGCGGCGGTCTCGCGTCCGAGGATCGGCTCGATACCGGCCTGCGCCGCGACCTCGCGGATCCGCTCGACCATCTCCCCGCGCGGCATGCCCAGGTTCTCCGGACCGAACGCCAGCTCCGCTTCGACGGTCGCCCCGACGATCTGCTTGGCCGGGTCCTGGAGGACCGTGCCCACGGACCGCGCGAGGTCGCGCAGCTTGAGGTCCGTCGTGGCGTGCCCCTCCACGCGGACCACGCCGGACAGCTCCCCCGGATAGGCGTGTGGGATCAGGCCGTTGATCGCGCGGATGAGCGTGCTCTTGCCACAGCCCGAGGGCCCGGCCACCAGGAGGACCTCACCGGGCGCGACGGTCAGCGAGAGGTCGCGGATGGCGGGCTCGGTGGCCCGCCGGTAGCGGTAGGTCAGCCCCTCGACATCGACGAGCGGGCCCACCGACGGGCTCGGTCGGGGGTCGGACATGGGGGCGTCATGCCGGTCGGATCCGAACCGGCCGATCCAGCGTGAGGCCCAGTCGGCGGGCGGCGTCGCCCTGGTTGTCGGCCAACGACAGGTGTCCCTCCGAGTCGGCCATCAGCAGCGACGATCCGACCGGGACCCGGCCGAACGTGCGCTCCCAGACCGTGCTTTCCTCGACCGCCGGGGCGCCGTGATGCTCGGGGAACTCCAGCACCAGCCGCCGACCTGGCTCCAGCGGGCCGACGGCCGCGGCAAGATCCGCCGGCGTGCCGGCGACCGTGACGTTGCCGTAGATCAGCACGCTGACGACCTGGCTCTCGAGGACACCGTCATAGACGGTCGGCTCGACGTCAGGGAGCCGGACCAATCCTTCGATCGACACGCTCGGCCCGACGGTTGCGAAGTCGACGCCCGCGGCGAGATGGCCGGCCATCGGCGCGAAGATGTCGCGCCCGTGGAAGCTCGCGCTGATGACCGGCAGCATGAGCTCCCGGTTGTCCAGCGCGCGCACCTCGCTGATCCCGCCGAGCGCCTCGGCCCCGGCGATGAGCAGGCCGTTGTCCGGTCCGATCAGCACATCGCCTCGGGCCACGCGCAGCGCCACGGGCAGTCGTTCCGTGCCGACACCCGGGTCTACGACCGCGACGTGCGTCCCGATCGGCATGTGCGGCAGGGCGAAGACCAGGGTGCGGGCACCGTCGCGGATGCTATAGCGCGGGACCTGGTGGCTGATGTCGATGATGTTCGCGTCCGGACAGATACGGAACATCACCCCGCGGCAGACCGCGGGGGCGGCGGGACCGAAGTCGCTGAGGAACGTGATGACGGGTCGCATCCGCGGATGGTATCGGTTCCTGGACGCACCGAAGCGGCGCCGGGAGGAGGGTCGGCGCCGCTTCGGATAGGACGATCGATCGGGCGGGAGGAGGCTCGCCGTCTCGATCGGAGGGATGCGACGTCAGTGCGGCCGGGGCGCCTCCCCGTCCGCGGGACCGAACCGGCCGGATCGGGCGAGCTCGCGCAGGAACAGCAGCTGGTTGACCTGGTGGATCGACCAATGGACGTCGGCCACCGGGATGCCGCACAGGTAGGCGGTCAGGTTGGCCGCTTCGTCAGGCGCGAGGCCCTTGTGGAGGAGCAGCCGGTAGGTCGATCGCGTGATGAGGGGGTCCGCCGGTGTCCGGCGTGCCAGGGCCGTCGTCGGCTGGGCTGTGACCGTTACCGCGGATCCAGCCGCGACCGGAGCCTTGGCGTCCAGCGCCGACGAAGCGTGGCGTGGTGATCGCCCGCGTCCCCGTGTACCTCGCTGCGCCGGCCCGGCCATGACTCACGTCGCCTCGATCCCTCTGGTGCGTCCGCGCCGGTCGATTGCGGTGCGGTATGGGCATGTTCGTCTCGGAGCGCGAGAGGTCGGCATGACCCACCGGTCCCACGCCCGACGGTACTTCCGGCTGGGTCCCGGGTCATCCATCGCTAGACTCCCGTGGTGCGTGCCCGTCGTCTCGAGCTTCGGATCATCGGCGTCGCCCTCGTGGCCGCGTGGGGTCTGGCCGCGGCGCTCGTGCTGCTCGCGTATCGGCCGGGCGGCCCCTTCGACATCGTCGTCGGGGTGACGATGCTCCTCCCACTCACGATCGCCGTGGCCGGCGTGTTGTGGCCACCGGTCGCTCGCGGCCGCGGCTCGTACCAGCTGATGGTCTCGCTCGGGGTGGGATCGTTGCTGGTCCTGCTGCCGTCCATCGGCGGGCTCGTCAACCAGCTCCGCGCGCTCGGCTCGCAGACTCTCATGCCCTCCCTCGAGGCGGCCTACCCGTGGCTGCTCGCGCTCGCCGGGACGAGCCTGTTCGCCGGCTTCGGCATGGCCCGACGTGTCGGTGGCGGCGCCGCCCTGCGGCCGCGCCGGTTGCGGGTCGGCATCGCGCTCGCCGTTGCCCTGACGGTCCTCGCCGGCCTGGCCTTCGGCGGAACGGCGATCGCCAACGAGATCGCCCTGCGCGACCGGCCCGTGTCGCCGCTGGCATCGCGGTTCGGGCCGACCGATCCGGAGGGCGAACCGCCGTTCTGCGACGAGGCCCTCGCGGCGGGTGCGACCTCCCACCTGGGTGCCCGGTTCGTGGGTCGGGTCGACGGCCGACAGATCGGATCCGTGGACCTGTCGGGCATCCGCTCGGCGTCGACTTCCGCTGGGTCGCCTACGTCGCCACGGTTCGCGAGCTGGGCCAGTACGGGGCCGCGGTCCGCGGCGAGCGGGCCTGGCAACGGACCCCCAGCGGAGGCTGGGTCCCGGTGGACCGCGACCGTGTCCAGGGCGACACCCTCGATAAGGAGGCGGTCGACACGGCCCTCGCTGAAAGCATCCGCATCACCGCCGAGGACCGCGGCCTGGAGGTCATCGAGGGCGCAAGGGCCCGGCGTTGTCGCGTCGCGGTCGATGGCCCGACATTCCGTGCCGCGTTCCCCCAGATCCGCTGGCTGGTCGGCTCCGCCGACCTCGAGCACTGGGTCGGCCAGCTCGACTACTGGGTCTTCCTGGATGGCCAGCTCGGGCAGGTCGCCGGCAGCGTCAACGGCCACGCCGCGGAGCTCCGACCCGATGCGATCCAGGGCACGATCGAGGTCCTGCTCACCGCCACCGAACGGGGGCGTGACGTCGTCGTCTATCCTCCGGGCCCATGACCAGCGATGACGCCGAGGAGCGGTTCGGGAAGCGCGACCGGCTCGCACGGATGTTGCGTGTGGTCACCGTCCTGCGCGGTCACCCCGACGGGATCCGGCCGCCCGAGATCGCGCGCCGGGTCGGTGTCGCGACACGGACCGTTTACCGCGACCTGCGCGCCCTCGAGGAAGAGGTCGGCGTGGCGGTCTGGTCCGAGAACGGGCTGTGGGGCGTCGTCAGCGAGGAGTTCCTGCCGCCGCTCAAGCTCACCCTGGACGAGGCGATGGCCGTCGTGCTATCGGCGCGCCTCATGGTCCGCTATGCCGACAAGTACGACCCGGATCTTGCCGCGGCCTTCGAGAAGCTCGAGGAGGTCCTGCCGAGACCGCTGGCGGAGCACGTCGAGCGCACCCTTGACGTCCTTGCCCAGCACCCGCGCGACGCGGCGTTCAGCGAGCGGGTCCACCGACTGACCCGGGCATGGGCCGAACGCCGGGTCGTGACGCTCGAGTACGAGCCGGCCCAGTACGGCCCCGAGTCGGCGGCCCGCCAGGCGGTCGTCCGGCCCTACCTCATCGAACCGTCGCTCCAGACGCATGCGCTGTATCTCATCGGCTGGGACGAGACGCGCGACGCGCTGCGGACCTTCAAGATCGAGCGGATCCGCGATGTGGCGCTCACGCCGCGGACCTTCGAGCTGCCGGAGGGCGACGGCGGCGAGAGCCAGCTTCGGCGGGCCTGGGACATCATCGCGGACCAGCCTCCCGCGTCGGTCGTGCTGCGCTTCTCGCCGACCGTCGCGGCCCGCGTGGAGGAGGCGACCTGGCACCCGAGCCAGAAGGTGGAGCGCACCAACGACGGGTCGTTGCTGTGGCGCGCGACCGTCGCCGGCACCATCGAGATCCGCCTCTGGATCCTGTCGTGGGGCGACGATGTCGAGGTCCTGGAGCCCGAACGCCTGCGAAATGACGTTGCCTCGACGCACCGTCGTGCGGGGGCGAGGTATAGCGGTTAAGGACGGTCCGGTGTGGTCTGGGGTAGGGTAGGTCGACACGACGACGTGACCCCCCACACGTTGAGGACGTGCCAGTGCATTACTCCCCCACGCTTCCGCGTCTGGCCACCGCCATGCGCGCGACCCTCATCGCGGCGATGGCCGCGACCCTCCTTGCAGCCCCCGCGAGCGCCGCGACATCGGCCTCGGACGCCGAGGCGATGATCGTCTCCTGGGTCAACCGGGACCGCACTGCGGCCGGCCTGCGGCCACTCCGAACGGACAGCGATCTCGCCGTGATCGCCGGCATCCGCGCGTCGCGCATGGCCGGCAACAACGTGTTGAACCATTCGATCGGCGGCAACCTCACGGCGCAGCTGAACTACTACGACGTCGCCTGGTACCGCTACGGCGAAGCGATCGGGCTGACCTACGCCAACTGGACCGTCGATGCAGCGAAGAGCCTGTACCACGCCTGGAAGGCGAGCCCGCCCCATCGGGCCCTGCTGATGAGCAAGTCGTTCAACTACATCGGTCTCGGGATCGCGTACCGCTCGTCGAACCATCGGACATTCGGATCCGCGGTGATGAGCGAGTCACCGGACCACACCAGGCCGTCTGCCCGGATCACGCGGGCGACCCGGTCCGGCGACGACATCCGCTGGGACTGGACCGGCTACGACCCGGCCCTCCAGACCCACACCGCCGGGCTTCGTGACTTCGACGTCCAGTACCGGGTCGGGTCCGGGTCGTGGGCCACGGTCCGCAACGACACGACGTCGAAATCCCTCAGCCTGTCGAACCGGTCCCATGGGCGATATCACGGGATCCGCGTTCGCGCCACGGACCGGCGCGGTAATGTCGGTCGATGGACCTCCGAAGTCCGCATCTGGGTGCCCTGACCTCAGCCCGACGGCGGCAGCCCTTCGCCGCGGTCAACCTCATCAGCGACCCGATCCACGGGTACATCGAACTCACGAAGCGGCTCACGCCTGACGAGGCGGCCGCGGCCGGGTTGCCGGTCGAGGACGTGGCCGAGGAAGACGTCCTCGACAGCACCTGGCTGCAGCGCCTGCGCCGGATCAGCCAGCTCCAGAGCGCCCGCTGGGTCTTCCCGACCGCCGAGCACTCGCGGTTCACCCACGGCCTGGGCGTCATGCACGAGGCAGGCCTGTGGGCCCGCTCGCTGTATCCGAGCCTGCGATCGGCCCTGACCACGGCCGGTGGCGACGACCCGGTCCCGTCCGAGGGGCTGGTCACCGAGACCCTGCGCATGGCCGGGCTGCTCCACGACGTCGGGCATGGCCCGTTCGCCCACTTCTTCGACGACCACGTGCTCGCCGGCTTCGAGGCGCCCCATGACCTGCGCCGGGCCGGCGCGAAACGGCTGACCCACGAGGACCTGAGCGCCCGGATCATCGAGGACGATCTCGGGCCCCTCCTGCGCGGGCTGCGCCGGGCGCCGGGGGCGGTCGCGGAACGGGACGCCTTTGCCGACGGCGAGTCCATCGACCCGGCGTGGGTCGCCTTCCTCATCGCGAAGCCCGCGCTGGCCGATCCAGCGATGCCGACCTGGGTCCGCTGGCTCGCGCCGCTGTTGTCCGGGGTGTTCACGGTCGACAACCTCGACTACGTGCGGCGCGACGCGTATCTCACCGGGGTAGCCGTCGGGCCGATCGACGTCGAGCGGTTGCGGCGCTACACGTTCATCGGCGCCGACGGGCTGACGCTCTTCGAGCCCGGCCTCGGTGCGCTCGAGATCTTCCTGACCGCCCGCCGGTTCATGTACCAGCAGGTGTACTTCCACCGCACGGTTCGGGCGATCGACCTCGACCTCGCCGAGATCTTCGGGCTGTCGGTGCGGGCGATCTTCGGGGACGGGTCGCCGGCCGAGCGGCTGGCGGCCTATGCCGACCTCGACGAGTACGCGCTGCTCCACCAGGCCGCGCGCTGGGCACGGGGCGTCGATGTGGCCGGTGCGGGCGATGCGCAGCCGGTGCCCGGCGATGGACGCGTGCCGCCGGCGGTCGGAGCTGCCTGGCGGGCGATCCTGCTCCGCCAGCCGACGTGGCGGTCCGAGGCGGAGGTTCGCGCCGAATTCGAGGCGGGCGAACGGCCCGAGGCGCTCATCGCGTCGCTCGGCGCGCCGTCCGACGGCGTGGCCATCGACCTCGCGATCGTGGACGCGCGACCGGCCGACGCGACTGCCACGGACCGGCTGCTCGGGCTCGAAGCGCGCGACGGCCGGGCGATGTCCGTGTCCGCTGCGCTGGCGTCGATCCCGGCGTACTGGCTGATCGGGCGGCGCTATCGGCGACGGTGAGGATCCGCATGGCGCACGCCGGCCCGTCGCGACGAGCCGTCGCGACCGGATGGAACTTGACTTGTTACGAACTCGACTGGAGCGGTCCGGTCAGGGGGCACGGACCCATCTCCGGCGCCGATCGGCACAAGCCGTGTTCCGGGTGATGTCGGAGCGCCGTTTCAGACCGTCATCCGTGTCGTTCGCGCCGAGATCGTCACACGTTATGTTCCAGGGGCTGGCCGCTGGAACCCCATTGCCGGGCGTGATCCCCGAAAGCTGTCAAGGCGGTTCGCGGCTAGGGGCGATCCGGGCTGATGACCGGCGACGGGGATGGCCGCTTGGTCGGTTTCGGCCGCTCGGGCAGGACGAGCATCGGGTCGATCCGGGCGATCTGGCGGTCGGGCACCTTCATCCGCTTCACGACGTCGGCGTCGATCGCGAACGTGGCGGTCTCGAGCGGGCTGAACAGGCCGTAGTGGAGGTGGCAGCCGGAGGCGCGCCCGGTCCGGCCCTCGTACCCGAGGAGCTGGCCGGCCTTGACGGTCTTGCCCTTCTTGACCACGACCTTGCCGAAGTGGGCGTACACGCTGCGATAGCCGTTGCCGTCATCGATGACGACGACCATCGGCAACGTCGACCACAGCTTCTTCTTTTCGAGCCGGTCGAGATACGGCTGCAGGTCGCCGATCCAGCCCATGTGCTTGTCGTAGCGGCGACCGGCGGCGAGCACCGTGCCGGCGTGGGCGGCCACGATGCGGTCGCCGCAGAACGTCGCGAGGTCGATGCCGTCGTGGAACTTCTCTCCATCGACGATGCGCGAGCCCCACGGCGACGCACCGAATGGCAGGGTCAGGCGGCCGCGCGGCAAGGGCCAGCGGTAGCCGGTGAGGGACGCCGGCGCGGGGGCGGTCGGGGCGGGGGTCGGTGTCGGGACTGGTATCGGTGTCGCGGCGCGGCTCGTCGGGCCTGCTGACGGCTGAGCGCTGGGTGGTGGCGTGCTCTCGACCGCGCCCTGCGCCTCCCCGACGGGTGCCAGCGGGCCGCTCGCGAGGGAGGTCGCGACCGCCACGCCGGCCGCGGCGATGACACCGGCCAGGACCACGGACGCGAGCCGGCGCCGGAGCCGGCCGCGGGGTTGGCCTCGCTCACTCAGCGGACGTGGGAGGCGGTCGAGCGGGCCGGGCGTCGGGCCACGCGGTGACGGCGTCGCCACCTACCGGCCGGCCCCGCGATCGACGACGGGCAGGTCGTCGCGGGCTCGGAGGTGGAAGGCCACGCCATCGACGGTCTCGGTCTCGGGGTCCCGCCGCGGCATCGCGGTCAGGCGCCACTGCTCGTCGCCGCGCTGGACCCAGCGAGCGAGCGGACGGCCGCGCTCGAGGACCGCGTCGAACAGCGCGAAGGCCGTGTCCGGCAGATCGACCATGACCTCACGGGCCGGCATCCCGATGCAGCGCGACCCGAACTGGGCGTGGAACGCGGGATTGCCGTAGATCAGGACATGACCCGGGCCCGCGCAGATGCCGGCGGGGCGAGTCGCGGGCGGAGCAAAGTCGGCGTCGTGACGGGACATCGGACGGCAATGGTAGGACGGCGGGGCAAGACGCGACACGAGCGGTGGGCCGGCGACAGGTGCCACCGCCGTGAGTGTGGAAACGGCCCGTAACCCTTCGACCACGATTCGGCCCGATACCTGCAGTCGCCGCTCGCCGGGCGTGCATGGGGCGCTCGTATGGGCGAACGAGCCGCCCGGATCGGGTCGGCGAAGGCGGGATCGGTGGCTTCCTTCTCCGGGACGTGCCCCGGATGCACGAATGGAAGGCAGACACGCCTCTGATCGGCGATACGTGCACCGGATGCACGTGCGAGCCTTGGCGGCCACCCGATCGTGGAAATGGTTGCATGAAATCTCGAGTATGCGTATGGTTCCGCATGTGAACCGCCGCAACTTCTCCGAAGAGTCGAAGAAGAAGCTCTGGCGGCCCTGCCGGGAGGCACGGGCCCTGGGGCTCTAGACGGCGCGTCCACGACGACGAACCGGAGCCTCCAGGGA
This sequence comes from uncultured Chloroflexia bacterium, assembly GCA_963738685.1. Taxonomy (GTDB): domain Bacteria; phylum Chloroflexota; class Limnocylindria; order Limnocylindrales; family CSP1-4; genus SPCO01. The sequence continues at coordinate 846,019 of CAVTXK010000001.1, forward strand.
ACGGAGGCTCCAGGGGCCGCGGCACCACGAACGGTGACCGCGGCTTTTTGATGCCCGCCGACCCCTGCGAGGCCCCACCACGAGTGAGGAACCACGCAGATGCAGACCACGATCCTTGGCGACGGCCACCTCGGCTGGGCCGTTGCCGCCGCGGCCGGTGAGCGGGGTGAGCGCACCCCGGTGCTGGGCCGGCCACCCGGCCCGCGGCACGACCAAACGGCCCTCGCCGGGGCGGACCTCGTCATCGATGCCACGCGCGGTGATGCCGTGGCGGGCAACGTCGAGGCCGCCCTTGGCGCCGGCGTCCGCCGGTTCGTCATCGCCACGACCGGCTGGGCCGACGATCGACCGGCGGTCGAGGCCGCGCTCGAACGGGCTGGAGCCAGCGCCGTGGTCGCCGCGAACTTCAGCCTCGGCGTGGCGCTGTTCGCCCGGCTCGTCGAGACCGCGGCCGAGCTGTTCGGCGGCGTCGAAGGGTTCGACCCGTACCTCCTCGAGTGGCACCGTCGCGCGAAGGTGGACCGCCCGTCCGGCACTGCGCTGGATCTCGCGGCTCGACTGACCGCGGGGCACCCGGGCCTCGCCACGACCGACGACCTCGAGGTCGTCTCGATCCGCGCCGGTGCGTCCCCCGGGATGCATCTCGTTGGGTTCGATGCCGCCGGCGAGACCGTGGAGCTGCGCCTGACCGCGCGTGACCGCACGGCCTACGCGACCGGGATCCTCGCCGCAGCCGACTGGCTTGCGCCGGGCGCCCCGTGCTCCAGGCATCCACGGCTTCGATCCCGTCGTCGACGAGCTGCTTGCGCGGCGCGCCGACCTCGCCGCCTGAAGCCCGACGACCGCGCGACCGATCTCGACCTCGCCGCCACCGACGCCGACCCGACCCGACCCACCGATCACACCTGACCCACCGAAAGGAGCTCCGCACCATGTCCCGACCCACCCTCCGCGGCGCCTTCACCGCCCTGGTGACGCCGTTCACGCCGGACGGCGCCCTCGATGAGGACGCCTTCCGCCGGCTCGTCCGCTGGCAGGTCCTCGCCGGCATCGATGGGCTCGTCCCGTGCGGCACCACCGGCGAGGCCCCCACCCTGTCGCAGGACGAGCGCGACCGACTCATCGCCGCGACCGTGGAGGTCGTGGCCGAGCGCCCGTCCCGTGGCCGCGTCCACGTGATCGCGGGAACCGGCACGAACGACACCGCAGCCACGATCCGGGCCACCCGACGGGCAGCCGAGCTGGGCGCCGATGCTGCGCTGGTCGTGGCCCCCTACTACAACCGGCCCGACAGCCGGATGCTCGATGCGCACTTCCGCGCCGTCGCGGACGAAGGCGACCTGCCGATCGTCGTCTACAACGTCCCGTCGCGGACGGGCACCAACGTCGATGCGACCACGTTCCTGCGGCTGGCCGAGCATCCGCGGGTGATCGCGGTCAAGGAGGCCAGCGGCAACCTCGAGCAGATCGCCCGGATCTGTCGGGAGCGTCCGCAGCGATGTCGCTGTCCTTGCCGGGGACGACGCCTGGACCCTGCCGATCCTCGCGATGGGCGGCGATGGCGTCGTGTCGGTGGCGAGCAACGAGATCCCGGGCGAGCTCGTGGCGCTGTGCGCGGCCGCACGCGCCGGTGACTGGGACGCTGCCCGACGGACCCACGAGCGGTGGCTGCCACTGTTCCTCGCCAACTTCCGCGGGGCCCCGAACCCGGTGCCGGCGAAGGCAGCGCTCACGCTCATGGGCCTGCTCGAGCACGACACGGTCCGCGGCCCGTTGCTGCCGCTTGAGCCGACGGCACGGAACGAGCTGGCGGGCACGCTCCGGGCGCTCGGGGTCATGGAATTGGCGGGCGGCCGGATCGAGGCGACGTCGACCCAGGCGGCCGTCGCATGACGACGACACCGACCCGGGCAGCAGCACCTACCGGCGCCGACGTGCCGGCGCTCGACGCCGCCACCCTCCTCGACGACCTCGAGGCCGGCCGGCTCCGCGCCGCCGAACCCGACCCGACGGCCCCCGACGGCTGGCGCGTCCGGCCCGAGGTAAAGACCGCGATCCTCCGTCTGTTCCGGGACCGCACCGCCGCCACCTGGGATGCCGGCCCCCTGACGTTCCGGGACCGGGCCGCGGTCCCGCCCCGTGACCTGCGCGACGGCCCGTGGCGGATCGTGCCCGGCGGCACGGCCGTCCGCCGCGGCGCCCACCTCGGCATGGACGTCGTGGTGATGCCACCGAGCTACGTCAACATCGGGGCATGGGTCGGCGACGGCACGATGGTCGACTCACACGTGCTCGTCGGTTCGTGCGCGCAGATCGGGGCTCGCGTGCATCTCGCGGCTGGCGTGACGATCGGGGGCGTGCTGGAGCCGCCCGGGGCTCGGCCGGTCATCGTCGAGGACGACGCGTTCGTCGGCGCCGGCTCGGCGCTCCTGGAGGGCGTCCTCGTCGGGCCGAGGCGCCGTCATCGGGGCTGGCGTGACGCTGACCGGCACGCTCGCGGCTCTACGACCTCGTGCGCCGGCAGGTCCTGATCGGGACGCCGGACGCGCCACTCGCCGTACCGCCGGGCGCCGTCGTCGTGCCGGGCTCGCGCACACTCGCCGGCACCTTCGCCGACGAGCACGGGCTGTCGATCGCCGTCGCGCTGCTGGTCAAGGATCGCGATCCGGGGACGGACGCGCGGGTCGCCCTGGAGGATGCCCTCCGATGAGCCTGACCATGGACCCGCTCGACCGACCCCGACGCGGCCGCCCGCCGGCCCGCAACGAGATCCTGCGGTCGGGCCGGCTGGCCGGCCTGGCCGCGGAGGACCTCGCCGATCGATACGGGACGCCGCTGTTCGTCTACGACCTCGGCGTCATCGATCGCCAGGTCGAGGCGCTCCGGACCGCCCTGCCCGACCGGGCCGAGCTGGCGTACGCGGTCAAGGCGAACCCCGCCCTCGCCGTCGTCGCGCACCTCGGGCGGCTCGGTCTCGGCGCGGACGTGGCGTCGGGCGGCGAGCTGGCGACCGCACTGCGGGCGGGAATCACCGCAGACCGCATCGTCATGACCGGCCCGGGCAAGCGGGATGAGGAACTCGCCGCGGCCGCGCGGGCGGGCGTCCGGGCCGTGACCGTGGAGTCCCTGGGCGAGCTCGCCAGACTGGAGGCCATCGCCCGCGCAGCCGGCCGGCGCCAGCCGATCATGCTCCGGGCCGCCGTCGCGGAGGACGCCCGCCTCGAGCGCGTCCGGCTGGTCGGGGACGACGGCGCGGGCAAGTTCGGGATGGACGCCGCCGACCTCGTGGACGCAGCGCGCCTGGCCACCCGCTCGCCCGATCTCGAGTTGCTCGGCCTGCACGCCTTCGGGGCGTCCAACGTGCTCGAAGCGAGCGCGCTCGTCGCGCACGTGGCCGCCACCGCGCGTGCCGCCGCCGAGCTCGGGCGGCTGACCGGGGCGCCGGTCCGTCTCGTCGACGCCGGTGGTGGCCTCGGGATCCCGTACGAATCGCACGAGGAATCGCTCGACCTCGTCGGGCTGGGCCGCGGCCTGACCGGCATCGTGGAGGGCTGGGCCACCGAACCGTGGCTCGGCGAGGCACAGCTGCTCCTGGAGCCGGGGCGCTTCCTCGTCGGACCGGCGGGGGCGTACCTGGCCCGGGTCGTGGACACGAAGACCGTGGACGGCCGGTCGGTCGCGATCCTCGATGGCGGCGTCCATCACGTGCTGCGTCCGGCCCTCGTCGGCACGGAACATCGGGTGCGGCTGCTCAGCCCATCGACCCGGAGGCCGGTGCCGGTGACCGTGGCCGGGCCGCTATGCTCCGGACTCGACGTCCTGGCCAGTGGGGCGGTGATGGCGCCACCAATGGTCGGCGATCTCGTCGCCGTGCTCGATGTCGGGGCCTACGGCTTCACCGAATCGATGCCGTACTTCCTGTCGCACCCGATCCCGGCCGAGGTGATCGCCCGGGACGGCGAGGCGGCCTGCATCCGGCCGCGGCTGGACCCCGTCACGTGGCTCGATCCCCAGGTGGTGCCGGCGCTCCGGTGAGCCGGGCCGGGGCGCCACTCGGAGCCGAAATCACGCATTCGGGGGATGTCCGTGGGAAGACCGCGCCACTACGTTGTGGGCGTGACGACGACACTCCCCGCCCGACCCCGCAACACGAGGCGTCGGGAGACTGCCCCCATCCCTCCTCGGCCCCCGGTCCGGATGGGCGCGCGCGCTGGCCGCCGCTGGTAGCGCCCCGGTCGCCCCGGCCTGACGGGAGGGTCTCGCTTCAGCCCCGTCAGTGAGCCGCAGGTCGGGCGATCGGCACAGATCCAGGCCGTCGGCCGGCGTGCCAGGGCCCCGTGCACGTCCATCACGCCCACCGACGCACCGCCCAGCGCTCGAACAGCCCGAGGATCGCGTCGGTCGTCTTGCCGAGGATCGCAAGGCTGATGATGGCGAGCAGGATCCGATCCACCCGGCCGTTGTTCTGCGAGTCGACCAGCAGGAACCCTAGTCCGGCCGACGACGCGATCAGCTCGGCAGCCACGAGGAAGAGCCAGGCCTGCGCCAGGGCGAGCCGGAGCCCGGAGATGACCGCTGGCAGCACGGCCGGCAGCTGGACCGCAAGGAACAGCCGCGGCCCGCGGAGGCCGAACGCGCGGCCCGCCTCGACGAGCTGGCGATCGACATGGCGGAGTGCGCCCGAGACGGTGGTGTAGACCGGGAAGAACGCCCCGATGGCGATCAGCGTGATCTTCGACTCCTCGCCGATCTTGAGCCACAGGATCAGGAGCGGGACCCACGCGAGCGACGGCACCGCACGGATCGCGCCGAGCGTGGGGCCGAACACCGCATCCCAGGTCCGAGCGAGGCCGGTCACGGCCCCCAGCAGCAGGCCCAGTGCCGCACCGATGGCGAAGCCGGCGAGGACTCGCTGCGTCGAGATCGTGACGAATTGGGTCAGGAGGCCACGCTCCAGGAGATCGAGACCAGCCTGCAGCACCATCCCGGGCGATGGAAGCTGGACGATCGAGAAGAGACCGAGCGCCGTCGTGAGCTGCCACAGCCCAAGGAGGACGACCGGGACGATCAGGCCGGCGACCGTCCGTGGACCACGACCGGAGCCGTTGCGGACCGGCGCCGTCGCGGCGACCGTTGGCGACATCACCCCAAGCGGTGGCGCCTGGGCCGCGCCGTCGTCAGCGACGCGAACCGTCGATGTCGATCGCGAGCGTGACGCGTCGACTCCGGCCGCGAACAGGTCGTTGTCGGTCATGGTCATCGCTCCTTGGGGAATCGATCGACGCTCGACCGGCGGAGAGGAGGCACCGCCGGCCGAGCGCGATGGGAGGCGAGGTCAGTCGAAGCGGTCCGGGTCGGCCTGCGTGATGAACGACGGGTTGAGCAGGGTCGACAGCGCGTCGTCGATCTGGCTCTGCGCTTCGACGTCACCCGATTCGACGAAGATCGGCCCGATCTTCTCGAGCACCGACAGCTGCGCCGCGCCCGGGACGGGATCCACGCCGAGGTTGGAGCGCTCGGTGATGACCTTGGTGGCCACCGCCAGGTCGAGCCCGGCCTCGGTGGCGAGGTACTGCGCGGTCTCGTCGGGGTTGGCCTGCGCCCACGCCCGAGCGTGCTCGTAGGCGTCCACGACGGCCTGCGCAAGGTCCGGCTTCGCAGCGAGGAACGTCTCGGTCGCATTGAGGAAGCCGTAGCTGTTGAAGCCGACGTTCCGGTAGAGGAGGCTCGCCCCGGCCTGTTCAGCGCCGGCCATGATCGGGTCGAGTCCGGCCCACGCGTCGACCGAGCCGTTCTGGAGCGCGGCCCAGCCATCGGCGTGCTGGAGCACCTCGACGGTCACGTCGGTCGGGGCCAGCCCGGCCTCCTGCAGCGACTGGAGCAGGAAGAAGTACGGATCCGTGCCCTTCGTGGCGGCGATGCGCTTGCCCTTGAGGTCGGCGACGGACCCGATGGCCGTGCCTTGCGGCACGACGATGGCCGCCCATTCGGGCTGGGAGTAGATGTCGATGACCTGGATCGGCGAGCCGTTCGAGCGGGCGAGCAGGGCGGCCGATCCCGCGGTCGAGCCGACATCGATGGCGTTCGCGCGCAGCGCTTCGTTGGCCTTGTTCGAGCCGGCCGACTTGACCCAGTTGACCGTCACGCCCTGATCGGCGAGCTCGGCTTCGAGCCAGCCCTGGTTCTTGATGATGAGGCTGAGCGGGTTGTATGTGGCGTAGTCGATGTTCAGGGCGCCGCCCTGGGTGACTGTGCCGACGGCGGGCGAGTCGCCCACGGCGGCGGACGTGGCCGGGGACGGGGCCGCGGTGCCGCTGCAGGCCGCAGCGAGGAGCGCGGCGGCGATGACGGCTACGAGCGGTGCTGCGAGACGGGGTCGCGTGATCATGCTGGATCGTTCCTTTCGAGTGGTTGGGTCGGGGGGCGGTCGTGATGGCCTAATGGCGGTGTCGATCGATGCCGAGACCGGCCAGCAGGCTCGCGCGCAGCTCGGCCAGCTCGGCGGAGCCGCGGTCGCGCGGTCGCTCGCCCGGGACCGTCAGGACCTGGCGGGCGGTGGCCCCCTCCACGCCCGGCTCGGTGCCGAGCAGGACCACCCGGTCGGCAAGCTGGAGCGCCTCGTCGACGTCGTGCGTGACAAGCAGGACGGTCGTCGGCGCAGCCGCATGGACCTCGAGGAGCAGGTCCTGCATCTGGAGCCGGGTCAGGGCGTCGAGCGACCCGAACGGTTCGTCGAGGAGGAGCACCCCGGGATCGCGGGCCAGCGCACGGGCGAGCGCCGTCCGCTGGGCCATCCCGCCCGAGATCTCCCGGGGCCGATGGCGGGCGAAGGCCGTCAGCCCGACGAGACCGAGGAGGTCCGCGACCCGCGCAGCGCCGGCATCTCGGGGCGTGGAGCGGGGAAGACCGAGCTCCACATTGGCCTCGACCGTCCGCCACGGCAGGAGACGCGGCTCCTGGAACACGATCGCGCAGCGGGCGTCGATGCCGTCGACGGCGCGGCCATCGATGCGCACGGCCCCCGATGTCGGTCGGTCCAGGCCGCCGGCGATCCGCAGCAGCGTGGACTTGCCACAGCCGCTGGCGCCGAGGATCGTCACGACCTCGCCGGGAGCGACGTCGAGGGTCAGGTCGCGGACGACCCGGTGGGCGGCATCGGTGTCGGCGGGCACTCGACGACGCGCAAAGGACCGGCCGACTGCGTCGAAATCGAGCGCGTAGGCGCGATCGGTCACGTGCGATGAGCCCGGAACGGCAAGGGACATGGGCGGCACCTTTCGAACGACGGGGTGGGGTCGGTCCCGGGGTTCGCGGCGACCTCAAGGAGATGTCGTGGAAACAGAAAGACCGCAATCCGACGCTCGGACTGCGGCCTCGGGACCGGCAGTGGTCCCTTCGTCAACTCATGACGCGACGACCTACTGCCCTGTCTCCCTCCGAAGAGGCCGCCAGGGCATACACAGCGCGATCGGGCGCGGTCGGTCGGTCACGGGCGCACTGTAGCGGACCGGTGGGGCGAATGTCTACTATTTTGGTGGGAGATGGGGGCGTGACGCAGCAAAGCATTCGCCCGGGACGACCAAGGTGGGTGCATGACACGCTCGTATCGTCGAACGTCCGCCGACCGACGCGCCAGATCGGGCTCGATTTCGCTTCCCGATGGTCAGGGCGTGCATGTCACGCACGAATCGCCAACGACCGGGCCGTGCGGGGCGCGAGTCGATGGTTCGACCGCTGGTACGAGCATGTGGCGCACGCGGCGAACCTGGCCCGCCCATCTCAGCCCGTTGCCAGCTCCCGATCGGCCGTTGCGGCTCCTGACCGGACTGCCTGGCAGGCGCGACGCGATATCATCCGCGGGTCCGCCCGTAGCTCAGTGGATAGAGCGACTGACTTCGGATCAGTAGGTCGGGGGTTCGAATCCCTCCGGGCGGGCCAATCTGAGCACGAGTCAGGCCCTCCGGGGATCCGGAGGGCCTGATCGATTTCGCGCGGCGTTCGTTTCGCTTCGCGGCTTACCGCGCGTTGGACGGCAAGGCCGCCATCCGGAAATCAACGCGGACGGTCAATCCCCTGTCGAGTCGCACCAGGCATGCGGCCTGCGCGCTTAGTCAGTACGCAGGCCCCACCCGAACGCGAACAGCGGGTCGTAGTCTTCATCGCCGACGTTGATCGGGACCTGCGCCTCAGAGCGTGGCCACGTCATCGGCAACTTGCCGGTGAACGGCTCCCTACCAAAGAGAACGTCCGCGACACCCGCACCTTCACTACCTGGCAGCCACGAGGCCACGAGCGCGTCCATCTTGCCGAGCTGGTCAGTGAGCACCTGCGGGCGACCGGACACCACGATCACCACGCAGGTCGCGATCGCGTCGCAGACGTCGTCGATGACTGCCTTGTCACCGGGCAGGAGGGACAGCGACTTCTCCTCCAGCTGCTCCGGCGAGCAGAAACCGCACTCTGGCCCGCCGACATCGCCGAAACCCTCGGCGTATGGCGTCTCACCGACGACCACAACACCGACGTCCGCACCGGTCATCGGGGCTGACGCATCGGCGCTGAAGGTAACCGTGGCATCTGCTGCCACCTCCCGGATACCCTCGAGGATGGTCGTGCCCGGGATGATGTCTCCGGAGATGCCTTGCCAGGCGATCGTCCAACCGCCGGCCTGGTTGCCGATGTTGTCCGCGTTACGGCCGGCGACGTAGATGTTCGCGTCTGCCGAAAGTGGCAGCGCGTCGCCGTCGTTCTTCAGTAGCACCTGTGACTCCGCCACGGCCTCCCGAGCGATCGCGCGATGCGCCGGGCTACCGACCTGGTCGATGTCGTCCTTCGAGGCAAGCGGGTGCTCGAAGAGCCCGAGCTCGAACTTCGCCCGGAGGATGCGGCTCACGGCGTCGTCGATGCGCGCCATGCTGACCCGGCCGGCGTCGACCTCGGCCAGCAACAGCTCCTCGAACTGCGCGGCACTGAATGGCTCCATGAACATGTCCGTGCCGGCATTCACTCCGACCCGCACCTTGTACGGGGTCAACCCGCCGTTCCCCGGATTGTCAGGATCGGGGATCTGATGGATGCCCTCCCAGTCCGAGATGATGAAGCCCCCGAAGTGGTACTTGCCCTTGAGAACGTCGGTGATGAGCTCCTCGTGGGCGTGCATCTTGACCGGATCGCCAACGCCGTCCTCGATCCAGTCCACGCTGGAGAACGACGGCATCACGCTGCGAACGCCGTGTCGCCGGATCGCCGTTGCGTACGGCGCCAGGTCGATCTTCGCGAACTCTTCCCGGCTGGTCACCGTGATGCCCTGGTCGATCGTGTAGCGCTGCTCGTACCAGGGCTTGCCCACGTTGGCGGCGGCCGCCGCGTCGTCGTACTCCGTGTCGCCGTCGCCAGCGTAGTGCTTCGCCGTGGCGAGCACGTGGTCGGATGTGATGGGCGCTCGACCACGGCCCTGCAAGCCGTCGATCATCGTCTCCATCCTTGACACCAGCGCGGGGTCCTCGCCGAAGCTCTCGTAGGTGCGGCCCCAGCGCTCGTCGCGGGCGACGCAGACGCACGGCCCGAAGCTCCACGGGATGCCGGTCGCGCGCACCTCCTCGGCGGTGGCCTCGCCGACCTCCCGCACGAGCGCGGGGTCACGAGTTGCTCCGAGGCCGATGTTGTGCGGGAAGACCGTGGCGCCAAAGACGTTGCCGTGGCCGTGGACGGCATCGATGCCGTAGATGATGGGGATGCCGAGGCGCGTACTGAGTGCCTGTTCCTGGAACGCGTTAACCATGTCGACCCAGGCCTCGGGCGTATTCGGCGTTGGGGTCGAGCCACCGCCCGAAAGCACCGACCCGAGCTTCAGTTGGGCGATCAACGCGGGGTCGTCCGCGACGGCGCCACGCTCGGCCTGCGTCATCTGGCCGATCTTCTCCTCCAGCGTCATTCGGCCGAGCAGGTCCTTGACACGCTTGGCCACCGGCTGGGTCGCGTCGCGAAACGCCGGACGAGCTGACGCCGCATCGAGCGACGCGGATTGGTTGTTCGAGCCTGTCTGGCCAGCCAGCACGGCGTCGGCTGGCACCAACGATATGACCAGGATGGCCAGTGCGATGAAGGAATTGCCTGAACGGGCTCGCATGTCGTCCTCCCATGGCTTGGTCAGGTCAAGACAGAAGGTGTCTCACCACCATGGCTGGTCGGCCGTCGGATGCGGTCGCGTCGCGATCGAGGGCGCCGAGGGGTGGCGCCTCAGGACCGGGCGGCCAATGACCGCCGAGAAGCAAGGAGCGAATCTTACGGCGGTATCCCGGCGACGTCTAGGGTGCTCGGACACCCAGCTCGTGGGGACTATTCGGCGTTGGTGTGGTGCACGGTCGACGCCCTCCGGGCGGGCCAGAACGACCACGCTTGCGGGCTACGGGCGCAGCAACGGACTGGGTGACGATCGGCAACGGCGTATCCCAGCGGCCCGTCCCGATCGGTACCGCCACCAGCGCCCCAGCCAACCGACGACGAAGTTCGCTCGCGACGACCGTCTGGACACCGGTCGGGACCCGCTGCTGGAGCCTCATCGAGGCGCCGTCCAAGCCGATCCCGGTGACCACGATCTCGGTCGGGGCATCGGTCGGGAACTTGTCAGCCCACGCGGTGTCGGCCCGCATGTCATCCGCGACCCGGGCCGCGATCGCCAGGGCCTGATCCAGGTCTGCTGCGTGCAGGATCTGGAGGTCGACCACCGCCACCGAGAACAGGCGCGTGAGGTTGGACGAGATCCTGATGAACCCGTTCGAGACCGCGTGCGAGGAGCCCGTCGCGTCCCGCAGCATCGTCCGGCGCAGCCCGATCTCCTCGACGACCCCTTCGACCCCCGGATGACCGCTGACGGCCACGTAATCGCCGTTGAAGTACGGACCCTCCACGAGGATCAGGAACCCCATCACATAGTCCAGGACCACATCCCTCGTGGCGAACACGACGGCCACGATGATGAGCACGATGGCGCCGAGGATGGTCCACAGTTCGAAGACGGCCAGCACGACGATCACGAACCCGGCCAGCACGCCGACGCGGAGGAGCCTGAGGAGCAGATCCTCGATCGTCCCGATGCGTTTCCCGACCTCATCGGTCGAGCGCGTCTCGGATGGGATGTGAGCTGCCTGCGCATTGATGACGGCGGGGACGATGCGGTGGATGGCCGCGACCCCGACCCGATAGATCAGGAGGAGCACCGCCGCGCCGATCAGGAGCTGTGCCCCGTGGGAAAGGACCCAGCGGATCAGTTCGTTCAGATCCATGTCAGTTCCTCGATGAGGATCCGCCACCGGTGCACATTGCCGAGATCGGGACAATCCGTCTCGATCGGCACGAGGAAGGTCTCGGCGGCGGAGCGTGCGCCCTGTAGTGTCCCACTTCGCGAGCGCGGACCTCTGGGCGAGCTCGACGACCCGCGCACGGAGCGCGGACGCCCGGAGCGGCCGGTGCCCGCCGGGCGTCGCATGGACTGACTAGGCGCTCCCTGGCCTCCTCAGCCGGCGAACTCCTCCGGGTCCATGTCGAGGGCCTCGTAATGCGCGACTTGGACATCCTTGACGAGCTGTTCGGCGCCCGGCAAGAGCCGCGGTCGCGAGATCTCCGGGCCCGCCCAGCCGTAGAGTGCCGCCGCATCCCGCCATTCCTCGATGAGCACGACCTCCTCCTCGCCCGCGGAGATCCGGCGCGCGAGCTTCACGTAGCGCAGTCCGTCGTGCTCCTTGAGGATCGGGAGCTGGCTCCGCAGGAGCGCGTTGAAGGTCCCGGCGCGGTCGGCTTTCACCGTGGCGGTCAGGATCCGGACGATCATGTCGCCAGCCTACTGGCGACCTGTAAGTCCCACGAGTCCGTTCCGCGCCACCGCCCGGCCGCTACCCTTCGGATGTGACCTCGACCACCGACACCGCGGACGGGTTGCCCGCCGGCCGGATCTGGCGCTGGCTCGTGGCCGCTCCCGACGACGCGCCGACCGAAGCCGACCGGCGCGAGGTCGATCTGGTCGGGTTGTCGATGCCGCGCCGAGCCGCAGCGGCCATCGCGGTCGTGACGTTCGCGCTGGTGCTCGACTATTCCCGAGCCCTCATCCCCGATGACCTCGTCGCGCTGGGGCGGGCGCCGGCGGCGATGCACGCGACCGCCATCGAACGAGCCTTGCTGTTCGCGGTCGTGCCGTTGGCCGTCATCGTCCTGGGCTTCCGCGACCGGGTCGGGCGCTACGGGCTCACGATCGGCGACTGGCGAGCGGGCCTCATCCTCATGCTCATCGGGTGCGCGGCGATGACCCCGCTGGTCCTGTGGAACGCGACGCTCCCCGATGTCCAGGCGTACTACGCGCCGAGCGACGAGCCGCTCCCCGCGTTGCTCCTGACCAATGCCATCGATCTGACGGCGTCCGAGTTCCTGTTCCGTGGTTTCCTGACGCTGACCCTCGTCCGGGCGATCGGCCCGCTCGGGGTCCTCGTGGCGACGATGCCGTTCGTGTTCGCTCACCTCGGCAAGCCCGAGCTGGAACTGCTCTCGACGCTGGGCGGCGGCCTCGTCTACGGCTGGTTGGTGTGGCGGACCCGATCGATCGTGTGGGGCACGATCGGGCACGTCTACATCCTCAGCCTCGTGATCGTCGCGGCCGGCACCGCCACGGGACATTGAGGCCGCTGCTCAGCGCTTCGCGGCCTTTGCGACGTCCGAGCTGTCTTCGACATCGATGTCGTGCCGTCGCGCGGCCGACATGATCTTGCGGGCGGCCGCGTGCTTGGCGCTCGAGTCCTCGAAGTCGGTTTGATCGAACCGCGCGATCGCGTTGCGGACGTGGGTCTCGTCGTTGATCGGCAGGTGGCGCTCGCCGTCCTTGTCGATATAGGCAAAGGATGCGTCGTGGAGTCGATCGCGCTTGGCGGTCGTCAGTTCAGCCATGTTGTCGCCTCTCGTATGGGCGTCCATGGTCGCGCGGCACACGTCGAAGCCGCCCGGCAGGGGGAGGCAGGCGGCTTACAGGAGCGTGTCGGTCGTGTCGATCCGCAGGGTCGCCGTCAGGCGCTGGCCGCTCCGGAAGCACCCCATCGGCGGACCTCGGCATCAAGGTCGAGTGGAAGGATGACGCCCTTGTCGGCGTACTCGCCCCAGGCCTCGCGCGGGACGCGCCACATGATCTCGAACTCATTGCCGTCCGGATCGGCGCCATAGAGCGACTTGCTCACGCCGTGATCGGAGGCTCCGCCCAGGGCGCCCGCCTCGGACAGCACCCTCGCGGCGGCGGCCAGGTCGTCGATCGTCGGGACCTCCCACGCGAGGTGGTAGAGCCCGGTCGACCCGCGTGGTGGACGCGGCGCCGCCGGTCCGACCGAGAAGAGACCCAGATCGTGGTGGTTGCCACCACTCGGTGAGCGCAGGAACACGGCCTGGCCTCCCATGGCGCTCTCCACGATCTCGAAGCCGAACACGCGGCCGTAGAACTCGGCCGAGGCGGTGGCGTCGCGGACGTAGAGGACCGCATGGTTGAGGCGGGCGACGGGGATCGTGGTCACTCGGTCAGCTCCTGTGGTTCAGCCAGCCCATGCCTCCCAGCGTACGCGCCCCGGCAAGGGAACCCGCTCCACCCGGCTGGCCCGGCGCGTACCATCGTGGACGTGACCCGCCGAGCCGTCACGTACGCGTCCTATCTCAAGGTGCCCGAGTTGCTCGCGCTCCAGGTCGAGCGATCGGGCGACGCGAAGGGCCCGGAGCACGATGAGCTGCTGTTCATCGTCATCCACCAGGTCTACGAGCTCTGGTTCAAGCAAGTCCACCACGAGCTGCGCGGCGTCCAGCGAGCGCTCGAAGCGAGCGACACCGACACCGCCCTCCACCTGCTGAATCGGGTCCTCAAGATCCTCAAGACGCTCGTCGCCCAGGTGGACGTGCTCGAGACGATGACCCCGCTCCAGTTCCTCTCGTTCCGTGACCGGTTGGACTCGGCGTCCGGGTTCCAGTCGGCGGGCTTCCGCGTCGTCGAGGCGCTGCTCGGGATGCGCGATCCGGGCGCGGTCGCCGCCCAACCGGAGGGGTCGGCGACCCGGGCCGCACTCGAAGCGGCCCAGGCCGAGCGGTCGGTGTGGGATTCGTTCCTGGTCTATCTCGCCGGACGTGGCCATGCCGTGCCCAGGGATGCGGGCGCGCCGGACGTGCGCGTCCAGGAGGTCCTCGTCGCGGTCTACCGCGGCGACCCCGACGCGGCGCTCGTGGCCGAACGACTCGTCGATCTCGACGAGGGCGTCCAGGAATGGCGGTACCGGCACGTGAAGATGGTCGAACGGACGATCGGCACGAAGCGCGGGACCGGCGGATCGAGCGGGGTGGAGTACCTGCGCGCGACGCTGTTCCGGCCGGCATTCCCGGACCTGTGGGAGATCCGTTCGCGGCTCTGAGGCCGGCGTCGCGGACCCGCACCCGAACCGCAACCTGCGGCTCATCGCAACCTCCGGCGCGCAGGCGGTATCCTAGCCGCCGACCCAAGCGTCCCCGCGGATCCCCCAGTCATCCGCGGCCCGTCATTCACGAGTCAGGTGGTGCCCATGAAGGTCGGTGTCGCCAAGGAGAACGCGCCCGGAGAGCGGCGCGTCGCCCTGGTACCCGAAGCGCTCGGCAAGCTGCAGGCGGCCGGGCTCGAGATCCTCGTCGAGTCCGGCGCCGGCGCCGGCTCGGCTTTCCCCGACACGCGCCTATGCCGACGCCGGCGCGACGATCGTCCCGACCGACGCGCTGTACCAGCAGGCGGACGTGATCCTCAAGGTGGCCAAGCCGTCCACGGCCGAGATCGCGAAGCTGCGCAAGGGCCAGGCGGTCGTCGGTTTCCTGGCACCCGCTCATCGATCCGAAGTCGGCGAAGGCCCTCGCCGACCAGGGCGTGACCGCGATCAGCCTCGACGCGATCCCGCGGACGCTCTCCCGCGCACAGACGATGGACGCGCTCAGCTCGCAGGCCAACGTCGGTGGCTACAAGGCGGTCCTCATCGCCGCCAACGCCTACGGCCGCGTACTTCCCGCTGCTGACCACCGCCGCCGGAACGGCCAAGCCGGCCAACGTGCTGATCCTGGGCATCGGCGTGGCCGGTCTCCAGGCGATCGGCACGGCCAGGCGCCTCGGTGCGGTCGTCAAGGCCTACGACGTGCGGCCCGAGACCCGCGAGCAGGCCGAGAGCCTCGGCGCTCAGTTCGTGAAGCTCAAGACGACGATCGACGCGACCGGCGCCGGTGGCTACGCCCGCGAGCTGACCGCCGAGGAGCGAGCCGCCCAGCAGGCCGAGCTCAACGAGATCGATCGGCGCGATGGACGTGGTCATCACCACCGCCCAGGTCCCCGGCCGCAAGCCGCCGGTGCTCGTGACCGCCGACGCGGTCGCCAAGATGAAGCCGGGTTCCGTCATCGTCGACATGGCCGCCTCGGCGCTCGGCGGGAACTGCGAGCTGTCGCAGGCCGGCGAGACGATCGAGACGCCCAACGGCGTGACGATCATCGCTCCCGACAACCTGCCGGCCTCGATGCCGGCCGGTGCATCCGCGTTCTACGCCCGCAACATCTCGTCGCTGCTGCTCGGGATGGTCAAGGACGGCGCCCTCCACCTCGATCTTCGAGGACGAGGTCACCAAGTCGACCGTCATCACCAAGGACGGCGCGGTCGTGTCCGACGCCGTCAACAAGCTGCTCGAGCCGGCCGCCGCGCCGGCCGCCGGAGGCCAGGCATGACCTCCGAAGAGATCGACGGCCTGCTGCAGGCCCTGACCGTCTTCACCCTCGCGATCCTCGTCGGCATCGCCGTCATCAGCAAGGTCCCCGCGACCCTGCACACGCCGCTGATGTCGGGCGCGAACTCGATCCACGGGATCGTCCTCGTCGGCGCCATGCTCATCGCCGCCGAGGCGACGTCGCCCATCAGCCAGCTGCTGTCCCTCGTGGCGGTCGCATTCGCGACGATGAACGTCGTCGGTGGCTACGTCGTGACCGACCGGATGCTCCAGATGTTCCGCAAGAAGCCCACGCCGCCCAAGCCGGCCGCTGAGCCGGAGGCCTGAGCGTGACCACGCTCGAGATCGTCGAGATCCTCGTCCGGATCGCCTGGCTGGCCGGTGCCGTCGCCTTCGTCATCGGCCTCTCCCGGATGAACTCGCCAGCGACGGCGCGTAACGGCAACCTCGTGTCGGCCGGCGGCATGATCCTCGCCATCGTCGCGACCGCGGTCCTGATCCTGACCGAGCAGCTGACCGGCGACGGCATCAGCGCGATCGTCTGGGGGATCATCATCCTCGGCATCGTGCTCGGCGGCGGTCTCGGGCTGTACACGGCACGGACCGTGAAGATGACCGCGATGCCGCAGCTGGTGTCGCTGTTCAATGCGGTCGGCGGCGGCGCGGCGGCGCTCATCGCGATCGACGACTACCTGCGGCTCGCCGGCGCGGAGCTCCGATCCGCATCGACCTCAACATCTTCATCGTCCTCGACATCATCATCGGCTCGATCACCTTCACCGGCTCGCTCGTCGCGTCGGGCAAGCTCCAGGGCCTGATCCCGGGCAAGCCGATCATCGTGCCGGGTGGCCAGCTCGTGACGCTGGCCCTCGCGGCCATCACGGTCGTCGCGGCGCTGTTCCTGTTCGTGACCGGCACGCCGAACCTGGCGCTGATGCTCGTCATCCTGGCCGCGGCGCTGATCTTCGGCGTCACGATGACGCTGCCGATCGGCGGCGCCGACATGCCCGTCGTCATCTCGCTGCTCAACTCGTTCACCGGCACGGCGGTCGCGATGGCCGGCTTCGTCATCGACAACCCGGTCCTGATCATCGCGGGCGCCCTCGTCGGCGCCTCGGGCGCGATCCTGACCAAGCTCATGGCCGACGCGATGAACCGGTCCGTCCTGAACATCATGATCGGCGGGTTCGGCGGCGGCGACGACGCGGCCGGTGCCGTGGCAGGGGCCGGTGGCTCCGTGCGGTCCATCGGCGCGGACGATGTCGCGATCCAGCTGGCCTACGCGCAGCACGTCATCATCGTGCCGGGCTACGGCCTGGCCGTCGCCCAGGCGCAGCACGCGGTCCGCGAGCTGGCCGAGCTGCTCGAGGAGCGCGGCGTCGACGTCAAGTACGCGATCCACCCGGTCGCCGGGCGGATGCCGGGGCACATGAACGTGCTCCTCGCCGAGGCGAACGTGCCGTATCCCCAGCTCAAGGAGATGGACGACATCAACCCCGAGTTCGCCGCGGGCCGATGTCGCGCTGGTCATCGGGGCCAACGACGTGACGAACCCGGCCGCCCGCCGACCCGGCTCGCCGGTGTCCGGGATGCCGATCCTCGACGTCGACCAGGCCAAGTCCATCGTCGTGATCAAGCGCTCGATGGGCAAGGGCTACGCCGGCATCGACAACGAGCTCTACACGAACGAGAAGACGGGCATGCTCTTCGCCGACGCGAAGGACGGCCTGGCGGCACTGACGGCGGCGGTCAAGGCGCTGTAGCGCGGCGACCCGTTGGCCGGCACGGGCGCTTCGCCAGGGCCGCGCTACGGCTAGGCGCTCGGCACCACCGCCGCGGTTCGTGGCGCCGCCATCGCATCGCCCATCTCGAGTGGCGCCAGGGTACCGAGCGAGTCCGCGACGACGACGGCGTCATCGCCCGATTCCAGGACGAAGTCGGACTCGGGGTTCACGAACGCGTGGCCGCCGCGGTTGACGGACAGGAGCGTCGCCCGATGCTCGGTGCGGAGGCGCGCGGCGACCGCGTCGATCGACAGCCCCAGGTAGTCGTCCGGCAGCCGGATCCGGTACAACTCTGAGCCCTCGCCACCCGACACGATGTCCGTCACGATCCCGGTCAGCCCCGGGTACAGCGCGGAGCGCGCCAGCAGGTGCGACGCGATCTTGGAGGTGACGAGCAGCTCGTCGACGCCGGCCCGGCGGAAGTGCGCCTCGTGCCGCGGGTTGTTGACCTCGGCCACCGTCCGGACACCGGGCGCCGCGTGCTCGATGGCCATGATCGTCAGGATCGAGCGCATGTCCGCGTCATCGGACGCGTCGGTCGGGAAGATCAGCGCCGCGGAGGCGTCCCTGATGCCCGCGCGTTGCAGGTCGTCTTCGTTGGTGGCGTCGCCGCGCACGAAGTAGACGCCGTCGCCGGCCGGGTTCTTGTCGAGCTCCGCGAGCACGACCACCTTGCTCTTGTAGTCGTCGCCGCGGAGCTCCGTGATGAGATCGCGGGCCGTCGTGTTCCAGCCACACACGATGATGTGTTCCTTGTACCCCGAAGCACCCAAGCCCTGGCCCTCCTTGAGCAGGAAATCGATGACCATCGCGACGAGGGCGCCCGTGATCATGCCGAGCATGGCGACCCCGAACAGGATGAGCAACCAGCCGATGATCCGGCCGGCCGGTGACGTGACGAACCCGGAATCGCCCTGACCGAGGACCGTGGCGATCCCCCAGTTGAACGAATCGAAGATCGACTCGAACGTCCACGGCTTCTCGAAGCCGGTGATGAGGACCGCGGCGATCAGGACGAACGCGACGATGCCCTGGGCGAGCGTCACGAAGAACCGCCGATCGAGTTGACCGCCGACCCGGCGGATGTGCCACGCCACGCGCCGGATGAGCGGAGACGCGAGGATGGGCAGGGTCAGCTTCGGTCGCGCCATGGCCCCGATCGTGCCATACCGCTGTCCCCCGGCGCCAGCCTCGATCGCACCGCTCGAACAGGCCCGCCGGTCTCAGTCGCCGAGGCCGCTCGATTCGAGCAGTCGGATTCCCTCGAGATCGCCGATGACCGCGGTGAGCGTCGCGCCGGCGGCCGGATCGCGGACCTGTACCTCGAGGTCGATCGTATAACCGCCGGCGGCCGACTCCTGCGTTGCGAGATGGGAGATCGTCGCGCCGTGCTCGGCGACCGCGGCAACCACGCCGGCGAGCGTATGCGCGTCGGCCGAGGCGAGCTTGAACCTGACGTCGGCCTGGCGCCGACCCACGAACCGGTCCGCAACGAGGCGCAGCGGCCAGAGCGAGACGACGACGATGATCGTGATCACGATCGCGATGGACCACGCGCCGGCCCCGGCTGCCATCCCGACCGCGGCTACGGCCCACAGGCTGGCGGCCGTCGTCAGGCCGCGGACGTTCGCCCCCTCCTTGAGGATCGCGCCCGCGCCGAGGAACCCGACGCCGGTCACGATCTGGGCGGCGATCCGCGCCGGGTCGGCCCCGGGCGCCTTGAATGCCTCGATCGAGAGGACCGTGAAGGACGCCGAACCCAGCGAAACGAGGAGGTGCGTCCGCATCCCGGCCGGTCGGTCGTGGATCTCACGCTCCAGGCCGATGAGCGCACCGAGCACCGCGCTCAGCACCAGCCGCGCGGCGAGGTCGAACTCGGAACCGAGGTCGACGTCCATGGGACGCCAGTCTACGACCCGCGCGGAGTCTCACGTGGCGCCTCGGCCGACCTCGAGACCTCGACGACCTCCGCGCCCAGATGCCGCACGAGGTCGGCCGGCGCCAGGTGGAGATTGACCCCGAACGCTCCCCCGCCGACCGAGACGCGTTCGTGATCGGCCGCTGCGGCATCGAGGATGACCGGCCACGCGCGGGTCGCCCCGAACGGCGTGATCGTGTAGCGCTCGTAGCCGGTGACCTCGCGCGCCTCGTCCGCGTCGGGGAGCGTCAGGCGCCGAACGCCCAGGTGCGCGCGCAGCTTCGCCCAGTCGAAGCGACGACCGGCGGGCACGAGAACGAAGAGATAGTCATCGTCGCCGCGACGGACCACGATGGTCCGCAGGAGCGCACCGAGCGGGATGCCCTGGAGGTCGGCACTTTCCTCGGCGCTGCCGGCACGCTCGGTGCGGACGACGGTGTGGGGCAGGCCGGCCGCGACCACGGCGTCGATCGCGGGCGTCGATCCGGCGGCCATTCAGGCGTCGACGATCGGCTCGGTGAGCTCGATCCGGATGCGCTTGTTGATGCGGCCCTTCGACTCGTAGCCGGTCACCCGGATGCCGCCGACCTCGCGGGTGTTCGCGACGTGCGTGCCACCGTCCGCCTGGAGGTCGAGCCCGACGATCTCGATCGTCCGGATCTCCTCGATGCCCGGTGGCAGCAGGTTGATCTTGGTCCGGATGAGGTCCGGGATGGCGAAGGCCTCGTCGCGTGGCAGGACGTTGACCCGGACGTCGCGGGCCGCTGCGAGCTCGGCGTTGACGGTCGACTCGATCGACCCGACGAGATCGCCGCTCATCGTCTCGAACTCGAAGTCCATCCGGCCCGAGCCCGGTTCCATGTTCCCGCCGGTCACCAGCGCGCCGTGGTCGCGCCAGACGACCCCGCACAGGGCGTGCAGCGCGGTGTGGGTGCGCATCAGCGACAGCCGGCGGGCCCAGTCCAGGTCCACCCGCAGCTCGTCGCCGACCGTAGGCGGGTCGCCGTCGCCAGGCTCGAGCTCGTGGACGATCTCCCCACCGGCCTTCCGCGCGCCACGGACGGTCCAGGTCCGGCCATCGCCGGCGCGCAGCAGGAGGCCGCGATCCGCCGGCTGCCCGCCGCCGCCCGGGTAGAAGACCGTCCGGTCGAGCACGACCAGCGCCGCATCGCCGACCTCGACGTGCCGGACCGTGGCCGCCACGGACCGCGCGTACGCGTCGCGGTAACAGAGTTGCTCGCCGGCGGGCGTCATCGGCGTGCCGTGGTCACTCGGCCGTCAGCGTCCCGACCATGATGGTTGGGTGGACCGAACAGACGAAGGCGTAGATCCCGGCGGGGATCGGCGACACGTCGAGCGTGCGCGTCTCGACGCCGGGGAACGGCGTGCTGTCGAAGATCTTCGCGCCGGCGGGGTCACCCACATGGATGTCGACGTCGTGCGGGATGGACGGGTCGTCGTTGGCGAAGACGATCTGGAACGGCTGGTCGGCCGGGGCGGTCAGCTCGGTCGTGCTCCAGGCGATGTTCAGGGCCGCCAACTGGAGGGTCGCGCCACCGGACGCCGATGGCGCCGGCGAGCCGCTTGGGGCCGCGGACCCACCTGGCGCGGCGGATCCACTTGGCGCCGCTGAGGCGCTTGGCGCCGTCGACGCGCTCGGGGCAGCCGAGGCGCTCGGAGCGGCGGATGCACTCGGCTCCACGCTCGGGATCGCGGTCGGCGATGGTGCTGGCGCGTAGGTCCAGCCCGGGGTGGTACTGGTGCAGGCGGCCAACGCCAGGGCGGCCGAGGCGAGGGTCAGCAAACGGATCGATCGCATGGGCGGGTGGGTCCTCAGGGCATCGCGGGAGACCGCGTCGGGATGTCAGACGGAATTTACCGTGTCCGGCGCCCGGCGGTACCAAAGACCCAGGACCCCACCAGTACCATCGTCCGGATTGCCTTCGGGACCGCCATGACGCTAGCCTCCACTTCCCCCCATCGGATACGGGAAACGTATCCGTCGCCCGCTCATCGGAGCACTTCACCATGGACCGTGTCCTTATCCATCGTGTCTGGCGCCTAGCTGTAACGCTCGGCCCGCTCGTCGCGATCGCGCTCACCCTCGTCGCCGGCCGTCGCTGGAACTGATCCTCCGACGACTTTCATATCGCTTTTCGATCACCGGACATTGCTTTGCCGGTGAGCGTCCTCATTCGAGACCCGGAGACCTCCCTCCGGGTCTCGCTTTTTGCCCGGGCCCGCGTCAGACGCGCTCGGTGAGGCCCAGGCGGATGGCGACGGCGGCAGCCTCGACGCGTCCGGAGACGCCGAGCTTCGACAGGATGTTGCCGACGTGGACGCCGACGGTCTTCTGGCTGATGAATAGCCGCTCCCCGATCTCGCGGTTCGTGCGACCGCGCGAGATCTGAGCGAGGACTTCGCGTTCGCGACTGCTCAGGCCGAACGTGTCACGGCGATCCGGGCTGTCCGTCGTCGCCGGCGACCCCGCGGACCAGCGCGGAGGGCTCGCTGCCGTTGCCCTGCGAGGTCCCGTAGGCGGCCCCGGTCGATGCCCGGACCGACCGCGACACCGGCGGCGGTGGCCGGCCGATCGTCCAACCCGGCGAGGCGATCGTTCGACCTCGGGCGGGAGCGTGATCAGCGCGCGACCGGCGAGCTCGCGCAGCTCGCGGAGTAACGGCAGGGCGCCGAGCTCGAGGGCCATCTCGGCCGCCTCGATGAGCGGCGTGCGCGCGTCGGCGCGCCCGGCGCGCCCGGCACCGGAACCCAGCCTGGCCTCCGCTTCACGCCAGCGCGCACGAGCCCTCTCGTACGGGATGCCGAGCGCCCCCCAGCGCATCGCCGACGCCGACCCATGCCTCCGGATCGTCGCGACCGTCGACCCGCCGGCGGTGGGCGCGAGCCGTGGCGAGCCACGCGTCGGCCAGCCGGCGTGACCCGAGCGTCGGGACCACGCCGTGGCGCTTCACGACCGCCTCCGCCTTGCGGATGACGTCCCGCGCTCGCTCCCGCGCTCCGGCCAGCCCGGCGAGGTCGCGGCCGTTCCCGCGCCTCGACGGCGGTCGCGGCCTCGACCTCGCACGGCGTACGCAGCGGTCCGGGCGGCGAGGATCCAGTCCTCGGTCTCGCGCACGAGCTCCCACCCGCGTTCGGTGGCCCGGCGCGCGTCGGCGAGGTCGCCGCGCCACAGCGCGAACGACGCCGCGGCCAGGTGGAGTGGCACGGCCGAGCTGCGCATCACGGACGGCTTCGAGCTCGAGGAGCGTCTGACCGAGCAGGCGGCCCGCGGCCTCGCCGGCGGACAACTCGATCTCGACGGTCGCGAGCGCAGACCAGGGTGTTGAGGAAGTTCACGCCGGCCGGCAGCCATTCGAGCGCCGTCATGCTCAGGGCGCGCGCCTCCTCCCAGCGCCCCAGGAGGAACAGCGAATCGGCCGCGTTGCCTCGCAGGAAGTTGCCGTAGACGGCCTCGAGTCCGGCCGATCGCGCCGCTTCGATGCCCTCCGACGCGACGGCCACCGCCTCCTCGTGGCGGCCGACGAGGTCGAGCACGGTCGTCAGGTTGGCGTAGACCCGGAACAGCTCGTCGAGGTCACCGAGCTCCTCGGCCATGCGTCGCGCGCCGGTCAGCATCACGACGGCGGCCTCCGGGTCCGCGCGCCAGCCGAGCGACACGCCGAGCGTCGTCGTCGCGTGGAGCTCCCATGCCCGGGCGGGCGGCTCGCAGGCACGGGCGATCCGGATGGCGTCTCGCGCGCCAGCCGCTCCGCCTCGGAGAACGTGCCCTCGAGCATGCGCACGCTGGGCGAGCCCGGCGACGACCGCCGCCCGGGCCGGCGGACGGCGCGTTCGGGACGAGATCGACCGCGCGCCGGCGCGCGGCCAGCGCCCCCTCCGCGTCGCCCGGCGACCCGCCGGAACTGGCCCGAGCGGTCGTGGATGAGGCCCAGGCTGCGTCCGGTCGCGGCGCACGTCCGCGCCGGCGATCGTGGCGTCGAGGTAGGCTGCCGCACGGACCGCCCGGCCGGCCGCGAAGGCCGCCTCGGCCGCCCGGACCCCGAGGTCCGTCGCCGATGCCCGGTCGCCGCTTCGGCCGCGCGTGACCGGGCCGGCGCGCCCGGTCGCGACCTGACCGGCTCAGGCCGGCCGCGCCGCGAGCCGAGATCGCGAGCTCGAGGGCCGCGAGCTCGTCCGCCGGGGCGTCGACCGCCGCCGCGGCATCGGCGGCCGCGATGGCCGCACGACCGGCCGCCGCCGGGTCGAGGGCCGAGCAGGTGGTGGTGCATCGCCACGAACGGGTCGTCGGCGAGCGCCGCCGCGACCGCTGCGTGGTGGCGCACGAGCGCGGACGGGCAGCAGGTCCGCCTCGATCGCCCGGCCGACCAGCTCGTGACGCAGGAACAGCCCGTCCTCGCCCTCGAGGATGAAGCCGTGCTCGATCGCCTCCTCGAGGCCGGCCATGAGGTCCGCGTCGAGGACCCCATCGCCGCGCCGTGGCCCGCTCGAGGAGCGCGGCGGGCCGCTCGTCGCGTCGAGCTCGAAGGCCTCGGCGATCGCCGCCAGCGACGGTCGCGCGACAGCGGCCGCCCGGCCGGGGCCAGCAGACGCAGGACGCGACGGCACTCCGGCGATCGGACACCGACCCGCGCGAGCACGAGGTCCTCGAACGACGAGGTCAGCGATACGCGTCGGCAGCTCTCGTCGGGCGGCGAGCAGCTCCTCGGCGACGAGCGGGCGGCCCGCCGACCGCTCGACGACGACGACGAGGACGCTCGCCGATGGCCGTTCGCCCTCGATCGATTCGATGAGCCGGGCGAGCTCGTCGCGCGCCAGCGGGCCGAGCGTCAGGCGCGCCGGCGGGCGCGGCGCGCCCTCGAGCTCGCGCCAGGTCCGCGCGCCCAGGGGTCGTCACGTCGGAGCGCGTCGGCCTGGTACGTGCCGACGATCGCCAGGCGCTGGGCCCGGGCGATCCGGGCCAGGAACATCGACGAGCGTGCGGGTGCCGGCATCGGCCCGGTGGAGGTCCTCCACGACGAGCAGGACCGGGCGCCGCTCGCCGAGCCGCCCGACGACGCCGAGGACGCCCTCGAGCAGCCGCGCCTGGCGACGCTCCGGGACGGTGGTCAGCGCCGGCCGGGGCGCCACGCCATCGCCGCTGACCCGCGATCGAGCTCGGGGAGCAGCCGGACGAGCTCATCGGTCGGCGGTGCCGACGACCGCTCGCGAGCTCGGCATCGGGCAGATCGGCGAGCGCCGGGCCGCAGCGCTCGGATGATCGGCGCGTACGGGGCGTCGGTCGCCGGCCCGAACGCACAGCCGCGAACGACCGTCATCGGCTCCTGGAGCGCGCCGACCCGCCGGATCGTCTCGTCGATGAACCGCGTCGCGCCGACCCCGGCCGTGCCGTCGACGAGCAGTGCTCCGGACGTCGCCGGCGGCCGCCGACTGGAGCACGGACGCGAGCTTGGTAAAGGCGTCCTCTCGCCCCACGAACCGCGCGCTCGTGTACTTCGCGGGCATGCCGGCCATTGTAGTGGGCCCATGAGGCGGGCTCGCCTCGGCTACGCTGCGCGGCGTGACCGACGGCCGCCGCGCGCCCCATCCGGCCAACGAGCTCAACGAGCTCCCCGGCGAGGAGTGGCTGTACTTCACGAAGTCGGTCCTGACGACGGCCTACCCGTCCGAGCTGGGGCACGCGGCCCGCAAGGCCCATGGCGCGAACAAGCCACCCAGGCTCATGGCCCGCCTGATCGAGTTCTTCAGCCGGACCGGCGAGCTGGTGCTCGATCCGTTCGCCGGCGTCGGGGGCACGTTGCTCGGGGCGGCGATCGCGCGAGGACCCCGGCGCGCACTCGGGATCGAGCTCGACGCGCGCTGGGTAGCCGTCTACGAGTCGGTCGTGGCGGACCTTGCCGCCGAACACGATGGCGCGGGTCCGCGCATCACGGACCTCGGCACCACGGACCCCGGCGGGCCGCGCGGCTTCGATCCGAGCGGGCTGGACCTGCGCACGGGCGATGCCCTGGCGATCCTGCCCACGCTCGCCGAAGGCTCAATCGACCTCGTCGCGACCGACCCGCCGTACAACATCCAGCTGCCCCAGACGATGGCCGGTGGCGTCCTGGCCGAGAGCCACGCCAATCGCCGGACCGACTACGCGATGATCAGCGACGCTCCGGCCGACCTCGCCAATGCGCCCGACTACGCGACCTTCCTCGATCGGATGCAGGCCGTCTTCGGCGAGGTTGCGCGCGTGCTGCGACCTGGCCGCTACGCGGTCGTCATCGTCCGCGACGCCTACCAGGATGGACGCTACCAGTTCGTCGGGTCCGACCTGGCCGCCCGCGCCGATGCCGCCGGGCTCGTGCCGAAGGGCGATGTCATCTGGCACCAGGCCGGGACCCGGCTGCGGCCGTACGGCTACCCACGCGTCTTCGTGCCGAACATCGCGCATCAGCACATCCTCGTGCTCCGGCGCGAGCCGGTCGGGCGTCAGGCGCGGCGGCGACTCTCGAGGTAGGCGGCCAGGACGTCGCCATCGACGTCGTCGCCCATCGTCCAGGTCTCGGCGGCGATCGGCATGGTCGCGCTCGGCGCACTCGAGGGCTGCGGTTCGCCGACGACATCGCCCAGGGTCATCTTGTGGATCCAGCCCTCACGGCCGTCGGGGCACAGGACGAGCCAGTAGACGCCGCGCTTCTCCAGCAGCTGGACTTCGTCGCCCTGGTCGAGGAAGGCGACTTCTCGGCCCGCGCAGCTCGTCGGGCGTGTCGAGCAGGCGGACGACGTTATAGCGGATCAGGCGGCGCTCGCGACCGTCGAGGGCGCCGACGAGACCGTGATCGAAGGTCAGGCGTGGGGCGACCGTGGCGTCGCGGATCGGGATCGGCTTTGCGGGCCTCGAGCAGGGAGGGTCGGCGCCAGCGGGGCATGGCCATCTCGCCTTGGGGTACGGCCGCCTCGTGGGCCGGTGCCACGCCGGCGAGCGTCCCGGCGGCGACCATCGAGAGCCCGGAGGCGGCCTGTGCGGCGAGGACCTCGTCGGAGTCGGGCTGCTCGCCGTCGCGCCGACGCTTGCCGAACAGCCCGAAGGCGAGCGAGGCGCCGACGACGGTCGAGGTCGTGGCCATGGTCAGGAACAGACCGACCGGCAGGGCCGGGCGACCGGTCCCGAGCACATTGATGGCGGAGGCGAGGACGGCGAAGGTGTCGCCGCCGGATCCGTTTCCGCCTCCACCGGCAGGGCCACCGGGCTGCATGGGCGCCTCCGTGCCGCTCCCTTCGGGACCCGAGGCAGGACCGGGGTTCGCCGGGCGTCCCGACGAGTCCGGGGACGACCGCGGTCGTGGCGTCGCTCGGGGACGGAGACGGTGTGGCGACCGGGTCGGTGGCTCCTGGCGCCGGCGACACGTTGGTGCCGGGCGTGCCGGATGTCGGCTGACCGGGCGACGGCCCGTCGGTCGGGCTGCCCCGGCGGTCGGTGTGGCCGTCGGGCCCCCGTGCGTGGCCGGGTGCGGCGTCGGGGCCGGGGTCGCGGTCGGTGCTGCGGTGGCCTTTGGCGTCGACCCGGGGGTGGGCTTGGCCGTGGGCTTGGGGGTCGGCTTGGGGGTCGGCTTGGGGGTCATCACCGGCGTCGGCTGCGGCGTCGGCTTCGCCGTGGGCTTGGGGGTCGGTGTTGGGGTCGGCTTCGGCGTGGCGGTCGGCTGCGGTGTCGGCGGGACGCTGATCGTCACCGAACCGGATGCCAGCGTGTCGGCGAACTTGTCGCGGCTCGTTCCTTCGAAGACGACGGCATGGGTGCCGGCAGGCAGCTTGCCGGTCCAGGCGAAGCTCACGCCGCCTTTCCAGTGATCGGACGATGTTCGGCTCATCGTGTGGGCGGTGCCGCCCACCTGGACCCGGACGAAGTCGGCGGGCGAGCCCTCGCGATTGCGGTACCAGACCAGGAACGTGATGGCGGTCTGGGTGGTGGCAGATCGGTCGGACACCGCGGCGCCGTAGAGCCGCGTCGGGCCGGCGGCAGCCGCCGCCGGAGACGCGACGGCAAGCGCCAGGGCGACGGCGATCGCCCACGCACCGACCAGCGACGACCAGGACGCACGAACGCGCGGGCTGGAGCCGGATCGGACGCGTTTCGATGATCGGGGACGAAGATCGGTATGGAGCATCCTGCCCGCGAGGATGGGGCTGGCCTCGGGGGCGGGCAATGGTACGGGGGTCCGGTTCGGGTCCGCCGACCGGTGCGGTGCAACCCGGCACCGAGTGGCCAAGGCCTTGGGGAGTGCGGTGGACTACGGATGAGCGACTGGTCCCACCGGCCCGGACTTGTTACCCCGGTTCGGTCATTGAGCCGGCGCCCACGCGAGCCCACGATGGCCGGCATGGAGGTCATCACACCCAACCGTTCCCCTGGACGCACGTCAGCCGCCCCGATCGTCACCAGCACGGTGTTTGGCACGCTGCTCGTCGTTGGGGGCGTCGTTATGGCGTACGTCGCGTTCGCGACGCCGCTCCTGGCTGCCGCCCTGCCGTCGGGCCGCCCGGATGCCGCGCAGATGGCCATGGGCATGGCGGCCTGGGCCATCGCGCTGGTGGCGCCGGCCGCGTTCGTGCTCGCAGGAACCAACCGTCTCGCCCGGATCCTCGGCGCGGTTCGCGGACGGCAACCACGCCCGGGCGCGCTGCGCGGACTCAACGATCTGCCCGACGACATCACCGTCGCCAGCGGACTCACCCTGCCCGATGGTCGTGGCGTGTCCAACCTCGTGATGGGTCGCTTCGGAGTGGCCGTCGTCCGCGAACTGCCGCCGTCCGCCGTCACCAGGATCCGCAACGGCCGCTGGGAGCTTCGTACGCAACGGAGCTGGATCCCGCTTACCGACCCGCTCGAGCAGGCCACGCGCGATGCCGAGCGCGTCCGCCGCTGGATGGCGAACGATGACGCCGACTTCGTCGTGAAGGTCTACGCCGCAGTCGTCGGGCCGGACCCGCAGGTCGCCCGGACGCCCGCCTGTGCCGTCCTCACGCCAGACCAGCTCGCCGCGTGGGTAACGGCCCTGCCGCCGCAGCGGAGCCTGACCGACGGTCGCCGCCAGCGGATGCTCGACACGGCGCGAGACGCCGCGGTCTGAGCTGGGGCATGCCGGAAACGCCACCGACGGCGGCGCGCGCCTCGGCTCCTCGCGGAAACCACAAGGAATAGACTGGCTCCCGATGGGGGAGTAGCCCAGTCGGTTAGAGGCGCCGAGCTTATACCTCGGAAGTCGGTGGTTCGAGTCCACCCTCCCCTACCATCCCAGCGCGGCGGTTGGATCCGCCGCGGCCGCGCGGCCGTTGGATCCGCCGCGGCCGCGCGGCCGTTGGATCCACCACCGTTCCAACGGACCAAGGAGTGGTCGTTCCGCGGCGATCTGAACGCGCCACGTCCCCGATCGGCGTGGGAAGGACCGTCGCCGGCATCTTCCGGCGTCGGTTGGAACGCTCCTGGCGCCGCGGCCGTCGGGTCCACCACCGTTCCAAAGGACCAAGGAGTGGTCGTTCCGCCGCGATCTGAACGCGCCACGTCCCCGATCGGCGTGGGAAGGACCGTCGCCGGCACCTTCCGGTGTCGGTTGGAACGCCCCTGGCGCCGCGGCCCGGGTACCTGGGCACGAAAACGGCTCGATCCGGTGTCGGTGGAACGCTCCTGGTGCCGCGGCACGGGAACGGGCACGCGACGGCTCGCTCCGGTGTCGGTTGGAACGCTCCTGGCGCCGCGGCACAGGCCGCGGTCGGCCCCGTTGGCCGCGGTCGGCCCGGGGTGCTGAGGGGGTCGGTCAGTCCCCGCCGAGCAGCTTGCCGGCGATCCGGCGCAGGCTCAATGGCCGCGGGACAAGGGTCGGGCGTGGTCCCTGGGAATGGCCGTCATGGGCATGTCCGCTGACTCCACCCTCGACGATGGCACCGCCCGGAGCCCAGGCACGTGCGGGGAGGGTTGCCGCGAACTCGCGGTCCTCCTCGGTCATCAACGCCTCGATCGGCAGCTCGTCGGGATCGAACGGACGCGGCATCGTCGCCACGACCACCAACGGACGGGCATAGGCTGGTGCGCCGTAGAGCTTGGGCAGTGCGACGTGCTGCTCGTCGATGGACACGCGGAGACCTCGAGGATCGGATTCCCTTGGGCCGGATGTCCGACCTCAGGGAGGATGATATCGAGCGGAGGGTACCGTGGAATAGTACGGAAGGACCATACGGTTATCGCAGCGGCGCGACGGAAGTGGTGCATCCACGCCACACGCCCGGGGCGTCAACCAAGAAGCGGACGGACGATCTGCATCGCCCCGACCATGACCAGCCAGGCGATCGGGACGGCCGCGAAGAAACCGAGGGCTGCGCTCCACCCGCTCCGCCGTCGGACGCTCCCCGACCCCGACGGTTGGGGCACGACGAGCCAGGTCACGACGCTCCCCACGACGAGCACGACGACCGCATAGGCGGCCAGCAGCAGCACCCGCAGATCGCCCCCGGGCAGGTCAGCGCCCCGGGACAACGCCAGATCGTAAGCCACGTACCCGACCGCGAGCACCACCGCCACCACCAGGCTCGAGACGACGGCCCGCACGACGGGCCGTGGGGCGTTTCGGAACTGGCGCCAGCGGATCTCCGCCCACGAGCGGTGCCGGACAGGTCGCGCCGGCGACACGGGACGCGCCGGCGGGACGGGCGCCGGAACGACGGGACGTGCCGGCAGGACGGGACGCGCCGGCGGGACCGGCGCCGGGACGGGGACCCGGGGCCCGCTGTCGGCCGTCACCCGTCGCCCAGGATCGTCAGGGTCCGGCGCGGCGGGATCGTCTCGGGGGTATGCGCGGCGACCAGCTCCACGGCCCCGATGAACCGATCCAGCTCCGCCTCCGACGTGAAGAAGCCGACGCTGATCCGGAGCGCCTCGATGAGCGGCACCGTCCGGGCGATCGCAAAGACCCGCGCCGACAGCTCGCCCAGCGCCGCGTCCGGTGTCCAACCGGCGATGCGGAACGCGACGAGCGTGGCCATGCGATCGCGCGGCGTCACGACCTCGACGCCGTCGATGGCGGCCAGGCGGTCCGCCGCGACACCGGCCAGCGCCTGGCCACGCTGGTAGATCCAGTCGAGCCCGACGAACATGCTCAGCCAGCCGATCGATCGCGCCATCCCCACGATCGACGGTCGGTGGTAGTTCGACATCTCGAACCGTCGAGCGTCCGGCCACCGGATCGCGACGCCACGCGAGTCCACCGTCTCGAACGTGAAGTGTCCGCCGAACGCGGGGTGCAGTCGTTCGCGCGCCCTGGGCGCGACCGCGATCGCGCCCATCCCCTCGGGCCCGAGCAGCCATTTCTGCGCCGAGATCGCGTAGAGGTCCGCGCCGGTCGCCGCGACCTCGACCGGCATCGCACCGGCACTCTGCGCCCCATCGACGATCAGCAGCGCGCCGCGCGCGTGGGCGATCTCGGCGATGCCCTCGATCGGCAGGACGGCGCCGCTCGCCCACAGGACATGTGATACGGCCACGAGCCGGGTCCGCCGGTCGATCGCCGCGTCGAACGCGGCCAGGATGGCATCGGGCTCTGCGCCCATGCCGACATCGACGAAGTCGAGCTCGACGCCGAGTCGGTCGCGCAGGTTGACCAGCCCCCCGATCCCGCCGGGGTGCTCGAGCGTGGTCGTGACCGCCCGGTCGCCCGGCTTCCAGTCGATCGACCAGATCCCGATGTTCATGCCGTCCGTCGTGGCATGGGTCAGGGCGATGTTCGCGGGATCGGTGACCAGCACGGCCGCTACGGCGGCTCGTGCCTCCGCCATCCGCTGGAGCATCTCGGTGAAGTAGTCCGTGTGGCCTCGGCCCGTCGTCGTCTCGTACGCGGCGATCTCGTTCATGGCGGCCGCGGTCTCGGCCGGCAGCGGCCCGACGGAGCCCGTGTTCAGGTAGATCCCGGCGTCGAGCGCTGGGAGCGCCGCCCGGACCGACGCCAGGCGGTCCGCGTCGGGGGGGAACGGGGCGACCACGGCGAATATGATACCGACGATGTCCGGCCTGGCCCGTCCCGAGCTCCTCGCCACCCCCGAATGGCTCGCCGAGCACATCGGCCGGCCGGGCGTGCGTGTCCTCGACGCTCGCTGGCGACCCGACGGCACGGCCGCGACGGTCCATGCCGCTGGCCACATCCCGGGCGCGGTGCACGTGGATTGGCGGACCGAACTGGTCGACACCGACGAGGATGCCGACACGCTCCGATTGGCCGCGCCGGATCGCGTCGCCACCATGGCGGCACGGGCCGGGATCGGCGACGGGAGCACGGTGGTCGTGTACGACGACACCCAGGGGCTGTACGCCGCCAGGGTGTGGTGGACGCTCCGGACGTACGGCCTCGAGCAGGTCCGACTCCTCGACGGCGGCTTCGAGGCCTGGGTCGCCGACGGCCAGCCGATCACCCGCGCGCTCGACGCGCCCGTCTCGGCACTGCTGGGAGCGACGTTCACACCCCGCGGGCCCAACCGAATGAACCTCACGACGGCCGACATGCGCGGGCTGCTCGGTGCCCCGGACGTGACGCTGCTCGATGCGCGGGCGCCCGCTGAGTACCGCGGGTTCGAAGGCAACACGCGGCGTCTCGGGCATATCCCGGGGGCGGTCAATGTCCCGGTCGGGACGATGAACGCGGCCGGGAGCCAGTCGCTACGCAGCGGCTCCGAGTTGCGTGCCCGGCTCCACGCCGCGAACGTCAGTCGTGGTCGCCGGATGGTGACCTACGACGGGTCGGGAGTAGCGGCCGCGAAACTGGCCTTCGTCCTGATGCTCCTCGGTCATGACGATGTCGCGGTCTACGACGGCGGCTGGGCCGAATGGGGGAACCGCCTGGACCTGCCAGTCGATCGCTAGGGCTGCTGCGGATCGCGAGGGCTGGCGGGGGCCGCGAGGGCTGGCGCGAGACCAGATCGTCCCGCCCGGATCA
Organism: uncultured Chloroflexia bacterium; assembly: GCA_963738685.1. Lineage (GTDB taxonomy): Bacteria > Chloroflexota > Limnocylindria > Limnocylindrales > CSP1-4 > SPCO01. The sequence continues at coordinate 878,442 of CAVTXK010000001.1, forward strand.
GTGGCCCCGCGTCACCAGCTCGGATCGTCGGGCTTCGGTGGGACGTCGGTCGCCGGCCACGGTACCTCGCCGGTCGGTCCGGGGGCCGAATCCGGGCGATCGAGGCCGGCCCAGGGATCCACGTACTTGTGTGGCGCGAGGATCTGCGCTCGTTCGTGGTTGACCGCGACGAGTGCCGCGGTCGCGCGGGCCTCGCCCAGGATGTCCGACCAGTAGGCTGCATCGGTGATCGGCAGGAAGTGGCCGGTCAGTTCGCTGAGAGCGTCGCGCAGGCTGCGTTCCGGCAGCAGGTGGATGCGGCCCGTGACCTTGAACGGTGGCACGGAGATCAACGCCTGCTCGGCGATCTTGGGGGTCCGAAGCTCCGGCGCCGGATCGACCGACGTCTCGGCCACGGCGAACAGCACGGATGCCAGGTTCACCTGGGCGAACTCGGCTCGAACGATCTCGCCGCGGGATCCGAACTCCTCGGACGACACGTCCGACAGGACGAGGAAGCGCTCGTCGGCGAGGTTGAGCATGTCGGTGATCCGCCGCTGGCGCGTGGCCAGGGAACCGCGGATCACGAACGCATCCGTGTACAGGGTGAGCGCGACCGCCTGGGGGGCGCCGCCGACGCCATCGAACATCGCCGAAGGATACGCGGCCGAGAAGCCCCGTGTCGGTCAGATCGGCTCCGGTGGCACGGTCCTGGCGCCCGCCGTCACCAGCAGTTCGGCTCCATGTTGGAGGCCCTCGTACAGGGCGGTCACGGTCGCGACCGTGTCGATATCGTCGACCGACTTGTCCGGCCGCAGGGCGTGGATCCGCGGGAACCGCAGGCTGAAGCCCGACCCGTGACGTTTGCTGCGGACGATGACGTCGAACGCGATCTCGACGACGATCGTCGGCTCGACCTGGCGGTAGCGGCCGAACCGGGCGATCGTGTGCGCCTCGAACCACGCGGTCATCTCGGCGATCTCGGCGTCGGTCAGGCCGCTGTACGCCTTGCCGATGTTGACGAGTCGGTCGGTCTCGGTATCACGCACCGCGAACGTGTAGTCGCTGAGGACCCCGTGGCGCTTGCCGTGCCCGACCTCGACGCCGACCACGACGCAATCGATGGTGGCGAGGGCCTTCTTCATCTTGAGCCAGCCGAGCCCGCGACGGCCCGGTGAGTAGCCGCTCGTCGGGTCCTTGACCATCAGGCCCTCGTTGCGCCGGGCACGCGCCTCGACGAACGCGGACTCGAGGGCCGCCTCGTCGGTCGCGACCGCCAGGTGCGAGCGGGTGAACCGGCCGCCGTCGTCGATCGTCGGCAGGTCCACCGCGTCGAGGCGACGGCGGCGGTTGCGCAGCGACTCGCGCAGTAGCGGCTCGACGGTGGCATCGCCGTCGGCGTCATCACCGGGACCCAATGCGAGGAGGTCGAAGGCGACGAAGATCACCGGCACTTCGGCCTGGATCGAGGCCGACGGCGACTTGCGCCCGAGCCGTGCCTGCAGGCTCTGGAACGGCAGCACCAGGCCGTCCTTCCAGGCGAGGATCTCGCCATCGATGACGCCGGTCCAGTCGAGCGGGCGGGCGGCGTCCACGACCTCGGGGAACTGCGTGCTCACGTCGTTCAGGTCGCGCGAGTAGAGCCGGACATCCGTGCCGCGCTTGTGCAGTTGGGCCCGGATCCCGTCGTACTTGTCCTCGACCCAGACCTCGGGACCGAGGCGCGTGAGGATCTCGGCGGCGTCCTCGGCCGGCGAGGCGAGCATGAATTTGAGCGGGTGGAAGAGCGCGAGCTCCGCCTCATCGAGCCGATCGTCGCGCGCCAGGCCGGCCAGCCGACCGACGTCACCGGTCAGCATCCCCGCCCATTTGACGGCGTCGAGCGGGCGGTCGAAGGCCTTGGCGATCGCCGCCTCGACGAGGCCCTCGCGCAGGCCGATCCGCAACTCGCGGCCGAGGACCTTGACGATGGCCCGAGCGGTCGGCGGGTCGGCCCGAACGAGGAGGTCGCGCAGGAGCGCCGCCTTGCGGGCCGGACCGCTGGCCGCCTCGATCGCGGCGAACGTGGCGGCCACCTCGGGGAGTGTCGGCGAGGTCTCGGGCGGGGGCGCGTGGCCCGCGCCGGCAAGGACGTCCTCGACGGCAAGGCTCAGGTCGGAGTGGCGGTCGTAGGCCTCGGCCAGGTCCTCGCGGGTCACGCCGACCAGCTCGCTCACGGCAGCGACGATGGCCGACCACCCGAGACCCGCGGTGCGCTGGTCCGCCTCCGGGAACGGGCGGCCGGTCAGGAAGACCGCGGCGATCGGTAGCTCGTCCGGAGAGAGGCTGCGCAGGTAGTCGGCGAGATGAGCGGTCTTCTCGGAGGTCCGAGTCGTCGCGGCAACGCGCTCGGCAAGGTCGCTCCAGCGGCGCATGGCGGGGATGGTATACGGTTCCGGCGATGGCGCCCCGAACGTGGTTCCCGGAGGTCCTGACCGGGTCCCGGGTCGTGCTCCGTCGGCACGTGCCCGAGAACCTGGCGTGGTTCCGCAAGTGGTATGCGGACCCGGAGATCGCGCGCCTCGCTCGGTACCAGGAAGCGCCCATGCGGAACGACGAGATCGAGCGGTTCTTCAGCGCTCGGGTCGTGGGCCCGGACGCCCTGGCGATGGCCATCCACGAGCGATCCGGGGACCGCCTCGTCGGCACGTGCGCGTTCAGCCAGCTCGACGGCGACAACGGCTCGGCGCTGTACCACATCACGATCGGCGAGAAGGATGCCTGGGGCCAGGGGTACGGCACGGAGGCGACGCGGCTGATGCTGGACCACGCCTTCGGGACGCTCGGGCTGCATCGGATCGCGCTCTTCGTGTTCGAGTTCAACGAGCGGGCCATCCGGGCGTACCAGCGCTGCGGGTTCGTGGTGGAGGGCCGGTCGCGCGAATCGATCTTCCGGGATGGCCGCTGGTGGGACGAGATCGCGATGAGCGTCCTCGAATCCGACTGGCGCGCCCTGCGCGCAACGGAGGCGGAGGACGACGCCGAGCGAGCGCTGCTGGAGTCCGAGGCGATCCGGGCGGACGAGGGCGCCGTGACGCCGACCGGTTCCAGTCGGACCGGGTTGCTGCGGCGGACGCTGCGGAGATCGGGATGACGTCTACGGGGGCGGCCGCCGACGCCGCGCGAGCCGACGTCCGTGCGCTGATGGTCGCAAAGGGGCATACGGTGGACAACGCCCGTGCCGCCGTCGCGCGTCTGGATGCGGCGTTCGCTTCAGGGGCGCTGGTACGGACCCCGGCTATGGACCAGTACCTCGGCGACCTGATGCGGGCGCTCGAGCAGGACGAGGGCGAGAAGCTGGGCGGCAAGAGCGCCGAAGCCGCGCGATTCATCCTCCGCGCGATCGACCGGGAGCTGGACCGAGCCTGAGCGGGGGCGCCGCGGGCCGTGGGGCCGGGCGGGACGCGGCCGGGCTGCGGCGCGCCGGACTGGGCCACTGCACCGGGCCGGGGCGGACGGGTCGGAGATCGCCGCCCTGGGTCCACCAGCGTTCCAACGGACGAAGGAAGGGTCGATTTCGGCGCTTCCCGCGTCATCCGGAACGCTGGACTTCCCCGATCGGCGGGGGAAGGCGCGTTCCGGTGTCGCTTGGAACGCTGGCGGATCCACGACACTGCCCTGAGCCGCGGCCGGCCGGAGCCGGGACCGTGTCCAGCCTGACCCGTGGCCGGCCGGAGCCGTGGCGGGGGCCGGAGCCGTTGCCGGCCGGAGCCGTGGCCGGCCGGAGCCGTGGGCAGCCGGAGCGGTGGCGGCCTAAGTCGGGCCGGGGTCGGGGCCGTGGCCGGCCTGAGCCGTGTCCGAAACCGGAAGCCACTTCCCGCCGTCCCGGCGCCATGCGACACCTCTCCCTGGCCGCCATCGCGGTCCTGCTCCTCGCGGCGTGCGGCGCCGCGGTATCCACCGGCCCATCCACAACCCCACCTGCCGCCGACGGCCTCGCCGGGCGCCAGTTCTGGTCCACGGCTGTCGTCGGACACGACCTCGCACCCGGCACCCGGGTCACCCTCACGTTCCGCGACGACGGCACGCTTGGCGCTCAGGCCGGCTGCAACATGATGGGCGGCACCTGGTCCCTCGACGGCACGACCCTCCGCATCGAGATCGGTGCCATGACCGAGATGGCCTGCGCCGAGGATCGGATGGCCCAGGACGAGTGGCTCGCCAGCTGGCTCGCCGGCGGCCTCACAGCAGCCACCGAAGGCGACGAGCTCGTCCTGACCGGGGCGGGCGTGACGATGACTCTCCTCGATGAAGAGGTCGCGAATCCGGACCAGTCGCTCGAGGGGACGACCTGGGTCCTCGACGGGCTCGAGGTCGGTGTCGGCGCCGACGGGACGGTCTCGAGCGTGCCGGGTGGTGTGCGCGCCACCATCCGCATCGAGGACGGCGATCTCGCCGTCGATACCGGGTGCAACACCGGATCCGCCTCCGCCACGGTCGATGGCGCCACGCTCACGATCGGGCCCATCGCGCTGACCCGGATGGCGTGCGAGCCGGCCGCCACCGAAGTCGAGCGCTTCATGACCCAGATCCTGCAAGGGGAGATGCTGGTCGAAGTCGACGGCACGACCCTGCGCGTGACCGGACCGAACGGTGGACTGACGTTCCAGGCCGAATGACCGCGCAGACCCCTTGACTCTCCGGTAGCCGGAGGGTCCACGATGGGGGCCATGGAGCACACGGAGGCGGATCTGTTGGTCATCGGACGCTTTTCCCGACTCGTCGGGTTGAGCGTCGGCGCGCTGCGCCACTACGACGACCTCGACGTCCTGCGGCCGGCGTCGGTCGACCCTGATACGGGCTACCGCTCGTACCGGCGCGACCAGCTCGAGACCGCGCGGACCATCGCCCGGCTGCGCGACCTCGAGGTGCCCCTCGACACGATCCGGGCGTATCTCACGACGGACGATCCCGCCGAGCGGCGACGGCTGCTGATCGACCATCGGCGCCGGATCGAGGCCCGGGCCTTCCGACTCCAGTACGTCCTGCATGCGCTCGGCCGGCTCGCAGTCGATGCAGCGGCTCCCGACACCAAGGAGGCAAGCCCCATGACGGCCCCGACCACCGACGCCCTCACCGACCTCGACGGCGCGACCCATCGCGTCCTCGGCGTCGCCCTCTACAACCACGTCTGGACGCTGCTCGAGAAGCCGGACCGGACGCCCGCCGAGACCGACGAGATGATCCACGCGGCCCATGCCTCACGCTTCCACTGGAGTCGAGCGGAAGGCACCGGCTCGGTCAACCTGGCTCGCGGCGAGTGGCAGTGCTCACGCGTCTACGCCGTGCTCGGTCGCGGCGAGCCGGCCCTGTGGCACGCCCGCCGATGTGTGGCCATCAACGAGGCGAACGGCACAGCCGATTGGGACATCGCGTCCGCCTACGAGTCGATGGCCCGTGCCAGCGCGGTCGCCGGTGACCCCTCGGCCGCGGCTACCTGGAAAGCCAAGGCCATGACCGCCCTCGACGGCATCGCCGAGCGGGATGACCGTGAGGTCATCGAGGGCGACCTCGCGACGTTGCCCTGAGGTACCATCCGCGGACCTCGCTCGCCGTGGCTTCTACGCGGCGAACGGGGCAGGACCCGGATCGCCGCCCCGCGGTGGCCCGGGTCCGTTCTATGGCTAGACTGGATGTCCCATCGACACCGGAGGCGCCCACCCATGACCGACCTGAAGACCGGGATCCTGCTGTGGAGCCAGGCCGCGACGTGGCCCGAGATGCTCGATGCGGCGAAGCGTGTGGATCGGCTGGGCTATGACCACCTGTGGACGTGGGACCACCTGTACGCGATCTTCGGTGACCCGTACCAGCCCATCGTCGAAGGCTGGACGACGCTGGCCGCGTGGGCGATGGCGACCGAGAAGACGCGCCTGGGGTTGCTCGTCGGCGCGAACTCGTTCCGCAATCCCGGGCTGACCGCCAAGATGGCCGAGACCCTCGACCACATCAGCGACGGCCGCGCGATCCTCGGCGCGGGCGGCGCCTGGTTCGAGCTCGAGCACACGGCACACGGCATCGACTTCGGGTCGGGGTTCGGCCAACGGCTGGACTGGCTGGACGAGGCGGTCGCGGCGATGCGCGCCGTGCTCGATGGCGAGTCGGTGACATCGCCACCCGGTGGCCACTACGCGTTCGACGAGCTCCGTCACCAGCCACTGCCGATCCAGCGCCGTCTGCCGATCATGATCGGCGGCAGCGGTGAGAAGAAGACCCTCCGGACGGTGGCGAAGTACGCCGACATGTGGAATGCGATGGGCACCCCCGAGGTCATGGCCCACAAGGTCGAGGTGCTGCGCGGGCACTGCGAGGCGGTCGGGCGCGACATCGCGAACATCGAATTCACGCTCGGCGTCAAGCTCACGATCCGCGACTCGGAGGCGGAGGCCGACCGGGTGTGGAAAGCGGCGATGGAGCACAACCGGACGCCGATGGACGATGTCGCGAGCGATGACACGTTCTGGAACGGCAACGCGGAGCAGATCGCCGATCGCCTGCGGCCGTACGTCGAGCTCGGGTTCACGACCGTCATCTCCGAGCAGCCGGCGCCATACGACGTCGAGACGTTCGAGCGTTTCATCGGCGAGGTCAAGCCGCTCATCGACCAGGGTTGATGGCATGGCCGGCGACCGCGTCGCAGCCGTCACCGCCCTGCTGGTCCAGGCGGAAGAGGCGCACGGCACGTTCGAGGCGACCGAGCTGAACGGCGTCTACGACCAGGCGTGGCCCGGCTGGTATGCCACATACGCCGTCGACCACGGGATCGGCGCGCTGGTCGGCCATGCCCTCACGGCCGACCAGTTGACGGCATTCCTCTCCAGCACCTACGACGAGTTCGAGCAGATCGAACCGAAGCCCGCGGAGCCGTGGGCGGCCTACACCGCCCGCCGCATCGCAATGGAGCTGTAGCTCGACCGTCAGGCGAGGTGCACGCCGTCGCGGGGTAAGGTTCGGGCGATGGACAGCGGCGGCAGGAGCACCAGCGGCAGGACCGGCGCGACCGTCGAATTCGAGCACGTCAGCAAGCAGTACGACGTCCGGGCGAAGGGCACGCCGGGCGCGGTCAACGACCTCAGCCTGACGGTCCCGGCTGGCAAGATCTGCGTGCTCGTCGGGCCATCGGGCTGTGGCAAGACCACGTCGCTCAAGATGGTCAACCGGCTCATCGAGCCGACCAGTGGGCGCATCCTGATCGATGGCGAGGATGCCGCGCAGCGGGACGTGACCGAGCTGCGGCGGGGGATCGGGTACGTCATCCAGCAGGTCGGCCTGTTCCCGCATCAGACCATCGGCGAGAACGTGGTGGTCGTCCCGAAGCTCCTGGGCTGGAGCGCGGCGCGGCAGCGCGAGCGCGCCGAGGAGCTGCTCGCTCTCGTCGGGCTGGAGCCATCGACCTATCGGGACCGCTATCCGAGCCAGCTGTCGGGCGGCGAGCGCCAGCGCGTGGGCGTGGCCCGGGCGCTGGCCGCCGACCCGCCGATCATGCTCATGGACGAACCGTTCGGGGCCGTCGATCCGATCGTCCGCGACCGCCTCCAGAACGAGTTCCTCCATCTCCAGGAGGACCTCGCGAAGACCATCCTGTTCGTGACCCACGACATCGACGAGGCCATCAAGATGGGCGACCTCGTGGCGGTCATGCAGGTCGGTGGCCACCTCGCCCAGTTCGGGCCTCCGGATGAGATCCTGGCCACCCCCGCCAACGACTTCGTGGCCCGCTTCGTCGGGGCCGACCGCGGCCTGAAGCGGCTGTCGCTGACCCGCGTCGGCGAGCTCGAGCTGCGGCCGCCGGTCATGGCCCGGCCCGGTGACGATGCCGCCGAAGCGCGCCGCCGCGTCCTCGCCGATCCGTTCCGGTACCTGTTGCTGATCGATGACGCGAGCCGACCGCTGGGCTGGATCCGGCCCGAGGACATCCCGGCCAACGGGGTGCTTCGCGAGGAACTGGCCGCGGCGACCTCGCCGCTGCTCGACGAACGGGCCACCCTCAAGGACGCCCTGTCCTTGCTCCTCGACGCCGACGTGCAGGCGGGGGTGGTCGTCGATCGCCGGCGTGCGGTCATCGGCCTCGTGACGGCGGACATGATCGCGGAGCGCATGCGGGACGGCGTCCACGTGGTCCCCGACGAACCGTACCCGCCCGAAGAAGCGGAGCCATGACCCGATGAATTGGGACTGGATCAGCGCCAACGTCGGCGCGATCGCCGACGCGACCATCGACCACATCGTGCTGACGGTGATCGCGGTCGCCGTGGGCTTCGCGATGAGTCTCGGCTTTGCGCTGCTGATCCACCGCGACCGACGGTTCTACGGACCGATCAGCGGCCTGACCGGTGTCCTCTACACGATCCCCAGCCTGGCCCTCTTCGCGTTACTCGTCCCGATCACCGGACTGACCCTCCTGACCGCCGAGATCGGGCTGATCAGCTACACGCTGCTGATCCTGACCCGCCACATCGTCGCGGGGCTCGATGGCGTGCCGCGCGACATCGTCGAAGCCGCCGACGGGATGGGCTTCACCGAACGCCAGCGCCTGACCCGGGTCGACCTGCCCCTCGCCGTACCGTTGATCGTGGCCGGCCTGCGGATCGCGACGGTCACGACGATCGGGCTCGTGATGGTCACCGCGCTCATCGGCGAGGGCGGGCTCGGAAACCTGATGCTGCGGGGCTTCAACTTCCGGAACTACACGGCCGTCTATGTCGGGGCCATCGTGACCGTCGGCCTGGCCGTCGTTGCCGACGCTGCCATCCTCGCCGGCGGGCGGCTTGCCACACCGTGGGCGCGGCAGCGCTGACATGGACCTCATCGGCCAGGTCATCGCGTGGTTCACGGATCCGGCGAACTGGACGGGCACGGACGGGATCCCGAACCGCACGTTCGAGCATGTCTGGCTGTCGGCATTGGTGGTCCTCGTGGGTTCGGCGATCGCCATCCCGATCGGCCTCGCGATCGGCCATACGGGCCGCGGTGCGTTCCTGACCGTCACGATCGCCAACGTCGGTCGGGCCATCCCGTCCTATGCCCTGCTGCTGATCTTCTTCACGTTCTTCGGGATCGGGTTCGCCACGGTGTTCCCGGCCTTGCTGGTCTTGACCATCCCGCCGATCCTGACCAGCACCTATGTCGGCATCCGGGAGGTCGACCGCGATACGGTCGAGGCGGGGCGGGCCATGGGCATGTCGGAGTTCGAGCTGCTTCGGGGCGTCGAGGTGCCGATCGCGCTGCCGGTGATCATCGGTGGCGTCCGGATCGCGGCGGTCCAGGTCGTGGCGACGGCCACGCTCGCGGCGCTGGTCGGGGGCGGCACGCTGGGGCGATTCATCGTCGACGGCTTCGCGCTCCAGCAGTTCGACCAGCTGGTCGGCGGGGCGATCCTCGTTGCGGCCCTTGCGCTGCTGACCGAGCGGGCATTCACCGTGCTCGAGGTCGCGCTGGTATCGCCCGGCCTCAGCCGGCGGCCGGCCATGGGGCCGGCGCCGATGCCGGCGCCGACGCCGGATCAGCCCGGGATGGTCTGACCGCTCGCGCGCGGTGACGGACCGAACGCGAAGGGGCCGCCGACGGCCCGTCGACGGCCAATTCGGCAGACCGCTGGTATCCTCCCCGGGCCTCAACGTGCCCATCAGGGGCGGAGGTCTACAGTCCAAGGAGGACCCATGCGGAACATCCGCACGGCCGCTCTCGGGGCGACGCTGCTCGCGCTGCTGGTCGGTGCTTGCACGTCGGGTGGGAGTGGAGCCAGCCCGTCCACGGCTGCCAGCCAGGCGGCCGACAGCGGCGCTCCAAGCACCGCCCCCAGCGGCGGCGAATCGACGGCCCCGAGCGGCCCGACCATCGCTTCGACCTTCGTACTCGGCGGCCCGCCCGAGTGCCCTGATCGCCCGTTCTGCCTGATCGGCCTGCAGGACACGTACGGCCTCGAGTTCAAGGAATTCGTGCCGTTGGACACCGCCGGGCCGCTGACGATCTCGGCCCTGACCGGCGGACAGATCCAGGTCGGCATGCTGCTGACCTCGGACCCGGCCATCGCGACCAATGGGTTCGTCCTGCTCGAGGACGACAAGCACCTGCAACTCGCCGACAACATCGTCCCGGTCGTCCGCAAGGAGGTCCTGGATGCGAACCCTGGCGTGGCCGACGTCTTGAACGCCGTGATCTCGCGCCTGACCCAAGAGGAGCTGACCAACCTCAATAAGGCGGTCACGGTCGATCTCAAGCCCGTGGCGGACGTCGCGAGCGAGTGGATCACGGCCCAGAACTTCGACTCCATCAGCGCCGGCCTGCAGGGCGACATCGTGGTCGGCTCGACGAACTTCTACGAGCAGGAGGTCCTGGGCGAGATCTTCGCCCAGGTCCTCGCCTCGAACGGGGCGACGGTCGAGCGCAAGTTCCAGCTCGGCAACCGCGAGATCGTGTTCCCCGCGCTCGAAGCCGGGGAGATCGACGTGCTCGCCGAGTACGCGGCGACCCTGCTCGAATACGTCAACGGCGGCGCCGGACAGGCGAGCAACGACCCGGCAGCCACCACCGAGGCGCTCAACACGGCGCTCGCGCCGAAGGGCATCGTCGCGCTCGACTACGCCCAGGCGACCGACCAGAACGGGTTCGTCGTCACCGGTGCAACGGCCGACCAGTACGGCCTGACCAAGATCAGCGACCTGGCCAAGCCCGCGCCGTAAGGCCGGGCCTTCGCGCCGCTACCCGAAGCCCCGGTCCACGACCGGGGCTTCATCGTTGCCCCGCTCAGCCGTGGACCGCGGCCAGGATCGCGCGAGCCTGCACAAGCGTCGGGAGACGCGGCGAATTCTGGATGGCCGCGTCATCGATGGCGTCCTGGGCGACGACGTCCAGCAGCGCCTCGTCGAAGCCGAGGGAGCGGAGACGTGGGCGCAGCCCGATGTCCGCAAGGAACGTCCGCAGACCCCCGATCGCGCCGATGGCGCCCGTCGCCGGCGGTTCCGTGGGCGAGGCTGCCCGCAACGCCACCCCGATGAGCGCCATCTCGCGGTCGCGCAGCCGCGGCTGATCGGCGTAGAACGCGAGGACCTCGGGCAGCACGACCGCCAGCGCGAGGCCGTGGGGCAGCCGCCCGCGCGTCCCGATCGCGTGGCCCAGCGCGTGGACCAGGCCCACGCCGGTGCCGCTCTGCTGCCCGATCCCGGCCAGGTGCGAGGCGACCAGCAGCTGGGAGCGCGCCTCGAGGTCCGTGCCATCGGCCACGGCCTGCGGCAACCACTCGCGGACCGTCCGGATGACCTGGAGCGCCAGCGCCTCGGCGAACGGGTTCGGGTTCCGCGACAGCATCGACTCGATGGAGTGGGTCATCGCGTCCACACCTGTGGCAGCCGTCGCGGCCGGCGGCAGGCGCACGGTCAGGACCGGATCGAGGATCGTCCACATGGGCAGCAACGAGGGATGTCCGACGTACCCCTTGCGGCCGGCCGCCTCGTCGGTGATGACGGCGAAGGTGTTCGTCTCGGCCCCGGTGCCGGCCGTCGTCGGGACCGCGAGGACCGGTCCCCCGGGCAGGACGTCGTCTCGATCAAAGCCCAGGGCCAGCACGTCGCCGCCGTTGACGGCATGGAGCGAGATGACCTTGGCCGAATCCATCGAGGAGCCGCCGCCGACGGCGACGATGACGGTGCGGTCGAGGCCGAACGCGGTGAGTGCCGCGCTCCCGCGCCGGATCGAGGACGTGCCGGGGTTCGGCTCGACCTCGGCGTGGACCCCGACCTCGATGCCGCCCGCCTCCAGCACGCCGCGCACGCGATCGATGACACCGGATGCGAGCACGCCCGGGTCGGTGACGATGAACGCGCGACGGCTGCCGGCGTCACCGGCGAGGGCGACGAGCTCGGGAAGGGTGTCGATGGCGTCCGCCCCGAACCGCACGCGGCCGCGCAACAGGATCTCCAGCGAGCGGTCCCCCAGCGACGGCAACTCAGCGCACCTCGAGCACGACGTCGACGCTCGTGTCCCGTCGCACCGTCAACCAGCGCCGGCAGCCCGCGGCATGGAACCACCGCTCGGTCGTCGCGCCGTCCGGGTTCTCGAACACCCAGACCTCGTCGAAGTCGCGGTCGTCGGCGTCCTCGATGGGCGAGGGTCCGGTCCGCCGTTCGCCACCGAACACGAACTCGTCGAGCGGCCGGCGTCCACACCGCGGGCAATCGAGCCACAGCATCAGCGCGTCCCCGCCGATCCCTGGTCGGCCAGGACGTGGTCGCGCCGGAATCGATCGAGACCGAACGGCGCGATGAGCGCGGGCGTCTGGCCCGTGGCGATCAGCTCGGCCATCGCCTCGCCGCCGGCCGGGATGGCCTTGAAGCCCCAGGTGCCCCAACCGGTCGTGACGAGGAATCCGTCGACGCCGGTGAAGCCCATGATCGGGCTGAAGTCGGCGGAGATGTCGCAGATCCCGGCCCAGGTGCGCAGGATGCGCAGGTCGCGCAAGAACGGCAGCAGCCGCGTGACCTTGTACGAGTAGCTGCGCAGGGCCGCGAACGACGACTGGCGCGAGTACGAGGGCTGCGAGTCGAACTCGGCGCCGATCAGCATCTGGCCGCGCTCGGTCTGGGAGACGTAGCACATGAGTTCCGTGCTGGCGACGATCGGCGCGAAACCCTGCGCATAGTCGTTGGTCACGAACGCGTGGAGGGGATGGGTCCGGACCGGCAATCGGACGCCGGCGTGGGCCGCCATCGCGGTGACGCGTCCGCCCACCGCCGAGAGGACCACACCCGCGGCGATCGGCCCGTCCGCGGTCTGCACCCCGGTGACGCGATCACCGTCGCGTACGAGGCCCGTCACCGGTGTGTGCTGGAAGATGTCGACACCGCGTTGCGAGGCACCCGAGGCATAGGCCCAGGCGACGCGGTCGTGGCGGGCCGTGGCGCCCTCGACGTGATGCGAACCGCCCAGGACCGGGTAGCGGCCGCCGCCCGTCAGGTCCAGCTCCGGGACGAGCTCCTTGAGCTCCGCCGGCGTGCGCATCACGGTCGTCGCGCCGCAGGCCGTGTTCATCAGGCATCGAGCTCGCTCGGTGCGCATCGCCATCTCGGTGTGGGCGAGCCAGATGATGCCCTTGGTCTGGTGGAGGATCGCAGCGCCGGTCTCCGCCTCGAGCGCCTGGTACATCTCGAGGGAGTGCTGGTAGAACCGGATCGCCTCGGGGATGCCGTAGTTGGCGCGGATGATCGTCGTGTTCCGACCGGTGTTGCCCGACGCGATGTAGTCCGCCTCGACGACCGCGACATCGGTGATCCCGTGGCGGGTCGCGAGGTGGTAGGCCGTCGACAGGCCGTGGCCGCCGCCGCCGACGATGACCACGTCGTACGACGAGCGGCGCTCGTCCGGCCAGCGGATCGGGGGCAGGGTGTCGGTGTAGGCGCTCACCGGCGCAGCCCGAGGCGGTCGGCGAGTTCTTCGGCATGGGCTGCCGCGGTCACCAGGAGCGCCTTGCCATGGTCGGGCAGCCACAGCTTCGCTGGCACGCCCGCGATCGAGCCCTGGGCGAGGGCCGGTCGCGCGGTCGGGAGCGGCCAGTCCGTGTGGGGCGCGACCTCGGCCGGGTCCAGCCACGTGCCGACGAACCCGGTCTCGGCCTCGATGATCGCGTGCTCGTCGTCGATGGCTGCGCCGGTGGCGCCGATGGCGAACGCGTCGTCCGGCGCGAACCGGAGGACCGTGACGTGGGCGCCGGTCCAGGTGGCGCGGTCGAGGGATGCTGGATCCGCCACGACCCGGAAACCGCGGAGGCGATCAAGCGCGGGCACGGTGGCCCTCCGGGTCATAGAACGGGGTGGCGGCCACAAGAGCCGCGCGGCCGTCGATCTCGACCCGGTCGACGAACGGTGTGCGCTTCTGCCAACCCAGGAGGAGCGCCTTGCCGAGCAGCGGGGAGTTCCAGCTGCCGGTCACGTTCCCGACGATCTCGCCATCGGCCCAGATCGGCGAGCCCTCGGTCGGGGCCGGGCCGTCCATCGTGAAGCCCATCCATCGCCGGTGGTCCTCGAGCTTGGCGGTCCGCTCCAGCGCGCCTCGGCCGATGAACGCGGGCTTCTCCATGCGGACCGCCCAGTCCATCCCGATCCTGCGGGGTGTCGTGTCGAGCTCGGTGTCCATCCCGACGATCACGTGGCCCTTCTCCAGTCGCAGCCCGAACAGGGCCTGGAGCCCATGCGGTCGGATCCCGAGGTCCGCGCCGAGATCCATGAGGGCGCGCCACAGCTCCACCGAGCGGTCGACGGGGTGGTGGAGCTCGAACGCCGCCTCGCCGGTGAACGACAGGCGCATGACGTGGCATGGCACGCCGGCGACGTCGGCGTGGACGTGACCGAGGAAGCGGGGAGCGTCCGTCAGGCCGGCGCGCTCCAGGAGCCCGGTTGCGAGCGGCCCGGTCACATTGATCGCGGCGAGGGACATCGTGCGGTCCAGGACGTGGACGCGGAGGCCCCACGTCTCGATCCAGTCGCGGACCCACATCTCGGCGTTGGCGGCGCCACCGGACGTAAAGCTCAGCGCGAACCGCGTCTCAGATTCGCGCAGGATCATCCCGTCGTCCATGACGTGGCCGCGCTCGTTGAGCAGCAGCGCGTAGCGCGATCGGCCGGGGCGGATGTCGGCCACGTGGCAGGGATAGAGCCGCTCCAGCGCCTCGACGACGTCCGGGCCGGACACGACGAGCTTGCCGAGCGTGCTGACGTCACCCAGCGAGATCCCTTCGCGGACGGCCCAGTACTCCGCGACCGGGTCGCCGTAGTGCCACGGCCGCCACCAGCCGCCGAACCGATCCATCCTTGCGCCCGCCGCGAGGTGCTCGTCGTGAAGGGGGGTGCGCCGGAACGCATCGACCGTCGTGTCGGCGGCGGCCTCGGCGAGGGTGATCTGGCGGGAGGCTGGGCGGGCGGTGAAGGGCACCGGCACCTCGCCGGTCTTGGCGGCGATCCACGAGCGGACGTGGGGCAGGCACGCGCCGCCCTGGCACGTGCCGAGGCACGCCTGGCTCGCGCGCTTGAGCAGCTCGAGTTCCTGGAAGCCCTTGTCCCAGGCGGCCCCGAGGTCGGCCACGGTCGTGCCCATGCACGCGCAGACGACGCCGTCGGTGGGTGGCGGCGGCAGAGGATGCGGCTCGGCCGCCTCCCCGACGACGGTGAGTGGCACCTCACCGGCCATCCGGGCCAGGACGTCGCGTGGTGCAAGGCCGAGACCCACGATCGCGATGTCGCAGGCGGTGGTGGTCTCAGCCTCCGTGGTCTCGTCGGCCGTGACCACGGCGGTGACGCGATCGCTGTCGCCCTCGAACCGGACGAGGCGGCCCGCCACGGCTGTCGCAGGCACATCGGCCGGCGGCGTCCCCACCGCGACCGCATGCCCGAGCGAGACGCCGGTCCTGTGCAGCCGTTCCGCTGCCCGTGCTGTCAGGAGACCACGCAACCCGCTCCCCGGCACGACCGGGTGGATCTCGGCGGCCCCGGTCGCGACCACGATCTCTCGAGCGTGCACGTGCCGCATCCCGGTCCGCGTCCGTGCCACGACCATCGGGCCGGCGTAGATCGCCACGACCTCGTCGCCCGTTTCGGCGTCGAGCACGACCACCGACTTCCCGGCGAGTTCCGCCATCGCGGCCGCCTCGCGCCCGCTGGCGCCCCCACCGACGACCGCGACATCGACCTCGACGCGGGTGATCTCGATCTCGCCCCCAAGCGGCGGCGCGGTGACGTCCGACGACCGGACGACGGGCAGCCGGGGCAGCCCGTCAGCAGGGTGGCGTGCCACCGCCAGGCCGGGCCGCGCCGCCGTCTGGCACGTCCGCACGTACGCCACGCCATCGACCTGGGCGAGGCAGTTCCCGCAATCGCCGGCGAGGCACAACGTCCCGCCGCTCCCCGGCCACTCGCCCGCCCGCAGCATGGCGACCGCCACGGGATCGCCGGGCTCGAATGCGAACGGTCGACCATCGACGACGATCCGCCCGCCCTCGACGGCGTCGGCCGGCGCGGCCCGTCGATCGGTCACTGGCGCATCCGGGTCCCGGCGGGGTCGAACAGCGGTTGCGGCTGCAATCGGGCGGGGCGACGTCGGCCGATGATCTCGATCTCGAAACGGCCGCCTGCGCTGTCCGGGCCATCGGGTGTCGCGAGCTCGGTGGGCACGTAGCCAAGGGCGATCGACTCTCGGACGTGATGACCATACCCACCGGACGTGACCCAGCCGACGACCTGCCCGTCGTGCCATACCGGCTCGTCGCCGATGACGTCGGCGGGATCGTCCGGGTCCGGTTCCACGACGAATGCCACCAGCCGTCGTTTCGGGCCACCGGCGGCCAGCTCCGCCTCGTGGGCCGCCCGGCCCATGAACTCGTGGTCGAGCTTGAGATAGCGCGTGATCCCGCCCTCGGCCGGCGTGTAGATTGGGCGGTACTCGCGGAACCACGTCCCGTAGCTCTTCTCCAGACGCAACGACATCAGAGCGCGCATCCCGAACAGCCGCAGGCCGTGGGGCTCGCCCGCCGCGACGATCCGGTCGAATAGCACGCGCTGGTACTCCGGCGCGACCCATAGCTCGTAGCCGAGGTCGCCCGCGTAGTTGATGCGCGCCAGGTGGACCGGGATCATGCCGAGGTCCACGCGGCGGAATGTCATGAACGGGAATGCCTCCGTCGAGAGGTCGAGGTCCGGAGCGACTGCCGTCAGCACGTCGCGCGAGCGTGGTCCCGCCACGGACAGCCCAACGAGCCCGAGGCCGAGCACCTCGAACCGCACCGACCCGTCGGCCGGCAGGTGGTGCCGGAACCAGCGCGAGTGATGGACCTCGGCTGGCAGCGACCCGAACAGGAAGAACTCCTCGGCGTCGCTCGCGCGTGCGACCGTGAACTCCCCGACGATCCGCCCCGCGTCGTTGAGCATCGCGGTCAGCGTGATCCGGCCGGGTGCGGGCATCCGGGCGGTCAGCAGCGATGACAGCCACGCCTCGGCGCCCTGGCCGGTGACCCGGTACTTGGCGTAGTTGGAGATCTCGGTCATCCCCACGCGCTCGCGAACCGCCGCGACTTCCTCCGCGACGCAGTCCCAGGCATTGGAGCGGCGGAAGGTCACGTCCTCCCTGGGCTCGAGACCCTCGCGCTGGAACCAGAGGGCATGTTCGAGCCCGAAGGTGGCGCCCCAGACCGCGTTGGCATCGGTGAGTCGATCGTGGATCGGCGTGGTCAGCAGGGGCCGGGCGCCCGGCAGCTCCTCGTTCGGGAAGGTGATCCGGAATCGACGTCGATAGTTCTCCTGGACCTTGGCGTTCGTGTAGGCCAGCGTGGCGTAGTCGCCGTAGCGGGCCACATCCATCGCCCAGATATCCATGCCGGAATCGCCGTGGTCGCCCGCGGTCATCCACGTGGCGAGGGCCAGCCCCACGCCGCCACCCTGCGACAGGCCGGCCATCACGCCGCACGCGACCCAGAAGCCGTGCAGGCCGCGGATCGGCCCGACCAGCGGATTGCCGTCCGGCGAGAACGTGAAGGGCCCGTTGACGACCTTGCGGATGCCGACCGTGCCCATCGCCGGGTAGTGCTTGAACGCGACGGACAGCTCGGGCGTGATCCGGTCCAGGTCCGGCTTGAGGAGCTGCGACCCGAAGTCCCAGGGCGTCTCGCGCGGCGACCATGGCACGCAGGCCTGCTCGTACGTGCCGAGCAGCATCGCCCCGCCCTCCTGGCGGATGTAGATCTCGCCGGCGAAGTCGAGCGCCATCGGCATCTCGTGGCCGGTCTTGGCGACCTGGTCCGCGACCTCCGGCATGTCCTGGGTCAGCAGGTACATATGCTCCATGGCGAGGACCGGCAGCTCCATCCCGACCATCCGACCGACCTCACGCGCCCACAGGCCGCCGGCGTTGACGACGTGCTCCGCGTGGATGCTGTCTCCGCTCTCGACGCGCACATCCCAGGTGCCGTCCTGCCGCTGCTCGAGCCCGACGACGGGCGTGTGCTGGTGGACCTCCGCGCCGGCCATCTGGGCGCACTTGACGTAGGCCCTGGTGACCCCGGACGGATCGACGTGACCCTCGATCGGGTCGTACAGCGCGCCCACGAAGTACTGCGGGTCCAGCAGCGGGAAGACGTCCTGGGCTTCCTTCGGCGTGATGAGCTCCAGCTCCATGCCGAGATACCGGCCGCGGGCCTGGGCCATCCGCAGGAAGTCCATCCGGACCTCCGTATCCGCGAGCATCAGCCCACCGGGCAGGTGGATGGAGCAGTCCTGCCCGGAGACCCGCTCGAGCTCCTCGTATAGCTGGATCGTGTACTGCTGCAGCCGGGCCACGTTCGGGTCGCCGTTCAGCGTGTGCATGCCACCCGCCGCATGCCACGTGGAGCCCGCGGTCAGCTCGCGCCGCTCCAGCAGCATGACGTCGGTCCAGCCGGCTTTGGTCAGGTGATACAGGACGCTGGCACCGACGACGCCGCCGCCGATGACGACGACCTGAGCAGACGACTTCACCCAAACCCCTCCGCGATTCCGAACCCGAGAAGCCTACGCGACGCGGGCCGAGCCGCGCCCGGAGTGCTCAGCCCGTGATCAGCGAAATACCCGCGATGCGACAGGCCTCGGCAAGCTGAGCATCGACGGTCGCCAATCCGAGCGCACGGAAGTCCGCAAGATCGAGATACGCAGCGTCGTACACCGAGAGTTCATGCGTTCGGGACGACTCGATGACCCCGAAAGCTGTCGACAGCTCGACTGGAGCGATGTCGACCGGGAGCTGGGTCAGCCGGGGACGAAGCCGACGGAGCGCCGGCTCGTCGATGCGCCCGCGGCGCTCGGCCGCGCGAAGGCCGTTCGCGACTTCGAGCGGCCAGTGCGCGGGCGCCACGCCGCCCTCCGCCAGCAGCCGCTCGATGGCGGAGTCAGCCAGCTCGCTCGATTCGTCGTCAAGGCACCAAGCGAGGACGATGGAAGCGTCGACGACAAACACTCAACGACGACCGTCGTCGATCAACTCGCGAATGGTCACGCCATCGAGCCGATGGCCTTTTCGAAACTCACGCATCCAGCGCATGAGGGCATCTGCCTCTCCTGGGGGCGCCGACCCGGCGGGCATCAGGATCGCTACAGGCCGCCCGTGCTTGGTGATGGTGATGCGCTCGCCCTTCTCGACCTCGTCCAGGAGTCGAGGCAAATGGGTCTTCGCCTCGTAGGCACCGATCGTTCGCATCCATTCAGACTAGTCGCCGACTAGTCTGAAGTCAATGGGTTCCCCCCTCTCAGTAGTCGGTCGGCACGCCTCCTTCGGCGACGCGGCGCGCGACGAAGGCCTCGAGCTCCTCGGCGATGGCCGGGTCCATCGGCGGTGGCTCGTATGCCGCGAGCAGCTCCTTCCAGAGCCGGTTGGCCTTCTCTGGCACCTGCGGGGAGCCGGCCTCCTCCCACGTCTCGTAGTTGCGCCAATCGCTGAGGATCGGCTTGTGGAACGCGGTCTTGTAGCGGGACTGCGTGTGCTCGGCGCCGAAGAAGTGGCCGCCCGGGCCGACCTCCCGGATGGCATCGAAGCCCAGCGTCTCGTCGTCGACGACGACCGGGTCCAGGAACGCCTCGACCATGCCCAGCAGCTCAGCGTCGAGGATCATCTTCTCGTAGCTCGCGTGGAGGCCGCCCTCCATCCACCCGGCGCCGTGCATCAGCAGGTTGACGCCGCCCATGATCGCGCCCCACAACGAGAACACCGACTCGTACGCCGCCTGGGCGTCCAGCGCGTTGGCCGCCGAAACGTTCGACGACCGGTAGGGCACGCCGTACCGACGCGCGAGCTGGCCGCCGATCATCGCGGTCCGCATGTACTCCGGGGTCCCGAACGCCGGCGCACCCGATTGCATATCGACGTTCGACGTGAAGCCGCCGTAGATGACCGGGGCTCCGGGACGCACGACCTGGGTCAGGACCATGCCCGCCAGCGCCTCGGCGTTCTGCTCGGCCAGCGCGCCCGCCAGGGTCACGGGCGCCATCGCCCCGGCGAGGGTGAACGGGGTGATGCACACGACCTGGTTGCGCCGCGCGAATTCCATGATCCCCTGGAGCATCGGCGCGTCGAGCCGCAGCGGTGAACTCGAGTTGACCACCGTGAAGATCGACGGCTCGCGGTCGATCGTGGCGTCGTCGACGCCGCGCGCGATGCGCACCATCTCGAGGCAGTCGATGTTTCGTTGGCGACCCAGGCTGTAGCAGTGGATCGCCTTGTCCATGAGGGTCAATGCGTCATAGGTCGCGTGGAGGTGGCGGACCCCATGATGGAGATCGACCGGCTCCACGGGATAACCCGCCAGGAAGTGGACCGGGTTGAGGAGCTGCCCGAGACGCAGCAGGTTCTGGTAATCCTCGCGGTTGCCGATCCGCCTGCCACGGTCGAGGTCCGCCACGTTCGGCGGGCTGCCCACCGTCCCGAACGCCATCCAGTCGCCACCGAGCTGAAGGTCATGCGCCGGGTTCCAGGCATGCAATGTGAAGGTCGACGGCGCGGTCCGCATCGTCGCGGTGACCATGTCCGGATCGAACCGGACCCGCTGGGTGCCCTCCTGCACGGTCGCGCCGGCGGCCTGCAGCACGGCCCGAGCGTCGGCATCCAGGAAGTCCATCCCGATCTCGGACAGCACGCGCAGCGAGGCGACGTGGATCGACTCGAGCTCGTCCGCGGAGATGACCTCGGTCGGGGCGTAGCGCATCCGCGGCTGGGCCCACGGCCGTTGTTGCGGCAGGAGGTGGCGCTCGTGACCGGCGCGCCCACCGGTGCGGCGGCGGCGGAGGCCCTCGCCCGCCGTCGTATCCATGTCCGTCACGTCGATCTCCCGTTCGCGCGCGCCCGAGGACTGGCGCAATCAGCATGCTACTAGTCCTCGCGCCCCAGCCCACTGACGTTCCGGATGAGGGTCAGCAGGAGGTAGACGAGCAGTACCAGGAGTCCGACATGCACCCACGTGTAGTCCATCCCCTCGGGGAGGAACCGGCGGGTGTCGTCGGGGAAGGCGAGGACCAGGTAGAGGGCGGCGCCGACCACGAGGGCCGACATCCCGAGTCGGATGAGCCCGCGTCGCGCCGACTGCATCTTGCGGCGGAACCCGAACAAGGACGCCTCGGCCTCGAGGATGACCGGCTGCTGCGACTCGAGGAAATCCACGAAATCGAGCGCGCGCTGCATCCGACCGGACGCCGCGTAGAGGCGATCGAACGTCCGCCGCGGGTCGAGCAGCTCGAGTGACTGCTGGCGGGCGAGGCGCCGAATGAAGTAACGGACGTTCGACGGCAGGTCGTATTCGACCGCCAGCTGATGGCGCAACGCCCCGAGCGTGACCAGCATCTTGAGGTAGGCGACGATGCTCGGCGAGAGCCCGAGCGCCTGGACGCGGATGGTCTCGAGGATGTCCACCGCCAGCTTCGAATAGGGGTTCTCGGTCGGGCGCAATGCGGGGCCGGGAGCGCCCCGCGTGGCCCGTGATCGTTCGGCGACGGTGTCGTACAGGAAAGCCTGGTGGAGGCGGATGAGCTGGCGCCGGGCCTCGTCCGCGTCGGTGGCTCGCGTCGGGGCCAGCCAGCGCATCAACTCGCGGACTGCGGCCTCGACCTCGCCCCGGAAGAGCAGCCAGCTGTAGCGGGTGAGCGACTCGCGGACGCTGTCAGGGAGTTGGCCGACGATCCCGAAGTCCACGTACCCGATGGCATCGCCCGGCAGCACGAAGAGGTTGGCCGGGTGCAGATCCGCGTGGAAGTATCCGAACACGTAGACCTGGTTGAGCATATTCCAGTCGAGGTGCCGGACGATCCGGTCCAGGTCGTGGCCGGCGGCGGCCAGGGCGGCGAGGTAGGCAGCGTCCCCATCGCGCTTCGCGATCATGATCTCGATGAGCGGGATGCCGTCGATGAACTCTGTCGTCAGCACGCGCGACGTCGTGTAGTCGCGATAGACGCGGGCGATCCGCTCGACCTTGTCGTCTTTGGCATGCTCGTAGAGGAGGACGGCCTGGCGCGCTTCGACGAGGTAGTCGAGCTCGTCGGCGGTCCAACGGGCGAACTCGTCGATGACCTCGCGGCTGCGGGTCCCCCCGAACAGACGCGTCCAGTCGAGCAGCCAGGTCATCGCGTACATGAGATGGATGTCCGCCTGGAGCGTCTCGCGGATGCCTGGTCGCTGGACCTTGACCGCGACGTGCTCGCCACTGTGAAGGACCGCCCGGTGGACCTGGCCGATCGATGCGGCCGCGAACGACTCCGGGCTGAACGACCGGAATACCGTCTCGGGCTCGCCGCCGAGCTCGCGGCGGATGATCTCACGGACCCCGGTGTACGAGAACGGCGCGACCTGATTGAGGAGCTTGAACAGCTCGTCGCAGTAGGCGGTCGGCAGCAGGTCGAAGCGCAGGGCCAGCATCTGGCCCAACTTGATCCAGGCGCCACCGAACTGCTCGAAGGCGAGGCGCATCCGGACCGGCCCGCTCCGAGGATCGGACCGCGGCAGACGGAGGGCCGGCGCGATGAAGAAGCGGACGAAGACCGAGAAGACGTGCCAGACCCGACGCGGATGCCTGAACAGCGTCCTCATGTTGCCAAACCCGGGCTATGGGTCGCGCGCCGCCTCGTCAGGCGACGGGCGGGGAGCGCTACCGGACGCCCGTGCGTCGAGCCGGACTGCTCACGAGTCCTCGTCATCCAGGGTGACGCGACGGCGCCGGTTCGGGAGCGACGTCTCCTCCTCCCATTCGCGACCAGCACGGACCATGTCGTCGAAGGTCCGGCGAGACCAGCGCAGGAGGACGGTCATCGCACCTTCGGCGGCGAGCTGCGCCTCACGCCCGTAGCGGACCCCCATCCGGACGCCCTCCGCGATCCTGGCCTCGCCCTCGTCGAACGCCTCGGCCACGCGACGCTGGCGCACCCGGCGCGCGTACGCCTCACGTTCTTCGGCGGTCGGACCTTTCAGCCAGGCTTGCCGCCGTTCGCGCTCGCGGCTGACCCAGGCATCGATCTCGGCCTGCGTGGGCTCCAGCCCGGTTGCCTCATCCGTCGTGGCGTCCTCGGACGCCACGACCGTCGATCGGGTCATGTCGATCACCCCCTGCAGTGGCTACAGAACGTGCCTCTCCGGCCTCTCGGAGCGACGAGTGTACGCCTCCGAGCACGGACCGACGACGGTGCCAACGGCCCGTTCGGTCAGCGCCCCGACAGGTCGATCCAGGTCGTCTTGAGCTGGGTATAGCCCTCGAGCGCCGCCATCCCCTTGTCGCGCCCGAAGCCCGATTGCTTGAACCCGCCGAACGGCACGGTGATATCGGCGGCGTCGAACGTGTTGACCCACACGACGCCGGCCCGGATCGCTCGGGCCAGCCGATGGGCGCGGTTGAGGTCGCGTGTCCAGATCCCGGCAGCGAGTCCGTACGGCGTGTCGTTGGCGATGGCCAGGGCCTCGGCCTCATCCTCGAATTCGGTCACCGTCAGGACCGGCCCGAAGATCTCCTCGCGCGCGACGCGCCAGCCGTTGTCGACACCATCGAGGATGGTCGGGGGCAGGTAGTAGCCACCGGTGTCCTCACGCACGCGCTCGCCGCCGGCCACGACCCGGGCACCTTCCTGGCGACCGAGTTCGACATAGCCCAGCACCTTCTCGAGCTGGCGTTCGTCCACCATCGAGCCGAGCTGGGTGGCGGGGTCGAGCGGCTCGCCGGGCGCCAGCTGACGACCCAGGTCGGCGATCCGCTCGACGAGTTCGTCGCGCACGCTTCGGTGGACGATCAGCCGCGAACCGGCATTGCAGGTCTGGCCGCTGTTGTAGAAGATCCCCCAACCGATGGTCGAGGCCGCGGCCTCGAGATCGCCGACGTCGGCGAGGACGAGCTGCGGGCTCTTGCCGCCCAGCTCGAGCGAGATGGCCTTGACGTCCGAGTCGCCCACCGCGCGCAGCAGCGACTTGCCGACCTCGGTCGAGCCCGTGAAGGCGATCTTGTCGACGCCCGGATGCCGGGCGAGCGCCTCGCCGATGACCGAGCCTGGACCCGGGACGACGTTGAGGACGCCGTCCGGCAGGCCGGCCTCCGCGGCCAGCTCGGCCAGGCGGAGCGCGCTCAGCGGTGATTGGGAGGCCGGCTTGAGCACCACCGAGTTGCCGGTCGCGAGGGCCGCCCCGAGCTTCCAGGCCGAGATGATCAGCGGATAGTTCCAGGGCACGATCGCGGCAACCACGCCGATCGGCTCGCGGGTGACGAGCGACAGGGCGTCCGGGCCGGTCGGGCCGACCTCGCCGTAGACCTTGTCGATCGTTTCGGCGTACCACTGGATGGTCTTCGCCGCGGACGGCACATCCACGGCCAGCGTGTCACGGATGGGCTTGCCGACGTCGAGCGATTCAAGGAGGGCCAGCTCGTCCCGGTTCGCCCGCATGAGCTCGGCGAGTTTGAGCAGCACACGTTTGCGGTTCGCCGGCGACTGGTCGGCCCAGCGCCGGTCGTCGAAGGCCTGGCGGGCCGCCGCGACCGCCCGATCGACGTCCTCGGCATCGCCCTCGGCGACGTCGGCGATCGGGCGGCCGTCGCGACCCGCGATGTCGCTGAAGGTGCGACCGGACGCCGCGGGCACGAACCGCCCATCGATGAAGGCCTCGGTGCGTGGCGCGACTGCGGCGGCGCGGGCCAGCCAGTCGGCGGCGGTGGGAGAGGCCGGTGCGGTCATGCGGCGTACCTCCGGATGGCGTCCTGGTCGAGGCTGGCGCCCAGCCCGGGTCGCGCCGGGACCCGCAGGACGCCGTCGCGATCGGGCCGGATCGGTTCGGCCAGGAACGCGTCCCGGCGCTCCGGGGTCCAGCCGGGCGGATCGTACGGGTACTCGATGAACGGGCCACCGCCGACTCCGGCCGCGACATGCAGATTGGCGAGCATGCCCAGGCCGTTCGTCCAGGTGTGCGGCGTGAACCACCGGTTCCGGGCGAGCGCCAGTTCCGCGATGGTCCGGGTGCGGAGCATGCCGCCCGCGAGCACGACATCAGGCTGGTAGACGTCGAAGGCGTCCGCGTCGAGGGCAGCCAGCGTCTCGGCGAACGTCCGGGTCATCTCGCCACCCGCTATCCGGACGCCCGGTGCGGATGCCCGCAGCCCCGCCAGCCCACGGAGATCCGTCCCGGCCAGCGGCTCCTCGAGCCAGACGACGTCGTAGGCCGCCAGCTGGACGGCGACCTCCCGAGCCGCGACCGGATCCAGGGCGGGTGACGTGTCACCGGGCATGCGCCAGCCCTGGTTGAGATCGACCATGATCGCCATCGAATCGCCGACGGCGGCGCGGGTGGCCGCCAGGGCCGCGAGACCCTCGGCCAGCCGACGCGGATCGACCCGGATCTTGAGGGCCCGAAACCCCTCCTCGCGGAGGCGGATGGCCGACTCGGCCCGCGCCGCGGCCGGCAGTAGCGTCCCGGACGAGGCATAGGCCGGGATGCCGTCGGTCGCCCCGCCGAACAGCGACGCGACCGGCACGCCCGCCACCTGGCCGAAGATGTCCCAGAGCGCCGCCTCGAGCGGCCAGTAGCGCCCGGCGTGGAAGTCGATCGTCTCGAGGATGCGAACGTGCCGCGCGATCGCGAGCGGGTCCTGGCCGACGAACAGGTGCTCGAACGCCTCGAAGCCGTCCATCGTGTCGCCGGACCCGATGCCCACGACCCCCTCGTCGGTCTCGACCCGGACGATGGTCACGGCGAAGGTGCGCCGTGGTTCCGGGTCCCAGGCGGCCGCGAATGGCGGATCGAGCGGGATCAGCAGACGCTGCAGCCGGATGGCGGTGATCCTCACGACCGCAGTATCGCCGACGGGGTCGCGCTGGCGTGCCGCGCGGAGGCTGGGGTACTGTGGCCGCCCGCCACCTGAAGAGAGCGACATGACCACGGCCGTCGACCGACCACCCGAAGAAGCCGCCGAGGACAGCTCGTTCGCGCGCGGCCTGCGCGTGTTCCTGGCTGTCGCGGACCGGGGCGAGATCAGGGCCGATGAGCTGGGCACGCTGCTGGAGACGCCGCTCTCGACCATCTACCGCTACCTCCGCACGCTCACCGAGTTCGGATTCGTCGAACGGGCCGGCGCCGGCTATCGATTGGGGCCGCGGTTGCGGATCACCGGCGGCGCCACCGTCACGAGTGAGGAGCTCATCCGCATCGCCGACCCGATCCTGGGCATGCTCGTCGACGAGACCGGCGAGACCGCCGTGATCGCGCGTCGGGTCGGGAGCGCGACCGTCTGCCTGCACGAGGTCCAGTCGCGCCAGGCGCTTCGGGTGAGCTTCGAGCCCGGAATGACCCTGCCCTTGCACACCGGTGCGCTGTCCCGGGTGCTGCTCGCCTATTCGCCGACCGATGTCCAGGATGAGGTCCTCGCCGCCGTTCCCGAGGCGCGCAAGCTTCGCCGTGAACTGCCGCAGGTGGCGAAGGACGGCATCGCCCGAAGCGAGGGCGAAGTGTTCTCCGGCACGGTGACCATCGCCGTTCCCGTCATGCGAGAGGACGGGATCGTGGCGGCTCTTGGAGTCCTGGCGCCGGCGGATCGAGCCGATCTGGCGTGGCGCACACGGACTGCGCGGCTGCTGGCCGATGCGGCGCGGGCGGCCGAGGGAGCGCTGGTTGCCGCCAGCCGTCGATAGCGGCTCGGGACTATCGGTATATGGCATCGCAACTTTTCGCTATTTGACAATCGCCCATAGTAGGCGGATGCTGCGAGCGGCATGGACGCATTCGCCGCCCTCGCACCCGTCTCAGATCGCTACGCGACCCTGCCGCTCGCGGCCGCGTTCGACTGGGCCGAGGTCGCGAAGCAGCTCGGCGAGGGCGAGTGGTACGTGGTGGCGTTCCGGTCCATTCGCCGCGCCGACGCGGATGAGGCGCGGCTGACGGCCTTCGATGACCGGGCCCACGCCGAGGCGGCGTCCGCTCCGGGCTTCGTGCACTACTTCAAGGGACCCGCGGCTGTCGACCGGTCGTGCCTGTCGTTCTGCATCTGGACGAGCCGCGCCGAAGCTCGGGCCGCAGCCGGTCGCCCCGATCACGTCCAGGCGGTGACGCTGATCTCCGAGATGTACGAGCGCTACACGCTCGAGTTCCTGCGGGTCACGGGTCGGGCGGGGTCGTCGCTACGGTTCGAGCCATACGACGCGAGTCCACCGAGAGCGCCGGATCTCGACTTCGGGGCGTTGCCGGTCACCGCCTGAGGGTTCCGTGCTGGTTCGCGGGTCCTGTCGCCGGGAGGCCCCCGGCTTACGCTGGCTGCGGCGCTGCGCCGGCGCTCGCTCTGCCGGGGCCCTCCCGGCGCCACCCGCTGGCCGCCCACACGTCGGTGCTGGCGGCACGACCGTTGGACACCCACGCGTCGCGACCGACCGTCGGCCTCTCCCCCAAGCCTTGACCCGCGGCCGCTCGGCGCGGTGAAGCCTCGGCGCAGATGCTCCCGGGAGGGTCTCGCCTGGGCGGCGGCCAGGGGATCGGTGCTCACGCGGCGGACCTACCACGGAGCCCCAGCAGCGCGTCTCCGCAGATTCTTGGCATGCAGTACCACCATGACTGCTATCCAAGACGACGGCCGCCTGATGCCGTGACGAGGCCAAGGATCCTTGGCTAACTGTGCGTCAGGTGCGTGAATGCCAAGGATTCGACCCGATCGGGCGCTTTCCGGTCAGTTGGCTCGAGATAGTAGTCACGGTGTGCATGCATGCCAGAATCGGGGCCAGCTGTGGGATGGCCTTGCGATCCCGGCTGGGCAGCCAAGTTCCCGCGGGAGGCTGTGTTCGAGGGCGGGTCGAAGGGCCGCGCTCAGCGGGCGAGGTCGGAAAGGCCTCGCACGCGCGTGAGGCTCGGGAGGCCGGGTCAGGACGGTCGCCCTCAGGGGGCGGCGCGGGTGTCATTCCGGGGGGCGGTTCGGCGCAACAGCGCTCCAGATGGGCGGTCGGAGGGGCCCGGGCCAGGCCCGGCGGGGAGATCGTGCGAGCGCGGCGCAGGACCGCGGGTGGCGCCGGGAGGGGCCCCGGCAGAGCGAGCGCCGGCGCAGCGCCGCAGCGCGCGTAAGCGGGGGACCTCCCGGCGACAGGACCCGCGAACCGGCACAGAACCACGACCCCCCGCCCTACCCTGACGCCGCCGGATCGTCCCTTGTCCGAAGTCCAACCCCCAGCCGCCACGCAGCGATCAAGCCGCCGACCGTCGTCACGCCGAGGATCATCGCGTGGACCAGCAACGCCAGCGCGAAGGCCGCGTCAGGATCCGCACCGAAGATCTGGGCAATCGACACGGCCGTCAGCTCGAACGTTCCGACGTACCCTGGCGCCGACGGCACGATCGTGACGAGTGCGACGCCGCTCGAGATCAGCGCCGCCTGCATGATCGTGAGGTCGACGCCGACCGCCTGGGCCCCCGCGAAGAACGTGGCGATCGAGGCAGCCCATGCCGCGGCGCTCAGGACGATGGCGCGGATGACCGTCCCAGGTCGGCTCGCGACGGCTAGCCCATCCCGAAGGCGGCGTGCCAGCTCGAGGACCCGTGGGTAGCGATCCGCCATGGCCCGGACCCGATCCGCGCCGGGCAGTCGATGGCTCACGCTCGCGACGATCAGCCCGACGACCAACAGGCCGACGAACCCCGCACCCAGGGTCACGGCCGTGGTCATCGTCCCGCCGACCCCGAGCACCACCACGGCCAGCGCCGCGAGCCCCACCACGAACACCGTGTCGATGATGCGTTCGACGACGACGGTCCCCAGGACCGTGGTCGTGCTGAGCCCCTCCCCCTGGGCGAGGGCATGGCTCCGAACCAACTCACCGAGTCGCGCGGGCAGGATATTGTTGGCGAGATAGCCGACGTACGTGTAGCCCAGGACGCGTCGGTAGGGCACGGCCTTGATCGGCTCGAGCAACACCCGCCATCGAGCGCCGCGGGCCGCCACATCGATGAACACCGTCGCGAGCATGACGACGATCCATGCCGGGTTGGCCGTTCGCAGCACATCGATCGCCCGCGGCAGGTCCACCGACCGGGACAGGATCCAGATCGCGGCCGCGCTGATCGCGACGCCGACGATCGTGCGCAGGAGCGTCCGCCGGCTCATCCGCATCGAGAGCGGTCGGCTCAGTCGGCGTCCGACCGGGGCGTCTCCGGCGTGCGGGCGGTCAGCTTCGGCGAGCGCCGGACCCGCAGTCGATGGAGCAGGTAGCGCCCCACCACGCGCAGGGTCGACAGGCCGTAGACGACGCTCCGCCGAAACCCGACGGAACTGGCCTCCTCGAAGTAGCGCGTCGGGACCGCCACCTCGCCGATCCGAAGGCGCATACCGGCGGCCACGACCTGGGCGATCAATTCCTGGTCGAACACGAAGTCGTCGCTGTTGGCGTGGTACGGGATGCGCTCGAGGACCTGCCGGCTGTAGGCGCGCAGGCCGGTGTGGTACTCCGACAGGTGGAGGTCGAAGGCCAGGTTCTCGACGGTCGTGAGGAATCGGTTGCTGATGTATTTCCAGCGTGGCATGCCGCCGGCCAGCGGGTCACCGAGGAACCGGCTGCCGAGCATGAGGTCGTGGGTGCCGTCCGCGATCGGGGCGATCAGTGCCGGGATGCGGGTCGCGTCGTACTGGTAGTCCGGGTGGAGCATGACGACGATGTCCGCGCCGGCCGCGAGCGCGGCGTCGTAGCAGGTCTTCTGATTCCCGCCGTAGCCGCGGTTCTGCGGGTGGATGATCACGTGCAGGCCGAGCTGGCGGGCGATGTCGACCGTCTCGTCCGCGGACACGTCGTCGACGAGGATGATCTGGTCGACCAGGGCGTGCGGGATATCGAGCGTACGTCCGCTCCAGGGTCCGGGCGGCGTTGTACGCGGGCATGACGATGACCACGCTGGGGCGATGGGGGCGGGAAGCTTGGGCCACGGCCGCAAGGGTACTCGACCCGGCCCCGAGCACGGCCCGTCACGGGATCGCCACCGATGGTGTGCGACGATATGGGCCGCAGCCCCGCCGCATCAGGAACGACCCATGTTCGATCGACTCTTCGGTAACACCGCCACCGACCCCGCCATCGCCGAGCGCATCCCGCCCGGCCAGTACCGCACCGAGAAGTTCCCGGTCCTCCACTACGGCTCGGTGCCGCGGGTGGACCTCGCGACCTGGGACTTCAAGGTCTTCGGCGAGGTCGACGCACCGTTCACCCTGACCTGGGAGCAGTTCAAGGAGCTGCCGCGCAAGCAGGTCCACACCGACATCCACTGCGTGACCCGCTGGTCGAAGCTCGACACGACCTGGGAGGGCGTCCCGATCCAGGCCATCCTCGAGATGGCCCAGGTCCGGCCCTCGGCGACCCACGTCGTGAGCCATGCCGAGCAGGGTTATACCGCGAACCTCCCACTCGGAGTCCTCGACGATGACGACGTGCTCCTGGCCGACACGTACGACGGCCAGCCGCTCGAGCCCGAGCATGGGTACCCGCTCCGCCTGATCGTCCCGAAGAAGTACTTCTGGAAGAGCTCCAAGTGGATCCGCGGCCTGGAGTTCCTCGACCACGACCAGCTCGGCTTCTGGGAACGCTACGGCTACAACAACGATGCGGATCCCTGGAAGGAAGAGCGCTTCAGCGACGGCTGAGGGCCCTGACCCGACGTCCGTTCCGGCGACGGCGCGACCTGCCACGATGCGCTGGTGCGCCGCGCGGACGTGACCCAGCTCTCCGGTAGGGCCGTCTCGAGCCGCCGGGCGATCCTCGGCGGAGCCGCGATCTTCGGCTCGTTCGTGTTCGCGACCGTGGTGATCGCGATCGCCGAATCGCCGCCGTTCTCGGTCCCGGACGCAGCGTCGCTGTATCTCGTCGCGGTGGTCGTGGCGGCGGTCTTCGGGCCCTTGCCGGCGATCGTCGCGGCGCTCGCGGCGTTCGTCACGTACGACCTGCTGTTCATCCAGCCACGGTTCACGCTCGTCGTCGACGATCCACGCGAGTGGCTCGACCTGCTGCTGTTTCTCATCGTCGGCCTGGTCATCGCTCGGTTGGCGGGCGCCCAGTCGCAACGCGCGGCCGAAGCGGAACGCCGCCTGCGGGAAGCCAATGCCCTGTTCGCGGTGAGCCGCACGCTCGTGACGTCGGACACGACCCAGGCCGCGCTCCCGACGATCCTCGCCCTCCTCCTCGCCGAGACGGGCGGCACCCGCATCAGGGTCACCCGCGGTGAGGCCGAAACCCTCGTCGCGGAGCTCGGCGACGGTCCGCTCCCGCCCGGCCCGATCGTCAACGCCCTCGTGCGCCGGCCCGGGTCGGAGCCCGCGCAGTGGGTTCGGGCGCACCAGCCGAATCGGCCGCGCGGCGAGGCGGGCGACCGTGCGGTCTTCCGGGTGACGATCGAGGCCGAGGGCGAGGCGCTCGGCGCCCTGTGGCTCGCCCGACCGCGCGCGGACGGCCCGCCGGGCAGCGAGGAGACTCGGCTCCTGTCGCTCACGGCCGACCAGTTGGGTGTCGCCTGGCAGCGTGAGCGGCTCAGCGGTGAGGCGAAGGAGGCCGACGTCGCCCGTCGGAGCGAGGCGGCCCAGAGTGCGCTGCTCGAATCGGTCAGTCACGACCTGCGGACGCCGCTCGCGAGCATCCGGGCGTCCGCGGGCGGTCTCGCGGATCCCGCGGTCCACTGGTCGGATGCCGAGCGCCGCGGCGTCGCCACGCGTATCGACGCCGAGGCGGCCCGACTCGATCGACTCGTTGCGAATCTGCTGGACCTGAGCCGGATCGAAGGTGGGAACCGCGCGGCCCGGCTCGAACCGCACGATCTCGGCGATCTGCTGGAACCGGTGCTCGACCGCGTCGCCGAACACCTGCCCTCGACTCGGGTCACCCTGGCGATCCCCGACGATCTACCGCCCGTGCTGGTGGACCCTGTCCTCACCGATCAGGCATTGACCAACGTGCTCGACAACGCCGTCCAGCATGCACCCGGGTCGCGGGTCGCGATCCGAGCGGAGGTCGACGACGCCGGACGCGCGGTGACGATCCGGATCGAGGACACCGGGCCGGGCGCGCCAGAAGCCGTGCTCGGGCGCATGTTCGAGCGCTTCTACCGCGGACCACAGGTCGAGCGCGGGTCGCGCCGCGGCCTGGGTATCGGGCTGGCGGTGGTCCAGGGCGCCGTCGGGGCGATGGGTGGCGCGGTCCGCGCGGAACGAGCGGGCGAGGGCGGGCTGGCCATCGTGATCAGCCTGCCGGCCGCGAGCGCCCCAGACGGGGACGGCTGATGCCCGGCACCGCACGGATCCTCATCGTCGAGGACGACCAGGCGACGCGGTCGGCCCTGTCAGCGGCGCTGGGAGCCCACGACTTCAGCGTGACCGAGGCGGACTCCGTGGCCAGCGCCCGTCGAGCCTGGGACCAGTCCCGACCGGACGTCATCATCCTGGACCTCGGCCTGCCCGATCGCGACGGCCTCAGCTTCCTGCGCGCCGTGCGGCGAGAGGCCACCACGCCGGTCCTCGTGCTTTCAGCCCGGGAGCAGGAGCGAGACAAGGTGATGGCGCTCGAGCAGGGGGCCGACGACTATGTCACCAAGCCCGTCGGGATGCCGGAACTGCGGGCGCGGATCGGGGCATTGCTCCGACGCGCAGCGGGTCCCGCGGCCGCCGCGGACGGCACGCTCACCCTCGGTCCGGTCCGGCTCGATCCTGTGCGCCGCGAGGTGATCGTCGGCACGACGATGGTGGCTCTCACGCCGAGGGAATACGAACTGCTCAAGGCGCTGCTGTCGAGCCCGGGGCGGGTGCTCACCCATGGGCGATTGCTCCGGGCCGTTTGGGGCGAGGCCTACAGCGCCGAGGCTCATTACCTCCACGTCTATGTCAGCCGGCTGCGGCGCAAGCTCGTCGCCGCGGATACGACCGGGCAGGTCAGCCGCCTCATCGTGGCGGAGCCCGGCGTCGGCTACCGGGTCAGCGAGGGCTGAGACGACAGGCTCGGAACGCGACTGTTGAGCCCCTGTTGAGCATGATGAGCCGCTCGCCGGGCGCCGACCTCTTGGGCGTCCAGCCTACGGTGGGTCGGTGGATATCCTCACGCGCCATCCCACCACGCGCCGGCGCGCAAGTCGGATGGGGCGTACGGCGGCCGAGATCGACGCCGCGATCCTGCTCGTGACGACCGGAGGCGCCCGCTCGGTCCGACTGTCGGGGCTGCCCGGAGCCGCGCGCATCGCCGCGACGGCCGCCGAGCACGCGCGCGACGCGGGCGTCGGCTTCCAGGTGGAGCGTGGCGATGCCGGTGAGGTGCTGTGTATCGGGCCTAAGATGCCCGGATGATCGGCGGACGACGGCCCCTCCACGGGCGCAAACCCGGGGACCGGCGGATCAAGGTCGAGCGGCCGCACTCGGCCCTGTTCCGGTACACCGGTCCGAACCAGCTCGTGGCACGACCCGCGGCGAGCGCGCCCAGGACGCCCGCAGGCCGGTTCGCTGCCCGGTCAAGGCGCTGGCGATCGGTCGCCCGCTGGCCTCCGAGGAGGAGCTCGGCGAACGGCTGACCAAGAAGAAGGCCCTCGCGATCTTCAGCTCGGACGCCATCTCCTCGTCGGCCTACGCCACCGAGGAGATCCTTCGCGTCCTGATCATCGGCGGGGCGGCCGCCTTCCTCCTGTCGGTCGAGGTCGCGATCGCCATCGCGATCCTGCTCGCGGTCGTCGCGCTGTCGTACCGCCAGGTCTGCCTTGCGTTCCCGGACGGCGGTGGCGCGTACGCCGTCGCGAAACGGGAGCTCACGCCGCTCCTGGCCCTCGTCGCCGCGAGCGCCCTCCTCATCGACTACGTGATGACGGTCGCGGTCTCGACGTCGTCGGCGGTCGATCAGCTGATCTCGGTGTCGCCTGGGCTGAACCCGTTTCGCATCGAGATCGCGCTCCTCGCCATCACGCTCATCACCGTCGCGAACCTGCGCGGCCTACGCGAGTCGGGGAACATCTTCGCGATCCCGACCTACCTGTTCGTCGGGCTGGCCCTGACGATCATCGTGATGGGTGTGATCTCGATCGTGACCGGCGACGTGACGCCCTGGCCGCGTCAGGAGGAGGCGGTCGAACTCGGGACGGAACCGATCGGGCTCTTCCTGCTGCTGCGAGCGTTCGCGTCGGGGTCCGTGGCCCTGACCGGCACCGAGGCGATCGCCAACGGCGTACCGGCATTCAAGCCGCCCGAGGCCCGCAACGCCGCGACGACGATGGTCGCCATGGCGATCCTGCTCGCCATCCTGTTCGTCGGCGTCACCATCGTCGCCGATGCCTACCAGATCGTGCCCTCGGAGGAGGGTTCGGGCGGCCCGACCGTCATCGCACTCGTGGCCCAGACCGCATTCGGAGTGGGGACGCCGCTCTTCTACATCTTCCAGGGCGCCACGGCGTTGATCCTGTTCCTCGCCGCCAACACCAGCTACAACGCGTTTCCGCGGCTCGGCGCGCTGCTGGCCAAGGACGGCTACATGCCGCGCCAGTTCAGCTTCCGCGGCGACCGGCTGGCGTTCAGCTGGGGGATCATCCTGCTGTCGGTGGTGGCGGGGCTGCTCATCATCGCCTTCGGTGGCATCACCACGTTCCTGATCCCGCTCTACTCGGTCGGGGTGTTCGTGTGCTTCACGATCAGCCAGACCGGCATGGTCCGGCACTGGCTGCGGACACGGGAGCCCGGCTGGCGCTGGCGGATGTCGCTCAACGCCACCGGGGCGGTCATGACGGCGGTCGTCCTCGTCGTCGTCGCCTCCGTGAAGTTCTTCAGCGGGGCCTATCTGGTCGTCATCCTCATGCCGCTGCTCGTCCTGATGATGCTGTTCATCAGCCGCCAGTACCGCCATTCGACCGAGGAGCTCGGGCGTGTCGCCGGCATTCGTCTCCGCGCGGCCGCGGCGGGAGGAGCGGGTCGTCGTGCCCGTGCCCGGGATCAATCGGGCGGTCATCCAGGCGGTCAACGTCGGCCGGTCCATCGCGGACGACGTCCGGGCCGTCTTCATCAGCGACGACCCCGAGGATGCGACCGCGGTACGGACGGCCTGGGAGCGCACGCTACCGGGCGTGCCACTCGTGGTCGTCGAGTCACCATATCGGGCGTTGACGGGGCCGCTGACCGCCTATCTGGACGTCCTCGACGCGGCGTGGCCGCCGGACAAGGAGGCACCGATCACGTTCGTCGTGCTGCCCGAGTACGTCGCCCGCAGCTGGTGGGAGCGGCTGCTCTACAACCAGTCCTCGAAGCAGCTGCGCCGGGTCCTGCTCGGGCGACCGCACACGGTCATCGTCAATGTCCCGTATCGCCGCGAGGACGAGGCCGACGAGGTCGCGGGCGCTCCCGCCCCCAAGCCCTAGCTCCGGCGCGCCCCACCGACCAGCCGCGGGTCGGGCGAGAAGTAGCGCAACCGACGGCGCAGCAGCACGAGCTCGCGCTCGAGCAGCGCGATGAGGCCCTCGAGTCGCTCGACGGTGGTGTCGGCCTCGAGCAAGGCCTGGCGGCGCGGCAGCTCGACCTGGACGATGCCGGACAGCAGGTACGACAGGACCGTGGGGTCGTCCGGGATCCCGAGGTCGGGCTTGGCGCCTGGACCCGAGCCAGATCCGGAAGGTCCATCGGGGTCCGCGTCAGGGTCCGCGTCGACGGACACGATCCGCTCGACCTCGGCTTCGCGGTCCAGCGGCGGCCGTGGTGCGTCGTCGGCCGACGCCGACGCATCGATCTCGACCCGGATGTCCAGCTCCTCCGCCAATTCGCCGTCGCGTGCCCGCATGAGGTCGAGGTAGCGGACGAATCGCCGGATGGCGCCCGCGGCGAGGCGTTCCGCGCGCGTCTCGTCGCCGATGTCGTCGTCGAGCGGCGTGACCTGGGCCACGAGGTACGGCTCCTTGCGGGCATCGACGGACTCGATCGCGAAGCGGCCCGTGCCGGCGGCCAGGAGGTCGAACCGGCCATCCGGGTAGCGACCCGCTTCGCGGATCTCGGCGAACGCGCCCACGCCCGCCAGCGTGGCGACCCGGTGCGTACCGACCTCGCGTCCGTCGCGGATCAGCACGATGCCGAACGGGTCCCCGGTGTCGAGGCAGCGCCGGGTCATCTCGCGGTAGCGCTCCTCGAAGATGTGGAGCGGCAGGACGATGCCTGGGCAGAGCACCATGTGGAGCGGGAAGAGCGGGATCTCCATGGACACCGATCCGATGCGAGCTGGGTTCCGGGTCGAGCGCGAACCCGGCGGGTCCGCGGTTGGCCGAGTCTAGTCCTCGCGCCCGAAATCGATGAAGCCGCCGGAAGTACCGGCGGCTTCGAGGCGATGGCGGGGTTCGGTCAGTGCGAGCAGCCCTTCGGCGCGCCCTCGTCCTCGGCGGTGCGGAAGCTCGAGCCGCAGCCACAGGCCGCGACGGCGTTCGGGTTGTTCACGGTGAAGCCCGCGCCCATGAGCGTGTCGACGTAGTCGATCTGCGAGCCCTGCAGCAGCGAGATGCTCTGGCCGTCGACGTAGACCTTGATCCCGGACGCGTGGAGGACCTTGTCCTCGGGCGTGGGTGCGTCTTCGAGCATCATCCCGTAGCGGAAGCCCGAGCAGCCACCGGAATAGACGTACACGCGCAGCCCGATGTCGGGGTTGGTCTCGTCCTTCGTCAGCTCTTGCAGCTTGGAGGCCGCGGCGTCGGTGAGGGACACGACCGTGGTCGGCTCGAGGACGGGGGTCGGCTCGAGGACCGTCGGCTGCTGGTCGATCATGCGGTTTCGTCCTCCTTCGGACGGGGCGTGCTGCGTGGGGTTGGTGGTGTCCGCTGTCGAGGCGCTGGTGCTCATCGTACGCACGACAACGGGTTTCGACAAGCGTGACGCCGAAATCCGATGGTCCGGGGCTGCGCGAGGTCAGGGAGCTGCGGGGCGCGGGACCTCGCCGTCAGCCGTCGAAGCGCTCCACGATCGTCGCGATCCCCTGGCCCACGCCGATGCACATCGTCGCGAGGCCGTAGCGGCCGCCCGTCCGGCGCAGCTCGTGGGTCAGCATCGTGATCAGGCGGCCGCCGCTCATCCCGAGCGGGTGGCCCAGGGCGATCGCCCCGCCGTTCGGGTTCACCTTGGCCGGGTCGAGCCCGAGCTCGTCGATGACCGCGATCGATTGCGACGCGAACGCCTCGTTGAGCTCGATCAGGTCGAGGTCCGCGACGTCGATCCCGGCGCGTTCCAGCACCTTGCGCGTGGCCGGCACGGGCCCGATCCCCATGACCGCGGGGTCCACGCCGGCGACGGCCGTGGCCACGACCCGAGCCATCGGCCGCAGACCGAGCTCGCGGGCCCGCGCCGCCTCCACGACCAGCACGGCCGACGCCCCGTCGTTGATCCCGGAGCTGTTCCCGGCCGTGACCGACCCACCGTCGCGCTTGAACGCCGGCCGCAGCTTCGCGAGCGCCTCTGCGGAGGTGTCGGCGCGCGGATGCTCGTCGCGCGCCACGACCGTCGGTGGGCCTCCCTTCCGCCCAGGCACCTCGACCGGCACGATCTGCTCGTCGAACCGACCGGCTTCGATCGCCGCGACGGCCCGCAGCTGGCTCTCGAGCGCGAACGCGTCCTGTCGCTCGCGGCTGATGCCATAGCGCTCGGCGACGTTCTCGGCGGTCTCGCCCATCGAGTACGGGTAGTACCGCTCGGCGAGCCGCGGGTTGAGGAACCGCCAGCCGAGCGTCGTGTCCTCGAGCTCGCGCGGTCCGCGGTCCCAGGCGACGGCCGCCTTGGCCATGACGTACGGCGCCCGGGTCATCGATTCCACGCCGCCGCCGATGAACACGTCGCCATCGCCGACCGCGATCGCGTGGGCCGCCGAGTTGATGGCCTGGAGCCCGGAGCCGCACAGCCGATTGACGGTCAGCCCGCCGACCTCGACCGGGAAGCCGGCAAGCAACAGGGCCATCCGCGCGACGTCCCGGTTGTCCTCGCCGGCCTGGTTCGCGCAGCCGAGGATGACGTCCTCGACGAGGCCGGCATCGACGCCCGCCCGATCGACGACGGCGCGGAGGACGACGGCGGCGAGGTCGTCCGGACGGACCTCCGCGAGCGCCCCGCCGTAGCGGCCGATGGGCGTCCGAACGGCCTCGACGATCCAGGCCTCGCGCAGGGGTCGGTGCTGATCTCGGCTCATGCGATCGATCGTAGCAGCGAGCGACCGGATCGGGCCCCGGACCGCAACGGACGGACGACACCCCGGGCGCACACTCCGCCAACGAGATGGGCGGCTCGACGCCGCGCCAGCGCCGATCCAGATATCGGAGCGCGCAGCATTCCGCCCCGGAGGGTTCGAACGTGCGACGATTCGTGCGCATCCTGGGACTCGGCCTGCTCGGCGCGATGCTCGTGGGAGCACCCGTCAACGCAGCGAAGCCGGTGATGGAGCGGGTGCCCATCGACGACCTGTTCGTCGACGAGTTCCTGAGTGAGGCCTGCGGCGCCGAAGTGACGGCCCGGTTCACGGGACACATCACCTTCCGGGTCTTCAACGACGCCGCTGGGAACCCGGTTCGCGAGCTCAACAACTACGCCATCGGCGGCTCCTTCACGAGCGAGAACGGTTCACTCCGTTTCCGGGACGTCGGCGTGGATCGGGTCACGTACCTCGCGGACGGCAGCCTCATCCAGGTCGTCATCGGGAACGTGCGATCGATCAACATCCCGGGCCAGGGACGCGTATACGCGGACGTTGGCCAGACGACCATCCACATCACGTTCGATGCGAACGGCGATCCGATCTTCGAGGTCATCAGCCAGCACGGCCAGCATGAGGGCGACGAGCTGGCGGCGCTCTGCTCCGTTCTCGGCTGAGCCGGAACGCCTGAGGACATCGACGACCCCGTCGGCTCGGCCGGCGGGGTCGTCCGTTCAGTCCGGCGACGCGCCGGTCGCGCGGGCTCGCTCGAATGGACCTGTCGGGTGATTCGCTCCGAGCCGCATCGCCAGGTCGATGTCGTCCTCGCTGGCCACCCCTTCGTCGCGCGCCCGGCGCGCCTCGGCGTCGATGGCGTCGAGGATGCGCGTCCGGATGTCCGCGGCCCGCATCGTGGCGGTCGGGGGGCGCGGTGAGGCGCCCTCGAGGGCCTCGCCACGCCGACCGTTGCGATAGGCGTAGAACCCGGCCCCGGCCTTGCGCCCGAGGCGGCCCTCGGCGACGAGCCGCTCCTGGATCGGCGAGGGACGGAGCCGGTCGGGACGGCCGAGACCCTCCCAGATCGCCCGCGCGGCGGCGAGATTGACGTCGACGCCGGCGAGATCCATGAGCTCGAACGGGCCCATCGGGAAACCGGCCGAGCGCATCGCCCCGTCGATCGTCTCGACCGTGGAGCGGTCGTCCTCGAGCAGTCGGAGTGCGACGATCGTGAACGGCCGATTGACCCGGTTCACGATGAAGCCCGGGGTGTCCGTGCTGCGGACCGGGGTCTTGCCCCAGGCCCGCATGGCCGCCTCGGCACGTTCGACGATCGTGGGGCGGGTCTTCGGGCCGGGGACGACCTCGACGAGCTGCATCCGCGGGACCGGGTTGAAGAAATGCAGCCCGATGACCCGACCGGGGTTGCGCGTCGCCGCGGCGATGGCCGCGATCGACAGTGCGCTCGTGTTCGTGGCGAGGATCGCGCCGCGGATCGCCTCGGCATCGAGCGCCCGGAAGATGTCGCACTTGAGGTCGAGGTCCTCGAGCGCGGCCTCGATGACGAGCTCGGCCTGGCTCGCGACGGTATCGAGCGTGTGCGCCTCGCGTAGTCCGTCGAGGCGCGCCGCCACCCAGGCGTCGACGCGCCGAAGGCTCGATCTCGAGCGTGGCCGCACGTCGTTCGAGCCCGTCGCGGATCCGTTCGCGGGCGCGCTCGATGGCGTCGATGTCGACGTCGTGGAGCACGACCTCGGAGCCGGCCTCGAGGGCCACCTGGGCGATGCCGGCGCCCATCGCGCCGGCACCGATCACGCCGACCGTCGGCACGAGCCTGGACGCGGGGGCCGGATCAGGCGGACCGGTCATGCCCGGGAGCTTACGTGACTGCTGCTTTCCCGGACGCGCCGATCGAGGGCCGCCTCGCCGCTTCGACCCATCGGTTCACGTCAGATACCGCACCCACAGGTAGACAGTCGAGATCACGAGCGAGGCGAAGACGACGCCCAATCCGTAGCGGAAGAACTGCATGAAGGTGATCGGGTGGCCATCGCGCGCGGCGAGGTTGGCGACCACGATGTTGGCTGAGGCACCGACGATGGTCAGGTTGCCGCCGAGGCAGGCGCCCAAGCGCCAGGGACCACCACAGGACATCCCCGTCGAGGCCGCTCTCGATGAGCCGTTCGACGATCGGGATGGCCGTCGCGGTGTACGGGATGTTGTCGACGATCGCTGAGGCCAGCGCCGAGAACCAGAGGATCCCCATCGTCGCCACATCCAGCCTGCCCGCCGGCGGCTTCGGCCAGCGCGTCGGCGATGCCACCGACGATGCCGACGTGGATCACGGCCTCGATGAGCATGAACAGGCCGACGAAGAAGAACAGCGTGCTCCACTCGATGTCGCGCAGCGTCTCGTGCGGATCGAGCGGTCCGACGATCATCAGGACGTCGCACCGAGCAGCGCGATGGTCGCCGCCTCAAGCCCGAGGGCTGAATGGAGCAGGAAGCCGACGATGGTCAGGCCCAGCACGATGAGGGCGCGGATCATCAGCGGCCGATCCTTGATCGCGCTGGCAGGATCCACGGTGGCGAGGATGTCGAGACGGTCTGCGTCGTCCTCCATCCGACGGCCGAAGGCGAGCCACATGATTCCCAGGAAGGCGATCATGATCACGACCACGACCGGCGCCAGGTTGACCAGGAAGTCGCCGAAGTCGAGCCCGGCGGCCGAGCCGATCATGATGTTCGGCGGATCGCCGATGAGCGTCGCGGTACCCCCGATGTTCGAGGCGAAGATCTGACTGATCAGGTACGGGAACGGGCGACACCCTAAGCGTCCGCGCGATCGACAGCGTGACCGGCGTCAGCAGGATGACGGTCGTCACGTTGTCGAGGACCGCGGCGAGACCCGCGGTCACGAGGGCCAGGAAGACCAACAGCCGGAATGGCTCGCCGCGCGACCAGTGGATCGCCTGTCCGGCGAGGTACTCGAAGAAGCCGGTCTTGGCGAGGCCGCCTGCGAGGACCATCATCCCGGCCAGCAGGAAGATGACGTTGAAGTCGATCGCGGTGAAGGCCTCGTCCTGATCGATGATCCCGAGGGCCACGACGAGCAGCCCGCCGAGCAGGGCGACGAGCGTCCGGTCGAACGCGTTCGGAGGCGATCAGCACATACGCGACGAGGAAGACACCGCCGGCCAGGATGACGTCCATGGTCAGGACATCTCCGACCGAGGCGTGCTCGAAGTCGGGCGGGTGGGAACGTCAGTCGTTGACCGGGGTCTCGCCCTGCCTCATCCACCCGGGCCGCCGCTGGCCGCAACCACCAGCGACGTGCGCGCGGGGCCCACGTTCTTCATCTCGCGTACATCCATGACTCAAGCAGCGTACAACGCCCGCAGGCGGACTTGCTGCCGGATCAGACCGACTTGAGCGCCTCGAACGGTTGGCGGCACGCGCGACAGTAGAACAGCGAGCGGCACTGGGTCGGGCCGAACGCGCTGTCCATCACGACCTCCGCGGACGAGCAGAACGGGCAGCGCGCGTCCTCCGGGGCGCCGGGCGGGGCGATGCCGACGCTCGCCAGGGCGCGGCGACCGGCCGGGGAGATGCGCTCCGAGGTCCACGGCACCTCGAACGTGGTCTCGACACGGACCGGGCGGCCGAACGCGGCCAGCCGCTCCGCGATCGTGGCTCGGATGATGTCGAGCGCCGGGCAACCGACGAACGTGGGCAGGATCGCGACCTCGATGCCGGCCGCGTCGACGACGACGCGATGGACGATGCCGAGATCGACGATCGAAAGGACTGGCGAGCTCGGGGTCGGGGATCTCGGCGAGGGCGGCGCGGACCGTCGCCTCGGTCGGAGGCGGGGCCGCGGCTGGGGCTCGGCCCGCCCGCACGGGCCCGGGCGATGGTCGTGTGGATGCCGCGCTCGCTCACCACGTCGCTCCCGGGTCGCTGCGGCGGACCGCGTTGAACTCGGCGTGCAGCCAGCGGAACGGCTCGCCGTGGTCGGTCCGGCCGCGGTCGGGATCGGCGGTCGGGGGCGGCTGGGGAAGGCGCCATCGATCGAAGACGGGGGCGAGGTCGGGCCCGCCAGTCGCGCTCGAGCTCGGCCATGGGGCGGGCCAGGATGCCGGCCTGCACGAGTGCCGGTTCCCCGGGGAGTGGCGTGAACACCGTTCCGGCGTCCGGACCCAGCTCCTCGAGCGCGGCCACGAGCCGGTCGCGCGCCTCGCCCCCGGCGCCTGCGAGCCGTTCCAGCCACGTCGTCACGTGCATCGTGTGGTAGCGCTCCTCGCGCACGAGCTTGCCGACCAGCTCGGCGAGCGGCGCCCACGAGCCGGCGACCAGCGCCTCGAGGCGGACGGCATCGGCGGTCTCGTACAGGTAGCGCCGGGCCATGGTCATCGCCCAGTCGCCGCGGCCGTGGTCGAGGAGCCGGGCGTGGCGGTACTCCGCAGGTTCGCGGTCGTAGGCCAGGGCGTCCACGTCGGCGGCTCCGGCACGGTCCCCGGCTCCACCCGCGGTTCCCGCACCGCCCAGGACCCCGGCGAGCAGCCCGTACAGCGCCGCCGCGTGGCCCAGCTCGTCCTGGGCGAGCGAGCTCATCGCCACGTCCTCCTCGAGCTGCGGCGCGATCCCGGTCCACTCCGAGTCGGAGAAGCCGATGACGAACTCGTCGTCGGCCATCGATCGCAGGAGCGCCTCGAGGCCCTCCGCGGCAGCGGCCGGCGGCGACGCGAGCGCGCCCCCGTGCCAGCCCCGGCCCGATCCGCTGCCACGGCACTCACCGGGGCGCCCGAGCCTTCGGCTTCGCCTGACCGGCCGCCTCTCGGCGGCGGCCAGCTTGTCGCGCATCACGTAGCCGCCCGGCTTCTTGAACGAGCGGTCGAGCGGCGGCTGCAGCAGGTCCGGGTCGTGCAGGTCCACGACATCGGAGCGCCGCACGATCCACAACCGGACGCTCTCCTGCCGCCGGCCGAACAGCTCCCGCGCGTAGTGCGTGGCGAGCTCCGCGTCCGGCGCCATGACGCTGCCGCCGTGGCGCATCGGGTCGCCGTCCTTCTCCTGGCGGAAGACCTCCCACGGCTCCATCGCCGGCCCGTCGGTGAGGGCGGCCGTGGCCGGATCGGGAGTACCGCGACCGGTCATGCCGCCCGCGGCGCCGCCAGGATCGTGTCGCGGACCCACGCCGTGTCGGCTCGCGCCACGCGACGGAACTCCAGCCGTGCCTCGGACATCGGTCCGTGGTTCGTGACGACGGTCCGCAGCTCGTCCCAGTCGGGCTCCGTGTAGCGCCACTCCCCGGCCGCTTCGTCCAGCCGCAGCTCGGGATCCGGGATCACCAGGCCGAGCTCGCGGATCCGCGGCACGTAGATCGTCAGGAACTCCTGGCGCAGCTCCTCGCTGGTCTTGGCCTTGATCCGCCAGCGCAGGTCCTTGTCCTTCTCGCGCGG
Organism: uncultured Chloroflexia bacterium; assembly: GCA_963738685.1. Taxonomy (GTDB): domain Bacteria; phylum Chloroflexota; class Limnocylindria; order Limnocylindrales; family CSP1-4; genus SPCO01. The sequence goes on from CAVTXK010000001.1 coordinate 922,054, forward strand.
CGAACGCGGGCCGTGCATCTGCATGAGCGGGCCCCACCAGCGGTCCAGCGCCTCCTGGATCGAGGCGCGCTGTGCGGCCGTGCCGGTCACCATCGTCACCACGACGTCGCGGCCGTGCATGATGTGGACCGACTCTTCCCAGCAGATCTTGCGCATCGTGCGGGCGTACGGCGCGTACGAGGAGTCGCGCAACGCCTGCTGGGCGACGATCGCGGCGGCATCCACGAGCCAGGCGATGATCCCGACGTCCGCCCACGACTTCGTCGGGTAGTGGAAGACGTTGTGGAACTTGGTCCGGCCGGCCAAGCAGGTCGTCGAACATCGATTCGCGCGTCTTCCCGAGGTCCTCGGCCACGCGATACAGCAGCTGGGCGTGCCCGACCTCGTCCTGGACCTTGGCGGTCAGCGCGAGCTTGCGACGCAGGGTCGGGGCGCGCATCAGCCACTCGCGCTCGGGCAGGACGCCCATGAGCTCGGAGTTGGCGTGCATCTCGACGAAGCGCAGGACCGCGGTCCGGTACTCGTCCGGCATCGCGTCGGTGGCCTCGACGGTCCCGCCGGCCGCGAGGTACGCCTCGAACCGCGCGAACCACGCCTCGTACGCCTCGTCGTGGGCGCGCGTCGGCGCCTGCGTCGAGGTCGCGGTCGAGGAGCGGTCGGACGGCGCGAGGACGGGGTCGAGCGCGAGCGGATCGGTCATGGCTCAGTGCTCCTTCGCGGGCGCGAGGACCGCGCGCAACGAGAGGTCGGCGTAGATCTCGGCAATCGGCGCGGGCTTGAGGCGGCCCTCGGGTCGATACCACGCGACGATCCCGTTGAGCGCGGTAAGCAGGTACGTGGCGGCCATGGCGGCATCGACCGGCGCGAACGCCCCGCTGTCCACGCCATCGGCGATGACCGCTCGGAACCGAGCCTCGTACGCGTCGCGGCGACGGCCCATCTCGGCGCGACGCTCGACGGAGAGGGAGCGCCAATCGTGCACGAAGACGCTCGCTCGCTCGATGTCCTCGAGGACGACGCCGACGTGGGCACACACAAGGGCACGCAGCCTGGACGCCGGTCCCGGGGCGGGGTCGTCGGCACTCTCCGTGGCCAGGTCGGCGGCCTCCTCGAACCGCTCCGCGGTCCGGTTGACGATCGACCAGAGAACGTCCTGCTTGGAGCTGACGTGGGCGTACAGGCTCGCGCCCTGGATGTCGAGCGCGCGGGCGATGTCGCGCACGCTCGTGCCGGAGTAGCCGTGCTCGCGGAAGAGCACGCTCGCGGCATCCTCGATTGCTCGGCGACGGGACGTCTCGACCACCCGGTCCGCGGCCTCCCTACCTAACGGTCGTTAGGCGGGCAGCCTACGGCATCGAGTCCGGTGGAGCAAGGGGACGACCATCGGCCGGGACGATCGTCAGCCGCCGGTGAACCGAGGCGTTCGCTTCTCGCGGAATGCGGCCCGGCCTTCGGCGTGATCGGCGGTCGCGCCGGCGATGCCCTGGAGCTTCGCCTCGCCCTCGAGGGCTTCGTCGAGGTCGATCGTCGCCGCCCGGTCCATCGCGTGCTTCGTCAACGCGACGGCGAGCGGCGCGTTGGCGGCGATCCGATCCGCCATGGCGCGGGCCTCCGCCAGAAGCTCCTCGCCTGGCACGACCTTCGACACGAGACCGCTCCGTAGCGCCTCCTCGGCATCGACCGGATCGCCGACGAGGGCCATCTCGGCTGCGCGCGCCGGCCCGACGAGGCGTGGCAGGAACCACGTCGCGCCGCTGTCGGGGACCAAGCCGATCCGCCCGAAGGCGAGCACGAACCGCGCTCCCTCGGCCGCGATCCGGATGTCGCAGGCGAACGCGAGCGACGCCCCGGCACCGGCGGCCACCCCGTTGATGGCCGCGATGACCGGCTGATCCATCGAGCGGAGCGCCCGGATGATCGGGTTGTAGCGCTCTCGCACCTCGACATCGAGCGGCGCGGCGTCGGGTTGCTCGCGCTCGGCCAGGTCCTGGCCGGCACAGAACGCCCGGCCGGCGCCGGTCAGGATGACCGCCCGTACGGACCGGTCCGTCGCGATCCGCTTCAGCGCCTCGCGCAGGGCGACCTTCATCGGGACCGTCAGCGCGTTGAGCGCCTCGGGTCGGTCCAGCGTGAGCGTCGCGACCGGCCCGTCGATCTCGACGCGCAGGCCGTCGGTCATGCCTGGGCGAATTCGACCAGGCGACCGTCGACGATCTCGAAGACGCGTCGATCGACCGGTTCGTCCGCGCCGCCCGACGTCTCGACCACGAACTCGGCGAACATCTCGGCGAAGCCCTCGTCGCCGGCCCGCAGCGTGGCGGCCGTCAGCAGATGCCGTTCCGGGATCCCGACGAGGATCCGCGCCTCGCCGGCCAACTGCGTCGCGATGTGCGCCACCGCGTCCGGCAGGAGGATCCGGACGGCATCCATGCCGTCGCCGGTCTCGGAGCTGAGCAGCCGACGCTCGCCGGAAACCTCGGCCGACCAGGGCGCCGTCGCGGCCCACGTCGCCAGATTCCGCATGGCCGCGTCCTGGAGCTCGACGGGCTCGATGCCCCACGACAGCAGGTGATCGCCGTTCACGACGATATCGAAGCCACCGGCCGGGATCGTGTAGACGACCGGGATGCCGGCCGGACCGGCGTCGAGGAGCGGCTGGGCATGGCTCTGCGTCGCGTGGGCCTGCAGCGACTCGCGGTCGACCGAATCGATCGCGAGGCCCTGGGTCCCGACCGGCCGGAATGCCGGGCGGACGAGGTCCCGGGCGAGACTCCAGTCGTGCTCGGGCGAATCGACGGCGGAGGTCGCCGACTGCGGGGCCGGGTTGTGACCGCTGACCGGGGAGGACTCGTCGATCGGGGCGAGGAGGTCGGGCGCGGTGTCTCGGTACGAGGCCGGCGGTTCGTCGCCGAGATCGCGGGTGATGTCGCTTCCGACGTCCCTCCCGCCTTCGAACGGATCACGCTCCATGTCCGGGGATCCTCCTCGTCGTCATGCCTGGCGATTCGTGACGGCTCAATGTCCGGTCCAGACCGGGGGTCGCTTGTCCATGAAGGCGCGCATCCCCTCGCGCTGGTCGTCGGTCGCGAAGAGATCGAAGAAGGCCTGGCGCTCGGCACGGAGACCCGCGCTCAGGGGGAGCTCGGCGGCGGCGAGGACGGACCGTTTGGCGGCACGGACCGCGAGTGGGGGCATGGCGGCGATCTGGTCCGCGAGGTCCAGGGCGGCCGTGAGCGTCTCGGCCGCCGGGACGACGCGGGTCACGAGGCCGGCGGCGTGCGCTTCCTGGGCGTCGATCGAGCGCCCCGTAAGGATCAGCTCCATCGCACGGTACCGGCCGATGGCCCTCGTCAGCCGTTGCGTGCCACCGGCGCCGGGCATGACTCCGATGCGGATCTCCGGCTGACCGAACTGGGCGTCGTCGCCCGCGACGATCAGGTCGCACGTCATGGCCAGCTCGCACCCGCCACCCAGCGCGTACCCGCGGACCGCGGCGATGAGCGGAAGACCGATGGCCGCGATCCGGTTCCAGGGCTTGAAGTTGCCATCGGCGTGGAGGCGCGCGGGGGTCTGATCGGCGAGTTCCGTGATGTCGGCCCCGGCCGCGAAGGCTCGATCGCCGGCGCCGGTGAGGACGATCGCACGTGTGCGGCGGTCGCGATCGAGCGTCTCGAGCTCGTCCGCCAACTCCGCGAGCAGCGCGAAGCTCAGGGCGTTGCGCGCCTCGGGTCGATCGATCGTCACGAGGGCGACGGCGTCGTGCCCCTCGACCGGGGCATCGACGCGGATGAAGCGCGTGGTCGGGCGGACGTCGGTCACTGATCCCTCGCGGTTCGCGCGGTTCTCGTGGACTCGGTGCCGGTCAAGTATCCACGTTCCGGGAAGGGGTCCGTCACGCCGCGCCGGATGGGCTGGGTCACGCCCCCGCGGCTCAGTCACGGGCGCCACGACGGCCACGGCCCGCCACGCCCTTGGAGCCGCGGCCCGCCACGCCCTCGGGGCCACGGCCGTCACGCCCTTTGGGCCACGGCCCCGCCACGGCCCGCAGGCCGCCACGCCCGTGGGGCCACCAGCGTTCCAACGAGGGGCGGAAGGCCTGCTCAGCGGCGATTGGAACGCGCGGCGCCCCCACTCAGCAGCCGATCGGTCCGATTCGGACCGTTCCGGTGTCGGTTGGAACGCTCCTGGCGCCAAGCGTCGAGGGGCCGCGGCGGACGGCCCGGGTCACGCCCCCGCGCCTCGCCATGGGCCACGACCCGTCACGGCCGCCACGCCCTTGGGGCCACCAGCGTTCCAACGAGCGGTGGAAGGCCCGCTCAGCGGCGTTTGGAACGGGCGGCGCCCCCACACATCATCCGACCGGCCCGATTCGGACCGTTCCGGTGTCGGTTGGAACGCTCCTGGCGCCTGGCGTCGAGGGGCCGCGGCCGGACGGGGGTCGCGGACGCCTGGCGCCGGACGTCGAGGAGCCGAGCTGGGCGCCGGACGCGGACGCCTGCCGCCGCGGCAGCGCCGCCGCGCCGGACGGGCTCGGGTCACGCCCCCAGGTCGGTCGCCTCCTCCAGCACGAGCAGGGTCGAGAGGCCGGGCGCGATCTCGCGCAGGTTGCGCCCGGCGGCCCGCATCGCATCGGACGCGAGCCCGGCATCCAGGGCTTCGCGGTCGACGAAGCGCATCGCCGTGATCAGCACGAGGTCGGTCTCGCCCCCGAGCGCCTCCACGACCCGCTGGACCCGGGTCTCGAGCAACCCCGGCGTGGCGGCGACGAGCGGCAGGTGCTCCGCGGCGTAGCGCCGCTCGAACTCGGCGAGGGCCGCCTCGCCGCCCTCCGGCCTTCGATACAGCGCCAGCAACGTGATCATCCCGATACCTCCTGGGGTTCCTGCGCGGTCACGCCGGCGCGGCGGCGCGCGACGACCTCGGTCGATCGATAGAACGCGGTCAGCGCCTCCATCGCGATGGTCGGACGCTCGGCGAATGCCTCGTGGCCGGCGTCGGGCAGGACCAGCAGCCGGCCGTCCAGCACGGAACGGGATAGCCGCCACGCCTGGTCGACCGGCACGAACGGGTCCCGGTCACCCACTGCGACGAGCGTCGGCGCATCGATCGCGTGGATCTGCCGCGGCGTCAGCAGCGACTGCGTCGCGACGTCCCGGGCGATGGCCGGCAGGAGCGACCGCCACGCACCCTCGCCCTGCCCGGGGTCGTGCCGGGCTGCGAGGTCCGCGGCCCAGCGCGGATCCGACCGGTCGATCCGGACCGGGTCCATCAGTCGCCTGGCCACCGTCGCGCGGGGCTCGCGCTCCGGGCTGATCCCGACAACGACCAGCGTCCGCAGCCGCGCCGGCGCCCGGACCGCGACCCGCAGCGCGGTCATCCCTCCCAGCGAGAACCCGAGCAGGTGGAACGTGTCCAGTTCCAGTGCGTCGGCGAAGGCCAGGAGGTCGTCCGCGAGCCAGTCGGCCGAGAAGCCGCCGGCGGCCGCGTCCCAGCGGGTTCGGCCGTGCCCGCGGGCATCGGGCGTGTAGGTGCGGAACGCGCGCTGCAGGTCGGGCAGCTGGCCCCGGAAGTCCCGCGCCGCGAGCGACGTCGCCCCATGCAGCAGGATGAGCGGCGGCCCGGCCCCCGCCACGTCGTACCCGATCTGCAGGCCGTTGGCGTCGATCGTCGGCATCACCGGCGATGCTACGACCTTCCTTGCCTCCGCAGTGCCCGGGAGCGCCATCGCCGGATGTACGATCGAGCGCATGACCAAGCCGAAACCGACGACGCGGATCGAACGCGATTCGATGGGCGAGATGGCCGTGCCGGCCGACGCCCTGTACGGCGCCTCCACCCAGCGCGCGGTCCTCAACTTCCCGATCTCGGGGCAGCCCTTCCCGCGCCGCTTCATCCGGGCGCTGGCCATGGTCAAGCTCGCCGCGGCCGAGACGAACGGCGAACTGGGCCTGCTCGAGCCCGATGTCGCGCGGGCGATCGCCGCCGCGGCGGCGTCGGTGGCCGACGGCGACCACGACGACCAGTTCCCGATCGACATCTACCAGACGGGCTCCGGGCACCTCGACCAACACCAACATGAACGAGGTCGTCGCGCATCTCGCGGCGGCGCGCCTGGGCACGGGCCGCACGGTCCACCCGAACGACGACGTCAACCGCTGCCAGAGCTCCAACGACACCATCCCGACCGCGCTCCAGCTGTCCGCGGCGATGGCGATCGAGGAGGCACTCCTGCCGGCCCTCATCGAGCTGCAGACGGCGCTCGCCGGCAAGGCCGACGAGTTCTGGCCGGTCGTCAAGACCGGTCGGACCCATCTCCAGGACGCGACCCCGATCCGCCTCGGCCAGGAGTTCTCGGGCTATGCCGGACAGGTCGAGGAGGCGGTCCGGCGCGCGCTCGCGGCCCAGGCCGAGCTGTTGTCGGTGCCGCTCGGCGGGACCGCGGTCGGGACCGGCATCAACGCCCATCCCGAGTTCGCGGCGCGAGCCTGCCAGCGTCTGGCCGAGTTGACCGGGCTGGCCGTCCGCGAGACGCGCAACCACTTCCACGCCCAGGCGACGCTCGATGTGGCGATCGCGGCGCACGGGGCCATCCGGACGATCGCGCTGAGCCTCTGGAAGATCGCCTCGGACGTCCGCCTGATGGGCATGGGCCCGCGGGCCGGTCTGGCCGAGCTGGCCCTGCCCGAGACGCAGCCGGGTTCCAGCATCATGCCGGGCAAGGTGAACCCGGTCATCGTCGAGTCGCTGACGATGGTCGTGGCCCGGGTCGTCGGCAACGACGCGACCGTGGCGTTCGGTCAGACGGGGTCGTTCCTCGAGCTCAACGTGATGCTCCCGGTGACTGCGGCCGCGATGCTCGAATCGATCGACCTGCTGGGTGCCGCCGCGCGGAATTTCAGCGAGCGGACGGTCGCCGGCCTGACCGCCACCGAACGTGGGCCGCAGCTCGTCGAGCAGGGCCTGATGCTGGCCACCGCGCTGGCCCCGGTGATCGGGTACGACGAGGCGGCCAAGCTCGCGAAGGAGGCCTTCAAGTCCGGGCGGACGATCCGGGAGCTTGCCCTGGAGCGCGGGATGACCGCCGACGACGTGGATCGATTGCTGGACCCGGCCGCGATGACCGAACCCGGCCTCGGCGGAGGTCCGGCGGGCGGCTGAGGCGACGGCCAGGCCGGGGGCGGCCGGCGGCTGGCGCCCGGCCTTGGCAGGGGCCCGCCCGGCGGCTGACGCCCGGCCTTGGCGGAGCCCCGCCCGGTGGCTGGCGGAGGCCGACCTGTGGCTGAGGCGGCGGCCTAGCTCGGCACCGCCTGGGCCGAATCGTCCGACCGGGTCGCGGCGGACTGCCACAGCCCGATGCCCGTCCAGATCGCCCCGGCGACGAGCCATGCCGCGGGCGTCGGGAGAAGGAAGAGGCAGCCGGCGAGGAGCACGGCCTCACCGACCGGATGGACACGAGCGCGCAGCAGCACGACGCCCAGGCCGACCGTCGCGATCGCCGCCATCGACTGAGCGATCGCGGTCACGGCCCCATACGGCCCGCCGACGATCGCCAGCCCGAGCGCGGCCGCCCAGGCGAGGTGGCCGACGACGGTCGCGACGAGCGCGAGTTCCAGGCTCAGGCCGTTCGAGGCCCATGCTCGCCGTGCGAGCCCGAAGGCTGGCGACGAGGATGGCGACGACGCCAACCAACGCCACCGGCAGGGTCGTCTCGAGGTAGCCGGGCCAGTCCGGCGGCGTCGGCCCGCCGACCGCAGCGACGCCGGCGATCGTCCACGGCCCCGCCGGCGATCAGCGCCGCCGCGACACCACCGCCCGGTTCCGGATCGGCCCCGCGCAGGTGTGCATCAAAGGCACCACGCAGTGAGGTCGACCCGCGCCCGCATGTCCGGCGGCCGAGCCTCGAGGAGCACGGCATCTCGTCACCGTACCGGTCGCGCCACCAGCGCGGGTAGGCGCGCAGCAGCGACCTTCCCGGTGTCCTCGATCCGCGACCTCGCGACCTCGATCCCATCAGACGCACCCGTTCTGGACCAGCGGCGGGAGCAACCCCGGCAGGCCGAGCGCGACGGCCAACGGCCCGAGGGTGATCCGCGACGTATCGACGAACAGTACGCCCGACGCGTCCACCTCGGTCGCGAAGCGGTCCAGGCTCCGCGGCGCCGGACCGTACTGTTCGCCGGCCGCCTTGATCCCCAGCCGGTCGTAGCGCGACTGGTGACACGGGCATCGGAACCAGAAGTCCTCGATGCACGGGTTGGGCCGGCAACCGAGGTGCGGGCAGCGCTGCGACATCGCGCGGACGTTGAGCGCGGTCCCGTCGCCCTTCTCGTCGCGACCCGCGGTCCAGCCCCGCCGAGACGGGTCGACGATGACGATGAACGCCCGGGCGTCCGGGACGTAGGCCGGAAAGCCGTCCGCCACGGGCAGGTTGCCGTTGGCCGCGATCAGCTCCCGATAGGTCCCGATCCGGATCCGGCCACCGCCCTGCACCCCGGCCGCCCAGAGGAACCCGACGGTCCCGGCGGTCATCTCCAGGAGCCACAGCCCGATCCCGGCACCGACGGCCCGGCGCATGAGTTGCCGGCGCGACAGGCCACCCGTGGGCAGGTCGCGTGCCGCCTTGAGTGCCGGCCCGGCGAGTGGCCTGATGGTCGTGTCGACTTCCCGGTTGCCCATCTCAGGACGACGTGTCGCGCAGCCGCTCGAGCCCGGTCCGCGCAAAGCCTTCGAGTCGCTCGAGCTGGGCACGTACGGTGGCCTCGCCCAGGTCGGTGAGCCGGTACGGCCGGCGGCGATCGGTGGCTTCGAGGGCCTCGATGAAGCCGCGTCGCTCGAGGCGGGCGAGCGCGCCGTAGAGGGTGCCGGGGCCCATCGGCGAGCCGGTGATCGCCTCGACGTCCGTCATGATCGCGTACCCGTGCTTCGGCCCATCGCTGAGCGACACGAGGATGTACAGCGACGGTTCCGCGAACCGCCCGAGATCGGCTACGCCATCGCTCATGGCCAGGTCCCCGTATAGCGTGACACGGTATATCGTATCGCGATATATACGCTCGCCGTCCGACCGATGTCAAGCCCTCTGCGGCGCCCCGCGTTGATGTGCCCGCGCGTCGCCTGCGCCCAGTGGCGCGCCGGGCGCAGGTGCGTGCCTGCGCCCGGTGGCGTGCTCGGCAGCGCGGCTGCGCCATGGCGCCAGGACCGTTCCAACCGACGGCGGAACGGACCAGACCGGGGCGATCGAGTGCCGAACGGGGACACCGCCCGTTCCAAACGCCGCCGAACCCGTATTCCGTCGCTCGTTGGAACGCTGGTGGCGCCAACGGCGGGGGCGGGCTCGGAACGCCTGTGGCGCCAATGGCCGGGTCCGGAACACTGGTGGCGCCAATGGCCCGGTCCAGAACCTTGGTGACGAAACGGGCGGGTCTGGAACGCTGTAGGCCACGCGCGGGCTCGGAACGCTGCACGCGCTGGCTGCGCGATGGTGCCAGGACCGTTCCAACCGACGGCGGAACGGACCAAACTAGGGCGATCCGGTGCCGAACGGGGACACCGCCCGTTCCAAACGCCGCCGAACCCCTATTCCGCGGCTCGTTGGAACGCTGGTGGCGCCAACGGTGGGCGGGCTCGGAACGCCGGTGGCGCCAACGGCCGGGGTCCGGAACGTGGCGCCAATGGCCCGGTCCGGAACCTTGGTGGCGCCGCCGCGGCCGCGCCCGTGCCGCCGCCCGTGCCCGACGGCTACAATCCGGCGCGATGACCGACACTCGACTCTGGGACCGCGCCGCCCTCGCCACGATCCCCGCCGACGGCCGGCGGCGCCCGCCGTCGCCGCGCTGCCGGCCGGTCCTGCCGACGGTCGACGGAGCTGTTCGACTTCATGCGCGACGCCGAGCTGCGGTTCGCGACGCTGCGGCTGCGGATCCTCGAGCAGTCGGGCACGACCCGCGGCGAGGACGCCACGCCAGATCGATGTCATCGTGCGCCACCCCGGCCACGCCAGGGTGACCACGAGCCGCCCCGGCGAGTACCTCGGCGGGCACTACGAGATCTGGGTCTCGGACGGCGACCTCGTGCGGACCTACGCGGCCGCGCACAAGCTCGGCACCCAGCGGCCCGATCCGGAACCGCCCGCGCGGCCTGGCCGACCCGGACCTGCCCGGCATGTCGCGCGTCTACGAGCCGGTCACCGCCCTCCCGATGGAGACGCTGCCGGACACGTTCGTCCATCCGGCCGGCTACTGCCAGAACGTGCTCGCGACCGGTCGCTGCACGGTCACCGGCACGGCGCTCGTCGACGGGCCGCGAGGCGATCCTGCTCGCAGTGCGACCACCCGCGCACCATCGAGATCAGCCGGCGACCGCCCGGACCACCGCATCGAGATCGCGGTCGATCGCCAGCTGGGCGTCATCCTCCGGCTCGTCGAGTCGATCGGCGGCGGTCGTCACCCGCGACGCCGAGGTCACCGATCATCCGTCCCGAGGCGCCGCTGCCACCCACCGCCTTCGACTTCGTCTTCCCGACCGGGACGACGATGCTCTACTGACCGAGCGGCTCTTCCCGCGCCACAGACTGGCGCGTATAGTCGCCATCGCGCCGGATATCCGGGCAGGTACCCGGGAGCCTGGACTCGTCCGGCGCCGGGACGCTCGGAAAGGAGGGCCAGCGACCGACCCCGCGCCGCGCACCGCCCGGCGCCAGAGCGGCCCTGCCGCTCCCCGTCCCGCGTCATCCACGCGATCCCCGCGTTTCGCACGGCGCCCCGTCGGACGGGCTGCAGCCGCGCACGGTCCGGCCACGAGGGAACGGTCGGACCCGGGGCGACCGCCGGCCACCCCGACCGACGGCTCCGCCGCTGTGAGGGAGGTTCTCGATGACCCAGGCACCATCCCGCGACGACGTCATCCAGCAGGACGTCGCGGACCTGCACAAGCTCGGCTACGCGCAGGAGCTGTTCCGCTCGATGGGCGGGTTCAGCAACTTCGCGATCAGCTTCTCGATCATCAGCATCCTGACCGGCGCGGTCATCCTCTACGACTACGGCCTGGCCTGGGCGGGCACGGCGGCCGTGCTCATCGGCTGGCCGTTCGTCACGGTCTTCGTCCTGTGCATCGCCGCGTCCATGGGCGAGATCGCCTCGGCCTATCCGACCGCCGGCGGCCTGTACTACTGGGCCAGCCGGATGAAGAACAAGAACTGGGGCTGGTGGACGGCCTGGCTCAACCTGATCGGCCAGTTCGCCATCGTCGCCGGGCATCAACTTCGCCGCGGCGCTGTTCATCAACGCCACGATCGTCACGCCGCTCCTGTCGAACGTCGGCATCGAGTACGGCAACACGACGGTCCTGCTCGGATCGGCCGACCAACCGATCCTCGTCGGTTCGCTGCTGACGATGGGCATCCTCATGCTCGTCCAGCTCGTCATCAACATCGCCGGCATCAACCTCGTCGCGCTCCTGAACCAGGTCAGCGTGTGGTGGCACATCGGGATCGTCGCGGCGGTCGTCGTCCTCGTGTTCCTGGCCGGCAAGCCCGACGAGTCCGGCCTGACCCTGTTCGCCATCCAGCCCCAGGACGTCGCCGGCAGCTGGAACAACAACCTCGGGTTCATCAACCTCGAGTACGGCCCCGCCATCACCTACCCGCTGATCCTCGCCTTCTTCTTCTCGCTGCTCCAGGCCAACTGGACGTACACCGGCTACGACGCCTCGGCCCACGTCGCGGAGGAGACGGTCGGGGCGCGGAAGGCCAGCGCGTGGGGGATCTTCCTGTCGGTCGCGGTGAGCGCGGTCGTCGGGTACATCTTCCTGTTCGCGCTGTCGACCCACCTGCCGAACCTGTCGACGCTCTTCCCGAATCCGTTGCCGGACCCGCTCGGCCTATCCAGCCAGTACTACTTCGGCGACGGCGCGGCCGTCATCGACATCCTCATCTACAACCTCGGGCCGACGGTCGGCGGCGTCCTGTCGGCCGGCATCGCCATCGCGATGTGGTTCTGCGGCCTCTCGGCGATCGCGTCCGCCGGCCGGATGCTCTTCGCCTTCAGCCGCGATGACGGGGTCCCGGGCTCCGGCTGGCTCAAGAAGGTCTCGCATCGCTACCGGACACCGGCCAACGCCCTGACGGCGATCGTCGTCATCGCCTGGCTGTTCTCGGTCGCCGCGTTCTTCGTCGGCCGCGGGGTGGCGGTCATCATCGTCACCGCGATCAGCACGATCTTCCTGTACGCCGCGTACGGCATCGTGCATCTACCTGGGCGCCACGACCCAGGACTGGGTCCAGGAACGGGTCTGGAGCCTGGGCCGCTGGTCCAAGCCGATCGCCTGGGTGGCCGTCGCCTGGATCGTCGTCCTGATGATCCTGTTCAGCTTCCCGACGTCGGGCAACATCTCGTTCCCGTTCATGGTCGCCGTGGTCCTGTTCCTGCTCGTCTACTACTTCGGCTGGGCTCGTCGCAGCTTCAAGGGTCCGCGCGCGATGGGCGACGCGGCCGAGCTGACCGAGATCGAGCGCGAGTTCGAGCAGCGCCGCCGGCGAGGTGCAGGCCGCCTGACCTGACCGCCCCGCACGACCGTCGAGGGCCGGTCGGTTCCACCGGCCGGCCCTCGACCGATCCCACCACGAGGAGCCCGATGAGCGACCACGGCACCGATCACGCCGACCAAGCACCCGCGTCTCGCCGAGCTCGAGGCGATGGTCCGCGACGGGCGGATCGACACGATCGTCGTCGCCTTCACCGACATGCAGGGCCGGCTCATGGGCAAGCGCGTCCAGGGCCAGGCGTTCCTCGACGGCGTCATCAGCCACGGCGCCCACTTCTGCACGTACCTGCTGGGCACGGACATGGAGATGAACACGCCCGAGGGCTTCAAGCTCATGAACTGGGAGACCGGCTACGGCGACTGGATCGCCGAGCCGATCTGGGACCAGCTCCGGGTGCTGCCCTGGCTGCCCGGGCACGGCCATGGTCCTCGCCGACACGATCGACGAGGAGACCGGCGCAGGAGATCCCGGTCTCGCCGCGGACGATCCTCAAGCGCCAGGTCGCGCGCGCCGCCGACGCCGGCTTCGCGATCAAGGCCGGCTCCGAGTTCGAGTTCTACGTCCTCAAGGACTCGTGGGAGGAGCTGGCCGAGCGCGGCTGGCCCGTGCCCACGCACGTTCGGCCACTACAACGAGGACTACCACCTGCTCCAGGCCACGAAGGCGGAGCCGCTCCATCGACTGCTGCGCAACCAGATGACCGAGGCGAACGTCCCGATCGAGTTCAGCAAGGGCGAGGCGGCCAACGGCCAGCACGAGGTCAACATCCGCTACGACCACGTCCTCGAGTCGGCCGACCGGAGCGTGCGTGTTCAAGCACGGCGCCAAGGAGATCGCCTACCTCAACGGCTGGGGCATCACGTTCATGGCCAAGCCCGACCATCGCTGGACCGGCTCGTCCGGCCATCTGCACATGAGCGTGTGGGACGTCGCCAAGGACGTGCCGCTGATGCACGCGACCGGCCGCGAGAAGCCCGGGCCCTACGGCCTGTCGAAGGTCGGCCAGCAGTTCATGGCCGGGATGATGGCGCTGTCGCGCGAGCTGGCCGTGTTCGTCGCCCCGTTCATCAACTCGTACAAGCGCTACGCGTCGCTGTCGTGGGCGCCGGTCAACGTCGTGTGGGGCCGGGACAACCGCACGACCGGGTTCCGGCTCGTCGGTCGCGGCCCGGGCCTCCACGTCGAGAACCGCTTCCCCGGCGGCGACATGAACGCCTACCTGACCTACGCGGCGATGATCGGGGCCGGCCTGTACGGCATCGAGCACGGGCTCAAGCTCGAGCGACGAGTTCAAGGGCAACGGCTACCTGGCGACGGGCGTGCCGCGGATGCCGCGCGCGCTGTACGAGGCGATCGCGGAGCTGGAGCGGTCCGAGGCCGCGCGCGAGATCTTCGGCGAGGACGTCGTCGACGCACTACCTCAACGCCGCGCGCGTCGAGCAGGAGACGTACGACTCGGTGGTCCATCCGTGGGACCGCGAGCGCTACCTCGAGCGCGGCTGATCGTCCCCGCGATGCACGACGGCCCACGCGACACGACGGCCCTACGCACGCGTAGACTCGACCGACGATGAGGGGCGACACGCAGACGGGCGATACCGACCCCGCGGCCGAATCGGCGCGCCTCCTCGCGCGACTCGCCGAGCTCGAGGCGCGGGAGTCCGAGCGAGTCGCGAGCGAGCGGCTCCAGGACGCCCTCTACCGCATCGCCGAAGCGGCGAGCGCCTCGCCCGACCTCCTCGACTTCTATCGCGCCATGCACCGCATCGTCGGTGAGCTCATGGACGCGCGGAACTTCTACATCGCCCTGTACGACGCTGAGATGGAAGCGATCAACTTCCCCTACTACGTCGACACGGTGGACACGAACATCCCGGATCCGGCGGAATGGGAGCCGTTCGGCGTGGGCAATGCGGGCGGCCTGACCGCCTACGTGCTCCGGACCGGCGAGCCCGCGCTGGTGACCACTCAGCGATGGCAGGAGCTGATCGCGGCCGGACAGATCGACGCACTCGGGGAGTCCGGAGAGGACTGGCTCGGTGTACCGCTGCACTGGCATGACCAGGTCATCGGCATCGTCGTCGTCCAGACGTACGAACCGTTCTTGCACTATCGCGAGCAGGACGTCGAACTCCTCACGTACGTCGGTCGCCACATCGCGGCAGCCCTCGCACGGGCTCGAGCGATCGAGGAGACCCGCCAGCGCAACGCCGAGCTGACGCTCGTGAACGAGATCGGCCAGGCGCTTGCCGCCCAGCTCGAGTTCGAGGCCATCATCGATATCGTCGGCGAGCGCATCCGGTCGATCTTCGATGTGCACGCGATGTTCGTCGCGCTGTACGACGCGGCGACCGACACCATCGCCTTCCCGTACGACATCGACGAGGGCGAGCGATTCGAGCGTGGGCACATGAAGCTCGGACCGGGGTTGACGTCGACCGTGATCCAGACGAAGCGGCCGCTGCGCATCGGCTCTGCCGAGGAGCAGGAATCCCTCGGCGCGATCGATGTCGGCGGAACGCCGACGCTCTCATGGCTCGGGGTCCCGATCCTCTCGGGCGAACGGGTGATCGGCGTCGTGGCGCTCGAGAGCCTGCGCGCCCATGCCTTCAGCGAATCCGACGAACGCCTGTTGACGACCCTCGCCTCGAGCATGGGCGTGGCGCTCGACAATGCCCGGCTGCTGGGTGAGACGAAGCGCCTCCTCGTCGAGACCGACGAACGAGCCGCCGAGCTCGCGATCATCAACGGCGTCCAGGAGGGCCTCGCCTCCCAGCTCGAGATGCAGGCGATGTACGACCTCGTCGGTGACAAGCTGCAAGAGATCTTCGATGCCCAGGTCGTCGACATCGGCGTCCTGGACGAGGCGACGCAGCGCATCCATTTCCCCTACTCCATCGAACGCGGAGAGCGCTTCCCCGACCAGCCGATCCCGCTGATGGGGATCCGTCGCCACGTCATGGCCACGCGCCAGCCGTTCCTGGTCCAGGAGCGGTCGGCCGAGGTGGCCGAGACCTTCGGCCAGAAGGCCGCGATCCAGGGAGAGGTGCCCAAGTCGACGCTGTGGGCGCCCATGGTCATCGGCGAGGAGGCGCGCGGTGTCATCTCCCTGCAGAACCTCGACCGCGAGTTCGCATTCAGCGAGGGCGACGTCCGGCTGCTGACGACGGTCGCCGCGAGCCTCAGCGTCGCGCTCGAGAATGCGCGGCTGTTCGGGGAGACGCGACGCCAGGCGGCCGAGCTGGCGATCGTCAACCGCATCGGCCAGGCGTTGAGCGCGCAGCTCGACCTCGACGCCCTGATCGAGCTCGTGGGCGAACGGATGCGCGCGACGTTCGCCGCTGACATCGTCTACGTCGCGCTGCATGATGCCGATTCCGAGGAGATCCAGTTCCCGTATTACTCCGAGGACGGCCTGGTCGCGCCCCAGCCGGCGATCCCTTACGGCACCGGTCTCACCTCGCGGATCGTACGCGACCGCGAGCCGCTGCTCCTGCGCCACGCCGCGGAGTGGGATGCCCTCGGCGACCGCGGGATCGGGACGCAGGCCAAGACCTATCTGGGCGTGCCGATCCTGCAGGGCGATACCGCGATCGGGGTCATCAGCGTCCAGAGCACCACGCAGGAGGGCCGCTTCGGCGACGAGGACGTCCGACTGCTCTCGACGCTCGCGGCGAACGTCGGGGCCGCGATCTCGAACGCACGGCTGTACGAGGAGACGCGCCGGCGCGCGCGGGAGATGGCGGCCCTTGCCGAGGTCGGCCGCGAGATCTCCGCCAACCTGGACCTGACGGCGGTCCTGGAGCAGATCGTGGAGCGGGCACAGTCGCTGCTCAGCGTCGATTCGACGCGCCCTGTTCCTCGCCCAGCCCGATGGCGAGACGTTCAAGGCGATCGTCGCCATCGGCGCCCTCGCCGAGCCGGTCCTCAACGACTCGATCCGGGTCGGTGAGGGGATCATCGGCGACATCGTTCTCCGCCGCGACGCCGAGGTCATCAACGACGTCAACGCCGACGGCCGGAGCGTGGCGATCCCGGGCACCGACCCTGAGGCCGAGGAGCGGCTGATGGTCGCGTCGCTCGTCGCGCGCGACCAGGTCGTGGGCGTTTTCGCCGCCTGGCGGTCGATGCCGAGCGCGCGCTTCACCGACAGCGACCTCGAGCTGCTCGTCGGACTGTCCCAGCAGGCGGCGATCGCGATCGACAATGCCCGCCTGTTCCGGGAAGGCGAGGCGGCGCGCGAGGCTGCCGAGCATGCCGATCGCGCCAAGAGCACGTTCCTCGCGGCGATGAGCCACGAGATCCGCACCCCGATGAACGCGGTCATCGGGATGAGCGGCCTGTTGCTCGACACCTCGCTCGATGACGAGCAACGCGACTACGCCGAAACGATCCGGACGTCGGGCGACGCGCTGCTGACGATCATCAATGACATCCTCGACTTCTCGAAGATCGAGGCCGGCAAGGTCGAGCTGGAGCATCGGCCGTTCGCGCTGGCCCCGTGCATCGAGGGGGCGCTCGATGTCCTCGCCCCGACCGCGGCGGCGAAGCACCTCGAGCTCGTGTACACGATCGACGAGGGCCTGCCCCGCATGGTCGTCGGCGACGAAGGCCGGCTGCGACAGGTCGTGCTCAACCTGCTGTCGAACGCCGTCAAGTTCACCGAAGCCGGCGAGGTCGAGCTTGCCGTAGCGGGCCGTCCGCTCGACGAGGCGACACCTGCCGGTCGGTGGCGCTTCTCGGTCGAGGTCCGCGATACCGGCATCGGCATCCCGCCCGATCGCCTCGGCCAGCTCTTCCAGTCGTTCAGCCAGGCGGATGCCTCGATCAGCCGGCGCTACGGCGGGACTGGTCTTGGCCTGGCGATCAGTCGCCGGTTGGCGGAGCTGATGGACGGGTCGATCACCGCGGAGAGTGCGGGTGTCGCGGGGCAGGGCAGCCGGTTCTGCCTGACCTTCGAGGCCGACCCGGACGCGACCGCCACAGCGGCCGCGCCGGCGATCGAGCCCGATCTGGATGGGCGGCACGTGCTGGTCGTGGACGACAACGCCGCGAATCGCCGGATCCTCGTGACGCTCCTGGCGCGCTGGGGCATGACATCGGCTTCGACCGCGTCGCCCCGCGAGGCGCTCGGCTGGGTGGCAGCAGGGCAACGCTTCGATCTCGCACTCCTCGACCTCCACATGCCCGAGCTGGACGGCCTGAGTCTGGCGACGGCCATCAGGGCGTCCGAGTCGGGCGCCGCGACGCCGGTCATCATCCTGTCCTCGCTGGGCGTCCACGAGCGCTCGAACGACGCGGTGGCCGCGTATCTCGTGAAGCCGGTCAAGCCATCAGCCCTCCACGACGCCCTCGCGACGGTGCTGGCTGGCCACACGACGGCGGTGCCTGCCCGCGTCGCCGTGACCGGGATCGATCACGACCTGGGCGCCCGCCACCCCCTCCGGATCCTGCTCGCCGAGGACAACCCGGTGAACCGCAAGATCGCGCTGCGGCTCCTCGGAAGGATGGGCTTCGCCGCCGACCTGGCGGGGAACGGCCTGGAGGCGATCGCCGCCCTCGAAGGTGCCCGCTACGACGTGGTGCTCATGGACGTGCAGATGCCCGAGCTCGACGGGCTCGAAGCGACGCGACGGATCCGCCAGCGCTGGCCCGACGAGCGGGGCCCCAGGATCGTCGCCATGACCGCCAACGCGATGGAGGGCGACCGTGAGGCGTGTCTCGCCGCAGGGATGGACGACTACATCTCCAAGCCCATTCGGCCCGAGGCGCTCGCTGCCGCCCTGACCGCGGCCTCGGTCCGGTCGACCGCAGCCGTCCCCGCCGTGGAGCACGCGCGATGAACGGTGGCCGCGTGCTCGTGGTGGACGACACGCCGTTCAACCGACGCCTGCTGGTCCGGCTGCTGGCCGACATCGGCCATAGCACCGTGGAGGCAGCCGACGGTCGTGAAGCCCTCGCGCGGCTGCACGATGACACGACGCCACCCGTCGACGTCGTGCTGCTCGACATCGTGATGCCCGAGATGGACGGCTACGAGACCCTGGCCAGGCTCAAGGCAGACGACACGCTCCGCGATCTCCCGGTCATCGTGATCTCGGGCGTCGACGAGCTCGACAGCGTGGTCCGCTGCATCCAGATGGGCGCCGCCGACTACCTGCCCAAGACGGTCGCTCCGGAGATCCTGCGTGCCCGGATCGAGGCCTCGATGAGCCAGAAACGGTTCCGCGACCTCGAGCGCGCGACGGCCGAGGAGCAGACGCGCCTGCTCGCGACCATCGACCGGCAGCGCTCCGAGCTCTCGCGGTTCCTCTCGCCCCAGGTCGCCGCCCTGGTCTCGAGCGAGGACGGCGAGGCGATGCTTGCCGGGCATCGCCGCGAGATCACCGCGATGTTCTGCGACCTGCGCAATTTCACGGCGTTCTCGGAGACGGCCGAGCCCGAGGAGGTCCTTGGCTTCCTGCGCGCTTATCACGACGCGATGGGGCGGCTCATCGTCGAGCACGAAGGCACCCTGGAGCACTTCGCCGGCGACGGGTTCATGACGTTCTTCAACGATCCAGTGCTCCAACCCGACCACGCGACCCGGGCGGTGGGGCTCGCGGTCGCCATGCGCGAGCGGTTCGCCGAGCTCGCTGGCGACTGGCGCAAGCGTGGCCACGTCCTCGAGATCGGCATCGGCATCGCGACCGGCTATGCGACGCTGGGCCGCATCGGCTTCGAGGGCCGCTACGACTACGGCGCGATCGGCCAGGCGATCATCCTCGCAGCGCGGCTGAGCGGCGAGGCTGGTCCGTCGGAGATCCTGATCGCGCCGCGGACCTATGCCGCCGCTGAGGACGGGATCGCGGCACAGGAGGCCGGCGATCGGCAACTGAAGGGTTTCAGCCGCCCGGTCCCGGTGTACGCGGTGTCCGGCATGGCAGCCGCGGGAGCCGGCACATGACACAGCCGGCGGTCGATCCCGCGGCCTTCGCCCACCTCCTGGAGATCACCGGCGACGACCTCGAATTCGTCGACGAGCTGATCGACACCTATCTCGAGGACGGGGCGGTGCAGCTGGAGGCGATGCGCAACGCCGCGCTGACCGCGGACACTGCGGCCATGGTGCGACCCGCGCACTCACTCAAGTCGAGCAGCGCCAACGTCGGGGCCATGGCACTCGCCGAGATCTGCCGAGCGATCGAGGCGGACGCGCGCGATGGCGGAGTGCCGGACGCCGCTCACGTGGCGGCCTGCGACCGAGCCTTTGCCGAGGCACGCGCAGCCCTCCTCGCCGCCCGCGCCGCCCGCGCCGCCCGCTGACCGGACGAGCCGGGGCCCGACGTCTTCCCGTCAGCCCGCGGCAGCCCGCTCGCGCAGTCGACGGGCAAGGTCCACGTGGCCGGCAGCCTCGGCGACGTCCGCGGGTGTCTCGCCCGCGTCCGTCGTCGCCGCTGGATCCGCCTCGGCCGAGAGGAACAGCTCGCTCATCTCGACGTCCCCGTGCTGCGCCGACTCGTGGAGCGGTGTGAAGCCGCCGTGTTGGGTCGCGTTCACGTCGGCGCCGGCGGCCAGCAGGATCCGGCAGACCTCGACATGCCGGCCGGCGGCCGCGGCGTGGAGCGGTTGGTTCGCGAACGGATTGCGCGTGTAGGTGTCCACCCGTGCGCCGTGCTCGACGAGGATCCGTGCGGCTTCGGCCTTCCCGAAGAACGCGGCGAAGTGCAGGGCGGTGAACCCGTCCGGCGAGAACGCGACGACCGCCGCCGGATCCTCGATCAGCCGCGCGCGCAATCGGTCCACGTAGCCGAGCGCCGCCGCCTCGAAGACGTCGAGCTCGGGGTCCGCCGTGAGGAGGGCGTCCGTCACCGCGCGATCGAAGCGGTAGCGAGCGAGCATCAACGCCGAAACCCCGTCCGCATCGCGTGCGGTGGCCAGCGACGGATCGACGGTCACCAGCTCGCGGACCCGGGCCGCATCCCCGGCGGCGGCGGCGGCGATCAGCTCGGCGCGATCGGGCATCGCCAGAGGGTACATCGGCGCTCGGGGCCCGGGCCGCACGAGTAGGATGCCGGACACCGAGACCGGACCCAGGCCCGGCCCACCGGCGCCGAGACCGGGGGCCACGATTCGAGAGGGACGACGCCCGATGCGACTCGCCGACAAGGTCACGATCATCACCGGCGGTGGCGGCGGCATGGGCCGTGTCGCGGCCCGCATGTTCGCGAAGGAGGGGGCGAGGGTCGTGGTCGCCGAGTACGGCGCAGCGACCGGCCAGGAGACGGTCGACCTCGTGCGGGCGGATGGGGGCGAGGCGTCCTTCGTCCAGGCGGATGTCTCGCGTCAGGACGACGCGAAGGCCATGGTCGACCATGCGATCTCCACCTACGGCCGGCTCGACGTCCTGTACAACAATGCCGGGATCATGCCCGAGGCGGACCACTCGGTCGTCGACACCGAGGTCGACGTGTGGGACCAGGTCATGGCCGTCAACGTGCGCGGCGTGTTCCTCGGCTGTAAGTACGCGGTCCCGGCGATGGAGGCCGCCGGCGGTGGCTCGATCATCAACATCGCGAGCTTCGTCGCCCTCGTCGGCTGCTCCGTACCACAGGACGCCTACACCGCCTCGAAGGGCGCGATCCTGTCGCTGACCCGCAGCCTCGCCGTCCAGTTCGGGCCCAAGGGCATCCGCACCAACGCCATCTGCCCCGGCCCGGTCGAGACGCCGCTGCTCATGGACTGGCTGGTCAAGGACGAGGCGGCCAAGCAGCTCCGGCTGGCGCGCAACCCGACCGGCCGCTTCGGCAAGCCCGAGGAGATCGTCCATATGGCGGTCTACCTCGCGTCCGACGAGTCGCGCTGGACAAACGGCGCGTCGCTGGTCGTCGACGGCGGGATCACCGTCAACTACTTCTAGGTCGACGGTTCGACGGCGGCTCCCGACGTCCGCGCGACGGCCGCAGACCGCCCCGGGCGCACCGCTACAATCGCTCCCGTTCGGCGACATCAGCCCAGAGGTTTCGGGTGAGCGAAATGACAGCCGCCATCGGCGTCGATGTCGGTGGCAGTGGCATCAAGGCGGGCGTGGTCGAGATCGCGACCGGCCGGCTGACCTCCGAGCGCCTGCGCGTCCCGACGCCGACCCCGTCCACGCCGGAGCTCGTGAGTGCCGCGATCGGGCGGCTCGTGCGCCGTCTCGTGAAGTCCGCCGCGCTGCCCGACGACACGCCGGTCGGCGTGGGGCTGCCGGGGGTGGCCATTGACGGGCGCCTCCTGACCGCGGCCAACATCGATCCCGCCTGGGTCGACTATCCCGTTGCCGAGAAGCTGTCGAGGACGCTCAAGCGCCCGGTCAGCATCGTCAACGACGCGGACGCCGCCGGGATCGCCGAGATGCGCTTCGGGATCGGGGCCGGCAAGCGCGGCACGGTGATCTTCCTGACGCTCGGCACCGGGGTGGGCTCGGGTGTCTTCATCGATGGCACGCTCATCCCGAACACCGAGTTCGGGCAGATGGAGATCCGCGGCCGACCGGCCGAACGCCGCTCGGCAGCCGCTGCCCGGGTCCGCCGCGGCCTGTCGTGGAAGGCCTGGGCGATGGACCTCGACGAGCATCTCGAACGGATCGAGGAGCTGATGTGGCCCTCGCTGTTGATCCTCGGCGGTGGGGTCAGCAAGAACGCTGACCGGTTCATCCCGCGGCTCCACCGGCGCGCGCCGGTGGTCGCCGCGTCGTTGCGCAACGACGCCGGCATCATCGGCGCGGCGATCGTCGCCGCCGAGGGGCTCGCCGACGCGGCCACGACATCGGACGACCTGCCCGAAGCGGCCCCGCCCCGGTGATCGCGGCGGGCTGATCGCGGCAAGGTCGGGCCGCGGCGGGCGTATCATCGGGCTCCTTTCCGACGTTCGCGTCCGAACCCGAGGTCCCACGATGACGACCGAGTCGAAGCCCACCCCCGACACGAACGAGGCGCCCACGACGGCGCGCATGATCATCGCCGGGGAGACCGTCGATGCCGCGGACGGCCAGACGTTCGAGATCGTCAACCCCGCCACGGGACGGACGATCGCCACGGCCCCGCTCGGTGGCCGCGAGGACGTGGACCGTGCCGTCGAGGCCGCCCAGGCAGCCTTCGAGGACCGCAAGGGCTGGGCGAACTGGGCGGCCGGCAAGCGCGG
Organism: uncultured Chloroflexia bacterium; assembly: GCA_963738685.1. Lineage (GTDB taxonomy): Bacteria > Chloroflexota > Limnocylindria > Limnocylindrales > CSP1-4 > SPCO01. The sequence continues at coordinate 944,759 of CAVTXK010000001.1, forward strand.
TCGCTCGCTGGCCAAGCTTGCCGACCTCATCAAGAAGCACAGCGACGAGCTGGCCTGGCTGGAGAGTCGCAACGGCGGCAAGCCGATCACCGGGGCGCGTGGCGAGGTCATCGGCGCGAGCCTCGTCTTCGACTACTACGCAGGTGCCGCGAACAAGGTGTTCGGCCAGACGATCCCGGTGAGCAAGCCGGGCCTGGACCTGACGCTGCGCGAGCCGATCGGCGTCGTCGGCCTGATCGTGCCCTGGAACTTCCCGCTCCTGATGGCTTCGTGGAAGGTCGCACCGGCCCTGGCCGCCGGCAACACCGCGATCCTCAAGCCGGCGTCGTACACGCCGCTCTCCGCGCTCCGCCTGGGCGAGCTCGCGCTCGAGGCCGGCATCCCGGCCGGCGTCCTCAACGTCGTGACCGGTCCGGGCGGGACGGCGGGCGCGTCGATCGCGGCGCATCCGGGCATCGGCAAGGTCGCGTTCACCGGCGAGACGACCACCGGCCAGGAGATCATGCGGCTTGCGTCGGGCAACGTGAAGAAGATCTCCCTCGAACTCGGGGGCAAGAGCCCGAACATCGTCTTCGCCGACGCGGACCTCGACAAGTTCGCCCGCGAATCGCCGTACAGCGTGTTCGACAACGCCGGGCAGGACTGCTGTGCTCGAAGCCGGATCCTCGTGGAGCGCTCGGCTCACGAACGCGTCGTCGAGTTGTTCGCCGAGGCGACCCGGAACGTCAAGGTCGGCGATCCCGCGGAGGAGACGACCGAGGTCGGGCCGCTCGTCAGCGCGAGGCAGCGCGACCGGGTCAGGGACTACATCGAGATCGGGCTTGGCGAGGGCGCGACCATCGTCGTGGGCGGCACGGAACCCGACGATCCGGCCCTGGCCGACGGCGCATATCTCCTGCCGACCGTGTTCGACGGCGTGTCCAACGACATGCGCATCGCCAGGGAGGAGATCTTCGGGCCGGTCGTGTCGGTCATCCCGTTCGACACGGAGGAGGAGGCGTTGCGCCTCGCCAACGCGACGCCCTACGGCCTGTCCGGGTCGATCTGGAGCCGCGACATCGGCAAGGCGCTGCGCGCGGCGAAGGCCCTCCAGGCGGGCGTCATCAGCATCAACTCCAACAGTTCCGTCCACACCGAGGCGCCGTTCGGCGGCTACAAGATGTCGGGCATCGGCCGCGAGCTCGGGATGGGCGCCCTGGACCTGTACACGGAGACCAAGAACGTCTTCATCGATATCAGCTGATCGACCCACGCGTCCGGCCGGCGCAGCGGCGACGGTCGGGCTGGAGGCTGTCGGTCGCGCAGGCGAGACTGGCCGGAGTCGGTGGTCGCGGACCGCGCTGGCCTGGGTGCTCGGTGTCGGGTTGCTCACTGGCATCGGCATCATCGGGCGCGGTGGCGAGGGAGCCGCGCGGGCCGTGGAGGGCGGGTCGGCCGTCGCCGTCGCGAGCCTCGAACCGGTGGTCGCGCTGGGTGGCGGCGCGACCGCGACGGTGGACCGCCTCATCGTCATCGAGTCGCCCGCGTTCACGAACGCGGTGATCACGACGCGCGACCTCGTGGTGGAGGGCTACGTCCTGTCAGCCACGGGACCCATCGACATCGTGCTCGAGTCCAGCGGCAACAAGGCCCGGGCCGCGCGGACGGTCCAGCCCATGACCGGTTCCGCGGCCCTCTTCTCGGGTGGACGCACGGCGTTCAGCGCCACCTTCCCGATCTCCAACCCGCGGCCGGGCGGGCGAATGGTGGTCCAGATCATCGCCTACGACCGGTCGGGCATCCCGATGGATAGCCTGCGCCGCCGGATCCAGATCGGCGCGATCGCGCCCTAGCGGCCGATGTCACCGGGCGGCCACGGCACGTCGGGACGACGCCGCGCCAGCCAGTCGCGCAAGGCCCACATCGTGGTGCGGAAGGCGAGACCGGACCACGGGATGTCCTCGGGCGCGAACGTCTGGATCTCGAGCGCTTCCGGCGTCGGGGCGGCCGTCCCGCCCACGATCCGGGCCTCGAACGCGATCGTCACGACCGCCGCCTCGAGGCGCGTGTACAGGCCGATGATCTCGCCCGGCTCGACGAGCAGGCCGGTCTCCTCCCACGTCTCGCGGATGGCCGCCTGGTTCACGGTCTCATCGACCTCGAGGAACCCGCCGGGCTGGGCCCACTGGCCGCGGCCGGGCTCGATGCCACGGCGCAGCAGCACGATCTCGCCGTCGTCGGTGATCGGGAACGCGGTGACGACGAGACGCGGGTTGACGTAGGCGATGTGTCCGCAATCCGGGCACGACAGCCGCTCGCGGTCCTCGCCATCGATCTGACCGAACCGCAGCGACGTGCCGCAGTTGGGGCAGAAGTTGAGGCTCCGAGCGAGCCAGTCCGGGACGCCACCGCCGGACGCGAGATCCGTGGAGCGGCCGTCGGGGCCGCGATCGAATTCGTCCATCGGCAGGAGGAACCTACGCGAGCAGCACGGCGACGGCCGCGACGACGAGGGCCCCGAGACCGACGATGCTGACCGCGACCCAGGCAAGGCGGAACAGTCCCTTGCCGCGATCGACCCCCATCCAGGCCCAGGCCGAGCGCCAGATGCGAACGATGGCGTCGGCCGTGGTGACCACGAGGAGCGGCGTCGCGACGATCACGCACGCCTTGATCAGTGGATCACCGAGCTTCGCACCCAGGTTCAACGCGGTGATCGCGACGGCGCCGCAGATGAGCACGATGACGGACAGGTTGATGTAGTGCTTCTGGAGCGGTGTCGGGGCGACCTCCGGGACGGAACGGGGTGGCAGCCCTTGCAAGCTGGGCGGGAGGGTGGCCGGGGGCCTGGCCGGCTGGCGGTCCAGGACGGGCATGCCGGGTTCCCAGCGTTCGTCGTCCATCACGCGCCGAGTCTATCCGCCCATCGGGCGGAACGGTCATCCGCGTCGGCGCAGGAAGCTCGGTACCTCGAGGTCGTCTTCGTCGACGATCGATGGTCGGGCCTCCGCCCGACCGGCGTCCGGGACGCCGGGACCGACGGCCCGCGCAGCCGGCGCCGCCTGGACGGTTCGCGCCGAGCGCTTGGGCAGGGGGGTCGCCTCGGCGATCGGCGCCGGGGCCTCGGTCGTGGCGGTCGAGACGGATGGCACGACGTGCTCCTCGCGCCCCTCCAGGCCCGTCGCGATCAAGGTGATCAGCACGTCCTCCCCGACCGAATCGCTGAAGCTCGCACCGAAGATGACGTTCGCTTCGGGGTCGGCCCGCTCACGGATGGCGTCGGCCGCCTGGCGGACCTCGCTCAACCGGAGGTCGGGCGGGCCGGAGACGTTGATCAGGATCCCACGCGCGCCCTCGATGCTCGCTTCGAGCAGCGGACTGGCGATCGCCTCGCGGGCGGCATCCGTCGCGCGGTGCACGCCGCTGCCGCGGCCCAGCCCGATCAGCGCCGGGCCGGCGTCCTTCATCACGGACCGGACGTCGGCGAAGTCGAGGTTGATCAGCCCGGGCGCGGCGATCAGGTCGATGATCCCCTGCACGGCCTGCAACAGGACGTCGTCGACGACACGGAAGGCCTCGATCATCGAGGCGTCCTCGGCGAGCACGTCCGCGATGCGGTCGTTGGGCACGACGATCACTGCATCGACGTTCGCGGCCAGCTCGGCCGCCGCGGTCTCGGCGATCCGTCTGCGTTGGGCTCCCTCGAAGCCGAACGGTTTGGTGACGACCCCGATGGTCAGGGCACCCTGGTATCGGGCGCTCGCCGCCACGACGGGCGCGGCGCCCGACCCGGTCCCGCCACCGAGCCCGGCGGTGACGAACACGAGATCGGCGCCCGCCAGCGCTCGGGCGATCTTCTCCTCGTCTTCCTCCGCAGCTCGCCGCCCGACCTCTGGGTCGCCGCCGGAACCGAGACCACCCGTGAGCGCGCCACCGATCCGGATCTTCGTCTCCGCGGTCGAGCGACGCAGCGCCTGGGCATCGGTGTTGCAGACCACGAAGCCTGCCGAATGGATCCGCGAGCCGACCATCCGATCGACGGCGTTGCTCCCACCACCGCCGACGCCGACGACCCGGATGGCGCGCGATTCGGGCGTCCGCGCCCGGCGAAGCCAGGTTGGGACGGCGGTGAGGATGCGAAGGGTCAGCAAGACGACGAGGCCGATGACGACGACGACCACGACCTCGCCCGGAGCAGGCACGTGGTCGAGTCTACGCGGGGACGCGGGTAGCTCCGCACGCAATCCGTACTCCCGGGCGGGGTCCCTTGGTCCGGGTCAGAGCAGCCGATCGCTCGGCGCTTCTGCGGCGTCGACGGCGGTCGCGCAGGTCGGGCAGTACCAGCGAGCCTCGAGTGCGGTCCCGCAGGTCAGGTGGCGCAGGGGCTCGGCATCGGTGCCGCCACGCGACCCCCAGTCGGCCAGGAGGCGCAGCGCCGACGCGAGGTCGCGACCGTCGGCGGTGAGGTCGTAGGCAAGCCGAGTCGGGCGTTCCTGGTACGGCGTCGACCGGACGATGCCGCCGCGTTCGAGCCGGCGAAGACGGTCGGTCAGGATGTTCGGCGCGATCCCGGACAGCGTCTCGGCGAGCTCGCCGAAGCGGCGCGGTCCGTCGAGCAGGGCCTCGACGACGAGCAGGCTCCAGCGGTCGCCGACCCGATCGAGCGCGGCTTCGAGGGGGAGCGGTCGGTGGTCGGTCATCACGTCCGATGGTAATGCGCAAGTCGGGCTTGTCATGTGCCCCTGTCAGTAGTAACTTGCAAGTCACAAGTTACCACCCCCTCACGACAGGAGCAACGGATCATGAGCGTCATCGAAGAGATCGGGGCGGCGGTCGCCACCGTCGCCGAGAAGGCCGGCACGTCCATCGTGACGATCGGCCGCAACGGGCGAGGGTCCGGCGTCGTCATCGCCGATGGCCAGGTCCTGACCAATGCCCACAATCTGCGCGGCGACGAGGTCACCGTGACGTTCGCGGACGGGCGGTCGACACGTGGGACGGTCGCCGGGTTCGACGGCGATGGCGACCTGGCGGTCGTCTCGGTCGATACGGCCGGCGCGCGCGCGATCGACTGGGGGGCCGGTGACGGCCTGGCGGTCGGGTCGCCGGTGTTCGGTGTCGCGGCGACGTTCGGGGGTGGCGTCCGGGTGACGTTCGGACTCGTGTCGTCGGTGTCACGCTCGTTCCGCGGACCGGGTGGTCGGCGGATCGCCGGGAGTGTCGAGCACACCGCACCGATGGCGCCCGGGTCGTCCGGCGGGGCGATCGTGGATGCCTCCGGGCAGTTCCTCGGCCTGAACACGAACCGGATCGGCGAGGGCTTCTACCTTGCGCTACCGGCCGATGGTGCGCTGAAGGCGCGAGTCGATGCCCTCGGTCGCGGCGAGTCGGCCGAGCGGCTGCGCCTGGGGGTCGCGATCGCCCCGAGCCACGTGGCGCGGCGGCTGCGGCGGTCGGTGGGTCTTGCCGATCGTGAGGGGATCCTCGTCCGTGGCGTCGAGGACGGCTCGCTGGCCGCGGCCGCGGGGGTCGAGGCGGGCGACCTCATCGTGTCGGCCGGTGGCACACCCATCCGGGATGCCGACGACCTGCATGAGGCGCTCGGAACGCTGAAGGCGCCGTTCGAGCTCGGGCTCGTGCGCGGGGCCGAGGAGCGGGCCGTGACGGTCGGGGCACCGGCGGGCGGTGGCGAGGCCGGGAAGTCCGAGCGGACGCCCGGGGACGCGTAGGGTCGGGCGGGCCGCCGAGACCGCCGCGGCGCGAGCCGGGCCGCTTCGGGCGGCGGCGGCGGCCGGCTAGGGCCGCGGCGCGAGCCGCCCGACGCGCCCCAAGCGCCGGCCGACCATGAACAACATGCTTCCCCGCCACGTTTATGGCCGCTCCCTGGCGCCGGAGTCTTCGATCGAGGCCGAATCGGGTCCATTCGGCGACGTAAGGTGCTCCTCAAGCACATAACGCATGGTCCAGGGCCCTGGACAGCGGGTCCGGCCGGCCCTAATGTGGCCCTGAAACACGTTCTTCATGGTCGGGGACAGCTCGCGGGAGGCGTGGCAGGCGGGTAGCATCCCGCTCGTGGAACGACTCATCGCCTGGTACCGCGTCACGTCATCGGTCGGGGCCGTCGTGGCGCTGATCGTCGCGAACGCGATCCCGTTGTTCGGTGCCCTGTTCCTGGGCTGGAACGTGTGGATGATCCTGATCGTGTACTGGCTCGAGAACGGGATCGTCGGCGTCTTCAATGTTCTCAAGATGCTGCGGGCCGAGGGCCCGACCGGCGACTCGAACGCGACCATGAACGGCCGGCCGATCAGCACGGTCGGCAAGGGCGCGATCGTCGGGTTCTTCGTGATGCACTACGGCATCTTCTGGGTGGTCCACGGCGTGTTCGTGCTCACCTTGCCGCTGTTCGCGATCGGTGGGAGCGGGGATGTCGATATGCTCGACCGGCTTCGATCCGCTCGCGATCGTCCTGGCCGTCATCGCCCTGGCGATCAGCCATGGGGTTTCGTACTGGTTCAACTACCTGGGCCGCGGCGAGTACCTGCGGACCTCGGCGGCGGGGCAGATGTTCGCCCCGTACGGCCGCCTGGTCGTGCTCCACATCACGATCATCGTCGGCGGGTTGGCCATCGCGATGACCGGGGCGCCCGCCGCGGCCGTGGCGATCCTCGTCGGGCTCAAGACCGTGATGGACATCGGGTTCCACCTCGCCGAACACCGCAAGCGGAGCCTGCCGCCGGGGACGGTGGCGACCGCCTGACTCGCGGCACCGCCTCGCGGCGGCGCCGAGGCCCGCCTGGCGGCGTCAGCCCTCGACGTTCGAGGGGTCGTCGAGCACGCTCTTCGTCTGGGCTGCGCGCCACTCCACGAGCCGCCCCGCCAAGGCCCCGTCGGACAAGGCGAGGATGTGGGCGGCCAGCAACCCCGCGTTCATCCCGTTGCCGATCGCCACGGTCGCCACGGGGATCCCGCGCGGCATCTGGACGATCGACAGCAGCGAGTCCATCCCGCCGAGGGCCTGGGTCGGGATCGGGACGCCGATGACGGGCAGGATGGTCTTCGCAGCGAGCATTCCGGGCAGGTGCGCGGCACCGCCCGCCCCCGCGATGATGACCCGGATCCCGCGCCCGGTGGCCTCCTCGGCGTAGCGGAACAGGTGGTCCGGCGTGCGGTGCGCGGACACGACTCGCAACTCGGACGGGATCTTGAGCACCCGCAGGATCATGCAGGCGGGCTCGAGGACCGGAAAGTCCGAGCGGCTCCCGCCGACGACCCCGACCAGGGGCGGTCCCTCGACATCCCAGCTCATCGTTCGACCTCCTTCCGGTCCGCCGCATCGGCCCCCGTCCAGCGCAGGTGAGCAGCCGCGGTTCGGGCCCGCTCCAGCGCATCGTCCGTGGTGGATCCGAGCGCCGTCACGTGCCCCATCTTGCGACGCTCGAACACGCGGCGCTTGTCGTAGAGGTGCAGATGCACCGATGGATCAGCCAACGCGCGCCCCAGACCGAGCGGCTCGAGCCGGGCCTCACGCTGCGCTCCAGCTCCCAGCAGGTTGACCATGGCGCTCGGAGCCAGGGCCGCGGTCGATCCGAGCTCGAGGCCGCAGATTGCCCGAACGTGTTGCTCGAATTGCGAGGTCTCGGCGCCTTCGATCGTCCAATGGCCGCTGTTGTGGACCCGCGGCGCAAGCTCGTTCACGACGAGACGGCCGTCGGGCATGAGGAACAGCTCGGCGGTCAAGGTGCCGACCAGGCCCATGGCCACCGCCAACCGCTCCCCGAGCTGGGCGGCACGCTCGGCGATGTCGGGCGCGACCGGAGCCGGTGCGACGCTCTCGGCCAGGATCCCCTCGTCGTGGACGTTGCGGGCCAACGGGAATGACGCGGTCCGGCCATCGACCCCGCGAGCGACGACGATCGAGACCTCGGCCTCGAACCGCAGTTCGGATTCGACCAGCAGCGACTGACCCGTCGGCCGGCCGAGGCGCTCGATCGCGCCTTCGACATCGTCGGGCGTCGAGAGGCGGAGCTGACTCCGGCCGTCGTACCCGCCGGTCACCGCCTTGAGCCGCATCGGCAGGCCCAGTTCGTCGCAGGCCTCGCGCAGCTCCGCGGTCGTGCGGACCTCGCGCCACGGCGCGACCTCGGCGCCGGCCCGTTCCGTGAAGCGCCGCTCGGCGAGACGATCCTGCGTGACGAGCAGCGGGACGCGGCCCGGGCGGACCGGCCGGATCGCGTCGATAGCGTCGACGACTTCGACGGCGACATGCTCGAGCTCGTACGTCACCACGTCGCTGATCGCGGCCAGACGCAACGCGGCCCCGACGTCGTCGTAGCCGGCCACGACCTGGCGATCCGCGAGCGACGATGTCGGGGACTTGGGGTCGGGGTCGAGGACGGCGATCCGGTACCCCATCTCGCGCGCCGCGAGCGCGAGCATCCGCCCGAGCTGGCCGCCACCGAGCAGGCCGATCGTCGCCGGCGGGGCGATCGGCGGTCGCTCGACGCCGAGCCGACGCTGGACTTCCGAGATCCACGCCTGTTTCTGGTACGTGTACTGCTGGCCCTCGGTGAGGCCGCCCTCGACGATGCCCACCTTGAGCTCGGCGTAGTCGTGGGCCAGATCCGGATCCGTCGCGAAGCGCATCACGAAACGCGAGGTCGCGAGTCAGCTCCTCGCGGCCCGGTTGGACGTGCACATGGATGCGGAACGTGGTCTCGCCACGAACCATCGTGCCGACGAGCATGGGCCTCGTCGGCGGCCATGGATCGGGGCCCGGCTGGGGCCCGAAGCCGATCTCGCCGAGGAGCGCGGCCACGACCGGCACGTCCCCCGGAACCGTGGCGATCGCGAGATCCACGACGCCCTTGCCGGGCATCCCCGGCACGGCCGTGCTGCCGATGTGCTCGACGGTCAGGTCGGGCCGGCGGTCGCTGACCAGGGCCGCCACGTTCTTCGCGACCTCGACCGACCCCGGGTCCCACGGCAGGACCATGGCGGGCAGCCGGACATACGGACCGATCGACGGCAGGCTCACCGCCCGAGTGTAGACTGCGGCCCATGCGACAGGTCATCGGCCGGCGCACCTTCGAGGTGGACGTCGGCTAAGTCACCAGCCTGATCGCCCGGGCCGACCGGGTGATCGTGGATCTCGGCACGGGCGATGGCCGTGCCGTGTTGACTCGCGCCGCCGCCGACCCGTGTGCGCTCGTGATCGGCGTGGATGCCGCGGCGGCCGCCATGACCGATTCGTCCCGCCGTGCCGATCGCCGCGGTCCGTCGAACGTGCTGTTCCTGGCGGCCGGCGTCGAGACCCTTGGCGGCACGGTACTCGCCTGCCGGGCGGACCTCGTCACCGTCACGTTCCCGTGGGGGTCGCTCCTCCGCGGCGTCCTGGGCCTGGACGCGGCGGCGCTGGCCGGCGTCGCCTCGATCGTGGCGCCCGGCGGTCGGGTCGAGGTGCTCGCGTCCGTCCTGCCATCCGATGGAGTCGCCGGCCTGGATCGCCTCGACACCTCGTGCGAGCCGGCGATCCGGGCGGCCTGGGCGGCGGCCGGGCTGGACCTCGTCACGATGCGACCGGCAACCGCGGACGAGGTCATGGCCTCGGGTTCCTCATGGGCCCGTCGTCTCCGCGCGGACCGCGACGTCCGGCCCGTCTGGCGCCTGGAGCTCGGAGCGGCCACCCCGTTACGTGGGCCCCGCAGCCGGCCGCTCGTGCTGCGCAGACCACAGGCCGTCACCTGCAGTGACCAAGTGCAGATGAACTAGCGTGGATCGGCGCCCGTTGCTGCGATTCTGGTACGCAACCCAGCGCGTTCATCGGGCCTTGGACACTGCCAGTGACACGGCGGCCTCGCGGTAGTCGCGATATGGCGTCGATGCCCGTCCGCCGTCGAGCTTGGGACGTATGAGCCAGGAGCGGCGGCGGCGCCGGGGGTCGATCAGGGCGACCGCTCGGCCACCCGACAACGAAGCATCCGGATCCTCCAGCAGTGCGTCCATCGATGGCGCTCGAACCGGAAATGCCAGATCGATGACATCGCGGTTCTGGGTCAGCGCCTGTTCGTTCTGTTCGGTCGATAGCGCGAGGAGCCAGGTCACAATGCGACGAGGCTGCCAGCCCTGGTCTCGTGCTATGCGTCGAGCCACTCGCTCGTACCAGCCCACTTGCCTCTCGAGAGCGCCGAGATCGTCGATGACGGTCTTGATCTCGATGACGATGAGCGTCCCGGTCCGCGAGTCGAACGCAAGCAGATCGATCCAACCCCGCCACCGGCCGTCGACGATCGCGACCTCGCGGGCCGTCGCCCACCCCGCCGCTCGGAGCCGTCGATCGACATATCCCGAACAGCGAGCGTGCACCGCGTCCCGTTGACGCCGATCGCCGACGATGATCGGCGCCCGCAACGCGAGATCGAGTTCGAGCCCGAGCGCGCCCGCGAGTCGGACGATCACGTCGAGTGAAGGGTTGGCTCGGCCACGCTCGATGGCGGCGACATATGACCTCGCGACTCCGGTCTGGGTAGCGAGCGCGAGCTGGGTCAACCCGAGCGCGAGCCGGCCATCGCGACACGCGCGCGCGAGCGTGATCCGCGGAGGCGGCCGCTCGAGTTGGTCGTATCGCACCCCAGCAGTGAAGCAGTCCGCACTTGTCTGGCACTTATCCGGGGCGCACGTCACCTCGAGTGACCATGCGGCAATGAATGAGCAGGGGTGGGGCCCACCTGTGGCCGATGCCGTCCCGAGTCGTGCGGGTTCATCGCGGATCGGCCACTGACAGTGACGCAGCGGGACAGGGCTGGGCCGGGAGCGGCCACGCCGTCACGTGGGCTCCGGTAGCATCGGGGAGATGCCCACGACGATTCCCCTGATCCTCGATGTCGACACCGGCATCGACGACAGCCTCGCCCTGCTCTACGCGGCCGCGTCTCCCGACGCCGAGCTGATCGCCGTGACCTGCGTCTCGGGCAACATCGATGCCCAGCAGGTCGGCATCAACACGCGGGCGGTCCTGGAGCTCGCCGGTCGCACCGACGTCGAGGTCGCGATGGGCCGCGAGACCCCGCTCATCCGGCCGCTCGAGACGACGCCGGAGACGCACGGGCCGCAGGGCCTCGGCCACGCCGAGCTGCCCGCCGCCCAGCCGTCCGCTGAGCGATCGCCATGCGGTCGACCTGATCCTCGAGGAGGCCCGGCGCCGACCGGGCGAGATCACGCTGGTCACGCTCGGCCCCCTCACCAACCTCGCCCTGGCCGTCCTGCGCGAGCCGCAGCTTCCCCGGCTGCTCAAGGGCTACGCGCTGATGGGCGGCGCGTTCGGCGTGTCCGGCAACACCACGCCCACGACCGAATGGAACATCCACTGCGACCCGGAGGCCGCCAGGATCGTGTTCGGCGCCTGGGCCGCCGCGATCGAGGCCGACCCGTCCATCCAGCGACCGCTCGCCCTCGGCCTCGACGTCACGGAGCAGGCCCGCATCGAGCCCGAGGACGTCGTTCGACTCGCCCGTCGCGCCGGCAGCACCCCGGACGACTCGCTCGCCCTCGGGCAGGGCGACGACCCGATGGCCCCGCAGCGCTCCGTGGCCGCGAACCCGATCGTCCGCTACGTCGCCGACGCCCTGCGCTTCTACTTCGAGTTCCACGCGAACTACGACGGCTTCTACGGCGCGTTCATCCACGATCCGCTGGCCGTCGCGGCGACCCTCGACCGGACGCCTCGTCACGACCGAGGCCCTGTTCGTCGACGTCGAGACCCGCGGCGAGGTCACGACCGGGATGACCGTCGCCGACCGCGCGACGGCCTCACCGGCCGCCCCCCGAACCTCGATGTCGCGACCGCCGCCGACGTCACGACCTTCCTCGATCGACTCATCGAACGCGTCGGAGGGCTGGCGGCGGACCGGTCGAACGTGGCACGCTAGGCACGGAGGGAATCGCGGCCCGGCCTCGGGTCGTGCGGAGGATGTGGAGGCATCAACGAGCCATGGGTTTCAGTTGGGGTCGGTTCGATACGAGGACGATCGTCCTCATCCCCATCGCCATCGCGATCAACATCGTCCTCGGCCAGACCGTCGGCGTCCGTGCTCAAGGTCCCGATCTATCTCGATTCGATCGGGACCATCCTGGTCGGCGTGCTGGCCGGCCCGATCCCGGGCCTCGTCACCGGCCTCCTCGCCAACCTGATCTGGACCTACGTGCTTCCGGCGCCGTTCCAGTCGCGACTTACGCGGCGCCGTTCGCCGTCGTCGCGGCGTGAGATCGGCTTCCTGGCCGGGCGTCGTCGCCCAGTCGGGCTTCTTCCGCAGCCGGCCGAACACCGACTGGGGTCGCATCGCTCGTCGGCGGCCGCTGCTCGTCGTCGTCGTCCTCGGCGGCATCGGCTACTACGGCTTCCTGCCGTTCTACACGGACGGGACGTTCACGTTCTTCGGGGATACGTCGACGGCCGTCGCCGTTCTTCGTCGATCATGGGCTACGTCGATCGCGCATCGGGATCGTCGCCGCGATCATCGGCCTGATCGTGCTGCTGTTCGTCCGTCGCGACCTCGGGCGTCGCTTACGTCGCGATCGCCGGCCTGATCTGCGGCATCGTGTCGGCGATCATCTCGGCGCCGATCGCGGCCGTCGTCTTCGGCGGCGTGACCGGGTCCGGGCACGGACCTCCTCGTCGCCGCGTTCCAGCAGGCCGGCGCGGATCTCCAGACTGCGGTCCTGCAGCAGGGCCTGCTGTCCGACCCGATCGACAAGACCGTCGACGTTCTTCATCGTGTTCGTCATGCTCCAGACGCTGTCGCGTCGCTTCGTCGCGCGCTTCCCGCAGGGTGAGAAGGCGATCGGCCTGGAGGAGGCGTAGATCCGGCGTGCGTCGGCCCGGGTCGTCCGGGCCGACGACCTCGAGCCGGACGATGCCGCCCGGATCGCCCGGCTCGTCCCGCCCACGCCGAGTCCGTACCACCGGCTCAACCCGCTGACCAAGGCGGTCATCGCGACCGTCGGCTCGATCGGAGCGTTCGTCCTCGGCGGCTACGTCGGGCCGATCGCGATCATCGTCGCTGATGCTGCTGTTCGCCTGGCGGCGCGGGCGTCCTCGGGCGCCTCGGCTGCGCATCTCGCTGCTGCTGACCCTGCCGATCGCGATCTCGGTCGTGCTGGTCAGCGTGTTCACCCGGGCCGGCACGACCGTCCTCTTCCCGATCGGGCCGTTCGACGCGACCGCTCGAGGGCGTCGAGTTCGCGCTCCAGACGCTCGTCCGGCTGTTCGCGATCTCGTTGTCGATCGGGCTGTTCGTCCTGACGACCGATCCGCGCGCGTTCGTCTTCGACCTCGAGCGACGCGGGCGTGTCGCCACGCGTTCGCGTTCGTCGGCCGTCGCGACGATCGAGGCGGTGCCGACCCTCGTCGAGCGCGCCGCGATGATCGGCGAGAGCCAGCGCGCCCGCGGCCTCGACACGGAGGGCGAGCTTGCGCGCCCGGCTGCGCGGCCTGCTGCCGATCGTCGGGCCCGGTGATCATCACCTCGCTGACCGACGTCGAGGAGCGCAGCCTGGCGCTCGAATCGCGGGCGTTCAGCCGACCCGGTCGGCGCCACCTCCTGTGGGCGATGCCCGACACGCGGCTGGGAGCGCGTCCTCCGCTGGGCTCCTCGTCGTGCTGCTCGTGGTCGCGGCGGCCGCGTCGGCGTCCAGCGGCCGGTCTGAGGCTCGATGCTGCATCCTCGCCGGGGTCGGCGTATCGCTACGCCGGCTACGCCAGGCCGGTCCTCCACGACATCGACCTGACCCTTGCCGACGGCGAGATCGTCGGGTCGTCGGCGCCAACGAGGCGGGCAAGTCGACGCTGTGCCTCGTCGCTTCCGGCCTCGCGCCGGGCTCGATCGGCGGCGCGCTCACAGGTGGCGGGCTGTCCATCGACGGCGAGCCCATGGCCGGCAAGCCGCTGTACGAGTTCTCGACCCGGGTCGGGATCGGCTTCCAGAACCCGGCGACCCAGCTGTCGGGCGTGACCGGCTCGGTGTTCGAGGAGGTCGCGCTGGGGCCGATGAACCTGGGCTTGACCGCAGCGCGAGACCGTCGAGCGGGTCGAAGGCCGCCCTGGCGACGCTCGGCATCGACGACCTCGCGGAGCGCGAGCCGCGCCGCCTGTCGGGCGGCCAGGGCCAGCTCGTGGTCATCGCCTCGCTGCTGGCGATGCGGCCGCCGCACCTCGTCCTCGACGAGCCGACGGCCCAGCTCGATCCGGAAGGCACGCGGCTGGTCGGCGAGGCCCTTCGCGAGCTGGCCGCGAGCGGGACCGCGCTGCTCATCGTCGAGCACAAGACCGACCTGCTCGACGGCCTGTGCGACCGGGTCGTCGTGCTCGACGAGGGGACGCATCGTCGCTCGACGGCCCGGCGGCTCGCGTCCTCGACGATCCGCGGCTCGAGGCGCTGGGCGTGGATCCGCCGAGCCGCGTCCGGCTTGCGCAGGCGCTGGCATCGCGCGGGCTCGATCCCGCGGTGGTGCTCGGCGTGACCGCGCCTGCGCCTGGAGGGCGTCGGCTTCGTCTATCCGGACGGGACGCGCGCGCTCGACGGCGTCGACCTCGCCATCGAACCGGCGAGGCGGTCGCCATCGTCGGCCAGAACGGCAGCGGCAAGTCGACGCTCGTGCGCCACCTCAACGGCCTGCTGCGTCCGACCGAGGGACGCGTCCTGCACGACGGCCAGGACGTCGCCGGGGAGCGGGTCGCCGCGCTTGCCGCGCGGGTCGGGATCGTCTTCCAGAACCCCGATCGCCAGATCTTCGCGGGCAAGGTCCGCGACGAGGTCGCGTTCGGACCGAGGATCCTGGGCCGCACTGCGCAGCAGGCGGCCGCGGCCGGCGCGGCGGCCCTCGAGGCGGTCGGCCTGGCCGACGCGGTGGACGCGAATCCGTACGACCTCGGCTACTCGCGACGAAAGCTGCTGACCCTCGCGTCGGTGCTGGCGATGGACACGCCGGTCGTCGTCCTCGACGAGCCGACGACCGGCCAGGACGCGCGGGGCATCGCCCGCGTCCAGCAGGTCGTCGGCGAACGTCGCCGGCGAGCGGCCGGACGGTCATCGCCATCAGCCACGACATGCGCTTCGTGGCCGACTCGTTCGCGCGGGTCGTGGTGATGGGCGGCGGCCGGATCCTGCTCGACGGCACGCCGGCCGAGGTCTTCGCCGAGCCCGCCTGGCCGATGCTGTCGTCGACGTATCTCGAGCCGACCTACGCGGCGCGGGTCGGGGCGCGACTCGACCTTGGCTCGACGCCGACGGAAGCGTCGCTGGTCGAGGCCCTGAGCGCTCGCGGCTGACCCGGTCCCGCCGGAGCCGGGCCGCCTGACCGTGCGGGATCCCGAACTCGTCAGCGGCGCCCGACGACGATCAGCAGGAACGACGTCTCGATGACGTCGATGCCGGCGATCACGGCCGCGACGATGAGCGGGAGCGGATGGGCGAGCGCCCAGCCGGCCGCGGCGGCCAAGGCGGCGACCGCGAGGAACGCGAGGCGGACGGCGCGGATCAGCCCGGGAACATCGTCGGTTCCCGCCTCCGCGATGCGCCCGACCGACCGAGTGAGCAGCACCACGCCGACGGCCACGGAACCGCCGACGAGCGCCGCCCGGATGATCGGTGGCGGGGCGACGATGGCATCGAGCCAGCCGTCGTTCCAGCCGAGGACGGTCGCGACGACCACCGCCAGGAACCCAAGACCCAGCGCAACGGCGGCACCGAGCCGCGGCCGTCCGTCGCCGGCGGCGGCCGACACGGAGCGGTCGCTCACCCCTCGACGACCTCCAGCGCGACCTCGTGCGTCGCGCCATCGACGATCCGCCAGGCCCGGACGCTGGGCGTCCCGGTCATCGGATGCGCCTCGTCGTCGCTGAGCGAGACCAGGACGTACAGCGCATCGGGGTAGAAGGCGAGGCCCAGGTCCGTCGGGGACGGGACGGCCGGCGTGTGGGTGTGCGAGTGGACGATGGCCCAGAAGACCTCGTCGGCGTCGTCGGTCGCGACGGTCAACCGGTACAGGTCGGTCGGGATCGATCTCGTAGCGGTACGGCGAGGCGGCCGCGTTGCGGGTCGGCTCGAAGCGGAGCGCGCGGCCCCCATCGGCGGCGTAGGCGTCCCCGACGATCAGGCCGCAGGCCTCGTTCGGGTACTCGGCCCGGGCGTGGTCGATCAATGCCTGGAGCATCGCCGCGGTCACGGCGGCCGACGCCGGCCCGGGGTGATCGCCCGTGCTCACCACCAGTTGACGCCGCCCTCGAGCGCGTCCTCCATCTCGTCGAAGTCGGTCGTGAACGTGCCCGCCGACAGGTACTTCCAGCCGCCGTCGGGCAGCAGCGCGACGATCGGTCCCGCCCGCCATCGAGCGGGCCTCCCGCGCGGCGGCGACGAGCACGGCCCCGCACGACGGTCCGCCGAAGATGCCCTCGCGGAACACGAGGTCGCGCAGCGCCGCGATCGCCTCGCGGTTCGAGACGAGGTACTTCGCATCGATCAGATCCGGGTCGAGGATCTCGGGGATGAACCCCTCGTCGAGCGAGCGCAGCCCCTGCACCAGCTCCCCGGGGAGTGGCTCGGCCGCGACGATGCGGACCCCGGGCTTGTGCTCGCGCAGGTAGCGCGACACGCCCATGAGCGTCCCGCCGGTGCCCAGGCCGGCCACGAACACGTCGATCTCCGGGCAGTCGGCGAGGATCTCCGGGCCGGTCGTCTCGTAGTGGGCCAGCGGATTGGCCGGATTGCCGTACTGGTACGGCATCACGAACCGCTCGTCCTTGGCGACGAGGTGCTTGGCCAGGGCGATCGCGCCGTTCGAGCCCTGCCCGCCGGGCGAATCGATGACCTCCGCGCCGTACAGCGCGGCCATCTGGCGCCGCTCGTTCGTGACGTTGTCCGGCATCACGAGCGCGACGCGGTAGCCCTTGCGCCGGCCGATCATCGCGAGGGCGATGCCGGTGTTGCCCGACGTCGGCTCGAGGATGATCGAGTCCTCGTGGAGCAGTCCGCGCGCCTCGAGGTCCTCGATGAGGTACTTGGCGACGCGATCCTTGACCGACCCCGTCGGGTTGAGCATCTCGAGCTTGCCGAAGATGTGCACGTCCGGCTTGGGGCTCATGCGCGGGATCTCGACGAGCGGCGTGTGCCCGATCGCCTCGAGGATGTCCGCGTACCGCCCGCCGTGTGGGGCCAGGCCCTCGTGGGCGTGCGTGTGATCGTGATCGGCGTCGTCGAGCCGCCACGGAACGGCCACGGTCAGCCGCCGGCCATCGCCGGGAGCAGGCGGACCTCGTCGGTCGGCGCGACCGGCGTGTCGAGGCCCGCGAGGTAGCGGACGTCCTGGCCGTTGACGTACACGTTGACGAATCGATTGAGATCGCCGTCCTCGGTCATGAGCTGGCCGCCGAGCGATGGATGCCGCTCGACGAGGCGACCAACGACCGCCCGGATCGAGTCACCCTCGATCTCGAGCGACTTCACGCCTCCGACGTTGGCGCGCAGGACCGACGGGATGAAGACCGTGCTCACGCACGGGCCTCCGGCGACACCGAGCCCGCCAGGCCGGTCGTGGACATGAGGAACGGGGCGTCGCCCCCGACGTTCGCCGTGGCGAGCGGCCGGCCGGCCTTGCGCGCCTCGACCGCGGCGTCCGAGCAGACCGGGCAGGCCGGATCACGGCGCAGCTGGAGCTCGGTGAATTCGGTCTCGAGCGCGTCGAACAGCACCAGCCGTCCGGCCAGCGTGTTGCCGATGCCGAGCAGGACCTTGAGCGCCTCGTTGGTCTGGAGCAGGCCCATGATCCCGGGCACGACGCCGAGCACGCCGGCCACGGAGCAACCGGGCGCGAGCTCCGGCGGCGGCGGGGTCGGGTAGAGGCAGCGGTAGCACGGCCCCTCGTACGGGACGAAGGTGGTGAGCTGGCCTTCGAACCGGAAGACGCTGGCGTGCACGACCGGGATGCCGGCCGCGACCGCCGCGTCGTTGAGGATGTAGCGGGTCTCGAACGTGTCGGTGCCGTCGAGGATCACGTCGTAGCCGGCGATGAGCCGCTCGACGTTGGCCGCGACGAGCATCTCCTCGTGCTCGACGACCTTGACGTCGGGGTTGAGCGCGTTGATCGCGATCCGCGCGGATTCGACCTTGCGCTCGCCGATGCGGTCCGTCGTGTGGACGATCTGGCGCTGCAGGTTGCTCAGGTCGACGACATCGAAGTCGACCAGACCGATCGTGCCGACGCCGGCCGCGGCGAGGTACAGCGCGGCCGGGCTACCGAGCCCGCCGGCCCCGATGAGCAGCGCCTTGCTGCCGAGCAGCTTGGCCTGACCGGCCGACCCGACCTCGGGGATCAGCAGGTGCCGGCTGTAGCGCTGCTTCTGCTCTGGGCTGAGGACGACGGGCGTATCGAACTCGAGGCCCGCGCCCTTCCAGCCCTGGAACCCGCCGCTCATCGACTTGACATCGGTGTAGCCCATCTCGGCGAGGGTCTGGGCCGCGAACAGCGAGCGGACGCCGCCGGCGCAGTACAGGATCACCGGAGCGTCGCGATCCGGGGCGGCGGCCTCGATCTGCTGCTCGATGTAGGACTTGGAGACGTGGGCGGCCCCGGGGACGTGGCCCTGCTCCCACTCGGACGCCTCGCGGACGTCGACGATCGTGGCCGCACCGGCCGGGAGGGCGGCGACCTCCTGGGGTGAGACTTCATCGATCTGGGTGCGGGCCTCGCGGAGGAGGTCGGCGTAGGACTTCGGCATGGGCTGGTTGGCTCCGGTGGTCGACGGGCTGGCACGTTCGTGGCGGCCAGGGCGGGGAGTGGCTGGGGGTCGCGTGGAGGTGCGGCCGGCTACGCCGGCTCGTGACACCTGCAGCGGCGCTCGATCGGGGTCATGCCTGCGCACCCTCGGGGGCGGCGGTGGGATCCGCGACGCCCAGGTCGCCCAGCACGTGCTGGAGGCTGTCGTGGCTGAGCATCGCGCACTTGAGCCGGGCCGGGCTGATCTCGATGCCCAGGAGGTCCAGCAGGTCGTCCGCGCGGATGGCCGCGACCTCCGTGAGGGGCTTGCCCTTGATCTCGTCGGTCAGCAGGGACGCGCTGGCCTGGCTGATGGCGCAGCCGCGACCGGTGAATGCGACGCGGTCGACGACACCGTCCTTGACGCCGAGCATCAGCGTGATGCGGTCGCCGCACAGCGGATTGGCGCCCTCGTAGGACGCGTCGGCGTCGTCGATGACGCCGAAGTTGTGGGGCCGCCGGTAGTGCTCGAGGATGTAGTCGCGGTAGAGGTCGTCCATGCTCGTTCGAGTGTAGCGCGAATGTCCAATCCCGACCACAGAGGTCGGGATTAACTGGGCCGCGGGTTGCTCGGGGCTGCGGGCCGCGGGCGTGACCTGGGTCCGGGCCGCGCGTTGCTCGGGTCCGGGCCGGGCCGCGCGCGTGATCGTAGGGAGGTTTCGGGCGGGCTCCGGGATCGGTGCGGGCCTTGCGACGATCGATATTCATCCCATTGCTAAGACTGGCTCACCGCAAGGCATACGGGCCGCATCCGGCGCCCGGGAACCGTTCCGCCACCACATCCGCGCACGGATCGAGCGTGCCGGCCGCGTCTGAACCGGTCGGCACGGGCGTTGTGCCCAGCGATGCCCGATTCCTAGTCATGGCGTGCATCAAGGTCGGCATAGGCGGTCGGATCCTGGGCGCGGCCGTCTCGCGTTCGGCGGCGCGGGCCTGCCGCCGCTTGACGTCGGCATCGCCGAGGATCGGCGCCCGACGAGCGGCCCGGCCCAGCGTCCCGACCCCGATTCGCCACGCGACGTCGGTACTGATGGGTACCCGCGCTGGTACGAACCGCTCGACCGGACCCCGTACACCAGCGGTATGGTCGGGACCCGTGGCCACCCAGCTCGAGCTCCCCCGCTCCATCCAGGTCGATGGCCAGGCATCCAAGCGTGGACTGATCCCGCGGATGCCGGCTGGTGAACGGCTGCTCGCGGACGTGGCCGCCTGGTTGGCCGGCGAGTACGCCGATGAGGTACGTCGCGTCCGCCACCATGCGCGCGGTGACGGCGAGGCGGAGCTCACGGTCTCGCTGCACCCGGCCGCGCCCGATGTACTCCTCACCGCCACCGACGCCGGCCGCGTCACGGTCGTCGCCGAGACGGCCTCTGCGGGTCCGGGCTACCACCGGTTCGTCGGCCGGGTGATCGAGCGGGTCGGGACGGAGTCGGGCATCGCGTGGACGATCGACGGTGCGGACGAGTTCGCCTTCGCCGAGCGGCCCTTCGTCGAGCGGGCGTACCTCGGCTGGCTCGGGCCGACGCTGGCGCAGGCCCGCAATGCTCGGCGCCGCGGCACCTCCGCGATCCACCTCGGCCTGCCAGAGGGCACGGTCTTCACGTCCGACGCGGCGCTGGTGACCGCCCTCGGACCGCGCGACGACGCCTGGATCGAAGCCGCCATCGCCGACCCGCGCATCGCGATCGAGATCGCACCGTGGTGGTTCGACGCCACCGATCCGCGCTACCTGCTGAACCGGGCGCTGGTCCTGATGTGGACGCAGGTCCGCTGGCGTGCGCCGGCGGTCGACGGCGAGGGCGAGCTGCTCGACGACGTCCACCGCATGCTCACGCGCGCCTTCCCGATCGAGCCGGACCTGCCCTACCCGTGGCGCGACTGGGCCGAGATCGTGTCCTCTCGCGGCATCGACGATGCGATGGCCCGCCAGGTCATCTCCCGCGCCTTCGATAGCCCGCCGACGGCGCCGATCGGGTACCGCCGCGACCCGGTCCGGATCAGCCACGAGGGCTGGACCCTCGAGATCCCCGGCGAGTTCGCGGAGCGCCGCACTCCGGATGAGTGGTGGGGCGGCGGCGCCGGGCGGCGCATCACGCTGGCCGCCGTCCCGACCGGCCCGATGAGCGCCCAGGCGTTCGTCAGCCAGTTCTCGGCCGACCTCGGCGACGACGCCCTGACCCATCGCGACGGGGAGCTGGTGGGGCGCGCCCGGATCACGACCGACCCGAGCTCGGGCCTCGAGGTCGGCGTGCTGGACGGCTACTCGGCGGTGACGGGTTCCGGTGCGGCGATCCGCATCGAGTTCGACGACCCGGCCGACTGGCAGTGGGCCCTCGACATGTGGCGGTCGCTCGCCCCGGGCTGAGCGACACGACTCGGAATGCGTCGAGGGCGCCGCGGCCGGGTGATCAGCCGTTGAAGACGCGCTGGACTTCCTTGAGACCCGCGGCGAGAGCGTCGATATCCGCGGTCGTCGAGTAGACGCTGAACGAAGCCCGTGCCGTCGCGGCCAGGTCGAGGCGCTCGTGGAGCGGCATCGTGCAGTGGTGGCCGGCGCGGACCGCGATGCCGTAGCGGTCCAGCACCTGGGCCACGTCGTGCGGGTGGATGCCCGGCAGGTTGAACGGCACGACACCGCCGCGCACGTCCGGATCCATCGGCCCGTAGAGCTCGATGTCGGGCACCTCGCGCGGGAGCACCTCGAGGGCGTACGTGACGAGCTCGCGTTCGTGGGCGCGGACGGCATCCATGCCGATGTCCATGAGGTACTCGGCGGCGACGCCGAGTCCGATCGCGTCGCCGACGGCCGGGGTGCCCGCCTCGAACTTCCAGGGGACCTCGTTGAACTCGCTCCGCCGCAGATGGACCTCGCGGATCATCTCGCCGCCGGCGAGGAACGGGGGCATCGATTCGAGCAGCTCGCGCCGAGCCCAGAGCGCGCCCGAGCCCATCGGGCCGAGCATCTTGTGGCCGCTGAATGCATAGAAGTCGCAGCCGATCGCCTGGACGTCGACCGGTACGTGCGGCACCGCCTGCGCCCCATCGACCAGGACGAGCGCGCCGGCCGCATGAGCCATCTCGGTCATCTCGCGGACCGGGTTGATCGTCCCGAGCGTGTTGCTGACGTGGGTGAACGCGACGAGCTTCGGCTTGAGCCGGAGCAGCACCTCGAACACGTCGAGCCGCAGGATTCCCTCGTCGGTGATCGGGATGAACTCGAGGTCGCCGTCCTGCTCCTGGACGAGGAGCTGCCACGGGACGAGGTTCGCGTGGTGCTCCATCTCGGTCAGGACGATCTGGTCGCCGCGGGCGATATTCCGCCGGCCCCACGAGTACGCCACGAGGTTGATCGCCTCGGTCGCGTTGCGCGTGTAGACGATCTCGTGGCTGTCCGGGGCGTTGATGAAACGCGCGATCTTGACCCGAGCCTTCTCGTACTCCGCGGTGGCCTTCTCGCCGATCGTGTAGATGCCGCGATGGACGTTGGCGTTGTACTCGCGGTAGAAGTCGGCGACGGCGTCGATCACGACGCGCGGCTTCTGGCTGGTCGAGGCGGAGTCGAGGTAGATCAGCGGATGGCCGTTGATCACCTGCTCGAGGATCGGAAAGTCGGCGCGGAGCGCGAGCCGGGTCCAGCGAGGCGCCCGGGACCGCCTCGGCGTCCGTCGACGGGGAGGCTGCGGCCTCGGCCGCCGCTGGTGGCTGCCGGCTCGGGGTCGAACGCGACTGTCAGGCCCGTGACGGCACCCGCGTCGTGGGTCAGTGTCATGGTCCCCTTCTTGCCGGTCGCCTTCCACGCGTACCGCCCGACTACCGTGGATCCGTCGGGCTCCGCGATAGAGAGGATCGCGATCTCGTCATCCGGCGGCATATCCCGATAGGCGGAATCGATCGCCGGGCGGCCCTCGAACGGGCCGACCGGGATGCCCACGAACTCGAGCCGCGCGTCGTCGCGGAGGGCCGCGACCATCGGGCCAAAATCGCCGGACCGGACGCCGGCGTTGAAGCGCTCGACGTGGGCCTCGAACAGCCGAGCGCCGGAAGAAGTCTCGATGGCCACGGGGTCTTGCGCCCGGCTAGCGGGCGGCCTCCACGGGCTCACGGTCGAGGTCGAGCTCCGGGCCCTTGGGGACCAGCAGCGCCTCGTCGGACACGTTCGTCTCGAGGCCGGCCTCGCGCAGGATCGGGCCGTAGCCCTCCTCCTCGAGCCGCAGCGCGAGGTCCTTGCCGCCGCTCTTGACGATGCGACCCTGGGCCAGGACGTGGACGAAGTCGGGCTCGATGTAGTTGAGCAGCCGCTGGTAGTGCGTGATCAGCAGGACGCCGAGGTTCGGGTTGAGCATCGCGTTGACGCCCTCGGCGACGATGCGCAGCGCATCGATGTCGAGACCCGAGTCGGTCTCGTCGAGGATCGCCATCTCGGGCTCCAGGACGGCCATCTGGAGCATCTCGAGGCGCTTCTTCTCGCCGCCCGAGAAGCCCTCGTTGACGTAGCGGCTGGCGAAGCCCTCGTCCATCCGCAGCATCTTCATCTTCTCGCGCATCTTGTTGCGGAAGTCGCGCATCGAGACGCCGCCCTTGACCGGGTCGGTCGGATCGATGTCGGCGTCCTTGTCGAGGCCCTGGAGCTTCGCGTTGAGGGCGCTCCGGATGAAACTCGCGACGGACAGTCCGGGGATGGCCGTGGGGTACTGGAAGGCGAGGAACATCCCGAGGCGCGACCGCTTGTCCGGCGACAGCTTGAGCAGGTCGCGGCCCTTCCACATGACCTCGCCGCCGGTGACGGCGTAGGCCGGATGTCCCATCAGCGCGTAGGCGAGGGTCGTCTTGCCCGAGCCGTTGGGGCCCATGATCGCGTGGACCTCGCCCTTGCCGACGGTCAGGTCGATCCCCTGGAGGATCTCCTGCTCGGGTTTCGCGGCGGGTGCGACCCGCAGGCCGCGGATGACGAGGTGCTGGTCAGTCGGCTGGGTCTGGTCGGTCACGGTGTGGTCAGGGCTCCTTGCAGGTCGTCGAGGGCGACCACGCGTTGCGGTGCGAGGTCGGCCAGGGTCATCGAATCGAGGGCCGAGGTGATGGCGTCGCGGACGCGCACCCACAGCAGGTTCACGGTGCAGCGGGACGAGCGGTCGCAGGTCGTCGCGTGCTCGGGATCGTCGCTCGCGCAGAACATCGGCGCGATCGGGCCTTCGAGTGCGCGCAGGACCTGGCTCATCGTGATGGTCTCGGGAGCACGGGCCAGCTCGTAGCCGCCGTGGGCGCCGCGGGTGCTGACCACGAGGCCGGCCTCACGCAGGCTCACGACGAGCTGCTCGAGGTAGGCGCGCGGCAGGTCCTCCTCGGCGGCCATCCCGGCGAGGCTGGCGGGCCCGGTGCCGTAATGGCGGGCGAGCTGGACCATCAGTCGAACGCCGTACTCGCCCTTCGTCGAGAACGAGACGGCGCCGGAGCCGTGGAAGACAGGCCGCGTGGCGATGGTCGTGACGTCGACGGTCAGGGCGGATTTCCTCGATATCCGAGTGATTCGGTCGGATATGAGTCTATGGCCGACGGCCCGGACCGTCAACGCGGTGGACCGACGCCGTGACGGCTGACGTGTCGACGGGTTCTGCGTCCTCGTGCACGGGTTCGCCGACGGCCGGGGCTGGCTCGATGTCAGCGACGGGTTCGATCGCGAATTCGCGGGCGAGGGCCAGGGTCACGAGGACACCCGTGACCATGGCGCCGATCTGCAGCGCCGCGAAGTCGATCGGGACATCGGGCACGACGACGGCCTGCGTCAGCCACGTAAGACCGCCGAACCCGCACAGGATGGCTGGGAACAAGGCGACCCTGAGCAGGATCGCCGGGCGGGCGATCGCCGCGCCGAACCCGAGCATCGCCATGAGTGCGGCGGGTCCGACCGACAGCGCGTCCTCGAATCCCGGGACCGAGGTGATGGAGAGCATCGCCTGACCGAACACCGCCGCCGACAAGACCAACCCGAGCCATGCCACACCCGTCGCTGGGCCCCTTCCCCGACGGCGAATGGCCACCAGCGTTGCTGTCAGGAGCGGCAGCCCGATCAAGGCCACCAGGTCCACGGCGATCGCCGGTCTGGCAAGGGGGCTCGGTGGCCCGCAGTCGACACAGTCGATCAGCCGCGCCGCGAGCGGTCCCATCAGCAAGGTCGGGACGAGGAGCAGCGAGCCGAGCGCGGCCCAGACGACCGCGCTGGTCGACACCAGCCGTGGGCGGGGCCCCGCAGGCGCCGGAGGCACCGAGCGCTTCGTCGCGCTCCGTGGTGGTCGGGCGGCGAGGATGAGGTACAGGCCACCCTGGGCGATCGCCGAGATCATCGCCAGGCTCCCGCCGCCGGAAGCGAGGAGCGGCAGCAGGGCGAACCGACCGATGCCGACCACGGCCAGGACCCATCCGACACCCCACCACCAGGCCACGGCGAGCAGCACGAGACTGACGATGGCCGGCATCGTGGCGACGACGATCGCCTCGAGCGGTGGCTGGAACCCCATGGTGACGATGGCGCCGACGGAGAAGACCAAGCTCCCGGCGAGGACGGTCAAGCCGATCCGGTGCAACGGGGTCGCGGACCGGGGCCGGCGTGGCCGGAGGGCTCGGCGCCACGAGGACCGCGACCAGACCCGCGAGCGCGACGGATCCGATGAGAAGCGCGGTCGACGTCGTCGGGTTATCGCCGCCCAGGCTGCCCGCGACGACCAGGATGATGGCGACCATCACCGCGATCCCCGCCGCTGCAAGGGCCATGATCCCTCGGCCGTCCCGTCGGCCGCGCCGGTGGCGAGCCAGGCCCAGGACCAGGACGATGGCCGGCATCGCCACCGCTTGGCTAAGGTACAGCCCGATCACATCGGGACTCGCCAAGCCGCTGACCGTCGTGGCGATCAGCACCACGAACAGCGCACCCGGGATGACGACCAGCGCGAGATCCCGGTGGGCGGCGGACGCGGTCATCGTCGTCGATGGTCGCACGCGGCCGTAGCGGCCAGGTGACGTGGGTCGCGCGGTGCGGCCAGCCGGGCTCGGCACCGCCGCGCCGTTCGCCCTACCCTAGCGAGGATGTACGACGAAGCGACGGCGGCCGTCGAGGCGGCCCTGGCGGCGGGCGCGCGGTACGCCGACGCGCGAGTGATGGAGCTCCGGACCGAGGCGATGACCGCTCGCAACGGCGTGGTCGAAGGTCTCGAGCGCGCAGGAGCGGGCCGGCATCGGGGTGCGCGCCCTCATCGGCAGCAGCTGGGGCTTCTTCGCCGTCCCGGACGCCACGACCAGCGGTGGCGCGACGGGCCGGCGAGGCGGCCGCCCGGGTCGCCCGCGCCTCCGGCGCTCGTTCCCGGCAAGGACCTCGCGCTCACCCCGCAACCGCCGGTGCAGCGGCCACTGGTCCAGCGAGTGCCTCGAGGATCCGTGGGCGGTCACCCTCGCCGAGAAGGGCGACCTCCTCGAGAGCACCACGCGCACGATGCAGGACCACGGCGCGGACATCGCCGAGGCGAGCCACCACGTCTGGGACACCCGCAAGTGGACCGTGACGAGCGAGGGCACCCGGGTCGACCAGCACATCGTCGAGTGCGGCGCCGGCGATGGAGCGCCACCGCCGTCGGCGAGCCCGAGACCCAGCGCCGCACGTATCCCGGCATCCGCGGCCAGTACGGCACGCGCGGCTGGGAGCTCGTCCGCGAGCTGGACCTGCCCGGCAACGCGCCGCGGATCGCGGAGGAGGCGCGGCAGCTGCTCACCGCTGACGCGTGCCCCGCCCTCGACGCCACCGACCTCATCCTCGGTAGCGAGCAGATGGCGCTCCAGATCCACGAGTCGGTCGGCCACGCCGACGGAGCTCGACCGGATCCTGGGCTGGGAGGCGGCCTTCGCCGGCACGTCGTGGCTCGACCTGCGACAGCTCGGCTCGCTCCGGTTCGGCAGCGAGCTCATGACGATCACCGCCGATGCGACGCTCCCCGGCGCCCTCGGCAGCTTCGGCTACGACGACGAGGGCACGCCCGCTCACCCGGTCGACATCGTGCGCGACGGCATCTGGGTCGGCGCGCTCTCGGGACGCGACAGCGCGGCGCTCGCCGGCCTGGCCACGTCCGGCGGGGCGGTCCGGGCGGACGGCTTCAACCGCCTCCCGATGGTCCGCATGACCAACGTCGGGCTGCTCCCCGGCACCGACACCCTCGACGTCGATGATCGCCGCGACCGACGACGGCGTCTTCATGGACACGAACCGCTCGTGGTCGATCGACGACAAGCGGCTCAACTTCCAGTTCGGCTGCGAGATCGGCTGGGAGATCAAGGGCGGCAAGCGCGACCCGGATGCTGCGCAACCCGACGTACACCGGCATCTGCCCGCGCTTCTGGGGCTCGCTCGACATGCTCGGCGGGCCGGATGAGTGGACGTTCTGGGGCACGCCGAACTGCGGCAAGGGCCAGCCGCAGCAGATCGGCCACACCGGCCACCCCGCGGTCCCGGCCGCTTCCGCGGGATCCGGGTCGGGGTGCGCGGATGACCGCAGCCCAGGCGCCGGTGCCCGCACCGGCCCTCGATCGGCGGTCGGACGCCCAGGCCGTCGCGGATCGCGTGCTGGCGCTCGTCCGCGAGCGCGCAGGTGACGCGGCCGAGGCCGAGGTCACCGGTCCGGCTCGGGACGGAGCGCCCTGACCCGCTTCGCGACCTCGTTCATCCACCAGAACGTCGCCGAGGAGGCCAGCCACGTCCTCCTGCGGGTCGCGCTCGACGGCCGGAACGCGGCATCCAGCCTGGATGCACCGACCGACGACGCGACCGCTGACCCGTCTCGTCGACGACGTCGTCGCCGCCGCCCGGATCGTGCCGCTCGATCCCGATTGGCCGGGCCTCACGCCGCCGACGCCGCTGGGCGACCGGCCGAGGTCGACCACTGGGACGAGGCGACCGCGGCAGACGACCCCGGCGAGCGCGCGCGGCGGGTCGCGGGCGTTCGTCGATGCGGCCGAGGGCCTCGAGACCGCCGGCTTCTGCTCCACCGACGGCCACCGCCGTCGCGTTCGCGAACAGCGCGGGCCAGCGGCTGGTGGGCCGCCGGACGACCGCCAACCTCGACGGCATCGCGCGGACCGCCACCGCCGACGGGAGCGGGCGCCACGCGTCGGTGCGGCTCGCCGATCTCGACGGCAGCCGACCGGGGCCGCGGCGGCGCGGCGCTCGCGCGATGCGAGCGACCCCACCGACCTCGACCCCGGGCGCTACGAGGTCGTGCTCGGCCCGCAGTGCGTCGCGAACGTCCTGTCGTTCCTGCTCGTCCACGGCTTCAACGGCCGGGCGATCGAGGAGGGCCGCTCGTTCGCGCGACTCGGCGAGGCGCAGTTCGACGCATCGATCACGTTGCCGACGACGTGACGGCACCCGCGACCGTCGGCGTGACGTTCGACGTCGAGGGCACGCCGAAGCACCCGCTCGATCTCGTGCGGGACGGCGTCACGCCGGGGCGTCCTGCACACGCGACGGACGGCCCGGGCGGCGGGCGGCGGGGCCACGAGCACGGGCCATGCGGTCGAGGGCGGGACGGCGTGGGGCGCCCTCGGCGCCAACTTCGACCTCGCGGCGGGTGATCGATCCGACGACGAGCTCGTCGCCGGGGTCGAGCGTGGCCTCCTGGTCACGGACTTCTGGTACACCCGGATCCTCGACCCGAAGACCCAGGTCGTGACCGGGCTGACCCGCAATGGCGTGTGGCTCGTCGAGGACGGACGGATCGTCCGGCCGCTGACCAACCTGCGGTTCACGCAGTCGTTCATCGATGCGCTCGGGCCGGGCGCCGTCCGCGCGATCGGTTCAGGACGAGCGCTCATCATCGATGGCTGGGAGAGCGTGTATCTCGTCCCGAGCCTCCATCTCGCCTCATGGAACTTCACCGGAGGCACTCGCGGATGACCTCGCCCGGACTCGATGCCCTGCTCCCAGCCGCCGAGGCGATCCTCCCCGAGGTCGTCGAGGTGCGCCGGCGGATCCACCGACGACCGGAGATCGGGCTCCAGCTGCCCGAGACGCAGGCCGTGGTGGCCGAGGCGCTCCGGGGTCTGGGGCTGGAACCGCGGCTCGGTGGCACGACCACATCGGTGACCGCCATCATCGACGGCGCCCGACCCGGCCCGACGATCCTGTTGCGGGCCGACATGGATGCGTTGCCGCTCCAGGAGGATACCGGGCTCGACTTCGCGTCGGAGACCGACGGCATCATGCACGCCTGTGGCCACGACACCCATGTCGCGATGCTGCTCGGTTCGACGCGGCTCCTCGTGGAGCGACGGGGCGAGCTCGCGGGCAAGGTCCTCCTGATGTTCCAGCCCGGCGAGGAGGGCTTCCACGGGGCTCGCTACATGCTCGACGAGGGCCTGCTCGACGGCGGCGGCGTGAAGCGTGCCGTCGCGCTCCACATCTCGACGTTGTACGCGGCCGGGACGATCGCGTTACGCGGCGGGGCGATGCTCGCGTCCGCGGACATGATCCTGGGCACGGTCCGGGGGCGGGGCGGCCATGCCTCCATGCCACACAAGTCGTTGGATCCGATCACAGCGACCGCCCAGCTGGTCCTCGCGCTCCAGACCGCGGTGACCCGCAGCATCGACGTGTTCGATCCGGCGGTCCTGACGATCACGAAGGTCGCGGGCGGGACGACGAACAACATCATCCCCGAGACCGTCGAGGTGCAGGGCACGATCCGGACCGTTTCACCCGGGACGCGGGAGGCGATGCGGGCGCTCGTCGGGCAGGTCGCCCGCGGGGTGGCGGCGACGACCGGCGCCACGATCGACCTCGAGATCGTGCCGGGCTACCCGGTAACGATGAACGACCCCCAGGTCGCCGCCTGGGTCCGATCCCTGGCGGCAGCGCTTGCCGGCGAGGAGGCCCTGCACGACATGGCCGCCCCGGTCATGGGCGCCGAGGACTTCTCCTACGTCATCGAACGCGTGCCCGGGATGATGGCCTTCCTCGGAGCCCGACCCGCGTCAGAGGATCCGGCGACGGCGCCCCAGAACCACTCGACCCACGTGGTCTTTGACGAGCCGTCGATGGCCCTGGGCGTCGCCTTGTACGCGGCGGCTGCGCTGGACTTCCTCGGCGCGTAGCTGACGGAAGCCGTCCACGCACCATCATGCGGTGCCGGCCGTCGCCAGGGTTACTCGCCGAGACTCCGTACGTGCTCGGCGTCGTGGTCGATAGCGACCTGGAGCAGACCGGCGACGTCGAGGCGGCCGTAGACATCGTGGTTCCCGGCTCTGGCCCAGCCCGCATCGTCGAGGGCGATGACCGTGGCGACCGTCCGGGCGCGCTCGTGCGTGAAGGCGGCGAGGACCGTCTCGAACGCGGCGCCCTCGAAGTCCGGGGCAAGTCCTGGCTCCTGTGGCGACCAGCGCGGCTCGGACTCGGACTCGGACTCGAGGGTCGCCAACCGGGCCTGCCAGACGGACCGCTCCACGGCGATCAGGTGGCTAACGATCTCGGCCGGGGTCCACTCGTCGGGCGGCGTCGGGTCGGCGAGACGGGCGGCGGCACCCAGGCGATCCGGAAGCGAGGCGAAGCGCTCCACCAGCGACGGCGCGGTCGACGGGCAGCCCGTCCGAACCCGTCATCAGGCCGCCCGCACCGCGAGCTTGTCGAGGAAGGCGTGCCGCCACCGCTCCGTCACATCGACCGCGTTGAACGTGTACAGGTGCAGGTCGACGATGCCGCTGGCCGGATCCGCGATGACCGGGGCGAGGCCCTCCAGGAGGCCGTCCGGCCGGTAGAACCCGCCCGAGCGGATGAGTCGGACGATGAACTGGGTGTTCTTGACGAGGAACCGGTGCGTGTCGGCGACGCCGATCCGTGCACTGATCGCGAGCAGTTTCTGCGGCTCGGCGACACCGGGCAGCCCGACATGGACCGGCAGCGTGATCCCCTCGGCCCGACGCTCGCCCAGCCACGACCGGATCGCGGCCGGGTCGAAGCACAGCTGGGTCGTCATGTAGCTCGCGAACGCCGCCTTCGCGCGGAGCGCTTCGAGCAGCGGCCCATCGGCGATGAACGCGTGGCCCTGCGGGTAGCACGGGATCCCGATCTCGGACAGCGGGTGGCCGATGTCGGCCATCTCCCGGAGCAGCGACAGGCCGTCCGGGAAGTCGCCCGGCTCCTTGGCGTCGCCACCGACGACGAACGCCCGATCCACACCGGCGCCCTCCAGCCAGGCGATCAGCTCGGAGAGGTGGGCGCGGTCGCGGATCATCCTGGCCGACAGGTGCGGGACGGCGCGGAAGCCGAGCCCCTGCAGCTGCTCGCACAACGCGACGGTCGCCTCGATGCCCTTGGCCGGCGACGCGGTCACCGACACGGTCGCGCCCGCGGGCAGGAACGCCGCCTGCTCCAGCGCGTTCTTGAGCGGCACGAGCTCGAACGTCGGGGCCTGCAGCACCCGGCCGAGCGCGGCGGACTGCGCCAGGGTCAGCGAGGATCGGCGGCGGAACAGCACGGCGTCAGACCTCGGAGTCCGGCATCGACGCCTTGCGCCGGATGATGAACTCGAGCAGCGCCTCGTCGATCGCCTGGTCGAGCGGCGGCGCCTCGTACTCGCGCAGCATCCGCTTCCAGATCGCGTTCGCGCGCTGCGCGGCGTCGAGCGAGCCGTCCTCCTGCCACTGCTCGAAGCTGTTGTTGTCGGCGATCTCGCTGCGGTAGAACGCGGTCTCGAAGTTGGCCAGCGTGTGGGCCGTGCCCAGGAAGTGCTGCCCCGGCCCGTTCGAGCGGATCGCGTCGAGCGCCTGGCCGTTCTCGGACAGGTCGACGCCCTTGACGAACACGGCCATCATCCCGCACTGGTCCGCGTCGAGGATGAACTTCTCGTACCCGATGGCGAGCCCGCCCTCCAGCCAGCCGGCCGCGTGGAGCACGAAGTTGACGCCACCGAGCACGGTCGGCTGGAGGGTCGCGGCGCTCTCGTAGGCGGCCTGCGCGTCGGCGATCTTGGAGGCGCACAGCGAGCCGCCGGAGCGGAACGGAACGCCGAGCCGCCGCGCCAGGGACGCCATGACGTAGAGCACGAGGGCGGGCTCCGGGGTCCCGAACGTCGGCGCACCCGACTGCATCGACATCGAGGACGCGAACGAGCCGAGGACGACCGGCGCGCCCGGTCGGACGAGCTGCACGAAGGTCATGCCGGCGAGCGACTCCGCCAGGGTCTGGGCGGCCACACCGGCCGCGGTGACCGGCGCCATCGCGCCGGCGAGGATGAACGGCGTCATGAGCGTCGCCTGGTTCGCCTCGGCGTACGCGCGGGCCGCCCCGAGCATCGTCGAGTCCCAGACCAGCGGCGAGTTCGCGTTGATCAGGCTGAGGATCACGCAGTGGTCCTCGAGGTAGTCCGCGCCGAACGTGAGCCGGGCCATCTCGACGGTGTCGCGCGCCCGCTCCGGTGCGGTCACCGAGCCCATGAACGGCTTGTCGCTGTAGCGGATGTGCGCATAGACCATGTCGAGGTGGCGCTTGTTGACCGGCACGTCGACCGGCTCGCAGACCGTCCCGCCGCTGTGGTGCAGGTGCGGGCTCAGGTACGCGAGCTTCACGAAGTTGCGGAAGTCCTCGATCGTGCCGTAGCGCCGGCCGTCGTCGAGGTCGCGCACGAACGGCGAGCCGTAGTTCGGGGCGAAGACCGTGTGCATCCCGCCGATCTCGACGTTGTTCGCTTCGTTCCGGGCGTACTGCGTGAACTGACGCGGGGCGGTCGCCTGGACGATCTGGCGGCACATCCCGCGCGGGAAGCGGACCCGCTCGCCGTCGACGTCGGCGCCGGCATCGCGCAGCAGCCGAAGCGCATCGGCGTCGCCGCGGAATTCGATGCCGACCTCCTCGAGGATCGTGTCGGCGTTGTGCTCGATGATCGACAGCCCTTCCTCGCCGAGGACCTCGAACGGCGCGAGCGTGCGGGTCAGGTACGGCAGCCGCTCCACCTGGTGGCTCAGGCGAACCGCGCGCCGGCCCTCGCGGCCACCGGAGCGGCGGTTGCCCATCGTCTCGGTCATCGGTCGTCTCCGGTTCCGGTCGTGGCAGGGGTGGGCGTGTCGGGGCCGGTCGCGGCACGCCGGCGGCGCCGTTCGGCTCTGGCGTCTCCGCCCCGGTCGGCGGTCACGGGACGCGCCGGCAGCGTCACGACCCGCTCCAGGTTGGGGTTGGTGGCCGTTCGGTGCGGGATGGCCATCGCCTCGATGAAGTGCTCCTGGAAGCGCGGCTCGACCGCCGTCTCGATCTTCTCGACGCGGCGGACGACGCGCTCGATCTCGCGCCGGGCCGCACCGGACAGCAGGGCGATGAGCGCGCCCGTCCCGGCCGCGTTGCCGGCCGCCTTGACGCGGCTGAGGTCGCAGTCGGGGACGAGGCCAAGGACCATCGCGTGGAGCGGGTCGATCTGGCTGCCGAACGCCCCGGCCAGGCGGACCTCGTCGACGGCGTCGATGCACGAGCTGGTCCATGAGCAGCCGGACGCCGGCGTACAGCGCGGCCTTGGCGAGCTGGATGGCGCGCACGTCGTTCTGGGTCACGAGGATGCGCGGCCCATCGTCGGCCGGCTCGTGGAGGACGTAGCTGAACGTCCGGCCGTCGGCGACGACGCGCGGCGTGCGCGCCGCGACCTCGCCATCGATGACGCCGTCCGCGGTGATGACCCCGGCGAGATACAGCTCGGCGACGACCTCGATGATCCCCGAGCCGCAGATCCCGGTGACGCCGGTCCCGGCGGCGGCGACGGCCTCGGCGAACTCCGGCGCGTCCGACCAGGCATCGACGCCGATGACGCGGAACCGCGGCTCGAGCGTGTCGCGGTCGATGCGCACGCGCTCGATGGCCCCGGGCGCGGCACGCTGGCCCGAGCTGATCTGGGCGCCCTCGAACGCCGGGCCGGTCGGGCTGCTGGCGGCCAGCAGGCGGTTCCGGTCGCCCAGCACGATCTCGGCGTTCGTGCCGACATCGACGACGAGCGTCATCGCCTCGGCCAGGTGCGGCTCCTCGGCGAGGATCACCCCGGCCGTGTCCGCGCCGACGTGGCCGGCGATGCAGGGCAGGACGTAGACCCGGGCGCCGGGATGAGCCCGGACGCCGAGCTCCGTGGCGGTCAGCTCGACCGCCGTGTCGGTCGCGAGCGCGAACGGCGCCGAGCCGAGCGGCGTCGGATCGATGCCGAGCAGGAGGTGATGCATGATCGGGTTGCCGACGATCGCCAGCTCGAGGATCTCGGCGCGCTTGATGCCGGCCTTGTTCGCGAGCGTCGCGAGCAGCCCGTCGAGCGCCTTGCGCACCGCGGCCGTCAGCTCCACGTCGCCGCCGTCGTGCATCATCACGTACGAGACCCGGCTCATCAGGTCCTCGCCGAAGCGGATCTGCGGGTTCATCACCCCGGCGCTCGCGAGGATCGTGCCGTCGGCCAGGTTCGCGAGGTGGCCGGCGATCGTCGTGGAGCCGACGTCGATGGCGACGCCGAACGCCCGATCGTGGAAGCCCGGCCAGACGGCGATGACGTCGCGGCCGCCGTGGACCGCGACGGTGACGCGGTAGCTCCCCGCGGTGAGCGCCGGCTGGAGGGCCCGGACGACCGCGAGGTCCGCCCGCAGGTCGTCGAGACCCCACTCCGCCCGAAGCGCGTCGAACAGCCGCCCGAGGTCGCCGGTCGGCGTGGCAAGATCGGGTTCCGTCACGTCCACCGTGTGCAGCCGCACGACCGGGTCCAGCGTGAACGCCCGGGCGGCGAGGTCCTTGCGGACGACCTGGCGGTGGACCTGGCTCTCGGGCGGGACGTCGATGACGGCGTCGCCGAGCAGCTGCGCGGTGCACGACAGGCGACGGTCCGCCGCGAGCCCGTGCTCCGCGCGGTAGGCCGCCTCGACCTCGCCCGGCGGCGACAGGTGATCCGGAGCGGACGTGATGCCGTGCTTGGCGAACGACCCGAATGCCGGCACGACCGCGCATCGCCCGCAGATCCCGCGCCCACCGCAGACCGAATCGATGTCGACGCCGAGCGACCGCGCCGCGTCGAGCACGGTCGTGCCCGCGGGCACGCGACCGCGCCGCCCGGACGGCGTGAAGATGATCTGCGGATCGGCCGTGGTCGCGCCGTCGTTCACGGGCGGACCGTCAGTCGCGAGACGCGACGTCGACCGCGGGCGCATCCACGGCCGGCACGTCCAGACCGGGCACGTCGACGCCCGGGACGTCGGCGGAGAAGACCGTCACGCCCGGGATCCCGGCGGGCGCAGCGCCGCGGCGGCGATTGACCCGACGACCGCCCGCCTCGCCGTCCGGCGGCGACACGCGGAACTGGCGGATCCAGCGCGCCGCGTCCTGGTCGTTGCCCATGAGCACGTCGCTGGCCATGACCGCGTGCTTCACGCCCTCGGCGACCGGGTTCGTGATCGCGGACGTCAGCCCGGAGGCGATGGCCATGCTCAGGAACGCGCCGTTGATGCCCTCGCGGTTGGGCAGACCGAAGCTGACGTTGGACGCCCCGCAGGTCGAGTTGACGTGGAGCTCGTCGCGCAGTCGGCCGAGGATGCGGAAGACCTGGCGGCCGGCGCCGCTGAGCGCCCCGATCGGCATGAGCAGCGGGTCGACGATGATGTCCTCGCGCGGGATGCCGTGGTCGGCGGCACGCTCGACGATGCGCTTCGCGACCGCGAACCGGACGTCGGGGTCCATCGAGATGCCGGTCTCGTCGTTGCTGATGGCGACGACCGCGCAGCCGTACTTCTTGACCAGCGGCAGGACGCGCTCGAGCCGCTCCTCCTCGCCGGTGACGCTGTTGAGCAGCGCCTTGCCCTGGTAGACGGCGAGACCCGCCTCGAGCGCCTCGACGATCGACGAATCGATCGACAGCGGCACGTCGGTCAGCGACTGGACGAGCTGGATGGTCTTCGCCAGGATCGCCGGCTCGTCGGCCAGCGGGATGCCGGCGTTGACGTCGAGCATGTGGGCGCCGGCCTCGACCTGGGCGATCGTGTCGCGCTCGACCCGGCTGAAGTCGCCGGCCTTCATCTCCTCGGCCAGGAGCTTGCGGCCGGTCGGGTTGATGCGCTCGCCGATGATCACGAACGGCTGGTCGTCGCCGATGACGACCTCGCGGGTCGCGGAGCTGACTGACGGTTCGGGTCACGCGCCCGGCGCCCTTGCCCTGGGTCTCGTCGTGGGCCGGGCGCGAAGACCGGCCGCCCTCGACGCCGCCGGACTGGATGAGCTGGGCCAGGCGGTGCTTGTCGTACTCGGCCTCGAGGCGCTCGACCTCGGCGGCGACCTCGGCGTCGACGTCGTCGCCGCAGCGCTTCTGGGTGCGCCGCCACTCCTCGATGTAGTCGTTGTAGGCGCGCTTGCCCGCCCGGCTGGCGGCCTTGTCGATGGCGACCTGGAAGCGCGGGTGGAGCACGATCTTGCTCTGCTTGCGACCCTCGCGGGCGGTGACCTGGGCCGGGATGTCGCGCCACCAGATGACGGTCATCGTCGCCATGCGTTCAGTGCCCTCCGATGGTCAGCGGCGAGACCACGGTCGGTGCCGCCTCGCCGGCGGTGACGGCCGCGATCGTCGTGGCGAGCTCGCCGTAGCCGGTGTGCCGGCGCTCGAACGCGAGACCCAGCCGCCGCGCCGCCCGGCGGGCCGCCCGCACGAGGGCCGGATCGTCGGTCTGGGCGAGGTAGACGAGCCGGCGGTAGTTGCCGAAGTAGGCGTCGCGCAGCTCGGGATGACGGTCCAGCCCGAGGCCGGAGCACCAGGCGGTCGAAGTTGCGGGCCAGGAAGTCGGTCAGGTAGAACGTGCCCGGCTCCTGCGCGCTCGAGCGCTCGAAGGCCTCGCGGCCGGCGTAGAACTCGTAGCAGTGGGCGCCGGCGAGGCGCTCGACGCCCTCCTCCTCGATGACGTGGTCGAGGAGACCGCCGGTCCCGCAGTCGGCATAGGCCACGAAGACGCGGTCGTAGCCGGCGCGACGGCGGCGGATGCGGTCACGGACGGCGGCCGGGATCCCGCCGGGACGGTTGTGGAGCGTGGCCGGCAGGCAGGTGATGTCGACGTTGGGCAGGCCGCGGGTCAGCGCGACGAGCTCGCGCGCCAGCGCGCCGCAGCCGACGATCAGGACACGTGGTGCCGGCGTCAGGCCGGGACGCGGGCACGTCGCTCGTCGATCAGGCGCCGGGCCGTCTCGGCGGCGACGCCGGCATCGCGGCAGTACGCGTCGGCGCCGACGGCCATCCCGAACTCCTCGTTGAGCGGCGCGCCGCCGACGAGGACGATGTAGTCGTCGCGCAGGCCGCGGTCCTTGAGGGTCTGGATGACGACCTTCATGTACGGCATCGTCGTCGTGAGCAGCGCGGACATGCCCAGGATGTCCGGCTTGTGCTCGGTCAGGGCGTTGATGAACTTGTCGGCGTCGGTGTTGATGCCGAGGTCCACGACCTCGAAGCCGGCGCCCTCGAGCATCATCCCGACGAGGTTCTTGCCGATGTCGTGGATGTCGCCCTTGACCGTGCCGATGACGACCTTGCCGACCGGCTCCGCGCCGGTCTCGGCGAGCAGCGGGCGGAGGATCGCCATGCCGGCCTTCATCGCGTTGGCGGCGAGCAGCACCTCGGGCACGAACAGGATGCCGTCGCGGAAGTCGATGCCGACGATCTTCATGCCCGCGACCAGCGCGTCGTCGAGGACCTTGGTGGCGGAGAAGCCGCGCCCGAGCAGGATGTTCGTCCCCTCGACGATCTCGTCCTTCATGCCGTCGTAGAGGTCGTTGTGCATCTGCTCGACGAGCTCGTCGTCGGAGAGGGCGTTGAGGTCGATGTCCTGGAGGTCGTCGGTCATCGGTCGTGCTCCACGAGGTTGGCTCGTTGGTCGGTGGTCCTGTTGGCGATCGAGGGTTCCACATCGTGGAACCGTGCCGTATGATGGAACCCGCGACCGCGAATCTAGCCGACGAAGGGGTCCATGTCCAGCGTCCAGTCCATCAGGCGGGCCTTCGCGGTGCTCGGAGTCCTCGGCGACGGCCCACTCGGCGTGACCGAGGTGGCCGACGCGGGCCGGCCTGCCCAAGTCGACGGCCGCGCGGCTGCTCGCGACGCTCGTCGGCGAAGGGGCGGTCGAGCAGGTGCCCGGCGACACCTCGTACCGACTCGGCCCGCGGCTCATCGCGCTCGGCGGCGGGTTCAGCCTGGCACGCTCACTGACGGCCGTGGCGCGACCGATCCTGACCGGTCTGGCCGGCGCGTCCGGGGAGGCGGCCGGGCTCGGCGTCCCGGACGGCGACCTCGTCCACTACATCGACCAGGTCGACACCCCCAACCCGGTGCTGGTCCGCGACTGGACCGGGGCGCGGGCGCCGCTTGCATGCGGTGTCGTCGGGGCAGGTGCTGCTGGCGTTCCGGACCGCGGGCGCGATCGAGCGCTACCTGGCGGGGCCGCTCGAGCGATTCACGGCCCGCACCCTGGCGGACCCGGACGCCGTGCGCGAACGGCTTCGCGAGGTCCGTCGGCGCGGCTACGCGTGGGCGATCGAGGAGTTCGATCCGGGGATCTCGTCGGTGGCGGCACCGATCGCCGACGGGTCCGGCGAGGTCGTCGCGGCGGTCCATGTCCACGGACCGTCGTACCGGTTCCCGGCCGCTGGATCGGAGGCGGACCTGGCACAGCTCGTCGTGGCCGCTGCCGCGCGGATCGCGGCTGGGTTGCGCGAGACCTGAGCGGGCCACGCTGCCCTCGCGGCGTGGCCGGCGTCTGGCGCTCGGATCAGTTCGGGGAGTTCGGTCCGACCGGCTCGAGGTCGATGGTCCGGACCTGGCGGGTCTTGCCCGCTTCCGTGCGAACGACGGCCTGCGGGATCACGCCCGCGACGAGCTTCTCGATGACGGCGGTCTCACCGGAATACAGGCCGGTGCCGGCGATACGGACTCGACCACCGACGGTCAGGCCGGTTCGGCCCTTGCCGGCGGTGAGGTCGATCGTCGCGACGGTGGGGCGCACATAGGGCGCATCGGTCGGGAGCCCGCTGGCGGGCGCGGGTCGATTGGCGGTCTTGGCGGGTGGATACGTGACTTTGCGTTTTCGCACTGGCTCTCCTGTGGCGGATGGCGGCCTCGGGTCGAGGTGTGGCCGTGCGAACCATCGCACATCCGCGCAAGCGGGGCCCCGCCGGGCCGATCAGATCGTGCTGGAACGGTCACTCGGAGGCCGCGTCCTTGGCCTGCTTCTTGACCTTGGCGGCGCGGGCCTCGACATCGGCTGCCATCGCGGCTGCCGCTTCTGCGGCCGACGCCTGGGCGTCGTCGAGGGCCGCCGTGACGGTTTCCGGACCCCGGCCATCGTCCTTCGAGCGGATCTCGGCGACCTGCTCGGCGGCACGGGCGCGGACATCGCGGGTCCGCTCGTCGATCTCGTCGCCGAGCGCCCCGAGCTTCTTGTCGACGCGGTACTGGTTGCGGAACCGCTCGCCGGCGCGAGACATGTACCAGGCCGCTGCCCCGGTCGCCACTGCGACACCGGTGATCACGCCACGGATGAAGCCCATCGAGTCACCTCCCCTGTCGTCGCGGACGCTCGGGTCTCGCGCGGGCCGAGTGTACCGCCCGTCAGTCCAGCCCGACCGCCGCGTCGCTGAGCCAGGCCGCCAGATAGGCCGCGAACGACGGGCGGACCAGCACGCGGAACGCCGGCTCCACGGCGGGTCCGACCGGCGTGATGATGACGTTCGCCCGGGCCAGCAGCGTCTGGACGCACATCCCCGGCTTGAACCGCCGCTCGTCCAGATCGATCGAGCAGCCGAACGCGAGGAGGTCGCGCGCCCGCGGGCCGCTCACGGAGATCGTCGTCCGGTTCGCCGACACGTCGGTGACGGCACCGCGGCCCTCCCCGATGGCCGGCGCGGACCGCCGCCTCGAGCGTCGGGCCCGTGCCCGGCTCGCCGACGACCAGCCACTCGTCCGGTCCGAGCCACAGGACGTGGCGTGTCCCGTCGGCGGAGATGACGGTCGTGTTGGGCTCGGTCGGCAGTCGAGCGCCGAGGGCCTCGCTCAGGCGAGCCATCAGGGCGGCGTCCGACGAGTCGGCACGCAGGTCGACCTGGGCGAGGAACGGCAGCTCGCGGACGCGCGCCGGCAGGAGTACCCCCTCGAGCGGCGCCCGCGCCCGGAGGCCCTTCGTGGTCACGCGTCGGGCTCCCCGTCGCGTCGCCGGTTCTCCGGGTCGAACACCACCGAGTCGACGATCTGCGCCTCGATCGTCCGGTCCATCGAGCGGCGCGAGGACGCGCTCGCCGATGCCGCTCCCGACCGCCCTTCACGAGCGCGAGCGCGAACGTCCGGCCGAGCGCGGCGCTGCGGTACGACGACGTCACGTGCCCGAGCATCGGGACCGGCGTCGGACGCGAGGTCGGCGCCGAGGGCCACGAGCTGGGCGCCCTCGGGCAGCAGCGCCTCGGGATCGATCGGGAGGAGGCCGACCAGCTGCTTGCGGTCCGGGCCGGAGCGCGTCGGGCCGTCGGTGCGACCGCCGCCCGATGAAGTCCTTCTTCGTCGAGACGGCCCACGCCATGCCGAGGTCCTGCGGCGTGACCGTGCCGTCGGTCTCCTGGCCGATGATCGGGTAGCCCTTCTCG
This sequence comes from uncultured Chloroflexia bacterium, assembly GCA_963738685.1. Taxonomy (GTDB): domain Bacteria; phylum Chloroflexota; class Limnocylindria; order Limnocylindrales; family CSP1-4; genus SPCO01. Next base: position 985,185 of record CAVTXK010000001.1, read on the forward strand.
GCGCGCAGGACGTGCATCGTCTCGGTGCCGTACGGCGTGATGCCGAGCGGCTGCGCCGGCGGCCATCACGGCCTCCCACAGCGCCAGGCCGTGCCAGGTCGGGACGTTGAGCTCGTACGCCAGCTCCCCGGAGAACGAGATGCGGAACACGCGCCCGGGCGTGCCCGCGATGACCGCCTCGCGCCAGGTCATGAACGGGAAGGCCTCGTTCGAGACGTCGAGATCCGGGGACGAGCGCGCGCCACGACCTCGCGGGACCGCGGCCCGACGACGGCGATCGTCGCCCATTGCTCCGTCACGCTCGTGGCGCGGACCCGCAGCTCCGGCCACTCGGTCTGGAGCCACTCCTCGAGGTGGTCGAGGACGGCGGCGGCGTTGCCGGTCGTCGTGGTCATGTGGAACCGGTCCTCGGCCAGGCGCGAGGTGACGCCGTCGTCGAAGACCATCCCGTCGGCGCGGCACATCAGGCCGTAGCGGCACGAGCCGACCTTGAGCGTCGAGAACGTGTTCGTGTAGATGCGGTCGAGGAAGACGCCGACGTCCGGGCCCTGCGAGGTCGATCTTGCCGAGGGTCGTCGCGTCCATCGACGGCGACGCCGGTGCGCGCGGCGCGCGCACTCGCGCAGCACGGCCTCGTCCATCGACTCGCCCGTCGCGCGGGAAGTAGCGCGGCCGCTTCCACTGGCCGACGTCCTCGAACACCGCGCCGTGGGCGACGTGCCACGGCGTGGATCGAGGTCGTCCGGACGGGATCGGCGAGGGCCGGACCGCGGTCGCGCCCGGCCAGCTGGGCGAAGCTGACCGGGATCGTCGGCGGTCGGTAGGTCGGGACGCCGACCGCGCCGACCTCCTGGCCGAGGATCGCGGCGGCGATCGCGCTCGCGACGACCCCGCCGCCCCGTCCCTGGTCGATGCCGGTGCCGATCGTCGTGTAGCGCTTGACGTGCTCGATCGAGTCGAGGCCCGCGCCGAGCGCCCGCCGCAGGTCGCGCACGGTCGCGTCGCGCCCGAGGTCGACGTAGTGCGTCGCCCACGCGTCGTCGGTCGCGGCGCCGGGCGGCGGCACGACCCAGGTCGGCGACGATCTCGCCGAGCCCATCGATCTCGCCGGCCGCCGCACCGACGACCTCCATCCGGCCGTGCGGCCCGGGCCGGTCCGGGACGAAGGCGGCGATCCGCTCGTCGAAGCGGAGCGTGCCGCGGGCCTGGCTCCACAGCGCGACGTTCGGGTTCCAGCCGCCGGACACGAGCAGCAGGTCGGCCTCGACGGTCTCGCGTCCGCGCCGCCCGCCCGGACGATGCGAACCCCCGCGAGGCGGCCGGCGTCGTCGCCGTCGGTGCCCACGACGGCGTCGCCGCGCCGCGCGTCGACGACCGCGACGACGCTCGATCCCGGCTGCCCGGACCGTGGCCGCCACGGCGTCCGTCGTGCCGTTGTTCGTGAAGACGACCGCCCGCTCGCCCGGGCGGACGCCGTACCGCTCGCACGTACGTCAGCGGCCGCGCCGGCGAGCATGATCCCGGGCCGGTCGTCGTCGGCGAACGACGATCGGCCGCTCGATGGCCCCGGTCGCGAGCACGATCCGCGCCGCGCGGATGTGCCAGAGCCGGCCCTCGGTCGTGGGCGTCGGCCGGCGCTCGCACGGCGGTCACGTAGCCGTGGTCGTAGATGCCGAGGGCCGTCGTGCCGGCCAGCACGCCGTCGCCGGTCGCGGACGGGTCGGCGTCGACGAGCAGGACCCGGTCCGTCGGGGTCGGACGCCTGCGGCGACGGCCGCGGCGCGCCGACCGGACGCGCCGGCCCCGATCACGAGGACCTCGCAGTGGGCGTGCCGGCTGTCGAACCGGCCCGCGATCCGTCGCGGCCGATTCCAGCCGGCCCCGGCCGGCGAGGCTCGCGACCACGAGCCCGTCCTCGAGCGGGACGGTCGTCGCGCGGAGCATCGGCTCGCTGGCGCCGCTCGGCCAGCGGACCTGGACGAGCGCGTTCGGCTCCTCCGGCCCGGCTGACACGATGCCGCGCGGCCGGTCGTCGTAGATGCTCCGGCCGACGACGTCGACGCCGTTCGCCAGCAGCGCCGAGGCGATCGTGTCGCCGGCGAAGCCCGGTAAGCGGCACGTCCGTCGAACGTCGAAGGCGACCGTGGTCGCGATCGATCGATCCGCGTCCCGCCGTCGGCAGGCGTGCCGTCGTCATCGACCGTCCCCGAACGTCGTTGGTCAGCGTGTCGCGGGTGACGTCGAACCAGCGCCGGCAGCCGGCCGTGTGGACCCAGCGCTCGCGCGAACGGACCCTTGGGGTTGTCGCGCAGGAACAGGTACTCGACCCACTGCGGCGTCGGTCAGCGCGTCGGGATCCGCCGGGTAGGCGATGCCGGCCTGGCCGCCGTAGCGGAACTCGGTCTCGTCGCGCGGCCCGCAGTACGGGCACGGGATCGCAGCAGCATCAGTGGGCGACCGCCGCGGCGCCGTGCTCGTCGATGAGCGCGCCGGTCGTGAACCGCTCCAGCGCGAACGGCCGGTTGAGCGCGTGCGGCTCGTCGTTGGCGATCGTGTGGGCGAGCACCCAGCCCGACGCCGGCGTCGCCTTGAACCCGCCGGTGCCCCAGCCGCAGTCGAGGTACAGGCCGTCGACCGGCGGTCGTCGAGATGATCGGCGAGGCGTCCGGCGACACGTCGACGATGCCGCCCCAGGTCCGCAGCACGTGGGCCCGCGCGAAGATCGGGAAGAGCTCGAGGGCCGCCGCCATCTGGTGCTCGATGACGTGGAACGCGCCGCGCTGGCCGTAGCCGTTGTAGGCGTCGATGCCGGCGCCCATCACCAGCTCGCCCTTGTGCGCCTGGCTGACGTAGACGTGGACGGCGTTCGACATGACGACGGTCGGGTGGATCGGCTCGAGCAGCTCCGACACGAGCGCCTGGAGCGGGTGGCTCTGGAGCGGCAGCCGGATCCCGGCCATCGCCGGCGACGATCGAGGCGTGGCCGGCCGCGACGATCGCGACCTTGCCGGCGCGCGATCGGGCCGCGCGACGGTCTGGACGCCGGTCGACGCGCCCGCCCTCGATGTCGATCGCCGGTGACCTCGGCGCCCTCGATGAGGTCGACGCCGAGGCGTCCGCGGCCGCGCGCGTAGCCCCACGCGACGTGGTCGTGCTTGGCGATCCCGCCGCGCGGCTGGTAGGTCGCGCCGAGGATCGGGTAGCGGACGTCGGGCGAGACGTCGACGATCGGGCAGAGGCGCTGCGACGTCGTCGGGCGTCGAGCCACTCGGCGTCGACGCCGTTGAGTCGGTTGGCGTAGACCCGCCGCATGCCCTCGCGCACGTCGCCGAGGTTGTGGGCCAGGTTCATGACGCCGCGCTGGCTGAACAGCAGGTCGTAGTCGAGCTCCTCGGCGCAGCGCCCTCCCACAGCTTGAGCGCGTGCTCGTAGATCGCGGCGCTCTCGTCCCACAGGTAGTTGCAGCGGATGATCGCCGTGTTGCGGGCCATGTTCCCGCCGGCCAGCCAGCCGCGCTCGACGACCGCGACGTTCGTGATGCCGTGGTTCTTCGCGAGGTAGTAGGCGGTCGCCAGGCCGTGCCCGCCGCCGCCGATGATCACGACGTCGTACGACGGGCTTCGGGTCGGGGTGACGCCACAGCCGGTCGGGATGCTCGGGCAAGCGTGCGGTGACGGGGCTCACCGCGCGAAGGGTAGCGCGAGCGGGGCCGAACGGGGCGGGGCCGGCAGGTATCCAGGCATCGCGGCCATGAACGGCTCGATGTTGTGAGGCCAGATATGCACGCCATGACTAGGGGGCGGGCTTCGGAGCCCGTAAACGCTCGCGATGGCCGGCTGCATGAGCGCGACGTCGGCCGGATCGTGCACGACCCGGTGCCGCGGCAGGCCGATGTCGGGCTGGTAGGTCCGATCCTAGCAATGGGGCGAATATCGACGGCGAGAACGACCGAGCCGCGACCCGTCGGACTGGGCCGCAACGTGGCGCCCCGTCGGACCGGGCGCAACGTGGCCCGGCGAGCCGGGCCGCAACGTGGCTCCGCCCGCGCCCCGGCGAGCCGACAACCGGAACGCCCCACCACGGCGCCGGCCCGTCCCGCGCGCCGGCGACTTGACGCCGGCCGGGTCGCCGTCGACCCTTGGCCCACATCGAGGGGAAGTCGCGCCAACCGAGGGGTCCCGTGCCGAGCCTGTTCATCGATGGGGAGTGGGTCGCGTCCGGCGACGGCACCTGCAGCCCGGTCGTCAACCCGAGCGACGGCACGGTCGTCGCCGAGGTGGATGTCGCCACCGACGACCAGGTCCAGCAGGCGATCGCCGCCGCTCGCCGCGCGTTCGACACGACCGACTGGCCCAGGACCCCGACCGGCGAGCGCGCCGCGCTCCTCGATCGCGTCGCCGACCTCCTCGACCGCGACCAGGAGGTCCTCGCCACGGCCGAGACCCACAACACCGGCAAGGCCATGCGCGAGAGCCGCTGGGACATCGCCGACGTGGCCAGGGTCTTCCGCTACTACGCGCAGCTCGCCGACAAGGACGCAGGCCGCCTCGTCGATGCGAGCAACCCGGACGCCATCTCGCCGCATCGTCTACGAGCCGGTCGGTGTCTGCGCGCTTGATCGCCCCGTGGAACTACCCGCTCCTCCAGCTCTCCTGGAAGATCGCGCCGGCCCTCGCCGCGGGCAACACCGCCGTCATGAAGCCGGCCCAGGTCACGCCGCTCACGGCGATCCACCTCACCAGGCTGCTCGAGGAAGCCGGCACCCCGTCGGGCGTCGTCAATCTCGTCCTCGGGCCCGGTGGCCGGGTCGGCCAGGCGCTCGCCGACTCCCCCGACGTGGACCTCATCTCGCTCACCGGCGGCATCGAGGCCGGTCGCGCCTTGCTGCGCGGCTCCGCGGTGAACATCAAGCGGGTGGCCCTCGAGCTCGGTGGCAAGAGCCCGAACATCGTGTTCGCGGACGCCGACTTCGAGACCGCCGTCGACAACGCGCTGACCGCCGCGTTCACCCATTCCGGCCAGGTCTGCAGCGCCGGCTGCCGGGCCATCGTCGAGGACGAGATCTACGACCGCTTCGTCGAGGAGATCGGTCGCCGGGCCGACCGCATCCGCCTGGGCCACGGCGACTGACGACGCCACCGAGATCCGGTGCCCTCATCACCGCCGAGCACCGGACCAAGGTCGAGGCGTACGTCCAGAGCGCGATCGACGAGGGCGCCCGCCTCGTGGCCGGTGGCCGCCGCCCCGACCGAGCCGCATCTCCAGGACGGCTTCTTCTACCGCCCCACGGTCTTCGCCGACGTCCATCGCGACATGCGCATCATCCGCGAGGAGGTGTTCGGGCCGGTCCTGACCGTCGAGCGCTTCACGACCGAGGACGAGGCCATCGAGCTCGGCAACGATACGACCTACGGCCTCGCCGGCGCGGTCTGGACCGCCGACGCGTCGCGCGCCCAGCGCGTCGCCGGCCGGCTCCGCCACGGCACGGTCTGGATCAACGACTACAACACGTATCTCCCCCAGGCGGAGTGGGGCGGGTTCAAGCAATCCGGGATCGGCCGCGAACTCGGCCCGAGCGGTCTGGACGAGTACCGTGAGGCCAAGCACATCTGGCAGAACACGGCCCCGGGCCCGACGGGCTGGTTCGGCGGGTAGCCGAAACAAGGAGAGGCGGGGCACCGATCCCGGCACCCCGCCCCGTTCCGACCGCCGAGAGTCGTTACTCGGCCGGGATCTCCGCGTGGATCGCGTCGAGGTCGACGCCCTGTGAGCGGCGGTACAGCCGAGCACCGACGTAGACCAGGGCCGCGAGCCCGTAGAGCGCCCCGAGGAAGATGATCGAGTTGGTGTTGCCGACGCCGATCCCGTAGAGCGGGTCGACCAGCCACCGCCAGATCGTCCACGCCAGGATGATCGAGATGATCAAGCCGGCACCGCTGATCGCGATCTTCAGATGCGCGACCGGTGAGTTGTCGAAGATCCGCGGCTTGTACCACGGCAGGATCGTGGCCGCGACGGTACTGCCCAGGAACGTGATCGCGATGACGAGCGTCGCATCGAGCGTCAGCGCGCGAACGTCGGCCGAATAGGAGTAGGCGATGCTGACGAGCACGGCCGGGACCATGATGAACAGCAACGCCACGATCGGGACGCCCCGGCCCTCCGAGACCCGTGCGGCGCTCTCGGGCAGGACCCGGTCGAAGGCCGCCGCAAAGATCATCCGTGTCGATGACAGGAACAGGGTTCCCGACCAGCCCAGGAACCACGCCCCGAAGAGGACCACCATCGCGATCTGGAAGATCGAGTTGTCCACGAGATAGGACGCGAGTAATGGCGGGTAACTCCAGACCGGCACGGTCGGATCGGTCGTCGTGTAGCCGTAGAACCAGTTGATGAAGTTCACGTTGGTGGCGTTGAAGAACAGCCAGCCGAAGGTCTTCGCCGCGAGGAGGACGAAGACGATCGCAAGCCCAGCGGTCACCCAGATGCCCCCGAGCATGCCGCGCAGGACCTTGCGGAAGTCGCCCGAGCCGCGGACCTCGCCGTACAGCGTGGAGCCCCAGTTCGGATACAGGATCCAGAAGAGCATGAACGGGATCATCGCGAGGGTCGCGGTCAAGGTGGCGCCGAAGTCGTCGCCCATCGCCAGCGGCTCGAGCGAGCCGGTGAACGCGTCGTTGGTCGCGGCGTCGGCGATGGTCTTGTCGTAGGCGCCGGACACCCCGAACAGCGATGACGAGGCGCGATCGAAGGCGGCCTGGAAGTCGGCCTGCGACGACACGAGCATCAGGACGACCATGATCGCGAAGCCCGAGCAGACCCGCGTACAGGCACCACCGCTGGATCCGCGCGTAGCCGGCCATCCCGAGCGCGACCAGGCCGGAGGTCAGGATGATGACGATGATCGAGACGACCAGCGTGCCGCTGTCCGACCCGAAGAAGTCGACCCCTGCGGACGAACCGAGCAGGGCGGCGAGCGGCTGGAAGAACTCGAGCTTGAGGATCGCGCCGTAGATCGGCGCCCACATCGCCAGGATGAACCACCAGCCGGTGGCCGCCAGGACGAAGCCGATGCCGCCGCGGAGTCTGCCGATCAGCCCCCCGCCCGCCAGACCCACGGCGCCCGCGACCAACGCCACGGTGCTGTCGAGCCCGACGGCCTGGGCCACCAGGTACGCGCCGATCGCGCCGACGACGGCACCCACGGCGATGCCCGCCGGCCCATCGAGGATGCGGCTCTGCCAGACGTAGTCGCCGCCGGCCCGCGGCATCACGGCGATGAGGCCCGCGTAGGCCACCGCCAGGAACGTCACCGCGATGGCCGCGAGAACGATCGACAGGACGGGCGATGCCCCGGGTACGTAGGCGAATACCGCGAGGCTGTAGAACATCCCGAGCGTGACGAGGTTCACCGACATGAACGAGTAGGTGAACGCGTCGAAACCCGACCAGCCCTTGACCAGGCCGGTCGCGTTACGCAGGAACAATGACGGTGTCTCCCTCGAGACCGATGCCATGACTCCCTCCTCTACTGCCGTTTAGCCATCAGCCATTGATCAGCAGATAGCGCTTCACCTCGCCTTTCTTCGGGTCGAGGTCGACGATCGCCGCCTGGAGCACCCCGTCCTCGTAGGTGCTTCCCGGGTTCACGGCGAGGGTTCGCCCGATCTTCACCGCGCCCCGGCCCTCGTGGATGTGGCCGTGGAGCGACAGGACCGGCCCGTACTCGACGATCGCGTCGCGGATCGCCCGTGATCCGACCGGGACCAGGGCCTGGCCGCCGGCCACGTAGTTCATCTCGGCATCCAGCTTTGGCGCCGAATCGAGGTTCGATCCATACGGCGGGGCGTGGAAGTTGAAGATCGCCCGGCGCGGGTCGGCGACATCGGCCACGAGGCCGTCGATGCGGGCGCGCAGCTGGTCCTCGGGCAGTTCGCGGAACGTGTTCCACGGTGTCGGGTTCGCCCAGCCGGTCGAGACGAGCGTGAAGCCATCGAGCCCGATCGCGTTGCTCTCGCCGAGCTCGACCAGCTCGGCCGCCTCGATCAGCGGGTCGATCTCGAAGATGTCGTCGTTGGCCGGCGACACGATGCAGCGGATGTTGGTGCCGCGCAGCTTCTCGTCGGCCAGGTGCATCCAGCGCTCGACGGATCGCAGCATCTCCTGCTTGAAGCGGGCGTCCACGACGGCCGGGTCGGCCGACCACGCGTCCACCTCGTCCCGGGACAGGCGGACCGGGTAGTAGCCGCGGTCGGCGATGCGCTTCTCCATCGCCCGGAGCTCGTCCTCGGTGCCGATGACCTGGCGCTGTTCCTGCAGCGTGACTTCCCACGTCCCGCCGCCGAGGTCCACGATCGGCACCATCGCCTTGCCGGTCATATCGCCGCCCATGATCAGGATGTCCGCCTTGTGGAACGCGCCGGCGTTGAGGAACTTGCGCCAGCAGACATCCGAGCCGTGGATGTCGGTCGCGAAGAAGATCCTCATAGCGGTCCGTGCTCCATCTCCTCGGGCGTCTCGTACCACGGCATGCGATCGCCGACCCGAGCCCGGAGCTTCCAGCGGGTGGACTTGGGAGCTGCGTCGATCGCCGCGCGCAACGACGCGATCTGGGTAGCCGGATCGAAGCGAACGGCCCGCCCCTGCCCGAGATCCAGGTCGTCGGGGCGGAACTCCGTCTGGAGAAACTGGTCGAGCTTGTCGAGATTGCCGGTCACGGTCCGCCACCAACCCCAGTCGTTCGACGTGATGGCCACGATGCGGGTCAGGCTGATCGCGCCCAGCCCACGGGACGAGTCCGGATCGCCATCGTCCGGACCCAGCGGGTGCTCCGCCAGCAGGACGAGCGCGTCGAGCACGTCCTTGCGGTTGATCCGCACGACCTGGAGCTTGGAGAGCAACAGCTCGGCGAGCGGAAGTGTCGGCCGACGACGCCGCGAGCCGGTCGCCGAATTCGAGCCGGTGGCACATCTCCAGGGTGTCGACCAGGACGTCGACGGGTCGCTTGCGGGCGGTGTCGACGAAGTAGGCCTGCTTGCGACCGAACAGAGCGTTTTGCTGGCGATCGGGCGTGTAGCCCTCCTGTGCCAGGAGTTCGTAGAAGGCGGAGCGGTCCCGCGACGTCGTCGCGAAGTCGAGGTCCACGTCGGTACGCCTCGTGCGGGCCGTCCAGTCGGGGGCATGGGCCCGGATCGCCATCCCGCCCATGAGCCGCACCAGCAGTCCCCGCGCCTCCGCCGCCTCGACGATGCGCAGCGATTCGGCGAGCGGATCCGCCAGGGTTCGCGGGTCGCCGGTGACGCCAGGGTCGGTCGACATCCACGTTCCTTCCAAGGCGCGGAGGTTCCCAGCCGAGCGGCTCGCCGTCGAGTATAGGGATAGGTGGAGCCACCGAAAGCCCCCACGACCCGCGTATCCTGAGCGGTCCCATGACCAGATCACCGCGCGTCGCGATCATCGGAGCCGGCATCGTCGGCTGCTCGTGGCCGACGAGCTGGTCCTGCGCGGTTGGATCGGACGTGGTCGTCATCGAGCAGGGGCCGCTCTTCGCCGCCGGCGGTTCGACGTCGCACGCCCCCGGGCTCGTGTTCCAGACCAACGGCTCGAAGACGATGACCGAGTTCGCGCGGTACACCGTCGAGAAGTCGATGTCGCTCGAGCTCGACGGGCAGTGGTGCTTCAACCAGGTCGGCAGCCTGGAGTTCGCGCTGACCGAGGACCGCCTCCGCGAGCTGCATCGCCGCCAGGGTTACGCCGAGTCGTGGGGCATCGAGAGCCGGGTCATCGACCCCGACGAGACGGCTCGCCTGTGGCCGCTCGTGGACCGCGATGCGATCCTCGGCGCGTACCACGTGCCGACCGACGGCCTCGCCAAGGCCGTCCGGGTCGTCGGAGGCGCAGGCCCGCCGCGCGATGGAGGGCGGTGCCCGTTTCCTCGGCCAGCACACCGTCACCGGCATCCGCACCGACGACGGCCGGGTCCGCGCGGTCATCACCGATCAGGGCGAGATCCCGGCCGACATCGTCGTGTGCGCGCGCGGGCATCTGGGGGCCGCTGATCGGGGCCATGGTCGGAGTCACCGTGCCGCTCCAGCCGCTGGCCCATCAGTACACCAAGTCGACGCCGCTGCCGGAGCTCGCCGCGCTCGCCATCCCGCCCGATCGCGAGGACGATCCACCCGATCGTCCGCGTCCAGGACCGCGACCTGTACTTCCGGGAGCACGTCGAACGGCTTGGGGTTGGCGTCGTATGCGCATCGGCCGATGCCGATCGAGGCGGCCACGATCCTGCCGCCCGCCGAGGCGCCGGTCATGCCCTCGGTCCTGGCCTTCACGCCCGAGACGTTCGAGGAGTCGTGGCGCTGGGCCCAGGCCGTCGTTCCGGCCCTGCGCGGCAACGACGTCCAGATCGCCGAGGGCATCAACGGGATCTTCTCGTTCACGACGGACGGCGCCCCGCTGATGGGCGAGTCACGGGACGTCGCGGGGTTCTGGCTCGCCGAGGCCGTCTGGGTCACGCACGCCTGTGGCGTCGGTCGGGCGATGGCCGAATGGCTGGTCGACGGCGGCTCCCCGACGGACCTGCACGAAGCCGACATCGACCGGTTCGAGCCGCACCAGCTGGCGCCGTCGTACATCCACGACCGGGGCGTCCAGAACTACATCGAGGTCTACGACATCATCCATCCGCTCCAGCCGATGGAGCACCCTCGTCCGCTTCGCGTGGCGCCGTTCCACGAGCGCCAGCAGGAGCTCGGGGCGTTCTTCCTCGAGGGCAACGGGTGGGAACGCCCGCACTGGTACGGCGTCAACGAGGCGCTGCTGGGGCGCTACGAGATCCCGGGCCGCAACGCCTGGGCTGCGCGCTACTGGCATCCGATCGCCGGTGCGGAGGCGCGGGCGACGCGCGACACGGCGGGGCTGTACGACATGACCTCGCTCAAGCGCCTCGAGGTCACCGGGCCGGGCGCGCTGGCGTTCCTCGACCGCCTCACGACGAACCGCCTGGACCGGCCGGTGGGCACGGTCGTGTACAGCCTCATGCTCGATGAGCGCGGCGGCATCCGGAGCGACCTCACGATCGCCCGCCTGGGAGCCGAGCGGTTCCAGATCGGGGCGAACGGCAACCTGGACTACGCGCATCTGCGCGGCCTCGCGCCCGCCGACGGGACTGTCCAGGTCCGCGACATCACGGCCGGCACGTGCTGCATCGGCTTGTGGGGTCCGCGCGCCCGCGACATCCTGGCCGCGCTGACCGACACCGATCTGTCCAACGCGGCCTTCGGCTACTTCAAGGGCCGCGAGCTGTGGGTCGGTAACGTGCCGGTCACCGCGCTCCGGCTGTCCTACGTCGGCGAGCTCGGCTGGGAGCTGTACACGACCGCCGACATGGGCGCGAAGCTGTGGGACACGCTGTGGGCCGCGGGGCAGGACCACGGACTCATCGCCGCTGGCCGCAGCGCGTTCGGCAGCCTGCGCCTGGAGAAGGGCTACCGGTCGTGGGGCACGGACATGACGACCGAGCACGACCCGTACGAGGCCGGCCTCGGCTTCGCGGTCCGCATGGACAAGGGCGAGTTCGTCGGTCGCGCCGCCCTCGACGGCCGCAGCGAGGCGACGGCCACCCGGCGACTCGTGGCCCTGACCGTCGCGGATCCCGCCTGCGTGGTCATGGGCAAGGAACCCGTCCACGTCGACGGGGCGCCCGCCGGCTACGTCACGAGCGCGGCCTACGGCTACACGATCGATGCGCCCATCGCCTACGCCTGGCTGCCGGCGGCGGCCGCGCGACCTGGTCAGCCCGTCACGATCCGCTACCTCGGGGAGGACGTCGCGGCGATCGTCGCGGCCGATCCGTTGTTCGACCCGGAGATGGCCCGCCTGCGCGGCTGAACGTCGGGTCTGGCGCTCGCACGAGCTCGGTAGCCATGCGATGGACGCCCGGGTCAGTGTGATGGTACCGATGGGCTATCGAACCCAAGCCCACCAAACCGTACCGTTCCCGTGCCGACCCAAGACCGGGTGGCGTTTTGCGGCCACACGGCCCCACCCAGAGGTGGCTCGGCGATCCATGGTCCTTGCCAAGCAACGACCCGCGATGAACGCGCACCGCGCCGCCGCGCGACCAGACCACGAGCCGCCGCGCCACACCGAGGTCGGCGGCCCCACGCGGGCTGACGCGCTCGGCCGCATCGCGGCCAAGGTCAGCGGCCGGCGCGACGTCGCCGGTCTCTTCGAGGACGTCATCGATGAGGCGTTCGCGCTCTTCGGTGTCGATCGGGCGGGCCTGTGGACGTACCAGTCCGAATCGCCGACGCCGCTGACGATCGCGGCGCAGCGCGGGCTGTCGCCCGAGATGATCGAGGCGATCGGCAACATCCCGCCCGAGGCTTCGACGGCCGGCATGGACGCCCTGCGTAACCGTCGGGTGCGCGTGCTCGACCGGGCGATGCGTTCGACCACCGCGGAGCTTCGTGCCGTGTATCGCCGCAGCGGGGTCCGGTCCGTCTGCTTCGTGCCGCTCGTCTTCGGCGACGAGGTGCTCGGCCTGCTCGTCCTGTACCACCCGGCCGCGTACGCCTGGACCCCCGACGAGCGGGCGCTGGCCCGGGCCTTCGGCGACCAGATGGCGACGGCCATCGGCAGCGCTCGACTGGCCGAATCCCGGCGGACCCTGGCGGATCGGCTGACCTCCATCGCCGAGCTCGGCAGCCGCCTGAGCCAGCTCCACGACGAGGAGGCCATCGCCTGGGCGATCGTCGCCGAGGCAAAGCGCCTGACCGACCACGACACCATCCGGGTCTACCGGGTGGACCATGCGACGGGGATGTGCGAGCCGCTCGCGTTCGAGGGCACGCTCCTCGGGACCAGCGAGCCGGGGGCCGACGCCCTGCGCCTCCGGATCGGCCATGGCCTGACCGGCTGGGTCGCCGAGCATGCCCGGCCGATCCGCTCGGTGATGCCCGGCGCGATCCGCGGGCACACCTCCTCACGGCGACCGATCAGGTCGAATCCATGCTCATCGTGCCGATGATCCACCAGGCCATCGTCGAGGGCGTCATCGTCGTTTCGGCCCTCGGGCGCGACCGCTTCGATGCCGAGGACGAGCTGACGCTCTCGATCTTCGCGGCGTCTGCGGTCCAGGCCCTGGTCAACGCCGAGAACCTCCAGCGCCTCCACCGCCAGCAGGCCGAGCTGGAGCACCAGCTGGACGGTCAGCGCCGCCTCCTCGAGGTCAACGAGCGGTTGCTCTCGATGCTCGACCCCGCCGGCGTGTTGGACCTGATCGCCGACTCGCTGAAGGCCATCGTCCCGTACGACTCGCTGACCGTGTACCGCGTGGACCGGACGACCGGGACCCGCCGGGCGGTCATCGCCCGCGACGCCTGGGCCGACGAGATCCTCGCCGACGAGATCGCCGGCAGCAGCGGCATCACGGGCTGGGCGATCGACCACGCCGAGGCCGTGCTGTCCAACATGGCCCACCTCGATCCGCGCTCCGTCCAGGTCCCAGGCACCCCATTCGAGCCCGAGTCGATGATCGTCGTCCCGCTGCTGATCAACGGCGAGACCATCGGCACGCTGAACATCGGGCGCATCGGCGAGGCCGAGGCCGCCTTCAGCGCCAACGAGTTCGAGCTGACGAAGTTGTTCGCCGGACAGGCCTCCATCGCGCTCCAGAACGCCGAGGCGCACGGCGAGGTCAGCGTGCGCGCCGAGCACGATGCCCTGACCGGCCTGCGCAACCACGGTGCGTTCCAGCGCGAGCTCGGCGCCGCCGTCGAGGCGGGCGGGCCGTTCGCCCTGCTCATGCTCGACCTCGATGCGTTCAAGGCGTTCAACGACGCCCTGGGTCACCCGGCCGGCGACGGTCTGCTCGTCGAGATCACCCGCGCGATGAGCGGCGCGACACGCGACGGCGACCGGCTGTACCGCTACGGCGGCGACGAATTCGCCGCGCTCCTGCCGGGCGCCGATCGACTGGCCGCGCACGAGATCGCAGAACGGATCCGACGCGCGGTCCGCACCCGCTCCGGTCCCAGCAACGTGGCCGGCGGCGAGTCGCGGCCGGTCGTGACGATCAGCGCGGGTGTCGCCTGCTTCCCCGCCGACGGCCGCACGAAGGCCGAGCTCGTGACGGTCGCTGACCGCGCGCTCTACCAGGTCAAACCCACCGAACGCCGCAGCCGCGACGGCGTCCTGGGCGATCCCTACCTGCGGGCCCTCGACGAGACCGCCCTGGCCCTGCTCGACCGGCTCGACCAGGACGGCCTGCTCGACACGATCCTCGCGCGGGCCACGGCGCTGCTCGGCACGCCGCACGCCTTCATCGACCTGCTCGAAGCGGATGAGGCCACGCTGGTCCTGCGAGTCGGCACGGGCCTCTACACCGACCTGCTGGGCCTCCGGATCGCGCTCGACGAGGGCCTCGCCGGCGAAGTCGCCCGCGGCGGCAAGCCGGTCGTCCTCCCCGACTACGACCGCTGGGCCGGACGCTCCCCCAACGTGCCGGTCGGCATCTTCGGGTCCGTGGTCGCGGTGCCGCTCACCTCGGGCGGTCGGGTGGTCGGGGTGCTCGGGCTGTCGGCCGGTGAGACGGGCCGCCAGTGGGGCGACCGCGATGTCGAGGCGCTTACCAGCTTCGCGAAGCTTGCCTCGATCGGGCTCGACAACGCCCGCCTCATCGACGTCGCCCAGCGTGGCGCCCTGTACGACCCGACGACCGGCCTGCCGAACCGCGAGCTCCTGACCGACCGGATCGCGCACGCCCTGGCGGGTCACCGGAGCGACGCGACGGAGTCGATCGCGGTCGCCCTGCTCGATCTCGATCGGTTCAAGGTCATCAACGAGAGCCTCGGCCACGCGGCGGGCGACCGCCTGCTGCTCGCCGTCGGCCAGCGGCTCATCCACGGCCTGCGCCCGGGCGACACGGTCGCCCGTTTCGGTGGCGACGAGTTCGGGATCGTCCTCGATCCGGTGGCCGGGCCGGAGGAGGCCGCCCGCATCGCGGAGCGCATCGAGGGCGCGCTACGAGCTCCCTTCGCGCTCAACGGTCGCGAGTGGTTCATCAGCGCCTCGCTCGGCATCGCCATCGCGCAGCCCGGCCGGACCACGCCGGACGAGCTGCTCCGTGAGGCCGAGATCGCGATGGTCCGAGCCAAGAGCGACACGGGCACGCGGCACTTCCTGTTCGAGCCGTCGATGAGCGACCAGTCGATGGACCGGTTCGACCTCGAGAACGACCTGCGAGCCGCGCTGGAGCGGGGCGAGCTGCGCGTCCACTACCAGCCGATCGTCCGGCTCGGCGACGAAGTCATCATCGGGTTCGAGGCGCTGGTGCGCTGGCAGCACCCGACCCGCGGGCTCGTGCCGCCGATGTCGTTCATCCCGCTCGCGGAGGAGACGGGGCTGATCGTGCCGCTCGGGAAGTGGGTGCTCGAGACCGCCTGCCGGCAGGCCGCCCGCTGGCACCGGACCGGTACGGATCGGTCGGTCGCGGCCGCTGTTCGTGTCGGTCAACCTGTCCGCCCGGCAGTTCATCCAGGCGGACCTCGTCGAGGACGTCGCGGCGATCCTGGCGGAGAGCGGCCTCGAGCCGGGCGAGCTCGAGCTCGAGATCACCGAGAGCGTGGTGATGGACCAGTCCGAGGCGGGGATCCGGGCGCTGCAGCCGGCTGCGTGACCTGGGCGTCCGACTGGTGCTCGACGACTTCGGCACCGGCTACTCGTCACTGTCCTACCTCAAGCACTTGCCGCTCGACACGATCAAGATCGACCGCTCGTTCGTGGCCGGCATCCACGAGAACGCCGACCGCTCGATCGTCGAGGCGGTCATCGCGCTCGCCCACGGCCTGGGCATCGGCGTCGTCGCCGAGGGGATCGAGACCGAGCGCCAGGCCGAACGCCTGCGCGAGCTCGGCTGCGACCTCGGCCAGGGCTACCTGTTCAGCCCGCCGGTCCCGGCCGAGAAGACCGCCCGACTCCTGCGCGCCGGACCGCGCACGACGCCGCTGGGACACGCCGTCTGAGCGGCTGCCGGACATGGAACGACCCCCGATCCGCGTGGACCGGGGGTCGCGTCCAGGAGCGAGGTCAGTCGCGGCCGCCGCCGAACAGTCGGAGCATGAACAGGAACAGGTTGACGAAGTCGAGGTAGAGGTGGAGGGCGCCGATGACGGCCGCCTTCTCCATCGAGCCCGTCGCGATCGCGAGATCGCCGTTCTGGATGCGCTGGACGTCGTACGCGGTGAGCGCCGTGAAGATGACGACGCCGACGATCGAGATGATCCAGTTGAGCCCATCGCTGGCGAGGAAGATGTTGAGCACCGACGCCACGATCAGGCCGATCAGGCCCATGAACAGGATCCCGCGGAGGCCCGCAAGCGAGCGCTTGGTGACGCTGCCGTAGATCGCCGCCGCCCCGAACATCGCCGACGCGGACAGGAACGCGGTCACGACGGACGCGCCGCTGTAGCCCGTCACGATGAGCCCGATGGTCAGACCGAGCGATGCGGCGTAGATGAAGAACAGGCCCAACGCGACGGTCGCGCTGATCCGGTTGATCCCCCAGCTGATCCCGATGACGAGCGCGAGCTGGGCGATGATCAGGATGAAGAAGTTCCCGGCCGCGAACTCGAGCAGCCGCTCGTTCGACTGGACGAAGAAGGCCACGCCGGCGCTGACGAGCAGCCCGACGAACATCCAGACGAACGCCTGGGTCAGGAAGGCCTGGGCGAGCCGGGCGTCCGGCTTGACGCCGAGGGCCGATGGCGAGGTCGCCGGGCCACCGGATGCGTTCGGGTTCTGCGTAGGGGTTGGAGACTCGCTGGTCACTCATGGTTCGGTTGCTCCTCGTGTCGGAAAGTGTTAGGTCGAGTGGGGGACGATCTGACGGTTGAAGCGACGGCTCACCACATCAGGCCGGCGTCGCGCGGGTCCCAGCGCTCGGCCAGCAGGGTGACCTTGACGTCGTGCTCGACGACCGACTCGGTCTGCTCCTTGACCTGGGCGATCATCGACCCGGCGTACGGGCAGAACGGTGTCGTCAGGATCATCTTGATCTCGGTCGAGTCGGGGCCCAGCAGGATCTGCTTGATGAGCGCCAGCTCGACGACGTTCATCCCGATCTCGGGGTCCACGACCGCGCGCAGGGCGTCGAGGATCGCGAGCTCGGTGGCACGCCGCTCCGGGTCGAACGCGGGGGCGTCGGCGGCAGGAGCGGCAGTGATCTCGTCTGTGGTGGTATCGGTCATGCGGATGGGATCTCCGGAGCGTGCGGAATGACAGCGTATCACCGAGTCCGACGGAGCCAGCGCATCCGTTCGTCCGGGCGGCGCCGTGCACCGTCACCGCCACTGAGGACGTGACCGGTGCGCGGCGCGGCGCTGTGGCGGCCGCCGAGGCCGGAGCCGGCTCGCGAGCGGGCTTGATCACGACTCCTGGCAGGCGGTACTGGGCGGGCAGGCCGGCCGCCTCCGCCTCGGAGTAGCCCGGGCCCGGCGAGGGAGCCATCGGTCTCGAAGAAGTCGGCGTAGCGCTCGCGATGGTTCGCGGCGAATGTGAACGCCGCGGCGACCCCGACCGTCCGGAGCTCGGGATGGTCGGTCAGGATCCGCGTGAGGTCGTAGCCGCTCGAGCGCAGCTCGAGCAGCTGTCGCACGGTGAGGCGCGAGCCGTAGCAGAACGGCTCGCCGTTCATCACCAGCGGGTCCTGCTGGACCCACTTGATCGTCATCGCTCAGCCGCCCTTGTAGAGGAACTGGAGGAACGCGTTCCGCTTGCGGGCGTCGCCGGCGAGCCGTCGGTGCCACTGGTACTGGGCGATGGCCTCGTCGAGGGCCCTGTCGGCGGCGGCGAGCTCATCGGGCGCGAGGACTGCCGGCAGGGCCGCCCGCAGGCCCTCGCAGAGGTTCATGAGGTCGCCCAGCGGCACCCGCTTGCGCCGGTAGACCGGCGAGGTCCAGTCGGCGTACTCGCGGGCCGGGGTCGGATCGTTGGCGGCGACCGCGACGGCGACACGCTCGGCCAGCAACTCCGCGTCGTGGAGCCGCGCCCGCAGGCCGGTCTCGTCGTTGCGCTCGCGCAGGGTCGGGTCGTTCTCGAGCGCGACTTCCAGGGCCCGAGCCGCCAGCAGCAGCGCCGACTCGCGGATGCGCCGCGCCGCGTCCGGGAACCCGGCGGTCAGGTCGAGCGGCGGGCGTCCGAGGCTTGGGTGGCTCACGATCGGAGAGTCTACCGTCCGACCGACGGCCGCGCCACGACGCGCGGCAGGTCGCGTCGAGCCGGGAAGCGACTACGATGGCGGTCGTGACCGACCCCGCCTCCGACCCGCGCGCACCCGGCGAGCGCCGGCTCGCCCGGCCGCCGTCCGACCGATACGCATCGAACCCGGCAGGCGCGGCCGATCAGGCGGAGCGCCCCGAGACCGAGGCCGACGTGGGCCGTGCCGGTTCCCCGGCCCGCGGCGTCGCCTTCGGAGCTGCGGCGGCGCTCGTCGGTGCCGCGGCGACGGTGCTCCTGGGTGGCGTCCTCGCGATCTCGGCCGGGCTGCTCGTCGTCGCCGCGACGACGGGGTATGTGGTGGGCCAGGCGGTGGCCGCGGGGACTGGCCCGGACCGCTCGCGCCCAGCCGCGACGGTGGATCGCGACCGCTCTCGCCGTGATCGGGGTCGCCCTCGGTCAGCTCGGTCTGTGGCTGTTCGCCCGGTCCGAGGGTGGGGTCCTGCCGCTCGTCGATTACCTCGGCCAGACGTTCGGGCCGCTCGTGCCGCTCCAGCTCCTGGTGGCGGGCGCCGTCGCATGGTGGACCTCGCGATGACCTCCGACACGGCCCCGACGCCCCGCGTCGCTCTGGACGACCTCACCTTCCGACGCCCCACCGAGGCCGACTACCCGCGGATCGTCGATGTCATCGACGAGTGGTGGGGCGGCCGGCGGATGCGCGCGATGCTGCCGCGCCTGTGGCTCGAGCACTTCCGCGGCACGTCCTGGGTCGTGGAGCGGCCCGACGGTCGGCTCGAAGGCTTCCTCGTGGCGTTCATCGAGCCAGGACGACCCGTCCACGGGCTACGTCCACATGATCGCCGCGAACCCGAACCGCCGCAGGTCCGGCGTCGGTCGCGCCCTGTATCAGCGGGCGTTCGCCGATCTCGCGGCCCATGGCGCACGGCGCGTCACCGCCGTCACCTGGCCCGGCAATCGCCAGTCGGTCGCGTTCCACGTCGCGCTGGGGTTCCGCATCGACGATGGCCCCGGCACCCAGAAGATCTACAGCATCCCGGCCCACGCCGACCACGACGGCGATGGCGAGGACCGCGTGGTGTTCATCCGCGACCTCGAGGCCTGAACCCGGACGGGAACCGACCGGCTCGGGCGGTGTAGGGGCATCAAGCAGCCGATCCGGCTCGTGCCGCCGCCCGGAGGAACCCCGCCATGCTCCGCCGTCTCGCCGCCGCCGTCGCGGCCCTCGCCGTGGTCCTCATGCTGGCCGCCCCGGCCGTTGCCGGCGGGTGGGCCGAGATCGTCGCCGACGCCCAAACCGCCGAACCGCCCGTCGAGGGCCAGACGAACGTGATCGGTTTCCTCGTGCTCCAGCATGGCGTGACGCCTGCCGGCTGGGAGACCCCGACGGTCCATTTCACCAACACCTCCACCGGCGCCACCATCGATGTCGTGGCGACCAACGATCGGGACGACGGCCACTTCGTCGCTGCCGCGGTCCTGCCCGAGGCGGGCTTCTGGAGCTGGCAGGTCACGCTCAAGGACCTGGCCAGCGAGCATCTTCCGGTCGCCCTGACCGTCGTGACGGCCTCCGGTCAGATGCCCGCGTACGATCCGTCCACGACGGCCAACGCGCTCGCCAAGCTGCGGCTGGACCTGACCGAGGAGATGCACGCGACGTTCTTCCCCGAGATCGAGCGTCTCGACGGGCTCCTCGTCGTCGAACGGGCGAAGGCCGACCGGGCGCTCGAGCAGACGAACGCGATCGCCGCGGAGCGCGACCAGCTCGCCACGCGCCTGGCGGCTGCGGAGGGCGCCGGTGGCCTGCCGCTCCTCGCGGTCCTGATGCTGGCCATCCTCGCCGGGGCCACAGCCGGGTTCGCGATGTCGTGGCTGGCCGGCCGTCCCGGTCCCAGCGTGACCTTCAGCCCAGCTCCGCGAGAACCCGACCGGGTGTGACCTGTTCGTGGAGGAGGCGCCCGAACCGCGCGAACCGCTCGGGCTCCGGCGCCGCCTCCACCCACCGTCGGAGGAGCACCTCGCCCTCGGCGTAGACGAACACGTAGGTCCGCCAGAGCGGGTGCTCGATGAACTCGAGGCGCTTGGCCGCGACGTCCGGTGCGTAGCCACCGACATCCCGGAGATAGGCCAGGACCTCGTCGTGGGACGCGCCGTCGGCGTGGCGGAGGAACGCGGCGTTGCCGCGGATCGCAGCCATCGTCTGGCGCGGGTCCGACGAGCGCGACGGACCAGCTCGGCCGTCTCGCGGGCCAGGACCGGATCGTCGGCCACGGCCAGTCCCGCACGCTCGAACAGCTCGACCAGCAGGTCGGCCCGCTCTTCGAACGGGGCGGCGAACGTGACGCCGAGGTCGGCCAGGCCCTCGCTGATCGGGCATTCGGGCGTGTTGATGAGCAGGATCGACGCCTCGAGCCGGCCCGGACCGGTCCACGAGGTCGGCTTCCTTCCAGGCGTGCTCGAGGTGGTGGCCGGGGTACGTCTCGTGGGCCACGGTGTGCACGAGGTCCGGCGCGCGGATCGGGAGGTCGGTGTTGAGGTCGACCCGCGAGCGCCGGCCGCCGTCGAACCAGTTGTAGCCGGACCACGGCTGGCCGGTCACGAGCGACACCCGCAGGTCCTCGCCCTCGGGCAGACCGAACAGCGCGGCCGCGCGCTCGCGGAACCGCTCGACGAGCCAGTCGACGACGGCAGGCAGCCGATCGACCGCGATCTCGAGCGTCCGGTCCCACGCGGCGATGCGGTCGTTCACGGTTCCGATCGCCGGGGAGGTGCGCGTCGATGACCGCCAGGGCCTCCCGGAACTCCGCGTCTCGGACGTCGTGGCGGCGCGAACCCCATCGAGCGGGCCACGAGCGCCTCGTACGGCAGCGGCTCGCCGGCGAGGCCGGCAGCGTGGGCCTCGAGCGCGTCGAGCTGGGCGGTCAACCAGTCGCGCCGCGTCGGGATCGGCGACCTCCCGGCGAGACACGCTCCAGCAGGGTCAGCGGCATCGTCGCGGAGCCCGGCCGGCGGCGCGGAGCTGCTCCGTGTCGACCCGGGCCTTGAGCTCGGCCGGCCCGAAGTACCCGTCGACGAGCCCGGGGATGCGCTGGTCGAGGCGGAGGCCGAGGAGCAGGTACTCGGTGGCGATCGGGTCGGGGGCGGGAACCTTGCGCGTGCCGCCCACCGCCGGGACCAGCGTCCGCTCGGCGGTCATCGCTCCATCCGGTCGGAGCGGGGGGCGCGCCGCTCCCCGTGGTCCCGATGCGCGTCGGCCTGCCGGCGGGCCTCGGCCAGTCGATCGGCCAGGGTCGGATCGGCCGGCAGGCCGCTTCGGTCGGGCGCGCGGTCGACGCCGCGGTCGGTGGCCGGCTCGGTGTCGGTGGCGCCGTCGTCGAGGCGCCCAGCCCCGGCCCGCCGGTCTCGCCGACGAACGGCATGTGCTGGCGCTCCACGGCGTCCAGGCTCATCCGCAGCGCCGCGTTCTTCTGGGTCGCGACCTCGCGGACGTAGGCCGCCTCCTCGTCGGGGGTCATCGGCCGGCCGCGCACGATGCCCTTCGGCTTGCCGACCATGAGCCACGCCAGGTGGTAGCGATCCATGCTGCCCCACGCCCGCGACAACAGGTCGTCCGACAGCTGGAGCCACGTCTGGAGTGCGCCCAGCGACGGCGCGGCCACCAGCCGCTCGCCCTCCGCGATGAGCTGCCGCGTCCGCGCGATGAGGTCGTCGCGGGTCACGACGCGCCATCCCGGATCATCGCTTCGCGGTCGGCGCGGGCGCGCAGCGTCCATGTGCCCGGCAGGCCATCGCCGATCGGTGCGCCGTCGAAGCGCCGTCACCGGCAGGATCCCGGCCACGCTCGACGACAGGAACGCCTCGCGGGCGCCGGCCAGGTCCTGGCGACGGAACCGGCCCTCGGCCGGTCGCAACCCCGACGCGCTCCGCCCAGGCCAGCAGCCACGATCGGGTCGTGCCGGGCAGGATCGCGCAGTCGAGCGAGGGCGTGGCGAGCTCCATCATCCCGTCGTGGGACGCGGCACGGACCAGGAAGATGTTGGCGGAGGTCCCCTCGGACAGGAAGTCGTTGACGGTCAGGAACAGCGCGTCGTCGGCGCCGGCTCGACGGGCCTCCAGGCGCGCGTAGACGTACTCGGCACGGGACGTGGTCTTGAGGGTGGCCAGCGGGTTCTGCGGGATCGCGCCGGACGCGCGAGGCGACGAGGTGCAGGCCGCGTTCCAGGTGCGACGCGGGAGCCGGCGCGACCGGCCATGCCTGGATGACGACGGTCGCGGGCACGTTCTCGTCGGGCGGCAGGACGCCACGCGATCGAAACGCGCCGCGGGACACGGTGATGCGCACTGACGCGTCGCCGTCGGCGTCGTCGAGTCCGTCGGCCGCCAGCAACTCGGCGATCCCGGCCGCCAGCCGCTCGTCGAGCCCCGTCGCAAGCTCGATGTCGAGGCCCGCGGCCGATCGGTGGAGTCGCGCGAGATGCTCGGCGAGCTCCGTCGGACGACCGCCGCGTACGCGCAGCGTCTCGAAGATCCCGTCACCGAGCTGGAACCCGCGATCGAACGCCGACAGGTGATGCCCGTCGGCTGGCAGGATCTCGCCGTCGACCCAGACATGGGCCGGGCGCTGGCGGTCGCTCATGCGACCTCCTCGCCGCCGATCGCTCCGAGCGGCCCACGAGCCTTGGCGACCGTCTCGTCCCATTCCGCGGCCGGATCGCTGCCCCAGGTGATGCCGCCACCAACGTGCAGCGTCAGTCGCCGTCCGTCCGCCACGAACGTGCGGATGAGGATGCTCGTCTGCATCGCCCCGTCCGGCCCGATCCAGCCAAGCGCTCCCGGTGTACGGCCCGCGGCGGACCGGCTCGAGTCCTTCGAGGAGCTCCATCGCCCGGATCTTCGGCGCCCCGGTGATGGAGCCACCGGGGAAAGCGGCGACCAGGAGGTCGAAGGCGTCACGACCCGCCGACATCCGCCCGGTGACGGTCGAGACGAGGTGCTGGACGGCCGCCGTCCGTTCCAGGCGGCAGAGGCGAGGCACCCGGACGGTGCCGGGGACGCAGACCCGGCCAAGGTCGTTGCGCAGGACGTCGACGATCATCACGTTCTCGGCCCGGTCCTTGGCGCTGGCGAGGAGCTCACAGGCGAGCGCCCGGTCCTCGGTGCGGTCGCGCCCCCGCGGTCGGGTGCCCTTGATCGGGTCCGTCGCGACGGATCCGTCCGCGTCGAGCGACAGGAACGGCTCCGGCGACGCGGACAGCAACGCTCGCGGCCGGCCTGTCTCGGGCGAGGCGCCGAGGTCCAGGAACGCAGAGAACAGCGACGGGTCGCCGGTGCGCAGGCGGCGATAGCGATCCCATGGGTCGCCGTCGTAGGGCGCTTCGAGTCGACGGGTCAGGTTCGCCTGGTAGAGGTCGCCGCGGGCGATGTGGTCGCGGACCCGCTCGACTCCGGCCTCGTACGCGGCGCGAGAGAGCGACGAGCGGAACTGCAATCGCTCGCCTTCGTCGGGGTGGTGGGCTGGCTCACGAGTCGTCGTGGCCGTCGGCTGACGTGGCGAGGCGGATCCGGTGAGCCGCGCGTGGACGTCGTCGAGTCGCCGGGCCAGGCGGCGACCGTCTCCGTCCAGGGCACGCCCGGCGAGCCAGGCATGCCCGGTCCGTCGATCCCATGCCACGACCCAGTCGTGGAGTGCCAGGCGCAGCGGCGGCAACCCCTGGTCGTCGGCCGCGATATCCGGCAGCCGTTCGAGCACGTGGCCCAGGTCGTAGCCGAGGAACCCGACGAACCCGCCGAGGAACCGGGGCGCGTCCGCCGGCACGACCGGCGTCGACTCGAGCCGGGTGAGCAGCCGCCGCGCGACCGCGAACGGGTCCGGGCCGGCGGCCGGCGTCTCGAGCACGGCCACCGGATCGGCCGTCAGGTAGGTCCAGCGCGCGTTCCGGCCGGGGCGGGCGCTCTCGAGCAGGGCGAGACCCGGCAGGTCGCGGAACGCCTCGGCGGCGTCGATGGGTCGGGCCTCGGCGATGCGATCCGGCAACCGGCGCAGTCGGAGCGGCGCGGACGATGAGCCGGGGAGGTTCGGGCCGACGGGGATCACGCCCGGGATGATACGGCCGGGCGTCGGCTCGGGCCGTCAGCGGATCCATCGCAACGTTGCGTTCACGCTTCGGTAGAGTCACGCGATGACACGAGCACGGGATCTCGGGATCCGGGTCGGGCTGGGGACCCCGGGCCCCCTCAACGCCATCACCGACGTCGCCGGCGTGACCGTCGGCCACGTCACGCTCGTCCGTGGGGAGGGGTCGCTGGTCGTCGGCGAGGGGCCGGTCCGAACAGGCGTGACCGTCGTCTGCCCACGCGGCGCGGGCGCGCTCAGGGAGCCGGTCTTCGCGGGCTGCCACCGGCTCAACGGCAACGGCGAGCTGACCGGTCTCGAGTGGATCCGCGAATCCGGGATGCTGACCACGCCGGTCGCGATCACGAACACCCACAGCGTCGGCGTCGTGCGCGACGCGCTGGTCGCGGCGTCGATCGACGGTGACGATGCGACCTGGTCGCTGCCGGTCGTCGGCGAGACGTACGACGGCCTGCTCAACGACATCAACGGCTTCCACGTCAAGGCGGCGCATCTCCACGACGCCCTGGCCGCGGCGCGGGACGGGCCGGTCGAGGAGGGCGCGGTCGGTGGCGGCACCGGGATGGTCTGCCACGAGTTCAAGGGCGGGATCGGCACGGCCTCGCGGGTCATCGATGCCGATGCCGGCGGGTTCACGGTCGGCGTCCTCGTCCAGGCCAACTACGGCAAGCGCGAGTGGCTGCGGGTCGATGGCGTGCGGGTCGGCGAGGCCATCCCGACCATCGGAGGTCCCGAGTCCGTACGAGCACCTCGGGCGAGCACGCGCGACCCTCCCGCCGGGTTCCGGCTCGATCATCGTCGTCGTGGCGACGGATGCCCCGCTGCTGCCACATCAATGCGAGCGGCTGGCCCAGCGCGCGGGACTCGGCATCGCCCGCGTCGGCGGGACGGGCGGGCACACGAGCGGCGACCTGTTCATCGCGTTCGCGACCGGCAATCGACTGCCGTCGGCCGCGGACGACGACCCATCTGGCCTGCGGCACGTACGACGTCCGAGCTGTCGGCGACATCGTGATCGATCGACTCTTCGACGCCGTGATCGAGTCGACCGAGGAGGCGATCGTCAACGCGCTCGTCGCCGCGAAGACCGTCGCGGGCCGGGACGGCATCACGGCCCATGCCCTGCCGCACGATCGACTCCGGGAGGTCATGGCCGCCAACGGCCGGTGATATATCGGAACGGCGCCGCGGGTTTCCCCGTGGCGCCCCGATCCGTCTCGGGCGAGGCCCGCCCGCTACTCGGCCGCCACCGGCACCGGCTTCTCGATCGGCACACCGATGAGGCTGCCGTACTCGGTCCACGATCCGTCGTAGTTGCGGACGCGCTCGTAGCCGAGCAGCTCGTGCAGCACGAACCACGAATGCGACGACCGCTCGCCGATCCGGCAGTAGGCGATGACGTCCTTGTCCGGGGTGATGCCCTTGCTCTCGTACAGCGACCGCAGGTCGTCCGCCGACCTTGAACTGACCGTCCTCGCGGACCGTCTGGGCCCACGGGATCGACGCTGCGCCCGGGATGTGGCCGGGCCGCTGGGCGGTCTCGCTCATGCCCGGGGGCGCGATGATCTCGCCGTTGAATTCGGCCGGGGACCGCACGTCGACGAGCGCCAGCTCGGCGTCGCCGATCCGCGGCAGGATGTCGTCGCGATAGGCGCGCAGCGAGAAGTCGGGTTCGGGCAGCTGGTAGCCGGTCGCGGCGTAGGTCGGGACGTCGGTCGAGAGCGGCAGGCCGTTGTCGAGCCAGAACTTGCGCCCGCCATCGATGATCCGGACGTCGTGGTGGCCGTAGAGCTTCAGCTGCCAGTACGCCCACGCGGCGAACCAGTTGTTGTTGTCGCCATACAGCACGATCGTCGTGTCCGGGCCGATCCCGGAATCGGACAGCAGCTTGCTGAAATCCTCGCGCGATGCGATGTCCCGACGGATCCCGTCGGCCAGTTGGCTGGTCCAGTTCCAGGCGACGGCGCCCGGGATGTGGCTCTGTTCGTAGGCAGTCGTGTCGACATCGACTTCGACGAAGCGGACGTTCGAGTCACTCGCGTGCGCCTGCGCCCAGTCGGCATCGACGAGCGCGTTCTCGGTGGCATATCCGGTGGTCATGGCCAGGATCCCTTCCTTTTCGGCTGGACTGGTTCGGTGGCTGGGTGATTCGGCGGTTGGCGCGCGGCTCGCGGCGCGCGGCGCGCGGGCCGTGATCGAGTCAGGGTTTCGCGGCGGCCGTTCAGTCGCCGGACGACGGTCGGTCGCGTCGGCTGAACTCGGCAAGCCGCTCGGTACAGTCGGCCGCCACGCGGTGGGCCTGTCGGACGATCCACGGGTCGACACGGCTCGAGTCCTCGATGGTCAGTTGCGGCCCGGTCGTCCCGTCCTCGACGACGATCCCCGAGCTGTTGCGGTAGTCGGCCATCCAGTTGGCTTGCAGCTGGAGGGTCACGTCGGCGACGACCGAGACCGGGAACAGCCAGTCGAGGTAGGTGGCATTGAGCCGGTCCGCGATATCCGCGAGCCGGATGGGCCTCCCGCGCTCGAGGCGGGCGAGCAGGTCGATGACCCGGATGGTCGTGAACGGATCGCCGGTCTCGCCGATGTTCGGCGGGTCGATGGCCGGGTCGGGCAGGCCGGCGGGCGCCGATCGAAGCGGGCCCAGGCCGATGGTCGCGGAAGGTGCGTCGGTCACGAGCGGTGCGATCTCCGAGTCAACCACTAGGGATTGCCGAGTCTAGCGCAGGCGACCCGCCCGGTCCATCGCGTCCGGCGACCTCCGGGCGACCGCGAGGCTCTCGCCGCCTACGGCGGGCAGGACCGTGCCGTCCGCTCCGACCGCGTACGAACCTTTACCTCGCGCCTACCCTGCCCTGAACCCATCTAGGGCATCCTTCGCGGTGCCGGACAGCCGTCCGGTGCCGTTCGCGCGGCTGCCGCGCGATCGACCGTCACCGCCGCACGAGCTCGATGCCACCGATGGACACCGACCAGATCCCGACCGAACCGACCACCGACGGACCGCCGCCGAGCGTGACCTCCCTCACGCCCGGTCCCTCCCAGGCGCAGCCGTCACCGACGGCCGGCCGTGGAGGCCGGACGGCGCTCATCGGCGCGGTCGTCGGACTTGCGTTGGCCGTGACGTTCAGCGCCGGGATCGGGGTCGGTCGCTTGGCGTCGCCGACTGGCATCGTCATCGGCACGACCCCGAACCCTGCGTCCCCTGCCGCGTCAGCCCCGACCGAGTTCGGGCTCATCCGCGAGGCCTGGGACACGCTCCACGACAAGTACGTCGGGCGCGACGACATCTCGGATGAGAGTCTCATCTACGGTGCCATCGAGGGCATGACCCAGGCCATCGGCGACACCGGCCACACGGACTTCATGACGCCGGAGGAGCGCGTGGAGCGCAACGACGCGCTGTCCGGTTCGTACGTCGGCATCGGCGTTCGGATCGACGCGACCGAGGACGGCCTCCCGCGGGTCGTCGGGGTCTTCGACGGCAGCCCGGCGGAGGTGGCCGGCCTCACCGTCGACGACGTGATCCTCACGGTCGACGGCCACGAGACCGCCGGAAACACCATCGATCAGGTCGCCACCTGGGTCCGTGGCGAGGCCGGCACGAGCGTCAAGCTCACCGTCCGTCACGGCGCCGACGGCCCGGAGCGGACCCTCACCATCGTCCGCGCCGATGTGCCCATCGAGCCGGTGTCGTGGACGATGGTTCCGGGCACGACGACCGCCCTCATCCGCCTCGACCAGTTCTCGAGCGGAGCCGCGGACGAGATGGTCAAGACGCTGAACGAGGCTCGCGCGGCCGGCGCCGAGCGCGTCGTGCTCGACCTGCGCGGCAATCCCGGCGGGTACGTCAACGAGGCAGTCGGGGTCGCGAGCCAGTTCCTCACGAGCGGCATCGTGTACATCGAGCGCAACGCCGCCGACGAGCGCGTCGAGCATGCGGTCTCGCCGGCTGGCGTCGCCACCGACCTGCCGCTGGTCGTGCTCGTCAACGGCGACACGGCAAGCTCGTCCGAGATCGTGTCGGGTGCGCTCCAGGATCACGGCCGTGCCCAGATCATCGGCGAGACGACGTTCGGGACGGGGACCGTGCTGGGGGAGTTCGCGCTGTCGGACGGGTCGGCGCTGCGGATCGGGACGACCGAGTGGCTGACGCCGGACGGGCGACGGATCTGGCACAACGGCATCGCCCCGGACGTGCCGGTCGCGCTCGCCGATGGCGCGACCGCGCTCACGCCGGACGACGTGCGCGGCCTGACGCCGGCCGCCGTCGAGACGATCAAGGACGCGCAGCTGGCCAAGGCCCTCGAGATCGTCGCGAACGAGGCGGTCGCAGGAAGCTAGAGGTCCGGCTTAAACGCCGAGCGCAACGGCCGATGGCTATACTCCGGGCGCCGACGAGCCGGATCGGCCGCGTGGCCGCCGTCGCCCGTCGCGCGGGAGGGCTCGCCATGCATATCCAGGCTCGCGCATTGCCGCAGAAGTCCCCGCCTGACCTCGTCGAGTTCCTGAAGGTCCTGGCCGGGGTCGGCACCGAGGCTGAGCCCATCAACGTCGAGGGCGTAACCGGATCGTCTGTCGAAGATGGCGGCCACTTCGTCTTTGCGGTGGCGCACGACCGTGAGCAGGAGTGCCACAGTCGTCTGGCAGATCAGGGTTACCGGTGCCAATGGACGACGGATCTGTACCGCGAACCGATCCCGCCCGAGCCAGCGTGGGGCCAGGAGCCGGATCCGAACCGGCCCGGCGTACTGCTCGGCATCGTGCAACGCGCCAAGGACTCGGAGATCGCTGCCGGGCGGCCGATCAACACGCTCCTGATCGGCGCGGTCACCAACGAGTCCGGCAGGTTCTTTGCCCAGGTCACGTTCGTCGGAGCCGACTGGAAGGACGAGGTTCCAACGGAGCAGGGCTAGAGCAGCTCCCCGTGGGCTGACGCGGTCGGCTCACCTTCGCGCGGACGCGGCTCCTCGCCTGGCCCGAAGTCGGGGCCCGGCTCCAGGACCTTCAGCGGGACCCCGGCCTGACCCTCGATCGCGCCGACGCCGAACGGCACCCATTTCGACGGGTCCTGGAGCCGGTGCGCCTCGGTGTTGCCGCGCTGGTGGACCTCGTCGAAGCCCTTGGGCTCGATCCACATGCGCTCGCCCTCGAGCAGGCCAAGGATGCCGGACTGGCCGGGCTCGGGCCGCTCGTGCTGGCAGTATCGGCAGGTCGACGAGTCGTGCTTGCGGTACGTCTCGGGCTCCTCGTAGGTCGTGATGTAGCCCTCGTAATTGCGCAGCACGACCTTGTGGTCGGAGTACGAGATGAGGTAGTTGGGCATGACCGGGATCTTGCCGCCGCCACCGGGCGCATCGATCACGTAGGTCGGGACGGCGTAGCCCGACGTATGCCCGCGCAGGCCCTCCATGATCTCGAGGCCCTTGCCGACCGGCGTTCGGAAGTGTCCGGAGCCCTCGACCAGGTCGCACTGGTACAGGTAGTAGGGGCGGATGCGGTTCGCGACCAGCTTGTGGACGAGCGAACGCTGGATGTGCACGCAATCGTTGACGCCGGCGAGCAACACGCTCTGGTTGCCGACCGGCAGCCCGGCCTTCGTCAGCTTGTCGACCGCGCGCGAGACCTCCGGGGTGATCTCGTTGGGGTGGTTGAAATGGAGGTTGATCCAGAGCGGGTGGTACTTCTCGAGCATCGCGCACAGTTCGTCATCGATGCGCTGCGGCAGGAAGACCGGCACGCGGCTCCCGATCCGGATGATCTCGATGTGCGGGATCTCGCGGAGGCCGCGCAGGATCTTCTCAAACAGCTTCGGGGCGAGGGTCAGGCCATCGCCGCCGGAGATCAGGACGTCACGGACCTGCGGCGTCCGGCGCAGGTATTCGAGCTGCGCCTCATGGTCGCGGCTGTTGAAGTTCTGGGTCGGGTCGCCCACGATGCGCGACCGTGTGCAGTAGCGGCAGTACGACGCGCATTGCGTCGTGACGAGCATCAGCACCCGGTCCGGGTAGCGATGGACGAGCCCGGGCACCGGGGAGTGGCGGTCCTCGGCGAGCGAATCCTCCATCATCGCCGTGAAGGCCTCGTGCTCGGACCCGATCGGGATGACCTGGCGCCGGATGGGATCGTCGGGGTCGTCGGGGTCGATCAGGCTGATGAAGTACGGGGTGATGTCGACCCGGAACTTGTCCGGGGCGGACAGCCCCTCGCGCTCCTCGTCGGTCAGGTTCAGGATCTGCTCGATCTCGGCGAGATCGTTGACCCGGTGCGAGAGCTGCCAGCGCCAGTCGTTCCACTGCTCGTCGGGGACATCCTCGAAGATCGGCGCGCGCCGGCTCACGGCGGGCTTGCCATCCGGGCCCAGCAGTCGTGCCGGGTCCGAGAGATTGACGAACGGGGCGTCAGCGGCGGCCTTGGCCGCCGCCTGGTGCGCGACCGCGGTCTTGATCTCCTGGGCGTCCACGCGACCCTCCGGTGTCCAGCGATACGTCGGCACGTGAGTGCATAGAAAGTATGCACGCTGCAAGTCGACGGATGATAGCCGAGGACCGTCAGCCGGGTCCAGCGCCCGATGGTCCGGTCGTCAGTCGCGCAGCGCCCCGAGCAAGTCGCTCGACCGATCCGTCCACGCCGCTTGATCGCCGGCGTGGGCGGTCCGCCAGTCCGGCCCCTGGACGAGACCCGCGAGATCCGAGTACGAGCGCGCGACGATGACCCACTGCGACGCGTCCGCGAGGTCCGTCAGTTCGGCCGCTGGCTGGTCGCTGCCAGCGATCGCCACGAGCCCGAGCTCCCGGGCCGCGGCGGCCACGACCGGCTCGAGGTCGAGGAAGCGGTTGGAGATGTGCGCGGCGATGACGCCGCCGGGTGCCACCGCCGCCATCTCGGTCGCCAGGGCCTCCACCGTCAGCAGGTGCACCGGCACGGCATCCGACGAGAAGGCATCGAGGACGAGCAGGTCGAACGCCCCCGGAGCCACGTCCTCCAGCTCGAGCCGTCCGTCGCCGACGACGACGTCGAGCGAGGCGGCCGAATCGGCGAGGTACGTGAAGCTGGCCGGGTCGCGCGCGATGGCCACGACGGCCGGGTCGATCTCGACGAACCACATCGAGTCGGTCGCCCGGCCGTAGGCAGCGACGGCGCCCGCGCCGAGACCCACGGCTCCGATGCGCAGGGCGGGTCGCTCGGCCTGGAGCGACTCGATCACCTGCCCGAGGGGCCCGGCCCGGTGGTAGTAGCTCAGCGGTTCGCCGGCCCGCCCAGCGGTCTGGTCCTGGCGGCCGTGGATCGTCGTACCCGAGTACAGGACGTGCAGCCCGGGGCGCGGCTCGACCACCCGGTAGAAGCCGTAGAACGTCCGCTCCGAGCGGAGCGTGTCCGCGCTGCCGAAGGACGTGGCGACGAGCGCGACGACCAGCGCGACGACGGCGGGGACGCTGGCGATGCGGACCCAACGACCACCCGGCACGAGCAGGACGGCCACCGCCATCACCAGCAATCCCTCGATCGGAATGGGGAGCACGAGCGGCGCGAGGATCCCGGCCGCGATACCGCCGACCGCGCCACCGAGCGCGACATGGAGCGAGTAGGCCGTCAGCCATTTCGCTGCCGGGCGAGCCGCCGCGAGACGCCCGTGGAGCGCAAGGCCGACCGCGGTCAGGGCGACGAGTTGGATGCCGATCGCGGCCGCGACCGGAAGCGCGATGACGCCCATCGACTCCAGCGCGACGAGCAATCCGACCGGCGCGACCGCCAGCGTGCCCAGGCGCATGCCGATCGGTTCGGCGCGGAGGAACGCGAGGATCATCGTCGCGAGATACAGGGTCAACGGCACGATCCACAGGAAGGGGACGGCCGCGACATCGGTCGAGATGTGGGTGGTGACCCCGATGAGCAGCGCGGCCGGCACGGCGGCCAGGACGATCCAGCGAGCACGGACACGTCGGGACGGCGGCGCTTCGTCGACCACGTCCAACGGCGGCATCGAGTCGGCGGCCGTCGTATCGGCCGCCCCGCCCGAACGACGCACGACGACGCCCGCCCCGACGGTCAGCGCCGCGAAGGCCGCGAACCCGACGGCCCACCAGCGAGCCTGGTCAGCCAGGTCGAGGTTGGGCTCCACCAGGGTCGGATACGCCACCAGCCCGATGAGGCTTCCCGCGTTCGAGGCCGCGAACAGGCGATACGGCTCGCGACCACCGGGCAGGGCCGCCGCGAACCAGCGCTGCGTCGTCGGGCTGGCGGTCGAAAGGACGAAGAACGGTAGCCCCACCATCGCGCCGAGCACGAGCAGCAGCCAGCCGAAGGCCGGGGCTCCATCAGGCGGACGGGCGAACGCCGGAAGCCCGAGCGGCACGACGACGATGGCCGCCAGCGTCACGAAGACGATCGCGATCTGGAGGATCGTGTGTCGTCGGACACCCAGCGCCTCGAGACTCACGTGCGCCCAGGCGTAGCCGGCCAGCAGGGTCGACTGGAAGAAGACCAGGGCCGTCGTCCAGACCGCGCTCGTCCCACCGAACGCCGGCAGCAGCAGCCGCGCGACGAGGGGTTCGACGAGGAAGGCGAGGGCCGCCGCGAGGAAGGCGACGGCGACGAAGAGCGCGGTCTCGACGGCGGAGACGGCCGGCGCTACTCCCCGATCACGGCCCAGAGCAGGCCCATCATGATGAAGAAGCCGCTGAACAGGGCGATCAGCCCGAGCGCGCCGTACGGGGTGCTCGCACCGGTGTGCGGGACCAGCTGCAGGCCGATCCCGAAGACCACGGCCCACGCGATGAACAGGAACGTGAACAGGAACTTCGCGTTCGGGTTCGTGACCTTGCGGACCCAGCGGGCACCGCCCTCGGACGAGAGCGCGGCCTTGAGCATGATCCCGATCATCGCGACGACGACCGCACCGCTGACCAGGAACGGGATCGGCTGCTGGAAGGCGACGAGGAACAGCTGCATCGTGGCGCGGATGCTAGCAGATGCGTCGGCAGCCTCGACGGCCCGACGCGGATACGATGCAGACCCGTGAGCCCCTTCGATCGACTCGGCCGTTTCGTCGTGCGCCACGCCCGGCTCGTGATCGGCGCGTGGGCCGTGGTCATCGCCGTCGCCCTGCCCCTCGCGCCGCAGGTCCCGGGCGCCCTGAGCGCGGGTGGCTTCATCCGCGACGATCTCGAATCGGCGCGCGCGAAGGCCATCCTCGAGACCGAGCTCGGCGCGCCGCCGTCGGCGTTGGTCGTGGTGTTCTCGAGCCCGGACCTGGAAGCCGGCACCCCCGCCTTCGAGCTCGCCGCGGCGGAGGCGATGCGCGACATCCGGGGCGCCCCACACGTCGCCAACGTCCTGTCGCACCTGCTCCAGCCCCGCCAGGTCTCGGCCGACCGGCACACGGCCTACGACATCGTTTTCCTCGACCTCCCGCCGGACGACTCCCCCGAGGCGCTACCGATCCTGCGCGAGCGCCTGCGACCGGCCCTGGGCCTGACCGTGGAGCTCGCCGGCGGCCCGGCGTTCTACGGCGACGTCCAGGAGGTCAGCGAGCAGGACCTCCAGCGCAGTGAGGTCATCTCGCTGCCACTCGCGGCGATCGCCCTGCTGCTCGTGTTCGGGTCCCTGGTCGCCGCTGGCGTGCCGCTCGTCGTGGGCGGGGCGAGCGTGCTGGTCGCCCTCGCCGGCATCTTCCTCATCGCCTCGGTCATGCCGATGAGCATCTTCGTGCTCAACCTCGCCACGCTCCTGGGGCTGGGGCTGGGCGTGGACTACTCCCTGCTGATGACGAGCCGGTTCCGCGAGGAGCTGGCGAAGCGTCCGGCGGACGACCCCGATCGACTCGGTGACGCCGTCCGGATCACGGTCGCTACCGCCGGGCGAGCGGTCTTCTTCAGCGGCCTGACCGTGCTGCTCGGTCTGCTCGGCCTCGTCCTGTTCGAGTTCATGATCCTGCGTTCGGTCGGCATCGCCGGCGCCCTCGTGGTCGGCCTCGCGGTCGTCGCGGCCCTGACCTTGTTACCTGCCCTGCTGACGATCCTGGGCCCGCACCTCGATCGGTTCGCAGTCCGGCGTGTCCCTGCCCATGAGGACGCCGACGGCCCCTGGGCGCGGCTCGCCCGGCGGGTCATGCGACATCCGGTGGCGGTCCTCATCCCGACCCTGGCCGTGCTGATCGTGCTGGGCTTGCCGTTCCTGCACGTTCGGTTCAACGCCCCCGACGCGAGCATCCTGCCGCCGGGCGTGCCGTCGCGCGCGGCGTTCGACCGACTCCAGGCCGAGTTCGGCGAGGGTGAGTTCGCGCCGCTGACCCTGGCGGTCCGCACCGACGGCCCGGCCGTGGCCGCCGACAACCTCGCTCGGTTGTACGAGTACTCGCGGCGGCTCGCGGCGGATCCGCGCGTGCGCCGCGTCGACAGCGTCGTCGACGTCGACCCGCGGATCACGCTCGAGCAATATCGGCTCCTGTACGGCGATCCCAACGGCCCGCGCGATCGATTCGTGGCAACGGCCCTCGCGGCCACGACCCGTGGCGACCTGACGGCCTTCACGGTGACCACGCCCTACGGCCCCAACCGCGACGAGGGCCGGTCGCTCGTCACCGACCTGCGCGACCCGGATGGCCCACTGGCCGCGCCCGAAGGGGTCGAGGTACTCGTCGGAGGCGGTGCGGCCGACGTTGCCGACGTCGTGGATGGCGTCGCCGCCGACTTCCCACGGACCGCCCTCTTCATCATCGTCACGACGTACCTCGTGCTGTTCGTCCTGCTGCGCTCCGTCGTGCTGCCCGCCAAGGCCCTGTTGATGAACACCTTGTCGATCGCCGCGAGCTTCGGGGCGCTCGTGTGGATCTTCCAGGACGGCAACCTCTCGGCGTTGCTCGGGTTCCAGCCGCTCGGGTTCGTCGAGACCACCCAGCCGGTGATCCTGTTCTGCGTGCTCTTCGGGCTGTCCATGGACTACGAGGTCTTCCTGTTGAGCCGCATGAAGGAGGTGTGGGACGCGACCGGTGACAACACGGAGGCCGTCGCCCGCGGCCTCGAGCGAAGCGGCCGGATCGTGACCTCGGCGGCGCTCATCGTGGTCGTCGTCGCGGGCTCGTTCGCGTTCGCCGACATCGTGCTCATCAAGGCCCTCGGTCTCGGGGTCGCCATCGCGGTGGCGCTCGATGCGACCGTGGTCCGGGCCTTGCTCGTGCCCGCGACGATGCGGCTCCTTGGCCGTTGGAACTGGTGGATGCCGGTCGCACTGGAGCGGTTCGTCGCGAACCGACTCCCCGCGTCCGAGGCCGAGGCCGAAGCGGCGGCGGCGGTCCGGTGACGCCACGAGTCGATCGCCCGTCGCGGGCCGTCACGAGCCTGGTCACGGCCGCGATCCTGCTCGGCGGCGACGGTGCCGTGCCTGCCGTTCGCGTTGTGCGGCCGAGGGCCGAGCACGGCCGCCGCGTTCCGGATCTGGCGCCTCCCAGTCGACAGATCTGGCACCAAGCGAGAAAGAGGCGCGCCACCGGCCCGACTCGAGCCGGATCTGTCGCATGCCAGTCGACGAAACGTGCCCAGGACGCGGCCGACGAGGGCTTCGGCCCGATCCTGTCGCGTGCCAGTCGACGGCCCGCGCCCGGCCATCCCGACCAGGGCTTCGACCCGATCCTGTCGCGTGCCAGTCGACGGCCCGCGCCCGGCCCTTCCGACGCGCGATCTCGACCGATCCGGTCGCGTGCCGGTCGAATCCATCCGGCGAAGGGCCTCACGATGACCGGTCGTGCCCTCCTGGTCGCGGTCGCGTTGCTGCTCGGCGGGTGCACCAGCGGCGGCGGCCCGATCCTCGCGAACCCGCCGGCCGCCGTTCCCTCGCCGCCGGCCCCGACGGCCTCCCCGGCCGCGGTCGCCGATCCACTCCCCGTGGTCCTGCCCCGCGACGACGGGCCGCACGACCGACTGACCGAGTGGTGGTACTACACGGGCCACCTGCAGGCCGCGACGGGGGATCGCCTCGGCTTCGAGTACGTGATCTTCCGGGCGGAACGCGGCACCTTCCCGACGACCTGGGCCTCACACCTCGCGATCACCGACGAGACCGGCGACACCTTCCATTACGGCCAGCGCGTCGAGGTCGGCGACCAGGTCGACCGCTCGCCGCGACCTGCCGACGGGATCCCCGTCGGTTTCGACCTCGCCCTGTCCGGCGTGGACCCGACCGACCCGACGACCTTCGACCAGCCGGCGTGGACTATGTCGGGCGCCGACGGCACCGACCACCTCGCCGCGGTGATGTCCCCGGCCGAGGCGACGCTGGCTGGGGCGCCCGACGGGCTCGGGCTTGACCTGGCGCTGTCTTCCCGCAAGCCGCCCGCGCTCCACGACCGCGACGGCTGGATCGACTTCGGCCCCGCCGGCAGCTCCTACTACTACTCGCGAACGGCCATGGACGCCATCGGCACGGTCACCATCGACGGCGCGGCGCTGGCCGTCACCGGCGACGCCTGGTTCGACCACCAGTGGGGCGACTTCGTCAGTGTCGGCGGCGGCGGCTGGGATTGGTTCGCGGTGAACCTCGACGACGGCACCGACGTCACGATCTCGCTCGTCCGCGACGCCGACGGGTCGTATCCCCTCATCTACGCGACGCTCGTCGACTCGGCCGGAGCGACGCGTCACCTCGAACGCGACGCCTTCAGCGTGGAGGTCACGAATCACTGGATCAGCCCGGCCACCGGCGCCGACTACCCGGCCGGTTGGTCGATCGCGATCCCGGGTGAGGACCTCGTCATCGAGCTCGAGCCGACGGTCGCCGCGCAGGAGCTCGACACGCGGACGACGACCGGAGTCGTGTACTGGGAGGGCTCGCAGGTGGTCCGGGCGACCCGTGCCGGGACCCCGGTCGGTGGGGCGGCATACGTGGAGCTGACGGGCTATGCCCCGTCGACGATCGCCGCGCCGTAGGTCCTAGGGGGCGCCGGCCGCGTCCGGCGGGACGATGGATGGCAGGTCGAGGTCGGCGGTCGCAGCGAGCGCCCGGGACGCGGCGTCAAGGGCGGTGATGCCGGCCGCGGCATCGAGCATGCGTTCGGCGGCCTTGATGTAGGCCCGGGGGTTGCCCAGCGATGCCTCGAGCCCGTCGGCAGCGATGGACCGGACGGTGTCGTAGAAGGTGACCAGATCGGTCGACACGGCGGCACCGTCGTCCCAGTCCCCGACATCGGGCGCGACGCCACGGCCGAAGGCCGCCGTCGAGGCCAGGCTGCGCAGGATCGGCGCGATCTCGTTGCCCGACGGCTTGCTGGCGGCGAGGGCCAGGGTCAGACGGTCGGCATCGGCGAGGATCCGCTGATTGAGGACCGCCGACTGGCGGAGCGCCGACAAGGCGGACGTGGGGATGGCCGGATCGACGACCGGGATCGGTGCGCTGGCGACCGGGACCTGGGTGGGTATCACGACCGCCGGCGGCTCCACGACGGCGACAGCGGCGGGTCCGCTG
Organism: uncultured Chloroflexia bacterium; assembly: GCA_963738685.1. Lineage (GTDB taxonomy): Bacteria > Chloroflexota > Limnocylindria > Limnocylindrales > CSP1-4 > SPCO01. The sequence continues at coordinate 1,023,016 of CAVTXK010000001.1, forward strand.
AGGGCCGAAGCGACCGCCATGATCCCGCCGCCGATCAGCGTCCCCGAGATGAGTCCGATCGCCATGAAGCCGACGGCTCGGGCCGCCTGCACTCCTGCGATCAGGCGTGTGCCGCATCCGGCGCAGCGCGAGGCGCCAACGCCCAGCGGTCGGGCGCACGCCGGGCAGCTGAAGATGTTCGCGTCCGTCTCGCCGATCGGCAAGGTCGTCGCCCGCCGCGAACTGGAGCGTCGGCCGAACTTCCCCACCTTGGCATTGGTCGCTTCGATCGTCATGGTCCCCTCGCGCCGGACACGGGCCGGTCCTCTGGTGAAGTCTGGGCCCGTGCGGGGTGAACCACAGCCGGACGAAAGTCCGGCCGAGGCGGGGTACGAGTGGCGTGGGCGTACTTGCGGACTGAGACTCAGTCTCGACATTTCGCGCAATCGATGGTATGGTCCGGCCATGCTGGACAGCAGCCCCTTCCTCACCGCCCTCGACCGCGCCGGCTATCGCCTGACCGACGCGCGACGCGCGGTCGCGGAGCTGATCGCCGACCAGGTCGGCCACTTCTCGGCTGCCGATCTCGTGGCCGAGGCCCGGGCACGCCGCCTTGGGATCGGCCGAGCGACGATCTTCCGCACCCTCGACGTCCTCTCGGAGATCGGTGTCGTCGAGCGGATCGATCTGCCGAGCGGCGAGCACGCCTACGTGGGCTGTGCGGCCTCGCATCACCATCACGTCATCTGCTCGCGCTGCGGTCGGACCGCGGAGATCGCGGATGCCGGCCTGCGGACGCTCGTTCGCGAGGTCGCCGCCCGCACCGGGTATCGCGTCGACGAGCACCGCCTGGAGCTCTTCGGCCTGTGCCCCGCCTGTCTCGCATCGGCGCCCGTGCCGATCCAGCGAACGGCCTGACCGCACCCACCTCCGCACATCCACGCCCCAGAAGGAGCACGCTCATGGACTTGACACGCCGAACGGTGAGACTGGATATCAACCGATGGATGGCTGCCCTGGTCGTCGCGACGACGATCGCCATCGCCGGCTGTGGGACCGGCGCGGGCGCGAGCGCCGGGGCCACGACCGGGCCCGGCAGCCCGGAACCCGACGCCCTCCGGGTCATCGCCACCACGACGGTCCTTGCCGACCTCGTCGCCAACGTCGGCGGTACGAAGGTCGCCGTGGAGAGCCTCGTCCCCAAGGGCGGCGAGGTCCACACCTTCGATCCGACGCCATCCGACATGACGCGCGTCGCGGAGGCCGACCTCATCGTCATGAACGGCCTCGGCCTCGATGAGTGGCTCGCGCAGATGGTCGCCGACAGCGGCACCGGCGCCCCGCTCGTGGAACTCGCCGAGGACCTGCCGGGCGTGACCTACATCGAGAGCGGCGAGGAGCCCATCGAGGGTGAGCCCGCCGCGAGCGAGGACCCGCACGGTCACGGCTCCGTCAACCCGCACCTCTGGCTCAACGTGACCTACGCCTCGGCCTATGTCGGGCGCATCGTCGAAGCCCTCGCCGCCGCGGACCCGGCCAACGCCGACCTCTACACGACCAACGGGACCGCGTACCAGGCACGCCTCGGCGAGCTCGACACGTGGGTCCGCGAGCAGATCGCCACGATCCCCGAAGCGAACCGCAAGCTCGTCTCATTCCACGAGGCGTTCCCGTACTACGCTGCCGCATACGGACTCGAGATCGTCGGTACGATCGTCGAGGCGCCGGGCCAGGATCCAAGCGCCGGGGAGATCGCCGCCCTCGTCGAGGCGATCAAGGCCACCGGTGCGAAGGCGGTCTTCACCGAGGCCCAGTTCAGCCCGGAGCTCGCGGAGGCGGTCGCCACCGAAGCCGGCGTGGCCGTCGTCAGCGACCTGTACAACGATTCGCTCGGCGACCCGCCGGTCGACAGTTACGAGGGATTGATCCGGTGGGACACCGAGAAGACCGTGGAGGCATTGCGGTAGCGGAGCCGACGCCCGCGGCGGTCCGCCTGGACGACGTCTCCGCCGCCTACCACGACCGGATCGTCCTCGAGGACGTCGACCTTTCGATCCGGCCGGGGTCCCTGACCTCGATCGTCGGGCCGAACGGGGCCGGCAAGAGCACGCTCCTCAAGCTCATCGCAGGGGTGATGCCGGCGCGCTCCGGTTCGATCGAGGTCCTGGGCGCCGCGCCGGGCAAGGCCGCCCATCGGATCGCGTATGTCCCCCAGGCCGAACTCGTCGACTGGGCGTTTCCGGTCACGGTCCAGGACGTCGTGGCGATGGGCCGCTACCCGGCCCTCGGTCCGCTACGCCGACCGGGCTCGGCCGACCGCGAGGCGATCCGCAACGCACTGGCTCGGGTCGGGATGTCCGCGTTCGCCGGCCGTCAGATCGGGCGGCTGTCCGGTGGCCAGCGCCGGCGTGTCTTCCTCGCTCGGGCGCTGGCCGCCGAGCCCGACCTCTTCCTGCTCGACGAGCCGGTCACCGGCATCGACGCGACGACCCAGGAAGAGATCATGGACATCCTCGAGGCCCAGGCCGCAGCCGGTCGGACGATCCTCGCGACGACGCACGACCTCATGTGCGTCGCGCAGCGATTCCAGGAGGTGGTGGCGATCAACCGGACGGTCATCGCCCACGGACCGGCATCGCTCGTCCTCGATTCCGATTTCCTCGCGCGGACCTACGGCGGTCACCTGCTGATCGTCGACGGTCGAACCATCGCGCTCGACGACGCGCATCACCACGACGAGTCGCAGCCCGGTGAGCGGCATTTCCACGAGGGCTCGCCGCGATGATCGACGCGTTGTTGGAGCCCCTCCGCTACGACTTCTTCCTGCGCGCGCTCGTCGCGTCGTCGCTCGTCGGGCTGATCTGCGCCGTCGTCGGGACGTACGTCGTGCTCAAGGGAATCAGCTTCATCGGTGATGGCATCAGTCATGCCGCCTTTCCGGGGATCGTGGCGGCGTTCATGTTGCAGGGTCCGTACTACATCGGCGCGGCTGTGGCTGCCGTCGGCACCGCGCTTGCGATCGGGTTCGTGAGTCGACGCGGGTTCCTGCGCATGGACACGGCCATCGGCGTGCTGTTCGCGGGAACGTTCGCACTCGGCGTGTTCCTGTTCAGCCTGATCGACGGGTACGTGGCCGACCTGTTCAGCTTCCTCTTCGGCAACGTGCTCGCGATCAGCGGGTCCGACCTGGTGGCGCTCCTCGTGCTCGGCTCGCTGGTGCTCGGAGCGATCGTCGTCCTGTGGAAGGAGTTGCTCTACGCCACGTTCGACCCGCTCGGGGCGCAGGCGTCGGGCATCCGGGTCGGGCTGCTCGAGTACGTCTTTCTCACGATCGTGGCCCTGGCGATCGTCGTGAGCCTCCAGGCGGTCGGCATCATCCTCGTCGTCGCGATGCTCGTCACGCCCGCGGCGACCGCGCAGCTGTTGACGAGCCGGTTCGGGGCGATGATGCGGATCGGCGTCGTGATCGGCATCAGCGCCGCCGTGTCCGGCCTGTACCTCTCGTATTGGCTCGATGTGGCGTCGGGGGCGACCATCGTGCTCGTCGAGACGGCCATGTTCTTCCTGGCGCTGGTGCTGGGGCCGTCGACCGGCCTGCTGGGCGCCTGGCGGTCGCGCCGGGCGACGCTCGCTGAGGCCTGACCGCGGGGCTCAGTCGTTCGGGACCGTCGCTGACAGAGCCCTCGCGAGCTCCGCGCTCGTGGGCATGCCCTCGCGGGCGCCCTCGCGCGTGACCGCCAGGGTCGCGGCGGTCACGGCCCGCCGGGCGGCCGTCTCCAGGTCGAGCCTGGCCGCCAGCCCCGCCACGAGTGCCCCGTTGAGCGCATCGCCCGCGCCGACCGTATCGATCGGCGGCCACGGCCGGGGCCGGGATCCTCGTGGCACCGTCCTGTCCGTACAGGCGGGCCCCGTCGGCACCGAGGGTGATGAGGACGTGCCCACCACCCGCCAACCCCCCGAGGAGATCGGCGGCGAGGGCATCGGGCGGGGCATCGCCCGCGACGAGCCGGGCGGCCTCGCCACGGTTCGGCGTGAGGACGTCGGTGAGCGACAGGACCTCGGGCGTCACGCCCGCCGCCGGGGCCGGGTTGAAGACCGTCGTCGCCCCCGCGGCGCGGGCACGGCGAAGGGCCTCGGCAGCCGTCGCCGTCGGGATCTCGTGGCCGACCAGGACCACGTCGCCGGGGCCCGGTGCCAGGCGGGCCAGGGCGGCCTCGACGTGCTCCGGGGTCAGCGCGGCGTTCGCCCCGCTCGCGACCGCGATGGCGTTCTCCCCGGCTGCATCGACGAGGATCAGCGCGACGCCGGTCGGCGCATCGGTGACCGTCACGAGTTCCGTGGTGTCGACACCGTCCGCGGCCAGGGCCGAGCGGGCCTCCGCGCCGAAGGCATCGTCGCCGACCGCTCCCACGAACCAGGTCGGCGCACCGAGCCGGCTCGCGGCCACGGCCTGATTGCCGCCCTTGCCTCCGTGATGGCGGGCGAACGTGCCGCCCGTGACGGTCTCGCCCGGCACGGGGAGTCGATCGACGGTCGCGACGAGGTCGATGTTGACGGAGCCGACGACGATGACCCGAGACCTCAGGCCGGGGATCACGAGCCGGTGATGAACTCGCCGCCGTCGACGCTGATGATGTCGCCGTTGATGAACTCGGTGCCCTCGCCGGACAGGGCGAGGATCGCGTTCGCGACGTCCTGCGGAGTCGTCATCCGGCCAGTCGGGTTCCGCTTCATCGTGATGTCGATCATCGTCTGCGACTCGGGGATCTTGAGAAGTGCCGGCGTCACTGTCACGCCCGCGCGGATGCAGTTGGCCGTCGCGCCCGTACCGTGGCGCGCCAGCTCCATCGCCAGTTGCCGGATGTGCGATTCGAGCGCCGCCTTGGCCGACGACACGACGCCGTACGACGGCACGACCCGGGTCGAGCCTTCCGAGGTCATCGCGTAGATCTTCGAGCCCTGGCCCAGGAATCCGCCGCGCCACAGGTCCTGGACCCAGTAGACGAGGCTGTTGGCCATGACGTCCTGGGTCATCTCCATCTTCTTGCGATCGACGCCGGCCTTGGGGTCCTCGGTCAGGAACGGCACGAGCGAGCCGAAGGCGAGCGAGTGCATCACGACCCGGACGTAGGGCTCGCGGCCCTCGGCGCGAGACCGGTCGAACCGCTCACGCGAGGGCGTCGAGGGCGGCGGCGCGCTTCTCGTCGTCGGCCGCGTTCATGTTCGTGTACAGCGCCTCGGACCCGGCGGCCTCGATCGCGGCCTTGACCTCCTCGACGTGCGCGAGCGCAGCCCGGAAGTCCAGGTGGATGCCGGCGATCTTGTAGCCGGCCTTGGCGAGCGTGATCGCCGTGGCCTCGCCCATGCCGGACGAGGCTCCCAGGATCAGCGCCCAACGTTCGCGATCGTCGGTCATCTCGAGTGGGTCTCCTGCAGCAGGATGCGGCGCGTGGCGGTGCCGCGTGTCGGGAGGGCCCGAGTCTAGCAGCGGCCGGCCGCCGCCCGACCGAGTTCGCGTGCAGGTCTGCAGCCGACCAGACGACGCCTAGACGACCCCGTCCGCCCGCAGGCTGGCGATGGCCGCCGCGTCGAACCCGAGCTCGCCGAGGATCGCATCGGTGTGTTCGCCGAGGAGCGGCGGCGCGGATCGGATCTCGCCCGGCGTCGCGGAGAACTCGATCGGGATGCCCGCCTGACGCACGACGCCGAGCGATGGATGCGCCACGTCCACGGTCATGCTTCGGGCCTGGGCCTCGGGCGACGCGAACGCCGCGAGCACGTCGCGGATCGGGCCACACGGGACGTCGGCCGCGGTCAGGATCGCGAGCCACTCGTCGGTGGTGCGCTCGGCGAGGGCATCGACGATCAGCGGTCGGAGCGTCGCCCGCGCCGTGACGCGGTCACCATTCGTGGCGAACCGCGGGTCGGTGGCGAGGCCCGGCCGGCCGATCGCGGTGCAGAACCGGGGCCATTGCCGCTCGGAGCCCACGGCGACCGCCAGCTCGCCGTCGCTCGTCGCGAAGGTCTCGTACGGGACGATGTTGGGGTGCGCGTTGCCGTGCCGGCCCGGCGGCTGGCCCGTGACGAACGCGTTCTGGGCCTGGTTCACGAGCACGGCCAGGGTCGAGGACAACAGCGACACGTCGATGCGCTGGCCGCCCGCGCCCCGAGCCGCGAGACCGGCGAGGATCCCGACCGTCGCGAAGAGTCCGGTGACGATGTCGCTGATCGCGACCCCGACCTTGGTGGGACGGCCGCCGTCCGCGTCGGCGTCCCCGGTGATCGACATGAGTCCGCCGATCGCCTGGATCACGAAGTCGTAGCCCGGTCGCTCGGCGGCCGGCCCATCCGGCCCGAAGCCGCTGATGGCAAGGTGGATGAGCTCGGGGTTCAGGAGGCGCAGGGCGTCATCGTCGAACCCCAGCCGCGCCATCGAGCCGGTTCGCGCATTCTCGACGAAGACGTCGGCGTCGACGAGGAGCCGGCGCAGGATGTCCGCCCCGGCCTCGCTGCGCAGGTCGAGCCGGATCGAGCGCTTGTTGCGATTGACCGCGAGATAGTAGGCGGCGGTCCTGGTCCCGGCCGCGTCGTCACCCGACCCACGGCGGCCCCCAGCCGCGCGTCGCATCGCCGTCGGGCGGCTCGACCTTGACGACGTCGGCGCCGAGATCGCCCAGGAGCATCGTCGCGTAGGGTCCGGCGAGCACCGTCGAGGCATCGATGACGCGCAGGCCTGCCAGTGGGCCGGTGGCGGTCAGGGCGGGTCGAGGCATGGCCGCGATGGTAGCCCCGCGGCACCCGGTCTAACCGCGCGTTCGGCAGGGGCCGGGACGACCGGGAACGTTCGTCAGGCGATGGGCTCCTCGGAGCCTCGACCGAAGGACTCGCGCATCTCCATGTCGCCTTCCGTCGCGGTCCCGATCCAATCGATCTGCTCACGGTTGACGACGATCGCCCCGACGCGATGCCGATGATGCCGCGACCCTTCGTCGTACTCGACCCAGGCATCGGTCAGCGGGACCATGGGCTGGCGACGGCGGATCGCGACGAGTGGCTGCGACCCGGGCAGATGATGGAAGTAGCCGCGGATGTGGTACGGCCCGATCTGCATCGCCAGGGGATGCATGAGCGTCCGGCGCCGACGACCCGGCACACCGCGCGGACCGGCCGCATGGACGAACAGGATCTCATCGCGGTGGATCACGACCTCGCGCGCCTCGACGGCACCGGCGCCCTCGAGCCGCTGGACCATGACATCGACCAGCTCGAGCTCCTCATGGGCGTTGAGCAGGTCGCTCATGCGCTCGGCGGAGAGCCGGACGCGGCCGGACAGCACGCAATCCTCGGCGTAGGCGACGAAGTCGACGAGGGGGTGCGGCGAACGAGCCCGATCGGAGTCGCTCTGTGGATCGGCCGGTTCTGCGCCGGATCGCTGGAAGGCGACAAGCAGGCGTCGCCGGGCATCTTGGATCATGTCCGTATCGTGGGGCCGGCGAGTCACCCTCGATCACCTCCGGAGGTACCAGTCGTCGGCGAGCGTTGTGTCGCCGCACCGGTGCGCCGGTGCACGTCCTGTCCGGGCATGACCCGAATGGGTGTTCATCGGGGTCGACGGCCGCGCCGCGAACGGAGTCGGGTTAGCATCCGGGGATGACCGATCCCGCCGCGCCCCACGTCCCGACGCTCATGACCGTGCACGCTCACCCCGACGACGAAACCATCGGGACCGGCGGCACGATGGCCAGAGCCGTGGCCGACGGCAGACGCGTCGTGCTCGTCACATGCACGCGCGGCGAGATGGGCGAGATCGTGGTGCCGGACATGGACACGCCCGACAACCACCGTCGCCTCGGCGAGATCCGGGCGGGGGAACTGGAACGTGCCATGGCCATCCTCGGCGTCACGGAGTGGGAGAACCTCGGCTACCACGATTCCGACATGATGGGTCGAACCGGCAACCACGACCCGCGCTCCTTCTGGCAGGCCGACCTCGACGAAGCCGCCGGACGCCTGGTCTGGATGATCCGCCGCTACCGGCCGGACGTCGTCACGACCTACAACGACTTCGGTGGGTACGGGCATCCCGACCACATCCGGGTCCACGACGTCACGGTCCGGGCCTTCCCGCGCGCGGGCGATCCCGCCTGGTATCCGGACCAGCTGACGCCCGAGCATGGCGGCACGGGGCCGTCGGCCGCCGAAGGCGGGCTCGCGCCGTGGACGCCGTCCAAGCTCTACGAGCAGGCCATCCCGGCCTCGGTCCGCACGGCGATGGCGGATCGGCTCAAGGCGCTCGGCAAGCCGAACTTCTGGGCTCCGCCGGAGGACGCGACGCCGGAGCAGCTGGCCGAGTTCGAGGCCTACCAGGCGAAGATGCTCGTGCCCGACGAGGCGATCACGACCCGGATCGATATCTCCGGCGACCCGATCGAGAAGAAATGGAACGCCATCCACGAACACGTCACCCAGATCAGCGACGAGAGCCCGTTCATGCTGTTCGGCCTCGACGGCTGGCGCGAGGCCTGGGCGACCGAGACCTACATCCTCCGCGAGTCGACGGTCGAGACCGAGAAGCCGGAGTCGGACCTGTTCGCCGGTCTCGTCTGACCGGGCACGCTCAGTAGGGCAGCAGCCCGCGCGACGCGTCGAAGATCTGGCCCATCACGACCCTGCCGTCACCGGCCGGGTCGAGGAAGTTGGGCTGGGCCTTGTCGAGGATGATGTGCGGCCGCATGCGCGACTGGACGAGCTCCTTGCCGTGGAAGGTCAGCTCGAGCGTGATGCCCTCCATCGTCGGCTCGGACCAGGTCTGGTCGAACACGAAGTTGCCCAGGGCGTACCAGATCGGCTTGCCCTCGTAGACCTCCATGGCGGCCGCCCAGTGCGCGTGGTTGCCGATGATCATGTCGGCACCCGCATCGATGATCTCGCGGGCCAGCTCCTGTTGTCCGGCGAACGGCATCGCACGGTACTCCGTGCCCCAGTGCGGGAACACGATGACGATGTCGGCGCCGGCCTGGCGCGCCTTCTTGATGTCGTTGGTCGCGCGGATCTTCGACAGCTGCGAGCTGCCGGCCTCCTCCTTGTCCGCGAAGTAGTCCCGGGCGATCGCGTCGTACCCGAGGACCGCGACGGTCACGCCGTTCGCCTCGAGCATCGCCGGCTTGCGCGCGGCCGCGAGGTCCTTTCCCGCACCCGAGTACTTGAGGCCGCGCTCCTCGAGGTTCTCGATGGTCTGGAGGATGCCGAGGTCGCCCGCGTCGCCGATGTGGTTGTTGGCGAGCGACACGTAGTCGAGGCCGGCGTCCACCAGCCCATCGATGATCTTCGGATCGGCCGAGAAGACCGTGCCGCTCGTGTGCCACCGAACCCGATCGGGCGCCGGGTTCTCGAAGTTCGCGATCGCGATGTCCGCACCCTTGATCAGGTCGCGCATCGCGCCGGCGTTCCCCGTCCGACGCGTCACCGGCTGCTCCCAGCCGAACGCCGAGCAGCAGGTGTGGCCGGTGATCTCGGCCGTGCCGCCGTCGAACGGGAAATCGACCCCCGCACCGTTGACCCGGACGGTCTGGTAGACGCCGCGGTCCAGGAGGATGTCGCCGCCCGCGAACATGGTCCACGTGGCACCCGGGTCGAATGCCGTGTCCGCGCCGGGCGCGGGCAACTGGGCGAGCAGTCGCCAGTCCGCGGCGTCCGTGACGCGCTCCACCCCGAACAGCGACCGACCGCCCCAGGCCAGCGCCCGGACCGCCGGCGTGACGTCGTCAGCTCGCAGGAAGGCGAGCCGCTTGCGCTCCTTTGCGAGGTCCGTGGTCAGCGTCGCCGCATCGGATGCAAGGATCAGCCGGTCCGGGTCTGACGGCCGCTCGGCACCGAGCGCGGCCAGGATCGCGTCGGCCTCCGACTCGACCAGCTCGAGCGCCTCGTAGCGGTTGCTGTCGCCGTTCAACACGGCCGCGACCTCCTCCCGGTTCGTGGAGGTGACCGTGGCCCGGAACTGGGTGACCGGCACGATCGCAACGTCGGCCAGCGCGACGGGTGTCGCGGTCGGCGTCGGGGTCGGTGCCTCTGACCCGGTCGGCTGGGAGGCGGAGGGTTGCCCGGTCTGGTCGGGCGACGCGGTGGCGGCGCCGGCCGCGGTCGTTGGCTGCGCGGATCGGGCAGACGGCCCGGGACTGGCGCCATCGAAGCCCAGCATCCCGCCGCTCATCGGAACCGCGATCGCGATGGCGAGCAGGCCGAGCACGACCAGGAGGGGTAGCCGCTTCATCGCCCGGGATTGTGACAGAGGTCGGTTGACAGCCACGCACGGGCGGTGACCGACGGTCCGGTGATCAGGGCAAAGGAACGCCCCGTCCGGGCGGGCGGACGGGGCGTAGAAAAAGGCGAGTGATGGCGGACCCGACCGGATTCGAACCGGCGATCTCCAGCGTGACAGGCTGGCATGTTGGGCCGCTACACCACGGGTCCAGTTGCGGCGAGGCCGGACTATAGCAGAGGCGCGGGGCCTTGTCAGTCGGACCGACCTATACTCGCGGCCCATGGCCGTCCGACCCATCGACCTGCGTAGCGACACCGTCTCGCGACCCACCGACGCGATGCGCGCCGCGATGGCAGCGGCCGATGTCGGCGACGACGTCTTCGGTGACGACCCGACCGTCATCGCCCTCGAGGAACGCGCCGCCGAGCTGCTCGGCAAGGACGCTGGCCTGTTCGTCGCGAGCGGCACGATGGGCAACCTCACGGCGATGCTCGCCCATCTCGCGCGCGGGTCGGAGGTCATCGCCGGCGCCCAGCACCACCTCGTCATCGACGAGGCCGCCGGGCACGCCGTGATCGTCGGGGCCAGTGCGCGGAGCCTCGAGGACCGCCCGGACGGCACGCTCGACCCCGAGGCCATCGACGCGGCGTTCCGCGACCCGACCGATCCGCACGAGCCGCTGTCGGGCCTGGTCGCCCTCGAGAACACGCACGCCCACTCGATGGGCCAGCCGTTGACGCCGGCGTACACCCGGACGGTCGCGGCGATCGCTCGGCGGCACGGGGTGCCGCTCCACATCGATGGCGCCCGCTTCTGGAACGCGGTCGTGGCCCAGCGCCCGGGCGGGTTCACGGCGCGCGACCTGGCCGATCCCGCCGACACCGTGACGTTCTGCCTGTCCAAGGGGCTCGGCTGTCCCGTCGGCTCGGTGCTCGTCGGGTCCCGCGAAGTCATCGCCCGGGCCCGTCGCGGACGCAAGCTCGTGGGCGGCGGCATGCGCCAGGCCGGCGTCCTCGCTGCGGCCGGTCTCGTGGCCCTCCGCGACGGCCCGGCCGGCATGATCGATCGCCTGACCGACGACCACGCCAACGCCCGCCGGCTCGCCGAGGCCCTTGCCGACATGGACGGCATCTCGAGTCCGGGCGGCACGGCCCAGCCGACCGGCGGCCGACTGGACCCGGCCCGCGCCGCGACGAACTTCGTGCTGTTCAAGGTGGACCGCGACCGCGCGACGTTCCTCGAGGCGCTCCGAGCGCGAAACGTGCTGATGGTGGAATATGCGCACGGTCAGGTCCGAGCCGTCACTCACCACGACATCTCGGCCGCCGACATCGACACGGCCATCCGCGCGACCCGCGTGGCGCTGGCCGAGACGACCCCATCGACCGCGCGCCCAGCGTCGGTGGCGACCACCGCCTGATCCGCCCGTCAGCCCGGTCCATCCCGCCGGGCCCGGATCGATACCCAGGAGCCATCCGTTGACCGATCCCTCCGACACGCTCACCCTGCCCCGCCCCGCTGCCTCCGAAAGCGGGCCGCTCGACGATCGGTTCTACGACCTCGTCGAGACCCGGTTCCGGCGGCTCCTGCGCGACAACCCGGTCCTCGCCACGTTCGTCGGGATCCACGAGCACGACGACGAGCTGGGCGACGGCGGCCGCGAGACCCTGCTCGCCGAGCTCGCCGCCGATCGACGGCACCTGGCCGAAGTCGAGGCGATGGATCCGGACGGGCTGTCGGCGGCCGCGCGATTCGAGCGCGACCTCGAGATCCACAACGTCCGTCGGGCGATCTTCGACACCGACGAGCTGCGGATCTGGGAGCGTCGGTCGCTGGCGCTCGATACGATCGGGGATGGCCTGTTCCTCCTGTTCGCCCGCGACCATGCGCCGCTCGCCCAGCGACTCGAGGCCATCGCCGGCCGCCTTGAGGCCGTGCCCCGTCACCTCGAGGAAGCCAGGAGCCGCGCCACGGTCCCGCAGGTCCGCCTGTGGCAGGGCCTCGAGATCGAGGCGGCGGCCGAGATGCCCGCGCTGTTCGACGAGGTCATCGCCGCCGGCGAGGGCGTCGTCGGGGCGGCCGAGCAGCGCCGTCTGACGCGGGCGGCCGAGGCGGCCAAGGTCGCCGTCGACCTGTACGGCACATGGCTCGAGGGGACCCTCGTCGATGGCACGGACGCGTGGGCAGCCGGTCGGGAACGGCACGATGCGCTGGTCGCCCTGCGTGCCTTCGACGGGCTGGATGCGGACGAGATCCTCGAGCTCGGGTACCAGAAGCTGGCCGAGGAACACCGGGCCCGCGTCGCGGCCGCCAGGGAGGTCGACGCGACCGCCTCGGAGGCCGAAGTCATCGATCGGGTCAAGTCGGACCACCCCGCGACGTTCGCAGCGGCCCTCAGCACCTACCAGGACGCGATGCGCCGCGCCCGCACCCACCTGATCGAGCACGATCTCGTGACGGTCCCCGATGACGAGCGCATCGATGTCCTCGAGACCCCGGAATACCTGCGCAACGTGATCCCGTTCGCGGCCTACTTCTCGCCCGCCTCGTTCGATCGCGACCCCAAGGGCATCTACATCGTCACGCCGTCCGTCCACGGCGACGCGAACGCGCTGCGCGAGCACAACCTCGCGTCGATCAGCAACACGAGCGTCCACGAGGCCTATCCCGGTCACCACCTCCAGCTCGATGTGGCGCGGCGCCATCCCTCGCTGACCCGGCTCATGGCCGAGGCGCCCGAGTTCACCGAGGGCTGGGGCATGTACTCGGAGCTGATGATGCGTGAGCACGGCTTCGACGACGACCCGCACTTCCGGCTGATGCTCCACACCGATGCGATCTGGCGGGCATGCCGGATCATCCTGGACGTCCGACTGCACCGCGGCGAGCTGACCGTCGACGAAGGGGTCGACTTCCTCGTCGAGCAGACGAGCTTCGAACGGGCCAATGCCCGCGCCGAGGTCCAGTGGTACACCTACCGGCCGACGTATCCCCTGTCGTACCTGCTCGGGCGCACATTGCTGCTCGAGTTGCGCGCCGATGAGCAGCGCCGGCTCGGCGACGCGTTCTCGCTGAAGGGCTTCCACGACGCCCTGCTGCGCAACGGCTCCCTGCCGATCAGCTTCCATCGCCGCCTGCTGGCCGGCGAGGGCGTCTGACGGCGTGCTCGTGATCCCGGCGATCGACATCGAGGCGGGCCGCTCCCGCATCGTGTTCTGGCCGGGCGCCGCGAGCGGAGTGGGTGCCCCGACCGACCGACCCGACCGCATCGTCGGGCAGCTCGTCGAGCAGGGCGCCAAGCTCGTCCACCTGATCGATTTCGAGGGCGCCCGAACCGGAGCCCCGGCAAGCCTCGACGTCGTCGGCACGATCGCGTCGCGTTCGGCGGTCCCGCTGCAGCTCGCCGGCGGGCTCGATTCGCCTGAGGCGATCGAGCTGGCGTTCGCGGCCGGCGCCACCCGGGTCGTGCTGACGACCGCCATCGCCGATCGGCCGGACGACCTGCGGGCGTGTCTCGCGGTCGCGGGGGACTGGCTGGCCGTCGGGCTCGATCCGCGGCCCGAGCGGTTGGCCGCGTTCCCGTGGCGACGCTCGGCGCCGCCCACCCTCGAGGGACTCGTCGGCGAGCTCATCGGGTCCGGGGTCGGCCGGCTCGTGCTGTCGCACGGTGGGAGCGACCCTGACCTCGAGCGGGTGCGTTCGCTCGTTCGGTCGTACGATGCCGAGGTCCTCGTGGCCGGCGGGGTCCGCGACCTCGACGGTCTCCGGCGGCTGCGCGACACCGGCGCCGCCGGCGTCATCCTCGGAGAGGCCGTCCTCTCCGGAGCCATCGAACTCCCTGCCGCCCTGGAGGCCGCCGCATGATCCCTCGTCCCATCCGAATCCTGGCCGGACTCACGATCCTGGCCATCGCCGCGGGCTGCACCGCGACGGGGACGTCGCCATCGGCGGTCCGCCGCCGTCGGAGCCGGCCCCGTCGAGCGCCGCTGGGTGCCCGACGGCCGAGCCCGCAGCCCTGCCGGCCGGCGAGACCCGGACCGTGACGATCGGCACGGAACTCGGTGACATCGTGATCGGGGTCGACGCCGACCTCTCGCCGATCGCGGCCGGCAACTTCGTCGCGCTCGCCGAGTGCGGGTTCTACGACGGCGTGGTCTTCCACCGGCTGGTTCCGGGCTTCGTGATCCAGGGCGGCGATCCGGACGGCACGGGCCGCGGCGGCCCCGGCTACACCATCACCGACGAACCGGTCACCGAGGCCTACGCCCGCGGCGTGGTCGCGATGGCACGGACGCCGGAACCGAACTCGGTCGGTTCGCAGTTCTTCATCGTCCTCGACGACCAGGCTCGAGGGGCCCTGGAGCAGGCCAACACGTACCAGATCATCGGAACCGTGACCAGCGGCATGGAAACGGTCGACGAGATCGCCGCGACGCCGAACAGCGGCGGACAGGACAACGCGGCGCTCGAGCCCGTCGCCATGGATAGCGTGACCGTCGCGACACCGTAGTCCAGGCAACACAAGGAGATCGCCCATGACCCGCGCCACCATCGCCACCGAGATCGGTGACATCGACATCGAGCTCTACGACCAGAGCGCGCCCAAGGCGGCCCAGAACTTCATCGATCTCGCGAAGAAGGGCTTCTACGACGACGTCATCTTCCACCGCGTCATCCCGGGCTTCGTCATCCAGGGCGGCGACGGCCAGTACGGCAAGAAGGCGTCACTCGAAGCCGGCCGCGTCGGGACCGGCGGTCCGGGCTACAAATTCGAGGATGAGCCGGTCAAGGGCGAGTACCAGCGCGGATCGCTCGCCATGGCCAACGCCGGCCCGAACACGAACGGCAGCCAGTTCTTCATCTGCACCGACGACCTGGCCGGCAAGCTGCCCAAGAACTACACCTTGTTCGGGCAGGTCACGAAGGGCCTCGACGTCGTCGACAAGATCGTGTCCGCGCCGCGCAACCACAAGGACCTCCCGAACGAGCCGGTCGCGATGACGTCGGTGACGATCCACGAGGACTGAGCGCTAGCGCGCGCGGCGGGCCGCCAGGGCCTCGTCGAAGCAGCGCAGGATCGCGTCGGCCGAACGGTCGATGTCATCCTCGCGGGTGTTCCAGCCGGAGACGGAGATGCGCATCGCGGCCTCGCCGTGGAACGTGGTGCCACCGAGCCACGCCGTGCCTTCGGCCTGGACGCGCTCGATGACGTCACGCGTCAGGGCGTCGTCGCCGAAGCTCACCAGGACCTGGTTGAGGACGACCTCGTTGGCGATCCGGACGCCGGCACGGTCCGCAAGTCGCCGGGCCATGCGCGAGGCGAGGTCGCAGCTGCGCTCGATCATGGCCGCGATCCCCTCGGCGCCCAACTCGCGGATCGCCGCGTAGAGCGTGAAACCGCGTGCCCGCCGCGACATCTCCGGCACCCAGTCGAACGGGTCGCGGGCCTGACCTGGGGCCTGCGGGAGATAGGCCGCCGAGACGGCCATCGCGGCATGGTGGGCCGCCCCGTCCCGGACGAACACCAGGCCGGAGTCGTATGGCACGTTCAGCCACTTGTGCGCATCGGTCGCCCACGAGTCGGCGCCGTCGTGGCCGGCGACCAGGTGACGCAGACGTGGGCTCGCGGCGGCCCACAGCCCGAACGCCCCGTCGACGTGGAGCCACGCGTTCGGGTGGCGGCGGACGATCTCGACGATCCGACCGATCGGATCGGACGCGCCCGTGTTCACCTCACCGAGCTGGGCACACACGATGGTCGGGTCGGACCGGCCGTTGAGGAGAGCCGCGAGCACCGTCGGATCCATCCGGCCCTCGTCGTCGGTCGGTACCCGCTCGGCCCCGCCACGGCCCAGGCCGACGTAGCGCAGCGCGAGCGGGATCGAAGCGTGGACGTCCTGACCGACGATGACCCGGATCGCCGGCGCTCCGACGAGACCCCGTTCCTCGACATCCCAACCGATCCGCCGCAGGACCGCATGGCGGGCGGCAGCGAGCCCCGTGAAGTTGGCCATCGTGTCGCCGCTGGTGAACCCGACGGTCGAATCGTGCGGCAGACCCAGGAGCTCCAGCAGCCAGTCCCCGGTGACCTCCTCGATGACCGCCGCCGCCGGTGCCGCCAGATGCAGGACGGCGTTCTGGTCCCACGTCGAGGTCAGCCAGTCGACGGCGAGGGCGGATGGCAGCGATCCACCGATCACGAAGCCGAAGTAGCGCGGCCCACTCATGGTGGTCAGACCGGGCTCGACATCCCTCGCCAGGTCCTCGACGACCGACCGAGGGTCCGAGCCCCCGCGCGGGAGTGGCCCGCCCAGGACCCGTCGCAGGTCGTCATGGGTGCTGTCCGCCGACGGACCGACATGGCGCTCGCCGATCGATTCGCGATACTCGATCGCGAGCTGCGCCGACCGGCGCAGGACTTCCCCGGTCAGGGCGTCCGGTCCCTCGGGGGCCCGTCGCCGGGCGTCATCGTTGGCCATGTATTCCCTCTTTCGGGCGGTGGAAAAGGGCCGAATCCATGCACGAAGGTTAAGGAATTTACACCCACAATCGTGCCAAAACCTCTTGGAAAACGGCCCCTCGCAAGGTAGGATATGGAGGCTGTTAAGTCAGCCAAGCTGCCCCAGCGTCAAGGTCATGGGTAGGTAGGGTCAGGGTAGTCGGTGCAGCCGACGTGATAGATGCCTTTGGCGCGTGGCAGAAGTGTCCGCTTCGGCGGACTCCTTCACCGGGACAGCGATCGAGGCGGCTCCTTCGGGAGCCGCCTCGGCATTTGTCCGGAGGAATCAGCCAGCCAGGCAACCCCGGTCGACCCGGTCGCGTGCTCGACGGGGCGGCCGGGGTATCATCGCGCTCCGGCACGACCGGCGAGGAGCTCGCGGGGACCGTGCCGATCGCGCGCCTGTAGCTCAGTGGATAGAGCGTTGGGTTCCGGACCCAAAGGTCGCAGGTTCGAGTCCTGTCGGGCGCGCCAGTACGAATGCTCTGATTGGGCCCGACCCACGAGGTGTCGGTGGATCGGCCCGCCGACTCGTCAGACTTGGTCGCTGGACGGGTGCGCGGATCCGTCGCCGGCAGCCTTGAGGAACGCATCGACGGCGTCGCTGACGCGCGGGTAGATGTGGTCGGGACCGATCTCCTCGAGCAGGCCAGCACGATCCAGGAAGTCGCGGAGCGGCTTCTTCGGCCGCGCGAGCTCGAGCACAACCCCTCGGTCTCGAAGCTGCGTGACGAGGTCGCGGAGCATCGACTCCGCCGTCGAGTCCACTGCCGTGATGGCCTCGGCGCTGACGACGAGGCGCTGGGCCGGAGGCTCGGCTTCATCGGCGAGGGCCAGCACCTCGTCCGCGAACAGCGAGGCGTTCGCGAAGAACAGCGGGGCATCGAAGCGATAGATGACGAGTCCCGGGATCGACTCTTCCGGGGCGTTATCAGCGCTCCGAAAGCCGCCGGTCGCCGGGTTGCGGACCAATACGGCCGTTCGTGGCTGCGCGGCCCGCTGGGCCACGATCAGCAGCGACAGGACGACCACGGCGACCACACCAGCGAGCATCCCGACTGCCACGACGATCGCCGTGGCTGCAAGCGCTAATCCGACCTCGGCCCGGTCCAGTTGGGCCAGCCGCCGGAACTCCCCTGGATCGAGGAGGCCGGCGGCCACCACGATGATGACACCGGCCAGGGCGGCCTTGGGCAGCGGTGCGAAGAGCGGGGTGAGCACCAGGAGCGTCACGACGCTGAGACCCGCCACGAACAGGCCACTCAGCTGGGTTCGGGCGCCGGCGTCGGCGGCAGTGAAGCTCCTCGACTGGCTGCCATTGACCGGAAAGCCCGCCGTGAGCGACGCACCGATGTTCGCAGCGCCCAGGGCGAGGAACTCGCGGTTGGCGTCGACGCGGTACTTGCCGCGACGCGCGAGCACCTGCCCGGTGACGCCGGAGTCGGCGTAGACGAGCACGGCAACGGCCACGCCACCGCCGAAGAGGCCGGCCAGGTCGCCCGGACTCAGGGCGGGCAGTCCGAGCGGCGGCAATCCGGCTGGGATCGCGCCGACGACCGGGACTCCGAGATCCGCGAGGTCGAGGGCCACGCTGATCGCGATGGCCACCAGGACCGCGGCTAAGTACGCGGGCAGACGCCGATCGACTCTCCGCACGATCAACACGATGGCGATCGTCGCCAACCCGACGAGCAGCGTCGTCGTGTCCGCCTCGGGCAATCGACGGATGGTCTCCGCGAGCTCTGCCAGCGTGTCGTCCTGGGCGACGAGGCTGACACCAAGCAGGCTGTCGACCTGGCTGACGATCATGACGATCGCGGATCCGGCCACGTAACCGGTCAGCAGCGGCCGCGACAGGTAACGGCTGATGAAGCCGAGGCGTGCGAGGCCCCCCAGCACGAGCACGACGCCGGTGACGAGGGCGAGGCCTGCCGCCAGCGATGCGAAGCGGAGCGGGTCGCCGCCGGCCAGCGGGCCGACGACCGATACCGTCAGCAGAGCGATCGTCGCCTCCGGTCCGACACTCATCTCCCGTACGCCGCCGAGCAGCGCATACCCGACGATCGCACCCAGCGACGCGTACAAGCCGACGACGGGATCGAGCCCGGCAAGCTGACCGTAGGCGAGCGCCTGCGGGACGAGGAGGGCCCAGACCGTCAGGGCCGCCAGCACGTCACGAGGCAGCCAGGGCCGCTCGTAGGCGCGGATCTGCCCAACCAGCGGGATGGCGTCCAGGCGATCGGAGACCGCCACGCTAGTGATCGTCTCGGGCAGCAGGTTCCTGGCGCCGGATCCAGGTCGACCGCGTGCTCGGGCGGAGCTCGGATCGTTCTTCGAGCTCCGGCAGCGGCTCGGCCGTCGTTGCCTGGCGCGTCGCGATCCACCGTCCATATCGGCCGGCGAGGACGCCAGCCGTCACTCCATGGGCGACGACCGACAACAGGACGGTCCAGGCGACGGTGCTCGTGACCGTGGCGACAGCCCCACGCGCCTCGGTCAGCGCGTCGACCGCCAGGATCCCGAACACGATGGAAGCCAGGCCCCGTGGTCCGAACCAGCCGATGAATCCGACGGTCGGAAGCGCGAGCCGGCTCCCGATGAGCGCGATCGCCACCGGGACCATCCGGATGACCGTCAGGCTGAGGATCGCGTAGAGGATCGGCCGCAGGTCGTCGGTGAACCGGAAGAGCGAACCGACGAATGTGGCACCGAAGACCGTCCAGACCCCGATCGACAGGAGGATCCCGGCCGCCTCGCTGAAGAGCTCCGCCCGCTCCTCCGCACCCCGTGTCACGGCGCCGAACGCCAGTCCGGCGACGAACGCTGCGACGAACCCATTGCCACCGAGCGCCACGGATGCGAAGTAGCCGCCCAGCGCCAGGGCGAGCACGACGATCTGGCGAGACAGGCCTGACGTCAGCCCGAGTCGGTCGGCCACCATCAGCAGACGACCGCCGATGCCACCGATCCCGATTCCCACGACGATGGCGATGGCGATCTCCGCGAGCGCCTCGACGAAGTGGCCGCCCTCCGAGCCTGCCTCGGCGGTCGCGAGCGCGATGAACAGGAGCACGAACGGGGTCGCGATGCCGTCGTTGAGCCCGCTCTCGACGTTGAGGATGCGTCGCACCCGGATCGGGACGCTCGGATTGGTGATGACCGGGAGTCCCAGCGCGGCGTCCGTCGGGGCCAGGATCGCCCCGATGAGCAACGCCGTCGCCAGGGGAAGCTCCGGGAAGATCAGCGTGCCAACGAGTCCTCCCGGCAGCGATCGTCAGGAGCAGCCCGATCCCGAGGAGGCGACCGATCAGGCTGGCGTCGCGCCTGAGACCGGCGAGGTCGACCGTCGAGGCGTCCGTGAACAGCACGAGCGCGAGGGTGACTTCGGCCAGGTGTCGGACCGTCGACGACTCGACGTCGACGTGCAACACATCCAGCACCACCGGCCCAAGCACGAGCCCAACGACGACGAACGCGAGCGCGGGACCGATCGACAGTTTGTCGAGACGGTTGGCGACGAGCGCGTAGCCGGCCAGGAGCAGGGCGAAGGCCGCGATGCCGATTTCCAAGTGGTGCCTCCGGGCTCCGCGGAGAAGTGGTCTGGAACGGGAGGCGGACCAACGCTCGCCCCGAGCCCGGCCGCAACTCTTTGGTGACGAGGCGGGAGCCATGTCGAGCTCCCCGTCGTGTCGAATAGGGCTAGAACCGACGGCGCCCCGGTGTCACGACGGCGCCGACGACGGCCGCCTTCGCGACCGGCGACGGGCCTGGCCCGACCGCGGCGCCGACGACGGCTGCCGTGGCGACCGGCGACCGGCCGGGGCCGACCGCGGCGCCGACGACGGCTGCCTTGGCGACGGGAGCGCCGATGACTCCCCTTCCGGCACGACCTGGACCGAGCGGCATCTCAGACTCCCACTGCTTCCTGGGCTTCGTCCGCCTCGATGGCGGCGAGGATGGCCTGGACCGGGATGCGGCCGTTGGCGATCAGCTGACCGCCGGCCCGTCGCATCGCGGATGCGAACGGCGCGGCCCACAGGTTCTCGTAGACGAGGACGCCGGCGATGCTTCCGGGATCCATGGCCGTTGCGAGCTTGTCGACGTCCTCCTCTGCCAGCGTCTGCACGAGCTCGGTCTCGAGGCGAGCGAGCTCGCCAAGCTCGTTCAGGTCACCGAGTTCCTGGGCCATGACCGTCCCGTCGTCGCCCTTCTGGAGGATGAGGACGTCCATGACCCGGATGATCCCGGCGTCGTGGAGCCGTATGAGCTCGGCCGCTCCCTCCCCCGTGAAGTTCTGGGCCCCGGCGGGAAACTCGACGATCAGGTAGTCGACGGGTCCCAGCTCGTCGATCGATCTGTCAGACATGGATCCGCCTCTCGAGTGCGTTGTGTTGGTCGCCGGTGTCGGCAAGTAGAGGGTCCTTCGGCCGTTCGCCGACGACATCACCCAATCGGGTTGATTTCGGACTCGGCAACGCGGACGGCATCACTGACATGGTCCTGCACGCCGGCCGATCCGAGTCGCGCAAGCAGGCCGCTGCGCTCCAGGCCAACGACCGTTTCCGCATGAACGCGCGCAAGGAGCAGGCGGGTGCCCTCCCTGTCCAGCTCCCGCTCGAGCTCGTCCAGCATGTCCAGCGACGGGACATCCAACTCGCCAGTCATCTCGAGGTCGAGGACGACGGCCGCCACAGGCGCCTCTGTCTCCGCGATGGCATCCTGGATGGACATTCGCAGGGCCTCGGCATTGGCGAAGAAGAGCGGCTCGTCCGGTCGCAGGACGAGGATGCCCGTCGTGGCCTGATGATCCGGATGGCGCGCGATCGATGCGTAGTCCGCACCGGTCGGGGACCGCCCAAGGGCCGTGACACGTCCACGGCTCGAGTGCCACACCAGCGCCAGGAGCGACGTCACGACCGCGATCGCCAGGCCGAGTTCGACACCGAAGATCAGGACGCCGAACAGGGCGATGAACGCGAGGAGCAGGTCGGTCCGCCGGAGGCGGCCAAACCGGCGAAGCTCCCCGACCTTCATCATCCCGAGGACCGCGACGATAACGATCGCGCCGAGGGTCGCCTCCGGGAGCGGTTCGAACAATCCCGTGAGAAACAGTGCCACGACGACCATCAGGGCGGCGGCCGTGACAAGGGCCAATGGTGTTCGTGCGCCGGCGGCGTCGTTGGCCGCCGACTTCGACAGGCTCGATCCGATCGGAAAGCCCTGGAAGAGGCCGGCGCCGACGTTCGCCGCGCCGAGCGCCACAAGCTCCCGGTCCGGGTCGATGTCGTAGCGATGGCGTGCTGCGAAGGTGCGCGCCGGCCCGATCGCCTCGGCGAAGTTCACCAGCGCGATGCCCATGGCACCGGGGACGAGGATGATCAGGTCTTCGAGACCGATATCGGGTAGCCGGGGCGGCGCGAGTCCGGCCGGGATCGCCCCCACGACCTCGACGCCGCGGTCCGGGAGCCCGAAGGCCACGGAGGCCGCGATGCCGACGATGAGCACGATGAGTGCTGCTGGGACGCGCTCGAAGCGCCGTTCGACCACGAGCATGACCGCGATCGAGGACAGACCCACGATCGCCGTCGGGACGTCGGTCTGTGGGAGCTGCTGGACGATGTGCAAACAGCGCGCGAAGAACTCTTCGCCGCCGCCTTCGATGCCGAGCACCTTTGGGATCTGCTTGACGACGATGACGAGCGCCAGTCCGAAGACGAACCCGACGAGCACCGACTCCGAGAAGAACTGGGCAAGCCGGCCGGCACGGAGCACCCCGGCCAGGATCGAGATCGCGCCCGCGACGATGGCGAGCGCCGCCGTGAGCGCGACGAATTCGGTGCTCCCCGGCGGCGCGAGCAGGCCGACGGTCGAGGCCGACAGGACCGCGATCGTCGATGAGACCGCAACGACGAGCTGGCGCGACGATCCCAGGATCGCATACGCCAACAGTCCGATGGGAGCGGCGTAGAACGCGGTCTCGGGCGGCATGCCCGCGATCTCGGCATAGGCCATCCCCTCCGGGACGAGGATGGCCACGACCGTCAGACCGGCGATCAGGTCAGGCCGCAGCCATCCTCGGTCGTAGGTGGACAGCCAGCCGCGAATCGGCGGATACGGCGCTCGCTGGCGGCTCTTGGCCGGCGAGGCGGTCACGAAGGGCTCGATCCGATCGCCCGACGTCGCCGGCGCAGCCCCTGACCGATCAGCACGATGCCGGCCGTGAACGCCCACGCCGTCGTTGCCAGGATCAGCACCCCGGGTGGCGCTGCACGGCTGACGATGAGACCGACCCCGAGTCCGGCCTCAAGGGTGCCCAGGATGAGGCTGTCCCGGCTCTGCCGGCGGATCGGATCGTCGTCCGCCAGCATGCCGCTGACCAGCTTGGTCAGACCCGTGCCGAGGACGAGGATGCCGACGAGCAGGAACGTCTCCTCCGCCGACGGTGCATCCTCCAGGAGGAAGCCCTGGATGAGCACGGCGGCACCGGCCACGACCCCGAAGACGCCGGCCACGAGCGGCATCCGGCGGCCGCCGCGCTGTCTGATCTGACGATGGAAGGCGAGGGTGAGGGCCCCACCACTCAACCAGTACAGGCCCATGAACGTCGGCGAGCGATCCGCTCGTCCCTTCGCGCTGGAGCACCAGCGTGATGCCGAGCAGGAGCGCGAGGCACCCGCGGGCGATCGTGAACCCGGCAATCAGGCGATCGAGTCGCCGATGGGACTCGTGGCCGGTCGCCGGCGTGGTCACGGCGACGCCGCCGGGACGGGCGCTGCCGTCGTCGCGTTCATGCGAGTGGGTGAAATCTGGGTCCGATTACTGGCGGCCCATCGCGATCCGCAATCGCTCCTCCGGCGTGATCAGGTGGTCGAGATCCTCAGCGGCCTCGTCCACGTCGAGCTCGACCCATTCGATGCGACCGTTGAATCGCAGCGCCGGCGGAGCCGAAATCGTCGGTGACCGGTGTCCCGGTGTCCTCCCCGAGGTCGGTCGTCTCGTCGCCAGAGAAGATCAGCGGGACGGTCCCGTCGATGCGACCCTCGCCGACCGGAGTGCCGTCCAGGATGAGGGTCGCCGTGCCACCCTTGCCCAGGCCGCCGCCGTCATAGGCGAACTCCATGCGGACCTGGTGATCGCCGCCCGGGATCGAGGCCTCGCCATAGATCTTGAAGCGGCGCAACCCCATCAGGTTGTAGCAGTACGCGGGCTTGCCGTCCTTCACATAGAGGCTCCAGCCGCCGAACGCGCCGCCCTGGGCGATGATCACGCCCTCGGCGCCGCCGTCCGGGACCCGCACCTGGGCCGTCACCGCGTGCGACTTGTTCTTGATGACGATGACGGAGTTCTCCGACAGGCGGCCCATGCCACCGAACAGCAGCTGCCGCTTTCCTTGGACGAGCTGGGGCCGCCCGGCAAGCTCGGAGTTGAAGCGCTCGACGCGGCGGTCGTCGAGTGGCAGGACGTTGTGCTTGGCGGCCTCGATCAGGAACAGCCGCTGCAGCTCGCGCAGGCGGTCCGGCTGCTCCGCGGCCAGGTCGTGTGC
This sequence comes from uncultured Chloroflexia bacterium, assembly GCA_963738685.1. Lineage (GTDB taxonomy): Bacteria > Chloroflexota > Limnocylindria > Limnocylindrales > CSP1-4 > SPCO01. The sequence goes on from CAVTXK010000001.1 coordinate 1,047,298, forward strand.
CTGCGTCCAGTCGTCGGGGCCATAGAGTTCCCAGACGTCATCGTCGAGCGCTGGCGGCGGCGCCATGACCCAGGGCGTGCTGTGGCGGGTCACGGCCGTCCAGCCCCTGTGGTAGATGCCCCGGTTGACGAACATCTCGAAGTACTGGGTCTCGTGCCGGTCGGCCGCGCTGGCCTCATCGAAGCTGTAGGCGATGCTCACGCCTTCGTACGGCACCTGCTGGACGCCGTTGACGAAGGTCGGCTCGGGCAAGCCGGCGACATCGAGGATCGTCGGCGCGACGTCGATGACATGGTGGAACTGATTGCGGACCTCGCCCTTGGCCTTGATGCCGTTCGGCCATCGGATGATGGTGCCGTTCCGCGTCCCGCCCCAGTGGCTGGCGACCTGCTTCGTCCACTGGAACGGCGTGTCCATGGCATGGGCCCAGCCCACGGCGAAGTGGTTGTAGGCCTCGGGCGTCCCGAACTGGTCGATGCGGGCGGCCATGAACTCCGGTGTCTCGAGAGCCGCCGCTCCGTTGAACATGAGCAGCTCATTGAAGGAGCCGTTGACGGTGCCCTCGGCCGATGCACCGTTGTCGCCGCTGATGACGATCACCAGCGTGTCGTCGAGGATCCCGAGATCGTCGATGGCGTCGATCAGCCGGCCGATGTGGTGATCGGTGTGCTCCATGAAGCCGGCGTACACCTCCATCTGGCGAGCGAGCACGGGCTTCAACGCGTCGGGCATGTCGTCCCAGCCGGGGATCTCGGCCGGCCGCTCAGTGAGCTCCGCGTCGGGCGGGATGACCCCGAGCGCCTTCTGCCGGACGATCGTCTCGTCGCGAACCTTGTCCCAGCCATCGTCGAACTCGCCCTTGTACTTCGCGGACCACTCCGGCGCCACGTGGTGCGGCGCGTGGGTCGCGCCAGGCGCGAAGTACACGAAGAACGGCTTGTCCGGCATCAGCGACTTCTGCTGGCGGACCCAGCCGATCGCCTTGTCGGTGAGATCCTCCGTCAGGTGGTAGCCCTCCTCGGGGGTCAGATCGGGCTCGACGGGCGTCGTGCCGTCATAGAGCGCGGGCGCGTACTGATTCGTCTCGCCGCCGATGAATCCGTAGAAGTGCTCGAAGCCGCCGCCGACGCTCGGCCAGGCGGTGAACGGACCCATCGGGCTGGTCTGCCAGACCGGGACCTCGTGGCACTTGCCGAACTGCGCCGTGGAGTAGCCGTTGAGCTTCAGCGTCTCGGCCAACGGGGCGCACGTGTTCGGGCGGACCGAGCTGTAACCCGGCGCCGACGTGGCGATCTCCGTGATGCCGCCCATCCCCACGGTGTGGTGATTCCGACCGCTCAGCAGCGCCGCACGCGTCGGCGAGCACAGGGCCGTGGTGTGGAAGCGCGTGTACTTCAGGCCCTCGGCGGCGAGACGCTCGAACGTCGGTGTCCGGCACGGCCCGCCGAACGCGCTGTTCGAGCCGAAGCCGGCGTCATCGATGAGGATGACGAGCACATTCGGCGCCCCGTCCGGCGCCCGGATCGGTTCGATCCGCGGGAACGACGTTTCGGGGTTCTTCGCGTCGTACGTTGTGACTCCAGCGTACGGCCGGTCCGGGATCGGCAGGATCGCTCGACTGGATTCGTTGACGCCCATGGCTGGTTCCCTTCAGAGGAGTCGGGCACGCCCGACCGACGAGATGTCCTGTCGCCGGCCCGGGCGACGAAGCAGCTGACTATTCGTTCGCAAGCCCGAACGCCGCCTTGACGGAGGTGCGATTCAAGTACCAGAGGAGAAGGAACGGGAAAGCCGTCGAAGCCAGTGCGTAACCCAGGTTGCCGGTGCCCAACAGGGCGAAGATGGCCTCGAGGATCCCGAGGATGGCCAGGACGTGGCCGAGCGTCCAACCCCAGGGCTGAAGGCGCCAAGCGGCCAGGCCGCCCGCCCAGTACGCCAGCCCCGTGAGGACGATCAGCCAGCCCCAGAGCCAGGTCCCCTGGCCGCTCGGGAGCGGTCCGAACGTGACCGCGGTCGTCATTTGGAAGCCGAGCATCATGTAGCTCAAGCCCGCGGCCGCGAAGATGATGGCGAGTATGGTGATCCCGAACGGACGCGTCACGGTTCCCTCCTGTCGAACGAACGGCGCTGCAGCCACGGTTGGCGCGCGACGAGGGAGGTTGCGGTCTCCCTACCTCCTGACAGTAGGTCTGGCCATCAGGTCGGCATCACCCACTCAGGTTGAAAACGCGTCGATCGCGTGGGCCATCCAAGGGGTGGATCGCCCGCGGCGTGCGGATGACGCTTGTCTCGGATGACGCTTGTCTCGGATGACTAGAGCGCGTGGTCGATGAGGCCGACGTCGACCGCGCGGGCGATGGCCTCGGTGCGTGACGTGGCATCAAGCTTCCGGTAGATCGAGATCGCCTGGGTCTTGATCGTGTGGTGCGACACGAACAACCGCTCGGCGATCTCCCTGAATGTCAGGTGCGTCGACAGGAGCGGAAGCACGCGGAGCTCCGCCATCGTGAGCGTCGACGCACCAGGCGTGCCGCCCCGGATCTCCTGAAGACGCAGCTGCAATGCCGCGGCCTCGAGGCCAAGGCGTCCCAGCTTTGGGCGGCGGATCATGATGTCGCGGATCTCCTGGAGCAGCGTACGAGCGCCGGCAGGATCGGCGAGCCCGAGGTGGGCCGACGCGAGATCCAATCGAGTCCGTACCGCAAGCCAAGGCAAGGCATGGTTCAGGATCGGACGGACGCGTTGGGCGTGCGCCAGGTGTGCCTTGGCGGCGGCGGGGTGTCCACGATGGACCTCGAGACGCGCCGCAACTGCCTCGATCGCCAGGCCCGGGGCCTGTTCGCCAAGGTGGTTCTGGGCGATGAGATCCTGACCGATCAGGACCATGCGCTCGACGGTCGCCCAGTCATTGCGCTCGATCGCGATGCTGGCCCGATGAGCAGCAGCGATCGCGGCAGCCGTTTGCGCGGCGTTTCGGGCGGCCGCCTCTTCGAGCGCCAGACTCAGGGTCAGGTCCGCGTCCACGTCAAGTTCCGAAACATGCTCGGCCACGCCGAGGGCCGCCAGCGCCGCGACGGCCCACGGATCCGAGCGGTCCAGGCCGTCCACGGCTCGCCGTGCGTCCTCGAGCATCGCTTCCGGGCCCGATGCCATCGCGAGGGCTCGAAAGAGTCCGCGGATCGCCTCCACCCGCGGTGCGGACGGATCGCCCGGGTCCGGGCGCCGGCGATCACCGATCTCACTCCATCGGTCCGCTCGACCAGACTCGCCCACGAGCCTGAACACGAACGAGCCGATGAGGAGCGCCTCGACATGGCGATCGAGATCCGCCGTGCTCTCCAGCCAGTCGGCCCACCGCCTCGCCGTCTCGACGCGGCCGGAGTTGAACGCGCGGATCCAGAGCCGCGGAAGGAGCGTGACCGCTTCGGCCGTTTCGTTCGCCGCCGCCAAATGCTCGAACGCCTGCTCGTCGAGCCCCTGCTCACGGTGCCATGCGGCCGCTCGCAGGTTGAGTTCCCGCACGACTTGGGGCTCCCGGCGGGACAGCTCGGCGGTCAGGACGTCGCGGAGCAGGTGGTGATAGCGGTACCACGTGTGGTTGGCGTCGAGTGGGATCAGGAACAGGTTCGACTGCTCCCAGGATCGCAAACGGGCCGCTGAATCGCTGCGACCAAGCAGCCCGTCACAGAGCGGGCCAGACAACCGCTCAAGGACCGATGTGTGCAGCGCGAACGCCAGGTCGTCAGGTTCCAGATGTTCGAGCAGCTCCGTCCGCAGATACTCACTCGCCAAGGCGGTGACCGACGAATCGTCGTCTGTTGCACGCTCGACCCGGCCGGGAGCAGCGACGGACGCTTGCCACGGCTGGCCGCGCTGGATCGATCGGGCCGTCAGGTACACCCCGGCAGGCCACCCCTCGAGGTGGGCCGTGATCCGCTCGATCTCGTCAGGCGGAAGGTCGAGGTCGACGGCTCGCATGACGGCAGCGGTCTCTTCGGAATCGAACACGAGCTCGCGGACACCGATGACCACGAGCCGGCCATCAGCGATGAGTCGCGGCATCGGCAGCCGCCCTGGGGTCCGACCCACGAGGATGAGCTGCGACCCTGGCGGGATGTGGCCAGCGAGGGTGAGGATGGCATCTGCCCCGTCGGCGTCGGTCACGCGATCAAAGTCGTCAAGGATCAGGTTGACGCGGCCGATCGCCGCCACGGCGGCACCCAGCCGTGGGACAGCGGACGTCCAGATCGAAGGTGCTGCGGACGCGATCGCGGCTCCGACCTCGGTCGGGAGCGGCGTGATCGCGTCGAGTGCCACGTGAAGGTAATTCAGGAGCAGATACGGGTCGTTGTCGCGCTGGTCGAGCGACAACCACGCGACCGGACGCTCATCCCGCGCCACCCATTGAGCCACCGCGGTCGACTTCCCGTACCCGGCCGGGGCGATCACGACGACGATGGGCGCCGGCATGCTCGCCAGCCTCGACATCAGCGTAGTTCGCTCGATGATCCCGGGCCGCTCGGGCGGTGGGGCCAGCTTGGTCATCAGGGCCGGCAGGCCGGCGGGCATGACAAGTTGATCCCGTGGCGCACGCTCGCCGGTCGTCAAGGCTCCCCTACATAGGTCGGATCGAGGCGGTCGTTGCTGCCGCGATGACATCTTCCGGTGAAACGCCTCAAAGCGAAAGGTGGCAAGCCGAATCAACCCGATAGCGTGATGTCACCGGCGGGCATCGGAGGGACGCTGCCCGACAAGGATGCCAATCACCCCGCGTCGGCGCGGGTCCGGGTTCGCTGGGGGCGACATCCGGCCTCGCGTCGACGCACGTCCACGGCCCGGGTTCACGCCTATGAGAAGCCATTTCACCGCACCGGATCTCGCCCACCAATGGCCGGCATGGTTCTGTGCGGCGGATCGTCGGCGGATCCGCAGCGTCAGGAGTCATCCATGACCGGCTACGTCGATCGCTTGAGGCGCCTCTCGATGGGCGACCGCCGATATGTCCTCGAAGTCCTGGGCGGCGGCGACGCCGCGGTCGATGGACTCGGGTCGTTGAACCTCGATCCGCGGATGGTCGCACTCGTGCGAGTCGCCGCATTGGTTGCCGTCGACGGACCAAGCACCGAATTCGACGCGGCTGTAGCCGTCGCCCTCGCGGCCGGCGCGATGCCGGAGGACATCGTCGACACGCTGATCGCGGCGGGCCCGACGATCGGATCGGCACACCTCGTCTCGGTGGCCCCGAAGCTTGCAATGGCGCTGGGTTACGACGTCGGTGCGGATCTCGAGGGGCTTGGTTCCGATCCGTCAACGTCGTAGAGCACCCTGCTCGAACGCCACCCGAGGATCGTTGCGACGGCTGGCGCGATGACGATCGAACACAGCCCGAAGA
>CAVTXK010000002.1:0-1457500 GCA_963738685.1 uncultured Chloroflexia bacterium
CAGCGATGGCACTCGTCGCCGGTGCCGTGGCCCCGAACGCCGTGGTCGCCACCGCCAATGCGACCGCATTCGCCCGTACAGAAGACACGAGCGCGGCCGTCCGGCGTGTCGCTGGATCGGGCCCGCCGATCCACCAGCCGAGGATCATGGACGCCAGGATCGTGGCGGCGGCGACGGTCAGGACCCCGGAGACCGCCGAGTCCAGGACCGCCGAACCATCACGAACCAGGACGATCGCGATGACCAAACCCAGGCCGATCGTCGACAGCGGCGCCGACCAGCGGCCGACGGCGGGGCGAAACGCTGTCCCCGGGCGTGGATCGCAAACCCGAGCGAGAGCGGGATCAGGATGCCGATGATCAGGGTCCGCCAGATCTCGACCAGCGGGAGCATGACGGCGTCAGGGACCACGATGACTGCCCAGATCGGCATCGCCACGATGTTGACGAGTTCGAGCACGATGACGAGCGCGATGGCCAACGGCACATCGCCCCGGGCAAGCTGGGCGGTCTTGAGGCCGAGCGGGCCCGCGGCGGCGGTCCCGACGATCAGCAGACCCACCGCGTGGTCATCGGGCACCGCGAGCAGGCGGACGAGCCCGAGCACGATCAGCGGGACGACGATGACATCGAGGAACAGGAGGCGGCCGAACAGCCCGCGTTTGGCGAGACCGACCCCGATGGCCCGGACGCCATGGCTGGCACCGAGACCGATCGCCGTCGCCCAGAGCGTGACGGCGAGCGCCACGGCGTAGGCCGTGTCGAGGCCCGTGGACATCTGATCGTTGGCCCCCAGGTTCGGCCCGCGCATCCCCCGCACGGGCCGACCCACCATAGCATCGGCATCGACGACTACGATCGCCCCGGTGCCTTCTCGAGCTGACTAGGCGGCCACCGACGCCGCGATCGGGATACGAATACTTATGGCATCCGCGCGCTCGACTCCCGTCGGGCGGGCCATGACGTCTCAGGGAGCGCGAGCGCCCGAGGTCAGGCGAGCAGACCGGCCCCCTTGGCCCGTTGGATCGCCTCGCCCCGCGAGCCGGCGTCGAGCTTGCGGTAGAGCATGCGGACGTGGGTCTTGACGGTCTCCGGCGAGAGATACAGCTCCTGGGCGATCTCCCGTTGGGAGAGCGTCGACGGCAGGAGGCGCAGGACACGAAGCTCGGCGACCGAGGGACTCGACCGCTGGTTCCTCCGGCGAGGCCCGGTAAGCAGGCGCTCGACGGCCGCCAGCCGAACCGGCAGGCCCCCGGGATCCCGGCTCGTCTCGATCAGGCTTCGAGCCTCGCCGGCGCTGCGCAGGGCGACCGCGGGATCTCCGGCCGCGACCCACGCTCGTGCCAGGGCGAGCAGCCTCGCCGCGCGCGGCAGGGCCTGTGTGGCCTTCGTGAGACTCAAGGCTCGCTCGATCAGAGGGATCGCCTCGCCAGGGCGATCCGCAGCGAGCTCCGCCACGCCGAGCGCCTCGTGCGCGATCGCGCTGGCCACGGCGTCGCCCAGACCACCCCGAACGGTTGCGGTATACGCCTCGTGGGCCGCCTCTTCGCCGACAGCGACGTGTCCCGCCTCGATCTCGGCAAGGGCACGGATGCTGATGCCCACGATGCTGATGAGCGGCCGATCATCGTCGACGGCCGGCCCGAACGGCTTCAGGACGTCGCGAGCCCGGCGGAGGTCGTTGTGCAGGTACGACGTGTAGCCAAGCGCGACTCGACCGATGCCTTCGGGGTACGGATCGTCCGGCCAACGAGCGAGGAGCTTGGATCCGGCGGCGCGCTGACGACCGACGTCGTCATACAGGTACGCAGCCCGGGTCATCAGGACACCCGCCTCCGTCGAGCGGATGCCATCGAGGAGGCCGTCGCCGATCCCGTACCTCTCCAGCTCGGCGACGTGGGCCTCGATGATGTCGGCGGATTCGCCGGCCAGGCCCCCAGCCATCGCCGCCACGAACGCTACGGAACCGCGCGTGTGGGTCAGACGCGCGGTGTCGAGCGAGTCGATGAGATCGCGCAACTCGGACAGGTGTCCGCCGCGGGTGAACGTCAGGTAATGCCGGGCGATCAGGGTGCCCGCCAGGTCCTGGTCGTCGGCGCTGATCGCGTACCGGACGGCCTCGTCGAGGCTGCCGTCGGACTCGTGCCACACCGCTCCTCGGGCAAGGAGGCGTGGTGACAGTCGAGGATGTTCGATGGCGAGCTCTGCGAGCATCGCGTCCCGGAGCATCCGGTGATACCGGAACCAGCGGCCGTCCTCGTCAAGCCCCGTGACGAACAGGTTCGACCGCTCGAGCTCGGCCAGCCGGGTCTCGCTCTCCGGCATGTCGGTGACGAAGTCACAGAGGTCGCCATTGAGCCGCTCGAGCACGGATGTCCGAAGCAGGAACTCCCGGGTCTGGGCCGGCAGCGCGTCGAGGATCTCCGATGTCAGGTAATCAACGACATGGCGATGCGAGCCCGTGAATGAGCGCAAGAAGGCCCGCGGATCCGGGCTCGCCGAGATGGACAGCACTGCCAGGTTCAAACCGGCCGGCCAGCCCTCGGTCCGATCCTCGAGCGCAGCGAGTGCCGAGCCGTCCAGTTCGATCGGCGACCGCCCGCGGAGGAACGAGCGAATCTCGAGCGCCGTGAACCGCAAGTCGTCGGCGCGGATCTCTCCCAGGTTCCCGGTCGCCCGAAGACGACCGAGTGGCAGGTACGGATCCTCACGTGTAGCGATGATCAAATGCAGCTGCGGCGGCAGCTCGGCGACGAGGGTGGCGACGATCGCGCGGCACTCAGGATCACGGATCCGGTGGTAATCGTCGATGACGAGGACGAGCCGGTCGTCCCCAGCGGCGATGTCGTTGATGATCGAGCCCACCACGTCGGTGGCGATGTCCACCCGTGGGTTCTGGAGGGCCGTGAGGGCCGCCGCGCCGACCCGTGGCAGTCCCCGGCGGATCGCCGAGACAAGGTACGTCGTGAAGCGGACGGGGTCGTCGTCGGCGGCTTCGAGCGACAACCAGCCATAGACGTGGCCACGCGTGCGCAGCCACAGGACCAGGGCGGTCGTCTTGCCGAAGCCGGTGGGTGCCGCGATCAGGGTGACTCGTCGCTCGGCGTACTGGTCGAGTAGGCTCAGGACCCGAGGGCGGTCGAGGGTCGCCGGCCCCGGATTGGGCGGGCTGAACCGAGTCTCGACGAGAAGGGGCAGTGCAGGCGCGCGCGGACGTCGATCCAGCGAGCCCTTCTCGGGCTTCGGTAGTCGTCTCATCCCCCGACTCTCCATCTGGACCCAGAATGACCTCGAAATCACCCCGGGTGACAACGCGCCGGCCTATTGTGCGCTCCCACTGCAAGGGACGACCGTCAATGACGCTATGCGTTGCCAATTCACCATTGGTGGATTGTTGGGGGACCGCCTGTCTCGGTCGCTCGGTGCTCTGGATGTCGAGCACCTCGACCGCGAGACGAGGCTGACGTTCGGCTTGCGCGACCAGGCGGAGTTGCTGGGGCTCATCGATCGGCTGGGCAATCTCGGCCTTGAGCTGCACGCGATCGAGAGCCTCGACAGAACGACCGAGCCTGACCCGCCGGCACCCATGAAGGTCAAGCGGGGTCATGGCGGCGCTGGCGCAGGCAGCGACAGCTAGCGTGCGCGCGAATCACCCCCGGGTGAAACAAGGCGGTCCCTTGTCCGGTCACCCGGCCCATCGAGAGCATGGCCTGGGGCCGGCCACCGGATGCCGACCCATGGAGGACTCCCCGCGATGGGCTTCAACCTGAAGAATCGCAGCTTCAAGACGCTGCTGGACTTCACGCCGCGCGAGATCCGCTTCCTGCTCGACCTGTCGCGGGACCTGAAGCGGGCGAAGTACGGCGGCTACGAGCAGCCGCGGATGAAGGGCAAGAACATCGCGATCATCTTCGAGAAGACGTCGACCCGGACCCGCGTCGCGTTCGAGGTCGCGGCCTACGACCAGGGCGCGCATGTGACCTACCTCGGGCCGAGCGGCACCCAGATCGGCCACAAGGAATCGATGAAGGACACCGCCCGGGTGCTCGGGCGGATCTACGACGCGATCGAGTACCGCGGCTACGGCCAGGAGATCGTCGACGAGCTCGCCCAGTACGCCGGCGTGCCGGTCTGGAACGGCCTCACCGACGAGTTCCATCCGACCCAGATCCTGGCTGACGTCCTGACGATGACCGAGTTCTCCGACAAGCCGCTCACGCAGATCGCCTTCTGCTATCTCGGCGACGCCCGCAACAACATGGGCGACTCGCTGCTGGTCGGCGGCTCGAAGCTGGGCATGGACGTCCGGCTGTGCGCGCCGAAGGACCTCTGGCCGGACGACGACCTCGTCGCACGATGCCAGGAGGTCGCGGCCCACACCGGCGCCCGAATCACGCTGACCGAGAGCACCGACGAGGGCGTCAAGGGCGTCGACTTCCTCTACACGGACGTCTGGGTCTCGATGGGCGAGGACTCCTCGGTGTGGGACGAGCGGGTCAAGCTCCTCAAGCCCTACCAGGTCAACAGCGAGCTCGTCGCCAAGACCGGCAACCCGGCGGTCAAGTTCATGCACTGCCTGCCGGCCTTCCACGACCGCAACACCAAGGTCGGCGAGGAGATGTACGAGCGCTTCGGCCTCGACGGGATGGAGGTCACGAACGACGTCTTCGAGTCCGAGCGATCGATCGTCTGGGACCAGGCCGAGAACCGGATGCACACGATCAAGGCGATCATGGTCGCCACGCTCGGCGCCTGAGGGGCAGGGCCATGCGCATCGTCGTCGCCCTCGGCGGCAACGCGCTGCTCAAGCGAGGGCGAGCCGATGACCGCCGAGCACCAGCGGGCCAACGTCCGGGTCGCGGCGCAGGCGCTGGCCCGGGTCGCGACGGACCACGAGCTCGTCGTGTCGCACGGCAACGGGCCGCAGGTCGGGCTCCTGGCGCTCCAGGGAGCGGCCTACAAGGACGTCGAGGCCTACCCGCTCGACATCCTCGGCGCCGAGACGCAGGGCATGATCGGCTACATCGTCGAGCAGGAGCTCGGGCAACCTGCTGCCCTTCGAACGGCCGCTGGCGACGATCCTCACGATGGTCGAGGTCGATCCCGACGACCCGGCGTTCGCCGACCCGACCAAGTTCGTCGGCCCGGTCTACGACGAGGCGACGCGCCAAGAGCCTCGCCGCCGAGAAGGGCTGGGTCGTCAAGCAGGACGGCGCCCACTGGCGCCGGGTCGTCCCGTCGCCTCGTCCCCAACGGATCTTCGAGCTCCGGCCGATGCGCTGGGCGCTCGAGCACGGGGCCGTCGTGATCTGCGCCGGTGGCGGCGGGATCCCGACGATCTACAAGCGCGGCGAGAACCGCGTCCTGGTCGGCGTCGAGGCCGTCATCGACAAGGACCTCGCGAGCAGCCTGCTGGCCCGGGACCTCGACGCGGACCTGTTCGTGATGGCCACCGACGTCGACGGCGTCTACGCCGACTGGGGCACGCCCGAGCAGCGGCGGCTCGACCGCCTCACGCCGGAGGAGCTGACGGCGATGGCGTTTCCCGCGGGCTCGATGGGCCCCAAGGTCCAGGCGGCCGCGGAGTTCGCCGGGTCGACGGGAAAGCGCGCGGCCATCGGGTCGCTCGAGCAGATCGACGGCCTGGTCGCCGGCACGGCCGGCACGACCATCGCCCCGGCCGGCGTCCTCACGAACTGAAGGGAGAGGAACGAATGGCCGCCTTCGGCGTGCACTCCGAGGTCGGGAAGCTTCGTCAGGTCATCGTCCATCGGCCTGATCTCAGCCTGAAGCGGCTGACCCCCGGCAATCACGACGAACTGCTCTTCGACGATGTGCTCTGGGTCGAGCGCGCCCAGTGGGAGCACGATCAGTTCGTCGCGCGGATGCGCGAACGCGGCGTCGATGTCCTGTACGTCCAGGACCTGCTCACCGACGCGCTCGCCGCCGACGAGGCCGTGAGGCGCCGCCTGGTCGAGCTCGTCGAGTCGGAGTACGTCGTCGGCACCGGTCTCGTCGAGCCCGTCCGCGACGCCCTCGGGAAGTTGGCGCCGGATGCCCTGGCCCGGCACCTCATCGGCGGCTTGACCGTCGCCGAATCCGGACTCGACATCGCGGAGCTGGCCAAGACCTCGCTGATCGCGGCGGCGCTCGACGACGACTCGACGTTCATCCTGCCGCCCCTCCCGAACTCGCTGTTCACCCGCGACTCGTCGTGCTGGATCTACGGCGGCGTCTCGATCAACCCGATGTACTGGCCGGCTCGCCGCCGCGAGGCGTTCAACATGGCGGCGATCTACAAGGCCCACCCGATGTTCCGCGACGCGGACTTCGAGTTCTGGTACCCACCGATGGGCGATGACGACCGGTTCAACGCCGACGACTTCGGCCTGGCGTCGCTCGAGGGCGGCGACGTCGAGATCATCGGCAGGGGAACCGTCGCCATCGGGATGTCAGAGCGGACGACCGGTCGGATGATCGAGCAGATCGCCCGGGCGCTGTTCGCGAAGGGGGCGGCGGACCGGGTGATCGCGGCCGTCATGACCAAGGACCGCGCGCACATGCACCTGGACACGGTGTTCACGCTGCTCGACCGCGACAAGGCCACCGCCTATCCCAAGGTCGTGCAGGGGATCCGCTCCGTCAGCCTGCGGCCCGGCTCGAAGCCCGACACGCTCGACATCCGTCCCGACAAGGACTTCCTGTCGGCCGTCGCCGACGCCCTGGGCGTGCCGAAGCTGCACGTCGTCGAGACCGGCGGCGACTCGTACCAGCAGGAGCGTGAGCAGTGGGACGACGGCAACAACGTCGTCGCGCTCGAGCCCGGCGTCGTCGTCGCCTACGAGCGCAACACGTTCACGATCTCGAAGATGCGCGAGGCCGGCGTGGAGGTCGTCACGATCGAGGGCTTCGAGCTGGGCAAGGGTCGCGGCGGCGGGCACTGCATGACCTGCCCGGTCGTGCGCGACCCGATCTGAGGGAGGGCGAACGGCATGGACGGTCCGTTGCGCTGGGTCGTCGCGATCCTCGTCGTCGCAGCCATCGTCGGGCTCGTCGCGTTCGCCCGCGGCGAGCCACAGCATGCCGAACCGAGGGCCCCGGCCGCCGGCTCCATCCTCGAGGCGGTCGGATGAGCGACAGCGCAGCCGCCGGCAGGCACATCAGCACCGGCCAGGCCGCGTCCATCGGCGTCGCCGCGATGGTCGGCGCAGGGATCTTCTCGCTGCTCGGCGCGGCGGGCGAGGTCGCCGGCGCGGCGGTCTGGCTGTCGTTCCTGCTCGCCGGCGGCATCGCCGCCCTGCAGGGCTACTCCTTCGGCAAGCTCGGGGCGCGCTACCCCTCGGCCGGCGGCATGCTCGAGTACGTCAATCGTGGCTTCGGCGACGGCCACATCGCGACGATCGTCGCCTGGCTCGTGTACATCGCCAACGGCATCGTGACGGCGATGGTGGCCCTGTCCTTCGGAAGCTACGCCAGCTCCGCGTTCACCGGCGGCGACCCGGTCGCGATCAAGGCCTTCGCGGTCGCCCTGCTCATCGTGATGACCGGCCTGAACGTCGCCGGCTCGAACTTCGTGGCCCGTGTCCAGGGCGTCGTCGTCTTCGTCGTGATCGGCATCCTGGCGGTGTTCGCGATCGTCACCATCGCGAACGTGGAGCCTGGGAACCTCGCGCCGTCCACCTACCCAGGCGTGCGCGACATCGTCTCGAGCGTCGCGCTGACGTTCTTCGCCTTCCTCGGCTTCGGCGTCGTGACGTTCACGGCCAAGGACCTCGCCAGCCCGGGCAAGCAACTGCCCGTGGCGATGACCATCGCCATCGCGGTGGCGACGATCATCTACGTCGCGGTCGCGCTCGGCGTGTTCGGTACGCTGTCGGTGGCCGAGGTGATCGCCGCCGGTCCGACGGCGATCGCGGTCGCGGCCCAGCCGGTCCTCGGCGACGCGGGCTACTGGCTGATGACGGTGACCGCGCTGTTCGCTACGGCCGGCGCCACCAACTCCGGGCTGTATCCGGCGACCGGCCTGTCCGACCACCTCGCCGCGTCCGGCCAGTTCCCGACCCTGATGGCCCGTCGCCTGGGCGGTCAGGCGCCATACGGGCTGATCATCCTGGCGGTCGCGGTCATCCTCGTCGTCGTCGTCTTCGACCTCTCGGCCGTGGCCTCGATCGGCAGCGCGGTGGCGCTCACCATCTTCGGGATCGTCACGCTCGGACACCTGCGCATCAGCGCCGACACCGGGGCCCGGCGGAGCATCCTCTACGTGGCCCTCGCGACGGTCGCTGTCACGCTCGCGACGTTCGCGGTCACGACCCTGATCCATGAGCCCGCGTCGATCGTGACCCTGGTGGGCATCCTGGTGGTGAGCGTCGTGTTGGATGTGAGCTGGTCGCGTCGGCGGATCCGCCAGATCGGATCCGGACCCGGACCCGGCTCCGGTCCTGACGAGGCGCCACCGTCCCCGTCGCCGAACCCGATCGAAGGAGGACCGGCATGACCGCGGCCACCAGCGGCGGTGCGCCGGGCGGCCGAGGGTTCGCCCTGCCGTCGGCCTACACGATCCTGTTCATCCTCATCGTCCTCACGGCGATCGCGACGTGGATCATCCCGGCGGGAGCCTACGACCTCGACCCCGACGGTGAGCCGATGCCCGGGACGTACCACCAGGTCGACCCGAACCCGCAGCGGATCGTCGTCGACTCGCTGATCGCGCCGATCAACGGGCTGTACGGGATCGAGGGCGAGGACGGCAGCATCAGCGTCTGGAACTCCGGCGAGCTGTTCGGAGCCATCGACGTCGCGCTGTTCATCCTCGTGATCGGCGGGTTCCTCGGCGTGACGATGCGGACCGGGGCGATCGAGGGCGGGATCTCCCGGATCGTCCGGCGACTCAGGGGCCGCGAGAACCTGATGATCCCGATCCTCATGATCGTCTTCGCGATCGGTGGCACGACGTTCGGAATGGCCGAGGAGAGCCTCGCTTTCTACGCCTTGATCATCACGGTCATGATCGCGGCCGGCTACGACTCGCTGGTCGCCGCGTCGATCCTGTTGCTCGGCTGCGGTATCGGCGTCCTCGGCTCGACGATCAACCCGTTCGCGACGGGCATCGCCTCGGGCTTCGCCGGCGTGTCGATCGAGGAGGGCATCGTCGGGCGCCTGGTCATCCTCGTCGTCGGCACGGCGATCGGGATCGTCTTCGTCATGCGCTACGCAGCGCGGGTCAAGGCCGATCCTAGCCAGTCGCTCGTGGCCGACCAGAAGGCCGCGAACGCAGCCCAGTTCAGCACCGGCCACCGACGACGCCACCGGCCCATTGACCGACTGGCCAGAAGGCGGTCCTCGTCCTGTTCATCCTCGCCTTCGCGGTCATGATCTACGGCGTCATCCCGTGGGAGGACCTTGGCATCGGCTTGCCCACCCTGTGGTGGTGGTTCCCGGAGATGACCGCGTCGTTCCTGCTCTTCGCGATCCTCATCGGGCTCGTCAGCCGGATGTCGGAGACCACCTTCACATCGACGTTCGTGGACGGCGCCCGTGATCTGCTGGGCGTCGCGCTGATCATCGGGATCGCCCGCGGGATCACGGTGATCATGAACAACGGGCTGATCACCGACACCGTCCTCAACTGGGCGGAGCTGGCCGTGGCCGACCTCGGTGGCGTCGCCTTCATCAACCTGATGTACGTGCTCTTCCTGCCGCTGTCGTTCCTCATCCCGTCGTCGTCGGGCCTGGCCACCGTCGCGATGCCGATCATGGCGCCGCTGGCCAGCTTCGCCGAGGTCCCGGCGCAGCTCGTCGTGACCGCGTACCAGAGCGCGAACGGCCTGGTCAACCTCGTCACGCCGACCTCGGCGGTCGTCATGGGCGGGCTGGCCATCGCCCGAGTCGGCTACGGGACGTGGCTCCGCTTCGTGTGGCCGGTCCTGATCCTGCTGGCGGCTCTTGACGGTCGTCGTCCTGACCGCTGCGATGCTGCTGGAGTGATCGGGTGGACGACCCGCAGATGATGGGAGATGACCGGACACCTCGCCCGGAGTGTCCGACAGGAAGGAGTTGGTCCATGCGCTCGCGGCGGCGATCGATCGGGTGGCCGCCCTGGCCAAGGAGTCCCTCGGAGCCTGAGGTCGGGCATCACGCCCGGGTCGTGATCCGAGCCTGGAGGAACCATCGATGAGCGAAGACCCGACCGCGGGCACAGGGGCCGAGCCTGGCTGGTACACCCTCACGCCGCAGGCCGCCCTCGAGCGGCAGGGCGTGGCGCCCGAGCACGGCCTGACGAACGCCGAGGCCGAGGCGCGCCGGGCCAAGTACGGACCGAACAGGTTCGCCGAGGCGGCCAAGGAGCCGCGCTGGCAGGCGTTCCTGCGCCAGTACAAGGACCCGATGCAGATCGTCCTGCTCGCGGCGGGCGTCCTCAGCCTGTTCCTGCCCGACCAGATCGCGACCGGCGTCGTCCTCATCGGGCTGACGCTGTTCAACGCGGCGATGGGCCTGAACCAGGAGGGCAAGGCGTCGGCGAGCGTCGCCGCCCTCCAGAAGATGATGGTCGTCAAGGCGAAGACACGCCGCGACGGCGCTCTCGCACAGTTGCCGATGGACCAGCTCGTGCCCGGCGACATCGTCAACATCGAGGCCGGCGACCTCGTGCCGGCCGATGGGCGGATCCTCACGGCCGCCACGCTCGAGATCGACGAGTCGGCGCTGACCGGCGAGAGCGTCCCGGTCCCCAAGCAGGTCGATGCCGTCGCGGCGGACGCCGCGCTCGGCGACCGGGTCGACATGGCCTTCATGAACACGCAGGTGACCCGCGGCGCGGGGACATTCCTCGTCACGTCGACCGGCATGGCCACCGAGGTCGGCCACATCAGCGGGATGCTCCAGGCGACGCAGGAGGAGGTCACGCCGCTGACCCGGCAGCTCAACGCGCTGACGAACCAGATCCTCGTCATCGCCGGCGTCGCGCTGCTCATCTCGATCGGCATCGGCCTGTGGCGCGACACGCCGTTCGACGACGCTGTTCCTGACCGCCATCGCCTTCGCCGTGTCGGCCATCCCGACGGTCTGCCGGCCGTCGTCACGGCCATCCTGTCGAAGGGCACGACGACGCTCGCCTCGGCGGGCGCCATCGTCAAGCGCCTCCGTTCGGTCGAGACGCTCGGCTCGACGTCGGCGATCAACTCGGACAAGACCGGCACGCTGACGCTCAACCAGATGACGGCCGTCCAGATGGCCGTCGTCGGCCGCCGCTACGCGATCTCCGGCGAGGGCTACTCGACGGAGGGGCAGATCACCCACGTCGGCGGCGAACCCGACGTCCCGCTCGACGACCTGATGCTCCCGATGGCGCTGTGCGCCGACGCCGAGATCCGGGACGGCGTCCTCGTCGGCGATCCGACCGAGGGCGCCCTCGTCGTCCTCGCGGCGAAGGGCGGCGTCGATCCGACCCTGACCCGCGAGCGCTACCCGCGCGTCGCGACGCTGCCGTTCGACGCGGCCTACAAGTTCATGGCGACGTTCCACCGCATGACGGACGCCGACGGCAGGGACGTCATCCGCGCCTACGTCAAGGGCGCCCCGGACCAGCTCCTGGCCCGCGCATCGGCCGCCCAGGGCCCCGACGGCGCCGCCTACCCGATCGACCAGGTCCGCGACCCGTACCTGGCGGAGAACGACCGCCTCGGCGCCCAGGGCCTGCGGGTCATGGCCACCGCCCAGCGCGACTTCGACCCGGCGACGTTCGACCCGAACGCCGATCTGCTGCCGCTGGTCACCGACCTGCACCTGCTCGCGCTCGTCGGCATCGTCGACCCGCCGCGGTCGGAGGCACGCGACGCCATCACCAAGGCCCAGGCCGCGGGCATCCAGGTCCGGATGATCACCGGCGACCACGCCGTCACCGCCGAGGCGATCGCCCGCCAGCTCGGCATCGAAGGCGAGGCCATCACCGGCGCGGAGTTCGCCGCCCTGTCCGACGAGGAAGCCGACCGCCGGATCGACGACATCGGCGTCATCGCCCGGGTCGCGCCGGAGGACAAGGTCCGCCTCGTCGACATCCTGCGGCGCAAGGGCCACATCGTGGCGATGACCGGCGACGGCGTGAACGACGCGCCGGCACTCAAGACGGCCGACATCGGCGTCGCGATGGGCATCACCGGCACGGAGGTCTCCAAGGAGGCCGCGGTGATGATCCTGACCGACGACAACTTCGCGACGATCGTCCGCGCCGTCGAGCAGGGCCGCGCGCTGTACGACAACCTGATGCGCTACATCCGCTTCCAGATGGCGAGCCTGTTCGGGTTCATCGGCACGTTCCTGGGAGCCAGCATCTTCAACATCCTCGGCGGCGTCCCGTTCCTGCCGCTCCAGACGTTGTGGATCAACTTCACGGTCACGGTCTTCCAGGCCGTCGGCCTCGGCTACAGCAAGCCGCGCGCCGGCCTCATGGACGACGCGCCGCGCCCGAAGGACGCACAGATCCTGCCACGGCCGCTGTTCCTGTGGCTCGCGTTCGTCGGGCTCGTCTTCGCGGCGGTGACGCTGCCGCTCATCGTCTGGGCGGAGGCGACGTACGACGAGACGATCGCCCACACGATGGGCCTGGTGACGTTCTCGCTATTCCACGTGTTCTTCTCGCTCGAGACGGCCGACGAGGAGCGGACGATCTTCAGCAGCCAGCTGCTGGAGAACCCGACGCTGCTGAAGGCCTCCGGCCTGTCGCTGCTGACGATCTTCCTGGCGACGACGTTCGGACCGCTCCAGCGCATGCTCGACACGACAGAGCTGTCGGTCGACCAGTGGGCGATCTGCATCGCCGTCTCAGCGTCGATCATCGTGATCGCCGAGCTCCGCAAGGTCCTCCGCCGACGGAGCAGCGCGGAGGCGGCCCAGGCGGCGCTCGGCGCGCCGGCGCGAGGCGGCCTGCCATCGTGATCCATGGCGCCTCCAGCGGGCCCGTGTCGTGAGCGCGTCACGCTTTGAATGGCGGACCTTCGGGTCGGGGTTCGGTCGGGCGGGGGCCGTATTCGCGGGGCTCGAGCCGACCGGGGTCCAGGAGAGCGACGAGCTGTATCTCTTGTCGCCCGATCCGGCCGCGGACACCGTCAAGGTCCGCGCCGACCTGATGGACGTGAAGACGCTCCGCGAGGTCGACGCCGACGGGCTGCAACGCTGGGAGCCGTCGATGAAGGCCGCCTTTCCCTTGTCGGCCGACGACCTTCGCGGGGTGCTGGCGGCCTTGCGGGTCGAGGCGGCCGGAGCGCTCCCCGATGCCGCCGACCTGGATGCGGTGCGCAGCCTCGTCGAGCCCGCGGGCGTCCGAGCGGTCGAGGTCCACAAGCGGCGCGTCCGCTACACCGTCGGCGGCTGCAGCGCGGAGCGCTCCGACGTCACCGCGGACGGGCGCCACATACGGACGATCGCCGTGGAAGACGAGGACCCGGCGGCGGTCGTCGCAGCCGTGCGATCGCTCGGCCTCGAGGGCTACCGGAACACGAGCTACCCACGCGGGCTCGCGGCCTTGCTTGCGGGCACGCCGCCGCGCTACGCCGTCATCGACGTCGGCACGAATTCGGTGAAGTTTCACATCGGCGAGCGGGACGCGACCGGCGCCTGGCACCGGGTGGTCGACCGGGCCGAGGTCACCCGCCTCGGCGAGGGGCTCACCGCTGGCGGGACCTTCGACCCGGCGGCGCTTGAGCGCACGATCGTCGCGGTCGCCGGCATGGTCGAAGAGGCACGCCGGCACGACGTGATCGCCATCGCAGCCGTGGGAACGGCCGGGTTCCGCGCCGCGCGCGACGGCGCAGAGGCGGTCGAGGCCGTGCGCCAGCGGACCGGCGTTCGGATCGAGGTCATCCCGGGCGAAGAGGAAGGGCGCCTCGCGTACGTCGCGGCGGCGTCGACGCTGGGGCCAGCCGCGGGCACGCTGGTCGTCTTCGATACGGGCGGCGGGAGCACGCAGTTCACGTTCGGGCACGATGCTGCGGTCGAGGAGCAGTTCAGTCTGCCGGTCGGGGCGGTTCGGTTCACCGAGCAGTTCGGCCTGGACGGCGCCGTCGGCGCCGACGTCGTGGACGCCGCCCGCGCGGCGATCGCCGCCGAGTTCGACCGCCTCGATGACCGTCCGGCCCCGGATGCGTTGATCGGGATGGGCGGTGCCCTGACGAACCTTGCCGCGGTCAAACACGGGCTGGCCGCCTACGACCCGGACATCGTGTCCGGAACGGTCCTTGACCGGGCCGAGGTGGACCGCCAGATCGAGCGCTACCGATCGCTCGACGCCGACGGCCGCCGGGCGATCGTCGGCATCCAGGCCGGGCGCGCTCCGGTCATCCTTGCGGGCGCATGCATCGTGCGTGTCGTCCTCGACAGGCTCGGGCAGGACCGGTTGACCGTGAGCGACCGCGGCCTGCGCCACGGGGTGCTCGCTGAGCGCTTCGGCGCGACAGAGGAGGCATCGTGACCGCCCCGCAGGGCGTGACCGTCGCCGAGGAGGCGCCGTTCGATCGTCGCCTGGCCCTGCTGCTGGCGTCGGCGATGTTCGTCCTCGTCGTCGACACCTCGCTGATGAACGTGTCGATCTCGGCGGTCGTCCTGGATCTCGGGACGACGGTCAGCGGCGTCCAGTCGGCGATCGCCCTCGAAGCGCTCGTGTCGGCCGCGTTCATCCTCATCAGCAGTAAGGTCGGCGACCTCATCGGTCGGAAGCGGGCGTACATCCTCGGTCTGCTCGGCTACGCGGCCGGCGCGCTGGCGATGGTGCTCGCCCAGGACATCCGGGCGATCATCATCTTCTGGGCGATCCTCGGCGGCCTCGGCGCGTCGCTGCTGCTGCCGTCGATGCAGTCGCTCATCCACGGCAACTTCGAGGGGGCTGCGCAGAAGCGGGTCTACGCCCTCGTCGGCGCCTCGTCGGCGATCGCCGCGGCCATCGGGCCGCTGGTCGGCGGCTTCATCACGACGTTCCTGTCATGGCGCGTCGGCTTTCTCCTGGAGCTCGTCATCATCGGCGTCGTCCTGGCTAACATCGGGCGCGTCCGCGACGTGCCCTACACGGGCTCGCGGGGCATCGATCTCGTCGGGGCCCTCTTCTCCGTGCTCGGCATGGGCGGCATCGTCCTGGGCATCCTCGCCTGGCAGGAAGGCGCCGAGGCGGTCGGCCTGCTCATCGCCGTCGGCGTCGTCGGGCTTGGCTCTCTCGCCTGGTGGCTCGTCCGCCGCAAGCGGGCGGGGCAGGTGGCGCTGCTCGACCCGGACCTCTTCCGGTCGGCGAACTTCCGGCTCGGGATCTCCGGGCAGACCCTCCAACAGATCTCGCTGGGCGGGGCGATGATCGCCCTGCCGATCTTCCTGCAGATGGTCCTCGAGTACAACGCGTTGCAGGCGGGCCTGTCGCTCGCGCCGCTGTCCCTGAGCATGTTCGTCGTGGCGTTGGGCGCCGGGCGGCGGAGCGGTCGGCGACGTCCGGCCAACATCATCCGCGTGGGGTTCGTCCTGCTCACCGTCGGGACGGCGATCCTCATCCCGATCGTCCCGCAAGCCGATTCGGGGCTGTGGCTGGCCGGGCCGCTGGTGATCATGGGTTGCGGGCTCGGCCTGCTCGTGTCCCAGCTCAACAACTTCACGCTCGCCCCCATCTCGGAGGAACGGATCAGCGAGGCAGCGGGCGTCAACTCGGCCGGCGGGTCATTCGGTCTGTCGTTCGGACTGGCCCTGGCCGGCGGCCTGATGCTGGCCACCCTGTCGGTGGCGTTCATCCAGCTGGCCGAGTCCAGCCCAGTGCTGTCGCCGGAGCAGGCCCAGCAGGTCGCGACCGCGCTCGACGAGGATGCCCAGCTCATGACCAACACCCAGCTCGAGGAGGTGATCGTCAACCAGCCGCCGGACGTCGAGGCCGAGATCATCCGGATCAACACCGAGGCCAGGCCGCTCGCCCTCCAGGTCGCGCTGCTCGTGCCGCTCCTGGCCGGCCTGCTCGGGACGGCCGTCTCGTTCCGGATGCTCCGGCAGCCGGACATCGCGCCGTCCGCCGCGGCCGAGGGGGTCTCGTTCGGCTGAGGCGGTCGTTCTAACGGGAGGTGGAGCGGATCTCCCGGAGCGCCTCCGCGAGCCCGCGGTCGAACGCATCGCCGTGGCCGGGGAGAACCCACTTGGCGTCCAGTCCGTCCAGGCGCGCGAGCGAGGACGACGCCTGGTCGGGCTGAAGGGTGAACGGCGCGAGGCGCGGTCCGACCTCGCCCGTCAGGACGCTGCGGGTGGTCATCGTGTCGCCCATGAAGACCGCATCGGCCGCGGGAACGTGGATGACCGAGCTGCCCGGCGTGTGGCCGGGCGTGTGGATGATCCGCGGCGAGCCCGGGACGTCGAGCGTCGCACCGTCGCCGAACGTCCTCACTTCGGTGAGGGGCGGGATCCGCAGGCCGCCGTACCGGGCGGAATAGAGCAGGAAGCCGGCCAGTGGTCGCAGCTTCATCGGCCCCCAGCCCGACGACGGCTTCTTGACCTCGCCGCGCGCGCGTCCGGCATCCTGCTCGTGGACGAAGACCGGCACGCCGCGCTCGCGGCGGATCCGCTCGGCAAACCCGATGTGATCGGTGTCACCGTGCGTCAGGACGACCGCCCTGACGTCGTCGAGCGAGCGACCCATCGAGGCGAGCTCGGTCGACAGGAGCTTCCAGTATCCGGGCAGGCCCGCGTCGATGATCGTGACGTGGCCGCCATCCTCGACCAGATAGCTGTTCACGAGGCTCGAGCCGAGCCGGTGAAGGGAAGGCGCGAGTCTCATCACTCAGCCATATATGCGATGCCGTCCAGCGCATGGGGCCCGAACATGACCAGGGCGATCCAGTTGACGACCACGACGGCCCCGAATACTACAGCCGCGGTCGGATAGCCCGCGGCAGCCACCGCGCCCGCCGCGAGCACCAGCAGCGCCGTCCCGATGACGTCACGCTGCGGCTGGCTCAGCGGGTTCGCGGCGTCGGGGGCGATGACGAGCGACCACACGATGATCAGCGCCAGCGGGGCGCCGATCCCAAGGACGATCCGCCCGAGCCCGAGGCCGGTGTGCGTGAAGCCCCAGTACCCGACCGCACCGACCGCGGCCAGCTCGACGATGAAACGAAGGGCGAGATTGGCAGTTGTCATGTCCGCTGACTCCTCTTGCACTGCCGGGACCTCCACGGGCGGCCCCGACTCGATCGCCTGCGACAACGGTGCCTTCCCCCGCCCGATGGGTCTGCCCGGTCAGCGGGCATCGTGGCTGCGTGCTCGCGGGAGTCGATCGCTACCGGCTACCCTGTGCCGCCGCAGCGGGCTGGAGTGCCGGTCGCGCATCGCCCGAATCGTCCCCTACGATGGTCGGGCTATGGCGAGGGGATCGTGCTTCGCGGCCTGACCGGGCGGATCATCGTGGCCGGCGGCATCCTGCTGCTGCTGGTCGGCGGCAGCATCGCGGTGCTCTTCGTCGCGATCGACGCGCTCCGTTCGGCCGATGCCCAGCTGGGACTCTCCGCGAACGACCTCCGGTCGGCCAGCCGGATCGAGCGGTTACTGGTCGACATGGAGACGGGTCTGCGCGGCTTCGCGCTGACCGGCGAGGAGCGCTTCCTCGAGCCGTGGAACAGCGGACGGGAGGCGTTCCCGCGCGAGGTGAACGCGCTGGCGGCGGGCACCCGGGTCGCGACTACAGGCCACCCGTCTGCGCGCCATCGGGGACGCCGGCAGCGCCTACATCGAGGAGTACGGCGTCCCGTTGATCGAACAGGTTCGCAACGGCGACCCATCCGCCACGAGCGTAACGACCACCGAGCTTGGCAAGCAGCGCGTCGACGAGCTCCGCTTCCTCCTCGCGGACTACACCGAGACGGAGCGTGGGGCGTACCTCGCCGGCCAGGAGGCGGCCGCCCAGGTCGCGGGGGCGGCCACGACAGCCGCGAGTGCGGCCTTCGCCGCCTCTGTGGGCCTGATCGTCCTGTTCGTCGTCTACATCGCCCGGACGCTGGTCGCGCCGGTCACGAATGCCGCCCAGATGGCCGGCCGACTCGCCGCGGGCGACCTCTCGGCACGCATGCCCGAGACCGGGGTCGCCGAGATCGGAGCGCTCGAGCGCTCGTTCAACAGCCTTGCGTCGTCGCTCGAGGCGAGTCAGGCGGCTCAACGACGATTGCTCGAACAGCAGTCCGCGCTGCGGCGCGTCGCGACGCTCGTCGCGGAAGGGCGTCCATCGGAGGATGTCCTGAATTCGGTGGTGCGCGAGCTGACCGAGCACCTTCCGGTGGAGCTGGCCGTGATCGGACGGTTCGAAGCGGACGAGACCGTCCTCTTCCTCGCCGGCTGGGAGCGAGGGCGGGGTCCGGCCGATCCGGGCGATCGGCTGGCGCTGACTGGCGACAACGTCGCCTCGCGCGTGTGGAAGACCCGGACGACGGCGCGGATGGACTCGTTCGACTCCGCATCCGGGCCGGTCGCTGAGGCGGCGCGGGCACGCCACGTCCGATCAGCGATCGCCTCCCCCGTCGTGGTGGCGGGACGTCTCTGGGGGATGTTGGCTGCCGCGTCGCGTCATGACGGCACGCTGCCCGTCGACGCGGAGACGTGGCTGGCCGCGTTCACCGACCTGGTCGGGACGGCGCTCGCGAACGCCGACGCTCGAACGGAGCTCGCCGCCTCTCGCGCGAGGATCGTCACCGCCGCCGACGACGCGCGGCGGCGGATCGAGCGAAACCTGCACGACGGGGCGCAGCAGCGACTCGTCAGCCTTGGCCTCCGACTCCGGACGCTCGAGTCGACCGTGCCGCCGGAACAGGTCGAGGTACGGGAGGAGATCCGCCAGGCCACCGGGGAGGTCACCGGGGTCATGGATGAGCTGCGGGAGATCTCGCGCGGACTCTATCCGGCATCGCTGTCACGCGGCGGCCTCGCCTCGGCTGTCCGCACGCTGGCCCGGCGCTCACCGCTCCCGATCGAGCTCGACATCCGCACGGAATCAACGCTGACGGATGCGGTCCAGGCGGCGGGCTATTACGTCGTGGCCGAGGCGGTCACGAACGCCGCCAAGCACGCGTCGGCGAGCGTGGTGCACGTCACGCTCGAAGATCGGGAGGGCATGCTGCGCGTCGCTGTCCGCGACGACGGCACCGGCGGCGCCGATCCGGCCGGTGGCTCGGGTCTGACGGGGCTGCGCGACCGCGTCGAGGCACTCGGCGGGCGGCTCGAGATCACGAGCGCTCGTGGCGAGGGGACCCTCGTGGTGGCCGAGATCCCGACCCACCCGACATCGCACTAGACACAAGAAGTTCGGCGGCCGGCCCCCCCAGAGGCCGGCCACCGAATGCTGGGCTGGGGAGGAGGATCAGCCCAGCGAGGAGAGAAGCTGTCGGGCGCGCTCGGCGAAGGCGTCGGTGACGGTCACGTCGTACCGAGCCGCGACGATGGCGCTGGCGGAGGCGAAGTCGCGCTGGCCGCGGGTCGTCCAGTGAGCGACGAAGCCGAAGATCGCGCCCCAGATGGCCCCGATGACGAGGCCGGCCAGGACGAGGCTCAGCCACACGGGGCCGATCGTGAACAGGCCGATGAAGAGGCCGATGAAGAGGCCGAACCAGGCGCCACCGACCGCCCCCATCGCCGTGGCGCGGGTCTTGGTCATCCGCCCGGTGACCCGCTCGACGAGGCGCAGGTCGCGCCCGACGATCGAGGTGTTCTCGACGGGAAAGGACGAGTCGGAAAGGTGGTCGACGGCGCGCTGCGCCTGGCCGTAGGTCGTGTAGCTTTCGACGACCTGGCCACCGGCCAGCCCGACCGAATCCGCGACACCGGGTGTCAGCCCTGTTGCCACGCTCATGGAACTACCTCCGAATGGGATCGGTGTGTGCTATCTCTGGGGGAGCATGCGCCGCGGCGATGGCGGCTTCATCGACACCAGCGCCCAATCGATGTTCTCGCCACCGCACCCCGCGATTTCCGGCTGGCTGCAATGCCATCTTGTCGCGGACGGTGCGACCCTTGGCGGCTAGGCTGCCCGCCGAGGAGGCGGACGGCCTGAAAATGGCGGCTACCTGCATGGTCGCCCCGAAGACGCATTCATAAGCTGAGGTCTGTGCGATTGCGCTGCCTGATCATCGACGACAGTCCCGAGTTCCTCGACGCCGCCCGCCGATTGCTCCAACAGGAGGGGATCACCGTGGCCGGTGTCGCTTCGAGCGGTGACGACGGCCTCCGTCTCGCACGCGAGCTCCGACCGGACGTCACGCTCGTCGACATCGATCTCGGCGCCGAGGACGGCATCGCCGTCGCGCGACGACTCGCCGACGCTGAAGGCCGGCCCGCGGGCAAGCTGATCTTGATCTCCACCCACGCCGAGGACGAGTTCGCGGAGCTGATCCAGGCCAGCTCGGCGATCGGATTCGTGTCGAAATCGGCGTTGTCGGCCGCGGCGATCATAGCGTTGACCACCGCGGGCACCTAGCGCGGAGGGAAGGGCGTGGCTGTCGGATGGTGGACGCCCCGCGTACGCTGAAGCGGCGATCGCAGAGCCCGATCGGGGAGGAACGCATGACCGGACCGCTTGCCGCCGCGGGAGACGCAGCCGTCACCGCTTCCCGCGCCCGGGTCATCGTCGCCGACGATGACGTCCTGCTCCGAGAGGGCCTGGCCGGTCTGCTCGAGCGATCGGGACTGGACATCGTCGGCCAGGCAGGCGATGCCGACAACCTCCTCAGGCTCGTCCGCGAGCACCGTCCCGATCTCGTCATCGTCGATATCCGGATGCCCCCGACGCAGACCACCGAGGGACTCCAGGCGGCGCGGCGGATCCGGGAGGAGCTGCCGGAGACGGCGATCGTCGTCCTGTCGGCTCACATCGAGGTGGAGGAGGCGACGGAGCTCCTGGCGAGCGGCCATCGGACCGGCTACCTGCTGAAGAGCCGCGTCACCGATCTCGACGAGTTCATCGATACGCTGGGGCGGATCCTCAAGGGCGCCGCGGTCGTCGACCCGGCGCTCGTCAAGGAACTCGTCGCGGCACGGCGGGTCCACGACCCGCTCGACGAGCTCTCTCCGCGGGAGCGCGAGGTCCTGGCACTGATGGCCGAGGGCCGCTCGAACGCCGGCATCGCCCGCCAGCTCTGGGTGACGGAGGGCACCGTCGAGAAGCACGTCCGCAGCATCCTGATGAAACTCGATGTCTACGAGACGGCCGACGACCACCGTCGGGTGCTGGCGGTGCTCACCTTCCTCGAGAAGCGCTGATCCCCGCCGTTCGACCGGCGCGGCCCCGCCCGCTACACGGGCCTGACCGTCGGCGGCGTGGGCCATGCCGCCAAGCAGCGGTTCAGCGGGCGCCGTCGTCAGGCCCGAAGCGGCTGTCTTCGCGCAGGGCACGCAGGAAGAACAGGTGGCTCAGCGCGTTGACGGTCCAGGGCTCCGGCCCGATCCGGAGGCCGGCCAGGACCGCGGTGACGTTGGCGGCCTCACGGGGCTCGAAGCCTCGCGTCATGAGTTCGCGGTAGGCGGCTGTCAGTCGCGGCGTCGATCCGACGGGCTGTGTCGTCGCGTGCATCCTTGTCACCTCTGAACGTCACGTTGGGTGATCCACACCATCCCTCCGTCCGCCGGTGAAGTCATCGCGGCCACCGGCCATTCCACGGTGCCGCTACCCGGGCCGGGCCGGGTTCGGGTGGCTGCTACCTGCAGGCACGTAACGCCAGGGTCCGGCTGGCCCGACCACTGATGTCCGGCAGGTCGGGGCGACGCTGGGCGCAATGCGGGCGAACATGCGGGTCGGGCACAACGCACCAGTCGGAAACCACCGGCGATGCGCAGCCCGATCGACCCCGGAGGACCTTGCGATGACCCGAATCTCGTTGCGAACCGCCGCCGTCGGTGGAGCGCTCGCCATCCTGCTCTCGGGCTGTGCCGCGACTGGTGTCGCTGACAACGGCGCCGCATGCGATGCCGCCTTCGCCGAGGCGATGGCGATCGACCCGGCATCCGATACGGATAGCGCCTTCGATGGCGCGATCGCGTCGTGTTCCTCCCTCGAGGCATGGGTCGCGGCGGCGAGCAGATTCCCGGACACGACGGCCGGGCAGGACCCCACGGCGTTCGCCCTCACGCGATGCGGGACATCCTTGGAACTCGCGGGCTCGCCCGTGTGCGTCGGTCTGCCAAGTCCGTCCACGCCATGACCCTGGACGCCTCGACTCGTCCCTGGGGCCGGTCGGTCAGTGGCGCCGGCGACGCCCGGCCGTCACCGCGGCGTTGCGATCAGGCGAGACCCGGGATCGAGTGAGCGGCGGAGTCGGCGCTCGCGGAGGTCTCGTCAGACGGCGGGTCATCGGAGACCTCGAGCGGCTCGGCCTGCTCGAGCGCCCGGTCATCGATGAGATGGCCGCTCTTGTGGGCCTTCGTGGCGAGGTACGCCCGGTCATACGCATTCGCAGGGATGACGAGCGGGATCCGGTCGACGACCTCGACACCGAGCGCACGAAGGCCGTCGATCTTGCGGGGGTTGTTCGTCATCAATCGCACGGAGCGGACACCGAGCGAAGTGAGCATGTGCGCCGCGATCGAGTAGTCGCGCTCGTCGTCCCGGAAGCCGAGGGCGATGTTGGCCTCGACCGTATCGAGGCCATGGTCTTGCAGCTCGTAGGCGCGGATCTTGTTCGTCAAGCCGATCCCGCGTCCCTCCTGCCGGAGATAGAGCAGGATCCCGTACGGCCCGCTCGCGAGGGCACGAAGCGATGCCTCGAGCTGGTCCCGGCAATCGCATCGGAGCGACCCCATCGCGTCGCCCGTCAGGCACTCCGAATGGATGCGCATCGGCACGGCCTCGCCGTCGAGCGCCTCCGCCCCGTGCACGAAGGCCGCGTGCTCCTTGCCATCGAGGCGGTTCTCGAACCCGACGACATGGAAGTCGCCGAACCGGGTCGGGAGCTCGGCCGTCGCCGCGATCCGAACACAAACCCGCTGGCTCCCGACGCCTGGGCACTCGTGATCGCGGTGGCGCTCGACGAGCGCGTCGAAGGCTGGTATCGCCATGGGTCTATCCTGCCATCGCAACAGGCCCTACGCCACCGGGCGAGAGACGGTCACGCACTCCGGTCCGCCGGGAGCGCGACGAGTTCCGCGCTGACCTGCCATAGGCGGGAAACGGTCGCCGCGTCGTAGGAGGACTCGTGCGACGCCTTGGCCTTGCGGTTGGCGAAGTACCGGCCGGTCACACCCTCCACGTCCGGGGAGCTCGCCAGGTAGACGGCGGTGTCCGCGCCGCGCTCGGGGCTCCGCATGAACGGTCGCATCAAGGCGACGATGGGGGCCATCACGCGGACTGGATCCTCCGAACTGAAGGCCGTGCTGGTGATGCCCGGATGCAGAGCGGTCGCGGTGACCCCGCTCCCCGCGAGTCGCCGGGCGAGTTCGTAGGTGAACATGACATTGGCCAGCTTCGATTGGTTATAGGCGCGCTGTCCTGAATACGCGCGCTCGCCCATCAGGTCGTCGAAGTCGATCTTGCCCATCCCCTGCGCCCCCGACGACACGGTGACGATGCGGGCCGGTGCGCTGGCTTTGAGCCGCTCCAGAAGGAGGCTCGTCAGCAGGAACGGCGCGAGGTGGTTGAGGGCGAACGTGTGTTCCAGCCCGTCGGCGGTCAGGTGGCGATGGGCCCAAAAGCCGCCGACGTTGTTGAGCAACACGTCCAGCCGCGGATACACGGAGAGCACCTCGCCGGCCAACCGCCGGACCTCGGCCTGGGACGACATGTCGGCGACGAAGACGTCCACGGCCGCGTTGCCCGACTCCCGGGCGATCGTGGCGGCGGCCCGCTCTGCGCGGTCCCGATCGCGACCGGTGATGCCCACCCGGGCACCCATGGAGGCAAGGCCGATGGCCGCCGCACGGCCGATCCCGCCCGTACCACCAGTGATCAGGACGGTCTTGCCGTGCATCGAAGGTGTGGTCATCGTTGGGGTTCCTCGATCGGACGACTATGCGATCGCGGCAGGCACCGGAGTCTGGCGCCCGACCCGAGGGGTCGTGCCGTCAGGCCCCGCGATCAGGTAGGCGATCATCCCGATGATCCCGAAGTTGAAGATCCCGAGCAAGAGCAGCGCGACGAACCACGTCTTGCGTTCGAGCTGGGCGGTGTTCAGGAGGGCTGCGATCCACGACACGAGGCCGCCGATGAGCCCACCGACGATCGTGACACCGCCGGCGATGCCGAGCCCGATCAGGACCCATGAGACGGCACTCCCCTGGACGCCGACGATATCGGGGCCGTTCATGACGAACACGTCGTTCGCGATGGCGATCCATACGGCTGCGATGGCCAGGATGGTGCCGGCGATGACGGCCAACGCGCTGCTGATGAAGAGCCTGGTGACGGTTGCCTTGGACACGGACGGTCTCCTTCCGGGTGTGACGAGAAGTCGTTGCTTGTTAGTCGGGGGCCAGGCGCGCTCGCGCCGGGGTCGCGCGGGATCAGGCGACGAGGACCAGTCGCTCGGCCTCCTCGGTCAGCCCATCCCGGGCGATCGCCGCGACCGGGATGGTGATGGCGACCTTGCCTCGGGCGTGCCCACGTCCGACGTGATCGAGCGCCTGCGCCGTGTCGCTCAACGGGAACGTGCGGTCGATGACCGGGGTGACCTTGCCAGCCTCGATCAGGTCCTTGAGGACGACCAGATCCTCGTGCGTCGTCGTCATCAGGAAGTTTCCGAGCCGCTGGCTGCCGAACCGAAACAGCACGACCGCGCGGACGATCCGGCCCCCGCTGGCCATCCAACGGTGGTCGAACCCACCGCCGTTCGGCACGAGCATCCCGGTCGGGGTCAGGACGCGGCGAAGGTCGGTCAGCGAGTGGTTCGCGACGTTGTCGAGGATGAAGTCGTACTGCTGCCCGCTGCGCGTGAAGTCCTGCTGGGTGTAGTCGATGACGTGGTCGGCGCCGATGGAGCGGACGAGATCGACGTTCCGCGTGCTCGTCACGCCGGTGACCTCGGCCCCGAGCGTCTTGGCGATCTGCACGGCGAAGGTGCCGATGCCGCCGGAGGCGCCGTTGATCAGGACCTTCTGGCCGGCCCGGACCTTGCCGCGATCGCGTAGTGCCTGGAGCGCCACGAGGCCGGCCATGGGAACCGCCGCGGCCTGTTCGAAGCTGAGGTTGGTCGGCTTGAGCGCCAGCTTCCCTTCGGGGGCGGCCGCGAAGTCGGCGTACGAGCCATCGGCCCAGCCGAAGACCTCATCCCCGGTCTTGAAGCGCGTGACGCCGCTGCCGACGGCCTCGATCGTCCCCGCGACGTCCGTGCCTCGGACACTGTTCTTCGGCCTGCGCAGCCCGTAGACCGGGCGGGCGATGTACGGCAGGCCGCTCATCACGGCCCAGTCGGCTGGATTGACGCCGGCCGCTCGGACGCGGATCAGCACGTCCCCGTCGCTGATCGTGGGCCTGGTGACCTCCCGGGACTCCAGGACCTCCGCCGAGCCGTAGGTGTCTTGAACGATCGCCTTCATCGGTAGTCTCCGCTTCCGCTACACTCTGTGCGTACGGTGTACGCTGATTCGTGTACGGTGTACGCTACTGCGTACAGTGTACGCTGTCAACCCGGATCTTCCGATGACCAGTGGCACACGACCAGAACGGAGTGGTGAACATGACCGCACCCGCGTTACCGACGGCGAAGCCCCGGACCCGCCTGAGCAGGGAGCGAGTGCTGCGGGCGGCGATCGCCCATGCCGATACGGGTGGGTTCGAGGCGCTCAGCATGCGCAAGCTCGCCGAGGAGCTCGAGGTCGCGCCGATGGCGCTCTACCGCCACGTGGCCAACAAGGACGACCTCATCGATGGGATGGTCGATGTCGTGTTCAGCGAGATCGAACTACCGGCCGTCGGTGTCGACTGGAGGCCGGCCATGCGCCAACGGGCGATCTCCGTCCGCGACGCCCTGTCGCGCCACCGATGGGCGATCGGCCTGATGGAATCGCGCCGGCATCCCGGTCCGGCCAACCTGCGCCATCACGATGCGGTGCTCGGCAGCCTTCGGGCGGGCGGCTTCGACATCGCGATGGCCGCGCACGCGTACTCGCTCCTGGACAGCTACATCTACGGCTTCGCGCTCACGAAGATGAACCTGCCGTTCGAGACCACCGAGGAGGTCGCCGAGGTGGCCGAGAGCATGCTCACGCCGTTCCCCATGAACGAGTACCCCAATCTCCTTGAGATCCTCACCGATCACGTCATGAAGCCCGGATACGACTACGGGGACGAATTCGAATACGGCCTCGATCTGATCCTCGACGGCCTCGCGAACGCGCGCTAGTGGGGGCCTGGGGGACGCGGTTCCTGCTGTCTGCAATGCGCCCGCGCGCCAACTCCGCGATGCTGTACTCGCCAAGGAGGTGATGGATGGCGAACAGGTATGGCGTGGATCCCGAGGTGCCGCCAAGCGGCTCGGGCTGCGTCGACTGCCTTGCCACCGGCGGATGGTGGTTCCACCTGCGTCGTTGTGCCCAGTGCGGCCGGATCGGGTGCTGCGACTCGTCACCGGCGCAACACGCGAGCCATCACGCCTTCGACGCGCGCCATCCGGTCGTCCAGAGCTACGAGC
Organism: uncultured Chloroflexia bacterium; assembly: GCA_963738685.1. Lineage (GTDB taxonomy): Bacteria > Chloroflexota > Limnocylindria > Limnocylindrales > CSP1-4 > SPCO01. The sequence goes on from CAVTXK010000002.1 coordinate 26,606, forward strand.
CTGGCGAGGACTGGTTCTGGGACTACGCGACGGAGCAGTACCTCGACGGTCCGCCCCTGGCTCCGCCGCACCATCACCCGCTCGACCAGCCCGTGCCGGGACCAGCCGGTCGCGTGCCTCCAGGCTGGGAGCGCCAGCTGCACTGACGCCGTAAAAGGAGAACGCCATGGCGAACCGGACGAAGCCGAAGAATCCGAGCACGCAGAACAACGGCTCCAAGCGTCGAGCCCTCTCGCCGGAACCGCGCCTCGCGCCGACGGGCGAGGAGATCCAGCGTTTCGGCTCCCTCCGACTCCTGCCGGTCGCGCTCGCGGCCGAGGCACGCATGGAGAGCTGCCGGATCCTGAACGAGATCCTCGCCGACACGATGATCCTGTACGCGCTCTACAAGAAGCATCACTGGCTGGTCGCCGGCCCGACCTTCTACCAGCTGCATCTCCTGTTCGACAAGCACGCTGACGAGCAGCTCGAGATCGTCGACCTCATCGCCGAGCGTGTCCAGAGCCTGGGCGGCATCGCCGTCGGCGACCCGCGTCATGCCGCCGAATTGACGACGATCGACCGGCCGCCCAACGGCGCCGAGGACGTCCCGGCGATGATCCATCGCCTGCTCGATGCCCACGAGGCGGTCCTCGAGAAGGTCCGGAGCGGGATCGAGAAGACGGAGAAGAGCAGCGACTGGGGATCCAACGACCTTTTGATGAGCGATGTCCTTCGGCGCCACGAGCTCCAGGTCTGGTTCGTGGCCGAACACGCGGTCGATATCCCGCTCGTCGAGTCCTGAATCGACGGCCCGGACATGGACCGACCGCGCCGCGGGGCCGTGCTGGCGAACGCGGCGGCTGGTCGATGACCGCGACGGCCGCCCGATGACCGCGATCAGGCCGGTCATCGGGTCGCCGTCCGGCGATGGGGCGGATGGGTCCTGGCCGGAACTCCCGTGGAGGGAGTGGCAGCCGACCCGCACGACACTGCACATGTGGACCCAGGTCGTCGGTAAGGTGCGGATGGCCCTCGCGCCGCCGCTCAACCACTGGTGGCACGTGACGCTGTACGTCACCGCCCGAGGGCTGACGACCGGTGCCATCCCGTATGGGCGCCGCCACTTCCAGATCGACTTCGACTTCCTCGATCATCGGCTGGATGTCGTGGACAGTGGCGGGCGGTCCTTCACGATGCCGCTCGAGCCGAAGTCTGTGGCCCGGTTCTATCGCGAGTTCATGGCCGGCCTGCGAGATCTCGACATCGACGTTCGGATCTGGCCAGTGCCGGTCGAGGTCGCCGAGTCGATCCCGTTCGAGACGGACGAGCGGCATGCTGCCTACGACGCCGGCCACGCGCAGATGCTGTGGCGCGGCCTGGTCGCGGCCGACCGAGTCATGAAGGCGTACCAGACGGGGTTCCTGGGCAAGGCGAGTCCGGTCCACTTCTTCTGGGGTGGCTTCGATCTCGCGACCACGCGGTTCTCGGGGCGCCTGGCACCCCTGCATCCCGGTGGAGCCCCGAACTGTGCGACGTGGGTGATGGAGGAGGCCTACTCGCGAGAGGAGATCAGCATCGGCTGGTGGCCGACGAGCGACGACCCGGGCCCCGTGTTCTACGCCTACACGTATCCGGAGCCCGCCGGATTCCCAGCCGCGCGCATCCGGCCGGCGGAGGCCGACTACGACGGTCGACTTGGCGAGTTCGTGCTGCCGTATGAGGCCATTCGCGGCGCTCCCGACCCCGATGCGGCCGTACTCGAATTCTTCCAGTCGGCCTACGAGGCAGGGGCCGACCTCGCGGGTTGGGATCGCGCGAGGCTGGAGCCGGCAGTCATGCCCAAGCGACCACCGCGCCGGCCGTGGAGCACGGCACCGCGCTGACGGCCTCGGCGACGGCCCCCCGCGGAAGCACCGCGGCTAGGTCGTTGCGCGCCGAACCATGACCCACTGGCGGAGGCCGAGGCGTCGAGCCACGAATCGGATCGGCAGCGGCAGGTAACCGGCGGCGGCCTCGAGCTCGATGATCCGCGGATCCGTGACCGGGTGCTCGCGTCCGCCGGAACGGAGCGCGCCGCCACCGGCGGCGAACAGGTTCTTGGCCCATTGGGTCGCATCGCCGAACGGCAACGGGATGATGAAGCCGTCTGGTGTGTGGAGGGCCACGATCGGCGTGGCATAGGCCGTACCGGAGGTCCGGCCGGTATGACGGAGGATCGCCCAGAGCGGGAACCAGCGGGTGCCCGCGAGGGGCTTGCCGAGTGGCCCGAATGCGCGGGCGAGTCGATGGACGGGGCCGCTCCGATGGGGGCGACCAGCGACGAAATCGGGTGATGCGGTGTTCATGCCGTCCAGCGTGCCCTGCCACCCCCGTTTCGTCTTCCCGGCTACCCGTGATCGCCCACCGACGGAAACCCGTGATCGCGCGGTTCAGGCGACGCCGTTGCGGATCGCCCAGGCGGTGGCATCGGCGCGGCCCCTCGCGTCGATCTTGCGGTAGAGGTTGACGACGTGGCGTTCGACCGTGTTGATCGAGATGCCCAACCGAGCCGCGATCTGGCCATTGGTGTCGCCGCCGGCCAGCAACCGGAGCACCTCGATCTCGCGTGGCGACAGCCCACCGGATCCCGGGGCCCGGTGCGCCCGCCCGCGGTCCCCGTGCGTCGCCTGCTCGAGCGGATCGCGTACGAATGCGAGCACGCGCTCGACGACCAGCTCGGTCGCTTCGAAGAACAGGCTGGCCGACGACCCGGGAAGGACTTCCAGGCGTCCGCCCGGCAGCGCGCGCGCCAGATCGGCGGACAGGTCGAACGGGATGACGGTCGCGTCGGCACGGTGCAGGACCAGCACCGGGCATCGAACGCGGGCGGCGTCCGCGGTCACGTCGGTCTCGCCCGCCGCCTGCAGGGTCGCCCTCGCAACGGCCGGCGATGTCGAAGTCCGGAACCAATCGGCCGCCAGCCGGCCTTCGTCGCCGACCGGCCAGCCAAGCCAGGCGTGGGTCACCGATTCGACGAAGGTGTCCCAGTCACGCTCGATCAGGCTGAGGAGCGCCTGCGTCCCCGGTCCGCGCATCGCGTCCTGGAGACGGAGCGTGCCGCCGAACAGGATCATGCCCCGGACTCGGTCGGGGTGGCGAGCCGCCCACGCGATCGCGACCGCCGCCGAGTGATAGAAGCCGAGGATCACGCAACGGTCGACCGCCGCGGCCTCGACGACGGCATCGAGGTCCAGGATCAGGGCTTCGTGGGACAGGTCCGTCACGTCGCGCTGCGAATGACCCGTCCCCCGGCCGTCGTACTGGATCAGGCGCAGCTGATCGCCGAGCTCCGTGAACGCCTTGCGCAGGACCGGGATCTGCCACTCCCCCTCGATGTTCGAGAAGGGGACTCCTGGAAGGTGGATGAGCGTCGGACCGCTGCCGGTCGACGACCAGGCGATGCTGACGCCATCGGCTGCTGTCGCCTCGTCGAGGTCCGGTCCCACCAAGGGAGGTTATCGCGCCGGCGGGCGTCTCACCAGTCGGTCGGCCCGGCGCCCGGATGGAGGGCAACGCTGGCCCCGCGTCGATGGCATGGTGCGAGTTTCATGCGGTGGGCCCCGGATCGCGGGCCGTGGCGGACCGGTCGCCGTCAGATCCGGCCACGTGTGCAAGGCCGACGGGGTCAAGCAGTCGGAGGCGATCGCGACCGACGCGGGTCACGAGCTGCTTCGACTCGAGGACCCGAAGCACGCGACCGGTCATCTCGCGGCTCGTACCGACCAGGATCGGCAGGTCCCTTCGAGTGAGCACCGGCGGATCTGCGAAGAAGAGGTCCGCGTGCATCTCCAGCACGCGCGCCACCCGACGGAGCGCGTTCTGATGAAGCAGCCCGTCGATACGCTCGACGACCATCTCGAACCCGAGCAGGACGTTGTCGAGGACGTCGATGGCGAGGCCCGGATCCGTCTTCGCGAGCGTTCGAACCTCCTCACCTCGCCACAGAGCGGCCGGGGTGTCGGTGAGGGCCACCGTGTCGGCGGTGGCTGGACGCGCGACGAACGGGAGGACGCCGGCCAAGCCGCCGCGCGTGATGATCCGGACGATCAGTTGCCGGCCGTCGACCGTCGTCCGGCGCAATGCGACGTGGCCTCCAAGGACGAGCGCGACGGATGACTCCTGGCCCTGCGAGAGGATCGTCTGGCCGGGGTCGAAGCGTCGCACGGCGGCGGACATCGCAAGCGCTCGCCTGGTGTCGGCGCGGCTATGCGGGAAGACTTCGCTGATCACGTCGGCCAGGGTGGGATCGGATGTCGTGGGCGGATTCATCACGCGTCTGTCGCTCTGGGATTCCTTGACCCGGGCAGCGCTCGGTCACTCCGATTGTACGGTTGGTGATACAGACCTGTCTATCACTAGACAGGACGGTCTCTATACATCGTCCCGGCTCCGCGATACCGTGGGCGCCGACGTCGCCTGGGAGAGCGACGCGATTCGAGGACGGTCCGACTTGGTCATGCGTACGGTGCCAGGCAACATCCGGCTCGCAGGCGAGGATCTCGGCGACCATCGGCATCTCTGCGCACTCGTCGACGGGCCCGACGACGCCAACGACCTTCTGATGCCGTTCATCCTGGATGGTTTCAAGGACGGCGATCGCGCGGTCCACCTCGTCGATCCCGTCGCCCGCAAGGCGCATCTCGACCGCCTGGCCGCGAGCGGCATCGACGTCCCGGCTGCGATCGACTCGCAGCAGCTCGAGGTTGTCACGTGGACGGAGTCGTACCTGCGCGGCGGGCGGTTCGATCGCGCGGTCCAGCTCGCCTACCTGCGACAGATCCTGGAGGCCGGGTCTGCGCTCGGTTATCCGCGGACGCGGCTGATCGGGGACATGGGCTGGGCGCTCGAGGCCGATCACGCGGCCCAGCTGATCGAATACGAGGCCAGCGTCAACGAGCTCGTCCGGAGGCGACCGGATATCGTCATCTGCACGTACGATCTCGATCGCCACGGCGCGCGCACGATCGTCGATGTCCTGGCCGTCCACCCTGTCGCCATCGTCGGCGGTGTCCTCCGGGCGGGCGGCAGTCCCGCGCGGGCGTCGGCTCGGGACCGGATCCTCGAAGCCGCTTCGCGGCTGTTCGACGAAGCGGGGACTCAGGCAACGGGCGTCGACTCGCTCATCAAGGCAGCCGATGTCGCCAAGGCGACGTTCTATCGCCATTTCGCGTCCAAGGATGACCTCGTGATCGCCTGGCTCCGCGATCCGCGCACGCGATGGCTGGACGGCGTTCGCGCGCGCGCCGAGGCAAACGGCGACGATCCGGGCGAGGTGATCGCCCTGTTCTTCGCCGCCCTGGCCGAATGGCTCGAGAGCCGCCGCTACCGCGGGTGCCCGTACCTGAACACTGCGGTCGAGATCGCCGAACCGACGCACCCGGCACGGCTCGTGATCCGCGAGTACCTCGCAGGAGATCGAGGACTACCTGACCGGCCTCGCCGCGACAGCCGGCTACCGCGAGCCGCGGCGCCTGGCCGCGAAGCTGCAAACCCTCGTCGCCGGTTCGATCTCCCTGGCCGTCGCCCAGCGCAGCAACGCCCCAGTCCTGATCGCCGGAGAGGCAGCCCAGACCCTGCTCGCCAACACCGACCGCGACTGACCGCGGCTCGTGAAATCAGCCTCGCGCGATCTGCCGCGCCGCGAACTCCCCGACGAGGATCGCCGCGAGGTTGGTGTTGGCGCGCGGGATGGTCGGCAGCACGGACGCGTCGGCGACCCGGAGGTTGTCGAGGCCGTGGACCCGTAGTCCCGCGTCGACGACGGCACCCGGGTCTCCCACGGGGCCCATCCGGCAGGTCCCGACGCCGTGGTGATAGGAACCGTGTGCGGTCCGCACGTGGGCCTCCCACCGGTCGGGCGACTCCGGCGTCCGCAGCGGACCGTAGAACGCGGCGAGAGCCGGGTGGCTGGCCAGCCGCGCGACGAATCCGATCCCATCGACCATGGCGCGGACATCCGCGGCGTCGCGAAGCAAAGCCGGCTCGACGAGCGGCAGCTCGCGCAGGGTCCGCGGACGCCAGGCACACTCGACCCGTGGACCGATGATCGAGCAGATGGAGCGAGACCGGCAACATCCGCGGCCCACCGGGAGTCCGGGTCGACGGTCGCATCAGGACGTGCAGGTCCGGGTGGTCGAGTCGATCATCGCTCTTGACGATGAGCCGCACCTTCGGGATCAGGTCGTCCTCGCGCAGGCTCGACCCGGCCTCGAGTGCGATGTGGACCACCGCGTGATCCTGGTAGTTGGCACCGACCCCGTCGAGACGGTGCCGCACGGTCAGGCCGGCCCCTTCGATCGCCGCGGGCGAGCCCACACCCGACAGCATCAGGACCTGCGGCGAGTGGAAGACGCCGGCGGCGAGGACGACCTCATCGCCCTCGAATGTTTCGACGTCGCCCGCGGTCGCGACCTCGACACCGCGGACCCGTGACCCGGCGAGGAGGAGCCGGGTCACGGTCGCGTCGGACAGGATCGTGAGATTGGGCCGGTCACGGGCCGGGTCCAGGTAGGCGACGGCGGTGGACAGACGCTTGCCGTCGCGCAGGTTGTAGGGCGAGGCGCAGATCCCGTACGGCTCCGGGACGTTGAGATCCGGGCAATCAGGAAGGCCCAAGCCGTGGGCCGCCTCCAGAAGCCCGACGACCGGCGGATCCGACGGCTCGTCGAGGTGCCACGAGCGGTGGAGGTCGAGCGGGCCGTCGGCGCCGTGGATCGGGCTGCCGGCGAAGTCGCTGTCGGTCTCGATCGCGCGCATGAGCGGCAGCAGGGCGTCGTAGGACCACGCCTCGCCGCCGTACGCCTGCCAGGCGTCGAAGTCGCGACGCATCGGCCGGACGACGCCGAGGTTGTTGACCGATGAACCGCCGCCCATGATCCGCCCGGACAGCAGCGAAAAGGTCGACCCATCTTCGCGCTCGACGGGGTAGGCGCGGACATAGGGCGAGGCGGAGATCAGCTCGCCCTGGCGCTTCGGGTCGCTCACGATGTCGGGGATGGGCTGCGGGTCAGGACCCGCCTCCACCAGGAGCACCCGTCGAGCCGGATCCTCGCTCGCCCGGGCGGCGACGACGCAACCGGCCGTGCCGCCTCCGATCACGATCAGGTCGAAGGAGTGGCCAACGGTCCTCACTCCGCCGGCGGACGGGAGCGGTCGACGGGCGAGCCGACGGCACGGCGGGCGTCGCGCTCCTGGAGCGCTCGCCAGACCCGCTCCGGCGTGAACGGCGCTTCGCGCAGCCGGATCCCGGCGGCGCGCTCGACGGCATTCGCGATCGCGGCGGCCACGGGGTTCAGCGCGCCCTCGCCGCCGCCCTTCGCGCCGTACACGCCGACGCCGTCGCCGCGCTCGACGAGCACGGTCCGGAGGTCCGGCAGGTTCGTGGTCCGCGGCACGCGGTAGTCGAAGAGGTTGCCGTTCATGAGGTTGCCGTCCTGGTAGACGAGCTCCTCGCGGGTCGCCATCCCGAGGCCCATCATCGCCGCACCGACGTCCTGCGCCTCGACGAGTCTGCGGGTTGATCGCGCAGCCGACGTCGCCGACGGTGACGAGCCGCTCGACCGGCGATCTCGCCGGTCGCCTCGTCGACGCTGACCTCGACGCCGACGCAGCCGATCTCCCAGAACGGCGGCATCTCCTCGGTCGCGCCGGCCCGGCGCAGGTAGCCGCGGCCCGACGACCTCGCCGGCCGCGCCGCCGAACCAGGCGCGGACGACCGCGCCCCAGTCGTGGACCGCGTCGCCGATCCGCACGCCGCCGGCTTGCGCGACGACGTCCGGGCCGTCGGGCGCGAGCGAGTCGTGCGCCCAGTCGAGGAGCTGGGCGCGGGCGTCGGCGGCGGCCGCCTGGATGGCCAGGCCCATCAGCGTCGTCGTCCGGCTCGCGCCGGTCGAGCGGTCGTAGCTGACCGCGGCCGTGTCGCTCTGGACCAGGCGGACCCGCTCGAGCCGACGCCCATCTCGGCCGCGGCGATCTGGGCGAGCACGGTCGACGAGCCCTGGCCCATCTCGGTGCTGCCGCACATGACCGTCACCGACCCGTCGGCTCAGGACCCGCAGGATCGAGGTCGTGATCGGCTCCGACCCGGCGTCCGAGGCGGAGAGGGCGATCGCCTTGCCGCGGCCGGCGACCGGCGGGGTCGTCCCAGTCGAGCTCCTCGGCCGCGCAGGCTCAGGTCGGCGTCGAGGTCGGCGTCGATCCCGCGGACACGCGGCCACGGCCGCTCGCCGGAACGCCAGGACGTTCCGGCGGCGAAGCTCGAGCGGATCGAGACCCAGCCGCTCGGCCGCCTCGTCCATCTGCGATTCGGCGGCGAAGGTGACCTGCGGCGCCCCGAAGCCGCGGAACGAGCTGGCCGGCGCGGTGTTCGTGTAGACGACGTCGCAGGTCACGTCGAGCGCCGGGATCCGGTACGGGCCCGCCGAGCCGGTTGGCGGCCTTGCGGCCGACGAGCGGCGAGTTCTCCGCGTAGCCACCGGTGTCCAGCGTGGATCGTCGCCCGCCGGCCGAGGAGGTGGCCGTCGCGGTCGAAGGCGGTGGCGATCCGGACCGTCGGCCGCGTCGCCGCGCGTGGTCAGGATCGACTCCTCGACGCTCAGCGCCAGCCGGACCGGTCGCCCGGCCCGCAGGGCGAGGGCGGCCGTCAGCGGCTCGATCTTCGTGTAGGACTTGCTGCCGTAGCCGCCGCCGACGTACGGGAACGATGACGCGGACCTTGGCGAGCGGCAGCTCGAAGCAATGGGCCAGGTCGTCGCGGACCATGTACGGGTGCTGGCCGGAGGTCCAGACGGTCAGCCCGCCCTCGCTCCAGGCCGCGACGGTCGTGTACGGCTCCATGGCGTAGGCGTAGCACATCGGGTAGCGGTAGTCGCCCTCGACGACGAGGTGGGCGTCGGCGAACGCGCCGTCGATGTCGCCCCACGCCTGGCGCGACGAGGAGCAGACGTTCGGATGGTCGCGCTCGATGTCCTCGTCGAACCCACGATGGGGTCGCTGCTCGCCGGGTCGCTCGTGGATGATCGGGGCATCGTCCGCAAGGGCGTCGACGGCCGTGGACGAACGGCAGCGGCTCGTAGTCGACGACGATCAGGCCGAGCGCCTCCTCGGCCGTGACCGCGTCCTCGGCCACGACGCCCGACGACGGGCTCGCCGGCGAAGCGGACCACGTCGACGGCGATCAGCGGGTGATCGGCGACCGCGTGGCCGTAGACGAGGTTGACATCGGCGAGGTCCGCGGCCGAGACCACGGCGATGACGCCGGGGTGCGCGGCGGGCCGCCGCCACGTCGATCGACCGGATCCGGGCGTGCGGGTACGGGCTCCGCAGGATCCTCGCGTGGGCCAGGCCGGGGACGTCGATATCGGCCGTGAAGCGGGCCGTCCCGGTGACCTTGGCGATGCCGTCCCGGCGCGGCACCGACTCGCCGATCGGCGAGGGGACGCTCGGCCCGGGTGATGACCCGCCTCATCGCGTCGTCGTCCGCCGCGCGCGAGGACCGCGTCGACGATCGGCACGTAGCCGGTGCAGCGGCAGAGGTTGCCCTCGAGCCCGTCGACGACGTCGTCGCGCGTCGGCTGCGGCTGCTCGTCGAGGAGCGCGGTCGCGGCCATCAGCATCCCCGGGGTGCAGAAGCCGCACTGGAAGGCGGCGTGGTCGATGAACGCCTGTTGGAGCGGGCTCAGCACGCCATCGACCGCGAGCCCCTCGACGGTCCGGACGCGCCGTCCGTCGGCGTCGGCCGCGAGGAAGGTGCAGGCGCTCACGGGCAGGCCGTCGACGAGGACGGTGCACGCGCCGCAGACCTGGGCGTCGCAGGAGATCTTCAGGCCGGTCAGTCCGAGGCGCTCGCGCAGGACGTCGGCGAGCGTCTCGTGCGGCTCGATCGAGAGGTCCTGGTTCCGACCGTTGACCATCAACGCGACGGGGATCCGATCATGCATGCCCGGTCGCCTCCTGGAGTGCCGCGCGGGCCGTCGATGCGAGCAGCACCTGCGCGAGATGTCGCTTGTAGTCGGGCGATCCGTTGAGGTCCTCGACGGCGTCGAGGTCGGCGAAGGCCGCACCCGCCGCCTCGAGCGGGGCGTCGAACGCCGCGGGCTCCGCCTGCGCGCCGATCAGGGCGGCACCGGCGGCCTCGACGATCACGGGCACCTCGGTCAGCGAGCCGACAGCGACCGTCGCTCGGTCGATCGCGCCGTCGCGGACGGACAGGCGCACCGCGACCGACGCCGCCGGTCGCTCGAAGAAGGCGAGCTTGTCGTAGGCCCGGCCCTCGCCTGCACGCGCGCCCGGGATCCGGATCCCGGTCAGGATCTCGTCCGGCTCGCGGGCCGTCCACAGCGGTCCGAGGATGAACTCGGAGAGCGTCAGGGCGCGATCGCCGGCCGGACCGGACAACTCGACGCGCGCGTCACACGCGAGCAGGAGGGTCGCCGGGTCGGAGTGCGGCTCGGCGAACGCGAGGTTGCCGCCGAGCGTCCCGGTCGAGCGGACGCGGACGTTGGCGACCTGTCGCTCGAGCTCGACCAGGCCCGGGAAGGAGGCCAGGACCTCCGGCGACCGCTCGATCGAGCGGTGCGTGGTGGTCGCCCCGATCCGGAGTGAGCCATCGGACCGATCGATACCCTGGAGCTCGGCGATCGCCTTGATGTCGATGAGCGTTCCGAACTGGGCGAAGCCCATCTTCATGACCTGCAGGAGCTCGGTCCCGCCTGCGAGATAGGCGCCCTCGCCATCGGCCGACGCGAACGCCTCGAAGGCCTCTTCGAGCGTCCGCGGTCGGGCGAGGGAGAATCGCGGGATCATGAAGCCTCCACGAGCACCATCCACCTGGTCCGTCGGCGGGAGCACCGGCTCGCCAGATGAACACAAAGTGTTTGACTTTGTATCCTATGGTAACGACACTGTGGACGACATTGTAGTCGCTGCGTGCGGCGAGAAGGAGTCGAGATGACGGATGACCGAAAGATCGTAGCGGCGCCCACGCAGCGATTGAGCGGGACGGCCATCACCGAGATGACCCAGCGCGAGCAGTGGAACAAGAAGAATCCGCCGACCGAGGCGAACATCGTCAAGGACCTGCGGACGACGGAGCTGATCGCCCGCGAGTACCGCGGCACGAAGGCCCGCTTCTATCGGCTGGCCGGGGCGATCCGGCTCCAGCCCCACCTGTCGGAGTTGCCGCCCGATCACGCCTCGGTCAAGCATCGTCACACGACCGAAGCGGTCCTCTACATCGTCAAGGGCGAAGGCCACACCGTCATCCACTTCGATGGCGAGCCCGAGGAGCGGGTCGACTGGCAGGAGGGCGACCTGATCGGCATCCCGCTCTGGGCCTGGCACCAGCACTTCAACGACTCCTCCACGGACACCGCCCGCTACCTCGCGGTCCAGGACACCTTCACCGTCAAGCAGATGGGCCTGCACCAGATCGAGCGCCACCCGGACAGCCCGGCCGGCGAGGAGTAGCGTCCGGGGCGAAGTGGCAGGCCGCGGAACTCCGCGAGCGGCGGCGGCCTAGCGGCCCGGCGCCACCGAGCGCAGGTAGTCGAGCGTCTCGTCGAGCGGGATCACGTCGCCATATTTCTGGTCGATGTCGAAGAGGTTGATCGCATGCGAGGCCTCGTCGCGATCGAAGACGCACGGCTCCGGGACGATGACCTTGTAGCGGTAACTCTTGCCGTCGACGACCGTGGCGCGGACGCAGCCGCTGGTCGACTCGCCAGCGATGACGAGCGTGTCGATGCCCAGGCTGACGAGGTGCCCGACCAGGGAGGTCCCCCAGAATGCACTCGGCGAGTTCTTGCGCAGGACGACTTCGCCATCGATCGGGGTCACCCCGTCCATGATGTCGTAGCGCCGGCGAAGGCGTTCCTGGGTCGCGGGATCCTCGCGCTTCCCGCCCCGTGGCGTCGCATCGCGCCAACCGGGCATCCCCTGCATACCGGTGATGTGGACGACCGGGATGCCGAGCGACCGAGCCTCGCCGAGCAGGCGCTGGATGTGCGGCAGGGCCTCCCAGCCCGCCAGGCCGCAACTGCCGGGCCAGGTCTTGATCGCGTCCAGCAGGGGCTCCGGGCTATCCCCGAATGCCCATCGGTAGAGGTCCACCATGAGCAGGGCGGGCTTCGTACCGGCACCCTTGCGACGGGCAGGCTCGATGGCCGTGCGGGCATGGTCCCGCTCGGACAGAAATCGGTCCCATACCCGTTCGGTCATGGTGCGGCCCTCCGGATGCTTGAGGCGTATCGACTTCGAATGAACACAAACCGTTGTACTTTGTATCCTATGTTACGAGACCGACCGCGGATGGAACGGATGGGAAGCCTTCGATGAGCGAGACCTGGCGCCCGGTGACACGGCTCGAGCGGGCCGACTTCTACGCGGACTGGCTGGCCGCGAGCGAGCGCAACGCGCTGGACGTCGAGCGCTCGCCGATCGTCGCCCGTGGGCGCGAGGCGGCCTGGATCGAGACCCCGAACGAGCACCGGATCGCGATGCTCATCGGCAACCAGGTCGGCTTCCCGACGAACGGCACCAACCTGTGCACCGTCGCGATCCCGGCCGGCCAGCACACCGGCCGACACCGCCACGGCGAAGAGGCGATCCACATCCTGCGCGGCGTTGGCTTCATCGTGGTGGCGGGTCGGCGCTACGACTTCCATGCCGGCACGACGATCCATATCCCGTACATGGACGACCACCAGCTGTTCAACACGGGCGACACGGATCTCGAATATGTCTCGGCGTCGACCATGGACCTGGACCTGTTCGTCAAGCTCGGTCGGCTGGAGCAGCTCGAGGAGAAGGGGCCCAACGAGCCCGGCTTCGAGGCACGGTTCCCGGCCGAGGACGGCCAGTTCGACCCGCTCGACCGGCGGATCGCCCTGCACCTCGAGGATGCCCCGAACGAGGCGGATCGGCAGCGTGCCAAGAAGGCGGCGGTGGCCGGGTCGGCGGATCACGAAGGCCATGTCCACGCCCACGATCACGGCTCGGACGAGGCCCCGAAGCCCGGCGAACGCCTCATCAAGAGCACCCACCCCCATCGTCATGGCGCCATCTACAACCTGATGGGCGGCGGCGAGAGCCACAGCGAGCTGCGCAACGGCTTCACGGCAATGACCGTGGCCATGACCCAGATCTTCGAGGAGGTCCCGCACACCTCGAGCCACTGCCATACGCACACCGAGGCGGTCCTGTACGTGCTCGAAGGCGTCGGCTTCTCCGAGATCGACGAGGAGCACTACGACTGGGAGGCCGGCGATGCGGTCCAGATCCCGCCCAAGATGACCCGTCACGAGCACTTCAACCCGTCCGATGGCCAGACGCGGACCCTGCGCATCGAGTACGGCATCCGCTACTTCTACGAGCAGCTCTGGCCGGGCTACTTCAAGATCGAGCACCGCGAGACCTCGGTCGCGCGGCCGTAGGGCCGCTCTGCTCGCCGGATCCCCGATGCGTTGCGTCCCTGCGCACCACTTCACGGTCGCCAAGGCCCGGACGTGGCGCAGCGCCATCGAGGAGCACCCGCCGTACCAGCGCGAGAGCGCGGTCTGGTCGCTGGACCAGCAGCAGCTGTTCATCGATTCGCTGCTCAACGGCTATGACGTCCCCAAGATCTACCTGCACGACCTGCGCGGCCGGGACCCGACCAAGGTCTACGCCATCGTCGACGGCAAGCAACGGCTGACGACGATCTGGCGCTACCTCGACGACGGCTTCGCGCTGGCAGCCGACTTCCGGGTCGAGCCGGGGAATCTGCCGGAGATCCCCACGGACGCGGTCACTCCGGCGGGAGCCCTGCGCTTCTCGCAACTCGATCCGCACTGGCAGGGCGTCCTCACCCGGACGTACCTCTCGGTCGTGCTCATCCGCGACGCGACGGAGGAGGACATCGAGGACCTGTTCTCGCGGCTCAACAACGGGGAGGCGCTCAACGCCGCCGAGCGCCGCAACGCGCTGGGCGGTGACATGGCCCGGCTCATCCGCGAGGTCGCGAGCCGGCCGTTCCTGACCGAGCGCCTCCATTTCTCCAACGCTCGCCTCCAGCATTTCGACTTCGCGGCCCGGCTCCTCGCGGCGCATGCCGCGAGACGACGCGGCGTGCCCGGCATCCCCGATCTCGGGCCTACGGCGCTTGACACGTTCGTCCGCGAAGGCCGACACGTCGGCGATACCGACCAGAACGCGCTCCTGCTCGCGCTCGATGCCGAGCTCGGCGCGTTGTCACGGGTCTTCACCCCGGCCGATCCCCTGCTGGCATCGCCGGCCCAGGCGTTCCTCGCCTGCCGCTTTGTGAGCGAGGTTTTCGCCAGTCACCGGACGGACGTCGACCCGTCGGCGATCCGCGGGTTCCTCGACTCGCTCCACCGGACCCGAGCGGCGGCGCTCGACGCACCCGAGGACGAGGCGGGATCGCGCGCCATCGAGCGACAGCTGGCCATCCTTCATGCGGCCTACGAACGATCCGTCGGGCCGGGCACCAGTGTCGGTGGCGAAGTCGCGGCCGAGCCACAGCCGAGCGGCCCTTGGGCGACCCCGAGGTAGCTGAGCGGACCTTCCGCAATCCACTCGACCCGCGGAACCCGCTGGCCGGGGTCTATGTCGCGACCATGCTCTTCGAGCTCGCCGAGGGTGCGCTCCGGTTCCTCGTGCCGATCAACCTCGATGCGAATGGACTCGGGCCGTCGGCCATCGGCTTCGTCATCTTCGCGTTCTCGCTGACGAGCCTGCTGTCGCGTGGCGTGGCCGGGGCGTTGTTCCGGCCGGAGCGGGCGCGACTCCTGATCGTCGGTGCCGGGCTCCTGAGCACGATCGCCTACCTCGCTACGCCGTTCGTCACGGACGTGGGCGCGTTCACGGTCCTGATGGCCTTCGACGGGTTCGGCTGGGGCCTCGCGACGACGTGCCTGCTGGCGATGATGATGCTGTGCACGCCGGCCTCGATCCCGCCGGCCGTCGCGATGGGCTGGTACATCGGTTTCCAGGGGATCGCCTTCGCCCTGGCCACCACGGTCGGCGGCGTTCTGGCCGACATGGTCGGCATCCAGGTGGCGATGCTGATCCTCGCGACGTTGCCGGTCATCGCTGCATCGCTCATCGCGGTGCGCCTGCCGCCGGTCGTGCGCGACATCGTCGCGCCGAGCGTGTCCGTGTCCGACGACGATGGCCTCGCGGCGGACACCGTCGTCGGCGCCGTCGGCCGTCACCGCCGGTTGGGCAGCCACCTGCGCGGCGTGATCGGGCGGGTGCGGCTGCTGCCCGTCGCGGTCTGGGCGGCGGCCCTCGTGGCGGTCTACCTCAACATGATGAACGGCCTGCTCCAGAGCTTCTTCCCGCTGCTCGGGCCTGGCGATCGGGTTGTCGGTCGCCCAGATCGGCACGCTCTCGAGCGTCCGGTCCGCGACATCGGCCGTGGCCAGGTTCGGCGCCGCTTGGCTGTTCGCGCGCGTCCCCGCGCACCGGCTCCATGTGCCGCTTACTGACGATGTCCGCCGCAACGCTCGCCCTCATCCCGTCGGCGGGGAGCTACCTGGTCAACCTGCCGCTGTTCGCGCTGAACGGCATCAGCCGCGGCTTGCTACGTGTGTCGACGAGCGCGACCGCGATGGAGGAGACGCCGGGTCATCAGACCGGGCTGGCGGCGGCGGTCATGACCGCCGGTCTCGACCTCGGGAAGATGATCGGCCCGCTCGTCGGCGGTCTGGTCGCGGCCGCGGTCGGCGTCGACACGATGTTCCGCGTCGTCCCGTTCGGCTTCCTGCTCGCCTACGGCGTCCTCTACGTGGTCGCCCTGCGCGGCCGGCGTCGTCGAACCACCGACCCGGGGGCCAACCCCGATCCGCAGCCCTCGTCCTGAACGGACGAGGAGGGCACCGGAGGGTCCGTTCGACGCGGCGCCATCAGGCGTGGGCGGCCACCGGACCCCTGGCCTCGAAGCGCACGGGGTAATGGAGCCAGCGCGTGTGGCGCTCGGTGCGCAGATCTCGCTCCGGCTGGTGCGTCGGGTCGGGCCGCACACCGCGCGCCGCGACCGCCTGGATCTCCAGTGCCACGAGCCCGAACAGGTGCTCGTCGTCCGGATCGCCGGTCGGGATGGGGAATCCGCCGGCGACCGTCCGGCCCGGACACTGGTGCGAGCCGGCGCCGAACGCAAGGCCCCAACGCGGGATGCTCGGATCGAGCTGGCGATCGGGGTCGAAGTCGTCGGGGTTCGGGCCGAAGATGGCCGGATCGCGGTGGGCCGCCGCCGCGTCCAGGATGACCAGGGCGTCCTTCGGGATCGCGATTCCGGCGACGACGGTCTCGGCTTCAGCCCGGCGCTTGATCTTCGGCGTGGTGGGTCGAAGGCGGAGGGTCTCGTGGACGACGCGCTGGGCGAAACCGAGGTCAGCGGCGACGCGATCGACGATCCCGGGTGCCCGCGGCTCCGCCTCGAACAGGAGGTCGAGGGCGTTGGTCAGCGTCTGGGCGCTCGTGTGCGTGCCCCCCTGCAGGTAGGTCGCGACCTCGCGCACGACTCGCCCGTCGTCGTCCAGCTCCAGGGCGGCGTCGTCGCGATGCTGGAGCAGCACGGTCAGGATGTCGTGGGGGAGCTCGTCGCTGCCCAGTTCGCCGCGCCGCTGCGCGTCGATGAGGGCGGCTCGGCGGCGCCATGACGGTCCGACGAAATCGCGCTCGAACTCCTCGTACGTGTCGTAGACGAGTTGCCGGATCGCCTCGGGATCGCGGGCATCGAGGATCGCGCTGCCCTGGGAGAAGGCGTCGACATGGCGAACGAGCTGTCGGATCTGGTCGAGATCCCCGGGCTCATGGTCGAGTCCCGCGCGCCGCGCGGCCAGGACGACGCTGAGCAGCTCGCCGACGGTGAAGATGTCGACGAACTCGCCATCGATGAGGACGTCCAGCAGGTCCGACATCACCCGGGAAACAGCTCCCGCTCGTAGAGCTTCATCTGGTCGGCCCGGAACTGGGAGTTCTCGACCCGTCGCCGCGCCCGCTGCATCGGACCGTGCGAGATGCTCACGACGCCATCGCGGATGTTGCCGTCGTGGTACGAGCGCTTGTCGAAGCTGCGCGACAGGTTCGGGTCGAACAGGGCCTGGCGGATCGCCTCATAGCCGTCCAAGGTGATCGTCGCGGCATAGGTCTCGAGCAGGGTCATGCGGCAGCTCCCGGCAGTCGTTCGAGCGTCACTTGGCGGAGTCCACGAGGACCTGGCCGTCCGCGGCCGTGACGGCGATCGCGCCGGTCGGGCAGTCGTGGGCCGCGCGCACGAGCGTCTCGATGTCGACATCCGTCGCCCCGTCGAGCGGTACCGCGACGCCGAGGTCCTCGTCGATCCGGAAGGCGGCCGGCTGCAGGCGAACGCAATCGGCGGAGCCGATGCAGCGGTCCGGATCGATGGTCACGCGTGCCGGCAAGGCGGCCTCCTCGAACTGGCGGGCCGCGGCCGCGCGAGCCTCCATCGCCGCGGCCGCGCGAGGTTGGTGGCCGGATTGTACCCACTTCATGGCAGAATGGAAACAGTTATCGGCACGGCCGTGGAGATCCACGACCGCCGGCGACCCGCTGAGGCCCGCCATCCGCGCTCCGACCGCCCCCCGCTCCCTCGACCCGGCCCCCGCCGACACCGGCCTGCTCAACGGACCGATGATTGCGCTGCTGGTCGCCGTCGCCCTCGGTTGGTCGGCCGAGATGCTCGTGCAGGCCACGCTGCCGCTGCTCATCCTCGACCGTGGCGGTGATGCAGCCCTGGTGGGTTTCGTCGTGGCTGCATACGCCGTTCCGACACTCCTCCTGCGACCGCTCATCGGCCGGCGGATCGACCGAACCGGGCAGGGGCCTGTCCATCAGGCGGGCGCGGTGCTGCTGACGCTTGCGCCGCTCGGGTATCTCCTGTCGGCGACGGTGGCCTTGCCCCTGGCGCGCTTCGGGCAAGGCCTCGGGTGGGCGATGTACGGCACGGCCAACAACGTCCTTCTGGCCCGTCTCGCCCCGCCGCACCGACGCGGCGAGGCGAGCGGCTACTTCAATGTCAGTTGGGCGCTCGGCTTCCTGGTCGGCCCGCCCATCGGACTCGCCCTGTACGCCTGGGCTGGCGGCGAGATCCCGTTCGTCGTCGCCTCCCTGTTCGCCGCCGGCGGCCTGCTGACCGCGACCTGGCTTCGCCAGCGGGTCCCGGCTCGCGTCGCCCCGACCGCAGCGCGGCCGGCCGCGATGCCGCTCGCGCCGTCCGCGGGCTACCGGGCACGCGTCGTCCCCGCGTCCTCGGCACCGGTCGAGCCGATCGCGATCCGCCGCTGGTTGGAGCGCTTCGTCGAACCGGCTGCGGTCCCCACGATGGTGATCCTGGCCGCGTTCATGGCGGGCCAGACCCTCTTCCTGACCTTTGCCTCGGTGTATATCCGCGACATCGGGGCGCCCGACAGCCTGCTCGCGCTCTACTTCCCGATCTACGGCGTCCTCCTGGGCTTCGGGCAGCTCGTGACCGGGCGGCTGTCGGATCGGTTCGGCCGACGCCGGACGATCATCCTCGGCAGCGCCATCGGCACGGTCGGCCTCGTGATCGCCACCATGGCCGACGGCTGGCTCGGCTTCACGGTAGGCGCCGGGTGGTACGCGCTCGGGGCGGCGGTCGTCAATCCGGCCGCAGCCGCGGCGACCATGGATCGCCTCCCGCCGGAGCGGGCCGGCGTCGGGATGGCCACGTTCGCGATGGGCTACCAGCTGGCGGCCGGCGTCGGGGGCGCGGCCTGGGGATTGCTGATCGCCCGGGTCGGGTTCCCGTCCCCATTCCTGGTAGGGATCGCGCTCCAGGCACTGTGCGTCGGTTTGGCCATCCGTTACCTATCGTCCGCCGACCGAGATCGCCGGGCCGGCCTCGCGCCGGCGTCGCCATGACCGCCACATGCTTGGTATCGGACTGGATCCTGGTGCACAGGGAGCGACGATGATCATCGAACGAACGCTACGGCCCGATGCGGACAAGGCCATCCCGACCTTCGGGTCGTTCATCGGCGGGCACCTCGAGGATGCGATTGACGGCCCCGCCCTCGACGTCGTGGACCCCGCCACGGGCAGGACCATCGCCCGGATCGAGGACGCCGGCGAGACCGGCGTCGCTCGCGCGGTCACGGCCGGGCTGGACGCCTTCGGGGACTGGCGCCGGGTGCCGGCTCGGGATCGGGCGGCGCTCGTCAGCCGGCTGGCATCGCGGTTGGCTGAGCAGGCCGACGACCTGGCCCTGCTCGACACGCTCGACACCGGCAACCCGCTGACGGCGATGCGCACGGATGTCGCCAAGGGCATCCGCATGCTCTCGGAGGCGGCCGGGCTGGCGCTCGAGGTCAAAGGCGAGACCTTCCCGTTGCCGGGGCTGCACTACACCACGCGCGTTCCATGGGGCGTCGTCGGCCGGATGATCACGTTCAACCACCCGGCCATGTTCGCCTGCGCCCGACTGGGCTCCGCGCTGGTCGCGGGGAACTGCGTGGTCCTCAAGCCGTCGGAGCTGGCGCCGCTGTCCCCGTTGGCCATCGCCGAGGCGACGGCCGGCCTCCTGCCCGACGGCGTCGTGAACGTCGTCGTCGGCGGTCCGGCGACCGGATCTGCCCTCGTCCGTCATCCGGCGATCGACCGTCTTTCGTTCACGGGGAGCACGGCGACGGCGCTGCGAATCCAGGCTGCCGCGGCGGACAGTGGGCATATCAAGACGCTCTCGTTCGAGCTCGGCGGCAAGAATCCGATCGTCGTTTTCGACGATGTCGATGTCGACGAGGCGGCCGCGGCGATCGTGCGCGGGATGAACTTCACCCGCGTCCAGGGTCAGAGCTGCGGCTCCACGAGCCGGCTGGTGATCGACGAGTCGATCGCTCGGCCGGTGCTCGACCGGGTCGCTGAGCTCGCCGGGCGGATCCGGATCGGCCTGCCGACCGACCAGGCCACCGAGATGGGCTCGATGATCACGGCCGCGGCGCGCGACCGCTGTCTGCAGGTCGTGGCCCGGGCAGCGGGGGCGGGGGCGCGGGTCGTCGCCGGTGGAGCCGCCCCGTCCGATCCCGCCCTCGCTGATGGCGCCTTCATCGAGGCAACCGTGGTCGAGGGCGTCGATCCGGGCTCGGAGCTGGCGCTCGAGGAGATCTTCGGGCCGGTCCTGGCGGCGATGACGTTCCGGTCCGAGGCGGAGGCCCTGGCGGTCGCCAATGCGGGCCGGTACGGCCTGACCGCCGCGGTCTGGACGCAGGACATCGACCGGGCCTTCCGCGTCGCCGATGGGCTGGAGGCGGGCTATGTCTGGATCAACGACGTCGAGACGCGCTATCCGGCGGTGCCATTCGGCGGATGGCGGGACTCGGGCGTCGGCGTGGAGCACGGCCTCGAGGAGATCCTGTCCTTCACCCGGGTGCGCTCCGTCAACGTCCGGCTGCGGTGAGGACCAGGGCATCGAGGAGGACCGACGGATGACGATCGACGGCGACCTGGGCGGGCGAGGCATGGTCCGCGCGATGGTGCTGACAGCGCCTGACGTGTTCGAACGACGCGATCTGCCCCTGCCCGCCCTGCGCGAGGACAACGCGATCGTGCGCGTGGAACTCTGCGGCAGACTGCGGCACCGACGTGAAGTACGCCGGTGGCAAACTCCAGGCCCCGATCCCGATGATCCTCGGCCACGAGATCGTCGGTCGCGTCGAGGCGATCGGGCAGCAGGCGGCGGCCCGCTATGGCGTCGGTGTCGGGGATCGTGTCATCGTCGAAAGCAGCATCCCGTGCTGGTCGTGCGAGGCGTGCCGGTCCGGGTCCTACCGGATGTGCCCGACCAAGGGAGGCTACGGGACCCGCTGGGGCCTCGCGACCGGATCCGGGCTGTGGGGCGGTCTGGCGGAGGTCGTCGAGGTCGCGCCGGGATCGATCGTCCACCGGCTCCCCGAGTCGATCTCGCCGGAGGCGGCCCTCGGTCTGGAGCTGCTCGGCAACGGCTACCAATGGCTGATCCGCAAGGGCGGCCTGCTGCCCGGCCAGCGGGTGCTGATCCAGGGTTGCGGTCCGCAGGGCCTGTGCGCGGCCCTGGCCGCCCGGCGTCTCGGAGCCCAGGAGATCACCGTGACCGGCCTGGCCAGCGATACGGCCCGCCTCGCGTTCGCAGCGGATGCCGGCGCAAGGACGGTGGTCGTGGACCCAGAGGCGGGGCGCGACGCGCAGCTCGAGGCGGTCGGTCGGGACTTCGACGTCGTCCTCGATGTCACGGGGGACCCGCGGGCGCTGGCCACCGCCCCGCACCATCTTCGGCCGCAGGGGACGATGGTCCTCGCCAGCGTCGTCGGCAGAGGGGTGGAGGTGGCGTTTCGGACCGACGACCTGGTCTACCGCGAGATCCGGATCCAGGCGGTGCTGTCCAAGGACGAGCAGGCACTGCTGGCGGCCCGCGCACTCGTCGAGGCCGACGCGGACCTGCGCGGTCGACTCGAACGACTCGTGACCCACGTGTTTCCCCTCGACGAGGCGCAGGCGGCGATCAACGCTCGCGCCGCGGGACTCGAGGGGTTCGTCAAGGCCGCGGTACGGCCGGGAGGGGACTGACATGCCCGAGACGGTCCTGGTCACCGGAGGCAACGGAACGATGGGGCCGTGGGTGGGCCGCGAGCTCGCCCGCCGGGGCGCCCGGGTCGTCGTGCTCGACCTGCAGTCCCGAACCTCGGTTCGTGCCGCCGGGTTACGAGGCCGACGCCGTCGTGGTCGGCGACATCCGGGACACGACCCTCGTCCGCGACACGCTCCGGGAGCAGCAGATCACGCGGGTCGTCCACCTGGCGGCGCTCGTCGGTCAGCCGTGCGAGGTCGACCCCGTCCTCGCCTTCGAGGTGAACGTGATCGCGACCCAGCGGCTGATCGAGGCGGCGGAGGCGGCCGGCGTCCGGCGACTGGTCGCGAACAGCACCAAGGGCGTGCTCGGGCCCGTGCCGGCCCGCTACCTCCATCCGGACTACGACCCCGTCCCGGTCGACTACCCGCCGAGTCCACTGCAGATCTACGAAGTCACGAAACTGACGGTCGAGCGGCTCATCGTGGGCGCGCGAGGGCGTGGCCTGTCGGCGGCCGCACTCCGCTTTTCCACGACCTGGGGCCCGGGCAAGAGCGGGGACACGCATGCCGGGCTCAGCTTCCACTCCGACCTGGTGACCGCGGCGCGGAACGGCGGCGAGATCGCCGTGGACGTGCACCCCGACCAGGGCTTCGACCTCATCTACTACGCGGACGTCGGGGCAGGGATCGCCGCCGCCGCGCTGGCTGACCGGCCACTGGCGGCCCCCGTCTACCACGTTGGCGCTGGCCGCATCACCCGGATGGCCGAGTTCGCCGCCGCGCTCGAGGCCGTGTTCCCGGGCTGTCGGATCACGATGGGCGACCGGTTCCCGCCCGGGCGCAACGTCCTGCTCGACATCGAGCAGGCTCGCGGCGATCTCGGCTACGAGCCTCGCTTCGACGTTGCTGCGGCACTCGCCGACATGAGCCAGCTGAACGAGCCCACCCGGGCGGACCGGCCGGGTTAGCCGCCGGCGGCCTCGACCGCCTCGATCGGGTCCGCCCCGACGCCTCCCGCGGCGGCCGGCTCCGTCCGTCGTGCGGCCAGCATCCGCCACGCCCGGCGGGTCGCCACGAGCCCGATCGGGGCCAGGATCGCCCCAGCGATCACCGCCTGTTGCGCCCCGACGGCCGCCGCGAGCGCCCCGATGAGCAACGCGGTGATGGGCCGGTTGCCCAGGTGGGCAGTCTGGTGGAAGGCCATGACCCGCCCGCGGACGGCGTCGGGCACCTCCAACTGCAGGGTGCCGGTCAGCACGGGGAAGCACAGGGAGAAGCCGAAGCCCACCAGGCCCACCGTGACGAGCGCCACCGCGAGGGTCGCCGCCATCGCCGTCCCCACGAGCCCGACCGCCTGGAGGACCAGGCCGGTCGCGACCATGTGCCGCGACCACCCTCGCTTGCGCATAGGCACGAAGACGATCAGGGCGACCGCAGAACCCACGCTCTGCGCGGCGACCACGAGACCCGCCGCGCTTTCCGGCTGGCCCAGGCCCTCCACGGCGATGGCGGGCGACAAGGTCCGGATGACCTCCAGCGGGGCGCTGACCGAGACGATGCCGGCGAGCAGCGCGACGACCCAGCGCTGCTCGTGGATGAAGGTCCCGACGCTCAGGGCCGCGACCGGCCGTCCGTCCTTGTGCGTCGGCTCGTCCTGGCGCGCCCCCAGACCGCGGCGCTGGAGGTACACCATGCTCACGATCGGCCCGAGGTAGGTCAGGGCGTTGATCGTGAATGCCCAACCCGCTCCCGCCGTGGCCATGACGAGCGCGGCGATGATCGGGCCGGCGATCTGGCCGAGGATGAACTGCAACGTGTTGAGGCCCACCGCGTCGGTCAGTTCGTCGCGCGGCACCAGCCCGGGCAACATCGCGATGATCGACGGTTTGGCGATCGCGTAGGCGGTGTTGAGCGCGAAGAACACCAGGACCAGGTAGAGCTCCGACGCGAGGCCCGCGAACGTGACGATCGCGAGCGCGGCCGCCACGATCCCGGACAGCACGTGCGTGACGATGACGATCCGGCGGCGGTCGAAGCGATCCGACACGACCCCGCCCAGGATGGAGAACAGGAAGATCGGCAGGAAGCCGGCGAAGTTGAGGATGCCGACCGCCAACGCGGAGCCCGTCAGCTGGTAGACGAAGATCGAGCCGGCGACCGTCTGCAGCCAGGTCCCGAGATTCGAGATGAAGCCGCCAGCCCAGTACACGGCGAACGGGCGGTGGCGGAAAGGCCCGAGGCGGGTCGCGAGACGACTGGAGGCCGGCGCGTCCGGCGGGTCTGCAGATGGCTTCATGATGGCCCGAGTTCTGGACAATCCTGGTCGCTATGGATACATTCTACGGGTGCCAACCAGTCGCGGACGGACCGCTTCCGACGCCGTCTTCCTCGTGTGCGGCTCCCGCATCGCCATCGGCCGACGCGCGTGGACCACGTGACGCGGACGAATGGGCATGTGCCCCGTCTGGGCCTTCCAGCCGTTGCTCCCGCCGATCCGAACCGTTCAGCGCCGCCCGTCCGTGCGAGGATGGTCGGTAGCACCGTGTCGTACGGGAAGGAGCGGCGAAGGGTGAGGCAGTTGGAAGAACGCACCGCGCGCAGCGACCAGACGGAGAAGCTGGCTGCGATCATCGATGCGGCCCGCGAGGAGAACGTGACCGCCCAGGAGCTGGTCCTCGCATCGGTGCGCCAGGCCATCCTGTCCGGCGTGCTCGGACCCGGCGCCCGGCTCCGCCAGGAAGAGCTCGCCGACGTGTTCGGGACGAGCCGCATCCCGGTCCGCGAGGCCCTCCGGGCGCTCGAATACGAGGGGCTCGTCGCCTCCGAACCGCATCGTGGCTTCACGGTCACCACGCTCGATGCCGACGACGTCGAGGAGGTCTACGACCTGCGCATCCTGCTCGAGAGCGAGGCGGTCCGGCTCGCCCTGCCGCTGCTCACCGACGAAGACCTGGAGGAGCTGGAGGGACTGTTCCAGGCGATGCAGGATGCCCAGGCACCGGACGACCAGCTGGCGTCACGCGAGCGGTTCTACCTGCGCCTGTACTCGGTCACCGGTCGCCCGCGCCTCGTCGGGCTGATCCTGCGCCTCCGCCAGGAGGTCGCCCGGGTCCTGCGCTGGGCGACGATCCAGCACTCGAGTTCCATCCACGAGCACTTCTTCGAGGCGGTGCGCGTCGGGGACGCGGACCGGGCCGTCGCCCACCTGGCCGGTCATTACCGACGTGTCGCCATCCTGATCCGCCGGTACATCAAGGAGGCCGAGGCGCGCGAGCGGGCCGATCGTCGCCTCAATCGCTGACGGCGATCCTCCGGCACCTCGCAACGTGGGCCGGATCGGTTCCCGCGCTGGGCCGTCAGGTCAATTGAACTCGGGGCGCCACTTCTCGTACCGCTTCTCGATCCGACGGACGCCCTCGCCGAGGATCACCCCGAACAGGCCCAGCAGGATCACGCCGAGCATGACGCGATCGGTTCGCAGCGTCGTACCGCTGAAGTTGATGTAGAAGCCGAGGCCCTTGTTCGCGGCGAAGAACTCCGCGACGACGACCCCGACGAGCGCCCGGGTCGTGCCGAGCCGTAGCCCCGTCAGGATGTACGGGAAACTGCTGGGCACGATGACCGACCGGAAGGTGAGCCAACGCGACGCGCGAAAGCTCTTCGCCAGATCGAGATAACGGGCTTCCGATGCCCGGACGCCGGCCATCGTGCTGACGACGATCACGAAGATCGCCTCGAGCCAGACGATGAAGATCTTCGACTCGAGCCCCAGGCCGAGCACCAGGACGATGAGCGGGACCAGGGCGATCGTCGGCGTCGCGTAGATCGCCGACAACCACGGGTCCACGAAGAAGTTCAGCCGACGGAAGAGCCCGAGCGCGAGCCCGAGCGGGATCCCGGTGATGAGGGCAAGGCCCAGGCCCAGCACGAACTGCTGGGAGCTCTGGAGCAGGTGGGGCCAGAGCGTCGCATTGATGATGAGGTCCTCGACCGCCGTCTCGAGGATCAGGCTGGGCGAACTGAGCGTGACCCTCCTGACGAAGCCCAGCCGGACGACCAGCTCCCAGAGGGGCAGGACGATCAGGAAACCGATCAGGCCGTACTTGACCCGATCGTTGATATGCGGGAGGCGGAGCCGGCGCACGCTGGGATGCGGGGTGCGCGAGCGCGTCAGGTCCTGGGAACCGACGGTCACGCGACGGCCTCGCCCTTGTGTTCCGCGACGTCGTGCAGGTGGGGCTTGAGCTGGGTCGAGATGAGTCCCCAGATCTCGTCGGCATACTCGATGAACTTGGGGGTGCGCTTGATCTCGAGCTCGCGCGGACGCGGCAGGTCGATCGCGATGTCGGCCAGGATCCGTCCCGGGCGCGCACTCATGACCAGGACGCGATCGGACAGGTAGATGGCCTCGTCGATCTGGTGGGTGATGAACAGGACGGTCTTGTTCGCCTCGCGCCAGATCCGCAGAAGCTCCGCCTGCATGAGCTCGCGAGTCTGGGCGTCCAGCGCCGCGAACGGCTCGTCCATCAGCAGGATCTCGGGATCGACGGTCAGCGCGCGGGCGAGGTTGGCCCGCTGCTGCATGCCGCCGGACAGCTGATACGGGAACTTCTGCTCGAAGCCGGTCAGGCTGACCAAGTCGATCAACGGCTTGGCCCGGGCCCGCGCCTCTTTGCGCGACACGCCCTGACAGACGAGCCCATAGGCGACGTTGTCGACGATGTCGTACCACGGGAACAGCGACGAGTCCTGGAAGACCATCGCGTGGGCGCTGCCCTCGGCGGCCTGGCGGATCTCGATGGTTCCCTCGGTGGCCGGGAACAGGCCGTTGACGATCTTCAGGAACGTCGACTTGCCGCACCCGGACGGTCCGACGATGCTGACGAACTGCCCTTCGGCGATGTCGAGGTCGACCCGGTCGACGGCCAGCAGCCGCTCGCCGGTCGCCTGGTCCACGTACTCCATCCGGACACCCCGAGCCTCGAGGGCCATCCCCTGCTGCATGTGTTACCTCCGCTCGAGTGACGTGACGGGGCGCCACTTCTGGTAGCGCGCCTCGACGCGCCGGATAGCCTCGACTCCGATGATGCCCGAGATCGTGAAGAGCAGGACGCCGAACAGAGCTCGGTCCCCCTGGCGCAGTTCGGTAGCGCGTCGGATGAGGACCCCGATCCCTTCGGTCTGCGTATACAGCTCGGCGGTCACGACGCCGATCAGCGCTCGCGCGATGCCAAGCCGCAGGCCGGTGATGATGAACGGCACGGTGGACGGGATGACGACCGACCGGAACAACAGCCATTCCCCCGCCCCGAAGCTCCGCGCGACATCGACGAACCGGCGGTCCGTCGTTCGGACACCCTGCATCGTCGGGATGACGATCGAGAAGAACGCCCCCAGGAAGACCACGGCGATCTTCGAGGCCGGGCCGAAGACCCCGAACATGATGACCAGCACCGGGAGCAGCGCGATCCGAGGCAGCGAATTGAAGAAGTTCAGCCACGGGTCAAGGGCGAACTGGAGCCGCCGGAAGCGACCGGCGGCGAGGCCGATCGGGATGCCGAGGGCGATCGCCATCAGGTAGCCGATCGCGAACTCGGAGAAGCTCGCCATCAGGTCGCCCCAGAACCGCTCGGTCTGGACCTCCTTGATGCCGGCCTCGATGATCCCGGTGGGCCGGCCGAAGAACGAGCGGTCGATGAAGCCCGATCGGCTACCGAACTCCCAGAGGGCGAGGAAGACGACGATGCCGGCCAGGCCGTACAGCAGCCGCTCGTTGTCGAGGATCCGGCCGAGGCGGCCCCGCCGACGGGCGGGTAGGGGGCGACTCGGGATCGCGATGCTCAACGCCGGACCTCGCTGGTCGGGAAAAGGGCGGGGCAGACCGGGCTCGGCGTCTGGCTCGACCTGAACGGGTGGTCATGCGCACTGCCGATATCCCGATCGTACGACAAGATCCGCTTGTCGCCATATCCAGCTCGCTCGCGTCTGGATCGGTCATGGGGCTGCGCGTGCACCGATCGGTCTCCTCGCGAACAGGGTCGACGCTCGACGGGCGGGCTGGATGGCGCAGTTTGCCGCCGTAATGTAGACAATGTCAATCACTTCGACTACATTCCGGACCTGTCGCGCTCTCGAGGATCCTCGGGTGGCCGGCGCTTCATGGAGGAGGATCACACGATCATGGCGAAGCACTCTCGCAGGTTCGCGTCGCTCGCGCTGGCGGCGATCTTCGTGGGCGCCTGTACGGGCGGAGGAACCCCCGCGACCACTGCTCCGTCGGCCCCTGCGGCCAGCGCGGAGCCGTCGGCTTCCGCCGCGGCCGGCACCCTGCCGACGCCGGAGAAGACCGATATCAAGATGGGGCTGAGCGTGGCCGAGACGAGCCAGTTCGCCGCCCAGCTCGCGAAGGACGCGGGGATCTACGAGAAGAACGGCCTCAACGTCGAGACGACCGTGTTCGAGGGTGACGGCAAGGTCATGCAGGCGCTGCAGGCCGGACAGCTCGACATCGGCTTCGGCGGCACGTCGGCGTTCATCACCTCCCAGACCACGGACGTGCCCGTCAAGGGCCTCGCCGTGAACGCGGTCATCCTGACCGATGAGCTCGTCTCCACGGCCGACGTGAAGACGGCCGACGACTTGCGCGGGAAGTGCGTCGCCGTCTCGACCTACGGCGGCACGTCGCATGGCGCGGTGATCCTGTCGCTCCGGGAACTCGGCCTGACGCCCGAGGATGTCGTCATCACCGAGGTCGGCGGTCAGGCCGCTCGAATCGCTGCCCTGCAGGGCGGTGCATGTGCGGCCGCCCCGGTCGACGCGGCCCGTCACGCGGAGATGGAGGGCCTCGGCTTCAACTTCCTGGTCAACCTCAAGGAAGCGCAGCTGCCATGGGGCCGGTCCGGCCTGGGCGTTACCGAGGACTGGCTTGCCGCGAACCCGAACACCGCGACCGTCGTGGCCGCATCGGTGCTCGAGGCGCAGAACATGATGTGGACCGACCCCGATACGGCCGCCGAGCACTATGCGGCGTTCACGCAGAGCAGCGTCGAGGATGCCAAGGCGCTGATCCTGGAGTTCCAGCAGATCGGCAACCGGCCCATGACCTGGACCGATGAGGCGTTCCAGAACCCGAAGGACGTCCTGGCCACGGTCAATCCGGACATGGCCGCCGTACCCGTGACGGACGCGTTCGACCGAAGCATCCTCGAGGGTCTCCAGGCGTCCGGGTTCTACGAGGCCCACGACATCCCCACTGAGTAGCTTCCCTCCTCCACCGACCGCCCCCGGAGCCCGTGCTCCGGGGGCGGTCGCCGTCAACCCACGAGGAATCGACCCTGATGTGTGGTCCAGCCACTGGCCCGAACCGCGCGCGCCCAGAGCCGGGACCGGTCGGCGGGGTCGCGCAGGTCGTCGCGCTCGACGACCTGCTTCCGGTCGCGCGTTATCTCGTGCGCCAGGATGAGACCCGTCGGACCGCCGCCGGGTTCATCGGCTACGGCGCCACCAAGCCCGGCGATCGCGTGCTCATCGGCGTCGACAGCCAGACCGACCCGGACCTGACCGACGGTCGTCGCGGCCGCCCTGCGCGAGCAGGGCGCGTCGGTCGACGTGGTCGTGGCCGAGGTCGAAGCGGATCGCGAGTTCGACGACCTCGACGAGATCCGGGTCGCCATCCGGCGCCAGCCGTGGACGGAGCTGCCGCGACGCTGGGAAGGCACGCCGTGGATCGAGGACCTGGCGCAGGACGCGCGGGTACGACCTGCTCATCCACGGCAAGGGCGGCGCGATCCCCAGGACCGACCATCGCTACGAAGGCTTTCCGTGGGTCGTCACGCGACCACTTCGACGCCGGCTCCAACCTCTTTCCGCGCGACCTCCATCGGCGGATCAACGAGGTCACCTGGTCGCGGATCACCGACAACCCAGGGGCGCGCCTCCTCCTGACCGATCCGGAGGGTACGAACCTGTCGCTCACGATCCTGGACGCCCCGTTCGACGACACGACGCGGCACGACTACGGGCGAACGCCCGAAGTGGGGCCATCTGATGGCCCACCCCCCGACGCCGATCGAGGCCGAGGACGACACGACCGGCGTCATCGCCGGGACGCTCAACCACTTCAGCCGGCCGTTCCCGCGGATCGAGGTCGATGTCGAGAACGCGCGGATGACCGGGATCCGTGGCGGCGGCGGCTACGGCGATGCGTGGCGCGCCCTCGAGGACGAAGTCGAAGCGACGATCCAGTACCCGTGCTTCCCGGCGCCGGGCCTGTTCTGGATCTGGGAGATCGCGATCGGCACCAACCCCAAGATCTCGCGCCCGACGGACATCCGCAAGCTGTCGTCAGGCGGCTTCGAGTGGGAGCGCCGGCGGGCCGGGATCATCCATTGCGGCCTCGGCACGCGCTGGCGCTCGTCCGAGGAGGTGTGGGCCGGCGAACGGCATCTCGTCTACGGCCACCTGCACGTCCACCTGCTGACGCCGACGCTGATCGTCCAGACCGCGACGGGGGACCTGCCGATCATCGAGGGGGGCCGCCTGAGCGCCTACGACGATCCGTCGGTCCGTGACCTGGCCGCGACGTACGGCGACCCGGATCAGCTCCTGCACGACGACTGGATCCCCGAGATCCCGGGCATCACCGTGCCGGGTTCGTACGAGGATTATGCCGCCGACCCCGCACGATTCATCTACGGTCCGAAGGCATGACGGTTCGGCGTCGCGAGGTCCTCGGAACGGATCGGGCGCGGCGGATGAATGTGGACAATCCATGATGGAATGGGTACATTGACGTCCACATCGTATGCGCCGGCGCGCCCGTCGGACGTCGGCAGGACACGCGACGACCGCTCCACCACCGAGGGATCGATGCCCATCGAGCAGGTTCGCTTCTACAGCCACGGCGCCGCCCTCGCCGGCACGTTGATGCTCCCCGATGGAACGTCACCGGATCGACCGGTCGCCGCCGTCGTCCAGGGTCCCGGCTGGCTGGGCCTGCGCGACGCCAAGCTCTACCAGCCGTACCACGACGCGCTGCTGGCGGCCGGGATCGCCGTCCTCGTCTTCGACTATCGCGGGTTCGGCGACTCGGAGGGCGACGCGACGCTACCTCGATCCGATGGGCCAGGTCGAGGACTACCGCAGCGCGGCGACCTACCTGCGAGACCCGCCCGGAGATCGACGCCCGGCGACTCGGCGCGTTCGGCTCCGGTGGGACCGGCGGCGGCAACGCGATCATGGCGGCCGGCGCTCGACGATCGGTTCAAGGCGATGGTCAGCCAGGTCCCGATCGCCGACGGACGCGACTGGCTCCATCGGATGCGCCCGGAGCACGAATGGCTCGCGTTCCTCGAGCGCCTTCGCGTCGGATCGCCATGAGCGTGCCCGCTCGGGCAAGGGCGAGCTGGTGCCCCCGCGCGACGGGATCATGGTCCCGACCCCGGAGCGCAAGACCACGACGATCAAGGCCGATGTCGACGACCGCGTCCCACGCGAGGTCGCGCTGGCCAGCGCCGAGGCGATCTTCGCCTACCGCCCGATCGACGTCGTCGACCGCATCTCGCCACGCGCCGCGATGTTCATCTGCGTCGAGAACGACGCCACCACGCCCGAGGACCACGCCTCGCGCTGTACGAGCGAGCCGGATCGCCGAAGCGTCTCGTGGTCCAGACCGGGACCACGCACTACGCCGCGTACGCCCAGTACCGAGACGTCGTCGCCCCGCTGATCGTCGAGTGGTTCACGACGCTACCTCGCGGCCGGGGACGTCCACGTCCACGAGGCGAGCGCCGGAGGCCTCGATCACCTACCTGGACAAGCCATGAGCGGAGCGCCGATGCCCGTGCCGCTACGACCTCGCGATCACCGGCGGCACCCTCGTCGGCGCGACGGGACGGCCGGTCGCCGACCTGGGCATCCGGGACGGCCGGATCGCGGCCATCGTCGCGCCGGGGACGCCCCTCGCGGCGTCGTCCACGATCGACGCGACCGGTCGCCACCTGCTGCCCGGCGCTCATCGACGTCCACTCGCCATCATCGCGAACCGGGCTTCACCCACAAGGAGGACATCGTCAGCGCGACGGCGCGTGTGCCGCCGGCGGCGTGACGACCTCGTTCGCGATGCCCAACGTCCAGCCGCCGCCGAACACCGCGGAGCGGCTCGCCGCGATGCTCGAGCTCTACGCCGAGCAGGCCGATCGTCGACTGGAACGTCAACGCCGCGGGGACCGTGCCTCGACGAGATCCCGGAGCTCGCGACGATGGGCATCGCCGCCTTCAAGGTGTTCATGGTCGTCGACACCGGCCGCGACTACCCGCACATGCCCGGCATCGGCGTCCACGATCACGGCGATCTCCTGCGAGATCTTCGAGACGATCGCCCCGACCGGGCTGCCGCTGATGGTCCACCCGCACGACCAGGCGCTGATGACCGCACATCGAGGAGCAGTACTGGGAGCGCGGCGAGCGCGACTTCCGCGCCTACGCCAAGGCCTACGCCGCCCACGACGGGATCATCTGGGACACCGCCGCGGCGCTCCTGCTCCGGCTCCAGCAGGCGACCGGGCACGCCGCTCCACCTGCTCCACACCCAGACCACGCGGCGTGATCGACCAGCTCCGCGCGGCCAAGGACGCGGGCCAGGCCGTCTCGGCCGAGATCAACCCATGGGCCGTCTTCCTCGGCAACGACTGGCAGACCATCGAGCGGCTCGGCTCGTACGCGCTGTCGTATTACGTGCCGGAGATCGAACACCGAGCCGCTCTGGGAGGCGCTCGGCGACGGGACCATCGACCTCGTGTCGACCGACCACGCGCCGCACACTGCGCGAGGAGAAGGAGCCGGGCTGGACCGACGGCTGGAAGGCCCACACGGGCACGCCGTCCGCCCAGTTCTACGTGTCCCTGCTGCTCGACGCCAGCGCGCACGGGCCTGATCAGCCTCGAGCGGGTCGTCGACGCGACCGCGACCGCCCCGGCTCGGGTCTTCGGGCTCGGCGACAAGGGTCGCCTCGAGGTCGGCGCCGACGCCGACATCGCGATCGTCGACCTCGACGCCGAGTTCGAGATCACCGACGACCTCGTCCTGAGCAAGATCGGCTGGACGCCGTACGCCGGCCGTCGCGTCCGCGGCGCCGTGACCAGCACGATCTCGCGCGGCGAGGTCGTGTACGCCGACGGGCAGGTCATCGGCCGGCCCGGCAGGGGCCGCCAGGCGCGACCGACCACGACTCCGGCGACCTCGTCGACCAGAACCTAAGGAGAAGCGACCCATGGCCACGCGTTTCGGACTGCTCGTCCCGCACTTCGGGGTCGAGGCCGACCAGGACCTGCTGATCGAGGGCGCGCGGCTCGCCGATCGGCTGGGCTTCGATTCGCTGTGGGTGCGCGACCACCTCGTCTTCCATCCGCACGGCATGGAAGGCACCGACCGGACGTTCATCGAGCCGTTCGTGACGCTGACCTACCTCGCCGGCGTGACCGAGCGGATCGGCCTGGGCGCGGCGACGATCATCCCGTTCCGCCACCCGATCAACATGGCCTACAGCGTCGCCTCGATGTCGTGGATCACCCGCCGCCGGTTCGACCTCGGGCATCGGGGCCGGCAACTTCCAGCACGAGTTCGACGTGATCGGCCAGGGCGACCTCAAGCGCCCCGAGCTGATGACGCGAGCAGACGCTCATCGCCCGCAAGCTGTGGACCGGCGAGTCCGTCGAGTGGCACAGCGAGCAGTACGACTTCGACGACGTCGACCTCAAGCCGCAGCCGCTCTATCCGGTGCCGGTCTGGTGGGGCGGCGCGACGCCCGCCTCGGCCCGCCTCGCGGTCGACTTCTGCGAGGGCTGGCTGCCCGGCCGGATCACGTTCCCGACCTACGAGGCGCGGGTCGCCAAGATCCGCGAGATGACCGCCGAGCAGGGCAAGCCGATGATCATGACCGGCGCCGTGCCGGTCACCAGCATCGACACCTCGTTCGGCGCGGCCGCCGCCCGGATGAACGTGCCCGGGCTGATCAAGAACGCCAACGCCCAGAAGTTCTGGCTCAAGCCCGAGGGCGGCGAGTTCACGACGATCGAGGAGCTCGACGGCTCCATCCTGGCCGGCTCGCCGGACGACATCGTGCGCGGCGTCCAGCGCTACCAGGAGATCGGCTGCGACCTCCTGATCTTCGACTTCCGGATGCGCTTCCCCGACTGGCTCGAGCAGATCGAGATCCTCGCCCGCGAGGTCCTGCCGCGGGTCAGCGAGCCGACCGCCGTCGGCGTCTAGGCATCCCCCAGGCGAGGGTCGCGGGCTCCCCATCCCGCGACCCTCGCAGCCCCGCGAAAGGACGCGACGTGAAGACGACCACCTCGACCCAGGTCACCCACTACGAGATCCAGAAGAAGCGGCGCGAGTCGCTGCTCGAGGAATGGCGCGGCTACCACAAGAAGGTCATCAAGCGCAGCGACGTGACCCTCGTCGAGTCGCCGTCGCGCCGCACGCGCCGCGGCGTCTACGCCGGCTGGGACGGCGACCGCCCCACCAAGAACCTCGATGCGACGCTGCATGAGGTCGATCCGGGCGTCACGACGACGATCCATCGCCACTCGTGGGACGCGATCATGTTCATCGAGTCGGGCTCCGGCTGGACCGAGATCGATGGCCAGCGCATCGACTGGAAGCCGTGGGACACGATCCACCTGCCGAGCTGGGCGTGGCACCGGCACGGCAACGAGGGCGACAAGCCGGCCGTCTTCCACACCTGGAGCGTCCAGCCGATGCTCGAGCAGTTCGGTGTGGCGCTCCTCGAGGAGGGCGGCGACACCCCGGTCGCGGAGCTGCCGCCGCGCCCGAAGCAGATCGCGCCGCTGACCGGCGACGATCCCTACGCCCGTCGCACGCAGCGCCTCGCCCGCCAGTGGGAGGGCACGGAGAGCGCCCGTCTCATCACCCGGTTCGAGGACGTCCGCGGACTCGTCACCAAGCGCGGTGCGCGCAGCCTGTTCATGGTCGACAAGTCGATCGGCTATCACACGGCAGGCCTGTCGGCGGTGATGCACGAGCTGGCGCCAGGGCTGTACCAGTCGCGCCACCGCCATGGCGGGGAGGCCTGGCTGTACGTGATCTCCGGCAACGGCCACAGCGAGGTCGACGGGGTCGATCACGAGTGGGAGGCCGGCGACCTGATCGTCGTCGACCACTGGCAGTGGCACCAGCACTTCAACGACAGCAAGGAGCGCACGGCGCGCCTGGTCCGGGTCCACAACTTCGATGCGTTGTACGACATGATCCGCGATCCTGCTGGACCCGCTGAACCTGTTCGAGGAGCTGCCGACGCTGGACGCCCCCGACCTCAGCGGGGTCGTCTGGCCGGACCACCTCGCAGGGACGCCCCGAGGCCTAGGAGGATGCCCGCGATCACGGTCCCGCCCGGCGTCGAGGGCCTGGCCGGTCTCCACGAGCTGCCGGACGAGACCTGGCGCGATCGCTGGGACCGCATCATCGTCCCGGCCGAGCAGAAGGCCCGTCTGCTCAACTACGTCCTGTTCTCGCTCCGCCATCGCGGACGGGTGAGCCAGGTCGGGCTGCCGATCCACGGCCTGATCGTGCTGTCCGGGCCACCCGGCACCGGCAAGACGACCCTCGCCGGCGGCCTCGCGGACCAGGCCGCCCAGACGCTCGAGGGCGGCTCGCTGCTGTTCGTCGACATCGACCCGCACGTCTTCCCGAGCCAGATGCTCGGCGAGAGCCAGCGGGCTGTCGCCCGCCTGTTCGAGCGCACGCTTGCCGGACCTCGCGAGCCGGGGCCGACCGATGATCGTGCTGCTCGACGAAGTCGAGGCGCTCGCGGTCAGCCGCAACCGGGCGTCGCTCGAGACGAACCCGGTCGACGTCCATCGCGCCACGGACGCCGTGCTCTCGGGCGTGGACCGGGTCGCGCGGGCGTGGCCGAACGTCACGTTCGTCGCGACCACCAACTACGAGACCGGCGTGGACGCCGCGTTCCTGTCCCGCGCCGACCTCGTCGAGCACATCGGGACACCCGGCGCTGCGGCCGTGCAGGCGATCCTCGCCGACACGATCGCCGAGCTCACTGGCTCGCAGGATTCGGGCGGCGCGGCACTCGAGGAGCTCGCCGCGGTCTGTGCGGCGGCCGGGATGGACGCCCGCCAGGTGCGCAAGCTCGTGCTCCGCGCGGTCTGCTCGCGTCAGGAGCTGGCCCTCGCCCCCGAGCGGCTGCAGATCGAGGACATCGCCGCGGTCCTCGCCGGCGAGACAGGCGTCGGACCCAGCGACTCGTGACGGGGACGGGGACGGGCTCGACGACCGCGAAGGTCGACCCGCCTGCTGCGCCCCCGATCCCGCGTGAGGCCAAGCTCCTCGCGGTGTCGATCTTCCTGCTCATCGCCGCCACCAACATCCTCACGCCGCTCCTCCCGGCCATCCAGGGCGACTTCGGGATCAGCATCACGATGGCCGGCGTCATCGTCGCGTCGTACGGGCTGGCCCGGCTGGCCGTGGACCTGCCCGCCGGGTTCCTCGCGGATCGGGCCGGCCATCGCCGGATGGCGGGCATCGCCCTCGTCCTGCTCATCGCGTCGTCGGTCGTCGGGTTCGCGTCGCCCACGGTCGAGGTCCTCATCGTGTCGCGGATGGGCTCCGGCATCGCGGTCAGCATCCTCGCCACGGTCATCCTCACGGCCCTGAGCGCCACGGCCTCGAACGCCAACCGCGGCAAGGTCATGAGTCTCTTCCACGTCGCGCAGAACACCGGGATCGCGCTCTATCCGTTGATCGGCGGCCTGCTCGGGGTGGCCTTCGGATGGCGAACCACGTTCGGTGTCACCGTTGTGCTCACCCTCGTCGCCGCAGTCGTCCTCCTGCCGCTCCTGCGGCGGATCGAGTTCCCCAAGCGTGGCGCCGCCCCGACATCGGACGTCGCGGATCCGCGGGTGCTCTACGGGCGTCAGCGGCGGATCGCCGTCGCGGCCACGAACGTCGGGGTCGTGGCGAACATGATCCATCGCCACGGGTTCCGGAACACGATCCTGCCCCTGTACGCCGCGACGGCCCTGGGCCTCGGGGGCGTGTCGATCGCGACGGCCATCGCCCTGATGTCGATCACGGGTCTGCTCGTCGCGACGCCGGGCGGGATGCTGGGCGACCGGATCGGTCGACGACGCGTCATCAGCGCCGGGCTCGCGGCGGTCGCCGTCGGCGACCTGGTGTTCCTCCTGACCAACGATCTCGCGAGTTTCCTGCTCGCTGCCGCCGTCATCGGACTCGGCGACTTCTTCACGAGCTCCCAGACCGCCCTGCTGTCCGAGATCGTCCCGCCCGGCGAACGGACCAAGGTGCTGAGCGGATACCGCTTCTCGGCCGACCTTGGCGCACTGATCGGGCCGATCCTGCTCGCGATCATCATGGACACGACCGATGCCAAGGTCGCGATCGTGGTCGCCGCCGCGATCCTGTTGACGGCCTCGCTCCTTGCCCGCGTTGCCGTCCCCGTCCCGGCCGCCCTGCGGCCCGTCGGACAGCCCGGATGAATGGTTCGCTCTGCGCGCCGCGTCGCGCCCCACGGAGGCCCGCCCCATGACCCCCGAAGACGTCGTCGCCCGGATCGATCCGCAGGAGGTCGTCGACCTCGCCCTCGCCCTCGGCAACATCGACAGCCCGACCGGCAGCGAGGGCGCAGCCGGCGTCTTCGTGCGCGACTGGCTGACCGACAACGGCTTCCGGCCGCGGACGTTCGCGCTGACCGAGGACCGGATCAATGTGGCCGCCTGGATCGATGGCACCGGCGGTGGCTACAGCCTGATCTTCAACTCGCACCTCGACACGACCCTGCGACCGGACGCGGTCTGGTCCGCGAAGGACCCCAACGACCCGCTCTACCACTCGGCCTGGGTCGAGGGCGACGAGATCTACGGCGACGGCGTCGTCAACGACAAGGGCCCGATGGCCGCGTTCCTCGTCGCGGGCAAGGCGATCCTCCAGTCCGGCTATCCGCTCAAGGGCGACCTCATCGTGAGCGCCGTCGCCGGCGAGATCTCCCGCGAGCCGATCGAGGAGTGGCAGGGACCGGCCTACCTCAGCAAGGACCTCGGCGCGCGGTTCATGGTCACCCACGGTGCCGTCGCCGACTACGCCCTGGTGGCGGAGGGAACGGGCTTCGGCATCGTCGGCATCGAGCCTGGCAAGGCGCACTTCAAGGTCACGGTCTTCACCGACACGCCGCGCTACTACACGCCGTACCTGCCGCGTCCGACCGGTCTTGCCGATGCGCCGAACGCGATCGTCCGGACGGCCGCCGTCATCGAGGCGTTCGAGGCTTGGGCCTACGAGTACCAGGTCGCCAACACGTACGAGAGCCCGAACGGCACGATCGTGCCGAAGGCCTCGATCAACGCGATCCGCTCCGGCTACCCGTTCAGCCTCACGAGCGCGCCGCAGTTGTGCTCGTTCTACGTCGACACCCGGATCCTGCCGGGTGCCAACCCGCTCGACCTGCGCGAGGACCTCCGCCGCCTCCTGCGCGACGTCGGGGTCGAGGGAACCGTGGAGCTGATCCTGTACCGCCCCGGTTTCGAGGCGAGGGGCGCCGAGCGCCTCATCGAGACGGTCCGGCGGTGCCACGACCAGGTGTTCGATACGCCACCCGCGATCGTGGGCGAACCGGTCACGAGCATGTGGCGCGACACCAACGCCTTCAACGAGCTCGGGATCCCGGCGATCAGTTATGCGCCGCGGTCGGTGAGTCACGCCGCCCGCAAGTCGTTCAAGGTCAAGGACCTCACGGACGCGTCGATGGCGTACGCTCGGATCGCCATGGACCTGTGCAACCAGGAGCGCCCCGCCGGCCACCCGCTGGGTGCCCATCTCAATCGGGATATCGCGGCGAGTGTCGCGGATCGCCGGCGAGCCTGACCGTCCGGCGTCGTCGACGGTGAGCGGGCGGGGCGGACACTACGCGGCGCTCGGTGTCGACGTGGCGGCGACGCAGCGCGAGATCCGGGACGCCTATCGCCAGCTCGCCCGTGAGACGCACCCGGATCGTCACGCGGGGGACACCGCCACGGAACGCCGCTTCAAGCGGATCGCGCGGGCGTACGAAGTGCTCGGCGACCCGGCTCGACGGAAGGCCTACGATGAGCGTCTGACGTGGGGTCGCTTCGCAGCGCCCGGGACCGGGGGGCGCGCGACGTTCGCCGTCGACACCGGGCCGGTCTACCACAGCGACCTGGGCCACCACAGCGACTTCTACCAGAGCGGCGATCCGCTCTCGATCAGCGAAGCCGCGGCGCTCGTGGCGCGAAATGCCGGCTGGCTCCGGCGCGCCATCCGGGCGGGCCGTCTGCCGGCGAGCCGCTCGGCGAGCGGTCTCTCGGTCCGTCGGCGCGATGTCGAGCGACTCGACCGGACGGCGCGGCGTCGTTCGCGGCCGGCGCCGCCGCGCCTGGACGGCATCGAGACCGAGATCCCGGAATGAGAGCACCGGTGCACCAAAGCCACCTCGTGGACGGACGACAGGGAGATCACGAACGATGACGACGATCGGTTACGCGGCGATGCTCGAGCAGTTCCACCCGACCGACCTGCTCGACTGGTGCGCTCAGGCCGAGGCGAGCGGGTTCGAGGCCGGGTTCATGGTCAGCGAGCACTTCCACCCGTGGACGCCACAGCAGGGCCAGAGCGCGTTCGCCTGGTCGTTCATGGGGGCGCTCGGCTCGCGGACCTCGCTGAACTTCGGCACCGCCGTGACCTGTCCCGGATTCCGCTATCACCCTGCGGTCATCGCCCATGCGGCGGCCACCCTCGGCGCGATGTATCCCGGTCGGTTCTACCTGGGCCTGGGGGCCGGCGAGGCGCTCAACGAGCACGTCGTCGGTGGCGCCTGGCCGGAGATCGGCATCCGCAGCGCGATGATGTTCGAGTCGATCGAGATCATCAACAAGCTGTTCAGCGGCAACGTCGTCAAGCACAAGGGCGAGTACTTCACGCTGGAGAGCGCGAAGCTCTACACGCGCCCCGAGGTGCCGGTCCCGGTCTACGTCGCGACCGCCGGTCCGATCAACGCCAAGAAGACGGGCAAGTTCGCGGACGGGATCATCACGGTCGGGGCCGCCGACGAGAAGATCGGGATGCTGTGGGGCAAGTACGAGGAGGGCGCCCGCGAGGCCGGCAAGGACCCCTCGAACTCACCCAAGATGCTTCAGATCCACGTCTCGTGGGCGCGCACCGACGAGGAAGCCGTCCAGAACGCGCTCGTCGAGTGGCCCAACGGGGGCATGCCCTTTCCCAAGCAGGACATCAAGAACCCCGAGGACTTCGCGGCGATGGCCAAGATGGTCAAGCCGGAGGACTTCAAGAACCGGGTCCTCATGACGAGCGACCTCGAAGCCCACGTCGCGCACATCCAGCACTACGTCGACATGGGCTTCGACGAGGTCCATGTGCACAACGTCGGGCGCAACCAGGCCGAGTTCATCGAGGTCTTCGGCAAAGAGGTCATCCCGAACCTTCGCCTCGGCTGACGGCCCGGGTCACGAGGTCCCCTGCGACGCCTCGAGCTTGCCGACCTTGTCGAGCAGCGTGTTGATGGCCGCATCCTGGGCGACCAGGTGGTCCTGGATCTGGCCGACTTCGTGGAACGTGGCGTCGGCGTCCTGGTAGGTCATGATGGCCCGCTTGTCCGCCGCTCGTCCGAGCACGTTCTGGCCGACCATGATCACCGACAGCATCACCAGCTGGATGAACGTCTGGCTGATCCACTGGACGAGGGGCAGCAAGCCGCCGTTGATCGCCTGGGGCAGCACCACGAGCGCCAGCAGCGCGAATGCGTAGGCACACCACATCGTGCCGACGGCCGCGGTCAGGACGAGCGCGATCCGTCCGTTGGTGCCGACGTGCTCGTCGGTGGTTTGCGGAGGGCCGGTCCTCCTCCGCTCATTGATCCGCGGATGGGGCCTGGGCGTGAACGCGATGTGCACGGTCTCCTCCATTCGTGGGTCGGTCACGTGATTGACGGCGGCGTCCATTCGCGGTCGAGCCCGCGAGGCGTCACGGCGCATCTCCCTGCCCCGGCGCCTGGTCGCCCGATTCGCGTCGGTCCAGCTGCGCGTATCGCTCGATGTAGGCGACGTAGTCCGGCACCTGCCGCTCGTAGTCGCTGGTCATGAGCGGCGACGAGATCATGAGGTCGGCGGTGGCGCGGTTGCACGCGACCGGGATGTTCCAGACCACTGCGATGCGGAGCAGCGCCTTGACGTCGGGGTCGTGGGGCTGCGGCTCGAGCGGATCCCAGAAGAACACCAGGAAATCGACTTCCCCGCCCGCGATGAGCGCGCCGAGCTGCTGATCGCCGCCGAGCGGCCCGCTCTGCAGCTTCATGACGCCGAGACCGAGGTACTCCTCCAGCAGGGTGCCCGTCGTTCCGGTGGCGACGAGCTGGTGCGCGTCGAGCAAGTGTCGGTTGAAGGTCGCCCACTCGATGAGATCGTCCTTCTTGTTGTCGTGCGCCACGAGCCCGATCGTCTTGCGCGCCCCAACGGTCCGATCCATGCCAGCCTCGCTTCCTCAGGTCCGGTCCAGTCGTGCCCGCAACAGCTCCGTGGCTGCCGCATCCGCGATCCGACACGACCAGCCAGTGTCGTCGCGCCAGGTCGTGGCGACGAGCGCCGCCGCGCGCTCCGCAGCCCGCGCGTACTCGAGTCGCGCCACCCTTGGCAGCGCCCGCGTCGCCTCGAGATCGCCAGCGGCGATGACCTGTTCCTCGAGCCAATCGGCGTAGACCGCGTTGTTGGCGTGGTCCATCGGATCGAGCTCCTGGGGTCGGACCTCGAACGTTGCGGAGCGCGCACCGGCGGGGGCATCCCCGAGCGCCACCCGACCGAGCGGGAAGTCGGCCGTCGGGGCCCCGAAGGAGCCGTCGAACTCGGGCGGGATGCGGGTCGGTGCGCCGCGCGCATCGAGCAGGACCCAGTCGACGTGCGTCCAGGCGGCCAGGGCCCCGTCCGCGTCGACGAATTCGGTCCGACGACGGGCCCACACCCGGCGCCAGCCAACGACGCGGGTGGTCCCGATCATCTCGTCACCGACGCGTATCGCCGCGGTCACGTGGACCTCGGCCGCCCGGGCGAGCCAGGTCAGGCCGCGCTCGCGGTACCACTCACGGGTGAACCCGCGCTGCGCCGAGTGGAACCAGGCAAGGTCCTGGGCGTAGCGCAGCAGGGCCGAGGTTCGGAGGAGGCCGTCGGGGCCGGCCTCGTCGAAGCGGACCCGGTAGGGGGCGGAACAGGCATCCGCCTCTCGGGTGGCGGTCTGCGGCGTGGTCATCGGTCGGGACCGGCCGTGGCGAGGCGGTCCAGCGACTCCAGGGAGACGAACCCGGTGCTCTCGACCGGCGCCGTCTGACGCTCCAGGCGGACGAGGCACGACCGCTCCGCGTCGAACACGACGAGCGCCACGGCGAGACGCTCGTCCTCGTCGGCCGCGTGGGTCCGGGCGTCGTCGAGCTGATACAGCACGTCGCCACCGATCCCGCGCGCTCCCCATTTGCAGTCGTACGCCTCGGCGGCGCCGTCCCGTTCGACCGTGACGTCGTACGGGTGGATCTCGGCCGGCACGCCGTCGAACAGGATGCGGCGCTCCCGCCGGACCGCGGCGGCCCCGACCCGGCGCGCGAGCAGGATGGCCGTGAGCTCCTCCACGATCGCGCCACGGAACTGACTGCGGACCTGCTCCCCACGCTCCGCGACCTCGAGCGATGCCGCGAGGATGGCTACGGACCGGTCGCGCTCCGGGCCGTTCGCCGCCGCATCGCCGAACAGGCCCGGGAACATCGCCGTCCAGCCCGTCGCATCGGTCGTCTCGCCGTTCATCACCGCCCGCGCCAGGATGCGCTGGGCAGGCGTCGCATCGGCGAGGAGCGCGGCCGCGCGGGCGACGAGCGGATCGGCCTGGATGCCGGCGTAGACGATGGCCCGCCCGTCCTTCGCGGCATCCTGGAACCTCACGGCGTCTCCCCGAGCGCCAGGAGCACGACCTGCGGGAAGGTCGAGAGCCAGTCGATCGCGCGATGTGGGTCGTCGATCCGTCCGATCTCGTCGATCGCGTGGTCGATCGCGGCGTCCGCCGCGGGCTCGATCGTCGTACCCGCTCGCGCAGACGCGACCTCATCGAGTCGATCGCGCCAGGCCGTCGCGAGGTCGTTGACGTACGACCACTCCTCCTCGACCGCCTCGCCGAGCTCGGTCAGGGCGGCGTAGGCCGCGATGGCTCGAGCCACCCCTGCATCGATGGTGGCGGACGGATCGTCGCGGGTCATGGCGCCAAGCCTACGACCCGCGCGGCGGCCCCGCTCCGGTGGGTCGATCGAGGTCGGGTGGCGGCCTGGCGGGCGGTCAGCGCTCCTGGGCGGTCGCGGGGCGTCGCGCGCGCGACCATCGACCGCCGGGACGGCGCTGGCCGCGGCCGAGGAGTCGTTCGGCGGCGGTCGGTCGGGCCGCACGGCGGAGGAGCGCCTCCAGCTGGCGACGGGACCGGTCATCCCACGCTCGAGAATATGCCCGGATCGCATCCGTTCGGACGCGCGCCGCGTCGTCGCGCTGACCTGCGGCCTCGAGCTCCGCGACACGATCGAGGATCGCGCGGTAGAGCGCAGGGAGGTCTTCGGCCGGCGAGGTTGGCTCCATCGCGGAAAACGATGCGCGCCGATGGTCCCGCGCGGTATAGCCCAGCGGTCCCCCTCATGCTCGGCGAACGGGTCAGCCGTCCTTCACGCACGCAGGCGCCCGACCGTCGGGCGCGGTCAGTCGCCCGAGTGACCGCCGCTGCGGATCTCGAACGACCGGAACGTCCCACTCGGGACACCGCGGGTGACGTCGACCCGCTCGATGGACGCGCCGGGTGGACCCTCTCGCAGGGTCGCGAGCAGGGTCTCGACGGCGCCGGCCGGCCCCTCCACCACGCACCGGACGGAGCCATCCCGTTCGTTCGCCACCCAGCCGAAGAGGCCGAGGCCCATGGCCCGGCGAAGCACGAAGTAGCGGAAGCCGACGCCCTGCACGCGGCCTCTGACGCTGGCGTCGAGGCGGACCATCGCCGCCGATCCGGGGGCTGGGTCGGGGCTGGTCATGCGGCCGCCCGGCGCGGCCGGGGCCACGCCAGCACGAGGTCGTCGAGCACGAGCTCGGGCGAGACGTTGCCGGCGAGCAGGACCGCTGCCCGCCCCAGGCGGTCGAGGAACGCGGTCAGCTCCGGCCCGTCGAGGTGGGCAGCCAGCGACTGGGTCTCGTCCAGGAGGCTGAGATCGCGGACCGATCGACCGAGCCCACGCTGCGCCAGGGCGAGGTCGCGTGCGACGTCGGCCCACAGGCCGACGAGGGCCTCGGCCGCGCGCCGACGTTCCGTGGCCGGAGCTCGAGCCGGGCCGGTCTCCTCGTCGACGCCGTCGGGATCCACGGCGCCGACGTCGTCTACCGCGGCAAGGTCCGAGCTCGGCGCGGCCGCAGGACCGGCGTCCTTCCCGCGCCGGGCGCGGGTCACGGCCGCGGTCGTGCCAGGTCCACGGTCCGTCGCTCCGGTCGCTGCGCGGTCAGCGATCACGGCGAGCGCGGTGGCCCTCGGGACCGCGACCCGGAGCGCGGCGAGCCGCTCCGCGGGCGCAGCCGTCAGCAGGTCCAGCAGCGTCCTGGCCAGTTCATCACGCGCTCGCAGCGCCTCGGGTTGGCGGGCCCAGGCCAGCGCGACACCCGGTCGACCGCCGGCGATGCGCGCCAGCCGCGCGGCGAGCGGCGCCTCGGCCGCCTCGTGGGCCCCGAGGATCCCCTCGATCTCGCGGACACCCACCGGCCCGAGCCGCAGCCGGGCGCAGCGCGACCGGATGGTCGGGAGGAGTGGCTCTTCGGCGTCGGCGCAGAGGACGATCGTGACCCCGCTCGGCGGCTCCTCGAGGGTCTTGAGCAGGGCCGCCTGGGCGTCCTCGTTCATCCGCTGCGCCGACTCGACGATCGCGACGCGGGCGCCGCCCTCGACGGGAAGCAGGGCGAGCTCGCCGATCAGGTCGCGGACGCCGCGCACTTTCGCTCCAGGCCCGCCGATGCTGACCTGCCGGCCCGGGCCGTCGGGGCCGAGGCGGTGCAGGTCGGGATGACCGCCGCTCGCCACCAGTCGGCAGGCGCGGCACGCACCGCACGGCCGATCGGCGGGAT
The DNA here is from genome assembly GCA_963738685.1 of uncultured Chloroflexia bacterium. Classification (GTDB taxonomy): domain Bacteria; phylum Chloroflexota; class Limnocylindria; order Limnocylindrales; family CSP1-4; genus SPCO01. The sequence goes on from CAVTXK010000002.1 coordinate 71,404, forward strand.
CGGCGGCCGTGCAGAGCAGGCCGGCGGCGAGATCGAGGGCCAGCGTCGTCTTGCCGACGCCACCCGGGCCGACGAGCAGCACGGCATGTGGCGCTCCGCCCCGGATCATCGAGCCCACCGCGGCGAGCGCGGCGGGATGACCGCGGGTCCGAGCGCCGTCCATGCCGATCGCGGTCAGGCGGACTTGGTCGAGCTCGACGCGGCCGGCTTGCGGGTCGTCCGACGCTTCGGCGCGGGCGCCGCGGCCGGGCCATCCTCCGTGCCCGTGTCAGCCTCGGCCTTGGCCGGCTTGGCGGCCGCCTTGGTCGAGGTCCGGGTGGTCCGGCGCTTGGGGGCCGGCTTGGCGACATCGGCTCCGGCCGGGGCATCGGCCACGGCCGAGCCATCGGCATCGGCCGTCGCCGCGGGCTTGCGGGTCGTCCGTCGCTTCGGCGTCGGCGTCTCGGCCACGGCATCACTCGTCGGGCCGTCCCCGACGCCCGCCGTGCCGGCTGCGCTCGCCGCCGGCTTGCGGGTCGTCCGCCGCTTCGGCGCAAGCAGCTCGACAGCCGTGTCGATCGCAGCCGCATCGATCGAGCCCGATTCGCCGGGCGATCCGGCCGTCCGGCTCGAAGGGGTCGAGGGTGCGCGCTCCGCGGGCTGCTGGCCGACCTGGGCCCGAAGCAATGCCTCGAGCTCGGGCGGGACCTCGCTCCACGGCTCCGCCGACGACGACGCCCGGGGCGCCGCTTCGCGCGGTCGCTCGTCGCGACGGCCGAAGCCGCGGTCGTCGCGCGGCCCCCGGCTGCGGTCGCCACCGCGACCACCACCACTCGGGGCGCCACCGGTGGGTGTGCCACCGGTCCGGCCGCTGACGTCCGGATAGCGGTTGATGCCACCACCCCCGCCACGCCCGTAGCGCTCACGGTCGATCGCCGACTGGTAGGCGGAGCGACCACCGCGTGGTCCGCCCCGACCGCCCTGCTGGCCACCGCGGCCACCGGCTCCGCCCGGACGCGCCCCGCGACGCTGCTCGGCGATGAGGTACTCGGGGATCTCCGGCTCGTCGAAGTCCTCGTCATCGTCGCTCAGCGGAGCGAGGTTCCCGGCGGCCGGTGTCGTCGGCGTCCCGAGCTGCGAGTCCCAGACGGAGCCGAACGGCGTCGTCCGCGGACCACGGGGCGCCGGGGCGGGCTCGAGCGCCTCCTCGTCCTCCACGTCCGTCCAGGTCCAGGTCCGCCTCGACCGAAGCGGCCGGCGGACCTGCAGCGACATCGGCGGCATCGGCGGCATCCGAGGCCACCTCGTCGCGACCACGGCCTCGGCCCCGGCCACGGCCACCACGTCGACGACGACGGCGACTGCCATCGTCGTCGCGCGTCTCGGCCTCTTCGCGGTCGGCCGGGCCGTCGGTCGTCTCGCCACCGAGATCGTCGAGCCGGAAGACCTCCGCAGCGGCGAGATCCGCCTCGGTCAGGCTGCCGCCCGCCTTGGACAGGCGTTCGCCGGGCAGGGCGACCAGGCCGCCTTCGCCATCGCCGCCGGCCGCGGTGCCGTTCGACCCGGCTGCCGACGCGCGCCCGCGGCCACCGCGGCCACGCGATGGGCTCGCGGCCACGGGCTCCGCCTCGCCCGGTCGACCACGTCCGCGGCCACCGCGACCGCCACGACCGCGGCCTGCGCCGGTCCCCTCGGTCTGCTTGTCGGGCACTTCGGTCATCGACAGGTCCGCATCGTCGTCGGCGACCCGCCGACCCGATCGCGAGCCCTTCTCGACCCGGGCGAGCTGGGTGATGTCGGTGAACAGGTCCGCGACCTCGATGAGATCGGACGAGGTGTTGCCGCGGAAGCTGATGACCTCGCCGCGGACGCCCATCTCCTGGACCGCGCGGATCGCCGGGGCGAAGTCGCCGTCGCCCGACACGACGATCGCGATATCGAGGTTCCGGGCCGTCTTCATCATGTCGACGACGAGCTCGATGTCGAGGTTGGCCTTGACCTTGCCGTCGCCGTACTTGCGGATGTCCTTGCTGACGACCTTGTAGCCGTGACGGCGCAGGAAGTCATGGAAATTGCGCTGGTTCTCGTTGTCGGGGTCCAGTCCCGTGTACGCATACGCGCGCACGAGGTCTCGACCGGCCGAGGCCGACTTGAGGAGCGTGACGTAATCGATGTCCACGCCGGCGGCCTTTGCCGCAAAGAAGATGTTCGCCACGTCCACGAAGACGGCGACGTTCTTGCTCACGATGACTCCTTGGGGTCCGATGTGTAGCGCTCGGCCGGCGCGATCGCGCTGCTCGGCGGAGCGATGAGTTCAGGTGCGGCGCGTGGTGCTTCCCACCGCGGCCACGGGTCGTTGGATGCGCGGACCGGCCTGGGCGAACCCCTGGGCCGCCCAGCGGCCGAGGGCCGTCGGGTCGTCCGGGCGTGCTGCCTCCACGAGGGTGCAGCCCTTGTTGCTGGCCGAGCGGATGAGCGTCCTCGAGGAGGGCGTCGGTCACTCGGTCGGCGTCATGGTCGGGATCGACGACCAGGAGATCGATCGTGCCGACGAAGCCACCGGAGCGGACCGAGGGTCGAAGAGCCAGGACGGCCCCACCCACGACGACGCGCTGCGACTTCGGCGACGAAGATGCTGGCCTGCGGGAGGTAGACGAGCTGGCGGAGCAGATCCGCGGCATCGAGCGGGCTGGCGCCACGATCCACACGAAGGTCCCCGTCGCTCAGGGCGACGAGACGATCGATATCCGTGACACGGGCCGCTCGGACCAGGTATTCCACGCCGAAGGTTCGAACCTCGCAGGGCGGCGACCGTCCCTCGACCGGGGCCTCCGACCCTGGGCCGGTACCGGGGCCCGCGCCCCCTTCCGATCGGCGAGCGACATGACGTTCGCGACGCGCGCGAGGCGCGCGGTCTGGGGTGCGGCCGACCGGTATTGCATTCGGGTCGCCGATGGCTATGATACGGCATCGTTTCGGCGGTCACCTGCGCGCCGCCCGAGCCGGACCTGCGTCGCCGTCCGTCACGCACCGCCGCTCGTCCCCGCCGACGTCCTGGGAGGGTACCGTCGCAGTCGGACGAGCACGAGGGCAGACGGGCGGCCGGCGCATCTCCGCGCACGGGTCGGGGTCGGGAGCGCCGACCGAGGTCGCTCCGGGACCGCCGGACGACCCGGACATCAGGAGGAGAATGGATGAAGCTCACAAGGCTTGGGGCGCTCGCCGCAGCCGCCATGTTCGTGTTCGCTGCATGCAGCGGCACGCCGGGGGCAGCGCGGCCGACAAGGGGACGATCGAGATCTGGTCGTCCCTGCCTCGCCAGGGCTCGAGCAAGGCCCAGACGGACACGATCGTCAACGCGATCAAGATGGCGATCGAGGAGAACGGCGGCGACGGTCGGCGGCTACACGATCGTCTACAAGGACGTCGACGACTCCACCGCCGCCGCCGGCAAGTGGGACGAGGCGACCGAGATCAAGAACGCCAACGACGCCGTCGCGAACGACAAGCTCATGGCCTACATCGGCACGTTCAACTCCGGCGCGGCCAAGCTGTCGATCCCGATCCTGTGCGCCAAGGGCATCGTGATGATCAGCCCGGCCAACACCTATCCGGGCCTGACCAAGGCCGGCAAGGGCGAGCCCAACGAGCCGGACGTCTACTATCCGAACGGCTGCACCCGCAACTACCCCCGCGTCGTGCCGGCGGACGACCTCCAGGGTCGCGCCGGCGCGCATGTGGGCCGCCAAGCTCGGCGCCAAGAACGTCTACGTCCTCGACGACACCGAGCTGTACGGCAAGGGCATCGCCGACGTCTTCGCCAACGAGGCGCCGGGCGCTGGTCTGACCGTCCTCGGCCGCGACGGCATCGACGGCAAGGCGACCGACTACAAGGCCCTCGCCGAGAAGATCAAGGCCACCAACCCGGATCTCGTCTACTACGGCGGGATCACCCAGAACAACGCCGGCCAGCTGTGGCGCGACCTGCGCGACGCCATGCCGGACGTCATGCTGATGGGCCCCGACGGCATCTTCGAGCAGCGAATTGATCGAGGCCGCCGGCGAGGCGGCCGAAGGCGACCTACATCACGTTCGGCGGCCGTCCCGCCCGATCAGCTGACCGGCAAGGGCGCCGACGTTCGTCACGAACTACAACGCCAAGTACCCGAACAACCCGCGCCGAGGCGTACACCGCGTACGGCTACGAGGCGGCCAAGGTCGTCCTCGCCGCCATCGAGCGGGCCGCGGCGACGAACCCCGCCGACAACTGACCGCTCTGCGCGCCGCTCGTGCTCGAGGAGATCAATGCGACGAAGGACTACGCCGGCGTGCTCGGCACCTGGAGCTTCAACGCCGACGGCGATACGAGCCTGACCGACATGTCGGGCCACATCGTCACGGACGGCGAAGTTCGAGTTCGACAAGGTCATCGAAGTAGCGCCTTCGGCCCACCGGGTCCAGACAGGAACGCGGCCGGTCGTCTCGGTTTCCCCGGACGGCCGGCCGCTCGATCACTCCGGGTTCCCATTGCGCTGAGGGAGAGGGCGTTGGAGGAACTCGTCAAGGCGCTGACGATCGGCCTGACCAACGGCCTGATCATCGCGCTGATCGCGATCGGTTACACCCTCGTCTACGGCATCCTCGAGCTCATCAACTTCGCCCATGCCGACGTGTTCATGCTCGGCACGGCGTTCACCTACTTCGCCACCGAGATCATCGTCAATACGCTCGGGCATGCCCGCGCGGCACGGCAGCTGGCCCTGCTCGCTGACGTTCCTCTCGCTGCCGGTCATCATGCTCCTGACCGCCGGGATCAACGCCAGCATCGAACGCGCGGCCTACCGGCCGCTGCGCAACGCCCCGCGCCTGGCGCCCGCTGATCAGCGCCATCGGGATGTCGTTCGTGCTGCAGAACATCGGTCTCGTCCTGCTCGGCCCGTCACAGCGGGCCGTCGAGCCCGTCCTGCCGAAGACCGATCTCGTGTTCTTCCCGAGCGGTCTCGGCCTGGTTCGGCGTCGACGAGTTCGTCGTCGCTCGGCGTCACGATCCCGCTCCTGCTGGCCCTGCGCTGGTTCGTCGGCAGCACCCGCCAGGGCAAGGCCATGCGGGCGACCGCCCAGGACCGCGAGGCATCCGGCCTGATGGGCATCGACGTGAACCGGACGATCTCGCTGACCTTCCTCATCGCCGGGGCGCTGGCCGGCGCCGCCGGCCTGGTCGTCGCCCTCTACTACGGACAGACCTTCTATCAGTTCGGCTTCCAGTTCGGCCTGCTGTCGTTCACCGCGGCCGTCCTCGGCGGCATCGGCAACCTGACCGGTGCGACGCTCGGCGGGATGGTCATCGGGCTGATCAGCGCCCTGTCGGACCGGTTCCTCGAGGCCAAGTGGACGAGCGTGATCGTCTTCAGGATCCTCATCCTGGTCCTCGTCTTCCGACCGACCGGCCTGCTGGCCGAGAAGCAGTCGGAGCGTGCCTGATATGACTGCCGCCGTCAGGTCGCGCCGGCCGTCGATGCCGAACCCGCTCGCTGGGATGGAGCGCAAGCGCCGCGACGGATCGTCGTGCTGGCGATCCTCATCGTCCTCGCGATCGTCTATCCGTTGATCTTCCGGACCCTGGAGCAGCGCCTCCCGTTCGTCCCGTGGCCCGGGACCGCGGTCCTCATCACCTGTGCGACGTTCGCCATCCTGGCCCTCGGCCTGAACATCGTCATGGGCTTCGCCGGGCTGCTGGACCTCGGCTACGTCGCCTTCTACGCGATCGGTGCGTACACGACCGCGTTCCTGGCCTCGTCGCACTTCGGCATCCACATCAGCTGGTGGATCGTCGTCTGGATCGCGGTCGGCGCGGCGGCCGTCTTCGGCATCCTGCTCGGTGCCCCGACCCTGAAGCTGCGTGGCGACTATCTCGCGATCGTGACCCTCGGATTCGGCGAGATCGTCCGAATCGTCTTCCGCAATCTCGGCGACTTCACGCTGGCCCTGCCGGCGTTCCTGGGCGGGGTGATCATCATCGGCCCGAATGCCAACCTGACCGGCGGCAACGTCGGGATCAACCCGATCGATCCACCCACGATCCCGATCCCCGGTCCATGGGGCAACGCAGATCGTCTTCTCCAACCAGAATGCCGATCGCGTCGTTGTACCTCGTCCTCGCCCTGCTCGTCCTGACCTTCTTCATCTGCATGCGCCTGCGCGACTCGAAGCTCGGGCGGGCCTGGATGGCGATCCGCGAGGACGAGACGGCCGCCGCGGCGATGGGCATCAACACGGTGACGACGAAGCTGCTCGCGTTCTCCCTGGGCGCGAGCTTCTCGGGCTTCGCCGGTGCCTTCACCGGTGCGTACCAGACGGCGATCTTCGCCGAGAGCTTCAACTTCAACGTGTCGATCCTGGTCGTGGTGATGATCATCGTCGGCGGGATCGGCTCGCTGCGCGGCGTCGTCATCGGGGCATTCGTGGTGCAGTACGTGAACCAGACCTTGCTGGCCTGGCTCGGCACGCGGATCTTCAACGACCCGATCCAGGCCATCGGGGATGCGCTCGGGCATCGATCTGCTCTCCGACTTCAACCTGGTCGACGTACAACTACCTGATCTTCGGCATCGTCCTGGCGGTCATGATGATCAAGCGCCCGGAGGGCCTGTTCCCGGTCGAGAGCGCCAAGGCCGAGATGCACGGCATCGGCATCTCCGCCGAGGTCACGGGGGCGGCTACGTCGGACGAGATTGCGCTGCGCCGAGGAGAAGCGTCGAGGAGGTCGCTCTGGAGGACACCGCCGTCGCGTGCGCCGCCGACACGCCACCCGACGCCGATCCGGACCGCGACTGCCGGAGGACACCCGATGACGGCCGCGGCCGCAAGCCGCTGCCCCAGGGTGCCGGCGACCTCCTCGTCGCGACGGGCTGCACCAAGCGGTTCGGCGGCCTCGTCGCGGTCAGCGACATCGACTTCACGATCCCGCGCGGCGGGATCGTCAGCCTCATCGGGCCCAACGGCGCCGGCAAGACGACGTTCTTCAACATGATCACCGGCCTGTACGTCCCGACCGAGGGCTCGATCATGTTCGACGGCACGGAGCTCACCGGGCGCAAGCCCCACGAGGTCGTCCGGCTCGGCATCGCTCGGACGTTCCAGAACATCCGCCTGTTCGGCAACATGACGGCCGAGGACAACGTCCTGGTCGGGCTCCATCATCGGCTCAAGGGCCGCTGGTTCGGGGCGATCCTCCGTCCGCCGTCGATCCAGCGCGAGGAGGCCGAGGCCCACGCGCGGGCCATGGAGCTGCTCGACCTGGTCGGCCTCGAGCGCACGGTCGCAGACACTGGCCCGCAACCTGCCGTACGGCGACCAGCGCCGGCTCGAGATCGCCCGGGCGCTGGCCACCGAGCCCAAGCTCCTGCTGCTCGACGAGCCGACCGCCGGCATGAACCCCGAGGAGACCCGCCAGCTGACCGACTTCGTCCGCGAGCTGCGTGATCGGCTCGGGCTGACGGTCCTGCTGATCGAGCACGACATGAAGGTGGTCATGGGCATCAGCGACCGCGTGACCGTGCTCGACCACGGCGAGAAGATCGCCGAGGGCTCGCCGGCCGAGGTCCGCGCCGACAACCGGGTCATCGAGGCGTACCTCGGCCGCGGCGCGCCGCGGCGGCGGGCCGAGGCCAGCTGACGATGGCCCTCCTCGAGCTGCGCGACGTCCACACCTACTACGGCAACATCCACGCCCTCAAGGGCATCTCGCTGACCATCGAGCCCGGCGAGATCGTCACGCTCATCGGCGCGAACGGCGCCGGCAAGTCGACGACGCTCAAGACGATCAGCGGCCTGCTTCGCCCGCGCCAGGGCGAGATCCGGTTCGACGGCGCAGCGGATCGACGGCACGCCGCCCCACGAGATCGTCGCCAAGGGCATCTCCCAGTCGCCCGAGGGCCGCCGCATCTTCCCGCGGATGACCGTCCGCGAGAACCTCGAGATGGGGGCCTTCCAGCGGGTCAAGGGCGCCGACACGAACGCAGCGACTTCGAGCGCGTCTACACGCTCTTCCCGCGACTCAAGGAGCGACTCAGCCAGAACGGCGGCACGCTGTCGGGTGGCGAGCAGCAGATGCTGGCGATCGGTCGCGCGCTCATGGCCCAGCCCAAGCTGTTGCTGCTCGACGAGCCGTCGATGGGCCTCGCGCCGATCCTCGTCGAGCAGATCTTCGACATCATCCGGGACATCAACGCCGGCGGGCACGACCGTGCTGCTCGTCGAGCAGAACGCGCTCATGGCGCTCGGCATCGCGGGTCGCGGCTACATCCTGCAGACCGGCGAGATCGTCCTGAAGGACGCGGCCGAGCAAGCTGATCGTCAATCCCGAGGTCCAGAAGGCCTACCTGGGCGGCTGAGCGAGCCCGCGTCCTACACTTCGCGAGCCATGCCAGGCCCCATCACCGGACTCGTCTTCGCCCGCCTCCGTCGCCGCGGCCGACCGCCGCGATCTCGGTCGCGGCGATCGCGACGGCCGCGGCCCTGGTCGCGATCGTCTCCGGCATCGGCCTCGTCGCCTCCGACGCGACGCTCGCCGGGACCCTCGCGGGGACCGGGGCCGAACGTCCCGTCGTCCGGGCGGCGCACTTCTCCCACTCGGCGCGGGACGCCGGGCCGACCATGGCGGCCGTGGACACCGCGCTCGCGCCCCGCATGGACGGCTACGCGGGCCCAGTGGTTCGCGGCGTGCTGATGAGCCAGCTGCGCGACCTGACGGCACCCATCGTCGACCTGGTCGTTGCCGTCGACGATCCGGGGGCCTGGACGACCCTGGTCGAGGGCCGGCTCCCGAGTCCCTGTGTCGATGGCGCCAGCTGCGAGGCCGTTCTGCTCGCCCAGGACGCCCCGACGTTCGACTTCGCGGTCGCCCGACCGGCCGAGGGCCTGGCGTTGACGATCGTCGGTCGCGGCCAGATCGACGCCGCGGTCCCGTTCGGCCAGCTCGACCAGCGCGGGCCATTCGGGGATCGGGTCAGCGGCCAGGACTACCAGACGACTCGCGCGACGCCGGCGGTCCTGCTCGTGAACGGGGTCGATGCCCTGGCCGCGAGCCCCGCCCTCGACCGAGCCGGCCGGACCTACGTCTGGACCGCCCCACTCGCGGTCGGCTCGATCCACCCATGGACCGCCGCGTCGTTCGCCAGGGCGGTGGACGACGCGACGCGCGACCTCGCCGCCGCCGACAGCGGCTTCACCATCGAGAGTCCCACCGGAGCGATCGGGGCCGACCTGGCCCGCGCCGATGCGGCGCAGGGTCGGCTGCTGCTCATCGGCTCGCTGGGGGTCGCGATCCTGCTGGCCTTTGCCGTCTTCCTGGCCCTGGTCATGCGGGACGATGTCGCGGCCGAGTCGGCCCGGTTGACGGCGATCGGTGCCCGCCGTCGGGACCGCCTCGCCTTCACCCTGCTCGAGGCGTTCGTGCCGACGGTCGCGGGCGCCGCGATCGGGTGGGCGCTCGGCTGCATCGTCGTCGCCGGGATCGCCGCCACGAACGGCGCCGATGCTGCCGCGGTCGTCGGCGGCGCCCTGCTGACGCCCGGCTCGATCCTCACGGCCGTGGTGCTCGTCCTGGTCGCCACGATCGCCGTCGGTGCGACCACGAGCCCAGGGCTGGCCCGGACCGGGTCGATCCGGCTGGCCGCCGCGATCGGCGTCACCGCCGTGGCGACGCTTGGCTGGCAGGCGGCCACCAGCGGACCGCTCGATGCCGGCGCGCTCGGCGGGTCACTCGCCAGCCCCGTCCTCGTCCTGCTGCCGGCGGCCCTGGCGTTCATGGTGGCGCTCGTGGCCGTCACGGTGCTCCCACCGATCCTGCGCCGGCTGGCCCGGCGGCTCCGGCACGCCCCGCTGCCGATCCGGCTCTCGCTGCTGTCGATCGCCCGGGAACCCGGCCGCCCTGCGGCCACGCTGACCCTGCTCGCGTTCAGCCTCGGGGCGATCATCTTCGCCACCGGCTGGTCGGCGAGCCTCGGTCGCGGGATCGACGACGCGGCCGCCTACCGATCGGGCCTGGATCTGCGGGTCTCGGAGCTCGGCACCGCGTTATCGATCGGCCGCTCGGTCGTGCCGGTCGACCGCTACGGCTCGCTCGGTCATGACATCCGGACGGTCCCGGTGTACCGCGACGCGAGCCCGGAACAGCCTGGTGGGCGGGTGGACATCGTCGGGATCGCGCCCGACGTCATCCCGACGCTGCCCGGATGGCGCGACGACTTCTCGACGACCCCGGTCGGGACGCTGGCCGAGCGCCTCGCGACCCCGGCGCCGTCCGGCGGGTGGCGCGTCGGCGGTCATCGCCTGCCGGCCGGGGCGCCGGACCTCGACCTGCGGTTCACCTACACCGGTGAGCCGCTCCGGCTCACGGCGGTCGTCGTGACCGACGACGGCGACAGCACGAACGTGCCGCTCGGGACGATCACCGATGGCATGACCTCTGCGCGCGCTGCGCTCCCGGCGGGCGCTCGCGGCGGGACGCTCCTCGCGTTGATCTTCCACAACGACCGGCTCGTCGCGGGATCGGGTCACCAGCACGAGGTCTTCCGCGCGACCATCGCCTTCGATGGCCTCGACGGGCTGGTCGACGAGGCCCCGATCGACCTCGAGGTCTTCACGGTCTCGACGACCGCCATCGTGGCCCCGCAGCCGACCGACGGCCTGGCCCTTCCGGCCCTGGTGAGCCCGGACCTCGCCGCGAGCGCCGCGCCCGACGGCACCCTCGATCTGCACGTCGGTGGGGTCGGGACGCTGCCGCTGCGGATCGTGGGCACCGCGACACGCTTTCCCACCGTGGTCGACCCCTCGCCGCGGTTCATCGTCGTGCCCCTCGACCCGTTCCTGGTCGCCCTCGCGGCCGAGGTCCCGGGCTCCGGCCGACCCTCCGAGATGTGGATCGACGCGCCCACGCCGGAACGCATCGCCGAGGTCCGCGCGGCCCTCGGACGGGCGCCGTTCCGGTTCGCGGAGATGACCGACCGAGCCGAGCTGGTCGCGGCCCGGGCGGGCGATCCGCTGAGCGAGGCGATCACCGCCACGCTGGTCGTGGCGGCCCTGGCCGGGCTCATCCTCGCGGTCGGGGGCATGCTCCTCGGCGCGGTCACCGACCTGCGCGACGACCGTGGTGAGCTCGCCGACCTCGAGGCCCAGGGCGTGTCCCCGTCCTCACTGCGCTGGCACGCCGTGGCCCGAACCGCGTGGTTGGCGGTCGGCGGGGCCCTGAGTGGCCTGGTCGTCGGTCTCGTGTTGACGACGTTCGCGACCTCGGCGCTGGCCCTGACGGCCGAAGGCAGCGCCCCGATCCCACCGCTGGTCGTCGTCATCCCCGTCGTGCTCGTGGGCGGGGTGGTCGTGGGGGTCACCGTCCTCGTCCTCGGCCTGGTGGCGTGGCTCGCCAGCCGGACGTACGCCCGCGAGACGCTCGGTGAGCGTCGGGCCGGACCGATCCGGGCGACGACCGCCCCGACCGTCGAGGGGACCGATGCCTGACGCCATCCTCGGCACGGGTCTGATCCGCATCCACGACTCCGCCGGCGGACCGGTCGCCGCGCTGCGCGGCCTTGACCTCCGCGTGCAGGCCGGCGAGGTCGCCGCCGTGGTCGGGCCGTCCGGCTCCGGCAAGTCCACGTTGTTGCGTCTCATCGGCGGCCTCGACCGTCCGTCGGCCGGTCGGCTGGTCGTATTCGGGCGCGACCTCACGACCGCGAGCGCCGGCGAGCTCGACGACCATCGCCGGACGCGCGTCGGCATCGTCGAGCAGCACTACCGACGGGCCCTGTCGCCATATCTGACCGCCGCCCGGGCGATCGCGCTGCCGCTTGCCCTGCGCGGAGTCCCGGCCGCCGATCAGGCGTCACGCGTCGCCACGTTGCTGGAGCGCATCGGCCTGCCCGACCGCGGCGAGGCCCTCCGCCATGAGCTCTCGGGCGGGGAGCAGCAGCGGGTCGCCTTCGCGGTCGCGCTGGCGGCCCGGCCCGCCCTGGTGCTCGCCGACGAACCCACCGGTGAGCTCGACGGGGCCACGGCCGAGACGATCCTTGGGTTGTTGCGCGACCTCGTCCAGGCGGACGGTGCGACCTGCCTCATCGTAACCCACGACGAGCTCGTCGAGCGGGTCGCGGATCGGGTCATCCACGTCGCCGATGGGCGGGCCGTGGCCGAACGCGTCGGCTCGCCCGGGACGAAGCCGCACCGGATCGTGGACGGTCAGGGCTGGCTGGCCCCGGCCCTGTCCGAGCCTGCCCCGGCGGTGCCCCGGACCCTCCGCGCGACCCACGGCGAGGCCGTCCTCCTCGAGGCCACGGCCCGTCAATACGGCCAGGGCGGTACCCGCGCGCTCGGCCTGCCCGCGACCAGCGCGACGTTCGGTCGAGGCACGTTCCATGCGATCACCGGCCCGTCGGGGAGCGGCAAGACCACGCTCCTGCGTCTCATCACCGGCCTGGACCGGCCGACCAGCGGTCGGGTCGTGACCCTCGGCACGGACCTCGCCACGCTCGATCGCGACGGCCTCGCCATGTTCCGCGCTGCCAATGTCGGGATCGTCGACCAACAGCGTGACCTGGTGCCCTTCCTGTCCGCCCGCGAGAACGTGGAGCTCGCGCTGGCGATCCGCGGGTCGGATGGGCCGGACGCCCGGGACCGTGCCATCGCGGCGTTGACGCGGTTCGGTCTGGGCGATCACACCGAGCGCGCGCCGGATCAGTTGTCAGCCGGCGAACGCCTGCGCGTGGCGATGGCCCGGGCGATGGTCGCGGAGCCGGAGCTGCTCGTCCTCGACGAGCCGACCGCGGCCCTCGACCGCGCCGGGGCCCGTCGGGTCGCCCGGTTGCTGGCCGACCTCGAGCCGGGGCGGGTGACGATCATCGCGACGACGCACGATCCCGAGCTCATCGAGGTCGCCTCCGACCGGCTGGATCTCGCCACACCCTTGCACGATCGGCGTGAGGGCGGGACACGCGCGACGGCGCGTGGCACCGAGGCAGGTCAGCGGTAGAGCGGCTCGCGCGTCATGCGCCAGACCGCCCGCGACAGCACCGCGAGGCCCAGCCCGGCGATCCACAGCCCGGGTCCGTTCGTGAAGACCTGCGCCGGCTCACTGAACTGGAACGCGCTCAGGCCCAGGAGCTGCAGGACTCGCCACGCCAACGCCAGCCAACCGACGACCGCGAGGATCGCGTAGGAGAGCCACCGGTCGATCCCGGTCGGTCGGTCACCGACGGCGTACGGCAACGCCACGAGCGCGAGCGTCGCGACCCCGACGAGGAACACGACGATCCCGGTGTCCTCGAAGGCGTTCCCGGTCAGCGGAGGGACCCCGGTCTCGCCGCCCAGCCGCCACCACGGCAGCACGCAGCCCACGATGATCAGGATGCCGGCCACGGCCGCCATCGTCCGACCCCCGCCGAGGGGCCGCCGGTGCATGGTCATCCGGCGTCGGACTCCGGCTCCCCCGCGCCGTAGACCTCCGGCTTGAGCACGCCGACGAAGCGCAGATTGCGGTAGACCTCCCCGTAATCGAGCCCGTACCCGACGACGAACTGATCGGGGATCTCGAACCCGATGTAGTCGACTGGGATCTCGACGAGTCGGCGCGCCGGCTTGTCGAGCAGGGTGCAGATGCGCAGGGACCGGGGGTTCTTGCCCCGCAGATAGCGGATCAGGTAGTTGAGCGTGAGCCCGGTGTCGATGATGTCCTCGACGATGAGGACATCCTCGCCCTCGATGCTGGCGGACAAGTCCTTGAGGATCCGCACGAGACCCGACGACTCGGTCGCGCTACCGCCGTACGAGCTCACCTCCATGAGGTCGATCCGAAGGGGCAGGTCGATGGCCCGCATGAGGTCGGCCATGAACGGAAGCGACCCCTTGAGGACGGACACGAGCGTCACCGGTCGCCCGGCATAGTCGGCGCCGATCCGGGCACCCAGTTCGGCCACCTTGGCCGAGATCTGCTCCTCGGTCAGGAGGATCTCGCCGACATCGGCGTGGAGATCGACGACCCGCGTACTCATGCCCCGACGACCGGTCCGTCATCGGTCGCCGTGCGGAGGACCGCGGTAGCTCGCGACCGGCGGCGGCGGCGCTGACGACGCGACGCGACGGGCGGGACGGGCGGCGCGGTGGGAACAGGTTCGGCCACGGCCACGACCACCGCCGGCAGCGGATCCGCGTCATCGGGCGAGACCCGGACCGTCTCGCCGTGCGGCGCTTTGACCTGGCCGAGCGAACCGGACAGGCCATCGACGAGCGCCACCTTGCCGTACTTCAGCATAAGAGCCCGGAAGTCCCGCGCGTAGAACAGCTTGATGTTGATCCCCGGGTACAGCTCGCGCAGGCGACGGAGCTTGCGATTCTTCTTGCGGACGAGCCGCTGCCGGAGGGTCGTCATCTCGAGATAGAGGTCGAGTTCGGGCAGGTAGAAGTCCGGCGAGAAGCTCTCGACGACGTCGCCGTCGAGGTTCCACAGGATCGGGAACGTCTCGGGCTCGTATTCCCAGCGAACCGCATAGAAATCGAGGATGCGGGCCATCTCCGCCTCGCTGGCGTGCGCGAACGGCGTGCTGGGGTCCATCGGCTGCCAGTCTACCCGAGCGCCGCCCGGCCGGCTCCACGGCAGCGGCCCGGAGATTGCCGACTCATACCCCCGGGGGGTATCATGCCGACATGGCCACCAGCACGACCCGGCGCACTCCGGCGGCGCCGCCCGATCCGAGCCACTTCCGTCACGCCTACTCCAAGGACACCGCCCAGCTCATGCGCCGTTTGTCGCGCATGGAGGGGCAGGTCCGAGGCATCGCCCGGATGATCGAGCGCGAGGAATACTGCGTCGACATCCTCCAGCAGACGGCCGCCCTGCGCGCCGCTGTCGACGCCCTGTCGATCCTCGTGCTCGAGGACCATGTCGGCGGCTGCGTCCGGACCGCCGCCGAGCGCGGCGAGGCCGATGAATATGTCGACGAGGTCATCGATGTCGTCCGGCGGACCCTCGGCCGACCGGTACGCAGTGGATCCCGCTCCGCCTGACGGCCGCCCGGTACCTTCGGCGGCATCGTTCGCCCCGTCGGGGGATGGGCGGAGCACGCAGGAGGACGCGACCATGGCAGACATGTCCGCACCGCACCAGCCGCGGCCCCCGGTCGTCGCGCCCGCCGTGCCGCCTCCAGCGCCGTTCACCGAACGCCGCGTGCGGTTCCGCCGGGAGGCCGATCGGATCGCCCACGAGGAGACGCGGCTGTTGGCGCGCGCGCTCGATGTGCTGGCGGCGGCCGGTGGACCGGAGGCGCGCCTGGCCGGCCTCCTGGACCTGCTGGCCGACACGGTCGGCGCAACCCGGGCCGCGGTCGTGGCCGACGGTCCCGCCCGGCTCGTCGCCGTGGCCGCCACTGATGCGACCGACCACCCCGATGCCGTCGCCCTCGCGACGTGGCTCGATGCCACCGCTCCCCGGAGTCGCGCGCGGCGCGCGGCGGCGGGACCGGCCCCGATCTCCGTCGCGCTGCGGGCCGGAGGGGGCGATCGGACCGCACTGGCGGCCACCCACTACGCCTATCTCGCGATCCCGTCTGCGGGCGACGTGACCCTCGGGTTCGCGTTCACGGAGCCTGTTGCCCGCGACGCCATCGCCGACCGCCTGCCACCCGCCCTCGCCCGCCACGCGGCCGTGGCCCTGACGCTGGTCACGGAGGCCCTGGCCACGGAGCGCGAGCTCCACGGGCTGCGCGCCAACGAGGTCGAACGGGCCCGCTTCGTCTCGACGGTGGTGCACGAGCTGCGGACCCCGCTGACCGGCCTGTCCGGCTACCTGGACCTGATCCTCGACGGCCGGGTCGGGGACGCCGAGGTCGAGCGCGAGTTCCTGGAGCGCGGACGAACCATCGTCGCCTCGATGGACGCGCTGGTCGGCGATCTGCTCGAACTCTCGAAACTCGAGTCCGGCACCTTGAGCCTGGAGCTCGGTCCGTTCTCCGTGGCCGACGCGCTCGGCGGGGTGGCCACGAGCCTGCACCCGATCGCGCTGTCGCGTGGCGTCCACCTCCAGACGGACGCCCCGCCCCGCCTCCGGACCGCGACCGGGGACCGGCGGCGCGTGGAACAGATCCTCACCAACCTCGCGGCGAATGCCCTCAAGTTCGGCGGGGACGGACGTTCGATCGAGCTGGCCGGCCGATTCGCCGGCCCGGTGGCGATCATCGCGATCCGCGACCAGGGGCGTGGGATCGAGCCGGAGGATCGCGACCGGATCTTCGAGCGGTTCTACCGGATGGCCGATCACGCGCCCGTTACGGGGACGGGTCTCGGCCTGCCGATCGCGCGCGACCTGGCCCGGGCGATGGGTGGCGAGCTCGAGGTCGCGAGCCTGCCGGGCACGGGGTCGAGCTTCGTGCTCGTGCTGCCCGGTCCAGCTGGCGCCCTCGGACCGAGGGTCCTTGCCGACGCGGTCGAGGATGCGCTGGCCGCCGAGACCGACCGCCTCCACGATCTCGCCGCGCTGCGCGTCGGATCCGCACTCACCCGGGCCGGCGCCAAGGGGCCGTATGCGGGCCCCGATGGTCGGACCGACCGACGGAACGACGACGGCCAGCGCCCGCGGTCGTCCTCGCTGACCGCCGGCGGCGTGCCCTGACCCGACCCGAACGGCGCAGTTATCCACGAAATCCGGACAGGGGACGGGAGTTCGTGGAAAACCCGGTTGACGGTCCACCCGACGCTGGCCTACCGTCCGCATTCCGCACTGGGGCAGGGCGAGGGTAACGAGGTCCACGAGGGGCCCGGGGAGACCCGGCCGAGAACCGGATGGATCGCGGAAGACCGAACCAACGCCCGTGGTGCGAAACGAGTCGACGCCGGGAGCGGCGCCGCGCCGCGGTGGGCACGCGAGCCAGAGGAGGCGTGCCGTGGATCGCAAGCGCGAGCCGCTCCCGTTGCGTGTCCAGGACACCCCGGACCTCCCCGCCGCGTATGACGACGCGCTTGCGCGCGGCCTCTCGGAGCTCGGCCTGGACCTGTCCGCCGGCGCCCGGGCGGCGATCGACGGCCATGTCCGCCTGCTCCTCGCGTGGACGACGGCGATCAACCTGACCGCCATCCGCGAGCCCGTCGCCGTGGCGACGGCGCACGTCATCGATAGCCTGACCGCCGTGCCGTGGCTGCGCCAGCGTCCCGCCGTTCGGCTGCTGGACCTCGGCTCCGGCGGTGGCTTTCCCGGGCTGGTGCTGGCCGCTGCGCTGCCGGGGATGACCGTCACGCTGGCCGAGCCGATCGGCAAGAAGGCGACCTTCCTCATGACGGCGATCCGTGCGACGGGCCTCGACGATCGCGTGACCGTGGCGACCGCCCGTGCCGAGGGCCTGGCCGCGGACCGTGGGTCGCGCGACAGCTGGCCGGTCGTGACGGCGCGAGCCGTGGCCTCGACCGCGGAGCTCGTCGAGCTCGCCTTCCCGCTCCTCGCCCCGGGCGGGGCGCTCATCGCCTGGAAGCGCGGCAACCTCGACGTGGAGCTTGACGCGGCGCGGCGGGCGATCGCGGCGCTCGGCGGCGGCAACCTGGAGGTCCTCGATGTCGAGGTCGCGGGGCTCGCCGGGCATCGATTGGTCTTCGCGGAGCGTACCGGGGCCGTCCCGCACGCCTTCCCGCGCGACCCTGCCGTCAGGAAACGGAGCCCGTGGTGAGTCGGTGCCGGTCCGCATGGTCGGACCCTTCGGCAGGGTCGGACGCTGCTAGGCTCTGCGCCGATGCGCATCGCGGTCCTGTCGGACATCCATAGCAACCTTGTCGCCCTCGATGCGGTCCTGACCCACGCCGGCACGCTCGACGGCGTGTGGCACCTCGGGGACGTCGTCGGGTACGGCCCGGAGCCGGATGCGGTCGTCGCCCGCCTGGCGAGCGTCGGTGCGGTCGGCGTCCGTGGCAACCACGATGCCGCGGCGCTCGGTGGCCCCGAGATCGAGTGGTTCAACCCGGAGGCTCGCGAGGCGGTCGAATGGACCGGCCGGGCGATCTCCTCGGCCACCCGTGCCTGGCTGACGGCCCTTCCGGAACGCCAGGTGATCGGTGACATCACGCTCGTCCATGGCAGCCCACGCGACCCCCTCCGGGAGTACGTCTCGTCGGTCGAGGTGGCCGCGGCGAACCTGGCCGTGCTGGACACCACCCTCGGCCTTCACGGCCATACCCATGTCCCGGTGGCGTTCGCCCTCGAGGGCGATCGGATGCTCATCGACCCGGCCGGCGATGGACAGACCTACAGCGGCGACGGACGGCCGTCCCTCATCAATCCCGGCAGCGTCGGTCAGCCGCGCGACGGCGACCCGCGGTCCTCGTACCTGATCCTGGACCCCGACGCCGCGACCGTGACATGGCATCGCGTCCCGTACGACATCGGGACCGTGCAGGCCGCGATCCGCGCCGCCCGACTCCCCGGGCGCCTGGCCGATCGGCTGGCCCATGGGATCTGAGGGGACCACCCGATGATCGGTGGCCGCCGACCCCTCCAGGGACGCAAACCCGGCGACAAGCGCCTCCGCGTGGAGCGGCCGCACGCCCCGTACTTCCGCTACACGGGCAAGGGCCAGCTCACCGCCAAGGAAGCCGCCAGCATCCCGACGACCCCCGGCGCGCGGATGATCCACAAGGTCCGGAGCATCGTGCTGGGGCGGGCGCTGCACCAGGACGAGGAGCTCGGGGAGCGCCTGTCGAAGCGCAAGGCCCTCGCGATCTTCAGCTCCGATGCCATCAGCTCGTCGGCGTACGCGACCGAAGAGATCATCCTCGCGTTCACCCTCGCGGGCGCCGGCGCGCTCGCGGTCGGCCTCGCCCTCCCGGTCGCCATCGCGATCGCCATCCTGCTGGCCGTCGTGGCCTTCAGCTATCGGCAGGTCTGCATCGCCTATCCGACCGGCGGCGGGTCGTACTCGGTGTCGAAGGCCAACTTCGGCAAGCTGGCGTCGCTGGTGGCAGCGTCTGCCCTGCTGATCGACTACAACCTCACGGCCGCGGTCTCGACCTCATCGGCGGTGGAGCAGATCGTCTCCGCCATCCCAGGCCTGGATGACGTGCGCGTCCAGATCGGGGTCCTCGGGATCGGGCTGATCACCATCGCCAACCTTCGCGGGGTCCGCGAAGCCGGCAACATCTTCGCGGTCCCGACCTACCTGTTCCTCTTCAGTGCCCTCGCGATGATCGCCCTCGGGGCGTATCGCATCGTCGTGCTGGGCGAGGGCGGTCAGCCGCCACCGCCCGAGATCGTCGAGTCCACCACCGTGACCGCCCAGGCCGTGACCGTCGTGCTGCTCCTGCGGGCGTTCGCATCGGGGGCCGTCGCCCTCACCGGGACCGAGGCCATCGCGACCGGCGTGCCGGCCTTCAAGCCGCCGGAGGCGAAGAACGCGGCGGCGACCCTGATGGTCATGGCCGCGATCCTCGCGACGCTGTTCATCGGCATCACGTTCCTGGCGACGAACTTCGCGGTCTACCCCGTCGAAGCCCCGAAGCAGACCGTCATCGCGCAGGTGGCCAGGATCATCTACGGGGACTCCGTCGCCTTCTTCGCGTTCCAGGCGTTCACCGCCCTGTTGCTGTTCCTGGCGGCCAACACCTCGTTCGCGGCCTTCCCGCGACTGGCCGCCGTGCTGGCAGAGGACGGCTTCTTTCCGCGTCAGTTCAGCATGCGGGGCGATCGCCTGGCGTTCTCGACGGGAATCATCCTGCTCGGCCTCATCTCGGCGTCGCTGGTGGTCGCGGCCGGTGGCAGCACCCACGCGCTGATCCCCCTGTACGCCGTCGGCGTGTTCATCGACTTCACCATCAGCCAGGCCGGCATGATCCGGCACTGGCTCCGGACACGCGATCGGGGCTGGCGGCAACGGTTGGCCATCAACGCCGTGGGTTGCGTCGCCACGGCCGTCGTGGCGGTGGTCGTCACCAGCGTGAAGTTCCTCGATGGCGCTTGGTTCGTCATCGTGCTCATCCCGATCCTGGTCGCCGGCATGCTGTTCATCCGCCGCGAGTACGACGCGCAGGCCAAGGAGCTCCATGTCCGCGACGACTTCATCGTCGAGGGGCCGCACCGCGAGCAACGGGTCGTCATCCCGGTCAATGGCATCAATCGAGCGGTCATCCAGGCCGTGAACTTCGGACGGACATTGAGTCGCGACATCCGGGCCGTATTCGTGACCGAGGACCCGGATGAAGGTGAGGCGCTGCGCGTGCGCTGGGAGCGCCAGGTGCCGGGCGTGCCCCTGGTCATCGTCGAGTCCCCGTACCGTGCCGTGATCCAGCCGATCCTGGCCTACCTCGACGTGCTCGACCAGGCGTGGCCGCCGGATAAGGAGGATCCGATCACCATCGTGGTCCTGCCCGAATACGTGGCCCGCCATTGGTGGGACCGGCTGCTCTACAACCAGACGGCAAAGCGGCTGAAGGCGGCGATCCTGGGCCGCGAGCACACCGTCATCGCCGATGTCCCGTTCCGACGCGAGCACTGACACCGGCCTGACGCCTGGCGACAGCGGTCCATGGCACGCTTGCCCGCTGGCGACTGCCACGCTTGGCGGTGGTATCGTGATGGCGCATGTCCGACACCGAACCACCGGTCTTCCAGCGGGCCGTCGTCGCCCTGAACGGCGGCCCGAGCGATGCCCGGATCGTGCGCCTTGTGGCGGCCCTCGCTGCCGGGGCGGCCAAGGTGAAGCCAGAACTCATCGCGGTCCACGTCGTCGAGATCGACTGGACCCTCCCGCTCGACGCTGACATCGCCGGCCGGTCCGAGGAGGTCCAGCAGGTCCTCGACACGGCCGAGGCCATCGCCGAGAGCCACAAGCTCACGATGGAGCCCGTGCTGCTCCAGGCTCGCGACGTCGGCGCCGCGATCGTCGACGAAGCGACCGAGCGCGGGGCCGACCTGTTGGTGGTCGGGTTGCCATATCGAAAACGGTTCGGTGGTGAGTTCGCCATCGGGCGGACCATCCCCTACATCCTGCAGAACGCGCCGTGCTCCGTCTGGGTGGTGCGCGAGCCCATGAGCGAGGAAGCATCGTGAAGATCGTCATCGTGGGGTGCGGCCGCGTCGGCGCATCCACGGCTGAACTGTGGGACGCGGCGGGGCACGAGGTGATCGTGATCGATGTCTCGACCCGGGCGTTCGAGCGCTTGCCGTCGACCTTCAAGGGCGCGGCCATCCGGGGCGACGGAACGGACGAGGACGTCCTGCGCCGCGCCGGCGCCGAGGGGGCCGACGTCCTGCTCGCCCTCACCGAGGGCGACAACCGCAACGTCATGTCGGCCCAGCTTGCGGTCGAGGCGCTCGAGATCCCGCGGGTCGTGGCCAAGATCAACGACCCGCTGCGGGCCTCGGCCTATGCGGAACTGGGGATCGCGACGGTCTGCCGGACGGGGCTGATCGTGGATGCCCTCAATACCTATCTCGGGGTGCCCCCGTCCGGGCTGCCCGGGATGCTTGCTCCGATCGGGACGCACCCGGGCGGCCATCACGAACGTGACGACCATCCCCAGGGACCCCCGACCGAAGTGACGGCCGCGCCCGGCGCGACCATGGAGGCCTGACCGTGTTCGTACTCGTCGTCGGTGGCGGCAAGGTCGGGTATTACCTGGCCAAGGAACTCGTCGATTCGGGTCACGAGGTGGCCCTCATGGAGAAGGACCCGACGCGCGCCCGCCAGATCGCGGACGAGATCGGGTCGATCGTCATCGGGCACGACGGCTGCGAGGGCAAGTACCTCGCCGAGGCCGGCTGCAACCGCGCCGACGTCGTGGCAGCGGTGACCGGCGACGACGAGGACAACCTCGTCATCTGCCAGATGGCCAAGCATCATTTCGATGTGCCGCGCACGATCGCGCGGGTCAACAACCCGAAGAACGAGGTCCTCTTCCGGCACCTCGGCGTGGACGAGCTGGTCAGTCCGACACGGATGATCCTCGGCTCCATCGAGCAGGACATCCCGGTCCACGAGCTGCTCCACCTCGCCGCGCTGGGTGAGGGTGAGCTGGAGATCATCGAGGCGCACCTCCAGGCCGGCTCGCCGGCGATCGGCCGGACGCCGAATCAGCTGGACATGCCCGAGGGCTGTTCGCTGTTCGCCGTGGTGCGCGATGGCGTGGCCACGCCCCTGCGCCCGGACACCGTGATGCGCGAAGGCGACAAGGTCATCGCCATCGGCAAGCAGGAGTGCTCGGCGTTGTTGCACGGCCAGCTGATCGGGGACCCGGAGGCGGCCGCGGCCGGCTGACCCAGGAGCGGCTGCGGACCGACGGGACCGGCGGAACGGCCCCGACGCGGCCGGCCGAACTCAGGTTTCGAATCCTCAATCGCGTAACACTCTTGACAACGCCATTGTCAACGTTCTAGCATTCGTGGATATCCGGCGACCCGTCGCCAACCGTTTCCGACCCACGAATCTGGAGGTGCATGACATGACCGTTGTCCGTTGTTCCTCGCCCCTGGCGGGCGCCTGACGCTCATGGCATCGCCCCGGCCGGATCGCGACCCGACTCGGCCCGTCTACGTCATCAGCGTGGCCGCCACGCTCGTGAGTGCGCATCCGCGAACGCTGCGCATCTACGAGGAAGAGGGCCTGCTCTGTCCTGCGCGTACGCCGTCGAACATCCGGCTCTATTCCGAGAACGACATCCGCCGGATCCTGTGGATCCGGCACCTGACTCGCGAGCGAGGCGTGAACCTCGCCGGGATCCGCATCCTGTTCGAGTTGGAGGAGCGCCTCGGCGCCCGCATCCTCGAGGCGCTCTACGCCGAGGGGACCGGGGACGCCGAGAGTATCCGTCCCATCCAGCCCGACCCGGCCGCGAAACCCGAACCAACCACCCTCGATCGATCGACGGCCGACCGTTGACCGACCGACCGTCGATCCACCCGTCGCCGGGGCGCCGCCCCGCCGACACCGCAACCGCACAGCAGGAGATTTGATCCAGATGGCCAAGCGACCGTCCGACCCGGTCGAGGAGCACGCACAGGAGCCGACGACCCCGTCCGGCGCCCGCGAGCTGCCCCTCGTCGCACTCCGGGAGACGGTCATCTTCCCGGAGATGATCGTCCCGCTCCAGGTGGGCCGCGAGAAGAGCGTCAACGCGCTCAACGCCGCGGTCGCCGAGGGCGGACCCATCGCACTCATCACCCAGCGTCAGGCCGAGCAGGAGGACATCGACGATCCCTCCGAGCTCTACACCGTCGGCACCCTCGCCAAGATCGCCCAGGTCGTGCAGCTCCAGGACGGCACCGTCCGGGCGATCGTCCAGGGCCAGTCGCGCCTGCGCCTCGTCGGCTTCAGCCAGTCGAGCCCGTACCTCCGCGCGACCATCGAGGAGCTGCCCGACGCCGTGCCCGACGGCCTGGAGGTCCAGGCGCTCATGCGCACGGTCCAGGCGCAGATCGAGCAGTACGTCGCCAACGGCGCCCCGGTCCCACCGGAAGCCGCCGTCGCGGCGCGCAACATCACGGAGCCGGGCCTGCTGGCCGACATGGTCGCCTACAGCCCGGACATGACCACCGAGCAGCGCCAGGAGCTGCTCGAGACGATCGACGTGGTCGAGCGCCTCAAGCTCGTGTCCAACTTCCTCGCGCACCAGGTCGAGATCCTCGAGCTGAAGGGCCGCATCCAGTCCGAGGTCAAGTCCGAGATGGACAAGACCCAGCGCGAGTACATCCTTCGTGAGCAGCTCAAGGCCATCCAGCGCGAGCTGGGCGAGGACGACCCGCAGCAGGCCGAGATCAACGAGCTGCGCGACAAGGTCGAGTCGGCCGGCATGCCGGACGAGATCAAGGCCCGGGCGATCAAGGAGATCGACCGGATGAGCCGCATCCCGTCGGCGTCGCCCGAGGTCGGGGTCATCCGGACCTACGTCGACTGGCTCGTCGGGTTGCCGTGGAACACGTCCACGGACGATCAGCTCGATATCAAGGAAGCCGCGCGCATCCTC
Organism: uncultured Chloroflexia bacterium; assembly: GCA_963738685.1. Classification (GTDB taxonomy): domain Bacteria; phylum Chloroflexota; class Limnocylindria; order Limnocylindrales; family CSP1-4; genus SPCO01. The sequence continues at coordinate 95,362 of CAVTXK010000002.1, forward strand.
GATGAGGACCATTACGGCCTCGAGAAGATCAAGGAGCGCATCCTCGAGTACCTCGCGGTGCGCACGCTCGCGGACGAGATCCGCAGCCCGATCCTCGCCTTCGTCGGCCCGCCCGGCGTGGGCAAGACGAGCCTGGGCAAGTCCATCGCCCGTGCGATGGGCCGCAAGTTCGTCCGGATGAGCCTCGGCGGCATCCACGACGAGGCGGAGATCCGCGGCCATCGGCGCACGTACATCGGCGCGCTGCCCGGCCGGATCATCCAGAGCATCAAGACGGCCGGTTCGAACAACCCGGTCTTCATGCTCGACGAGGTCGACAAGATCGGCATGGACTTCCGGGGCGACCCGTCGTCCGCGCTGCTCGAGGTCCTCGACCCGGAGCAGAACAACACCTTCCAGGACAACTACCTGGAGGTGCCGTTCGACCTGAGCAAGGTGCTGTTCGTCGCCACGGCGAACCTGCTCGACCCGATCCCGGCCGCCCTCCGCGACCGGATGGAGATCGTCCAGCTGCCCGGCTACACCGAGCAGGAGAAGATCGAGATCGGCAAGCGGTTCCTCATCCCCAAGCAGCTGAAGAACCACGGCCTCAAGGACAAGAACATCCAGATCACCGACGAGGCGATGACGGAGCTCGTCCGCTCGTACACCCACGAGGCGGGCGTCCGGAACCTCGAGCGCGAGATCGCCAACGTCATGCGCAAGGTCGCCCGGCAGGTCGCCGAGGGCCGCACGCGCAAGACCGTCATCGATCCGAAGAAGCTGGCCGACCTGCTTGGCCCGCAGCGCTACGAGTACGGCGAGCTGGAGCCCGAGGACCAGATCGGCTCGGCGACGGGCCTGGTCGTGACCGAGGTCGGTGGCGATGTCGTCGCCATCGAGGTGACCCGCATGGAGGGCCGCGAGGACTTCATCCTCACCGGCCAGCTGGGCGAGGTCATGCGCGAGAGCGCTCGGGCCGGCCTGTCCTGGACGCGAGCCCACGCTCGTGAGCTGGGCATCCCGCGCGAGGTGTTCGAGCACAACACGCTGCACATCCACGTCCCGGCCGGGGCCATCCCCAAGGACGGTCCGTCCGCCGGGATCACGATGGCCCTCGCGATCGTGAGTGCCCTCACCGGCATCCCGGTTCGCAAGGACGTGGCGATGACCGGCGAGATCACCCTGCGCGGTCGGGTCCTCCCGATCGGCGGGCTGAAGAGCAAGATCCTCGCCGCCCACCTGTCGGGGGCGAAGATGGTCATCCTGCCGCGGAAGAACGAGAAGGATCTGCGTGATATCCCCGAGGAGATCCGCAAGTCCATCAAGCTCGTCCTCGTCGACTCGATGGAGCAGGTGATCGAGGCGGCTCTCCGGCGCAAGCCGAAGCCCCTCGTCACCGAGCCCCCGAAGGTCGTCAAGAGCGACGATGAGATCGACCCGACGCCCGCATCGCGCGTGCGCCGGAGCGACTTCCCGCCGACCGACCATCCGCCGGTGGCCGTCCGGGAAGAGGGCTCGCGCGAGCGTCGCTCGACACCGCGCGACCGGAAGAACGAGCCAAGCCTCGGCACCACGGTGGTCGACTAGTCGTACCCCTCGGCGGGTGCCTGTTCATGGACTGACGTCATGGACTACAAGGACTACTACGCGGTCCTCGGCGTGCCGAGGACCGCGTCACAGAACGAGATCAAGAAGGCCTTCCGCAAGCTGGCCCGCCAACATCACCCGGATACCAAGCCGGGTGATGTCGCGGCTGAGCGGCGATTCAAGGAGGTCAACGAGGCCAACGCCGTCCTGTCCGATCCCGACAAGCGTTCCCTGTACGACCGCCTCGGCTCGGACTGGGAGGCCTACGCTCGGGCCGGTGCCGCGACCGCTGCGGGTGCGCGCGGTGGTGCGCCCGGACCGGGCGGGGCAGGCCCGTTCGGCGGCTTCGGCGGGTCGGCCGGTTCGCCCGGCGGCAACGTCCGGTACGAGTTCCGAACCAGCGGCGACCCCGGGGAGTTCAGCGACTTCTTCAACGCCTACTTCGCCGGTGCGTCCGAGCCGTTGAACGGGCCCGGCCGGGGTCGTCGCCCCACGGGTGGCGCCACGTTCGAGGACATCCTCGCGGGCATGGGCCTCGGATCAGACCGGCAACGGTCCAGCCAGCCCGCGCCGCAAAGGCGCCGCCGGATCGACCGCTCCGCCATCCCGCCCGGCCGCGGCGGAGGCCGTCGCCGAGATCACGCTCGACGAGGCCTATCACGGCACGACCCGCCTGGTCGACGTCGACGGCAAGCGGCTCGAGGTCAGCATCCCACCGGGGGCCGACACGGGCACGCGCATCCGGCTGACCGGCAAGGCGCCAGGCGGTGGTGACCTGTACGTCGTCGTGCGGCAGACACCGGACCCGGTCTTCACCCGCCGCGGCGCGAACCTCGAGCGGGACCTGCCCCTCCGGCTCGAGGAGGCCGTCCTCGGTGCGGACGTCACGGTCGGCACGCCGAAGGGCCGCGTCCTGCTCAAGATCCCGGCCGGCACGCAGACGGGCCGCACGTTCCGGCTCACCGGCCGGGGCATGCCCCGCTTCCGTGCGGACGGCCACGGCGACCTCCTCGCGAGGGCGAAGGTCGTGGTCCCGACCGATCTCTCCGATGAGGCCCGCGAAGCGGCCCGCACCTTCTTCGACCATGTGAACCAACCCGACCCACGCACACGAGAGTCCTGACATGCAGCTCGATCGATTCACCCAGAAGGCCCAGGAGGCGATCCTGGCCGCCCAGACCACCGCGCAGCGGCTCGACAGCCCGATCCTCGATGCCGAGCACTTGCTCAGCGCATTGGTCGAGCCCGACGACGGCATCCCCGCGGAGACCCTCCGCCGGCTCGGCGTCGATCTTCCGGCCTTCCGCGGCGAGGTCGCCGCGGCGCTCGCCAAGCGGGCCCGCATCCAGGGCGGCTCGCTCAGCCTCGACCCACGTGCGAAGGCGGTCGTCGAGCGAGCGGAGGCCGAGGCCCGGCGCCTCGGTGACGACTACGTCTCGACCGAGCACCTGCTCCTCGGCGTGGCCGAGGCCGGCGGTGACGCGCAGGCCATCCTCGAGCGCCATGCGGCCGGCAAGGAGGCCATCCTCCAGGCGCTCCAGAGCGTCCGTGGCGGCCAACGCGTGACCTCCCAGAATCCGGAGAGCACGTACGCCGCGCTCGAGAAGTACGGCCGCGACCTGACATCCGAGGCGCGCGCCGGCAAGCTCGATCCGGTCATCGGCCGGGACGACGAGATCCGGCGCGTCATCCAGGTCCTCAGCCGCCGAACCAAGAACAACCCGGTGCTGATCGGGGAGCCGGGTGTCGGCAAGACCGCGATCGCGGAAGGCCTCGCCCAGCGCATCATCCGCGGCGACGTGCCCGAGGGCCTCAAGGACAAGCGGGTCGTCGGGCTCGACCTCGGCGCGCTCATCGCCGGGGCCAAGTTCCGTGGCGAGTTCGAGGAACGGCTCAAGGCCGTGCTCAAGGAGATCAAGGACAGCGACGGCCAGGTCGTGCTGTTCATCGACGAGCTGCATACCGTCGTCGGCGCCGGGGCCGCCGAGGGCGCGATGGATGCCTCCAACCTGCTCAAGCCGATGCTGGCACGCGGCGAGTTGCACACGATCGGTGCGACGACCCTGGACGAGTACCGCAAGTACATCGAGAAGGACGCCGCGCTCGAGCGGCGCTTCCAGCCGATCCTCGTGGACCAGCCGACGGTGGAGGAGACGATCTCGATCCTGCGCGGCCTGCGCGAGCGGTACGAGGTCCACCACGGCGTGCGCATCACCGATTCGGCGCTCGTCGCGGCCGCCACCCTGTCGGACCGCTACATCACCGACCGGTTCCTGCCCGACAAGGCGATCGACCTCGTCGACGAGGCCGCCTCTCGGCTGCGCATGGAGATCGATTCGATGCCCATCGAGCTCGATGAGCTCGAGCGCCGGCGGATCCAGCTCGAGATCGAGCGCGAGGCGCTGCGCAAGGAGACCGATGACGCGTCGAAGGCGCGCCTCGAGACACTCGAACGGGAACTGGCGGACCTCGAAGAGCAGGCCGGCGGCATGAAGCAGCGTTGGGAGGCGGAGAAGTCCGCGATCGCCGCGATCCGTGCCACCAAGTCGGAGCTCGAACAGCTCCAGGTCCGCATCGAGCAGGCCGAGCGCGAGACCGACTTCGCGACCGCCGCCGAGCTCAAGTACGGCACCCAGAAGCAGCTCAACGACCAGCTCGCCGAGCAGGAGGCCGCGCTGGCCGCCCTGCAGGGTCCGGGCACGCTGCTCAAGGAGGAGGTCGGCGCGGACGACATCGCCGCGATCGTCGGTGCCTGGACCGGCATCCCGGTCAACCGGCTGCTGGAGGGTGAGACGGCCAAGCTCATCCAGATGGAGGACCGCCTGCACGCCCGGGTCATCGGCCAGGACGAGGCGATCGTGGCCGTCTCCGACGCGGTCCGCCGCGCCCGCGCCGGGCTCAAGGACCCGCGCCGTCCCATCGGCTCGTTCCTGTTCCTCGGCCCGACCGGTGTCGGCAAGACGGAGCTCGCCCGCGCCCTCGCCGAGTTCCTGTTCGACGACGAGAACGCGATGGTCCGCATCGATATGAGCGAGTACATGGAGAAGTTCGCCGTGTCACGGCTCGTCGGTGCGCCTCCGGGCTATGTCGGCTTCGAGGAGGGTGGTCAGCTGACCGAGGCCGTCCGCCGCCGGCCGTACCAGGTGATCCTGTTCGACGAGATCGAGAAGGCCCATCCGGACGTCTTCAACGTCCTGCTCCAGGTGCTCGACGACGGGCGGCTGACCGATGGTCAGGGCCGGACGGTCGACTTCAAGAACACCGTCGTGATCATGACCAGCAATATCGGCTCGTCGGCCATCGCGGCGACCGGGGCGCGCAGCGGCGACGCCGCCTACGACGAGATGAAGCGCGAAGTCACCGAGGCACTCCGCCAGCAGTTCCGGCCCGAGTTCCTCAACCGCGTCGACGAGGTCATCGTGTTCCACGCCCTGACCGAGCAGGACCTCGGCGCCATCGTCGATCTCCTGGTCGCCGACCTCGGCCGGCGGCTCGTGCAGCAGGACATCGTGCTCGAGCTCACGCCGGCGGCCAAGGCGCTGATCGTGCGCGAAGGCACCGATCCAGCGTACGGCGCGCGGCCGCTCAAGCGGACCATCCAGCGGCTCGTCGAGAACCCGCTGGCCCGTGCCCTCGTCGCGGGGGAGTTCCGCCCGGGCGACCGGGTGACCGGCGATGCCGATCTGGTGTCCGGGACGCTCGTCTTCTCGAGCGAGGGCGCGACCGTGGTGGCCGACAGCGGCCGGCGGGACGCCCGGTCCACGGTCGACGAACCGGACGCGGTCGGCGCGGGCAGCCGGACGGGCCGCTCCAACTCTCCGCTCGATCTCCCGCCGACGCGCCGCAAGCGCGACGACGGCGAGCTCGTCAACTAGCCGCCCGCTGGGCGGGCAAGGGACCGCACCGCGTGCGCTTCGACGCCGCCGCCGCGCGCCTGGACGCCCTGCCCGATCCCCTGCCGGCGGCACTCGACGCCCTGCTGCCGACGGTGATCGGTGGGGTGGAGCGTCGCACCCGACCGTTCCCACCCTCGGGGCGACCGGCGCGGGCCGCCGCGGTGCTGGTGCTGCTCTATCCGGACGACGCCGGTGACGCGCGGATCGTCCTCATCGAGCGCGCGAGCGCTGACGGTCACCACCACTCGGGCGAGGTGAGCTTTCCGGGCGGCAAGGCCGAGCCCGAGGATGCCGACCTCACGGCGACCGCCCTGCGCGAGGCGACCGAGGAGGTCGGGCTCGACCCGGTCGCGGCCGGCGTGCGGATCACGGGTTGGCTGGAACGCTTCTGGATCCCGGTCAGCGACTTCGAGGTGACCCCGGTGGTCGCCCTCGCCGAGCACCGCCCGCGCCTGATCGCGGCACCGGCGGAAGTGGCACGGATCATCGAGCCGGCGCTCGGCCGGTTCCTGCCCGATGCGCCGATCGCGACCGTCGAGCGGACGATCGGCGGCTGGCCGCTCCGGTACGGCCACTACGAGGTGGATGGCCTGTCGGTGTGGGGCGCCACCGCCCGCGTCCTGAGCCAGCTCGGGGCCATCGTCGCCGGCCCACCACCCCCGCCGGCACGAGACGGGCGCTCGCTCGCGCCCTAGCCGGAACGTCGCTGGGAACCGCCGCCCCGGCCTCGGCGTCGAGGCGGCGGCCCGACGGCGCACTTGCGGCGACCGCTCCGGGACCTGCGGGACCGCTGCGCTGGTTCCCGCCCAAGCGCTCCGGGTCCTCCCGTGGGCCCGGTGGGAGGTCGCGTCATGCGCATACCGATCCTGCCCGTGGCCATCGTCACCTTCCTGGTAGCCGCCTGTAGCGGCACCTCGACGGCGGGCCCCAGCTACGCCCCGCCCGATCCGGGTCATCACCGCGAAACGGCGCAACCCTGGCCGGAACCGGCGGCGACCCCATACGACGGGGTGACCTACCAGGACCCGGGCGTGAATCCGTACGTCGACCCGGACGAGGACCAGGTCTCGACCTTCGGCCTCGATGTCGACACGGCCAGCTACACGATCGCCCAGCGTTACGTCGACGACGGCTATCGGCCGGACCCGGCCAGCGTCCGGGTCGAGGAGTGGGTCAACGCCTTCGACCAGGGCTATCGCGCCGCAGACGACGAGGCCTTCGCGATCGCCGCCGACGGCGGCCCGACGCCGTTCACCGACGAGGACGAGATCCTCCTGCGGATCGGGCTGCAGGCAGGCGACGTGCGCGACCGAGCCCGCGAGGACGCCGCGTTGACGTTCGTCATCGACACCTCGGGCTCGATGGAGCGCGAAGGCCGGCTCGAGCTCGTCAAGGCGGCCCTGCGGGTGCTCGTCGACCAGCTCGGCCGCGACGACAGCGTCTCGATCGTCACGTTCGGCGACGAGGCACGGGTCGTGCTCGGACCGACGCCGGCGTCACGCGACCACGAGATCCTCGGAGCGATCGACGAGCTCCTGCCGGGCGGCTCGACGAACCTCGAAGCGGGCCTGCGGCTTGGGTACGAGCTGGCCCGCGAGAGCCTCACCGAGAACGGCATCGATCGCGTGATCCTCGCCTCGGACGGTGTCGCCAACGTCGGGCTGACCGACCCGGAGTCCATCCTCGGGACGATCCGCGACGACGCGGCCGCCGGGATCGAGCTCGTGTCGGTCGGTGTCGGGATGGGCAACTACAACGACGTCCTGCTCGAGCAGCTGGCCGACCAGGGGGATGGCTTCTATGCCTATGTCAATGCCCTCGACGAAGCCGAGCGCCTGTTCACCGAGGACCTCACGGGCACCCTCCAGACCGTGGCGCTCGACGCCAAGGCGCAGGTGGCGTTCGATCCGGAGATCGTGGCGGCGTACCGGCTCGTCGGCTACGAGAACCGTACGGTCGACGACCGGGACTTCACCGATGACCAGGTCGCGGCCGGCGCGATCGGGGCCGGCCACTCCGTGACCGCCCTGTATGCCCTGCGACTGCGCGGCGATGCGGGCCCGCAGAGCCGGCTGGCGACCGTCAGCCTGCGCTGGACCGACCCTGACAGCGGCCGGACCGACGAGCTGACCCGCGATGTCCGGACCAGCGACCTGGCCCGTTCCTTCGAGGCGAGTGACCCGTTCTTCCGCTTCGACTCGATCGTGGCGGCCACCGCCGAGGTCCTCCGTGGCAGCCCGTGGGCGGAGCGCCTGGACCTGCGGGGCGTCGCGGACATCGCCGACCGCGCGGAGCGCGGCCTCCCCGAGAGCGATGAGGTCCACGACTTCCTGAACCTGCTCGACGATCTGGCCGCCATGGAACGCTGAACCTCGACACGGCCGGGCGGGGTGCCGCGGAGGAGGCGGTGCCCCGCTCAGGCCGGCTCGCCGGCCTCGGGGTCCGATGCGACCGGGCTGCCCGGCCCACGACTGAGAACGCCGTCGGCGGTGCCGGCGGGCCGGGTTCCGCTGCCCGGGCCGATCTCGCGCGCGGTGCCCTCGAGGATCCCGCGGATCGCCGTGTCGTCGGCATCGGCGAACTCCACCATGAACGCGCGCATCTCCGAATGCTCGGTCCATGCCGCGTGCGGGATGTCCGGCGGCCAGAGCACGGCCTCACCGGCCGCGATGCGGGTCCGCTCGTCGCCGACCCCGACCCACCCGCCGCCCTCGATCACGATGAGCCACGACGTGTTCGGGCTGGCATGGGGCTCGATCCGCGCGCCACGCGCGAAGGCGAGCTCGGAGACGACGCCGCGGCCGTCCGAGTGGATGACCTGCCCGGTCACACCGGTCGTGCCGGCGGGACCGTCGGGGCGGCGATGACCGACACCGAAGCGGCGGATCTCGATGGGCATCGCTCGACCGTTCCTGACGCTCGTCCGCGGCGGGTGCGCCGGTCAGCGGCGCCGGCGGCGCGTCGATCGCCGGCCACCGCGGCGGCGGATGGTCGCCTCGGGATCGGCGAACTTCTGCTTTGAGTAGTAGCGCTGTCGCGCGAGACGCTGCTCATGGGCGCGCAGGATCGGTGGGAACCGGATGAAGCGGATCCAGACCAGCGCGCCGAGGCCGATGATCAGCGTCGCGAGCACGAGGATGAAGTCGAAGATGAACAGCGCCTCGATCATCAACAGGCTGAACGTGATCAGCCCCGTCCACCACAGCCACTCCCACAGGTCGACGTACGGAGCGTGCCGGTGGAGGGCCCGGGTGCGGACGTTGTAGAGGACGATCAGCACGACGAGCAGGACCAACGACGCGATCCAGATCGGGTTGAACAGGTCCGGGAAGTTGTGGCTGCTGAACGACAGGAACAGGTAGTCCCAGGGCGGGAACGTCACGCAGGGTCCTCGCGGCTCAAGGGTGGACCGAGGTCGGAGCGGGGCCGCCGTCGGTGTCCTGAGTATGCCACGCCGGACGCTATACTCGGTCGGCGCGCTTCGGCACCGCCGCGTACCACCGCGGCCCGAGATCGCCCCTTGAGAACGCGCCGTCGACGGCGAGCGGGATGGAGGAATGGCCCGGGTGCGAGCCCTGCTGTCAGTCGCGAACCGGGAAGGCATCGCCACGCTGGCGCGAGAGTTGCGCAGCCTCGACGTGGAGATCGTGGCGACGGACGGGACCCGTGAGTTCCTCGCCTCGGAGGGTGTCGAGGTCGGGAGCGTGTCGGACCTGACCCAGGTGCCGTCCCTCGTCGGCGGGCAGGTCAAGACGTTCCATCCGGCCGTCTACGCCGGGATCCTGGCCCGGCGCGACGTGGCGGAGCAGCTGGCCGAGCTCGAGGCGCACGGGATCGGGCTCATCGATATCGTGGTCGTCAACGTCAAGGCGTTCGCGCCGGAGGTGGGCGCCCGCCTCGTCGGGATCGACGAAGCGATCGAGATGATCGATGTCGGCGGCGCGGCCCTGCTCGGCGCGGCCGCTCGCAATGCCGCCGGAGTCGCCGCCGTGGCCGACCCGGCCCACTACCCGTCGGTCGTCGACGAGATCCGCCGCCTCGGCCAGTGCAGCCCCGAGCTGCGGGCCAAGCTCGCGGCCGAGGCGTTCAGCACGGTCGCGGCCTACCACGCCGAGATCGCCGCGTATCTCAACCAGATCGCCGGCAACGTGTTCCCGAGCCGGCTGGCGATCGTGCTCGAGAAGGTGGACGAGCTGCGCTACGGCGAGAACCCGCACCAGCGCGCGGCCTTCTACCGCGAGACCACCCACCGGAGCGCCACGCTGGCCGATGCCGGTCAGCTCCAGGGCGGCCGCCCGTCCTTCAACAACCTGCTCGATCTCGACGCGGCGTATCGCATCGCGCGCGACTACACCGCGCCGACGGTCGCGATCGTCAAGCACACCGACCCGGTCGGGCTGGCGTCGCACGACGAGCTGGTCGAGGCCTACCGGCACGCGCTCGAGACGGATCCGGTCGCCTCGTTCGGTGGCATCGTCGGGGTCAACCGCGAGCTCGACGGGGCGACGGCTCGCGAGATCGCCGCGAACTCGTACGAGGCGGTCGTCGCGCCCGGTTTCAGCCAGGCCGCGATCGGGATCCTGCGTGCGAAGGCCGGCCTGGAGCTGCTCGCCGTCCCACCCGATCCGACCGACGGGATGCGCGACTACGGCATCGCCAACCTCGACTTCAAGCGGATCGCCGGCGGCCTGCTCGTCGAAGACCTCGACGACCTGGGCCTGGACCGTGGCCACCTGCAGGTCGTCACGAAACGGCGTCCGACGCTCGAGGAACTGACCGACCTGCTATTCGCCTGGCGCGCTGTCCGACATGTCCGGTCCAACGCGATCATCCTCGCGCGCAACGGCGCGACGGTCGGTGTCGGCGCCGGCCAGGCGTCACGCCAGGTCTCCGTCGAGATCGCCCTGCGGCGGGCCGGCGACCGGGCGAAGACCGCGGTCATGGCCTCGGATGCGTACTTCCCGTTCCCGGACGGGATCCAGGCCGCCGCATCGGCCGGCGTGACGGCGATCATCCAGCCCGGCGGCTCGATCCGCGACGAGATGGCCATCGAGGTGGCGGACCGCCACCACCTCGCGATGGTCTTCACCGGTCGCCGCCACTTCCGCCACTAGCCCCAGGGGTCCAGGCCGTCGGCCGATCGACCCGGGACGGAGGACCACTTGGAACAACTGCTCGCCCTGGAGATGGTCCGGGTCACGGAGGCCGCCGCGATCGAGTCGGCCCGGTTCATGGGCCGCGGGGCGAAGGACGAGGCCGACGCCGCCGCCACCACCGCGATGCGCGCGACGATGGACGAGATCGAATTCGCCGGACGCATCGTCATCGGTGAGGGAGAGCGCGACGAGGCACCGATGCTGTACATCGGTGAACGGGTCGGGAAGACCGGGCCCGAGCGCACCGATGTCCCCGAGATCGACATCGCGGTCGACCCGCTGGAGGGCACGAACCTCGTCGCCCACGGCCAGGCCGGGGCGATCACGGTCCTCGCCGCGTCCGAGAAGGGCGGCCTCGTCCACGCGCCGGATACGTACCTGGACAAGTTGTGCGTCGGCCCGCCGGCCGCCGGCAAGGTCGATATCCGGGTCAGCCCGACGGAGAACGTGCGTCGGATCGCGGAGGCGCTGGGCCGCAAGGTCGGCGACATCACGGTCGTGATCCTCGAGCGGCCACGGCACGATGCCCTCATCGCCGAGGTTCGGACGGCGGGGGCGCGGATCAAGCTCATCGGCGACGGCGACCTGTCGGCAGCCATCAGCTGCGCGGTGTCGGGCACCGGCGTCCACGCCGTCATGGGCATCGGTGGGGCACCGGAGGGCGTCATCACGGCAGCCGCCCTGCGCTGCCTCGGCGGCGAGATCCAGGCGCGCTTCCGGTATCGCAGCGACGAAGAGCGCGAACGCGGGGCGCGGATGGGCCACGGCGACGAGGACCGGGTCTACACGACCGAGGACCTCGCGCCGGGTGACAACCTCGTGTTCGCGGCAACGGGCGTGACCGCCGGCGACCTGCTCCAGGGCGTGCGCTTCTTCGGCGGCGGCGCGCGGACCCACTCGCTCGTCATGGCCTACCAGGCCAAGCAGGTCCGGTTCGTCGACACCGTGCACATGTTCGACCGCGACAGTCCTCCCCGAGTCCGACTCTGACGACCGCCCGCGTCGCTCCCACGGGGCTGGGCCCCGTCCTGCTCGGTCTGGGCGCCTGTATCCTCGTCGCGCTGGGCGCTCGGTTCGTCGGCTCCGCCCTCCAGCTCGGACTCGAGACGGCCGTGGCGCTGGCCATCGGGTTGGCCATCGGGAGCGTGGCCGCGATCCGGGAACGGCTCCTGCCCGGCGCCACGCTCGCAGCCAGGGTCGCGCTGCGCGTCGGGATCGCGTTTCTCGGGGCGCGGCTGACGGTCGGACAGCTGCTGGCGACCGGCGGCGCAAGCGCGCTCGCGATCGTGATCACCGTGAGCGCCGCGCTCGTGCTGGGCACCTGGCTCGCCCGTCGGTACGGGGTCGTGCCGCCGCTGTCGGCGCTCATCACGGTCGGGATGGCGATCTGTGGCAACTCGGCGATCCTCGCTCTTGCCCCGATCATCCGGGCGCCCCACCGCGAGACGGCCTATGCGGTCTCGACGATCACGATCTTCGGTCTGTTCGGGGTGTTGGTCCTGCCGATCCTCGGCGCGGGCCTGGGGCTCGCGGACACGACCTTCGGCACGTGGGCCGGGCTCGCGGTCAACGACACCGCCCAGGTGGTGGCGACGGGTTACGCGTTCTCGCCGGCGGCCGGCGACGTCGCCACGGTCGTCAAGCTGACCCGCAACCTGGCCATCCTGCCGGTCCTGCTGGGTGCCACCTGGCTCGCGGTCCGGGCCGAACGGGCGGCGGGGACGGTCGCGACGGCCGGCGGCTTCGTGCCCGCGGCGCCGGCCGTCGCCCCGCTCCGGCTCATGGCCCGTGCCGTTCCCTGGTTCGTCATCGGCTTCGTCGTGTTCGCCATGCTCCGCTCGGTCGGCCTGCTCGATGGGGCCGTGCCGACCGGCGGTACCCTGGCGGACCTGTTCTCGACACTGGCCGCGGTGCTCATCCTCGTTGCCCTGGCCGGTGTCGGCATGTCGACCGACCTGCGGGCGATGCTCGGGGTCGGGGCGCGACCGTTCGTGCTCGGCGCCTCGATGTGGATCTTCATCGCGCTCCTCGCATTCGTGCTGGCGACGACGCTCAGCGCGGGCGGCGACGGGGCGGGGAGCGCCGTGACGGCGGGCTACCATGGCGGATAGCGCCATGGATCACGAGATCATCGTCACGCCGGGGCTCGGAAATGCGGCGTACCTGCTCGCGTCGCATGGCGAGGCCGTGGCCGTCGACCCACCGCGCGATGCGTGGCGGATCTCGGCCGCCGCCGACGCACGTGGCTGGCGGATCACGCACGTCGTGGAGACCCACGTCCACAACGACTACCTCTCGGGTGCCCTGGAGCTGCGCGACGCGCTGGGGGCCGAGATCGTCGCTCCGGCTCGCGGCCGCTACGCATTCGCGCATCGCGGCGTGGACGACGGGGACGAGGTCGCGGTCGGTGGCCTGCGCCTGACCGCGCGCGCGACGCCCGGGCACACCCCCGAACACCTCGCCTGGGTGGTCGGGCTCGACGGGCGCGCCCGGGCCATCGGCGGTCCTGACCGGCGGCAGTCTGCTGGTCGGCAGTGCCGGCCGGACGGATCTCCTCGGGGCCGACCAGACCGAAGCGCTCACGCGTGCCCAGTTCCACTCCCTGCAGGCCCTCGCCGCGTTGCCCGACGACGTCCGGGTCCTGCCGACCCACGGCCGTGGCAGTTTCTGTGCGGCAGGGCCCTCCGAGGGCGAGCGCACGTCGACCATCGGCCTGGAGCGATGGCACAACCCGTTGCTCGGTGCGACCGACGAGGCCGCATTCCGTACCGCGCTGCTCGCCGGTCTCGGGCCGTACCCGACCTACTACGAGGCGATGGCGCCGATCAACCGCGCAGGGCCGGCGCTGCTCGGTCGTCCACCGGAGATCCCACTCCTCGACCCGAGCGGGGTCCGCATCGCGATCGGCGGCGGCGCTCACCTGATCGATGGCCGCCCGCGGGCCGAGTTCGCCGCCGGGCACATCCCGGGCGCCCTCAACATCGAGCTCGGCGACACCTTCGCGTCGTACGTGGGCTGGTTCGTGCCGTTCGGCGCGCCGCTCGTGCTCGTGCTGCCCGAGCCGCTCACGGACGCCATCGGGGAGGCGGGTGCGCAGCTCCTGCGCATCGGCTACGACCGCATCGAGGGGGTGCTCGCTGGCGGCGTAGCGGCCTGGGCCGAGGCCGACGGCCCCGCCACGAGCTACCCGGTGGTGGGACCCGAGGTGGTCCGCACAGAGCTCGCCCGCGGCGATGGACCGATCCTCCTCGACGTGCGCGATCCGCACGAGCTGCGCGACGACGGCGTGGTCGATGGGGCGATCGCGATCCCGCTGGGCGAGCTGCCGTCCCGGCTCGGGGCGCTGGCCCACGACGGGCCGATCACGGTCATGTGCCGGTCCGGAGCGCGGGCCTCGATCGCGGCCAGCATGCTGGATGCGGCGGGGTTCGAGGTTCGGCTCGTGGGGGCCGGCGGCGCCCTGGATATCGCCGGGCAACCCGGTACGGCGTCTGCCGCGCCGGGACCGGACGCCGCGACCTCGCTCCACCCGGCCGACCGCGATCGATGACCACCGTTCGCGCGACCCTTGGGGAGACTGCCGCGCGCGCGCGCGACGCCGCCGATCCGCTGGCTTCCTTTCGCGATCGGTTTCACCTGCCGTCGCGGCCGGACGGCACGCCGAAGGTCTACCTCGCGGGCCAGTCGCTCGGCGCGCAGCCGGTCGCGGCCCGTGCCGCCGTCGAGGCGGAACTCGACGCCTGGGCACGCCTTGGGGTCGATGGCTGGTTCGCCGACGAAGCGGCCTGGATCAACGCCGATGGGCTCGTACGCGAGGCCACGGCCCGAGCTCGTCGGAGCCCGCCCGTCGGAGGTCGCGACGCTCAACACGCTGACCGTGAACCTCCACCTGCTGCTCGCGTCGTTCTTCCGGCCGGCCGGCGAGCGGACCGCGATCCTCATCGATGCGCCGACGTTCCCGTCCGATCGCTACGCCGTGGAGTCGCACCTCCGCCTCCGGGGCCTCGACCCCGCCCGTGATCTCATCGTCGTCCGACCGCGCGACGGCGAGGCGCTCCTCCGGCCGGAGGATCTCGAGGGAGCGATCCACGAGCATCGCGACCGCCTGGCCCTCGCGCTGCTGGCCGGCGTCAACTACGCGACCGGGCAACGACTGGACGTCCGCCGCATGACCGACGCGGTCCATGCCACCGGTGCCGTGGCCGTCTGGGACCTTGCCCACGCGGCCGGCAATGTGCCGCTCGCGCTGCACGACGACGATGTGGACGCCGCGGCGTGGTGCACGTACAAGTACCTCGACAGCGGACCCGGCGCGCTGGCGCAGCTGTTCGTCCATGAGCGTCACGCTGCCGATGTGTCGACCGTGCGCCTGACCGGCTGGTGGGGCAACGACCCCGCCACGCGCTTCCGGATGGCCGAGACCTTCGAGCCGGCGCCCGGGGCGGACGGCTGGCGGATCTCCACGCCACCGATCCTGGCGCTCGCCCCGATCCGCGTCGCCCTCGACCTCTTCGATGAGGCCGGCATGCCGGCGCTTCGCGCGAAGTCCGTCCAGCTCACCGGTTTCTTCGAGGCCGCGATCGATGCACTGGTGCCGGACGCCGAGATCCTGACCCCGCGCGACCCCGAACAACGCGGCGCTCAGCTTTCATTGCGGTTGCCGGACGCGCGGCGACGCCTCGCGGCGCTCGAGGAGCAGGACGTCGTGGCCGACTTCCGCGAGCCCGACATCCTTCGGCTCGCGCCGGTCCCGCTGTACACGACCTTCCTCGATTGCTGGCGGGCGGCAACCGCGCTTGCCACGACCGCCGGCTGACGACAGAGCCCGTGACGCCGAGGATGCGGATGACGCCGATGACGCCGGAGGAGCGTCTTCGCGAACTCGGCCTGGACCTTCCGGTGCTCAGCGAGCCGCGCGGCGACTACGTCCGTGCCCGCCGTCATGGATCGCTGCGTGTATCTCGCCGGTCACGGACCGCCGCCCGATGCGGAGGGGCGCCGCCCCACGGGCAAGGTCGGTGCCGAGCTGACGATCGACGCAGGGCTACGAGGCGGCGCAGCGCGCCGGTCTCGGCCTGCTGGCGACGCTCGCCGCCGAGCTTGGCGAGCTGTCACGGGTCACGGCCGTCCTGCGGGTCTTCGGGATGGTCAACGGAGCGCCCGGGTTCGTGGCCACGCCGGCGGTCATCGATGGCTGCTCGAACCTGCTGGTGGCGGTCTTCGGGCCCGAGGTGGGGCGACACGCCCGCTCGGCGATCGGGGTCGCGGAACTGCCGTTCGACCTGCCGGTCGAGATCGAGGCCGTCGTCGCCGTTCGCGACTGACACCCCGGCACGCGGTCAACGCCACCGACCCTCGCGTTCGTCCCAGGCGCCGGCCACGCGGACGGCATCGGGTGGTTCCGCGGCTGCCACCCGGCGGCGCCGGGTCTCGACGGTCTCGGCCCAGCCGGGCGGAACGAGCCGTGGCGCGAGGTCGGCGAGGGGGGCCAGCACGAACAGCCGCTCCCCGGCATCCCGATGCGGGACCTCCAGCAGGCGGGCCGCCTTCGCGGGATCGTCGCCCGCGTCCATCGATCGCGCCTCCGGTGGCCGGTCGACGGCGATCCGGTGCCGCCCGAAGACGAGCAGGTCCAGGTCCAGTGCGCGCGGCCCCCAGCGCGGTCCGCCGGTGCGACCCGCCTCGCGCTCCAGCCCCTTGAGCCGGGTCAGCAGGGTCAGCGCCGCGGCCGCCGGGTCCAGCGCCGCCGGACACGTCCAGGGCCACGACCGCGTTGTGGAAGTCGGGTTGGTCCGGCATGCCCCAGGGCGCCGTCACGTACAGACCGCGAGACCCCGCGCAGGCGCACGCCGGGGAGGGCCGCCAGTGCCGTGACCGCCTGCGCGAGCGTCGTCGTCGCATCGCCGAGGTTGGCGCCGAGGCCGACGTAGGCGCGGATGCGTCGCTGCCCCACGGTCCCTCCCGGCCTTCGCCCTAGACTTCCGACGGTGCGCACGACCGACGTCGCCGTCATCATCCTGCATCCCGAGGCCGGTCCGGACGCGGGGCCGTTGACCCGGGCGCTGGCCGATGCGCGCGCCCGCCTGGCGACCCGGCATGCGGCCCTCGCCGAGCGGGCGGGCGCAACCGCGGTCCGGATCATCGCGAGCGCGCCCGACGGGCGGCCGTTCGGGGCGCGTCTGCGGGCGCTCGTCGAGGACGTCGGTGACGGCGGCATCGTGGTCCTCGGCTCCGGCGCGATCCCGCTCGCCACGCTCGCGGATCTCCGCGCGTTCGTGGAAGCCGCCGGCGGCGGACCGCCCCCGCGCCCTCGCCAACAATCGCTACTCGGCCGATGTCGTCGCCATCGCCCGGGCCCGCGCCGCACTCGACGGCGTCGGCGACCTGCCCACGGACAACGCTCTCCCGCGCTGGCTCGCCGAGTCGGCCCGGATCCCGGTCGACGACCTGGCCGGGCGCTGGCGACTGGCCATCGACATCGACGGACCGCTCGATCTCGTGCTGCTCGGCGGGGCCTGGCCGTCCGGCCTGCGCCGCCGCCGATCGGGCCGTCGTCGACGACCGGCTCGCGCGCATCCGGTCCGTGGCCGCGGACCCCGCTGCCGAGCTCATCGTCGCCGGCCGGACCAACGCGCGCGAGCCTGCGCTGGCTCGAGCGGTCGACCGCCTCGCGAACCCGCGCGATCGTCGAGGAACGCGGCCTCCGGACGTCCCGCCCGGGCCAGCGGCCGCCGGCGTCCGTGCTCGGCGCCCTGCTGGAGCGTGACGGTCCCACGTCGCTGGGCGCGCACCTGGCCCGGCTCGGGGACGGGGCGATCCTCGACAGTCGCGTGCTCCTCGCCCACCGCCTCGGGGCGGACGAGCGGCGCTGGCCGTCGCCGGAGGACCGGTTCGCGTCCGATCTGCTGCTCCACGAACGGATCGCCGACCCGTGGCTGCGCGACCTGACGGCGGCCGCCGCGGACGCCCCGATCCCGGTCCTGCTCGGCGGCCACACCCTGGTCGGGCCCGGGTCTCCGACTCGCCCTCCGCCGGCGCCGGTAGGATCGGAGGTCGATGCCCATGGACCCGCTCCGACCGGAGCTCCGCCGCAGCGGCCCGACCGACCTCAGCGACGTCGGCGAGGACGTCGCGCTCCTCGAGCGCATCCGCGACGAGATCCGCGGCGGCGGCCCGATGCCGTTCGCGCGGTTCATGGAGCTCGCCCTGTACGACCCCGAGGGCGGCTACTACCGCGCGGCCGACGCGCGCCCGGGCCGCGGCGGCGACTTCGTGACCGCCCCCGAGCTCCACCCGATCTTCGGGGAGACGCTGGCCGCTGGGATCGCCGAGATCTGGCTCGGCGCTCGGCGAGCCGGACCCGTTCGTCGTCCGCGAGATCGGGGCGGGTGAGGGCGCGCTGGCCGGTCCGTTGCTCCGGACCGCGGCCGCCGCGGACCCGCGCCTCGGGCAGGCGATCCGGTACCGGGGAGTCGACGTCGATCCGCGCCGCATCGACGCGCTCCGCGACCGCTTGGCCGCTGCCGGCCTCGAGGGCCACCTCGAGGTCGATGACGACGCGCCGTTCGACGGGGTCGTGCTCGCGAACGAGGTCCTCGACGCACTCCCGGTCCATCGCGTCCGCCGCCGTCGGCGATCGACTGGTCGAGCTCGCCGTCGACATCGGGCCGGACGGGAGCCTCGTCGAGACCGAGATCGAGCCGACGACGACGGCCCTGGCCGAGCGTCTCGCCGCCGAGCACATCGAGCTCGTCGATGGCCAGACCGCCGAGGTCTGCCTCGCCCTCGACGGCTGGATCGCGAGCGCGACCGCCGGGCTTCGTCGCGGGATCCTCCTGCTCATCGACTACGGCGCCCCGGCGGTCGAGCTCTACGATCCGATCCGTCGCCGCGACGGCACGCTTCGCGCCTACGTCCGCCACCAGGTCCACGACGATCCGTACCGTCACGTCGGGCGGCAGGACCTGACGGCCCACGTCGACGTGACGGCCGTGGAGCGCGCGGCGCACGCAGCCGGGCTCGCGACGATCGGCATCACGACCCAGGCCGAGGCGCTCATCGGCCTCGGCATCGAGCGTCGCCTCCAGGCGATCCAGGCCGATCCGGCGACGACCCTCGAGGCGTACACGCTCGTGCGCTCGGCGCTCATGCGCCTCCTCGATCCCGCGGCGATGGGCCGGTTCCGGGTCATGGCGTTCGGGCGCGACTGGCCGGCCGCTGGGGCCGGCGACGCAGCCGCTCGGCCTGTTCGCGTTCCACCTGCCCGAACGGACCCGGACCGCCCGCTCGACCGCTACGTGACTAGGGCGTTTGCCGTATTGCCGTTGCGGCCGCCGAAGGGTCAGGCTCGTCATGGTCGTCGCACGACCGCACCGCCGGGGGGCGGATCGCGAACCTGCACGCGCGCTCGGCGCGTTCCGCCTCCCGGACCGGTGCCCGCGGTGATGCGTACGGACCACGGTCGACGGCCGACCAGATCGCCCGACCGGCCGCATCCCGACGACGCCCGACCCCTTCGTGCTCACGCCCGCCGCCCGCGTGCCGCGGGTAGAATGAGGCTGGCGCCGGTGACTCCGTGGAGTCGCGCCTGCCCGCTGCTCCTCCGGTGAAGGGAGTTCGTCTCGATTGGAAGCGATCTGGTACGTCGTGGGCTTCGCCTTCGCGGGCGTGTCGTTCGTCTTCCTGACGATCGGCGCCGCGTGGCTCGTGTCCCATCGCAATCGCGGTGACGTGCACAAGGGCCTGCCGTACGAATCGGGCATCGACACGTACGGCGACACGCATGGCCGCTTCGGGCTGTCGTTCTACATCTATGCGCTGCTGTTCGTGGCCTTCGACATCGAGGTCGTCTTCATCTACCTGTGGGCGATGGCCTTCCAGGATCTCCTCCTGGGCGGCCTCATCAGCATGCTGATCTTCGTGTTCATCCTGCTCCTCGGCCTCGCCTACGCCTGGCGAAAGGGGGCGCTGACATGGCGTTGACGCCCGACCTGACCGACGGCACCGACGAACTCGGAACCGGCCCGGCGGACGAGACCGCCATGAGCTCGGACGCCCCGTCCCAGCCGATCCTGCCGGCGACCCGACCGTCGGACGCGCTGACCGCCCCGATCGTCGTCCCGAACTCGCTGTGGCAGTCGGCGGACCCGGAGGCGTACGACGGTGGCCGGGCGACCGACATCACCCACCTCGCCGAGTTCGAGGCGAGCGGCCTCGGCCGCCGCGACGACGCACGCTGGGGCGGCATGCTCGAGGTCATCCCGACGAAGGCCGACTACGTCCTCGACCTCATCCGGATGAACAGCCTGTGGCCGCTCCTGTCGGGCCTCGCCTGCTGCGCGATCGAGATGATGTCGGCGGCGACCTCGAAGAACGACATGGACCGCTGGGGCATGTTCCCGTTCCGGGCCAGCCCGCGCCAGGCCGACGTGCTCATCGTCGCCGGCACGCTGACGACGAAGATGGCCGGGCCGCTGGTCCGCCTGTGGGAGCAGATGCCCGAACCCAAGTGGTGCGTCGCGATGGGCGATTGCACCTGCTCGGGCGGTCGCTACAAGCGCAGCTACTCGACCGTGGAGGGCATCGACCGGGTCATGCCGGTCGACGTCTACGTGCCGGGCTGTCCGCCTCGCCCGGAGGGCCTCATCTACGGGATGATGAAGCTCCAGCAGCTCGTCAAGGATCGCCGCGGCCACTGGCCGGACCGGGCGATCGGCCCGACCGTTCCCGAGGAGGTCTAAGGAGCGTGGATCGCGCGTTCAAGGCCCGCCTCGAGGCCCGCTTCGGCCCGCAGCTGACCGGACCCGTCCGCCAGCGGCACGACGAGACCGAGATCCGGATCGGGCCGGGCGACGTCACCCAGGTCGTGACCGCCCTCCACGACGAGCCCGCCTTCGGCTTCGAGTTCCTGGCCGACCTGTGCGGGGTCGACACGGGCGAGCACATGCAGGTCGTCTACCACCTCTGGAGCGTGACGACATCGGACTGGCTGCGGGTCATCGCCGACGGCCTGCCGCGCGACGACCCGCGGGCACCGTCGGTCACGTTCCTCTGGAAGGGCGCCGAATGGATGGAGCGCGAGGCCTACGACATGTTCGGCATCACGTTCGAGGGCAACCGCGACCTGCGCCGCATCTACATGCCGCCCGACTACCAGAGCTTCCCGCTGCGCAAGGACTTCTATCTGCCCGACGACGCCGCCCGCTCACCTGGCGCCGGCGTCCGGCCGATGGAGCAGACCCACAAGCCGCGCAACGCCCCGGAGACCGCCACGGTCCGCCGGGTCGGCGCCTGACGACGGCCCCACGCCAAGGACCCGCATGACCGCAACGACGCCCCGCCCCGGCACCCACGGCCAGCCCGGACCCGGCAGGGTCTCCACCGACGACCCGCGCGTCACGCTCGATCGCGATCTCGGCGTGTTCGAGCCGGTCCCGCCGTACCCGCCGCGGACGGAGCGCGAGGCCGAGTTCTACACGCTCGGCGATGGCGAGATGTTCATCAACATGGGGCCGCAGCACCCCTCGACCCACGGCGTGCTGCGCGTCGTCCTCAAGCTCGACGGCGAGAAGGTCGTCGACCTCGACCCGGTCCTGGGCTATCTCCATCGCGGCGTCGAGAAGCTGTGCGAGAACGCCGACTACCACCAGGCGATCTGCTACCTCGACCCGCTCGAGTACGTCAGCTCGCTGTTCTGCGAGTGGCCCGGGGTCATGGCCTTCGAGAAGCTGCTCGACGTCCAGGTCCCGCGTCGCGCCGAGTACATCCGGGTGCTGTCCGGCGGAGCTCAACCGGGTCGCCAGCCACTCGCTGTTCCTGGGCTGGATGGCGCTCGACCTCGGCGGGCTGACGCCGATCCTGTGGTCGTTCATCGAGCGCGACGAGATCGTCGACATGCTCGCCTCGCTGACCGGCCAGCGGATGCTCTTCAACTACTTCCGGATCGGCGGGGTGAACGGCGACCTCAACCACGAGTTCCTGAGCCGCCTCGGCGACTGGATGAGCCACGCGACCGAGCAGATCGAAGCCGGCCAGACGCTCCTCAACGAGAACGAGATCTTCGTCCGCCGGATGCGCGGCCTCGGGCACGATCGACTCGAAGGCGGCGCTGCGGATGGTCATGACCGGCCCGAACCTGCGGGCGACGGGCGTGCCGTTCGACGTCCGGCGGGCCCACCCGTACAGCGTCTATCCCGAGCTCGACTTCGACATCCCGACCCGCAGCGAGGGCGACTGCCTGGCCCGCTACCTGCTCCGGATGGACGAGATCAAGCAGAGCCTGCGGATCATCGACCAGTGCCTGCACCAGATGCCCGATGGCCCGGTCATGGCCAAGCTGCCGCGCCTGCTCCGGCCGCGCCCGGGTCGGGCCTACGCCGGCATCGAGGGACCGCGCGGCCAGTACGCGGCGTACGTCGTCAGCGACGGCACGGACCAGCCGTTCCGGATGCGCATCCACGACCCCTCGTTCATCCATCTCCAGGCGGTCGGGCTGATGACGCCGGGTCACTTGATCGCCGACACGATGGCGGTGATGGCGTCCCTCGACCCGATCATGGGCGGCGTCGACAAGTGACCGTGCATCGGGCGCAGCTGGGACCGGCTGACATTGCCGGGGAAGATCGTCTTCACGGTCATCCCGCTGCTCATCCTGCTGACCGTCGGGCTCGTGGCGGGGATCGTGGTGCTGGGCAAGCCGATCCTCGACATCCTCGCCGCGAACCTGCCGATCGTCCGGTTCGTGGTGGCCGTGACGATCGTCCTGCTGATGACCGTCCCGACCGCGTTCCTGATCATCTACATGGAGATGAAGATCATCGCCCTGATGAATCTTCGGATCGGGCCGGATCGGGTCGGGCCGTTCGGGTCGCTGCTGTCGGTCGGTGCACGGCCTCAAGGTCCTCATGAAGGAGGACTTCACGCCGACCGGCGCGGACCCGATCGTCTTCACCTGGGCGCCGGTCGTCGTGTACCTCGCGAGCGTCATGACGCTGCTCGTCATCCCGTTCGCGCCCGGCCTGTTCGGCCAGGACATCAACCTCGGGCTGCTGTACTTCTTCGCGATCGGCGGCCTGTCGGTCGTCGGGCTGCTCATGGCCGGCTGGTCGAGCTACAACAAGTACTCGCTGCTCGGCGGGCTGCGAGCGGCGGCCCAGGTCATCAGCTACGAGATCCCGCTCACGCTGTCGGTGGTCGGACTCATCCTCCTTGCCGGCACGATGAGCCTCAACCAGATCGTCGAGAACCAGGCCGGCTGGTTCACCGACTGGTACGTGTTCCAGCAGCCGCTCGGCGTCCTGATCTTCTTCATCGCCGCGACCGCTGAGGCGAACCGCACGCCGTTCGACCTGACCGAGGCCGACTCGGAGATCGTGGCCGGCTTCGCGACCGAGTACTCGGGCATGCGCTTCGGCTTCTTCTTCTTCGCCGAGTACGTGAACGTGTTCATCATCTCGGCGCTCACGGTCACGCTGTTCTTCGGCGGCTGGAACGCGCCGTTCCCGTGGCCCTGGCCGGTCACGCTGTCGCTCGATCCGGCATCGCTCGGCATCGGGCTGCTGTTCCTCATCGGTCTCGCGCCCGTCGTCCTGACGCTGATCTTCGCCGATCCCGTTCTGGATCGCGAGCTCGCGGATCAAGTGGTGGCAGGCGCTCCTGGCCGGGTTCGTGCTCGCCAACCTGTTCATCGTCGCGATCATCGGTGCGTGGGCGTACATCGGCCTGGACTGGGTGGCCGGTATCCTCTGGTTCATGCTCAAGACCTACGCGTTCGTGTTCACCTTCGTGTGGATGCGCGGCACGCTGCCCCGGGTGCGCATCGACCAGCTCATGGACTTCGCCTGGAAGTGGCTGCTGCCGGCGTCCCTGGTGAACCTGTTCGTGACGGCGGCGGCGATCGTCGTGTTCAAGGAGCTGCGGCCGTGAGCTTCGTGCCCGGCCTCGGCATCGTGAAGGGCATGGCGCTGACCCTGCGCCGCTTCTTCGAGCCCAAGGTCACGATCATGTACCCGGAGGTGCGGGTCGATGTCCCGCACAAGTTCCGGGGCCGCCTCCAGCTGCTCTACGACGAGTGGGGCACGCTCAAGTGCGAGACCTGCTTCCAGTGCGCCCAGGCCTGCCCGATCGAGTGCATCGACATGGGCGGCATCGACACGCGCGGTCGCTACCACGTCCACTGGGGCGCGCCCGAGACGTACGGAGAGCGGCGCGAGGAATCCGCGCTCCGCCGTTCCGGCCGGCCCGTGCCGGATCCCCGGTACGTGCCCTTCGCGGCGGTCGACCTCGCCCAGGTCGACGCGATCCTCGAGGACTACGACCACGATCCCGCGCGGATGCTCGAGATCCTCGAGGCGACCCAGGCGGCCTATGGCTATCTGCCGGTCGCGACGCTCAAGCGGATCAGCCATGCGACCGGCGCCTGGTACGCGATGATCTACGGCACGGCCAGCTACTACGCCCACCTGCGCTTCGAGCCGGCGGCCTCGGCCGAGCAGGCGAAGGCCGTGGACGAGCACCGCCCGGCCGAATCCACCTACCTCGCGGCGCTCGACGCCGCGCTCGATGGGGGCGGGCGCCCCGGCGCACCGGCAAGGGCCTGACGTGACCGATCTCCTGCGAACGCCGGCCGCCTGGCCGACGATCCTCCTCGCCCGGGCGGGCGCCAAGGACCCGATCGACCTCGACGCGGCCGTCGAGGCGGGCGCCTTCGCCGGCCTGCGCCGCGCGATGCGCGAACTCGGTCCGACAGCCACGATCGCGACGGTCGCCGCCTCCGGCCTGCGGGGCCGGGGCGGTGCCGGTTTCCCGGCCGGTGAGAAGTGGCGGACCGCGGCCGGCATCGATGCCGATCGACGCTACGTCGTGGCCAACGGCTACGGCGCCGATCCTGCCTCCCACACGGACCGGACGCTGATGTCCCTGGACCCCTTCGCCGTCGTCGAGGGCGCGGCCATCGCGGCCTATGCGATCGGGGCCGAGGAGGCGTTCATCGCGGTCCGTGCCGAGGACGCCGAGGTCATCACGCGCCTGTCGGCGGCGGTCGGTGCCGCCACCGATGCCGGGTTCCTCGGCGAGGACGTCCAGGGCTCCGGACACGCCATCCACATGTCGGTGCGACCCGTCCAGGGCGCCTACATGCTGGGCGAGGAGACCGTGCTGCTCAAGGCGCTCGAGGGCAAGCGCGGACAGCCCGAGCAGCGGCCGCCGCACCCCGCCGAGCGCGGGCTGTTCGACCGGCCGACCGTCGTCCACAACGTCCAGACCCTGGCCGCGGTCCCGTGGATCATCCGCGAGGGCGCCGAGGCGTTCCGGGCCACGGGCGCCACGCGCAGCCCGGGCACGGTGCTCGTCCAGCTCCGCACGCCGGGCGGCAAGACCGGGATCGCCGAGGTCCCGCTCGGTACGCCGTTGCGCGACGTGCTCAAGCTCGGCGGGAAGCTGCCGACCGGCCGCTCGCTCAAGGCTGTGCTCATCGGCGGCCCGTCGGGTGGCCTGCTCCCGGCCGACGCCCTCGACACCCCGTATGACTTCGAGCCGCTCCGGGCGGCCGGTGCGCACCTGGGTTCGGGCTCCGTGGTGGCCGTCGACGACACGACGGACCTCCTGGAACTCGTCGGCGTGCTGACCCGCTTCTGCTCCAACGAGGCGTGCGGCAAGTCGATCCCCTGCCGGATCGGCACCAAGCGCATGGCCGAGATCGTGGCCCGCCGCGAGGAAGGCCTGCTCCGGCCGGTCGACCTGCAGCTCGCCGCGGATCTCGCGGCCGACATCGTTGGCTCCGCGCTGTGCGACCACGAGCGCCTGGCCACGCTCCCACTGACCAGCGGGATGCGATACTTCGCCTCTGAGTTCGACCCCGCCCGCCGTCCCCAGCCGGCCGCGACCGAGGCCCCCCGATGACCGACACCCTGGCTCGCCCCGAGCGCCCGCTGCCGAGCACGACGGCCACGACGAACGCCGATGCGCTCGCGGAGCGCCTGCTCGACACGCAATCGCCGCAGCGCCCGCAGTCGACGCCACGCATCCGCATCGAGGTCGACGGCCGGGTCGTCGAGGGCTTCGAGGGCCAGACGATCCTCGAGGTCTGCCGCGACAACGGCATCGAGATCCCGACCCTCTGCTACGAGCCCAAGCTGCCGGGCTTCGGGGCCTGCCGCATGTGCGTCGTCGAGGTCGAGGGCGAGGAGCACCCCCCGATCTCGTGCTCGCGGACGTGCGAGCCGGAGATGAAGGTCCAGACCCAGACCGAAGAGATCCGGCGCCTGCGCCGGACCAACCTCGAGTTGATCTTCAGCGACCACAACGCGTATTGCCTGCCGCCGTGCCAGAACAAGTGCCCGAGCCACATCGACATCCCGGGCTTCCTCAAGGCCAACGCCGAGGGCGACTTCCGCGAATCGGCCCGGATCTTCAAGCGCACGATCCCGTTCCCGTCGGTGCTCGGGCGCGTCTGCCCGGCCCCGTGCGAGGAGCACTGCCGGCGCGACGAGGTCGATGAGGCCATCGCCATCCGCGACACCCATCGCTACGCTGGCGATCAGGTCCTCAAGGCGCAGCTGGACCAGGGCGTCGACCCGCCCGTCCCCTTCGAGGTGCAGGCGAAGTCCGGGCGGCGTGCCGCGGTCATCGGGTCGGGCCCGGCCGGCATGGCCGCCGCGTACTACCTGTTGATCGCCGGCCACGACGTGACGGTCTTCGAGCGCGACCCGGCGCCCGGCGGCATGCTCCGCTACGGCATCCCGCAGTACCGCCTGCCCAAGGTCGAGGTCGTCGAGGCCGAGTACGAGTCGGTCATGCGTCTCGGCGCGAAGATGGTGGTCAATGCCGGGCTGGGGCGCGACTTCACGCTCGACGACCTGACGCTGCAGGGCTTCGATTCGGTGGTCGTGGCGATCGGCTGTTACGACACGAACAAGCTCGGCATCCCGAACGAGGACGCCGACGGCGTCATCGACGGCCTCGAGTACCTGCGGACGGCCACGCTCGGGCTGCCGTACCCGGGTCACGCGGGCAAGCGCGTCGTCGTCATCGGTGGCGGCTTCACCTCGATGGACTGCTCGCGAACATCCGTGCGCCAGGGGGCCGCCGACGTCACGCTGGTCTACCGGCGCGACATGAAGGACATGCCCGCGGCCGACGAGGTCCACGAAGCGCTCGAGGAAGGCGTGACCGCCATCTTCCAGGCGGGACCGGTCCGGATCATCACGGACGAGAAGACCGGCAAGGTCACCGGCGCCGAGTTCATCCGGATGCAGCCCGGCGCGCCCGACGCGTCCGGCCGCCGGCGACCGGAACCCGCGCCCGGCACCGAGTTCACCATCCCGTGCGACCGCGTGCTGCTGGCCATCGGCCAGGGTCCCGAGCTCGACTGGGTCGGGACGCCTGGCAACGAGGGGCCCGAGGCCACGAAGCAACGCCGCCTCAAGGCCGACGCGGTCACGTTCTCGACGGGCCGTCCCGGGGTCTTCGGGACCGGCGACGTGCGGATCGGCGCGGCGACCGTGGTCGAGGCCATCGCCGAGGGGCGGCGCGCGGCGTATGCCGTGGATGCCTTCCTCAAGGGTATGGACCTCGACGCGATCCGCACCCGCCAGACGCTCGCCGAACCGCAGCCGGAATTCCTGTCCATCGTGCCCTTCACGGCCGAGGTCAAGGAGCCGCGCTACCGGATGCAGGCGCTCGAGGCGGAGGAACGGAACCACAGCTACATCGAGTACGAGCTGCCCTACACCCGCGAGGCCGCGGTCGCGGAGTCCACCCGCTGCCTCCAGTGCACCTGTGAGGCGATCGGGTTCTGCGACCTGCGCCGCCTGGGCATCGAGTACGGGACGACGCTCAAGACGCTCGAGCCGCAGTACCACCAGGGCGCCGGCTATCGGAGCGTCACCGAGAACCGCTTCACCGGCATCAACCACGACTACATCCGCGACGACTCGCACGCCTTCATCCTGCGCGAGCCGTCGCGCTGCATCGACTGCGGGCGTTGCGCCAACGTGTGCGCTGAGGTCGTCGGGGCCGCCTGCTACGACTTCATGCGCATCGGCTTCGACACGCTGGTGACGACGCCCCTCGACATGAGCCTCAACGACACCCCGTGCGTGTCGTGCGGGCGCTGCGCGGAGACGTGCCCGACCGGTGCGCTCATGCCGAAGCCGCGCATCCTCGAGAAGTACGAGGTCGACGAGAGCCGCTGCATCCTGTGCGGCATCTGCGTGGACGCCTGCCCGTACGACGCGCTGCGCGACGGCGGCGACTTCGAGCTCTCGCACACCGGTCGCGCGGATCCCACGATCGACCTGATGGCCCTCGCCGAGATCGATCGCGAGACCGAGGTCACCTACATCCGGCGCGAGCGCGACTGGGCGACCCGCGCCGCCGCCGAGGGCCGCGTCTTCGACAGCTCCCGGATGCTGCCGATGCTCCCGCCGACGATCACGGGCGTGCCGGATCCGCGGATCGCCAGCCTCGGCTCGGGCAACGGGCACGGACACGATCACAACGGACACGATCACGGGGCCGTGGCCGCGCTCGGCCCCGGCGGGCACGAGTAGGCCCCACGGTGCTCGGCCGGCTCATCCCGATCCTCCTCGCGCTCGCCGTCATGGGTGGCGTGCTGGGGATCGCCGCGCTCATGCTTGTCGCGTTCGGCCAGGACTGGGAGGACGCCCTGTTCTGGATCCTCGCCGCGGTGATGATCGGCGCGGGCTTCCTCGTCGTGACGATGCGCGACATCATCCGCTGCGGCCTCGCGATGATCGTGTGCTTCCTCGCGCTCGCGGGCATCTACGTGCTGATGGGCGCACCGCTCATCGGCGCGGCGCAAGTCATCGTCTACATCGGGGCGATCAGCGTGCTGGTCCTGTTCGCGATCATGCTGACCCAGACGAAGGACGCGCCGAGCCGGCTCGTCTTCCAGACCCAGGCCGTGCCCGCCGCCATCGCGTCGGTCGTGGTCGCGGTCCTCATCGCGCTCGCGATCGTCGCGACGGACTGGGGCGAGGCGACCCAGCGGATCCGCGTCGGGAGCCGGTTCCTCGCCACCGAGCTCTTCGACAAGTTCGTCCTGCCGTTCGAGGTCGTCAGCGTGCTCCTGCTGGCGGCGGTCATCGGGGGCGTGTTCCTCGCCAAGCGCGAACCCGGCGGCCCGTCGTGAGCAACAGCCTCGACGCCTACTTGATCCTGTCCGGGATCCTCTTCGCGATCGGCTCG
This sequence comes from uncultured Chloroflexia bacterium, assembly GCA_963738685.1. GTDB lineage: Bacteria > Chloroflexota > Limnocylindria > Limnocylindrales > CSP1-4 > SPCO01. The sequence continues at coordinate 124,190 of CAVTXK010000002.1, forward strand.
TTCGGATTCCTCGCCCGGCGCAACGCGATCAGCATGCTCATGTCGATCGAGCTCATGCTCAACGGCGTCAACCTCGCCATCGTCGCCTTCGCCGTCCTGTCCGGTGACCAGGCCATCGCGGCTCAGGGATCGGTCATCGCGCTCATGGTGATGGCCGTGGCCGCGGCCGAGGCGACCGTCGGCCTGGCCATCGTCATCGCGATCTACCGCAACAAGAGGACCCCGCTCGTCGACGAGTACGACGCGATGTCGCAGTGAGCCCCGAGTCGCTGATCCCGCTGCTGGTCATCCTGCCACTGGCCGGCTTCCTCGTGACGGCGGCGATCGGCCGCCGGCTCGGCAAGGCGGCTCACTGGATCCCGGTCGGCGCGATCGGGCTGGTCTGGGTCATCGCGATGTTCCTCGTCTACGGGGTGCTGACGGGCGCCGCTCCCCTGCTCGAGGGCTCGGAGGACACGCACGCCTACGTCGTCCACCTGTTCACGTGGATCCCGGCCGGTGCGTTCCAGGTCGATGTCGGCTTCGTGATCGACCCGCTCACGGCCTGTCTGCTCATCGTCGTGACGACCATCGGCCTGCTCGTCCACGTCTACTCGATCGGGTACATGAGCCATGACCCGGGGTACTGGCGGTTCTTCGCCTACCTCAACCTGTTCATGTTCTCGATGCTGCTGCTGGTCCTCGCCGACTCGTGGCTCGTCGTGTTCGTGGCCTGGGAGCTGGTCGGCCTGTCGAGCTACCTGCTCATCGGCTTCTGGTACCGCAAGCGGTCCGCGGCCCTGGCCGCGAAGAAGGCGTTCATCGTCAACCGCATCGGCGACGTCGGGTTCGCGCTCGGGATCATGGCGATCTTCGTGAACACCGGGGCCAGCGCCGAAGGCGCGACCCTCAACATCCGCGACTCGATCCACCGGATGCTGGAGCTCGGCGACGCCAATCCCATCCCGCTCTTCGCGGTCGCCTTGCTGGTCTTCGCGGGGGCGATGGGCAAGAGCGCCCAATTCCCGCTCCACGTCTGGCTGCCGGACGCGATGGAGGGCCCGACGCCGGTGTCCGCCCTCATCCATGCGGCCACGATGGTCAACGCCGGCGTCTACCTGGTGGCGCGTGCGAACGAGCTGTTCGCCACGTCAGCGGACGCCATGGTCATCGTCGCGGCGATCGGCATCTTCACGGCCATCCTGGCCGCCTCGATCGCGATGACCCAGACCGACATCAAACGCGTGCTCGCGTACTCGACATTGAGCCAGCTCGGCTACATGTTCGCGGCCCTCGGGGTCGGGGCGTTCACGGCGGCGATCTTCCACCTGATGACCCATGGCTTCTTCAAGGGCCTGCTGTTCCTCGGCTCCGGGTCGGTCATCCACGCCGTCCACGAGGAACAGGACATGCGCAACATGGGCGGCCTGTCGCGCAAGATCCCGATCACGTACGCCACGATGCTGATCGGGTCGATCGCGATCTCGGGGATCCCGCCGCTGGCCGGCTTCTTCTCCAAGGACGAGATCCTCGGCGAGTCGTTCAAGTTCGGCTTCTACTGGGTCTGGGGGATCGGGCTGTTCGTCGCGCTGCTCACCGCGTTCTACATGTTCCGGCTCATGGGCCTGACGTTCTGGGGCGCGTTCCGCGGGCCGAAGGCCGTCTGGGACAAGATCCACGAGTCGCCGCGGGTCATGACGATCCCGCTCATCCTGCTCGCGATCCCGTCGGTGCTGTTGGGCATCGCGCTGGGCCTGCCACTCGGCGCGAGCACCATCCAGAGCTGGCTCGCGCCGGTCTTCCACCACGCGGAAGAGCTCCTGCATCTGGCGCACGAGGAGTACGCGCTCTTCGGCGTGGATGGCGGGCTCATCCTGGCCAGCGTGACCGTGGCGGTCATCGGTGTGGTCCTCGCCTGGCGGTTCTTCGGCGTCGAGATCGGCGGGATCCGGCTTGGGGCACGGCCTGAGCGCGTTCGCGAGCTCAGCGCCAGGCCCGGCCTCTCGTTCCTCTACCGCGCATCGCTCAACAAGTGGTGGTTCGACGAACTCAACCACCTGCTGTTCATCGTCATCGGTGGACGCATCGCGGCCGCGATGTGGTGGTTCGATCGCGAGGTCGTGGACGGCACGGTGAACGGTGTCGGGCGCACGACCGTCCTGGCCGGTCGCGGGTTGCGCCACGTCCAGACCGGCCGGGTCCAGAACTACGCCCTGGGCATCGCCGTCGGGCTCATCGTGATGGCCGGCTCGTACCTGATCCTGGCGAGCAACTGATGGTGGGACCCGGGATCCTCTCGCTGATCGTCTTCCTGCCGCTGGTCGGGGCCGTCGTCGTCGCGCTCCTGCCCTCGACGATGACCCGCGGCGCGGCGCTGTTCTTCGCGCTCGCGACCTGGGTGGTGTCGCTGATCCTGTTGGTCGGCTACCTGCCGGGTCGCCCGGGCTTCCAGTACACCGAGGTCGCCGACTGGATCCCGATCTTCGGCATCCAGTACAAGCTCGGCGTCGACGGGCTGTCCGCCGCGCTCGTCGTGCTCACGACGACCCTGTCCTGGATCTGCATCCTGGCGAGCTTCACGCCGATCCAGACGCGGATCAAGGAGTACATGATCGCCTTCCTCGTGCTCGAGGTCGGCATGATCGGCGTGTTCCTTGCGCTCGACATGTTCCTTTTCTACATCTTCTGGGAGATCGTGCTCGTCCCGATGTACCTGATCATCGGGATCTGGGGCGGGGCGAACCGGATCTACGCGACGATCAAGTTCGTCCTCTACACGCTCGTCGGCTCGCTGCTCATGCTCGTGGCGATCCTCGCGACGGCGTTCGCGTTCCAGGCTTCGCATGGCGGATCGTGGGTCGGCGCCTTCGACTTCGAGACGCTGCGGGCGTTCGCGATGGATCCGGCCGGCGGCTTCGCCCCGGCCCTCCAGGTCGGCGCGTTCCTCGCGTTCTTCCTGGCCTTCGCGATCAAGGTCCCGATGTTCCCCTTCCACACCTGGCTGCCGGACGCCCATACCGAGGCCCCGACCGCGGGCTCGGTGATCCTGGCCGGCGTGATGCTCAAGCTCGGCGCGTACGGTCTCATGCGCTTCGCGCTGCCGCTCTACCCCGATGCGGCCCATACGTTCGCGGCGCCCATCATCGTGCTGTCGCTCATCGGCATCATCTACGGCGCGGTCGTCGCGCTCGTGCAGCCCGACCTCAAACGGCTCGTGGCGTATTCGTCGGTCAGCCACATGGGCTTCGTGACGATGGGCCTGTTCGTCTTCACCGAGCAGGGCATCCAGGGCTCGATCCTCCAGATGGTCAACCACGGCCTCATCACCGGAGGCCTGTTCCTCCTCGTCGGGGTGATCTACGAACGGACCCACGACCGGACGATCGCGAAGATGTCCGGTCTCGCGGCACGGACCCCGGTCTGGGCGGCCGTGTTCGGGTTCTTCGTGTTCGCGTCGGCCGGGTTGCCCGGGCTGTCCGGCTTCGTCGGCGAGTTCCTGAGCCTGGTCGGCACCTTCGAGGTCAGCCCCGCCGCGGCGGCGGTGGCCGCGGTCGTCATGGTCCTCGCCGCGGGCTATCTCCTGTACATGTATGGGCGGATCGTCTTCGGCGAGGTCTCCGACTTCATCGCCGGGCTCGGGCACCACCTGACGGACATGACGCCGGTCGAGATCCTGACCCTCGCGCCGCTGGCGGCCCTCATCGTCGTCTTCGGCATCCAGCCGGGGCTCGCGCTCGACCTCGTCACCGGCTCGGTCGCTGCCACCCTCGAATCGGCCGCGGCCGGTACCCCGATCCCCGTCGGCACGAATGTCGTGCTGATCCTCGTCGGGCTGCTGGTGCTGGCGGTCGTCGCCCGCACGGTCTGGGCCATCGTGAACGGCCGAGGACGCACCGACGTCGTGGCCGTCGAAGGCGGGGCGGCCCATTGAGCTTCCAGGACTTCACCACGATCGCCCCGCTCGTCGCGGCGATCCTCACCGCCTGCGCGGTCCTGATCGTGGACCTGGTCCTGCCGGGCCGCAGCCGCCCGGCGATCGCCACGGCCCTCATCGGCCTCGGGCTCACTGCGGTCGTGACCCTGCTCGTCGGCCAGACCGAGGCGACCGCGTTCGGGGGCACGTACACGGTCGACGCGCTCACGACGTTCCTCGACATCCTGTTCATCGCGGTCGTGGCGCTCACCATCCTGTTCGCCCCGGACTACCTGCTGCCGCGAAGCCTGCCCGTCGCCGAGTTCGCGACCGTGCTGATCTTCGCGATGACCGGCGCGATGCTCCTGGCGGCGGGCACCGACCTGCTGCTGCTGTTCCTGGGCCTGGAGCTCATGGTGCTGCCTGGCTATCTGCTGGCCGGCTACCACAAGACGGACAGCTACTCGACCGAGGGCGCGATCAAGTACTTCCTCCTGGGGTCGTTCAGCTCGGCCATCTTCCTGTTCGGCCTGGCGTTCGTGTGGGGGCTCATCGGATCGACGCGGGTGGACGTCATCGCCGAGGAGCTCGGAGCGATCGTCGCCGGGGCGGCACCGCTGTCGCCCGGGCTCGCGATGGGCCTCGCCTTCATGACGACGGGAGTCGCCTTCAAGATCGCGGCCGTTCCCTTCCATTACTGGACGCCGGATGCGTACCAGGGATCACCGACGCCGATCACGGGCTATCTCTCGGTAGGCCCGAAGGTCGGCGCCTTCGCGCTGATCCTCCGCCTGTTCGTGGAGGCCCTCGGACCGCTGGCCGAGTTCTGGCTGCCGGTGATGATCGCGCTGGCTGCGTTGACGATGACGCTCGGCAATCTCGTGGCGCTGACCCAGGACAACGTCAAGCGGATGCTCGGGTACAGCTCGATCGCGCACACCGGCTACATGCTGGTCGGGCTCGCTGCCTACGCCGCGGGCCAGCTCCAGGGCCTGACCGGACTGCTGTTCTACCTGGCCGCCTACGCCTTCATGAACCTGGGCGCGTTCGCCGTGGTCGCCGCGCTCCAGAAGCGGGCCGGCGTGACCTCGTCACTCGATACGTTCGCCGGGCTGGCCCGGCGCGAGCCGTTGCTGACCGCGCTGATGACGCTGTTCCTGCTGTCGCTGATCGGCATCCCGCCGACCGCCGGGTTCTTCGCCAAGTACGAGGTGATCGTGGCGGCCGTGCAGGCGGGCGGGGCGCTGACGTGGCTCGCGGTCCTCCTGGTCCTGAACGCCGCCGTGGCCGCGTTCTACTACCTGCGCATCGTCGTGTACATGTACATGCGCGATCCGCTGAGCGACGCCCCGGGACAGCGCCACGGCGCGTTGCTGTGGGGTGGTCTCGCGGCCGCGACGGCCCTGACGATCCTGTTCGGGTTGTTCCCGACGGCGCTGCTCGACATCGTCGGCGGGGCGGCCGAGGCCCTGGTCGGCGCCGGGAGCGTGGCCGGCCGCTAGCGAGGCGGGGCGGGGCGGACGCTGCGGGCGGGCGGGGGCGATCCCACTCCGGACCACGGGGACGACTCCCGCTACAGCCGCCGGGCCAGACCGGACAACAGCCGTCCGACCTCGCGCGGCGAGGCGAGGCACAGGTCGGCGCGCGCGAGGAGCTCGTCCGGGGCGGACTTCGCGGCGCCGTGCACGGCCGCGGTGACGCCCACGACCGCCGCCGGCCCGTCCCGGCGGGCCGCGACGACCGCCTCGAACGCGTCGACGTCGCTGAGCTCGTCGCCCAGGACCAGGATGCCGCCCGGCTCGTGCCGCGCGATGAGCCGCTCGACGGCCTCGCGCTTGCCGCCCGCTGTCGCCGGCCGCAGATCCACGACCGACCGTCCGCGGTAGTGCGCGAGGCCATGGTCGGTCAGGCGCTCGCGGGCCTCCACGGCGGCGATCGCGGCGAGGACCGCCGCCCGGGCCGCCGGCACGTCGTCGGCCTGGCGCACGTGGAAGGCCACGGACGGCCCCTTACGCTCGACGAACAGCCACGGCGGCGAGCCAAGCTCCGCGGCGACGCCCCGGGCCAGGATCTCGGCCGGGTGGCGATGCGCCTCGAAGGCCGGGTCCGTGACGACGGTCAGCCGCTCCGCGCGCGCCCCGCGCGGCAGCGTCCCGTGTTCCAGCCCGTGATCGCCCAGGTACTCGATGCCACCGACCCGGACCCGGGACGCGACATCCGCCACGATCCGCCCGGTCAGGACCGCGAGGTGCACGCGGCCCGGCCGCTTCGCCGCGACCCGGGCGAGGGCGCGCAGGCCGCGCTGGGCGACCGGCTCGATGACGGCGACCGCCGGGTCCCGGGCACCTACGGCGAGCGTCCCGTCGAAGTCGACGACGACGAGGAGTGGTGCTCGGGCCGCCGCCAGGGCGTCGAGCGCGGCCGCGACCCCGGCCGGCGTCGAGACCCCGGGCCGCCCCGCGGCCGCGGTCACGGGGTGACGTCGACGCCCGGCAGGATCGCCTCGAGACCGCGGGCCATGACGTCGGGGCCGATGCCACCCAGCGCCCCGTCGCGCACGATCCCGTCCTTGTCGATCCAGAAGTGGACCGGGAGCGCGATGGCGTCCCAGCGCTGGGCGACGGTCCCGTCGCTGTCCAGGCCGAGGGGGAACGTCGCGGACAGGCTCTCGGCGAAGGCCGCGACCGCGCCCTCCTCCTCCTTCACGTCGATCGCGAGGACCACGAGGCCGTCGGCGGCGTGACGTGCCGCGAAGCGGTTCATGAGCGGGAACTCGTCCAGGCACGGCAGGCAGTACGTGGCCATGAAATTCACCCAGACCGGCTCGCCGCGCAGGTTCGCGAGGTCGATCGTGCCACCGCCGACCTGCGGCACGACCAGGGCCGGTGCCGGCTCGCCGATGTGGAAGAGGCCGGTCGAGGCGCCGGCGGACGGGGAAGGGTCACCGGACCCCGAGGGCGATGCGCTCGCGCCGCTTCCCGACGGCGTGGCCGAGGCAGACGCCGACGGACCGGCCGCGACGTCGCCCGACGGCTGCGGGGCAGGCGTGGTCGTCGGCCCGGGCGCAGGGGCGAAGGCGAGGATCCCCCCGAGCACCAGGGCTGCGACGGCGACGCCGGCGAACAGGCCGGCGACGATCGACAGACGGGCCCTCATGTGGCGGCGAGGGTACCAGTACCGACGACTCGGGGCGTATCCACCGGCCGCACGCTAGGATTCCGCTCCCATGACCGGCCCCACGGAGCGGATCCGCACCCGCCTGCTTCCCGCCCTGCTCACGGCCGTCGGCGTGACGCTCCTGGCCGCGGGTCTGCTGACGTACGGCGACCCGGTCCTGGCCGAGCCCAGTGCGACCGCCTCGCCCAGCCCGACCGCTGCCGCGCTCGCCACACCCTCGCCGCAGATCACGCTGCCGCCGCTCGCGACGCCCGGCCCGACGGCCACCGCAACGCCGACACCGTCAGGCAACCCCGATCGCCTCGTGACGCGCATCCGGATCGAGGCCCTCGATATCGACCTGCCGGTCATCGAACATCGGACCGCCAAGGTCCCGTGCGACGTCGCGGCGTATTTCGACTTCGAGGAGCTCGTCACGTCCGGGCCAGGGCCGCGCGACGTACCTCTTCGCCCACGCCCGGCCGGGCATGTTCCTGCCCTTGCTCGAGGGATCCAAGGTGAAGGACGGGAAGGCCCTGAAGGGGATCGTCGTGGAGATCTGGACCAGCGACGACCTGCGCATGCTGTTCGAGATCACCGAGGTTCGACGCCACGTCCCGGTCGCCGGCGGTCTCGACGATCGCGTTCGCGGTCACGACGGAGGAGTTGTGGCTGCAGACCTCGGAGGGCCCAGGCGTGCCGGCGGGCCAGCCCCGAAACCCCCTGCTGCAGGTCGTGGCGGAAGCGCTCGACGTCGAGGCCGCGGATCCGGCCGACGCGCACCCGAAGCCGAAGCCCGTCGCCTGCTGACGCTCCGCCGCTAGATCCAGCCGATCCGGCGCAGCACCACCGCCGCACCGGCAGCGAGCATGATGGTCACCCCCGTGACCACCCAGAAGCCGCCCCCGTTACTGGCTTCGCTCATCCCGAAGATGCCGCCCACCGCACCGATCCCCGCCAGGATGACCGTGACGCCGGTCAGCCGCTTCATGATCACCGACAGGTTGTTGTTGACCTGCGTCAGGTAGACATCGAGGGTGGCCGCCGCCAGCTCGCGGTAGTTGTCCAGCTCGTCGGTGAGGCGGATGACATGGTCGTACACGTCGCGAAAGTAGAGGACCTCATTGGCGTCGATGAGTGTAGTTTCGCGGTTCGTGAGCTGGTTGAAGACCTCGCGCACCGGTCCGACCGCCCGTCGGACCTCGATCAGCTCGCGCTTGAGCAGGAAGAGTCGCTCGAGCGCCTCCGGGTTGGCTCCATGGACGACCTCGTCCTGGACCTCGTCGATCGCGTCACCGATGTGATCCGCGAAGGGAAAGTACTGGTCGACGATGTCGTCGCAGATCGCCCACAGCAGGTGATCCGGACCGTGAGTCAGGATCGGCCCGACGCCATTCCGCAGGTGGTGCGACGCCCGGGGATCCCACGCCCGATCGTGGATCGTGAGCAGGAAGCCGAGACCGAGGACCATGTCGATCTCCGTCGACACGACGCTGTGGTCCTGGTACTCGAGGCGAACATGACGATGTGGACGACGCCGTCGGTGGTCTCGATCTTGGCGCGCTGGTTGCCCTCGAGGATGTCCTCGACGATGAGCGGGTGAAGCCCGAGCGATGCGCCGACCTGCTCGACCTGCTCGTCGCGACGGGTCGACGAGATCGACCCAGACTGCGGCGTCCGGCAGGCGCAACAGCTCGGGCAGTCTGGCCAGGCCCGTCGTGCCCTCCCATTCCTGCGTCTTGCCGTCGATGACCGCCGCGATCCGCACCGTGCCGGGCCCGAGGTGCGGGGCGGCCCTCCGGCGTCCGGCGACCGGTTCGCCGGCTCGTCCGGTCGGACGGTCAGAGGATGAGGCCGGGGTCTGGACTGCCATCGCCGGCCAGCATACGCGCGTCGTCGGTCGCGGTCCGGTGTCCTCGGAAGCGGCGCGGCGACGGCCGGACCCACCGCCCAGGGCGAGCGCCGGGGGCACCGCGACGAGGGTCACGACGGCGGCCACGAGGAACAGCCCGACCATGATCGAGGCCGCTTCGCGCGACGCCCACGCCTCGAGCGCCTCGACGACGAGCGGGTCGCGCAACGGCCGGTCGCGCAGGCCCTCGGGGATCAGGGCGAGGTAGGCGTCGGGGGTGGCATAGACCTCCGCCGAGAGACGATCGATGGTGGTGGAGCCGTACGCCGTCAGCACGGCCAGCCCGATCGCCATGCCGAGCATCCGCGCCACCGTCACGACCGACGAGGCCGCCCCGAACGCAGCCCGGCCGGCCGCCTCGACGGCCGCCGTGGAGCGCGGCGTGACCGACAGACCGAAGCCCAGGCCGAACGCGGCCAGTGCGATGGCGGCGTCGCGGATCCCCGTCGCGGCCGTCCAGCCGGCCATCGCCGCGAGCCCACCGATGCTCAGGGCGAGCCCGACCAGCGTGACGACGCGGTAGCTCGCGATCCGGACCGCGAACCCCGACACGAGCGCCCCGACGGCCGTGGCACCGGCCAGCGCGCCGAGGGCGAGCCGTTGCTCGTCCGGGCCGCCGTAGAGCACGCGGTCGACGAACACGGCGCCACCGATGATCGCCGTCGCGAACGCGTAGCCGGTCAGGAGCGAGACGAGGGCCGCGGCACTGAACGCGCCGCTCCGGAACAGGCGGACGTCGAGGAACGGGTCGCGGGTGCGCAGCGATCGGACGACCGCCAGCACGGTCGCGACGACCGACAAGCCGACGAGCGCCGATGGTCACCGTGCCCGGATCGAGGTCCGTGCCGGCCACATCGCGCGCCCCGAGGAGCGTGAGCCCGAGCAGGCCCGCCGCCAGGGCGATCCCGAAGATCGCCGCGCCGAGGACGTCGACCCGCGCGCCGTGTCGCGGCGTCTCCCAGCCGGGCGACGCGGCCCAGGCGAGGACGAAGGCGCACAGCGCGATCGGCACGTTCACGTAGAAGATCCAGCGCCAGGCGGGAGCGGCGACCTCGCGCGAGGCCGGACCCGGTCAGCCCGGCCGCCGCGAGCGCCTCCTCCGGATGGACGGTCGACAGGATCGCGGCGCCGAGGAACGGCCCGGCGGCCATGCCCAGGAACGTCAGCGCTCCGACGAACCCGAGCGCCCGTGCCCGCGCCGGACCGTCGAACAGGTGGGCGGCGGCGGCCGTCCCGACCGGGACGAGGACGCCACCACCGACCGCCTGGACGAGGCGCGCCGCGATGAGCTGGTCGAGATCCTGGGCCATGCCGGCGAGGGCGCTGCCGATCGTGAAGACCACGAGCCCGGCGAGGAACAGGCGTCGCGCGCCCCACACGTCGGCCAGCCGGCCGGCGAGCGGCATCATGAGGATGTACACGAGCAGGTAGCCGTTGATGATCCAGCTCGCCTTGCGCAGCTCGATCCAGGCCGAAACACCGTTCGCGTCGACGAGGTCCGCCAGGATCGACGGCAGGGCGACCGCCGTGATCATGAGCTCGAGCCCGGCGAGGAACACCCCGATGCCGAACACGACGAGCAGCACGAGCGCCGAGCGGCGATCCATGCCGGGGAGTGTATCGGCGGGCCTTGACGGCGTCGCGAGAGGATGAGCCCACCGCAACGTGCCGGCTTGACACCGCCTCGGGATCGGCCGTAGCATCAACATCCGTTGATATCAACCGTCGTTGATGCGACGTCGCGGCCCCCAGCCGCGCCCGGAGACCCGCCCGCACCGTGCCGACCCCCGCCCGCTTCCGCTCCACCATCGCCTCGATCGTCCTCCAGCCCGAGGACCTGCGCGAGCTGCGCACCTTCCACAAGGCCCTCGCCGACGTGAACCGTCTGCGCATCGTGCGTCGGCTGGCGGAAGGTGAGGCCAGCGTCGCCGAGCTCATCGCCCACGTCGGCCTGAGCCAGCCGCTCGTCAGCCACCACCTCAAGCGCCTCCGCGTGGCCGGGCTCGTCGCGACGCGTCGGGTCGGCCGCGAGACGATCTGCACCCTCCGTCCGGAGGCCTTCGGCGAGGTCGCGGCGCGCGAGCGGGCGATCCTCGGCTTCGCGAGCTGAGCGCGGACCCGATGACCCTCTCCAACGATTCCCGCGACCGCGTCAAGCACGTCTTCGAGCCGATCGCCCTGGCGATGGGCCGCGCCGGCCTGACGCCGGACGCCCTGACCCTCATCGGGTTCGCCATCACCGTCGTCGGCGCCGATCCTCGTCGAGCCAGCAGCTCTGGCTGATCGGCGGCATCGTCGTCTTCGTCGGCGGCGTCTTCGACATGTTCGACGGCACGCTCGCCCGCGCGACCGGCAAGGTCAGCACGCTCGGCGCGTTCATGGACAGCGTCTTCGACCGCTGGGGCGAGGTCATCGTCTACCTCGGCATCGTCGCCGGCTGCGTCGCCGCCGGCGTTCGCGATCGGGCACGGTCCTCGGCCGCCGCCGCGATGGGTTCGGCCGTTCATGGTCAGCTATGCGCGGGCCAAGTCGGAGGGCCTCGGCTTCACCGCCGGCACGGGCATGGCCGCCGTCGGCGTCATGCCCCGCGAGGTCCGGCTCGTCATCCTGCGCTCTGGGCCTCATCCTTGCCGGCGCCCTCGGCGGCGATCGTCCTCGACGGCAGCCAGGTCGTGTCCGGCGACTTCGCCCAGGGCCGCGGCGGTGCTCGCAATCGCCCTCGGCATCATCGCCATCGGCGCCACCATCACCGTCATCCAGCGGATCCTCCACGTCCGCAGTCAAGCGAAGCGGACACCAACCACCCCGCAGGCCGGCGAACCGGCAAGCAACGGAGAGACGAACCAGTGAGCAAGAACGGAACCAACGGCAGCGGCAAGAACGGCACGACGCCGTCCAATACCTGGGCCGGCGCCGGACGGCGCGGCGACGGCAAGATCCGCGTCGCGATCGTCGGCGTCGGCAACTGCGCGAGCAGCCTCGTGCAGGGCCGCTACTACTACGAGAACGCCAACGACGACGACTTCGTCCCGGGGCTGATGCACGTCAACCTGGGCGGGTACCACGTCCGCGACATCGACTTCGTCGCCGCCTTCGACATCGACAAGAACAAGGTCGGCAAGGACCTGGCCGAGGCGATCTACACGAAGCCGAACAACACCTACACGTTCCACAAGGTCCAGCCGACCGGCGTGACGGTCGAGCGCGGGATGACCCACGACGGTCTCGGCAAGTACCTCAGCGAGATCATCGAGAAGGCGCCCGGGCACACGGCCGACATCGTCGGCATCCTCAAGGAGCGCGAGGTCGACGTCATGGTCTCCTACCTGCCGGTCGGCAGCGAGCAGGCGACCAAGTGGTACGCGGAGCAGGCCCTCCAGGCCGGCGTGGCGTTCGTCAACGCGATCCCGGTGTTCATCGGCCGCGAGCCGTACTGGCAGCGCCGCTTCGCCGACGCCGGCCTGCCGATCATCGGGGACGACATCAAGAGCCAGGTCGGGGCGACGATCAGCCACCGCGTGCTGACCCGCCTGTTCATGGACCGCGGCGTGCGCCTGGACCGCACGTACCAGCTCAACTTCGGCGGCAACACCGACTTCCTCAACATGCTCGAGCGCGAGCGCCTCGAGTCCAAGAAGATCAGCAAGACCAACGCCGTCACCTCGATGCTCGACTACGAGATGGATCCGGACGACGTCCACGTCGGCCCGAGCGACCACGTGCCGTGGCTGCAGGACCGCAAGTGGTGCTACATCCGGATGGAGGGCACGACGTTCGGCGACGTCCCGCTCAACGCCGAGCTCAAGCTCGAGGTCTGGGACTCGCCGAACACGGCGGGCGTCATCACCGACGCCATCCGCTGCCTGAAGCTCGGCCTGGATCGCGGCCTCAAGGGCACGCTCGTCGCGCCGTCCGCCTACTTCATGAAGAGCCCGCCCCACCAGATCCACGACGACATCGCCTTCAACCGCGTGGAGGCCTTCATCCGCGGCGACGACGACGAGACCCTCGTCGGCACGGAGAAGCCGGAGAAGCGCAAGCTGCGCAAGCTCGCCGGTTCCCCCGCCAAGGTCGAGACCGCCGCCGTTTCGTGACCGCCAACGGCGACCCACGGACCGCCTCCAAGGCCGGCGAACGCCGCCTCGAGGCACCCCATCGACGCGGGGGCGCGAGCCCTCGCGTCGTCGAGCGCCTGGCCGTCGTCGGATACCGGGCCATGACCTGGCTGCTCGGCGCGTTGCCATCCGGCCCGACGGCGGGGGTCGTCGGTCGAGCGTCGCAGCTCTCGTACCTCGCCTGGCCGACCAAGCGCCGCTGGTCGAACCGCAACTTCGGGCACGTCCTCGGCCTGCCACCCGACCACCCGCGGGTCCGCGCGATGGCCCTCCGCGCCTATCACGGGTACGGCCGCTACCTGGTCGAGCTCATGCGCCTGCCGTCCCTTCCGCCCGACGAGGTCGCGACGCTCGCCGCCGACCTCGATGCCGTCGAGGTCAAGCGCTTGTGGCGGGAGACGCCGGGCGGTGGCGGGCTCATCTTCGCGGTCGGGCATGTCGGCAACAACGACGCGGTCGCGGCGGCCATCGCCGGCCACGGCATGCCGATCAGCGTCGTCGCCGACGACTCGGCCTTCCCGGAGCTGTTCGAGCTCCTCCGCCGCCAGCGCGAGGCCTGGGGCGTGAAGGTCATCGCCTGGCGCAACCTGCGCGAGATCTTCGGCGTGCTGCGGCGTCGCGAGATGCTCGCCCTGCTCGTCGACTGGGGCTACCGCTCCGACGGGATCCCGGTGAAGCTGTTCGGGGCGTGGACGGCGCTGCCGGCCGGACCCGCCACGCTCGCCGCGAAGACCGGTTCGCGGATCCTCCCGATCACGATCCGGCGCCGGCCGGACGGCACGTTCCTCGTGACCTGGCCCGGGCCGATCGATCTCGCCTCGTCCGACCCCGCGGAGCTCCAGCGCGCCACCCAGGCGATGGCCGACGCCCTCGCCTCGACCATCGCCGCCGCGCCCGAGCAGTGGTACAGCTTCAAGCCGATCTGGCCCGCGACGCCGGAGGAGGCCGCCGACCTCGAGCGGCGCGCGGGGCTGATGCAGTCGGGCATCGCCGACCCGGGGCCGGCGCCGGAGTTCAGCTGACCATGGCCGGCATCGTCGGCTCGCTGCGCATCCGCCTGCTCCTGGCGGCTTCCTGGCTCGCCTGCCGCCTGCCGGAGCGACCGCTCGTCGCGCCTCGCCGAGTTCGCCGGCGACCTCTGGTACCGGGCTACGCCCGACCGAGCGGCCCAGGCGCGCCGGAACCTCCGCCGGGTCGTCACCGACCTGGCGTCGCGCGATCGCGGGTCAGCGCTCGTGCGCAGCGCCGCGACCGACCCGCGCGCCCTCGAGCGCCTCGTCCGGCTGGCGTACCGGCACGCCGCGCGCTACTACCTCGAGGTCGCGCGGACACCGGCCCTGCGCCCCGGCGACTTCGATGCGCTGGTCGAGGTCGAGACCCCGGACGTCGTGGACGAGGCGTTCCGGCCCGGACGGGCGTCGATCTTCGTCGGGCTCCACTTCGGCGCGATCGAGCTGCCGGCCCTGCTCCTCGCGAGCCGGGTCGGTGGCGCCGTCGCGCCGATGGAGACGCTCGACGACCCACGCCTCCAGGACTGGTTCGTGCGGACCCGCGGCGCAGCCGGCGTGCGCATCGTCGGCGCTGCGCGAGGCCCGTCGCGAGCTGCAGGCGGCCCTCCGGGACGGCACGAGCGTCGGGCTCGTCGGCGACCGCGACCTGACCGGCGGCGGCATGCCGACCGACCTGTTCGGGACACCGGCGCCGCTCCCCCTCGGACCGGCGATGCTCGGCGTGGAGAGCGGCGCCCCGGTCTACGTGATCGGCGTGCGGCGGACGACCGTGGGGCGCTACACGGGCCGCCTCGAGCGCGTGACGGTGCCCGCGGACGGCAGCCGCCGCGAGCGCGTGACGGCGACGATGGCCGCCATCGCCGGGCCTTCGAGCGGATCGTCGAGGACGCCCCGGAACAGTGGTGGGCGGTGTTCTTCCCGATCTGGCCGGACCTGGAGCGCGAGGCATCCGGGGCCGCAGCCGCGGCGGCCGCGACGTCCGGGGCGCCAACGTCATGACCGACGACCTCGGTCGGGCCGACCTGCACATCCACACCGTCGCGTCCGACGGGACCGCGGACGTCGGCGCGATCCTCGACCACGTCGCGGCCCAGGGCGACCTCGACGTCATCGCCATCACCGACCACGAGCGGATCGATGCCGCGGTCGCCGGTCGGGCGATGGCCAGGGATCGTGGCCTGGACGTCGAGGTCGTCGTCGGCGAGGAGGTGACGACACTCGGCGGACACCTGCTCGCGCTGTTCATCGAGCGACCGATGCGCCCGTACCGAGCCTGCGCACGACCATCGCGGACGTCCACGCGGCCGGCGGCCTCGCGATCCCGGCGCATCCGCTCGTGCCCTACCCGCTGTGCGCCCAGGGCTGGGTCCTGCGTCGATTGCTCGACGATCCGGACGAGGCGGTCCACCCCGACGCGATCGAGACGTTCAACCCGACGGCGCTCGGCCGGCCGTGGCACGATCGCGTCGTGCGTTTCGCCGACGAGCACGGCCTGGCCCGGGTGGGGAACAGCGACGCGCACGCGCTCGATGCGATCGGCGTCGGCTGGACGACGTTCGAGGGGCGGACCGCGGCCGACCTGCGCCGCGCCATCGAAGCCGGCACGACGGATCACGGCGGCTCGTTCCACGGGGCGGCGGGCCAGGTGGGCGTGTTCGGCCGGCAGCTGACCAAGAAGGCCCGCGACGCCCGGGACGAGGTGGCCGGTCGAGTCCGGCGCGACGGGACGGGTCGCGATCACGGCTACCCGGGCGGCCGCGCCCGCCCGCCCCGTTACGACCCGGAGGGCGAGCGGCGATGAAGATCGGCCTCGTCTGCCCGTACATCTACCCCGACAACGGCGGGGTCGCCCAGCACGTCCGGTTCCTCTACGAGAACCTGCGGCTGCGCGGCCACGACGTCCGCATCCTGACCGCCAGCCACGGGCCGCAACGCTCGTCGGAGGGCGACATCATCCGCCTCGGCGTCGGGCTTCTCCGTGCCGATCAACGCCTCGGTCGGCACGCTGACCTTCTCGCCGCGCTACCTGAGCCAGATCGGGTCGATGCTCGAGCGCGAGCGGTTCGACGTGCTGCACTTCCACGAGCCGTTCGTGCCGTTCCTGTCGCTGTTCCTGCTGCGCGAGTCGACCAGCGTCAACGTCGCGACGTTCCACGCCTATGCCGGCTTCTCGCCGTCGTACGAGTTCGGCAGCCGGGCGTTGCGCGGCTACGCGCAGCGGCTCCACGGCCGGATCGCCGTGAGCGCGGCGGCCCGCCACTTCATCGACCGGTTCTTCCCCGGCGACTACAAGGTCATCCCCAACGGCGTCGACGTCGCCCGCTACGCCAACGCCGTCCCGCTCGCGCGCTGGCAGGACGGCACGCCCAACGTGCTGTTCGTCGGGCGCCACGAGCCGCGCAAGGGCCTGCTCGACCTGCTCAAGGCGCACCGGATCCTGCGCAAGACGGGCTCCGATCCGCCGGCTCCTCGTCGTGGGCTCCGGGCCGCAGGAGCGCGAGGCCCGACGCTACGTCGCGACACGCGGCCTGCAGGGCGTCGAGTTCCTCGGCCGGGTCTCCGACGCCGAGAAGGCGCAGCTGTTCCGGACCGCCGACGTGTACGTCTCGCCCGCGACGGGCGGGGAGTCGTTCGGGATCGTGCTGCTCGAGGCGATGGCCGCCGGCACCCCGATCGTGTGCTCGGACATCCACGGCTACAAGGGCGTCGTCCGGCGCGGCCGCGAGGGCCTGCTCGTGCCGCCGCGGGCGCCGCGGGAGCTCGCGGTCGCGATCGATCGTCTGCTGCGCGATCCCGGCCTGCGCGAACAGATGGGCGCCGCCGGCCGGGCGCGCGCCGAGGAGTTCAGCTGGCCGCGGGTGACCGCCAAGGTCGACGACTACTACGGCTTCGTCATCCGCCGGCTGGCGGCGACCGGGTCGCTGCCCGACGGGTTCCGGGCCCCGATCCCTCAGGCGCCGCCGCCGGTGCGGGCCAGGCTGTCCGCGCCGTCCCCCGGCGACGCACCGGTGCCGGAGCCGGAGCCGGCCTCGGCCGCCTTCGACTCGGCCAGGGCCAGCCGCCAGACCGAGGCCGAGTAGGCGACGACGAGGCACGTCGCGCCGATCGCCAGGGTCAGGATGACCAGCGTCGGGCTGACGAACGGGGTCGGGACGTTGCGCTGCGCCTCGCTGACCGGGAACTGGAACGCGTACAGGTAGGTCGGCAGGAGGCCCTGGTACGCGTTGACGACCGTGGACGGCAGGGGCAGCGCCGCGATGTTCGGGTAGACGATGACGAACCAGCCCGACGGCCGCGAGGACGATCCCCACGACGAACCGGCGCGCGTCGCGCGCCGCGAAGATCTGCCCGGCGAGGTACACCAGCGGCAGCCCCACGATGAGCGCGATCGGTTCGACCGGGATGCCGTGTCAGGGTCAGGATCGGCGTGTCGGGCAGGAGCGCGACGGCCGCGAACCCGAGCGCCACCCCGATCGCCGAGATCAGCGGTCGTGCGCACCGCGTTGTCGTCGACCGTGCCGGTCTCGCGTCGCGCCCGCAGCGCCGCGAGCGCGCGCGCCCAGCACGAGCGCCCCGATCGCGACGACCACGAGGAGTCCCACCACCCGGACGGTGAGGACGAGGTCGGGGATCACGGCCGGGCAGGCCGCCGAGCCCGGGTTGACGTCCTCGACGCCCACGAAGGCGCACAGCGGCCGCGAGAACAGCCACAGGGCCGCCGGGGCCACCACGGCCGCCGCGCCCGCCAGGCGGACCGCCAGCCATGTCCGGCGCGACGCCCCGTGCCACAGTTCGGCGGCGAGATAGGCGAGGGCGAGGATCACGAACGGCAGGGCCGTGTAGTAGTGGTACTGGAACGCCGCCCGGTCGATGCGCGCCCACGAGACCCACTGGGCCGCGAAGCCGATGGCGATGAGCGCCAGCGCGAGGCTGCGTCGGCGGAACGCCATGATCGAGACGAAGATCATCGCCGGGACGCCGAGCCACCAGATCACGAGGTTGCCCGCGTCGTAGATCGCGGCGCTCGTGCCGCCGGCGAAGCCGTCCTGGTAGAACCACACGGGCTTGAGGTCGAACGGCCACGCCCACCACGGCGACGATGCCGGGTGGGCGTCCGCCAGGCCGTTGTGGTAGCCGTACATCTGCCCGGTGAGCTCGAGGAGCGTCTGACCGGTATGGCCGGCCGGGACGCCGTCCCACAGCTGATGGTTCTCGATCAGCGCCCACGGGATGTAGCACACGACATAGACCGCGACCGGGATCGCGACGCAGGCAGACCGCGGCCCAGACGAGCGGCAGCCCGAGCATCGCGCCGGGACGCAGCCAGCCGGTCGGGGCCGGGCGCCGGCGGCTCGAGGACCCGGTCCGGGTCGTTCCGGCCCGGCACGCCGCGAGCGGGCCGTAGCCGATGCCACCCGCCGACCCGGAACAGCGCGTAGACGACGAGCGAGCCGAGCGCCGAGCGCGATCGCCGCCAGCAAGCGGCGTCACCGCACCGGCCCGAGCGCGATCGCGAGGTCGAGCCGGCCCGATCGCCAGCGCGCCGAAGAAGACGAGCGCGCCGAGACCCGCCGGCGCGATGCAGCGCGAACCACATCTCCTCGTCGGTCCAGGCGATCGGGTGGAAGACGGCGACCACGACCGCGACGAGGGTCAGCCCGATCATGATCGCGAGGAACGTCAGGTTGCCGACGCCGCCGCCCTCCGGCACGGCGATCGCGATGTAGCCGAGCACGCTCGTGATCGCGATCAGGCCGAGGATCGCGACGACCCGCCCGAGCGCGCTCCGCACCAGCAGCAGCAGGACGAGCGCCCCGATCGGCGTAGGCCGCGACCCACTTCGAGGCGAGCGCGAGCCCCAGCAGGACGCCGATGACCGGCATCGCCACCCAGAAGGCCCCGCGCCAGCGCCACCAGCCCGTCCAGATCGCCGCGAACAGCGTGTAGGCGGCGACGATGAACAGCCCGACGTAGACGTCGTTCATGCCGATCCGCGACTGGACGAAGAGCATGCCGTCGAGCAGGACGAAGACCGCGACGAGCCCGGCGACGAGCCGCCGCCGGAACAGGATCCGGGCCAGCAGGTACAGGCAGGCCGCCATCAGCGCCCCGGCGATGACCCCGGGCAGCCGCCAGGCGAACGCATGCGACCCGACGTCGATCGACGCCGTCGTGCCGTCGCTCGCCGAACACGAGCAGCTGCTGGCGGTCGTCGCGGCGGTAGTCCGCCTCGACGTCCATGACCCAGGCCGCCGGGCTCCATCGCGACCGGCAGGGCGGCATCGGCGTAGACCGCGTTCGCGTGCGGCTCGATGACGTAGACCGTCCACGGCCCGCCGTCGGCCGTCTCGGCGCCCGGGACGAGGCCCAGGACGTGGACCTGCTGGGTGGCGTCGTCGTAGGCGATCCGCGTCCCGAGGCCGGGCAGCGGATGGCGGCCGACGCTGTCCGGGCCGCTCGGCCGCGCCGTCGCCGCCCACGACGACGATCTCGTAGGCCGGATCGTCGACCGTGCCGGTCGTGACGTACAGCTTCGGGGATTCGCTCGAGGTCGGCGAGCATGCGCCAGGCCCGTGCCCCGCCGTCCATCGCGAGCGTGCTCGAGATCGCGGCCGTCGTCGGGTCGATGAACGTGACCCCGTCGGCGGTCGCGACCGCGACCCGCGGCAGCTCGGCGATCTCGACGCCGGCCAGCCGCCCGTCGGCGATCGCGCTCTCGACGTCGGTCCGGGTCTCGCCGCTCCCCGGCGCGCCGAGGACCACCGTCGCGTCGGGCGCTGCGCCGGCGAGGAGGGCCTCGTAGTCGGCGCGCCTCGCCACCGATGAGCTCGACGAGCGTCGCGGCGAGCGCGGCCGGGTCCTCGACGGCCGCGGGGGTCGTCACGAGCGCCGCGCCGGTCCCGGCGACGCGACAGGTCGGCGATGCCGGGCAGGTCGAGCGTCCCGAGGACCTCGCCCGTCTCGGCATCGATCGACGGTCAGGCGCTCGTCGGAGGCGGCGAGGATCGTCGCGCCGTCGTCGGTCACGAGCAGGTGCCGGACCGGGTGGTCGACCGTCGGCCAGCGGAATGGCTTCGACGCCGCTGTCGAGGCCGTCGACGCCGATCGAGGCGTCAGGTCGATGGTCGCGATGGTCCCGTCGTCGGACCCGACGATCGAGCGAGTCGCGGTCGTCGTCGATGGCCAGCGCCGACGATCCCGGGCGGGCACGACCGTCCGACCAGGTCGCGAGTCCGCAGGTCCTCGGTCCGGATCTCGTCGCCGGTCGCGACGTGGACGCGCTCGCCGGCCCGCTCGCCGGTCACGGCGTCCTCGCGGCGATGGCTCGATGCGCCGCGGCCCGGACCGGCGCCCCGAGGTCGCTCGTGGCGCTGACGTCGTCCTCGCCCCACAGCACGATGCCCGGCGGCCATCGCGTACTTCGCGAGATGCGGGTGGGTCCACTCGTAGATCTCGTGCGATTCGCCGTAGCGCCAGGCCTGCAGGAACTCGGTCGCGGTCCGCGCGTGGTAGACCTCGTCGAAGTGCATCTGGTACGGCTCCTCGAGCCGGAACGTGCGCATGCCCGAGCGACGCGAGGACGAGCACGACGAGGATCCAGGCGTCGAGCCGGTCGAACCGGCCGCCGCCCTCCCCGGCGAGGGCGCGCGTCCGGTCGGCGCGGACGGGTCGTTCGTCCAGTCGGTCGCGGATCCAGCCGATCAAGCCGACCTCCGCGAACGAGCGGCGCTCGCTCCAGGTGGCGGCCGTGCGGCGGGGCCTCGCTGGCCGGCGCTGCGACGGGTGGCATCGAGCGTGGAACCGTGCATGGCCCAGTGGGACGCTCGGCCCGCGCGTCTGTCGTGCCATGGCCGGCAGCGGCACGGTCGGCTCGGCCGGCGTCGGCCAATCGGCCCGAGACGGGCCTCCGCGAGCTCCTCCTCGAGTCGCTCGCGCGCCCCGGCGCGCAGCTGGACCAACGCCCAGACGAACGCCGCCGTGTGCATCAGCGCGACGGCCGTCGACCCCGACCTCGGACCGGATGAACTCGCCGATCCCGAGCCAGTCGCGGACCGGGTTGAGCGCTGGATCGGCCGGCGGGTAGAGCGTCGTGAGGACGACGTACATGTTCGCGAAGGTCGCGATCGAGAGGACGACGTACGCGACGCGCCAGCGCGGCGAGACCGCCAGCAGGATCGCGCCGATCGCGAAGAACGGGAAGCCGTAGCGCTCGTGGACGCGGGTCGGGGCCGCGAAGAACGCCAGCGCCAGGACCGACAGGGCGACGAGGAGGGTCAGCCGGTCCGGGTGACGAGCGGCGACCCACAGCGCGACGAGCGCCGGTCAGCAGGAGCAGCACCGCCCCGACGACGACGGCCGGCACCGGCCCGAACTGCCGCGTACGCCGGCTCCGCAGCTGCGCGGTCGGGCACCCACGGCGCGTCGCAGACCCACAGCCCGGCGTTCGCGAGGCTCTGCCCGAGGTCGCCCGGGACGAGCGCCCAGGCGTTGTAGGCGTTGACCGTGAGGTACGGGTAGCCGCCGGCCGCCGACGAGGACCTGCTCGATGAGACCGGACGCGAACTGGCACCTGGTCGAGCCAGCCGAACAGGCCGAACGGCACAGGACGACGGCCGTCAGGTAGCCGGCGAGACCCGTCGTGAGGATGCGGAGCGGGTTGCCGGTCGATCCAGCGTGCGCAGCCGCTCGCGCCACGGCTCGATCTGGGCGCGTCGGTCCCGTCCACCGCGAGGTCGCGGACCGGCCAGAGGGCCCGGCGGATCGTGACGACCGCGACGAGCGGGACGAGGATCACCCCGAGCTGCGGCTTGATGAGCGCGGCGATGACCGCTGGATCGCGGCCCGCTCCGGCTGGTCGCGCCAGAGGGCGCGCAGCCCGAGCATCAGGAACACGACCCCGAACGAGTCGACCTGGCCCCACACGACGTTGTCGAACCAGAGGATCGGGTTGACGACCACGACGGCCGGCGCCGAGCAACGCCAGCCGATCGCGGCCGCCGAGCTCGCGGACCATCGACCAGGACGAGGTAGCCGAGAGCGAGGTCGGCCAGGATCGGCGGGATCTTGATCAGGTCGCCGACGCCGCCCAACGCGTTCCCGACGGTCCCCACGAGCCACAGGACGTACAGGTAGCCGGGCGTGTAGTCGTGGAAGAAGTCGCGCTCGTAGAAGCCGTTGAGGCCATTGGTCGCGAGGTCCGACGCCCAGAACTGGAACGAATGGAGGTCGGTCTCGAACCCGGAGCCGGGCAGCAGGTATGCAAGAATGAGGCGTAGGGCGAGTCCGAGCGCGAGGACGATCAGGATCGCGCCGACGGTCCCCTGCGTCCCGGTCGACCGACGCGGCGCTCCCGTGCCTCGCTCGTACCCACCGGAAACGGGGCCAGTCACCGGGGAAACGGCTCCTGCACGAGCGTGGAAGGTGGATCGGAGCGTAGCACAGGGTCGCCCGGGAACTCTCTCGGGGGCTGGACCGACGGATACGACGACGCGCGCGGAACGCCGGCTGGCGGTTGTCGCGGGCGTGTTGCTGGCGGTCGTCGCGTTCGGCGATCTACATCGCGACGCAGACGGATCGGTATTACGACCATTTCGTCTGGCAGGCCGCGGCGTTCCTGGAGGGCCAGGCGGCCATCCGCTACCCGGTCGAGGGCTCCGGCCGCGGGTGCCGGTAACGCCTTCTTCCAGGACGTCCTGCCGGTCGCCACGAGCGACGGCGTCGCGCGTGGCCTCATCCCGTTCCCGCCACTGCCGGCGCTGCTGCTCGTCCCGTTCGTCGCGATCTGCCGGTCTGGCCACCGACGACCAGACGATCTTCACGATCCTCGCCGCGGTCGATGTCGCGATCTGCTGGTGGATGCTCGGGCGGCTGCGGATCGCGGCAGTCGTCCGCCTCGGCACGACGCTGTTCTTCGCCTTCGGGACGGTGTTCTGGTACACAGCGCAGCTCGCCACGACGTGGTACCAGGCGCACGTCGTGGCGGTCGGCCTCGCGATGCTGGCCGTCGGGCGTGGCGCTCGGCGCGGACCCGGACGCCCAGGACGATGAGCCCGATGACGCGGGGGGCCACGGTGACGTGGCCGGACCCGCGGTGGCCGGGGCCGCGGTGGCCTCCGGATGGCGCGCGCGCCTGGCGATCGACCCCCGCCAGTTCGCCGCGGGCCTGCTCTTCGGACTCGCCTGCACGGCCCGGCTCACGTCGTGTTTGCGGCCCCGTTCTTCATGCTCGTGGGCGGCGGGGGGTCGTGGTGGCGGCGGAGCTGGTCGGCAGGGCTCGGGGCGATCATCCCGGTCGGGCTCCTGCTCGTCTACAACATCGCGACGACCGGGCACGTCCTGCACCCGGCCTACGACCGCCTGTACCAGCTGGAGGCGCGCGCGTACACGGCCCTCGGCTACGAGCCGACTGGTCGGTGGAGGACCCACGCTACCTGGCGCAGAACCTCGGGATCATGTTCCTGTCCACGCCCGAGCTCGTGCCCGACCGCCTGCGCGACACGCTCGGCATCATCGACGAGCCGCTGTGCACCGCCGACGGCGCGACCCGCGGACTGTTCGACCTCGACTGCCCGCTCGCCGTCCCGCGCGACGTCGGGATGAGCGTGCTGCTGACGAGCCCGGCATTCCTGCTGATGCTCCCGGCGCTCCGGCGCTACGGCCGGAGCCGCCTGGTGACCGGCGCGGCGATCGCGGTGCTGCTGATCGTCGTCGTCAACCTCATGCACTTCAGCCAGGGCTGGGTCCAGTTCGGCTATCGGTTCAGCAACGACGCCGTGCCGTTCGCGCTGCCGCTGGTCGCCCTCGGTTTCGCGCGGCTCATCGATGGGGGCCGGCGCCGGCGCTGGGCGATGCCCGTGGCCATCGGGCTCGTCGTGGTCTCGATCGCAGTCAACGCCTGGGGCGTGGCCTGGGGCCGGCTCCTGGGATGGTGAGCGTCGCGACCGTCGCACGGTGGCTTCCAGCCGTGCTCGTGGGCGTGGCCGCGTTCACGGCGGCGCGCATCGCCATGCTGCCGGGCCTCGGCTTCTGGGACACGGCGCGAGCTGCAGACGGTCGCGCCGATCATGGGCACAGCGCACCCGACCGGCTTCCCGACCTACGTCCTCCTCGGTTGGCTGATGAACCTCGTGCTGACACCGTTCGGGGAGCCGGCCCTGCGGATGAACCTGTTCGCGGGCCTGTGCGTGGCCGTCGCCGCGGCGGTGACCGTCGACCTGGTCCGGGCGCTGACTCGCTCCGTCGCGATCGGCGTGCTGGCCGGACTCGGCCTCGCGCTGACCGAGATCGTGTGGTCCATCGGCACGCACGCCGAGGCGCATGCGCTCCATCTCGCGTTCGTGGCCATCCTGTTCCGGCTGCTCGTCGCCTGGGAGGAGCGGGTACGCGACGAGGATGCGACGGACCGAGGCGATCGCGGGGATCGCTACCTCGTTGCGGCAGCGGCGATCTTCGGACTGGCGATGGGCAACCACTCGCTGACGCTCCTCCTCGCCCCGGCCGTCGCCCTGTACGTCCTCGCCGTCGACCCCTGGATCTTCCGCCGGCCGCGGCTCGTGGTCACGTGCGTCGCGACCCTCGTCGCAGTCATGATCCTGGTCTTCCTCGAGCTCCCGCTTCGTGCCGGTCCTTTCCGCGCGCCGCTCGTCTACGGCCACCCGGACACCTGGGACGGGTTCTGGTACATCGCCCTCGCCGAACAGTTCCGCGGCAGCGTTGTGGGGCCATTCAGCGACCTGCCGGGCAAGGCCCTCGACCTGATCAACCGGAGCGTGGACGCGTTCGGGCCGCTGGCGGCCCTCATCCCGCTCGGATTCGTCGCCACCGCGTTCCAGCAACCACGCTACGCGCTGCTATCCGGGCTGGCTGCGGGGCTCACTTGCTTCTTCGCCGCGTCCTACATGAATGCCGAGATCGAGCGCTACTACCTGGGCCCCGCGTTGATCGCCTGGACCTGGATCGCGATCCTCGCCGGGTCGATCGCGGCGGCCGTCGGTGCGAATATCGAACCGGTCTCGGCCGACGACGAGGCCCCTGAGGCGGCCGCGGAGAGGCCGTCTCGGCCGAATCCGATGCTCGCCCTCGCGCTCGCCGCCGCGCTGCTGATCCCGACCGCGGTGGCCCTCCCCGATCGCCTCAGCGCCGTCGACCGAAGCGGCGACATCGCCGCGAGGCTGTGGGTCGATCGTGCGCTCGGGATCATGGAGCCCGACGCGGTGATCGTGAGCTGGTGGAGCTACTCGACCCCGCTATGGTACGCACAATACGTCGAGGGGCGACGGCCCGACATCTTCGTCGTCGACGACCGGACCCGCCTTGACCAGGACCTTGGAGACATCACCGACGTGATCGATGCGAACCTGCCCACCCGGCCCGTCTACGTGATCCGCGCGGACCCCGATGAGCTGGCCGAACTGGCCGAGCGGTACGAACTGGAGTACCTCGACGGCCCAGATGCCACGGGTCTGACCCGGGTCGTCGGCCCGCGCGTGGCCGGCTCGTGACGGTGCTCGCCGATGCGACGGGGACTGTCACCGATCCGCCCGCGGCGACCGCGAGCGCAACGGCTGCGGCGGCCGGGGCAGCAACGGCCGGGGCGACGGCGACGGCCGGGGCGACGGCGACGGCCGGGGCTGCGGCGGCCGGGGCAGCGACAACCGAGGCGGCCACGACGGCCGGGGCGACGGCGACGGCGACGGCCGAGGCGGCCACGACGGCGCCCGCGGCCCGGGTCGCCCGCCTGTCGTACTTCTTCCCGGCCCACAACGAGGAGGCCAATCTGGCCGGCCTCGTGGAGGAGGCGCTCGAGACCCTGCCGTCGATCGCCGAGACGTTCGAGATCATCGCGGTAAACGACGGCTCGCGCGACCGCACCCGAGAGATCGCCGACGAGCTCACCGCCCGCCACCCCGGCATCGTGCGGGCCGTCCATCACCCGACCAACCTGGGCTACGGCGCGGCGCTGCGGTCCGGGTTCGGAGCTGCGCGTTACGAGCTCGTTGCCTTCACCGACGGCGACCGGCAGTTCCAGGTCGCGGACCTGGGGCGCCTCACCGCCCGCCTCGCCGCCGCCGACCGCCCAGATGTCGTGGCCGGGTTCCGGATCAAGCGGGCCGACCCGCTCATCCGGACGATCTACGCGAGGGCCTATCGCGTGGCCTATCGGACCTTCTTCCGCCTCCGGGTCACCGATGTCGACTGCGCGTGCAAGCTCTTCCGGCGTGAGGCGCTGGAGGGCCTGCGAGTCGAGTCGGAGGGGGCCTTCTTCTCGGCCGAGTTGCTCATCAAGCTGCGTGCCGCCGGCCGCACGGTCGTGGAGGTCGGCGTGCCGCACTATCCGCGCACGGCCGGCTCCGCGACCGGAGCCAAGCCGCAAGTCATCCTGCGTGCGATCCGCGACTTCTGGCGACTCCGATTGCACATGTGGGTGAACCGCGATCGCGCCCTCCGCCGCGGCCAACCCGTCCTGGCCGACCCGCCGGCGTAGCGAGGCGCGCCAGGGCCCGCCGGCACCGCGCCCGCTGCCGGCGCTTGCCGTGGACCGGGTGGTGGTGGACCGGCGGCCGCGCTGCGTCGGGTCGGGCAATCCGCGGCGGTTCAGCCCGCGGCCCACTCACGCGGCAGCTCCACAGCCGATTCTTGGCACATAGGCACCGGGTGCGTGGTTATCACCGACCGGAGCCGATGCATGCCTCGATCCTTGGCTAACCCGCCACCGGGTGACTGGATGGCAAGGATCGGGCCCATTTCGACCCCGATCACGCCGATCCCGCGGGCGTACCAGTCAGGGCCCGCATATCTGCCGGTTTTCGCGCCCCACCACGGCCCGGGGGACGGCGAGGGCGGGCACATCACGGGCGGTTCGGGCGAATCCGGGCGAGCCTCCCCAGGGACGCCCGCACGGCCCGCCTCCGCACCGGGCCGACCGTGCTCGTGCCTAGCGCGCCGCAGGGCGGTGCGAGCGAAGGCGCCGGGGAGCACCGGAGCGCGCGTACCCGCAGGTACGTAAGCGAGGAGCGCACCCGGCAACGAACGCTCGCGCCGTCCCTGCGGCGCGCCCACGTGACCGCCACTCCCCTAGCTCGATCGGCCCTCGTTCTCGGCGTCAGCATCCAGAGAGTTCACGAAATCGCGGAACACATCGAGACGCGGATCCACCGGCTGTTCGCCCGTGGACTCGAGCAACGACCCGCCCTCCTCGTCCTCGCCCATCGCGCCGTCGGCGCCCAGGGCCGCCTGATCGAGCACGGACGGCGCCGCGAAGATGGGGGCGCCGACCCGAACGGCGAGAGCAAGCGCATCGGACGGGCGCGCATCGACCTCGCCGACGTGCCCGTCGCGCTCGACGTACAGGCGCGCGTGGAACGTCTCGTCGGCCAGATCGGAGATCACCACCCGCGCGACACGCGCATCGAGCACCTCCAGGGCACTCGCGAACAGGTCGTGGGTGAGCGGCCGTTCCGGGGTAAGCCCCTGGAGGCGCATCGCGATCGCGCTCGCCTCCCAGGGCCCGATCCAGATGGGCAGATAGCGCTCCCGGCCGGTCTCTTTGAGGATCACGACGTGGCGGCTGGAGAGCATGTGGACGCGAACGCTCTCGACGACCATCTCGATCAGCTCGTCGTCCATGCCGGGGATTATCCCACGGGTGCCGCGGGCGCCGGACCCGGCCGGCCGGCACGGCCCCCCGAGGCCCGAGCCCGCCCCGCAACGAGCAACCCGACCAGCGCCCCGAACACGAATCCGCCGATATGGGCAAAGAATGCGACTCCGCCGGTCTCCTCGACGATGCCCACCGACGCCAATCCGTCGATGAGCTGCAGCACGAACCAGAAGGCCAGGACCACGAGGGCCGGCACGTCGATGAGCTGGTAGAAGAAACCCAGGAAGACCAGCGACGTGATGCGCGCCCTGGGGAACAGCACGAGGTACGCACCCAGCGTCGCCGCGATGGCCCCGGACGCACCGATCGTCGGGATCGTCGACTCCGGGCTGATCGCGACCTGGGCGAGGCCCGCGACGACGCCACCGGCGAGATAGAACGACAGGAACCGGATCGGGCCCAGGCGGTCTTCGATGTTGTTCCCGAAGATCCACAGGAACAGCATGTTGCTCAGGATGTGCAGCCAGCCGCCGTGGAGGAACTGGCTCGTGACCAGGGTGAGCGACTCCATTGACAGCCACGCCCCCGACGACCAGGCCGCGACGAGCTCGGCCGGTACGACCCCCCATTCGGTCACGAACGCGTCCAGCCCGTCCGTCCCGCCTTCGGCCAGGCGACCGAGCTCGTACGCGAACACCACGAAGCAGGCGATCATGATCGCGATGGTCATGATCGGCGTGCGACGCGTCGGATTCGCGTCGCGCAGCGGGATCACAGGGTGTGGACGGTCGCGCTAGGGCGAGGCAGTCGGCCTGGCCGATGCTGCGGCCGATGGACGCGCGGAGCCCGACGCCGCGGGCGCCTCGTCGGCGTCCGGCGCGGCGACGAGGATCGCCTGGTGGACGCCGCTCTTCGAGAGCCAGACGACGGTCGGCGGGGCATCCTCGACGCCCGGCAGCACGTACATCCCGCGCAGACCCTCCCACGCCCGCTTGTCACCGGAGAGCCGGTACTGCCCGACATAGTCGCCGCTCTCCTTGTCGTAAGCCACGAGCCGCGCGTTCGGCTGGTCGTAGGCGTACACCGTGCCCTTGCGCTGGTCGCCGAAACCCGTGGCCAGCCGGAGATTGGGGGCATCGCGCAGGAGCTCGTCGCCGGGCGAGCCCGGTTCCCAGCCGTCGTTCTTGCCGGACGTGAACCGCTCCAGGACGCCGCCCTCGGTGATGAAGATGTCGCCGTCGATATACAGCGACGTCATCTTATCCACGTCACGGGCGGTCGCCAGCCAGGCGTTGGACCGAGCCGGGAAACCGCCGCCGTCGGCGGCCGCCGAGTACGACCGGATCTGCTGCTCCGACGGATCGACGACGTACAGACTGTAGAGGCCGCGCGACTCGTCCTTGAGGAAGGTCCCGATGGCCGTCACGTCGTCGCCCCATTGGGTCGAACCGTTCACGACGACCTTGTTCGTCGTGCCCTTGCCGGAATCGTTGGATGGCCGCCAGCGCCACAGGACATTGTTGTCGTCGAGGATCAGCAGGTCGCGCCCGCCGGCGGTCAGGAACTTCGGTGTCCCCATCGTCGTGCTGCCGACCTCCTTGCCGGCGCGGGCGATCGCGTTCGCGCGCTTGCGCTTGAGGTCGACCCGGTAGACGGTCTTCGTTTCGGCATCGATCACGTATGGGGCGCCATCGGGGCCCCGGACGAGCGCGGTGAGGTCGAACGCGGGGGCGCCCTCGCCCGGCTTGAAGTTGAACAGGGGGGCGGTGGCGACCTCGACCACGCCGTACAGCCGATCCAGCCCGGCGATGACGTCGGCCCGGATCGGCGCGATCACCTTGCTGCTCACCCTGGCCTTCTCGGCCTCGTCGAGCTCGGCATGCGCGGCGATCAGGAGTTGCATCGCCGTCTCGGGGTCGTCCTCGATCAGATCGATCCCGGGACCGGACACCTGCGCGAGGTTCGCCTTGGCCTTGTCGATGGCTGCCTGCCCGGCGTTGATCGAGCTGATCGCCCCCTGGGGACTCTGCCCGCCGAACGCCCAGACCGACAGGCCGAGCCCGCCGACCACGAAGGCCAGGGCGAGGACCGCCAGGGCGGCTCGACGCTGGGTCTCGCGGCGCGACGCGAGCGGCGTGACCCGCCGGTAGGCCGGCTTGCGCTTGGGCATGAAGTCCTGGAGCCGGCGCACGATGCCTTCGAAGGCCCCGCCGGCCGCGACCCGGGCCGTGCCCGCCGCCGCGGACATCGCCGCGCCGGCGGCCTGCATGTTGTCGGCGAGGGGGATGGGCGAACGGTCGGGCGCGCCGGCCAGCGGCTCGGCCGGGCGGACCGGTACGAGGGTCCGGGCCCGGGACGTCTGGGCGACCTCGGTCGCCTCGAACGCGATCGCGCCGTCGGAGCCCGCTCCGTCCGCGGCCCGGAACCGGGCGTGAAGGTGCTCCATGGCCGACTGCGGGTGCAGCGTGAGCATGGCGTCCTTGAGCTCGTCCGCGCCGAGCTTGGCGACGATGTTCGGCGAGGTCAGCACGAGCGAGTCGCCGACGGTGATCTCGCCACGCCAGACGTCCGGCTCCAGGCCGCTCGAGGGGAGGCCACGCTCGCGATGCGGGTCGGGCAGCGTCGAGAGGCGGGCCTGGCGGATCAGGTAGGCCTCCGCCGGCCCCACGGTCGCGACGTACATCTCGTTGCCGCGCACGACCGCCACCCCGACGCCGATCGGGCCATTGCCGTCCGGCGAACGGAGCCCGAGCCGATCCGCCTGGTGGATGAGCCGCTTGTTGGCGGTCGCGATCGCCTTCTGGAGGCATACGCGGATCCCCGCGGACTCGTCGTAGTAGTACTCGTTGCGGATCGTCTCGGCGGCCAGGCGCGTCGCCTCGAGCGCGTGGCGCGAGCTCGTCCGCGAGGTCACCAGCAGGTACAGGTGACCCTTGGAGCGGGCGACGGAACCCACGCTCGGCTCGACGACGACGAGCGTGTCGGGTGAGTCATCGAGTCGATCGTGCTCGGCGACGAGGCCGAGCTTCAGTTGCAGTCGGGCGGCCATGCGGTCTCGTAATTCATGGACGGGCGGCGGGACGATCCGGGTCGGACCGGCTGACGTTCGCCCCGAGATGGCTGGCAGGTCCGGGGATTATACGCGGGGACCCTCGCGCCGGACGTGGACGCGCAACTCGCGGATCCCGACCCCACCCGGGGCCGCCGTGAAGGCTGCCAGGAGCTCCGGTCCCCGCAGGCGCAGCTCCTGGGCCACGATGGGGGCGTCGGCTTCGACGTCGATCGCGAAACCGGCGAGCCGGATGACGCGACACGCACCGGCGGCGGCCGGCACCCGCTCGGCGACGATCGATTCGAACGTCGCGATGGCGCGCGCGAGGCGCAGTTCGTCCTCCAGCCCGAGCGCACGCGCGGCGTCCGGGATCAGGTCGCCGATGCGGCGCATCGGCCGCTTGCGTGGAGTGGTCACGCCGCCGACCCTGCCCCGCTGCCGATGAGACGGGCGCCGTCGGCGGCTGCGCGGACCTCCCAGGTGCGAGCGACCCTCCGGAGCGCTGGGTCCAGGTCGTCGAGGGTCGTCGTCGTGACGAACGCCTGTGGCAACTCGGCGATCCGCCGGACGAGGTGCGACCGACGCTCCGGGTCGAGCTCACTGAACACATCGTCGAGCAGCAGGAGCGGCGGGCGGCCGTCCAGCTCGGTCAACAGGTCGAGCTCGGCCAGCTTGAACGCGAGGATCGCGGTCCGCTGCTGGCCACGTGAGGCGAACCCGGCCAGATCCCGGCCGGCGAGGTCGAAGGCGACGTCGTCGCGATGCGGCCCGATGACCGTCGAGCCGTTCCAGACCTCCTTGTCGGCCGTATCGGCCAGGCGTCGGGCGAGGGCCTCACGCGGCGTCTCTGCGGCGAGCGCCGGCGCGTTGGTGACGTAGCGCATCGTCAGGCCACCGGCCGCCGCTTCGTCGGGGGCGATCTCGCGGTGGGCGGCAGCCAGCGGCCCGGCCAGGGCGGCCAGAAGCTGCTGCCGTGCCTCGATGACCCGGGCGCCGGTGTCCAGGAACGTGGTGTCCCAGAACCGGAGTTCGTCGCGGCTAGCCTGTTCCTCGCGGATGGCCCGGAGCAGGCTGTTGCGCTGCTGCAGCGTCCGCCCGTACGTCGCCAGGTCGTCGGCGTAGGCCGGGAAGCGGGCGGTCGCGAGTGCGTCGATGGCGGCCCGGCGCAACGACGGCGACCCGATGACCAGCAGCATCTCCTCGGGGGCGAACAGGACGACCCGCAGGTGGCGCCCCAGGTTCGACGCCCGGCGGCCGACGCCGTTCACCCGGATGCGTTTGCGGCCGCCGCTGCCGTCCGCCCCCGAGCGCGTGATCGCGACCTCCAGCACGTCCGCGCCGATCCGCCCTTCGACGCGGGCGAGATCGTGACCCCAGCGGATGAGCTCGCCGTCGGCGGTCGTGCGGTGCGAGCGGCCCCACCCGAGCAGCACGATGGCCTCGAGGAGGCTGGTCTTGCCGGCCGCGTTCTGGCCGTGGATCAGGTGCGCTCCGGGACCGAAGTCGACGGCGAGCTCGGCGAACCCGCGCAGGTCGAGGACGGTGATCGAATCAAGCACGTGCTACCGGCACCCTCAACGCGGAGCTGCTACTCGCGCTCCGAGGCCCGAGGGGGAGCTCCGCGACCCCATCGGCCCGAGGATTCCGAGGACTACGACGTCGTCCGGACCGGCATGACGACGTGCACGTACTGGTCGTCGCCGATCGGCTTGAACACCCCGGGCGACAGCGGCCCGTTGAGCTCGAGCGCGAACTGCTCGGCGTTCACGTTCGTCAGCACGTCGGCGAGGTACCGCGCGTTGAAGGCGATCGTCGTGCCGTCGCCCTCGACCGCGGCCTCGACCTGGCCGACGTGGTCGCCGACCTCGGCGTTGGCGCTCACGGTGATGCCGGCCTCCCCGTCGCCGCCGATCTGCAGCTTCACGATGTTCGCCGACTCGTGGGCGATGAGCGCCGCCGGACGGACCGCGCGCAGCAGCTCCTCCCGATCGAGGACCGCGCGCGTCGCGTGGGTCTGCGGCATGACCTGCTGGTAGTTGGGGAACTGGCCGTCGATGAGCCGGCTCACCAGGTCCACGCCGTCGAGGTGGAACAGGACCTGGTTACGGCCCGAGGCGAGGACCACCTCGACCGGGTCGTCGATGTCGGCCAGGACCCGCGCCAGCTCGTTGAGGGCGCGGGCCGGGATCACGACGCTGGTCTCCGGCACCGCGTCGAGGATCGGGATCGTCTTGACCGCGATCCGGTAGTTGTCGGCCGCGGCCAGGGTCAGCTGGTCGCCCTCGAAGCGTGCCAGGACCCCGGTCAGGATCGGTCGGGCCTCGTCGCTGGCGGCCGCGAACGCGGTTTCGGCGAGGGCCCGGCGCAGCACGTTCTGGGCGATCCGCGTCGTCGGGCGCTCGCCGGCGGTCTGGATGGCCGGGAACTCTTCCGCGTCGATGCCCTTGATATGGGTCTGGAAGCGCCCGGCCTTGACGTGCAGGGTGTCGCCGGGACCGACCTCGAGCTCGACCTTGTCGCCGGCCGGCAACGAGTTGACGAGGTCGGTCAGGAGCTTGGCCGGGACGGTCGTGGCGCCATCCTCGTCGATCTTGCCGGGCACCCAGTAGGTGATGCCGATCTCGAGATTGGTGGCCGTCAGCTTGAGGCCGGCATCCTCGGTCTTGAGCAGGACGTTGGCGAGGACCGGTAGCGTGCTCCGGCTCGAAACGGCGCGGCTCACGACGGACAGGCCGCGCGCCAGGTTCTCCTGCATGACCGAGAGTCTCACGTCGGATGCACTCCAATTCGATGGCTCATGGTGCCGCGGCGGGATGCGGCAGGACCGGGGTGGGCGGTTGGTCGGGTCTGCCGGTCCCGACGCGGATCCCCGATGGGTGGTGGGTATCTTCTCTCTATCTTCTCACTCCGTCATCACCGTAGTAATGGTGTGGAACGTGGGGACGGCCGCGCTCCTGCGTGCGG
The DNA here is from genome assembly GCA_963738685.1 of uncultured Chloroflexia bacterium. Classification (GTDB taxonomy): domain Bacteria; phylum Chloroflexota; class Limnocylindria; order Limnocylindrales; family CSP1-4; genus SPCO01. The sequence continues at coordinate 157,891 of CAVTXK010000002.1, forward strand.
CGTTCGCGTGTTGACGACGATCGGCCCAGCGTGGACAACGGAGGGCCATTCGCGGGTACGGTCGTCGAGTCGGTGTGGACGATCCAGGCCCGGTGACGGATCGGCTCGGCGATCAGCGTCCATTCCCCACGGCCGACAGCGACTTGTCCACCCGTGTCAGGCCCGAGAGATGGCGGTCCGCCGCTCGTGCGGCGCCGGTCAGTCGGCGTAGATCAGCTCGCGGACCGCGGCGATCTCCCGGCGCAGCTCGTCGTTGACGGCGACCTCACGGGTGATCTTGTCGCAGGCGTGGAGGACCGTGGAGTGGTCGCGTCCGCCGAGCTCCGCGCCGATGCGTAGCAGGGAGACATCGGTCTCCTCGCGCATCAGGAACATCGCGATCTGGCGGGGCACGACGATGGCCTTGTCGCGCTTCTGGCCCTGCAGCGCATCCATCGGGACGCTGTAGTAGTCCGAAACGACCCGGGCGATCCGTTCGGGCGTGACCTGGCGCTTCTTGGGGTTGTACAGGACGTTCGAGAGGACAGCCTGGGCCAATTCGATGCTGATCGCGGTGGCGCCCATGCTCGAGAAGGCGACGATGCGGTTGAGCGCGCCCTCCAGCTCGCGGATGTTGCTGACGACCTTGCGCGCGATGAACTCGATGACGTCGGAGGTGATCGGGACCGCGCCCTCCTCGGCCTTGGCCCGCAGGATCGCGATGCGCGTCTCGAGGTCCGGCGCGGTCAGGTCCGCGATGAGGCCCCACTCGAACCGACTGCGGAGACGCTCCTCGAGCGTCAGGATGGCCTTGGGCGGTCGGTCCGAGCTCAGGACGATCTGCTTGCCGTCCTCGTGGATCGCGTTGAACGTATGGAAGAACTCTTCCTGGGTCCGTTCCTTGTCCGCGATGAACTGGATGTCATCGATGAGCAGCAGGTCGATCCGCCGGTAGCGCGCCCGGAACTCGTCGATCTTGCCCTGCTGGATGCTCGTGATGAATTCGTTCGTGAACTTCTCGGAGGTCGCATACACGACGCGCTTGCGCGGGAAGCGGGTGATGACCTGGTTCCCGATCGCATGCATGAGGTGGGTCTTGCCGAGGCCGACCCCGCCGTACAGGAACAGCGGGTTGTAGGCGTGGCCCGGTCGCTCCGCGACGGACAGGCTGGCGGCATGGGCCAGCCGATTGGCCGATCCGACGATGAAGTTCGCGAACGTGTAGCGCGGGTTGAGGTTGGTGACCCCGCCTTCGCCTCCCACCCTGGTGGGCTCGACACGGATGTGCTGGCTGCTCGGGGCCGCCGGCGCGCTCATCGAGACGGCTCCGTCATCGCTGGGCGCCGGCGCCGGCGCCGCACCGATGACGAACTCGACCTGGACGCTGTAGCCCACGATGCGGGCGAGGGTCTGGCTGATCAGCGACCGATAGCGTGTCTCGAGCCAGTCCTTGGCGAAGCCATTCGGAACGGCGATCCGGAACCGCTGCTCGTCGACGTCCACGAGCTGGGTGTCGCGCAACCACGTCTCGTAGTTCGCGGGCGACAGGGATACCTGGAGCTCGCCCAGGGCGGCTCGCCAGACTTGCTTCGCGTCCATTCGTTCGATGGGACCTGCGTTCAGGGGTTGGGGATATGGCTCGGCCGGGCCGAGATGGAGGTGCCGGGGATCGCGAAGCCGTCATCCGACGCTCATCCGGCGGGCCGGACGACTCGCTCCCCACCGCCACGTACCGAGGCTGACGAGGTCTCCCGCGAACGTCTCCGGCGCCGAGGGCCCGGAGAGGATAGCACCGGCGCGGACGGCGTCGCAAGGCGATTCGCGCATACTACCGGGGAGTATCCGTGCGGGACGTCCACTCAGGACCCGATCGGTCCAGGCCCGCGATCGTAGCGTTCGCCGTGCGGCCGCCCCGACGCGTGTCACGGAGATCGTCGCTCGCCGGTGTCCGACCTCGTTTGACACCCCTTCGGGGCAGGCCATATCATCCGCCGGACGACGACGCGCCATGCGCCCGTGGGGTGCCGGCGCGTTTGCGTGCCTCTAGGGGAAGATGGAGCGACCGTTCCCCGAGGTCGGACGGAGAGGATCCCGACAGTCCCGATGACGAAGCAGACCTACCAGCCCAAGAAGCGCCATCGCGCCAAGGAGCACGGCTTCCGCGCCCGCATGAAGACGACAGCGGGTCGCCGTATCCTGGCCACCCGGCGGGCTCGCGGTCGGAAGCGGCTGACGGCCTGACAACGGATCGCGGCACACGGACGCCGCGACTCGTGATGCTCTCTCGCCCGCAGGACTTCGCGGCGATCCAGGGTGCCGGGACGAATCGGTCCCACCCCCTGTTCTCCGTCCGGTTCCTGCAGACCGACCTCGAGACGACTCGCTTCGGACTGTCGACCGGCCGCCGGCTCGGAGGAGCGGTCGTCCGGAACCGGGCCCGACGTCGACTCCGTGAGGCGCTCAGGGTGATGGCGCCCTCGTTCCAGCCCGGCTGGGACGTCCTCATCATCGCCCGGCCCGCGATCGTCGAGGCCGACCAAGACACGCTGGTCGGGGCGCTGCGTCGGACGCTCGTCCGGGGCGGCGTGATCGGAGGCACCACGCGATGAAGCGACTCGGCATCGGAGCGATCAAGCTCTATCGGATCGTGTTCGCCTGGCTGCCGCCGTCGTGCCGCTTCGAGCCCACCTGCTCGCACTACACCGAGCAGGCCATTCAGAAGTACGGATTACTGAAGGGGAGCTGGATGGGCGCGAAGCGCATCGCCCGATGTCATCCGTGGAACCCAGGTGGGTATGACCCTGTCCGCTAGCAAGGCCGCGCGCCCGTGACCCTGCCCCCGTCCGTGCGCCGGTTCCTCCCGGTCCTCCTCCTTCTGGCGGTCGCGCTGCTCGTCGTCGCCTGCATCCCGGGCATCGGCGGTGGCGATGCCGCCCCGACGCCGACACCGACGCCCGCGCCGCCGCTCCAGCCGGCAACGCCGGGCGCCGACCCGTTCAGCCTGCTCGCGTGGTTGTTCACCCCGATCTTCCAGGCGATGCTGATCATCCTCATCGCGGTCTACCAGTTCCTCTATAACCTCGGCTTCCCCGGTGCGATCGCCTGGGCGATCGTCGTGCTGACGCTCATCGTGCGCGCGTTGCTCATCCCGCTCTACCGCAAGCAGCTGGTGTCGCAGCGCAGGATGCAGCTCCTGCAGCCCGAGATCAAGGCGATCCAGAAGCGCTTCAAGGGCGATGCCATGAAGGCGCGGGTCGCTCAGCAGGAGCTGTTCAAGGAGCGCGGGATCAATCCCCTGGCGGGCTGCCTGCCCCTCCTGCTCCAGCTTCCGCTCCTGTTCATCATGTATTCGGTCATCCAGAACGGCCTGACCAATCAGGATCCGTCCGCGATGCTCACGATCTTTGGCGTCCAGGTCGTGGACGTCCAATGCGTGAACGTCGTGAACGGCGTCGTTGACCCCACGAAACCGTGCGTCCAGACCGTCGTGCCGATCCTCGGCGACATCTCCAAGCCACAGGCCTTCCTGTGGATCTTCGGGTTCGGTCTCAGCGCCCTGGCGATCATCTCCGCGTTGCTCCAGCTCGTGCAGTCGCGGATGCTCCTCCCCACGGCCGATCCGGAAAACGACGACCCGAACGTGCGGATCCAGCGCCAGACCATGCTGTTCCTGCCGCTGATCTCGGTCGTCTATGGCGGCTTCCTGCCGGCGGGCCTGTTCATCTACTGGATCGTGGCCACGATCTTCTCGATCGTGCAGCAGTACCTCATCGTCGGCTGGGGCTCGATGTTCCCGCTCTTCGGCTGGACACCGGGCTTCGCTCACGAGCACACCCCGCGCTACCCGGTGGCAATGCCACCGCCACCCGACCCCAGCAAGCGTGCGGCCATCCTGACCGACGCGGACAAGAAGACGACGGCTGACAAGACGATCCGCCACCGCGAGCGTGGCCGTCAGGGCCGACGAGGGAGACGACGTTAGATATGAGTGCCTACAAGGAATTCAGCGGCAAGACGGTCGAGGAGGCGCTGCGCGCCGCCCGCGAGGAGTTTGGTGCCGAGCTCAACGACCTCGACTTCGAGATCCTCACCCCCGGCAGCCGTGGGGTGCTGGGCATGGGCGCCGAGCCCGCGCGCATCGTGGCCGCCCCACGACAGGCCCTGGGTGGATCTGCCCCCAAGCGCGAAGCGGCCTCCGCCGTGCCGCTCCCCCCGCCCCCGGCCCGTGACAGCGACCGCGACCGTCCCCCGCGTCGCGATGACCGCCCGCCTCGCCGCGACGATCGGCCGCGCGACGACCGCCCACGAGATGACCGCCCCCGCGAAGATCGGCCCCCTCGCGTCGACCGTCCCCCGCGTCGCGATGACCGCCCGCCTCGCCGCGACGACCGGCCGCGCGACGACCGGCCGCCGCGTCGTGGCAGCGGTGCGGACCTGACCGCGTCGGAGGCCGCCGAGGTCGCCGCCGCTCGTGGCTCCCTGGCCGCTGAGCGCGCCGAGCTCGAGGCAGCGGAGGCGTCGCCGGAGGCCCTCGCCGCCGGCCAGCGCATCCTCGAGACGCTGATGGGCCACCTTGGCTTCGACGCTCGCGTCGAGGTCGCTGCCGGTGAGACGAGCCGCCTCAACGTGGTCGCCCAGGGCGACGATCGGGATGCCCTCGGTGCGCTCATCGGGCGCAAGGGCGAGCGACTCTCCGCGCTCCAGCATCTCGTGAACCTCATGCTCTCGAAGGAGATGGGCGGCTGGACCCGCGTCCTCGTCGATGTCGAGGACTACCGCGGCCGTCGCGAGCGCCAGTTGCGCGAGCTCGCCGAGCGCGCGGCCGCCCGCGTCGTCGAGACCGGCAAGATGCTCCAACTCGAGCCGATGCCGGCCCTCGAACGCCGCTGGATCCACCTGACCCTGCGCGATCACGCCGGTGTCGCGACCCAGTCCATCGGCGAGGAGCCGAACCGCCGCGTCGTGTTGGTCCCGCGCGCCGGCTGACGCCGTCGCGCAAGCGCGCCGCCACCGGGGGAGCGTCACCCATGCCGTCGTTCGGACGTCATCGTGGGGCCCCGTGCGTACGGACCCCTTGATATCGGCTGCTAGGATGTCGCTCCCATGACCACGACCACGCCCGAAACCATCGGGGTCACGACCGTCGACCCGCCCAGGCCCTCGCCGCGCCTGCGCTTCGCGGTCGCGTTCCTGGTCGGCCTCCTCCTCGCGATGGCCGGTAGCGTCGGGGCCCTCTACGCCTACGACCAGCAGTACGTCGGGCGGGTGCTGCCTGGAGTCCGGGTCGGCGGCGTCGATCTGTCGGGTATGGATCCCGCGACCGCGGCCGAGCAGCTGCGACTCGCCTACGCCTCCTTGGGCGAGGGGGAGCTCGTCCTGACCGGCCCGGACGGGGACGAATCGATCTCGTACGCCGACTTCGGCCGCGGCCCGGACGTCGAAGCGATGCTCGCCGAGGCGATGGCCGTCGGGCGTGACGGCAATGCGGTCGATCGGGTCATCGCCGATGCCCGCACGGCGCTCAATGGGGTCGTCCTCACCCCGCGCGTCACCTACGACCCCGATGCGCTCGCGGAGCGCATCGTCGGCTTCGCGGACTCGCTCGCGCGCGAGCCGGTCGATGCATCGGTGACGGTCGTTGACAAGACCAAGTTCGTGGTCGTGCCCGGCGCGGATGGTCGGCTTGCCGACGCCGCCGTGCCCGTCGCCGCGGCCCTCGCCGACCTGGGCGACCTCGAGGCCCCGGCCAGCCTGAGCTACGAGATGCCGGTCCGAGCGATCGAGCCGGATATCACCACGGCCGAGGCGACCGATGCCAAGAAGGATGCCGAACGCATCGCCGCGCGCATCACGATCGCCCTGAACGACGACGAGCAGTCGATCACGACGACCCGCATCCGGTCATGGCTGACCTTCAGCCCGACGACCGACGGCGGGTACGGCGTCACGATCGACACGACCGGCCTGCCGGAGATCCTGAAGCGCCTCGCGAAGCAGATCGACCAGGCACCGGTCAATGCCTCGTTCAAGACCTCCGGCGGCCGGATCACCGGAGTCACCGCGAGTCAGACCGGCTACAAGATGGACATCCAGGCGACCGCCAAGCAGGTCCAGGCGCTCATCGACGCGCGGATCGCAGGCGCCACCACCGCCACCATCGAGCCCACGGTCAAGGTCACCCAGCCAGTCCTGACGACCGCCGAGGCCAAGGCGGCCCAGCCGAAGATGAAGCGGATCTCGCGCTGGACGACCTACTTCCCGATCGGCGAGAAGAACGGCTTCGGCGCCAACATCTGGATCCCGGCGAGGCTCATCGACGGCTACGTGGTGGCGCCCCGCGCGACGTTCGACTTCTGGGACGCGGTCGGGCCGGTCACGCGGGCCAAGGGGTACAAGTCCGGCGGCGCGATCATCAACGGCCGGACCGAGCCCCAGGGCGCCCTGGCGGGCGGGATCTGCTCGTGCTCGACCACCTTGTTCAACGCCGCGCTGCGCGCCGGTTACGAGATGGGCGCCCGGCGCAACCACTACTACTACATCGACCGCTATCCGCTCGGCCTCGATGCGACGGTATTCATCAGCGCGTCGGGCTCGAAGCAGACGATGTCGTTCACCAACGACACGGACTATCCGGTCCTCATCCGTGGCTACGGCTTCCGCGAAGGCAGCGCCGGCTACGTGCGCTTCGAGATCTACAGCGTTCCCACCGGCCGCAAGGTCTCGTTCAGCAAGCCGATCGTGCGGAACGTGCGGCACGCCACCGACACCGTCGAGTACACGTCCAGCCTGCCGGCCGGGTCGGCCAAGCGCATCGAGTACCCGGTGGACGGCAAGCAGGTCACGGTGACCCGCACCGTCCGCGACCGGAACGGCAATGTCGTGCATCGCGACACCTACTACTCCAACTACGCGCGGATCACCGGAATCACCCTGATCGGGCGGTAACCACCCGAACCCAGGCGATCAGGCCGGCTCGATGCCCTCGGCGCCGGCCCCGGCCCCGGCAGGCGCCCCGAACGCCCCGTCCGCGTGCAACCGTGCAATGGCCGCTTCGTCATAGCCCAGCTCGCCGAGGATGGCCTCGCCGTCAGCGCCCAATGCGGGACCGGGCGCGTAGTCGGGCTCGAACCCGCCGATCGTGAGCGGCAGCCCGACGGATCGCACCGACCCGAACGCCGGATGGTCGTACTCGGCGAGCATGGCACGGGCACGCAGCTCGTCCACGTCCAGGGCTTCTTCGAGCGAACGGACCGGAGCGATCGGCACGCGGCCACGCAGGCGCTCGAGCCAGTCAGCGGTCGTCCGCTCGGCGAATCGTGCCGTGAGGATCTCGAGTAGTTCGGCGCGGTGCCGGGCGCGGGACTCGAAGTCGGCGAAGCGCGGGTCCGCGCCCATCTCGCCGAGGTCCATCCCCTCGGCCAGGGATCGGAAGAATTTCTCCTTCGGGCTGGCGATCGCGATGTGCCCGTCGGATGTCGCGAAGAACTGGAACGGCACGACGCTCGGGTGCGCCGACATCTCGTGGCGCTGCGTCACGAAGCCGCTCGAAAGGAACCAGGTCGCGGGATAGCTGAGCATTGCGAGCGCGGAGTCGTACAGGTTCGTGTCGACATCGCGCCCGATCCCGGTCCGTCGGGCGTCGAGCAAGGCGACGACGAGCCCCAGGGCGGCCGTCAGCCCGGCGATGTAGTCCGCAAGCGAGAGGCCGCTCTTGGTCGGCGGGCCGTCGGGCGCACCGGTGAGAGAGGCCCACCCGGATTCCGCCTGGATGAGCGCGTCGTAGCCGGGCAGCCGGGCCGCCGGACCCTCGCGACCATACCCGGTGAGCGCGACGCACACGATCGCCGGGTTGATCCGCCCGAGCACCTCGTAGGTCAACCCGAGGCGCTCGGCCTGGTCGCCGCGCAGGTTGCTGAACACGGCATCGGCGGACGCGACGAGTCGCTCGAAGACCGCTCGCCCGGCCGGGACCTTGAGGTCCAGCGCGAGACTGCGTTTGCCGCGGTTGAACGCCTCGAAGAACAGGCTGTCGGTCCCGATCCGGCCAGGCGGGATGTAGCGGCTGACGTCGCCGCCGACGCCAGGGTCCTCGATCTTGATGACCTCCGCGCCGAGATCCGCGAGGTACAGCGTTCCGAACGGGCCGGCGCCGTACTGCTCGACGGCGACGATCCGGACACCGGCCAGCGGGGCTCCCCGAGCTTCGGCGGCGTCGGTCCGGCTCGTGGGGTGGGCGGGATCGGGGTCCGTGGGCATGGCCTCAGATGGCTCGGTGGACCGCGGTACGACTTTCGCGTGACGGAGCGGTACCGTTTCCAGTTACGATTGCGACATGGTCGCAGTCCGGTCCGCCGCCCGTCAACTTCTCGCCGCCGCAGAGTCCGCTCGATGCCGCTGACCATCGAGTCGATCGATACGATCCCGGTCCGCGTGCCATTGCCGTTCACGTACCAGGGCAGCTACTACCGGATGCGCAACCGGTGCACGATCGTCACCCGCGTCCGCACGAGTGAGGGCATCGTCGGCGAGGCCTACAACGCGGACGAGGACGAGCCGCTGCAGTCCGAGATCCGCTCGATCCTCCACGACGAGCTCGCCCCGCGTGTCATCGGGCTTGACGCGTTCGGCACCGAACGGGTCTGGGAGGCGATGCTGCCCGCGACGTTCGACCAGCTGCGCCCGCGCTGGTACGCCATGCAGGCGATGGCCTGTATCGACACGGCGGTGTGGGACGCCGTCGGCAAGGCCCTCGGCCAGCCGTTGTGGCGTTTGTGGGGCGGCTACCGCGACCGGATCCCGATGATCGGCATCGGCGGCTACTACATCCCCGAGGATGACGCGGCGAAGGGCCAGGAGATCGAGCGCGAGATCGACTTCTTCCAGGGCGAGCACGGCATGGTCGGGATGAAGTTCAAGGTCGGGGCGCAGTCGCCGCGCGAGGACGCGGCGCGTCTGCGTCGAGCTCGCGACCACGCGGGCGACGACTTCCTGTTCGTCGTCGATGCCAACCAGGGCTACACGGTCCCCGAAGCGCTCGACTTCCTGGCGGCGGTTCGGGCCGAGGGGATCGAGGTGCGTTGGTTCGAGGAACCGACCCGCTGGCACGCCGACTTCCGCGGTCTTCGCGACATCCGCTATCGCGGCAACGTGGCAGTCGCCGCCGGCCAGAGCGAGATCAGTCGGGTCGGCATGCGCGAGATGATGGCCGCCGGCGCGATCGATGTCTGTAACTACGACGCATCGTGGGGCGGGGGGCCGACCGAGTGGCGCCGGATCGCCGCGCTGGCCTCGGCGTTCGATGTCCAACTCGGCCATCACGAGGAGGCCCAGGTCGGGGCCCACCTCCTGGCCTCGCAGCCGCACGGGACGTACGTCGAGGCGTTCTCACCGACCCGCGACCCGATCTTCTGGCAGATGCTCGAGAACCGGCCGGCGCTCATCGATGGGGAATTCCCGCTGCCCGACCGGCCAGGTCTCGGCTGGGTGCTGGACGAGGGCTTCATCGCGAAGTACCGCGTCGATCGCTGAGGCGTCGTGGCGCCGGCGCTGCCGCTGGGCGCCGGCGGTCGCACCGGCCGCGATCGCGCCACGAGTGTGGCGCCACCCGCCGGCCCCCCGCATCCCATGGCTCAATCGCGCAGCGGCACCCAGGGCGGTGGCCGCTCGCCGAGCCACGGCGCGACGGGCGGCAGGTCGCCCGGGCGATGGACGCCAGACGGTGCGGCGATCGCGCGCGGGAGCCCGTTGACGATGATCGCGGCCGTCGACAGCAATGCCCGGAAGCCCGGTTCCACCCGGACCCGCAGGCCGTGCCGGCCTTCGATCTCCACCTCGTCGGTCGGCGTGAGGCCCGCGGCCGGTGGATCGACGTGCAGGGTCATCGAGATGTCGAGCCACGCCTGACCGTCGAACCAGCCCGTCGCCCGCTGGTCGGCCCCCGCCGTCTGACCGGGCTCGATCACGGCCCCGTCGGGCAGGCTGAGCGGAGCCATCGCAAGGATGGGCTCGGACACGACCTCGATGCGCTCGAGCTCGCGACCCATGGCGGTGGCCAGGATGCGCAGGCTCTCCGGGAAACCGGCGTGACCGACCACCGAGCCGTCGGCGATACCGGCCCGGAACGCCGCCGGTGTGAGGTCCATCCCGAGCGATGCCCGTACCCGTGGGCCGAACACGCTGACGTCGACGATCCGGCGGGCCCGCAGTCGCTCCACGTCCCAGGCCAGCCCGGACAGGGTCAGCGGCCAGAGGTCCAGCACGAAGCCGGGGTTGGCGCCAGTCGCGACGATCGGGATGCGGTGCGTGGCCGCCAGCTCGAGGATGCGGGCCGCCTCCACCGAGTCATCGGACCGGATGAAGGCCAGATCCTCGGCAGTGCAGACGATCGGCGTACCGGTCGGGGCGATCGCCGCCAGGACGGGGAGGACATCCGCGAGATGTGTCCCGGTCGCCACGACGGCGACGTCGGGCCGGGTGGCGCGTAGCGTCCCCTCCAGGTCGGTGGAACAGCGCAGCCCCGCCGGCGCCCCGGCGACGCGGTTCGAGGCGGGTTCGCCGTCACGGTCCGGTGAGCGGACGACGATCCCTGCAACCTCGAGCCACGGTCGGGTGAGGGCGAGCTCGAGGACCGCCCGGTTGGTCGACCCGAAACCGACCAGGACGGCCCGGATCGGGCGGTCCGTCACGGGTGCGTCCCCGTGGATCGGGCGCTTCGCATTCCCCGGGCCGCCGCATCCACCATCGCGTCAGGCGGTCGCGGGCGCGATCCGGGCCGGCGCGGTGCTGTGGCGTTCCAGACGGGTCACGGCGCGCGCCAGCGCCTCGAGGTCCGGGTACGCCGTCACCATCAGCGGATCGGACAGGCGCCCGTCCGACACGACGTAGGCCAGGTCCGCGGTCTCGAAGACCTCCGGGATCTCCGTGCAGTAGATGATCACCGCGTGGCCCTCGCCGGCGTACGCGCGCATCAGTCGGTAGATCTCGCGCTTCGAGCCGATGTCCACGCCGCGGGTGGGCTCCTCCAGCACGAGGACCGCGGGGCGTTTGACGATCGCGGCCGCGATGGCGACCTTCTGCTGGTTGCCGCCCGAGAGCGAGCCGATCGGCAGGTCCACGGACGCCGCCTTGACGCGGAACCGGTCACGCAGCGCGAGGGCGATCCGGGTCATCCGGCCACGACGCAGGGCGCCGCCGCGCGTGGTGATCTCGCGGTCCAGGCGCGAGACCATGTTGTCGCCGATGGTCAGGTTCGAGAACAGGCTGGACTGCCGGTCCGCCGACACGAAGCTGGTCTGCGACGCCACCGCGGACGCACCTGGCTTCCCGGCGACCTCGATCTCGCCGCTGCCCCGCTCGAAGCCGGCGATCGAGCGCACAAGCTCGCGGGCACCGGATCCCTCCACCCCGACGATCGCGACGATCTGGCCGGCCGGGACCCGCAGCTCGATATCGTCGAACTCGCCGGCCCCGTGCGTCCAGGCCGCGAGCTGCAGCGCCGTCGCGGCATCCTCGAGCACGCGCACGGCGACCTGCTCGTCCGGGTCGCGGGTGGCCTGGCCGGTCACGAGCCCGGCCGCGATGCCCTCCTGGTTGAGGGCGTCGCCCTCGAGGACGGTCGTGCATCGGCCGTCGAGGATCAGCGCGACGCGATCCGCGTGCTCGGCCAGCTCCGCGATGCGGTGCGACACGAGCAGGACGACCTTGCCGGCCCTGGCCAGGAGGTGCATGCGGCGGAATAGGTCGCTCGACTCGTCGGGCGTCAGCGCGGAGTTGGGCTCGTCGAACAGGAAGATCCGCGCGTCGCGGGCGAGCGCACGGCCGATCTCCACGCGTTGCTGGATCGCGAGTGTCACCGACCCGAGCGGTCGATCGGCGTAGTCGAGGATCGCGAGGTCCGTCAGCAGCACGCGTTCCTGGGGGTCGAGATCGCGGACCAGCGCGCGCGTGCCCTCGCGGCCGACCATCAGGTTCTCCGCCACGGACAGGTTCGGGAACAACTGCGGTTCCTGGTGCACGACGGCCACCCGGTCACGCTCGTCGAGTGGCCGCCAGGCCGCCCCATCGAGCCCGATCTCCCCCTCGTCCTCGCGCACCTCACCCGCCAGGATCTTGATCAGCGTGCTCTTGCCGGCGCCGTTCGGTCCGGCGACCCCGAGGATCTCGCCGGGGACCGCGTCGAGATCGAGGCCGTCGAGGGCGCGCGTGTCGCCGTACCACTTGCGCAGGCCCCGGATCCACAGCCCTCGTTCCGCGGGAGGGCCGTCCGCCGTCCCGTCGAGAGGTCCTGCCGGCGCCGTCCCGCTCATCGGCGAAGGCTCTGCGTGAACCGGTCGAGGACGACGGCCGCGATCGTCACGGCACCGGACACGAAGTTGCTGAGATACGAGCCCGCCGAGAGGAGGGCGAGGCCGTTCGCGATGATCGCGAGCAGCAGGGCACCGCTGAGCGTGCCGATCGCGGTGCCGCGGCCACCGGCGAGGCTGGCACCACCGATGATCACCGCCGCGAAGACCGGGAACAGGAGCCCCACGCCGGCATTGGGCTGGACGGATCCGATGAACGAGAAGTCGAGCATCGCCGCGAGCGAGGCGAGCATCGAGCAGAGGATGAACGCCGCGAACTTGTACTTGCGGATCGGCAGCCGGGCGAGTTCGGCGGCGACCGGATTGCCTCCGATGGCCTTGAGCCGGAAACCGAACAGCGAGCGGCTGAGGATGAACCCGATCACGATCGCGACGCCTACCATCCAGATCGCCTGCATCGGGATCCCGAGCGGGAGATCCTGGTTCGAAAGCCCGAAGAACCAATCGACCTCGGCCTGTGGCACGACCTTGCCGGCCGGCGGGTAAGCCGGGTTGAGGGTCGCCGTGTTCGACACCAGGAGCGTCGTGCCGAACACGAGCTGGCCGGTCCCAAGGGTGACGATGAACGACGGGATCTTGAGCAACGTCACCAGGAAGGCGTTGATCGTGCCGACCCCGACGGCGGCCGCGAACGCGAGCAGGATGGCGAACTGGATGGGCCAGCCCCAGACGATCCAGGCCACGCCGATCAGGATCGACGCCAAGCCGTACATGTAGCCGAACGAGAGGTCGATCTCCCCGACGACGATCACGAGGGTGAGCCCGAGCGCGACGATGGCGATCGTGCTCATCGACCGCATGACGCCCAGCGAGTTGGTGATCGTGAAGAACGTGTTCGGCTTGCTGAGGACGGTGAACACGATGACGACGATCAGGATCGCGATGACGAGACCGCCGATCCGAAGGCCGGCGGCCCGCGCGCGTCCGGTCCATCGCTCGCCGGCAGACCCGGCCGGGACCGGCGGCGCCGGGGGCATCCCGCTGTTGTTGTCGGCCATCCCGTGAACTGCTCCTCGTTACGGTCGTTCCGTCAGCAACACGGACCGAGGCCGGTCGGTGAGGGCGCTCCTCGCCGGCCGGCCCGGATCCGTCAGGTCCTCGCGGATCAGCTTCCCGAGATCGCCATGAACTCCTCGCGGGCCTCGACGACGTTTTCCGTCGTGACCGGCTTGAGGGTATTCGTGTTCGGCAGGACATTGCCGTTCTTGAGGAGTTCGGCGCAGCCGAGGGCTCCGAACCCGGCCTGATCGCCCCACTGCTGGTCGAGGGCGACGATCTGGGTCCCCGCCTCGATCGCGTCGAGCTGCCCGATGCTCACGTTCCAACCGAGCGAGAACATCTTGCCCGTGTTGCCCGAGTCGGCGATCGCCCGGGCCGCGTGCTCGCCACCGATGTCCACGTTCTCGATGACCTGGACTTCCGGATTGCCCTGGATGAACGCCTTGTAGGCGTCGTACGTGCCCGCCGGGTCGTAGGTGGTCACGAGCGCGGTGGTGGCGTCGTTGACGAACGTGGCGTCGGGGATGGCCTCCTTGATGCCGTCGATGAAGCCCTGCATCCGACCCTGCGCCCAGTTCTGGGTCGGGTCGCCGCCGGACACCGCGAAGGTCTTGAAGTCGAGGTTGTTCGCCTTCATGTAGTCGACCACGATGCCCGCGGCCTGGCGACCTTCCTTGTCCGAGATCTGGGTGAAGTTGGTGAACTCGTTGCCGTTCGACTGGACACCAACCGTGAACACCGGGATGCCGGTGGCCATGATGTCGTTCACGATCTTGGTGAAGGCGTCGGTGCCGGTCGACTGGACCGACAGGCAGTCGATCTGGTCGGCCTTGAACAGGGCGTCGATCTGGGCGATCTGCTCATTGATGTCCTGGACCGCCGACGCCGGAGCGATCGCCTGCCCGTTCATCGGCAGGATCGCCTGGGCCTCCGGGAGCGTCCGCTCGTATCCGGCCTTGTACTGCGGGGAGAACAGCGGGATCGCGGTGGAACCGTACGAGAACACGTAGTTGATCGGCTCGCCGTTGGCCAGCTTCTCCGCGACGCGCGGATGGAGTGTGAACGTGGACCCGTCCTTGAGGGTGCCGGTGAGCGGCAGACCGGCCTGGCCCGTCGACGGCTCGGCGGAAGCCGCGGTCGATGGGGCGGCGGCCGTCGCGGCCGCGCTCGGTGCCGTCGAGGCCGCGGGCGTCGTGCACGCGGCAGCAAACAGCGAAGCCGCCGTCAGGGCTGCGAGCGCCCCTCGTGTTCCGATTCGCATGGGTCTCTCCTCCGATGTCCAGCGACGCCCCACGCCTCCCGGGGCGCGGTCAGTATCGTTTCCAGTCGGTAACGATGTCAACGTTTCTGGAAAGGATTGCGTGCCCTTCGGCGACGTGTTCGCCACCGTGCGTCAGCGGGCCGCCCCACGCCTTGGGATCACCACATCACGAGGCCGCCGGTGTAGTTGATCGCCTGCCCGGTCATGTAGCCAGCCTCGTCGCTGAGCAGGAACCAGATGGCTCCGGCGCACTCGTCCGCCGACGCCGACCGTCCGAGCGGGACCGTCTTGTTCCGGGCCGTCGAGAGCTCATCCACGGTCACGCCACGCTTGGCCGCCACCTCGGCCAGGACCCGCTCCTGCATCGGCGTGTCGATGATCCCCGGGCAGATCGCGTTGACCCGAACGCCGTTGGCGGCGAACGCATACGCGAACGAGCGGGTGATCGACAGGACCGCCGCCTTGGACGAGGCGTAGACGGCTGCCTCGGTCGTCGTCGCGAGCTTGGCCGACGACGAGGACAGGTTCACGATCGAACCGCCCGAGGGCATGGTCCGACCGATCCGGGACACCAGGTCCCAGGTCGCCTCGACATTGATGGCGTAGATGTCCCGGATGTCGGCGACGGTGAATTCCAGGATCGGCTTGAGCCGGATGATCCCGGCGGCGTTGACCAGGTGATCGACGCCGGTCGCGGACTCGACCAGGCGATCGCGATCCGATGGGTCCGTCAGGTCCCCGACGAGCGGCGTCGCGCCCGCATCGACGAGCGGGGCGAGGCCCGCTGCATTGACGTCGGTAGCCACGACGGCGACGCCCTCCCGCAGGAGACGACGTGCGACCGCTTGCCCGATGCCACTGCCGGCGCCGGTCACGACCGCCCGCTTGTCCGATCCGCCCATGATCACCTCCCGAACGCGCCGGGAGACCCGGTCGCATCAATTCCTGCCATTCGGCCACCCGCGTCCACGACCGGCCAGCTCAGTCGATGGCACCCCGGAAGAGGGGCATCCCTTCGACGCCGACGTCGGCCCGCCACAGCCGCCCGTCCATGGGCGCCGCGCCCGTGATCTCGGTGATGTCCCCGAAATCCACGATGAACAGCGCCCCGTCATGGAAGACGCAGTTGAGCGGGGCGCCGCCGGTCTCCAGGGCGTCCTTCCACGTCCCGTCGTGCGCCAGGATGTCGACGGTGCCGCCCAACACGGTCGTCACCCACAGGTCGCCATCGGCGGCGATCTTGAGGCCGTCCGGGATGTGGCCGTCGGGCAACCGCGCGATCAGGTCGGATGGCTCGCCGGGCCGCTTGCGGTACACGCCACGCTCGTAGGACTCGACCCAGACGATGGAGCCGTCGGGCTCGGCGACGATCCCGTTGGGGTAGGCATCGCGGACCTCTTCGAGCAGCTCACCGGAGCCGTCGGGTCCCAGGGCGAAGAGGCGGCCGGGCCTTCGATCGTCCGGCAGGTATTCGGCGGGGTCGGTGAAGTACAGCCGCCCGTCCGGCCCGAAGGACATGTCGTTCGGCGCCTGGAGCGGGATCCCGGCGACCTCGGCGGTCACCTCCTCGACACGGCCGTCCGGCCAGGCCCGCTGGATCGATGGCCGGCCCATGACCTCGGCCCGCCAGGCACCCACCGTGCCGCCGTTCTGGGTGATGTAGACGGCACCGTCGCTGCCCAGCATGCACGCATTCGGGCCACCACCGCAGTCGGCGTAGTCGTGGATCCCGCGCTCGGCCGACCACGCGACGATCTTGCTCGTGTAGGTCTCCACCATGACGATCCGGCCGTCGGGCAGCACGTCCGGTCCCTCCGGGTGGCCGAGTCCCTCAGCGAGCGTCTCGATGGGCCTGTGCACGCCCGTCCTCCTCTGGCCGTCGTGAGCGGACCGGGCCGCTCGTCAGGCGCCTGGCCGCTTCTGGAACAGCTCCACGGCGTACCCGTCGGGATCGGCCATGTAGCAGGCTGCGGGCGCCCTCGTTCGGTCCGGCCGTGATGTCCACGACGCCCTGGGAGCGGGCGCGGTAGCCCAGGCCGACCAGGCGAGCATGCATCGCCTCGACATCGTCGACGTACAGGCACAGATGGCCCGCCCCGTAGTCGCACGGCCGCGAAACGGCCGGCAGTCGCTCGATGCCGACGTACTCGAGCAGCTCGACGAAGCCACCGCCCGGGATGTGGAGATAGACCGCCCGGATATGGTCGAAGTCGAGGTCGAGGACGGTCTTGAGGTACGGGCCGTCGAGGATGCGATCGAAGGCCGGCTCGAGCCCGAGCCCGTCGCGGTAGAACACGAGCGCCCGGTCCATGTCGCTGACGGTGATCCCACCGTGGAAGAAGCCCGTGACGGCTGTCATACGCGGCTCAACCGAGGGAGCGGCGGTCGGTGGTCCGCCGGTCCACGGTGTGGCGTTCCACGTAGTCCAGGTCGAGCTCCATCCCGAAGCCGGGTCGCTCGGGCAGCGTGTACGTCCCGTCGGCGATGCGCGATGACATGTCCGACAGGCGCCAGAAGAACGGGTCGCGCTCCTCGTCGAAGCACTCGACGAAGGTGTGGTCGGGCACGCTGGCCAGCAGGTGGGAGGCGATCTGCGGCTCCTCGTGGTGCCCGAGCTGCACCCCGAACGCGGCGGCCAGTCCGGCCGCCTTGCGCCAGATGGTCGGGCCACCAGCCCACGACGCGTCGAAGTTGGAGACGTCGATCGCGCCCTCGACGATCAGGTCGCGGATGCCGTGCAGGGTCGTCTCGCTCTGCCCGGCGCAGACCGGGATGCCGGTCTGGTACCGGACGTCGCGCATCCAGCGGCGGTCGTTCGTCCAGCGGCACGGCTCCTCGAACCAGCGGATGTCGAGGTCGGCGACGAGCCGGCCGAACTCGACGGCGCTGGCGCGGTCGTAGCCCTGGTTGGCATCGACCATGATCGCGAACGCGGGACCCGCCGCCTCGCGCGCAGCGCGGACGCGGGCTGCGTCCTCGGCCGGGGTCTTGCCACCGACCTTGAACTTGATGCCGGCGAACCCCTGCTCGACGTAGCGCTCCAGGAGGTCGCGGACCTCGTCGAGCGACAGGTGGTAGTAGCCGCCGATGATGCTCATCGGGATGCGGTCGGCGACGCTTCCCCACATCCGGTGGAGGGGCAGTCCCACGGCCCGTCCGAGGACGTCCCAGATCGCGGCGTCCAGGCAGGCGATGGCCTGCAGCGCGAGGCCTCGGTCGCGCAGGATGTCGTTGGTGGAGGGTTCCATCGCGCGCCAGGCGCCCTCGGGATCGCTGGCCGTGCGCCCGATGATCCGCGGCGCCAACTCGTCGTGGATGATCCCGACGATCACCGCCTGCTCGACGTCCGTGTCGCCGGTGTAGACCTCCGAGGTCACCCCGTCGGCGGTCGTCAGCCGGGTGACGATCGTGCAGCGGTTGTCCATGCTGTAGGCGCTGCCGGAGAACCGTCGCCCGAGCGGAGCCCGGAGCGCCAGCGTCTCGACCCGCTCGATGATGAGCGCGTCGCGCCGCACCTCGGGGCGAAGGACCGGGGTCGGCCCGGCCGACGTCGTCATCGACCGACGCTCGTCCGAGCGGCCGCCACGATCCCATCGACGGATGGCAGCACCTCGTCCTCGAGCGGCGGCGTGTACGGGATGGGCAGGTCGTCGGGCAGGCTCAGTCGCCGTGGCGCGCTGGCCCACTGGACCCCGCCGATCGTGAGCTCGCTGATGATCGTCGCGCCCCAGCCGGCTGCGTGGACCTGCTCCTCGACGACGACCAGCCGGCCGGTCTTGTCGACGGAGGTTCGGACCGTCGGCAGGTCGAGCGGACGGAGCCAGCGCAGGTCGATGACCTCGGCGTCGATGCCGTCGGCGGCGAGCTGTTCGGCCGCGGCGAGGGAGCGCTCGATCATGAGCAGGGTGGCGACGATCGTGACGTCGCTGCCGGACCGCAGCACCGCGGCCTTGCCGAGCGGCGCGATCTCGCCGCGGGTCACCGGGCCCTTGCGCCCGTACAGGCCCTTGTGCTCGTAGAACAGCGTCGGATTCGGGTCGTCGATCGCGGCGCGCAGCAGGCTATACGCCGTCCCAGGGGACGAGGCCGTCACCACGCGCAGGCCGGGCAGGTGCATGAACCAGCTCTCGCCGGTGGCGCTGTGCTGGGTACCGAACCGGCCCGTGGCCCCGCCGATGGACCGCACGGTGACCGGCACCGACGTCTGGCCACCCGACATGTAGCGGTACTTCGGCAGCTGGTTGACGATGGCGTCGCCCGCGGTCGGCAGGAAGTCCGCGAACATGATCTCGACGACCGGGCGCATGCCGACGAGGCTCATCCCGAGCGCGACGCCGAGGAAGCCGTTCTCGCAGATGGGGGTGTTCCGCACCCGCTCCAGGCCGTACTTCTCGGCGAGACCGGCGTTCGTCTTGAAGACGCCTCCGTCGGCGCTCACGTCCTCGCCCATGAGCAGCACGGAGTCGTCCGCCGCCATCGCGTCGTCGAGCGCCGCGTTGATCGCGTCGCGGTAGGTCAGCTCGGTCGTCGCCGGCGCCTCGGTGGCCGGGGCGACGTCAGTCTGCGTAGACATACGGTCGAGTCTCCTCGAGAGTCGGGAACGGGGCTGCCGCGGCGCGCTCGGCCGCGGCGTCGATGTCGGCCTGGATCTCGCCGCGGATCTCGCCTGCGTCGTTCGGGCCGATCAGAGCCGGCCGCGATGATCTTCTGGCCGAGCAGCTCGATCGGGTCGCGGGCCTTCCAGGCCTCCAGCTCGCCCTCGGGCCGGTACTTGGCCGGGTCGCTCCGGCTGTGGCCGCGGTAGCGGTAGGTCTTCATCTCGAGGAGGCTCGGTCCCTCGCCGCGGCGGGCCCGCTCGACCGCCTCGGACGTGGCGAGGTAGACGGCGTCGATGTCCTGGCCGTCGACGATGACCCCGGGCATGCCGTACGGATCGGCTCGCCGGGCCAGGTCGTCGAGCGGGGTCGTCGAGCGCAGCGGGCTGTACTCGCCGTACAGGTTGTTCGTGATGATGAACACGACCGGCGCCTTCCAGATCGGCGGCCATGTTGAGGGCCTCGTGGAACGTGCCGATGTTCGTGGCGCCGTCGCCGAAGAACGACAGCGCGACATTCGGCCTGCCCTGCATCTGGAACGCCACGGCCGCCCCGACCGCGATCGGCAGGCCGGCCCCGACGATCGCGTTCGCGCCGATGTTGCCCTTGGAGAAGTCGATGAGGTGCATCGAGCCGCCGACGCCACCCGAGCCGCCGCTCGTCCGACCCATGAGCTCGCGCGAACGCGGTCTCGGACTCCATCCCGAGCGCGAGCGCCTCGCCGTGGCCGCGGTACGTGTTCGTCTGGACGTCGCCCTCGCGCATCGCCGCGATCGCCCCGACCGAGACGGCCTCCTGTCCCTGGCACAGGTGGGTGGTGCCCTGGATCTGGCCGGTCATGAACAGCTCCTGGACCTTCTCCTCGAAGAGGCGGATGCGGACCATCGTCCGGTACCAGTCGAGGTGGCGGTCCGTCCCGGCCGCGGGGTCGTTCATGCGCTGGGCTCCTCAGGGTCTGCGACGGTCAGCCCGCCGGGCGGTACCGTTTCCAGTTTCGATTGCGCATGGTGGCATCCCGATGTTGCGACCGTCAACCCATACAGTACCCGTCGGTGCTGTGATACGGTCCGCTGCAACCGTTACTGGAACGCACCACGTGTGGGCCCAACGCGCCGCGTGCGGGGATCCGATCGGGCCGCTCGGGAGGTTGGCGTGAACGACGATTCCCGATGGTCGGACGCGCGACGCCGACGCGCCAGCATGCGCGAGGTCGCGGAGCTGGCGAACGTTGCGATCTCGTCGGTGTCGCGGGTCCTGTCCGGCCATCCCGACGTCAGCGCCGACATGCGCGAGCGGGTGCTCGAGGCGGTCCGTCAACTCGAGTACGAGCCGGACTTCCTCGCCCAGAGCCTGCGGCGCGGCGCGACCCTGTCGGTCGGCTGGGTCATCGGCGACATCTCGAATCCGCTGATGGCGGCCATGACGTCGGGGGCGGAGTCGGTGCTGCGGGCGGCCGGCTACTCGATGCTGCTGATGAACTCCGAGAACGATCCGGACCTGGACGCCGCCCACATCCGGTTCTTCCAGACCCGCCGGGTCGACGGCATGATCCTCTCGCTCGCGAGCGAGCGGCGCCAGAGCACGCTCGATGTGCTCGCCCAGGTCGACGTGCCGATCGTCGTCGTCGATCGCGAGGTGCCCGCCAACCTGGGCGCCAGCGTGGTGCGCAACGATCACCGACCCGGGATCAAGGCCGCCGTCGAGCACCTCGTGGACCTCGGCCATCGGCGGATCGCGCTGATCACCGGCCAGCTGGACCTGTGGCCGGTCCGCGAGCGGATCGCCGGGATGAAGGACGCGATCGAGGGACGGGGCATCCCCGACGAGACCATCACCCTGACTGGCTCGCTCTCCGCGGAGCACGGCGAGGCCGCGACCGAGGAGCTGCTGCGGATGTCGCCGCGACCCACCGCGATCATCGCCGGGGGGAACCAGGTCCTGGCGGGCTGCGTTCGGGCGCTCGCGCGCAACGGGGTGAGCATCCCCGACGACATCTCGTTCGTGACCTGCGACGAGGTCGCGCTGTCCGAACTCCACAGCCCGCCGATCGCCTCGGTCGGGCGCGACACGGTCGCTCTGGGACGGATCGCCGCGGAGCTGCTGCTCAAGCGGATCACGGGCTCGTCCGAGCCGGAGACGGTGGTCCTGCCGACGACGTTCACGCCACGAGGTTCGTGCGCGCCGCCGCCGGCCGATTAGCGTTCCGGCCGGCCGGTCTGCCTGGCCGGTTCGCGGGGAACGTGTCGCTCCCAGGCACACATTCGGCACAGGTGAGCGTGGGCCACCGGACGGCGCCACTCCCAGGCACACATTCGGCACAGGTGAGCGTGGGCCACCGGACGGCGCCACTCCCAGGCACACATTCGGCACAGGTGAGCGTGGGCCACCGGACGGCGCCACTCCCAGGCACACATTCGGCACAGGTGAGCGTGACCGAACGCTCAGGCTGCAATCGGAGGCGGATCCAGCGACCCGTCACGAGGGACCTGTCCGGAAATGGTGTCTGGGAGTGACGAACCGAGGCTCCGTGGGGCCGCGCGATCGACCGCGCTTACAGCCCCTGGACCCGCTCCGCGGCGCCACTCGCCGCGCTGCGGTAGGCCGCCTCGAGGATCTCGACCGTCCGCGCCCCGAGCTCGGCCGGGGAGTTGTTCTCGAACGGGCGGCCCATGCCGGCCGCGACCAGGGCATCGATCGGGCCGGTGCAGTCGTACAGCCCGGCGTCCGCCTCGAGCGGGACGCGCACGTCGTCGTCGGGCTGAGCGATAGCGCCACAGCGTGTTCTCGCGCAGGTCCAGGTGGAACATCCCGTTCGAGCCGACGACGCGCACCTCGACGGCATGCCGGTTGTTCGCGCCACCCAGGTGGCTCGATGCGCCCGACATCGTCCCGATCGCCCCGTTCGTGTAACGGATCGAGACCGCGTCGTGGAGCTCCACCTTCGCGCCGAGGGGCGCGGACATGAAGGCGAACACGTCCTGCCCGCGCAACTCCGTCAGCCACAGCGCCACGCCCAACAGGTGGGTCAGCTGCGCCTGCCCGTAGCCGCCGCCGGAGGTCTCGGGGCGTGACCACGTGTCCGGCTGGGGGATGTACTCGGGCGCGGCGTCCGGATAGGCGCCGGTCTCCGACAGGAGCTCGCGGGTGACCGAATCCATGTGCAATGCGACGTGCTCGATCTCGCCCACGCCGCCGTCCTCGTGCATCATCCGGTGCGCCTGGATGACCATCGGGCGGTAGTTCCAGCCGTAGGACAGGATGAGCGACCGGCCGGTCCGCCGGGCCGTCGCCTCGAGGTCCCAGGCGTGCGCCGGATCGATCGTGAAGGGCTTCTCGCACATCACGTGGGCGCCCGCCTCGAGCGCGGCCTTGCTCTGTTCCCAGTGATAGCCGGGCGGGCTGCCGACGACGACGATGTCCGGCTTCTCCGCGATCACGTCGCGCCAATCGGTCGTCGACTTCTCGAACCCGAAGTCGTCCTTGATCTTCTTCAGGAGCTCGGGGTTTCGGCGATTGATGATGACGAACTCGACCTCGTCACGGTGCTTGACGAGGTTCGGCAGGTGCGAACTGACGGTCCACGAGCCGGCCCCGATGACGCCGAGGCGGAGCTTCGCCATGGGTACGCGACTCCTTTCGCAGGGCCGACGGAGGGCCCGATCCGGTTGACGACGCGGAACGGCGACGACTACGATGGCCGCCGGGTGGAAACGAGTCTGGAAATGATATCACCCGGTCCTCGACCCCGACTCGCAACGGTCGTGCTCCGCCCCTTCGATGGCGCCGATGGGCGCCGACCTCTCCCCGCATCCTCAGAGGGAGCCAGCCCACGTGAGCAAGGTCCAGACGGTCGAAGCGATCCCGGTCAGCTATCCGGAGCCGAACGACTTCAACGCGCTGCGGCACCTGTGCCTGGTCAAGATCACGACCGACGACGGCGTCGTGGGCTGGGGCGAATCGATCACCCAGTTTCCGGAGGCGAACTTCGCGGTCAAGGCCATCATCGAGGGCATGGCCGAGCGGGTGGTCGGCAAGGACCCGCTCGACAACATCGCGATCTGGCACTCTTTGCGCGACCAGATGTGGTGGTACGGCTACAACGGCGGGATCGCGAGCTATGCCGTCGCCGCGATCGACATCGCGCTGTGGGACATCAAGGGCAGGCTCCTGGATGTGCCGGTGGTCCAGCTGCTCGGCGGTGCGGTCCACGAGAAGTTGCCCGCGGTCGCCTCGAGCCACGCGCACTACGAGGACATCGGCAAGATGGTCGAGGAGGCCCAGGAGTGGGTCGCGCCGGGCATGCATGGGCTCAAGGTGGGGCTCGGCAAGCGCGGCAACGCCCGGCTGGGCTACGACCACGACCGCGACGTCGAGTACATGCGCCAGATGCGCGAAGGCCTGCCCGGCAAGCTGATCATGCTGGACTGCGGCTGGAACGTGAAATGGGACGTCAAGACCGCGGTCCGCCGCGTCCAGGCGTTCGAAGACTACGACCTCCATTGGATCGAGGAGCCGCTGGGCGCCTGGGATCCGGAGGGTTACGCGAACCTGCGCAGCAAGACCACGAGCCTCATCGCCTACGGCGAGAAGGAATGGAACGTCGAGGGCTTCGAGCGGGTGCTCGGTACCGGCACCGTCGACGTCGTGGGCATCGACCCCGGCCGGGCCGAGGGCATCACCGGCTTCAAGCGGGCGGTCGAGCGGATCGAGTTCTATCGCCGCCAGGCGAACGCTCATTGCTGGTCGTCCGCGATCGTCACGGCCGCGAGCCTCGCGATGAGCTTCAGCTCGCCGGCCTTCAAGCTCATCGAGGTCAAGCCGCTGCGGAACCCGATGCAGCACGAACTCGTGCCCGAGCCGATCGAGCACAAGGACGGCTGGTTCTATCCGCCGACGAAGCCAGGCCTCGGTATCGACGTCAACCAGGAAGTCGTCGATCGGTACCGGAGCGAGAAGGTGCTGGCCGGCGGTTGACCCGTTGCTGACGCGCAGCGGCGCGCGCACGGATGAGGAGGAAACGAGATGACGTGGAGCGTGGGCGCCGGGCTCGAGGGTCGGGGCGTGATCCTGACCGGGGCGACCGGCGGCATCGGGGCGGCCGTGGCCAGAGGGTTCGCCGCAGCCGGGGCGAGGGTCATGGCCGTGGACCTGGACCAGGCCAAGCTCGACGACCTGGTGGGCTCGTTGGAGGGGACCGGTCACGTTGCGGCGGTCACCGACCTTCGAGATCTCGCCACGCACGATGCGCTGGTCGAGCGAGCGGAGCGTGATGCTCGGCGGTGTGTACGTGCTGGCGAACCTCGCCGCCGTCCTGCGTCGGCGCGGCTCCCTCGACGAGGTGACCGAGGACGACTGGGACTTCCAGCACGACATCAACGTCAAGTCGGCGTTCTTCCTCGCGCGGGCCGCCGGCAACGCCATGATCAGGGCCGACAAGGGCGGCCGGATCATCCTGTTCAGCTCGCAGGGCTGGTGGACCGGCGGGTTCGGCGGGTCTGTCGCGTACGCCTCGTCCAAGGGCGGGGTCACGACCATGTGTCGGGGTCTGGCCCGGACGTTCGGACCGCACCAGATCACCGTGAACTGCGTCTCGCCGGGCCAGGTGAACACCCCGATGCTCATGACCGGACTCGCGCCCGAGGTCTACGAGTCGATGAAGAAGCAGACGCCGCTGGGTTACGTGGCCGAGCCCGAGGAACTCGCGGGTCCCGTCGTCTTCCTCGCTTCGGACCACGCCAAGTACATCACCGGCGCGACGCTCAATGTGTCCGGTGGCTTCCTGATGTATTGAGCCTCCGATGACGGCCGGCACGATGCGCGCGGTCGAGCTGCCGGCGATCGGGGCACCCCTGCGCCTGACCCGGCGGCCGACGCCGGAGCCCGGACCCGGTGAGGTCCGCGTCCGGGTCGAGGCGTGCGGGGTCTGTGGCTCGGATGTCTTCCTGCAGAAGGGCGGATTCGGCGACGCGGTCTCGCTCCCGATCATCCCGGGGCACGAGGCGGCGGGCGTGGTCGATGCGCTCGGGGACGGGGTCACGGAAGTCGCGGTCGGCGACCAGGTCGCGCTGTACTACATCTCGACGCCACCGGATGATCCGTGGGCCACTCGCGGCCGCCCGAACATCAGCCCGGATGTCCGGCGGATGGGCGTGGACGTGGACGGGGCCTTCGCCGAGTACGTGCTGCGGCCCGCGGCCGCACTCATCCGTCCGCGGGCGCCGGTGCCGCCGGCCGTCCTGGCCGTGCTGACCGACGCCGTGGCCACGCCGCTCCACGGGCTCAAGCGCGTTGCCCGACTGCAGGCCGGCGAGACGCTCGTCGTGCTCGGGGTGGGCGGCCTCGGCTCCAATGCCGTCCAGCTGGGCAAGGCGTTCGGGGCGCGGGTCATCGCCGTCACGCGATCGGCGGCGAAGCTGCGTCTGGCCTCGGAGCTGGGCGCCGACGAGACCGTCCCGGCCGACGAAGGCGATCCGGTCGCGGCGGTCAGGGCGCTGACCGGCGGCCACGGGCCGGACGTGGTCATCCAGTGCGTGGGCTCCGCCGCGGTCGATGAGCAAGCCATCGCGATGGGCGGTCCGGGTGGCCGCGTCGTCCTCATCGGGTCGAGCCTGGACCCATTCCGGGCCCGGGCCGTCGACATCTTCTGGCGCGAGCTGTCGATCCTCGGCTCGCGCGGCTTCGTCCCCGACGACATCCGCGACGCCATCGACCTGTACCTCGACGGCACGCTCGACGTGCGCCACCTGGTCGAGTCGGTCCGGCCGCTCGACGAGGCGAACGCGGCCCTCGAGGATCTCAAGGCCGGACGGGTCTTCCGGTCGGTGCTGGCTCCGACCTGATCAGGACGCCGGGACCGCCGTGGAGGCCCGGACCACGAGGCGCGGCGGCGTGGCGGTCACCTCGTGCCGGATCGGACGTCCCTCGACGGTATCGATCAGCATCCGCACCCCAAGCTCGCCCATCTCGTCCATCGGCATGTGGATCGCGGTCAGGGCCGGATCCGTGTGGGCGAGAAACGGATGGTCGTCCATCGTGATCAGCGAGAGGTCATCGGGGATCCGCAGTCCGACCTCGCGAGCCGCTGCACGGACCCCGAGCGCCGAGACGAGGTTGACCGCGTAGACCGCGGTCGGTCTGGCACCGGGTGGTCGGCCGAGCAGGCGCAGGCCGGCGTCGTGGGCACCACGCTCGGTGAAGTCGCCCCCGACGACCCAGCCCGGGTCGACCGGGAGGGCGTGAACCGCCATCGCCGACCGGTAGCCCCCCTCGCGCCGCCGGCCGACGTCGGTGTCCGCGCGGCCGGCCACGAACCCGATCCGACGATGGCCTCGCTCCACCAGGTGGTCGATCGCGATCCGGCTGCCGGCCTCGTCGTCCATCGTCACCGAGCCATCCACGTGCGGCGACCGGCTGTTGATCGGGACGAGCGGCAGCCCGCGCCCGGCGATCTGCTGCACCAGCTCGTCGGCGATCGTGGCAAAGGCCACGAGCAGCCCGTCCATCCGGCCCTCCAGCACGAAGCGCCCGAGTTGGGTCGCGTCCAGGGTCGGGCCGTGAGCGTCGGCGACGACCACCACGTAGTCGCGCTCCCCGGCCGCTCGCTCGATGGCGCGCAGGGTCTCGCCCCACATGACGTTCTGGGGATCGGGCAGGACGATGGCGATCGTGCCCGTGCGTCGGGTGCGCAGACCGCTGGCCACGCGGTTGGGCCGGTAGCCCAGGTCGCGGGCGGCCGCCTGGACCCGCTCACGGGTCGCCGGGCGGACGCTCAGCGTGGGGTCGTCGCGAAGGACCCGGGCGGCCGTCGCAAGGCTCACCTCGGCGCGCGCCGCGACCAGTTTGAGCGTCGTCACCGGGCTGTCTCCATCCCGCCACCCTCTTGACACCGGAAACGTTTCGGGTATCGTTCTTGTCCGGCGACAGTGTAACGATGTACTCGTCAAAATGCGACCCAGTCGCACCGTGTTGGCCCGCAACACCCGCGGACCGAGGAGACACGTGACCGCCGGAACGTCCGCGACCGACCCGCTGCCCGTCGGCGAGGCCTCCGCGCCCAGCCGACGACGTCGCTCCCGCCGCCTGCCGGACGAGACAGGCGTGCTGGTCGCGCTCATCGCTCTGGTCGTGATCGTGGGCGTCCTGCGTCCCAACTTCTTCCTGCCGGCGACGCTCTTCCAGCAACTGTCTGGCGCGGCCTTCATCGGCATGTTGGCGCTCGGGATGGTGTTCGTCGTCGTCATCCGCGACATCGACCTGTCGGTCGGCTGGATGTTCAATTTCTCGGCGGTCATCGCCGCCAAGGCCATGGTCGCCGGTGTCGATCCGTGGATCGCGGCGGGTATCGGCATCGCGTTCGGCGGCCTGCTCGGCCTGGTCAATGGGCTCCTCGCGGTCTGGCTGCGGATCCCGGTGATCATCATCACGCTCGGCACGCTGTCCGCGTATCGCGGCCTGAGTCTTGTCGTCAACGAGTCGCGCGCGGTCGTGCCGGTGGACAAGTCCAGCTCGTTCTTCGCGTTGTTCGACGTCAAGGTCTTCGGCCTGATCCCGATCGTCGCCGTGCTGTTCCTCGTCCTGGCCGTGCTCATGCACGTGCTCCTGCATCGGACGCGATTCGGATATCGGGTCCAGGCCATGGGCAGCAACCCGGACGCCGCCCGGCTCGGCGGCATCCCGGTGGATCGCACGCGGTTGCTGGTCCTGGTGTTGATGGGCGCGGTTGCCGGGCTGACCGGCGCGATGTTCCTCGGCTTCCGTGAGGCCATCGATCCCGTCACCGGCGGTGACTACCTGCTCCCGGTCGTGGCCGCCGTGATCATCGGCGGGACTCCGCTGTCCGGGGGACGCGGGACCATCTTCGGCGCGGTGATCGGCGCCCTGATCATCCAGGTCATCACCACCGGGATCCTGTTCCTGGGGGTCGATGTGAAATGGAGCACCTTCGTCACCGGCGCCGTGATCATCATCGCGGTCGCCGTGGACCAATTGGTCCGTCGCCAGCGAGCGCGACGGGCGCGCGACGCGGTCGACCTCGGGTGAGGGACCGCGTCGCCGCATGAGAGGAGGCAGCTGATCCGAGCGATGCACCGAGCACGGTCCATGGAGCGATACGGCCGACCGAGCGGCCATCTGAGGAGGAGGAACGGATGACGACGACGAACCGACGTTGGCTCGCATTGCCTGCGGCCTTCGCGATCCTGTTCGCGGCCTGCACCACCGGCGGCGGGGCGACCACGGCTCCCAGTTCGGCCGCGCCCGCGAGCGAGCTACCGGCCAGCGAGGCGCCCGCCTCGTCCGCCCCGGCCGAGAGCGCGACCCCGGAGTCGATCAAGATCGGGTTCGTGACCCACGTTCTGGGCAACCCGTTCATCCAGCAGATCATCGATGGCGCAGAGGACGCGGCCGCCGACCTCAACGTCGAGCTCCAGGTCACCGGACCGGAAGGCGGCGACGCGGACGCACAGCTCAAGGCGGTCCAGACCCTCGTGGCGTCTGGGGTCCAGGGCATCGCGACGTCCGTCCCCGGCGAGTCGATGTCGAGTGGCCTCAACGAGCTCATCGATGCCGGGACCCCGGTCGTGCAGTTCAACCTGCTCGTGACCTCGGTCAAGGCGCCCTACGTCGGCGAGCGCTCCGTCGAGAGCGGCCGCATCCTGGGGGCCAAGGTCCTCGAGAAGCTCGGCGGCGCGAGCACCACCGGCAAGGTCATCATCGGCAACTGCTTCCCGGGCTTCCCGGTGCTCGAGAACCGGGCGAAGGGTGTCCAGGAGTCGCTGGCGGCGGCCGCCGGTATCGAGGTCCTCGGCCCATTCGATGTCAAGGTCGCAGCGAACGAGAACTACGCCGCCTGGGAGGCTCTGCTCGCGGCGAACCCGGACGCCAAGGCCCTCGTCGGCCTGTGCGCCCCGGACATCGCGAGCCTCGGCAAGCTACAGGCCGCCAACGCAGGCACGCCGTTCGTGTCCGGAGGCTACGACCTGACGGCCGAGAACCTGGCCGAGATCAAGGCCGGGAACGCGTACGTCAGCCTCGGCCAGACGCCGTTCATGCAGGGCTACCTGCCGGTGAAGATGCTGGCCGACACGATCCGTGGCAACACCACCGTCGACCTGGCGGCAGGCGGCTTCCTGGACGCGGGCACGGAGATCGTGACCGCGGACAGCGTGGAGGAGCCGTTCGGCTTGCCGCCGCTCACCTTCGCGGAGCTCGAGGAGATCGCGGCGTCCCCGGAGAAGACCCGCGAGTACTACCAGCCGCTCGTCGATGGCGTCATCGCCGAGTGGCCGACCAAGATCGAACCCATCGCCAACGAGTCCCAGTAGGCCGGCGATGACCATAGGATCGGTGCCGGCGTCGACTCCCGCGATCGCCGTCACCGGTCTGCGCAAGGCGTACGGCGGGATCCAGGCCCTGGCGGGCGTGGATCTCGCCATCGAGCCCGGCAAGGTCCACGCCGTCGTCGGCGAGAACGGTGCCGGCAAATCCACCCTGATGAAGATCCTCGCCGGCGCGGTCCACCCGGACCACGGCGAGGTCCACGTTGCCGGAGAGACGGTCCAGCTGGCGTCCCCGGCCGACGCCCGCGCGCTCGGCATCGGGATCGTCTACCAGGAGCTGAGCCTCTTTCCGGAGCGCTCGATCCTGGCCAACCTGTTCCCCGACCGGCAACCGACCCGATTCGGTCTCGTGGACCGAGCCGAGATGCGCCGTCGTGCGGCACCGGCCCTCGCGCGCCTGGGGCTCGCGGTCGATCCAGAGGCGACGGTCGGGGCCCTCGGTATCGCGGAGCGTCAGCTGGTAGAGCTGTGCCGGGTGCTCATCGAACGGCCGGACGTCCTCATCCTCGACGAGCCGAATTCCGCGCTCAACGAGCGCGAGACCCGACGATTGTTCGCGGTCCTGCGCGAGTTGTCGGCCGCCGGGATCACGATCATCTACGTGTCCCACCGGCTCGAGGAGGTCTTCGAGATCGCGGACCGGATCACGGTCATGCGCAACGGAGCGATCGTCGTGACGGTGGACGCGCCGGCAGCCACCATGGCGCGGGTCGTCGAGGCGATGGTCGGCACGTCCCCCGCGGCGCTGTTCCCGCCCCGGGCGTCGCGCCCCGCGATCGATGCGACCACCACCACCCCCAGCCTCGCCGTCCAGGGCCTCACCGTCGAGGACGAGTTGCGCGACGTCTCCTTCGAAGTGCGACCCGGCGAGATCATCGGCCTCGCGGGCCTCGAGGGCTCCGGAGTGGCCACGCTGCTCGGCGTGCTGTTCGGGACGCGCCGCGCGACGGCGGGCGAGATCGCATTCGCCGACGGCCGCGGGGCACCGGCCTCGCCGACCGCTGCCGCCCGTCGCGGGATCAGCCTCGTCCCGGCCGACCGGCGCATCCAGGGCCTCATGCTCGAGTCCAGTGTCGAGACGAACATCGCCCAGGTTGCGGTGGGGACCTTGTCGTCCCGCCGCCCGTGGCTGGACCGTCGGGCCATGCGCGCCGCGGCCCAGCGCCAGATCGCCGGGCTGCGGATCCAAGCCGATGGCCCGCGCGCGATCGTCGGGCGATTGTCGGGCGGCAACCAGCAGAAGGTGGTCGTGGGCAAGTGGCTCGAGGTCTCACCGACGGTGTTCCTGCTCGACGACCCGACCCGTGGCGTCGACGTCGGCGCCAAGCGGGAGATCTATCGCCTCATCCGCGACCTCGCGGACAGCGGTCGCACGGTCCTTTTCCGGTCGACGGAACTGCCCGAGGTCGTGGGTCTGGCCGATCGCATCCTGGTCCTGTACCGCGGCCGCCTGGCCGTCGAGGCGAACGGGGGCGAGATCGACGACCACGGCCTGCTCCACGCCATCAACACCGGCCGACCACCGGAGTCCGCGCCGGCCAGCCCCGTCACCACCGAGGAGATCGCCCCATGATCCGTCGCGCCTTCACGATGCGTCTCAAGCCGGGCGGGCTCGCCGAGTACCGGGCGCACCACGACAAGATCTGGCCGGAGCTGGTCGGCGAGATCGAGCGCCAGGGCATCGCCCAGATCACGATCTTCGAGGCGGATCCGGTCCTGTTCCTGTACTCCGAGATCCGCGACGAGGAGGCCTGGGACCGGCTCTGGCACACGCCGATCCACGACAAGTGGGGCGAGATCATGAACCCGTTGATGGAGTTCAACGACGAGGGCATCGTCGATTCGAGCGAGCTCCGCGAGGTCTTCAACCTGCGGACCGACGCCGGCTGACCAGGGGACAGGAGGCCGACATGGATGACGCAACGCGCCACCGCGTCGCGGTCGTGACGGGCGCTGGACGAGGGTTGGGGCGTGGCGTCGCGGTCGCGTTGGCGGCGCGTGGTCACCCGGTCGTCGGCGTCGCCCGCAACGCCGCGCAACTGGCCGAGACCGCAGACCTCGTCCGGGCCGAGGGGGGCCGGATGGTCAGTCGACCGGCGGACGTCAGCGACGCCGACGCGGTGGTCGACCTCGCGACGTTCGTTCACGACCAGCTGGGCCCGCCATCGATCCTGGTGAACGCCGCCGGCGTGTTCGGGCCGATCGCACTGATCCGCGACACCGACCCGGACGCCTGGGTCCAGACCGTGATGATCGACGCGATCGCGCCGTATCTGACCAGCCGCGCGTTCGTGGGCGGCATGATCGACGCGGGCTGGGGCCGTATCGTCAACATCACATCGGCGGCATCGCTCCATCCACCGGGCCCACTCAACAGCGCCTACGGCACGGCCAAGGTCGCCCTCAACCAACTGACCCGCCACCTCGCGGCCGAGATCGAGGGGACCGGCGTCACGGCCAATGTCATCCACCCAGGAGACGTCAAGACCGATATGTGGCAGGACATCCACGACCGCGTGGCGGTGATGGGACCCGAAGCCGAGCCGTACCGCCAATGGGCGGCGTGGGTCGAGGAGACCGGCGGCGATCCGCCGCACAAGGCGGTCGATCTCGTCCTGCGGCTCACGAGCGACGAGGGCGCCGACGTCAACGGACGCTTCTGCTGGGTCGAGGACCCGCTCCAGGCGCCCATCCCCTCCTGGGGTGAGGCCGGGGAGACACAGCCATGGCGGAAGTGACGGCGCGCCGCCGGCTCGGCCGGACGGCGGTCGAGGTCACCGAGCTCGGGTTCGGTGGGGCGTCCATCGGCGAGTTATTCGTGCGTGTTTCCGAGGCCGACGCCGGCGCCACCCTGGCCGCCGCGTGGGACGCCGGCGTGCGCTACTACGACACCGCGCCGTGGTACGGCCGCGGTCTCTCCGAACTGAGGACGGGCACGGCACTGCGCGACCACGAGCGTGGCGAGTTCGCGCTCTCGACCAAGGTCGGTCGGTACCTCCGGCCGGCCACTCGGGAGGGGTTCGATGGCGCGCCGTGGCTGGGTGGATCGCCCAACGAGGTCGTCTTCGACTACACCTACGACGGGATCATGCGTTCCGTCGAGGGGAGCCGGCTGCGCCTGGGCATCACCCGGTTCGACATCGCGTTCATCCACGACCTCGACCACCTGTACTTCGACCCACCCACGATCGACGCCCATTTCCGCGATCTGGCCGGGTCGGGCTGGCGGGCGCTCGAGGAACTGCGCTCGACTGGCCAGATCGGTGCGATCGGAGCCGGGATCAACGACCTCGGGCTGATGCCGCGCTTCCTCGACACCGGCGACATCGACGCGTTCCTCGTCGCGATGCCGTACACGCTGCTCGACCAGGACGTGCTCGACAGCGAGTTCCCGGCGGGGGCGGAGCGCGGCGTCGGGTACGTGATCGGGGCCGTCTTCGCGTCCGGGATCCTGGCCAAGGGCGCGGTGCCGGGGGCCAAGTACGCCTACGCCGACCCGTCGCCCGCGGTCATGGAGAAGACCCGGCGGATCGCCGCGGTCTGCGAGCGACACGGGGTGCCCCTGGCGGCCGCCGCGCTCCAGTTCCCGCTCGGCCATCCAGCGGTGGCATCGGTCATCCCCGGGGCGTCCAGCCCGGCCCAGCAGGCACGGAACGTCGAGGCGTTCCGGACCGTCATCCCGGACGACCTGTGGGCCGAGCTCAAGCACGAGGGCCTGCTCCGCGAGGACGCGCCGGTTCCCGGCGAATCGACTCGGGCCGCGTCGTCCGCCGCGTCGGCGTGACGGTCCTGGACCACCCGCTGGTCGGGTCGTGGCGTCTGCGCCGGTGGGTCGCCATCGCCGATGACGGCTCCGAGGCTCTGCCGATGGGTGACGCGCCCGATGGCCTGCTCATCTACTCCGGGGACCGCAGGATGATCGCGATGCTCGGCTCGGGAGAGCGGCCGCGATTCGCCGCGGATGACGTGACCGGCGGGACCGATGCCGAGCGCGCGGCGGCGTTCTCGACCCTCATCGCGTACGGCGGCCCGTTCGAGATCGAGGGGGACACCGTCCTTCACCATGTCGAGACGAGCCTGTTCCCGAACTGGGTGGGGACCGTGCAACGACGCCGCTGGGAGCTCGATCAGGCCGAGCGACGGCTCATCCTGACCTCGCCGCCGGTCACGCTTGGTGGGGTGACCCGTATCCAGCGGCTGAGCTGGGAGCGCGCTCGGGACTGAGGAGCACCCGCTCCCGAGCCGTGTCGGGCGCCACCGGCTCATGCGTCAGATGGATGGGACGCGAGGCTCGCGACACGAACCCGATGGGGGCCGCATCCGGCGCCCCGGTCGGCCGGTCCAGGTCCGGAAACGCATGCCACAGTCCCTGGATCGCTTCGGTCGCCTCCATCCGCGCGAGGTGCGCCCCCACGCAATGCCGCGGCCCGACGTTGAACGCGAGATGGCCGAATAGCCGCGGCCGGCCCGGGTCGAAGACCTCCGGCCGTTCCCAGCGCGCCGGATCGCGATTGGCCGCGGCGTTGATCGCGATGACGCGTTCGCCGGCCCGGATCGTTGCCCCACCGAGCTCGACCTCCGCGGTCGCCCGGCGGGCTCGCAGGTGGACGACCGTCGTGTGCCGCAGGACCTCCTCGAGGAACCGTGAGAACGCGTCGGAGTGGCGGAGCGTGGTCGCCCGGGCATCCGCCGGTAGCCCGAGCAGCAGATGGACCGCGTTGCAGACGAGGAACGCCGTCGTTTCCGAGCCACCCTCGAACAGGAACTTCGCGTTATCGAGGACGTCCTGCTCACCCCAGTCGGAGGCCACCTCCCGGCCTTGCGTCCACAGGTAGCTGATGGCGTCGTCGCGCGGGTCATCGCGCCGCGCGCGGACCGTGTCGAGCAGAGCTGGCTCCAGCAGTCGCGTCGCCTCGACCGCTGCCGCTCGCGACTCCGGGTCCTCGCCGTACGAGTGGCGCCAGGCGAGCACCGCCTCCATCCAGCCCTTGGCCCGATCGAGCGTCTCCGCGTCGGCGTCCGGGAGGCCCAGCACGCGGGCGATCACCGCGATCGGCAGCAGCCGGGCGAAGTCGGCGAACAGCTCGAGCGACTCGGCCGGTGCGAGGCCGGCCAGCCGATCCGCCACCAGCGGTCGCACGGCCGCCACGGCCAGCGGCGCGATCGGGTCCGGCCGCCAGGCATGTGCCAGGGGCCGATGGAGGGTCTCGTGCTCCACGCCGACGAGCGAGCGGAAGTCGCGGCGACCGACGATCTCGGCCGCGCCGGGCAGCGTCCCGGTCGGCTCCTCGAACAGGTCCTCGCGACGTTCCACGAAGGTGCAGCCGTCGTGCGAGAGGACCAACCACGCCCCCATCGGCTCGTCCCACACGACCGATCCGACGCCCCGCATCACCTCGTAGGCGGGGAACGGGTCCACGTCCCGCAGGTCGCGCAGCGAGATCGGCGCGAGGGGCCGCGATGCCAGCGTCGTCATACGACCACCGCGTCGATACCGAGGTGGCCGGCGACCGCCACGACGTCCGCGGCCAGGTCGCCGGGCGTCGCGGAGCTGTGGTGGTTGACCCCGGCGCTCGCCCACCGACCCCAGGCGGCCTCCACGGGCCCGTCCGCGAACCGGAACGCCCCATTGACGGTGCCGGTCTCAGGAAACCGGCGCGCGGTCAGGTCGCCCCGCGCGACGACGTAGCGAAAACCGCCGCGCGAGCGCGGATGGGGCGTGAACCCGACGAGCGTGGCCGGCCCCGGATCGGGTTCGAACGCCGCGCACACGCCGCAATGCGGATCCTTGCCGCAGAACCAGTCGTTGCGCTGGAGCCTCGGCCGTTCGCCGTCGGCCAGCCAGGCCAGGTCGTGCTCACCGGAGTTGGCGATGACGACTTCGCCGGTGGCGTAGTCGATCGCCTCGATCTCGTGGTAGACGGCCGCGCCGCCGAGCCGTTTCGTGGTCAGCATCGCGACGGCGGTCACGATGTCGCCGGTGCAGGTGAATGGCCGTCCGCCGGTCGTGAGGCGGCCGAGCGCCCAACAGGGCGCGATCCCGATCGGCTCGCCGAAGCGGAACTGCGGGACGTGGCAGTTGAATGCGCCGCCGTCCAGTCCGTGGGCATCGACGACAGCCTCGAGCGCCAGCGCCGCCCGCAGCGACCGATCGAGCGACTCGTCCTCGACGACATCGGCCTCCACGGCCCAGTCGCGCCGGACATCGGCCTCGAGCGCCCGGACATCCGTGTCGGCGATCGCGCGGTAGCGCTCGACCACCTCGTCAGGGTCGACGGGGACGAGCTCGATGCCGGTGGCCGCCCGCAACGCGTCGTCATCGACGTCGACTTGGGCGTAGCCGTCGAGCGGCCGGCCGATGCGCCCGAGCCGGCTCCGCGCGATCCCGCGGGCGACGCCGGCCAGCCGGAGGGCCGCGCGCACGCGTCGAAGTCCGTCCGGGTCCGAGCGACGGGCCAACACCAGGTCGAACGGCCGATCGGCCCGCGACAGGAGGTTGGACAGCATCGGCGCCCCGACGGTCGCACCCTGCGTCGTGATGGCGCCATGGTCGAAGTCGCCCTCGACGAGGCCGGTCTCGTGGAGCGCCCACACGACGACGGGAACGCCCGGCAGGGCATCGATCGCGCCCATGGTCCAGGCAGCCGGCACGGCCATGGTCTGGAGCACGAGCACGACCTCGACATCGAGGTCGGCGAACCGGCGGCCGGCGGTCGCCCCATCCTCGGCCGAGGCGATCTCGACGACCGCGACGGGATCGACCGTGTCCGCGAGGTCTGCGGCGACCGCGCGCGCGAGGGCCATCCGATCGGCTCGGAACGTCGGGCCGGCCGTGTGCTCCCAGAGCGTCCAGTACGGGTGGACGACCCCGACCCGAGGTCGTGGCCGGGCGAGGCTCTCGGGCATCGTCAGTCCTGGTGGTAGATCTCGTCCGCGGTCAGCAGGTTGCCCTCGGCGTCGAGGATCGTCGTGATGATCCCCTCGAACGCCGTCCCCCATCGTGCGTTGACCTCGTGCTCGGCCATGCGCGCGAAGACGGTCGGCATGTCGGGGTAGAACTCGCCGTAGTAGACGACGTGGGCGCCCCGCCGGAAGCCCTGGTACTTGCGGAAGCCGGAGGCCTCGATCGCCTCCATGAGGTCGGGCCACGGGTTCGCGTGCAGCGCTTCGTAGTCGTCGGCCCGCTCGGGATCGATCACCAGGCCGAACAGGCCGCGCTCGAATGGCCCATCCAGGGGTGGACCGTCCGATTCGAAGACCTTGTCGTACCAGAGCAACCCGCCGCTGTCGTCGGTGATCTGGGCGATGACGTCGCGGAAGTAGTGGTTCCAGCGCTGGTTGGCGGGCTTGGGTCCGTGCACCGCGAACGCGTCGGCGACATCGCCATCGGCCTCGGTGTAGTACCACACGTCGGTGCCGCGACGGAATCCAGAGAAGTTGCGCAGGCCCGACTCGCGGATCTCATCGACGAGTTCCGGCCAGATCTCGGCATGCCGCCGGTCGTACTCCGCCTCGGTCCCCGGGAAGATGCGAAGGTAGAAGACGGCACGGTCCATGTGCGGGCATCCTCCTGGGCCGATCGGTTGCGGGTGGATGGCAACGGGTTGCATCGTAGCAGCGCGGGCTGCAATCGGTACCAGCCGCGGGGCTCCGCTACGATGCCCGCATGTCGGGCCGGTTCAAGCTGGGCATCCAGCCATTGACCTACGGGCTCACCTGGCCCGAGTCGCGCCGTGCCGCCGAGGCGGTTGACGAGCTCGGGTACGACTACCTGTGGGGGCACGACCACCTGTACTCGACCGGTGGGGACCCGTTCCAACCGTTCTTCGAGGGCTGGACGACCCTGGCCGCGTGGGGCGCCATGACGCGCCAGGTCCGACTCGGTCTCCTGGTCGGGGCCAACCCGTTCCGCAATCCGGGCGTCGTGGCCAAGATGGCCGCGACCGTCGACCACATCACCGGCGGCCGCCTGGTCCTGGGTCTGGGGGCCGGCAATCGCGAGCTGGAGGTCACGGCGCACGGTATGGACCCGGGGCGGAGCGTCGGCGAGCGACTCGACTGGCTCGACGAGGCGCTGCCGATCGTCCGGAGGCTGCTCGACGGGGAGACGGTGGACCACCAGTCGGCTCGGTACCGATTCGCCGGGGCCCACCACGCGCCGGCGCCCGTCCAGGGGCGTGTCCCGTTCGTCGTCGGATCGTCGGGCGAGAAGAAGGGTCTGCGGATCGTGGCCACCCACGCCGATATCTGGCAGATGTGGCTGGCCATGGACGACGTGGAGCTCTTCCGGCACAAGCGAACGGTCCTCCACGAACATTGCGCGGCGATCGGCCGGGATCCCGCGACGATCGAGCACACCGTCGGCGGCAAGCTGGTGATCCGCCGGGACGCCGCCGAGGCGCGTCGGGTCTTCGACGAGCAGATGCGGGTCCACGGCTGGCCGGAGACGATCCGGACCGAGATGGCCTGGACCGGGACGTCGGAGGAGGTCGCTCGCGCCTTGCTCGCCTATCGCCGCGCGGGGGTCGACGCGTTCAGCCCGTCCGTCGCGGCGCCACTCGACCTCGAGACGATCGAACGGTTGGCTACCGAGGTCCGACCCATCATCGACGGCGCCACGTGACTCCGTGAGGCGTCGCGACCGCCACGCGTCCCCTGACATGGATCGAGCCCGCCGGATGGCGGGCCCGATCTTCGTGCCACTGGAGAGCCGTTAGCTGGCGGCCTCCTCGACGTTGTCCTTGTTGTAGACGGTGAACGGACCCATGAGCACCCGGATGCCGGCCTCGCGGGTCGGATCCTTCTCGATGGTGTACTCGCCCATCCGGCCGGCCTCGAACTGTCTCACCCTCGGTGCCCTGGATGGCCCCGGTGGCCAGCAGGTACGAGGTGTAGTAGGTCAGGTAGCCGAGGTCGACGAAGCTCCAGAGGGCGAACTCCGGAGCGCAGCCGTTCAGGGTGTACGCCACCATCTCGCTCGGGAGCCCGAGGCCGGACACCTTGACCTTGTCGCACAGGCCCTCGTCCTGCATCGCCTTGGCTGCCGCCGCGATGCCGACCGTCGTCGGGGCCATGATGACCTCGAGGTTCGGGTACTTGTCGACCAGGGCGAGCGCCTGGCTGTAGCTCTTCTCGGACTGGTCGTCGCCGTAGACGGTGTCGACGAGCTTGACCGCCTCGTACTTCGGGTCCGTGAGGGCTTCCTCCAGCGCCGCGATCCAGGCGTTCTGGTTGGCCGCATCCGGCGACGCCGACAGGACCGCGAACTCGCCGCCATCAGCGCCGGTCAGCGACAGGGCCATGTCCGCCATCACGACGCCGATCGAGTCGAAGTCCACTTGCGCGACGAACAGGCTCTCGCCCTGGGCCGACGGGATCGGCGAGTCCCAGGTCACGACCTTCGTTCCTGCCGTCTGGGCGGCTTCTGCGGCGGGGGCGATCTGGTCGCCCGCGTTGTTGGAGAGCATGACGACCTTGACGCCCTGGGTCGGCGCGTTGGTCATGAACTCGATCTGGCCCTGGACGCTGTTCTCGGCGGTCGGACCGACGAACTCCAACGATTCGGGGTTCGCGAGTTCCGTGGCCGCTTCCTCGGCGCCCGTGTTCGCCTGATCGAACGGCAGGATGCCGAGGAACTTGGGGAGGAGCATCATCTTGACGCTCTGTCCGGGCGTGGCGACGACGACGCCGCCCGCCGCTGCGCTGGTCGACGGGCTCACCGCGGGCTCGCTCGCGCTGGCTGCCGCCGACGGGCTGGTGGCGGGCGATGCCGCCGACGATGACGCCGCGGGTGTGGTGCACCCGGCGACGATGGCGATCGTACCCAGCAGGGTCATCGCTGTTCGGAGTCTCATCACTCCTCCTCCATCTCCGGCCGCGGGTGGCCAGGAAGCCACCCATCGTACGCCGCTAGTCCACCTGGGTCATCCCTGGCGACGTGACCGTCACGGGCTCGTCCCTTGCAAATCGATTGCGTGCGGCAGCCACGAGATTGGGGACCAGTACGGACAGGATCAGCAGGACGCCGATGACCCCGGTCTGGGTATTGCCCGTCACGTTGGCGAGGCCCAGCCCGTTGCGCAGGTTGAGGATCAGCAGGATGCTCAGGATCACGCCCGGCATCGTTCCGCGTCCGCCGAAGATGCTCACCCCACCGAGCAGGACCATGGTGATGATGTCGAGCTCGAACCCTTCGGCCGTGCTGCCTCGGACGGCCCCGAGACGGGCCGCCAGGAGCACGCCGGCGAGGGCGGCGATGAGCCCGCTCATGGTGAAGATCGTCAGCCGCAGCCGGGCGATCCGCACACCGGAGTACCGAGCGACCTGGATGTTGCTGCCGATCACGTAGACGTAGCGGCCGAACCCGGCTCGATGCAGGATCACGGTCGCCCCGGCCGCCATCACGGCGAAGAGGACAAGGGCGAGAGGGAACGGCCCGATGAGCGGGAGCTGGCCCAGCTCCTCGAACCACGCGGGGAAGCCGCCGATCGAGCGGTCCTCGATCAGGACGCGCGCCAGCCCTCGATAGCCGATGAGGCCGGCCAGGGTCACGGCCAGTGACGGCAGACCGACGATCGCGATCCAGAAGCCGTTGAGCAGCCCGCACACGCCACCGACCCCAATTGCGATGAGGACGGCCGCCTCGGCGGGGACCCCCTGGCTGGACAGCCAGGCCACGACGACCGCGGCCAGGCCCATGATCGAGGCGACCGACAGGTCGATCTCGCCGCTCACGATGACGAAGGTCATGACCAGGACGACGATCGCCTTCTCGACCCCCA
Organism: uncultured Chloroflexia bacterium; assembly: GCA_963738685.1. Taxonomy (GTDB): domain Bacteria; phylum Chloroflexota; class Limnocylindria; order Limnocylindrales; family CSP1-4; genus SPCO01. Next base: position 198,205 of record CAVTXK010000002.1, read on the forward strand.
GCTGGAACAGGTTGATCTGGTTCTGGACCGTCAGGTAGCCCGGAGCGGCGATGGCGTTGACGGCCACGACCACGAGGAGGATGCCGAGCAGGAGGCCTTCCCAGGAGCGGAGCCTCGACCCCAGTTCACGCACCACGGGCCACCCCGTCCACTGGCTCGGCGCGCTCCTGCGTCCGCCGGCGCTCGCGGATCCAGAGCGTGCGCAGCCGGCCGATGATCACCTTGTCCGACGCGACCGCCAGCAGGATCAGCAGTCCGAGGATCGCGTCGCGCAGGAACTCGCTCACCTCGAGCCAGCGGATCAGGCTCTGCTGCAGGAGGTCGATCAAGGTCGCCCCGAGCAGCGCCCCGATGATCGAACCCACGCCCCCGAAGATGTTCACGCCACCGACCACGACCGCCGCGACGACCTGCAGCTCGAGGCCCTGGCCGGCCGTGACCGTGATGTTCCCGAAGCGCGCCAGGAACATGAACCCGGCGAGGCCAGCCAGCGCACCGGACAGCACGAACGCCCCGAAGATATCGCGTTGCACCGGGAAGCCGGCGACCCGGGCGGCTTCCGGGTTCGAGCCGATCGCGAACAGCCGTCGGCCGTAGGGCAGGTAGCGCAACCCCAACTGGAAGACGACGGCGATGAACAAGGCGAGGAGGACCAGCGGTCGTACGTCGATCGCGCCGAGAGATACGAGCGTCACGCGCGGCAGGTCCAGCATCCAGGCCGGCAGTGCGTCGGTGGTCACGGTCCTGGCACCCGAGAGCTCGACGAGCGCGACCCGGTAGATCGCGAGGGTCCCGAGGGTCGTCACGATCGCCGGGACGCGGCCGTAGGCGACGAGCAGGCCGTTGACCGCGCCGAGCACGGCCCCGATCGCGATCGAGATGGCGATGACCAATGGCGCCGGGAGCGTCGGGTCGTTCGACAGCATCGTGCCGACGACGTAGGCGACCAGCCCCACGATCGAGCCCACGGACAGGTCGATGTTCCTGGTCAGGACGACGAGCGTCTGCCCGACCGCCACGACCGCGATCACCGCCACGCTCGTGCTGATCCGCGTGAACGTCCGAGCCGACAGGAAATCCGGGATCTGGGTCGCGAAGAACGCGGCCACCACGATGATGATCAGGACGAGCGTGATCTCGCGGAGCTGCTCGGGCCTGACATGCCGCAGCAGCAACCGCATCAGTGAACCGCCGCCAGCGTGGACGGTTGGCCCATCGCGGCCGCCAGGACCCGCTCCGCTGTCGCCTCGCCGCGCTCGAGGATCGCCATCTGGCGGCCCTCGCGCATGACGAGGATCCGGTCGCTGGTCGCGAGGACCTCCGGCAGGTCGGAGCTGATCAGGATGATCGCGATCCCCTCGCGGGCGAGCTCGTCGATGATCTGGTGGACCTCGGCCTTCGACCCGACATCGATGCCTCGCGTGGGCTCATCGAGGATCAGGATGCGAGGGTTCGTATCCAGCCACTTGCTCAGGACGACCTTCTGCTGGTTGCCGCCCGACAGCGTCGCGACCGGCACGCGCACCGATGGCGCGCGGATCCTGAGCCGTTCCCGGTAGCGCTCGGCGGCCGCCTCCTCGGCCGATCGCCTGATCAATCCGAGTCGACTCTGGTAGCGCGCAAGGATCGGCAACGAGATGTTGGCCGCGATCGACTGCGGGAACACGAGACCCAGCGCCCGGCGATCCTCGGTCGAGTAGGCGATACGCAGGCGCAGGGCATCCTGCGGATGGCGGATCCTGACCGGGCGGCTGTCCATGAGGATCGTCCCCGTGTCGGCCGGCGCGATCCCGAAAAGCGCGAGCCCGACGTCCGTGCGCCGCGCGCCGACGAGTCCGGCGAAGCCGAGGACTTCGCCCGCGCGCAGGTCGAACGAGACGTCGTCGAAGGCGCCCTCCCGGCCGAGGCCACGGACCTGGAGGACCACCGCACCGGGCCGAGCAGACGTCCGTTGGAAGAAGTCGGTCAGCGTCCGGCCGACCATCTCGTGGATAGCGATCGCCGGGGTCAGCTCGGAACGTCGGCGGGTCGACACCCAGTGACCGTCGCGCAGGACGGTCACGCGATCCGAGATCTCGAAGACCTCCTCCATCCGGTGGGAGATGAACAGGATGGCGACGCCCTCGCGCCGGAGCGACTCGACGATCCCGAACAGGCGCCGGACCTCGTGGGCCGAGAGCGAGGCCGTCGGCTCGTCCATGATCAGGACCCGGACCCGCAACGACAGAGCCTTGGCGATCTCCACGGTCTGCTGCTCCGCGAGGGTGAGGCCGCGAGCCGGCTCGTCCGTATCGAGGCGGACACCGAGCCGCCCCAGGATCGTCTCGGCGTCCCGGCGCATCTGGCGACGATGCAGTACGCGACCGCGGTCCCGATGGCTGATGAAGATGTTCTCCGCGACCGACAGGTCCGGGAAGATGTTCGGCTCCTGGTAGATCGCCGCGATGCCGAGGTCCTGGGCATGCGAGGGCGCTGCCGAGGAGGACCTCGACGCCATCCACCGACATCTGTCCGGCATCGGGTTGCTCGACCCCGGTCATGATCTTGATCAGCGTGGACTTGCCGGCACCGTTCTCGCCGAGCAGGGCGTGGATCTCGCCCTTGCGGAGGGACAGCGACACGTCGCTGAGCGCCTGCGTCGAGCCGAACCGCTTGCTGACGCCGGCGATCTCGAGGACCGGCGGCTCGTCGGAGGTCTCGTCATCGAGCGATGGGCGGTCCACGGTGGCCATCGGACGCATGGTAGCGACCGTGCGTCGCGCGTCCAGACCCTCCGCCGGAAGGCGGTCAGGCCACCAGGATCAGCACGACCCCGATGACGACGACCACCGCCGCGGCGACGGCCCGGAGCGGCGGGGCGGCGCGGCGCCGGACGGACTCGACCGCCAGCACGAACAGGGGTGTCGTCGCCACCAGTGTCTGGACCACGACCGGGCTGCCCGATTGCGCGCCGAGGATCACGAACACGAAGTACGTGGTGACTACGAGCGACCGTCCCAGCAACCTCGGGACGTCGTGGCGCGCGACGTCCCGCGGCGGGAACAACGCGAGGCACACGACGGCCGCTAATGCGGTCCGCACGACATAGGTCTCGACGAGGCCCACATCGAGGTCGCCGAGCAGACGGGTGACGACGGTCAGGATGCCGGTCCCCGTCGCCGCCCCCACGATCCGCCAGGCGCTCCCCCACCGACCCAGGCCGCCGAACGCGTCGGCCAGGGCGAACAGGACGCCAGCGACCACGATCGTCGCGGCGACGACGTGGAGGGGCTGGATCACCGCTGGAAGCACGAGCGCCGCCGCGAGCGCCGCCGGGATCGGGCTCATCGCGGTCGCCGTCGTCATGGCGGACGCGGTCCCGTGGTCGAGCAGGTCCCAGACGCAGATCGCCGTCACGACCATGAGCGCCACGGACACCAGATGCAACCCGACGATCTCGGTGGACCAGGTCCAGACCACGAACGGCGCGAACGGCAGGAGCACGAGGGCATTGCCCACATACAGGACGCCGATGAGTTGGCGAGCCGGCGCTCGCGCGGTCAGGTCCTTGCTGATCAGGGCCTGACCGGCGTTCGCCAGCGCCGCGAGCAACCCGAACGCGAGGGCGGTCATCGGACCTCAGTTCTGGCAGCGTCTGGTTGCGGCGTGGTATCTTGTCAGCACCGGGCTGCAAACGGTACCGGTATCGTCCCCCATCGTAGTCGAAGCGCGGGAGCCCACGAGTGACCGAGACGACGATCGCCTTCACCGAACTTCTCGGTCGGCGTGTTCGGATGGGGCCGTGGGAGGACCAGAAGGTCTCCACCTACCGCAAGATCATCGACGCTCTCGATGGCGCCCGCTGGGACGAGGCGGCGCAGTTGGGCAGCTACTTCGTCGATGAGGCGAACGTCTGCTTCACCCTCTACCGGCAATGGATCGCGGACCTCAACGGCTACCTCCGCGAGAAGGGCGTCGACGAGGCGATCGTCACGGGCCGCAACGACCAGGCGGTCGCCCTCGCGGCGCTGCCCGACGGGAGCCCGTGGCATCCCCGCAAGCACTGGGACCGCTTCCTGTCCCAGGTCCAGGACTTCACCGCCGCGACCTACCGCGAGCAGCCGGACGAGGCCAAGCGCCGGCTCGACGTCATGAAGGAGACGTGGCGCCAATGCCACGACCGTGATGTGGACCACACGTACGCGCTGATGTCGCTCATCAAGGAGCAGCTGGGTGAGCCGGCGATCCGCGACATGTACGACCGTGTCCTGTTGCCGCTGTTCGTCTGGCGCTACGAGAAGTTCGACGTCGACAAGTACCCATGGGACGAGTCCCTGGAGATCCTGATGCTCGTCGCCTGCGAGGCGATGCGCGGCCATCTCGTCGGGCCTGAGCGGACCGGCGACATGGAGCTGATCGAGCTGGAGGACCGCTTCGTCCTCCGCTTCGACCCGTGCGGCTCCGGTGGACGGACGTTGCGCGGCGACGCGATCGAGGGGACGCCACCTCGGATGCAGCCGCCGTACGACTGGACAGTTACCGAGGAGAAGCACTCCTGGAACCACTACACGCCAGGGGTCTGCCTGTACTGCACCCACTGCATCATCCTCATGGAGGAGATGCCGATCGACCGATTCGGGTATCCGGTGCGGGTCATCGATCCACCGATCTACGACGCGAACCGGACGGCCGTGGGCGAGGCGCCCAAGTGCCAGTGGCAGATGTTCAAGGACCCGACCCAGGTGCCGGCCGAGTACTACGAACGCGTCGGGCGGACCAAGCCCACCACGTTCGGTTCCAAGGCGCACGGCGCCCGCGAGCTCCCGATGGTCAGCGCCGGGTTGCCCGGGGCTGGCTAGGGCCCAGCCGCCTCCATCACCTACGGGCCGTCACCGTGCTCCTCCCGGTGGCGGCCCTTCCTTCCCTCCCGGCCGTCCCTCAGCCGAGACGCTCCCGCAGCCATGTGACGCTGCGTTCGATCATCGCCAGCTCGTCGACGTCGTCCGGACCGAGTGAGGCGAGCTCGACGCAGACCGGGCCATCGAAGCCGGCTTCGGCGAGGATCGCGAGGAGTCCGTCCAGGTCCGCGACCCCTTCGCCGAGGGCGGTGGAGACCGGGCCGCCCCAGACCGTCGGGTCGCCGGCCTCGTGATCCTTGAGCTGGACGAGCAGGGTGTGCGGTGCGAGCGCCCGCGTCCCCTCGGCCATGTCGTCACCGACCCGGATGAGGTTGACGTTGTCCAGGCACACCCCGAGGTTGCGCCGGTCCACTCGTGCGAACAGGTCCAGGATGTCCACGACGCGCAGGTCGCCGTGGTTCTCCAACGCGAGCAGGATCCCGCGGTCGGCGGCATGATCGGCTGCCCGCCGAACGGGCCCGACCAGGCGCTCGACGAGTACCGCCGCGGGTTCATCGCCGCGTGAGGCGGGGCTGCCGGCGGTGATCCGGAGCAGGTCGTGGCCCATCCTGGCCGCCGCGTCGATCCAGCGGCCGAGTTCCTGCTCGGCGGCGTAGGACCGCCCGCCGTCGAGGCCGTGGAACCGTCCCGCCGGCCATGGATGACCCCACGAGAAGCCGACCGCGACGGGGCCGGCCTCGCCCAGCAACTCCGTTCCGCCGATCGACTCTGGTTCGGGCAGGTAGCAGGTCTCGAGGAAGACGATATCCGCGCCGGTCGTGCGGGCGTGGCGCAACACCGGTCCGGGCTCCAGCGGCCACGCGGCGTGGCGGGACGACGCCTCCCCCGCCCGATGCTCGCCGTACCGACGATGGTACGAGTAACTGTCGATCCCGACGCGCATGCCGCCTCCTCATCGCCCCCGTGATGACCTATGCTAGCGGGGTACTGGAAACGTCACCAGCCGGCGGCGCACGGCGCGGCACCGCACGGCACCGCACGGCACGAGAGGAGACCGCGGATGATCCAGGTGGAGGGGCTGACGGACCGCGTCGCGGTCGTGACGGGCGCCGGGCGAGGGATCGGCCAGCGCATTGCCGAAGTCCTGGCCGGCAACGGCGCCAGGGTCGCGGCGTTCGACCTGGAAGCGCCGGCCCACGACGGCATCCTCGGCGTCGCGTGCGACGTGAGTGACGAGTCCGCCGTCGAAGCGGCGTTCACGCAGGTCGAAGCGGAGCTGGGCGCACCCAGCGTGCTCGTCCTCAACGCCGGCATCTTCCCGATCGTCCCGTTCGAGGAGACGACCCGCGAGCTGTGGGACCGGACGATGGCGATCAACCTCACCGGCGCGTTCCTGTGCGCCCGGCGCGCCCTGCCCGCGATGCGCGAGGCGGGCTACGGTCGGATCATCGGGATCGGCTCGAGCGCCGGCAAGGCCGGCGGCGCGCGCTCGGTCGCCGCGTACGCCGCGAGCAAGGCCGGGGTGATGACGCTGATGAAGTCGATCGCGAACGAGTACGCCAAGCACGGCATCACCGCGAACGCGCTGGCGCCCGCGCTCATCGACACGCCCATGATCGCCAACACGCGCGACCTCGTGAGCCGCATCCCGGTCGGGCGGTTCGGTACCGTCGACGAGGTCGCGGCGCTCGTGACGTTCCTCGCGTCGGAACACGCTGGATATATCACCGGCGAGGTCACCGATATCAACGGTGGCTTCCTCATCGACTGAGGAGACCCTGCGATGTCCACGCCAGAGGTCCGCCTGGAGGAGCTTCGGCCGGCCGAGATCGGCGCGGCGCTCGAGCGCGCGCCGATCGCCTGGATCCCGCTCGGCGCCCTCGAGTATCACGCCGACCACCTGCCCAACGGAACGGACGGTCTGACGGGGCACGGCCTGCTGGTACGGGCGGCGGAGCAGCTGGGCGGGGTGGTCCTGCCGTGGTCGTACCTGACCATGGGAACCCTGGCCCTGCCCTGGTCGTTCCGCTACGACCCGGGACTCGTCGAGGCGGCGCTGCGCCAGACACTCCGCCAGCTCCCGGCACACGGCGTGCAGCTCGCGGTCGTTCACACCGGGCACGGACCCCTGGACCTGGACCACCTCATCAAGCGGGTCTGTGCGGAGGTGGAGGCCGAAGGGATGGGCCTCCGCGCGATGGGCCTGTGCTACCTCGAGCTCAACGCGGCGCTCGGCACCGGTCTCGGGACGGACTGGCCGGTCGCCGTCGACCATGGCTCCACCATGGAGACATCGTGGGTGGCCGCGCTCGCCCCTGAGCTCGTGGCCACGGAGCGGTTGCCGGACGACCCGAATGCGGTGGTGGTCGGGGTGTACGGGCCCAACCCGCGCTTCACGGTGGACGCCGCGCGCGGGGCTGCCCAGGTCGACGCCGCTGCGGACCTCCTCGTGGAGCGGGTCGCCGCTCGGTTGCGCGGCGAGGACATCGATCCGTACGCGGACCTCCGAACGTTCGTTGAGCGCTACTGGCCGGAGCGGCTCGTGCTGGCCGGGCGGCCCGGTCTGCCGGGCGACGGCGGTGGCGGTGCGGCGCTCCTGATCACGAACCCGGCGCCGGTGTCCCGCTATCTCGCCGGCCTCGAGCTACGACTGGACGGGGTCGCGATCCCCGGATCCGGTCTCACGCTGGTGAATGCCACGACCGGGGAGGTCGGCGTCCCGCTGCCCGTCGCGGCCCTGGGTCCGGAGCATGGGTTCTACGTTCGACGGCTGCAGACCGCGGAGCTGCGACTCCCCGTCGCCGTGCGACCGGGCCCCCACGAGGTCGAGCTCGATCTGTCGCTGGCCGGTGTCACCGACGTCACGTTCGCCGAGACGGTCGACTTCACGTGAGCGCCGGCGCCGCGGGGCGCGTCGTCCACACGGTCCGCGGGCCGATCGACCCGGCCGAGCTCGGGGTCACGCTGGCCCACGAGCACCTGTGGATGGATTCGACCCCGCTCCTGGCCGTCCACGGTTACCGGACGACGGACACGGGTCCGTGGGATACCGCCGCGGCCGCGGAGGCGCGCTGGAACCCGGGCTCGCATCCGGACAACTACCGCCTGACGGACGTTGCCGCGAGCGTCGAGGAGCTGGCACCCTTCGTCGGTGCCGGCGGGCGGTCCCTCGTGGAACTCACGCCGCCATCGCTGGGGCGCGACCCGATCCGGGTCCGCGAGATCTCCGAACGCTCCGGGGTCCACGTGATCATCGGCGCGGGGCAGTACCTCGAGGCGGCTCACGAGCGGTGGGTGGCGACCGCGACGGAGTCGGAGATCACGGACCGGTTGATCGACGAGGCGCGCCACGGGATCGACGACACCGCCGTCCGCCCGGGGATCTTCGGCGAGATCGGCACGTCGGATCCCGTGACACCGGGGGAGATCCGCGTCCTCCGAGCCGTCGCGGCCGCGGCCGTCGAGACGGGTCTGGCCATCTCGATGCATCTGCATCCATGGGGCCACGAGGGCCCCCGGCGTGCTGGACCTGCTCGCCACGTCGGGCGCACCACCGGAGCGCGTGATCCTGGGCCATCTCAACACTGCCATCGATCGACCGGACGAGCTGCGCGCCCTCGCCGATCGCGGTGCGACGCTGGGGTTCGACCTCTTCGGCTTCGACCATTCGCTGTTGGGTCCGGGCCGCTGGCCGCCCTCGGACCGTGATGTCGCCACGATCGTCGCCGGCCTCGTCCGCGACGGTCACGACGACCGGATCGTCCTCGGTCAGGACATCGGCGTGCGGACGCGGCTGCGGCGGTGGGGTGGTTGGGGCTACGCGCACCTCCTCGAGCACGTCGTGCCGATCATGGGCGAGCTCGGCGTCGACGATCGAGCCATCCGGAGCATGCTCGTCGACAACCCGGCCCGGCTCCTGGCGGTCGCCGCATGACCGCGGCCGGCCGCGCCCCCACCGATCCGCGGCTGACCAGGCTGTCACCGTCGCTGTGGTGGTACCGCGACACATGCAATGTCTTCCTCTGGACAGCCGGCGAGATCGGTCTGCTCATCGACTTCGGGTCGGGCGGGATCCTCGACGTGCTCGGGCAGACCGGAGTTCGCGACATCGTGGCCGTCGCCCACACCCACCACCACCGGGATCAGTGCGGCGGCGACGATCGAGCCGTTGAGGCCGGGATCCCGATCTGGGTGCCGGAGCGGGAGCGCCCGCTGTTCGAATCGACCGAGGCGTTCTGGCGGCTTCGTCGCACCTACGACAGCTACGACGCCTCGAGCCTTGGCTTCACCCGGGCGGCTTCGCTTCCCGTCGCGCGGGGCCTCGTCGACCATGAGCGCGTGACCTGGGCGGGCGGCACGCTGGAGATCGTCCCGACGCCTGGCCATACCAAGGGCTCCATCAGCCTGCTCGCCGCGATCGACGGCGACCCGGTGGCCTTCACGGGGGACCTCATCGCCGGGCAGGGCCGGGTCCCGACGCTCCATGACCTCCAGTGGCAGTACGGCATGCCGGATGCCGTCGGCGCCGCGCTGCACTCCGTGACGGCCATGGCCGGGCGCGGCGCCAGACGGCTGCTGCCGTCGCACGGCGCGCCGATGGACGACGGCCCGAGCGCCCTGCGCGCTCTCGCCGGCAACCTCCGCGACCTGGCGCGGCTCCTGGCCGAGATCCGGCGCAACCGCCTGTGGACCACATGGCCAAGCAGCGTCGACCAGCCGCTGACCCGCGTGCTGCCGCACCTGTGGGCCAACGCCCACAGCCTCGCGAACACGTACGCCCTCGTGGACGAGGCCGGGGACGCCCTCATCCTCGACTACGGCTTTCCCTCCTGGGATCATTTCTTCGCGGACCAGCGGTTCGCGGCGCATACGCTCGAGGCGTTCCAGGCCGAGGCGGGCCTGCAGCGCGTCGTCGCGGCCATCCCGAGCCACTACCACGACGACCATCTCGCGGGCGTGCCGTGGCTCCAGCGCGAGCACGACGCGCAGGCGTGGATCCACGACTCGTTCGCCGATATCGTCGCGGACCCGGCGCGGTACGACCTGCCATGCCTGTGGTCGGAGCCGATCCGCGTGGACCGGGTGCTCGCCGACGGCGACCTCGTGGAACATGCCGGCGCCCGACTCGAGACCTTCCATATGCCCGGCCACACGATGTTCGCGCTTGGACTGGCGGGAACGATCGATGGGGTCCGCGTGGCGTATACCGGCGACAACCTGCTGGCCGGATCGCTCAGCCCGCTGCGCGCCGCGGCCCCGATCTATCGGAATGTGCTGCGGCACGATTCCATCCGGCTCGGGGTGGAGCGACTCATCGCCTTCGAGCCGGAGGTGCTGCTCACCGGCCATACCGGCGCGCTCGAGGTGACCCGGAAGGATCTCGACGAGTTCCTCGTCTGGGCGCGCGAGCTCGAGCTCGTCGTGGCCCGGCTCGCGCCAGTCCCGGGACTGGAGGACGAGGCGCTCGATCCGTACCTCGCGCGTTTCGACCCGTATCGCGCCTCGCTGAGGCCGGGCGGGCAGATCCAGACCCATGTCGTCGTGCGCAACCACGCGGCCGATGAGCGTCCCGCGCGCGTCCGGCTCCGGGCACCGGACGGATGGATCGTCGAGCCCGGCGAGGCGACCGCGATGGTGCCGGGTGGTGGCCAGTCCGCGACCCTACCCTTTGCCTTGACCGCGCCGCCCGATGTCCGGCCCGGCCGCGTCATCGTGACCGCGGATGTCGACCTGGGCGACCAGCCGCGCGGCGAGCTCGCCGAGACCCTGTTGGAGGTGATCCGCCCATGACGTCCCATCAGCTCGTCGTCACCGGCGGGACGGTCATCGACCCAGCCAGCGGCCTGCACGCCCGACAGGACGTCGCGATCGGCGACGGACGGATCGCGGCCATCGGGCCGGACCTCGGCACCTCGACGGCGGCCGAAGTGCTGGACGCCAGGGGCCTGCTGGTCGTGCCCGGACTCGTCGACCTGCACGTCCACGTGTACTGGGGCGTGGCGGACCTTTCGGTCGAGGCCGACCCGACCTGCCTTGGACGTGGCGTGACGACCGCCGTGGATGCCGGCTCAGCCGGCGCCAACACGTTCCCGGGGTTCCGTCGCCTGGTCGTGGACGGCAGTCGCGGGCGCGTCCTCGCCTACCTGAACATCAGCGCCATGGGACAGATCGACCCCATCCTCGGCGAGCTGCACGACCTCCGCTTCGCCGATCCGGAGCGGGCCGCGGCGGTCGCACTCGCCAACCCCGATGTCATCGTCGGTTACAAGGTCCGCGTCTCGGAGATGCTGGCCGGGCCCAATGGCCTGGCCGGCCTCGATCGCGCGCTCGAGGCGGGCCGTGCGACCGATCTGCCCGTGATGGTCCACATCGGCGGCACGCCCTTCGACATCGAAGAGGTCCTGGGGCGACTCCGGCCCGGCGACGTCGTCACGCATGCGTTCACCGGCTGGCGACCGGGCATCGTCACCGACGCCGGTCGGGTGGTGGCGGCCGCTCGCGAAGCGCGGGATCGGGGCGTCCGCTTCGATGTGGGCCACGGCGCGGGCAGCTTCACCTGGCCGGTCGCCGAGGCGGCGCTGGCCGACGGGTTCCGACCCGACACCATCAGCTCGGACATCCACCGGTTCAACGTCGCGGGCCCGGTCCACGACCTCGCGACCACGCTCTCCAAGTTCCTGCTGCTCGGGCTGCCGCTCGATGAGGTGATCGCGATGGCCACGACGGCGCCGGCCGCCGCGCTGGGGCGCGACCCGGGGCCGGGGACGTTGGCGGTCGGGGCGGAGGCGGACGTGACGGTGCTGCGCCTGGAAGACGGTCGGTTCGAGCTGACGGACTCCGCTGGGGCGACCCGCGAGGCACGGCAGCGCCTCGTCCCCGTCGCCGTGATCCGCGCCGGCCGGCAGCAGCCGATCCTGCCCCTCGCCACCGTCCCACCGCCCGGGATCAGCCCCGGCTGACCGCCTCGATCCGGCCGGACGCGGCGCTCCGGTACATCCCGTCGAGCATCTCGACGACCCGCGCGCCGAGCTCGGCCGGCGAGGGGTTCTCCGTCGTGCGGCCCAGGACGAGATCGACGGCCCGGTCCGTGACCCGGTCGAACGACCAGCGGACGTCCTCGTCATCCAGGGACGCGGTCACATCGTCGCTGCCCATCGAGCGGGCCACACGCGGCGCCGCCATGTCCAGCACGACCTGGCCGCGCCGACCGGTGACCCGGATCGTCAGCTGGTGCTGGTTGCCGAATGTCCCGAGCGGCAGCGACGCCCCACCGATGGATCCGATCGCCCCGCCATCGAAGCGCACGACGAGCGCGTCGTGGAGCTCGACGCTGGCGCCCGGACCGTGGGTGAAGGCCGCCACCTCGGTCGCGCGCAGGTCGGGCAGCAGGTGGGCGACGAGCCCGAGCGCATGGGTCAACTGGCCCTGCCCGTAGCCGCCGCCCGAGACCGCCGGGTCCGACCAGGTCTCCCCGCGCGGCAGCGGCACATCGGCATCGCCGAGGTACGTCGTGCCGGCGGTGAGCAGGTCCCGGACGATGGTCGCCATCTCGACCGCGACATGCTCGACCTCGCCGATCCCGTCCGGCCCGTGGATCAGGTCGCGGGCCGCGCGGGCGATGCCCATCTCGTTCCACGCATAGCACAGCACGACATGGAGGCCGCGTTCGCGGGCGAGGCGATCGATCGCCCAGGCGTCGGCGGGATCGATGGTGAACGGCTTTTCGGCGAGCACGTGGATCCCCGCCTCGAGCGCGGCCCGGGCCTGCTCGGCGCGCAGGGCCACCGGCCCGGTCAGCGCGACGATGTCTGGCTGCGCTGCGATGACCTCGCGCCAATCGGCCGTCGCGTGCGCGAACCCGAACTTCGCCTGCAGCGCGGCGAGTTCGGCCGGGTCGCGGCGATTGACGATCCAGGGCTCGATCTCGGGGCGGCGCAGGAAGCCCGGGATGTGGGCGAAGGCCGCCCAGGCCCCCGCGCCGATGACCCCGAGCCGAAGGCGTCGTTCCTCGCTCACGTCATGACCCATCCGCCATTGACGTCGATGGTCGCGCCGTTGACGTAGCTCGCGTCGTCCGATGCGAGGAACCCGACGACGCGGGCGACCTCGATCGGCTGCGCAAAGCGCCCGAGCGGCAGGGCGGCGATGACCGCATCACGTTCCGCCTGGGTGAGGTGTGCCGTCATGAACCCCTCCACCGCGCCCGGTGCAACGGCGTTGGCGGTGATCCCGTACTTGCCATAGTTGCGGGCGAAGTTCTTCATCAGGCTGATGACCCCGGCCTTGGCCGCGCTGTAGACAGCGGAATTGGAGTACCCACCGGTCCGCGCCCCGACGCTCGAGATCCCGATGATCCGGCCCCAGCCGTTGGGCCGCATCGCCTCCGCCGCGGCCTGCGACAGGAAGAAGACGGCGCGCAGGTTGACCGAGGTCTGCAGGTCATAGTCCTCCAGCGTCACCTCCGGCAGCGGATGGGTCGGGACCAGGACCGCCGCGTTGTGGACGAGGATGTCGAGACGGCCTTCCGTGGCGACGATGTCGGCCACGATCCGTGCCGGTACGGCCACGTCGGTCAGGTCTGCGGCGACGGTCCGTTCGAGGGGCCCCCGCTCCTGCTCGATCCGGTCGAGCCCGACGACCCGATGCCCCGACGCCGCGAGCACCTCGCACATGGCGCGGCCCATCCCCCGGGCGCTGCCGGTGACGAGGGCGACACGTGGCTCGGCCAAGGCTGGCCTCCCGGTGTGGTTGGTGTCGGCCCCGCCGGATGAACCGGGCGGGGCCGACGCTCACAGGTCTACCCTGCCGACGCTCAGCAGGCGGGCGTATCCGGGAAGAAGGTCCGGACGTTGTCCTTGGTGATGACCTCGTGCTGCACGAACAGGTTCTCCTCGATGGTCTCGCCGTTGAGCAGCTTGACCACCGCGGGGATGAGGATCGATCCGTACGACTCCGGGAAGTAGGCCGTGTCGGCCAGCCAGTACGGATTGCAGGCGATCTCCTTCCAGGACGTCGGGTCGGCACCCTGTCCGGCGAGCCGGAGCTCCGACTCGCGACCGGCGGTGCGCGCGGCGGCGAACGCGCCGAGCGACATGTCGTCGTTCAGGCTGAGGACCGCGATGATCCCACCGGGCTCGATGGCGGAGAGGGTGTCGCCGAACTTGGTCAGGGCCAGGTCCGTCGTCCCGCCGACATCGAGGCTGCGGAACTTGGCCTGGATCGATCGTCCCGCAGATCTCCTCGAAGCCGGCGATCATGCCGTTCATGCGCGCGAGGGTGGTGGCTCCGGCACCCTTGGTATCGAGCGTGACCAGGGACGAGTAGGTGCAGTCGTTCTCGGCCTTGAGGGCTTCGCCCACGGCGCGCCCGGCGATCGTTCCGGCCAGCGTGTTGTCGGCGCCCATGAAGGCCACCTGGCACGGCTCCTGGACGATATCGATGGCGATCGTCGGCAGGTCGCCGTAGCCGGCGCAGACCTCGGCCGAGCTGTCCTCGTAGAGCTGGAAGTTCAGGACGGCCTGGACCTGCTGGACCTTGAGGTTCTGGGCACAGGCGAGCGCCTTGGCCGCATCGATCTCCGAGTCGCAGACCACGAGCTCGACCCCGGCCTTCTCGGCCTCGTCCTTGATGCTGTTGCTGACGATCGAGACGAACGGGATCGCCTCGCCCAGCGAGATGTAGCCGACCTTGAGGTCGGCCGCGGGCGAGGCCGACGCGGAGGGGGCCTCGCTGGCCGGCGCCTCGGAGGCGGCGGGTGAACTGGTCGGGGCCGTGGACGATGCCGCGGGATTGCTACAGGCGGCCGCGATCAGCACGAAGCCGATCAGGACGGCAAGGGTCGTTGATGCGCGCATGGCTGGACTCCTCAGGGGGTGACGGTCAGATCCGATAGAGCCGTTCGGCGTTGCGATAGAGCATCCTTTCCTGTTCGTCGCGCGAGAACCCGGCCTCGGCGATGATCCGACGGTAGGCGTCGGTCTGTTCGAGATAGGTCGCGTACAGGATGTCGACCGGCCAGTTCGTCCCGAACATGATCCGGTCCGGCCCGAACGCATCGATGCAATGGAGGACCCACGGCCGGATCGAGTCGACCGTCCAGTGGTTGTCTACCATCCCGAAGCCCGACACCTTGCACGCGACGTGGTCGACCTCGCCGAGCGCGGACATCTCCGACTTCCACTGGGCGAAATACGCGTCGTCGCGCTGGACCGGGAAGCCGGCATGGCCGAGGATCACCTGGATGTCCGGGTTGGCCGCGGCGACGTCGCGGCCGGACAGGAGTTTGCCGGGGGAGGCGTTCAACTCGTACGACAACCCGCGCTTCCCCAGCGCCGCGTAGCCGTTCTTGAACGCCGCCGTTTCGGGGTCGTCCGGATGTGCACGGATGCGCACGCCTCTGACCCGGTCGGACGCCTCGAGATGTTGATCGAGCTTCGCCTCCGCGCCGTCGGCCTCGATGTCGCAGAACACGACGAGCGCGTGCGGAAATCCGAACTCCTTGCCGACCTGCTCGAGCCAGACCGTTTCCTCGAGCGCATCTGGCCCGGCGTAGGCGGCTTCGATGTGGACGCTCTTGATGACGTTGGCCCCGTAGAACTCCTTGAAGAACCGCCACGGGTTGCCGATCGTGGAGCGGATCATCTTGTAGTCGCCGAGCAGCGCGTTGTGGCCCTCCCAGCCGGGATCGGTCAGCCAGTCGTAGTGGAAGCGGTCGAGCTCCCAGAGGTGATGGTGGGCTTCGATGAACGGGATGCTGCGATCGACGTCGGTCATGCGTCTCTCCTGCTGCTCGGGGTCATCTCATGACCCTCAACCGTTGATGTCGACGGTACCGGCTTGCGCGCCGGGCGACCCAAGCCGGGACCTGGCCGGTTCGCCGGCGTGGGGGACACCGGTCGGCCCGGCCCCGGCTGGATCATGGGGGTAGCAACCTCCAGACGGTCCACCTGGGACCAGGTCACGTGCGGCGCGGGGAAGGTCACGCGGGTGCCTCCATCGAGCGCACGAGCGGGCCGCGGTCAGACGTCAGCGCGGGTGAGCCGGACGCGGACCCGGTCGACCGTGACGGCGCCCAGGAGCAAGAGGCCGTTCGCGACCTCGATCCAGAACGACGGCACGTTGAGCTGGATGAGGCCATTGCCCAGCACGCCGACGATGAGCACGGCGAGCACCGTCCCGCCGATGCCGCCGCGACCGCCGGACAGGCTCGCGCCGCCGAGGACCACGGCCGTCACCACGGACAGCTCGACGCCGAGCCCCGAGTTGACGGATGCCACGGCGACCTGCGACAGGCGGATGAGCCCGGCCAGCGCCACGCACAGGGCCGACAGCAGGAAGGCGATGAAGATCACGCGCTTGGTACGGATGCCGGCGAGACGGGCGGCCGCCGGGTTGGCGCCGATCGCGTAGAGCGAGCGTCCATAGACCGTGTAGCGGAGCACGGCCCAGGCGAGGATGACCACGCCCACGAAGATGTACACCGGCAACGGGATGCCGACACCGATGATCGGCAGGCCGTCCTCGGGGATGCGCAGCACACCGAGATCACCGAAGTTCTCGACCCGGATGCTCTGCCCGTTGCCGAGCACCTTGGTGAGGCCACGGAAGATGGCCAGCGTGCCGAGCGTCGTGATCAATGCGTTGATCCCGATGACCGTCACGCAGAAGCCGTTGATGAGGCCGATGAGCAGGGTCGCCAGTACGGCCACGATGACCGCCGAGGTGAGCTGCAGGTTGAGCGCGAGCGGGACATCCACGCCACCCTGTCCCGGGGCAAGTGCCGCGACGGCCATGACCATGCCGGCGAACCCGATGCCGGAACCGACCGACAGGTCGAACTGGCCCGAGATCAACAGCAGCGTCGCCGGGCACGCGACGATCCCCACGACTGCGACGTTCTGAAGGATGTTGATGAGGTTCTCGCTGTTCAGGAAGAACGGCGAGGCGATCGAGAAGTACACGAACAGCCCGACCAGGACGACCAACAAGGCGCCCGTTTCGGGCACCGACAGGCCGCGGCCCCGACGCGACGGCAGTCCGACCGCGCCGCCACCCACGCTCTCGCCAGTCCCCGATGTCGCGGCGGCGGGAGCTGGTGCCGGGCTCGGGTCCTGCGAGGTCAACGGTTCACCCTCCTGATGCGGCGAGCAGCCGCGTGGTCGTGACCGCGTCACCGGTCAGGTTCGCGACGACGGCGCCCTCGAACATGACGAAGACCCGGTCGGCGACCTGCACGGCCTCCTCGTAGTCCGAGGTGCTGATGAGGACGGCGACCCCCTCCGCCGACAGCTCCCGAAGCGCACGATAGATGTCCAGCCGGGCACCGACATCGACGCCGCGCGTCGGCTCGATGAGCACGAGCACCTGGCTGTCGCGCTCGAGCCAGCGGCCGATGAGCACCTTCTGCTGATTGCCGCCCGACAGCGTTCCCATCGACTGGCGCGGATCGTTGCGCGAGCGGATGGACAACTTGTCGTGCCAGCGCCGGTACGCCCGCGCCTCCGAACGCTGGGAGATGAGTTGACCGAACCGAGCGAGCCGTCTCCACGAAGCGACTGCGACGTTCTCCATCACGGGTCGGACCATGAAGCCGCCGCCGGCCTTCCGATCGGCGGGGAGGAACCCGACACCCGCGTGGACGCCAGCCGCCGGGTCCTTGATGACCCGCGGTACGCCGTCGATCTCGAGCGAGCCGGCCGTCACGGGCCGCAGCCCGTACGCGGTCTCGCCGATCTCGGCCGCCCCGGATCCGAGCTTGCCGTAGATCGCGACGATCTCGCCGCGGTGGACGTCGATGGACACATCGTGGAATTCGTCATCGGAGGCGGCGTCGATCCAGCGGATGGCCGGCCGGCCGGTGTCGATCGTCGTCGAGGTCGCGGGTCGGGCGATCTCGGAGATGTGCCGTCCGACCATGGCCTCGATCATCGTCGCCCGGTCGGTCTCCGCGACCTTGGCGAGCAGCGCGAGGTGTCCGTCGCGCAGCACCTGGACGCGGTCCGCGATCGACGTGACTTCGTCGAGCCGGTGGGTGATGTAGATGATCGCGACGCCCTGATCGCGCAGACGGCGGACGAACTTGAACAGCGTCTCCGCTTCGTGATGCGACAGCGCGGCCGTGGGTTCGTCGAGGATCAGCAGGCGGGCCTTGCGCGAGAGCGCCCGCGCGATCTCGATGATCTGGCGCTCGCCGACGCGCAGCGTGGAGACCCGCCGGCCGGGCGCGATGTCGACATCGAGCTCCTTGAGGATCTTCTTCGCGCGCTGGTTGACCGTGCGCCAGTCGACCATGCCGAAGCGGTTGGGCAGACGGCCGAGGGAGATGTTCTCCGCGACCGTCAGCGTGGGAGCGTCCTGGAACTCCTGGAAGATGATCGCGACACCGAGGTCGCGAGCGCTGATGGGCGTGAGGGATGGATAGGCGACATCGTCGACGACGATCTCGCCCGCGTCCGCGGTGTAGTCGCCCGCGATGATCTTGACGAGCGTGGACTTGCCGGCCCCGTTCTCGCCGAGCAGGGCCAGCACCGAGCCGCCGATGGCCTCGAGGTCCACCCCGTGGAGGACCTCGACGCCACCGAACGACTTGCGGATGTCCTTTGCCTGGAGGGCGAAGGTCATGCAGCGATCTCGATGCTGGCCAGCTGCATCAGCAGGCGGGGGTTTCGGGATAGACCTCGCGGATGTTGTCGCGGTTGATGACCTGGTGCTCGGTGAAGATCTCCTCGGGGATCGTCTCGCCCTGGAGGAGCTTGATCATGTTCGGGATCAACAACGTGCCATAGCGCTCCGGGAAGTACGCCACGGTCGCGATGTAGTTCGGATTGCAGGCGATCTCCTTCCAGGCGGAAGGATCCGCGCCCTGGCCCGCGTAGTACAGGTCGTTCTGGCGACCGAGGGTGTTGGCGGCGCCGATGGCGCCGAGGATGCCGTCCTCGTTGATCGCGACCACGACGATCCGATCGCCGGGGAGCGCGCCGAGGAGGTTGGTCACCTTCTCGAGGCCCGGATCGGTCCGGTCCGCACCGTCGATGATGCGCTCCTTGTCGGCCGGGATCGGGCAGGACTCCTTGAAGCCGTCACGCATCCCGCCCATCCGGTCCGTGTTGGCCGCACCGGCGGCGACCGACTCCAGCGAGACATAGGCGGTGTAGTCGCAGTCCCACTCGGCCTTGGCGTACTTGCCGATCTCGGCGCCGGCGAGGCGTCCGGCCTCGTGGTTGTCGGCGCCCATGAAGGCGACCTGGCACGGCGGCTGGATGATGTCGATGGCGATCGTCGGGAGGTCGCCATACGCCGCGCAGATCTCGGGCGAGCTGTCCTGGAAGACCTGGAAGTTGATGACCCCCTGGGCGCCCTGGACCTTCAGGTTCTGGGCGCAGGCGAGCGCCTTGGCGTTGTCGATCTCGGAGTCGCAGAACAGCAGGTCCTGACCCGCCGCCTCGGCCTCGTCCCGGATGCCGTCCGAGACGAGCTTCACGAACGGGACCGAATCGCCGAGCGAGATATAGCCGATCTTGAACGCCTCGGCCGCGGCCGAGGGCTCGGTCGAGGCGGGAGCTTCGCTGGCCGGTGGCTCCGACGCCGGGGCCACCGATGCGGGCGGGGCCGAGCTGGCCGCCGGGTTGGTACACGCGGCCGCGACGAGCGCGGCGAGCGCGAAGACGGTAGACCAACGGGCGAGCTTTCCGCGCGCGTCGGTCCCCGAACGGGTCTCCTGCACGTTTTCCTCCTCCGAATCCGTGGGGACGCCCGCGCCCTACGTCCCGAGAATTGTTACTGGAAACGTCGTCAGGGCCGGGTCAGCGGAGAGTAGGCTGCACCCCTGACCGTGTCAAGTCGGTGACACGTCGGCGGCGTTTGGGGGTGGCGCGGCGATCGCGGCCGTGTCGCGGGGCGCGGCTCGGGGCGTGCAGCCCGGCTACGCCGACATGATGTAGCCGCCGTCGACGTAGATGGTCTGGCCGGTGATGTACGCCGAGGCGTCCGACAGCAGCCACACGACCACGCCGGCCATCTCCTCGGGCGGTGCGGACCGCCCCAGCGGCACGAGCTTCGTGCGCGTGCTGCTCAGTTCCTCGTACGACAGCCCGCGCAGTTCCGAGACCTTGCGCAGGACCTTTTCCTGCATCGGCGTGTCCGTGATCCCCGGTGAGATCGCGTTGACTCGGACCTTCCGCGGCGCCAGCGCGATCGCGAAGCTGCGGGTCACGCCTTGGATCGCGGTCTTGGTAGCGCCGTACACCGCGGTCTCGAGGGTGTACGCCCAGCGGGCCGACGGCGACGAGAAGTTGACGATCGCCCCGCCCTCGACCAGCGCCCCGCCGATGTCGCGGCACAGGAACCAGGGGGCCTCCACGTTGACGGTGAAGTGGCGGCGGAACGCCGCCTCATCGACCTCCGACAGCGGGATCACGTCGAGGATGGCGGCCGCGTTGACGAGGTAGTGCGCGGCGTCCTCGCGCGCCGAGGCGATGACCGAGGCGCGCTGCTCGAGGTCGGCGAGGTCGACCACCATGGCGTCGCCACCGGCTGCACGGATCGGGTCCAGGCCGCGGTCGTTGATGTCCACGCCGGTGACCCGTGCCCCCTCCTCGAGCAGCTGCAGGGCCACGGCCTGTCCGATGCCGCTGCCGGCGCCCGTGACGATCGCGCGGCGTCCGTCGAAGCTCATGCCGTGGGGCCGTCGGTCGACGGCGCGGCAGTGCCCGGCTGGATCACCGGCAGCGGCGGCTTGGTCCGACCGATCCGCTCGTACTCGCGCTCGGGGATCGCCTCGAGCGTCTTCCAGACGGTCCACTGGCACTTGCGCACGGTCGCTGGGTCATCCTCGCCGCGCCACAGCGGCGGATCGACCGTCCGGACCGGATGCCCCCAGCGCTCGGCGGGGATCGTCGAGAGGGCCAGGTTGCAATGGGCGCAGTAGTGGCAGACGCCGGTCTCGTTCCAGGTCCACGGCCGAGGCTCCTCGATCACCCCGAACTCGTACGGGGCCAGGACGCGCGAACCGGTGCCTTCGTCGGGATCGCCTCGCAGGATCCGGCCGCCTGATCCGCACGGATCGAACCGGAGGACCCAGCGGTCGTCCTGTTCCTCCAGTTCGATATCGCCGCGCCGGCCCTGTCCGACGAGGTGACCCCGCATCGCCTCGAGGGCGATGTACAGGTTGCGATCGAGCGTCTCCTCGTACGGTGTCACGCGGACGTCGAACGGCATGTACCGCTCCTGCAGGTACGGCTCCATGATCGCTCGGTAGCAGTCCTCCAGCCGGGCTTCCCCGAAGCGGCGGACGACGAAGGCGAGGATGCCGGCCATCAGGTCGGCCATCCGGTCGTGCAGCTGGCGCCAGTCCTCGCGCACGCCGTCGAGCTCGGTGATCGCGGCCTCCGTCGTCAGGTCATAGCCACGGATGCCGTTGGCCAGCCGGCCGGCCCGGAGTCCGAGCGCCTCCCAGCGCGGCTCCCGCTCGAGCCGCGTGCCGTCCGGGTAGGCGAGCAGTCGTTCGAGGCGATCGATCTCCGTTGCGAGGTCGGCCTCCGTGACGCCCTGCCCGACCAGCCAGTCGTTGAAGCCGGTCGTCCACACGCGGTAGACGACGTAGACGACCTTGGCCTCCTCCATGAAGTAGTCGACCAGCTGGGCGGCGTTCTCGCGTCGCCCCCCGGCCAGCCCGAGGTCGTCGCCGGCCGAGCGCAGCTCGTCCTCGATCTTGGACACGGTCGAGATCGCCTGGTCGGCCCAATCGCCGCTGCGCACCCGCTTGCCGATCGTTTCGGACCACTCCAGGTGGGTGACCATGTGCGCACTCCTCGAGGCTGAGGCCGAGGCCGACTGGACCTGCGAACGGCCGCCAGAATTGTTACTGGAAACGTCGTCAGCGTCGGTGGCCCGAGGGTAGAGGGCCGCCTTCGGCCATGTCAAGTTCGCTCGCTACTTGCCGCCCGGCCGCTCCGGATCGTTCGGATGCGCGGCCAGGGGGATGACTTCCACGTCGAGGTAGGGGAACAAGGGCAGCGACCCGATCGCGGCGTGGAGGGCCGTCGCGTCCTCGGCCTCCCAGACCCCCCAGTTCGCTCGTCGACCCGGCACGCGCCACATCCGCCGGATGGTCCCCGCTGCTCCCAGCTCTGCGCCACGCACCCGCTCGGCGGCAAGGAGCCGGGCCAGCTCGTCGGGATCGCCGTCCGCCGGCCAGCCCACCTCGATGTTGACCAGGAACTCCACCTCGACCTCCGTCCCATCGCCGCGATCCGGCCGCCATCGGGCCAGCGGCGAGGACGCCCCGCCGTCTGGCTATGATACGGGCTGGAAACGCTTGCACCGACCGGCGCCTGGGCCCGGTACGCAACGTCGGCACACCCGGAGGCTCGGATGGCCCGCATCCCGATCGAGATGCCGAAGCTCGGCTACGACATGGAGACCGGCAAGGTCGGTGGCTGGATCAAGAAGGTCGGCGACGAGATCACGCGCGGCGACGTGATCGCCGAGATCGAGACCGACAAGAGCACGGTCGAGATGGAGGCGACGGCCTCCGGCAGACTCGCCGAGATCGTGCACGACGCCGGCGCCGAGGTGCCGGTGGGCGAGACGATCGCCTGGCTCGAGGATGGCGCGTAGGTGACCGAGCCACAGGGCGGATCGCGCGAGGGCCATCACCCCGTCAGCCAGAGCCCGATGCGCCGGGCCATCGCCCGGCGGATGACCGAGAGCAAGCAGCGCGTCCCGCACTTCTACCTGTCGACCGAGATCGAGATGGACGCGCTCCTCGCCGCGGCCGATCGCGCCAACGAGGGTCGCGCGCGCGAGGACCGCGTCACGGTCACGGCGTTCCTCCTGCGCGCCGTCGCCCTGACGCTCGCCGAGCACCCGGCCTTCAACGCGACGTGGGAGGGCGACGCCATCGAGCGGGTGGACGCGATCAACATCGGGGTCGCGATCGCGCTCGACGATGGGCTCATCGCCCCGGCGCTCCTCGACTGCCGCGATCGCGGCGTGGCGGACCTGGCCGCGGGTCTGGCCGACCTCGTCGCCCGGACCCGGGCCGGCAAGCTGCGCGCAGCCGAGATCGCGGAGGGCACGTTCACGCTCTCGAACCTCGGCATGTTCGAGGTCACGGCGTTCACCGCGATCATCACCCCGCCGCAGGTCGCGATCCTGGCCACGGCCCGAACCGTCGAGCGGCCCGTGGTGCGCGACGGCGAGATCGTCGTCCGGCGGATCATGACGGCCACGCTCTCGTCCGACCACCGCGTCGTCGACGGGGTCGGGGCGGCCGGGTTCCTCGGCACGCTGAAGGGCCTCATCGAGGCACCGGGCGACTGGGCGAGCGTCGCGTCATGACCCTGGAGGCCGGTGCGGCCGAGGTCGATATCACCCCGCCGTTCCCGGTGGACCTGCTCGGGTACGTGCGACGGGCGGTCGCCGCGCGTGACGCCTACGAGCGACTCCTCGCGACGGCCGTCGTGTTCCGGGACGGGCCGACCACCGTCGTCGTCATCGGCGCCGACGTCGTCGGGCTCACGACCGAGATGGCGGATCGGATCCGGGCCCGCGTCGGCGAGGTGGTCGGGTGCGATCCGGCGGCCGTGCTGCTCAACTCCAGCCATACCCATGCCGCGCCGTGGCCAGGTGCCACGATCAAGCTCGGCGGCGAGTTCGACGGCTGGACGGATCGGGAATTGCGGTACTGGGACGCGGTGCCGGATCTGTACGCATCGGCAGCGCTCCAGGCCATGGGCAACCTGGAACGCGCGATGGTGAGTGGCGGGATCGGCCTCGCCCCTGGTCTCGCCGTCAACCGACGTGAACGGACGACCGACGGGCGGACCATCCTCGGTTGGAACCGGGATGGCGTACGCGACGATTCGGTCGTGGCCATCCGGATCGACGGCCTGGACGGGGCACCGCTCGTGCCCAGCGCCATCGCGACGCTGGTGTCCTTTGCCTGTCACCCGGTGGTGATCGGCCCCGACGTCGAGGGCGCTGGTCCCGACTACGTGGGGCCGCTGCGATCCGCCCTCAGCAACCTGTTGCGCCCAGGCGGCGTGACGGTCTTCCTGCAGGGAGCCGCCGGCGACGCGCTGCCTCTGGAGGCGTTCCGGGATGATGATGCCGCGATCCTGGCAGCCGACATCTTCGGGGAGCGGCTCGCCCTCGAGGCCCACCATGCGGTGGCCGACGCCCATCCATGGTCGATCGAGGTCGACCGGTCCGACTGGGGCTCCGTGACGCCGATCTCGCTGTACCGCCGCCGCCTGGCCGATGAGCAGCCGGCGCAGCCGCTTCGAACCGCCCGGCGGATCGTCTCCCTGCCCCTGCTCGACCTGCCGCCCGTCGCCGACCTGGAGCGCGAGCTCGCGGAGCGGCGCACGGACCTGACGGCCCGTCAGGACCGTGGCGAAACGAGGGTTACGACGAACCCGATCCGCTACCACATCGCCTGGCTCGAGCTGATGCTCGCGCAGGAGGCGGCCGGTGGTCGGGCGACCGCCATCGACGGCGAGGTCTGGGCCGCGCGGATCGGCGACTGCGCGATCGTCGGCGCACCGGGCGAGATCTTCGGGGCGATCGGCACGGCCGTGCGCCGCGCCTCCCCGGCCCCCGTGACGATCTTCGCCGGGTACAGCCAGGGGTCGCTCGGGTATGTCGCGACGCCCGATGAGTACCCGTTCGGCGGGTACGAGCCGGCCATCTCGCATCGCGGCTACGGGCAGCCCGCCCCGTTCTCGCCGGAGGTCGCCGGTATCATCGAGCGCACGGCGCTGGAGCTGCTCGAGGGGCTGTTCGCATGACGAGCGAGGGACCGCGGCCACTGCCCGACCTGGCCGGCGCGATCGCCGCAGGCGATGCCGCGCGACGCACGGTCCGCGCCGCGCTCGCCGGACGCCGGGCCGCCCTGCCGCTGCGCTACTGGCGCCAGCAGGCCCACCTGACGACCCCGGCCGCGGATGCCGCGATGGCCCGCAAGGCCGTGGAGGGCGGCACGGCCGCCGTCGGCCGCATCCTGGAGCGCCTCGGCTTGACCGGCGCGGACCTCGCCGATCGGCTGGAGCTGCCGCGCGACCTCGTCGAGGCCCGTCTAACCCACCCGGGCCGCGCTCCGCTGGTCATGCTCGATGGCGAGGACGCGATCGCCCCGGGCGACGAAGCCGCGGCTCGCGGCCTGGCGGTCGCCGCCGACACCTTCGCCGACGCCGATTGGGGCGACGGGGGTGCGGCAAGCCTGCGGTTCTATCGACCGCCCGGGTTCAACCTCGATACGACGGTGCGCGACCTCTACACGCTCCTGTGGCGGTTGCGCGAACGAACCCCCGACCCCGGGGCCTTCCCCCTCGACGGCATCGTGTTCCCGAAGGTCGAGCACCCCGAGGAGGTCGATCTCGTCAACGACCTCCTGGCCCGAGCCGAAGCGGACCTCGGACTTGCCGAGGGCCGGATCCGGGTCGCCTACCTGGTCGAGTCCGGATGGGGCGCTGCCCAACTGGCCGAGATCGCCCAACGCGCCGCTCCTCGGTTGGCCGCGCTGATCTTCGGCCTGGCCGACTTCAGCGCGGACCTCGGGCTGCCGGCGATCGGCAACGACCACCTCCTCGCCGACTGGGCACGCGCCGAGATCGTGGCCGTGGCCGGGGCCGTCGGCGTCCCCGCCGTCGACGGCATGACCCTGGACTATCCCGTGACCGATCCCGCCCTCGACGACGCCGCGAACCGGACCCGCTGGCTCGACCGCATGCGCCTCGCCTACGACGACACCGTGCGGGCCAGGGAGATCGGGATGCTCGGCAAGTGGGTCGGCCATCCGGCCCAGCTGTTCGCGGTCCTGCTCGCGTTCGAGGCCGCCCTGACCGACGACGCCCTGGAGCTCGAGGCGGCCAAGCTGGAGGCCTACGATGCCGCCGTCGCCGCGGACCAGGGCGCGACCATGATCGCCGGCGTCATGAGCGATCGAGCGACCGACCGGCATGCCCGGGTCGTGCTCCGTCAGGCTGCCGCGCTCGGTCGGTTCGCGCCCGAGCGGGCGCTCGCCCTGGGCGTCATCGATGGCGGCGAGCTGGCCGAGGCGCAGACGCGCGTATGCCGCCCAGCAGGGGGTCACCGCATGAGCGAGCCGATCGTCGGTTGGGAGGGCCGGTTCTTCGAGGACTTCAGGGTTGGTGACCTGTACCGCCACGCGCACGGCCGGACGATCAGCGAGACCGACAACACGTGGTTCGCGTTGCTCACCAATAACCCCCACGACGTCCACTCCAACGCCGACTACGCGTCACGCACGGAATTCGGGCGGCCGCTCGTCGTGTCGACCCTGACCCTCGCCATCGTCACCGGCCTGTCCGTCCCGGACGTCAGCCAGAACGCGGTAGCGAATCTCGGCTGGGATGACGTCAAGCTCACGGCCCCCGTCTTCGCCGGCGACACTCTGTATGCCGAGTCGGAGGTTTTGGAGGTCCGCCCCTCTCGGTCGCGCCCCGGCCAGGGTCTCGTCCGGGTCCGCACCCGCGGCTTCAACCAGCGCGACGAGACCGTCATCACCTACGAGCGCACGGTCCTCGTGTACACGCGGGACGCGCGGCCCGGCGCCTAGCGACCCTGGCCACCGAGCCGGGCCCGGATCCTATCCAGCAAGGCACCGATCCCGCCATCGCGCGGCGTTTCGGCAGCGGCCGCCGAGTGTCCGCGCAGGCCCTGTGCGATCGCCTCCGCCTCCGTCGCGCTGACGCCGAACCGGCGCAGCGCATACCGGGCCATCTGGACCGCTAGCTCGCGCTCGCCGTGGATGGCCTGGATCTTCGAGCTCACCCGTCGCAGGTGCGCCGCTTCCGTGTCGCTGTGGGTCCGGACGACGAAATCCACGCCCGGGTGGAGTCCGTTGGCCCGCTCAACGATGAGGCGCGTCTCGTTGGGGTCCGACGTCGCGACGATGACGAGCCGGGCGTTGCCGACATGAGCCATCTCCAGGACGGTCGGATTTGCGGCATCCCCGAAGATCGCCGGCACGCCGCGCGCTCGCAGTCGATCGATCTCATCGCGTTGCTGGGTGATGACCACGTACCGGAACCCGCGTCGCTCGAGCGCTGGGCCGATGAGCCGTCCGACCCGGCCGTACCCGCAGACCACCGCATGCAGGTTCAGCGTCTCGCGCGTGCCGGCATCGAGGCGAGCGAGGTCGCCGGCCCGACGCTCCATGATCCCGACCAACAACCCATTCTCGCGGAGACGCCGCTCCAGCGGCGAGATCGCTCCGATGAGGAACGGGTTGAGCGTGATCGACAGCAGCGCGCCCGCGACGATCAACTGGAACCCGTCATCCGGTAGCAGCCCCAGGGTCAGGCCCATCGTTCCCACGATGAACGAGAACTCGCCGATCTGGGCGAGTCCGGCCGCGACCGTCAGCGCGATCCGCGGCGGATAGCCGGCGAAGGCGACGATGACGAACTTGGTCACCGCCTTGCCCACGACGACGAGCGCGAGGACGGCCAGCACCGGCAGCGGATTCGCCACGAGGTAGGTCGGATCCAGCAGCATCCCGACCGACACGAAGAACAGGACCGCGAATGCATCGCGCAACGGCAGCGCATCCGCGGCGGCCTGGTGGCTCATGTCCGACTCGCTCACCACGACGCCCGCCAGGAACGCACCCAGCGCGAACGAGACGCCGAACACGCTCGACGAGATGAACGCGACCCCCAGGGCGATGGCGAGGACGGCCAGCGTGAACAGCTCGCGCGAGCCCTCGCGGGCGACGACGAGCATCAGCCATGGGACCAGGCGCGCGCCGGCGACGACCATGATCACCGCGAAGATCGCGGCTTTGCCCAACGCGATCGCGATCTCCACGACCGGTCCCGCGCCGGCGCCGGCGACGTCGGTGGCGCCCGAGCCCGTCGAGCCGCCCAGGAACGGCGCGATGGTCGGCAGGAGCACCAGCACGAGGACCGCGAGCAGGTCCTCGACGATGAGCCAGCCGACGGCGATCTTCCCTTGGGGCGAATCGAGCTCATTGCGATCGCCCATCGCGCGGAGGAGCACGACCGTGCTGGCGATGGACAGGGCCAGGCCGAGGACGAGACCGCCGCCCAGGTCCCATCCGAGCGCCTGGCCCAGCGCGATGCCCAGCGCCGTTGCGACGATGGTCTGGATGATCGCTCCGGGGATGGCGATCGAGCGCACGGCGAGCAGGTCGTGGATCGAGAAGTGGATCCCGACGCCGAACATCAAGAGGATCACGCCGATCTCCGCGAGCTCGAGGGCGATCTCGGTGTCGGCGATGAGGCCCGGCGTGAACGGCCCGATCACGATCCCGGCCGCGATGTAGCCGACGATCTCCGGGAGGCGCAGCCGCCGCGCGATCAGGCCGCCGATGAATGCGGCAGTCAATCCGATCGCGATGGTGGAGATGAGAACGGGCTCGTGGTCCATGGCTTCTCCCCAGGTCGGGGGTGCGCAGGACTGGCGCGGGTCCGTGCCAGAACGACGGCGGGAGGGTGCCTAGAAGATACCCGACGCTTGGCGCCGCTCGTTCAGAGGCGTCACCATCGGGAGCGTGATCCACCTTCGCGCCGTCCGACTCCCTCGGGCGACCGACCGAGGACCGCGGCTTCCCGTTCGACCTGCCGGCGCTGCGCGGCATCGAGTCGATCGCGTTCCGCAGCGAGGTCACGATCCTCGTCGGCGAGAACGGCTCGGGAAAATCGACGCTGCTCGAGGCGCTGGCCATCGCCGCGAAGGCGATCACGGCCGGCAGCGCGGACGTGGCCGCGGACCCGACCCTCGGCGGTGTCCGGGCGCTGGCCGACGAGCTGCGGCTCTCCTGGGCGAAGCGGCCAGGCCGCGGGTTCTTCCTTCGAGCCGAGGACTTCTTCGGCTTCGCGAAGCGGATGGACGAGCTGCGGACGGGCCTCGAGGCCGAGCTGCGCCGGGTGGACGAGGAGTACGCCGACGCCGAGGACTATGCCCGGTCGTTGGCACGCGCGCCGATGCTCAAGGAATTGGACGCGTTACGGGCACGCTACGGCGAGGGTCTCGATACCCGGTCACACGGCGAGGCCTTCCTGCATTTCTTCGCCGAGCGACTCGTGCCCGGCGGCATCTACTTCCTCGACGAACCCGAAGCGCCCCTCTCGCCCTCGCGGCAGCTGTCGTTCCTCGCATTGCTCAAGGAGGCCGTGGGCTCGGGCGCCCAGGTCGTCATGGCGACGCACTCGCCGATCCTGCTGGCCTTCCCGGGCGCGGACATCCTGAGCTTCGACACGACGCCGCTCGCGCGGGTCGCGTATGAGGATCTCGAACACGTGACGTTGACCCGCGACTTCCTGCGCGATCCCGAGGCGTTCCTGCGCCACCTCTGATCGATCAGCCCCAGGCGAGCTCGCTCCTGGTCGCCCAGTAGGCCGTCGGGTCCTCCGCGAGCCCGGCGAAGCGTCCAAGGGCGGCCGCGCCCATCACGACGTCCGCGGCGGCGGCGTTGGAGCGCAGTTGGTCCGGCGTGACCGCGCCGGAGAGCACGACGTCCGACCATGGCTGCGCGAGCGCGGCGGCCAGCGCGACGGCGTCGGGCGGGGGCGGGTCGCCGGGCGTGGCTGCGAGGCCGTTCGTCAGTCGTCCGCGATGATCCGCGTCGAGCAGCCGACCGTTGGCCAGCGCCTCCTTGACGATGACGCCGAGACCGGCTCGATGCGCCTCATCGAGCGCGTCTCCGGCCGAGGGCTCCAGAACGTTCCAGGTCGCCTGGACCGCCCCGAACAAGCGCTCGCCGTCGAGCTCGAGCTCGAGCGCCCGGCGGATCGTCTCGCTCTGCCTCGGTCCGCTGACCGACAGGCCGATGACGAGGCCACCGTCGCGGGCGCGAGCAAGGTCGCCGAGGACTGCCGTGTCCGCGAGAACGCCACTCTCCAGCGTGGCCGAGTGGATCTGGTAGAGGCGCAACCAAGGACCCAGGGTTTCACGAGTCTCGGCGAGCTGCCGTCGGAGGGTCGCGAGGGAGTGGTCCTTGACCTCGTTGACCTCGGCGCCGACCCGCCAGTCGGCGGTGTAGGTGTACCCCCACTTCGACCCGACGACGATGTCGGCGGGATCGATCGCGCGGGCCTCGAGCCAGTCGGCCAGGAACCGCTCGGCCAGCCCATACGAACGGGCGGTGTCGATGTAACGGATGCCGATATCCCAGACCGCGTCGAGGACCTCGTGGGCTCGGGCGCGGAGCGCCTCGACCGTGCGTTCCGGACCCAGGTCGTGGTCGCGGCCAAGGTTGATGTACCCGGGGCGACCGAGCGCAGCCAGGCCCAGACCGATGGGCGTGACCATGAGGCTTGTCGATCCGAGCGGGCGTCGCTGCACCGCCTGAGTATCGACCACGCGGCTGGGTCGGTCAGCGCCCTCGCTGCGCGCGACGCGTGACCAGGCCGGCGTACAGGCCGAGCGCGACCAGCCAGACGAATGAGAGCACGATCGCACCTGTCGAACCGGCCGACGGCCAAGGCTCTGGGTCGGTATCGGTCGGCGGGGGCGTGACCTCGGCCCCGCCCACAGCCGCTGCGACGCCGG
This sequence comes from uncultured Chloroflexia bacterium, assembly GCA_963738685.1. Lineage (GTDB taxonomy): Bacteria > Chloroflexota > Limnocylindria > Limnocylindrales > CSP1-4 > SPCO01. The sequence continues at coordinate 228,582 of CAVTXK010000002.1, forward strand.
CTGGCGTCGGTGCTGGCGTTGCCTCGGGGCTGGGTGTCGGGTCGGGCGTCGGCGCCGGCGTCGCGTCGGGTGTCGGTGTCGCGTCGGGTGTCGGTGTCGGGTCAGGCGTCGGCGTCGGGTCGGGCGTGGGCGTGGGCGTCGGGTCGGCCGGGATCGTGACCACGAAGCCGATGCCGTCGATGAAATTGCCATAGCTCGCGATGCCCACGCCGGACGACACGGCCCGGAACGCAAATCGCGTGCACGTCTGGCCAGCGGGGACCACGTAGGTGTCCGACGCGGTGCCCCAGGCGGTCTCGGGGTCCGAGATGTCCGCCGAGATCGCGTTCCAGCCGGCATCGCTCGAGACGTCCGCCGTGAGTGCGTCGCCGATCAGCACCCTCATCACGTCCGTCCCGTCGCGACCGCGGTGGTGCAACGTCCAGGTCATCGTCGCCCCCGGGATCGTCACGACATCCTGGTAGAGGGTTCCCGCGCTGTTGGCATTCAGCTCTGCGAAGTTGGCGCCTTCGAATGCGGGGACGCCGAGGAAGCCGTCACCCCAGACCTCGATGCCGTTGGCGACGTCGGTGGTACTCCAGGGCGGGACCTCCGACGCGTCGAGGATGCTGTAAGAGTCGGCCGGGACGCCCGGCGTTTCGAAGCCGCCGTTGGCCAGCGACGTATCACTGGTGTCGCATACGGCGCCGAGGGCGATGGGCGGCGCTCCCGCGATCGCGACGATCGACACGGCGATGATCGGGAGCATGGCGAGCAGTACGGGGTGACGTGGTCGAGCCGGCACGGAACCTCACGGGGTGTGACGGGGGCGTGCCGCGAGTGTGTACGCGGTGCGTGCGGTCCACACCTGACCAAAGGTACCGGGCCATCCGATGCTGGCCGCTCGCACACAGCCGAGGATCACCCCGATCGCCAGCGCGACAGGATGATGTCCCCGACCGGTTCAGTTGCCAGCGGTGGGGGGAACCACGGCGGTCGCCAGCATCGGGGACGTGACCAGTGTAGGGCCGATGGGAAGGGCAGCCGTTTGCGACCGTGGTTGACGTCCGCCGTCGACCCACGGTGGGTGGGCGGGATTGGTGGAGATGGGGGAGAGTCGAACTCCCCGTCCAGGACCCTTCGCCGGAGACCACTACGAGCGTGTCCGATGCTTTGTCGTCGACCGCCCGAACGGGCATCGGCACCCTGCCGGACGGTCCAGTCACGTGTCCCTAGATCGGGCTTGACTCCGGATTACGTGACGCTCGTCCGGATCGCAGCTCCGCTGGATGACGCTTCCACTACCCGCGAAGCGGAGGTAGCTTCCACGCTCACTCTACCGCCTAAGCGGCGAGAGCGAGAGTCGGCTGGCGGTTGCCAGGTACTTCGTTTTGCTGCCTGATTAACGAGGCCTGAGCAGCATCCTCGGCTCGCGTTCCCCGGTAGCCAAGCCCTGTCGAAACCACGCATCCCCACAGGACCGAACACCGGTTCGGTTTCGACATGGTACCACGAGGCGAACGACCCCCTGACGACCGGCCCCTGCGCCGACCGGCCCGGCGCTGGTATCGTTGTCAGTGGCCGAACCTCCTCAACCGAGGACGGGGGACCCACTTCCTGGGGCAAATCGCGGATCCACCGCGACGGCGGACCCACGCCGAGCCCGACAGCTCACCTCGCAGGCCAGCAGGGCTGCTTCGAGGTACGTGGTGTTCCGGTCGTCCATCCAACCATCGCCGATTCAGCGCGCGATCGGGCGCAACCTGGCGCTCGATCTCGTCGCGGCCACGGGTGTCGGCGTGACGATGGCGCTGGTCACCGCTCTGCTGCCGACGATCGCCCGGCGCGGAGGCCTCGAGCCGTTGGGTCTTGCCGCTCTCGCGGCCGCGCCATTCGTCGCCAATCTCCTGTCGGCGTTCGCTGGTCGGTTCGGGCCCCGCTCATCCGGACAGCTCGCGATGATCCGTGGTGTCGGTTCCGCCTCGCTCCTGATGCTATTCGTCGTGCCGACGCCGCCGGTCATGATCGCGGTGGCCTTGGTCTTCTGGCTGAGCCTCTCCTTCGGCGGGCCGTTCCATTTGCGGTTGTGGGGGGCGATGTACCCCGCGCGGGTAGTCGGGCGCGTCGTCGGGTTCATCGGTATGGGCCGCGCGGCGGCCGGTGCCATCGCAGCGTTCGTTGGCGGCGTCATCGCCGATCGCCTGGGTGGGCCCAGCGCGGTCGCCATGGCCGGTACGGTCGGGGTCGCGTGCGCGCTGGCGTATGCGGGCCTTCGCGCACGATCCGCCGAGCGGCCGCCATCGTTCTCAGCTCGCGAATCTGTTCGCGCCCTGCGCGAGCGTCCGGTCCTCGCCAGGGTCGCCCTGGCCCAGGGCTTCTACGGCGGCGGCCTGATCGCGGCGGCGCCGCTGTTTGCGCTCGTTCACGTCGACCGGCTCGACCTGAGCCTGGCCGATGTCGGCGTCATCGGCATCCTGGCGGCTGTCGCGACGACGATCGCGTTCCTCTTCTGGGGCGTCGTCGCCGACCGGTTCGGGCCGCTGGTCGCGTTGCGGGCCGGGAGTGCCATCGGGCTGTCCGCCCTGGTGGCGTATGCCCTGGCTCCCGATGTCGCCGTGCTGTGGATGGCGGCCATCGCGGCCGGGACCGGTGGCGCGTCCATCGATGTCGGGATCGCTGCGATGGTCAGCGACCAGACGCCGATGACCTCGCGGGCGGCCGCGATGGCCGGCTGGAACGCCATCACCGGCGCGCGCGGGATCGCGGCGGCGTTCCTCATGAGCGCGCTGCTGCAGCTCGGCGTCGTCGACGTCACGACGGGGCTCCTGTTGTGTGCCGCGTCGTCGGCCGTCGGGGTCGTGCTGTTCGTCCGCACCAGACCCAGTGTCTCGCTGGAGTCCCGACCGTGGGAGACCGCGCCGACGATCGCTGACCGCCAGCCCGCGGGCATCGCCGCAGCAGTCCGGCGGAGCGCCTAGCCCAGCGATGGGCCCAGTCCGCCGGTTCGTCCGCCGTCGTTGAGCGGTACCCTGCTCAGAGCAACGACTCCAAGCATGCGAGGGGATCCACTCATGACGAACGACACGGCACCCGGACGCCGACCCTCGGCGGTCCAGATCTTCGGGATCGTCGGACTGGTCCTCTCCTTGATCCTCGCCATCGGCATCCTCGTTGGCCGCGGCTACCTCGCCGACCAGGTGGGTGGGGTGTTCGACTCGATCGACGAGGCCGTGGGTCGCGGTACGACGGTCGTCGCCATGACGACTGGTCGGCTCGAGGAGCGCGTCGCCGATATCGACGCCTTCCTGGCGGATGCGTCGGCGGTCGCGGGCAACGTCTCGATCCCACCCGCCTTGGCGGAACGTGCGACGAGCATCGCCGACCGCTTCGCCCAGATCCGCGATGGCTGGGTGGCCGTCCGGGCGCGCATCGACGCCGCACTCGGAACGCTCGCCCAGATCGATCGCGCACTGCCGTTCGTCGATCTCCCGACCGGGCCCACTGAGGAGCTCGCGGCGCTCGACGAACGGATCGCGGAGATCGACGCCAGCCTGACCCGATTGCGTGCCGGAGCGACGACCACGCTCCAGGGGGTGGTCGATGGCGTGACCGCGCTCCGTGGAGTCGTGAGCCGGGTGTCCGAGGTGGCTACCCGCCTCGAGACCGGCCTTGCCGCGGTGCAGGATCGCATCGATCGGGCGCGCGTCACTGTCGAGAACGTGATGTGGCTGACTACGGCAGCCTTGCTCCTGCTGGTCGCCTACATCGCGCTCCTCAACGTCCTTCTCATCCGGCGGCCACGCCGTGGCCGGCTGGCGGCGGCTACGCCGAGTCCAGCGGCGGCTGCGCCGAGCCCCGCAGCGGCTGACGCCGAGCCCCGCAGCGGCTGCGCCGAGCCCCGCAGCGGACGCGCCGAAGCCAGCGGCAAGTGCGCCGACCCCCGCCGCGGCGGCGCCGAGCCCCGCAGCGGATGCGCCGAAGCCACCTGCAAGTGCGCCGACCCCGGCAGCGGACGTGGCGAGCCCGGCAGGGGATGCGCCGAGCCGAGGGGTCGTCGACGAGCCCTGAACCGTGCCCCTGACGGCTTCGGGGGCTGCGGTCTCGACCGGCTAGTGCCGGCCGCGCTGGATGTCGGCCATCTCTCGAGCGATGTCGCGCTTCGAGTCGCGGTCGGCGATGTCGCGACGCTTGTCGTGGAGCTGCTTCCCGCGGGCCAGGCCCAGCTCGATCTTGGCCTTGCCCCGCGTGATGTAGAGGCGAAGGGGGACGATGGTCTGGCCTTTGGCCTTGGCGCGGCCCAACAGCTCGTCGATCTGGCGCCGGTGGAGCAGCAGCTTGCGGGACCGCTTCGGGTCGTGGTTGTACCGATTCCCCTGCTCGAACGGCGCGATGTCGGCGCCGATGAGCCAGGCCTCGCCACGCTCGATCCGGGCATAGGCGTTGGCGATATTGGCCTTGCCCGCACGGATCGACTTGATCTCCGTGCCGGTCAGCACGAGCCCCGCCTCGAACGTCTCGTCGATCGTGAACTCGTGGCGGGCTTTTCGGTTGAGGGCGACGGTGGAGTCGTCGCGCATGGGATGGCTCCTGTGGGGTGACGGGAAGGATAGGCGCCGGGCGCACGAACGCCGGTCCTATTCGGACCGGCGCTCGAGTTGCTTACCACCCACAGGGTGTCCGACTAGACGGCCATCTCCTGCGAGGTGGTGCAGCTACGCGTACTGTCGATCACTGCACATCACCTCCTTTCGTTCCCAAGAACCGTACCTGAAGACGGTTGTGAGCGCAAGGGCACCCGACGCGGCGCCGTCGGGCCGAAACGTGCTTCTCAGTCGGCAAACAGGCCCCCGAACGGCGTGTGGCGTCGCCCGCCGGCGGCCCTTGGCGCCCGTCGGCGCCGAACTGTGCTTCTCAGTCGGCAACCGGGCCCCGAACGCGCCCCTTCGCGCGGCGGCGGCGCGCTTCGACCCCGATCTGCAGTCTGGCAGTCACGTAGCCGGCCCTAATGGCCCAACGGCCCCTTCGCGCCGCGGCGCGCGCTTCGACCACGATCGGCAGTCTGCCAGTCACGTAGCGGGCGCCAACCGGCCCTGAGGCTCGTCCACGCGTCCTGACCGGATCCGGCGCCCGGAGAGACGACCGTCAGGCGGCGATCTCGGGACGCATCCCGACCGAGGCAGCCGCCCCGAGGACTTCGAGCGCCCGATCGAGGGTCGGATCCTCGTCCGGTCCCAGGTCGTCCGGCAGGGTGACCAGCACGTCCGGCTGGAGCCCCACATCGTGGATCCAGCGCTTGTCCGGAGTCAGCCAGCGGGCGACGGTCAGGCGGAACGCTCCGCCCTCCCCGGCCAGCTCCTGCCATTGCTGGACGGTCCCCTTCCCGAACGACGGCTGGCCGACGAGGGTCGCGCGCCCCGTGTCCTGGAGCGCGCCGGCAACGATCTCGCTCGCGGAGGCGCTGCCGCCGTCGATGAGACAGACGACCTCGATGGCCGCGTCCGTCGCGGCACCGCCCGGCTCCGCGTCCGTCTCGACCTGGACGCCCTTCGCGTCCTGCTCCCAGAACACCGGTCCCGAGGCGATGAACTCGCTGGCGACCGCGCGGGCGGCCGTCACGTACCCGCCCGGATTGCCGCGCAGGTCGAGGATCAGTTTCGTTCGGTCCGCCTCCAGGTGCGCCCGGAGCGCGGTCTCGAGCTCCTCGGCCCCGCGATCGGAGAAGCCGTTCAGTCGGACGTAGCCCACGGTCCCGTCGGCGAAGTCGCGGCTCTCGACCTCTTCCTGCAGGATGACGTCGCGGGTGATCTCGAGGGCGAACGGCTCGTCCGCCCCGCGCTGCACGGTCAGCGTCACGACGGTGCCCTTCGGTCCGCGGATGCGCTCGCGCGCCCCATCGACCGTCAGGCCGTCGAGCGAGATCGCCGTCGACCGCCAGGACCAGGTCGCCCGATAGCAGCCCGGCCGCCTGCGCCGGGGAGCCCTGCGAGCGGCGCCACGATGACGAGCCGGCAATCGACCGCGAGGGTTGCGCAGCCCTGGCTGCCGTCGGGCGCCTGGGTCGCGATCTCCGCGCCGATGCCCTCGAACTCGCCGCTGATGCCCTGGAGGCTATCGCGGTACTCCTCGGACGTGAGGTACGAGGAATACGGGTCCTCGAGCGACCCGATCATGCCCCGGATGGCGCCCTGGACGATCGCGTCGCGGTCGACCTCGACCGCCGGCGTAGCGATCGGTGATCGTGTGGTAGGTGTCCCAGAACGGGCGGAACGCGGCGTCCTCGCCGACCGGGGTCCCGGGCTCGACCGCCGTCTGGCGACCCATCGAGTAGCCGGACATGAACAGCGCGCTGCCGCCGAGGACGGCGACGATGGCGATGGCGACCGGCAGGATCGGGAAGGATCGACCGGTCGGGGACGGGACGACGACCGGACTCACCGGCACGTCCAGCGCTTCATGGCGCTCGATGTCAGGGGACTGCATGGCTGGTCCTGGCGTGCCTCGAATGATGTCCGGGTTGGAGCGGGCCGACAGCGTACAACGGCTTCCGCCGAGAGGCCCCAGGGACGAAGGTACGGCCTCCGGCGCCTAGCGGATGAGGTACGTCCGGACCGAGACCCACGAACCGAGGATGCCCAGTCCGACGCCTGCGCCCATGACCAGCGTGACGAGGTCGCGGGTCATCGAGCCGACCTGCGAGCGGCAGGACCCGGAAGAACTCCACCATGAAGCCGCTGAGGGGATCCGCAGCCGCCGCGAGCACGCCCAGCGTGATCGCCGCGCCGAGGAACCCGACGAACGCGCCCTCGAACACGAACGGCCAGCGGATGAACGCGTCCGAGGCCCCGACCAGGCGCATGATCTCGATCTCCTCCGCGCGGGCGAAGACCGCGAGGCGGATCGTGTTGACGATGATGAACAGGCACGATGATGCCCGACCACGATGAGGACCACCGTGCCGGCGGTGCGCAGGATGTTCGTGACGGTCAGCACCCGATCGACGAGGTCCTCGATGTTGATGACGTTGCGGACCGTTGGGTCGGCTCGCAGGGCTTCGCCGACCTCGCGCGACCGCGGACGGATCGACGAGCTTGACCTCGAGGCTCGCGTAGAGCGGGTTGCTGTCGAGGTACTGGGTCAGGTCCTCGCGACCCTGGGCCTCCATCGAGTCGCGGAACCGGTCGAGCGCCTCGTCCCGGGTGACGTACGTGATCGACTCGACCTCCGGCATCGTCATCAATTCGGCCTGGAGCGTCTCGATCTGGCCGTCGGTCGCGTTGGGCTGGAGGTAGGCGATGACCTCGACCTTCTGCTCCGTGAACTCGAGGCCGGCGAGCAGGCCCGTCTGGATGATCCAGAACCCGGCGAGCAGCAGGAGCATGAGGACCATCGTGGCCGTGGCCGCGAGGCTCATGAGCGCATTGCGCCAGAAGCCCTGCCACGCGCGCTTGATGCTGAAGAAGAGGAAGGGGATCACCGGCGGTCAGTCCTCGCGGTGGTACGCGCCACCGACCTCGTCGCGGATGATCCGGCCCTCTTCGAGCGCGACGACGCGCTTGCGCAGCGCGGTCACGACCTCGGCGTTGTGGGTCGCCATGAGCACGGTCACACCCAGCTCGTTGATGCGCAGCAGCAGCTGCAGGATCTCCCAGCTGATGAGCGGGTCGAGGTTGCCGGTCGGCTCGTCGGCGATGATCAGGCGCGGGTCGTGCACGAGCGCCCGGGCGATCGCCGTGCGCTGTTGCTCGCCACCGGACAGCTGGGACGGGACCTGCTTCGCCTGCGCCGTGAGGCCGACGATGGCGAGCACGCGGTCCACGGCGGACCGGATCTGGCGGCGCGGGTAGCCGGTCACCTCCAGCGCGAACGCCACGTTCTCCCAGACCGTCTTGGTCGGCAGCAGCTTGAAGTCCTGGAAGATGATCCCGATCTTGCGGCGCATCTTGGGGACCTGGCGGCGCGGCAGGCGCGAGAGGTCGTGGCCGTCGAGGACGACGTCGCCACGGGTCGCGATCTCGTCGCGGATGAGCAGCTTGATGAGCGTCGACTTGCCGGCACCGGACGGCCCCACGAGGAACACGAAGTCGCCTTCGGGGATGACGAGGTCGACGTCGCGCAGCGCGAGCTTGCCGTTGGGGTACTGCTTCGTGACGTCGTGCAGCACGAGCAGCGCGCGATCCGGACCGGCCTGGTCGCGCCCGCGCTCCAGGATCCGGCGACGAAGCGAGCGCGCCGCCGAGGGCGCGGGGGCGATGGTCACAAACGACTCCGCGGGCGAGCGCCGTGGCGACGACCGTCGCCACCGACACCGATCGGTAGGACTCCGTCCGCGGGCACGGCAGAGGGAGCCACGTCGACTTCGAGGCTACCACCCGACCCGGGGCCGGGCAAACGTGACGACGGTGCGGGAAGGCACCGGACCATCGTCCCGGTCAAAGCAGTCCGGGCGAGATCGGCAGGTAGCGGTCCAGACGCGCGAACGGTCGGTCCCAGCACAGCAGCAACGGGAACTGATCCAGCCGAAAGCCCGCTCGCAGGGCCGGCACGATCGCGCGGTCGGCGGTCCCGGGCAGCCACAACGCGAACGCGCCGCGCGGGATGACGACGCTCGTGAGGTGCCCGAGGACCGGACCGAGCAGTGCCTCGTCCCGGACCGCCACCGGCCCGACCCGTCCTGCCTCGCTCGCGTACCCATAGCCGAGGACCGCGTCGTCCGGTCCGCGGTAGAGCCAGCCACGGCGACCCTCCCCCCGGAGGTAGCGATGGTCCATCGGGTGCGCGACGCCGAGCAGCTCGCGATCGAGGGTGTTGACGATCTCCGCGAGGGCGCGATGGCCATCGCCGCCGGACGCGCCGGCCATGTCGTCGAAGGCGACCGGCGTGACGCCCGATGGCAACGCACCGAACGGGTCCCCATCGGTCGGAACCCCGATCAGGTTGAGCAGCGGCACGCGCGGCACGATCCCGAGCGAGGCGTAGAGGGCGTTGCTGATCGGCTGCGCGCTGTCCGTGGCAGTCGCCCGGAACGAGGCCGCGTCACCGTTCGGTGCCACCCGTTCGAGCAGCGCTCGACCGACCCCCGCGCCCTGGACCTCGGGCAGCACGAACAGCATCGAGAGGAACCACAGGCGCTCGCGCATGAGCGCTGCGGCGAACGCCACGATGCGCTCCCCACCCGCGGCGTCGGGGTCCGGGGTCGTTGCGACGACGAACCGCTCGGGGTCGGTCGCCTGGAGATGGACGTACAGCCGGATGAGCGACGCGGTGTCGAGCGGGACGTCGGGCTGGTTCAGCAGGCGGATGTAGTCGTTGATGCTGTGGCGCCAGACCTCGGCGCAGGCCGCGAGCTCGTCCGAGTGTGCCGGTCGGTACGTCAGGTTCGGGGCGGCGGTCGAGACGCCCGCGGTCGGGCTCGTCACGCGGCGTCCTGGTCCCCGCCGCCGCGCCACTCCCCACCGGTCGCGAGGCGCTCCAGCTCGGCCTGCATGAACCCGTCGAGATCGCCATCGAGGACGGCGGTCGTGTTGCCGGTCTCGTACCCGGTCCGGAGGTCCTTGACCATCTGGTAGGGATGCAGGACGTAGCTCCGGATCTGGTTGCCCCAGCCGGCCTCGACGTGCTCGCCCTTGAGGATGCGCAGCTCGGCTTCCTTCTCCTCGAGCGCGCGCTCGAGCAGGCGGGCCTTGAGGACCTTGGTCGCGTTCTCCTTGTTCTGGGTCTGCGAGCGCTCGTTCTGGCTCTGGACGACGATCCCGCTCGGGGCGTGGGTGAGCCGGACGGCGGAATCGGTCTTGTTGACGTGCTGGCCGCCGGCGCCCTGGGCACGGTACGTGTCGACCCGGATCTGGTCCCAGTCGAGCTCGATCTCGATGTCGTCGTCCGCCTCGGGCAGGACCTCGACGAGCGCGAACGTCGTCTGGCGCCGTTTCTGTGAATCGAACGGGCTGATGCGCACGAGTCGATGGACGCCGCGCTCGGCGCGCAGCCAGCCGTAGGCCCGCCGACCCGTGATCTCGACGGTCACGCTCTTGAGCCCGGCCTGCTCGCCTTCCTGCTGGTCGATGATCTCGGTCTTGAAGTGATGGTGCTTGTCCGCCCAGGCGAGGTACATGCGCAGGAGCATCTCGGCCCAGTCGGTGGCCTCGGTGCCGCCCGCCCCGGCACTGATCGTCAGGATCGCCGAGCGCTCGTCGTGCTCACCCGAGAACAGCAGGGCCGTCCGTTCGCGGCCGAAGTCCTTCTCGAGGGTCGCCGCGTCGCGCTCCAGCTCGGCCTCGAGCTCCACGTCCGGGGCTTCGTCGAGCAACTCGAGGGCGGCCTCGAGGTCGTCGGCACGGGTCAGCAGGTCGCGCCACGTCTCGATCTCGGTGCGCAGGCCGTCGGCCTCGCGAAGGACCTTCTGGGCGCCACGCTGGTCGTCCCAGAACCCGGGTTCCTGGGTCAGCGCCTCGAGCTGGGCGACCCGCTCGGTCTTGCCGTCGAGGTCAAAGACGCCCCGAGGTCGACCGGATCCGTTCGGCCAGGTCGCGGATGGCGGACGTGTCCACCTAGTTCCGGACCTGGAGATCCTGGAGCAGGAGCGGCCGCAGCTCGATGAGCCGAAGGGCCGTCTTGCTCCGTGCGACGACGGGGTTCACGCACGGACAATAGCTGTTGTGGGGGCAGACGCCGCAATTACCGTCACAGTCAAGGGCAGCGGCATAGCTGCAGGAGCGGCAATCGCGTTCGCAAGCGATCAGATCGACGAAGGCAGCTTCCTCGGCCTGCTTCACAGACTCCCTTTCTCTTCGACACGCTGGGCAACGGGCGGCGGGGGCTGGGGAGCGACCTGCCAGGGGCTCGCGCGGCCCGGTCGACAGGTTTTGGCACAGTATAGAAGGCCAATCCCCCACCGCCAAGAGGGTACTTTCCGGCGGGCGGCTCCAGCCGGTCGGCCCGGGCCGTCCTACGGCGACTCCCCGGTCACGAAGTACACGGCCAGTGCGCCCAGTTCGTGCCGGACGGCATCCAGTCGGGCGGTGACGTCACGCTCGATGGGGCTCGTGCGGGTCGGCGAGCCGTAGCCCTCGATACCCTCGTCGGCGGCCATCCGCAGGACCCGCAGCATGTGGCTCGGATCGGACACGAACACGGCGTTGCGGAGGTCCTCGGTATCCATGAGCGCCGCGACCGCGCGGATCGATCCGAGGGTCGTCCGACTCAGGTCCTCGGCGAGGATGGCCTCTGCCGGCACGCCGTGGGCGATCGCGTAGGCGCGCGCGCTGGCCGCCTCGGTCGTCCGGTCGCCCTCGCGCTTGCCACCGGTGACGATCAGTCGCGGCGCGATCCCGGCGTGGTACAGCTCGATGGCGTGATCGATGCGGGCCGCGAACACCGGGGAGGGGCGGCCGTCGTACTGGGCCGCGCCCATGACCACGATGGCATCGACCGGGCGCCGCTCATCGCGACCGCCCTGGTCCACGACCCGGTACGCGGCGAAACCCAGGGTCGCGGTCGCCGCGGCGACCGCGATCAGCAGCAGGCGGAGGAACGGCGCTATCGGTCGATGCCGCTCAGCGGCCGTGGCATTTCTTGTACTTGGCACCGGACCCGCACCAGCACGGATCGTTGCGGCCGATCCGCGCGCCGGTTGGCGTGTAGCCGGGCCGCGGACCGCCGGCGGAGACCGGCCCGCCCGCGGCCGACGCACCCGCGCTGTCGGACAGGGGCTGGTCGCCGAGCGATTCACGCATGCCGGTCGCGGCGGGTGCCGCCGGGAGTGAGCCGCGGAGGATCGCCGAGCCCGCCCCGCCGGGCGCGGCACCGGCGGTCGCAGCGACGCGCTGGCGCACGGGAGCGCCGGCCCCCGATCCGTTGGTGGGACCCTGGAGCGCTGCTGCGCCGCGGGCGAGCGCCTGGCCGACGGCGGCATCGCCGCCGCCCGGCGGCTGCCGCTGGACGGTCACGCGGAAGATCGACGAGGCGACGCCGTGCCGGATGAGCGCCCGGAACTCCTCGTACATCCGGTACGCCTCGCGCCGGAACTCGTTGAGCGGGTCCTGCTGGGCGTATCCGCGCAGGCCGATGCCGCGCCGCATGTCGTCGAGCTCGGTGAGGTGCTCGACCCAGAGCGAGTCGATGGTCCGGACCAGGACGATGCGCTCGACCTGGGCCCAGTCCGCGTCGCCGATCTCGGCCGCGCGGGCATCCAGCCTGGCATCAGCCAGCTCGCGCAGGTAGTCGGCGATGGCCTCGCGTCCGCCCTGGTCCCAGAGCGTGTCGGCCGAGGTCTCGTCGCCGCCGAGGCCCATCGCGGCGAGCGCTGCGGACAGCGCGTCCACGGTCCACGCGTCGGGGTCCTCGCCGGCCAGGTGCTGGTCGACGAGCGCGTCGATCTCGTCGTCGAGGAACAGCCGGACGGTCTCGGTCAGGTCCTCGTTGTGGAGGACCTTGTCGCGCTCGGCGTAGATCGTCTCGCGTTGCTTGTTGATGACGTCGTCGAACTCGACGACGCGCTTGCGAATATCGAAGTTGAAGCCCTCGACCCGCGACTGGGCGCTCTCGATCGTGCGCGAGACGAGCTTCGACTCGATGGCCACGTCGTCGTCCAGCCCGAGCCGTTCCATGAGCCCGGTCACTCGGTCGCTCGCGAAGCGCTTCATGAGGTCGTCGTCGAGCGAGAGGTAGAACCGCGAGGAGCCCGGATCGCCCTGTCGGCCGGCGCGGCCGCGCAGCTGGTTGTCGATCCGGCGCGAGTCGTGGCGCTCGGTGCCGATGATGTGCAAGCCGCCCGCCTCGACCACCTCCTCGTGCTCGGCCTCGGTCTGCGACTTGGCCTCGGCGAGCGCGGCGTCGTACACGGCTGCCTCGACCTCGGCTGGATTGAGGCCCTGCTTGTGGAGGGCGGCGGAGGCAAGCCCGGCGGGGTTGCCACCGAGCTGGATGTCCGTGCCACGGCCGGCCATGTTCGTGGCGATCGTGACGGCGCCCGTCCGCCCGGCCTGGGCCACCACGCCCGACTCCCGCTCGTGCTGCTTCGCGTTCAGGGTCTCGTGCTTGATCCCCCGGCGCTTGAGCATCGTCGAGAGGATCTCGGACTTCTCGACGCTGACCGTACCGACGAGGACCGGCCGGCCCGCCTCCTGCATCTCGACGATCTCGTCGATGAGGGCGTTGAACTTGGCCTTCTCGTCGCGGTAGACGAGGTCCGCGTGGTCCTCGCGGATCATCTCCATGTTCGTCGGGATCGCGACGACCTCGAGGTTGTAGATCTTGTGGAACTCCTCGGCCTCGGTCATCGCCGTACCGGTCATGCCGGCCAGCTTGTCGTACAGGCGGAAGTAGTTCTGGAAGGTGATCGTGGCGAGGGTCACGCTCTCACGCTGGACGCGCAGGCCCTCCTTCGCCTCGATGGCCTGGTGGAGGCCCTCACTCCAGCGCCGACCGGGCATCTGGCGGCCGGTGAATTCGTCGACGATGACGATCTCGCCATCCTTGACGATGTAATCGCGGTCGCGCTTGTACAGGGCGTGGGCGCGGAGCGCCTGCTCGAAGTGGCGCGCCAGGCGCGGGTCGGCGTCGTACATGTTCTCGACACCGAGCCAGCCCTCCATCTTGTCGATGCCCTCCTCGGTCGGGCTGACCGCCCGGTCCTTGAGGTCGATGAAGTAGTCGCCGCCCTCTTCGGCGCCCTCGGGCCGTTCCTTGAGCCGGGGCACGAGTCGAGCGAACGTGAAGTACAGGTCCGCCGATTCCTCCGCCTGGCCGCTGATGATCAGCGGCGTGCGCGCCTCGTCGATGAGGATGTTGTCGACCTCATCGACGATGGCGAAGCTGCGCTCCCGCTGCACGCGCTGGTCGAGCTCGACCACCATGTTGTCGCGCAGGTAGTCGAAGCCGAACTCGTTGTTCGTGCCGTAGGTGACGTCCGCGGCGTAGGCCTCGCGCCGGGTCACCGGTCGCAGGTTCAGCAGCCGCTCGTCGGTCGTCGGGTAGCCCGGCTCGTACACGAACGAGGCATCGTGCGTGATCATCCCGAGGCTGACCCCGAGGAAGTGGAAGACGGGGCCCATCCACTGCGGATCGCGTCGCGCGAGGTAGTCGTTGACGGTGACGATGTGCACGCCCCGGCCGGTCATCGCGTTGAGGATCGAGGCGACCGGGCCGATGAGCGTCTTGCCCTCGCCGGTCTTCATCTCGGCGATCCGGCCCTGGTGGAGGACGGCCGACCCGACCAGCTGCACATCGAAGAGGCGCATCCCGAGGGTCCGCTTCATGGCCTCGCGGATCATCGCGAAGACCTCGGGCAGGGCGTCGTCGAGTGCCTTCTGGATGCGCTCGTTCTCGCGCTTCCGACGCTCCTTCCTCAACTCGCGTCGGCGCTCCGGGTCCTCGTGCTCGAGCTCGTCTTCGGACGCATTGTCGGGCTTGGCAAGTTCAAGGATCTCGGCGTGGATCTCGGCGAACTGCGCGCGGATCTCGTCGTCGGAGAGCGCCTCGAATTCGGCCTCGAGGGCATTCGCCTCGTCGAGCATGGGTTGGATGCGTCGGATCTCGCGGTCATTCGAGTCGACGAAACGGGAAAAGAATTGCATGGAAGCGTGAGTATAGGCCGAGTTCGGCCGTGGGCCCTTTGCCGGCTCAGCCCCAGAAGCCGGTCCCGTAGCCGAGGACGAGCAGGACGAAGGTCGCGGCCGCCAGCCCGAACCAGAACAGCACGGACTGGAACCGCGACGTCGGGTTCATCTCGGGGTTCTTGAGATCGGGCAGGCGCTTGCGGCGGAGGCCGCTGCCCCAGCGCGGTGAGCGCAGCTCGTCCTGCCACTGCGCGTCGGTCGGGCGCGGCTCGAGGCCGCCCTCCCCGTCGGGTCGGTGCAACTGGAGGCTCATCGGTCTCGTGCTGGCGTGGCGCCGGCGAGCGCCGCTATTGAAGGCTCCCCGTCATCGAGGCTGACGTCGTCCGGGCCGGCGGGGGCTGGGCCGTTGCCGGGGTTGCCGTCGTCGAGTCCGCCCTCGCCCCCGTCGTCCCACAGCAGCATCTCCTGGGTGAAGGAGACCTCGCTGGAGAACAGCGCGCCCACCGATTCGCCGCGGTGGATGCGCTTGATGGCTTCGCCGATCAGCGGCGCCACGGACAGGATGGTCAGCTTGGGGATGTGCTTCGAGGGCGCCAGCGGCACCGAGTCGGTGATGACCACCTCGCGCAGCGAGCTCTCGCGGATGCGCTCGATCGCCGGGTCGCTCATGACCCCGTGGGTCGCGGTCGCGTACATCTCCGTCACGCCCTCACGCTCGAGGGCGCGGACGATCTCGACGAGGGTCCCGCCGGTATCGATCTCGTCGTCGACGATGATCGCCCGCTTGCCTTTGACGTCACCGATGACGTTCATGAGCTCCGCGCGATCGAGGTTCCCGACGCGCCGCTTCTCGATGATCGCCAGCGGCGCGTTGACCAGCTCGGCAAAGGCCCGAGCGCGCTTGGCGAAGCCGAGATCGGTGACCACGACGCAGTCATGGAGGTCCTTGTCGATGAAGTAGCGCGACAGCAGGTGGACGGCGGTCAGTTCATCGACCGGGATGTTGAAGAAGCCCTGGATCTGGCCCTGGTGGAGGTCCATCGAGAGCACTCGGTCCGCGCCGGCGACCGTGATCATGTCGGCGATGAGCCGAGCCGTGATCGGGACGCGCGGCTGATCCTTCTTGTCCGACCGGCCGTAGGCGTAGAACGGGATGACCGCCGTGATCCGACCGGCCGACGCCCGCTTGAACGCGTCGATCATGATCAGGAGCTCCATGATCGACTGGTTGACGGGGTGCGACGTCGGCTGGACCAGGAACACGTCCTTCTCGCGGACGTTGTCGAGGATCTTGACGAAGATGTTCTCGTTGGCGAACTGGAACACCTCGGCCTTGCCGGGTTCCGTGCCGAGGTAGCGCGCGATCTTGCGCGCCAGGTCGGGGTTGGCGTTCCCGTGGTAGATCTCGAACTGGTCCGTGTACAAGGGGGCCGTCTCCCGCTGTCCGAAGACCTTGGTTACCGTCACGCGCCGCCGTTCGGATCGGCCTGACCGGGACCGCCCGCTTCGGGGGCGCCATCGTCGCCCATGCCGTCGCGGTCCGCAAGTCCGGCACGGAACGCGGCGATCGCCACGACCCGGTCGCCTTCGGCGAGACGCATGACGATGACCCCTCGTGCACTCGAGGAATAGCGGTTGATCGTGTTGGTCTCGGTCCGGATCGACCTGGCCGCCGGCGCTGATGAGCAGCAGCTCCTCATCCTCGTCCGTGACCTGCTGCACGGCGGCGACATCGCCGGTCTTGCGGCCCTCGAGCGAGATCAAGCCGACGCCCTGGCCGCCGCGGTGCTTGCGCCGGAAGTCGGCGAGTGGCACCCGCTTGCCGTAGCCGGTCTCGGTCAGGACCAGCACGTCCGCGTCCGGCTCCACGACGTTCATCCCGACGACCGCGTCGCCCTGCCGGGCGAGACGGATGCCGATGACGCCGGCCGCGTCGCGACCCATGGCGCGGACCTCCGACTCCGCGAACCGGGCGATCTTGCCCTTGGCCGTGGCGATGATCACGTCGTCGCCGCCGGTGGACACGTCGACCCAGGCCAGTTCGTCGTCGTCGGCGATCGTGATCGCCCGGATGCCCGATGAGCGAACCTTCTCGAATTGCTCGAGCGGCGTCTTCTTGACGATGCCCTTGCGGGTGGCGAGCACGAGGTACGAGCCTGGGGTGAAGTCCTTGAGCGTGATCGTCGCCATCGGGACCTCGCCCGACTCCACCTGGACCCCGGGCAGGTTGATGATCGGGATGCCCTTGGCCTGGCGGCTGGCATCCGGGACCGCGTGGACCTTGGCGCTGAACACGCGGCCACGATTCGTGAAGAACAGCGCCCAGTCGTGGGTGTTGGCAACGAGCAGGTGCTCGACCGCGTCCTCCTCGCGGGTCACATGCCCGATGATCCCCTTTCCGCCGCGGTGCTGGCGGCGGTACGTGTCGACCGGCTGGCGCTTGATGTAGCCACGGCCCGAGATCGTCACGACGACGTCCTCGTCGGCGATGAGGTCCTCGTCGGTCATCTCGCGGCTGGCGTCATCGGCGACGCGCGTCCGTCGTTCGCCGGCGTATTTCTTCTTGAGCTCCGCGAGCTCGTCCTTGATGATCCCGAGCACGCGGGCGGGGTTGGCGAGGATGTCCTCGAGCTCGGCGATGAGCTGGATCACCGAGAGGTACTCGTCCTCGATCTTCTTGCGTTCGAGAGCTGCGAGGCGGGCCAGCCGCATGTCGAGGATGGCCTGGGCCTGGAGCTCGGAGAGGTCGAACCGGCTCATCAGGTTCGCCCGGGCGTCATCGACCTCGCGCGACTCGCGGATGGTCTTGATGACCGCGTCGAGGTTGTCGAGCGCGATCTTAAGGCCTTCGAGGATGTGCGCCCGCGCGCGGGCCTTTCCCAGATCGAACTCGGTCCGGCGCCGGACGATCTCGCGCCGGTGGTCGATGTAGTGCTCCAGGACGCTGCGCAGCGGGAGCGTCTGCGGCTGGCCGTCGACCAGGGCGAGCATGTTCATGTTGAACGCGAGCTGCATCGCGGTGTGCTTGAACAGGTTGTTCAGCACCTTGTGCGGGTTCGCGTCGCGCTTGATCTCGACGTAGATGCGCATGCCGTCGCGGTCGGACTCGTCGCGCAGGTCCGCGATGCCGTCGATCTTCTTGTCCTTGACGAGGTCGGCGATCTTCTCGAGCAGCGTCGCCTTGTTCACCTGGTACGGCAGCTCGGTGACGATGATCGCGGTGCGGTCGCCGCGGACCTCCTCGAACGCGACCTGGGCGCGCATGACGACCCGGCCGCGGCCGTGGGCGTACATCTGGCGGATCGCGTCGACGGTCTCCCACTCGCCGGTGAGGACGTTGCGTTGCTTCTCGAAGCGGAAGATCGTGCCGCCGGTCGGGAAGTCGGGCCCGGTCACGTGCTTGCACAGGTCGTCGCTGGTCAGCTCCGGGTCGTCGATCAGCGCGACGTCGCGTCGACGATCTCCCCGAGGTGGTGCGGCGGGATGTTGGTCGCCATACCGACCGCGATGCCGGAGCTGCCGTTGATGAGCAGGTTCGGCAGCTTGGCCGGCAGCACCGACGGCTGCTTCTGCGTGCCGTCGTAGTTCTCGACGAAGTCGACGGTCTCCTTGTCGATGTCGGCCAGGAGTTCCGACGGCGATGGCGGTGAGGCGCGCCTCCGTGTAGCGCATCGCCGCCGCCTGGTCGCCGTCGACCGAGCCGAAGTTGCCCTGCCCGTCGACGAGCGGGTAGCGCATCGAGAAGTCCTGGGCCAGCCGCACCAGGGCGTCGTAGATCGACTGGTCGCCATGCGGGTGGTACTTGCCCATGACCTCGCCGACGATGGCGGCGCACTTGCGGAACGAGCTCGTCGCCGACAGGCCCATCTCGCCCATCGCGAAGAGCACGCGACGATGCACCGGCTTGAGGCCGTCGCGTACGTCCGGCAGCGCGCGGGCGACGATGACGCTCATCGCATAGTCGAGGTACGAGACACGCATCTCGTCCTCGATGCGGATGGCGCGGATGTCGCCCAGGTTGTCGGTCACGTCGTCTTACTCCTGCGTCAGGTCAGCGGGGGTTCGGGATGGATCCTCGGGTCGGGCAGGCCGCCGAATCGTTCCGCCGTCCTGGCCGCGGCGGACGTGGAGCGGGCGCCTGGGCGCCTGCGGATGCCGGCCAGGCGACCGCGCAGGTCGTCGGCGTCGGCGGGCGCGAGCTTGGAGAGGCTGTCGCGGATGACCCATGCGCGGTGGCCGTCGTCGCCGGCGATCGCGAGCTCCGCCTGGCGACGGAGGGCGGCCGTCGTCGCGTCCCGGATCGCGTCTGGGCGAGCGACCGATAGGCCCAGGCGAGCGCCTTCTGGACGTCGGGTTCCGCGTCGCCCATCAGGGACTGCCGAGGAGGGCCAGCGCCGTCGGAACGAGCTCGGGGCCACGGCCGCTCCCTCGGTTGCCATGGGTCATCGTCGCGATCGTCGAACCGATCAGGCGCCGTTCCCAGCGCGACGGCGAGTACACGAGCTGCTCGAGTTCCGCCCAGCGGTATGGCTCCGCGGCGATCCCCGTCGCGTACGGGTGGGCCAGGTCGTCGATCGTGACCCAGTCGTTAGCCTCGCGGGCGGCACGCCGGAGGAGCTGCCACGTGCGTTCCGGGTCGGCGGGGAGCGTTCGCTCGAGCAGCCCGAACGCGAACCAGCGGGCCTCGAGGTGGGACTCGTGGAACAGGCGATCGGCCAGGAAGAGGAGCGGGGTCGCCCGATCGTCCCGGGTCTCGTGACGGAAGCCGCGGGCGATTGCGGCCAGCAGCGGCCGACGGACACCGTGGATCGTCCCGATCCCCGGGGCGATGGAGCGCACGCCCTCGCGGTACTCCGGATCGCTGAGTCGTTCCAGGCCGGTGCGGAGCGCCGCCGCGAACGCGTCGGGATCGCCGAGGTCGTCGGCGAGCCGAGCGCCGATGGCCTCGGCGTCCGGCTTGCGCTCCGCGACGAAGGCCACGGCGCGGGCAGTCGCAGCGCTCTGGCTCGGTGTGGCGACCGTCGCGGCGGTCATCGGGTCGGAGCCACCGGTTCGGGCGCATCGTCCAGGGGAACGAAGCGGTAGCGCTCACGGAGCTCCTGCTTGCGAGCCTCGTCGGCCGCGACATAGACGCCGCTCGCGGTTGCCAGATCCGTGCCCGTGGCGGGGTCGACGATCCGCCCCGCCGTGTCCACGATGCGGCGGCGCGACCGCGTGATCCAGCCCTCGGCTCGGATCGGGAGGCCGACCTCGACCGGACGCTTGAACTCGAGGTTCATGCGGGCCGTCAGGCCCCAGTTATCCTCGCCGACCAGCGACCAGGCCATCACCTCGTCAAGGATCGTGGCGAGGATGCCGCCATGGGCGATGCCGTCCCAGCCCTCGAACCGCCGTTCGATGGCCAGCTCGGTCCAGCACCGACCGGGTTCGACGTGCAGGACGAGGCCCATCCCGCTCGCGTTCAGGGTCCCGCACGCGAAGCAGTGGTGTGGACCGACCTCGAATCGCGGGACCCCCGGGACATCGATCAGCCGGGTGTCAGACGTCAAGGTTCTGCACCTTGCGCGCCTCCGCCTTGATGAAGTCCTTGCGCGGCGCGACCTTCTCGCCCATGAGCATCGTGAAGATCTCGTCGGCCAGGGCGGCGTTCTCCGAATTCACCTGGAGGAGGGTGCGGGACTCTGGGTTCATCGTGGTCTCCCAGAGCTGATCGGCATTCATCTCGCCGAGGCCCTTGAAGCGCTGGACGGACAGGTTCTTGACGTTGAATTCCTTGATGATCCGCTCGCGCTCCGTCTCGCTCTGGGCGTAGCGGGTCACCTTGCCCGTGCTGACCCGGTACAGCGGCGGTTGGGCGATGTACAGGTAGCCGGCTTCCACGACCTCGGGCATATGGCGGTAGAAGAAGGTCAGCAGCAGCGTTCGGATGTGGGCGCCGTCGACGTCGGCGTCGGTCATGATGATGATCCGGTGGTAGCGCAGCTTCGTGGCATCGAAGCTCTCGCCGATGCCGGCACCCAGCGCGATGATCAGCGGGCGAACGTTCTCGCTCGAGAGGATCTTGTCCAGGCGCGCCTTCTCGACGTTGAGCAACTTGCCGCGAAGCGGCAGGACGGCCTGGAAGCGGCGGTCCCGGCCCTGCTTCGCCGAACCACCAGCCGAGTCGCCCTCGACGATGTAGAGCTCGCTGCGGGCCGGATCGCGTTCCTGGCAATCGGCGAGCTTGCCGGGGAGGGACATCCCGTCGAGCGCACCCTTGCGGATGACGAGATCGCGCGCCTTGCGGGCCGCCTCACGGGCGCGCGCGGCGGTGAGGCACTTCTCGATGATCCGCCGGCCGTCGGCCGGATTCTCGTCGAGGTACTGGCCCAGGCTGTCCGCGACCGCCGTCTGGACCTGGCCCTTGACCTCGGGATTGCCCAGCTTCGCCTTGGTCTGACCCTCGAACTGGGGGTCGGTGAGCTTCACGCTGATGACGGCGGTCAGGCCCTCCCGGACGTCGTCGCCGGACAGGTTGCCGTCGTTGTCCTTGAGCACGCCAGCGCGCCGAGCCCAGTCGTTGAGGGAGCTCGTCAGCGCTGCGCGGAACCCGGTGACGTGGCTGCCGCCGTCCGGTGTATTGATGTTGTTGGCGAACGCGAGGACGTTCTCGGTGTAGGTGTCGTTGTACTGGAGCGCGACCTCGACTGCCGTGGTGCCTTCCTTCCGCTCGACATAGATCGGGCGGTGGTGGAGCGTCTCCTTGTTCCGGTTCAGGTGACGGACGAACGACTGGAGGCCACCCTCGAAGTAGAAGGACCGTTCGCGATCGATCCGTTCGTCGATCAGCGTGATCCAGACACCCTTCGTGAGGTAGGCGGACTCGCGCAGGCGCTGGCTGATCGTCTCGAACGAGTACTCGACCGTCTCGAACATCTCGGCGTCGGCACGGAAGCTCGTCGTCGTGCCCTTGCGGGTGCCCTGCGGGCCCTCCTTCTTCACGGAGGTGCGGGGCTTGCCGCGCTCGTACTCCTGCGACCACACGCTGCCGTCTCGGGCGGATTCGACGCGCATCCACGATGACAGGGCGTTCACGACGCTCACGCCGACGCCGTGGAGCCCACCGGACACCTTGTAGCCGCCACCACCGAACTTGCCACCGGCGTGGAGGACCGTGTGGACCACCTCGAGGGCGTCCTTGCCGGTCGAGTGCTTGCCGACGGGCACACCACGGCCGTCGTCCTGGACGATCACGGTGCTGTCGGCTTTGATCGTGACACGGATCGTCGTGGCGTGGCCGGCCATCGCTTCGTCGATCGAGTTGTCGACGACCTCCCAGACCAGGTGATGGAGGCCGCGCTCGTCGGTCGAGCCGATGTACATGCCCGGACGGCGACGGACGGCCTCGAGGCCCTCGAGGACCTGGATGCTGGCGGCCGTGTACCCGTCCCCGCCGGCGCCACGTGCCTTCTTCGGGCGACCGTTCGTGACGCTCGGCGCGCCCCCCGCCCTCGCGGCCTTCGTGGTGGCTTCTTCGGTCACGCGTTTCCTCCGGTCAGGCGCTCGTACAGGCGCCCGAGTTCTTCGTCGCTGTAGTACTCGATGACGATTCGACCGCCGCGGCGGGAGCGCGCAAGACTCACCTTGGTGCCCAGGGCCCGGCGCAGGTCCTCCTCGACCCGCTCCATGTCGGGATCGGTCCTGGCCGGAGCCTCCTCGGAGGCAGCTGGCTCCGTGCGCGGTTCACGCAGTCGGCGGACGAGCTCCTCGGTCTGACGGACGCTGAGATCCTGGCTGATGACGGACCCGAGCACGCGCTCCTGATGCTCGACGGACAGTCCGCCGAGTGCCCGGCCGTGGCCTTCGGTGATCTGCCGCTCCGCGATGGCATCCTGGACCGCGGGCGCCAGGTCGAGGAGGCGGAGCGTGTTCGCGACGGTGGAGCGTGCGCGGCCGACCCGAGACGCGATCTGTTCGTGGGTGAAGCCGAATTCCTCGATCAGCCGGCGGAACCCGGTGGCGGCCTCGATCGCGTCGAGGTCCTCGCGTTGGAGGTTCTCGACGAGCGCGATCTCGAGCTGCGCCTGATCGTCGAGTTGCCGGACGACCGCGGGGATGCGATCGAGTCCGGCGGCCCTCGCCGCCCGCAGTCGCCGCTCGCCGGCGACCAGCTGGTATCCGTCGATCGTCTCGGTGACGAGGATCGGCTGGAGGACGCCGTGCTCGCGGATGCTCGCCGCCAGGGTGGCCAGCTCCACATCGTCGAAGCGTCGACGCGGCTGGTTCGGGTTGGGTCGGATCCCGGCGATGGCGATGTCCGTCGCGCCCGTCGCCACGCCTGCGGACCGCTGTGGGATGAGCGCGGCCAGGCCACGGCCGAGTCCCTGGGCCCGTTCAGGACGGACGGTCATGACCCCACCAGCACTTCTGCTCCGACGTCCGCGGGCATCGCCCATGCGCGACCGCCATCTCGCGGCGTGCGGCGGCGGAACTCGCGGGCCAGCTCGCTGTAGGCCTGGGCTCCACGCGACTCAGGAGCGTATCGGTTGATCGGCAGGCCGTGACTGGGGGCCTCCGAGAGCCGGACGCTCCGTGGGATCACCGTTTCGTAGACCGCGCTACCCAGGTGGCGCCGCGCCTCGGCGGCGACATCGGCGGACAGGTTCGTCCGAGCGTCGGCCATGGTCAGGACGACACCATCAAGTTCGAGGCGGGGGTTGAGGTGGTCTCGCACGAGATCGATGGTTGCCAGCAACTGGGTTAGACCCTCAAGTGCGTAGTACTCGCATTGGAGCGGGATGAGGACCGCATCGGCGGCGGTCAGGGCATTCACGGTCAGCAGGCCGAGCGACGGTGGGCAATCGATGAAGATGATGTCGTAGCGTTCACCGATCGGCTCGATCAACCGATGCAATCGGCGCTCTCGAGCGCTGACTCCGGCCAGCTCGACTTCCGCCCCGGCCAGGGCGATGGCGGATGGGACGATGTCGACGCCGGCGGCGGTCCCCTGAACGATGAGTTCGTCCAACTCGGTGGAGTCGACGATGGCGTCGTACATCGATCGTTCGATGCTCGAGCGATCCACGCCGAGGCCACTGGTGGCGTTGCCCTGGGGGTCGAGGTCGACCACGAGGACGCGGTCGCCGCCGAGCGCGAGATAACTCGCGAGGTTCACTACCGTGGTCGTCTTGCCGACGCCGCCCTTCTGGTTCGCGCAGGCGATCGTCTGGCCCACTCAGTGGCCTGCTCTGAGTGCTCTCACAGGAATGGATTCTACCATCGATGACGGTTTCACCTCGCTCACGGGCGGCCCGGCAAGGGTGCCACGCGGCGCTTAGCTGCGGCTCAACAGCGACGTCACGAACACCGTTGTTTCACGTGAAACACGGACCGGGCGTCTTCTCGCGTCCGGTGGCCCGACGAGCCCCTACCGTTGCCCCTTCCGGCGGTCCATGGGATACTGCGCCGAGACGTCGCCGCCGATTCGGTCGTTGTTTAGTAGCCGGGCAGGCGGGCGCGCGACCTTCTGGCCGCTTCGCCGAGGAAACGACCCGTCCATGACCCTGCTACTCGCTGCGGTCGGCGCGGTGGTGACAGCCCTAATCGAACTCACGGTGGCCCCGTATCTCCGGATCGGGACCGCACAACCGCACCCGGTCCTCGTGATGGCCGTGATCGTCACGATCGCGTTCGGGCTCGAGGCCGGACTCGTGTGGGCCTTTGTCGGGGGCCTTGCCCTGGATGTATTGGCACAACGCCCGCTTGGTTCCACCGCGTTCGCCTTGCTCATCTGCGTGGGCGGCGCGTGGCTCATCGCCCGGTCGCTTTCCCGGGTTCGTCCGATCGTCCCGATCGGCGCCGTCTTCGTCCTCAGCATCGGATACTCGATGATCCTGTTCGTCACCTTCGGCGCGCTCGGCGTCGCGATCCCTGTCGCCGACCCCCTGAACGCCGTCCTGCCGAGCGCGGCGTATGACGCGGTGATCGGCGCGATCGTCGGCCCATTGACGGTCGCGATCCATGATCGACGGGCCGAGCAGGATCGGGTCGACTGGTGAACACGTACCTCGACGGCCGCTCCAACGTCCCGGAGCGACGCTTCTCGCGGTTCATCGTGTTCGCGTTGGTGATCGTGCTCGGCGTCGGCACGCTGACGGCGCGGCTGTTCTACCTCCAGATCTCGAACGGCACGACGTACAGCGAGATCTCGACCCGCCAGCGCACCGTCCTCGAGGCGATCCCCGCGCCACGCGGGCTCATCTACGACCGAAACGGGCGCCTGCTGGTCTCCAACGTGCCGACGTTCGCGGTGAAGGTCCGTCCAGCCGACCTGCCGAACACCCTGCGCGACAGCGTGGTGGGGCGGTTGGCCGCGTTGCTCGGTGTCGATCCGGCCGAGATCAACAGCACGATCGACGGCAACCCGGGCTCCGCGTTCGATCTCGTCCGGATCGCACAGGACGTCGACCAGGCGACGGCGCAACTCATCTCCGAGGCCGGCTTCGAGCTACCAGGCGTCGAGGTCGCCGTCGAGGCCCGCCGCCAGTACACGGACGGTCCGCTGCTCTCGCACCTCCTCGGCTACACCGGCCCTGTTTCCGCCGAGCAGCTCCCCGACCTGCGCGATGACGGCTACCAGCCGGACGACCTGATCGGCAAGATGGGGCTCGAGGCCGAGTACGAGACCGAGCTGCGTGGCGTCTATGGCCAGGAGAGCGTCGCTCGTGACGCGACCGGCCGGCGTACCCAGGTCCTCCAGACCGTTCAGGAGGCCGAATCCGGTGCCTCGCTGACGCTCACGATCGATACGCAGGCCCAGAAGGACGCCCAGAAGGCCTTGAAGTGGGCGATCGGCAAGATCGGGATGACCCGCGGCGTCGTCATCGCGATGAACCCGCAGACCGGCGAGGTGCTGGCGATGGTCAGCCTCCCGACCTACGACAACAACCTCTTCGCGCGGGGCATCAGTCAGACCGACTATCAGAAGCTGCTCAAGAACAAGGACAAGCCGCTCCTGAACCACGCCACGCAGGCCCATTACGCCCCCGGCTCCACGTACAAGCTCGTGACGGGCACGGGTGCCCTCGGGGACCGCGAGATCACCGCCTCAACGCTGGTCTCGACCAAGCCGTACCTGACCCTCGGCGAGACCAAGTTCTACGAATGGAACCGGCGGGGCTGGGGCCTGTGCGACATCTACTGCGGCTTCGGTCACTCGAGCGACACGTTCTTCTACCAGTTGGCCGGCATGCTCGGCATCGACCGTCTCGGTTACTGGGCGAATCAGTACGGGTTCGGTGAGCCGACCGGCATCGACCTCCCGGGCGAGGTTGCCGGTATCGTCCCGACGAACCGATGGAAGCAGGACGTCTTGGGCGCGGAGATCTTCCCGGGCGAGACCTACCAGGCCGGCATCGGCCAGGGCTACGACACCGTCACGCCGCTCCAACTCATCAATGCCTATGCGGCGCTGGCCAACGGTGGCACGCTCTACCAGCCGCAGGTCGTTCGCGAGATCGTCGGCCCGGACGGGGAGGTCGTTCGTCCGTTCGAACCGAAGGTGCTCCACGAGCTGGACGTCAAGAAGAGTGTCCTGCGGACGATGCGCAACGCGGCTCGGGAGACCGTCACGCTGCGTCACACGTACAACCTCGTCGACCTGCCGATCAAGGTGGCCGGCAAGTCCGGCACCGCGGAGTTCGGGACTCCGGACGCAAAGGGCCGCCTCCCGTACTCCTCGTTCTTCGTTGGCTTCGTCCCCAAGGACCCGATCCGCGGCTCGTTCGATGACACCGACTCGGAGCTGGTCGTCATGGCGTTCGCCCATGACTCCCGCACCACCGGCAACGCCGCCACCGAGATCGTGAAGTACTTCCTCCAGCTGCACTACGACATCGAGAAGGACTACCGCCTTCCCGAGCTCCTCCGGCGCGGCAACTTCTACCAGAACGACTGATGGGCGTCATCCGAGCCGAACCCGCGCGCGTCACCGATTGGGCGGCCAAGTCGGTCGGTGCCGCATGGCGCGCCTTCGACCTCCAGCTCGCCACCTATGCCGCCCTCCTCGCGGCGATCGGCCTCGCCATGGCCTACACGAACAGCGTCGAGAACGGTTCGACGCCGTTGGAGGCCGGGTCGACCTTCACCCGTGGGCTCATGTGGGCCGGGATCGCGGTGGTCGTCTTCGTCGTCGCGACCGTGTTCGACTATCGATGGCTGCGGACGCTGTCGTGGCCGGTCTACGCCCTCCAATTGGGGCTCCTCGTCCTCACGTTGGCCATCGGTGATGGCGTCGGGGGGTCCGCTCGGTGGGTCACCTTCGGTCCGTTCACGTTCCAGTTCAGCGAGCTCGCCAAGATCCTCATGATCATCGTGCTCGCCCAGTACCTCGCCAGTCGCCAGGGCCGGCTCGACTCGTTACGGACGATCCTCGGGGCCTGCGTGCTCGTCGTCCCCCCGTGGCTCCTCGTCATGCTGCAGCCTGACCTCGGGACCTCCCTGGTGTTCGCGGGGATTCTCGCCGGGATGCTCTGGATGTCCGGCGCCAGCATGAAGTGGCTGGCAGCCCTTGGCGCCACCGTCATTGCGATGGTCCCGATCGCGTGGACGTACATCCTCCGCGACTACCAGAAGGAGCGCCTCACCTCGTTTCTGAACCCGGATCCGGACATCACCGGCGCCGGCTATCAGCTGTACCAGTCGCAGGTCGCCGTCGGATCGGGCGGGTTGTTCGGCAAGGGTCTGACCAACGGTACCCATACCCAGGGCGACTTCCTGCCGGTCCAGACGACCGACTTCGTGTTCTCCGTGCTGGCCGAGGAACTCGGCTTCATCGGTGCCCTGGTGATGTTCGGGCTGTTCACGCTCCTGTTGTTCCGGATCCTGGTCGCGGGTTGGCGGTCGCGCGATCCGTTCGGGACGATGTTCGCGGCTGGGATGGCGTCGATGATCCTGTTCCAGCTCGTCGTGAACGTCGGTATGGTCATGGGCATCATGCCGATCACGGGGATCCCGTTGCCGTTCGTGACCCACGGTGGTGCCTCGCTCGTGAGCCTGGCGATCGGACTCGGCATCCTCCAGAGCATCAACATCCGCCAGACCAAGGCGGAGTGGTGACCGCCACGCCCGAACGCGTGGACTGACCGAGAGCGTCAGCGACGGCGGAACAGCCCCCGCCGCTCGGTCTCCACCTGGGCCGACCGCCGGCGGCCAGCGCGCCGCAGGATCGCATCGATCTCGTCACGGTGCGGCCGGCCGATCGGCATCCGGTCCAGCCACTCGAGGTACTCGAGATCGGAGCGGGCGATCTCGCCAAGCGACCATCCGGCATACCGACCGAAGGTCAGGACGCTGCCCGCGGGGTTGCCGGGCGGGCGGCCCGCGGCGCCCTGACCGTCGGCCTTCCGCATCGACTCGTCGTAGCCGCCACCGACCGACGAACGGCCGCTGGACCAGTCGCGTGAAACGGTCTCGGGCTCGCGCGCCGGAGGTGCCGAACCGGACCGTCCCGCAGCCGGCTCCCCCGCCGGCGTCGTGCGCGGCGGAGCGGTCGACGCGGCCGTCCCCGATGCCTGCCGAGCTGCCGCCTCCGCCGCGTTCCGGGCGGCGGCCTCCGTCGCGCTCCGCGCCAGTGCGGCCTGGACCCTGCGCTCGCGGTCGAAGGCGGCTCGCCGAACGGGATCGCCGATGACCTCCCAGGCCGCATTGATCGCGGCCATCCGGGCGGAGACCTCCGGGCTCGAGGCAACGTCCGGGTGGTACTTGCGGGCGAGCCGGCGGTAGGCGGCGACGATGACCTCGTCCTCGGCCTCCGAGTCGACCTGGAGGGTCTTGTACGGATCGAGCGGGGTCGTCATGGCGTCGGGACACCCTCGTTCACGGGCGCGCCCGCATGGTCTTCGAGCCCGAGGTCCGCGATCGACGCCGCGAGGGCATCGGGCGCATCCGGGCTGAGCCGGCGGAACAGGTAGCGGACGACGTCCCGCATGGCCGCGGTGACCGGCAGGGCAAGGATCGCCCCGAGGAGGCCGCCCAGCGACCCACCGATGATGATCGCAAACATGACGATGGCTGGATGGAGTTGGACGGCGTCGCCCTGGATCTTCGGCACGAGCACGTTGTTCTCGACCTGTTGGACGAGGATGTACAGCAAGAGGGCCGCGATGACCGGCTCGAGGCCGGCGGTCGCGGCCAGCAACACGGCCGGCACCGCCGCGATGATCGGGCCGATGATCGGGAGCAGCTCCAGGATCCCCGCCGTGACCGACAACAGGACCGCGTACCGCCCGAATACCGGGTCGACGAACTGGCTCAACAACATCAGGCCGAGGAACGTGAAGACGCCGACCGTGAGGCCGAGTACCAGCTGCGCCCGGACCCACTGTCCAAAGACGCGTCGCGCGATCCGCAGGACCGCCCAGACATCGAACCGCCAGGTTGGCGGGAGGGCTCGATCGAATTGGGCCGTCAGGGTGACCCGGTCCTTGAGCAGGTAGAAGGCCCACACGGGCAGGAGCAGGTACCCGAAGAGCGCCCCGATCACGCTGCCAGCCCCGGTCAAGACGGGCAGGAAGATGGTGAAGTCGATCGGGGGCGTTTCGGCGCCACCTTGACCGATATCGGCGATCGCGGAATCGATCCAGGCGCGGACGGCCTCGGGGATCTGGAGCCGCGCGTAGATCTCGGAGAGGCGCTCGATCTGGTCCTGTAGCTGCACCGCCAGGCCCGGCAGGTCGTCGAGCAACCGGACGAGCTCGTTGATCAGCGGGGCGATCGTGAGGTTCAGGAACTCGACGATCAGGAAGATCGCGGCGACGTAGACGAGGAGGATGGCGATGGTCCGGCGCATCCCGTGACGGGTGAGCCAGCGGACCGGCGGATCGAGCAGGTAGACCAGCAGCAGGCCGACCACGAATGGGCGCACCGCATCGCGCGCCATCCAGAGCAGCACACCGACCACGATGGCGGCCACGATGAGGACGGCAACGCGTGGCGAGAGGGCCGTGAATCGCGGAGAGCCGGCCGGGCTTGCCGGATCGACGAATGGGGGCGGTGGAAGGGCGGCGACCCAGTCGGTCGCGGCGCCACTGGCCGCGGCGGGCGTGGCGGTCGTCGTCGCGGGCGGTGTCGCACTCCCCGGGGCGGGCTGACGGTCCGTGGTCGACCGATCGCGCTCGTCCATCGTCGGGCAGACTACCAGACGTGTCTGACCGCTCGACCTCCGGCGATGTCCCGGCCGACGACCCATCGGCGGCCTCAGGGGCTGCCCCCGCGGCCACCGAACGGATGGCCGAACCGAGGCAGCGCTGGCGGCTGGTCGTCGCTCGGTCCGGCGGCGCCCTGGCCGGCGCCGAGGGCGGGCAACGGGACGTGGCGGAGGCGTGGCTCGCGAGCCTGGAGTCGGCGAGACTGCCGCTGGCGCGGACCGATGGCGCGCGGGCGCGGCCGCGGATCTCGTTCGGTGCCCCGCTGCCCGTCGCGATGGCCGCGAACGGCGAGCTCATCGACATCGTGCTGACCGAGCGATGGCCCGCCTGGCGCGTCCGCGAAGCGCTCGACGGCAGGCTGCCCGCGGGCTGGCGGCTCGTCGAGCTGAACGACGTGTGGCTGGCCGGGCCACCGCTGGCTGGTCGGATCGCCGCCGCCGAATATCGGGTCACACTCGCGGACAGCGTGCCGGCGGACGCGGCCGCGCTCAGGGGCGGGGCCCGGGAGCTGCTGACGGCCACACGCATCCCGCGGCAACGGGCCAAGGGCGCCGGCACCGTCGAGTACGACCTGCGGGCGTTGCTGATTGACGTCGGCGTGGACGGCGACGGCCCGCCCGTCGTCGTCGTGACACGGACGCGGTTTCACCCGGAGCTCGGGACCGGCCGGCCGGAGGAGGTCGTCGCTGCCCTCGGCGAACGACTCGGTGTCGCGCTGGAGATCGCGTCGATCGTCCGTGAGCGCCTCGTCCTGGCCGAGGACCTCGCCTGAGGCCGTCCAGCAGCCGGATCAGGCGGCCGCCACCTCGACCAGCGTCGCCAGGAAGTGGTCCCAGCCCCTCGGTGTGCCCGTCGATCGCCTCTGCCTTCAGGCCGAAATGACGGAGACGGACCCGCGTGCCATCGCCCTCGGGGATCAGGGTCACCTCGACGGTGCTCGCGCCCGGTGGTGTCGCGTCGCCGGGAGCTTCCCAGCCCCACGTGAAGACCACGCGCCGCGGGGCGTCCACCTCGACGAACTCGCCGCGGGCGATGTCCTTGCCGTTGTAGTCGAGCCGGAAACTGCCCCCGGGCGTCGGGTCCAGCTCGGC
This sequence comes from uncultured Chloroflexia bacterium, assembly GCA_963738685.1. Lineage (GTDB taxonomy): Bacteria > Chloroflexota > Limnocylindria > Limnocylindrales > CSP1-4 > SPCO01. The sequence goes on from CAVTXK010000002.1 coordinate 259,389, forward strand.
CGTCTTCCCCATCCAGCGGACGATCCGCTCCGGGTCGATGAAGTACGGAAAGACCGTCTCAGGTCGGGCCGCGATCGTGATCTCGCGTTCGATCGATCCGGTGTCAGCGGTGGCGGTCATCGGCTCCATGTCGTTCCTCCTGCTCTGCGGCGGCTGCGAGGCGGGTCAGGCCGTCATCCCAGAATCGCCTCGAGCCAGGCCCGGATCTCCCGGGTGCCCTCCGGTCTGGCGCGGTACCAGCGACGCGTGCCTTCCCGCCGTTCGACGATGAGCCCGGCGTCGCGCAGCACGGTCAGGTGCTGGGATACGGCGGGTCGGGTCACGTCGAACTGCGCGGCGATGTCGCCGGCCGTGCGTTCGTCATCGCGAACCATGCGGAGGATCTCGCGACGACGCGGTTCGGCGATGGCGCGAAGGGCACTGTCCATGAGCCTACGATAGCCGCGCCTTACGTAAGCGTCAACTGACATACGATGGTCGGCACGTGGCGCCAACGGACCGCGCTCGATTGACCCGATCCGCGTTCGGTCGTACTATCTGCCGTTCACGCCTTGGCCCGGCCAGGCGTCTTTGCCTGTCCGCTGTGTGGTCGCGCGTGCGACGGCACGCCAACATCCTGAGGATCCATGTACGCAGTCATCGAGACCGGCGGAAAGCAGTACCGCGTCGAGGTCGGCACCGAACTCGAGGTCGAGCTGCTCGACGCCGAGCCCGGCAAGACCGTCTCCTTCGATCGGGTCCTGCTCGTTGCCGACGGCGATGAAGCGGCGATCGGCCGGCCGTTGGTCGACGGCGCCGCCGTCAGCGCCGAGGTCCTCCGACAGGATCGCGGGCCGAAGCTGATCGTCTTCAAGTACCGGCCCAAGGCGCGGAGCCGTGTCAAGAAGGGTCATCGCCAGGAGCTGACGGTCCTGCGCATCAACGACATCGTGCTCAATGGCAAGAGCGCAGCCAAGCTGGCCGACAAGGCCGAGCAGGACGCCAAGACAGAGCGCCAGCGTCTCGAAGAAGCTGCCGCCGCACAGGCCGCCAAGGACGCCGAGCTCGCCGCCAAGCTCGCGGGGCCCAAGACCTCCGACAAGACCTCGGACAAGACCTCGGCCGAGGCGCCGGCGAAGAAGTCGACCGCGAAGGCATCGACCGCCAAGGCCGGCGACACGACCGAGACCAAGGCGCGTGGCAAGGCCGAGGCGACGCCAGCAGCCAAGGCGGACACCAAGGCGGCCCCGAAGAAGAGCACTGCGAAGGCCAAGGCCGCGGACACGACCGACGAGCCGGCACCGAAGAAGAGCGCGCCGAAGCGCGCCACCAAGAAGGACGAGTAAGACCTCATGGCCCACAAGAAGGCAGGCGGCAGCGTCAAGAACGGCCGCGACAGCGTCGGCCAGCGACTCGGCGTGAAGGCCGGCGACGGCCAGCTCGTCCCGGCGGGCTCGATCATCGTCCGCCAGCGCGGCATGACATTCCTGTCCGGCCCGGGCACGGGTCTCGGCCGCGACTACACGGTCTTCGCGACCGTCACCGGCAAGGTCCATTTCGAGCACGCGACCAAGTCCAAGAAGCGCATCCGGGTCGAAGCGGTCGAGACCGCCGCGACTCCGGCCTGATCACCAGCACCACCGAACAAGACATAGCCGGTGACCACCGGCGGGGCGATGGCCCTGCACGGACGGCGCCGAGGAGAGATCCCGTGAAGCCCGATATCCATCCCAAGTATTACGAGGCCAAGGTCCATTGCGGCTCCTGTGGCCTGGAGTGGACCGTGGGGTCCACCCGCCCGGAGCTCCGCGTCGACGTGTGCAGCAGCTGCCACCCGTTCTTCACGGGCACGCAGAACATCATCGACACCGCCGGTCAGGTCGAGCGGTTCCAGAAGCGCCTGGAGCGCTCGGCCCGCGGCTGACCTGTCCATAGGACCGTCCCACGACCGAACGAACGGCCGGCCCATGGCCGGCCGTTCCAATTCGCCGGTAGACTTGCCGGCATGTCTGCCAACCCCGCCACGCCCACCGCGTCCGGCGGCCAACCTCGCTACGCCTATGGGGGCCAGGCCCTCATCGAAGGGGTCCTCATGCGCGGCCGCGATGCGATCGCGGTGGCGTTGCGTGACCCGAGCGGCCAGATCGTCGTCGCCACCGAGCGGCTGGACTCCGGCGTGCACGGCTCGCCGGTCGCCAAGTGGCCGTTCATCCGGGGCCTCGTCGTCCTCTACGAAACGCTGATCGTCGGCACGCGCTGGCTGATCCGCAGCGCGAACGTCCAGGCCGCCGAGCAGGACGTCGAGCTCGGCAAGAAGTCGATCGCGGCCATGCTCATCGTCACGTTCGGCGTGGCGATCGCGGTCTTCTCGTTGCTGCCGCTGTTCATCTCGAGCGTGGCGACCTCCGGCGTCGAGCAGGGCTGGGCGCAGCCGGCGCTGGAGGGGCTGATCCAGGTGGCCATCTTCCTGGGGTACCTGACCCTCGTCTCGAGGACGGAGGACATCCACCGGGTCTTCCAGTACCACGGCGCGGAGCACATGACGATCCACGCCCTGGAAGCCGGCGACCCCCTCACCGTCGACGAGGTTCGCAAGTACCCGACCGCCCATCACCGCTGCGGGACCGAGTTCCTCGTGATCCTGGTGCTGCTCTCGATCTTCGCGTTCTCGTTCGTGGGGCGGCAGGAGCCGCTCGTGATGATCGCGACACGATTGCTCGGCATCCCGATCCTCGCTGCGGTCGGCTACGAAGTGCTCAAGCTTGGGGCCAGGTACCGCCACAACCCGGTCATGCGCGTGGTGATGTACCCGGGCATCCTCGTCCAGATGATCACGACCAAGCGGCCCACCGACGACATGATCGAGGTCGCGATCGTATCGATGGAGGAGGCCCTGAGCGCGGACGGGAACGCCATCCCCGAGGGTTCCACCGTGTTCGATCGGGCACCCCTGCCGGCCGCCTCGACCGATGAACAGCCCGAACCGGCGGACCCCGTGCCCGCCGCCACGCAGGGCGAGCCACCGCCGCTGACATGAGCGACCTCGACGCCACGCTGGCGGAGATCGCGCTCCAGTACGACGAGGTCCAACGCCAGCTCTTCGACCCCGAGGTCACCGCCGATCCCAACCAGATCCGTCGGCTCGGGCAAGAGATGGCGCGCCTGGAGCCGACCGTCGAGGCATTCCGTCGCCTGCAGGCCACCCGCGACGAGCTCAGCGGGGCACGCGCGTTGCGCGAGGACGGCGAGGCCGACGATGAGCTGCGCTCGATGGCGCGCGATGAGATCGGCCGGCTCGAGGCCGACGAGGCCCGGCTCATCGATGACCTCAAGGTCCTCCTCCTGCCACGCGACCCCAACGACGACCGCGACGTCATCCTCGAGATCCGGGCCGGGGCCGGCGGCGACGAGGCGGCCCTGTTCGCGGCCGAGCTCCTGCGCATGTACACGCGCTACGCCGATCGCCATGGCTTCAAGCCAGAGCTCCTGAGCGTCAACGAGACCGGCATCGATGGTGTCAAGGAGGCGATCGCCCAGGTCCGTGGCGAGGGCGCCTACAGCCGCCTGAAGTTCGAGGGTGGCGTGCACCGGGTCCAGCGCATCCCGGCGACCGAATCGAGCGGGCGCATCCACACCTCGACCGCGACGGTCGTGGTCATGCCGGAAGCCGACGAGGTCGAGATCGACATCGACGAGGAGAGGGATCTCCGGATCGACGTCAAGCGCTCGTCCGGTCCGGGGGGCCAGTCGGTCAACACGACCGACTCCGCCGTTCGTATCACGCACCTGCCGACCGGGCTCGTCGTCGAGATCCAGGATGAGAAGAGCCAGCACAAGAACAAGGCCAAGGCGCTGGCCGTGCTGCGTTCCCGCCTGCTCGATCTCGAGATCCAGAAGCAACGGGTAGCGGACTCGGCGGCCCGCAAGTCGATGGTCGGGTCCGGCGACCGGAGCGACAAGGTCCGGACCTACAACTACCCGCAGGACCGGGTCACCGATCACCGGATCGGCAAGACCGTCCACAACCTGCCGGGCGTGCTGGCCGGTGACCTGGACGAGCTGATCGACGCGCTCATCATGCAGGACCAGGCCGACCGGCTATCGGATGTCGTGGGGACCGATGACGCCGCCTGATCCATCCACCGTCCGCTTCCTGCCGCCCAGGGTCACGCCGATCGTGAAGGCGACGGACCTGGGATCGGTCCAGGTCCTCAAGCACGGCAACCGGTTCTTGCTGACGGACTCGTTCGGCGACATCCACTCCGATTCGCGCGGGCTCGGCTGGTACTGCGGCGACACCCGGCTGCTGTCCTGCTCCGTGCTCCGGGTCGGTGGGGATCGGCCGGTCCTCCTCCAGACCTCGGTCGGTGGGAACTACCGCGGCAGCATCCAGATGACCAACCCGTCCGCCGACCGGAACCCCGACGCCAAGGTCCACCCCGACGAAGAACTGGTCGGGCGGACCATCGGCATCGGGCGCGAGCGGCTCATCGGGGCTGACGGGGCCGAGGAGCGGGTGCGGATCGTCAATCACGCCTCGATGCCGACGACCATCCCCGTCGATCTCGAGCTGGGGGCGGACGGTGCGGACATCTTCGAAGTGCGGGGTTATCCACGACCGGGGCGCGGCCGGTTGCTCCCGGTCGCAGTCACGGACCGGCTCGTCACGTTCCGGTACGACGGTGTCGACGGTGTCCAGCGGCTGACCCACATCGCGTTCGACGAACCCGCCCTGGCCGTTGAGGGACTACCGGACGCCCCGGCCGATGGCGGCTCGGAAAGCGGCGCGTCGGTGCGCCTCCGCTGGGCCCTGAAGCTCGCGCCCGGGCAGGAGCGTGAGGTGTGCTGGACGATCTGGTCGTCGGAACGAGCGGTTCCGGACAAGCCCCAGGACGAGCCGACCCGGCGTGCCGACCTGGCTGTCCTGTTCCCGCCGGTCCCGCGCGTTTCCGCGGACGATGGCGCGGCGGCCTACCACGCCTGGGAGCGCGGCACGACCTCGGTCGTGAGCGACCACGAGCTGTTCAACCTCGTGCTCAAGCGGTCCGTGTCGGACCTGCGACTGCTGGTCAATGAGGGGCCAGGCCCCGACGAGCGCTACGTCGCCGCCGGCGTGCCGTGGTTCACGACGCTGTTCGGTCGCGACTCGCTCATCACGGCGCTGCAGGCGCTCGCCTTCCGGCCACAGCTCGCGGTCGAGACATTGACGGTGCTGGCCGCTCACCAGGCTACCGAGGACGACCCCTGGCGGGATGCGGAGCCCGGCAAGATCCTCCACGAGGTGCGGGATGGGGAGATGGCGCGGGCCGGGGAGCTGCCGCACACGCCGTACTACGGATCCATCGACTCGACCCCGCTGTGGCTGATCCTGCTGGGGGCGACATTCGACTGGACAGGCGACCGCGCGATGGTCGATCGGCTATGGCCCAACGCGCTGGCCGCCCTCGAGTGGATCGATCGATACGGCGACCGCGACGGCGACGGGTTCGTGGAGTACCTCCGCCGCTCGGAGCGCGGGTTGCTGAACCAGGGCTGGAAGGACTCCGGCGACGCGATCCGGGACCGGAACGGGCGCGAAGCAGTTGCGCCGATCGCGCTGGCGGAGGTCCAGGGCTACGTCTTCGACGCGAAGGTGCGGATGGCCCGGCTGGCCCGGATGCGCGGCGACGACGAGCTGGGCGCACGACTCGACGCTGAAGCCAAGACCCTGGCCGCGCGCTTCGACGCCGCGTTCTGGGTCGAGGACCAGCGGTTCTACGCGATGGCCCTCGACGGCGAGAAGCGCCAGTGCGACGCCATCGCCAGCAATCCCGGGCAGTGCCTGTGGTCGGGGCTCGTCGCTCCGGAGCGCGCCCGCGACGTCATCGATCGCTTGCTCCGCCCATCGATGTTCTCGGGCTGGGGCATCCGGACGTACGCCTCCGACCAACCCGGCTACAACCCGATCGGCTACCACACGGGGACGGTCTGGCCCCACGACACCTCGCTGATCGCCGCCGGCCTGAAGCGCTACGGCTACGACGACGCGTCGAACCGACTGGCGGGCCAGGTGCTCGAGGCCGCGCAGCGATTCGACGACTACCGGCTGCCCGAGCTGTTCTGCGGATACGACCGCGATGAGGCGAACATCCCGGTCCCGTACCCGGTCGCCTGCTCGCCGCAGGCCTGGGCGGCGGGGTCCTCATTCCTCTTCCTCGAGACGATGCTTGGGCTGCGGGCCCACGCGGACCGCAACGAACTCGAGCTCTGGCATCCGCACCTGCCGGACTGGATGGCCAAGGTCACCCTGACCGATCTCCGGATCGGTGAGGCATCCGTCGACCTGTTGTTCCATCGCTGGCGTGGAACGACGAGCGCCGAGGTCCTGCGCAAGGTCGGCGATCTGGCCGTCACGATCCGCCTCTGACCCGCGGACGGAGCATGACGACGACCCGCGCCCTCGTCGACGAGGGGGCCGAACGGCTGCGGTCCCTCGGCCTCGACACCCCTCGGCTCGACACGGAGCTGCTCCTGGCCCACGCGATCGGCGTGGACCGGACGGCGGTCGTGGCCCACGGGGACGCGCCGGTCGGCGCGTCGGCCGACGCCGCATTTCGCGCGTTCCTGGACCGCCGCGCCGCCGGTGAACCGGTCGCCTACATCCGGGGCATGAAGGAGTTCCACGGGATCGCGTTGACGGTCGACCCGCGGGCGCTGATCCCCCGGCCCGAGACGGAGGCGCTCGTGGACCTGGCGCTTGGCGAGACCATGGGTCGCCTCACGGCCGCGGCGCGGGCAGGCGCAGCGTTGCGGGTGATCGACGTGGGGACGGGTAGCGGGGCGGTGGCGATCGCCCTGGCCGTGGCGCTGCGCAAGCGCCGGGTGCCGGCCGACGACGTGACGATCAGCGCGGTCGATGTCTCGGACGAGGCGCTCGACCTGGCCCGGGAGAACGCGGTGGGCCACGCGGTCGGCGACCGCGTGTCGTTCGCCACGGCCGATCTGCTGCCGCCGACCTCGGCGTCGGCGCCGTGGGACGTCGTGATCGCCAACCTCCCATACGTCCGCTCGGACGCGATGGCGGCGCTGCCGGTCGACGTCCGGTTCGAGCCGATGCTCGCGCTTGACGGCGGACCCGACGGCCTCGCGGTCATCGGGCGACTGCTCGACGCGCTGCGGAGCGGGCTCGCCGCGGAGGGGGTCGCACTGGTCGAGATCGGGGCGGACCAGGGAGAGGCCATCGTGGCGCTTGTCGAGCAACGGCTTCCCGGTTGGGGATGTCGGGTCGAGACGGACCTTGCGGGCTTGCCACGGACGGCGATCGTCCGCCGGGTCGTGGTCGGGTGAGCGCCCGGGCACGACCGTTACGACCGTCGCGGACGACCCGAGTGTCCGGGGCGACAGCGCCGCCGTCGGCGATGCGGGCTGGTACGCCGGTCGCCCTCGCGGTACCGGGCAGCCTGCCGGTGCCGCCGGAACCGGCTTTCCCGATCCGGCTGATCGCCCTCGATATCGACGGCACGATCATCGGCGACGACCACGTGATCGGGCCTCGGACGCTGGCCGCGGTGCGCGCGGCGATGGAGCGCGACGTGGCGGTCTCGCTCATCACCGGGCGGATGGTGTCGTCGGCGCTGCGGTTTGCGCGCGAACTCGGGCTGACCGGTCCGGTCGTCGGCTACCAGGGCGGTCTGATCCGGGCCATGCCCGAACCCGATTCGCGGCGGCTCGGGCGGCTCCTGATGCACACGCCCGTCCCCCCCGATGTCGCCCGTGAGATCGTCACCTGGACGCGCGAGCACGGCATGGATCCGCACGTCAACCATCTCGAGCGGTTCATCCTCCGTGCGGACGATCCGAATGCCGACGACTACTCGGCGTTCATGGGTTCGCGCGCCGAGCTCGTGCCGGATCTCGTCGAGGCCATCCGCCACCCCGTCACCAAGGTCCTCGCCGTGGGCGAGCCGCCCATCCCCGTCGAGATGGCGCCGCTCGCCAGAGAACGCTTCTTAGGCCGATCGGACGTGACGATCTCGCACCCGAAGTTTTTGGAGTTCGTGGCGCCCGGGGTGTCCAAGGGCCGGGCGGTGCGCTGGCTGGCCCGACGCCTGCGCATCCCGCTGGCAGCGACGCTCGCGATCGGGGACCAGTGGAACGACATCGAGATGCTGGCGGAAGTCGGGCACGGGGCGGCGATGCCGAGCGCGCCCGACGCGGTGCGTGCCGTGGCCCGATACGTCGCGCCGCCGCTCGCCGAGGAAGGCGCGGCGGCGATGATCGAGCAGCTGGTCCTCGCCGGGCCGACTGAGGTGGTCGCCGCGTCTCGACGATTGGCAGGCGAGGCGCGCGACCTCGGCGGGCGTGGCGACGTGTTGGTGCCGGGCGCGTGACCGTGCGGGTCGTGCCCGACGACGTCGCCGGCCGAGCGCTGGCCGTTGACGTGCTGCGCGGTGGTGGTGTGGTCGCGCTGCCGACCGACACCGTGTATGGCATCGCGGTCGCGCTCGGTACGCCGGGCGGCATCGAGCGACTGTTCCACGTGAAACGTCGGCCGCCCGACCGCGGGATCATGCTGTTGCTCGACGATGTGGCGCAGGCGGCCGAGGCCGGGATCATGACGCCGGCCGCGACGGCGCTCGCGAACGCCTCTTGGCCGGGCGGGCTCACGGTCGTGGTCCCGCAGCGGCCGGATGTCCCGTGGCCCGCGGTGCTGACCGGCGGGTCACCGACGATCGGCTTGCGGGTGCCGGCGCACGATGCGCCGCGGGCCCTGGCGCGTGCCGTCGGGCCGCTTCCCACGACCTCCGCCAACGTCTCCGGCTTGCCGGAGGCGACCGATGCGGCCGGCATCGTGGAACAGCTCGGCGGGGCGATCGACCTCATCCTCGACGGCGGTCCCGCCCATGGTGGCCCAGCGTCCACGGTCGTCGACTGCACCGGAGACCGGCCCTCGATCCTACGGGTCGGGGCGGTGGCGCCAGAGGACGTGGCGGCGATCCTGGATTCGGCGGGTGTGACCCACGACCTGGGCTGAGCGGTCCTCGTTCGGCGGCGGCCGTCAGCCGTTCCGGCCTCGGGCATCCACCCGCCAGCGATCGACGATCGCCCCGTCGCGCAGGACCAGCACGTCGTCGACGAGGTTGACGACCGGGCAGATGTGGTTCGGGATCACGGTCACGATCCGGCCGACCTCCGGAAGCGGCACGCCCTCCGCAAGCTCCACGACGCCGTGGTGGTCGTAGACGCGCAGGATCGGCGCACCCTCGAGTTCCGGGATCTCGCCGTAGCCCGTCACGTACGACGCGGTGTCCTTGCCGAGGATCTTCGCCCCGGCATCGACCACCAGGCGCCGTGTCGCCGCGTCGACGCTCACGATGGTCGTCGCCACGACGGCGGCCACGGCATCGGACTCGATCGAACCAAGGGCCACCTGTTGGCGGTCGCCGTAGACGTACGTGCCCGGCCGCTCCTCCGTGACGACCCCGCGCGCTGATCCGACCGCCGTCGGCGTGGAGCCGGCGCTCACGACCGACGGCTCGAATCCAGCCGCCACCAGGCCCGCCACCGCGTCGGCCAGGCCGCCGACCTCGTCGTCCGCCGCCCCGGCTCGGGCGTCGGGGCCGGCGTAGGCGTGCCCACCATGGGTGAACACGCCGGCGACCGTGAGGCCCAGGCCTGCAGCCTCCGACGCGACCCGCGCCACGTCACCGGGCGGCACGCCACTGCGCCGTCCACCCGTATCGATCTCGATGAGCACCCTGACCGTGCCGACCGCTCCACCGAGGGCCTCGGCGATCGCCCGCGCCCCGACGACCGAATCCAGCCCGACCGTCAACCGGCTCTCAGCGGCGACCGCACGCAGGCGCGCCGCCTTCGGCCCGCGGGGCACCAGCGGGTAGGCGATGAACAGGTCGTCGATGCCACCCGCGGCGAACACTTCGGCCTCGCCGATCGTGGCGACCGTCAGCCCGACCGCCCCGGCCGCGACCTGTCGCCGACCGACCTCGAGGCTCTTGTGGGTCTTCGCGTGGGGCCGCAGCGCGACGCCGCGCTCGGCCATCCGTGCCGCCATGCCGTCGATCGCCGCCGACAGTCGGTCGACATCGACCACGAGCGCGGGCGTATCGATCGTCGCGGCCGCCGCAGCGTCGAGTCGCGGGCTGGTGGGGCGGGTGGCGCCCAGGCGGCCGTCGGTCGTGGGTTCGGTGGAGGTCACGTTCGTGGGAAGATACCTCGGCAGCGTGCCGGCGAACCGAGGGTGAGCGGCGAGGCGAGGGCGCACGCCGGGCAGGAAGGAGTCGGCGAGCATGACCATCTCCAGGCCGCGCGGTCTCGCGCTCGAATCGATCGCGGAGGTGGACCCCGTCCTGTGGGACGCGATGGAGGGCGAGCGGCGTCGCCAGCACGACAACATCGAGCTCATCGCGAGCGAGAACTACGTCTCGGCCGCCGTCATGGAGGCCCAGGGCAGCTGGCTCACGAACAAATACGCCGAGGGTCTCCCGGGCAAGCGCTATTACGGTGGCTGCGAGTACGTCGACATCGCGGAGCGCCTCGCGCAGGAACGCGCCCTCGCCCTGTACCCCGGCGCCGAGCACGTCAACGTCCAACCGCACTCCGGGGCCCAGGCCAACATGGCCGCCTACTTCAGCGTCCTGCAGCCGGGCGACCGGATCCTCGGCATGAACCTGGCCCACGGCGGCCACCTGACCCATGGCATGGCCCTCAACTTCAGCGGTCGTCTGTACGAGGTCAGCGCGTACGGGGTCCGGCGCGACACCGAGCGGATCGACTACGACGAGCTCGAGTCGATCGCCAGGGAGGCTCGGCCCAAGCTGATCGTCGGCGGGCGCGAGCGCCTATCCCCGCCTGTGGGACTTCGAGCGGATGGCGGCCATCGCTCACGGCATCGGGGCGCTGCTGTTCGTCGACATGGCCCATGTCGCCGGACTCGTCGCGGCCGGCGTCCACCCGAGCCCGTTCCCGCATGCCGACATCGTCACCACGACGACCCACAAGACCCTGCGTGGGCCGCGCGGCGGCCTGATCTTCTCGCGCAACGAGCTCCCCGACGGCGTGGATCAGGCCGACTTTCCGGCGCTCAAGGGGTCGCTCGGCGCGGCCATCGACAAGTCGGTCTTCCCGGGCGTCCAGGGCGGGCCGCTCATGCACGTCATCGCCGGCAAGGCGGTCGCCTTCAAGCTGGCCGCCGAGGAGACGTTCCGGGAGGACCAGCGCCGGACCGTGACCAACGCGGCCGTCCTGGCGGCCACCCTCGCCGACCACGGAGCTCGAGTGGTCAGCGGCGGCACCGACAACCACCTGATGCTCGTCGACGTGACACCGCTGGGCGTGACCGGCAAGGAGGCGGAGCACCTCCTCGACGAGATCGGTATCACGGTCAACAAGAACGGGATCCCGTTCGATCCGCTGCCGCCCAACACGGCCAGCGGCATCCGCCTGGGCACGCCGGCCACCACGTCCCGTGGTTTCGGCGAGGACGAGATGCGTGCCGTCGGCCGGATCATCATCGAGGCGATCAACGGTCGCGACGACGGGTCCGTCCAGCGCCGCCTCGCCGACGGAGGTCGCCGAGATCGTCGCCCGGTTCCCGGTCCCGGGGCTGCCGGCCGCGTGAGCGTTCCCGCCAGGTGACATTCATCGAGGGGGTCGGCGCCAGCATCGGCCCCGGCATCATCGTCTTCGTCCTGGCGGCCCTGCTGGCCACGCTGCTCACCCCACTCGTCCGCCGCCTGGTCGTTCGTCACGGGATCGTGGACCGGCCGGACGCTCGCCGCGTCAACACCCGGATCGTTGGCCGGGCCGGCGGTCTCGCGATCGCTGGCGTCGTTCCTGGTGGTCGCCGCCGGGTTCCTGCTCCTGAATGCGCGCATGGGCTGGCTGCCGATCCCGCCGAACCTGGAGACGAACGAGCTCGCGGCCCTCCTGGTGGGCGGGGCGGCCGCCGCGGCCATCGGCGCGATCGACGACCTGCTCGACCTCCGGGCGCGCTGGCAGCTCCTTGGGCAGTTCGCCCTGGCACTCTTCGCCGTCGCCCTGGGCATCGGCATCGCCGTCGTGAACAACCCGTTCGGAACGGGCGTCATCCGGTTCAGCGAGCTGTTCTCCATCGGGTTCACCGTGTTCTGGATCATCGGGATGATCAACAGCATCAACTGGATCGACGGGCTCGACGGGCTTTCGAGCGGGATCGCCCTCATCGCCTCGGTCACGCTGGGGCTGATCAGCCTGACGACCCAGGTCAGCCAGCCGCTCATCGCGGTCCTGTGCTTCGCCCTGGCGGGCGCCCTCGCGGGGTTCCTGCGCTGGAACTTCTACCCGGCGCGGATCTTCAGCGGGACGAGCGGGGTCCAGTTCGTCGGGTACACGCTGGCCGTGCTGTCCATCCTGGGCGAGGCCAAGGTCGCGGTCGCGCTGCTCGTCCTCGGCGTGCCGATCATCGACACGTTCTGGATCATCGTCGGGCGCGTCATGCGCGGCGGGTCGCCGTTCGCGCCGGACCGGTCGCACATCCACCATCGACTGCTCGATCTGGGGTTGTCCCATCGGGACACGGTGCTGGTGATTTACGGGATCTGCGCCGCGCTTGCCCTGTTCGCGATGCTCGTGTCCGAGGTGACCCAGCTGTACGCCTTCCTTGGCGTGTTCATCGTCTCGGGCCTCATCCTGTTCGGCCCGACGCGTGGCGCGTTCCGGCGGCCCGAGGAGCTCGAAGCCGAGTCGTACGAGCCCGATCACTGACCGCGGTGCGCCCGTGGCCGGGTGCTAGCATCGCGCCGACATGCTCCCGGACCTCATCGTCCTCGCGCTCATCGGCGGGGCGGCCATCGTGGTCGCGGCGTCGGTCTATCGCCGCGTTGGGGAGCGCGATGACGGGGCCGTAGCACGAGGACCGCAGGCGCACCGCCCGAGCCCGCTCGGGATGGTGGTGGACCTCGTCGACGCGTCCATCGGGGCGTACATCATCCGCGAACGGCTGGGACGATCGACCGTCACGCGGGCGGAACGGCGAGCGGAACGGGCGCGGGCCAAGGCGCTGGCCGCCGAGGAGGCTGCGCGCTGGCGATTGACCCCGCCCGACGTGCCGACCGCGGTGCCGCCCACCAGGCTCGTGGTCGCCGGCACGGCCGCGTCGCACTCGCGGCGGGACACGCCGCATGTCCAGGCCCATCCGCTGAGCACGATCCCCGTGGCCGGCGGGCCGCTGCGGTGGCGGCTCCGCGGCCCGCTCCGGCGCAACGGGCTGCCGGCCGTCTCCGGGCTCCTCGTCCTGCTCGTGGCGGTGGTCGCGCTCGCGGTCGCGATCTCGCCACGGACCGCGGGCGGGGTGCTGTCCGCGACCGGGACACCGGACGTCTCGGCGGATCCGGACGTCGTCACGGCCACGCCGGGCGAGGCCGCCACGGAGGTGCCCGCCAGCGACCCTGTCGCGACGTCGTTGGCTCCCACGGCGACGCCAAGCCCGACGCCCTCCCCGACCGTCGCACTGACCACGACGCCGCGACCGACGAGGACCCCGAGGCCTGCCACACCTCGCCCGACCGCCACGCCGACCCCGCCGCCGACCGCCACGCCGACGCCGACCGCCACGCCGACGGCGGGACCGACGGCCACGCCGGCGCCGACGGCCACCCCCGAGCCAAGCGCGACGCCCAGTCCGACCGCCGAACCGACCTCGAGCCCGTCCCTCGAGCCGACGCCGACACCAACCCCCGCGGCCACCGCCAGCGCGAGCCCTTGACGGAGCGACGGACGTCGGCTCGCGGCACCGGCTGCGGTGGCGGCCTCGCGGGCGCCTCTGCTACACTGCCGCTGCCTTGACAGGTCAACCATGATCGAGCCCGGGCGAGGGATGGCTTATCTCGCCCTCTTCTCGCAGATCGGCATCACGCTCCTGGTCACGACCCTGCTGGGCGCGCTCGGCGGCCACTGGCTGGACGAGCAGCTCGGGACCACCGCGGTCTTCGCGATCCTCGGCTTCCTGGCCGGCGCGGGGCTGGGGACCTGGGCGGATTACAGACTGGTCAGCCGCTTTCTTGCGACGATCGAATGAATCCCGGCCGGTCGGCGACCCGACCAGACCGGCCCTGACGGACCGAGCGCGGCGTCAAGCCGCGCTCCTGTGTGTGGAGCAAGCGTGTCGAGCGAGCAGGTCGTGACTCCTGGGGTCGCCGAGACCCCGGCCCCGCAGCCGCCTTCCAGACGCGGGCTGTCCTCGCGCTGGTTCCTGCTCATCGGCCTGGTCATCGTCGGCAACATCTTCGCGTTCATCTTCTTTCCGCCATTCCCGCGCGAAGGGCAGCCGGGCGAAGCGTGCGGGTTCCCGGCGTGCTTCATCGACGGCACGCTGGAGTTCCCGGCCCCGCACACGATCATCGGTCCCCACGCGCCGGCCGATGCGCTCGTGACGTTTACCCCGAGCATCAGCTCGACCATCATCACGATGTGGATCGTCATGGCGATCCTGATCATCGGAGCGTTCCTGATGGTCCGTGGCTCGAAGCTCGTGCCGGGTCGTGCCCAGAACGTGTTCGAATGGTTCTACGAGTTCCTGAGCGACTTCGGCATCGGCATCGCCGGTGCCGCGGCGAAGCCCTACATCCCGCTGTTCATCGCGTTCTTCCTGTTGATCCTGTTCTGCAACTGGAGCGGCCTCATCCCGCTGGTCGGGCGGGTCGAATGGCTCCGCGCGCCGACCAGCGACGTCAATGTCACGCTCGGCCTGGCGCTCGTCAGCTTCATCTACTTCGAGTTCCAGGGCTTCCGCCGCCTCGGCGTGGGCGGCTATCTCGGCAAGTTCTTTCCGTTCGACGAGTTCAGGAACGGGATCGCGGCCGGGGGCATCGCCTTGTTCGTCGGCCTCGTCGAGCTCATGCTCGAGTTCGTCAAGCCCGTCACGCTGTCGATGCGACTCTTCGGCAACATCTACGGCGGTGAGGTCGCGCTCGGTGTCATCACCGCGCTGACGATCGCGTTCATCCCGGTCGGCCTGCTCGGCCTCGAGGTGATGCTCAACGCGATCCAGGCGTTGATCTTCAGCATCCTGACACTCATGTTCATCGTCCTCGCGATCGAGAGCCACCATGAGGAAGAAGGTCACGTCGCCGAGGAGGCGATCGGGGCCACTCACGAGACGGAGCAGCCTGGCGCGCTCCAGCCCGCTCACTGATGCGCCCGACGGCGTAGCCCACCCACGGTCCCAAATGGACCCAGGCCGCCCGCCTGGGGAGTAGGAGGAATTCACGACATGGACTACTTCGGCGCCGGACTGGCCGCTCTCGGGGTCTTCGGCCCCGGCATCGGCATCGGCATCCTCGGCGGTCTGGCCGCCACCGCCATCGGGCGCAATCCCGACGCGGCCGGGCAGATCCGCGGCATCGCGATCATCCTCGCCGCGTTCGCCGAGGGCCTCGGCGTCCTCGCGATCGTCGTCGGGCTGCTCGCGATCTTCATCCAGCCGGCCTGATCCACCGTGGACATCCTGTCCGTCGCCACCGGGGCAGGCAGCCAGGTCGCGCAGCTGGCCGCGGAAGCGGGCAGTGAAACAGCCCTGTTCCAGGTCAACCTGTTCTGGGTCATCGTCAGTGCGCTGAACTTCATCCTGTTCTTCGCGCTCATCTGGACCTTCGCCTTCAAGCCGGTCACCAAGATGCTGACCGACCGCAGGGACCGCATCGAGCAGGGCCTCAAGGACGCCGAGCAGGCGCGCCGTGACCGCGAGTCCGCGGAAGCGGAGCGCGTGGCCGCGCTCGCCGAGGCCCGACGCGAGGCGAATGAGATCCTTGCCCGTGCCCAGAAGGTCTCGCAGGAGACACGGGACGCGGATATCGCCGCGACCCGTGCGGAGCTCGAGCGGCTGCGCGTCCGAGCCGCGGCCGATATCGAAGCGGAGAAGCAGCGCGCCATCGTGGAGCTTCGCGCCGAGGTCGCCGACCTCGCACTGGCGGCCGCCAGTCGCGTCGTCGGCGAGTCGATGACCGACGACCGCCAGCGGCGGCTCGTGCAGGAGTTCCTGACCACCGTCGACGTCACGGGCGATCGGAACAACTGATGGCCCGACGGGACAGCGGCGCGCGGCGCTACGCGGAGGCGGCCTTCCAGGTCGCCATGCGCGACGGCACGCTCGACGCTTGGCGGCGTGAGCTCGATGCGGCGGCGGAGGTCGTCGCCGACCAGCGCGTCCTCCACGTCCTGGCGAACCCGG
Source organism: uncultured Chloroflexia bacterium (assembly GCA_963738685.1). GTDB lineage: Bacteria > Chloroflexota > Limnocylindria > Limnocylindrales > CSP1-4 > SPCO01. The sequence goes on from CAVTXK010000002.1 coordinate 275,572, forward strand.
CCATCCCGACCGAGGAACGAGCGTCCGTGCTCGACAAGCTCCTCGGTGACCGGGCCTCGACCCCCGTCCAGAACCTGATCCAGCTGCTGCTCCGGCGTGGCCGGATCGAGGAGCTGCCGCGCGTCGCCGCGGAGTTCCGACGTCTCGACGACCAGCGTCAGGGCATCACCCACGCCACCGCCACGAGCGCGGCGCCGCTCACCCCGGACGAGGTCCGGGCCCTCACCGCGCGACTCGAACAGTCCACCGGCGGACGCATCGCACTCGACGTGGAGGTCGATCCCAGCCTGCTGGGTGGCCTCGTCGTGCGCGTCGGCGACCGCATGATCGACGGGAGCGTCCGAGGTCGCCTCGAGCGGCTGCGGAATCAGCTCATCTCGGGCGCCCTCTAGGAGATCCGCAGCATGGCCATCCGATCCGACGAGATCACCAGCATCATCAAGTCCGCGATCGATTCGTTCGACAGCGCCGTCGAGACGCGGAGCGTCGGGACCGTCGTCGAGGTCGGTGACGGCATCGCCCAGATCTACGGGCTCGACGGCGCGCTCGCGTCCGAGATGCTCGAGTTCCCCGACGGGGTCATGGGCATGGCCCTGAACCTCGAGGAGGAGACGGTCGGCGCAGTCATCCTCGGCAACGCTTCGGCCATCAAGGAAGGCGACACGGTCAAGACGACGGGCCGGGTCGTCGAGGTGCCGGTCGGTCAGGCGCTCCTGGGCCGGGTCGTGGACGCGCTCGGGCGCCCCCTCGATGACAAGGGCCCGATCGCCGCGACGAAGACCCGACCGGTGGAGCGCATCGCCCCCGGCGTCATCGTCCGCAAGTCGGTCGACACGCCGGTCCAGACAGGTATCAAGGCCATCGACGCCCTGATCCCGATCGGCCGCGGCCAGCGCGAGCTGATCATCGGCGACCGCCAGACCGGCAAGACGGCCATCGCCATCGACACGATCATCAACCAGAAGGGCAAAGGCCTCGTCTGCGTGTACGTGGCCATCGGCCAGAAGCTGTCCACGGTCGCGAACACGGTCGCGATCCTGGAGCAGTACGGCGCGATGGAGCACACGATCGTGGTGGTCGCGGGCGCCGACGACCCCGCCCCGCTCCAGTACCTCGCCCCGTACAGCGGCGTGTCGATGGGCGAGGAAGTCATGGAGAACGGCGTCGAGGTCGCCGGGCAGGGCCTCATCAAGGACGCCCTGTGCGTGTATGACGACCTCTCCAAGCACGCCTGGGCGTATCGCGAGATGGCCCTGCTGCTGCGCCGCCCGCCCGGTCGCGAGGCCTATCCCGGCGACGTCTTCTATCTCCACAGCCGGCTGCTCGAACGGGCCGCGCGACTGAACGACGACAACGGTGGCGGATCGCTGACGGCGCTCCCGATCATCGAGACGCAGGCCGGCGACGTGTCGGCGTACATCCCGACGAACGTCATCTCGATCACCGACGGCCAGATCTTCCTCGAGACCGACCTGTTCAACGCGGGCCAGCGGCCGGCGCTCAACATCGGCATCTCGGTCTCGCGCGTGGGCTCCGCGGCGCAGACCAAGGCGATGAAGAAGGTCGCGGCACCGCTCAAGCTGGACCTCGCGCAATACCGCGCCTTGGCCGCGTTCGCCCAGTTCGCGTCCGACCTGGACAAGGCGACGCGCGATCAGCTGACGCGTGGCGAGAAGCTGTCGGAGATCGTCAAGCAGCCGCAGTACCAGCCGCTCGCCGTCGAGAAGCAGGTCGCGATCCTGTACGTGGCGACGACCGGCAAGCTCGACGACGTGCCGACCCCGCGGGTCAAGGAGTTCGAGACCCAGTTCTACCGCTTCCTCGAGACCGAACGGCCGACGATCCTCACGGAGCTCGGCGAGTCGAACGACCTGACCGACAAGATCTCGTCGGCACTCGACGAGGCGATCGAGCGGTTCCGGGTCGAGGCCTTCGGGATGGACGCGACCAAGCCGGCCCCGAATGCCGCCGCGACCCCGGCCGAGGGCTCGATCTCGACGACGCCCGCCCCTGCAGCGGCCGCGGCCGACGCCGTCAACCCGGATGCGGTGGCCGACCCGGACGACGCCGACAAGTGACGACTGTGTGCGGTCGCTGATGTCAGTGACAATCCCCAATGGCTAGTCAGCGGGATATCCGGCGGCGGATCGGAGCCGTCAAGAACATCAAGCAGATCACGCGCGCGATGCAGTTCGTCGCGGCGTCGAAGCTCAAGCGCGCCCAGGACGCGACGCTCAACGCGCGTCCCTACAGCGACAAGATCGACGAGGTCCTGGCCGACCTCGCCGCGGTCCTCAGCGGGGGCGATCACCCGCTCCTGGCCGAGCGCGAGGAAGGCGGCAAGCGCCTGATCGTGCTGGTGACCACGGACCGGGGCCTCGCCGGACCGCTCAACACCAACACCATCCGGTTCGCCGCGCGCGAGATCACCGGCCACACCGGCGACTTCAGCGTCGTGACCGTGGGACGCAAGGGGCGCGACGCGATGCGTCGGGCCGGCGTCCCGATCGCGGCCCACTTCGCGGGCTTCGGCGACCGCCCGGCCTTCGCCGACGTGCTGCCCCTCGCGCGGCTCATCACGGACGACTTCCTGAGCGGCGCCTACGCGCGGATCGACGTCGTCTACAACCGCTTCGTTTCGACGCTCGTCCAGCGCCCGGAGATGATCCAGCTGCTGCCGATCCGGGCCACGGAGGACACCGAGGGCATCCCGGGCAACCAGTTCATCTTCGAACCGAGCCCCGGTGCGGTGCTGGAGCGCCTCGTCCCGCGCTACGTCGCGACCCGCCTATTCCAGGCGGTCCTGGAGGCGAAGGCGAGCGAGGAATCCAGCCGGATGGTCGCGATGAAGAACGCGACCGAGAACGCCGACGACCTCGTCGAGGACCTCACCCTCTCGTATAACAAGGTCCGTCAGTCCAATATCACCCGCGAGATGATCGAGATCGCGTCCGGCGCCCAGGCACGCTAGCTGCCTGGCTAGACGTGCGCGCTGGCGCACAGGACGCCCAAGGAGGCAACCCACACCATGGCGATCGCCGAATCCACCGCGACGGGCCGGGTCATCCAGATCACCGGCCCGGTCGTCGACATCGTGTTCCCCGCCGGCCATCTACCGGCCATCTACAACGCTGTCGAGATCCAGCGTGAGGGCCAGGAATCGCTCGTGTGCGAGGTCCAGCAGCATCTTGGCAACAACTGGGTCCGCTCGGTCGCGATGACGACGACGGACGGCCTCGCTCGTGGTGTCCCTGTCCTCGACACGGGCGCGCCGATCACGGTGCCGGTCGGCGAGGTGACCCTCGGTCGCGTGTTCGACGTGCTCGGTCGACCCATCGACAACAAGGGCCCTGTGACCGCCGAGAAGATGCTCCCGATCCATCGCGAGCCGCCCGCCTTCGACGAGCAGTCGACGGAAGTCGAGGTCTTCGAGACCGGCCTCAAGATCATCGACCTGATCTGTCCGTTCAAGAAAGGCGGCAAGATCGGCATCTTCGGTGGGGCCGGCGTCGGGAAGACGGTCATCATCCAGGAGCTGATTCGCAACGTCGCCCAGGAGCACGAGGGCTATTCGGTGTTCGCCGGCGTCGGCGAGCGCAGCCGCGAAGGCAATGACCTCATCGCCGAGATGACCGAATCGGGCGTGCTCGCCAAGACCGCGTTCGCCTTCGGCCAGATGAACGAACCGCCCGGCGCCCGCCAGCGGGTCGCGCTGACCGGCCTGACGATGGCCGAGTACTTCCGTGACGAGGAGGGCCGCGACGTCCTCCTGTTCATCGATAACATCTTCCGCTTCACCCAGGCCGGATCCGAGGTCTCGGCGCTGCTCGGTCGGATGCCGTCGGCGGTCGGCTACCAGCCGAACCTGGCTACCGAGATGGCCGCGCTCCAGGAGCGCATCACCTCGACGAAGAAGGGCTCGATCACGTCGCTGCAGGCGGTCTTCGTCCCGGCCGACGACTACACCGACCCCGCGCCCGCGACGACCTTCGCGCATCTCGACTCGACGATCCGCCTCGAGCGGTCGATCGCCGAGCTCGGCATCTATCCCGCGGTCGACCCGCTGACCTCGACCTCTCGCGTGCTCGATCCGAACATCGTCGGCCAGGAGCACTACGACGTCGCCCAGGAAACGAAGCGCGTCCTGCAGCGCTACCGCGACCTGCAGGACATCATCGCCATCCTCGGCATCGACGAGCTGTCCGAGGACGACAAGGCGACCGTGTCGCGCGCCCGACGTCTGCAGCGGTTCGCCAGCCAGCCGTTCTTCGTGGCCGAAGTCTTCACCGGTCGCCCCGGAGCCTACGTGTCGATCAAGGACACCGTCGCCAGCTTCAAGGAGATCCTCGAGGGCAAGACCGATACGTTGCCCGAGCAGGCCTTCTTCCTGGCGGGCACGGTCGAAGACGTGCGGGCCAACGCGGAGAAGCTGGGCTCGTGAGGGGAGTGGAGGCGGGTCCTGTCGCCGGGCACCGCCCGGCCTACGCTCGCTCCGGCGCTGCGGCGCCTGACGCTCGCTCCGCCGAACGGCGTCCGGCGCCACCCGCTTCGCTGGCCGCACACCCCGTCGTGTCCCGTCTGGCGTCGTCCGCTTCGCCCGGCGCACCTTCCGGCGCGTCCCGTGGGGCTCCGCTCGTCGGGCATCTCACGTCGACCTCCAGCTTCGCCTGCGGGGTGGTTTGATGCCGTTGTTGTTGGAGATCGTCACGCCGGAACGGCTTGCCTACTCGGATACCGTGGATTCGGTCGTATTGCCCGGGTCGGAGGGTGAGCTGGGGGTTCTTCCGCACCATGCGCCGCTCGTTGCGATGCTGGGGGTCGGGGAGTTGCGCATCCGCAAGGGCGGTGCCGAGGAGTCGTTCGCGATCGTCGGTGGCTTCCTCCAGGTGCGGCCCGACAAGGTCGTCGTGATGGCCGAGACTGCCGACATGGCGAGCGAGATCGACCTCGAGAAGGCACAGGAGGCCCGCCGCGAGGCGGAACGAGCGCTCGAAACCGGCTTCACCGAGGGCGCCGACCTGGCCGCGGCCCGGGCCGCGCTGCAGCAGGCCCTCCTCCGGATCCGAGTCGCCGAGCGACGCCACCGGGAGGGTCCGCGTCACCGCGGGTAGTCGGGTGACGGACGCACGGATCATCGGCCCGAAGGCTGATCGACGCCTCGAATCCTCGGACCGAAGGGCGCCGGCGAGCGCGCTCGGACCTGGGAGGGTTCATGTCTGACGCCAGGCCATTCCACTGGGAGTACGTCCCGGAGCCCGTCACGCGGGAGATCTTTCGCGTGGAGGGCGGCCGGCCCTTGTCCGGGTCGGTGGCCATCAGCGGCGCGAAGAACGCCGCGCTCAAGCTGCTGGCCGCCGCGACTCTCACCGGTGAACGCTGCCGGCTGACGAACGTCCCCGAGATCGAGGATGTGCGGGTCATGGCCCAGACCCTGACCGAGCTCGGCGTCGTGGTGGACCACCCCGAGCCGAACGTCTACGAGATCGCTGCGGGCGATGTCGACTGGCTGTTCGTCCCGCTCGAGGCGGCGGCCAAGATGCGGGCGAGCTTCATCCTGCTGGGGCCCCTCCTGGCGCGGTTCGGGCGCGTCATCATCAGCAACCCGGGCGGCGACCGGATCGGCCGGCGGCCCGTGAACCTCCACGTCGACGCGATGCGCGCGCTCGGGGCCCAGATCGAGTACCGCAATGGCTACTACTTCGCGACGGCCCCCGGCCGGCTGCGCGGCACCGAGGTCCGATTCCCGATCGTGTCGGTCATGGGCACCGAGAACGCGATGCTCGCCGCGACCCTGGCGGAGGGCCACACCACGATCCGGCCCGCGGCCCAGGAGCCGGAGGTCGACGACCTGATCACCTTCCTCCAAGCGATGGGAGCCAACGTCGAGCGGACGTACCCGGACACGATCGAGGTCGAGGGCAAGAAGCGACTTCGCGGCGCCGAGCACCGGGTCATCCCGGACCGGATCGAGGCGGGGACGTTCGTCGTCGCGGGCGCCGTGACCGGCGGTCGGATCACGCTCACCGGCGCTCCCTGCGAACACCTCGGCGCGTTCGTCGAGACGATGGGCCGGGCCGGTGTGGACGTGGTCTGTGGCAGGGACACGATCGTCGTCGATGGCTCCGCACTGGACGCGGGCGGGTTCCGGGCCGTGGACATCGAGACCTCCGCATATCCCGGGCTGGCGACGGATATCCAGCCCCCGACCTCCGTCCTGCTGACCCAGGCTGAGGGCACGTCGCAGGTCCACGAGACGATCTTCGAGGATCGGCTCGAGTGGATGGGCGAGTTGCGCCGGATGGGCGCGAACATCCAGATCCTCGACAGCCATCGTGCGGTGATCAAGGGTCGGAGCCGCCTGCGCGGCGCGACCGTGGAGATCGGCGATCTGCGCGCCGGGGCCTCGCTGATCCTCGCGGCGCTGGCCGCGCAGGGCGAAACCACCATCCGCGGTGCGCACCACGTTCACCGGGGCTATGAGAACATCGAGGGCAAGTTCCTGGAGCTAGGCGCCAGGATCCAGCGCCTGGCAGAAGGGAACGACACCACCAGCTCATGAAGATCGGTATCGACCTTGGCACCGCCAACGTGCTCGTCTACGTGAAGGGCAAGGGCATCGTGATCACCGAACCGTCCGTCGTGGCGGTATCGGACGACAACCGCATCGTCGCGGTGGGCGAAGAGGCCCGCGAGATGATCGGCCGCACGCCCGGCAACATCCAGGCCATCCGCCCGATGAAGGACGGCGTCATCGCCGACTACGTCATCACGGAAGCGATGCTGCGCTTCTTCATCGCCAAGGCGACGAAGGGACGGATCGGGTTCAACCGGCCCGAGGTGATGATCAGCGTGCCGGCCGGGGTGACCTCGGTCGAGAAGCGGGCGGTGCGCGACGCCGCGCTCAAGGCCGGGGCCAAGGAGGCGTTCCTCATCGAGGAGCCGCTGGCCGCCGCCATCGGCGCGAACGTGCCGATCAGCGGACCCTCCGGGAACATGATCATCGATATCGGTGGTGGGACCTCGGAGATCGCGGTCATCGCCCTGGGCGGGATCGTCGTGTCGCATTCCCTGCGTGTCGGTGGCAACAAGTTCGATGAGGCGATCGCGACCTACATCCGCAAGAAGTACAACCTCATGGTCGGCGAGCGGACCGCCGAAGAGGTCAAGATGCAGATCGGGACGGCCCTGCCGCTCGAGCGCGAGCTGACGATGGAGGTCCGCGGACGCGACCTGATCGCCGGCCTGCCGCGGACGATCCCGATCACCTCGTCCGAGGTCATGGAGGCGATCGAGCAGCCGCTCCAACAGCTGGTCGCTGCGGTCCGCTCCGTGCTCGAGCAGACGCCGCCGGAACTGTCGTCGGACATCATCGACAAGGGGATGGTGATGTCGGGCGGCGGCGCGTTGCTGCGCAACGTGGACAAGCTGCTGACCCAGGTGACGGGCGTGCCATGCCATGTCGCCGAGAATCCCCTTGACTGTGTGGCGCTCGGGACGGGGCTGGCGCTCGAACACTTCGACTTTTTCAAGAAATCCCTCGTCCAGCAGATCTGATGAGGCGGACCCAGGCGGCGGGTCCTGGCACCGGGAGGTCCCCGGGCTACGCTCGCTGCGGCGCTGCGCCGGCGCTCGCTCTGCCCGGAGCCCTCCCGGCGCCACCCGCGGCCCCGACCTTCAGTCGCGTTTCCGGAGTTGGGGCGGGAACTGCCACTGGACGGTGGTCTTCTCCGGGAAGCAGCATGGGCGCGGGCCCGGGTCGGCGGGTGGCGCCGGAGGGTTCCTGGCGCCCGAAGCCCGCTAGCGCCCGCAGGCGCGGAGGGCGAGGACGCCAGGGTTCCTCCGACGACAGGACCCGCCGAGGATGACCCGCTCGTTCATCGACCTGCACTGTCATACGTCGGCATCGTTCGACTGTCTGTCGAAGCCGAGCGACGTCGTGAAGGCCGCAGCCGACCGCGGGCTGACGCATCTCGTGATCACGGATCATGAGCGGGTCGATGGCGCGCTCGCCGCTCGTGAGGTGGCGCCGACCGGGTTGACCGTGATCGTCGGTGAGGAGATCCGGACGACGGAGGGCGACCTCGTCGCCGCCTTTATCGATCGCGCCGTCGCTCCGGGGATGTCGGCCGCCGAAACGATCGCGGCCGTCCGTGAACAGGGCGGGCTCGTCGGCATCCCGCATCCGTTCGATCGGTTGCGCGGGTCGCTGCTCAAGGATGCCCGAATGGAGACGCTTGCTCCCCTCGTCGATTGGGTCGAGATCCACAACGGACGGCTCGTCGGCGGCGGGAATGAACGGGCCGCGGCGTTCGCGCGCGAGCACGGGATGGCGGGCGTTGCCGTTTCGGACGCCCATTCCGTGATGGAGGTGGGCGTGTCCTACACCGTCCTCGATGGCGATCTCGGGACCCCGGCCGGGCTGCTCGCGGCCCTGCCCGCGGTGGAGATCGTGGCCGGCCGGGCGAGCTATGTCGTCCGGCTGTGGACCCCGATCGCGAAGGGTATCCAGCGCTTGAAGGGCAACGAACGCGTCCGTCCGGAAGCTTCCGAATGAGCGGGCCGGGACCGGTCGAGCCTGGGCGGCAGGACCATCGGCCGATGGCTGAAGGGACCCCCGACGCCGTAGCGTCCGCATCGATGGAGGCCACCCCCGCACTCGACCCGCGCCACGCCGTCCCCGGCGTGCCCGGCGCACCGCTGCCGACCGCTCCGATCGAGCGCGAGCCCGACCCGGAAGGGATGTCGGTGGCCGCTCGATTGCGCCAGCCGCGGACCATCATCTCGATCGCCGTCCCGATCGTCGTCATCGCCATCTTCGTGGCGATCAACGGCTCGCAGCTCCAGCGGGTGCCGGGTCTCGTGCTCGGCGCGAACCCAGCGCTCATCCTCCTCGCCTTCATCGTGTTCTACGCCGGTTTCCCGTTGCGCGGCAAGCGCTGGTCCCTGCTGCTCCGCGGCGCGGGCGTGCAGGTCGGCACGAAGGACGCCACGGAGATCCTGTTCCTGTCCTGGCTGGTCAACTGCATCGTCCCGGCGAAGCTCGGCGATGTGTATCGGGCGTACCTCGTCAAGATCAACTTCAAGGCGTCGCTGTCGGGCGTGCTCGGGACGATCTTCATCGAGCGCGTCCTCGACCTGTTCGCGATCGCCCTGCTCGGTCTCGCGGCCGGCTACTGGAGCTTCCGCAGCGGGCTGCCCGAGCCGATCCAGCTGGTGTTCGGCATCGGCCTGGTCGTCATCGGCCTGCTCGCACTGGCGCTCTTCACGTTGCGCAACTTCGGCCGGCGGATCATCGTCGCCCTGCCGCTGCCGCACGTCGTCCTCGACCTGTACGATCGATTCGAGGCCGGCGTCTTCGGGGCGCTGCGCGCTCGCCAGCTTCCGGTCCTCGCGGGCCTGACCGGCCTCATCTGGATGACCGAGGCCCTGCGCCTCTTCCTCGTGGTCCAGGCGCTCGGCTTTGCGGACGTCCAGCTCGGCCTCTCGGGCGCGGTGTTCGTGGCCCTGATCGGCTCGCTGCTGACGGCCGTGCCGCTCAGTCCGGCCGGCCTCGGGATCGTTGAGCTTGGAGTCGTCGGCGTCCTCACGGCCGCGTATGGGGTGCCGCTGCCGGAGGCGACTGCCATCGCCCTGCTCGACCGAGTGATCAGCGTCTTCTCGATCATCGTCTTCGGGACCATCGCGTACACGCTGTCCAAGAAACCGCATGGCGCGGCGCCCATCCCCGAGGTCGGGAACGGCGATCCCAAGGCGGCCTCGACGCTCGTCTGATACGGTTTGTCTCGGGCGCGTGGCAAGGAGGACCGTCACGCAGCCGCAACGGTACGTACCGTGCACATGCCGCATCCACGTCGAGCGGACGGACGTACCTTCGTAATGGGGAACCGTCGGCAGGCGACCCCTTCGCAGTGCCAGCCACTGCACTCCTCCAGCCTCCTTCGCTCACGGCGTCGGCGGGACGGACCGGTACCAACGGGGGATACAGGCTCGTTGCCGACGTCCGCATCATCGTGGCAGCGAGGCACCGACCGAGCGGGACTCAGCCGCACGCGGATCGCCCCCAGGAGCGCCCAGGCAGCATGACAACCACGAACGGCCGAGCGTTCAACGAATGGCTTCGAGCCCAGCTCAAAGCCAAGAAGATGTCGCAACGGCAACTCGCCCAGCAGTCGGGGGTCGATCACTCGACGATCTCGCGGCTGATTCGCGGCGATCGGATGCCCTCGCTCGGCACGGCCACGAAACTGGCCCGCGGTCTGCGCGAGCTGCGCGACGACGCTGACACCCCCCAATACCTTGGCCTGGTCGCCTCGGGATCCACCAACCCCACCGCCCGCGTCGAGTACGCGCTGCGGGCCGACGATCTCCTCTCGGAGCCGCAGGTCCGTCAGATCATGGAGTACTACCTCGCGGTGCGGATGCGACGCTACGGCCGGGCCTTTCCGCAGGGCTCGACCGGCTCCGGTTCGAACGACCGAGGCAACGAGCGGTCGATGGGTGCGCCCATCGGTGGCAGTGGGCGACAACTCGCCATCAGCCGCGTCAACGGCGTCGGCACCTCGACGGGAACGGGCCCATCCACCGCGATCAGCACGGTTCGCTCCGTCAGCCGCGGCAGCGGCCGGGAGCCTGGCCGCTACTGAGCATCCTCCAGGGCACGATCCGGACAGCCCTCCACCGTCCGGGTCTCGGGGACCTGCGAACGCCGGCGTCTGGGGCGCCGGCGTTCGCGATTCCCCGGAGCGATCAGGGCGCCGCGGGACCGTAGACCGAGATGAACCGACCCGGTGACGCCTCGAAGCGGTCCAGGAGGGGCCTGGCTCCGGCGCCCGCGCCGGCTCCGCCGGACGTGTCGGGCACGACGGTCGCCTCGGCCGGCCCACCGCAGGCGGCCCCGTTCGCGGCGCTGAACAGGTCATCACACAGCAGGACCAGGGCGGCATCGGGGCCAGTGACCCCTGTGGCGCTGCCGGGCGCGAGCCCGTCCGGGGTCTCGGCCACGACCGGGCGACCGGCACGGATCAGTGGGTAGGCGATCGCCTCGGTCGACTTGAACGGGGGCAGGGAACGCAACCAGACGACGGCCTCGGGCGGCACACCGGCGGCGTCGAGGGCCGCCCCCACCCGCTGCCCGGCGGCCTCGGCTCCCGGATAGCCGCCGTCCGGGTTGATCGCCGGTGGCAGCCGGGTGAGGTTCCAGGCCACGAGCGCGATGACCATGGTGCTGGCCACGACTACCCCGACGGTCGCGAACGTCCGGTTTCGGCCACTCCCCGTGGCCAGCCGCGCGAGCGCCCCCACCCCGAGCCCCACGAGGACGAAGACCATCGGGTCGGCGAAGGCGTGGTAGTGGTCGTTTGGCAGCCCCGGGACGACACTCGCAAGGCTGGGCGCCGCGACGGCCAGGAACGCCACCGACCACAGCAGGCCCAGGCCGAACCACCGGGCCACGACGCGCTCCGGCCCGTGTCCTCGTCCCAGCCACACGACGATGGCCACGACCCCGATCGTCGCGAGAACTCCGGGCAGGAAGCCGTCCGTGAGCAGGCCGGTGAGTGGCCAGCTGACCACGCGCAGGCCGACGATCACGAAACGGACCGGGATGGCTGTCTCGGCCGGGTTCCCGCCGCCGGTCAGGTAGTCGATCGCGGCGCGCGTCTCCGAGAAGCCGGTGGTCGCCTCGTTCACGATGAGTGGCAGGTACGCGAGGAGGAAGATCGCCGCGATTCCGAGCGGCACCCGTCCCGGCGACCGACGTCGCGAATCGAGCAGGAACGGAACCCCGACGATCGGCAGGAGCGCGACGCCCAGCACGTGGCACTGCATCGTCACGGCGGTCCCGACCGCTGCCACGAGCCACCAGCGCGGCTCACCGCCCGACCATGCCCGCCACGCGCCGGCCAGCGCGACGGCACTCGATAGCGCGATGAGGTTCGGGTTCCAGATGAACGTCGACTCATCGATGGCGGCGGTCGAGACGGCCATCAGGAGCCCGGTGACCAGGCCGGCGAGCGGCCCGCCGACCGAGCGGGCCAGCCACCACACGACGCCCACGGCCGCGATGCCAGCGAGCGCGATGAGCGCCACGACGGCCTGCGGCGAGTCGCCGCCCGTCAGTACAGCGGCCGGACTCAGCAGGTAGTAGTACCAGGCGCCGTGGTGGACGTCGCCGATCGACGTGGGTGGACCGAGCAACGGGACCACCCCATCGCGGACCAGCGCGCGCAGCACGAGCATGTCGTGGCCCTGGTCGGCATCCCAGGTCCCACGCGTCGCGAGCGCCGGCAGTCGGGTCAGCGCCGCGAGCAGCAGGAGTCCCGGGAGCACGAGCCATTCGAGCGCGGCCGTCGAGCCGCGCTCCCGCACGTTCGATTCGGTCATGCAGGGGCCGTCCGCGCCCGCGCGCTGCCGCCCAGATCGAAGGCACCCGGGGGGAGGGCCTCCAGCGGCGTGCCCGCCGCGAGGGCCCGCGCGCGCTCGAGGTTCAGGGCGTCGTAGCCCTGATCCATCCCCGGTGTCTCGAGCACGTACGCCGCGTGCGCCAGACCCGGGTGACGGAGTATGTGGGCGAGGCCGGCCGGCCCGATCCTGCCGGCACCCAGGTGCTCGTGCCGATCCGTCCGCGAGCCGCGCTCGGAGCGCGAGTCGTTCAGGTGGACCATGACCAGCCGTGATAGGTCGATCCGCTCGTCGAACTCGGCCAGGAGGTCGTCGATCGCGGCCGGCGTCCCCATGTCGAGACCGGCTCCCCAGGCATGGGCGGTGTCCAGACAGAAGCCGAGCCGCTGGTCGGGGACCCCCGCATCACGGAGGGCGTCGGCGATCCGGCCGAGCTCATCGACGGTCACGCCGAGGCCACCGCCGCTCCCGACCGAGTTCTCCAGCACGAGCATCGCGCCGTCGTCGCCTGACGCGGCCGCGCGAGCGAAAACGTCGCGGACACCATCCGTCAAGCGTTCGATTCCGGCCGTGACCCCATGGCCGAGGTGCGAGCCAACGTGGACGTTGACGAACCGTGCGCCGAATGCCGACGCGCCACGCAACTCGGCGGCGAGCAGCTCCACCGACCGCTCGAACGAGGTCCCGCCAGGGCCTGCCAGGTTCACGAGGTACGGGGCGTGGATCGAGACGGGCCCGATCCCGAGCTCCGTCAGGCGCGCCCGGAAGGCCGCCAGTTCGGCCGGTGGCTCGGCGCGGCGTTTCCAGGCGCTCGGGTTGTCCGTGAAGATCTGCATCGTGCTCGCGCCGATGGCCGCGGCGCGTTCGACGGCCTTGACCATGCCGCTGGCGAGGGGCATGTGGGCACCGATCCGTCGACCGTCGGGCAGCATCGCGGGCATCGTACGATGCGAGCCGATGGGCGAGGACTCCACCACCGACGAGGCGTTCGCCGCCAAGGTCATCCGGTCCTTCATCCGAGACGGCCGGCTGGTCACGATCCCGGCGCGCGAGCGACGTCGAGCGGTGGTCTATCGGTACCTGCGGGACCAGGTCTTCACCGAGGATCGGGCGTACCCGGAGAAGGAGGTCAACCAGCGACTCGCGCTGTTCCACCCGGACGTGGCGACCATCCGGCGAGGGATGGTCGACGAGGGGCTCGTGACGCGCGAGGCGGGCGAATATCGGCGCGGCGTGGACTGAGCCGGTCCGGTGACGCGGCCCGTTGGCCCGGCGACGCGGCGCGGACTGAGCCGATCCGGCGACGGGGCCCGTCCACGCCGCTAGCGCTGCTTGCCGCCCGCCCGCACGTTGCCCCGGCCGTTGGCGCGGCCGTAGCCGGGGGTGTACTCGCCACCGATCACCGGCTCGATCAGGCCGAGGTCCCCGTCGCGGCGCGTGTACAGGATCGCGATCCGCTCGGTCTCAGCGTTGACGAAGACGAAGAACTGGTGGCCCAGGTCGTCCATGGCCGCGATGGCGTCTTCCTCGAACATCGGCTCGATGGCGAAGCGCTTCGTCTTCACGATCCGCCGTTCGTGGCCGGGCTCGGCAGTCCCGTCGGCGATCGATCGGAGGATGCGCTTCTCTTCCACGGGCCGGTGGCGGAGACGTGGCTTCGACTTGTAGTCGACCGCCTGGCGCTCGACCTTGTCGACGACCTCGTCGAGCGCCGCCTGGTAGCTGATGCCGACCGCGTGACTGCGCAGCGTCCGGCCGTCGATGACGAGCGTGACCTCGGCGGTGTGCGCGTCCGAGGCGCTCTTGTGCATCTCGTTGGAGAACTCGACAGTGGCGTCCGTCCGGTCGTCCAGCAGCCGCTCGAGCCGCTGGAGCTTGCGCTCGGCGTAGTCGCGGACCCGCTCGGGGACCTCGACATTCTTGCCCTTGACGATGGTTCGCATGGTTCACCTTTGGGGCTGGAGCGTCGGACACCGAGTATAGCCGTGGGTGACCGGATCATCGCTCACGGGCCACGGTGATGGCCGATATGGCGAGGGCACCGGCCGCCTCCAGCGCCGTCGCGCACGCCGCGAGGGTGGCTCCGGTCGTGACCACGTCATCGATGAGGAGGATCCAGCGGCCACGCGGATCCGTGCTGCCGATGACGGCGAACGCGCCCTCGACGTTGGCGGCGCGGTCGCGCCGGTCGAGGTCGAATTGCGCGACCGTCGCGCGCCGGCGGGCGAGGAGCGGGGCGAAGGGCAGGCCGAGGTGGCGAGCCGCGGACCGGGCGATCAGCTCGGCCTGGTCGTAGCCCCGTTGGCGGGCCCGGTCGGCATGGACCGGGACGTGGGTGACGAGGTCGGCCCCGACCCCGACCCGTGACCAGCGCCGGGCGATGGCCCGCCCGAGGGGCTCGGCAAGGCGTTGCTCGGCGCCGTACTTGATGGCGTGGAGGGCGTCGCGGACCGTGGCCTGGAAGGGGGCACACCAGTCGAGCTGGAGGAGCGGTGCGGGCAGATCGCCCGGCAGCCCGATCGGCACCCCGGCCGGGGCATCGAGCCGCGCATCGAGCCGTCCCGCGCAGCGCTCGCACAGCGGCGGACCCTCGGCCCGACAGCCGACGCAGTTCGCCGGCAGGGCGGCATCGAGGGCGCGGCCCGCCGCGGCGCGGACGAGGTCGATCACGCTAGGGGGGCGTTCGCGGGTGTCGGCCGACCCGTCGGTCATCCATGACGCACAGGATGGCGTCGGACGCTTATCGCGGAGTTATGTGGGGGGCGTGCCGGTTCGCGGGTCGTGTCGCCGGGAGGCGTGCCGGTTCGCGGGTCCTGTCGCCGCGAGGCCCCCGGCTAACGCTCGCTGCGGCGCTGCGCCGACGCTCGCTCTGCCGGGGCCCTCCCGGCGCCACCCGCTGGCCGCCCGCGCGTCGGTACTCCCCGCGTCCTGCGCCGCGCTCCAACGACCAGCCCTCGGCCGCCCGGCCCGAAGCCTGCCCCACCCCAGCGGCCCCGATTCTTGGCATACATGCTCCGGGTGACTGCTAATCCGAGCCAGGTGACCGGAATGACCCCGAGTTCGTCGGATTCTTGGCATCCACGCACGGGACGCACAGTTAGCCAAGGATTCGGCTCGAATCAGCGCATCGAGCGGCCGTCGTCTTGGATAACAGTCACCCGGGTACTGCATGTCAGGGATCGGCGTTTGGGCCGGTGGTCTGGAGGTGAGGCTCCGTCCCTCTGTCTCGCTGCTGGCGGGGAAGGGCGTTAGCCGAGCTCGATCAGGTCACCAGGCACGGTTCCGGTCGCCGCGATCGTGCCCACGGGGAGTTCCAGCACCCCGTGTGCTCCTCGAATGAACGGCACGAGCCCGGTCCACGTTCTCAGGGCGGGATGGACGGACACCACGGGTCGCACCTGGCCGCTGTTCGCCGGGGTACCGGGGGCCCCGCTGGCACGCCCGGCCGCGCTGGCCCGCTCCGCCGCGCCGCTCCCCGCCGCGCCGCTCCCCGCCGCGCCGCTCCCCGCAGCCGCCACGGGCTTTCCAAGGAACACGGCATCGATCGGGAACCGCATGAACATCATGTGGATCCCGTTCGAGTCGGGCAGCCAGAGGCCGGTCTCCGCTTCGAGCGAGGACCGGCCCATGAGACCCATGAACTTGGCCCACAGCGACCCGGCCACCTCGAGCTCGGAGGCGAGGGTCGTGGACCGCGACAGGTTGCGGGCGACGAGGGTCGCCCCGGGACCGCTCAGACCGTGAAGTTCTTGACGATCAGGATCATCGCCGGCCCGAGGATGACGACGAACAGCGACGGGAAGATGCACCCGACGAGCGGGAACAGCATCTTGATCGGCGCCTTGGCGGCCTGCTCCTCGGCCCGCTGGCGCCGCTCGATGCGGAGCTGCTCGGACTGGACCTGGAGCACCTTCGAGATCGAAACGCCGAGCTGCTCGGCCTGGATGATCGCGCCGATGAAGTTGGTCAGCGGCACGACCTCGGTGCGCGCGACGATGTCGCGCAGCGCGTCACGACGCGCCTTGCCGACCCGGATCTCGGCGAGCGCCCGTCGGAACTCGTCCGAGAGCGGGCCCTTGAGCTTCTCGACGACCTTGCCCAGCGCGGCGTCGAACCCGAGGCCGGCTCGCACGGAGATCGTCAGCAGGTCGAGCGCGTCCGGGATCAGCATCAGGATGGCCTTCTGGCGCTTCTTGACGCGCCCGCCCAGCCAGAACTCCGGGATGGTGTACCCGAACAGCGCGCCGACGAGCCCCAGCAGCGCCCCGATGAAGAACGGGAAGCCGAGCACGCCGACGATGGCGAACAGGAAGAAGAAGATGATGGCCCCGACGATCGCGCCGATGGCCTTGATGCCGAGCCAGTCGGCCACGCGCAGGTCACCGGGATTGCCGGCCAGCGCGAGCCGCTTCTCGGTCCGCTCCGTGAACGATGACGATGGCGACCCTGGACATCCGGCCCGACAGGCGCGACAGCCAGCGGGCGCAGGGTCCGCTCGATGAACGGCTGCTGGAGCTCCAGCTCCTCGAGGTTCTTGGCCTGCATGGTGCCCGAGCTGGGTCAGGCGTGCCTGGACCGGGTCGACCGGCGAGCTGCCGGCGAGGCCCATGACGATGAGGAGGATCGCTCCGGCCGCGAGCGCGGCGACAGCGATGGCGACAGGATCCATCACTAGACCTCGATGTCCACGATCTTGCGGATGAGCATGAAGCCGATGAACATCATGATCCCGCCGATGATGAGGATGATGACCCCGGCCGGAAGGCCGAGGATCGAGACGGCCGGATCGAACATCGGCTCCATGAACTGCGGAGCCGCGATGAACAGGAACCCGGCCAGGCCGATCGGCAGGAAGCCGACGACGTAGCCCGACAGGCGCTGCTGCGCGGTCAGGGTGCGGATCTCGCCCTTGATGCGGACCCGCTCGCGGATCGTGTAGGCGATCGAGTCGAGGATCTCGGCGAGGTTGCCACCGACCTGGTGCTGGATCGAGATGGCGGTCGCCATCAGCTCGAGGTCGTCGGACCGGACGCGCCGGACCATGTTCTCGAGCGCCTGGTCGAACGGCAGGCCCAGGTTGACCTCGCGGATGACCCGACCGAACTCGGTCGAGATCGGCGGCCGCGACTCGCGCACGACGAGCTCGATGGCCTGCAGGAACGACGAACCGGCGCGCAGCGCGTTGGCGATGAGGGTGATCGTGTCCGGCAACGACTTGTTGAAGGCGTTGAGCCGGCCGTTCTTGCGGCGGTTGAGCCAGAACCGCGGAAGGAAGAATCCGACGAGTGCACCGATGAGCAGGGCGATCGGCGTTCCGAGCGCCGGGATGAAGAAGCTGCAGGATGAACATGGCCACCGGCACGCCGACGATCGAGCCGGCCCAGATGAACAGGAACTCGGACGGCTTGAGCTTGAGGTCGGCGCGCGCGATCTCGCGCGCCAGGTTCGCGCCGAAGTCGCGCTTCTCGACGACCCTGTTGAGGCTCGCGAGGGCCTGGCTCTGGGCGATGAGATCGCTGATCGGGCCCTGCCCGGTCGACGCGGCCTTGCCACCCTCTGCTCGGCCGGAGGCATAGCGCTCGAGGCGGTCGGAGATGCCGGAACTTCCGGAGCTCGCGATGCCGACCGCGATCAGCAGGATGGCGACGGCCGCGACGGCCGCGACGCCGAGGGTGACGGGATCCACGGTCGGTCTGCTCCCTTCGACTTAGTAGGTGAAGCCGAAGAGACCCGGGGGCAGGTTGATCCCCATGACCTCGAACTTCTCGACGAACTTCGGCCGGATCCCGGTCGGCTTGAGCCGGCCCTGGATCTTGCCCTCGACGACGCCCGTCTGCTCGAAGACGAACACGTCCTGCATGACGATGACGTCGCCTTCCATGCCCTGGACCTCGGTGATGTTGACGATCCGCCGGGTGCCGTCCTTGAGGCGGCTCTGCTGGACGATCAGGTCCACCGCCGAGGCGATCTGCTCGCGGATGGCCCGGAGCGGCAGGTCGACGCCGGCCATGAGGACCATCGTCTCGAGCCGCGACAGCATGTCGCGCGGGCTGTTGGCGTGGCCGGTCGACATCGAGCCGTCGTGGCCCGTGTTCATGGCCTGGAGCATGTCGAGCGCCTCACCGGAGCGGCACTCGCCGACGATGATGCGATCGGGCCGCATCCGCAGCGCGTTGCGGACGAGCTCGCGGATCGGGATCGCGCCCTTGCCTTCGATGTTCGGCGGGCGCGACTCGAGCGTGACGACGTGCTCCTGGCGGAGCTGGAGCTCGGCGGCGTCCTCGATCGTCACGATCCGCTCGTCGTTCGGGATGAACGAGGAGAGGACGTTGAGGGTCGTGGTCTTGCCGGAGCCGGTGCCGCCGGAGACGAAGATGTTGAGGCGAGCCTCGACGCACGCGCGAAGGAAGTCGAACATGTCTGCGGTGGCGGTGCCGAACCGGATGAGGTCGTCGATCGTGAACGGCGAGGCGGAGAACTTCCGGATCGTGATGACCGGCCCGACCAGCGACAGCGGCGGGATGATGGCGTTGACGCGGGAGCCGTCGGTCAGGCGGGCGTCGACCATCGGCGACGACTCGTCGACGCGGCGACCGATCGGGGCGATGATCCGGTCGATGATGCGCATGACGTGGTCGTCGTTCTGGAAGACGACGTTGGTCAGCTCGAGCTTGCCCGAGCGCTCGATGTAGACCTGGCGCGGGCCGTTGACCATGACCTCGGTGATGGACTCGTCGCGCAGGAGCGGCTCGAGCGGGCCGAGACCGATGATCTCGTCGGTGATCTGCTCGAGCATCCGGACGCGCTCGGCGCGGGTCAGGGCGAGGCCTTCCTCGTCGATGACCTTGCCGAAGATCTCCTCGATCTGGCGCCGGACCTCGACCTGGTTGGACAGGTCGAGCTTCGGGTCCAGGTCCTGGATGACCCGGTTCTGGATCCGGAACTTGACGTCCCGGAACGACTCCCGCACCGGCGCCTGCGATTGCAGCCGCGGCGCCGCCGGCATCGCCGACGGGGCGGTCGGCGGTCCGCCGGCCGGTGCCGGCACGTTGGAGCCAGGGGCTCCGCCAGCCGCCGGCGCGTCGCCGGCTGCGCCCGGTCGAGCACTCTCGATCCGCTTCAACAGGGACATCGCCTAATTCCCCTTTCGCCCCATGGGTCGACTGTACGCGTGCGTCGGCATGTTCAGCGCCATGCGAACAACGACTTCTTCTCTTTGGCTGCCTTTCGATCCTCGCTGGCCGCGGCGACCGGCGATCGCTCGCCGGCGACCGACTTGGCGAGTCGGAGGATGTCCTGGGAGACCTGCGCCTCCCGATTGCTGAGGAAGAACGGTACGCCGCGATTGAGCGCGTAGACCACGCTCCGCCCGTCGCTCACGATCGTGTCGTCGACCTTCCGGCCGATCGAGTGCTCGACGTCCGCGACGCGGATGCCGAGCGCCGAGTCGGCGCGGTTGAGGACGAGCCGGACCTTGCCGTCCTCGTACCCGAGCTGTTCTGCGACCTCCAGGAAGAGGCGCATGTTCTTGATGCTCGTGATCTCGAGGCTGAGCATCGTCAGGATGACGTCGGCCGAGTCGAGGATCGCGAGGGTCGTGTCGTTGAAGCACGCCGTGCAGTCGACGACGACGAGGTCGTGGGTCTTGCGCAGCGCCTCGATGACGCGCTTGATGCCGGACGGCGTGATGAGCTCGGCCATCTCCGGGCGACGGCGGGGCGAGCAGGACGCGGATGCCGGCCGAGTGGTTGATCACGAACGTGTCGATCGACTCGACTTCGTCGCCGGCCTGCTCGAGCTCGGGCACGAGGTCCGCGATCGACTTGTTCTTCGGGTTCAGGTTGAGCAGGACGCCGACGTCGCCGAACTGGAACGAGCCGTCGACGAGGACGACCTTCTTGCCGAGCTCGGTCGCCGCCGCGACGGCCATGTTGACCGCGACGGTCGTGCGGCCGACGCCGCCCTTGGGGCTGAAGACCGCGACGACCTGCCCGGGCTCGCCACCGGTCCCGGCGGCGTCCGCGGCCCCACCGCCGGAGCCGGCCTGGGCCGGCGCGGCGATCGCGATCCGGCTCTGCTTGTCGCGCTCGCGGGTGTAGACCTGGCGGATCGAGGCGGTGAGCTCGTCGCTGCTGAACGGCTTGACGAGGAACTCGCGGGCCCCGGCGAGCATCGAGCGGCGGAGGTAGTCCGCCTCGCCCTGGACCGACATCATGACGACCGCGGCGGTCGGGACGGCTCGGGCGAGCAGCTCCGTCGCGGCGATGCCGTCCATGTCCGGCATGTTGATGTCCATCAGGACGACGTCCGGGGTCAGCGAGCGTCGCCAGGCTCGAGGGCCTCGCCGCCGGACGCCGCGGCGCCGACCACGTCGATGTCGCTCTCGAAGCCGAGCAGCTTCGTGAGGTGATCGCGGGTCTCCGGGATGTCGTCGACGATGAGGACGCGGATCTTGTCGGCCATCAGGTGGTCTGGCTCTCGTTCCTTGATTGGTCGTGGTCGTGGATGGGTCGGTGCGTTGGCGACTGGGGCCCCTGACGCCGACGGGCGCGGGACCTGCTGGTCCATCGCGCCCGTCGCGCCCGGGTGGTGGCGAGTCCGGTCGGGGAGTGCCGGACCGGCGCTCTTCGGGTCTAGCCTGCCTGCGCGGGCAGGACGGTCTCGACGAGCTCCGGCGGAAGGACGCCGTAGGTGTCGACGAGGGTCTTGAGGATGATGCCGGTCGTCGCGTCCGGGACGGGCCCGTTCGGATACGGCAGGCCGGTGGCCGGATCGATGAAGTCCTCCGGCGAGCGCAGGACCAGCGAGATGGAGCCATCCAGCTGGGCGAACTTGATGACCTCGGCCTGCTGGGCGTCGACCGCCAGGATGACGATCTGCTGCTGGCCGGTCAGCGCGGTGCCGGGCCGCTCGCTCGGCGCCGGCGCCCTCGGCCTGCTGCGGCGGCGGGCGGCAGCAGCGTGCCCGAGGACCTGCATGCCCTGGAGCAGCAGCTTGACGCTCGTGCTGTTGAGGCCGCGACACGACCGTGAACGAGTCGTCCGCCGGGTTGACCGTGATGACCGGGAACTTGTCGGCCTGGAAGCCGACGACCATGTCCACGTAGTCGCCGGTCTTGATGACCGTGCCGACGCCGGTGACCTGGTCCACCTGGACCGCCATGCAGCGCTTGCGCCGGCGGGCACGTGATGTCGAGGACGGACGCCCTGCGGCGCCGCCGGACAGGGTCCGCGCCGTGATCTGCCGCGCCGGCGGCGACCGGCTGGCGGGCGATCTTGCCGACGACCTGCGAGACGTCGCCGAACGCATCGGCGTCGCGGCCGTGCGATCGGCATCGACCTGGACCGTGACCTGGTCGGCGCGGATCTCGGTCCCGAGCGGGATGTCGGCCGTCGCGATGACGGTCGGGAGCTCGGTGGGGACTGCCTGCCGGCCGTCGCCGGTCGTCCTGGCTGCATCAGCAGGATGATGCCGACGAACGCGACGATCGCGAGGAAGACCCCGACGAGCAGGACCAGTCGATTTGAGCGCTTCAAGTTGTCTCTCCCCGAGGGTTCGTGTGACAGGTGGCACCACTGTAGCACCGCCCAAATGCGCGCGCGACTATACCAAAGGGCTAGGACCATCTGGTAGGAAACGGCAGGAAATCATGCATGGCGCAAGGTTGCGTGCAAGGTTCGGACGGGCCGGTATCAACCAGCCGACAGGCGGGGTGCCGGATGGGACGGAAACGGCCCGCCGGACGGATTGTCCGACGGGCCGTGTCAGATCGCCGGAGCGAGCTCCGGAGCGGCTAGTTCTGGACGGAGTTCAGCGTGCTGCCGATGACGCTGAGCTTGTCGCTGACCTGGGTCCCCAGGAAGATGAGGGCGACGATCGCGACGATGGCGATGAGGGCGAGGATGAGGGCGTATTCGGCCAGACCCTGGCCCTGCTCCTGATGACGGAGCCGATCGATGAGTGCGGTGATTCGCGGATGGATCGTCACTGGCGGTTCACCTCCTTTCTCACGTCACTGGCCCAGGTCATACGACTGCCGCGACGATGCGCTGACACTAGGCGACAGGAGGGCGGGTGTCAATAGCCCGATTGGCGGGGCGACGCACCAGGCATCCACGACACGAGACCGCCGGGCCGCTACCGGCGCCGGCGGTCTTGTGGTGCGTGGGTGCGCTCGGTGCTAGACCGAGGTGCCGACGTTGCTGAGGATGCTGCTGACCTGGCCGCCCAGGAAGATCAGGGCGATGATCGCGACGATCGCGATGAGGGCGAGGATCAGCGCGTACTCGGCGAGACCCTGGCCTTCCTCGTCGCTGCGGATGGACGCGATAAGAGCATTGAGGACTGACATCGTTGGTGGATACCTCCTTTCGTCGAAGCTCTCCAGCGGGGGCACGGAGGCGGCGGCCATCGGTACGTGTCATGCCCCGACGTGTCAAGCGCTCCCGGTCCGAAACCGGTGCGTGCAGGAGAATCGACGAACCGCCGGATCGCTCCGGCGGTTCGAGAACCCTTGCGGGATGACGGTGAGTCCTAGACGGACGTGCCGACGGTGCTCAGGATGCCGCTGACCTGGCCGCCCAGGAAGATGAGGGCGATGATCGCGACGATCGCGATGAGGGCGAGGATCAGCGCGTACTCGGCGAGACCCTGGCCGTCTTCATCCTTGCGGAAGGAAGCGATGAGAGCGTTGAGAATCTGACATTGATTCGAGGTCCTCCTTTCTTCAGAAGCTCCCCGGCGGGCCGGAGGCGCGGGAAACGTACGGGCCGCTCGAACCAGTGTCAAGCAGGCAGGAAGTCCTATCCGGTGACCGCCGAGAATCGACGAACCGCCGGATCGCTCCGGCGGTCTCGAGAACCCTTGCGGGATGACGGTGAGTCCTAGACCGACGCGCCGACGGTGCTCAGGATGCCGCTGACCTGGCCGCCCAGGAAGATGAGGGCGATGATCGCGACGATCGCGATGAGGGCGAGGATCAGCGCGTACTCGGCGAGACCCTGGCCGTCCTCGTCGCGGCGAAGCGTGGCGAGGAACTTGTTGATACAGCGCCATTCGTGGATGCCTCCTGGATGAGTACTCGCCCTCGGATGAGGGCTGCGTCAATATAGGGAGCGCCTGCGCGCTCCACCAGTGAGTACGATGGTACGGGCGCGATGCTCGGCTGCACCGGTACTGCCGTTGCGTCAGCCGCCGGTCGCCTGCGTCGATGGCCTCGCCGATGACGGTCGAGGGCGTCGGCGAGATCGCGCCACCGAACACGATGAGCCAGAGCAGCGGTGAGGCCGGCCGTCAGCGCGAGGATCAGCCCGTACTCGACGAGGCCCTGGCCGGCGCTGGCTCCGGCGGTCGGTCGCACCGTCGCGGTCAGGCCTCGGCCGGCGTCTCGAGCGGCGGGGACCTCGGCGACGAGCCGCAGCTCGCTCGCCCTCGCCGAGGAGCTCGGCGGTGACGCCGATGGACGCGGCCCGGCCCTGGATCTCGCGCCAGGTCGACGGCGGGCAGGACGACGATCGCAGTCGCGCACCGCGGCCTCGACCGCGTCGCGCTCGTCGGCGCGGCGGTCCTCGATCATCGCGGCGAGCGCCGGCGGCAGGTCCTTGCCGGCCTCGGCGGTCGGCGATCTCGACGCCTGACGTCCGCGGGCTGCTCCGCGACGGCCCGCGTCGCCGCCGACGCGCGCCTCGAGCTGGTCGCCCCAGTCGAGCCGCAGCGAGACCCGGTCCGGCCCGGCGCCGAGGTACGCGGCGAGCGCCTCGTCGAGGATCCGGAACAGGCCGCTCTCGAGGTCCATCGGCAGGCGCCGGTCCTGCCCGAGCGACTCGAACTCGACCGGGACACCGGCACGCCGGCCACGCTCGCGGGTCGCGCGGCGCAGGGTCGGGACGAGCCCGAGGTCGTCGAGCACCATCGGCCGGACGTCGAAGATGAACGACTTCGTCGCGTCGAGGGTCTGCTGGACCATCGCGACGAGCTGGCGGACCTCGCCCGGGCGCGACGCCGGGTCGCGGGCGACCAGCCGCTCGACGATCTGGGCCTGGAGCACGATGTTGGTGAGGCTCTGGGCCGGCCCGTCGTGCATCGCCCGGGCGATCTCGCGGCGGAGGTCCTCCTGGGCGCCCAGGACGAGGCGCGAGACCGCGGCCGGCATCGGCGCGTCGGCGATCGACGTCGCGCCGCGGCGAGCTCGCCGCCCGACCCGCCGCGTCGCGCGAATCGGGGTCGACGCCGCTGAGCACGCCGATGTAGGCGGCGACGCGCGTCGCGGTAGCGCGCCAGCGCCCGGCGCTTGCCCTCGAGGACGTCGACCTGGGACTCCATGAGCGCGGCCCGCTGGTCAGCGTGACGAGGCTGCGTCGTCTGATCGAGCCGCTCCTTCGCGTCGCCATCGGACCGGGAGTGCGGCGAGCTTCTCCGCGGCGGCGCTGCGCCGCGTCTCGTGCCGCGCCGCCTCGGTCTTCGCCTGGGTGATGAGCAGGTCGACCTCGACCAGCTCGGCGTCGAGCGTGAGCAGGTCGTCCGCGCAGCCGGCTGGCAGAGCTCCCCGAGGCGTGGTCGGCGGGCGCGGCGGCGTCTCGTCGGACATCAGTCCTCCGGCATCCGGATCCAGCCCTGGCGCATCGCGTACACCACGGCCTGGGTCCGGTCGTTGACGGACAGCTTGCGCAGGATCGAGCTCATGTGGTTCTTGACCGTCTGCTCGCTGATCGACAGCGCGTAGGCGACCTGCTTGTTGGTCATGCCCTGGGCGATGTTGTCGAGGATCTCGACCTCGCGCGGCGACAGCGGCGCGAAGATCGGGGCGGCCTCCTGGCCGTAGACGGCCAGCTCGCGGAACTCCTTGAGGACGCGCGACGCGACGGCCGGCTTGGCGAAGACCTTGTCGTTGATGAGGTACTCGCCGACGGCGACGCGGCGGATGATCGTGACGAGGTCGTCCGGGCCGACGTCCTTGAGGATGAAGGCGGCGGCGCCGGCCTTGATCGCGTCGAACAGGGCGTCCTCGTCCTCGTTGACGGCCAGGACGATGATCCCGGTCGAGGGCAGCTCGCGCTTGATCCGCTGGGTCGTCTCGATGCCGCCGGGCGACGGCAGCGACAGGTCCATCAGGATGATGTCCGGCGACGTCTCGAGCGCCCGATCGATGGCGCTGCGGGCGTCGTCCGCCTCGCCGACGACCTCGAGGTCCGGTTCGCGCGCGAGGATCCCGGCGACGCCCACCCGGAACAGGGCGTGATCGTCGACGATCAGGATCCGGGTCATCTCGCCTGGATTCCGTCGATCGGGACCACCCCGCCGACGTTCCGGCTCCGCCGTATTCCATCGCGCTCATCCGTTCTCCTTCGCTCCCGTCCGGTCGCCCGTCGGGATCGCCAGCCGGACCACGGTACCGCCATCCGGTCGCGATCGTACGTCGAAGCGGGCACCGATCAGCTCCGCTCGTTCGCGCATGAATTGCAACCCGAAGTTCCGACGACCACGCGCCGCCACCGCCCCGACATCGAATCCGCGACCATCGTCGCGGATCTCGAGGATCCAGTCATCGTCCAGCCGCGTCGGTCGCGACGACGACCGTCGACGCACCGGCGTGCTTGCGGACATTCTGCAGGGCCTCCTGGGCGATCCGCAGCACGACCGTCCGCTGGCGGTCGTCGAGGTCGTCCGGCCGGGGCGGTCAGGCTCGTGGTGATCGTCAGGTCCGTCAGCGTCCGGAGATGGTCCGACGGCCTCGCCGATGCGCCCCGTCGAGGCCCAGCTCGTCGAGCAGCGGCGGCCGGAGCTGGTTGATGAAGCCGCGGACGTCGCCGAGGTCGCGTCGCAGCAGGTCGCGGAGGGTCCGGAGCTCGTCGGCATCGCCGCCGGGTCCGACTCGACGACCCGCTCGATGTACTCGACCTGGAAGATCGCGTTCGCCAGGGCCTGGGCCGGTCCGTCGTGGATCTCCTGGGCGAGCCGCGAACGCTCGGCCTCCTGGGCCTCGACGATGCGCATCGCGATCCGCCGTCGTCGGCCGGGCCGTCGCCGTCGGCGACCAGCGATCGCGTCGCCACGCTCCAGGAACAGCCACGTCCGCGCCAGCGTGCGATCGGCGAGCTCCAGCTTGGCGAGCGTGGCCTGATGCGTCCCCGAGGTCGCCGCCGAGCGCCTCGACCTCGGCGCGCAGCGCCCGCCGCCGGGCGTCATCGGCACCGGCCTCGGCCGCGACGGCCGCCGAGTCGCGCATCGGCGCACCGCTCGACCACGATGCGTGGCCGCGGATCGCGCGGCGCGCGGTCGATGGCGTCAGCTCGTCGCGCAGCTCCTGCCATCGGCCGAGCGCCTCGGCGTACGCCTCGCGATAGCGCTCGCGGACGCTGCGGAGCGTGTTCGCGCTGTACCCGACCGCCGCGCTGGCCTCCGCCTGGAGCCCCTCGAAGCGGCTGTCGAGCGCGTCCGTCGCGCCGTGTGCAGCCTCCATCGACTTCCGAGTATAGGGGCCGTTCACCGCACCCTCACGCTCGGTCATGGGCAGACGATCTCGAACACGCGGGTGTCCGCGAGCGGATCCTTGGCTGCCGGATCGGTCGGCGTTCCGAGGTCGACCTCGGCGGAAGCAGTCCGCGCCCGGCGCGCCGGCATCGAGGTCGTGCGGCCAGTGCGTGTGCTCGTCGCCGGTCGATCGACCACGCAGGCGCGTGCCCGGGAAGGCGGCCGCCAGGTCCAGGACGGCCGTCGGCGGCTCATCGGGCAGGGCCAGGGCGTGGACGCCCGGCCGTCTCCGCGATCCAGATCGGGAAGTTGCTGATGACCGGACCGGCCGCCGCGTCCAGCGGCACGCCGGCCGCGGCCATCCGCCGGCCCAGCTCCTCGTACATCGCCTGCGGTCGCGCGCGAGCCCACCCCGAAGGACGGCAGCAGCGGCGACCGTGAACAGCAGCGACCGAGAGATCCCGAGCAGCGGCCCGAGCCACGGCGACCGGCCGCGTCCAGCCGCGCCGCGCGCCCGACCCAGGCGATGCACGCGCATCGAGGGCCAGCACCGCGCTGACGATCAGCAGCACGTGGATCGGCCCCGCGGCATGGAGGAACGTGCCCCACGTGGTGGCGACCGGGAAGAGGAGGCTCGTCACGAGGAACGTCAGGACGCTGAACACGAGGAGCGGCCGGAGCGTCGGCACCGCGCACCAGCCACGGCAGGCCGACAAGCCCGATGAGCCGAGATCGGGATGCCCAGCAGCAGCAGCACGTTGAGCAGGTTGTGGCGCGATGCCGACGACCCGCATCTCGAGCAGGCGCGCCGGGCCGACGGCGAGGTAGCGCGCCAGGGTCGGCGCGTCGTTCCAGGCGAAGATGTCGACGCCCGTCACAGGGACAGCGCGTTGGTGATCGCCTGGCCGGGCAGCGGGCTGCCGAAGACCAGCCAGTCGCGGTACGCCCACGGCGCGAACACCAGCGAGCGCGACGACCGCGACCACGGCGATCAGCCGGATCCGTTCACCGAGCGATCGGCCCGGAGGCGGTCCCGGCCACGATGACCCACGTCACCGCGAGCCAGACGGCCTCGTTCCGGGTCAGCGCCGCGAGCCCGAGCACGCACGCCCGAGGGCCACGAGGCGGAGGTCCAGACCGCGCGCTCGACCGAGGGCCGGGCGACGATCCGGGCCATGAGGAGGCGAGGCGACGAGCGCCAGCACCGCGAACGGCATGGTCGAGTCCGGCAAGGCCGAGTGGAGCACGAGCGGCAGGTAGACCGCGGCGATGAGCCCGGCGCCGAGCGCCACCGTGCGCAACCGCGCCGACGGGAGCCGCAGGCGAGCCGCCGACCTCGACGGCGAGCACGCCAGGCGAGGACGCGGCACGAGGGAGCCGACGATCACGGACGAGACCTGGGCCGCTGCGAACGTCGGCCCGAGGACCGCCATCGTGGCCGCGGCGAGGAACGTCGGGAGCGGCAGCCACACCTCGAACGCGGGCCGCGGGAAGACCAGCGGCGGCGTCCCGAAGCTCCACAGCGCGTCGGTCACGAGCCCGCGTCCTTCGAGGAGGTTCTGGGCGACCCCGACGTAGTAGGCGGTGTCCTCGGGGCGTGGGAACGGGATGAGGCTGGCCGCGACCGCCCGCACGACCACGGACACGATCGCGATGAGGGCCAGGGAGAGGACCGCGTCCCGCCGGCTCACGTGGCGGGCTCGGCGCAGCGGTCGTCGCCGGCTGGACGCAGATCGGGAACAGGGCCAGCCGGGGTGCGCCGCCGTCGGCGGCGGGGACGCTGAACGTGGCCGGCCCGATCCACGGCGGCCGCGACTCACCGCGAAGGACCGGGGCCAGGGCCAGCGCGATGTCGTCGCGCTCCAGGACCAGCCAGGCGGATGTCGTACGCGCGGGCGACCGCCTCGATCGTCTCGAGCGGGTCGTCGGGGGTCACGACCCCGCCACGGCCGGTGAAGTACTTGAAGCCGGCCGCATCGATGGACATGAGGCGGTCGTCGGCCGGGACCTCGAGCCGCTCGAGCTCCGCGGCCAGTGCGACGCGCGGCACGCGGGTGGCATTCCAGCCGCGATGCACGACGAGGGCGTACAGGCCGGCCGTGGCCATCGACGAAGGCCACGATCACGCCGATGAACAACGGTGTCGCCTTGGCGGGATCCCATTGCGGCCGCCGGCGGGCGATCCAGACGACGAGCCGCCGCGACGCCCTCCAGCGCGAGGATGTACGCGTGCGGCTCCAGCCCGACCGCGCGAGTGGATGAACGCGCCGCCGGGCACGTGGAGCGGGTACAGCAGCGTCGCGCCGAGGAACACGAGCGCCGTATAGAGGAAATACGGCCCGAAGTCCACGGACCGTCGACGCAGCCACGCCCCGACGAGCGCGAACGGCAACAGCACGACGGAGCAGATGATCACCGCGAAGCTGGCCGAAGGCGGCCACGAGCCCGAGCACGCGGCTCGTGGCGATGGTCACGAAGCCCTGCGCGAGGAAGCGCTGGAGGGATGGCGCGGCGGTGATGCTGTTCCACTCGTCGATGGTCCGGATCCAGAGCGCGTACCCGGACGAACTCGTCGGCGAGATCGAGCCGAACGTCCGCGAGCTGGCGCAGGCCACCACGGCCCCATCACGAGGAGGTAGAGCCCGAGGCAGCCGACCGCGGCGAGGAACGGGATCCTCGGCGGCCGGCGCGGTCGCCAGCGCATGGATGCGATCGATGACGAAGACGAGGCCGACTGCCGCGCCGACCAGGAAGCCGTCGTTGCGGGCGAGCGAGGCCAGACCGACGAGCAGCCCCGCCAGCACGTAGGCTCGCGCGTCGCCCTTGAGGCCGCGCGCGGTCAGCCACAGGATCGCGGCGACGAGCGGCTGCAGGATCGCGAAGTTCTCGGGCTGGGCCATGAACACCAGCGCCCGCCGCCGGGACGGCCGCCAGGAGCGCCGGCACCGATCCGGACCGCACGAGTCGCTCCCGACGTCGCGGGCGATCGCCCACGTCAGCGGCGCCGCCAGCGAGCCGACGATGACGAGCGGCAGCGCCGACGGCGAGGCGGTCGGGCCAAGGACCGCGATGAACGGCACCTGGATGAACGACGCGAGCGGCAGCCAGTGGGCGTTCGACGGGATCGGCAGCACGGCCGGATCGGGGATGCGGCCGCCGACCTCGGCGAAGATCCAGACGAAGTCGACGTCGAGTCCTGACCCGTCGACGCCAGCGCACGGGCGACATCGACGTAGTAGTAGGAGTCCGGGTAGGCCGGGTCCGGATACAGGGCGACGAGCACGAGCCGGACGACGAGGGCGAGCGCGAATAGGAGCGATCGGGGTTCGCACGGCCGGTGCAGCGTAGCACCGGGCCTTCGTGCCTCCACCGGTACGTTCGGGCTACCCGGGGAGGCCCAACGAGCGGCTTTCGCGGCGCCCGCCGTCGCTAGGATTGCGCGGATGCATCGCCCCCTTCGACCGACCACGAAGCGCCGGATCCGTGTCGTGTTGTACGTGGCAGCCGGCCTGGGGGCGCTGCTCGGCGTCAACAACCTCATCCTCCACCTCGGGATGGACCCGCTGGCTGACGTCCACGCCTATTACGAGGCCGGGGCCCGACTCAACGCGGGCCTGCCGCTGTACGAGCAGGCGGCTGGCACCAACGAGGCGGAGTTTTATCGCTATCCCCCACTCCTGGCGATCGTCTTCCGCCCGCTGGCATTGCTCCCCTTCGAGGTCGCGGCGCTCATCTGGGAATCGGTCCTGTTGCTCGCCTTCGGGTGGAGCGTCTGGCGCCTCGGCGTCCGCCGCACCGAGACCTGGCTGGCGCTCGGGATCCTGGCATTGCCGATCGCCTGGTCGCTCGCGATCGGGCAGGCCCAGGTGCTGGTGACGGCGCTGCTCGTGGCGGCGAGCCCGGCGGCGGTCGCGTTCGCCACGCACCTGAAGCTCCTACCGCTGCTCGCTGCGGTGTACTGGGTCGGCCGGCGCGACTGGCGGGCGATCGGGCACCTGGTCGCCTGGCTCGTCGGGCTCACGGTGGTCCAATTCCTGCTGGAGCCCGGCAGCACGATCGCGTACCTCCAGTTCTTGTCCCTCGAACAGGTCGGGGAAGTGCGCAACATCTCGCCGTATGCCATCTCGCCCGTGCTGTGGGCCGTGCTGGTCGTCGCGGGCGGGTTGCTGGCACTCCGACTCGCCTCGACGCGCTGGGGCTGGGCCGCCGCGGTCACGCTCGCGACGCTGGCCACGCCACGGCTGCTCGTGTACCAGCTCTCGAGCCTGCTGGCCGCGCTGCGCGATCCCGAGGATGGGGACCCGGGTCACGAGGACCGGGCGGACCCCCAGGATGCGGAACCGCGCGGCGACGATTCGCCGGCCGCATCCGGATGACCGCCCGGAGCGCGCTCCCGTGGCTGCTCCTCGGCGCGATCGGCTGGGGTTATCTGCTGGTCCTCGGCTCGATGATGGCGGCGACGAACCCGCCTACGGCCGGATTCGATCTCGAGTTGCTGCTCCAGGCGGCACGGGACGTGGCGGCAGGCCGCTCGCCCTACGATCCCGCGCTGATCGGCGGGGCCAGTGTGGCTGCGCCGAGCCTCTTCTACTCGTACCCGCCGTGGGTGGCCCAGGCCCTCGTGCCGCTCGGTGGGCTGCCGTCGACGCTCGTGCTGCTGGGCTGGGGTCTCGCGGCGGCCATCGCGATGGTCGTCGTCGGGGTCGCGGTGGCGCGCCGATTCGGGGCGACCGGCACGACCGCGTCCATCGCGCTGCCCTTGGCCGCGACCGCGCCGTTCGTCTTCCCGTTCTCGATCGGTCTGCTGTTCGGCAACCTCAACGCGTGGTTCCCGGCCCTCTACGGGCTGCTGCTGCTCGGGGCGGTCTCAACGACCCGCGACGGTTCCCCACCGACCCGACGTCCAGCCGTCGCCGCCGGCATCGCCCTGGCGCTCGCCGCAGCGGCCAAGCTCCATCCGGCATCCCTCGGCCTGTGGTTCCTGCTGCGCGGCCGGCGGGCCGGTAACCCGGGCTGGGTCGTGGTCGCCGTCGCGGCCGTCACCGGCCTCGCGATCCTGGGGGTCGAGCCTGCTGTTCGGCGGCGTCACCCCATGGACCGACTACCTCGCGGTCGTCCGGGCCGGGACGGGCGCCGACCTCGTCGACCCGCGCAACGCCGCGCCGGCCGTCATCGTCGGCACGCTGCTCGGCTTCGATGCCGGCGGGGTGCGGATCGCCCAGGTGGTCGTCTCGATCACGGCCCTCGTCGTGACCGCGTGGGCCGCCTTGCGCCGTGCCGACACGCTCGAGAGTTTGTCATGGGCCGCCGTCGCGTCGCTCGTGACGCTGCCGGTCACCTGGTTCCACTATCCCGCCGCGCTCATCCCCTTCGGCATCGCCGCCCTCGCACGGACCACCGGTCGCGAGCCGACCGTGCGCCGCCGGACCGCGGGGCTCATCGTCGCGGCCCTCGTGACGGCCGTCGTGGCGATCGCGGCGACCCCGCTGATCTGGGTCGGCGTCGCGCTACTGGTCACAGCGGTCCGGAGCTCGCGCGACTAGCCCGAACACAGCACGACGGCCGGACCCAAAGGATCCGGCCGTCGTCGATCGCGCGAAGCGCGAGCGGGGCTACTTGATGACGACCTGGTCGAGCGTCACGTCCGTGTTGGACGAGGCCGCCGCCTTCGATCCGGTCGCCTTGATCGTCAGCGTGTGCACGCCGTTGGCAAGAGTCGCGGAGTCGAAGACCTTGGCCTTGTAGGTCGTGGCTGCGGCGTACAGGTCGATCGTGGCCTTGAGGGCCCCATCGACGTACACGGCGGCCTTGCCGGAACTCGGCGTCTTCGTCGCGTAGACGATGACGTCGGTGCCCTTGAAGACCAGCTTGTACAGGGGCTTGTCGCCCGTGTCGCTCGTCGCGACATGGTTGGTCACGTCGTAGGAGCCGTTGTAGGCGCTCGCGGTGGTCACGCGGCGATGCTGGTCCTTGACGGTCGCGTGGTTCTCCTCGTACGAGGTCGTGCCGACCTTGAAGGCGTCGACGTAGACCCAGTAGTTGCTCGAGGCTGCGGACTTGGTGCTGAGCGCCACCACCATGACCGTGTGCTTGGCGTTGGTGAGCCCGGTCTTGGTCCAGAGGTTCACCTTCCATTGTGCCGTGGCGTTGTAGAAGTCCACGGTCGTCTGCTTGACACCATCGAGGTAGATGTCGGCCTTGCCGCCATCGGTGCCCTTGCGGCCGACGAACGTGACATTCGTGCCGGTGAACGTGAAGGTCGACTTGGCGCCGGCCAGGCGACCGGCGGAGTACCCGCCGCCGCTGGCCGAGGCGTGGGTGTCGCGATCCCAGACCTCGATCATCGCCGACGAGATCGAGTCCACGGTCAGGCTGGTCCGGACGGTCCAGGTGGTCGTGGCCAGGGCGTTGGCGGCGTTGTCGGTGATGCCGTTGGTGAGCGTCAGGGTGTACGACTGGCCGGGCACGAGCGCGGACGTCGGCTTGAAGCTGGCCGTCGTGGTGAGCGTGGAGCTGGACGGGGTGACCGTCCCCGGGACGGCGGTCGTCGTCCCGGCGATGACCATCTTGAAGGTCGTCGTGGAGACGTTCTTGACCTGCTCGGAGAAGGTCGCGGTGAACGTCCCGGTGATCGGGGCGTTCGTCGTCGGCGTCTTGGCGGTCACGGTCGGCGCCGTGTTGTCCTTGGTGAACGTGCGGGTCGAAGACGTCGAGATCGTGTTGCCCGATGCATCGAGCACCTTGACCCGCCAGGCGTACGTCCCGTCGGCGAAGGCCCCCGTCGGTGCCCACGCGGTCATCACCGTGATCTGCGACGAATAGATCGATGAGAAGGTGCTCGAGGTGCTGGCCTCGAACTTGTACTGGACCGCGCGCGGGACGGCCGTCCAGGTGAAGTACAGGTTGTTGGTCTTGTAGACGAAGGCATTGGCCGGGTTGGTCAGCGCCGGTGCCTGGGCACTCAGCGTGAAGGTGCGGCCGCTCGACCACGGTCGGGCGCGATTGTCGGCGTCGTTGCCACGCACGCGCCAGGCGTACTCGCCGCTGGCGAGGGCCGTGGTCGGCGTCCAGGCCGTGAACTTCGTGATCTGGGTGAGGACCTTGTTGGCCGGCGAGAAGTTCGTGTCGCCGTTCTTGTAGACCTCGACCGTGTAGGTCGCGGCGTAATTCCGGGCGTCCCACACCATGGCCGGCACGCCAGTCACAGCCGCGCCGTTGGCCGGGCTGGTCTGCGTCGGGGCCGAGTCGGTGAAGGTCAGGGTCCGCGTCGGGCTCATCGTCAGGAAGTTGCCGCTCCCGTCGATGGCCTGGACACGCCAGTAGAGCGGTCCGACGGGATAGGTCTTGCTCGACGCGGTGTACGTGGTCTGATCCACCGTCGCAGTATCGAGGATCACGGCGAAGTCACTGACCTGCGAGACCTGGATCCGGTAGGACCTGGCTTCCTGGGTCACCACGAAAGGCGAGGTGCCGTTCGTGTCCAGGAAGTCGTCCCAGGTGAAGGTGACCTGGCTGTTGACGGTCGCGTCGTTCGCCGGCGTCAGCAGCGTGATCGGCTTCGACTTCTTCTGGAATGCACTCGCGTTGTCGTTCGCCGTGCTGTCCGTGGCGCCCGGACCGCAGCGGCTCCGGGCCGAGTCGATGCACGGGCGGACGAACCAGTAGAAGGCCTGGCCGGCCTGGTTGTCGACCAGCGACTCGCGTGGGGTCAGCTGGTTGTAGGCCGAGCCGTAGACCCGGAGGACGTTGGTGAAGTTCGCGTCGTTCGCGATCGTGATCTCGTACCAGCCCGCCCATGGGGTTGGATCCCATTCGAGGGTCGGGGTGTCGCGCTCGGCCGTGCAGGTCTCGAGGACCACGCACTTGGTCGGGGCGTTGTAGCCACCCGTCGGGGTCACGTCGGTCGTCTCGATCTCGAACGTCCCGATGGCACTGGTGGCTAGCAGGGCGTTGCCCGAGTCATACGCCTCCACGTACCAGAAGTACGTGTTAGGCGCGAGGGTCAGGCTGGCGTAGGTGAAGCTCGGGAACTTGAGCTCGGTCCCGCCGGACAGGGGCGTCGGATCCTCGAACCCATCGCTCCCATAGCGGACCCGGTAGTAGTCGGCGCCGGTGTACGGATCCCACGACATCGCCGGCATGCGGATGCTCGTCGCGCCGTCCGCCGGCGTGTTGAGCCCCAGCGACGTGTTGGTCGTCGGGTCCGTCAGGTCGAACGTGAACCAGTCGTTGCTTGCCGGTACCGGGCTCGTGACGCTATTGCCGTCCACGGTCTGGACGTACCAGAAGAACGGTCCGTCGGCCGGATCGAGGGTCGGTGGCGTGTAGCTGGTGCCATAGGTGAAGGCAGGGGTGCTGCCGGTCGCGGTGGTCCCGTTCGACTTGAGGATGGTCACGCGATAGCGCTGCGTGTTGTCGACCGGGTCCCATTCGAGCAACGGGTCGCTCACGGTCGCGCCGTCATTCGGGCTGGTCAGCGTGACGCGGCCCGGGTCGCGGACGAAGCGGAACGTGTCGGCGGTCCCGGTGTTCGACCAGAGTCCGACCACGCCCTCGGTCTCGTCGATGCCGCGGACGTGCCAGTACACGACCTGCCCGACATCGGAGACGGTGCTCGATGCGCAGCTGCCCGGCTCGCCCGAGCCGGTGATGCGCGTGTACTGCGTCCAGGACGTGTGGTTGGTGAAGCAGCTCTCCGTCGATGGATCGCCCGGGGAGAAGTTCGGATCGTGGCTGGTCTCGATCTCGTAGTGCGAGGCGAGCTGGACCGGCGTCCAGGTCAGGGTCGGCACCGCGACCGTCGTCGCCGGGTCACCGATCGTCCAGGCCGGTGTCAACAGCGTCGGGCGTGCATCCCAGCCGCGGGTGAAGGTGCGCTCATCCGACCAGCCACCATTGTTGGCCGTGGACTTTGCGTCCTTGCCGCGGACCCGCCAGAAATACGTGCCGTTGAGGAGCGTCTCGACCGGCGAATAGCGGGTGCTCTTGATCGTGACATCGAAGGTGATGTTGTTAGCCCAGTCGCCGTTGGGCGAGACCTGGAGCTGATACGTCTTCGCGCCGGGGACCGGGTTCCATTCCAGGACGACCTCCTCGATCGTCGCGCCCGGGTCCGGGTAGGTCTGCTCCGGCACGGCGGACCAGGTGAAGTCGTACGAGCGGGTCTCCGACCAGTCGCTGACCACGCCGCTCGTCGCGGACGTGCCGCGCACGCGCCAGTAGAAGGACTGGCCGGCGGTCTGCGGCTCGGTCAGGGTGAGTGCCGTGTTGACGGTCGTGAAGGAGGCCGCGCCGATGAAGTCCGAAGCGTCGTCGATCTCGAGGGTGTAGGACTTCGCGCCGGCGAGGGGCTGCCAGCTGAAGAGGACCGGCTCGCTGGGGAAGTCGAGCGTAGCGAGGTCCGCGGGGGCGGTCAGGGTCGGGGCCACGCCCCAGGCCTTCGTGAATTCCCGCGTCGCGTACGGACCAAGGTTCGACGCACTGTCCATGCCGGCGACCCGCCAGTACAGGGTGCCGAGCGGCAGGTCGGCCGGTGGCGTCGCCCGGACGTTGATCGTGTCGACGGAGTAGACCGTCGTCGCGAACGTGCTGACCGTCGAAACCTGGACGCGATATTTGGTCGCGCCAGCCAGGGTGCCCCACGAGAGGACCGGATTCGCCGAGACGGTGAGCCCGTCGCTCGGGCCGATCAGCGTGGGCGGGCTCGCCGGGGCGACCGCGAAGGCACCGGTCGGCAGGAGGCCTGCCAGCAGCAGGACCGAGATGAGGGTCAGGCCCACGCGTGCACGCGCGGAGCCCCGACGGGCGATCGACACAGGATTGTTCCTCCCCAAGGAGACGCTGAGATGTGCGAGCCACGACAGGTGGCTCGCGAGATGAGTGCAGGAGCCCGCTGGCGGACTCGGGCCGGGGCGGAGTGTACCCTGCGGATACGCACTTGTGACCCACCCTCACCGACCAAATCTGCACCCTTGTGGTACGCCTGTCGATGGGACCTTCGGGTGGATGCGACGGGCCGGCGCCCCGACCGACAATGACCGGACCGGTTGCGCAAATGCACCGCTTTCGTCAGGCTACGCGGACCGCCATCCACGTGATGCGCGGGTCCCAGGGGAGGACTCATCCAACATGGATCTCATGCTCGCGTACATCGATCCCGCCTCCGGCAGCCTGATCATCCAGGCCGTGATCGCGACCGTCATCGCGGTGCCGTTCTTCTTCCGTCAGCAGATCGCCCGCTTCGTGCGTGTCATTCGCCATCGCGACGACACCCCGGGCGCGACGCCGACCGACACCACCCGCTGACGTCCGCCCGCGCGTGACCGGCACCCCGACCCTCGTCGAGCACGCCCGGATCCAGCGCGACCCCGGGTCGTTCCGCGATCCGAGCGGTTTCGTCTATCGCCGCGACGGCGTCCTGTATCGACAGGTCGACCGGTCGTTCGCGGCGGACTGGGACGACCTGGTCGGGTCCGGTCTGCTCGAGACCCTCCAGACCAAGGGCCTGCCTCGTCGGCCATGACGTCGTCGCGAACGACCGTCGCTGCCGACCCCGAACGCGCGCATGTGGTCCTCCGGCCGGAGCCGGTCGACTTCATCTCGTATCCGTATGAGTGGTCCTTCGGGCAGCTCCGGGACGCCGCCCTCCTGACGCTCGACGCGCAGGGTCTGGCCGCCGAGGCTGGCTTCACGCTCCGCGACGCGACCGCCTACAACGTCCAGTTCCAGCGCGGCCAGCCGATCCTGATCGACACGCTGTCGTTCGAGCGCGCCGACCGACGGCGCGCCGTGGGTCGCCTACGCCAGTTCTGCGAGCACTTCCTGGCGCCCGCTGGCGCTGATGGCCCGCCGCGACGTCCGCTGCGGCCTGATGCTGCGCGATCACATCGACGGGATCCCGCTCGATCTCGCGGCGACGCTGCTGCCCGGGCGGACGCGACTGAACCTGGGGCTCGGGTCGCACATCCACGCTCATGCCCGCGCCCAGACGCGCTACGCGGACGCCGGGGCCGAGGCCGCGGCCGCAAGGCCACGGGCCGTCGCCTCAGCCCGCTCAAGCAGGCGGCCCTGCTCGACAGCCTCCGGCGGACGGTCAGCAGGCCTGAACTGGGAGCCGGCCGGCACCGAGTGGGCGGACTACGCCGAGAACACGAGCTACGGCGACGACGCCGCCGGTCGCAAGGACGCCCTCGTCGACGAGTTCCTGCGCGCCGCCGGGGGCGACGTGGTCTGGGACATGGGCGCCAACACGGGCCGCTTCAGCCGCATCGCCGCGAGCCTGGGCCGGCGGGTCGTCGCCGTGGGACATCGATCCGGCCGCCACCGAACGTCACTACCAGCTCATCCGCCGCGACGGCACGACGACGCACGCTGCCGCTGGTCGTGGACCTCGGCAATCCGAGCCCCGGCCTCGGCTGGGCGCACACGGAGCGCCGCTCACTGCTGGACCGCGCCGACGCGGACGTCGTCCTCGCCCTGGCGCTCGTCCACCACCTGGCGATCGGCCGCAACGTGCCGCTCGATCGGCTGGCCGACTTCTTCGCCGACCTCGCGCCCGGGCTCATCATCGAGTTCGTGCCCAAGGGCGACCCGATGGTCGACAAGCTCCTCGCGACCCGCGAGGACGTCTTCCCGGACTACACGCTCGAAGGCTTCCGGGCGGCGTTCTCGCGTCGCTTCACGATCGAGGCGGAGACGCCCATCGAGGGCGTCACGCGGGTGCTCTTCCGGATGCGCCGGCTCTCGTGACCGCCGTGGCGGCGCGCGCGGCTCGCCGCTGGCAACGGCCGGTCCTTTACCCGACGGTCCTGGCCTTCGCGTTCATGGCCCTGCTGTACGTCACGTCCGGGGCCCACGTCTTCGGCGCCGTGCGGCTGTTCGCCGCTCACCATCGCGATCGCGCTGCTCATCACGATCGTCTGCACCGCGCTCTTCCGCGACCGGGACCGCGGCGGCCTCGCCGCGGCGGGCATCGTGGCGGCGCTGATCATGGGCTCAGACCCGAAGAACGCGTTGCCCGGGCTGGCCATCGTCGCGATCGTGATCCTGGACGGGCTGCTTCGTGAGCCCCGCCGCGTGCGCATCCCGTGGGCGACGGTCACCCGGATCGGCAATGCCGTGGCCGCCATCCTGCTATTGACCGTCGTCGTCCAGGGAGTCGGCGAAGGACTGCCCGGGCGGATCGCCCAGGATTGGACGACCGGCCGTCCGTTCCAGCCGGCTCCGGTCGCCGCGAGTCCGACCGATCCGGATGGACCGGACGTCTTCCTCATCATGCTCGACGGTTACCTTCGGCCCGACCGCCAGCTGTCGCTGTTCGGTCACGACGACAGCGCCTTTGTGACAGAGCTCGAGGCTCGCGGCTTCCACGTCGCCGCACGATCCCGGTCCAACTACCTGGCTACGGATGCGTCGCTTTCGACGATGTTCAACATGCGCCACCTGGCCGAGATGCGCGAGCCGGGGGAGCGCGATGCGATCCGCGTGCGTCGCCTCATCGAGGAGAACGATGTCTTCGAGCGGTTCAGTGCGCACGGGTTCAAGACCGTGTCCATCGGATCGGGCTACGAGATGGTCACGATGCGCGGCGTGGACCAGTTTCTGGACACGGGACAGATCAACGAGATGGAGCTCGTGGCGATCTCCACGACTGGCCTCCGACCGCTGGTCGACGTGCTGGTGCCCGACCTGTTGGCGAGTCAGATGCGCTCGCGCGTCACCAGTGTGCTCGACGCGACCGCCGCAGTCGCATCCGAGCGGTCCGAACGGCCGCGCGTGGTGTTCGCCCACGTCCCGAGTCCGCACGATCCCATCGTCTTCGACGCTGGCGGTGGACCGGTGCCGGCGCTGATCCGGCCTGGTCGAACCATCCAGGCCGATCGCCCTTCGACCCGGGAGGAGTACGGCCACGCGTACGGCGGCCAGGTCGAGTACCTCAACGAGCTGACCCTCGCGGCCATCGACAAGGTCCAGGCGGCGTCCGGGGGCGAGGCCATGATCATGGTCTTCTCCGATCACGGGTCGGCCTTCGCACTCGATTGGAATGACACGGCGAACTCGGATCTCGACGAGCGCACGGCCAACCTGGTCGCGATCTCGACGCCCGACGGCACCGACCCGTTCGGCGACGACATCACGCTCGTGAACACCATGAGCCGGCTGCTGTCAACCTATTTCGGCGAAACGATCGAGGACCAGCCTGACGAGCACTACCGCTTCGTCGGCGGACTCTTCGAACTCGCGCCGTTCGACGTCCCGGACTGACCGACGATGCGGGCGTTTCGCCGCGAGCTCGCGTTGTACCCGGTCGCGGCGACCTGCCTGCCGGTGTTGTTCCTGTTCGTGACCTCCGGGGCCAGTCCCTTTGCGGTTCTGCGGTCGCTCCTGGGGGCATTGATCCTGGGGTTCGGCCTGGCCATTCTGGGTCGCGTCCTCGCGGGCGACCGCGACATCGGCGGATTGGTCGCCTTGCTTGGACTGTTCCTTCTGATGGGCGTCGGTCAGCCGGCCATCGCCGTGCTGGTCCTTGTCCTGCTGGTTGCCCTGGTGGCAGCGGCGCGCTTGCCTCGATCACGTCGCCCCGAGATCCGGTGGAACATGATCGGCACGGCGGCGCGACGGATCGTCAGCGTGGCCGCGCTGGCCGTCGTCATCCAGTCCGTCCAGGTCGGCACTCCGGGGACGGTCCTGCGGGCCGTGGACCGCGAGGCCCCGTGGAGGTCTGGCCCAGCTGCCACGGCCGATGCGCCGGACGGCGCTCCCGATGTCTACCTCCTGATGCTCGATGGGTACGCGCGCCCGGACGTCCTTCGCGACGTATTCGGCGACGACGACGCGGCCTACATCGAGGCACTCGAGCGTCGGGGATTCACATGGTCGCCCCAGAGCCACGCCAACTACCCGGTCACAGCCCTGAGCCTGATATCGATGCTCGACATGCGTCACCTGACCGATATCCCTTCGATTCGCGAGGGTCAGGCCGCCGGCATCTCCCAGGGCACCATCATCCGCACGGCACTGAACCAGGCTCGCGGGCTCGGAGTGGCTCGTGACCACGGCTACGAGATCATCGGCGTCAGCTCGGGGTATGAGCAACTCGGCCTGCGGGAGGCAGATCGCTTCCTCGATACGGGCCAACTGAACGAATTCGAGGTCCAGGCGTTGGCGCTGAGCGGGCTCTCGAAGGTCGTCGAGATGGTCGCGCCAGACGGGGTGACCGGTCAGTGGCGCGATCGTATCGCCGCGAGCTTCGATGCGATCGAGGCGGTCGCGGCCGAGGTGCACGAGCGGCCCCGGCTCGTCCTGGGGCACGTACCGAGTCCACACGCCCCGTGGCTCCATACGCCCGACGGCGGGGACAGGCTCATGACGGACACCTCGCTGATCTTTCAGGAGACCAGCGGAACGACCAGGTTGTCGAGCGGCGAGCTCGAGGCCGCCTTCCTGGCTCAGACCGCGTATGTGCGGTCGCGCGCGATCGAGACCATCGACCAGATCCTGGCTACCGCGACGCGTCCTACCGCGGTGATCGTCTTCTCCGACCACGGCCCGGCGCACGCCATGGAGGTGATCGGGTATCCGGCCCGCCTCGCGAATCTGTTCGCCGCACGCACGCCGGGACAGGCTGATCTGTATGCCACGGATCAGAGCCTGGTCAACGTCCTGCCGCGCCTGTGGAACGCGTACCTCGGCCTCGATCTTCCGCTTTCGGCCGATACCTCCTATGTCTGGGCATCGACGAAGGACCTGTTGGACCTGCAGCCGGTGACCGGCCCATGAACGCCCCGAAGCCATCGATCAGGCCGGTCGCCTATCCGATCCTCATCGGGACGGGATTCTTCATCCTGCTGTTCGCCGCCAGTGGCGCCAGCCCGTATTCGGCCATCCGGATGGTGCTTGCAGCGGCCGTCGTCAGCTCGATCATCGCGATCGTCTGCTCGGTCGTGATGCGTGACCGGCATCGCGGAGCGCTCCTGGCGATGCTGGTGATCCTGGGACTCTATGCGGGACCCGACGATGCTCGGATGATGGTCGTCCTGGTCCTGGCGATCGGGGTCCTCGTCGTGGAAACCGTCACAAGCCGGCGGCGGACGATGGCGACGCCGTGGCCACTGATCAGTCGGGTCGGCAATGGGATCGCCGTCATCGTGCTGCTCGCCATCGGCATCAACGCGGTCCAGGATGGCACGCTCCAGACCGTTGCCTACGACCTCCGTGCGGAGGGCCCCGAGGCATTGCGTGTCAGCGAACAGGTCCCCGTCGCCGCAACGGCGCCGGCGGACCCGGACATCTACGTGATCCTGCTCGACGGCTACGCGCGCGCCGACAAACAGCTGGCGCTATTCCGTCACGACGACACCCCGTTCCTGCGCGCTCTGGAGGGTCACGGGTTCGAGGTCGCGACGCACAGCCGTGCGAACTATCAGCTGACCGCGGTCTCGCTCGCGTCCGCGCTGAACATGCGCCATCTGGACGGCGAGACGGAGCTCGCATCTCTGCCCGTCAACGACCTCCGCCATGTCCGCCTGGCCCGCCATCTGATCAACGAGAACGAGGTCTTCCGAGTGCTCCGGGCTCGTGGCTACGAGACCGCGACCATCTCGTCGGGGTTCGAGGAGGTCGCGCTCCGCCAGGCGGACCGGTTCATCGATACGGGCCAGCTCAACGAGGTGGAGTTGCTGACGTTTCGCCATACCGGCGTCGGCCCGCTGGTCGGTCTGGTGGCTCCGGACCTGTTCGCCGACCAGCAGCGCGCGCGGATCGACGCCACCTTCGAAGCCGGGGCGGCCCTGGCGGCCGAGCCCCACGACCGCCCGACGTTCACCTTCGTGCACGTGCCCAGCCCGCATGCGCCGGTCGTGTTCGATGCCGACGGCGGGCCCGTCCAGGCCCGTGACCTGCCGACGTTCTACGAGGACAGCGCCGTGGGCCGTGGCATCAGCCGGGAGGAGTACGGCCGCGGTTACATCGGCCAGGTGGAGTACCTCAACGGGCGCGCGCTGGAGCTCGTCGAGCGAATCCTGGCTACCTCCCCGGAGCCACCGGTGATCCTGCTGCTGTCCGACCACGGCTCGGCGTCGGGCGTCGACTTCGCCGACCTCGCGAACTCCGACGTCGACGAGCGCAGCGCGACCCTGTTCACGGCGCTGACCCCGGGCAAGGCCGATGTGTTCGAGGACGACGGCACATTCGTGAACGTCTTCGGTCGGTTGTTCGAGGCGTACTTCGGGCGCCCGCACGTGGATCAGCCCGACACCGTCTACCAGTGGCAGGGGCCATCGATCTTCGACATCGTGCCGGTCGATCCCGCCCGGCTCGACGACGGACCCTAGACTTCCCCCGATGTCTGGCTCCGTCGTCATCGTCCTGCCCGCCTTCAACGAGGCCTCGCGGATCGGCGGGTCGCTCGATGAGCTGTTCGCGTATCTCGATGGCTCCGCGGACCTGCGCGAGCGCACGACGGTGCTCGTCGTCGACGACGGCAGCGATGACGGCACGGCCGATCTCGTC
Source organism: uncultured Chloroflexia bacterium (assembly GCA_963738685.1). Taxonomy (GTDB): domain Bacteria; phylum Chloroflexota; class Limnocylindria; order Limnocylindrales; family CSP1-4; genus SPCO01. Next base: position 318,949 of record CAVTXK010000002.1, read on the forward strand.
CGGTCCCATCCTGCGGCGAGGGCCGGCGAGGGCCGGCTTGCGGTGATGGTCGTGCCGCACGCCGGCAAGGGCTCGGCGGTCCGGGTCGGGATGCTCGCGGCGACCGGCGATCTGATCGTCTTCGCCGATGCAGACATGGCCACGCCGCCCGACCAGTTGCCCGCCCTGCTCAGCGCGCTCGAGCGCGCCGATGTGGCCCTCGGTAGCCGGATCCAGCCGGACGGTTCGGACATGCGCGCATCACAACCGTTCGTACGCCGGGCGCTCGGTCGCGTCTTCCATCTGCTCGCGGCCGTGTGGGTGACCGGTCCCGTCCGGGACACCCAGTGCGGGTTCAAGGGCTTCCGCCGGGAAGCCGCGCGGACCCTGTTCGAGCAGCAGCGCATCACCAGCATCGTGTTCGATGTCGAACTCATCTTCCTGGCCCGGCGCATGGGCTACTCGGTCGCCGTCGTGCCGATCCGCTGGTTCGACAAGCGCGGCTCGCGGATGCGCGCGCGGCCGGGGCTGGCCCTGCGGGTCGCGTGGGACCTGTTCCGGATCCCCTTGCTCCACCGCGGGGTCCGACGCGTCGAGCGGACGGTGTGACCGCCTCGCTGCGGACCGCCCTACCGGTCGTCGCGATCGTCGTCTTCGCGGCGTTCACCGGGATCATCCTGGCCACGGCCGGCTCGACGCTCGGCTACGACTACCAGGCGTATGTCGGGGCGGCGCAACGAGCCCTCGATGGCCGACCGCTATACGACGCCACCATCGACGTGGCCGGCGGCTTCGCGATCTTCCTGTATCCGCCGCCCTTCGCGATCGCCCTCATCCCGTTCGCCCTGCTGCCCGATGCCGCCGGGCTGATGGCGTGGGAGGGCCTGATGGTCGCGGCATTCCTGGCCGGGGTGGCGATCCTGCCCGTCCGGCCGACGGTTCGCTGGGGGATCCTGCTCCTCGGTGGGCTGGACTGGCCGCTGCTGTTCGCGTTCAAGCTCGGTCAGGTGGGGCCGCTGCTCTTCCTGCTCTTCGCGATCGGGTGGCGCTGGCGGGACCGGGCCGAGATCCTCGGTGCGAGCCTGGCGGCCGGAGCCCTCGTCAAGGTGCAGCCGGTGATCCTGCTCGGCTGGGCGGCGCTTACCGGGCGATGGCGGGCGGTCGGGATCTCCCTGGTCGTGCTGCTCGTGGCGGCGATCGTCGCGACGGTGGCGTTCGGTCCGGCGGTCTGGTCCGACTACTTGGCCCTCCTGGGCCGGGTCAGCTCGCCGGTGACGACGCCGCACAACTTCACGCCGGGGGCGATCGCCTTCCAGCTTGGTCTGTCCGAAATCGATGGCGGGAACCATCCAGCTCGTGGCGACCATCCTGGTCGTGGCCGTCGTCCTGGTCGCGATCCGCTTCGCGAGCCACGAGGTCAGCTTCCTGACGACGGTCGTGGCGAGCCAGATGCTCTCGCCGCTCCTGTGGGACCACTATGCGGTCGTGCTGTTGCTTCCCGTCGCGTGGCTGCTGGAGCGCGGTCAATGGTGGGCCGTCGCGATCCCGTTGCTCACGTCGCTGCCGCTCATCGGGCTCATGCCGGCCGCGATCTATCCGGTCGTCTTCGCTGGGCGGCCTGGTCGGGCCGCTCCTCGTCGAGGTCGTCGGACGTCGACGCACCGCTGGCGCCGGGTCCGAGGCGGCAGCCGCGACGCTGGGCAGCGCATGACGCTCGGGCCGATGACCTGGCGGCGGATCGCTCGCGACGGCCTGGTCCTGCTTGGGATCCTGGGGGCGATCGTGTACTGGTGGTACCTGACCTCGACCGGCGGGCTGCCCGTCGACGTGCGCTGGTACTGGGAGGCCGATCCCGCGAATCTCTACCCGCACCCCGAGCTCGCCGAGCGGAACGGCTACAACTATTCGCCCGCGTTCGAATTCGTCGTCGGGTGGTGGCGCTGGATCCCGTTCGAGGTGTTCGTCGCGATCTGGCGGGCGATCCTGCTGGCGCTTCTCGTCTGGATGGCCGGACCCTTCACGATCTTCGTGCTGTTCACGATCCCGGTCGCGTCGGAGATCAACGCTGGCAACATCCAGATCATGCTGGCGGCCGCGATCGTCATCGGGTTTCGCTTTCCGGCGGCATGGGCCTTCGTGCTGTTGACGAAGGTCACGCCGGGGATCGGCCTGCTGTGGTTCGCGATCCGGCGTCGCTGGCGGGACCTGGCCATCGCGCTCGGAGTCACGGCCGCCATCGCGGCGGTTTCGTTCGTGATCGCGCCCGGTCGCTGGTTCGAGTACGTCACGCTCATGACCGGCAGCCCGGCGCCCTCGGTCGCGCCGTACTACCTGCCGCTGTGGGTCCGGCTCGGGCCGGCCGCTGGCGTTCATCGTGTGGGGTGGCGTGACGGGCAGGAAATGGCCGGTCGTGGTCGGTTCGACATTGGCCCTGCCGGTCTTCTACACGATCAGCCCATCGATGCTCGTGGGCGTGCTGCCGTTCGCGCGTGAGGCCCTGGGTCGCTGGCTTGATCAGCGGACGGCAAGCGCGCCCGCGGCGGCATGAAGCGCGCGACCGTCGTCGGCCTCGGGCTCGTCGCCGTCTCCGCGGTCCTGTATTGGCTGGCCGCCCGCGATTTCGATGCCGGCCGGGGCGACTTCTTCTACCTCGCCGACGCGTTCCTGCACGGCCGGACCTGGATCGAGCCGGGCATCGGCCCGTACGACGTCATCTGGATCGATGGCCACGCGTACGTCCCGTTCGCGCCGTTTCCGGCCGTCGTGCTCATGCCGCTGGTCGCCCTGATCGGTCCGCTCCAGGCGGACCAGATCGAGTCCGGCGTCAATGCGATGCTCGCCGCTGGTGGCGTCGGGATGTGCTGGTGGCTGTTGGGCCGGATCGGTGTCCCCGGTCTGTGGAACCGCATTTGGCTGGTGGTCTTGTACGGCTTCTCGACCCAGGTGTTGTGGGTCGTGACGCGGGGCGGTGTCTGGCACACGGGCCACCTCGTCGCGTCCATCCTGACGTTCGCGGCCCTGATCGAGCTCTGGGGACGGAAGCGCGCGTGGCTCATCGGACTCGTGGCGGGGGCGGCGTTCCTGACCCGGGCGCCGCTCGCCTTCGCGATCCCGTTCTACGCGTTCCTGCTCGGTCCGGCGATCGGCCACGGCACCGCGGTCGTCGCGGGCGGTTACATCGAGCGGGCGCGCACGACCTTTCCCTGGCGCCAGTGGACCTGGCTGACGATCGGAGTCCTGCCGTCCATCATCGCGTTCTTCCTCTACAACCAGATCCGGTTCGGGTCGCCGCTGGAATCCGGCTACGCGCTCGCGGCGCTGCCCGACTGGCTGGAGGCGCAGCGACGGCTGGGCCTCTTCTCCGTCCGGCACATCCCGATGAATCTCGACTACTTCCTGATCCATCTGCCGCTGGTCGTGCCGCAGTGGCCGTTCTTCCGCCCGGATGGGCTCGGCCTATCGGTCTTCCTGACGAGCCCGGGGCTGCTGTTTGCGCTCCGCGCCGACTGGCGCGATGCTCGGGCCTGGTGGTTGGCCGGGGCGACCATCGCCGTGCTTGTCCCGACTCTGCTCTACTACGGGGGCGGGTGGCTGCAGTACGGCTACCGCTACTTCCTCGATTCGGTCCCCTTCGTGATCGCCCTGTGCGGCCTGGCGGCCGTCAAGCGAGGCGGTGTGGGCTGGGGCTGGCGCGCGCTCATCGCGTTCGGCACGGTCGTGATGGCGTTCGGGGTCTACTTCGCCTACGAGATCTAAGGAGCACCATCCGTTGCGGACCATCATCGTCTTCGCGATCTTCATCCTGTCCGGCGCGGCCGGTCTCATCTACGAGATCGTCTGGTCGCGCCAGCTCGTGCTGGTCTTCGGGAACACGACCCAGGCGGTGTCGGCGATCCTGACCGGCTTCTTCGGGGGGATGGCGATCGGGGCGGCGATCGGCGGGCGGGTCGCGGACCGGGTGCGTTCGCCGCTGCGGATGTACGGCCTGCTGGAGCTCGTCCTGGTGGTCGTGGTGCTGGTCACGCCCCTGACCTTCAACCTCATCCACGAGGCGTACCGGGGCATCTACCCCTCGCTCGAGGGCACGCCGGCCCTCGCCATCGCCCGGCTCGTGCTGGCCGTGCTGGCCCTGGCGCCCGCCACGATCCTCATGGGCGCCACGTTCCCGGCCCTCGTCCGCCACTTCGCGCGATCGACCGCGTTGAGCGTCGCCTTCGGACGGCTCTACTCGGCGAACACCGTCGGCGCGGTCATCGGCACGCTCGTGGCCGGCCTCGTCCTCATCGAGCTCCTCGGGCTCGGTGGGGCGCTGGCGGTCGGAGCGGTCTGCTCGGCGACCGCCGGGGTCATCGCGCTGTGGCTGTCGCGGGCCGCCGCGGTCGACGCGACCGCCGACGCGCCGACGCTCGTCGAGCGGGTCAAGGACGTCATCCCGAGCGGATCGATGCGCCTGCCGCTGACCATCGCGTTCATCTCGGGCCTCACGTCGCTCGGCTACCAGGTGACGTGGACGCGGCTCCTCGCATCGGGGACCGGCGGTTACACCTACGTCTTCACGGTGATCCTCGCCCTCTTCCTCATCGGCATCGCGCTCGGCGCGCTGATCTTCAGCGCCTTCCGTGGCCGGATCCGGAGCCCGATCCGCGTGCTCGCCGCATCCCAACTCGCCGTTGCCGTTCTCGCGATGCTTGGCTTGTTGCTCGTCATCGTCCAGCCGGTGCCGCTCGATCCACAGGATCCGCTCGGGTCGGTCGCAGGGCTCGTGATCGCCGGGTTCTTGGTGGTCCTGCCCGTCACCACGGTCATGGGGATCGCGTTCCCGACGGCGTCGGCCTTGCTGCGCGACGAGGTCGGCCACGCCGGCGCCGAGTCGGGCAGCCTGCTGGCGGCCAACACGATCGGGGCGATCGTCGGCAGCCTCCTGATCCCGTTCCTGCTCATGCCGACCATCGGATCGCCATGGATCGTCGTGGTGCTCGCCCTGACGAATGCGGCGCTGGGCGTCGCGCTCGCGATCCGTGCCCGGCCCCAGGGCAGATTGCTGGCGCCCGTCGGGGTCCTGGTCATCGTCGCCATCCTCGTGAGCAGCGCCCAGCCGCGCGCCATCGTCCAGCCCAACGAGGCCCTGTTGTTGTCGTTGGGCGCCCAGGTCTTCGCGTCGGACGAGGATGAGATCGCGTCGGTCCAGGCCGGGCAGCGGACCTCGACCCCGGAGCTGTGGGTCCAGGGGACATCGATGACCCTCTTGACCGTCGACGCGAAGCTCATGCCCATCCTGCCGCTCATCGCCCGGCCCAATTCCACGCGGGCGCTCGTCGTGGCGTTCGGGATGGGGACGGCCTTTCGGAGTGCGCTCATCGCCGGGCTGCGCTCGGACGTGGTGGAGCTCGTCCCGTCGGTGCCGGAGATGTTCCAGTTCTACTACCCGGATGCTCGCGAGGTCCTGGCGGACCCGGAGGGACGCGTGATCGTCACCGACGGTCGCAACCATCTGGAGCTGACGGACGAGCGGTTCGACATCATCGTCACCGACCCGCCGCCGCCGATCGAGAGCTCCGGGGCGTCGGTGATCTCGTCGTTCGAGTACTACCAGGCCGGCCTGGAGCACCTGAGCCCGGGTGGCGTGATGATGCAGTGGGTGCCGTACGGCGCGCCCGATGCCGAATTCCGCGAGCACATCCGGACCTTCACCGCGGTCTTCCCGAACGTCGAGATCGTGCGTGGCGCCGGCGGCTACGGCGTGTACATGCTCGGCTCGAACGAACCGATCGTGTTCGACCCGGCCGTGGCGCGGACCGTGCTGGAGCGGCCCGGCGTTCTCGAGGACATTTCGAGCGCGTACGACTCACCGGCAACGACCGTCGATGAGTGGCTCGCGGTCATCGAGGGTCAACGCTGGCTCGACGATACGGCCGCCCGTGCCTACGCCGGCGACGGCCCGTTGATCACCGACGACCGGCCACGACCGGAGTACTTCCTCTTGCGGCGCTGGTTGGGCCTCGGCGCTTGACCGGGGACCGGTTGCCGCCGCAACCATCCAAACCGGCTCGATGCTATCCTCGGAGACGATGACCGCTCCCACGCTCGACGTGGACCCCGCCTGTCCGGGGCCGATCGAGGCACCTCCCCAGGCGACCGCCGCCGCCCCACAACCCACCCTCCGGGCGGAGCGCCGGCCATTCGACCAATTCGACCGTGCGACCTGGGACGCGCTCGTGGCGCGGACCCCGGCGGCGACCCCGTTCTCGGCCTGGGCGTTCCATCGTGCGTGGTGGGATGCGTTCGGTGAGAACGCTCACGAGGAAGTGCTCGCGGTGGTCCCCGCGGGGGCTCCGGCCGGAGCGGATCCCATCGCGATCGTGCCGCTCATGCACCGCCACGAGGTCGAGGATTCGGACGCGCTGACGCACACGACGATGCGCCACGCCGGTGGCGCCGATCTGACCCCCGTGCCACCGACCGCGAAAGCGATGTTCTTCGCGGCCTCGTACCACGCGGATTACGCGACGGTGCTCGCGTCACCGGCCGACCTCCCCCGCGTCGCCGAGGCGGTGGCGGCCTACCTCGCCGGGCCCGATTGTGGGGATTGGGACGTGGTCGATCTGCGCCGCCTGCGCTGCGCGGACCCGGCGGGCGAGGTCCTGGCGGCGGCCATCGGCGCCATCGAGATCGCCAACGGCTGGACGCTGAACCTGGAGCGCGAAGACGTGTGCCCTGTCGTGACGTTCCCCGACGGGGTCGATATGGACGGATACCTCGCCACCCTCGGCAAGAAGCAGCGCCACGAGATCCGGCGCAAGGTCCGACGTGCCGAGGCGCATGGTGAGATCCGTCTCGACGACTCAACCGACCCACTGGCCGACCTGGAGGCCTTCATCGACCTGCACCAGAAGCGCTGGGGCGAGGACGGCCTCTTCCCGGCGACCCCGGGCGGCGAGCAGAGCCGGGTCCTGTTCCGCCGGCTGTTCGAGCTGTTCGGTGGCGCTGGACCGCTGCGCCTGGCGTTCCTGTCGGTGGGTGGCCGGCGGATCGCGGCTGGCGTCCACTTCGTCAACGGCGATCGCGTGCTCTATTACAACGCCGGCGTGGATCCCGATGCGCGCGACCTCTCGCCGGGTGTCCTGATGGTCTACGCCTACGTCGCCCGGGCCCTCGCCGACGGCACGCGCCAGCTGGACTTCCTGCGCGGGGACGAGTCGTACAAGTACGACTGGGGCGCGGTCGATGAACCGATCCAGCGGCTGCTCGTGCGCCAGAAGGGCCTGCAGTGAGCCACAAGACCCGCTTCAACCCGTGCCTCGAGACCGTGGCGCGCCCGGTCGCCACCGGTGACCGCCGGATCCGCGTCGTCGAGGTCCTGGCGACCGGCACGAACGGTGGCGCCCAGGAACACCTCTTCGGGCTCGTCTCGCGGATGGACCGCACGCGCTACGACGTGTCGATCGTGGCCCTGTCGCCGGGGAGTGCCGTGCGCAAGCTCCAGCGCGCGGGGTTCGACGTCCTCGTCATCGATGAGCCCGACGATGCCATCGCGGTCGGCGCCCTCGCCGCCTACCTGGCCGACGTCCGCCCGGACGTCATCCACAATCACATGCACCGTGCTGAGCTCGTCGGGACGCGCGCGGCGATCGCCCTGGGCGAGGTCGGGCATCGCCGGCCGTACGTCGTGTCGACGGTCCATTCGAGCCGCATCCGGTCCGAGGAGGACCGCCAGATGCTGCGCGAGCTGACGCCGCACATCGATCAGATCATCGCCGTGTCCTCGATGATCGAGCGCAAGCTCATCGATGAGGGGCGGACAGCAGCGCCGGTGCGCCGCATCTACAACGGCGTCGATCTCTCGCGCTACGACAACCAGGAGGCGTGCTGCACGCTGCACGAGGAGTACGGGATGGAGCCCGGCTCGGAGGTCGTCGGCGTCGTCGCGCGGCTGGAACCGGAGAAGGGCCACCCGACCCTGCTCGAGGCGTGGCCGCTCGTGCTCCGCGCGGTGCCGGATGTCTACCTCCTGATCGTCGGCGAGGGCTCGCGGCGCGAGGCGCTCGAGGCCCAGGCCCGGGACCTGCACATCGCCCATCGCGTGGTGTTCACCGGGCGGCGCGACGACGTGCCGGCGGTGACCGCTGCGCTCGATGTCGCCGTCCTGCCGTCGTATCGGGAAGCGCAGGGGTTGTCGATCCTCGAGGCCATGGCGTTGTCGCGACCGGTCGTCGCATCGAACGTGGGCGGGATCCCCGAGATGATCACGGACGGCGTCACCGGCCTGCTCGTGCCGCCCCACGACGCGGATGCCCTGGCCGCCGCGATCGTGCGCCTGTTGCGTGACCATCCGTTTGCGGACACGCTCGGGCGGGCCGGCCACGACATGGTCCATGACCGCTTCTGTATCCAGCTCATGGTGCAGGCCGTCGAGGCGATCTACGACGAGGGCGCCCGCACGGTCCGCCCGACCGAGGTGGCCGCGGCCGTCTGAGACCCGCCCAGGACCATCGGGGCGGTGCAGGCGCGCACCAAGGACGGCTAGGATGCCGCCGTGCGCGACCGGCTGCTCCGTGACGGCTATCTGATCCTGGCCGCGGTCTTCGTCGGGCTGCGGCTGTTCGCCGTGCCGCCGTGGTCGGAGAGCGTCGACGCGTATGCCTACTGGACGACGCGCTACGGCATCGACTACGCGGCGGCCGAGACCGGCACGATCGGGGCGTACCTGTACTCGCCGGCCTTCGCCCAGGTCCTCACGCCGTTCGTGGCGCTGCCGTGGCCGGTCTTCGCGGCCGCGTGGACGGCGCTGCTCCTCGGGGTCCACTGGTGGCTGGCCGGTCGGTGGGCGTTGCCGTTGCTGCTGTTCGTACCGATCTCGTTCGAGATCGTGTCCGGCAACGTCCACCTGTTGTTCGCGGCAGCGATCGTGCTCGGGTTCCGCTACCCGGCGGCCTGGGCGATCGTGTTGCTGACCAAGGTGACGCCGGGCATCGGGCTGATCTGGTTCGCGGTCCGCCGCGAGTGGCGGGCGCTTGCGTGGGCGCTGGGGGCGACCGCAGCCATCGTGGCGGTCTCGTACCTGCTCGACGCCGACGCCTGGGCGGCCTGGTTCGCGTTCCTGCGGTCGAGCGCCACCGTGCCGATCGAGACCGTCGGGTGGTACTTGCCCGTGCCCCTGCTGCCACGCCTGGCGCTCGCGGTGGCGATCATCGCCTGGGGGGCGTGGAGTGACCGCCGCTGGACGCTGCCGATCGGCGTGACGCTGGCGCTGCCGGTCGTCTGGCTCAACGGCCTCGCGATCCTGGATGCCCTCGTGGCCATCGCCGCGGTCCAGGGCGCACGTGCCTGGCTCGGCCGGCCACCGGCCGTTGCGGTCCTGCCGGGCGCACCTCCGGCGGTCGTCGCCCGATGACCATGCCGCGCCTCTGGGCGTTCCTCGCGATCTTCCTGCCCGTACTGGCGGCGCTGGTGGCGAACCTTCCCAGCGTGGACCTCACGTACCACCTGCGGGCCGGCGGCCAGATCCTCGATGGCGGCGGGATCCCGACCTCCGAAACCTGGACCTACACCGCGACCGGCGCTCCGTGGCTGGACCAGCAGTGGGGTGCGCAGGTCGTGATGGCCGCCGTGTATCGGCTGGCGGGCTGGACCGGCCTCGTCCTCCTGCGCGCGACCCTCATCGGGGTGGCGTTCGGGCTCGTGTACGTCATCGCCCGTCGACGCGGGGTGGCCTCACGTCGCGCGGCGCTCCTGACCCTGGCCGCGTTCGCCGTCGCGGCCGTGGCCCTTGCCCTGCGCCCGCAGCTGTTCGGGATGGCCTGCTTCTCGCTGACTCTGTTCCTTCTGAGCGAGCGGGCACGGCACCCGCGCTGGCTGTGGTTCGTGCCGGTGGTGGTGCTCGTGTGGGCCAACCTCCATGGCAGCTTCTTCCTCGGGCCGCTCGTCGTCGGGCTGGCGTGGCTGGAGGACGTCCATGAGCGCGCGCCGGGGACGCGGCAGACCCTGCTCGTGTCGTTGGTCGCGGCGGCAGCCGCGTGCGTCACGCCGTTCGGGCCGCTGGTCTGGGTCTACGCCGCCGGCCTGACCCTCAACCCCGAGGTCACCGAGCGCATCGGGGAGTGGCAACCCACGTCCCTTCGCTCACTCCCGGGGATCCTGTTCTTTGCGTCGGTCATGGCCGTGGTCGCGCTGCTGGCCCGCTCCGGCGCCCGGGCGTCATGGCCGCGGCTCGCCTGGCTCGGCGCGTTCTTCGTCATCGGCATCTACGCCATCCGGGGCGTCGCCTGGTGGCCCATCGCAACGGCCACGCTCATCGCGGGGTGGCTGATCCCGGCCCAGGCCGAGGGCACGAGGGAGCGCCTGGGTACGCCATTCATGCGCCGGGTCAATCTCGGGGTCGCGGCCGTGCTCGTCGTCGTGGGCATCGCCCTGTTGCCGCTCTGGCGACCGCTCGACCCGGGCCTGCAGGCTCCGGTCGGGGTCGTCGGGCTCGCCCCGTCGGGCATCACGGCCACGCTTCGCGAGATCACTCGCCCCGACGATCGCCTGTTCAACCCGCAGATCTTCGGGTCGTGGTTCGAGTTCGCGCTGCCGCACCTGCCGGTGGCCCTCGACTCGCGGATCGAGGTCTTCCCGGCCCAGGTCTGGGACGACTACGAGGCGGTCGTCGACGGCCAGGACGGGTGGCAGGAGATCCTGGATCGGTGGGGCGTGACGGTCGTCGTCACGCTCGCCGATGACGAGGCGTTCGTCGCGCGGCTCGCCGCGGACGGCTGGGTCGAGATCCATCGCGACGACGACGGCGCCGTCCACGTCCGGCCCGATCGGGCAGCCGCCGCCATGACCCGGGTACTGGCACGGCCGGCGACCATCGAGACGGTGACGGCGTGATGACGGCTGCTAGCATCGGGCGCATGACCCTCCCCCCTGTGGACCTCGATGTCGTCGTGCTCGGCGGCGGCGGTCACGTCGGCCTGCCGTTGAGCCTCGCCTTCGCGCGGGCCGGGCTTCGGGTCGGGATCTACGACACCAACCAGGCCACGCTCGACCGGATCGCCGCCGGCGAGATGCCGTTCCTCGAGGCCGGCGCCGACGAGCTGCTCCGCGACCTGCTCCCGACCGGGCGCCTCGTGCTCGGCACCGAGGCGGCGATGATCGACCGCACGATGCAGCTCGTGGTCGTGATCGGCACACCGGTCGACGAGTTCCTCGGCCCTTCCATGACGATCTTCGAGAAGGCGGTCGCCCAGATCGCCCCGCACCTGCGCGAAGGCGCGCTCGTCGTCCTGCGGAGCACGGTCTACCCGGGCACGACCGGCTACGTCGCCCAGCACCTCGCCGAGGCGGGCTGTACGGTCGATGTCGCGTTCTGCCCCGAGCGCATCGCCGAGGGCCACGCGCTCGAGGAACTCGAGACGCTGCCGCAGATCGTCGGGGCCGATGACGACGTGGCCGCCGCGCGTGCAACCGACCTGTTCGGCAAGCTCGCTGCGAAGACCATCCGCACCACGTCGCGCGAGGCCGAGCTGGCCAAGCTCTTCACGAACACCTGGCGTTACATGAAGTTCGCCGTGGCCAATCAGTTCTTCATGATCGCCGACCAGGCCGGCGTGGACTACACGAACGTGCTGCGGGCCATCCGCGACGACTATCCGCGTGCGGCCGACCTGCCTGGCCCGGGCTTCGCCGCCGGTCCGTGCCTGTTCAAGGACACGATGCAGCTCGCGGCCTTCACCGCCGACCACTTCCCGCTCGGCCAGGCGGCGATGCAGGTCAACGAGGGCCTGCCCGCGTACATCGTCTCCGCGCTGGAGCGGCGCTACGGTGGCCTCCAGGGCAAGACGGTCGGCATCCTCGGCATGGCCTTCAAGGCCGAGTCGGACGATTCGCGCGCGTCGCTGAGCTACAAGTTGCGCAAGCTCCTGACCTGGGCCGGGGCGCGGGTCCTCGCCACGGACCCGTACGTCCGCGACGACCGGCTGGTGTCGCTCGAGTGCGTCATCGATGAGAGCGACGTGCTGGTCCTCGGCGCCCCACACCGGCCCTATCGCAACCTGCACATCGGCGGGAAGGACGTCGTGGACGTCTGGGGGGCCCTCGGCGAGGGCATCCGTCTGTAGTGCGGATCCTCGTGACCGGCGCGGCCGGGTTCATCAACGGCTATCTCGTGCCGGAGCTGCTCGACGCCGGCCATGACGTCGTCGGCCTCGACGACTTCTCGAAGTACGGCCGCCTCTCGAAGTCCTACGACGACCACCCCCGCTATCGATTCGTCGAGGGTGACGCGAAGGACACGGCCCTGCTGCGCGACCTCGCCGCTGACTGCGACCAGGTGGTGGCGTCGGCCGCGATGATCGGCGGGATCAGCTACTTCCACGAGTTCGCCTACGACCTGATCGCCGAGAACGAGCGGATCCTCGCCTCGACGTTCGATGCCGCGATCGCCGCCCACCGCGATGGTCACCTGGCCCGGATCATCGTCGTCAGCTCGTCGATGGTCTACGAGTCGGCGACCGACTTTCCGACCCCCGAGGGCGCCGAGCGGACCTCGCCGCCCCCGGTTTCCACGTACGGCTTCCAGAAGCTGGCCTCGGAATACTTCGCCAGGGGGGCCTGGGAGCAGTATCGGCTGCCGTACACCATCGTCCGGCCATTCAACTGCGTCGGGATCGGGGAGCGCCGGGCGCTGCGCGACACGGACATCATGTCGGGCAACGTGAAGCTGGCGCTCTCGCACGTGGTGCCGGACCTCGCGCTCAAGGTGCTCAAAGGCCAGGACCCGCTGCACATCCTCGGCGACGGGTCGCAGGTCCGCCACTACACCTACGGCGGGGATCTCGCGCACGGCATCCGGCTCGCGATGGAGTCGCAGGCGGCGGTGAACGAGGACTTCAATCTCTCGACGGCCGCGTCGACGACGGTGCTCGAGCTCGCCGCGGCGATCTGGCTCAAGGTCCACGGTCCCGATCGCGACTTCCGCTACATCTCGGATCCGCCGTTCGAGCACGACGTCCAGCTGCGCGTGCCCGACGTGCGCAAGGCGCGCGAGATCCTCGGATTCGAGGCAACGACGACGCTCGACGCGATGCTCGACGAGGTCATCCCGTGGATCGCGACGGAAGTGGAAGCGGGTCGCCTGTGAGGCGGCTTCATCCCGAGCGGCCGAGCTCGACGTGACGCCGCTGCTCTCGATCGTCATGCCCGTGTTCAAGGAGGGCGAGGCGGTCGAGCCGGTCATCCGCGGGCTCACGGCCGGCGTGCAGACCCCGCACGAGATCCTCGTGGTCTACGACTTCGATGAGGACCCGACGGTCCCCGTGATCGCCCGACTCGCCGGAGAGTTGCCGGCCGTTCGCGGATTGCGGAACGACCTCGGGCGCGGTGTCCTCAACGCGATGAAGGCGGGCATCGCGGCGTCGGTCGGTTCGTATGTGCTCATCACGATGTCCGACGGTTCCGATGAGCCGCAGGTCGTGGACCCGATGGTGGCGCTGGCCGAGGGCGGCGCTGATGTCGTTGCCGCGTCGCGCTACATGCACGGCGGACGCCAGGTCGGCGGGCCGCCGCTCAAGCGCTGGATGAGCCGGACCGCCGGGCTGACGCTCCATTGGTTCGCCGGCGTGGCGACCCACGATCCGACGAACAACTTCAAGCTCTACAGCCGGCGCTTCCTCGATTCGGTCATCATCGAGAGCGAGGCCGGCTTCGAGCTCGCGCTCGAGCTCACGGTCAAGGCGACCCTCGCCGGCCGGCGGGTCGCGGAGGTCCCGACGACCTGGCGCGACCGGACGGCCGGGCAGAGCAACTTCAAGCTGCGCAGGTGGCTGCCGCATTACCTGCACTGGTACGGCCGGGCGTTCCGCGGCCGGCTCGGGCGTCGCCGGGCAGGCTGACCATCAGGGAACGAGAGGTGGGGCGGGTTCTGCCAGGGGAGCGGACCCGGCTGCCGGCCGGCGCAGGAGCCAGAACGCCCAGCCGGTCAATGCGACCATGGCGACCGACCCGCCGATCCCGAGCGGGCCGCTGACGGGCAGGGCAGTCGCGATGGCTTCGGTCGGCGGGATGGCGGCGAGCAGGTTCAGCGTGAATACGACGCTCAATGCCAGGAACAACCAGCGCGGGCCGCGCTCCGGCAGTAGCAGGAGCAGGAAGATGAGGGCGGCGTACGCGTAGCGCTCGTGCATCTGGGTCAGGAACGTGAACGCGACGAGCACGGACGTGGCCAGTCCAAGGATCAGGGTCCGCGGTGTCGGCGTCGCGGATGATGGCCGCCGCCACGACCAATGACAGCGCGGCGGTCAGGAGATACCCGACGTGTCGCAGGGTCAGCGGCCCGAAGAACGCCACGTCGTCCGCGATGAACCCGCCAGCCGCCGCGGCCTCCTGGACGAGCCACCACGCGTTCCAGGCCCGCAACGAGAGGATCGCGAAGTCCTCACCCTGGTACGAGGCGATGTTGGCCAGGTAGGCCGCCGGCCCGCCGTTGCCCAGGAACGGCAGCCAGAGGACCGTCACCGTCGCGAGCCCGATGAGCGCCGGTCCGGGCCAGTTCCCGCACTCCGCCGCTCGCGGCCGCCGCGACCGTAGCCCGTGGCCCAGAACCACGCCGCGAACGGGCACGATGAACGGCAGCGCCTGCGGTTTCGTCATGAGCGCCGCGGCCACGAGCACGGCGGCCACGCCGTTCCGCCCGTTGATCGCCGCGACCGCGGCGCCGAGCCCGAGCAACGCGAAGATCGACTCGTACTGGCCCCACCAGGCGCTGACATCGATGACGGCCGGGTGCAGCAGGACGGCCGCGGCGGCCACGACCGCCCAGGTCGGTCGTGCGCGCAGCGCCCAGGCCGACCAGCAGCGCGAGCCCGACGTCGGCGAGCGAGGCCGGGACCTTCATGAGGACCCGGATCGTGTCATCGGACGCGTCGGTCGCGGTCGCGAACGCGGGCTCGACCAGGCGCCAGCGCCCACCAGACGTAGCCCATCACCGGCCCGAACGTCACCGGACCCGCCGGGTTGTCCAGGTACAGCCGCCCGAGGCCGTGGACCGCGATGCTGTTCACCCAGCCGACGAACTGGTCGATGTCGCCGCGCAGCCCCGGAGTCGGGCAGCAGGACGATCCGGATCGCGACCCCGGCGACGATGACAGCCGCGAGCGCGAACCAGTGGTTGCGAGACCAGGGCTCCGGCCCGGAGGCCGCCGCCACGCTCGAGTCGGGCGCGGGCGCGTCAGACGCGGCCGGTCACCCAGTAGCGCTCGGCTGCCCCGCGACGTCGCCGAGGATGCCGAGGGCCCGGCCGTGGGCGCGGACCGCGCCCGCCATCTCGATCGTGCTGTCGAACAGGCGCTCGATCTGGCTCTCGTACAGGGCGATGCCCGTGATCTTCTTCTCGAGCTGGTCGCCGATGTCGGCGTACGTCGGGAACACGCTGACGTCCGGCGGCAGGTCCGCGAGCACACCCGGACCGAGGTCCTCGAGGCGCTCGAAGTCATTCCAGCAGGCGTACGGGAAGTCCTCGTAGAACACGAGCTTGCCGGCGTAGTCGGGTCCGGGCATGACCCAGCGGCGACCGTCGTTGAGCAGCGCGAGCCCGACGTCGCGGCACAGCTGATGGTCGACGTGGCCGCCGACGCCCGAGCGGGAGGTAGACCTTCTGCGGCTCGAGCCGGACGATCTCCTGGCGCAGCAGGTCGTACGGGGCGGTGTCGTCGGCGCGCGGCGCGCCCGAGCAGCTGCTCGTCGCCCTCGTAGCCGCGGAAGACCGCGTCGGGCAGGTCGAGGAAGACGATCGACGCCTCGGCGAAGTAGGCGAAGCGCTCGTCCTCGAGGCGGCGTCGGGCCATGACGTCGCCCGCCGAGGCCGCCTCGACGATCTCCTCGGTCAGCACGGCGCCCTGGGTCGACAGGTCGTCCATCACGGGCTGACCGGCGAGCGACTCGGCGCGGATGCTCGCGCGTCGATACCACGACGAGCGCTGCCAGAACCGCTTGGCCGCCGCGTCGGCGTCGACCTGGGTCGCCTCGAGGGCGTCGTCGGTGGCCAGCCAGGCCGGGCCGATCGGGTAGTCCGGCAGGATCGATTCGCGGTTGAACGCCTCGGTCGCGGGCCACATCGCCTTGGACCCGAAGCCAAGGGCCTCGCGCTGGTACGGCGTCAGCGCCGCCGCTGGTCGCCGTTGCCGGAGAAGACCGTCACGATCGTCACGTTCTGGCCGAGCTCGCGCAGGCTGGCGATGAGGCCGCCGCAGGAGAGGGCGACATCGTCCGGGTGGGGCGCGACGAAGACGTGGGTCATGGCCGGCCGAGTATACCGAGCGGCGCGGTCACGAACCGGGTGGCCGCTCGGCGTCAGTCGGGGAAGCCGCCCGGCCCGATGAGCGGCACGAACACGACAGCACCGTGGGGCGTATCGCGCCAGTCGTCGCCGTGGCGGATGACGAGGGTCAGGATCTGGTGGTCGCGTCGGCCCGACCGGGATCACGAGGCGGCCGCCGTCGGCGAGCTGTTCGCGCAGCTCGACCGGGATCGCTCGGGGCGGCCGCGGTCACGATGATCCCGTCGTACGGCGCACCGGCCGGGTCCCCGAGGCTGCCGTCCGCCGACGCGGATCTCGACCCGCCCTGGCAGGTCCATCGACGCGATCCGGTCCCGAGCCTGCTCGGCCAGCGTCGCGTGGCGTTCCAGGCTGGTGACGTCCGCACCGAGAGCGGCGAGGATCGCGGCCTGGTAGCCGGAGCCGGTGCCGAGCTCCAGGACGCGATCGCCCGGACGGACAGCGAGCAGCTCGGTCATCCGGGCGACGATCCACGGCTGGCTGATCGTCTGACCGGCCTCGATCGGGACCGCCTCGTCGGCGTAGGCGCGGTGCCGCTCGCGATCCGGTCGATGAACAGCTCGCGCGGGATCGAGCCCATCGCGTCGAGCACCCGCTCGTCCTGGATGCCCCGGGCCCGCAACTGCTGCTCGACCATGCGCCGCCGATCGGAGGCGGCGGCGTCATCGACGCCCATCCCGGCAGGATAGCCGCGGTGCGGGCGGACCGCGCTACGGGGCTGGGCGAGGCCGACGGCGCGGCCGAGGCGCTCGGAACCGCGGACGGGCTCGCCGACGCCGATGCCGATGGACCGGCCGACGCCGATGGGCTCGCCAAAGGGCTCGCGCTGGCGGATGGCGAGGCCGACGCGGACAACGATGCGGACGCCGACGGGCTGGCGCTCGGGCGTGGCTGACGGCAGACCGGTGAAGAACCCGCCGCGCCCGAGCAACAGGCCGTTCAGCAGGATCGCCGCGAAGATCGCGACGGTGGCGATGACGAAGACCGACGAGACGTTCTCGCGGACGTGGACGGCGAGCTCCGACGGCGTCGGCGCTCGGACCGTCGCGGCCGGCGTCTTGTCGCGTCGCCGGCTCGCACTCGATGCTCCGGCGGCCGCGGCCGCCGGCACGGCGGCACCGGTCACCGCGGCGACGGCCTCCTCGTAGTCGTCAGGTTCCTCGTCGGCGACGGCTTCTTCGTCCTCCTCGTCGAGGTCCTCCTGCGTCGAGCTCCTCCTCGATCGACGTCGTCGTCAGCCACGGCGCTCGCCGCGACCGACTCGGGCTCGGCGACCGGCTCGGTCACGGGCTCCGACTCGGCCACCGGCTCCGGCTCGGCCGGGCTCAGCGCTTCGGCGTCAGACGGCTCGGGGTCGGGCGTGCCCTCGGGGTCGGTCGGTCATCCGTTCGTCGTCACTCCTGGCGCGGGGCGTTGGGGTGGAGGGCGGCGGCCGCGCGCGGGCGCCAGTGTACCCAAGTCGAGCGGCCCGTCATGCGTCCCGCACCGCCGGGAACAGGAGACCGGCCAGGCCGGCGGCCATCGTGATCAGCCCGAACATCGCCATGACCGGGGTCACGCCGACGACCTCGGCCAGGATGCCGCCCAGCGCGATCGACAGGTTCATCGGCACCGAACACCAGCGCGAACCGGAAGCCCGACGACGCGCCCGATGAGCGACGGCGGCGTCCGTTCCTGGAACAGCGTCTGGCTCGGGATGACGAAGACCATGTTCGCGACCCCAGACCCGAAGATGACGCCGAGCGCGATCCCGAGATGCCCGGTCATCGCGAGGAGGAACGTCGCGAGGCCCGAACGCCGTGTAGCCCGCGATGACCATCCGGCCCTTCGCGAACCGCACGCCGATCAGGCCGATGACGAAGCCACCGATCAGGTTCCCAAGGCCGACGCCGGTCTCGAGGAACGCGTAGATGGCCTCCCACCCGAGGTTGAGGTCGCCGAACACCGACTGCGCATAGATCGGCGTGAGGCCGATCATCACCCCGACCGTCAGCTGGGCGACCGTGGCCTGGAGCGTGTTCGCGAGCAGGACCGGTTCGTGGCGGAGGAATTGCCAGCCGGCCTTGCAGCTCGCCGACGGAAGCCGCCGGCAGCATCGACGTCAGAACCTGCATCCGCCGCCGCGGTCGCGCCCTTGCCGCCGTCCGCGGCAGGTTCGGCGACCGTCTTCCGGTCCACCGCCTGGACGACGATCGTGCTCAGCAACGCCGCGGAGGCGACGTAGGTCGCCGCATCGAGCCAGAAGGCGATCGGCAGCGCGCTCGCCAGGGCGGCGACGAAGAGTCCCGCCAGCGGGTAGCCGATGATGTCGGCCATCGTCTCGCCGACCCACAGCGCCGAGTTGGCGGTCAGCAGCTCGTCCTCGCGCACGATCTGCGGGAGGATCGCGATCCGGGCCGGCCGGAAGAAGATCGAGATCGTCGTCAGCACGAACACCAGCGGGTAGACGAGCACGATGTTCGTGACCACCGCCATCGGGATGAGCAGGACGGTCGCGGCGCGCAGCAGGTCGCTGACGACCATGACCTCCTTGTGGTCCCAGCGATCGACGAACGTGCCGGCGATCGGGCTGAACAGCAGGTTCGGCAGGGTTGCGGCAACGAACACGAGCGCCGTCGCGAGCGGGCTGCCGGTGACGATGAAGACCGCCGCCGCCAGCGCGACCTGGTGGATCCGATCGCCGAACAGGGAGATCAGCTGACCCGCCCAGAGCGCGGTGAACGAGCCGTTGAGGGCGAGGCGGACATACGGATGGCGGCGGACGCGTGCCAGCGTCTCCGGTGAGGGCCAGGGCAGCGTGATCGGCGGTGCCGCCTCGCCGCCGGTCGAACGTGGCGTCGGCGACCTCCGCGTCGAGGGCGGCATGCCTGGCGAGGCGAGCGGGCCGGCGATGCGAGGCCAGCGCCACCGAGCGCAGGCCCAGCGACGAGAGCGGCCGCTCCGGAGCGACGCCGGCCGGCTCGTGCCTCGCGGAGGCGCCGGCCGACAGACCGGTCTCCAGTCGTCGGCGCGGAGCGCGTCCTCCTCGCGCTCCTCGAGCCTCGTCGGGACGCGGACGACGCCGGCGAAGAGGAAGAACGCGAGCCCGAGGCTCAGGAACAGGTCGCCGAGCGACGCGACGTTCTGGATGATCGGGAACGGGATCGGGATGATGTCGCCGAGGATCAGGGCGCGCGATCAGGAAGTCGCGGCACCGTCGCCCTCGACGACGACGTGGAGAGCGCTGGTCACGTCCGCCGGAGTGAGTCCGGCCGCCTCCAGGCTCGACGTCCCAGATCGGCATGTACCCGCCGTTGACGACGATGACGACGGCGTTGAGCAGGATGCCGATGAAGGCGAGGCTCAGACCCGGGTAGCGTGCGATTGACCCACAGCGCGACGAGGAGGATGGCGAAGCCAGCGGCGAGCAGCGGGAGGCGGAGCGTCTCGACGATCTCGACCCCGGCGTTGAGAAGCGCCTCCGTGCCGAAGCGGACGACGACCGCGGCGACCAGGACCCACGTCCAGCGCAGGTGGATGTTCGCGAGGTTGCTGAGTCGGCCGCCGACGAGCAGGCCGAGGAGCAGTCCGAGAAGGATCCCGCCGATCAGCACGCGGTCATGATGCTGGACCGGGCCGGCCCGATGTCGGGCCTCGGCCGCCGAACCGACTAGTCGCGGAGGTCAGGCCTGATCGGGCGCTGTCGGGGATTCGCTCGGTGCGCCCGGCCATCCGGCTGGCCGCCTGGCCGATGAGCGGGATCGGTCTCGGCTGGACCGTGCGACCCGGATCCGGCACGCCCTCGACATGGTTCGTCTTGACGAACGCATCGACCACGACCGGGTCGAACTGGATGCCGGCGAACTTGCGCAGCTCGCCGAGGGCCTGTTCGGTGGTCAGCGGCGTCATCCGGTAGGGCCGAGCGGCCGTCATGGCCTCGAACGCGTCGGCGACGTGCAGGACCCGGGCGAGCTTCGGGATCTCGTCGCCGATGAGTCGATCCGGGTAGCCCGAGCCGTTGTACCACTCGTGGTGGTGGCGAATGATCGGCAGCTCCGGGGCCAGCTTCGTGACCGGCGCGATGATCTGCGCGCCCGAGGACCGGGTGCGCGTTCATGATCATCCGCTCGTCCTTGTTGAGCCGCTCCTGCTTCAGCAGGACGCGGTCCGGCACGCCGATCTTGCCGACGTCATGGAGCAGGCCGCCCCACTCGAGCGCTTCGAGCTCCGCATCGTTGACGTGCATCACCCGCCCGATGTCGACCGCGATCTCCTTGACCCGATGGCTGTGCTTGGCCGTGTACGGATCGCGCTTGTCGACGGCCTCCGCGAGCGCCCCGATCGTCTGCGTGAACATCTCGCGCATCTCGACGAAGCGCTCGAAGGCGAGTCGGGTCGAATAGAGCGGAACGGCAAACAGCAGCGTGGCCCACCAGCCGCCGTCGGGCATCTGATAAATCCGAGCCATGAGCCACGCCAGCGGCGCCAGGGCAAGGACGCTCGTTCCGAACCCTCGGAGGTCGCCGATCAAGGACAATGCGGAACGGCTGACCGGTGCGGAGAGCAACGACGATCGCCGAGAGCACCACGTTGACGGCAAAGAAGACGATGGCCCCGACAATCAAGTCCGACGAAGCTCAGAAGAGAAGGCCATCACCGAGAGCCGTGATCTAGCTGAAGCAGCAACGCCCGCCAATGGCCGCCGGGAGCACTAGGCCGGCATGGTTCGACAGCGTGCCGTACCAAGGGATGCGCCCCCGAAGCTCACGCAGCTCCGTGCTACCGATCGCGGCGACCCATACGCCGACCGCCGGCCCTCCCAGATCGATCGATGCGAGGATCGGGGCGATCGATACGGAGACGAGGGTGCCGCGCGGCATCTTGACCGGCAGCGCGGATGTCACGAGCGCAAGGATCGTCCAGAAGATGATCCCGGCAGCGACGGCACACGTCCGGCGGCAGGAACGTCGCCGATTGCGATGTCGGGTTGCACGGGAAACACAAGAGTCGTGACCACGAGCGCCAATGCGCCTCCGGCCACGACTCCAGCGATATAGAGTTTCAGGGACCTCGGCATCACTGCCCCACGTAGAGCATCAACTCGCAACTGTACTTTTCCGACAGCTGCGGAGGTAATGGCTCAACGGTACTAGAAGCCCCTGAGCGATGCCCCTCCAGCAAGCGCGATCAGTCCGACGCTCGAGAGCGTCATCGCGATGCGCATGAATCGGGCCTTCATGAGAGCTGGACCTACCAGCCCTTGACGACTTCAGTCGGAGCCATGCTCGTTCCTCCTGTGTGCGGCCTCGTGCTCTGGGGAACACGAAAACCGACCTGACTTGTGAAGTCGGTCGGTTGCACTAATCGCTCCGCCTCACCCTAAGTGCCCATTTCAGGTGAGACATCGGCGCGTCCGAGCGTTTGCTTGCTTCCTAGTACTGGGGTACTAGCAAGTAATTAGGACCTTAGGGATGCCGCTCCGGTACGGTCAATACGGCACCTTACCTATCGCTACAACGCTTCCAGGGGCGGAGGTTCGATTCCGAGCTCCTCGCGCATGACCGCGGCGTAGTGGGCGTACTGCTCAGCGGCCGCGGCATGAGCACCGGTGGCGCGGTAGAGCCGGAGCAGCGAAATCTCCACTTGCTCGGCACCCGGGTCGACCTCAAGCGCGCGCCTCGCAACGCCGATCCCTCGGTTGTAGTGACCGGTCGTGACGTCATCGGACACGGATCGTTCGACGATTTCCAGGTACGCCGCGTGAAGCGAATCGCGGTACGTCGCGGCCCACTCCTCATACTCGAAGTCCAGGGCGAAGCGTCCCTGGTAAGTAGCGACGAGTCGCTCAACATCGTCAGGGGACGGGCGTCGCGGAAGACCGCGAATCAGTCGTCGACAGCTCGACGCTGCGGCTGGTGACAAGTTCGCGGTCGAGCCAGATCACATCTGAGTCGTGGTGGACGTAGCCGGGCGACAGGTCCTCGGAGTAGTCCTCCTCAAATACACGCCGTAGGAAGTAGAGCGTCTGATTGAGGGAATTGACTGGCGACCTCGGGATCGAGGTCAGGCCACATCGCATCGAGCACTTGATCGCGAGTGGCAGACATGCTCGGGTCGAGAGATGAGATAGCAAAGTAGTCGCAAGGACCTTGCGACGCACCTCGGATCCCGCTACGAGACTAGGCTCCGATCCTTATGGCGACCCGACCGAGTCCTCCACGACAACGAAGTGCGCAAGCCGGCGAGCAAGGTTTCGTGCCGAGCGACGCCGCCTCCGGCCGTCGCCGGAGACCCTTCGCGACAGATCGAAGGCGGGCAACATCCTGTCGCTCGCCGATTGGCTCGAGCACCCTAGCGCAGGCCATCCGCAATCGGGTGTCCCCGAGTTCCATGGCAGTCCTAAGTGCCGCACGCCACCGGGCCGGGTGCAGACCGCTC
This sequence comes from uncultured Chloroflexia bacterium, assembly GCA_963738685.1. Lineage (GTDB taxonomy): Bacteria > Chloroflexota > Limnocylindria > Limnocylindrales > CSP1-4 > SPCO01. The sequence continues at coordinate 341,657 of CAVTXK010000002.1, forward strand.
GCCTCCATAATCGCCTCGAGCGCGGCGTCGTCGAGGTCCTGCATGCGTACCGCGAGGAGGTCTGCCAGGAACGTCAGGGTCTGCGGCGACTCTCGACCCGTTACCACAATCTGACCGGACAGCACATTCGCGCTAGTCTGGAAGTGCTGCGAGCAGACTTGCGACGCGACGCCAGCGATGGGCCCCTGGCCTGGGCATGGCCTCCGCGTCGCGCGCCTGCACATCCGCGTCGGGATCGCCTCGAGCCACGGCGAGGTAGGCCACTGTCACGAGCTCGGCCGATTCGCTTCCAGGATTGGTTGGTCGACCAATTGGCATGTCGTCGAGCAACGAAGCGGCTTCGTCGAGTTCCCGTTTCCGAATGTGGATCCGGCACCGGGCGATGATCTCGGCCCGCCTTGAGGCGGGGGCCATTTCGTATGTGGGGCTGACTTGATCTAGGTAGCTCTCAGCCTTCGAGGGGTCAAGGAAACTGTCGAACAGCTCGCCCGTTTCAATCAGAGCTTCGTCGGGAGGAGTCCGGGATCTATCCCCGAAGACGATTTCAAGGACGTCTTCGGCCTCTTTGATGCGGCCGAGCATCGCCAGGACACTTGGCTTCGGGCAATCCAGCGCCGTAGTCAGTTCGATGTGAGCCGCCCCGGCCTCCAGGACCTCAAGCGCGATGTCCACCTCGGCGAGCGCGCGTCTCGAGCCGGTCCTGGGCGATCAGATTCGTCGCGAGATTGCAGTTGAGTGACGCCGAAGTAGTGAACGCGTGACTACGCGCTGAGTCCGCGCCATCGCGACCAGCTGCTTGTTGACCGCGTCGAGACTCCCGCTGCCGGCGGCGGCAACCATCGCCGAGGATGCCTTCGCGATACGCGAAGGTTCGGGTCCGCTGACTCCAATAGCCGAGCGCCATCGCGTCAGCGCGCGTCGCCATCGCCGAAGTTCACGTACAGGCGTACCAGGTTCAACAGCGCGTGGTCGCGCTGGACTTGGTCCGTGGAGTCGGAGTCGAGGACGGCTTGGGAGGCGGCGATCGCGGACTCGTAGTCGCCTTGCTGCATGTCCACGCGGCTGAGGATCAGGTCGAAGCCGGCGGAGCGCTGGTCGGCAGGGATCGGGCCGATGAACGCCTCTGCCAGGGCGTATTGGCCGTTGCCCATGATGATCGGGATGGCGTCGGCTACGACGTCGAGAACCGATTGGGTGTCGCCGGCTTCGCGGTAGTGATAGGCCGCGACCCGCCAGTCCGTGGCTGCGGCGTGCGCCGCCGTCCGTCGATGCAGATCCGCGACGGCCTCGACCCCATCCATGGAGCGCAGCCGCGCCTCCAGGAATTCGCGCACGAGGGGGTGGTAGCGCTGGTGGGTCCGCGGTCCGCCCGACAGGCGGCTCAACAGCGTCAATCGCTCGGCGGCGGCCGTCAGCCGAGCCACGTGTGGGGCCCCACGACCGGATACCACCTCGGCCAGCTCGGGCGTGACCACCTGGAGGATCGACGTCTCCATGAGGAATCGCTGCAACTCGTCCTCGAGGTCGCCGACGACCTCCTCGGCCAGGTAGTCGTACATCTCGTGGTCGGCGCCATTGAGGGACCGTACGAATCGTCGGATCTCGCCGGGCGACCGATCACGCAACGCGGCCTGGACCAGCTGGAGAGACGCGATCCAGCCCTCGGTCCGGACTGCGAGGTCGGCCAGGACGTCCGGTTCGAGGCGTCGGCCGTAGGTCTCGGTGAACAGCTGGGCCGTCTCCGACGCGTCGAAGCGTAGGTCGTTCGTACGCAGTTCCGCCACCTCGCCGACCGCGCGCAACCTGGCCAGGGGTACCGTTGGCGAGCGTCGACTCGCGAACGTGATGGTCAGTCGCTCGGGCGCACGCGCCAACAACTCCCGCGTGATGTGGCGCACGTCAGCGGCGTCGTCTACGAGATGGAAGTCGTCAAAGACGAGCACGGCCCCGCCCGCGACGATCGTCGGCAGCTCACGGATGAACATGTCGAGGACGGCCTCACGGCCCGGGCCGCCGACCCCGATCTCCGCCAGGAGGCTTGTCGTCGTCGGCGCAAAGGTGGGGTCATGCTCGCGGCCGGCGGCGACCAGGTGGTGGAGGAACGAGACCCAGTCCCGGTCGTCATCGTCCAGCCGATACCAGAGCGTGCGCATCCGCGATCGACGCGAGAAGTCGGCCAGGAGCGTCGTCTTGCCGTAACCCGCATCCGCCAGGAGCAGGACGACCCGACCGTGGACCTTCGCGCGCAACCAGTCCAGGAGGCGCGGACGCTCGAGCGTCTCGTCGCGCAGCGCCGGACGCTGGACCTTGGCCAGTTGGATCGGGTAGCCGTTGACGTCGTCGCGCAGAGGGCTGCCCCCCGAGGTCACCATCGCTGTCGCTCGTCCTGGCCCGACCGGAACCGGAGGCCGCTGCGGGACGGAGCGATGGACCGGCTGCATCGCGGGCGGCGCGAACGATAGAGAGCGCTCGCGTGCGATGTCAACGAGGGGTTCCGGGGCCGAGGGACGGTGCCGCATGCGCGCCATGGTGGCGCGACACGCTCATCCCGCGATTAGCTGCGAATCACCCCTCGTATTCGAAGCCGATCTTGACCTCGACGCGGTACTCGGTGATCTCGCCGTCCTCGACGATAGCGCTCGATTTCACGACTTCGATCGTCTGGATGTTGCGCACGGTCTTCGATGCCGTGGCGACCGCCTGGCGTGCGGCGTCACTCCACGATCGAGGACTCGTCCCGACCATCTCGCGGATGATGATGACGCCCACGGTTGCACCTCCTGGGGGATGGGTCGGGAACTCGGATGGCCATGATGCCACGAGGCCGACCCGCAGTCGGGCCGGCCCAGGGGTGCGTGCGCGGACGGCGGGCTAGGCGTGGGCCGCCTCGGCGCCCAGGGTGCCTGCTCGGACCTTGTCGAAGCAGGAGCTGCAGTACACCGGTCGATCGCTGCGCGGCGCGAACGGGACGACGGCCTGGCCGCCGCATGCCCCGCAGATCGCCGCGTGGAATTCGCGTGGGCCATCATTGGCACGCGCGCGCTTCGCTGCAGCTCGGCACGACGGGCAGCGCTGCGGATCGTTGACCAGACTCTTGCTGGCGTAAAACGCCTGTTCGCCTGCCGAGAAGACGAACTCCTCCGCGCAATCGCGACATTGCAGACTACGGTCCGTAAACACCCTCTCCCGACCTCCATCTCGTCTCGGACGCCATGACCGGGACCCGCCACACCGCTCCGGCGGAACGACGACCGGACGCGCGATGTGCTCAGTTGCACGCCCAGGCGGGTCCGGGCCGGTGCCCGGGACTCTTAGCGGAGAAGATACGCGTGCCGTCAAGGCTTCCGAGGGTCGTTCTCCGTGCTGAACCGGTCACGGAGGTGCGAGTCTCGCACGAGCAGGGCGTCTCACGAGGGTGAGGAGGCCGTGGATGCAGGTTCCTGACACGGTGCGCACGGGCACCGCCGAACGTGTCGAGGGCTCGGAACCGGACCGGACGCACCGACGTCCGGCCGGCATGTCACACACCTCACGCCGAACGGCGTCCCTTGTCTTCGCGCCGGCTCTCGCTATCGCCCTCGTGGCGTGCAGCACCGGTGCCGGCCCGACCGCAGCGCCCACGACGGCTCCGTCGGGTAGTGCCTCGAGTCCATCGCCGGTCGTGCCTGCAGCCTCTCCGGCGACCGGAGCGATCGACCACAAGACCGGCGCGACGGACATCCTCCTGCGCTACGAGGAGGGCGGCGGGTTCGTGATGCCATCGTTCCTGGCTGCGTCCGTCCCGCATTTCACGCTCTATGGCGACGGCACGGTGATCTTCCGCAACCCGATGCTCGAGGTTCCCCCGGCGGAGGGCTCGGTCTTCAAGGCCAACCCGTTGCGAACCGCGAAGCTCAGCGAGGAGCAGATCCAGGAGCTGCTCCTCCTCGCCCTCTCGGAAGGCGGCCTCGCGGCCGCTCGACCCAACTACACCAACGACATGGTCGCCGATGCCTCGACCGCGATCTTCACCATCGAGGCGGGCGGGATCAAGAAGACGGTCTCGGTCTACGCCCTCGGGATGGACGTCCAGGGCGGCGCCGACGGCCCGGCTCGGGCAGCGTTCAAAGCGCTCGGTGATCGGCTGGCCGACTTCGATCAGGGCGGCACGATCGAGACTGCCGAATATGAGCCAGAGGCCTACCGTGGCGTCCTGTTCGAGAGCCCAGGCATCGTCGCCCCGGACGTGCGCACCTGGCCGTGGCCCGACCTGACGACCGCCGACTTCAAGGCCGACGCCGATCCGAACGGGAACCAGTTCCCGCACCGCGTGATGAGCCCGGCCGAGGTCGACCTGCTCGAGGTCACCGACTACCAGGGCGGCCTCCAGAACCTCGTCCTCAGCGACCCCGACGGCAAGCTCTACACGTTCACGCTCCGACCCCTCCTACCAGGCGAGGACAGTTAGCAAGAGCCGCCGCGGGATTTCCCACCAGAGGCCCGCGCCGCCGGAGATCGGCGATGGCGTCGTTGGTCAGCGCTGGCTGTGTGTCGAGATAGGCGGGTGGCACCGGACGCCGTCCGGCAGAGCGAGCGCCGGCGCCGCAGCGCCGCAGCGAGAGGAGGCCGGGCGGCGCCCGGTGACAGGACCTGCTGACACGGCCCGCCGCCCGCGACAGTCACCCGACCTCGGCGAACCGCTCGCCCGCGTAGGACACGAACCGAGTCTGACGCTTCTTGAACCACAGCTGGACCTCACCCGTGGGTCCGTTGCGGTGCTTGGCGAGCTTGAGGTTGATGACCTCGCCGTCCGTGTCCTGATCGTCGGCCCCACGCTCCTTATCGCGCCACAGGAACATCACGAGGTCGGCGTCCTGCTCGATGGCGCCGGACTCGCGCAGGTCCGACAGGCGCGGCTCCTTCAATTCGCGCATCTCCGGCTGGCGTGACAACTGCGAGAGCGCGATGACCGGCACGCGGAGCTCGCGGGCCAGCGCCTTGAGGCCGCGGGAGATCTCCGAGACCTCCTGGACGCGGTTGGCGTCCCGGTTCGTGGACGTCGCCTGCATGAGCTGCAGGTAGTCCACGACGATCAGGTCCAGCCCCGCCTCCGCCTGGAGTCGGCGCGCTTTGGTCCGCAACTCCATGGCCGAGATGTTCGGTGTGTCGTCGATGTACATCGGCGCTTCGGAGAGAGAGTTCATCGCCGGCGCGATACGGGCGAAGTCGAGCTCCTCGAGGAAGCCGGTGCGCAGTCGCTGGGAGTCGATGTTGGCGACGCTCGAGAGCAGGCGGAGCACCAGCTGCTCCTTGCTCATCTCGAGGCTGAACACGCCGACGCTCTTGCGCTCCTTGACGGCGGCATGCTCCGCGATGTTGAGGGCGAAGCTCGTCTTGCCCACCGATGGCCGCGCGGCGAGAACGACGAGGTCGCTCGGCTGGAGGCCGGTGGTCAAGGCATCGAGGTCGGCGAATCCGGTCCGGACGCCCGAGATCTCGCCCCGGTGGGCGTGGAGGTAGTCCAGCCGGTCGTAGGCATCGTGCAGCAATGCTTTGAGCGCGGAAAAGCCGACCTCGATGCGCTTCTGACTGACCGCGAACAGCTCGGCCTCAGCGCGGTCGATGGCCTCCTGGATCTCGGCGGGATCCTCATAGCCGATGCCGGCGATCCGACCGGCGGCCCCGATGAGGTTGCGCAGGACCGCCTTGCGTTCGACGATGCGGGCGTACTGGGCGGCATGGACCGCGGTCGGGGTCTCGTTGCTGAGGCTGCTCAGGTACGCCCGGCCGCCGATGGCCTCGAGCTCGTCGCGCCGCTCCAGCGATTCCGCAACGGTGACGATATCGATGGGCTCGCGCCGCTCGAACAGGTCCAGGATCGCGGCATAGATCCGGCCGTTGGCCTGGCGGTAGAAGTCCTCTGGGCGCAGGAACTCGGCGACCTCGACGACGGCATCGCGGTCGATGAGGATGGCGCCGAGCACGGATTGCTCGGCCTCGAGGCTTTGCGGCGGCAGACGGTCGATCACGGCGTGGGCGGACTCCGACGGGACGGTGGTGGGGGCGTCATTGTCCGGGGCGGTGCTGCGCTTACCTCAACAAAGGCGGCGCGTCGCGGCGGTCGTGTCCACGGGAATCCCCTCCGTGTGGGTGACCTGTGGACGAATCCGTGGATATCCCCAAGTGTTTCCGACCGCTGTGCGGGCGTCTGTTGAACCGAGAATCGGGCAGCAGGACCGCTCAGACGAAGGCGGCGGGCGAGCACGAGAGCGAGCGCACTCGAAGTGCGTGAGCGAACGCGCGGAACCCGCCAACGAACGGCTGGGTGGTCCTGCTGCCCGCCATCAGTCGAGTTTGCGGATAACCCCGATCAACTTGCCCTGGATGCGGACGTCGTCGTAGAACTGGGCGGGGTAGGCCGGGTTGGCGGGCTGGAGGCGGATCTTGTCCTTCTCCTTGAAGAACCGCTTGAGGGTGACCGCGTTTTCCTCCACCTGAGCCACGACGATGTCGCCATTGCGAGCGGTGGACTGCGGGCGGATCAGGACGAAGTCGCCGTCCGCGATGTGCGCCTCGATCATCGAGTCCCCACGGACCCGAAGGACGTAGGCGTCGCCACTTGGGGCGAGCATGTCCGGGATCGACATGGATTCCGACGCGTCCTGATACGCCTCGATAGGACCACCGGCGGCGATCTCTCCGATGATCGGCACCACGAACGAGTCGGGTGTTGCGGCTTGCGGCACGAGCTCGCTCGACAAGCCGAGGTGGATCGCGGCCGTTGGTGTCAGGCGGATCGCGCGGCTCTGGGCGGCGCCACGCTCCAGGTAGCCATCGCGCTCGAGGATCTGGAGGTGGTGGTGGACGGCGGACGTGGAAGCCAGGCCCACGGCATGGGCGATCTCCCGGACCGACGGCGGATAGCCGCGCGCGCGCAGCGTCGCAGCGATGAAATCCAGGATCCTGACCTTGCGCTCGGCGTCGTGCTTCGTCACTCGCGCCTCCTTGCCATGCATCATACCGAACGGACGTTCGATGTCAAGGCGCGAGCCTGGTGTCGACCGGGCGGCCATGCGTAGGTTCCTTGCGGCTGCCGGGCAGTTCGCTGGTAGACTCGCCGTCCCATGACTCGCAGAAAGTCCAGTACCGGACGGGCTGGTATCGGTCGGTTCGTCGCGTTGCTCGCATTCCTTCCGGTCGCCAGCCGCGTCCCCGACTACGCCCGGCTCATCGGCGCCCTGATGCTCGACGATCGGATGCCGAACGACCGCAAGGTCCTGCTCGGAGCCGCCGCCGGGTACGTGGTCGTCGGGCGCGACCTGATCCCGGAGAGCGTCCCGCTCATCGGCGGGCTCGATGACCTCGTGGTCGTCATCCTGGCGGTCGACCTGTTCCTCGACGGGGTGCCGCCGGAGCTGCTCCAGGAGAAGCTCCTCGACCTCGGCCTGGAGCGTGCGTCGTTCGATCGGGACGTCGCCCAGATCCGGCGCTTGACGCCCGGCCCGGTCCGTCGGACCATCCGGCGGTTGCCCGAACTCGTCACGGGCATCGGCAACGCCATCAACCGGTCCGGCCTCGTGCCTCGCGTGCGAGCCTGGATCACCAAGGAGGATCCCAGCACTTGAAGGTCATCCTGACCAAGGACGTCGACAAGCTCGGCAAGAGCGGCGAGATGAAGCAGGTCTCGGACGGGTACGCCACGAACTTCCTGATCCCGCAGGGCGTCGCCGTGCCCGCCGCGGGCGGTGCCTACCGTGCCTGGCAGCACGACATCGCCAGCCGCGAGGACAAGCGGAAGAAGGAACGCGAGGACGCCGAGATCGCCGCGACCCGCATCGCCAGCACGACCCTCACGATGGGCGTGAAGGTCGGTGAGGGCGGCAAGCTATACGGCTCGATCACCTCGAAGGACATCGCCGACGCGCTAGCGCGCCGTGGGATCGAGGTCGACCGCCACAAGATCGATCTCGACGAGCCGCTCAAGACGCTCGGCACGTACAAGGTCGCGATCAAGGTCTTCACCGGCATGACGCCGGAGGTCACGATCATCGTGGAGCCCAAGGGCTAGTCGCTCGGAGCCCCCGGCCGGCCTGCCTACGAGCCGGCCAGCCGCCAGACGCTGACCCCGTCCACGTCGTAGACGGTCGTGAACGACGGGCTCGAAGCGAAGTCCGTCGGCTCGCCGTCGTCGCACTCGAGCGTGCCCCCCGTCGATAGCACGTACGTCGCCCCGTAGCGGGCCATGACCTCGACCGCGGTCTCAGGTCCATCGCAGTACACCGCCTTGACATCGGCCTCGCGCGGCGCCGGGTCGTAGCCCAGGTTCGACACGTACGGCCCGAACGTCGTGATCCGCAACCGACCGGCCAGGTCCACCGGTGAGTTGATGAAGTCGTCGGTGATGAACACCGCACGGTCGGGCGTATGCGTCTCGATCCACCGACCGGCCGCGGCCTGGGCCGAGCTCAGCACGATGGCCGGGTGGGTCGCGTGGTGCATCGCGATCAGTGCCGGAGAAAACGCACACAGGACGAGCACGGCAGCCACCACGGGGCGTGGCCAGCGGGCGATGAGCCACGCCGCCAGGATCGCTGCCGCGATCCACATCATCTGGAAGTACTTGTTCATGTCGAAGTCGACGGCGCTCACACGCACGACGTTCGGCACCACGAACAGCGCCACGAGCCAGGCGCCAAGGAACCCGCGATACGGCACGCGCCGGCCGGGCCCGCGCAGGAGCAGGAGCGCGGCCACGGCCAGCAGCACCGGGACCCCCAGGTTCGTGACATAGAAGAACAGCGCGGCACCCGGTCCGTCGGCGAACCGGGCCTCGCTCCAGCCCGTGACGAAGCGGAACGACCCCTCCGCTCCCTGCCGGACCGCCGCCGGCAGCACGTACGGCAGCGCCAGGACGACCGGCGCGAGGAACAGGGCGCCGTCGCGCCAGACCGTGGGTGCCCGCCATGCCCCGGTCGTGATCACGAACAACCCCACGATCAGGTACGTCGCCGGGAAGGCATAGAAATGGAACGGCGCGAGGAGCGCCGCAAGGACGCCGGCCAGGAGCACGCCGGCCGGCCGCCGTCCCAGGCAGGCCACGACGAGCAGGACGACCGCCACCAGCCCCGGCAGCCCGAACGTCGTCGCGCGGTGGGGCAGGAACCCGGTCCCGAACACCGACGCGATCCGGAAGAACGGCCAGCCGTCGGCCCACGAGTTGTCGTACGGGTTCTGCGTGATGAGCCCCACGACGTCGGTCTGGCCGGCGAGCACGTCGGCACCGAGCCGGAGCCAACCCATCCCGCCGCCGGCACATACGAGGATCGTCGCGATCGAGCGCGACTCGGCGGCTGCCCGTCAGCACCGCCGCTAGGGCCCAGACGACGAGTGCAAGGGCCCCGGCCATGAGCGCGCTCGAGAAGAAGTAGACCGGGATGATCGGCACGTTCGCGGCGACCGCGCTGAGCGCGCCGTGGAAGTCGGCGAACCAGTGATAGCTCAGCGGCTCGCCGGCGAAGTACGGCACCTCGGGTGGGAAGTTGCCGTGGACGATGCTGTTGCCGATGGCCACGTGGACGAGGAGATCGCTCCAGTTCCAGCCGCCCGACACCATCCCGTCCGGCGTGGCCCGCCAGCCGTTCGAGCCGAGGACGGACAGCACGACGAAGGCCACCACGCCTGCGACCGCCCAGGCCTGGGCATCCTCGCGCAGCGCGCGGCGGACGGCCTCCGGCACGTCCCGGACAGCCGGCAGGTCCCACGGCGCCAGCCATCGATGGCGGATCCGGGTGAGGATCACGGTCGCAAGGACGAGGAGGGCGGCCGAGACGAGCACCGCGACCCGCCCGAACCCGCCGAGCGCGCTGACCAGCTCGACCAGGTGCGCCGACAGGTACGTGCTGGCCACGATGCCCGCCCCGACGACACCCGGCCGGGGCAGGTCGGGGGCCACCCGACGCACGAGCACCCAACCCGGGATGGCGAACAACCACGGCCAGACGAGGAGGACCGCGAGGATGGGCACCGACCAGGCCAGGACGAGCCCGGCCGTCAGCCCCAGGATCAGGGCGATGACCGGTGTCGAGGGCAGCGGCTCGATCCCGAAGCGGTCGTCGGCGGGGGGATGCATCGCGGGCGGATGATACCGACCGTGACCGATCGGACGATCCTCCACGTCGACCTGGATGCCTTCTTCGCGGCCGTCGAGCAGCGGGATCGGCCGGAGCTGCGCGGAAAACCGGTCATCGTCGGTGGCGATCCACGTGGGCGTGGAGTCGTCTCGGCAGCCAGCTACGAAGCGCGTCGGTTCGGCGTCCACTCGGCGATGTCGCTGCAGGAGGCGGTCCGGCGCTGCCCGGACGGCGTGTTCCTGCCCGTCGATGGCCGCCGCTACCAGATCGCCTCGCGCGACGTGATGGCGGTCCTGCGCCGGTTCACCCCGCAGGTCGAGCCGATCTCGATCGACGAGGCGTTCCTCGACGTGACCGGGTCCCAGCCGCTCTTCGGCGACGGTCCCACGATCGCCGGCCTGATCAAGACGGCGGTCCGCGTCGAGGTCGGCCTCACCGCTTCGGTCGGCGTGGCCAGGACCAAGCTCGTCGCCAAGATCGCGTCCGACCTGCGCAAGCCCGACGGCCTGGTCGTCGTGCCGCCCGGCGAGGAAGCGGCGTTCCTGGCGCCTCTCCCGATCGCCCGCTTGTGGGGGGTCGGCGAGAAGACGGCTACCGCCCTCGCCGACTATGGCGTCCGGACGATCGGCGATCTCGCGGCGCTCTCGTCGGACCTGCTCGTGCGGCGGTTCGGCAAACATGGCGCCGCGCTCGCCGCGCGCGCTCGCGGCGTCGACGCCGACCCCGTCCACGAAGGCGATCCGGCGAAGTCGGTCGGACACGAGCACACGTTCGACGTCGACACGGTCGACGCCGAGGTGATCGAGCGCACGCTCCTTGGCATGGCCGACGGGGTGGCCGGTCGACTGCGTTCGGCCGGCGTGCGGGCGTCGACGATCGCCGTGAAGATCCGCGATTCGTCGTTCCGCACGATCAGTCGGCAACGGACACTACCCGAGCCGACGGACATGACCGAGCCGATCTTCCACGCGGCGCTCGAGCTTGCGCGGCCGGAGGTGCGCGGGATCCGCGTGCGGCTGATCGGGGTGACGGCATCCAACCTGGGCGAGCGCGAGCAGCTGGGGTTGTTCCCGACGGACGACCCGCGTCATCGGGCGGCGATCGAGGCGGCGGATGCCCTACGACGTCGGTACGGCGACGGCGCGGTGATGCGCGGCCGGCTGGTCGGTGCGCGGCTCCCGGCGCCGTTCGAACGCGACCCGCGCAACCCGCTCGATCGGCGGGCTCGGGGCGTGCCCCTGGAGGGCCCGGATCCGGATCCGGACGCCGTCGGGGATCGTGACAGCCTAGGTGACACGGACGTCGACGACAGTCCGATCGATGACGCTTGACATCGAACGCCTGTTCGGTCTAGTGTCACGGCATCATCGAACAGATGTTCTGTCGGCCGAGTGCCCCGGACGACAAGACCCAAAGCGTCTTGCCCCCGGAAAGGAGCCATCAGGTATGGCATTCATCCGTGTCGAGCCCGTCCAGGTCCACGTTCGGACCGACTGGTTCAGCGGTCGCCCTCGTGAGATCACCTGGGGCGACGAACGACTGCCGATCACCCATCTCACGTCGGTTCGCGAGGAAGCCGCGGCGTATCCGGTCATCACCGGCCCGCGCACGCTGTTCGAGGTGGAGACCCCTCGCGCCCGCCTCTCCCTGACCTACCTGCATCGGTCCCGGCGCTGGACCGTTACCGGCGAGGACCGCCGAGCCGCCTGACAGGCGCCTGGAGCGGCCGAGGCCGGCGTTGTCGGCTCCGCGGGCTCGCTCACGCACCTTCGGGTGCGCTCGTTCGCCTGCTCACCTCCGCCTTGGCCTCGCCCGCCCCAGTCGCCTGTCCCGGACTTCGTGGCTTCGTGGCCGAGTCGGCCTTGCAAAATAGCCTTCCGGCCGACGGAGGATCCTCCCGACCCGTCGGCGACTCGTCGTCGCAGGGCGGACGCGCCGGTACCGCGCCCGCCCTGCTGCGGCACCTACAATCGGTGGGTGCCGACCTCGGACGTGACCACGCGATTCGGTGACCTGACACTCGACGCGTTCGTCGAACGACTGGGGTCCGCCGAGCCCGTGCCGGGTGGGGGGAGTGCTTCGGCCGTGGCCGCGGCCCTCGCGGCCAGCCTCGTGCGGATGGTCGCCGCCCTCTCCACGGGGCGACCCAAGTACGCGGCGCACGAGGACCTGCTGGCCTGGGCGATCGACACCGGGGAGCGGCTGTCGCGCCGGTTCCTCGAGCTCGCCGATGCCGACGCGGCGGCCTACGCCGGATTCGCTGGTGCCCTCAAGCTGCCCAGGACGACGGACGAGGAGATCCTCGCCCGAAGAGCCGCGCTGGAGGCCGCAGCCCGACACGCCGCCGAGATCCCGCTCGTGTGCGTCGAGGCCTGTGTCGAACTGGTCGGAGCCGCTGAGGCACTTGCCGGACGGAGCAACGCCAACGCGTCGAGCGACCTGAACGTCGCCGCGCTCCTCGGGGAGGCGGCCGCCCGTGGCGCCGCCGCGAACGTGCTCGTCAACCTGCCGTCGGTGAACGATCCCGACTACGCCGGGGAGGCCACCGCCCTCGTCCAGGACTACCTGGACCGCATCGAGGACCTCGCCTCCTCTACCCGAGAGGTCGTCGGCCGCGGCGAGCCACGCGACCCGCTGCCGCCGCCCGGTCGCGACGGATCGTGACGGTTCCCGGCCAGACGGCTCGCCGGCTCGAGGGCAAGCCGATCGCCGACGAGATCCGCGCAGCGGTGGCCGAAGACGTCATCTCGTTCACCGCCGCGCACGGGCGGCCGCCGGGCCTGGCCGTCGTGATCGTCGGGCGCGATGCGCCATCGACCGTGTACCTCGAGCAGATCATCCGTGGCTCCGCGAAGGTCGGGATCGATGCCCGTTTCGTCGAGCTCGAAGGCGAGGCGACAGAAGACGCCGTCGTGGCCACGATCCGTGAGCTCAACGACGATCCACGGGTCGATGGGGTCATCGTCCAGATGCCGTTGCCGCGGACGATCCGACTGCGCTCCGTGATCGATGCCATCGACCCGGCCAAGGACATCGACGGGATCCATCCCCTCAACGCCGGCCTGCTGCGCCTGGGCTACGACGGGTTCCTGCCGGCGACGGCCCATGCCTCGGTCGAGATCCTTCGCCGGTCCGGCATCGAGATCGAAGGCCGGGACGCGGTCGTGATCGGCCGCTCGGCGGTCGTCGGCATGCCCGCCGCGTTCCTGCTCGTCAAGGAAGACGCGACCGTGACGGTCTGCCACCGGCGGACCCGCGACCTGGCCGCCCATGTGCGCCGCGCTGACATCGTCATCGTGGCGGCGGGCCACCCGGGCCTCGTGACCGGAGACATGCTCAAACCTGGGGTTGTCGTCGTCGATGTCGGCATCAACGTCGTGGACGGGCGCATCGTCGGGGACGTAGCATTCGACTCCGCCGTCGGCGTGGCGAGCGCCATCACCCCGGTCCCGGGCGGCGTCGGTCCGCTGACCAACGCCCTCCTGCTGACCCACCTGATCCGCGCCGCCGAGCGAAACATGGCCGCGCCCGAACGGCAGCCCGCGACACCCGGCTGACCGCCACGCCTCGAGGAGATCGATGAGTTTCCCGTCAGACCTGGAGATCGCGCGGGCCGTCACGCCCCGTCCGATCGTCGACATCGCCGCCGAGCTGGGGATCCGCCCGGATGAGCTGGAGCTCTACGGCCCCGCGAAGGCCAAGGTCACGCTCGACGCGATCACGCGACTCGAGGCCGAGCGACCGCGCGGCAAGTACGTGGTGGTCACGGCGATCACCCCGACGCCGCTCGGGGAGGGCAAGTCGACCACGACGGTCGGACTCGCCCAGGGGCTCAACGTGATCGGCAAGCGGGCCGCGGTGAACATCCGCCAGCCGTCGCTCGGTCCCGTGTTCGGGATCAAGGGCGGGGCCGCCGGCGGAGGACACAGCCAGGTCCTCCCGATGGAGGACTTCAACCTCCACCTGACCGGGGACGTGCACGCCATCGGGGCGGCCCACAACCTGGCCGGCGCGTTCATCGACAACAGCCTCCATCACAAGAACCCGCTGGCCATCGATCCGCACGGGATCCTGTGGCCGCGTGTCCTCGACATCAGCGATCGCTCGCTGCGGCACGTCGTGATCGGCCTCGGCGGCCGCGAGGACGGGGTCCCGCGCGAGACCGAGTTCGTGATCACCGTGGCGTCGGAGGTCATGGCGGTCCTGGCGCTGGCGACGGACCTGTTCGACCTGCGGGCCCGCCTGGGCCGGATCGTCCTCGCGACGCGCCAGGATGGGTCGCCGATCACGGCGGAAGACCTCAAGGTGGCGGGCGCGATGACGGTCCTCCTGCGCGACGCCATCAAGCCGAACCTGCTCCAGACCCTGGAAGGCGGACCGGCGTTCGTCCACTGCGGTCCGTTCGGCAACATCGCCCACGGCAACAATTCGATCATCGCGGATCGGCTCGCCCTTGTGACCAACGAGATCGTCTGCACGGAGGCGGGCTTCGGGGCGGATATGGGCGCCGAGAAGTTCTTCGACATCAAGTGCCGAGCGTCGGGCCTCGTCCCCGATGCGGCCGTCGTGGTCGCCACGGTACGGGCGCTCAAGATGCACGGCGGGGTCGGCAAGATCGTCGCCGGCAAGCCACTCGACCCGGCCCTGCTCGAGGAGAACGTCGAAGCGGTCCGGACCGGCGCGTCCAACCTGGCGGCTCACATCGAGATCGTGCGCACGTTCGGCATCCCGGCCGTCGTGGCGATCAACGCGTTTCCCACCGACACGCCGGCCGAGGTGGAAGCCATCCGCGAGGTCGCGCTGGCGGCCGGGGCGCACGACGCCGTGCTGGCCACGCATTTCGTCGACGGTGGCAAGGGCGCCGCCGCCCTGGCAGAGGCCGTCTGGGCTGCCGCGGAGGATCCTGCGCGATCGTTCCGGCTGCTCTATCCCGACGAGGCGCCGCTCGCCGAGAAGATCCACACGATCGCGACCCGGATCTACGGGGCCGACGGCATCGAGCTGACGCCGGCCGCCCAGAAGTCGCTCAAGCTCTACGAATCGCTGGGTTTCGGCCACCTGCCGGTCTGCATGGCCAAGACGCAGTACTCCCTCAGCCACGACCCCAGCCTCAAGGGGCGCCCATCCGGATTCACCGTGCCGATCCGCGAGATCCGGTTGTCTGCTGGCGCGGGCTTCATCACGCCGCTGTGCGGGGAGATGCGGACCATGCCGGGGCTGCCGTCGAAGCCGGGCGGCGAGAACATCGACATCGACGCGAATGGGAACGTCGTCGGCCTGTTCTGACCGCGTGACCGGCGGTCGTGAGGATCAGCCGCCGACCGGGCTCGTGGCGGCGTAGAACGCCAGGGCCACCGCGAGCCCTGCCAACAGACCGAGCGCCCCGGCACCCCAGGCCGCGACATCGATCGGGCCGAGCGCTTCCTCGTCGTGGCCGTGGTCGTCGTGCCCGTGGTCCTCGCCGTGATCGTCGGTCGCGTGATGAGCGACCGCGCCCTCGTGGCCCGGGACGTCGTCGACGTGCTGATCCTTGGTCATGCGGTCCTGACACCTCCGACGCGCATCTTCGCACGACCGCCCGGCCGCTACGACGCGCGCGCCGCTCGCCGGGGCTTGATGATCCGGAGCCAGATCCAGGCCAGCGCGAGGACCCCCAGGACCGCCACGATGGCGTATTCGAACTGCTTGAGGACCCCGCCGATCGTCTCCCAGTTGGCCCCCAGCTCCATGCCGGCGAACACGAGGAGCGCGGTCCACGGAAGCGACCCGAGGAACGAGAAGACCGTGAAGCGCAGGAGCGGCATGTGCGCGATGCCCGCGGCGAACGACACGAGCGAGCGGACGACCGGCACCAGTCGACCGAAGAAGCTGGCGGCATCGCCGTGGCGCGCGAAGAAGGCGTCGGCGCGGTCGAGATCCGCGGCGCTGACCCCGAACACCCGGCCCCAACGGTCCAGGATCGGGCGTCCGCCGAGCGCCCCGATGGCGTACGCGATGAGGGCCCCGGCCGTCGCCCCGATCGTGCCGGCGGCGACCACCAGCCAGTATTCCCACGGCCGCCCGGTCAGCGGCTCGATCGCGTCACCCGAACCGATCAGGAAGCCGGCGAACGGGAGCACGAGTTCGGAGGGGATCGGCACGATCACGCTTTCGATCGCTACCCAGAGCGCGACGCCGATGTACCCGACGGTTTCGTAGATCTGGGTGACGAGCTCGCGGACCGGCCCGTTCAGGAAGTCGAACACGGCCGGGAGCATAGCCGACTATCCTCGGCGGCGTGACCGAGTCGAAGGGCCCGCACCGCGACCCCGGCCAGAGCGTCGATGGGGATCCACGTTCGGTCATCCTGACCGGCGCCGACCTGTCCATCTCGGATATCGAGGCGGTCGCGCGCCACGGCGCACCGGTCGGACTCGACGTGCACGCCCGCGGCCGCATGCAGGAGGCCCGCGACGTCATCGAGGATCTTGTTGCCGAGGGGGCCGTCGTCTATGGCGTGACGACCGGCTTTGGCGACCTTGCGTCCACCTTCATCGAGCCGGCGCAGGCCGGCCTCCTGCAGGAGAACCTGCTGATGAGCCATGCGGCCGGCGTCGGCCGGCCGTTCCCCCGCGAGATCGTTCGCGCGATGCTCCTGCTGCGGGCCAACACGCTCGCGCTCGGTCACAGCGGGTGCCGGCCCGTGCTGGTGGATCGCCTCCTCGCTTTCCTGGGCGCGGGCATCCATCCGGTCGTTCCAGAGCAGGGGAGCCTCGGGGCGTCCGGGGACCTCGCGCCACTCGCGCACCTCGCCTTGCCGCTCATCGGGCGGGGTCAGGTGGAGCTCGCGGGCCAGACCGTGCCGGCGATGCTCGCCCTGCGCGAGGCCGGTCTCGAGCCGCTCACGCTGGAGGCGAAGGAGGGGCTGGCCCTGCTCAACGGCACACAGATGATGAGCGCGATCGGGGCGCTGCTCCTGGCCGATGCGGATCGGCTCACCCGGACCGCCAGCGTGGCCGCGGCGATGTCCGTGGAGGCCCTGCTCGGCACTGACGTGGCGTTCGCGGCCGCCTACCAGCTGGCGCGACCGCACCCCGGCCAGGTCGAGGTCGCCGCCGAGCTGCGGTACCTCCTGCGCGACAGCGGCCTGCAGCGGGCCCACCACGGTTCCACGCACAAGGTCCAGGACCCGTATTCCCTGCGCTGCGTGCCGCAGGTCCACGGCGCGATCCGCGATGCGCTCGACCACCTCCGGCGGGTCCTCGATATCGAGCTCAACTCGGCCACTGACAATCCGCTCGTGTTCCCGGGCGGCGGCGTGGCCGACGAGGCGACGATGGCGACCGGCGGGGGAAGGGTCATCAGCGGCGGCAACTTCCATGGCGAACCGATCGCCCTGGCCCTGGACTTCGCGAAGCTCGCGCTGGCCGAACTCGGCTCGATCAGCGAGCGTCGCACCGCGTTGCTCGTGGACGCACGGCTCAACGGCGGCCTGCCGCCGTTCCTGGCGTCGGCCTCCGGCGTGGAGTCCGGGATGATGATCTACCAGTACACGGCGGCGGCCCTCGTCAGCGAGCACAAGGTGCTGGCACATCCCGCGTCGGTCGACTCGATCCCGACCTCGGCGAACCAGGAGGACCACGTCTCGATGGGCTCGATCGCGGCCCGCCACGCCCGCGAGGTCCTGATCGGCGTCGAGCGCATCCTCGCGATCGAGCTCGTGGTGGCAGCACAGGCGCTCGACCTACGGCTTCGGGCGCTCGGCACGACCGGCGATGGTGGTGCGGCGCCCGTCCCAGGGGCCGGGGTCGCCGAGGCACTCGACCGGATCCGGGCGCGGATCGCCCACCTGGACCGCGACCGCGAGCCCGGACCGGATCTCGAGGCGGCCACGGCGCTCGTCCACGATGGCGCGCTCGTGGATCTCGTGCGGCCCGACGGCCGCGTCGGCGGCGCACCCGCCTGATCGGTCAGCGACGGAAGACACCCTGGCCGGGACCTCGCCGGTCCGTCGCTCGGGCGGCCGGGTCGGTTCGATAGCCGAGGCGCAGGAGGATCGGCTCGATCTCCTCGAGGTACGGCGCGCCCTCCGGGCGCTCGCTGAGCCACAGCAGGTACCCCGGATCCACCCGTTCGATCTCCCCGAGCGACCAGCCGATGTGCCGCCCGAACCCAAGGACGGAGCCCGAGGGTCGGCCCGGTGGCGGCCCGGCTCCGCCGGTGCCGTCGCGTTCGGGCCTCCAGCGAACGCGTTCGCGGTCGCGGTCGACGACATCGGGCCTCGATCGGGTCGAGGACGGATCGGGCTGGATCGTCGCGTCGGGCGCCGGTCCCTGGTATCGGGCACGACGCTGGATGGTCCGGATCTCGTCGAACGCGGCGTTGATGTCCATCATCTGGCGGGTCGCCAGGTCCCCCGCGATGTCGGGGTGGAAGCGGCGGGCCAGCGTGCGATACGCGGCCGCGATCGTGTCGTCGTCTGCATCTCGTGGCACGCCGAGCACCGCGTACGCATCCCGCTCAACGACTGGCATCTAGTCCGAAACGGACCTCCTTCCCCACGGCGCGGTGCCAAGGCAGCCGTCTTGCCGGGCACTCTACCAACTCCGCGACCTGGCCGTCAGGCCCGCGGGCGGCGCTAGACTCCGACCGACATGGACGCCGCTTCGACCGCCCGGATCACCATTGTCGACGTCACGGACGAGTCGACATACGCCCTCGTGCCGCCCTGTGCCGACCCTGGGTTCGATCACCGCTCGTGTGACTACTGGGAGGACGCTGACCGCGGCTCGAAGGCCATCCGGCTCGACTGGATCGAGCCGCCAACGGCGTCCCAGGGGAGCCCGCCTCCCCGGCCTTTGCCCAGCAATCCCTTCCTCGCGGATCTCGGCGAGCGGGCCGCGAACCCGTTCACGTCGGCGGACGTCGCGGCGGCCGGCGGAGGCGGCGGGACGGCCAACCCATTCGTGCCCGGAGATGATGCCCTCGCGGACAACCCGTTCGCACCGCGCCGTGCCCCGAGACCGGGTGTCGCCGACACGGCGCCGCGCAAGCTCCGCCTGCTCGCACGCGGCCTGGGCGTGGCCGGCAGCTACGCGAAGGTGCTCCTGATCGGGAACGAACCGGCGGCCTACTGCCAGTTCGGCCCGTTGACGGCCTATCCGCGCGCTTCTCGCACTCGAGATCTCTATCCGGCCCTGCCCGACGCGCCCCTCCCCGCGGTCATCACCTGCATCGCGACGACCAGCGCGGCCCGCGGGTCAGGCCTCGGTCACCGGCTCGTGGCGGCCGTCTGCGAGGACCTTGCTGGGCGTGGGTTCGCGGCCGTCGAGACGTACCCGGAGATCGGCGCGGACCCTGACGCGACCAGCGCGGCAGACCCCGAGTTCTGGGCGACTGCCGGGTTCGTGGTGGCGGCCCCGGACGAGCGCTTCCCCGTCATGCGTCGCGAGCTCGTGTGAGGCGCCAGATCGGGGCTTTCGCCATCGCGGCCAGCGTCCTGGCGATGGCGGGTTGCGAGACCACCACCCCGCCGACCACGCCGCCGACCGAGCCGTCAGCGCCAGCGTCACCCACCGGCTCGGTGACCGCCTCGGCCAGGGCGGCGGGCGCGGGCACGATCGTCGTCGACGACACGCTGATCGCCCTGCTCCCGACCGAGGTCGGCGGCGTCGCCCTGACCGCCGATGCGGCGACCGCCGCCGACATCGCCACCGACCCGGCCCTTGCCGGCGCCGTGGCGGGCGTCGCGGTCGCGACCGCCTTCGGGGCAGAGCCCACCGACACAGGCCCCGACTACGTCGTGGTGACGCTCGCGCGACTCGAGCCCGGCGTCTTCGATGAAGCGTTCTTTCGCGATTGGCGCGACTCATTCGATGGGGCCGTGTGCGAGCAGGCCGGCGGTGTCGACGGGCACGCCGAGACCGAGATCGCGGCGCATCCCACGTTCATCGGCACCTGTGTCGGTGGCGTACGGACGTATCACGTCTACCTGCCGGCGAGCGATGTCGTCGTCTCGATGCAGGGATCCGGTGAGGGGCGCTACGGCGAGCGCGTCATCGAGGGCCTGACGGAGTAGCCTGTCGGCCATGTCCGGAGCCGGCCCCCGTCCCGTCCGAGCGCCTCGCGGTCCCGAGCTGACCTGTCGCGGCTGGGCGCAGGAAGCGGCGCTGCGAATGCTCATGAACAACCTGGACCCCGACGTCGCCGAGGACCCCGACCACCTCGTCGTCTACGGCGGCACCGGTCGCGCGGCTCGCAGCTGGGACGCCTTCGATGCGATCGTCCGCGAGCTGCGCACGCTGGCCGACGACGAGACGCTGCTGGTCCAGAGCGGCAAGCCGGTCGGCGTGTTGCGAACGCACGAATGGGCGCCGCGGGTGCTCATCGCGAACTCCAATCTCGTGGGCAGATGGGCGACGTGGGATGTCTTCCGCGACCTCGAGCGGGCCGGGCTGATGATGTACGGCCAGATGACCGCCGGGTCGTGGATCTACATCGGGACGCAGGGCATCCTGCAGGGGACCTACGAGACATTCGCCGAGGCCGCTCGCCAGCACTTCGGTGGTTCCTTGCGTGGCAGGGTCGCGCTGACCGCGGGGCTTGGTGGCATGGGCGGAGCGCAGCCCCTCGCCGTCACGATGAACGAGGGCGTATGCCTGGCCATCGAGGTGGACGAGGCACGCGCGCGGCGACGGCTCGAGATCGGCTACGTCGACCTGCTCACGCATGACCCCGCGGAGGCGCTGGCGTGGGCGCGGGACGCAGCCGGCCGCGGCGACGCCGACGTCGATCGCGCTGGTCGGCAACGCCGCAGAGATCGAGCCCGCCTGGGCGGCGGCCGGCGAGCGGTTCGACCTCGTCACGGACCAGACCTCGGCCCATGACGCGCTCTCGGGGTACGTGCCGGCCGAGATGACCCTGGCCGATGCGCTGAGCTTGCGGGCCACCCAGCCGGCCGAATACGAGCGTCGATCGCGCGCCGCGATGGCCACGCACGTCCGGGCGATGCTCGCCTTCCAGCGGGCCGGAGCCGTCGTCTTCGACTACGGCAACAACCTCCGGGCCCAGGCCGCAGAGGCCGGAGTGGCCGACGCCTTCGAGTACCCGGGGTTCGTGCCCGCGTTCATCCGGCCGCAGTTCTGCGAGGGCCGCGGCCCGTTTCGGTGGGTGGCGCTATCGGGCGACCCGGCCGATATCCTGCGGACCGACCAGGCGGTTCTCGAGCTCTTCCCCGAGGACGAAGGGCTGCGACGATGGATCGAGATGGCCCAGGCCCGGGTGCCGTTCCAGGGGTTGCCGGCACGGATCTGCTGGCTCGGTTACGGGGAACGCGCGCGGGCCGGCGCCGCGTTCAACGAACTGGTCCGGACCGGTGAGGTCGCCGCGCCGATCGTCATCGGACGCGACCATCTCGACGCCGGTTCGGTCGCTTCGCCGAACCGCGAGACCGAGGCGATGGCCGACGGCTCGGACGCCGTTGCCGACTGGCCGCTGCTCAACGCGCTGGTGAACACGGCGGCTGGGGCGTCGTGGGTGTCGATCCACCATGGCGGCGGCGTGGGCATCGGGTATCAGCCAGCACGCGGGCATGGTGGTCGTCGCGGACGGGACGACCCTCGCCGCCCAGAAGCTGGAGCGGGTCCTGACGACCGACCCGGCGATGGGTGTCCTCCGCCATGTCGACGCGGGCTACGACCGGGCGATCGAGGTGGCCAGGGAGCGCGGCGTCCGCGTCCCGATGCTCGACGGCTGACGGTCGGGGCCGTGGTTGACGCGGCGTTCATCCGTTGCCAACACGCAACGTTGAAGGTGCGGTCCGTTGGCTTGTTGTGCCCTCCGGAATGGAAGGGCGACTAGGATGACCCGATACCGAAGCGGCACTTGCTTCGACGAGGAGGATCGACCGTCGTGTCTCTATCCGTCCGCGCCCCCGCACGCCCCCTGATCCTGGCCCTGATCGCCGCCCTGGCGATCGCGATGCTCCCGGCCGCCACTGCGAGACCGGTGCTCGCCGCCTCGCCGAACGTCGTGATCAGCGAGGTATACGGCGGTGGCGGCAACGCCGGCGCCACGCTGACCAACGACTTCATCGAGCTGTTCAATCGCGGCAACGCCGCCGTCTCGCTCAACGGTTGGTCGGTCCAGTACGCATCCTCGACCGGAACCTCGTGGCAGCGGACGGATCTGACCAATGTGTCCCTCGCGCCGGGCCAGTCGTATCTGGTCCAGGAAGCACAGGGAGCTGGCGGCACGACGCCGCTGCCGACGCCCGATGCGACTGGCACGATCGCCATGTCGGGAACGGCGGCCAAGGTGGTGCTCCTCAACACCCAGACCACGATCGCGGCGGGTACGTCGTGCCCGACCGGCACCTCCGTCGTTGACCTGATCGGCTATGGCTCGGCGACCAATTGCTCCGAGGGCGCCCCGACCGCGAACCTGTCGAACACCACCGCCGCCGCGCGAACGAACACCTGCGCAGATAGCGACAACAACGTCGGGGAGTTCGCGATCGGCGCCCCGGCGCCGCAGAACACGGCGTCCCCCATCGACCCGTGCGACGGCGACGCCGCTCCGTCCGTCGCGTCCAGCTCTCCCAGCGACGGCGCCACGGGTGTCGCCGCCAACGCCACCCTGTCCGTCACGTTCAGCGAACCGGTCACCTTGGCCGACGGCACGATCCTGTTGGCTTGCAACGGCACGGGGATCCCGGTCACGGTCCAGTCCGGTCCGGCGACGACCTTCGAGCTGGTCTATTCGCCGCCGCTGCCCGACGGCGGGTCCTGCGTCATCACGGTCAACGACACCGGCGTCAGCGACGTCGACGGCGTCCCGCCCATCAACATGGCCGCCGACGTTGCCATCGACTTCACCGTCGTGGCGGCCGATCCGTGTGCCGGCGCATTCACGCCGATCCCGCAGCTCCAGGGCAGCGGTGCGACCACCCCGGCGAGCGGTACGGTTTCGACCGAGGGCGTCGTCGTCGGCGATTACGAGGGCACGGGCGGTCTCCGTGGTTTCTTCATCCAGGATCCGCTCGGTGACGACGGATGGCGCGACCTCCGATGGCATCTTCGTCTTCGAAGGCAGCAACGCGACCACCGTGGCCTTGGGCGACAATGTCCGCGTCACGGGCACGATCAGCGAGTTCCAGGGCCAGACCCAGATCTCGGTCGGCTCGATCGCCGATTGCGGCACGGATGACACCGTCAGTCCGACCGACGTCACCTTCCCGGTCGACATCGGCCACGTTCCTGGAGCGCTTACGAGGGCATGCTCGTGCGCCTGCCCGCAGACGATGTATCGTCACCGAGCACTTCCAGCTCGGGCGCTTCGGGCAGGTCACGCTCTCGGCCGGAAGGCCGTCTCGACAACCCGACCGCGGTCGTGCCGCCCGGTGATCCGGCCATCGCGCTCCAGACCGCGAACAACCTCCGCAAGATCATCCTCGACGACTGGAACAACAGAGCCAGAACCAGGACCCGATCGTCTTCGGTCGTGGCGGGCAGCCGCTGTCCGCCGCCAACACGCTACGCGGCGGCGACACCGTCAACGAACATCGTCGGCGTCCTCACCTGGACGTGCGGCGGCGACGCCAATGCCAGCCCGAACGCCTACCGGATCCGACCCGTCAACGCTCTCGGCTGGCGGTCGTTCGACTTCCAGCCGACCAATCCGCGGCCAGGCGCGTCGATCGACGTCGCCGGCAACGTCCGCGTCGCCGGCCTCAACCTGCTCGAACTACTTCAACACGTTCGACGGGTTCAGCGATCCGGTCGGCAACGACAATTGCGCGTTCGGCGTCGGTGGCGCACCCGCTGATTGCCGCGGCGCCGACACCCAGGCCGAGTTCGATCGGCAGTGGCCCAAGACCGTCGCGGCGATCCTCGGCCTCGATGCCGACGTGATCGGCGTCAACGAGGTCGAGAACGACGGCTACGGCCCGGACAGCGCCATCGCGCACCTCGTCGGCCAGCTCAATCGTCGAGGCCGGCGCCGGGCACGTACGCGTTCATCGATGTCGATGCCGAAACCGGCCAGCTCAACGCGGCCGGCACCGATGCGATCAAGGTCGGGTTGATCTACCGGCCCGCCGCGGTCACCCCGGTCGGCGACGACCGCGGCCCTCAACAGCGTCGCCTTCGTCAACGGCGGCGACGACTTCCCGCGCAGCCGGCCCTCGATCGCCCAGGCGTTCGAGACCGTCGACGGAGCGCGCTTCATCGTCGACGTCAACCACCTCAAGTCGAAGGGCAGCGCGTGCAACGCGCCCGACGCCGGTGACGGCCAGGGCAACTGCAACGACGTGCGGGACAAACGCGGCGATCGCCCTGCGCGACTGGCTCGCGGCCGACCCGACCGGCACCGGCGACGAGGACATCCTGATCGTCGGCGATCTCAACTCCTACGCCATGGAGGATCCGGTCGCGGTCCTCGACCGACGCCGGCTTCACCAACCTCGTCGACACGTTCGTCGACGGGACGCCGTACTCCTACGTCTTCGACGGCCAGTGGGGCTATCTCGACTACGCGCTCGGTTCAGCCAGCGCCGTGGCGCAGGTCGCCGGCGTCGTCGAGTGGCACATCAACAGCGATGAGCCCCCCGTTCTCGATTACAACGTCGACTTCAAACCGCCTGCCCAGCTGACGAGCCTGTACGCGCCCGACCGCTTCCGCGTGTCGGATCACGACCCGATCATCGTCGGGCTCGATGCCGTCAGCGATCGCCCGGTCGTGGATGCCGGTGGTCCGTACACCGTCGAGGAAGCCGACACGACCCAGTTGACCGCCACAGGAAGCGACCCGACCGGCGACGACGTGACATACGCCTGGGACCTGGACGGGAACGGCACCTTCGAGACGGCCGGTCCATCGGTGACGTTCGCGGCCGGCACGCGCCAGGCGCCCCAGACGGTCACTGTCACGGTCCGCATCACCGACGAGCATGGACAGTGGTCCACTGACACGGCCGACGATCGACGTCATCTGGGACTTCGGTGGTTTCCGATCGCCATCGAACCCGGGCGGCGTGACGGTCATCAAGGCCGGCGCCAACCATCCCGTCAAGTTCTCCCTCGATGGCTTCCAGGGCTTCGCCATCCTCGATGGCGCGCCGACCCTCCAGCGCACGAACTGCTCGACCGGTGCGGACATCGGCTCGCCGATCGCTACCGCCGGGAACGGCCTGTCCTACGACCCGGGCACCGACACCTACAAGTACGGATGGAAGACAGTGAAGGCCTGGGCCGGCTGGTGCGGCACCTTCTCGCTGAACCTCTCCGACGGCCAGGGCTACGAGCTCGAGGTCCGCTTCAAGGACTAGGCGCGGCACCCGCCGCATCGACGCCGGCCGCCGGGTCATCCTGACCCTCGGCCGGCGTCGGCATGTCGCGGAGGGTCCGGACCGGTGTGATGAGCAACGGGATGACCGCCAGGAAGGCGCCGAATCGCACCGACGATGATCGCGGTCTGCAGGCCCACCAGCGTGGCGATCACGCCACCGACGATCGTGCCGAGCGGGATGGTGCCCCAGACGATGAACCGCATGGTCGCGTTCATCCGGCCCTGCATCGACGTCGGCGTGATGGCCTGTCGGAAGCTGAGCTGGTTGATGTTGTAGACGACGATGCCGAAGCCCTGGAGGAAGGCCCCGGCGACCAGGAAGGGGACCGGGAACTCTCGCGGCGCCAACGCGATGAGGAGCAGGCCCGGTCCACCGAGCAGGGTCGCCCCGACCATGGACGGACCGACCCCGAAACGGCGGGCGATCCGATCGGCACTCAGCGCCCCGATGACCGCCCCGACGTTGCCGAGCCCGAAGGTCACCCCGATCTCGAGGGGCGTCAGCCCCAGTTCCCGGACGGCATACACGATGAACGTGGCAAAGGCGACATTCGAGAAGAAGTTCGATGTGGCCGTCGATGCCGCGATGCCGCGCAGGTAGCGGTTGCCGAGGACATAGCGCAGCCCGTCGGCCACCTCCTGGCGCAGGCTGCCCCGTCGTCGGCCGTGCTCGTCGGCATGGCGGTCGGGGGTGGGCTCATGGCGGCGGATCGCCAGGACGAACAGCCCGGACAACAGGAAGCTCAGGGCGTCCGCCAGGATCGCCAGCGGCGCCGTCACGAGGCCGATCAATCCGCCACCGAGCGCCGGGCCGGCGCTCTGCGCCACCGTCCGCGAGGCCTCGAGCTTGCCGTTGCCATCGACGAGCTGGTCGCGCTCGACGAGCGATGGCAGGTACGACTGATACGCGACATCGAAGAGGACCGTCAGGGTGCCGACCACGAACCCCACCACGTACAGCTGGGCGATCGTCAGGACACCGAGCACATACGCGGCCGGCACGGTCGCGAGCATGGCGGCGCGGCCAAGATCTCCGGCGATGAGGATCGGCCGGCGTCGGAGCCGATCGACCCAGGCGCCGGCCGGCAGGCTGAACAGGATGAACGGCATGAACTCGATCGTGCCGAGCAGCGCGACCTCGAAGGCCGACGCATCCAGCAAGGTCACGGCCACGAGCGGGATCGCCAGCAGGCTGATCTGCGTGCCGAACTGGCTGATCGTCGCGGCCGACCACAGTCGCACGAAGTCGGCGTTGCGCAGGACGCTCTCGGCGCGGGGAGTCGGGGAGGTCGACACGGAGCCCGAATGGTAGCGGTGCTGCACGGTCGACCGTCGGTCGGTAGGCAGGGTCGCTAGCATCAGCACGTGCTGGTCGAATCCGTCCCGAACGTGTCCGAGGGGCGTCGCCTCGATGTCGTCGACCGCCTCGCCGCGGCGATCGAGTCCGTGCCCGGCGCGTCGTTGCTCGACCGCACGAGCGATGCGAGCCACAACCGCTCGGTGTTCACGATCGCGGGCGAGCACGAAGCGGTCACCGAAGCGTTGGATCGGCTCGTCACCATCGCGATCCACGACATCGATATGGACGTCCACGAGGGCGAGCACCCGCGCATCGGGGCGGTCGACGTCATCCCCTTCATCCCGCTCGGGTCGACCACGATGGAGGCGTGCGTCGAATTGGCGCGCGCTTTCGGGGAGCGGCTCGCAACGCGTCACGACCTGCCGGTCTATCTCTACGCACGCGCCGCGTTCCGGCCCGAGCGCGAAAAGCTGGCCGACGTGCGGCGCGGCCAGTACGAGGGCCTGCGGACGGAGATCGGCCAACGGGGCCGGCAGCCCGACTTCGGTCCGGCGCGGCTCCATCCGTCGGCCGGGGCCGTCGCCGTCGGGGCTCGCCCGTTCCTCATCGCCTACAACATCAACCTCGGGTCGGACGACGTCGACCTGGCCAAGCGGATCGCACGACGGGTCCGCGAGTCGGGCGGTGGGCTGCCACGCCTCCAGGCCAACGGCTTCGAGGTCCGCGAGCCGGAGCGTGGTCATGCCGAGCCGCGCGCCCAGGTCTCGATGAACCTGCTCGACTTCGCGGTCACGCCGCTCTGGCTCGTGTGGGACACCGTCCGCGATCTGGCAGCCGAGGACGGGGTCAAGCTCGCCGAATCGGAGCTCATCGGGCTCGCGCCGCTGGCATCCCTGCTGGACGTCGCGGATCACGCGGGAGCGCCGGCCGAGGATCCGGTCGAGGCGCGTCTCCGCGCCGCCGCTGCGTACATCCGGTTGCGCGACTTCTCGCCGATGCAAGCCCTCGAGCTCCGTCTCGAGGCGACCCGCCAACGGGGATCCGGCGGCGCGTCCGGGGCCGCTCGTCGTGCCACGACGTGAACGGCCGATGGTCTGAGATGGACCCGCCGTGAGCGGCGGGCCGTTCCGGGTCATCGAGGGCGGGCGCCCCGCCGAGCCCACGCCGGGGCTGCTCGTCATCGGCGCGGCGGAGATCGTCACCCTGGAGGGCGGCCTTCGCCGCGGACCGCTCCAGGGCGAAGTCGGTCGCATCCGGTCCGCCGACGGCAGCGGTCCGGATGGCCCGGCCGTCGCGTGCTGGGAGGGTCGGATCGTGGCGGTCGGCCCACGGGCCGCCGTGGAGACCGCGCTCGAGGCCGAGGGCTTTCCGCTGACGCGCTTCGCGCGGATCGATGCCGCCGGCGGCGCCGTGACGCCCGGGCTCATCGACCCGCACACGCACCTGCTGTTCGCGGGCACCCGCGAGGACGAGCTCGTGATGCGCCAGGAAGGCGCGTCGTACCTCGACATCCTCGGTGCCGGCGGGGGGATCCTCTCGACGGTCGCCGCGACCCGGGCGGCTTCAGAAGGTGAGTTGCTCGCGCACGGGCGTCGCTGGCTCGAGGAGATGCTGAGCCACGGGGTCACGACGGTCGAGGCCAAGTCCGGCTACGGACTGGATCTCGAGACCGAGCTGCGCCTCGTGGAGGTCGCATACCGGCTCGGGCGCGAAGGCCCGGTCGATGTGGTGCCGACCTGGCTCGGCGCCCACGCCGTGCCGCCCGAGTTCCGTGCCCGGCCGGACGGGACGGAGGCCTACGTCCGGTCCCTCCTCGAGGACCAGTTGCCGGGGATCGCTGCGCACGGTCGAGCCCGATTCGCGGACGTCTTCTGCGAGACCGGCGTGTTCACGGCGGACCAGTCGAGACGTGTCCTCGAGGCGGCCCGCGGTTACGGGCTCATGCCCCGGCTGCACGCCGACGAGCTGGCCCCATCCGGTGGCGCAGAGCTTGCCGCGGATCTCGCGGCCGCTTCGGCCGACCATCTCGCCACGCCGTCCGACGCGGGGATCGCGGCGATGGCCGCAGCAGCGGAGGCCGGAACGCCGGTCGTGGCCACGCTCCTGCCCGTCACGACGTGGTTCCTGATGAAGGATCACCACGCACCGGCGCGGGCGTTCATCGATGCCGGCGTGCCAGTGGCGATCGGCACCGACTTCAACCCGGGCACCTCGCCCACGCCGAGCCTGACCCTGGCGATGTCATTCGCGTGCCTGAACCTCGGCCTGTCGCCAGACGAGGCGCTCTCCGCCGTGACGATCAACGCGGCCCGCGCCCTGGCGCTCGAGGAGGAGGTCGGGTCGCTCGAGCCGGGCAAGGCAGCCGATCTCGTGGTCTGGCGCGTCCCGACCACGACCCAGATCCCTTATTACCCGGGCGCCGATCTTGTCCGGACCGTCATCAAGCGCGGCCGGGTGGTGCTGGATCGACCCTGAGGTCGCGGTGGTGATCCGCGGTGCAGGGCGCTGTGTCAGAATCGGCAGCCTATGGAACTGACGTGGTACGGCCGGACCTGTGTCCGGCTTCGAGGCAAGGACGCGGTCGTCGTCGCCGACCCCTACCAGGCGGTCGTCGGGCCGACCGGACGAGGGATCACCGGCGACATCGTGACCTTCAGTCATCCCGACGACACCCCGCTGCCCAGGGCCAAGGGCAAGCGCTCCCGCGACGGCACGACGATGCTGCCGTCGAGCCTGGACGAGGCATTCGTGCTCGACGGCCCAGGCGAGTACGAGGTCCGCGAAGTCCTCGTGACCGGCGTCCGGTCCTACCGCGACGAAGCGCGTGGTGCGGAGCGTGGCAAGGGCGTGTCATTCGCCGTCGAGATCGACGGCGTGCACGTCATCCATCTCGGTGACATCGGTCATCTCCTGTCGGAGGAGAAGCTGAGCGACATCGGGCCGGTGGACATCGCGTGCGTGCCGCTCGGTGGCACGCTGACCCCCACGAAAGCGGCCGCGCTGATGGCCCAACTGGACCCCCGGATCGTCGTGCCGATGCCGACCTGCGACGACGACGCCGACTGCGCCGAAGCCCTGTCCAAATTCTTCCATGAGATGGGCGCCGAGCCCGTCACCCAACCCAAACTCTCCGTGACCGCCACGAGCCTTCCATCCGAAACCACAACGGTCCTCCTCGAATCCCGCGGCAAGCAGCCCTAGCGAAACCCCAGGGCCGACCTAGGCACCGGGCGCGCCGATCAGGCGCCCACGACCGTGCCGCCGGGAGTGCCAGTTCCGTGCCGATGGGCCAGGACCGCGGGCGGGCGGGACGCGCACAGCGAGCGCTTAGCCCCGCAGGGCGCAGCGAGCGAAGCGCGCCCCGACCGCCCGCGACACATGACCCCCGCACAGAACCCGCCACGCCGGACAGAGAAAGACCGGGAGCGCCTGCCCAATCGGCGCCCCCGGTCGGAGGGAGGGAGGATGGAACCTCTCGGTTCGTCCACCGCATACGCTACGGCGCGCTGATTCAAGGTCGAGTCGGCAAACGATAAAGAAAGCGACATCGACCCAACGCCCCGGTCGCCATGAACCCCGTGCGACAATCCCGCGCATGACCCGACCGACCACCGCGCGCCCGCTCGCGCTCCTGACCATCGCGTCGATCGTCGTCGCGGCGTGCGGCCCGAGCACGCCGCAGCCCGAGCCCGTCGCCCGACCCCGCCACCGCGCGCCGTCGACCGCACCGTCGTCGAGCGCATCGCCATCCGCAGCCGGCACCCCTCTTCCGAGCGGCGAGGCCGAACGGATCTACGACGAGATCGAGGCGCAGGTGCTCGCCATCCGTGGCCTCGACCCCGACGACCGTGGAACGCCAGACCATCGATCGCGAAGCGCTCAAGGCGTCGACCGCCAAGAGCTTCGACGAGGACAACCCACCCGAGTACGTCGCCGCCAACGACCGGCTGTTGAAGGCCCTCGGCCTCATGCCCCAGGACGACTCGCTCAAGCAGCTCTATCTCGACCTGCTCGGCAGCCAGGTCGCCGGGTTCTACGACCCCGACGAGAAGCAGCTGTTCGTCGTGTCGAGCACGGGGACGATCAACGGGGCGGACAAGATCACGTTCGCCCACGAATACGACCACGCCCTCCAGGACGCCAACTTCGACGTGTTCGCCGAGCAGAAGGAACTGCTCGATCAGAGCGACCGGGCGCTCGCGCGTGCCGCGGTCTACGAAGGCGACGCGACGCTCCTCATGGTGCTTTGGGCGCAGGAAAACCTCACGCCGGAAGAGTTTGCCGAGGTCCAGGCGGCCGGCACGGACCCGGCGTCGCTCGAGATCCTGAATCGCACACCATCCATCCTCGTCGATGGCCTGCTCTTCCCGTACACCGCCGGTCAGGCGTTCGTCCTGCCGATGCAGCTGTCCGGCGGCTGGGACGCGGTCGACGCGCTGTACGAGGACCTTCCCCGCTCCACGGAACAGATCCTCCACCCGGACAAGTACGCGGCCGGTGAAGAGCCGATCGCGGTCACGCTGCCGGACGCCGCCGGCGAGCTCGGCACGGGCTGGTCGGAGGCCATCCAGGACACGTTCGGTGAGTTCCAGATGCGGACCTGGTTTCGCGAGGCCGGGGTAGCCGGCGCAGACGCGACCGACGCGGCCGCCGGTTGGGGCGGTGACCGCCTGGCCGTGCTGAACGGCCCGAACGAGGCCTGGGCCGTGGTCATGAAGACCGACTGGGACACTGCCGCCGATGCCGCCGAGTTCGAGGCCGCCGCGACCACGGCCGCGGAAGCCGCGGGCGGCCAGGCCGCGGTCCTCCCCGGCGAGGGCGGCACGGTCCGTTGGTTCGTCGTGGGCAGCGACGACGCCACGCTCGACACGGTCGCCGGCGCGTACGGTCTGGCGGGGTAGCCCGCCGGCCGCCGGCTACATCAATTCTGGCGCGGAGATCCCGAGCAGGCCGAGCGCTCGGGCGAGCGTGATCTGGGTCGCGCGGGCGAGCGCCAATCGCGCCGCGGATCGCTCGGGCGCATCGGCGTCGACGACCCTCGCATCCCGATAGAAGGCGTGGAACGTGGTCGCGACCTCGGTGGCGAACGCGGTGACGCCGTGGGTCTCCTCGGCCATGACGGCATCCTCGACGACCTCGGGGAACCGCACGATCGCCCGCGCCAGGGCCGCCTCGGGACCTTCTCCGAGCGTCCCGGCGACGGTCGTGGCCGGCGCCAGCCCGGCTTCCGCGGCCTTGCGCAGGATGGAGGCGATCCGCGCGTGGGCGTATTGCACGTAGTACACGGGGTTCTCGGCCGACTGGGTCTTCGCGAGCTCGATGTCGAAATCGATCGAGGATGTCGCCCCGCGTGACGCGAAGAACCAGCGTGCGGCATCGACCCCCACCTCGGCGAGCAACTCGTCGAGCGTGATGAACTCGCCGGCACGCTTCGACATCGAGACCTCTACGCCGTCGCGGACGAACCGGACCCACGAATAGAGCAGGACCTGGACCGCCTCGCGGTCGTAGCCCATCGCCTCGGCGGCGTTGCGGACGCGTGCCACGGTCCCGTGGTGGTCGGCGCCCCAGATGTAGATGAGGTGATCGAAGCCGCGACTGAACTTCTCGGTCACGTAGCCGATGTCGGCCGCGAAGTACGTCGGGCGGCCGTCTGAGCGGTAGATGACGCGGTCCTTGTCGTCGCCGAACGCGGTCGAGCGAAACCACAGCGCGCCGTCGTCCTCGAAGACGTGGCCGTGCTCGCGCAGCCGCTCGACCGCGCGCTCCACCCAGCCTTCGTCGTGCAGCCGACCCTCGCTCGTCCACACGTCGAAGTGCACGCCGAGCCGTTCCAGGCTGGCCTCGATGCCCTCGCGGACGCGGCCCGCGGCCCAGCGGCCCAGCGCTGCCGCCGTGTCGACTCCATCAGCCGTGGCGTCGGCCCAGACATCGTCGGGGACGGCCGCGGCGAGTTCCTCGACGTAGGCGCCGTGATACCCCTCGTCCGGCACGGGCTCGCCGCGACGGACCGCTGCGACCGAAGCACCCAGGTTGTCGATCTGGCCGCCCGAATCATTGAAGTAGTACTCGCGTGTCACGCGTTGCCCGCCGGCCTCCAGGACGCGGCTGAGCAGGTCACCGATGAACGCTCCGCGCGCGTTGCCGATCGTCAGCGGGCCGGTCGGGTTGGCCGACACGAATTCCACGTTGACGGCACGCGGCCGGACCGGCGCCACCGTCCCCCATGCCGTCGGGCTCCGCCAGGATCCCGTCTACGATCGCGGCCAACCCGTCCGGTCGGAGGCGCAGGTTCACGAAGCCCGGCGGGGCGACCTCGGCGGCCTCGATCGGCGAGTCGGTGGCACTCGCGTCACGGACCAGCTTGGCGGCGAGCAGCGTCGCGATCTCCATCGGCGGCTTGCGATACGGACGGGCAAGCTTCATCGCCAGGTTGGTCGCCAGGTCGCCGTGCTCGGGATTGGCCGGACGGTCGACATCGATCGATGGTCGCGCGGCATCGTCGGATAGGGGCGGCAAGGCGCCGGACTCGATCGCGGCGGCCCAGGCGCGCTCGATCGCGTCACGGACCTGGCTGCGCAGCGGTGCGGGGATCAAGGGTCGGCGAGCCTCCGAAGGGGCGCACGGCCGGTCGCCTGCGCGGGCCACCATCGTACCGGTGCGCGTCCGTTACGCGGGTACCGGGCTGTGGGGTGACCGTTTCGTTGCTTCGACGCAACGGGTTCGCGCCCGAGGCGGGTGGTCCGCGTGGGTGTTGTGCAGTGCCGGGCCGCCGGATGTACTGGACCGAGGGGTGACCGGCATGCCAGTATCGGGTCCTCATCGACCGGTGCACGGACAACCGCGCAAGCCCACCGGGCAGAGGGGAATCAACTCATCCGAGGCCTTGTGCCTCCCTGTTCGGGGATCTGTATCCACATGTTCTTCTCACGGTCTCGGGCGCGCTCGCGCCTCGCACGCCGGCTGTCCTGGCTCGTCGTGCTCTCATTGACGTCGGCGGCGCTGTTCGCGCCCGGCGTCTCGCCCGTGGCTGCGGCCTCGGTCACGCCGATCTTCATCGAAGACGACCACGGACCCAACCCCACATGCGCGGACCTCGATGGACCGTTCGGTGGTGGTCAGACCTGGGCGGAGCTCGAGAAGATCGATGGCAATCCGACCGTCGGCACCTTCGGTGAGATCACGATCACCGCGGTCAGCGGCCAGACCTTCAGCTGGACCTCGACCGTCGGTGTCGACGCCGTCCTCGTCAAGGCCGGCAGCGACAACCACGCCCTGTATGTCTACGCGCCGACCGCGGCGTCGGCCGAGTCGTTCGGCGACACGGATCTGACCCATGGGCCGGATCAGCAGGGCACGAGCCACGTCACGTTCTGCTATGACACCTCGAACCCGTCGCCGACCCCGACCCCGACCCCGACGCCGACGCCGGTCGTCACCCCGACCCCGACGCCGGTCGTCACGCCGACGCCCACGCCGGTGGTGACGCCCACGCCGACCCCCGTCGTGACGCCGACGCCGACCCCGGTCGTCACCCCCACGCCAACGCCGGTGGTCACCCCCACGCCGACTCCGGTCGTCACGCCGACGCCGACGCCGGTCGTGACCCCGACGCCGACCCCCGCGCCGACTGAGGAGCCGACCGAGGCGAGCATCCTGATCGCCAAGGTCGACAACAACGGCACGGCAGATCCGGGCGACGACGTCGCCCTCGACGGTGCCTCGTTCGCGGTCTACCTCGATGACGGCGATGCCGTCTTCGATGCGGACGTGGACAGCCTGGTCTTCGGGCCGGCACCCACGACCGACGCGATGATCGACACGGACCTGCTTGCGCCCGGCGATTACTGGATCGTCGAGGCTGTCGTCCCGGCCGGCTACACCGGCACGTGACCCCATCCTCGTCGAGCTCAACACCGACCCCACCGTCACCTGTGCCTGGGACTCCACGGGCTTCCTCGAGTGCGTTCCCAACGAGGACGACGTCGAGGGCCTGAGCTGGACGATCGTGATCGTCGACAACACGGCGATCGAGGCGACCCCGCCGCCGACCGGTGGCGTGGGTGGCGCGACCGGCACGCCCGACGTGCCCGGCGTCACGCTCCCGCCGACCGACACGCTCGGCACGGCAACGACGGCTCCGGCCGGCGACAGCTGGCGCCTCATCCTCCTCGCCATGGCCGGTGTCATGGCGGCGGCCCTCCTGCTGACCCCGGCCCGCGCCGTGGGCCGCAAGGACGACGCCGAGGGCTGAGCCCGCGGTGCGCGCGGCGCACCCACCACGGTTCCAGAAACCGGATCGACCGCCGGGCCCTTGACGGGTCCGGCGGTCGTCGTCCGTCCCGGGCATGATCGTGCCATGTTCATTCCGGGCTTTCACCGGCGCTTAGCTGCGCGGACCCCATGCCTGGCTGGCGCGAACGTGACCTTGCGCCGTCCGATGATCAGCGGAAGTGCATCGCGGCCGTTATCGGCGGCCCATGGCGGGCCCTCGGACCGCTAAGGGCAGCGATGCGGCAGGAATGAACACCCTGCGTGCATCGCCCGCCCCATGGCCCCGGCCGCCCCATGGCCCGGGCCGGCGGCGTCGGCGGGCTGGCTGCGTCTGGGCCATGGCCCGGGCCGCCGGAACCGCGCCGTACCAGGACCCTCGTTGCTACCCAGCAACGGAACCGCGATGCGGTGTGGGGTGGTCCGCGGCGCTCCGGGCGAACGGGGTGCAGAGCGTCCCAGTACCCCTCGCCGCCTGCCCTCCATACAGTGGCGACCTTGGTCCTGTGTCTGCCTGGTACTAACGCCGGGCGCATAGCGCGGTAATCGACCGCAGCCATCATCCGGCGTCGATCGGACGCCACGCCGTCACCGGCGCTGACAAGCGCCACGAATGGGAGACCGTCGGGCACCGACGGATCCCCATCAGGGGTCGTCGACCCAGAAGGGAATGAGAGCCGATGTCTCGGGGACTTTGGTTCGTTATGAGCGCGCGGACACGCAGGAGCCTGACCCTGCTGTGGACCGCGTTGTTCCTGTGTTCGTTGGCCCTGCAGTCGGTGCAGCTGGCGGCCCCGGTGGTCGCCCTTGCCTCACCGACCGACGGGGCCTTCCAGCTCGAGGGCGACGCCGTCGATAGCGGCGCCGGCGACGACTGGGCGAACATCCACGCCGGGTCCGACAGTGCGCTGGCCACCACCGGGATCCTGACCGACACGGCGGGCCGGCGGTTCACCGGGGGGTCGAAGGACACCCTGGACATGCCCTCCAACTCCTGGGACTCGGCGAATGTCCCCGACAAGGACGACATCCTGCACGCCTACGCGGCGCTGTACGAGATCAACGGCAACGACACGGTCGTCTTCGGCCTCGATCGGTACGCCAACAACGGCACGGCGCACGCTGGCTTCTGGTTCTTCCAGGACGAGATCGTCGCCAATGCGAACGGCTCGTTCAGCGGCCAGCGCACGGTCGGCGACGTCTTCATCGTCAGCAACTTCACCTCGGGCGGCGACCTCTCGACGATCGCCTTCCACACCTGGACCGGCAGCGGACTCAGCGCCGCGACCACCGGCGTCGAATGCGCCCCCGGCTCGCAGACGCTGTGCGCCATCTCGAATGAAGCGGCCGCCGCGGCTCCGTGGTCGTACACCCCCAAGCAGGGGTCGGCGGGCACCTTCCCGATCGCCAGCTTCTTCGAGGGCGGTATCAACCTCGACGCGGTCTTCCGCAACGGCGCCCCGTGCTTCTCGTCGTTCATCGCCGAGACGCGCGCATCCGACTCCGTCACCGCGGAGCTCAAGAACTTCGTCCTCGGCGAGTTGGACACCTGCCAGCCGCCGGTCATCGAGACCCAGGTCAAGCAGAGCGGCCAGAACGTCTCGAAGATCAACAAGGGTGAGTCCGTCGTCGACGTCGCGACCTTCAGCGGCAACGACGGCCCCGTTACCGGATCCGTGAAGTTCTTCGTCTGCGGCCCGAACGACACCAAGCCGAACTGCGCCAACGGTGGCACCCAGGTCGGCGGTGCGGTCACCATCGCGAGCGGTTCCGCCACCTCCGCCGCGTTCACGCCGAGTGCTCTCGGCTGGTACTGCTTCCGCGCCGAGTACACGCCGAATGCCGGCGCGAACTACCTGGCCGGCGAGCACACCAACGACTCGACCGAATGCTTCAAGGTCATCCCGGCCGACGTCCAGATCGTCAAGACCCCGAACAGCGGATCCGTCTCGGCGGGTACGCCCATCAGCTTCACGCTGACCTGGGCGAACGAGGGTGAGGGCAGCGCGACGGGCGTCGTCGTCACCGACGACCTGCCGGGCGCCGCCGGTCTCGACTGGGGCATCCAGAGCTCCACGGGCACCGGCTCCGTCTGCACCATCGCTGGCGCACTGGGAAGCGAGAAGCTCAGCTGCACCATCGGCACGATCGGCGGCAACCCCAACTTCCCGAACGCCGCCCCGGCGAACGGCTCCGTCACCGTCATGAGCGCCACGTTCGCGACCTCGTGCGGTGTCATCGACAATAGCGGCAAGATCACGTCCGCCAACGACGGCACGGATATCGATCCGGGCCAGGTCACCGTCCTGTGCCCTGACGTCACGGTCGCCAAGACCCCGGACGGTGGGTCCGTCAACGCTGGTGGCACGGCCACCTTCACGATCGTGGTCAAGAACCTCGGCCCGGGCAGCGCCACCGGCGTGACGCTCAAGGACGACCTGCCCGCGGGCTACACCTGGACCCTGGGCGGCGCCGATGCCGACGATTGCGCCATCAACACCGGCCCGAACCCCGACGTCCTGTCGTGCACCTTCGGCACCCTGGCCGACGACGAGACCCGGACGATCACCCTCAGTGCGCCGACGACCGGCCAGGACTGCGACGTCATCCCGAACACGGCGATCGTCGCGGCGACCAACGAGCCGACATCGGCCAACGGCAACAACGACGACGATGGCGACATCGACGTCCTGTGCGCCGAGATCGATATCGAGAAGACGGCGAACCCGGTCGGACCGGTCAGCGCCGGCGATGAGATCGGCTTCGATATCGTCGTTCGCAACATCGGCGACGGCACGGCCACGAACGTCGTCGTGACGGACGAGCTGCCCGCCGGCATCGACTGGGCGATCGACCCGGCCGTGGCCGGCTGCTCGATCAGCGGCCCGCTGGATGCCGAGATCCTGTCGTGCACGAGGGCCACCCTCGCGGCCGCCGGCAGCTTCACGGTCCACGTCGAGGGCCTCACCGAGGCCACCGACTGCGGGACCATCGACAACACCGCCTCGGTCACCGCCGGCAACGACGGCGAGGACTCGGATGACGCCTCGGTCATCATCCAGTGCCCCGACATCGAGGTCGAGAAGACCGGGAACGGGACGATCGATGCCGGTGGTAACGCCGTCTTCACGATCACCGTCACCAACCATGGCCCGGGTGAGGCCAAGGGCGTCACGCTCGAGGACCAGCTGCCGTCAGGCGCCTGGGCCCTGGGCGGCGCCAACGAGGCCGACTGCGAGATCAGCGGCGCGAACCTGCTCACCTGCGACTTCGGCGACATCGGCAGCGGCGGCACGCGGACCATCACGGTCACGCTGACGACCACCGCGGACGACTGCGGCTCGATCCTCAACGAGGTGACGGTCTCGGCGACGAATGAGCCGACGAACGATCAGTTCCCCAACGAGGACAGCGACACGATCGTCGTCCAGTGCCCGGACCTGACCGTCGTGAAGACCGGCAACGGTCCGATCTCGGCCGGCCAGACGGCCACGTTCACCATCACGGTCACCAACCTGGGCCCGGGCGCTGCCGCCGACGCGACGCTGTCCGATCAGCTCCCGGCGGGTGACTGGACCCTCGGCGGCGCGGATGCGGCCGCTTGCGCGATCAGTGCGACGAACCTCCTGACCTGCGCCTTCGGCACGATCGACGCGCCGGGCCAGGGCCTGGACAACGTTCGCGTCATCACCGTCACCAAGACGTCGGACGCGGGCGATTGCGACGCGATCCCCAACAGCGTCACCGTCGGCGCCTCCAACGAGGCCGACGAGGACACGACCAACAACGACGACGACGCGACGATCGTCGTGAACTGCCCCGACATCCAGGTCGTCAAGAGCGGCAACGGGCCGATCTCCGCCGGTGATGTCGCGACGTTCACGATCACCGTCACGAACCTCGGCCCCGGTACCGCGTTCGACGTCACGCTCAGTGATGAGCTCCCGGCCGGCGTCTCCTGGACGCTGGGCGGCGCCAACGCGGGCCTGTGCACCATCGACACGTCCGTGAACCCGGACGTCCTGGACTGCGTCTTCGGCCAGCTGGCCTCCGGCGCGTCCCGCACGGTCACGCTCTCGGGCGAGACCGACGCACCGGACTGCGGCACGATCCCGAACCTCGCCTCGGCGGCGGCTTCCAACGAGTCCGCCGACGACCTGGCGAACAATGAGGATGACGCCGCGATCGTCGTCGACTGCCCGCTCATCGTCATCACCAAGACGGCGGACGACCCTGTCGTCAGTGCCGGAGACCAGATCGGCTTCACCGTCACGGTCACCAACACCGGTGCCGGCAGCGCCTTCAACGTGACGGTCAACGACACGCTCCCCGCGGGCATGTCGTGGACCATCTCCCCGGCCAGCACGGGCTGGAGCATCTCGGGTGGCGTGCTGAGCTTCGGTCCGGCGACGCTCCTGGGTGGCGCCAGCACCTCGGCGCACATCATCGCCACCACGGACGCAGCCGACTGCGGCCTCGTCCCGAACACGGCCCTGATGACCTACACCGGTGGCTCCGGCTCCGACGACGCGGAAGTCACCGTCCTGTGCCCCGACATCACCATCACCAAGTCGGCTGACAACAGCCCGATCCAGGCCGGTGAGGTCGCGAGCTACACGATCACGGTCGTCAACAAGACCGGCGAAAACGCGGGCACCGCCCACGACGTCACGGTCGACGACGACCTGCCCGCCGGCATCGCGTGGACCGACGACAGCGAGGATTGCGAGATCGTCGCCGGGTCGCTCCACTGCGAGTTCGGCGATCTCGA
The DNA here is from genome assembly GCA_963738685.1 of uncultured Chloroflexia bacterium. Classification (GTDB taxonomy): domain Bacteria; phylum Chloroflexota; class Limnocylindria; order Limnocylindrales; family CSP1-4; genus SPCO01. Next base: position 381,432 of record CAVTXK010000002.1, read on the forward strand.
GCCCGGTGAGAACCGGTCCGTGACGGTCTCCGGCACGACCAGCCTCGCCGACTGCGCCGACCTTCCGAACCTCGCGACCACGGCCGCCTCCAACGAGCCGGACGAGGCCACGGGCGACAACAGCGATGACGCAACGATCATCGTCACGTGCCCGGAGATCGGGATCGACAAGACGGCCGACGACGATCTCGTCGAGCTGAACCAGACGGTGACCTACACGATCAACGTGACGGTCTTCGACGGACCGGTCACCGATGCCATCGTCACGGACGAGCTGCCCATCGGGCAGACCTACGTCGATGACAGCCAGGCTTCCGCCCCCGCGGCGACCTTCGCGGTCTCCCCGGACGGTCGGACCCTGACCTGGACCTTCGCCAGCCTCGATGACGGCGTCGGGGATGCGCCTGCCGCCACCATCACCTACGACGTCACCATCGACGCCGACGCCACGACCGACACCCAGGTGAACGTCGCGGAGATCTGCGTGTCCGAGCTGCCCGAGTGCGACACGGACGACGAGGACGTCAAGCCGGAACTGCCCGAGATCGAGGTCATCAAGACCGCGGGTGGCGCCGCCGACGGCGACGTCCTCGCGACCGAGCCGGGTCCGGTCACGTACACCTATCTCGTCACCAACACCGGTCCACTCCCGCTTGTGGACGTCACCGTCACCGATGACGCCGGCACGCCGGTGGACCCGAGCGACGACTTCGAGGCCGACTGCCCGCAGACGACCCTCGCTGTCGACGAGTCGATGACCTGCACCTTCACGATCGAGGTCCTCGTAGACACGATCAACAACGCGGTCGCCCGCGGCGTCACCGTCGAGGGCAACCCCGTCGAGGACGAGGACGACGCGGAAGTGGTCGTTCCCTGGGAATACGGGCTCATCATCGACAAGTCCAACGATGCCACACCCGTGCCGCTCGAGCTGCCGGATGGGACCATCGAGGATCTGCCGACCGCGTTCGAGGGTGACACGGTCACCTACACCCTGGACTACACGCTGCTCGGCGATCCGGTCACCGATGGCGTCATCACCGACGTCCTGCCGGCCGGCGTCACGTACGTCGACGGATCAGCCGCCGACGATGCCCAGTTCACGTTCCAGAGCTACGACGACACCACCCGCACGCTGACCTGGACGGCCGCCACCGTGTCCGAGAACGGCACGGTCACCTACCAGGCCACGGTCGACCTCGGTGCCGCGGCGCTCATCCAGCCGCTCCTCAACGTCGCGGTCATCGACTCGGATGAGACCGAGCCCGACGATGGCGACTCGGAGGTCTTCGTTCCCGCTCCCGTCGCCGGATCCACCGGCACGCCGCGGGTGACGCTGCCGCCGACCGACACCATGCCGATCACTCCGCAGGCTCCGACCCATCCGGGCTTCGCCCTGATGATCGCCCTGCTCGCCATCGCGGCGCTCGTCCTCGTGCTCGGGTTCGTCACTCCGGTGCCGGTCTCGGTCCGGGAGCGAAACCGCCGCTGATCCTTCGGGGTCCCCGAGACCCGGGCGGAACGCGTCGCTGTCCGTGGCGTGTTCCGCCCAGTCTCTTCCATTCGTCATCCGCACTCATCGGCCGGGTCGTGCTACCTCCCCGTGGTACGACCCGGCCGGCCATCGTCCAACCCGCTGAGCCGGGCTCGGTGCCCCGCGAGGACTCGCGGCGTCGCGCTCAGCCTGCTTCGATCGTGAAGCAGTCACCCGGGACCACGAGTCGGACGCTACCCGCATAGCGCTGCCTGACGGCATCGATCGTGGCCTGCTCGTCGAAACCCATCTGCAGGTGCGTCAGCAGCACCTGTCCCGCGCCGGTCCGCTGGGCGAGTGCCCCGACGGCCGGTCCGTCGAGGTGATTCGCTCCGGGTGGGACCGGGCCAGGTCCGAATGACACCTCGGTCAGGAGCGTGTCGCCCGGGTGGACCAGCGGATCGAGGTCCTCCGCCCGACCGCAGTCACCCGAATAGACCAGACCCGGCGTATCGCCTTCGGCCGGCGCGACCCGAAAGGCGTAGCTGTCGGCGGTGTGGGTGACCCGCGCGGCGGTCAGCTCCAACGCACCGACCGGCGTCGTGCCGACGACGAGGTCCTCGACATCCAGCGCAACGGCCGTGAAGCCAGGGTCGGCGTGGAGGGCATCGATCCGGGTTGCGAGGCCGGCCGGCGCGATCACGCGGACGCGTCGGGTCGGTCGAAACTGCCAGCGGAGGTAGTGGCGGAGCGCAACCAGATCGATGAAGTGGTCGGGGTGCAGGTGGCTGATGACGACGGCCGTCAGGGAGCTTGGTTCAAGCGTCGCCGCGAGACGGGGAAACGACCCTTGGCCGAGGTCCAGGAGTAACGCGGTGTCGTCGATGCGGATGAGATACGCGGCGCCGGCCGACCCGGGCCGGTCCGTATACGCAGGTCCCGCACCGAGGACGTCGAGCTGCATGCACGGACTGTAACGTGGCGGTCAGGTGAGCGCGCCGCGTGACGGCGCGGGCGTGCGTTGCCGGGTGCGCTCCTCGCTCACGTACCTGCGGGTACGCGCGCTCCGGTGCTCCCCGGCGCCTTCGCCGGCACCGCCACGCGGCGCGCAAGGCAGGACCGTGGACGGCGCGGGTGTGCGGTGCCGGCTGCGCTCCTCGCTTGCGTACCTGCGGTACGCGCGCTCCGGTGCTCCCGGCGCCTTCGTCGGCACCGCCCGTGATTGCCCGGTCCGCGCGGTCCCCGGGCAGTGGCCGCGCCCGAGAATCGGCAGATATGCAGGCCCTGACTGGTACGCCCGTGGGATCGGCGTGATCGGGTCGAAATGGGCCCGATCCTTGCCATCCAGTCACCCGGTGGCTGGTTAGCCTGGAGTCGAGGCATGCATCGGCTCCGGTCGGTGATAACCACGTACCCGGTGCCTATATGCCACGAATCGGCGGGCGCGGCCTAAGCGATCGCAGCCACGGCCCCCTCGCCGCGAGGCGGGTCCACACCCGGCTGATCGCCGGGCGCCGCGCAGTCGTCGGCTCAGCCGCCGCCCTGGTTCGGAGGTGGGGTTCGGCGTGGCGTGGGATGCGGTTCGTCGGCGCCACCGGGCTTACCGGGATCGCCGGGCGCCTTCGATGTCGCCTTGGGGGTCGGGTCGGGCTTCGGCGGCTTCGTCGGCTTGGGTGTCGGCTCGGCCACCTGCTCCTTGGTCGGCTTGGGCGTTGGCTTCGGAGTGGCCGCAGGTTCCGGGGTCGGTGCCTTGGTCGGCTTCGACGTGGTCTGCGGAGCGCCACCGTTCCCACCACCGTTCGGGCCGCCCGGCTTGGGCTTCGCCGTGTCGATCGCCTTGATCGCGTTGTCGCTGCGGTCGATCGCTCGCTCGATGGCCCGATCGATGGCGCGGTCGATCGCCACGCCTGCCTTGTCCGGCAGGCGAGCCGCCAGCGCCTGGAGGACGGCGACGTTGCGGGCTACGCCGGTCTCCAGCGCCGCGGAGGCGACCGAGTCGCCGGCGAGGATCGTCGAGGCGGACGCTTCGTCGATGATCGCCTCGTACGCACCGAGGGCCGCTGCGGCCCCCAGGGAATCCCCACTGGCGGTCGCCGACGCGGCCTCACGCAACCGCGAGTCGAGCCGCTCCAGTTCGGCGAGAGCCCGCGCGGAAGGCTCCGACGGCAGGGTCAGCGTCTCGACCCACACCCGAGTGAGATAGAGGGGTCCGCCAGGTCGGGCGGCGAACGCCGTCCCGGTGATGACGCCGAGACCGAGGGACGCGGCCAGCAGCACCGACGCCGTCCGCCGCCACGCCGAGCGTCGCCGACGCCCGGCACCGTCGATTCGGACCCCGGCGCCAGCCGCCGCCGAGCGACTGGGCACGGTATCGGCCGTCAGCCGTTCTCGAAGCGACCGGCCGGTCGAAGGGGATGTGCCCGGCAGGACGGTCAGGGCGGCATCGGCCCGCGCGAGATCGGCCTGCCGATGGGCGACCGCCAGCACCTTCGCGCGGAGCCGGCTCGAGGTCGCGAGGTCGGGGGTCAGGCGAGCTTCGGCGTACGCCTCGAGGCGTCCCCGCAGCATCGCATCCCCGGCCATCAGGTCGATCATGTCGTCCATCAGCGGATCCGCCGTCGTGGCGTGGCGGTCTCGTCGCCACCTGACGCCTGGAGCTCATCGATCCCGAGCTGGCGCCGCAGCGCCGCGAGTGCCCGGAACTGGAGCCCGCGGACCGTCCCTTCCTGCTTGCCCATCACCTCGGCCGCCTCGCGGGCGGAGAGGCCGGCGAAGAAGCGCAGGGCGATGGCGTCTCGTTGTTCGTCGGTCAGTGCCGCAAGCGCGACGGCCACCTCGTCCATCTCCTGGCGAGCGACCGTGACCTCATCGGGTCCGGCCTCCTGCCCGGCATGGCCGGCGGCGGCGTCCAGGTCCACGTGTTCGTGGCGAGTCCGGACATGATCGATGACCGCATTCCTGGCCAGCCGGAAGAGCCAGCCCCCGAACGGGATGCCCCGCGACTCGTAGCGCGGCAGGGCCTCCAGGGCCTTGACGAAGACGAGCTGCGTCAGGTCCTCCGCGTCCGACGGGCGATGGACGCGGCTGGCGATATAGCGATAGACCGGCAGGTGGTAGTGGTCGAACAGGAGTCCGAACGCCCAGGCATCCCCGCCCCGGGCTTCCGCTACCAGCCGCTCGATCGCGGTGTCGTCGAGGGTCATAACGAACGGCCCGCGATGGCGTTAGGTGCGGTGCGTAGGGGAACCGTCACGCGCGCGTCGCCGCGTCGGAAGGCCATCGCGTCGAAGCCGGCCGCGGCCGCGGCGTCGTAGCCGTCACCGAGTCCCCAGGCGAACGCGTCGGCCCGATGGGCGTCTGACCCGACGGTCACCGCCTGCCCGCCCATCTCGCGATAGCGCGCGACGATCGCCGGCGAGGGGTAGGTCTCGTTGGCGGCCTGGCGCAGGCCACTCGTGTTGATCTCCAGAGCCATCCCGGTGTCCACGAGCGCGCGCAGGATCGGCTCGTACAGCTCGGGGGCGGTCGCGAGGTCGGCGGCGGTCACGTGCGGCGCGAGGTAGCGCTTCACGAAGTCGAGGTGCCCGAGCGCATCGAACAGACCGGACCGGGCAGCCGATTCGACCTCCTCGAAGTACGGGGCCACGATCTCGGGCAGCGACCGACCGGCCACCCAGCGGGCGACCTCGGTCGCCGCGTACGGCGAGTCCGCGTACACGTGGACCGAGCCGATCACGAAGTCGTAGGCGTGGCGAGCGAGGTGATCGCGGATGTCATCGGCCCAGCGCCGATCCCAGGTGATCTCGACGCCGAACCGGATGGCGACGCCACGGTCCGCCCAGCGCTCCGCGGCCAGGCGCACGCTACGCTCACGCTCGGCGAACGTCGTGAACGCGTAGGCCGGCGCCGACGGGTCGAAGTCGACGTGGTCGGTGATCGCGAGCTCGGCGATGCCGCGCTCCGCGGCCGCTTCGGCGAAGACGTCGATCGGCACATTGCTGTCGGGCGAGAGGTCGGTGTGGAGGTGCGCGTCGAGCGGCAGGTCGCGCGCCTGTCGATCGATCATGTCGAAGCGCCCCCCGGCAAGCGGCTCACCCCGAGATCACCCCGAGCTCCCGCCCGACCGTCGAGAATGCCTCGAGGGCACGATCGAGCTGCTCGTGCGCGTGCGCGGCCGTGACGATCGTGCGCAGTCGAGCCTGGTCGATGGCGACCGTCGGGAAGACGACCGGCTGGGCGAAGACACCCTCGCCCATGAGTCGATCGCTGAAGCGCATCGCGGTCTCCGGGTCGCCCATCATGACCGGCGTGATCGGGGTCTCGGAACGTCCCGTGTCGAAACCCAGTCGCGCGAGCTCCGCCTTGAAGTGGCGGGTGTTGGCCCACAGCCGCTCGTGGAGCTCGGGTTCCTCCTGCATGACCCGCAGCGCCTCACGGCAGGCCGCCACGACCGCCGGCGGATGCGAGGTCGAGAACAGGAACGGCCGGGCGCGCTGGGTCAGGATCTCGCGCAGGGCCGTGGAGCCCGCCACGTAGCCGCCGAGCGAACCGACCGCCTTGGACAGCGTGCCGACCTGGATCGCCACGCGCCCATGCAGCCCGAAGTGATCGACCGTGCCGCGGCCGTCCCGACCCAGCACGCCGGATGCGTGCGCGTCGTCGACGAAGACGGCGGCCCCGACGGCCTCGGCCGCCTCGACGATCCCGGGGAGTGGCGCGATGTCGCCGTCCATGCTGAATACGCCGTCGGTGACCACGAGGATCAGGCGGTACGGCTCGCCCGTCTCGGGGCGACCTTCGCGGATCACACCGTCGAGCATCGCGCGGAGCGCGGCGACGTCGGCGTGCGGATAGACCTTGCGGGGTGCCTTCGAAAGGCGCATGCCGTCGATGATCGAGGCGTGGTTCAGGCTGTCGCTGACGATGAGATCGGTCTCGCCGGTGATGGTCGGGATGACGCCGGTGTTGGCGCTGAAGCCGGACTGGAAGGTCAGGACCGCGGGCGTGCCCTTGAACTCGGCCAACTCGGCCTCGAGCGCCTCGTGCATCGACATCGTCCCGGCGATGGTCCGGACCGCCCCGGAACCGACGCCGAATTCCTGGACGGCGCGCACCGCCGCCTCACGCAGGCGCGGGTGATGGGTGAGCCCGAGGTAGTCGTTGGACGAGAGGCTGATCACCCGTTGGTGGTCGACGGATACGATCGGTCCCTGCGCCGATGACATGACCCGCAACGCCCGATACAGGTGGCGCTCGCGCAGGGCCGCGACCTCGTCCTCGAGGAACCCGAGGGGGTCGGGGCGCGGCGCCAGGGTCATCGGATCAGGGGCTCGATCGCTCATGGGACGTGCATGGTCGCCGACTCATGCCCTCCAGTCCATCACCACTTTGCCGGAACTTCCGGTACGAGCGGCGGCGAAGGCCGCCTCGTGCTCGCGGAAGCTGAATCGATGCGTGATGGCGGGCGTGATGTCGAGCCCCGACTGGAGCATCACCGTCATCTTGTACCAGGTCTCGTACATCTCGCGACCGTAGATGCCGCGCAGGGTCAGCATCTTCATGACGACCGCGTTGATGTCCAGGCTGATGGCCTCGGTCGGCAGGCCGAGGATCGCGACGCCGCCGCCGTGGGCCATCGCGGCGATCGCGTCCCGCAACGCCTGGGCATTGCCGGACATCTCCATCGCGACATCGAATCCTTCGACCATGTCGAGGTCGCCGAACGTGTCGCTGAGGGCGCGCTCGCGAGGATCGACGGCGACCGTCGCCCCCATCCGGATCGCGAGCTCGCGACGGAACGGGTTGGGCTCGCTGACCACGATGTGGCGGGCACCGGCGTGGCGGGCGACGGCCGTCGCCATGAGGCCGATCGGTCCGGCCCCGCTGATGAGCACGTCCTCACCGAGGATCGGGAAGGCGAGCGCGGTGTGGACCGCATTCCCGAACGGGTCGAAGATCGCGGCCACCTCCTCGTCGACGCCCGGCCAGTGGTGCCAGATGTTCGTCATCGGCAGCGCCACGAACTCGGCGAACGCGCCGTTCCGCCCGACGCCCAGCCCGATCGAGTGCGCGCACAGCTCACGCCTGCCGGCCAGGCAATGGCGGCAGCGGCCGCACACCACGTGCCCCTCGCCGCTGACCAGGTCGCCCGGCCCGAAGTCGTTGACGTTGGAGCCGACCTCGACGACCTCGCCGACGAATTCGTGGCCGATGATCAGCGGCGGTGTGATGGCGCCCGCGGCCCACGGATCCCATGCTTCGATGTGGAGGTCCGTGCCGCAGATGCCGGTCTTGTGGACGCGGACGAGGACGTCGTTGATACCGACCTGCGGCCGGGGGACCTCGCGCAATTCGAGGCCGGGCGCGGCCGTGGCCTTGACGAGGGCCTGCATCGATCTACCGTACCGCGCCGGGGCCTGGCCGCCTACCGATCCAGCGGGTCGCCGGACCAGTCGATGACGGGGTTCTCGACGGCCCCGATGCCCTCGATCTCGCAGCGGACACGGTCGCCGGGCTCCAGGAAGACCGGCGGGTCGCGGAAGACGCCGACACCCGCGGGCGTGCCGGTCGCGATGAGGTCACCCGGCTCGAGGGTGATGACCGAGCTGATGAACGCGACCAACGCGGGCACGTCGTGGATCAGGTCGGCCGTGGAGCCATCCTGCATCAGGTGTACGGTGCCGTCGGGGGTGATCCGCCAGCTCCGGAGGCGGAGACCAGCGGCCGGGTCGAGTTCGTCCGGCGTGACCAGCAGCGGACCGATGGGCAGGAACGTGTCGGAGCTCTTGGCGCGCAGCCATTGGCCGTCGCCCTTCTCGCCGTCACGCAGCGCCTGGGGGACGCCCTGCCAGTCTCGCGCGCTGACGTCGTTGACGACGACGTAGCCCGCGACGTGGTCCAGCGCTCGCTCGCGGGTCACGCGGTGAGCGGTCCGGCCGATGACGACCCCCAGCTCGACCTCGAGGTCGAGGGCGCGCGTCCCCTCCGGCCGGACGATCGGGTCACCATCGCCGATGACGGCGTTGGCGAACTTCGCGAACAGGAGCGGGCTGGCGGGTGCCGCCCGGCCGCCCTCCGCCGCGTGATCGCGGTAGTTGAGGCCGACGCACACGACCTTGCTCGGGGCAACGAGGAATGGGGCGGGGTCGGTATCGGAGAGCGGCAGCCGCGCAGCCCGGTCGGACGACGGCCAGGCGACGATCTCCTCGAACTCCTCGCCCAGGCGACCTGTCGGGTCCAGCGGCCCCCCGCCGACGACCACGTCGTCGCCCTCGATGCGCCCGGTGCGGATGGCGTCATCGCCGTAGAACGCGATCAGGCGCATCGGGCGTCGCGGCTCAGCTGGCGCTCGGCGACGCCGACGGCGCCGTCGATGGTGCCGCGGACCCGCTGGGCGATGACGACGCCGACGGGCTTGCGCTCGGGGCGGGCGACGCCGACGGGCTGCCGCTCGCCGAGGCCGATGGCGACGCGCTCGGTGCCTCGCACAACTTCTCGGGATTCGTCTTCTCGCCCCAGGTGGCGTAGAACTCGAGGATGGCGGGCTGGTCGAGCGCCTCGAGCGGCAGGACCCGACCCCAGACCAACGCGGCGAACGGCCAGACCATGTCGTCGAACCGCGCGATCACGGGCCCGGGCGACTGGCCACCCGGCTGGAAGGCGCAGACGGGGCTGGCCGGGACCGCGTCGAACATGGCCTGCAACGCCGCCTGGTCGACCTCGGCGCCCTTGTACAGGATCACGAGACCGCCGTGCTCGAGGTTGTGGACCCAGCCCTTCCGGGATCGACCCGGTCGTCGGGGCCGTACACGCGGGCCTGGATCGGTGCGACGGGCTGGGCATAGTGCCGACCTGATGCCGGTGGGCAATACGTGTACGTGACCTTCGTCCCGTTCGGGACGTGGCCCTGGCCCATGTCCGGCTGGACATAGCCCGGTTGCGGCGAGGCGCCCTCGGCCGGCGTCGGCGTCGGCGACGGCTGCCAGATGTTGGAGCACGCATAGGCCGGTTGGGTGGCCGCTGCGAACAGACCCGCACCGACGATGGCGATGACGCCGACGACCGCGGCGGCCAGGATCGGCGTGCGATAGCGCTGGAAGAAGGTGGGCTTCGGACCGACCCGCGTGCGTGCCCGCCGACCGGCCCGTTCCGTGCCGCGGGGACCGCTGGAGGATGGCCGTGAGGACGTGCCGCCGGGTCCCTCCGCAGGTCGGCTGGACGGGGTCGTGCCGGCGGCTCGGCTCGCCGTGGCGTCGCCGCCCGTGGTCTGGCCGCTCATCCGCTGTCGGCGGCGTGATTCCTTGCTCAAAGTCGTGCCTCGATGGGGTGGAAGGGTCGCGGGGACGGGATGGATCCCGGTGGCGACGGGGCCGTGTCCGGTGAGGGTACCGTCCCGGCGGCAATCCCGTGCTTCGGGTGGCGGTCAGGCCTCGTTCAGATAGGTCCGGATCTCCGGTCGCAGCAGGCCCCGGAACAGGAGGACGCCGAACGCGGCCACGAAGAACGGGGTCGCCGGGTGGACCGGGCTCGTCGCGAGCAGCACGACGGCCGGGATGGTCAGGCTGGCCAACCCGATGGCCAGGCCGCGCGCCGCCTGCTTGCGCTGGAGGACCAGGGTGGTGGTGAAGATCGTGTAGGCCAGCAGGACCATGACGATGACGCCCGTGAGGCTGACCGGAGCGGCGATGGCCTGGTCGACCACGAAACGCAGACTCAGCCCGATGGAGGCGATGATGAGCAGGGCATAGACCAGGAACAGGCGGATGCCGCCCGGCATCTCCCGAACACGCCCGATCATCGGCGCGGGATGGCGGGTGCAGCCAGTGTGAAGATCACGCCCGGGATGGTACCGCCCACCCTCGATGCAACGCGTGGGTACCGGGCCCGCGACGATGAAGGTCGGGTATTGACACCATCCCGTCGCCTCCCTACAGTCCGCTAAACCGGTTTGCTAAACCGGTTTGCATCGTGCGTCGGTCCACCGCCATCCTCCTCCGCGGCAGGCCGCCGGACCAGGCCGGAAACGCGAGGCGGCCGTGAGTGGGCAGAGGAGTCGGACCCGAGTGGACGAACCAACCCAGCGACCGCGGATCGCCGATGTCGCCCGCGAGGCGGGGGTCAGCAAGACGGCCGTGTCGTTCGCATTCAACTCGCCGGACCGACTGGCGCCGGACACCGCGACGCGGATACGCCAGGTGGCCGAGGACCTCGGCTACCACCCGCACCCCGTTGCGCGGATGCTCACCCAGCGCCAGACGATGACGATCGGCGTGCTGACCCCGCAGGCCCTCAGCGTCATCTTCAGCAACCCGTTCTTCGGTGCGTTCAGCGAAGGCGTCGCGCTCGTGGCGGAGGAGCATGGCTACGGCCTGCATTTCATCTCGCCGCTGCACGGGAGCCTGGCCCGCGCGATGAGCCGCGCGACCGTGGACGGGGTCGTCGCGATCGGCCTGTCGGACACCCATCCCGAGGTCGAGCAGATCCGGCGCGCCGGCCTGCCCATCGTGCTGGTCGACTCGACGGCCCTCCCCGAGCACGGCTCGGTCGAGATCGACGACGTGGGTGGCGCCCGGGCCGCGGCGGCCTACATCCTGAGCCTGGGACATCGGGACGTGCTGGTCCTCGGTGTCGAGCCGCCGGTGCCCGGCGGACCCGATCCCGACGGCGTCACGTTGCGGCGACTGCGCGGCTACCGCGAGGCATTCGCCGCCGTCGACGCGCACATCGACGACGACCGGGTCATCGTTGGTCCGGCCAGCATCGATGGCGGCATCGCCATCATGAATCGCGCCTGGGAGGACGGCCTGCGACCGACCGCGGTCCTGGCGATGTCCGATGCGATGGCCATCGGGGCGATGCGCGCCCTGCGCGACCTGCACCTCGACGTCCCCGGCGATGTCAGCGTCGTCGGCTTCGACGACATCGACCTCGCGCCGCACGTGGACCCGCCGCTTACGACGGTGCACCAGCCGATCCGTCGAAAGGGCGAGGAGGCGGTCCGCGCACTTCTGACCGTCGTGCAACGACGGGGTCCTTCCAAACCCGAGCATCGGCGGTTGGAGACGCGGCTCATCATCCGCGGCTCCACCGGCCCAGTGCCCCGTGCGGAGCAGGAGGTGCGCCCGACTGACGACTGAGGTCGACCCGACGCGTGCCCGGGTGACGCACCACGCACGCGAGACGGTCGCAAGGCCCGTTCGGGCGTATGGCATCGAAGGCGATCGAGCGATCGCCGCAATCGGAGGAGAACGGATCGAGATGGACAAGCGACGAAGATTCGCATCGCTCCTGGCAGCGATCACCCTGTTCGCCGCGGCGTGCGGTGGGGGGCAGCTCGGCGCGACGCCGGGTGCTCCGACCGCCGCCACGAGCGCCGCGCCGGCCCCGTCGACGGAGGCCTCGCCCTCCGCGGCCGCATTCCCGACCGGCGACTTCGCCCTGACCCTGTGGACCAAGGAGGGCGAGGCCGACGGCAGCCTGCAGTACATCCAGGCGCTCGTCGAGGAGTACAAGACGGTCCGCCCGAATGTCACATTCGAGGTCGTCAACAAGGACGTCGAGGCACTCCGCGAGGACTTCCAGACGTCCAGCCTCGCCGGCGATGCGCCGGAGTTGCTGTGGACCGTTGCGGACCACATCGGCCCCTTCACCTCGGCCGACCTCATCGCCCCGCTCGATGACATGGTCGACGGCGCGTCGTACGTGACCGCGGCCAAGGACATCGTCACGGTCGACGGCACGCTGTGGGGCGCGCCGATCTCGTTCGGCAATCAGCTGATGCTCTACTGGAACAAGGATCTCGCCGGTGACACGGCCCCGGCCGACACCGACGCCCTCCGCGCGAAGGCCAAGGAGTTGACCACCGACGCGATGAAGGGCCTCGTGTTCAACCAGACCGAATCGTTCTGGCTGTTCCCGTGGCTCGGTGGGTATGGTGGCAGCGTCTTCGCCGAAGACGGCACCACGCCGACCCTGAACACCGACGCCATGAAGGGCGCGCTCCAGTTGATGTATGACGTGAAGTACGTCGACAAGGTCACACCGGCCGAGGCCGACTACAACGTCGCCGACGGCCTGTTCAAGGACGGCAAGGCGCCGTTCATCATCAACGGCGACTGGACCCTCGGGGCCTACGCCGAGACGTTCGGCGACAAGCTCGGCGTCGGTCCGCTGCCGCTGGTCACGGGCTTCGAGGACCCCAAGCCGTACATCGCCGGCTCCTTCTGGATGGTCTCCACGGCCGCGGCCGCGGACGCCGACACCAAGGCCGTCCTGTCTGACTTCATGCAGTGGTCCACGGCCAAGGACCAGCAGGTCGCGATGGTCGAGACCCTCAAGCGCCTGCCCGGCAACGCGGAGGCCATCGAGGATCCGATCGTCACCGACGACACGCTCCTCGCCGGCGCCGCCGAGGCTGCCCTGAAGGGCATCCCGCAGCCGACCAACCTCGAGATGCGCTGCATCTTCGACTCGGTCACCGCGGGCGTCCGTGACCTGTTCACGGGCAACAGCGATGTCGCCGGGATCGCCGGCACGATGCAGTCCTCAGCGGAGACCTGCATCTCCCAGCTCTAGCGGCCTCGCGGACCCCGGAGCGGCGACGCTCCGGGGTCCGCGCTTATACGGCCGGGAGTTGCCGCCCCACCCGAGATCTGGCGGAGGCTGACGTGAATCTCGATGCGGTCTTGACCGCGATCTTCCAAGTCGGGCTCACCCTCATCGTGATCGTCGCACTCGTCGCGATCCTCGAGGGCTTCCTGTACCTGCTCCTGGTTCGCATCCTGAAGACCCGACTCGCGGTCCCGATCATGCTGGTGGCGCCGGCGGTCGTGGGCCTGGTGATCCTGATCGTGTTCCCGTTGCTTTGGGAACTGAACGTGTCGTTCACCAACATGAGCCTGCGGAACTTCCGGGATCCGGGATTCCTGGGCCTGGCCACCGATATGTTCGTGGGCCTGGAGAACTACATCCAGGTCTTCACGCTCCCCGTCCTGAAGCTGACCGGCTTCTGGCAGCTCTTCCTCCAGACCGTCATCTGGACCGTGATCAACATCAGCTTCCATGTGCTCGGTGGGCTGGCCCTCGCCCTGCTGCTGCATCGCCCGATGCGCGGCAAGGGCATCTACCGCGCGTTGATCATCCTGCCCTGGGCCATCCCTCAGGTCATCGCGTTGCTCGTGTGGCGGACCGAGTACAACTTCGAATTCGGGGCCGTGAACCAGTTGCTCGGGCTCATCGGGATCCCGCCGATCCCGTGGCTGTCCGACCCGTTCTGGAACTTCACGGCGATGATCATCACCAACGTCTGGCTGGGTATCCCGTTCATGATGGTGCTGATCCTGGGCGGCCTCCAGAGCATCTCGGCGGAGTACTACGAGGCGGCGGAGATGGACGGCGCCACCAGCCGCCAGTCCTTCCGCGCGATCACCCTGCCCCTGCTGCGTCCGGTCCTGACACCGGCGATCATCCTGGGCACGGTCTGGACGTTCAACAACATCAACGTCCCGTTCTTCATCAATCAGAACGAGCTGGAAACGAGTGACATCCTCGTGACGGCGCTCTTCCGGCAGGCCTTCCAGTACAACCGTTATGGGGATGCCGCGGCCTTCGCCTTCGTGATCTTCGCCATCCTCCTCGTGTTCACGGTGTTCTACGTGCGTCGCACCGGTAGCCTGAAGGGAGCCTACGAATGAGCGGGCAGACCGTCGCTCCGCCCATCCCGATCGTCGGGACGAAGAAGCGCATCGCGTCGTCCGGGCGCCGGGACAGCTTCCAAAAGCGGGTCGTCATCCACGCGATCCTGATCTCCGCGTGCATCATCGCGGCCTTCCCGATCGTCCGGGTCCTCAGCGTGGCACTGCGCCCCGGCAATCGGCTGCTGGACAGCGAGTTCTCGCTCATCCCGGAAGGCGCCACGTTCGAATCGTTCGTCAATGTGGTCACCAGGACCGACCTGCCCCTGTGGCTGTTCAACAGCCTCGTCATCACGACGGGGACGGCGCTCGTCGGTCTGACGATCGCCGCGACGTCGGCCTATGCGTTCAGCCGCTACAAGTTCCCCGGCCGCGGCATCGGCCTGACATTGCTGCTCGCGACGCAGCTCATCCCCGCCGCGATGCTGCTCGTGCCGCTGTACATCCTGGCGGTGCAGTTCCACCTCGCCAACTCGTTCATCGGCATGGTCATCGCCCTGTCCGTGACCTCGGTGCCGTTCAGCATCTGGATCCTCAAGGGCTACTACGACACCGTCCCGATCGAGCTCGAGGAAGCCGCCCGGATCGATGGCTGCTCGCAGCTGGAGGCGTTCTGGCGGGTCCTGTTGCCGCTGTCGACGCCGGCCCTGGTCATCGTCTTCCTGTTCAACTTCCTGGCCGCCTGGAACGACTACTTCCTGGCCCGCATCCTCATCTCCAAGGAGCAGTTGCTGACGTGGCCCCTCGGCCTGCAGCGGTTCCAGGCGCAGTTCCAGACCCAATGGAACGACCTCGCCGCGGCGTCGATCATCATCTCGATCCCGGTCGTCCTGCTCTTCCTGTATTCCTCGAAGTGGCTGATCTCCGGCGTGACCGCGGGCGGGGTCAAGGGCTAGGGTGGCGATCGAAACTCCCGAGTGGGTCCGGGACGCGATCTTCTACCAGATCTTCCCGGACCGATTCGCGCGGAGCGAGCGACTGGTCCCGCCGGGACCGCTCGAGCCGTGGGACTCGCCCCCGACCCGCGAAGGGTTCAAGGGTGGCGATCTGCTGGGGGTCGTCGAGCACCTCGACCATCTCGAGCGGCTGGGCGTGAACGCCATCTACTTCAACCCGATCTTCCAGTCGGCCTCGAACCACCGATATCACACGTACGACTACCTCGCGGTCGACCCGTTGCTCGGGGGTGACGGGGCGCTTCGC
The DNA here is from genome assembly GCA_963738685.1 of uncultured Chloroflexia bacterium. Taxonomy (GTDB): domain Bacteria; phylum Chloroflexota; class Limnocylindria; order Limnocylindrales; family CSP1-4; genus SPCO01. The sequence continues at coordinate 396,801 of CAVTXK010000002.1, forward strand.
GAGCTGATCGACGCGGCCCACGAGCGGGGCATGCGGGTCGTGCTGGACGGGGTCTTCAACCACGCGAGCCGCGGGTTCTGGCCCTTTCATCACGTCATGGAGACCGGCAAGGCCTCGCCCTATCGCGATTGGTTCTATCTGAACGAGGAGGACCTCGAGAGCGGGAAGCGGCTGCGCGCCTATCCGGACGAGCCTCTGGCCGACGCCATGGACGTGGCATCGATGGAGGACGACCGGCGCCTGGGCCTCCAGTCGCTGACGACGCTCGGGTACCGAGCGTGGTGGGACCTGCCGGCCCTGCCCAAGCTCCGCACCGAGGACCCGCACGTCCGCGAATACCTGCTCGGCGTGGCCGAGCACTGGCTCCGCTTCGGCATCGACGGCTGGCGGTTGGACGTCCCGGATGAGATCCCGGACCCGTTCTGGCGAGAGTTCCGGCAGCGGGTGAAGGCGGTCCGTCCGGACGCCTACATCGTGGCCGAGATCTGGCGGGAGAAGCCGGAGTACCTCCAGGGCGACATGTACGACGCCTTCATGAACTACCCACTCGGCGAGGCGGTGATCTCGTTCGTCGCCGGATCGCATCTGGACATGAGCGTGGTCGCGGAGCAATTCGAGTACGCCCTGAGCATCCGATCCGAGGATGGCCCGACCTTCGCCCGTCGCCTCGTGCACGCCTTCTCCCTGTACGACCCCGACGTCGTCGCGGTCCAGCTCAATATGCTGGGGAGTCACGACACGCCGCGCCTGCTGACCGTCTGCGGCGGCGACGTCGCCTCTGTTCGTCTCGCGACCCTCGTCCAGATGACGGTGCCGGGGGCTCCGTCGATCTACTACGGCGACGAGATCGGGATGGCCGGCCACATCGACCCGGACTGCCGGCGCGCCTTTCCCTGGGACCAGGCCGACTGGGACCGCGAGCTGTTCGACTACGTGTGCGGCGCCGCCGCGCTGCGCCGGGCCCATCCGGCGCTTCGACATGGCACGTTCGACATCGTGCAGGCCGACGGCCAGATCTGCGTCTATCGCCGGACCCACGACACCGGCGTGTTCCTTGTCGCGATCAATGCCGGCGACGACGACCGGACCATCGATCTGTCGGTGCCGGACCTCGCCGGCCGGTCGCTGGCCCGTGAGCGCTGGGCGGGCAGCCCGGACCTCGTCGATCCCGCGACGGCGCAGGTCGCCATCGATGGCGATGGGCACGCCAGGTTGTCCGTTGCCGCCCGGGATGGCGCCGTGTTCCGAGCGATCTGAGGAACTGCCATGTCGGCCGGTCCGCTCGAGCCGCCACCTGCTCGTCGCCGCCTGCCCCTCGCCCTGGCGGCCATCGGCGCGGTCGTGGTCGTCGGCGGGCTCGCTGTCCTCGGGTCGAACCTGACCACAGCACCGAGCCCCAGCGGCGGGCCACCCAGCGGCGGACCGGTGGCCGTTGCGGACCAGCCGCCGCTGAGCCCGGACGGCGCGATCGTCGACGACGAACTCAGCCACGATAGTCGGGACGACCTCTACCGAACCCCCTACGGTGCGGTCCCAGCCGGGACCGAGGTCACGCTCCGCCTTCGTGCCGCGGCCGGCGATCTGACCGAGGCGACGATCCGTGTCTGGGATGCCCTGGACGAGATCCAGGCCCTGCTCCCGATGGAGGTGGTGGCGACCGACCCGACCGAGGGCGCGCACGGCTACGACTATTGGCAGGCGACGATCAACACGTCGGCCAAGCCGACGATCCTCTACTACCGGTTTATCGTGCGAGACGGCCCGACCACCCGCTACGTCGAGGACGACCCTCCCGCCGACGAGGGCGCCGACGGCGGGGCCGGCCGGGTCTACGCCGCCAGCCCGGACGCATCCTGGCAGATCGACGTGTACGAACCCGACTTCGCGACACCGGCCTGGGTGCGCGGCGCCGTGGTGTACCAGATCTTCCCAGATCGCTTCCACAACGGCGATCCCTCGAACGACCCGACGCCAGAGGCCACGCCGGGTGCCGACGGGGCCGCGGCATATCGATACGGCGACGTGTACGGCAACCCGGTCCTGTCCAAGGCCTGGACCGATCGCCCCGAGGGGTATTGCCGCGCCTACGCCGGCGTGTCGTGCGACGAGGAGCCGCTCGGGCGCGACTTCTTCGGTGGGGACCTGGCGGGCATCACGGCCAAGCTCGACGACCTGGCCGACCTGGGCGTCACGGTCCTCTATCTCAACCCGATCTTCGCGGCACCCTCGAACCATCGGTATGACACGAGCAGTTACGAGTTCATCGATCCGGACCTCGGCACGAAGGCGGACTTCGACGCCCTGATCGCCGGCGCGGAGCAGCGCGGCATCCGGGTCGTGCTCGATGGCGTGTTCAACCACGTTTCCTCGGACTCGCCCTGGTTCGATCGACACGGTCGGTTGGACGAGGTCGGGGCGTGCGAGTCGGCTGCCTCGCCGTACCGTGACTGGTTCACGTTCCGCGCCCCGGCCGCGAACGAGCCATCGCCCTGCGCCCCGACGCAAGCCGGTGGCGACGACACGTACTACGTCGGCTGGTTCGGCTTTGACACCATCCCGGAGGTCATCGAGCAGGCGGCGGTCGTCGACCTCTACACGGGCCCCGATGGCGTCGTGGGTCGCTGGATCGACGCCGGGACCGCCGGCTGGCGGCTCGACGTCATGGACAACCTGTCGCACGGGTTCATGCGGCAGATCCGCGAGGCGACCAAGGCAGCCGATCCGGACGCGCTCGTGCTCGGTGAGCAGTGGGGCGACCCGTCCGCCTGGCTGCTCGGCGACCAGGCGGACACGACGATGAACTATCGCTTCCGACGCGCGGTGATCGGGTTGATCAACGGTGACACCGCGGACCTGGACGGGGCGATCGCCGGGCTGACGCCGAGCGCCTTCGCGGCCCGCATGGAGGGCGTCCGCGAGGACTACCCGGCGCCGGCCTGGGATGCGCTCCTCAACCTCGTCGACAGCCACGACACGACCCGCATCCTGTGGACGCTGACGCCCGGGGCGGAGAACCCGGCCGCCAAGGAGTCGCCTGAGGCGCTGGCGGCCGGCAAGGCCAAGCTCCGTCTCGTGGCAGCGCTCCAGTTGACCTGGCCTGGCATGGCCTCGATCTATTACGGCACCGAAGCGGGGATCACCGGCCAGGATGACCCGGACGATCGCCGGACCTACCCGTGGGACGCCCGCGATGCGGCGCTACGCGGCTGGTATCGGGACCTCGCGAAACTGCGAGCCGAGCACGTCGCCCTGCGCGATGGGGACCTCGGTTTCGTGCTCGCCGACGATTCGGCCGGCACGCTCGCGTACACGCGCAGGGCCGACGATGAAGTCGCGCTCGTCGTGCTCAACCTGGCCGAGACAGCGCAGGACGTGGTGGTGGACCTCGAGGGGATCGTCCCCGAGGGCGCCACGCTCGTCGACGGGCTGACTGCGGCCGAGACGACGGTCGACGGCGGCCACGTGACCATCGATCTGCCCGCCCAGGGCGCCACGGTCCTGCTGACGAAGGCGGGCACCGACGTGGCAGCGCCGGCCGCCCCGGCCGATCTCATCGCCTCGCCTTCGGCCGGGCAGGTCGCGCTGTCGTGGTCGCCGCCCGGCGGCGAGATCCCGGCCGGCTACCAGGTCTGGCGGTCGCTGGTCGCGGATGGTGGGTATCGCCTCGTGGGCGAGGCTGCTGCGACGACCCATGTCGACACCACGGTCCGCAACGGCACGGCCTACCACTACGTCGTCGTTGCGGTCGACGCCGCCGGCAATGCTGGACCCCGGTCACCGGAGGTCGAGGCGCAGCCGGTCCTGACCCTCGCCGACGCGCGGCTCCTCGGGCCGGCCGAGCTGACCCAGCCGCTCTCCGCGATCGAGCCTGGCACACCGATCGCCGCGACGGTCACGGTCGACGGCGTGACGCCGGCGCCCGGCCGGGCCGTCGGCGTTGTCGTGGACCTCGGGTTCGGCGTCGGTCGCGGGGGTGATCCGGAGAGCGACTTCCGCTGGTCCCCGATGACGTTCGACGCGGACGTTGACGGGGCGGATCGGTACGTCGGCGCCGTCCGGCCCGAGGAACTGGGGTCGATGAATGTCGTCCTGCGCGTCTCGACCGATGGCGGGCGGACCTGGACCTACGCCGATCGTGGCGGGCCGATCGGCCCGCCGTTCGGCTATCGACCGGATCAGGCGGTGACCTTGACCGCCGTGCCGGCGGCGGACGTCGAACCACCGCCAGCTCCGGCCGTTCCCGCGGTCGAATCGATCGCCGAAGCAGGCTTGACGCTCGTCTGGACCCCGGTGGTCGCCGACGACCTGTTCCGCTACGAGATCCTGCGCGGAGCGACGGCTGGCGGCCCGTACGAGCCGGTCGGCACGTCGCTCGAGCCCACCTTCACGGACACGACGGTCGGGCGGGGGGACGCCTACGTCTACGTCGTCCGCGCCGTCGACACGAGCTTCAATCGATCCGCGGATTCGCCCGAGGTCCTCGCCGAGGCCCAGGCACGCGACGTCGCCGTCACGTTCACCGTCACCATCCCGACCACCACGCCGGCGACGGACACGATCTACATCGCGGGCGACTTCCAGGATTGGGACCCGGCCAAGACGCCCATGACCAGGGTCGATGACACGACCTGGTCGATCACCCTGCCGTTCACCGAGGGTGCACCGCCCCAGTACAAGTACACACGGGGCAGCTGGGAGGCCGTCGAGAAGGACGAGGGGTGCGCGGAGCTCGCCAATCGGTCGATCGAGGTCGCCTACGGCACCGACGGCACCCAGGCGATCGCGGACACCGTCGAGAAATGGCGTGACATCGACCAATGCCCGTGAGCTTCCACCGCCGACGATGACCGGCAGCCGGTCCGCGACCGGCTCGGGAGTCCATTCCGCCTATACTCCGCGCCTGTGGCTGATCTCCCCATCGATCTGGACGCTGGCCTGTCCGCACATTTGGCCCGCATCCTGGATGTCGAGGGCAAGATCCCAAGGACGCTCGAGGCATTGGGTCCCGTGGGGGGACGCGACGTCATCCTTGTCGATAGCCCCGTCGGGATCCGCGCTCGGCAGCTTGCCGACCTCGGGGCCAGAGTCACGCTCGTTGCTTCGAGCGGCTCGGCTGCGTTCGACGCGCCCGATGCGTCCGCGGATGTCGTGGTGGCCCATTGGTCGGCGTTCCGCGGCGCGGCCGACGACGAGATCGCGCAAGCCGCCCGGCTGCTGCGTCCCGGTGGCCGCTTGCTGGTCGTCCACGACTACGGACGCGACGACGTGGCCGGGTTGCGCGGGGAGCTGCCGGAGCACGGACCCTGGAGCCGGCGTGACGGTCCGTTCCTGGGGAGCGGCTTCAAGGTCCGCGTGGTCCATTGCTGGTGGACATTCGACTCGCTTGATGATGGCCGCACCTTCCTCAGTGACGCATTCGGCGATGTCGGGCGGCAGGTCGGCGACCGCTTGACGCGACCGCGCCTCTCGTACAACGTCGCGGTCTACCACCGGACTTTCGGAGAGGAGCAACGATGAGGGCGCACCCTTGAGCGGCCGCGCCGCCGGATCGAACGGTCGACGCGCCGGAGCGCGGCCGGCCACGCGGGCGCGCGGTGGTGGCCGCCGGATCTCGCCTGTCGTCGTGTTCCTGCTCATCGCGGTCATCGGGTCGGTGATCTACATGGCCTATGCGGTCACCGTCCGCGAGCCATCGCAGATCCCGTTGCTGGCGTCCGGACTCGTCGTGCTGGCGATCGTCTTCGGGGCGCTCGCGGGCTACTGCCTGCGCGAGACGTGGCGGGCCGGTGGCGATGGGCAGGGCCGTCGGGCGTTGCTGCTCTCGATCGTCGGCGGCATCGCGGCGATCGTCGCCGCGGGCTGTGTCGCCTTCGCGATCATCGGGTTCCAGCTCGCGAGCGCACCGGCCTGATCAGGGGCCCTCTGCTAGACTCGGCGCTCGGTGCGAGCCCGTGCCCCCATCGTCTAGAGGCCTAGGACGCCACCCTTTCAAGGTGGAGATCAGGGGTTCGAATCCCCTTGGGGGTACCACCCTCCCTGCTGGCCGCGCCGCACCCCGCCCCCTGCTACCATCGCCCGCGATGGAGATCATGGGCGTCACGATCCGCACGATCATCAGGACAACGACGCGCGTCGGTGCGAGGGCTGCCGGAAGCCGATCACGGGCACGCCCTGGCGGATCAACCTGCTCGACATCGTGACCGCCGAGACGCCTGTGTCGTGGACCGCGCGACCGGTCATCAACCCGGGTCCCTTCCAGTTCCACGGTGACGCCGCCTGCGTTCGGCGTTGGATGGGTGACGCGCGACTACCTGTTCTGCCGTCGCAGCGAGGTCCGCGAGATCATGCGGCCGGTCCCGATCCCGGGCATGGACGACGCGCCGGACGACGGCCGGTGGGGCCTGTGCGACGGCGTTCACCGCGACGATCACGAGTTCGTCCCGGCCTGATTCCGGACGGTTCGCGGCACGCTCGCGGGCGGCGCAGATCCCGGTTTGACACTCCCGGCGGGCAGACCTATCGTTCGGCTCGCTTGGGGAACCTCTGGTACCCAGATTAACCCAGGTTTTTCCGTGCCGACGGGCTGCCGGTCGTTCCCCCCACGACTGTGCCGGCCCGTCGGCGCCCATCCGCACCGAGGATCTCGTGGCCGACCCCGCGCCCCCCGCGACGAAGGATGAGCGATGGCTGTCGCTCGGCCCGGCGAGCCGTCTGCTGGGTATCGACCCTGACACCCTCCGGCGCTGGGCCGATGAAGGCCGGGTCGAGGCGTGGACGACGCCCGGCGGCCACCGCCGCTTCGACCGCCGTGCCCTGGAGCGCCTGGCCACCGATCGCCGGCGCGGGGTCGGCCGGCCCCTCGCCAGCCTGGGCGCCTCGCCGGAGCGCCTCACCAGGGTCTATCGCCAGCGCTACGCCGCGGACGCCATCACGGAACACCCGCTGGCCGCGGCCCTCGACGACGAGGAGCGCGAGGCGTATCGACGGGACGGCCGCCGGCTGATCGCGGCCCTGATCGACTTCCTCGACGCGGGCTCCCATGATGCCGCCGTGCGGGATCGGCTCGAGGCCGAGGCGACGGCCATCGTGGACGACCACGCGGGCCGCCTGGCGGCCGCCGGCACGAGCCTGACCGAGGCGGTCTCGCTGTTCGTGGCCGCCCGCCAGCCGTTCCTGGCCGAGCTGTCCGGCGTCGGTCGCCGCCGCTCCATGGACCCGACCCGTCTCGCAGCGCTGTACGGAGACGCGTCGGCTCTGCTCGATCGGCTGTTGCTGCGGTTCATCGCCACCCACCAGCGGGCCCCCGCGACGGCCTCGGCGGAGGCCTGAGCATGCAGCCCCAGCTGGTGCTGCCGGCGATCACGTCCATGCTCGCGCTCGTGTTCAGCCTGGCGCTATTCGATCAGTGGCGCGAGCGGCGCGGCGGGTTCCAGCTCATCTGGGGCATCGGGATGCTGTTCTACGGCATCGCCGCGGGCATCGAGGCGATCGCCGCGGCCAGCGGCTGGAACGAGTTCCTGTATCGCTCGTGGTACCTGACCGGGGCCGTGTGGACAGCCGGCTGGCTCGGGCTCGGGACGACGTTCCTGCTGGGCCGGACGCGGTTCGGCTACAGCTTCGCGCTGTGCCTCCTGCTGGCGGGCGTTTTCACGCTCCTCACCCAGCGGCGCTACGACTATCCCGGCGCGGGCGCGGCACCGATCCTGTACCTCATCGTGGCACTCGTCCTGGCGCTTGCCGTCGCCGTCGAGACGTACTTCCAGAACGAGCGCTGGCCGATGCTGGCCGCCGGGGCGGTCGTCGGCGCGACGCTCCTCTCGCTCGTCCTGATGCTTACCGTGACGCTGGCGCCGCCAGGGTATGCGCTGGACCCGGTGACCGGCGTGCCGGTCGGCGACCTGTTCCCCGGCACGATCCGCCTGCTGACGCCGTTCCTCAACATCACGGGTGCGCTCGCGCTGGTGCTCGGGGCCGTGTTCAGCACCTACATGTTCATGCCCAAGAAACGGGTCCTGCCGTACTCGCTCGACCCGAACCAGCCAGGCGACGAGTTCCTGTTCAATCTGCTCATCGCGCCCGTGGCGATCGTCGTCAATCTCGTCGCGTCGCTGCCCGGCGCGACGCGGGCGCTGGTCACCGGGCGGATCCACAGCCGCGTCCCGGCGACGATCCTCATCGCGATCGGGGGGTTCATCCCGGCGATCACCGATTCGCTGAACCGGTTCGGGGCGACGGACCTGTTCCAGCTCGGCAAGTTCCTCGGCGTCGTGTTCCTGTTCGCCGGCTTCCTCGTCTCGGTCGAGGTCTTCCGCCAGGTCCGGATCCCGTTCACCGGGATCCGCCTGTCGAGGACCCGCCACGAGTCCCCGGCCGCCACGCGGATCGCCAGCACCGAGGAGCCGGCGGATCGACCGACCGAGGGCGCCAGGGCTCGCTGAGCCCGCTCGGTGACGGCTCGCCGGTCATCGGCCCTACCATGGCGCGGTGTCCAGCCCGACCCTGAGTCCCTCGACGAGCACGCCCGCGCCCGCGACGCGGTCCGCCCCGGCCACCCCGTTGTTCGGGTTCGGGATCGTCCTCGGGGCGGCGGCGCTGTTCGGGATGCTCGGCCCGCTCGCGCGGTTCGCCTACGACGCCGGCATGGAGCCGGCAGCCTTCGTGGCCTGGCGCGCGTGCATCGCGCTGCTCGGCCTGCTCGGTTACGTCGCATGGCGCGTCCGGCGTGGCGCGACGCGACGCGTGCGACTGTCCGAGCTGTCGACGCGCTCGAAGCGGTTGCTGATCATCGCCGGGATCACCGGGTTCACCCTGAACCTGTCGATGTTCATCGCGTTCGAGCGGATCACGGTGGCGCTCGCGCTGCTCGGCTTCTACACGTACCCGGCGATGGTCGCCGTGGTCAACGTCGCCCTCGGCCGAGAGCCCCTCGATCGGGCGCGCATCCTGGCGCTCGGGCTGGCGATCGCCGGGATGGTCGCCGTCGTCGCCTCCCAACTCGACCCGGCCAGTGGCCTCCGGTTCGATGTCCTCGGGGTCGCCCTCGCCCTCGGGGCGGCCGTCAGCCAGACGGTCTTCGTCGTCATCAGTCGCGATGGCTATCGCGAGGTGCCGGCGGAGCAGGCGATGTCGGTCATCTTGTTCATCACCGTCCTTGGTGCGGTCGGCCTTGCCGTGCTCGGTGGATCGCCGGCATCGCTCATCCGTCCGGTCGCGGCACCAAGCGTGCTGCCGCTGCTCGTCTTCACGGGCATCTTCGCCGCGGCGATCCCGTCCCTCGCCTTCCTGACCGGCATCCGGACCATCGGCGGGACTCGCGCGGGCATCCTGATGCTCTTCGAGCCGGTCGTCGGCGTCGCGCTCGCCGCCTGGCTGCTGCAGGAAGCCCTGGTCCCGATCCAGATCGTCGGCGCGGCCGCGATCCTCGCCGCGGCCGTGGTGCTCCAGCGCGCCGCCGCCCACGGCGACGACGACGGGCCGACCGTGGTCCCCGGTGGCCCGTGACCACGGCCCGATGACCGAGCCCCGCGCCGCCCGGATCCGCGTGCTGCTCGTCGACGACCATGCGATGGTTCGTCGCGGGATGCGCGACTTCCTCGACCTCCACGCGGATCTCGAGGTCGTCGGGGAGGCGGCCGATGGCGCCGCCGCGATCGAACAGGTCGCCCTGCTGGCCCCGGACATCGTCGTCATGGACCTGCTCATGCCGGGCGTCGACGGGATCGAGGCGACGGCCCGCATCCGGGCCACGAACCCGGCCGTCGAGGTGGTCGTGCTCACGAGCTTCATCGAGGAGGCACGGGTCGTCGCAGCGATCCAGGCGGGCGCCGCCGGTTTCCTGCTCAAGGACGCCGAGGCAGACGAGCTCGCCGCGGCGATCCGGGCGGCGGCCGCGGGCGAGGTACACCTGGATCCGGCCGTGGCCGGGATCGTCGCCCGGCGCTTGCGGGACGGTGACGGGACCGCGGGGCGTGGCGGCGCCGGTCGTCGTGGGGCGCCTGGCACACCGGACGAGGCGGTCGGAACCCTGACTGCCCGCGAGCGCGAGGTCCTCCGCGGTGTGGCCCGCGGTTTGTCCAATCGGGCCATCGCCGGCGAACTCGGCATCACCGAGCGGACTGCCCGGACGCACGTCTCGAACATCCTGGCGAAGCTCGGGCTGGCGAGCCGGACCCAGGCGGCGCTGTTGGCGGTGCAGCATGGACTGGAGCGCGAGGCATGATGCCGTCCTACGAAGTCGATGGCCCGGCCGACGCGCCGGCGATCGTCTTCGTCCACGGCACCCGGCTCACCCGGACGATGTGGCGCCCTCAGCTCGCCGAGCTGCGCGACACGTACCGGGTCGTCGCGCTGGATCTGCCGGGGCACGGAGCCCTCGCCGACCAGCCGTTCACGATCGAGGGAGCCGCCGATGAACTGGCCCGCGTCATCGAGGAAGCCGCCGACGGTCGGGCGGTCGTCGTCGGCCTGTCGCTCGGCGGCTACGTCGCCATGGACCTGGCGAGTCGCCGGCCGGAGCTGATCCGCGGCCTGGTGCTGTCCGGCGCGACCGCCGAACCGGTCGGTGTTCGGGCCACGCCCTACCGGGCACTCGCCTGGGTCATGCATCGTTTCCGTGGCGAGCGGCTCGACGCATTCAACGCCTGGTTCTTCCGGACCCGCTACGCACCGGTGATCGCTGAGCCGATCGTCGGTGGCGGCTTCTGGTCGGCCGGCGGCGCGACCGCGTTGCGGGCGCTCATCGGCGAGCGATTCACGCCGCGTCTCGCGGCCTATCCCGGCCCGACGCTCATCCTCAACGGCGACCTTGATGTCCTGTTCCGGCTGACGTCGCGATCGTTCGCGCGGGTCGCGCAGGACGCGCGGCGGGTGCGCCTGCGCGGGGCGACGCACCTCGCCAACCTCGATCGGCCCGGTGCGTTTTCGGTCGCGGTGCGGCGCTTCGTCGACGGGCTCGCGGACGACCCCTGACGTCGCGTGGACCGGCCGGCGGAGGGGTCGCGACGGGGTCCGGTGCTAGACTGGCGGCCATTCATCCCGCCTTCCCGACCCTGATCGACCGAGGTTAGATGCGCGTTCGCAAGGCTGTTTTCCCTGCCGCCGGCTGGGGCACCCGTTTCCTGCCTGCCACCAAGGCGCAACCCAAGGAGATGCTGCCGCTCGTCGACAAGCCGATCATCCAGTACGCCGTCGAAGAGGCGGTCGCGGCCGGCATCGAGCAGGTCATCATCGTCACCTCGACCCAGAAGCGGGCGATCGAGGACCATTTCGACCTCAACTACGAGCTCGAGCACCTGCTCGAGGAAAAGGGCGAGATCGAGATGCTCCGCCAGGTACGCGCCATCAGCGACCTCGCCCAGTTGGCGTACGTCCGCCAGAAGGAGCAGCTCGGTCTCGGCCACGCCGTGCTGATGGCCAAGGACCTGATCGGTCATGAGCCGTTCGCGGTCATCCTGCCGGACGACGTGTGCATCGGTGAGCGCCCGGTCATCGGGCAGCTCATCCACGCCTATCACCAGACGCACGGCTCGGTCGTCGCGGTCATGGAGGTCCCGCACGAGGAGACCAGCCGCTACGGCGTCATCGCCGCCGAGCCGACGGACGACCCGCTCGACCATGGACGGCTGCACCGGGTGACCCGGCTCGTCGAGAAGCCCGCGCCGGAGGACGCCCCGTCCAATCTCGCGATCATCGGGCGGTACGTCCTGACGCCGAAGATCTTCGACAAGCTCGAGCAGACGCCGCGCGGGTCCGGTGGCGAGATCCAGCTGACTGACGCGATCCAGGCGCTCATGGAGGAGCAGCAGGTCTTCGCCTACGAGTTCGAGGGCATCCGCTACGACGCCGGCACGACGATGGGCTGGCTCAAGGCTTCGGTCGAACTGGCGCTTCAGAAACCCGAGCTCGCCAACGAGTTTCGCACCTACCTCCGGGGGCTCCAACTCTGAGGTCGACCGCCGGCTGCGGTACGATGCCGCCCGGAACGCGCCGCGGTCAGGCGGCGCGTCACACGTATCTCGAGGGGCACGTTTGGCGGAGATCGGGACAATCTTTGGCGGGCGCTATCGGCTCGTGGAGCTGCTCGGCCAGGGTGGCATGGCGACCATCTACCGCGCGGTCGATACGCAGCTCGGACGCGAGGTCGCGGTCAAGGTGCTGCGACCCGAGTACCTGCGCGACCCGGACTTCTCGTCCCGGTTCCGCCAGGAGGCCCAGAACGCCGCGTCCCTGAGCCACCCGAACGTCGTCACGGTCTACGACTACGGGGAGGACCCGTCCGGTCCGTACATCGTCATGGAGTACGTCGACGGCGAGGACCTCGCGACGATCCTTCGGCGCAACGGCTCGCTCCCACCGAGCCAGGCCGCCCGCATCGCCGCCGCCGTCGCTCGTGCGCTGGCCGCCGCCCATGCCCGCGGCATCGTCCATCGCGACGTCAAGCCGGGCAACGTGCTGATCGGCCGCGACGGCCAGGTCAAGGTGGTCGACTTCGGGATCGCCCGCGCGATCGCCGAGGCCCAGATGACCCTGCCGGGCACGACCCTCGGCTCGGTCCATTACTTCAGCCCCGAGCAGGCGCGCGGCGAGCCCGCCACGAATGCCTCGGACATCTTCGCGCTGGGCATCGTGCTGTTCGAGATGCTCACCGGCCGTCGGCCGTGGGAGGGCGACAGCGCCGCGTCGGTGGCCCTCGGCCGGCTGACCGGCCCGGTACCCGATCCGGCGCTCGCGCGGCCCTCGTTGCCGCCGGACATCGCGGCGATCACCCGCAAGGCGCTCGCACCGATCCCATCCGACCGGTTCGCGTCGGCCGGCGCGATGGCTGACGCCCTCGAGGGCGCCCGGTCGACCCAGGCCGCGAGCGCGGCGGGGACCATGGCGGCCGGGGCTGCGATCGCCGGGGCCGGCGTGGCCGGCGCCGCGGCGTACGGCGGCGTCGCCCGTTCCAACCCGACCGTCGTCGGGCCGCCGATCGAGCAGGCGACGCCCACCGGCCCCCGTCACGGACGACGAGGAGTCGACCGGCACGAGTCCGGTCGTGTGGATCGCGGGCATCGTCGCCATCGCCCTGCTCGTCGCCATCGCCTTCCTGGTCGTCCAGCTGCTGTCCGGGCCAAGCACCCCCGTGGTCACCGACGTCGCCGTGCCCCAGTTCGTCGGTCAGACCCTCGAGGACGCGACTCGCGAAGCGGACTCCCTCGGGCTCACGCTCGCGGCGACGACGGTCCCGTCCGATCAGCCGGTCGGCATCATCACCGAGCAGGACCCGCCCGAGGAGACGCTCGTCCCGCCCGGATCCACGGTGAACGTGACGGTCGCGGGCGGCCTCGAGACCGTCGCGACACCGGAGTTGCGGAACAAGACCGAAGCCGAGGCCGTTGAAGCGATCATCGCCGCCGGCCTGATCCGGGGGACCAAGACCGAGGTCTTCGATCCGACCGTCCCGGTGGGCCTCGTCGTCAACCAGAACCCGGCACCCGGTGTGGTCGTGGAGAAGGGGTCGGCCGTCGACTACGCGATGTCGCTGGGTCCGGAGCCGACGCCTACGCCCAGCCCGACGCCGACCCCGACGCCGACGCCGACCCCGACTCCGACCCCCACCCCGACCCCGACCCCGACACCGACCCCGACCCCCACCCCGACGCCGACGCCGACCCCGACGCCCACACCGACCCCGGCGCCCTAGCCCTCGAGTTCCGCCCAGAGACTCCAGCCCGGCTCTGCGGTCGTCGTCACCGGCGGAGGCGGGTGCGCGGTGACCGGCGCGACATCCGGGGTCGGCGGCGGGCCGGCCGGAGCCACCTCCGCGCCTCGACCGTCGACCTCGACGAACTGGCGGTGCACGGCAGCCGCACCCTCCGTCGCCGGCCGGCCGGATCGTCAGCGGCACGATCGGTCCCGGGATCCGCCCCGAGCGGCCACGCCTCCCAGCACGCCCGGATCTCGTCCCCGACCAGCGGCTGGCGACGGCGATCGAGTCCGCAATAGCCGAGCTGGGCCGCCACGGACCGACGGAAGTGACGACAGGTGCCGCAGGCGGTGGAGGAGCGTCGGCAGACCCAGCACCGGGCCGTCTCGGCCTGGGGGGTCCCGCAGTGCGGACAACGCCACATCGGCATGGCCCGATGGTAGCTGCGAACCGTGGTGCTGTCGACCCACTCGTGCCGACCGGCCGAGCGCGCGATCGTCTGCGGCGGCTACTTCTTGATCGTGACGACCGTCTGGTCGTTCGTGTTGCCGTGCTCGGTGGTCCGCACGAAGATCGCGGCCGTGCCCTCGCCGCGGTCCGCGCTCGGCGGGATCGTCGTCTCGAAGACCGCACGCCCGTTCGCATCAGTTCGTGCATCGCCCTTGACGATCTTGATGCCCGGGACGTCCAGCGTGAACGTCACGCGCGCGTCCTTGACCGGCCGACCGTCCGGGTCGTCGACCGTGGCGGTCAATCGGATCATCTCGGGCAGGTTGGCCCGGCTGATCGAATAAGCCGACAGGCTCAACGACGCCCGCAGCCGGCCCGAGCCGCGGGTCACGGTCAGCCGGGTCTCGTTGGCGATTACCGGCCGGATCGGTCGCACTGATGCGGATCGGGTTGGCGCCCTTGGTGATCGGCAGGCTGAGCGAGAATGTGCCGTCGTTCCCGGCCGTGCCGGTGATCGACTGGCCGGTCTCCTCGTTGCGGGCGATGATCGTCGTGCGACCCTGGGTCCGGCCTTCGAGCGTGACCGCCTTGCGGTTGATGACCGCGCCGTCCCGCGGCGCATTGAGCTTGATCGATGGCTTGGTCTGGTCGAGGATCCAGCGCACCATCGGCGATGCCTCCGACTCGCCGCCCGGGCCGATCAGCGTGACCGAGAAGTCGTTGAGGCCCTTGGTGAGGGTGACCGGGATGATCGTCTTGGCGGTCGGGGCCAGTTCGAGCCTCGTGGATCGGGCGCGGCCGCCTGGTCCTTGAGCGCGAGGTACACCCGGATCCGATAGTCGGCGTGACCGGCGAGCGCGGTCGGGACGGTGACGGTCAGGTCGACCTGCTCCTCGTTCGTGTATGGCTCGGTCGGCGACTCGACCGACGGCGGGGCGCTGATCGTCACGGGCGCCACGGTCGGGACCGGCGTCGCCGTGACGTCGTCGAGGAACGCTGTCAGCGTGCCCCCGAGCGCCCGCGGCCACGGTGCCCAGTCCGCCCGAACCGACGTACAGGACGCCCACCGCGACCAGCGATGACCCCGGCCACGAGTGCCATGCGACCGACGAGTCGGGATCCCGCGACTCCGCCGGATCGGCGAGTGGACGGACAGTCGGCCCGGAGCCGGAGCGCGCGGCCGGGCCCTGACCGGCGCGGGCCGTCCGCTGGACGGAGGCCGGGGCCGAACGTGCGTGGGCCGCGAGCCGCGCCGAGTCGCCATCGAACCGGATTGTCGCACGCCTGTCGTCGCGCCACGTCCGGGCCGACGGGGCTGGCCACCGCTCGCGGATCGGCGATGGGTCACCGGCCGACGCCGGCAAGTCGGACGGGGGCGGTGCGTTGTACTCTGGCGCGGTCGCGCGTGACGAAATCGCTGCGCGCCCACGACGCAGGGGAGTGGAATTGCAGCCTCGGGATCCTCGCGCGGGACGGCCGACGGGCGGTCAAGGCCGCGGCGCGTCGCCGCGGCCCGGTGGCGACCGCTCCCGTCCGGGCGACCAGCCGTCGCGTCCCGGGTACCCGCCGGGGCGGAGCCCCGGGTATCCGCCAGCCCGCAGCGGAGGTTACCCGCCGGCTCAGGGCCCCGCGGCGAGCCAGCAGCGCGGCGGCTCACGCCCGCCCGAAGGTCGACCCGCGTTCGGCGTCGGCCCGATCGCCCGCGTCACGCCGTCGCCGCTCGTCGCCCGCCCGACCACCGGGGCGCCCATGACGATGCCCGTGGGCATGCGTGCCGGCTTCGGGTTGCCGAACCTGCGTCGGAACGTGTGCCCGCACTTCTACATGACCGGCTCGCGGGGCGCGATCCCGATCCAGGCGCCGCACCTGCTCAAGGCGCTCATCCGGCAGGACGCGAACGTGTCGCGCTGTCAGCTGCGCGGCGGCGTCCACCTCGACCAGGGCTATGTCAATGACGTGTGCCTGACGCCGCGCTTCAACCAGTGCGTCTTCTACGAGGACGAACTGACCCGCGAGTGACGGCCCACGCCTCGCCATCCACCGACTACCACGAGGCGCTGGAGGCGCTCGCGGCCCGCGGCCGGTTCGGCATCCGCCTCGGCCTCGGCCGCACCCGTGCGCTCCTGCGGGCCCTGGGCGACCCGCATCTCGCCGTCCGCGGCGCGCTGGTGGCCGGGACCAACGGCAAGGGCAGCGTGCTGGCGCCTCGCGGGCAGTGCCCTCCGGGCGGCGGGCCTGCGCGTCGGCGAGACGCCCAAGCCGCACCTCGTCACGTACCGCGAGCGCGTCGCGGTGGATGGCCGGCCGATCTCCGTCGCCGACTTCACCCGGCACGTCGAGGCGGTCCTCGCCGTCGCGGACCGAGTCGCCCGGCGTCACGGTGACCCGACCGAGTTCGAGCTGCTCACCGCGGTCGTGTTCCGGCACTTCGCCGAGGCCGAGCTCGATGTCGCGCTCGTCGAGGTCGGCCTGGGCGGGCGGCTCGACGCGACCCATGCGTGGGATGGCGGCGTCGCGGTCGTCACGAACGTGGACCTCGATCACATGGATCGGCTCGGTCCGACCATTCGCCGCGATCGCCCGCGAGAAGGCTGCCATCATCGAGCGCGGCGACGTCGCCGTGACCGGCGCCCGGGGCGAGGCACTCGCGGTCGTGCGGCGGCGGGCCCGTCGGATGGGCGTCCCGCTCACCGTCGTCGAGCCGGCGCCGATCCTCGGCTGGGACCGCGACGGCCTGGACGTGGAGCTGCCCGGACTGGGACGCACCCGAGTCGGGCTGCGCGGCCGCCACCAGGCCGCGAACGTGGCGGTCGCCGACGCGCTCCTGGACGCGCTCGGCGTGGCCGGCATCCCGACCGCCGACCCGGAGGCCCGTCGAGCCGGCTACGCGGCGGCCACCTGGCCCGGCCGGCTGGAGCTCATCGAGGTCGCGCCGGGCCGCGAGGTCCTCCTCGACGGCGCGCACAACCCGGCCGGGGCCGCCGCCCTGGCCCAGGCGCTCGATGATCTGCGGCCGTTCCTGGCCCAAGGACCGGTCACGCTCGTGATGGCGGCCATGGCCGACAAGGACGTCGACGGCATCATCGACGCGCTCGGCACGGCCCAGCGGTTGCGCGAGAACGGGACCGCCGTCATCGCCACCGCGGTCGACGCGGCTCGCGCGCTGCCCGCCGACGAGCTCGCGGCCAGATGGCGCGGGCGGCGTCCGGACCTTCCGGATGTCACGTCGGTCGCGGACCCGATCGCGGCCGTCGAAGCGGCCACAGCCCGCCCGGGCACCACGGTCGTCGCCGGTTCGCTCTATCTTGTCGGCGCGGTCCGGGCGCACCTCGTCGACGACCCGGCCCTGCGTGATCCGGAACCGGGAGCACCCGCTCGATGACGTCCCAGCTCAGCGCCGCCCCGCCGCCGACCCGCATCGGCCCGGCGATCTTCGCCTGGGGCGCGCGCACGTTCGTCATGGGCATCCTCAACGTCACCCCGGACTCCTTTTCGGGGGACGGGCTGCTGGCCGGTGGCGACACGACCCACCCGGGCGATCCGGTGGAGCGGGCCGTGGCGCAGGCCCGGCGGATGGTCGCGGAAGGCGCGGACGTGCTCGACATCGGCGGCGAGAGCACCCGTCCGGGCCACGAGCCAGTCGACGAACGGACCGAGATCGCCCGGGTCGTGCCGGTCGTCGCGGCCGTGGCGGCCGCCCTTCCCGAGACGCCCCTGAGCATCGACACCACCAAGCCCGCGGTCGCCGAGGCCGCCCTGGCCGCGGGCGCCCATCTGCTCAACGACGTGTGGGGCACCGGGCCCGATGCCGGCGCGATGGCCCGCATCGCGGCCGCCCATCGCGCGCCGCTCATCCTGATGCACAACCGACGCGGAGGCCCGTTACGAGCGGTCGGTCGCGGCGGAGGTGGTCGACGACCTGGCTGCGGCCCTCGAGCGAGCGATGGCCGCGGGCGTGCCCGAGACGGAACTCATCGTCGACCCAGGGTTCGGCTTCGGCAAGACCGCGGATCAGAACGTCGAGCTGCTGCGGGACCTGGCGGTCCTGCGGGAGCTCGGCCGGCCGATCCTGCTCGGCACGTCACGCAAGTCGACCTTGGGCCGCATCCTGGACCTGCCTGCCGACGAGCGGCTCGAGGCGACCCTCGCCACGACCGCGCTGGGCATCGCGGCCGGCATCGACCTCATTCGCGTCCACGACGTCGCAGCCAACGTCCGGGCCGCGCGGGTCGCCGACGCGATCGTGCGGGGCCACTGGCGTGCCGACGAGGTGGAAGGTCGGCCGTGAGCGATCGGATCGTGCTGTCCAACATGCGCTTCGAGGGGCGCCACGGCTACTACGAGCACGAGCTGCTCCAGCCGCAGCCCTTCGAGGTCGATGTCGAGCTCGTGCTCAACCTGCAGCCCGCGGGCGTCGATGACGACCTCCAGAAGACCATCGATTATGGCCGGGTCTACGCGATCGCCCGCCAGATCGTGGAATCCACGTCGTTCCGGCTGCTCGAGGCGATCGCCGAGGCGATCAGCCACGAGATCCTCGTCGAGTTCGACGTCACCGAGGTCGGGGTGCGGGTCCGTAAGCCGGCCGTCCAGCTGGGCGGCCCGCTCGACCACGCCGCGGTCGAGATCTGGCGGCGCCGTCCGGCGCGCTGACCGGCCGGCGCCTCTGGATGGTTAGCCGCGCAGATTGGCCGGACGTGTCCCGAGGGTCAGGGTCAGCGTCTGGGTCTGCCCATCGCGCAGGATCTCGATCGAGACCGTGTCGCCGGGCGCCGACTCGGCCAGCGTCGCGTCAAGCGGGTGGTCCCCGTCGATGACCTGGTCATTGACCTTGACGATGATGTCGCCTTCCTGGAGGCCTGCCTGATCGGCCGGGCTGTCGGGGACGACGGCGGGGGTCGGTTCAGCGGGCGTGCCGCCGGGGATCACCAGGGCGCCCTCGTGGACCGACAACCCGTTGGCGTCGGCGTACTGGCGATCGAGGGCACGATAGACGACGCCCATGTACGGCCGGGCGAGTTCCTGGCCGGCGACCGCCTGGGCCATGATCGGCCGGGCGATGTCGATCGGGATCGCGAAGCCGATGCCATTGGAATCGGTGGCGATGGCGGTATTGATGCCGATGACGCCGCCGTTCGCGTCGAGCAGCGGCCCGCCCGAGTTGCCCGGGTTGATCGCCGCGTCGGTCTGGATGAGGTTGTTCAGGTTCTGGTTGCCGTTGGCGGTGATCGAGCGACCCTTGGCCGACACGATGCCGCTCGTGACCGAGTTCGAGTACGTCCCGAGCGGGCTCCCGATGGCGACCACGAGCTGGCCGACCTTGAGCGCGCTGGAGTCTCCGAGCGCGGCGGTCGGCAGGTCCGTGCCCTCGATCTTGACGATCGCGAGGTCCGTCAGGGTATCGATGCCGTAGACCTGGCCGGTCAGGACGCGACCGTCATTGAGCTCGACCTCGACCGTGTCACTGCCCTCCACGACGTGACGGTTCGTGAGGATCCAGCCAGCTGCGTCATAGATGAAGCCCGAGCCCACACCAGTCGCCGGGATCACCCCGGTCGAGGTGTCGACATTGCCGGCGCTCTCGATCCGGACGACGGCCGGGCTGACCGCCGCGGCCACGTCGATCGTCGCGGACGATTCATCGATGGTGACCGGCTGGTTCGTGGCCCCGACCGTGGTGCCGCCGGGGGTCGTCTGGGCGGGGGTCGTCGGATCCAGGGCGCCCGTCGCGCCAAGGGCCAGGACCGTGCCACCTGACGCGAGCACTGCCGACAGGATCGACGCACCGAGGACCGTTCCCATCCCGCCGCGGCCGGTACGTCCGCTGCCCGAGGCGGCGACGACAGGGGCCGTCGGGGCCGGGTAGGACGGGGCCGGTTCGTACCACCGCTCGGGGGTGGTGGCCGCGGCTGCCTCGGCGTCGCGGCGCGACCAGTCCGACCGGGGCTCGGACGGCGGGGAGTAGCGCTCGACGGCCGGCGATGCCGGCTCGGCAGGTGCCGTCGGGCGCGTGGTCCAGTCCGGCGGCGTGGTGCTCGTCGCGGGGTCGACGGGCAGGTCGTGCCGGCGCGTGGCGTCGGCGTCTTCGGGAGGTCGGTCGGTCATGGTGTGGTCGATACCCCTTGGCGGCGGCGGGCCGGTGAGCGGCCTCGGGTGGGTGGTCCCTGTTCGCGTTAGGGTGCCGCCGCAGGGTTCAGCTGCGACGGGTCGGACGGTGAAGTTTCCGTCATATCGCCCGCGCTGTCGCCCGCACCCGTTTGCGCGCCTGCCTGGTCGGCCCGCGCGGCGGCCGGCGTGCCGGCGATCGCTCGCGGGTCGCGCGGCAGGTGGACCGTGAATCGACTGCCTCGGTCGGTCCCGCTTTCCACGGTGATGCTGCCGCCGTGCATGTCGACGATCGACCGGACGATCGCCAGGCCCAGCCCGCTGCCACTGCCACGGGCCTCGTTGGCCCGGGAACCGCGGTAGAAGCGTTCGAAGATGTGCGGCAGTTCGGCCGGCTCGATGCCGACGCCGGTGTCCCGGACGTCGATCCGGGCGCCATCGGGCGTCGCCTCGACGCTGACCCGGATCACTCCCTCGCGCGGCGTGAACTTCACGGCGTTGCCGACGAGGTTGGCCACGACCTGCCCGATGCGCGGCGGGTCGTGCCGGATCCGGATCGGCGCGTCCGGCAGGTCGACCTCCAGGCGGACGCCGCGCCTGGCCGCGGCCGCGTCGTGCTGGTGGGCCGCCGATTCGACCGCCGCCCGCAGGTCGTCCGGACGCAGGTCGAGGAGGACGAGCCCCGAGTCGAGCTTGGACAGATCGAGCAGGTTCTGGGCGAGCCAGTCGAGGCGCTCGATCTGGCCGGCGCTCGACTCGAGGAACTCCGCCCGCGCGACGGGATCGCCCCCGGCCGTCTCCATCAGCAGCTGGTTGAAGGTGCGCAGGGCCGCCAGCGGGGTCCGCAGCTCGTGCGAGACATCGGCCAGGAAGTCGCGGCTCCGGTCACGGTCGCGGCGGCTCTGCTCGAGGCTCTCCTCGACCCGATCGGCCATCGCGTTGAACTGGATGGCCAGCTCGCCGAGCTCCGTGGAACCGGCACGCAACTGGGCGGCCGGCACGCGCCGGGAGAGGTCGCCCTCGGCGAGCGCGCGCGAGGCGTCGGTCAACTGCCGCAACGGCGTCGTGAAGCGGCGCGTCAGGGCGGCCGACACGACGACCGCCAGGCCGAGCGCGAACAGCCCGATCGCCGCGAGAAGCCCGGTGAGATTGGCGATGGCACTCGCCCGGTAGGTCGACGGGTTGGCGAGCGTGACCTCGACCGTGTAGCGCTGCAGCACACCGCCGCCGCCGTAGTACTCCGTGACGGACGTCTGCTCGCGGGACTGGCCCGGTGCGGGCGAGGCCAGCAGGTCCATCCGGAAGGTGCCGTTGGGCGAGGGGACGAACACCGCCCGGTCGCCCTCGTCGATGGTGGTCCCGAAGCGGACGATGACGTCGGCCTGGCCGAGCCGATCCGTGATGAACGCGCGCAGCGCTGGGCCGCTGAGCTCATCGACGACCGCCTCGTTGACGAGTCCATCGGCCCCCACGATCGGTGCGCCCTCGGCCGCGGTGCGTGCCTGCGACTGCACGAAGCCACTCACGGTCGTGGACCGCTCGGTCAGATCGGCGGTCTGCTGACGCGCGAAATAGTCATCGAGCCGGTTGAGGACGAGCATCGAGACCAGGCCCAGCGTGAGCGCCAGGACCGCGACGAACGCGACCGTCAGGCGGCCCTGGAAGGTCCGCGGCATGAGCCGCCGCATGCGACGCCACGGGCGCGACCGCCGGTTCATGGGTCGATCAGCGCTCGGCGAAGGCGTAACCGACGCCACGGACCGTCAAGACGAACTCGGGCGTCGCCGGGTCGTCCTCGATCTTCTCGCGCAAGTGGCTGACGTGGACGTTGATCGTCTTCTCGTCCTGGTCGAGCGCGTCGTAGTCGCGTAGGAGCTCGAGGAGCTCTCCACGGGTGTAGACCCGGCCCGGGCGGGTGGCGAGGTGGCGGAGGATCTCGAACTCGGTCGGGGTCAGGCTGATCCGGCGGTCCCCGCGCTGGACGCGTCGGCGCTCCAGGTCGATCACCAGGTCCTTGTGGCGGATGACGCGGCCACCGGCGGCGTCGGCGAGATCGCCGTACGAGCGTCGGAGCAGCGCCTTGATGCGACTCAGCAACTCGCGCAGGCCGAACGGCTTGGTGAGGTAGTCGTCGGCGCCCAATTCGAGCCCGATGACCTTGTCGACCTCGTCGTCCCGGGCGGTCAGGACGAGGATCGGCATCTTCGCTCCGGCCGCGCGGATCCGGCGCAGGGCTTCGAAGCCATCGATGCCCGGGAGACGTACGTCCAGCACGACGAGGTCGGGGGCCTCGCGGGTGGCGATCTCGAGACCTTCCTCGCCCGACGTGGCGACACCCACGTTGTAGCCCTCCTGCTGAAGGGCGTACTGGATCCCGCGCGCGACGGCGTGCTCGTCCTCGACGATCAGGATGGTGGCTGCCACCGCCGGATGCTACACCGAGCGGGCCGAGCGGCCGTCAGGTGCTCGATCCGGTGAACCACGAGCTGCGGAACCGGGGTGGCCCCGCCGGCCGTCGTCACCACCAGACACATGATCCGCACAGCCGTGCGTGGTCGAGCCCGCCTCGTCACCACCAGACACATGATCCGCACAGCCGTGAACGACCCGTTGCTCAGAAAGCCTTCAGTTGCTCACAGGTGAATCGATCAAGAGGGATCTGTCTGGAAGGTGTGTCTACCAGTGACGGTCATGGCGTCCGCGACATGGCAGCCCGCCCGGGACCGAGCCCTCCGGCGCCTCGTGGTACCCTACGCTCCCGCTTCGGGCGCCTCGCCAACTCCGGCCCCGCCGGCGAGCCGCAGCCCGACATCCAGACGACAACTGCCAACCAGAGGTCCCGCGACATGTCCACCGCCCGTCCGACGCTGGCCGCCGAGCACCGCGAGGTGACCGGCAAGAAGGTCAATCGCCTCCGCAAGGAGGGACTTCTGCCTGCCGTCGTGTACGGCCACGGCATCGATTCGGCCGCGGTGACGATCGACGCGCACGACTTCGACCAGCTGCGCAAGCACTCCGGCGCGAACGCGCTCGTCGACCTGTCCGTCGATGGCAAGGCCGCGCAGCCGGTCCTCATCAACAACGTCCAGATCCACCCGGTCCACCGTCGTCCGCTCCACGCGGACCTGTTCCTCGTCCGGATGACCGAGGAGCTCACCGTGGATGTGCCGCTCGTCGCCATCGGCGAGTCGCACGCGGTCGAGCAGCTCGGTGGCACGCTGCTGCACCCAGCCGAGACCGTCCGGGTCAAGGCGCTGCCCGACCACCTCCCGCAGTCGATCGAATACTCGATCGAATCGCTGGTCGACTTCGACGCCGCGCTCCATGTGCGCGACCTGTCCGTCCCGTCCGATGTCACGCTGCTGACCGACCCCGATGAGATCATCGCCAAGGTCCAGCCGCCGCGCGTCGAGGTCGAGGAGGAGCCGGTCGTCGCCGAGGGCGAGGAGGTCGCCGAGGGCGAGGAAGCTGCCGAGGGCGGCGAGACCGAGGCCGCGCCAGCCGCCGAGGGGTCCGAGGAGGGCTGACCCTCCGCCCGGACCTACCCGTCGGAGCGCCGGCCCTCGGCGTAGACGATCGGCACCTGGAAGGTCATCTCGTCGGGACGCAGCGCCATCAGGCGCTCGCGGAATCGCGCGAGGAAGCGCCGCCGTTCGTCGCGGCGCATCTCCTCGAACAGGCTCTCCTCGTCGAACTCGGTGAGGAACGAGATGTAGCCGTCGACCGTGAATCGGTGGACCAGCGTCGCCGGCGTCGCGGCCACGTCCCGGAAACCGGCCCGTCGCAGCTCCGCTGCTGCACGCTCCACGGACGGGATGTCGCCGTGGCGGTTCGGGTCGGGATCGTTCTCGAACCCGAACTCCTCGAGCAGCGTATCGAACACCCGATCCGGCGCGAACGCCCGTTCGTCGACGAGCCACGTCACATAGGCGAGCAGACCGCCCGGCCGCAGCACGCGGCGGATCTCGCGGAGAGCCTTGGCGCGGCTCGGGACCAGCTGCAGGACGAAGGACGACATCGCCGCGTCGAACGAGCCATCATCGAATGGCAGCTCCGCCGCGAACGCCACGCGCCCGTGGAACCGATCGCTGGCCATCGGTAGGCGCTCCGCGACAAGCGCCTCGACGGCCCCGATCATCTCGCGGGAGGCATCGATCCCGGTGACCCGGATGCTCGGCCATCGCCGCAGCGCCGCGATGGACAGGTTGCCGGTCCCGACACCGATGTCGATGATGTCGCGCGCCCCGTCGGCCACCGGGCCCTCGAGCCAGTCGAGGAGCGCGACGGCGCTGGGCGCCAGGACGGGCGCCCACCACTGCTCGTACCCAGCGGCGATCCGGTCGTATCGTTCAGCCTGTTCCGTCACCGGCGCATCGTGCCACGATCGCGCGCCGCGAATCATCCCGGCAGCGGCAGGTCGCCCCCGCGCCGGCCGCCGACGATCCCGAGTCGGCGGACGATCCACGTCCCGACACCGATGACGATCGCGAGCACCAGCAGCAGCGGCAGCCAGACGATCGCGAACCAGATCCCCGCCGTCGTGAGGGCCTGCAGGATATCGACCAGGCTGGCCGTCGCCTCGTCGACGACGACCCCGGGCTCCCAGCCCTTGGCCGCCACGTCGACGGCGACCACCGGCACGCTGAACGACGCCGTCAACGTCGCGAACGACGCCCGGTCCTGGAGGTCAGCGAGGGCCGCGCTGAGCTGCTCGATCTGGCCCCGGACGTTCGTCAGCTGGGCCTGGACCTCGAGCACGTCGGAGATCTTCGTCGTCTGGGCGGCGATGGCCTGGAGCGCGGTCTCGCTCGCGCGCAGGTTGCGGATGCGCGCCTCGAGGTCGATGACCTGGCCGGTCACCTCGACCGCTGCGGTCTGCTCGCTGACGACCTTCGCGGTCAGGCCGTTGAGGCCACGCAGCAGGTCGAGGGCATCTTCCCAGCGTGCGGCCGGGATGCGGTACGTGATGTGGGCGATGGGCGTGTCGCCGTCGTTGCTCGTCTCGGAGGCGCCGACGTAGCCCCCCATCGCGCGAATGCCGTCGCGGGCCGTGACGAGCGCCTTCGGCACGTCGGTCACCCGCAGGTCGATGGTCCCGGTCCGGATGATCCGGGCCTCGTCGACCGCGGCACCGACGCCGTCGTCCGTGATCGATGGCGCCCCGCTGGCGGCCGCGTTGTAGCCCTCGCCCTGACCGCCGTTGTCATCGGGTCCCGAACCCGCGCCCCCCGCGGCCGGGACGGCTGCGCCGACCGTGCTCAGCACGGGCGATGCGGAACCGCCGCAGGCGGCGAGACACGATGAGGATGAGCCCGATCAGCGCCGCCGGCGCGATCGATGGACGGATGGTGCGCATCGCAGTGGCCCTCCGTGGCACGCCCACGACCAAACGGCCGCGCGCGGCATCGCCCCGACGCCACACATCGGTGGGTGGTTCCTCCTGCGCTCACCGGCGCCGCGCGCCGGCGCCACACGCGGCGGTCCGGGGTCGTCCCAGCCCCCGGACCAACCACGCCGGATCGCGCGATCCGACGCCCTCGATCACGCACCCGAGGTTCGCCATGGATCGACCGCTCGCTCGCCGCATCCTGTTCGCCGCCCTGGCCATCGGGGTGGTCGCCGAGGTCGCCATCGATGGTCCCGCGGCCGGGATCAACGTCCCGCTGCTCACCGGTCTGGTCCTGGTCGGCGCCTGGCTGGTCCGGCGCCGCGGACGGGCCCCTGACCCGCTCGATGCCTGGCTGCCGGCGGCGGCGATCGTCCTCGCGATGCTCGTCGCGGTTCGCGCCGACCCCTTCGTCGCGTTCCTGGATATGGCCGGCGCGGCCGCGTTCACCGGGGCGTCGGTGGCCGCCTTCTCGGGCCTCGCCGTCACGCGTCGATCCGCCAGCGTGGTGATGGCGATGGGCGCATGGGTCCTCGAGGCCGCTTTGGCCGGGACCGGCCGGGCGCTGCGCATCGCCCGACCGCTGCGTCGGGAGGGGCCGAGGCAGTTCCCCGTCTGGCTCGGTCCGGTGGGGCGCGGCCTCATCCTGGCCATCCCGCTCGTCCTGATCTTCGCGGTCCTGTTCGCCTCCGCCGACCCGATCTTTCGCCGCGGCATCGACCAGCTCCTGGGCATCCGCATCCCCGATCTCGGGGAGCTGCCCGGGCGCGCGCTGTTCGCGCTTGGCGTGGCCTGGCTGGTCGGCGGCCTGCTGACCGTGGCCGCGCGAGGCCTGCCGGCGATGGAGCAGGCGTCGCTCGGTGCGGCCGCGAGCGCGACCCCGCTCGCCCGCGAGCGGATCCTCGGCGTGACCGAGGCGCTCGTCGTGCTGGGCGCCGTGGCCCTGATCTTCGCCCTGTTCGTCGGGCTCCAGCTGGCCTACCTGTTCGGCGGCCTCGACACGCTCACCGCGGCCGGGATGACCTACAGCGACTACGCCCGGCGCGGGTACTTCGAGCTCGTCGCCGCGGCCGGGTTGGCCGGCGGGACGCTCGTCGCGCTCGATTACCACGTCGTTCGACGCCCGCGCGCCTACCTTGCGCTCACGATCGCCCTGGTCGTGCTCACGATCGTGGTACTCGCTTCGGCGACGTTGCGGCTCCAGCTGTACCAGGAGGCGTACGGGTGGACCGAGCTGCGGGTCTACGTCGCGGTGTCGATCGTGGCGATGGCGGTCACGCTCGTGGCCCTCGCGACGTTCCTGGCGACCGATCGGGTTCGCTGGATCGGCCACGCGATGGCGGTCATCGGCCTGCTCTCGCTGGTCTCGTTGAACGTCATCGCCCCGGCGTCGCTCGTCGCGGAACACAACGTGGCCCGCCTCATCGGCACCGAGGCGGTCCCGCCGACCGCCTACGACGACCTCGATGTCGAATACCTGGGCGTCCTGCCCGACGACGCGATCCCCGCCCTGGTGGCGGCCCTCCCGCACCTCCCGGCCGCCGAGGCCGACCGGCTGCGCGCAGATCTTCTGGAGCGCCGCGAGCGCTTCGCTCGGGATCCGGGCTTCTCCAGTCCGTTCGCCTGGAATCTCGGACGCGAGCGAGCGAAGGCAGCCCTCGCGACCCTGCCGTGACCGGCTGACCTACACTCCCGGCATGGCCCTCGACCTGCCGATCCAGCCACCGATCGAGCCGATGCTCGCCAAGGCGTCCGACGCCCTGCCCGAGGGCGACGGCTGGCTGTACGAGCCCAAGTGGGACGGCTTCCGCGCGCTCGTGTTCCGCGACGGCGACGAGGTGTACACCCAGTCGCGCGACCTCAAGCCCCTCGATCGCTACTTCCCGGAGCTCGCCGACCCGTTGCGAGCGGCCCTGCCGGAGCGCTGCATCCTCGACGGCGAGATCGTCATCGCCGGCGACGACGGACTCGAGTTCGAGGCGCTGCTCCTGCGCATCCACCCGGCCGCGTCGCGGGTGAAGATGCTGGCCGCCGAGTCGCCGGCCTCGTTCGTCGCCTGGGACCTGCTCGCGCTCGGCGACGAGGATCTCCGGGAGGTGCCGCAGGGCGAGCGGCGGAGTCGCCTGGAGGCGGTCCTGGCCGGTGTCGCTCCGCCCGTCCATCTGACGCCGGCGACCCGCGACCGGGCCACCGCCGCCGATTGGTTCGATCGGTTCGAGGGCGCCGGGCTCGATGGCGTCGTCGCCAAGCGGCTCGATGCGCCCGTACCAGCCGGGCAAGCGCGCGATGCTCAAGATCAAGCACCAGCGCACGGCCGATTGCGTCGTCGCCGGGCTTCCGCTGGCACAAGAACGGGCCCGGCACGCACATCGGCTCGTTGCTGCTGGGCCTGTTCGACGACGAGGGCACGCTCCACCACGTCGGCGTCACGTCGTCGTTCACGTGGGACCGGCGGGCCGCCCTGGCCGAGGAGCTGGCGCCGCTGCGCGAGCGCGCCCTCGAGGGTCACCCCTGGCGCGAGTGGGCCGAGTGGGCGACCGCCGGCGACACCGACGCCTCCGGTCAGCGCCTGCCAGGGGCCACGTCACGCTGGAACCGCGGCAAGGACCTGTCCTGGGAGCCGCTGCGGGCCGAGCGCGTCGCCGAGGTCGCCTACGACCACCTCCAGGGCACGCGCTTCCGCCACGGCACGACGTTCAAGCGCTGGCGCCCGGACAAGCCGATCCGGCCGACGTGTCGCTACGACCAGCTGGAGACGACGACGCCGTACCTGCTCGAGGCGATCTTCGGGTCCTGACGGCCTTCGGACCAGGCGGTCCGGGTCGCGGACCGGGAGGACCGGCCAGTACCTTCGTCCGATTGGGCGTGGTCGTTTCGGTTCCTACGATCGGGACAAGTTCCGTTCCGTGAGTAGAGGCAGCGTCGATCGTGTTCGGCTCCCGCGTGCATCCGGCTCGCCCGGTCCTGCTGTTGCTCGTGTTCGGCGCGTTCCTCGCCATCATCGGCATCACCGCGACCGCGCAATCCATCCTGGTCAGCCAGCACTTCTCGACCTCGACGATCAACAACGTCGTCGGCAGCGACGCCGCGACCACCCGGGCCTTCGTGAATGCCTATGTCCAGGCGCGCGACCTGGTGCCGGGCAACACGCCGACCGCCGCCGACCTGACACGGCTGGAGTCGCAGCTCGCGACGCTGCCACGTCCGGGCGAGATCCTCCGCGTCGAGTTGCGCCGGCCGGATGGCACGATCGTCGCGGCCAGCGATCGCGCGGCTCGCGGCGCGCAGGTGCCCGTCAGCGGGGCCTTCGCCGTTGCCCTCACCGGGAAGGCCCAGGCGGCCATCGGTCCGGCCGGGACCGCCGGCGCCGGCCCTGGCGACCTTGGCTCGCCGACGGTCCTGCAGGAGTTCCTGCCGCTCAGCACCGAGGGTGAGGTCCGCGGCGTCATCGGCATCTGGCGCGACGCCGTCCCGATCCTGGCCCGCCTCGAGGACGTTCGCCGCGAAGTCGTCATCGTGACCCTCTCGGCGGCGCTCGTCGCCGCCGGCCTTCTGTTCGCTTATCTTCCGCTCCGCCCAGGGTCGCCTGACCCGACAGACCGCTGCGCTCGTGGACGCGACCCGGCGCGACCCGCTGACCGGTGCCCTGAACCACGGCGCGCTCGTGGAGCTGCTGGCCGGAGAGATCGAGCTGGCCCGCGAGGCTGGCCGGCCGCTGGGCATCGCCCTTATCGACATCGACAACTTCCGGCTGCTCAACGACAACCACGGTCACGGGGCCGGCGACCAGGCGCTGATCGCCGTCTGCGGGCTCTTGCAGCGCCACCTCGGTGCGGGGATGGAACTGGGCCGCTACGGACCGGACGAGTTCCTCATCGTCGCCTCGCCGGCCGCCGTGGCCGGGCTGGATCCGCTGGTCGAGCGGCTTCGAACGGCACTCGTCGACCTGAGCCTGCGCTTCGACGAGACCGAGCGCCTGCCGATCACGGTCAGCGTCGGGATCGCCACGTACCCGGCCCACGCGGACTCGGTGACGGGTCTGCTCGTGACGGTCGGCCAGGTCATCGGCGAGGCGAAGGCCAGCGGCGGCGACACGGTGCGCCACGCCGACGTGTTCGCCCCCGGCGGCGATGCTGCGGCCACGAGCTTCGATGTGCTCCAGGGCCTGATCAACGCCGTCGACACCAAGGATCGCTACACCAAGCGCCACTCCGAGGACGTCGCCCGCTACGGGACCTTCCTGGCCGAGCGTCTGGGTCTGCCGAGCGACGAGATCCGGACGATCGGGGTCGCCGGCATGCTCCACGACGTCGGCAAGATCGGCATCCCCGACCGCATCCTGCGCAAGCCGGGCGCCCTGACCGAGGCCGAGTACGCGGTCGTCAAGCAGCACGTCGCCCTCGGCGACATGATCGTGCGCGAGCTGCCGGACATCGAGGTCATCCGGGCCGGCATCCGCCATCACCACGAGCGCTGGGACGGCGAGGGCTATCTCGATCGACTCGAGGGCGAGGCCATCCCCCTGATCGCCCGGATCCTGGCCGTCGCGGACGCGTTCTCGGCGATGACCACGACCCGGCCGTATCGCAAGGCCCTCGACGTCCGTGAGGCGCTCGCATCGACTCGGCGATGCCGCCGGCACGCAGCTCGACGAGCGCCTCGTGACGGCCTTCATCGACGGTATCGAGCACGCCGAGGATCCGCCGCTGCCCGGCGCCGAAGCGGGCGCCGAGACCCTGTGGCTGCCCGGCCGGCGCGTCGCGTGAACACCACGCGCCGTCGGCGCTCGCTGGTCGCGTTCGTCGCGGCGGCGGGGCTGGTCGTCCTCGCGGTGGCGCCCGCTGCGTTCGCGGCTGGCCCGCGTGCCGTCCACCCGATCGGCCTCCTCGGGCTGACTCCGAGGCCTGACTTCTATTCCACGATCATGAATCAGGTCCTCGTTGTGCCCCCCAAGGGCGTACTGAAGAACGACGAAGGCCTCCTTGGGGGTCATTCGGCTGTCTACGAGTCCGGTCCGTCCGATGGCACGCTCGATTTCAACTCGAACGGCAGCTTCACGTACACCCCGGACGCTGGGTTCATCGGAACCGATGTCTTCCGGTACCACCCTTCTGGTCTCCTCGTGATCTCGACGAAGGTAACGATCACGGTGTCCGCCCCAGCTCCAACCCCCACGCCGACTCCGACGCCCGCTCCGACTCCCGCCCCGACGCCGGCCCACGCCCGCGCCCACGCCGGCCCCGACGCCGACGCCCACCCCGAGGCCGACGCCGACGCCCACCCCGATCATCACGGCCCTCCCGTCGCTGCCGATCCCGTCAGTGCCGCCGCTGCCGAGCCTGCCGCTCCCGACACCGATCCCGCTGCCAACGCCGGGGCCGATCGTGACGCCGCGACCGACGGCCTTGCCGACTCCCGTCGTCACGCCTGGGCCCGGCAGCGCCACGCCGACGCCGAGCCCGGCACCGGCGTCTGCCGCCCCGTCCACGGGCCCGGTCCCGACGTCCGGCGCCACCACCGGACCCTCGGGCGTGGCGGTCGTCCGCGCCGGGGGCCGGTTCCGGCGGGTCCGGCGGCTCCGGGGGAGGCAGCCCCACCGACCCCGGAGGCGGCGGCCCGGCCGATCCTGATCCGACATCCGGCGCGTCTCGCCCCGATGACACGTTCACCGTGCCCGGCGGCCAGTCCGGCTCCGGCGTCGAGATCGATACCGGCTTCGTCGCCTTCGGCGACCTGGAATGGGCGGTCCCGGCGCTCGTCCTGACCGTGCCTGGCCTCCTCCTGATCCTCGCGGTCCTTGCCCAGGCCTCGATCGGTCTGGCATTCCTTCCGGTGGCCCGCCGTTGGCTCGGTAGCGATCCACGACGCCGGATCTGAGGCCGCCGGGGGCCGTCCACCGTCGGGACGGCGCTAGACTCGCCGGCATGGGCGCCTGCAGCTGCGACGACTTCGCGTCGGTGTTCGACCGTTCGGTCGCGGAGGATGACCGCGCTCGGTACCGCCGCGATGGTCCGGCGCGCACGACGCGCCTGCTGCTGGACCTGATCGGCCGGTCCAGGGCAACGGGTGCCACGGTCCTCGATATCGGCGGCGGGATCGGCGTCATCGACTACGAGCTGCTGGGAGCCGGGGCCGGGCGGGCGGTGCTGGTCGACGCCTCGAGGCACTATCTCGACGTCGCGCGCCAGGAGGCCCGGGAACGCAACCTCCTCGACCGCGTGGAGTTCATCGAAGGCGACTTCGTTGCGCATGCGGCCTCGATCGACTCGGCCGACATCGTGACGCTCGACCGCGTGGTCTGCTGCTACGCCGATGCGGCGGCGCTCGTTGGCACATCCGCCGCGCACGCCCGTTCGATGTACGGTCTGGTCTTGCCGCGGGACCGGGTCCTGGTCCGCGCGGGACTGTGGCTCCAGAACCTGTGGTTCCGTGTCCGAGGGCGCGCCTATCGGGCCTAC
Organism: uncultured Chloroflexia bacterium; assembly: GCA_963738685.1. GTDB lineage: Bacteria > Chloroflexota > Limnocylindria > Limnocylindrales > CSP1-4 > SPCO01. Next base: position 428,887 of record CAVTXK010000002.1, read on the forward strand.
GCGCACCCGAACGCGAGCATCGACGCGCTGGTCGCTCGCGCCGGGCTCCGCCCGACGGCCGAGGCGCTCACGATGGCCTGGCGGGTCGTCCTGTATGAACGCGGCTGACCGCCGCTGTCATCCGGTGGTCTTCTTGCGCGGTGCCCGCTCCAGTTGGCCCGCCCGGTCCGGCCACTCGTAGCCGGCCCACGGGTCGTAGTCCGGGTCCAGCGCCTCCTGCGCCGGGCGCTCCGCCTCGGGGACGTGGCTGAGGTTGACCCGGACGCGGTACCAGAGCGACGACCGACCGCGCATGCCGTCGACGAGCACGTCGGCCGGTTCGAGGGCGTCGGCGGCGTTCGGGTGGCGCGCCTTCCAGCGCTCGAGCCCCTCGAGCGCCTCGGCCTTGGACGCGGCTCGCGAGATCTCGATGACCGGGATGCTCGTCTTGCGTCGACCGGTCGGCGTCGGGCGCGAGCCCTCCCACTCGGTCGGCAGTCCGGCGTTCGGGTCGCCGGCAGCGACGGCCGCTGCACGTTCCGCGGCGACATCCGGTGGCGGACCGCCCGCCTCGCCCCGACCCTGCTCGTACTCGGCGTCCGGCCGACGCTTGCGCGACGGCTGGACCCGCGGCGGCTCACCGGCCTGCTTGGCGTAGTTCGGCGGCCACGGGGCGTCGCCCTCGCCCTCGGCCTCGTGGCGGCGCGACAGCTCCAGCAGCGCCTCGAGCGAGCCGACCGCCTCGTCGATCCCGGCCCCCGGGTCGCCGATCTCGGCGAACCGCTGCCGGGCACGGTCGCGATCGTGAACGCCTCGGCCTCGACGGTCGGCACCTCGTCCCAGGTCAGCGGCGTCGAGACCCGGGCGTCGGGCAGCGGACGGATCGAGTAGGCCGAGGCCACGGTCCGGTCCTTGGCGTTCTGGTTGTAGTCGAGGAAGACGCCGTGGCGCTCCTCCTTCCACCACTTGGAGGTCGCCGCGTCCGGGCAGCGCGCCGCTCCACGTCGCGGGCGAGGGCGAGGGCGGCCCGGCGGACCTCCGGGTACGTCCAGCGCGCGCTCGATGCGGACGTTGATGTGGATCCCGCGCGAGCCCGGACGTCTTGGGCCAGCCGACCAGGCCGACGTCGTCCAGGGCCTCGCGGCAGACCAGCGCGACCTCGCGGATCTGCGACCACGGCACGCCCGGCACCGGATCGAGGTCGACCCGCAGCTCGTCCGGGATGGTCCAGGTCGTCGGCGCGGACCGGGTGCGGGTTGAGGTCGATGCAGCCGAGGTTGACGATCCAGGCCAGGGCCGCCGTCTCGTCCACGACGATCTCGTCCGCCGTCCGGCCCGACGGGAAGGTCAGCTCGGCGGTCCGGATCCAGTCGGGCGTGTTGTCCGGGGCCCGCTTCTGGAAGAACGGCTCCTTGGTGATGCCGTCGACGAAGCGCTTGAGCGCCATCGGCCGGCCGCGGATCCCGGTCAGCGCCCCGTCGGCGACCGCCAGGTAGTAGTGGACGAGATCGAGCTTCGTGTACCCCGCATCCGGGAAGTAGACCTTCTGCGGATTCGAGATCGAGACCTCGCGGCCGTCGATCTCGAGGATCTCCTTGGGCGTCGCCATGGCCGACACAGTATGCCGCGGAGGTACAGAACGGAAACATCGGGGAAGGCCGTCCGCGGTAGATTGATGCACGCTGTCGATTCCGACGTCTGACGTTCGTCGTGAATGTGAACGGCGCCGGACGGCGCCACCGACGTGCAACGGAGGAACGTAGCCATGCAATACGCGTTGTTGATCTACGGCGAAGAGCCCACCGAGGCGGCGCCGCAGGATGAGATGGCCGCCGAGATGGAGGCGTACAACGCTTTCGGCGCGCACATCCGCGAGCGGGGCGCCATGAAGGGCGGAGAGGCGCTCCAGCCGATCGCGACGGCGACCACGGTCCGCGTCCGCGACGGCCAGACGATCTCCACGGACGGCCCGTTCGCCGAGACGAAGGAGGTCCTCGGCGGGTTCTACCTCGTCGAGGCGGCCGATCTCGACGAGGCGATCGGGTATGCCGCGATGATCCCGGGCGCCAAGCGCGGTTCGATCGAGATCCGCCCGATCTGGGACTTCGCTGCCGAGGCGCCCCAGGCATCAGCACAAGCGGTCGGCGCGGACTGACGCCGCCCGCCGCCACCAGCGAGGTCGTCGACCGCCTGTTCCGCGAGGAATCGGGGCGGGCGGTCGCGACCCTGATCCGCGTCCTCGGCGATTTCGACCTGGCCGAGGAAGCCGTCCAGGAAGCGTTCGTCACCGCGCTCGAGGTCTGGCCGACCCGCGGCGTGCCGGACAATCCGGGCGCCTGGATCACGACGACCGCGCGCAACCGGGCCATCGATCGACTGCGCCGCCGGCGGCGGCTTCGGGACAAGACCGAGGAGCTCGTGCGCGAGGCGTCGATCGAGGCGGACCTCGCGGCGATCGAGCCCGATGGTGGCGGCGTGGACGCGACGGACGATGACATGCCGATCGCTGACGATCGCCTGCGGCTGATCTTCACGTGCTGCCATCCGGCCCTGCCGCTCGATGGGCGCGTGGCGCTGACCCTGCGCACGCTGGGTGGCCTCACGACCCCCGAGATCGCCCGGGCGTTCCTCGTCCCCGAGGCGACCCTGGCCCAGCGCCTGGTTCGGGCCAAGCGCAAGATCCGCGACGCCGGGATCCCGTACCGCGTGCCGCCGCGCGAGCTGCTTCCCGAGCGTCTGGACGGCGTCCTCAAGGTGCTCTATCTCGTGTTCAGCGAGGGCTACGCCGCGTCGTCCGGCGATGCCATCGTGCGCCGCGAGCTGAGTGGCGAGGCCATCCGGCTGACACGGATCGTGGTCTCGTTGCTCCCCGACGAGCCCGAGGCGACGGGGCTGCTGGCGCTCATGCTCCTGCACGATGCGCGGCGGGAGGCCCGGGTCGGGCCGGACGGCGACCTCGTCCTCCTGGAGGACCAGGACCGCGGCCGCTGGGACGCCGCCCGGATCGCGGAGGGCCGGGCGATCGTCGAGCGGGTGCTGCCGCTGGGGCGCATCGGGCCGTACCAGCTCCAGGCAGCCATCGCGGCGCTCCACGACGAGGCCGCCACGCCCGCCGAGACCGACTGGCCGCAGATCGCCGCGTTGTATCTCGCCCTGGCTCGGCTCGATCCGTCGCCGGTCGTCCAGCTCAACCACGCGGCCGCGGTCGCGATGGCCGACGGCCCGGCGGTCGGGCTCGCGATGATGGACGCGCTCGAGGCGGACGGCGCGCTCGCGTCCTACCCGTATCTGCCGGCCTCGCGGGCCGACCTGCTCCGCCGGCTCGGGCGGCGATCCGAGGCGGCGACGGCCTACCGCCTGGCCCTCGACCTGACCGCGAATCGCGCCGAGCGGGCCTACCTCGAGCGGCGATTAGCCGAGGTGACGACGGTCGACCGGGGTGAGGGCCGCCCGACGTGACCGCTCGGTCCGGGACCGGGGCGCGCGGCATTGCGCCGTTCCGAGGCGGCAGGTACCCTCCCGGTTGCTGACCCGCAATCCGGAGACCCCATCCTGCAGACCATGAAGCGGCTGACCCGGCCGCTGCGCACTTCCGTCTTGCACATCGGGCGACAGGTCCAGGCGTTGATCGGCGGGGCGACGACGCGCGCCGCGCGCGCCATCGATCCTGCGCTGGATCCGCTGTACGTTCCCCCTGACGCCGGCATCCGCCCGATCTCCGAGCTCGAGTTCGCCGAGATGGCCCGCCGCTTCCCGTACTACTCGGGCCGCTGGGGGTACATGTCCGTCGCCCTCGCCCAGGCCGCCGACCTCATCCGCCGCGATGACCTGCACTCAGCGCTCGAGCTCGGGGCACCGGTCCGCCCGATCATCTCTGGGGCGGACGTCATCGATATCAAGGCTCGGCCCGAACTCGATCCGGACGTCGCGATCACGATCCACGATGCGACCGTGGCGCCATGGCCGGTGGCCGACAAGGCGTACGACCTGTTCATCGCGCTCCAGGTGTTCGAGCACCTGCGCGACCGCCAGCGGGAGGCGTTCCTGGAGGTCCGGCGCGTCGCCCGTCACGCGATCCTCTCGCTGCCCATCGACTGGGTCATGGACGACCCGCGCAACTGTCACCACCAGATCTCGAACGAGCGCGTGCTGTCGTGGTTCGCGCCGGTCGTGCCGACTCGTGTGCTGGAGGGGAGCGGCGGCAAGCGTCGGCGAGTGATCTACGTCTTCGAGGACCTCACGCCTCCAGACGCAGCACTCGTACCGTCTTCGTCGTGACATCCTCGAGATCCTCGAGGGTCGGGACCTCGTAGCGTCCGAGCTCCTCGAGGCCGATGCTCGGGAGGTGCGCCCGGCCGGGGTCGCCGGTCAGGACCAGCGCACCGCGTCCGACCAGGGCGCGCAGCCATGGCGCCATCCGTTCGGCCAGCTCCGGCTCGTACCACAGGTCGCCGACGAGGACGACGTCCCAGCCGTCATCCGTGCCGATCGGATCGGCCTCCTCGAGCGTGAGCTCGACGCCGTTCGCGGCGGCGTTCAGGCGGGCGGCTTCGATCGCGAAGACCTCGAGGTCGATCGCGGTCACCCGCGCGGCACCGGCCATCGCGGCGGCGATCGCCACGATCCCGCCGCCGCAGCCGATGTCGGCGACGCGAAGCCCACGGACCAGGTCCGGATGGTCGAGGACATGGCGGGCCAGGGCCTGACCGCCGGCCCACGCCCAGGCCCAATACGGCGGCGGGACCGCCGGTCGCTGGTCCGTCAGCGCGGCCGCCTCCCACAACGGCATCGCCAGGCCACCCGTCCGGAGCGCGATCTCCGGGACGAGCGGGGCCGCTGCCGCGTTCGTGTGGGCGACGATGAAGTCGCGGCGCTGGGCGGGGGTCACCCGCCCAGTCTGACCGCTGGCCGGTGGGTCAGGGCAGTCGCCCGAACCACACCGCGGACAGTCCGGCCGCCACGACCACGAGCACGAGGGCACCTGCGGCGAACCACGACGTGACCTCCTGCTCCTCCTGCGTGTAGCCGATGCGCGACTGCAGGTTGTCGTACACCGCGGACAGGTCGTTGGCCGTCGGCGCGTCGAACGCGGTCGCGCTCGTGATCTCCGCGATCTGGGCGAGGGTCTCGGTGTCGGGCGGCACGTCGAGCGTGACCGACTGACCGAACTCGTCCTGGACCTGGACCTGACCGGACGGCGTGCCGAGCGCGATCGTGTAGATCGGGACGCCCATGCCGGCTGCACGCTCGGCCGCATCGAGCGGCTCGGCCGTGCCCACGGAGTTGGCGCCGTCGGACAGGAGGATCGCGGCCACGACCGGCTCGTCGGTCGGCGGGTCGACCGAGGGATCGGGCGATGCCGACGGATCCGGTGAGGCGGCGGGGTCGGGCGAGGCCGACGGGTCTGGCGAGGGGGTCGCTGTCGCCCCGCCCGCGCCGGCGTCACCGGCCTGGATCGTCTCGGCGAGGTCGAGGACCTGCATGAGCGCGTCGCCCATCGCGGTCCCGTCGAGCGCGCGCAGCCCGTCGAGCGCCTCGTCGAGCTCCGCCCGGTCGGCGGTCGGCTGGACGAGGGTCACCGGACGCGAGGCGAACGCCACGATCCCGACGCGGATGCCCTCCGGCAGCTGGTCGATGAACGACTGGGCCGCCTCGCGCGCGGCATCGAGCCGCGTCGGGGCGACGTCGGTCGCCTTCATCGAACCGGAGACGTCGATGGCGAGGAGCACCGTCGCGTCCTCGCGCGGCACGGCCACGACCATCGTCGGTCGGGCCAGGCCGAGGACGAGCGCGGCGACCGCCGCGAGGTAGATCACCGGCGGCACGTGGCGCCGCCATGACGGCCGGCGCGGGGCGAGGTTGGCGAGGAGGTCCAGGTTCGTGAAGCGGACCGCGTACTTCGATCGGCGGCGCTGGGCCCAGAAATACAGGAGCAGCAGCACGGGGACCAGGAGCAGGCCAAGCAGGAGGAGTGGCGCGAGGAAGGTCATGTCGGTCGTCCAGTCGTGTCGAGACCACGGGCGAAGGCGGGCAGCCAGGAGCCCTCGGTCGAGAGGCGGAGATGACGGATCCCGAGCCGGGCGAACTCCGCGGCCACCGCCGAGCGCTCGGCCGTGGCGGCCTCGCGGAAGGTGGTTCGGAGTCGCCGGTCGGCGGTGTCGACGCGGAGGGTGCGTCCGGTCTCGGGGTCGATGAGCGTCAACTCGCCGACGTCGACGAGCTCGGTCTCGCGCGGATCGGCGATCTCGATGGCGAGGACCGTGTGCCGGCCGGCGACCTCGGTCAGCGCCGGGCGCCAGTCGAGCGGACCGCGAAAGTCGGACACGATCGTCACGAGGCCGGCGCTCGTGCGCGACGCCGCGACGGTGTGCAAGGCCCGAGCCATGGAGGTCGTGCCGGCGCCCTCTTCGGACGCGTCGGTCGCGAGCGTCCGCAGCAGGCCGAGCATCCCGTTGCGGCCACCGGCCGGCGGCGTGACGCGCTCACGGTCGGTCCCGAAGGCGATGACCCCGAGTCGATCGGATCGTCGAGCGACGAACCGGCCGACGACGAGCGCGGCGCCTTCGGCCACGTCGGCCTTGCGCCGGTCGGCGGTGCCGAAGTGCATGGATGCCGACTGGTCGAGCAGGATCCAGGCCGTCAGCTGGCGATCGGGCAGGTCCTCACGGACCTGCGGGACCTGGCTGCGAGCGGTGGCGTTCCAGTCGATGCGGCGGATGTCGTCGCCCGGCTCGTACGGTCGAAGGCGGTCGAGGTCCAGCCCTTCCCCGAAGCCGCGGCCTCGGTGGTCGCCGGTCAGCCGGCCGCCCGCGCGGCGGGTGAGCGCGACTTCGAGGCGACGGACGAGCTCCTCGGCGATGGGGCCGGGCCCGGGGCGGGCCGGCGAGCGCTGCCGGCCACCGACCCCGGCAAGGTCCACGCTCACGCGGTGGCCTCGCCCGCGGGCGCACCGGCGCCCGTGAGGTCCAGCTGCGGGACGGGTACGAGGCCGAGCACGCGCGTCACGACCGAATCGGGGGTGATGCCATCGGTCAGCGCCGCGTAGGACAGCACGAGGCGGTGGCGGAGGACGTCGGGCGCCAGCTCGGCGACGTCGGACGGGAGCGCATAGCGACGGCCGCGCAGCAGCGCGAGGGCCCGTGCGCCAGCGATGAGGTTGATGGAACCGCGCGGGCTGGCACCGTAGCTCACGTACGAGGCGAGCTCGGGCGCGCCCCAGTACTCGAGTCGGCGGGTCGCCTCGACCAGGCCCACGGCGTAGCTGATGATCCGGGGATCGACGTAGATGTCTTCGACCCGGCGCTGGAGCGCGAGCAGGCCGTCGGCATCGAGGATCTCGCGCGGCGGCAGGCCGGGGCGCAGCGAGCGGGCCACGATCTGGGCCTCCTCGGTCGCCGACGGGTAGCCCAGCACGATCTTGAGCATGAACCGGTCGACCTGCGCCTCGGGCAGCGGGTAGGTGCCCTCCGCCTCGATCGGGTTCTCGGTGGCCAGCACGATGAACGGCGCCGGGACGGGATGCGTCACCCCGCCGATCGTGACCTGCCGCTCCTGCATGACCTCGAGCAGCGCGGACTGGACCTTGGCCGGTGCCCGGTTGATCTCGTCGGCGAGCAGGAAGTTCGCGAAGACCGGGCCGAGCTCCGTCTCGAACGTGCTGTCCGACGGTCGGTAGATGCGGTTGCCGACGAGATCCGACGGCATGAGGTCGGGCGTGAACTGGACGCGCTTGAACGATCCGCCCAGGACGTCGGCGAGGGTCTTGATCGTCAGGGTCTTGGCGAGGCCGGGGACACCCTCGAGCAGGATGTGGCCGCCCGAGAGCAGGCCGACGAGGATGCGTTCGAGCATCTGGTCCTGGCCGACGATGACGCGGCGGACCTCGAAGAGGATCGCTTCGGCGACGGCGCGCGGATCGGCGGTGTCGGGCACAGCGCGCAGCTCGTGCGCGGGATCGGTGGGGGTCGACTGGCTCATCGGGGTCCTCATGTACGGGGGCTCGCGGTGTTTCGCTGCACGGTCGCGGGGAACCCTGAGAGCGGCATGAGAACGGCCTCCGATCCTGGTCCAGGTCGCCCGGCTACCATCGGGCGCGTGATCGCGCGACTCGTGGAGGTCCTGGACCGGCGGCCCGTGGCGGTCGGGCTGTCGTTCGCGGTCTTCCTCCTGCCGGTCCTGTTCGTGCTGGCCATCCCGGATCCGCTGGAACAGCCCCTTGGCGTGGACGTGGCGCTGTATGTCGAAGCGGCCGCTCGATGGCTCTCGGGCGGGCCGTTCTACGAGCCGCGGCAGCTCGCCGGGCCGTACGAGGTGGCCCATGGCGACATCCTCTATCCGCCGGTCGGACTGTGGCTCTTCGTCCCGTTCACGGTCGCACCGCTGGTGTTGTGGTGGTTGATCCCGGGCGTGGTGACGGCGGCGGCCGTGTGGCGGCTGCGTCCGCGTCCGGCCGCCTGGCCGTTCATCGCGCTGTGCCTGGCCTGGCCGACGACGCCGCTCAAGATCTGGACCGGTAATCCCGTGATCTGGTGCGTGGTGGCGATGGCCGTCGCGACGGCCTGGCGAGGTGCCGCCCCGTTCGCGCTGCTCAAGCCGAGCCTGGCGCCCTTCGCGTTGTTCGGGGTGCGGGATCGAGCGTGGTGGATCGGCCTCGCGGCATTCGTGGCCTTGTGCGTGCCATTCGGAGCGATGTGGCTGGACTGGCTGACGACCGTCCTGAACGCGCGCGGCGGCGGGCTGCTCTACTCAATCCTCGAGGCGCCGATGCTGGCGCTGCCGCTGGTCGCGTGGGTGGGGCGGACCCGCTACCGCTGAGCGCTCAGCCCCGGCGCGCGACGGCGAGGAGATCGCGGGTGGTCGACCACAGGTCGTGGCGCGCTGCTTCGAGGCGATCCAGCGGTTCCAGGCCATGGTCGGCGATCTCGCGCTCGACGGCCGTCGTCACGTCCCGGCGCAACCGCCCGGCCCACCGGCGGCCGACCCAGCCGGCGTGTGTCCCGACGACCCGCGCGAGCAGGTAGCCGATGAGCAGCGACACGACGACGGCCACGAACGGCATCGGCACGGGCCCGAGGATCGGCACATCCACCGACTCGACCGGCGGGCGGGCGAGCACCCACAGGATCGTCCACGCGACCGACAGCGCGATCGCGACCGTTGCGAGCGTCTGCAGGAACCCGATCGCCGGCCAGGCGCGGCTGGATGGCACGGTTCGGTCGCGTCCGGTCACGGCCCGATCGACGGCGCCCTCGAGGCCACGCTGGAGGCGTGCCGGCTCGACGGTCGCGGCCAGCGCAGGCCGGATCGCCGGGGCGGCCGACCGCAGCGGCTCGGTCAGCGCGAGGCGCAAGGCCTCGACCGCGGGAGCCAGCGAGCCGTGGTCGCGCCAGCGCATGAGGAAACCGTCCGGGTCGGCGACCCGCGCCTGACGACCGGACAGCCGATAGACGAACGAGGTGAGCGCGCCCATCGGGCCGGTGCCACGGGCACGGGCGCGGGCGCGCGTGGCGGCGACGGCCTGGCGTTCCAACCCGGGCAGGTCGAGCGCGCGGAGCACGGCCGCGCTGACCGCCGCGGTCGCGGTGGCGCGTGCGCCCGGCTCGAAGAACGGCCGGTCCGGACCGGACGGATCGATGCCCGCGGTCCGGGCGAGATCCGCCCCGGCCGACGATACGGTCGCCGTCAGCCGCGCTCGAACGATGGCCTTGGCCTCCACGCCGGCAGCCAGCCAGTCGGTGAACTCGCGTAACCCCGCCTCGCCGTTGGTGGCGGCGGTGGCGAGGACCGGGACCTTGGTCCGGCCCCGGCCGCCCAGCCCGGCGCCGAGATCGCCCTGGACGTCGCGCCGGATCCGCTCGACATCGGCAGCATCAAGCCGGTCCGCCTTGTTGAGGACGATGGCCTGGCGGTCGAGGCGCGGCAGCCAGGCGCGCAGGAAGTCGTCGACCAGCACGGCGTCGTGGTACTTCTCGGGGTCGGTCACCCACGCCACGGCATCGACCTTGGGCAGGAGCTGCTCGACGCGCATCCGGTGCTCGGCCGCGACCGAGTCCATGTCGGGCAGGTCCAGGATCGCCACCGATCGCAGGGCGTCCCGGTCGTGCTCGCGGACGTCCTGGACATCGAGCCACGACAACAGGCCCGCCAGGTCGCCGCGGCCGGCGGCCGGGACCCAGGCGACGGGCTCGGCGGTCGTGGGCCGCCGGACGGACGCCGGGCTGACGGCTGATCCGGCGAGCGCGTTGAGCAGGCTCGACTTGCCCACCCCCGTCCCCCCGACCAGGGCCAGCACGAAGACCTCGGACGGAAACCCGAGCCGTTCCTTGGCCTCGGCAAGCGCGGCCCGGGCGGCGTCCGTGGGGAGGCCGAGCGTGGCGGCGGCCTCCGCGGCATCGGCGAGCCTGCCAAGAGATCGCTCGAGGCCGTCCGCATCCTCGCTCGCGGGGAGGGTCACGGGTCGGCGACCTGAGCAGGGAGGTCTCGCACGTCCGCCGCGGCCCCCCGCAGCTCGCCGGCCAGTTCAGCGAGCTGCCCCGGCCCTGGCAGCAGCCGGTCGAACCGCTCGCGTTCCTCCTCGAACGTGGCCATGAGGGTCTCGTCGAGCCGTCGACGGGCACCCGAGATGAGCTCGACCATCGCCGCCTCCCCGAACAGCGCCGACAGCAGCTTCTGGTTGAGGAACGCGGTCGCCGCTGCGACACCGACCTCCGCGCCGGTCAGGCCACCGGTGTGGAGGAACGTCCCCAGCATCACTCCGGTGCCCAGCGCGTTGACCCCGATCGATGCGCCGCGCGCGAGGAGCCGCTTCGGCCGCCCCCGCGCCGCGATGTCCGCGGCGATGCTCTCGATCCACTCGTCGATCCGGGCGCGGAGGCGCACATCGAAGTCCGGTGTGGTGCCCCACAGGCCGGGGTCGTCCGCGACGTCGACGCCGACCGTCGCGTCCTCGGCCCACGACGTCGCCGTGCGCCGGGCCGCCTCCGCCGCCTGGAGCCGGGCGACCGAGAGCAGGTCGTCGGTGGTGGCCGTGCGGACCTCGGCGACCGGAGCCGTTGCCGGTCGCAGGATGCCGGCGATCGCGCCGCGCACCCGACCGATCCCCTGTGAGAAGTAGCGGGTCATCTGGTCGGCGCCGACGAACGCCTGCCAATGGCGGAGGGCCTCCTCGCGCAGGAACGTGCCGCGCGCCACCTCCTCGCGCAGGCCGGCTAGCGCCCGCTCGAATTCGTTGGCCGCGGTCCGGCGGAGCGCCTCGATGTCGATCGCCTCGTGCTCCGCGTCGTCGGCGATGCGATCCAGCAGGTCGCCCAGGCCGACGAGGGAGCCGGTCAGGGCCCGGGTCGCGAGGGCGATCCGGGCCTCCCGGTCGGCCCGCAGGTGCGCGATGTGTTCGGCGATCGGCGCGATGGTCGACGGTTCGAGGCCATCGTTGGTGGGATCGGTCGCGCCCTCGTCGACGCCGACGATCTCGATCGGGGCGACCTCGCGGTCCCGCGCGGGCGCTCGGTCGAGCCCGCGGTCCGGCGCCGAGGCGGGCGCCTGACGCCCGGCCGCCAGGGCCGCGGTCAGGCCAGCCTCGGCCAGCAGGCGCTCGACGTCGCCCAGCACCTCGTCCCGGTCCGTGTCGGTCGGCGGAAGGCGGTTCACCACGACCATCAACGGGAGACCACGCTCGCGGACCCGGCTCAGCACGGACCAGGGCACCTGGTCGGCGTAGCGCGTCGCCGTCGTCACGAACACGCACAGGTCGGCGGCCTCGACGAGTCGGTCGGCCAGCTCCCGGTTGGCGTGCTCGATCGAGTCGATGTCGGGCGCATCGACGAGCGCGAGTCCGGGGGCGATCGACTCGTCTTCGACCAGGCGGAGCTGGTCAGGACGGACGCCGGCCAGCGTGCCCTCGAGCAAGGGATCGCGATCCGCCGGGTGGACCAGCACGACGGCCACCCGGGTGGTCGGGCGGAGCACGCCGGTCTGGCTGGTCGGGCGGCCGGCGATCGTGTTGAAGACCGTGCTCTTGCCGGCCCCGGTCGGTCCCAGGAGCAGGACCAGCAACGGAGCGTCCAGGCTCGCCGCCCGCACCCGGACGTGGCCGGCCAGGTGGTCGGCGAGCTGGGTGGCCCGGGCCAAGGCAGCGGCGGCCCGCGGTCGGGTCGCCAGGCGGCGGGCTGCGAGGCCCTCCAGGCGAGCGACGAGGTCGCGGAGCTGGTCGCGGGCGGCGTCGGTCACGAGGACGGCATGGTAGCGGGGAGCAGACCCGTCAGGCGACGAGGTCCTGGTAGACCGGATGGGTCCGGATGTAGCGGGCCATGAACGGGCATTCGGGATGGACGCGCAGCCCGCGGGAGCGGATGTCGTCGAGGACGAACGACGCGAGCCTGGATCCGAGACCGCGACCGGCGAACGCCCGGTCGATCTCCGTGTGGACGAGCGTGATCTCTCCGTCGCCGAGATGGTAGACGGCGAAACCGGCCAGACCGCCATCCACGCTGATCTCGTACCGGCTGCGCTCCGGCCGATCGACGGTCTCGATGCCATCCATCGGCCGAACGATACGCGGATGGGCGGATATCGACGGCCGTGGCACCATGGCGCTACGAGCCACCGGTTGGCTGCGCGATCGCGCGGAGGTCACCATGAACCAGCTCATCGTCGTCGGCTTCGACCACCTCGAGGATGCACGGACCGCGCTCAAGCGGATGCGTGAGATCGAACGGGCCGGGAGGATCAAGTTCGAGGACACGGCGATCGTCGAGCGCCTGCCCGATGGCACGTCCCACGTCCGCAACGAGGTCAGCGGCACCACCGAGACGGCGGCGGCGGTCGGTGCGGTGCTCGGCGGGTTCCTCGGGTTCGTCTTCCCGATCGCCGGGATCGTGATCGGTGCCGCCGCCGGCGCCGCGATCGGCGCGGCGCTCGACCGGGGCGTGTCGTCTGGCTTCACCAAGGAGGTCGAGAAGTCGCTCGCCCCAGGGCGCTCGGCGCTGTTCCTGGTCGTGAAGGAGGCGGACGTCGACGCCGCGCTCGCCGCGCTGCGGGGTTTCCATGGCGAGGTCATCCAGTCGACGCTCTCCAGCGAGGCCGAGGAGGCATTGCGGCAGGCCCTGTCGCGGTCCTAGCGGGACGGCGTCCCTGGGTCAGCGCCGGGCGATGAGCTCGGCCACCCAGATCCGAAGTCGAGGCAGGTGCTCGGCGTAGTGCTCGGGCCCGGCCTTGCGGATCCACCACGCGGCCTCGTCGTTGGGTTCGCGCAGCTCGCGCCAGACCTGGAGCATCATCGTCCGCCCGGCGTTGGCCTGGGTCCAGGCCACGTCCCAGGGCTGCCCATGCATCGCGTCGAGGAAGACCGCGTTCAAGGCGTCGATGTCGAGGTCGTGGCCCTCGTAGGTCCCGCCCGTCATCCGCTCGAATTGGACCTCCGCCTCGGCCAGCCAGGTCCCGATGTGACCGACGACATCGCGCACCGACCACGCGGGATCCTCGTAGTAGCCGGACACCACACACTCGGCTGGGGTGAGGGTCCGGATGAGGTCGACGACCCCATACCAGCCGATCCGCTCGGCGTCGAGCTCGGCGGCGTACGGGTGACCGGGCCGAGGCGTCGACTCGGGGCCGGTCAACTCCGGGGACAGGTCGTGCTCACTCATCGGCGTGCACCGAGCATACGCTTCCCCACACCGCGTCTGGTCCGGACGAACCGCCGGCCTTGCCCATCCGGGTCGTCTGGGGCACCATGTGCCGACAACTGCATAGCTCTTATCAAGAGTGGCGGAGGGACCGGCCCGTTGAAGCCACGACAACCTGCCGACGTCGAGTCGGCAAGGTGCCAAGTCCGGGCAGGTCAGCCTGCACGATAAGGGAACTCCCTTCGAGGCCCTTCCGCGCAGGAAGGGTCTTTCCGTATCCGGTCCCGCCGCCCACCCCCGCCCCGGGCGCCGCTCGATGGTGCACCGGGACCCAGGAGTCGAGACCACGACGACCGAGACGCGACCCACGCCCACATCGGAGCCGAGATCCCACGCCGGGCGGCCGGCGCGCTGATGGCGGAGCCATCGTCCGGCGGCCTGCCGCGGCAGCGCTTTCGTCGTCGCCTGGCCGACCGCCCGATCCTCGTCGATGGTGGGATGGGCACGCTCCTGTTCAGCCGCGGGATCCCCCAGCGGGCCTGCCTCGAGGAGCTCGTTGCGAGCCATCCGGACATGGTCGGGGCCGCTCACCGCGAGTATCTCGAGGCCGGGGCCGAGATCATCGAGACGCTCTCGCTCGGAGCCAATCGGCAGCGTCTGTCCGCCTGGGGCCTCGAGGGTCGAGTCGGCCAGCTCAACCGGCGCGCGGCTCAGCTCGCCCGCGAGGCACGCGAGGTGAGTGGGCGCGAGGCGCTGGTCGGCGGCTCGGTCGGGCCGCTGGGCTCGCCGACGCGGGGCGCGCCGGACATCGCGGAACCAGCCGCCCGCGCCATGTTCCGCGAGCAGATCGATGGGCTGCTGGAGGGCGGTGCCGACCTGATCGTCCTCGAGACGTTCTCGGACCTGGCCCAGCTCGTGCTGGCCGTCGAGGAGGTCCGGCGGGCCTCGGATGTGCCTGTCATCGCGTCGCTGACGTTCGGCGAGGAGCTGGCCCTCGCCGATGGCAGCAGTCCCGGGTCCGCCGCGGCAGTCCTGGCCGTGGCCGGAGCCGACGCGGTCGGGATCAACTGCGGCGCGGGTCCGGTCGCCTGCCTCGACGTGCTCGAGGCGATGGGCCGCCCGGCCGAGGGTGACCCGGCCCGCTCGATCATGCCGAATGCCGGGCTGTCGCAGCGGCTCGAGGGGCGCTTCCTCTATGCGGCCAGCGCCGCGTACTTCGGGACGGTGACACCGCGCATGGTGGATGCCGGGGCGCGGCTCGTCGGCGGCTGCTGCGGCACGACGCCCGAGCACATCGCCGCGATGCGCGCGGCACTCGATGCGCTCGACGCCGTGGACGGGCATGACACCCGCGTAGCCGCAACCCCGACCGCGGCCGGTCTCGCGCGTGGAGGCGGAACGCCGACCTCCATCGACGGCCCGGGCCCGCCCGCGATCGACCGCCCGCTGGTCTCGGTCACGGAGCGGGCCGCCGCCGCGGCCCTTGGCGATGCGCCCCCGCCCACGCGGCTGGCCGAGCTTCTGGCCGCCGGCCGCTTCGCCGTGTCGGTCGAGATCGATCCGCCGCGCAGCATCCGGATCGAGCGGACGATCGAGGCCGCCCGACTCCTGCGCGATGCCGGCGTCGATCTCGTCAACGTCTCCGACTCGGCGATGGCGCGCGTCCGGATGAGCGCCCTGTCCGTGGCCTTCGGGATCCAGCACGATCTCGACCTCGAGTGCCTCGTCCACTGCACGACGCGGGACCGCAACCTGATGGCCCTCGAGTCCGAGCTGCTCGGCGCCCACGCGCTCGGCGTGCGCAACATCATCGCCCTGACCGGCGATCCGCCGCGGATCGGCGACTACCCGACCGGCACCGGGGTCTGGGACGTCGATTCGATCGGGCTGATCGAGATCCTGACCCGGCTCAACCAGGCCGAGGACCCATCGGGCTCGTCGATCGGCCAGCGGGCCGGGTTCACGATCGCCTGCGCGCTCGACTCGACCGCGGCCGATTCGACGACCGAGTGGGACCGCCTCGAGCGCAAGCTCGAAGCCGGGGCGCACCTGGTGATGACCCAGCCGCTGTACTCGGTCGAGCAGGTCGAGGCGATGCTCGACCGAGGCCCGCCGTCGGTTCGGACCGCGCGGCCTGCCCGTCCCCGTCCTGCTCGGCGTGCTGCCGCTCGTCTCGACCCGTCACGCCGAGTTCCTGCACAACGAGGTGCCGGGCATCACGATCCCCGACGAGACGCGGGCGGCGATGCAGGCCGCGGGCGAGCGCGGCTCCGAGGTCGGCATCGAGATGGCCGATCGCCTGCTGACCGCGATGGAGGGCGAGGTCGCCGGGACGTACATCATGCCGAGCTTCGGGCGCTACGAGCAGTGCGCGGAGCTCGTTCGCCGGATCCGGGCGCGTCATCCGGCAGCGACGGTCGCCGCCGGGCCGGCCGCCCAGGCCGCGGCGCGGGCGACGCCATGAGCGCCACCGCGGTCAGCCCGCCGCCCGCCGCCGGCGCCGGACGACGCGCCCTTCGATCGCGCCTCGCGCCTGGCCCTGCTGCCGGGCATCCTGCGCGACCGGATCCTCGTCCTCGACGGGGCGATGGGGACGATGCTCCAGGCCTACGCGTTCAGCGAGGCCGACTTCCGCGGCGACCGGTTCCGCGATCATCCACGCGATCTGCGCGGCAACAGCGACGTGCTGTGCCTGACCCAGCCGGCGGCGGTGGCGGCCATCCACGCCGGCTACCTCGACGCGGGTGCGGATGTCGTCAGCACGAACTCGTTCACGGCGACGCGCATCGCCCAGGCCGACTACGGCTTCGATGGAGCCACGGTCCGCGAGATCAACGTGGCGGCTGCCCGGCTCGCCCGCGACGCGGCCGACGCCGCGGAGCGGGTCCAGCCCGACCGCCCCCGCTTCGTGGCCGGCTCGCTCGGCCCGACCAACCGCACGGCCTCGATGAGCGCCGACGTCGGCGATCCGGCCGCGCGCAGCGTCAGCTGGGAGGAGCTCGAGGTCGCCTACCGGGAAGCGGCCGCCGGACTGATCGATGGCGGTGCCGACATCCTCCTCATCGAGACGATCTTCGACACGCTGAACGCGAAGGCGGCGATCTTCGCGGTGCAGTCGCTCTTCGACGAGCTCGGCGAGCGACTGCCGCTGATCATCTCGGGGACCATCGTCGACGCGTCGGGCCGGACCCTGTCGGGCCAGACCGTCGAGTCGTTCTGGCACAGCATCCGCCACGCCGATCCGTTGATCGTCGGGCTCAACTGCGCGCTCGGACCGAAGCAGCTGCGCGAGCATCTCGACGTCCTGTCGCGGGTCGCCGACCGGCCGGTCTCGGCCTACCCCAACGCCGGCCTGCCCAACGAGCTCGGTGGCTACGACGAGACACCCGAGGAGATGGCCGAGGCGCTCCGCGAGTGGGCCGAGCACGGCCTGCTCAACGTCGCGGGCAGCTGCTGCGGGTCGACGCCGGCCCACGTCGCCGCGATCGCGGCCGCCGTCGCCGGCCTGCCGCCCCGCCAGATCCCGGAGCCGACCGGCACCACCCGCCTGTCCGGCCTGGAACCGCTCGTCATCCCGCCGCCGGGCAACGCCTTCGTGAACGTCGGCGAACGGACGAACGTCACCGGCTCGCGCAAGTTCGCCCGGCTCATCGCGGCCGACCTGGAGGACGAGGCGGTCGACATCGCGCGCGAGCAGGTCGCCAACGGCGCCCAGCTGATCGACGTGAACATGGACGAGGCGATGCTCGACGGGGTCGCGGCGATGACCCGGTTCCTGCGGCGCATCGCCGCGGAGCCGGACATCGCCAGTGTCCCGGTCATGGTCGACAGCTCGAAGTGGTCGGTCATCGAGGCCGGCCTCCGGCAGCTCCAGGGCAAGGGCGTCGTCAACTCGATCTCGCTCAAGGAGGGCGAGGCCGAGTTCCTGCGCCAGGCCCACCTCTGCCGGCGCTATGGCGCGGCGGTCGTCGTCATGGCGTTCGACGAAGCGGGCCAGGCGGAGTCGGTGGAGCGTCGCGTCGCCGTCCTGCGGCGGGCCTACGACCTGCTGACCGGGGTCGTCGGCTTCCCGCCCGAGGACATCATCCTCGACGCCAACATCTTCGCGATCGCGACCGGGATGGAGGAGCACAACGCCTACGCCGTCTCGTTCATCGAGGCCGTCGGGCGGCTGAAGCGTGAGTTCCCCGGGTCGCGGACCTCGGGCGGCGTGTCGAATGTGTCGTTCGCCTTCCGCGGCAACGATCGGGTCCGCGAGGCGATCCACTCGGTCTTCCTCTATCACGCCATCCGCGGCGGCCTCGACATGGCCATCGTCAACGCCGGCGTCCTGCCGATCTACGACGAGATCGAGCCGGAGCTGCGCGAGCGGGTCGAGGACGTCGTCCTCGACCGCCGACCCGATTCGACGGAGCGGTTGCTCGACCTCGCCGGGCGCTACGCCGGCGAGAGCGGGATGGAGCGCGCGGCCGAGGACCTGACATGGCGCGAGCGCCCGGTCGACGAGCGCCTGACCCACGCCCTCGTCGCCGGGATCGACGCCTACATCGTCGAGGACACCGAGGAGGCGCGTCTGCTGGCGGCGCGTCCGCTCGACGTCATCGAGGGTCCGCTGATGGCCGGGATGAACGTCGTCGGCGACCTGTTCGGGTCCGGCCGGATGTTCCTGCCCCAGGTGGTCAAGAGCGCCCGGGTGATGAAGAAGGCCGTGGCCGTCCTGATCCCGTATCTCGAGGCGGAGCGCGAGGGCACGGGTCGGCGCTCCGGGACGATCGTCACCGCGACGGTGAAGGGCGACGTCCACGACATCGGCAAGAACATCGTCGGCGTCGTCCTGGGTTGCAACGACTACGAGGTCGTCGATCTGGGCGTGATGGTCCCGGCCGCCCGGATCCTCGAGAAGGCGATCGAGATCGACGCTGACCTGATCGGGCTGTCCGGCCTGATCACGCCCTCGCTCGACGAGATGACCCACGTCGCCGCGGAGATGGAGCGCCAGGGGTTCACGATCCCGCTGCTGATCGGTGGGGCGACGACGTCGCGGACCCACACGGCCGTCAAGATCGCGCCGGCCTACTCGGGGCCGGTCGTCCACGTGCTCGACGCGTCGCGGGCTGTCGGCGTGGCCGGCGCGCTGGTCCAGGCCGACCGGCGTGAGGCGTTCGTGGCCGGGATCCGCGACGAGTACGAGACGGTCCGGCGCGAGCGGGCCGGGCAACGGGCGAAGGTCCAGCGCCTGACCGTGGCGGAGGCCCGCGCCAACCGCGTGCCGATCGACTGGTCGCAGGTCAGCCCGCCACGCCCGACGTTCCTCGGGCCGCGGACGTTCCCGGACTATCCCCTCGCCGAGCTGGTCGAGTTCATCGACTGGACACCGTTCTTCGCGACCTGGGAGATGCGCGGCGCCTACCCGGCGATCCTCAGCGATCCGCGGCTCGGCGCGGCCGCTCGGGACCTCCATCGCGACGCGCTGGCCCTGCTCGAGCGGCTCGTGGGCGATGGCCGATTGCGGGCGAACGCGGTCGTCGGCTTCTGGCCGGCCAACACGGTCGATGCCGACGACATCGTCGTCTGGCGCGACGACGATCGGCGCGAGGCCCAGGCGACGTTCCGGACACTCCGCCAGCAGATGGCCAAGCCCGAGGGCCGCCCGAACGTCGCCCTGGCCGACTTCGTCGCACCGGTCGAGACCGGCGTGGCCGACTTCGTCGGGGCCTTCGCGGTCACGACCGGGCAGGGCCTCGACGAGATCGTCGCCGAGTTCGAGGCGGCCAACGACGACTACTCGGCGATCCTCGCCAAGGCCCTCGCGGATCGCCTGGCCGAAGCCTTCGCTGAGCGGCTCCACGAGCGCGTCCGCCGCGAGCTGTGGGGCTACGCGCCCGACGAGGCGCTCTCGAACACCGATCTCATCGCCGAGCGCTACCAGGGCATCCGGCCGGCGCCCGGCTACCCGGCCTGCCCGGACCACACCGAGAAGGGGACGCTGTTCGACCTGCTCGAGGCGGAATCGCGCGCCGGCATCCGCCTGACCGAATCGTTCGCGATGTGGCCGGGCGCGTCGGTCTCCGGCTACTACTTGTGGAACCCGGCGAGCCACTACTTCGGGGTGGGCCGGATCGGCCGCGACCAGCTGGCCGACTACGCCGAACGGAAGGGCATGCCGCTGGCCGAGGCCGAGCGCTGGCTGGCCCCGAACCTCGCGGACGACGACTAGCCCTGACGACCCCGTGACGGTCGTACCCTTCACGTGATGCGCTCCACCGCCTCGGGCCCAGCCACCACCGACCGCCGTGTCTGGCGCGAGATCCTGGCCGATGTGGCCGTCGTCACCGTGACCCCGTTCTCGGGAGAGCGGCTCGAGACCGTCGACCACGAGGGGATGACCCGGAACCTGGAACGCCTGGTGGAGGGCGGGGTGCGGCTGTTGGTCGCCGGCGGGAACACCGGGGAGTTCGCAGCGCTGTCCGGGACCGAGGTCATCGACACGGTCCGCACCCACGTCCAGGCCGCGCGCGGACGGGCGCGGGTCGTCGCGGGCGTCGGCTACGGGCTGGAGCGCGCAATCGACCTGGGTCGCGCCGCCATGGCGGCCGGCGCCGACGGCGTCATGGTCCACCACCCGATCCACCCGTACGCGAGCGAGCCGGGCCTCGTTCGCTACTACCAGGCCCTTGCGGCGGGACTCCCCGGCGTCCCGCTCATCCTGTACGTCCGGGGTCCGCAGCTGTCGGCGGATGGCGTCCGCGAGCTGGCCCGCGTCGAGTCCATCGTCGGCGTGAAGATGGGCGTCGCCGACCCGGCGCGTTTCGCGCGCCTCGTGGAGGCCGCACCTGACCTGGCGTGGGTCTGCGGCGTCGCCGAGGCTTGGGCGGTCCCGTTCTGGAACGGCGGCGCGATCGGGTTCACCTCCGGCCTCGCCAACGTGGCTCCCGAACGATCGCTGGAGGTCCTGGGGGCGCTCAAGACCGCGGATATCGCCCGAGCCGAGACCCTCGTTGACCGGTTGCTGCCGATCGAGGCGCTTCGAGCCCGTCGGGCCGACGCCAACAACGTGGCCGTCATCAAGGCCGCCATGGACTTGGTCGGCTTGGTCGGAGGCGGGTCGCGTCCCCCGCTGTCCGAGCTGGAGCCGGATGATCACGCCGAACTGGCCCGCATCCTCGAGTCGATGGAGCTGTCATGACCGACGTCCCGCGCATCCTGCGCATGCAGCACGTCAGCCTGCCGATCCCCGAAACCCCGGAAGAGATGCAGACGGCCCGTCGCTTCTACGGCGAGGTCCTCGGACTCGACGAGTGCCCGCGCCCGCCGGCGCTCCCAAACGGCGGCATCTGGTATGCCCTGGGCGATCAGGAGCTGCACCTTTTCGCGGAGCCGACCGGAGTCGCGGCCAACACAGAGTCCCGCCGCCACCCATGCCTCCAGGTCGACGACGTCGCCCGGTTCCGACGCCGCCTCGCGGAGGCGGGCGTCAGCACGCGCGATGACGACGGCACGATCCCGGGCCGTTCACGGTTCTTCGCCCTCGACCCGTTCGGCAACACCATCGAGTTCGTCGAGTTCGCCGCGGACCACTGGTAGATCCGGGATGCAGGCACTCAGACTCGAAGCCGACTGGGATCCGCGACTCGACGCCGTCGCCACGCTCGACCCGGCCGACGCATCGGCACGCATCGCGCGCCGCGGAAGCGAGGTCTGGCGCAACCCGCGGATCGCCGTGACGACCATGCCCGATCCATCACCCGGTCCGGATGGCGTCGTGATCCGCGTCCGCGCCTGCGGGATCTGCGGCTCGGACTTCCACCTCGTCGAGTCGGACGCCGATGGCTACATGCTCTATCCAGGGCTCGTTCGCACGCCCGTGGTGACCGGCCACGAGTTGGCCGGGGTCGTCGAGGCGGTCGGGCCCGAGGTCAAGGACTTCGCGCCCGGCGACCTCGTCTGCGCCGAGGAGATCGCGTGGTGCGGCGATTGCCTCGCGTGCCGGTCCGGCCGGCCCAACAACTGCACGCGGATCGAGGAGCTCGGCTTCAGCTTCGATGGCGCCCACGCCGAGCGGGTCGTCACGCGCGCTCGGTACTGCTGGTCGCTCGCGCCGTTGGTCGAAGCCGGCATCGCGCCGGATCGCATCGCCCAGCTGGGCGCCCTCGTCGAGCCGACCGGCGTGGCCTACATCGCGATCTTCGTGACCGCCGGTGGATTCATGCCCGGCGCGACGGTGGGCGTGGTCGGCGCCGGGCCGATCGGCCTGGCCGCGATCGCGCTCGCCCGGGCCGCCGGCGCCGGCCGGATCATCGCGTTCGAGGTGGCCGAGGGCCGTCGTGCTCTGGCCGCCGCCATGGGCGCGGACGAGGTTATCGATCCGCGGGCGCTCGGATCGAATGGCGTCGCCGATGCCGCCTTCGCACGCTCCCGCGGGCGGGGCATCGATCTGTGGGTGGAGGCCAGCGGCGCCGCAGGCGTCGCCGAAGCGATGGCTGCCTCGATCGCGCCGGCCGGACGGATCGTGCTGATCGGGCGCGGTCCCCACACGATCGACCTCGACCCCGAGCTGCTCATCATTCGCGGCGCCGCGATCCACGGCTCCATCGGCCACTCGGGGTCGGGGGCGTTCGGTCGCGTGATCGATCTGATGGCCGCCGGACGGCTCGACATGGCGCGCCTGGTCGGCGCGACCGTGGACCTCGATGGCGCGGCACGCCTGCTGGATGGCACGCCACGACGCGAGTCGGGGAAGATCCTCGTCGTCCCGTAGGGCGAAGCGATCTCGTCAGCGGACCGCTTGCTCGGCGGCATCGAACGCCGCATGGAACTGCGCGTCGGAGATGGTCACGACTTCGCCCGGCGATCGTTGCCGCACGTCGGTCGGCGTGAGCGGCTGTCGGGCGCGCGCATCGCGGGGGAACCGCCTCGACCGTGTGATCAGGGCTTGCTGGCCG
This sequence comes from uncultured Chloroflexia bacterium, assembly GCA_963738685.1. Lineage (GTDB taxonomy): Bacteria > Chloroflexota > Limnocylindria > Limnocylindrales > CSP1-4 > SPCO01. The sequence goes on from CAVTXK010000002.1 coordinate 451,430, forward strand.
CAGTCGGCGCCGCTCGTGCCCCACGCGACTCGAGGTAGCGTCGCTCCGGGATGCTGAGGGTACGACGGGCGGCGAGGCGGTAACTCGCTCTTGCCGCCTCGTGGTCGCCGGCCATGTCGAGCAGGTGGGCACGAACCGCGTCGACTCGGTGATGGCCCACGAGAGCCTGATCTGCCTCCGCCACGGCCAGTCGCTCGAGGCCGATCTTCGGCCCGTTGACCATGGCCATCGCGACGATCCGGTTCAGGGTGACCATGGGCCCGGGCGCGATCCGATCCAACAGCTCGTACAGGCCCAGGATCTGCCGCCAGTCCGTATCCTCGTAATGGCGAGCTTCGTCGTGCACGGCAGCGATCGCGGCCTGGAGCTGGTACGGGCCGATCGGGGCCGTCGCCAACGTCTCCGTGATCAGGCTCACGCCCTCGGCGATGGCCCGCGCGTCCCACCGGCTCCGGTCCTGTTCCGCGAGCGGCACCAACGCGCCGCCAGGGCCGGTCCGCGCCGGCCGACGAGCGTCCGTCAGCACCATGAGGGCCAGGAGGCCCGCGACCTCGCCGTCGTCGGGCCGACGATCGCGCAGCTGCCGCGTCAGTCGGATCGCCTCGGTCGTGAGCTCGACGCGATGCAGGGCGGACCCGGAGCTGGCGGTCGATCCCTCGTTGAAGATCAGGTACAGCACGCGCAGCAGCGCGCCCATCCGCTCTGGCAGCTCGGCATCCGGGGGCATCCGGAACCCGGCGCCGCTGGCCTTGATCCGCTCCTTCGCCCGGCTGATGCGCTGCCCCACGGTCTTCTCCGGGACGAGGAACGCGCGGGCGATCTCCGCGGTGGAGAGCCCGCCGACGGCGCGCAGCGTGAGCGCGACCTGCGAGACCGGCGTGAGCGCCGGGTGGCAGCACAGCAGCATGAGGGTGAGCGTGTCGTCAGCGGTCGGGGTGGTCTCGGCGTCCAGCGCCGCCATCGAGGCGACCGCCTCCTCACGACGTCGACGGGCCGACTCGTTGCGCCACATCTCGGTCCGCCGACGGAACGCGACCGTGACCAACCAGCCTTTCGGGTTTTGTGGCACGCCGTGGGCCGGCCATTGGATCGCGGCCGCCAGCAACGCTTCCTGCACAGCGTCCTCGCACGTGTCGAAGTCGCCGAAGCGCCGGACGAGGGCGCCGAGGACCTGTGGCGCGAGTTCGCGCAACAGGTCCTCGACCTCGGGCGGGGTGCTCAGATGTCCATCCCCTTGAGGTCCAGGATCGGCCGCACCTCGACCAAGCCGAGGGGCGCCTCCGGCACCCGCGCCGCGATCTCGAGCGCCCGGTCCATGCTCTCGCACTCGACCAGGAAGAAGCCGGCCAGGTGCTCCTTCACTTCGGGGAACGGGCCATCGGCCGTCGCCACCCACTCGTCCTGCGCCGGTAGTCGCCTGGCCAGCGACGGATCGGCGAGGGCCTCCGTCACGATCAGCTCGCCCGAGGCGGCCAGGTCGTCACTCAGGGCGCCGTACACCTCGAAGCCGCCGGCGCGCTCGGCATCCGAGAACCCCTCCCAGATGGCTCGGGACGCCGGGTTGCTGTGGATCATGATCAGGTACTTCACTGCTGCCTCCGTGGTTGCGAGGATTCTCTCACCCACCATGTCGAAACCGGCGCCCGCAGCTTCTACATGTTGCTGTAGACCGACCGAAACCAGGGAGGAACGCCATGAACGCCACCGACCGCACGGAACGGGCTCGATCTTCCGCGCCCAGCCCCACGAGTGGTCCATCGGAGCCGCGCCCGTCCGAGGCGGTTCGGCGCGCGACCGGACACGACCGCGGCGAGTGGTTCGCCCAGCTCGATACCTGGGGCGCGGCCGGCCGCGAGTACCGCGAGATCGCCGACTGGCTGACCGGCACGCACGGCATCAGCGACTGGTGGGCGCAGAAACTCATCGTCGAATACGAGGAGGCGCGAGGCCTGCGCGCCCCCGGAGTCCGCCGTGGCGGCACCTTCGCGGCTGGTGCGAGCAAGACCTTGGCGGTGCCCATCGAGCGTCTCGTCCAAGCCTTCGTCGACGCGGATCTGCGCGAGCGATGGCTTTCGGGCGCCGTGCTGCACGAGCGGACGTCGCAGCCGGGACGGTCGGCGCGCTTCGACTGGGGCGACGATGGGACCCGACTCAACGTCACCTTCGCGGAGGTGGGCGAGGGCAAGAGCCAGGTCGCCGTGGAGCACGACAACCTGCCGGACGCGCAGTCGGCCACGGATCGAAAGGCTTACTGGCGCGAGCGCCTGACGGCACTCAAGGCCCTGCTCGAGGGCTGAGCCGTCGCCGTCGCCCGCAGGCGTGCCTCAGAGAGGGGCGACGACGAACCGGCCATAGGCGATCAGCGCCGCGACCGCGCCGAGGACCAGGTTGAGGATGATGTTCCTCCCCTCGCCCGGGCGCCGCAGATGGAGCACGACCGCCAGCCCCATCAGGACGGCCAGGCTGGTCGCAGCGACGGGCGTGAGCCACGGCAGCACACCGGTAGCGGCGGGCAGGACGAGACCGATCGCCCCCAGGATCTCGAGGATGCCGATGATCCGCATCCGGTCGCGCCCGACGGCGTTCAGCCAGCCCATGCCCGCCCTGACGGAGGCCTGTTCGAACCCGACGGTATGGGTGTAGCCCACGCCCAGGAACGCCAGAGCGAGCAGGATCTGGCCGATCCACAACAGCAGGTTCGCGTCCATGACTGACTCCTCAGACGACCAGCGGTTCGAGGTGACGGCCCTGGCCGATCCGGCTGCTCAGAATCCTCACAACGGAAGGAGGGCTGCCCCGATGCCGACGGCGACGCCGATCGCGAGACTCGCAAGCCCGATCTGGTTGGCTTTGGCTCGATCTTGGCGGCGGGCCTCCGCATCCACGACCTGTTCGGTGTCGCCGAGGGGGCCGAAGTTGAAGGTCCCTCGCGATCCGAACCCGGCGCAGAACCTCAACCGGGCCTGCAGGTAGCCAGACGCGGCCGCGGCCGCGGGAAGCGTCACGATGAGGCGGGCCAGCGGCGGCGCATCGATCGCGACGAGGACGCCGAACACGACCACCGTCGCCAGGAGGCCGACGTGCCCGGCCCGACGCCGGCGGGCGATCTCCGCGGGGCCGATGTTGCAGGCGCCCGGTCGGTAGTCCGTGCCGGCGATCGATGATCCGGGCGTGCCGGCGGCGGCGAAGGCGGCGATCGTCATGGCGTGCTCCTGGTCGGATCGGCTGGTCGGGCGAGTCGTCGCATCGCCCGCATCATCTGGCGCGGCGTCGGGGGTGGCGGCAGCGGGCTGGCCCGCTCGCTTCGGAACCCATCGAGCATGAGGCCGACGAACCGCCTCCAGGCATCGGGGGCGGCCTCGCCCGCTCCCTGGACGACGCCGGCGTTGGCCATCAAGACCAGGATGAAGTCCTCCGGGGAGAAGTCTGCCCGAAGCGATCCCTCGGCCTTCGCGCGTTCGAACAGTCGAACCGACAGTGCGTAGCCGCGCCGTCGATGCGCCTCGAGCCGTTTTGCGTTCGGGAACGTCCTGGTCAGGACGTCCTTGAGACCACGGTCGGCCGCTTGCATGGCGCAGATCCGTTCGACGTACGCGCAGAAGCCGGACCATCCATCGGGCGCGTCGAGGGCCTCCTCGGCGACCCGGGCGTACTCCGCGACCCGTCGCTCGAAGCAGGCGGCGATCAGGTCGTCGCGAGCGGGGAACCGGCGGTACACGGTGGCGATGCCGACGCCGGCCCGGTCTGCCACGTCCTCGAGGGGGACGTCGAGACCGCGCTCTGCGAAAGCCGCCTCGGCGGCCTCGAGGATCCGCCCACGATTCCGTTCGGCGTCGACCCGGAGCGCTCGAGCGCTCCCGCTCGGTAGCGTCATGCCCGCATCCTACATCAAATGGAGGCTCGTCTCCGATTGTGATAGCCTGCGCACCGTCCAACCGGAGGAGCTACTCCGACCACGATCCGAGGTACGGTCTCCATGAAGGCGTTCGCACTCGAAACCACGGATCGGCCCGCGAGCCTGATCACCGTCCCGAAGCCGGATATCGGCGACGCCGGCATCCTCGTCGCCGTCCAGGCCGCGAGCGTCAATGGGTTCGACGTCTTCCAGGCGAATGGCTACCTGTTCGGGATGATGGAGCACGCCATGCCGACCGTCGTCGGGCGAGACTTCGCGGGTATCGTCGAGGCTGTCGGACCGAGCGTCCGTGGATTCGCCGTCGGTGATGACGTGTTCGGCTTCATCCCTTCGACGCCGCCACTGAAGAGCGGCGCCTTTGCCGAGTACGTGTCCGGGGGGCCAGAGCTCATCCTGGCCCACAAGCCGGCCGCACTCGGCGTACACGAGGCGGCGGCTCTGCCGCTGGTCGGGTCGGCGGCCCTCGACCTGCTCGAGGCCATCGACGCCAAGGCCGGCGACGTCGTCCTCATCGTCGGCGCGACGGGTGGGGTCGGCAGCATGGCCGTGCAGCTCGCCGCGCAGCGCGGGCTCGTGGTCGTCGCGACCGCCCGCCCAGAGGAGGACGCGTTCGTTCGGGAGCTCGGCGCCGCGGAGACGATCGACTACACCGCTGGCAGCGTCGCCGATGCGGTTCGCCGCCGGCATCCCGACGGCGTCGCCGCGCTCATCGACGTCGTGGACCAGAAGGACGGGCTCACCGAGCTGGCATCGATCGTCCGAGCCGGTGGCCACGTCGCGACCCTCCTCGGTGCGGCCGATGTCGAGCAGCTGGAAGCTCGAGGGCTGGTCGGCCACAACGTCAACGCGGCGCCGACCGCCGAGAAGCTGCGCAGTCTCGGGGAGCTCGCCAGCACCGGAGCGCTCCGTGTCCCGATCCAGGGGATCTATTCGATCGACCGGACCGGCGAGGCCCTCCAGGTGTTCCAGCAGGGAACCCGCGGCAAGCTCGTCGTCACCGTCAGGGAGCCTGCCCCCGAGGGGTGACGGCGACGGCCCATATCGACTTGCCGCGACACGGGCCCGAGCGCCGGTTGACCCGGCTGCGCGCCGTCAGCCGGAGATCTCGGCTCGCTCCGTGACGAGGGCCGCGACGACGATCGCCCCCACCAGCCATGCCGCGACGACCAGGAGCGCTGTGTTGGGTTCCAGTTGCGTGGGCGTCGCGCCGCCCCCACCACCGAAGGCGCTGCCCGACGTCGCCACGACGGCATTGCCGGCGGCGAAGGGAAAGTACTTGACGATATCGGGCAAGAAGATCGAGGCGAATCCTTCGCCGAAGTAGACGGCGATGCCGACGCCGATCCCGGCGAGCTGACTGCGAGCCAGCGTCGCGATGGCAAACCCGAGGGCGCTCGCTTCGACGAGCGCGAGCCAGCCGCGACTGAGCAGCTCCGGGATCTGCCCGAGGGTCGTCGCATCGCTCAGACCGGCGGTCGAGACGCCGCCGAGATTGGCCCCGATGAGCGCGACCCCGACGCCGACGACGAACGCCACGACCAGGCCGATGCCGACCATGATCGCGATGGCCGCGAACGACAGGAGCTGGTAGCGGCTCCGACTCTCACCGCGCGCGACCGCCGACTTGAGCGTGCCCCAGGTCCATTCCGAGCCGGCGACCGCCGCACCGTAGATCAGCGCGAACAGGCCGCCGAGTCCGAGGATGAAGGACAGGATCAGCGTGTACGCGCCCGGGAAGGTGACCAGGAGGAGGGCCTGCGCGCCGTCGCCGCCCGTTTCCTGTCCGGCCGTGGCGCCGACGGCGATGAGGATGAGCGCCAGCAGCCCGACGAGCAGACCGAACGTGACATAGGTCGCCGGGCGACGCACGAGCTTGCGCAGGCCGGCCACGAAGAGCCTCATCGCCCGGTTCCCCCGTCGCGGCGATCTGTTTCGACATTCGAACCGGCAAGACCGAAGAACGTGCCCTCGTGACTCGCCGTCGGCTCACCTCCGGTGAGCTCCAGGAACAACGACTCGAGGTCGCTGCCCGTCTCGAGCCCGGAGGCGTAGATCCCGGCGCCGGCCAGGACCCGGTTGACGTCGGCGGCCCGACTCGGTTCGATCCGGACCGACAACCAACCGTCCTCGCCGGCGACGTTCGTGACGTCCCCATCCGGGACGAGGGTCGCGAGGACCACCCTCGCTGGCTCGATCTGGTCGCGGGTCACCCGGACCCGGACCTCGCCTTCGCCGTGCAGGAGCTCGTCGATCGGGCCCTCTCGCACCAGGCGGCCCGCCGCGATGATCCCGATGACGTCCGCGAGCTGCTGGACCTCACCCAGGACGTGACTGGACACGAACACGGTCTTGCCCGTCGAGGCGAGTTGCTGCAGCGTCGCCCGCATCGCGACGATGCCGGCCGGGTCGAGACCGTTCGACGGTTCGTCGAGGAGCAGGAGGCGCGGGTCGCTCAGCAGGGCGGCCGCGATGCCCAGCCGCTGCTTCATGCCGAGCGAGTAGGTCTGGACCTTGTCGCGTGCCCGATCGCGCAGACCGACCAACTCGAGCAGCTCCTCGATCCGGCTCTTGGGGGTCGGTGCCCCGGTCGCCGCCAGCGAGCGCAGGTTCTCGCGGCCCGACAGGTACGGGTAGAAGGACGGCGATTCGATCAGTGCCCCGACGTCGAACAGCCGCTGCCGGTCACCCCGGCCGAAGGGCCGGCCGAGGAGCTCGATCGTGCCCGCATCCGGGTGGATCAGGCCGGTCAGCAGCCGCATCGTGGTCGTCTTGCCGGCGCCGTTCGGCCCGAGAAAGCCATACACGACCCCCGACGGCACGGACAGGTCGAGCCCCGCGAGCGCCACTCGCGATCCATAGCGTTTCTGGAGGCCGTTCGTTGCCAGGGCGATCCCGTCCGACGCGGTCATGCGCAACCTCTTCGCGACTTCGAGCTGGACCCCGTGTGGGTCTGTGCGGCCTCGAGACGCGCGCCAACGAGGCAGGTGAGACGGTCGTGCGGACCATGATGACGTACGACGGGCTCGATGTGCTCGGGGCCCGGCATGAACGCCGCGACGCTCACTTCCGCCCGATGTAGGCCTCGCGCAGGACGTTCGTCTCCGTCTCCATCTCCTCGAGACGGTTCTTCACTACGTCGCCGATGCTGACGATCCCGCTGAGGACGCCGTCCGCGACGACCGGAAGATGGCGGACCCGGCGCCTGGTCATCTCGGCCATCACCTGCTTCACCGAGTCCTGGGGCGTGCACGTGACGACAGGTTGCGTCATCAACTCGGCGACCGGCGCGTCCATGATGCGCGGGCCGCGTTCCGCGAGGCCACGGACGACGTCGCGTTCGGAGATGATCCCGAGGACAGACCGGCCATCCTCGCTCACGACCATCGCGCCGATCCGCTCGTTGCGAAGACCCAGGACGAGGGTCTCGATCGTCGCGTCGGGCCCGATCGTGACGACCGCCGCCCCCTTCGCGTGCAGGATCCCTTCGACGTTCATGCGACCCACCTCGTGCGGCCTCGATGGTACCCCCGCGATCCGCTCCGGCGCATCGGGGGCGACGGGCCGGGGCGGCATCGCCTCCCGTCATTCCGGTGATGCCGACTACACTCGTCCGCGGCGCCGTGGAACGCCGTAGCGAAGTCAGAGGTGGCCAGTGCACCATCCGTCGGGACGCGGCGTAAAGGGTCCTGCAGCTCGAGCCACACGATCGGGACCCGGCCGGTGACCGCCAACCGGATCGCCTCGATCCGCCGCCTGGTCGCCGACCTCCGCCGACCCGAGACCAGGGGTGATGCTCTACGTCGCGTGCCCCGGCGAGCGGCCGCGGAGCTGCGCCGCAGGACGCATCGGTCAGCCTCCAGGGATGCGGCGACACGAACCGCCGGAACGGCGCCGACGGCAGCGGTCGGGGTCAAGCGGCCGGACTCATGGTTCGTCGGCGAGTGGTCGCGCCTCGCCAGTGCCGTGCTCGGCTCTGCGGCCGCCGGTTCGCCGTCCCTGGACCCGGCCAAGGCACCCGAAGCCGTCAGGCAGGCACGCCGCCAGTCGGCGGAAGCGACGTTCGCGGAGGCGATCGCAAGGGGAGAGCCGCTGGAGCGGGCGGTCTGCCGAAGCGTGGCCGCGCTGACCGATGCCCAGGAATGGAGCGCGGCCTGGGCGACGGCGGAGGGCGCGGTCCGGCTGCCCGGGGGCGCGACGGCGTCGGCCATGGGCCATGCGGTGTGGCTGCACCGGCGCCGCCAGTTCGACCGCGTGTGGAACGTCATCCGCGACCTCGACGATGAGGCGCTCGCGACGCACATCCCGGTCGAGGCGGTCGACGGGGCGCTCGCCGCCGGGACGACGGCGGCTCGCGAACGGGCGCTCGCCATCGCCGTCCCGAACGAGGCCATGGACGCCCGCGTCGTCGTCGATCTCGCGGGTCGTTTCATCGCCTTCGGGGAGCGCGAGCGAGCGGCAGCGTTGGTGGCAGAGCTACATCGCCGATCGACCGTCGACCTCGATGATCGGCGGCGCTATTCGTGGACCCTCATCGAGGGCTGGCTCGACCGTCGACCGCCGTCGATCCCCCCGGGGTCGGTCCCGGTCGCCGTCCTGGATTACCAGTCGCCGGATCATGTCCTGACATCGGGCAACCTCGGCGACTACATCCAGACGCTGTCCCTCGTCGGCAATCTGGTCCGGCTGACCGACGTGGCGTTCTCCGGCGACGACGGCCTCGGGGCGTTGGCGACCGAATGGCAGGACCGCGTCCAGCCCGAGCTTCGTGTGCCGGCTGTGGGCGGTTCGGTGCACCTGGTCGCGGTCGATCGGGACTTCAGCAGCGCCCGCGACATCCCCGAGGGGACGTGGATGGTCGCCTTCGGCTGGCACATGCATCCGCTCTTCGATCTGCGCTACGACTTCCCCTACCACCCCAACATCCGTCCGCTGTTCATCTCCTTCCATGTCAACCGCCTCGAGATGCTGACCGACGAGGCGCAGGCATACCTTCGCCGGTACGGACCGGTCGGCTGCCGGGACTGGAACACGGTCTTCCTGCTGCTGAGTGCCGGCATCGACGCGTTCTTCACGGGCTGCCTGACCACGACGGTCGATGCGCTCTTCCCGCCCCGCGAGACGGTGTACCGCGGCAAGGGAGCGGTCGGCGTCATCGATCGCGCGGCCAAGGCGGCCGGCAGCGGCGCGCGGGACGTCCGCCTCTACAACCACCAGTCCGACGACTACCGCTACATGTCGCTGACCGACGGCCTCCGCACCGCGCGCGACGTCCTGTCCGGCTATCAGCGCGAGCTCGATCGGGCGGTCACCGGCCGACTGCACGCCTATCTTCCGCTCACGGCCCTCGGCGTGCCGGTGGAGTTCATCAACGGCAGTCCGGGCGATGTGCGCTTCGCGGGACTCACCGGCCTGCGCCCCGGTGACGAGCGACTGACCGAGATGCGCCAGGGGATCCGGGATCTGATCGCGAGGACATTCGCGACGGTGCTCGCCGGCGCGGACGAGGGCGAGGTGTACGCCCGCTGGCGCGACCTCACGCGAGATCGGGTGGCGGAGGCCAGGGCTCGGTTCGAGGAGCCTGTCGTCGACCCACCGACGACCGTCGACGTCGCCGCGGCCGTCGAGACGACCCGGGCGGGCCGCCGAGCGTTCGGCCCGCACGCCGCGGTCGATCGCGCGACCGTGACCGACGTCGTGTTGTGCTTCGATCAGAACGTGACGTCACCGGCGGCCGTGCTGATCGAGTCGATGGTCGCGCATGCGTCCGGGCCGTTGCGCCTCTGGGTCCTTGGTCGTGGACTCACGAACGCGTACCAGGAGTGGTTGGCCGGGGCGTTCCCGTCGCTGCCGATCACGTTCCTGCCGTGTGACCAGATCACGTACGGCGGTCCCGGTGGCCGACCCAAACGGCTTCCCGCCCGGATCACGATCTCCACGCTCGACCGGCTGATCCTCCCGCACATGCTCGATGACGTCGATCGGGTCGTGTACCTCGACGTCGACACGCTGATGCTCGATGACGTCTGTCGACTCGCCAGCACCGACTTGGATGGGCGACCGATCGCTGCGCGCGATTCCACCGTCAGCGAGGCCAGCGAGTGGCAACGTGCACCCCGACGCGTCCCGGAAGCGGCGGCCACGGAACTGCGGCGTCGGATGGGCCGGCTTCACGGCTACGGACCCAAGGCGCTCAACGCCGGCGTGCTCGTGCTCGATCTGGATCGGCTGCGTCGCGACGACTTCACGACCACGTACCTGCCATGGGTCGAGCGGTTCGGGCTCCACGACCAGGACATCATGCTGGCGTATGCCGGGCCGGATCGGGGCGTGCTCGACCCGCGCTGGAACGCGCTGCCCGGACTCGAGGACGTGCAGGACCCGGGCCTGATGCATTGGGCGAGCTTCGGCAAACCGTGGGACCCCGAACTGACCTACGCGCAGGGCGTCTGGCGCGAGTACGCCGGGCGGTTGCACGCACGGGCCGGGCTGCCGCCGACCCCCGGCGCCGACGTCATCTCGCCGAGCGGTTCGATCGGGAACCCGATCGAGGGCGGCCCGGTGACCGCCCCGCTGGCGGCGGCGGTCGAGCACGTGATCGGTGCCGTGCAGGAGGAGCACCTCAGCTATCTGGGCGAGCCCGGTCTGCGGACGCTGGCCACGACGGTCGAAGCCATCGAAGCCGACGGGATCGAGGGCCTGATCATCGAAGCTGGAACGGCCCTCGGTGGTTCGGCGATCACGATGGCGGCGGCCAAGTCGACCGCTCGTCGGATGAAGGTGTACGACGTCTTCGGCATGATCCCGGCGCCCGGCGAGAACGACGGCGAGGACGTCCATCGTCGCTACGCAACGATCGTCAAGGGCAGCTCCAAGGGCATCGGGGGCGAGACCTACTACGGGTATCGCGACGACCTCCTGGCCGAGGTGACCGAGTCGTTCAACCGGCACGGCCTGCCGATCGCGGACAACAACGTCGAGTTGATCCAGGGGCTGTTCGAGGACACGATCGCGCTCGATGAGCCGGTCGCGCTGGCCCACCTCGATGGGGACTGGTATGCGTCGACGATGACGTGCCTGACCCGGATCGCGCCGCGGCTGTCGGTCGGCGGTCGCTTCGTCATCGACGACTACGACACCTGGTCGGGTTGCCGCGCCGCGGTCGACGAATACTTCGCTGGACGCAGCGGCTTCCGCTTCGAGCGCCGCGGCCGGTTGCACATCGTCCGGACGGCCTGAGCGGACTCGACGTCGGCGTGTCGTAAGGTGATCTACTCGACCGCCACGAGGGGATGGATCGGCCCCGTGCCTGCGCGACGGGCGGCGACAGCGATCTCGGCCAACTCCTCGTCGGTCAGCCGGATCCGACCACCGTCGATCCAGCCGTCGACCTGCTCGGGACTCCGAGCTCCGACGATCGCGCCGGTAACCCCCGGCCACGCGAGGGCCCAGCCGATCGCAACGGCCGCAACCGACGTACCGTGGCGTGCGGCGATCGGCCGGAGCGCGTCCCGCAGCCCCAAGTTCCGGCTGAGCGCCGGCCGGTTGAAGTTCGGCGCCTCTCGACGCCAGTCGGTCGGTGCCATGGCGGCGACGCGCTCGGCTGAGAAGCTGTCCGTCAGGATCCCCGACTGCATCGGGCTGTACACGATGACGCCGGTTCCGTGCTCGGCCGCCCACGGGATGACGTCGGCGCCCGAGTCACGCCGGATCAGCGAGAACGGTGGCTGGAGGGAGTCCACATGCCGAACGGCCTCTGCGCGCCCGAGCAGCCCGACGTCGAAGTTGCAGACGCCGGCAAAGCGGATCTTGCCCTCGTCGACGAGACGGCCCATCTCGGCCCAGGAATCCTCCACCGGGGTCCCGGTTTCGTCGGGCCAGTGGAACTGGTAGAGGTCGATCCGGTCGACCCCGAGGCGCGTCAGCGACGCCTCGACCTCCTGGCGGATGCTCGCAGGCTGCAGATTCCGCGCAGGCTCGTCGAACGGGCGGCTTCGGTCGGGGACCATGCCGCCTTTCGTGAAGACGTACGGGCGGTCGTCCAGCGGGATCTCCCGAAGGGCCCGTCCGACGACCTCCTCGGAGTGGCCGAGACCGTAGATCGCCGCGGTGTCGATCCAGTTGATGCCGAGACTGACGGCGTGGCGGATCGCGGCGACTGACGTCGCGTCGTCTTGCGGCCCCCAACCGTATGCCCAGTCGCCGCCGCCGATGGCCCAGGCGCCGAAGCCAACGGTTGAGATGTTGAGATTCGTCGTCCCGAGCGGTCGCTTCTCGATCATCGAACGTTCCGTTCGGGATCGGTGGCGGGAGACGCAACGGATCGAACCGCAGGGCGGAGGACAGCTGCGAGCTCCGCCCGTTCGCGACGGAGCGGGACGCCGGTAGGCGCGAGCCGGCCCGCCACGATCAGCCGAATGTCGAGGGACTCTGACAGCTCCGTGGCGGCGACGGTCATCGACGGGGAAGGTCGAGATCGGTCAGTCATTTGATGGGGCACCTCTGGCGAGTAGTTCGACATCAAGATAGTCCATCACAAGACATCATGTCAAGACTCTCGATGTCGAGTAATATCACGACATGGATGAGATCGACCGGATCGTGTCCCAGTGGAATCGGGTGCTACCGGACCTGGACGTCACGCCCACCCATACCCTCCAGCGGATCACGCGGCTGGGCCTGCTTCAGTCGGCGAGCTTCGCCCGGACCTTCGCCCCATACGGCGTCTCGTTCGGTGAATGGCTGGTCCTCGCGGCGCTGCGACGCGCGGGTCCGCCGTACCGGATGAACCCGACCGCCCTGTTCAACTCGGTGATCCTGTCCTCCGGAGCCATGACCAACCGGCTCGACCGCCTCGAAGCGATGGGTCTCGTCGAGCGCCTGCCGGACCCCGCCGACCGCCGCGGGCGACTGGTCGCGCTGACCGATCGCGGCCTCGAGCTCGTCGACACGTCTGTCGTCGATCATCTCGAGAATGAGCGCCGCCTCTTGGGCGCTCTGGACGAAGACGAGCAGCAACAGCTCGCGGGACTCCTCCGTAAGCTGTTGCTGTCCGCGCCGTTCCGAGAGCTCGATCCTGCAACGACCGCGCTGGACCGCCCGCCGTCGGCGCGCGAGCGGCGGTCGTGGCGATCGCAGTCTGATCAGGGGCGGGAGACTGATTCGAGCGGGGTCGTCATGGACGGCGCCGGCGAGTAGCGGTCGGCTAGGTCGGCCGCTCGACAGAGTCCAGGCCCAGCCACGACGCCAACGCTTCGAGTTCCGCGTCGACGGCGGCGCGGATGGCACGGGTGAACCGGACGTCCTCGTGGATCGCGTCCACGCGGAGCTTCGATGCCTTGCGGTCGGCCGTGGCATCCACCTTGCCCACGAGTCGGTCGCCGTGGAGGATCGGCAGCGCGAAGTAGCCCCAGCGTCGCTGGGCCTTCGGCTTGTACATCTCCAGGACATACTCGAAGTCGAACAGCTCGAGCGCGCGGCCGCGATCGTGGATGAGGCGATCGAACGGCGACAACAGCGCCGTGCGGCCCTCGAACGGCTTGCCGAGTGACTCGGGGTCGACACGCCACGTGCCGGGGACGCCTTGGACGATCGCGGGCTCGCCCGCGTCGCCGACATCCCACGGTTCGATGGGCACCGCCGTCGTCTTCTCCCGTGCGATGCCCAGCGCCCGCAGGCGTCGCTCGTTCCTTTCCCGGCGTGCATCGTCAGCCGGGATGACAGGTGTATCGGCCGGGTACACCCGCTCGGCCAGATCCCACACGCGCTGCCGCCCACGGCGACCCGCGATGGCGACCTCGCCGCGCGCCGAAAGGAACTCCAGCATCTGCGTCACGTTCCGGTCGTTGGTCCAGCCGGTCGACGGCCACGGCACGAGGCTGGTGTCCGGGATGTCGCGGGACAGGAGGGGCCCGGAGATGCCGAGCCGGTCGAGGATGTCGCGACGGAACCGGTCGTTCTGGCGCAGCCACTCGCGGGGCATCTCGCGGGTCGGCGACGTGGCCATGTCCGCGAGGTAGAGCCCAAGATCGCTCATGGGCCGCACCGTCGCGTTGAATTCGAAGAGCGTCCGATCGTCCTCGAGTGCGTGCTGCAGCTGGGCAGGCTGGTACGACGAGCCGAGGCGGCTCCAGGCGACCAGGTCCGCGTTCGGCGCGACCGCGGCCGTCGGGTCGATCTGCAGGAGCGTCAGCTGTCGGACGACCGTCAACAGGTCAGCCGGTCGCGGGGCGTCCAGCACCTGGGCGCGAATGGCGATGCGTCGCGCTTCGGCGAGATCGAGTCGATGGACGCCCACGACGCGAGGATACCGAAGGCCGGTGGCCGGTGACGAAGGGGCGCATCCGAAACTGCCCGACCCGACCAAAAGCCGGACGACGTCGACGGGGAATCCCAGAAGCGCAGGCTTGACTTATATAAGTCATCCCTTGTATTGTGTCGGCCGTGCACGCATTCGACGTCCTCGGAGACCCCGTCCGTCGCCGGATCCTCGAACTGCTCGCCGATGGCGAGCTCACCTCGGGGGCGATCACGACCGTCGTACAGGCGGAGTTCGGGATCTCGCAACCGGCCGTGTCGCAGCACCTCAAGGTCCTCCGCGAGAGCGGGTTCGCGACGGTGCAGCCCGATGGCACACGCCGGCTCTACGCCGTCGACGCTGCGCCGCTCCGTGAGGTCGACCACTGGATCGACCAGTTCCGACAGTTCTGGGACCAGCGCCTCGACTCGCTCGCGACCGAGCTCGCGCGCGGGAAGCGCGAGCGCCGACTCCGTGCCGCAACCACCGCCGACCCCGAAGGAGAGCCCACCCGATGATCGACATCGTCCGTGAGATCGAAGCCGCCCAGCGCGAGGTGCGCGAGGGACAGACCCGAGCCGGCGTCGGCCGCACCATCCGCCTGCAGCGCGAGTACGACGCGCCGATCGACGACGTCTGGGACGCGCTGACGAGCCCCGAACGGATCAGCCGCTGGTTCCTGCCGGTCAGCGGCGACTTGCGCCTCGGTGGTCGATACCAATTCGAGGGCAACGCCGGGGGCGAGATCGTCGCCTGCGAGCGGCCGGATCGGCTGAAGGTCACGTGGGCGTACGGTGAGACGGCCACCGACGCCGACGTGTCCGACGTCGAGGTCCGGCTGTCGACCGTCGACGGCGCGCGCACACGGTTCGAACTCCTCCACACCGCGGTCGTGCCCGAGGAACCATGGGCGGAGTACGGCCCCGGCGCCGTCGGCGTGGGCTGGGACCAGGGGTTGCTGGGGCTTACGCTCCATCTTCGCGGCGACTCGGTGGGTGATCCGATGGCCTGGCAGCTCTCCGCGGAGGGACGCGAGTTCGCGACGCAGAGCAGCGAAGCGTGGGGCGAAGCAAACCGTGCCGCTGGCGCCGATCCGGCGACAGCCGCGCGTGGTGTCGCGAACACGAACGCCTTCTACGCGCCAGATCCGGACGCGGGTTCCTAGCGAGTCCCAGTCGGTCCAGCGTCCGTAACCGGTTATACTGGTTAGATGCACTCGGTCGGCAGCATGGAGCTGCACCACCCGGACGGGCAGACATTCACCTTTGAGCCCGGCAGTCTTGCGCTCGCCTTCGCGGTAACCGGGCCGGGGACGCGCGACGGACCGCTGGCGATCTTTCAGACGCTGAAGGCGCCGTCCGACCTCGACCGCTGGGCCGCGGATGTCATCGAAGCGCATGGGGTCCGGGCCACGGCGGATGACCTGGAGCCTGCCCTTTTGCTGCAGGCCGCGGTCTGGAACGTCGCCAACGCGGTCGTCGACCGCCGGCCCGTCGCGAAAGCGGACCTCGACGTCCTCAACGAGTTCGCCAGGCAGCCGAGCCTGGTTCCACGCGTGACGCCCGGGCCGGCGCGTACCTGGGCCGCGAAGCAAAGCGCCGCGGCCGTCATGTCGACGGTCGCCCGAGATGCCATCGATGTCTTCGGAGGCCCGCTCATCGCACGCCTGAAGCGGTGTGAGGGCGCTCGTTGCGCGCTCTTGTTCCTCGACACCTCGCGGCCCGGGCACCGGCGCTGGTGCTCGATGGATCGCTGCGGCAATCGCGCGAAGGTGGCGGCCCATCGCCGTCGCAGGAAGGAGTCCGAATCATGAACAGGAATGCCCCCACGAGCTCCGACGGCCGCGTGGAGTTCTTGCGTCCCGAGGGTCTGTCGCGGAACCCCGCATTCAGCAATGTCGCCGTCGTCTCAGGGACGGTCCGGACGATCTACATCGGCGGTCAGGATGCGGTCGACGCCGACGGCCAGATCGTCGGCATCGGCGACATCGTGGCACAGACCGAGCAGGTCCTCCGCAACCTGCGCACGGCCCTCAAGGCTGCCGGCGCCAGCCCCGAGCACGTCGTCAAGTGGAACGTCTTCATCGTCGACGGCCAGGATTTCGCATCCGGCTACGCGGCGTTCCAGCGAGTGTGGGGCACGCCACTGGATCCGCCGGTCATCACGGCAGCGGTGGTCAAGGGTCTCGCCCACCCCGACTTCCTCGTCGAGATGGACGCGATCGCCGTCGTCCCGGCCTGATCGCCAGGGCCGAGCGTCGTTCAGGCCGCGGGCGCCTCGACCTCGATCTGCCGGCCGGTATCACTCGCGGCTGCGGCGTACCGGCTCGAGAGCCTCCGGTACGGGCCGGATCGCAGCGCCAGTAGCGTCACAAGCAGCCCGATGACGCCCACGACGATGAAGATCAGCGCCATCCCCCGGGCGGGTCCGGTGCCGAACCACGATCCGATGGTCTCGGCAAGCGCCCCGTCGGTCATCGATGGGATCACCCAGAACTGGGCGATCGGCCCGATGAGGAACGCCGTGATCGGCGATGCAGCCGTTTCAAGGCTCTGCGCGAACCCGAAAACCCGACCCTGCTCCCGGAACGGCACGACCTTCTGGATGATCGTCTGCTCCGAAGCCTCCGCCACCGGGGCGAGGACCAGGTAGATGAAGAATCCGATCGCGAGCGGCAGGATCTCGGAGCGGATCGGGAAGAAGATCGTCACGACCCACATGACGACATTTGCCAGCAAGCAGCGTCCGCACCGGATTGACACCCAGGCCGCGCCGCGCGACCGCGATCCCTCCGACGATGAATCCGAGGCTCGTGAACGCGATCAGGATCCCCCATGCCTCGACCGACATCAGGGTGAGCCCGTACGGGTCCATCAGCGCCATGAACGCGCCGCCCAGGAAATTGTTGAACGTTGAAAACAGCAGGAGCGCGATCAGCCCCGGGACGAGCATGACTGCGTGGATCGCGCCGGCGATGTCGATCAACCGGGGAGCGTCGGCGCTCGGCTCGGGCGCCTCCTCGTCGATCCGGATCGTCAGGAGATGGACGGCGGCGAGAGCCGTGAGCACGACGGCGATGGCCAGGCTCGGTCCCATCCCGAGGAGGCCGATGGCGAGGCCGCTGAACACCGAGGTGATCGCGAATCCCACGCCGTTCGCCGTACCCACCAGGCCGTTCGCACGGTCACGCTGGTCCTCGGGAACGAGCAGGGTCACGGTGGTCGACAGGGCGACGAGGCGGAGGTTGCCGGCGATGGCGCCTGCGAGCACCAGGACGATGAACGCCCAGAAGGCCGGATGGCCCAGATCCCGCAGCGCCGAACCTGGCGCGATGAGATAGATCAACCCGGCCATCGAGAAGGTCACGAGCGAGATCACGCTCGATAGCAGCATCGACGTCCGGCGCCGATGCCGGTCCACGAAGGTCCCGAAGAACATCCCGGACACGGCGACGAGAAGCATGTAGCCGCCGCCGATGATCGCAGTGGCGAGGACCGACAGGGTCTCGAGGTAGACCCAGAATGTCAGCGCGAACCACAGGAAGTTGTTCGTGACGTTGGCGACGAGCGTGTTCGCGACCAACAAATGGAACGTCCGCATCAGGTCACTAGCATGACGGAACGGCGGCCGACGACGGACTTCTGCTCGAAGGATCTCGGGATGCGATCAGGCCGATCCGGGGGGCGGGGCGATGAGCTTGGCCAGCAACCGGCGGAGGGTTCGGCCCTCGCCGACGGTCAGCCGCCCCAGAACGTCCTCGTTCACGGCGATCGCGTGCGGAACCAGCTCCTCACGCAGCTGCCGACCGCGGTCGGTGAGGTGGATCCGGCTCAACCGAGCGTCGCGAGGGTCCGATGACCGGGTGACCAGGCCGTCACGAACCATCCGATCGATCGTCCGGACGACCGTCGGCCCTTCGATCGCCGCGACGCGAGCAAGTTCCGCCTGGCTCATCCCGTCCCGTGCCCACAGGAACAGGAGCAGCGCCCACTGGCCGATTCCCACGCCCGACGGTCGAAGCCGTTCGGCCAGCGAGCCAGCCATCATCCGCGCGGCCCGGTTGACGAGGTAGCCCAGGCTCTCCGCGACCACGAACGACTGGCCGGTGTCCGGGTCCCTCGGGGACGAGGACACCACGACCGAGACCGACCGACCCGTCACGAACCCGTTGGCTTGTCCGGGAGCACGACGTAGCCATCGATGCCACCCAGCCGCAGGAACAACCGTTGCACGGGATTGAAGGTCGCCCGGGCGCCTTGGGCGTCGATGGCGCGGGGCGCGCTGACAGGGTAGTCACGACCTCGCCACCGAATCGCGCCACCGCCGGCTGCGAGGAGATTGCGATGCCAGTCGACCTGGGGTCCGAAGGCCAGCGCAACGACGAAGCCGGCATTGGATCGCCGAACCGCAACCGGCGCTTCGTACGGCCGGCCGGTGCGGCGGCCGCGGTGCAGCACCCGGCCGAAGAGTGGGTTCCAGCGCTTGCCCGCCACGGGCAGGCCGATCGCGCTGGTCTTCCGAGCCAGGGTCCACAGGATCCCACCGAAGCGGGGCGCCCGAGCGGGGGTGGTCGTCGTCATGGCACGTGTTCCTTAGCTTGCTACTGGATCACTAAAGACGATAGCTTGCTACCGACTCGAGGTCAAGCGGGGAGCACACAGATCGGGGTTCTCGACCAAGGCGGGTTCAGACACCCGCGCGGGTGAACGTCACATGGGTCACTCCGCTGGGCGAGGAGGTGGCCTCGATCTCGTAGTCCTTCTCGAGACCCTCCAGGCCGTCCCAGAGGCGTTCGCCGCGGCCGAGCAGGATCGGGACCACCGCGACGTGCAAGTGGTCGATGAGCCGTGCAGCAACGAACTCGCGAATCATGGTGGCACCCCCGCCGATGCGGACGTCCTGGCCGCCCGCAGCCTCGCGGGCGGTCTCGAGCGCGTCGGCAGGCGAAGCGTCGATGAAGTGGAATGTCGTGCCGCCCTCCATCTCGATCGGCGGGCGCGGGTGATGGGTGAGGACGAACGTCGGTGTGTGGAACGGCGGGTTGGGACCCCACCAGCCCTTCCATTCCGGGTCCTCGTGCCATCCGGGCGGGCCGAACTTGCCGGCACCCATGATCTCGGCGCCGATCCCTTGGTCGTGCAACCGCAGGAAGGCGTCGTCGAGGCCGCCGCTGCCGCCGGGCTCGCCGACCCTCTGGCGCCACCACCGGGTCTCGAACATCCATTCGTGCAGCCGTTCGCCGGCGTGGCCGAATGGTGCCTCGAGGCTCAGACCTTCGCCAGTGCCGAAACCGTCGAGCGATATGGAGAAGAATTGGACGCGGGCGAGTGACATGGCTCGTGCTCCTTTCCTAGAGGGAGGTCAGCGCGCTCGTCGATGAGCTCAACCTTGACGCGTTACCACGCGCTTCGTGCCATAAGGGCCGATCTACTCGCACGGCTCGGTCGCGACCGAGAGGATGCGGCATACGGCGTGCCTCCTCACTGGCGGCCCACCGAGATCGAACGATGGTTCCTCGGCCGGAAAGGTCTGACCCGACCACGGACCTAGCGACCGATGATGCATCGTCCGGACCGCGGTCTAATTGGGGTGCACAGCCGACGCTACAGGAGATCGACCATGTCGGGACAGATGACCCAACCGCCGACCCATCAGGTCGTCGGGACTCGGCATCCTAGATGCACCGGTCAAGGAGGTTTGGCGCGCCTGGGTAGAACCCGAGCTCATCAAACAGTGGTGGGGCCCGACGGGCTTCACCGTACCCGTCGCCGAGATGGACGTCCGTGAGGGCGGCGAGTCGCTCGTCTCGATGGCCGCGCCCGGCTTCACGATCTACAACACGTGGACGTACGGCCGCGTCGTGCCGAACGAGCGACTCGAGTTCGTCCTTCGGTTCGTCGACGAGGACCGGCAGGTGAAGGATCCGCAGGCATTCGGCATCCCGCCCGGCGTGCCGCGCGAGGTGCCACACGTCGTGACGTTCCGGGCGCAGCCTGACGGACGGACCGAGATGACGCTCACCGAGGCCGGCTACGAGACCGCCGAGGCTGCGGCCGGCTCGAGTGCCGGGCTGGAGCAGACATTCGACAAGCTCGTCAGCCTCTTCGCGCGCTGACCGACCGCGCCGTCAGGGTGCAGGAATGCCGGGGTTGCCGGCGTGGGCCTCTATCACCACGGCGAGCGGACGCGAGAGCGTTCGATCGGGAAGCAAACAAGGACCCGGCGCGCCGTCGAATGCGAGGGCGAGGACCTTGAGCTGAGTTACAAGGAGGCTTCCTGCGTCGGTGAACCGTCGCGGCTGCGTTCGAGCATTCGCTCCAAGCCGAACGTGATCAGGTCGACCGTGTTCCGCCACCAGCGGTCCGGGTCGCTGAGCCAGACCTCGGCCGTGTCCTCCGCGCTTTCGATCAGGTTCGGGAACTCGTCGCGCGGCAGGCTCAGCTGGGCGAGCGCGAACCCCCGTCGCATCAGGTCGATCTGGTGGGCGTCGGGCGGCAGGGGCGCGCCCTGCCGGAGGAGCAGCAGGTACCCCGCGAGGAGGCCCGAGAGCATGCGGATCTGGACGATCGCCTCGCGTCGCCCAAACCCCGCGTCGAGCAGGATGGCCAGGAAGTCCTCGAGCACCTTCCAGATGGCCGGGGTGCCCTCGCCGCTGTAGGCGATGCTGAGGGGAAGGGCAAGCGGACGCGCGTCGAGCTGCTCCTTGTAGTTGTCGATCCCCAGGCGCAGCCGTTCGGTCCACGTCATCCCGGGTCGGAACCCGACGGTGGCGTCGATTCCTTCCAGGACCGCCTCGGTCATGGCGTTGACGAGGTCCTGCTTGTCGCGAACGTGGCGGTAGAGGGCCATCGACGTGACCCCGAACTCCCGCGCGAGGCGCCGCAGGCTGACCGCCTCGAGGCCTTCGGCGGTGCCGATCTCGAGGGCCCGGGCCACGACGGCCTCACGGGTCAGGCCGGGCCGTCCTCGCGCCTGCAAATGCTCTGTGGCGTTCGTCGTGCTTCATCGCTTGACAAGTATACGCCGCATACCTAGACTGCGGGCATCGAGTATACGCCGTATGCATACGGTGATAACAGAACTCGCGGCCGCCTCTCCGACCAGATCGCGGCGTTCAGGCCGCAAGAAGGAGAACCGATGACGATCGCGCAGGTCCAGGGGCCCGCCGTCCATGTGCAGGGCCTGGAGAAGTCGTACAAGGAGCTGCAGGTGCTGCGCGGCGTCGACTTCGACGTGGCGCGGGGCAGCATCTTCGCCCTGCTCGGCTCGAACGGGGCAGGCAAGACCACGGTCGTACGGATCTTGTCCACGCTGCTCAGGGCCGACGCGGGGACCGCCATCGTCAACGGCTTCGATGTCGCCACGCAGGCTGCGAACGTCCGGGAGTCCTTCAGTCTCACCGGACAGTTCGCCGCCGTCGACGAGATCCTCACTGGGCGGGAGAACCTCGTGCTGGTCGCCCGGTTGCGACACCTCAAGGACCCGGGGAGGATCGCGGACGACCTGCTCGCTCGCTTCTCGCTGACCGACGCGGCGTCGCGGAGGGTGTCGACGTATTCGGGTGGCATGCGCCGCCGCCTCGACATCGCCATGAGCCTCATCGGGAATCCACCGGTCATCTTCCTCGACGAGCCGACGACCGGGCTCGACCCCCAGGGCCGCATCGAGGTGTGGCAGGCCGTCAAGGAGCTCGCCGGGCGCGGCACGACCGTGCTGCTCACGACGCAGCATCTCGACGAGGCCGAACAACTCGCCGACCGGATCGCGATTCTTCACGAGGGTCGGATCGTCGTGAACGGCACCCTCACTGAGCTCAAGGCAGCTGCTCCCGCCCGCCAAGGTCGAATACGTCGAGAAGCAGCCGACGCTCGAGGACATCTTCCTCGCCATCGTCGGCGACAGCGGCCGGGCAGCAGCGACGGCGCGGACAGCAATGACGCCAAGGACAGGTAGGGAACAACGATGACCACGCACTTCTTCGGCGACACCGCCGTCCTGCTGGGACGATCCCTGCGCCACATCACGCGCAGCCCGGACACCATCATCACGACCGTGATCACGCCGATCGCCATGATGCTGCTGTTCGTCTACGTGTTCGGCGGCGCGATCAACTCCGGGTCGGATTCGTACGTGAGCTACCTGCTGCCCGGCATCCTGCTCATCACGATTGCTTCGGGCATCTCCTACACCGCCTTTCGGCTCTTCGGTGACGTGCATAGCGGCATCTTCGAGCGATTCCAGTCGATGCCGATCGCACGGTCGGGCGTGCTGTGGGCGCACGTGCTGACGTCGCTTGTCGCCATTTTCGTCTCGGTCGTCGTCGTCGTGCTCGTCGCGGTCCTCATGGGCTTCCGCTCACCTGCGGGGGTGGAGGCATGGCTCGCGGTCGCCGGCATCCTGATCCTGTTCACCCTGGCGTTGACGTGGCTCGCTGTCATCGTCGGTTTGACCGCGAAGTCCGTGGACGGCGCGAGCGCGTTCGCCTATCCGCTCATCTTCCTGCCGTTCATCAGCTCGGCATTCGTGCCCACCGATACCATGCCCGGCCCGGTGCGCGCCTTCGCCGAGAACCAGCCGGTGACGTCGATCGTCAACGCGATCCGTGACCTGTTCACACAGCAGCCGGTCGGCACCGACATCTGGATCGCCCTCGCCTGGTGTGTCGGCATCCTCGTCGTCGCGTACCTCCTCGCGATGCGCACCTACCGGCGCAAGATCTCCTAGCAGAGTGTTGAGCGGGCGAGCTGGCATGCGCCGGCGCCAAAGGGTAGAAGCTGCCGCTGGCGCAACGACTCCGCCAGCCCTACTGGGCGCCTGCCCCGGGCGGGTCGGTGAACGGTCCCTCGACCTCGGTGAAGCTCGGTCCTGACCCGGTGTACGGCGCATCGAAGCCGGACGAGAACAGCGAGATCACCTCGTCGGGGTCTTCGCATGCGTCCGTCAATGCCAGGTCGATCCACGCCTGGCACGGTGCTTCCCAGGCCGCCCAGATGGCAAAGCGCCCTTCGGGGAGTCCCTTGGGGAAGTCGTGGACGAACCACTCGCAGGTCGCCGGTCCGGTCTGGGTCTCGTAGGTGGGACCGCACCGCTCGCTGGTACCCCGCACGACATAGTCGGATGTGTAGCGGTAGGTGGCCTCCTGCGAGCCGTTCATGCGCGTGACGTACAGGACGACATCGAAGCCCTCTCCGAGCGGCTCCGCCCCGTTGTTGATGAACCCTTCGCGGACGTGGAACGGGCGGCCAGCCGTCCAGACGCCCGAGCCCAGCTCCGGGTTCTGTGGGTCCATCCAGTGCGCGTCGCGGAAGCACTCCGGCCAGCAGAATTCGAACAGGAAGTCGAGGCGGTCTGCGTTGGGCGCATCGTTGATTTGTGCCCTCGCATTGCCTCCGAGGTATTCGCGATGAACAGCCTCTTCCTACCTCTCGGGCCCCAGTGAATTCATCCGCGCAACGGCCCGCTTTCGAGCGCGCCTTCGGCTTCTCGTCTGCCGAGCCGGCGAGAGGGCGCAGACGGGATTGCCTGCCCACTGATCGTCGGAGTTCCTGGCGGTTTCACCTGATCGAACCCGTGAATGGACCCCTCAGTCAAGAGGACGCTCGGAATCGACCAGCTCGGCGACGTCGGAGAACTCCTCGGCGAGGGCAGTTCGCTCGTCCGAGCTGAGCGCGACTGACTGCGCGGCCTCGAGCGAGGACCTCGCCAAGGCCAGATCGTTCGTGCGTGCCGCCAGCTCCGCGCGGTAGAGGTACGCGCGCGCGAGGTCGGCCGGGCTGGCGCTCGGGCCGAAGCGGGTCAGGCCGCTCTCGAGCGTTTTCAGCGCCAGCGGCTCATCGCCACGGGAATCGCCCAGGCGCGTCGCGACGTAGAAGATCTGCGCCAGGCCGGTCGCCTTCTCGGCCGAATCCGTCTCCTCGCTCTCGCCAAGCTTCGAGATCCGCAGCCAATTCCCGCCCGGGTCGACCACGCTGAAGCCGCGGACGGTGCCGTACTTCTTGCGCGGGCGGGTGATCCGGGGGATCCCGGTGACCGGGAGCTTGCCGCGAGCCTTGCGCAAGCCCGCCGCAAAGTCCTGGTAGAGGGCATCCGGATCCGGCACGACCACGATCGCCGTGCCGTACGAATTGGCCGGCTCGAACCCGTCCATCCCGAAGAGATGGATGTGCAGGTCCTCCCGCGCGACGACCCCATACGGGTACGGGCGAACCTGGCGAAACGTGCGCTTGAAGCCGATCGACTCGTAGAACGCGACCGACTCATCGACGTCGCGACACGGGAGGGCTGGATAGGTGCGTTCGTTGGCCACGGCCGGCTCCTCGAGGGCCCGGTAGTGTACCCGTGCCGGCGAGACCTCGAGCGCCGTCCGCAACGCCCGGTCAGCCGACGACTGGCTCGCGCAATGTCAGCTCGAAGACCGGGCGGTGCGTTGCAGCGCGAGCCGGATCGCGAGCGACGTCGGCCGCCACGGTTCGCAGAAACATTTGAACGAACACCCGCCACCGAAGGGGCAGCGCCGCTGCGTTAGGCGGGCTGGACGCGCTCGAAGAAGTCGATCGCCTCCTCGCGCGGAAGCTCGCGGCGCGCACCGCCAGCTCGGATCCTCCGACATGGATCGAGGCTTCATCGGCCGCTCGAAGGATTGAGCACGATTTGGGGGACCTGCTATGTGGAAGACAGCAGGTCCTCGTGGGCTCTGAGGCTGGCGTCTCGCCTCGCCGGCAGACATGCTCGTGCTTGGGCGGCCCTGCCGAAGGTAGGGATCTGTCCAGTTAGCAGGTCTTCGTCCGCCTCACAGACCGTGCTAACTCCAGACAGCTGCTCTTCCCTGAGCACGAACGGGGGAGTGGAGCCGACACTCGGATTTGAACCGAGGACCTGCTGTTTACGAAACAGCTGCTCTACCGCTGAGCTATGTCGGCCGGAGGGCGAGTATAGGCGAAGCCTTCTCACAGGAGCTTATTCGCGGTACACCGAGCTGGCTCGCGAGCCCAACCTGCAAGAGACCCCGAGCCCCAGTGCTGGGAATCCACACACCGCCAGCAGAACGACACCGACTCCCGATACCGCCGAACCCACCAGCCGCATCGAATCGCCCCTCTACCTGTTGGCCGTATCCCAGGTCGACCGGGGGCAGGGGCCCGCGCCCAGCTCCGCAGGCATCGCGCCATCCTGCCCCGCATGTGCCGTTGTTGCCGCGTCGCTGGCCGGTGTCGCCCTTAACGATCGGGCGGCAGGTTGCCAGAGAAGATGATGCCGTTCCAGTCCCACTCGAAGTCGGGCGCCACCCCCTCCTCCCGCTCGAAGAGGACCGCGGAAAGCCCCTCGTACGCATCTGCGCCGACCAGTTGGATATAGGTGACGCCGCGGCCGTCGGCTGAGAGGTCCGACGTGCCGGTCAGCGACCCCGTCCACATGCCCTGATCGTTCTCGATGACGATCGTCCCCCACAGGATGTCCCCAAGGAATGCGTCTGTGCCCTCGATGAAGCGGTCAGCGTTGTCGGTGACCGTCACCGTTCCGCTCAGACGCGCATCACTCATCTCGGAGCTCGCGGTTCGCACCCGAACTCGTTCTTGTAGCCCGCCGGCTACTTCGACGCTCTCCTGAAAGTCGCCGCTGGTCGAGTCGTACACGAGTTGGCCGGTAACGAGCCCCGGCGTTCCCGCCGACAGATCGGGCGACACCTCCGGTGATGCAGACGGCGTCAGCGCCGGTGATGGAGCCGGCGACAGCGCCGGTGTACAGCCGATGAGCAGGGCCGCCACGATCGCGGTCACGCCAGTGGACCTGAAGCCCTTCATTGCACACCCCTTCTTGTCGCCCGCGCGTGCCGTCGCGGTGACTGCGCCACGGGCGATTCACTTCGACCGCTTCCGCAACTGGGGGAATCGAAGCTCTCCGTAGGGTCGGGACCGGGCCCGCCCAGGGGCTCACCCAGCCCACTTGCCCGTGCGGACCGACGTAGATGTAGCCCGCCAGGGGCACCTCGGTCGACCCGACCACTCCTCCGTTGTTCGGTCCCGGGTTCGCCCAGATCGACCATCCCCTTCACCCCTTTCGCTGGAAGCAGGAGCGTCGCCTCCACGGTGGCGCCGGGCGGCACGACGTTCGGCGACACGGACCCCACCAGCTGCCCAAGGAGGCCTTGCTCGTTCATGTCCGCCACGAGCAACGTCGCTGATCGTTCTGGCGTCCGCGCCGAGTCCGCCCAAGTTCGCGTCGCCTGGGCGTGCACCGGTGGGTCATGGGATCAGGGTTCGATCTGGATGGAGTCAACGATCGCCTGGAGTTGGGCCTGGACCTGTGGTGTCGTGCCCGGGAAGCTGTCGGCCCGGACCACCACTCGAACCCCGTCCACATCGAGGACCCAGATGCGCCATAGAGCGTTGGGCCCCTGAGCGTAGATCCCCGGCTCCCACACGAAGTAGTAGTTGCACCCGTCAGGATCAGGTCCCAGTTCGTCGGTGGTGGTGTTCGCCGGCGCCCGGAGCTCGAGGTACTTCCCGGAGAATCCGCCCAGGGTGACGTCGACGGGACTCATCACGTCGAGGTCAGGATGATCCACGAGCGCGGTCACGAACTCGTCGACGGTCGTACCGGTCGGGATGTCCGGTCCGGTCGGGTGGTCCGGTCCGGATCCCCCGCAGACCTGCGAGACGGTGTACAACCAGCCGCCACGCATGAAGAGCAGACCCCCTCCGCCCGGTGGCGAGTAGCGCTCGACGGAGGGAACGATACCGATTTCGAGCCCTGCCCAGCCATCCGGAACGGTGAGCGTGATACGGATCGAGTCGTCCTCCGCGCCCGCCTCCGTGCAGCCAGGCTGCCCCATGCACAGACCCCCCGGGCCTACAAATGGCTGGATCGTATAGCTGCCCGCCGGTAGTGGGCCGTTCGGAAATAACGCCGGAGATCGCAATGGCGATGGCGACGGTGGCGGCGTCGGCCCTGGTGGGCTCGTGGTCGGCGTCGGAGCGGCAGTCACCGGGGTAGCGACCTCTGTCGCGCCGCCTTGCCCGGTCGCACAACCGGCGATGGCGAACACGACGACGACGGTTGCGAACATGCGCTTCATCTGGCGCCTCCGGGCAAGCGGGGCAGCGGTGTGTAGTTGATTGATGCCGGCCGGGCCTGCGAGGTTGGGGCAGGCGTCGTACGGATGCCCCGAAGGCACCCTGTTTTCAGCGGCATCTGGACACCTGACGGCAACGATCGACGGCGCCAACGCGACCGCTCTGCTCGGTGGCTCGGAAGCACGGATCGACGGCTACCCGTGCCCTACTAATGGTAGTATCGGAGTATGAAGGTAAGTGTGAGCCTGCCTGGCGACGACGTCCATTTCCTCGACGAATACGCCCGGGAGCAGGGGCTCGCGTCTCGATCCGCCGCCCTCCACAGAGCGGTTCGGCTGCTGCGCACGGCAGAACTGGGCGGTACGTACGAAGCGGCGTGGGAGGAGTGGGAAGCTGGGGGTGAGGCGGAGCCCTGGGAATCGACGACCCACGACGGACTCAAGTCGTGATGCGGCGCGGCGACATCCATGTTGTCGACCTCGATCCCGCGCGTGGCTCTGAGGCGAACAAACGCCGGCGAGCGGTCATCGTCAGCAACGATGCGGCCAATGCGACCGCGGGAAGGCTGGGTCGCGGCATCATCACGGTGGTTCCCGTGACATCGAACATCGAGCGCGTCTACCCGTTCCAGGTCCTGCTTCCAGCCGCCGAGACGGGACTCGAGCGCGACTCAAAGGCGCAGGCCGAACAGGTCCGATCAATCTCCGTGGAGCGGGTGGGGGACCGGCTCGGCGTCGTCCCAAACGCGATCATGCTCGGCATCGACGAGGCACTCCGCCTGCATCTAGGCCTGTAACCCGACCGACTTATGTGACAATTCGATGCTCAGGGTCAATAGGGGCCATCTCGGACGTCGCGAGGCCGATCATGCAGGCTCGGGATGCCAGACCCAGTGGCACAGGCCAAGCCTCCAAGACTGAGAGACACGAAATGACATCGTTGTTGTCGACGTCCGGGTCGCGAGAAGGCCGAACCGATGGTGATACTCCCGATCCAGCTCGGGGCACTCGATGCGCGAGCGCAGTGTGCACGTGGCGATGACCGAGCATGCGGTGGTAATCGCCGGGGGCGGTCCGACGGGCCTGATGCTGGCGGCCGAGCTGGCGTTGGCGGGCGTCGACGTTGCGATCGTCGAGCGGCGCGCCAGCCAGGACCTCGCCGGCTCGCGCGCAGGCGGCCTGCAGTCACGCACGATCGAGGTCTTCGATCAGCGTGGCATCGCGGATCGGTTCCTTTCGGAGGGCCAGGTAGCTCAGGTCGCGGGGTTCGGCAGCGTCCGGCTGGATATCAGCGACTTTCCCACCAGACACGCCTACGGGCTCGCGCTGTGGCAGAACCACATCGAGCGCATCCTGGCCGGCTGGGTCGGCGAGCTGGCGGTGACGATCTATCGCGGGCGCGAAGTGACGGGGCTCGCGCAGGACGACACCGGCGTCGACGTCGAGGTATCCGACGGCCATTCGCTGCGGGCGCAGTACCTCGTCGGGTGCGACGGTGGACGCAGTCTGGTCAGGAAGGCAGCCGGCATCGAGTTCCCCGGTTGGGATGCGACCACGAGCGCCCTGATCGCCCAGGTCGAGATGACCGAGGAGCCGGAGTTGGGCATCCGCCGCGATGCCTCTGGGATGCATGCCCTCGGCAAGGTGGACTACGAGATCCGCGACGGCGAGGTGGTCTACCAGGAAGGAGGGACGGTGGGGGTGATGCTGACCGAGTCGCACATCGGAGCCACGGCCGAACCCACCTTGCGCGATCTCAGCGAGGCGCTCGTCGCCGTCTACGGGACCGATTACGGGATCCACAGCCCCACATGGATCTCCAGGTTCACCGACATGACTCGGCAAGCCGCCACCTACCGCGCGGGGCGCGTCCTGCTGGCGGGCGACGCGGCGCACGTGCACTCCCCGGTCGGTGGACAGGGCCTCAACACCGGTGTCCAGGACGCAGTGAATCTGGGATGGAAGCTGGCCTTGGTGGTCGGCCGGACATCGCCGGAAGGCCTCCTGGATACCTACCACGCCGAGCGCCACCCAGTCGCGGCCCGCGTGCTGCGCAACACGATGGCGCAGGTCGCCCTCATGCGCCCCGACGACCGCATCGAGGCACTGCGCGAAAGCGTGACCGAGCTGTTGAGCATGGACGAGCCGCGCAAACGATTCGGCGCGATGATGTCCGGTCTGGACATCCACTACGACCTTGGCGAGGGTCACCCGCTGCTCGGACGCCGCATGCCCGATCTCGACCTGGTCGCCTCCGACGGCCCGCTGCGGGTCTTCACCCTGCTGCACGATGCCCGGCCGGTGCTCCTCAACCTCGGTCAGCCCGGCGGCATCGACATCACGCCATGGGCAGATCGCGTTCAATTGATCGACGCCACATACGCTGGCCCGTTGGAACTTCCGGCGCTCGGCGCGGTCCCGGCTCCGACCGCCGTGTTGGTTCGGCCCGACGGATACGTCGCATGGGTCGGAGACCTCACCCAGCTGGGGCTCGTTGACGCGCTAACCAGGTGGTTCGGACCCCCTGCTGCGGCGTAGCGCACCGGCGTCGGCCTGCCGCGGGGGAGGGGTTGACGCAACCACACGGTTGCGATACTGTGAGTAGCAACGGAATGGTTGCTATGCACATCTGGAGGCTGTCATGGGGTTCCCCGATCGGATCGAGCGGACCGTCGAGATCGCGCATCCGCCCGCCAAGGTGTGGGCCGCACTCACTACCGCCGAGGGCCTCGGCACTTGGTTCGGCAACGCGGCGACGATCGACCTGCGGCCCGGCGGCACGGCCAAGATGACATGGACGAGCGGCGACAAGGCGAACATGCGCATCGAACGGGTGGACGAGCCGACAGTATTCGGCTTCACCTGGGCCATCTCCGGCCTGCCCGACGACGATCCGCGCCGCACCTATGTCGAATTCACGTTGGAGGCGGCCGGCAACGGCACCCGGTTGACCGTCGTCGAATCCGGCTTCGCGCAACTGCCCGACGACACCTACGACACCGCATTCAACGGCAACACCGACGGCTGGGCCAGTGAGCTGGGCGAGCTGGTCGAGTACCTCGATGCCAACGCGGCCTGACGTCGAGGTCGTTGCCGAGGAGGTCTTCACCGCCCTGGCCGATCCGAGCCGGCGGGGGATCCTGGCCGCGCTCGCGGCTAATGGCCCCGCCACGGCCACGGATCTGGCCACCCGCCTGCCCATCACCCGTCAGGCCATCGCCAAACACCTGGCGCTGCTGGCCGAAGCCGGGCTGGTGGCGGCCGAACCGGGGGAGCGGCGCCGGGTGCGCTACCGGCTTCGCTCCGCCCCCATGCAGGTGGCGCAACAGTTCCTGGCCGCGCTGGCCCGGGACTGGGACCGCCAGCTCGATGCCCTCCAGGACCACCTCAACGCCGTCATCGATGCGCCGCCGACGCGAAAGAAGGGAAATCGTGATGACTAACGCATGGGTCCGCCCTCCGGAATGGCTGCCAGATCGACGATCGGTGGCCGATCACCGGATCGGAACGCGAGAAGAGTGGGCGGCCGCACGCGAGGAGCTGCTCACCCGCGAGAAGGAGCACACGAGCCTGGGCGACGCGCTGGCGCGCCAGCGACGCGAGCTGCCGTGGGTCCGCGTCGAGAAGGAGTACCACCTTGACACGGACGATGGCCCGCGCGCGCTCGAGGAGCTCTTCGATGGCCGCAGTCAGCTGCTCATCTACCACTTCATGTTCGGCCCGAGCTACCAGGCTGGCTGCCCGATCAACTCGTCGATCGCGGACGGCGTCAACGGCCTGATCCCGCACCTGAACGCGCACGACGTGACCATGCTCCTCGTGTCGCAGGCTCCGCTGGAGAAGCTGCAGAGCTACAAGCGGCGCATGGGCTGGAGCGTTCCTTGGGCGTCGTCCGCCAACAGCGAGTTCAACTTCGACCTCGGGTACTCGATCAGCGAGGAGCAGACGCGCGCGTGGGTTGCGCAGAACCTCGGGTCCCTGCCGCCGATCGTCGATCGCAATGCCAGCGCGAGCGGCACCGACGTCGTCGGGTACCTCACCGAAAGCCCCGGCTTCAGCGCCTTCGTCCTGGATGACGGGTTGGTTTACCAGACCTATCAGACCTGGTGGCGTGGGCTCGAGTTCCTGATGGGCTACTACCCGATCCTTGACCGGGCACCGAAAGGCCGCGACGAGGACGATGGGTTCCAACTCTGGATCCGCCGCCATGACGAGTACGACAGCCACTGAAACCACGAGGCTCAGGGAGGGCGACGAATGGATCCAGCATCTGAAGTCGTGGGCTCGGCGGGTTCCTCGTTCCGTGGCCGCGATCCGGCGTCGCGTTAGGGATTGATCTGGATGGACTCGATGATCGCGCGCATCTCGGCGAGGTCCTCCGGCGACGTCCCCGCGAAGTCCTCGCTCATGATCACGACGCGGACACCATCCACATTCAGGCTCCAGATGTGCCATCGGTGGTTCGGGTCCGGGGCGTAATAGGCTGGCGCCCAGGGGTGGTAACCGATCGTGCAGTCGGCGATGTCCGACGGCACCTGCAAGTCCACGTAGTTCCCGGCAGATCCGCCCAGGGTGACGGGGACCGGAGGCGTCACGTCCAGCAGCGGGTGAGCGGCGAGCGCGTCCGCGAATTCGTTGGCGGTCGGTCCGACCCGGATGTCTGGCGGGGCATCGACCTTGCGGCAGGGGTCGCTGAAGAGCCACCCGCCTCGGAGGAACTGCAGCCTCATCCCATCGGGCGCCACCATTCCCGTGGCCGGTTTGATGAGTCCGTCGCTGGCATAGAGAAGTTTCCCGCGATCGTCCACACGGTCATGCGTGTCGTTCCAGGCCCAACCATCCGGGAGCGTGAAGGTGATCCTGATCGCGTCGTCTCTGTCCGTTTCACGGCAGCCGGGCTGAGGCGGCACAACGCATACGGTGTGTTCATCGCCAAACGGACTCGCCTCGTTTTGACCCGCCCCCAGCAGGTTCTCATCCAGCCACCCGATATCGGGCGCATAGTCCGTGGCCACGACGCGACCGTCCTGGATCACCGATGCCCATGCGTAGAACCGCACGTCGGTGGCGAGCTCCTCGACGTTCCTCGGGAGCTGCCCGGGCCGGCCGGGTCCGTAAATGCTGATGAACGTTCCCGCAAACCCGGGCGGGTACCAGCTGTCCGCGACGGCCCGACCGTAGGGTGGTCCCGCCGCCGACTCAGTCCGACCGGTGTGCAGGTCGGTGACCCACACCCGGTGGGGCCGCTCACCCGTCGCGTCGACGGGCATGTTGTCGATCCCATATCGCCAGTCGGGCACACCGTCGCGATCGACATCGAAGGCCACGCCATACGCGATCCATTGCTCGGTGGGATGCACGACGGGCGGTTGGTTGGAGGCGAGTCCCCAACCCCTGGGGCCTCCCACCTCCTGGATGTCGATCCAGGGGAAACAATCGGACCCGACGTCGCCCGAAGGATCGGTGTACTGACGGAGGGTCTGCCCGTACTCGTCGAGAGTCGTCCTGGGCCACGTCACTACGAGCGGGTCTCCGGCGGGCTCGGGGCGGACCGGCGCGGGCCAGTCTTCCTTGAGCCTCGCCTGGGTCCATGCCAGCGGGCCGGTCGGCTCGCTCGCGGCGCGCGACGGAACTGCGCAATCGCTCGGGATCGGCCGCACGTCAAGCGTCGGGCTAGGCTCCGGTGTGGCCTCCGCTTGCTCGGGTGGGGCACATTCCCTCGTCCCGAACCCGACTTCAACCTCGGTCCGCACGTCGCGCGTGCAGAGGTACGCGCTGTACTCCTCGCTCGTCATGTGAGCCATGCCCACTGGCGCTTCGAACAGCGCTGCCGGCTGCTCGCCGAACGTGATCTCCGTGACCTCCGTGGTTCCGAACTGGCCGGGGATGAGCTGACCCGCGTCATCGGTCTCCGGCTCCCGGACGCGCAGGATCAGCCGCGTCTCGATGTCGAGCCAGAGGTCGCCGACGCACGCGACGTGGTGGGTGGGGCGCCCTGCGACGTACTCGACGCCGACGTATCTCCAGCCCGATGCCGCGGTCCCGTTGCCGACCTCACTCGGATCCGGCTCCATCTCGCAGTCCGGCCCTTCGCCGGAGAGTACGGTTTGGATGAACACTCGCGGGTCCTCTCCGATGGCCTCGTGCCCTTGTTCGACCCAGACCTTGTCGGACCCGACGGTCGCCATACCGCTCACGCGGTGGTCGCTGAGGACGGTGTAGCTGGATGGCTCGGTCGCCTCGGCCGACGTGAACCGATCGAATCGGACGGCCCCCGACCGATCGATGTACACGCGGCCCTTGGCCGAGCCGCTGTCGTGCCACGTCAAGGCGAGGGGCGGCAGCTCAGGCAACCGATCGTAGCTGGAGGCAACGAAGGCATAGAGGTCGGTCGGCGGCTCGAGGCTCAACTCCTGGACGGGGTCACGCTCGAGCAGCCGCAACGCCCCGACCGCCACGGCACTCGCGAGTGCCACTGCGATCAGCAGCGCGGCGGCGATGAGCAGGCTCCGTCGGCGGGCGACCGGGTCCGCTTCGCTGAGCGCCCCGAGGAACGAGGGCAACGGCCGCTGCTGGGTGGTCGTCTCGGCCGCCTCCAGGATCCGCTCGCGCAGACCGGCCTGCGCGCGCTCCGGCAGGTGGGAACGCAGCGCCGTGGAGATCTGGTCGTCGGTCAGCCGCGGGCCGTTCATGCCTCAGCCTCCAGCGCCTTCTCGAGCGCGGTGCGGGCGGCGTGGAGCCGCCACTTCGCGGTTCCGACGGGGATCCCGAGTGACCGCGCGATCTCTGCCACTGGCCGCTCCTCGACGTGGTGGAGGACCAGGATCATCCGGTCCTTCGGTCGCAGCCGGTCGAAGGCGCGCGCGATGGCGTCGCTGTCGACGACATCGTCCGCCTCCGTTCTGGCATGCGTGTCCTGATGCGGCTCGGGCGGCCGGGCATCATCGCCCGGGAAAGCCGGCTTGACCGACACCTCACGGAGCCGGACTCGATGCCGGCGCGACATCAGGGCGGCATTCGCGACGATCCGGTTGAGCCAACCGTCGAAGGCCGCGGGATCGCGCAGGCGGGGAAGTTGCCGCCACGCGGACACGAGCGCGTCCTGCGTGGCATCCGCGGCGTCGGCGTCGTTGGACAGGATCGACCAGGCCAGGCGGTAGCAGCGATCGATCCGGGTATCGACGAGGACCCCGAACGCCGCCGCATCACCGGTGCGGGCCCGCCGTACGAGCGCGTCGTCGGCCGACCTCGCCGCATCCGCTGCCGTCGTCACCGCATCCACGTCACCCTCGGGCGGTCGATCCTAGCGCTCGCTTGTTGCGATGTCGCCGTCGATCGTTGCTGTCGGGTGTCCAGATGCCGCCGGCAAGGTGATGGTTGGGTCGCCTCGACAGAGCCGGCCTTCCGATGGCCGTCGGGCGGTACCTCTTAGGGCGGCCACCGCGAGTGCAAGCCGGAAATGGACGGACCATCGCTAGGATGGTCAGCGATGATCGACCAGCCCGGCGACGCCGATGTCGTTGCGGACCTGCTTAGGTCGGACGAGCCGGCGATCCGATGGAAGATCCGGGCCGACGTCCTCGGCGAGGATCGCGAGTCCCGACCGATGCGTGCGCTCCGGGCCGAGGTCGCCGCATCTCCCCGCATCCAGCACCTCCTGGCGCGGCATCTGACTGACGGCCCGGACCCCGCCCCGCCCGTCTACGCCAAGTGGCAGGGCGCCCACTGGGTCCTCCACGCCCTGGCGGACCTGGGCCACCCGAAGGGCGATCCGGCGCTCGCGCCGCTCCGCGA
Source organism: uncultured Chloroflexia bacterium (assembly GCA_963738685.1). GTDB lineage: Bacteria > Chloroflexota > Limnocylindria > Limnocylindrales > CSP1-4 > SPCO01. Next base: position 486,506 of record CAVTXK010000002.1, read on the forward strand.
TCGGGTCGTCGAGGCCTGGCTCGACCCCATGTTCTACGCGGAATTCGAGGTCGATGCCAAGGCCGACGCATACAAGCAGCGCGGCGTGCCGGTGATGCGGGGCCGGCATCGGCGCTGCGCCTCGCAGCAGGGCAACGCCCTCCTCGCCACGATCCGCTTGGGCCTGACCGACGACCGGACGCCCCAGCTCGTCGAGCGGCTACTTCACTGGCAATGGCCGGATGGCGGCTGGAACTGCGACAAGGAACCGTCCGCCGACACGTCGTCGTTCATGGAGAGCCTGCCACCGATGCGGGCTCTCGCTGCCTACGCCGCCGAGGCCGGAAGCACCGAGGCCGGATCGGCGGCCCAGCGGGCGACGGCAGGTCTTTTTGGATCGGCGGCTCTATCGGCGCCGCTCGGACGGCCGGACGATCCGCGCCGAGTTCAGCAAGCTTCACTACCCGCTCTACTGGCACTACGACTTCTTGGCCGGTCTGCGGGCGATGGCCGAGCTGGGCCGGATCGGGGACGAGCGCTGCGCGGACGCTCTCGACCTGCTCGAATCGAAGCGTCTGGCCGATGGTGGCTGGCCGGCCGAGGCGCGCTACTACACGGCCTCGACAACGGTCGGTTTGGGCCACGACGACGTCGATTGGGGCGGCGTGAGCCGCCGCAGCATGAATCCCTGGGTCACCGTCGAGGCGCTGGCCGTGCTTCAGGCCAGCGGCCGGCTGCGCGTCTGACCCCAGACGGCCGGGGGCCGGACGCGTACTCCGGATATCCGGCACGCTGGCCATCGGTGGGACAATGCTGCGGTACGTAGAGTGCAGCCAAGAGGAGGCGCGACATGGCACAAGCGATGACGACGACCGCCAACAAGCCGGCCTGGGTCGATCTCGCTAGCTCCGACGCCGAGGCGTCGCGGAGCTTCTACTCGAAGCTCTTCGGCTGGCAGGTCGAGGTCAATCCCGATCCACAGTACGGCGGCTACGGCCTCGCGAAGACCGGCGGCAAGGATGCCGCTGGGATCGGCCCCAAGATGGACCCGAATGGCCCGACGGCATGGAGCCTGTACATCGGTACGGAAGACATCGAGGAGCTGACCCGCAAGGTCCAGGCCGGCGGTGGGACCGTGGCCATGGCCCCGTTCGACGTCGGTGATCAGGGCCGGATGGCCGTGTATCAGGATCCGGCGGGCGCCTACATCTCTGCCTGGCAGGGGACGCGCATGGGTGGCTTCCAGACCAACGCACCGAATTCGTTCGGTTGGGCCGAGGTGAACGCCCGCGGCGTCGAGAAGGCGCTGCCGTTCTACCAGCAGGTCTTCGGCTGGACCACCCGGACGAGCGAGATGGGTGAAGGACAGCCGCCCTACACCGAATTCCTGCTCGACGGGCAGAGCATCGCGGGCGCTTGGGAGATGAATCCGATGGTCCCCGCCGAGGTGCCGAGCTACTGGCAGATCTACTTCGCGGTCGAGGACGTCGACGCATCGTTCAAGACGGCGATCGACCTGGGCGCGAAGGAGATGCTTCCGCCGCAGGAGTTCCCCGGCGGGCGCTTCGCGATCGTGAGCGACCCGGAGGGAGCGAGCTTCGGACTGCTCAAGATGGCGGCCCGCTGACGTCTCGACCGCTCTGACCGCCAGGCGGCACGAATATCCTGGCGCCTTTCGTTCAGAAGTTTGGGGGTGTGATCGCCGACACGATCTCGGCTTCTTCGTCCCCGAGGGCGCGGGCCTTGTGAGGCAGCCCCGAGTCGTAGTAGATCGAGTCGCCTTCGTTGAGCTCGTAGTCGACGTCGGCGACCGTGATGACCACCCGCCCGCGGATCACCAGCGCGCACTCCTCGCCCTCGTGCGACATCGCCGAGTATTCGACCCCCGGCTTATGCCGGACGATGATCATCTCGATCTTGCGTCGCAGGTCAGGCGAGACCAGCTCGTAGGAGACCGGGGAGCCCGGGGACCGGATCACCTTCCGCGCGTCCTTCCTCACGACGATCCCGTTGGACTCAGGCGCGGTGAAGAGGAGGAAGACTGGCACCTCGAGCGCCGCTGAGATGGAGCGCAGCACGAGGATCGACGGATAGGCCACGCCGCGTTCGACGCTACTCAGGAAGCTGCGGGTGATCCCCACTCGGGCGGCGAGCCCGGTCAGCGTCAGCCCCCGCTCAGATCGCAGCGCTCGGATCCGGCGTCCCAGCTGATCGTCACGTTCGACCGCTGCGGCACCGGGGGGCGAGGCTCTGGCTGGTCTGCGTGCCCGCGGTCCCGGCTTGGACATTGAAGCGCGTGCCCTCAGCGTATGGCGACGTCGGCGCCCATCGGGACGACACCGTATTTGCGGGTCAAGTATGGCAGGACCTCGTCGCGGCAGACCTTTGCCACGATGGACGGATCCGGGCTCATATCGGCCCAGATGATGTGGTCGCAGCCGGCCTCGATGAAGGCTTCGAACCTGGCGATGATCTCCTCGCCGGACGTGGCGATGCAGAAGGCAGCAGCGAGGGCCTCGTCACGGACCAGCAAGGCCCGTTGCTCGATGACCCGTGGATCCTGGATGTACGAGTACGCCTCGGGGATGAGGAGCCCACCGTAGACTCGTGCGCCATCGAGTGCCTTGTCGCGATCCGGGTGGTAGGACGTGCTGACCCAGGCGGTCCGGAAGCCGGTCGCGGCGACTCGCCCCGCCTCGTCGGCGCCGGCCTCGAACGCCGGAGCCAGGACATCGCGGTGGACCTCCGCGGGCACCCCGACCGCGACGTAGCCGTCGGCCAGGCGCCCCGCGTTGCCGGCCATCTTCGGGCCGCCGGCAGCGCAGATGATCGGGATCCGATGTTCCAGCTGTTGATAGAGGCGGAAGAACGAGTCGAAGTAGGCGCCCTGGTGCCGGAAGTAGTCCGGCTCCTCCCAGCAACGGCGGATGAGCCCGATCGCCTCGACCAGACGCTCGATCCGTTCGCGGAGCGGCGGCCACACGCCCGTCGTCGTCTTCTCGTTCATCGCCTCGCCGGTGCCGACCCCCAGGGCTACTCGTCCTGGATAGAGCAGCTCGAGGGTCGCGATCTCGATCGCGACGTCGACCGGCTGATGGCGGATCCCGATCGGCGGGATCACCATCGGGCCGACCACGGCCCGCTCGGTGTTGGCCAGGAACGCTGTGAGCGTGGCCCAGATCCCGGCGCTATGGCCCGACGAGTGCTGCCAGGGCAACGTGTGGTCGCCCTCCCAGATGTGGGTGAAGCCGGCCTCCTCCAGGTCGTGGACCCGGCGGACGTTGTCCCGGACGTCGTGACAGAGGCACTCCGGAGAGATGCCGAACGTGACCATCAGGCGTCCCCCACCGGGAGGCCGAGCTGCCCGAACAGCGAGGCCGAGTCGTAATAGACGGTCTCGCGCGTGAACAGCTCGTCGTTGTGTTCGTAGACCGAGACGGCCTTGATCCGGAACGACCGACCGGTCGGAGGATGGCCGACGAATTCGCCGGTATGCGTGCCGATCAGGTCGTACTCGGCCACGACCGTTCCGCCGCCGCAGGCGACGCAATTCGAGACCTCGATGTGGAGGTCCGGAAAGCCGCGATAGAAGATGGCCATGAAATCGCGCATCTCGTCCTTGTTCCGGCACGGCTCGGGGACCGTGACGTCCTCGAAGTAGACGTCGTCGGTGTAGTAGGCGAGCACTGCCTCGAGGTCGCCGCGACTCAGGTCGGCGATCTCGTCAAGGACAGCTTGGCGAGGGTCCATCATATCGAGGGGCCTCCTTGACTCCGAGCAGCCGCAGGGCCGCACCCCCGAAGAAGCTCTGCTCGTCCTCCTCGGTGATGTAGGGATCGAGGTCGTGCCGCTCGGTGTAGTCGCGGACCTTCTCGAAGAACGCCTTGCCGGTGTCGAACGGGACGTACGGATAGTCCGAGCCCCACAGGAACCGGCCGAACACGCCGAGCTTCTTGGCCCACGTCCAGATCTGGGCGACCCGCCACAGGGGCGCCGACTCGGCCCAGAACGCGAAGTCGCCGTAGATGTGCTCGAACTTCGCCATGAAGTGCATCGTCTCCTCGGCCCACGCGAAGCCGACGTGGCCGATGACGAGTTTCAGCTGCGGGAAGTCGATCATCACGTCCTCGAGGAGCAACGGATGGTCGTAGGCGAGCATCTTGCCCTTCGGGAACATGCTCCAGCCTGTATGGGTGATGAGCGGCACGCCCATCGCCTCGGCGGCTTCGAAGAGCGGCCAGATGCGGCGGTCGTTGAGGGCCACGTAGTTGTAGGAGGGAAGCATCTTCAGGCCCTTGAGGCCCTGCTCGTTGATCGCCCGCTCGAACCGCTTCACCTCGGCGTTGCCGCCAAGCGGATTCGCCGTATAGAAGCCGAACAGGCGATCTGGCCAGCGCTGGACCATCGATTGGACATAGGCACCGTTCTCGGGGTCGTACGCGCCCCACGGCAGGTAGCCGACGCCAAGCACGAATGCCTTGTCGATCCCCGCCGCGTCCATGTCGGCGATCAGCCGCTCGCCGGGAACGCAGAAGTCCTCCGGCGTCCACGGCTTGCCCGTGTGCCAGCAATCCTGGCCTTTGAACATGTTGACGTAGAACTCGCCGAGCTCGCGTGGGAAGTCGACCTCGAAGCGCTGCATGTGGGTGTGCGAGTTGATGAGCGTCATGTGGGCTCCTCGTCCAGTCCGGTTGCGATTGGAGACGCGAATGGCCATCGATTCAGGGATCACGCATCCGGGCTTCCTCGCCTGACGACCCGTCCTGTCCGGGCGGTCGCATCCACGACCCCGTCGCGAACGATGGGCATGCCGTTGACCAGGACGTGCTCGATGCCGACCGGCGCCGCGGTCGGCTCGCGATAGGTCGTCCGGTCGCCGACGGTCGCCGCGTCGAAGACGACCACGTCGGCGTGGTTGCCCTCGCGCAGCGTGCCCCGCCGCTTGAGTCCGACCCGCTGGGCGGGCAATGACGTCGACTTGCGGACGGCTTCCTCGACGCTGAACAGACCGCGGTCGCGGGCGAAGTGTCCGAGGAGGCGCGGGAAGGTGCCGTAGGCCGCCGGATGTGGCTTGCCGCGGCCGGTCAGGATCGCGTCGCTCTCGGCAGCCGCCAGCGGGTGGGCCAGCAGCTTTTCGAGCCCGGCCTCCTCCTCCGGCTCACCGGACACACCGAAATAGAGGGCCATCGCGTGGCCGCTCTCCTCGAGGATGAGGTCGGCCGCCACGTCGAACGGATGGCGGTCCCGCTCCTCGGCGATCTCGGTCAGGGAGCGCCCCTCGAGGGGCTTGTTCGCCTCGCTCTCGACCCACATGATCGAGACGTTCTGCCAGCCGGTCGCCTCGACCAGATTGTGCGGCCAGCCGCCCGGCGTCCAGCACGGCCAGCCGGGCACATCCTCCTCGATCGAGCGGCGGATCCGGGCCCGGGTACCCGGATCGCGCAGCCGGTGCAGGAGCCCATCGACGCCGCCGGCCAGCGCCCACGGCGGGAAGATGGCCAGGAGCGTGGTATTCGCGGCGATGTACGGGATCACATCGAAGCCCGTGTCGACGCCTCGCTCGCGGGCCGCTTCGTGGAGCTCGACGATCGCATCGAGCTTCGACCAGTTCGGGCGACCGAACGCCTCCATGTGGGAGTGCTGGGTCGAGATGCCGTTGGTCTCGCCGACGCGGATGACCTCCTTGGTGGCTGGTAGGAGCGTCTCGCTGGAGCCACGGATGTGGCTCGCATACAGCCCGTCGAAGGGGCCCAGCTCGGACGCCAGGTCCTCGATCTCCTCGGGGGGCGCGAAGATCCCGGGGGCGTAGAGCAAACCGGACGACAGGCCCCAGGCGCCTTCCTCCATCGCTTTTCGGAGCTGGTCGCGCATCCGCGTCCGCTCATCGGGCGTGAGTTCGCGGCCCTCGAACCCGACCTCGTGGATCCGTAGCGCGCCATGGGCGACCATCGGCACGATGTTGAACATCAGGCCGTGGCCATCCAGATACTCGAGGTAGTCGCCGAAGCCAGTCCACCCATCGGGCAGGTCGCCCGCTCGCAGGAACGCGGTGTAGCTCGCCAGTTCGGCCCGGGTGCGCGCGTTGACCGGCGCGGGCGAATACCCGCAATTCCCGGTCACCAGCGTCGTGATCCCCTGGGCGGCGAACGGGGCGAGGATCTCCCCATGCGATTCGTCCGCGACAACGAAGTCACTGTGCGAGTGGATGTCGATGAAGCCGGGCGAGACGACCTTGCCGGCCGCATCGATCACCGTCTCCGTGGACGCGTCGTCCGGGATTCGGCCGATCGCGGTGATCGTGCCGTCACGGATCCCGATGTCGGCCGGGAACCACGGGTTGCCCGTGCCGTCGACGACGCGCCCGTTCCTGATCAGGACATCGAACATGCCAGCTCCGCGCCCGAACGCGCTCAGAAGCCCGGATTGGCCGCGAGGAATGTGTCGATCTCGGCCTGGGCTTTGGCGTGCTCGGTCGCCGGATCGGCGCCGTGAAAGGCCGCGGACACCGCGGCCTCGACGACGTCGGAGATCTTCTGGTAGGCCGCACGGGTCCCGTAGCGATTGTTCTTGAATTCCTGCTGCGCGAAGGTCACCTCGACGCATGTCTGGTCGGCGGCCGGGATGGTGGGGTCGGTGTAGGGCGAGATATACGAGGGATAGCCGCTCTCGTCGGCCGGCTCGAACACGGCGAGCTCCTCCCGCCGGGTGAGCAGGCCTAGCTGCGTGGCGGCGTTCGAGTAATGCTTGATCAGGTCCAGCGCGGCTTCCTTGTACGGGCTCGTCTTCGGGACACCGAAGCATTCGCCGACGACCTGGCCGCCTGATAGGGGAAGGTCACCACCGTAGCCGGGGATGATGGCGACCTCGACCGGGTCGTCGCCCAGCGCCGAGAGGTTCGGGTCGCGCGACTCATACCAGATGTGCTGGTAGTCGATCATCATCGCGGCCTTGCCGCCCAGGAAGACCTTCTTCGCCTCGACGTCATAGATCCCCCACGGCGACTCGATGACCTCCTTGGGCATGGTCGGCAGGAGGTCGATCATGTCCTGGGTGGCCTTGATCGCGACGGGGTCGTCGAAGCGCACCTCGCCATTCGGGCCGTAGAGGTCGCCGCCATTGAGGTGATACCAGACGCACCACTTGGGGAACAGGTACAGCGGTGCCCAGCCATCCACGTAGCCGAACTGGTCCCCAGTCGTGAACTGCTTGGCCGCGGCCGTGAACTCGGCGTAGGTCTTGGGAATCGCCACGCCCGCGTCGGCGAACATCTTCTTGTTGCAGTACAGGATGTAGGTGTAGATGTTGCTCGGGAGGCCGTAAAACTTGCCGCTCGAACTCATGGACGCCTCGATGGCGGCGGGCAACATGTCACTCTCGTCGACCTGAACGCCGAGCTCGTCGAGCGGGGTCAGGTACTGCTCGTAAAGGTCGACCCAGGCGCGCCAGAGGTAGGCCACGTCCCAGCTCTCGCCGCCGCTCTCGAATGCGGGCGTGAGCTTGAGCGGGAGCGGACCGAACGCCTCGCGTGTGAATTCGACCTTCACCCCGGTTCGCTGCTCCCATTCCGGCGTGACCATCGCGTAGAACCCGGTGTGGTTCGCGAGCAGCACCTTGAGCGGCCGATCGAGGGTGAACGTGGCCGCCGCCTCGCTGGGTGCGACGGATGGGCCGCTGCTCGTCGCCGGGGGACTGCTCGGCGCCGCAACGGACGGGGCGGCGGCCGGTGTACAGGCGGCGAGCGCCGCCCCCGCACCGGCCATGGCGGTGCCGGCGAGGAATCGCCGTCGGGTGAGCGGACTGGCGAGCATCCGCTCCGGGTTCGCCAAGGGTCGCTGGGTCTGGTCCATGACATCCTCCTCCATAGACATGACGACCTACTTCACGGCGCCTTCGCCGAGACCTCGAATGAGATACCGCTGCATGAGCAGGGCCAGGGTGAGCACCGGGATCGACGCGATCAGACCCGCCATCGAGAGTTGCGGTTCGATCCGGTTGATGGGGTCCATGAGATTGACGATCGCCGGTGCGAGCATCGGGGTGCTGCCGACGTAGAGGACCTTCGACACGAGCAGGTCATTCCACGACAGGACGAACGCGAAGACCGCCGCTGTCACGATGCTCGGCACCGTGACTGGCAGGACGACCCGCCGTAGGGCCTGGAGCCGGCTGGCGCCGTCGATGCGGGCGGCGTGCTCGAGATCGGGCTCCACGCCGTCGAACGTCCCGATGAGGATCCAGGTGACGAGTGGGACCGTGAGCGCGATATGGCCGATGGCCATGCCCGGCAGGGTGTCGATCAAGCCGAGGCCCTTGAAGATCGCGACGAGCGGAACGAGGAGCGCGACACCCGGGAGCATGTAGGCGAGCATCACCGCCGTGTACGTCGCGCCTCGACCGGGGAACCGAAGCCGCGCGATGGCGTAGGCCCCCAGCAGGCCGAGCAGTGTCGTGACGACAGCGGCTGTGGTGGACACCAGGAGGCTATTGCGCAACCCGGCCTCGAAATACGGGATCCGCATGAGCTGGTCGAACGCGATGGTCGTCGGCGCCGGCGGCAGGACATGGGGTCCGCTGAGCAGATCGGCCCGTCGCTGAAACGCGCCCAGCACGACCACGAAACCGAACGGGACGATGATCAGCAACACCACGCCGAGCGCCAGCAGCGCGGCCACCACGCGTGCGCCGAGATCCTGGCGGAGCTGATTGAGACCGTGCCAGAGGAGGGCAAGGCCGGCCAGGGTGGCCGCGATCCAGACCCAGAAGGGCAGGCCGAAGGGGCTGGCGATCTGGACGAGCTCGAGGACCGCCGCGCCGGCGATGAGGCCGGCTCCAACGATCGCTTCGGCCCTCCCCATCCGCGGCTCGCTCGTCGTCACGACAGGAGGCCCCGCGCTCGGCCCCGCGTGAGGAGCAGCGCGAGCACGACGACGAACGCCGTGACGATATAGGCGAGGACCGAGCCGTACCCGAAGTCGGTCTGCTCGAACGTCGTCTTGAACGTGTAGAAGTAGAGGTTGTACGTCGAGTAGCGTCCCGGCCCGCCGCCGGTCAGGGCGAAGATCAGGTCGAAGAGCTGGATCGTGATGAGGACCTGGATGATGACCGCGGCCACGAGGGTCGGTCGCAGGAACGGCAGCACGACGTGGCGGAATCGTCGCCAGCGGCCGGCGCCGTCGATCCGGGCGGCGTTGATGGTCTCCGCGGGCAGGTACTGGAGCGCGACGAGGAAGATCAGCGCGATGAGCGAGAAGGTCTTCCAGATGTGGATCGCGGTCAGCATGAACAGGGTTCCCGGGACTCCGCTCAGGAAGAGCGGCGGCTGATCGACGAGCCCAGCGTTCACGAGCCACTCACCGAGCAGGCCGCGGCGCGAATCGAGGAACCACTGGAACATCGCGGCAACGACGACCGGCGGCAGGGCCCACGGGATCAGGAGGGATGCGCGGGCAAGGCTACGGCCCGGGAAGCGCTCATTGAGGACCAGGGCGACGGCCAGGCCGATCAGCACGCCGAGGACCGCCGAAGGGACCACGTACATCAGCGTCTGACCGGCGGCCTGGATGAAGATCGGGTCGCTCGTGATCCTGAGCCAGTTGTCGAGGCCGACGAATGGTCCGAGGCGCCCAGGCACCGTTGAACGTCCGGTCACGGTCAGTAGCAAGGAGTACACGACGGGGTAGCCGATGAGGGCGACGAAGAGAACCGTGGTCGGGATGAGGAATAGTGCCGCGTACGCCTGGTTCTCGCGGCGGATCGACAGCCGGCTCAGCCGGTTGCCGCGCTCGGTCAGCGTCAGATGGTCCGCGCTCATCGCGCAACGGCCTCGCGCGGTTCCCCATGAGTCGCCCGCGCATCAGCCGAGAAGCTGATCCGCCCCCCGCTCTCGGGGTCGAAGAACAGCAGATAGGTCGGGGCGAACGTCACGCCGACCTCGTCGCCGACAGCCAACTCCTCGGGCGGGACTCGTGCTCTGAGGGTCTGCTCCGCGACGGCGATCGTGGCGTACTCGTCGGGTGCGACGACCTCGGTCAGTGTCACCCGCCCGGTCATCGATGATGTCGGGATGTCGCGGGTGACCCTGACGCCCTCCGGGCGGACCCCGAGGACGACCGGGATGGGCGACGATGGCGGGTCCTGATCGCGGAGGTCGACGCCGATGACGCCGGATTCGAAACGCGCCCGGCCGTCCACGGCCACGATCTCGCCGGTGATGAAGTTCATCGGCAATCGCCCGACGAACGAAGCGACGAATCGGTTCGCCGGTCGGCGGTAGATCGCCCCGGGCGTGTCCACCTGCTGGACGTCGCCGCGGGCCATGACGACGACGCGGTCGCCCATCGCCTCCGCATCGTCCTGGTCGTGCGTCACGTAGATGAACGTCGCCCGCAATTGCTGGTGGAGGCGCTTGAGCTCCTCCCGCGTCGTGGCACGCAGGTTGGCGTCGAGATTGCTGATCGGTTCGTCGAGCAGGAAGACCTTTGGCTTGCGGACGATCGCCCGGCCCAGCGCCACGCGCTGGCGCTCGCCCCCGCTCAAGGCGCGAGGATGGCGGTCGAGCAGTCCGCCGATGCCGAGCATCTCCGCGACCTCGCCGACGCGGGCGTACCGATCGGGCTTGTTCATCCCGCGGAGCATCAGGGGGAAGCCGATGTTGTCGCGGGCAGTCATGTGCGGGTACAGCCCGTACGACTGGAAGACCATCGCGACGTCGCGCCGCTCTGGCGTGACGTTGGTCACGTCGCGGCCGTCCATCAGGATCCGCCCGGAAGAGACTTCCTCGATGCCCGCCAGCAACTTGAGGATCGTGCTCTTGCCCGATCCCGAGGGGCCGAGGACGCAGGTGAAGAGGCCGTCCTCGAACGTCAGCGATGTCTCGCGCAGGGCGTCGGCAGCAGCCTTGGGGTAGCGCTTGACGACCCCGTCGAGGCGAACCTCAGCCACGGTCGCCACCGGCCGGTGCGGCGACGCGTTTTGGCCCGGCGCGTGCGCTCTCCCACTCCTGGCGAAGCCGGTCGGGATCGATGTTCAGGTCGGCGGCCAGGAAGTCGACTTCGACATCGTCCAGTTGCCGGTTCCCCGCCTTGGTGGCGATGCGCTGGAGATACGAACGGCGCAGCCTCGCCAGGTCGACGTCACCGATGCCCATCGCATCGATGCTCGGCGGAAAGACGATGCGGTGGCCAGGGCGCTCTTCCTCGCGCGGCCCGATCGCCAGCTCGATGCCCATCTCGCGGGCCAGGGTCAGCTGAGCGGTCGGGTGCTTGCCAGCGCCCGTGTATTCGGTCTCCTGGACGACGATGACCTCGTCGTCGCGAAACTCTCGGGCCAGGACCAGCGCCGCTGCCAGGGAGGTGTTGCCGGCGGGTCCCCGCTCGAGCCCCTCGAGATCCGCGAGCAGCTGGGTGGTGTAGAAGACCTCGCCCTGGGTGACGGTGACGTAGCGATCCATGTAGCGCAGCCCGCGGGCTGCGTTCCGCGGCACATCGACGCGGTCGGGATCGACGGAGAACGGGAACCCGAAGCCGGTGTGGCCGGTCGTGAAGGACTTGCGGTTGAAGTCACCGTCGCTGGCCATGTGCAGCCCGGTCAGATCCACGCTGGCGCCGATCACGGATGTGTCGTCGGCTCCCGCCCGACGAAGGCCCCGGGCGGTCCCCGTGACATTCCCGCCGCCGCTGTGGGTCACGACGACCGCCGCCGGCGCACGGCCGAACCGCTCGGTGCACTCGACGGCGATCTCGTACCCGAGGGTCTCGATCCCGAGCGTCGCATACGGGGTGTACAGGCTGGCGTTGAAGTAGCCCGTCTCCTCGAGCAGACGAAGGTGGATGTAGAAGAGCTCAGGACCAACGGTCAGCTGCCAGACCTCGGCTCCGTACGCCTCGCACGCCCGCGTCTTCTCCAGTACTTCCGGCTGGCCGCGCCCGTTCGAATCGAACACCTCCTGGAGGATCAGCGCCTTGAGCCCATACATCGCAGCCTGCGACGCGATCGCCGCTCCGTAATTGCCCGATGTGGCCGCGATCACACCGGGAAAGCCGTTGTCGGCGGCCTGCGCCAGGCAGATCGACGCCCGGCGGGCCTTGAAGCTGCCTGCGGCGTTCGCCGCCTCGTCCTTGACGAGGATGCGTGCGCCAAAGCCGGGGGGTGCCGCCTGCCGTGCCAGCGCGCTGAGACGGTCGAGCTCGAGGAGGGGCGTGTCGCCGACCTTGTTCTGGCGCTGCACGCGGCGAACGTCGTCGAAGGTGGGCGGGGGACTCTCGGCGAGCCCCGCATAGTCGAACGCGATACCTCCATCGAGTTCGTATCGGTCGTAATCGATCCCGATCGATCGCCGCATGATCTCGGCGCGGCGCGCCATGACGCCGGCATAGGAGTCGTCGCGCGTCATCGCGGCTCGGGCTCCTCGAGCGCCCGGCGGGCGGCCAGGCCGAGGGCCAGCAACTCGGGCACCGGGTCGCCGAAGTCGGCGGGATTGCGAGGATTGATGGCGGTCAGCCGACCGGCGACCTCGCGACCGAGCAGCGTTCGCACCGACGCATCGCCCCCGATCGCCGCTGACTCGACGAGGAAGCCCCGGATGCGCGCCACGAAGTCGGTCGCCCCGGTGTCTCGCGGCACATTGGTCGCCCGCTCGCGCGCCGGAAGGACGACCTGGCTGATCTCCACCCAAGATCCAGCCGGTGCCCGTTCAGCGCCGGTAGCGAGGCTGCGAGGGGGTTCGGCCACGACGACTCCCATGGGGGACCGGCCCGGGGACGCTGTCATGCACGATATGCCACCGTCCGGCTTGCGTCAACACATATAGTACAGAACAGGTGCTGCACGGAAGGAGGCCCGAGTGTCCACGCTCGTCCAGGATGACGCCCTTCGGTCGCTCTCCGAAGGCCTGCGAGGCGACGTCCTACTGCCGGGCAACACCGCCTACGAGGCGGCGCGCCGAGTGTTCAATGGGATGATCGATCGACGCCCCGCGGCGATCGCTCAGTGCCGCGGCGCAGCGGATGTGCTTGCGGCGATCGCCCACGCGAGGGACCAGGGGCTGCCGGTCGCGGTCCGTGGCGGCGGGCACAACGTCGCTGGCCACGGTACCTGCGACGGAGGCATGCTGATCGACTTCACGCTGATGCGGAGTGCCCGCGTCGACCTCGCCTCGCAGACGGTCAGGGCGGATCCGGGTTGCACCTGGCTGGACTTCGACACCGAGACGGCGGCGCACGGCTTCGCCACCACAGGCGGGACTGTCGGCAGCACGGGGATCGCAGGCCTCACGCTCGGCGGCGGACTCGGCTTCCTCATGGGCAGCTACGGGCTCACCTGCGACAACCTCGTGTCGGTCGACCTCGTGACCGCGGACGCCACGTTGCTCACGGTGAGCGAGGAGAGCCACCCCGACCTCTTCTGGGGGATCCGCGGCGGCGGCGGCAACTTCGGCGTCGTCACCTCGTTCGAGTACCGGCTCCATCGAGTCGATCGCTTGCTGGCCGGCCTCGTCGTCTATCCGATCGAGCATGCTCGAGCGGCCCTCGAGCTGTTCCGTGATGTGTCCTCGACGGCGCCGGACGAACTCACGTGTGCTTTCGCGATGCTGACGATCCCGGACGGCGGGCCGCCCGTGGCCGCCATTGCCGTCTGTTTCAACGGACGGCCCGAAGACGGTGAGGCCCTCGTTGAGCCGATTCGTCGCCTGGGCCCGCCCCTCGACGATGGCATCCGGCCGATGCGCTATCCGGAGGTCCAGCGCATCTTTGCCGAGATCCCGTTCGGGCTCCAGAACTACTGGAAAGGCCACTTCCTTCCAGACATGTCCGAAGACGTCATCGACGCGACCGTGGAGTCGTTCGCAGAAGTCACGTCGGACCACTCGGCGATCTTGATCGAGGCACCACACGGGGCGGTGGGTCGCGTGCCCGACGGCGAGACAGCCTTCGGCCAGCGCCAGGCTCGGTTCAACGTCAGCGCGCTCGCGATCTGGGAGGACCCGGCCGACCCGGACCGGCACGTCCGCTGGGCACGCCAGTTCGCCGATGCGATCGCTCCGTTCGCCTCGGGCGGCTACGTCAATTACCTGGGTGCCGACGCTTCACCGGACGACATCGGCGCGGCGTACGGCAGCCAGCGGTACGAGCGCCTGGTGGCGCTGAAGAACATCTACGACCCGGCAAATATGCTCCGCTTCAACCAGAACATCGCGCCGACCGCCGGGTCGTAAGTCGCCGTCCAGTGGCCTGACGGAACGATGCGCTACGGACTCCATGTTCCGAACTTCGGCCCGTTCGGGGATCCCCGTGCGCTCGCCCGGCTGGCCCACGAGGCGGAGACTGCGGGCTGGGATGGGTTCTTCCTGTGGGACCATATCCTCGGCGACCCTGACTGGCGCGAGCCGATGGTCGACCCTTGGGTAGCACTGGCGGCCATCGCCGTCGGGACGGAGCGAATCCGGATCGGTCCGCTCGTGACCGCGGTCCCACGACGTCGGCCGTGGAAGCTGGCCCGCGAGACGGCCACCCTCGATCACCTATCCGGCGGGCGACTCGTGCTGGGTGTCGGGCTCGGCTGGCCCCCGGATACCGAATACGAGCACTTCGGCGAGGACGGCAACCTGGCTCGCCGCGCTCGGCAGCTCGACGAAGGCCTCGAGATCCTGGCCGGTCTGTGGAGCGGTGAGCCGTACTCCCACGCGGGCCCGGAATACCGGATACGCGAAACGGTCTTCCTGCCGAGGCCGGTCCAGCGTCCCCGCATCCCGGTCTGGGTCGCGGTCCACTCGGCGAAATCCGGACCGTTGCGCCGAGCCGCCCGGTGGGACGGCGTATTTCCTGAGAAACCCGGCGGCGGTCGGCTCTCGCCGGCCGAGCTCGAGCAGCTGCTCCGCGATGTGCGCGGCTACAGGCACGATACCGGCAACTTGGATCTCATCGTGGGCGGGCGGGCCGCGGAGCTGGCGGGCGATGAGCTGTCGCAGCTGGCCTCGGCCGGCGTGACATGGTGGCTCGAGTCGATCCCGCCCGACCTGCCATTGGGCGCCGCGAGCGACCTGATCATCGCTGGCCCGCCCCAGGCGCCGCCTTGAGCCCGACTGCCCGATCACCGTGGGGAGGATCGGCGAGCGCGCCGTCGTGGGCCCTGGCCGTCCGGCATGATCCAGCCGAGCGAGCCGTCACGACGCGGCTCTGCCGCACGGACGTCGCGTCGGAGAGCATCGATAGCAGGGCGTCGGCAAGGTCGGCGCGGCTGATCGTGCCGACGTCTGTCAACGGTCCTTCGACGGTGCGGTAGCCACCGCTTCGAGGCTCGTCGGTGAGGCGGGTGGCATAGACGATCGTCCAGTCGATGCCGGAGCGCTTGAGGAGCGTCTCGCCGGCCGACTTGTCGGCAACCACGCCCTTCATCGCGACGCTGGCCAGCCTCATGACGCCCCTGGCGTGGTAGGTCGGGCTTGCGGCGAACGTCGAGAGCATCACCAGACGCTTGACGCCCGCGCCGGGCATCGCCTCAAGCAAGGCCTTCGTCGAGCCTTCGATCAGCTTCTGCGAGGCGTTCAGGCCGGTGCCGAGCGTGCTGATGACTGCGTCCTGGCTGCGGAGTGCTTTGCGCAGGTCGTCGGCATCGAGCGCATCCCCGACTGCGATCGCCACATCATTGCGTTCGAGCTTCTGCGGGTCGCGAACGAAGGCGGTAACCGTGTGGCCGGCTGCGAGCGCCTGGCCGACGACCTCGTGGCCCGTCTTACCAGATGCTCCAAGGATGAGGATGTTCATCTGTGTCTCCTCAGTTCCCCTGCGGCCGTGCATGACCGAAGTACATGAGCTCCCAGATCGCGTCCTCGGCGACGTGCTGGTCCACGATCTCGCCGCCTCGGTACTGCTCGACGCGGATCTCACCGGCGAAACGCAGGTAGGCGCCATCGAACCGGAGGACTTCGGCGGCGGCCCGCTTGACCCCGTGCAAGCCTTCGATCATCCGGTTTCGAGCGAGGTCGCGGTGACGGGTGAAGGTGACGACGTAGGACTCGTCGTTCGTGCCGTAGGTGTAGCGGGTCACGTTCGCGACCGGCTTCCTGGTGACCGAATCGGTGTATGGGCCGAGGACTTCGAACGTGAGTTGCGTGGGGTCGTCGCCGACGAGGACACCGTCCCGCGCCAGCATGAAGATCGGGATCGACGCGTAGTCGTACTTCTCGGTGGCGGTGATGTACGACGCGATCACCGAGTACGGGCCTGCCTGGCCGCGCGCCCAGTACCAATCGTGGATGATGTCCATCATCCCGACATTGCCCCAGTTGTGGTCGTGATACCCGGTGCCCGTCGTCTCGTGTCGTTCGTCGCCGATGCTGTACGTCGCGGTAACCCGGCCCTGCGGCACGGACGGAAGCCAGGAGAACTCGAGGTTGCGCGCCTCGCCGAAGAGCAGGTAGCCGGTTGCCGGCCGCCACGACGGAACCTCGCGTTCGAGCGTGATATCGACGGCGATGTCCTCGACGGTGGCATTGATCCGGTAGGTACGCAGGTCGCCGGTGAAGCGGTTCTCGCCGATGCGGACGTCCGCATGATCGTTGGCGCTGCTCCACACGGCGGGATCGAAAGTGACGAACCTTTCGAAGATGCGACCGTCGGCGAGAGCGAGATTCAGCCGGATCGTCGGTTCCAGGGGCTTCTGTGGGGTGGTCAGGTCCTTGTCCATGAAGACGACGACCAGCTTCGCGCCATCGTCGAGGTGGGCATCGAAGTACCACCACTCATAACTGCCCGGGCGGTCGTCAGTACGGGCACCGTCCTCCCATTGCTGGATCTCATCGCGGGCGAGTCCGAGTCGCGCGTAATCGGCGTCCGAACTGGCGATCTCCGCTAGCGGCGTGGCGGATGCGGTCGCGGTCATGGCACACTCCAAACTTGACAACTGTCAGATTCGACGTGGTGGTACCGTACGCGCTAATCTGACACCTGTCAAGCATCCCCACCGACCGTTCATCAGAGGTGCGACCCTTGGATCTTCCGAAGACCGAACCGACGAACCGGGCGCCCACCCGAAAGGTCGGTCGTCCCGCCCAGCCCACCGACATCCCGGCCGAATCGGAGATCCTGACGCGTGGGCTGACGGCTTTCGCCGAGCTCGGCTACGACGGTGCCTCGGTTCGCGAGCTCGCGCGTCGGCTCGGGGTGAGCCACAACTTCATCAACGACCGCTACGGTTCGAAGGAACGGTTTTGGCGAGCGGTGATCGATCAGTCATTGCGTGCTCAGGTGGCGCGACTGGGCGCGGTGCTGGATGTCTCCGGGGAGGACGAATTGGCGCGGCTTCGCCATCTGGTCCACACCTTTCACCAAGCGAATGTCGCCGAGCCGGATCTCGCGCGGATCCTTCAGTACGAGTCGATCCGAGGCGGTCAGCGGCTCGAGTACGTGTTCCAGCAGTACCTGCTGCCGGTTCGCGCCGCCGTGGCCCCGCTCGTGCAGAGCTTGGTCGACCAGGGTCGGGTCCGGCCCTTCCCGATGGACGTGATGATCTACGCCGTCATCGCGATGACCTCGGTCAACGCGGAGGTGCCGCTGGCGTCGTTGCTCGGCGACCATTTCGCGGCCGATCCCAGCGGTTTCGCCGGGATGCTCAGCGACATCCTGCTCGATGGACTGGTGGTCGATCCCCGAACCTGACGCCGTGAGCATCTCGGTTTGACGAACTTGCGGTGACCCTGCTACCTTGCTGCACCAAGGTAGCAGGAGACAGATGGATCCAGCCAAGCTCAGCCCGCTCCGCAAGGGCCTCCTCGAGTTCCTCCTCCTCGACATCGTGTCCTCCGGGGAGGTCTATGTCGCGGACATCCTGGAGCGCCTGAGCACGACCGACTTCGCCACCCGGGAAGGGACCCTCTACCCACTGCTCAGCAGGATGCGACGGGAAGGCCTCCTCGATCACGACTGGCGGGAGTCGACGGCCGGACCGCCGCGCAAGTACTACCGCCTGACTGGGCTCGGACGGGAGCATCTCGCCGATTTCCGCGCGTATTGGGCATCCCTGACAGCACTCATCGACGAACTGGGGAGATAGCTATGGACAAGACGATCGTCATCGGCCTGAGCGGGCATGCCGAGAGGTACCGGCTCGACGAGGCCGCCTACGACCGGCTGGCGCGCTACCTCGATCGAGCCACGGCGCGCCTGCGCGACGACCCCGACCAGGCCGAGATCCTGGGCGACCTGGAGCGCTCGGTCGGCGACAAGCTGGCGGCCCTGATCGGTACCAGCGACCGCCTGGTGACCACGTCCGACATCGACGGGGTCCTCGAGGAGATCGGCTCGGTGGAAACCGGCCGCGAGCCGGACCTTCACGAGGGTGGTGCGCAGCCTCGCACCCGCCGCCTGCAGCGGATCCGTGAAGGACAGCAGATCGCGGGCGTGTGCACCGGCCTGGCGGCGTACGCCGAGATGGACGTCGACTGGGTGCGCACGATCTTCATCCTGGGCACGTTGGTCACGGCCGGCATCCTCGGCGTCGTGTACATCGCGCTCGCGTTCATCCTGCCGATCGCCCCGAAGCGGGAGGCGTAGGGCTCGGAGCGACGCTGATCCCGACGGTTCGGGGAGCTCATCTGGCACGCGATCCTGGGCCGACGATCGCGAAGCGGCGCCGGAGGAGTCGGCGCCGCTTCGCAGGAGGCCGCGACACGAGAGGGATGCGTGTCGCGGGGAGGAAAGTCGGTCGGGTCAGGCTGCCCGCATCTCCGGGAGCTGATTCGCCTCGGCGAGCCGGCCGGATCGATAGAGGTGTCGCAGGAACAGCAGGCGGTTGATCTCGCCCAGCGTCCAGGACGCTTCGCCGACGCGTAGCCCGTTGAGATACGCCACGAGATTGGCGGCTTCGGTCGACCCGAGGCCGCGCCGGATGAGGGCGCGGTACGTCCCGGTGATCCGCTCGGACCCTGGGAGGGCGGCGGGTACGCGGGTCGGGATCGAGTCGGAACTGCGGCGCATTGAGAACAACCTCGGTGCTGGATCTGCTTGGTTGCAAGCTACCGGTGCCCCGCCGGCAGCCGGAAGTCACACGAGTCGTGATCGCTGCGTGAGGTCCGTCCGCGGCCGGCCGTGACACCTGTCACCGGTCGATCAGGACGCCCGCGACTTCCGGCCCTCAAGCAGCGCGGATAGGTTCGGAGGAGGTCAGATCCGTGACGAGCGAACGGCAAGAGGGAGCACGAGCGACTGATGACATCGACAATTCCCGGGCGATCGAAGGTCCGGCGACCTGCCGCCACCCGAGTGGATGGGACGCCCAGCAAATGGGCGATCTTCGGGCTCGTCTCGGTCGGGACCTTCATGACGACCCTCGACGCCTCGATCGTCAACATCGCCCTCCCATCGATCGCCCGATGGTTCGACACGCCCGTCAGCGGCCTCATCGAATGGGTCGTGATCGCCTATCTCGTCGTGGTCGCCGCCACGCTCCTCACGTTCGGCCGGCTCGCCGACATCCTTGGACGGGAGCGGATCTGGGTCGCCGGGCTGGCGGTATTCACCGTGGGCTCGATCCTGTCCGGCGTCGCTCCGACGCTGCCGCTCATGATCGGCGCCCGCGCCGTCCAGGGACTCGGGGCGGCGATGGTCTTCGCCCCGGCCCTGGCGCTGATCGTGGACGCGTTCCCGCGTGCCCAGCGCGGCCAGGCCCTCGGGCTGAATGCCCTGATCGTGTCATTAGGTGTGACGGCCGGTCCGACGATCGGTGGGCTCATCACGGAGAGCTTCGACTGGCGCTGGATCTTCTTCGTCAACCTCCCGCTCGGCATCGTCGGGCTCCTGGTCGCGCGCCGCGTCTTCCGTTTCGGCCGAGGGAGCGGCACCGGCCGCCTTGACGTGCCGGGTGCGGTCCTGTTCGGCGTCGGTCTGGCCGGCCTCTCGCTGGCGCTCTCATTCGGGACCGAGTGGGGCTGGACCTCGGCACCGCTGCTCGCGACGCTGGCCGTCGGGCTGGCTGCGCTGGGCAGCGCCGTCTTCGTCGAGCGGCGGCAGCGTGATCCCATCGTGGACGTCGGCGAACTCCTTTCCGTGCGCCTTGGCCTGCCGCTGGCCAGCTTCCTCCTCAGCATCATCGCCCTGTTCGCGGTCGGGTTCCTCTTGCCCTTCTACTTCGAAGAGCTCCGCGGCTACGGCCCGCTCGCCGCTGGCCTGCTCCTGACGCCGTATTCGATCGCGCTGGCCGTCGCGTCGCCGATCGCCGGTCGGTTGGCCGATCGCGGCGTCGGGCAGTGGCTCCCGCCGATCGGGCTCGGCCTGGCCGCGGTCGGTCTTTTCCTGCTCACCCAGATCGGGACGGAAACGTCCCCGGTCGAGCTCGCCCTCCCGCTGGCGATCTCCGGGATCGGACAGGGGATCTTCCTCGCGCCGAACACCCGAGAGGTCATGAACGCGGTGCCGGCCGAGGAGAGCGGACGAGCGTCCGGCCTCATCGCGACGACCAGGGTCGTGGCCCAGAGCCTGTCGGTAGCCATCGCGGGAGCCATCTTCGCCGGCCTGGGCGGGGCAGCGGCGGGAGCGACGCTCGTCGCCGGCGGACTCACGTCAACCGGTGGCATGACGCTCGACGGCACGTTCCTGGTGGCGATGCACGCCGCGCTGTTCGTCTGCGGCCTGATGGCGGCAGTCGGCGCGCTGATCAACCTCGCCGCACGCCTGCGGCAGCGGGCCCAGACGTCGCAGGACACGGCCCCAGTGCGGCGTGCCGCAGCCGGACGACCAGTCTCGACGCCCCGATGAGCCGGCCTACGGCCGACTCCGCGGTCCGAGGTGACATCCGTCACTCGCGCTAAACGACGAGCGTGACTTCATCGTGGCCGGCGGTGTCGATATGGTCGGTGCGATGGTCCACAACATGCCATGGGAGGTCGTCGACAGCCTTCCCCAGGTCCGGTCGCAGGTCCTGCGAGACGTTCGCAGCCCGCGCTTCCTGGTGTTCGGGGTCGGCATGCCACTCGCCATCTACCTCGCCTACCTGGCCACCGGGATCGGTGGCGCGACTGGTCAGTCGATCGGGGACGTCGCATGGCCGTCGTACCTCATGGTCTCGATGGCCGCGTTCGGGGCGATGAACGCCGCCGTTGGCGTTGCGGCCGGCCACCGGAGCGAGGCTCCGGAGCGGCGGCGGTCGGGAGGAACGCCGCCCGACGGCAGGCCCGCCGGCGGGCCCGCCGGCCACCCCAACCTCGTCGTCAGCGGGGCGTCCGCGATGGTCCTTGCGTTGCCGCCACTGATCCTGGTCGGATCGGCCGCGGTCCTCGACGGCATGCGCCTGCCAGGGGTCGAATGGCTGACGCTGGCCACGTCGCTCTGGCTCGGCCCGGTCCCGTTCGTCGCGCTCGGGTTGCTGCTCGGCCCGTTCCTCGACGCGGATACGGGAAACATCGTCCTGCTCGGCGTCCTCGTCGTGCTCGCGATCCTCGGCGGGCTGTTCCAGCCGGTCGAGACGCTACCCGACGGGCTGGCCGGCTTCGCGCCCGTGTTACCGTCCTTCCGTCTGGCTGATCTCGGCTGGACGGCGCTCGCCGATCGCAGTGTCAACCCCGTCGATGTGCTCGTCCTGGCGGGGTACGCGTTCGCATTCGGGGCCGTCGCCGTCTGGCGCAAGCGGACCGAGGACGCGCAGGTTGGCGAATGAGGGCACACCGACAACAGGGCCGCGGCCTGAGCACGCCCTCGATGCCCTCTTCTCCCGCGGCGGTCGGCTGGGGATCGCGATGCGCCTCGTGCCACTGGTGCTCGTCCTTCCGCCGTTGTTCACCTTCCTCCTCACCGACCCGCCGACCGAGCAATTGGCGAGTCTGGTCCCAGCCGTCGGGGCATTCGTCGCGATCGCCATATGGGCCGCGCTGCCGCCCCCCGGTAAGCTCCCCCGCCGTGCTCTCGTCGCGACCGTCCTGCTTACGATCCTGGCGGTCGTGGTCGTGCTCATCGCCCCACGGTCCCACTGGCTCGTCCTCTTCCTCTTTCCCGTCGTTACTGCGGGGTTCCTTGGATCGCTTCGCCAATCCTTCGTCGCGATCGTCGTGGTGTCGACCGTCGTCGCCGTGGCCGGCTGGTCGGTGCTCGGCGACCCCGCGAACCGGATCGAGCGACCGCTCGAATTCGCGCTCATCGGGCTCGGCGCGCTGGCGCTGGGACGCCTCATGATGGTCAACCGCCAGCTCGAGCAGGCACGAGCCGAGATCGCGCGTCTCGCGGCCGCGGATGAGCGGCTGCGGATCTCGCGCGACCTTCATGACCTTCTGGGCCACGGCCTCTCGGTGATCTCGCTGAAAGCCCAACTTGCCGGCCGACTGTTGCCCGTCGATCCAACCCGCGCTGCGGTCGAAGTGGCCGACATCGAGGGAGTCTCGAGGCGCGCTCTCGGCGACGTGCGCGCCGCGGTCGGTGGCTACCGCCGACTCAGGTTGGACGGGGAACTCGAAGGCGCCTTGATCGCCCTCGAGGCGGCGGGCGTGGCGACCGACCTCGACCACCAGGCGGGGATCCTTCCCGACATCGTGGATGAGACGTTCGCCTGGTCGGTTCGCGAAGGAGCCACGAACGTCGTCCGGCACGCCCACGCCAGGAAGACGGTGATCAAGACTCGACGGGACGACGGGACGGCCGTGCTGGAGATCGTCAACGACGATGGGCGATCGACGAGCGCCGCTGATGGAGGCTCCGGCGGCGGGACGCCCGCGGGTAGCGGGCTCACGGGTCTCGCCGAGCGAGCGGCCGCGATCGGTGGTCGCGTCGAGGCGGGCGCGCAGCCCGATGGCGGGTTCCGCCTCGCGGTCATCATCCCGCTCGCGACGAACCCGTCGTGATCCGCCTGCTGATCGCCGAGGACCAGGCGATGGTCCGCGCGGCACTCGTCGCGCTCCTCGGGCTCGAAAGCGACATGGAGGTGGTGACGGATGTCGGCCGGGGCGACGAGGTCGTCGACGCAGCGATGGCGGCTCATCCGGATGTCGCCCTGCTCGACATCGACATGCCCGGGCTGGACGGGCTCACGGCGGCCGCACAACTGCGCGAGCGCCTGCCGGAATGTCGCGTCATCATCCTCACGACGTTCGGCCGGCCAGGGTATCTGCGCATGGCGATGGAGCGTGGTGTCGCCGGTTTTCTGCTCAAGGACGCGCCAGCCACGCAGCTGGCGGACGCGATCCGTCGGGCCATGGCCGGTCTGCGGACGGTGGATCCGGCCCTTGCGGTCGCCGCGCTCAGCGAGGGATCGAACCCGCTGACCGAGCGCGAGCGGGAAGTGCTGATCGCGTCGATCGAGGAGGCGACGGTCGCGGACATCGCGCGCCGGCTCTTCCTGTCGGAGGGAACGATCCGCAATCACCTCTCCGCGGCGATCCAGAAGCTGGGTGCGCACAACCGCGCAGAGGCCGTTCGCATCGCGCAGGAGAAGGGCTGGCTCGAGCCCGGCCTGTAGCGCCGTACGACGACGGGCGCCCTACGACGGCGGGTGGTCTTGTCGGTCCCGGGCGGCCATCGCGTCGGCTTCGCGCATCGCGGCTTCCAGCCAGTAGCGGGCGCCGATGCCCAGGATGACCAAGCCCGCCACCACCAGCAACGGACCGAACGCCAGGCCCAGTGCAACGATGCCCGCGCCGAGGCCGACGTGAAATGGCGCATAGGCCGGCGCCGGGATCGGGCCAGGGTCCCTGCCGAGCGGCCATTCGTCGGCCGCAGCCATGGTCCGTCTCGATCTCGCCCAGACGATGATCGCGGCGAGCGCCGTCGCGATCCCGAACCCGATGAGCAGCGCGGTGCCGGCCGGCTCGTAGGCTGACGAACCAGTAGACCGTCCCAACGATGAGGCCGAAGACAGCCAGCCGGGCGAAGACGAGGACCTCTTCGGGCAGTCGGTTCATGGCTCGACCGCCGGTGGGGTCGGCGTCTTGGCCTCCATCCGCCAGTCGAACACAGGCCGCGCGGATCGGATCGGCGGGAGACTGGAGAAGTTGTGTGGCGGCGGTGGCGACGATCGTCGCCCACTCGAGGGTGAAGCCACCCCACGGATCGTCCGGTGCATCCGGTGGGCGCCGCATGGCGCCAACGACCGCCACGAGGAACGGGATCACGCCGAGGCCGAGGATGAGCGATCCGACCGTCGAGAGGACGTTCAGCTCCACCCAGCCATCCGCGGCGCTGTAGTCGGCGATGCGCCGGGGCATCCCGATCAGACCGAGCTGGTACTGCGGCAGGAATGTCAGCGTGAAGCCGATGACCCAGAGCGCGAAGTGGAGCCGGCCCAGCGATTCGGACAACCGGCCGCCCGGTCATCTTGGGGAACCAGTAATAGGTGGCGGCAAAGATCGCGAAGACCGTTCCGCCGATCAGCGTGTTGTGGAAGTGCGCGACGACGAAATACGTGTCCTGGAGATGGAAGTCGAGGGCGGGCGAGGCCAGGATGACCCCGGTGATGCCCCCGAGCAGGAACAGGTACAGGAATCCGATCGCCCACAGCATCGGCGTCTCGAAGGTCAGGTGCCCCCGCCACATCGTGGCGATCCAGTTGAAGAACTTGATCCCGGTGGGAACGGCGATGGCGAACGACGGCGAGGCTGAAGAACGGGAGGTTGACCGCGCCGGTCGTGAACATGTGATGGGCCCAGACCGCCATCGAGAGGCTGGCGATCGCCACCGTCGCCAGGATGAACGCTCCGATACCCGAACACCGGCTTGCGGCTGAAGACCGGGATGATCTCCGTGATGACCCCGAAGAACGGCAGGATCAGGATGTACACCTCGGGGTGGCCGAAGAACCAGAAGATGTGCTGCCAGAGGATCGCGTCGCCGCCGAGCGCCGGGTCGAAGATGGCGCCGCCCAGATGGCGGTCGATGAGCAGCATCCCGAACGCCGCGGTCAGCGGCGGGAACGCCGACCAGGATGAGCAGGGACGTCACGAGGATGTTCCAGGTGAAGATCGGCATCCGGAACATCCGCATCCCTGGCGCCCGCAGGCCGTAGATCGTCGCGATCAGGTTGACCGCGGCAAGGACGCTCGAGATCCCGACGAGGACGAGGCCGACGATCCACAGATCGAGGCCGACGCCCGGTTCGTAGGCGCCGGTGAGCGGGACATACCCGGTCCAGCCGCCCGCAGCGGCACCGCCTGCGGTGAAGAAGCCGGCCAGGACGACGAGCCCGCCGAACAGGAAGAGCCAGTACGTCAACGCGTTGAGTCGAGGGAACGCCACGTCCGGTGCGCCGATCTGCAGTGGGACGATGTAGTTCGCAAGACCCGTTCCCATCGGCGTCCCGAACAGCAGCAACATGATGGTCCCGTGCATCGTGAACAGCTCATCAAAGGCCTGCTCATCCATGACCTGCAGGCCGGGTGAGGCGAGTTCGGTCCGGATCAACAGCGCCATCACGCCGCCCAGCAGGAAGAACAGGTACGACGTCCCGATGTAGAGGATCCCGACCCGCTTGTGGTCCGTCGTGGTCAGCCACGCGGTCAGACCGCTGACCGGCTCGCGCAACGGTTCGCGGCCGGCGCCCGCGACGAATCCCCGGGTCGTGCTCACGGCGCTGTCCCGGCCGGCGACCGGTTCGCCGCCAGCCAGGCGTCATATTCGGCCCGTGGGACGGCCAGGACCGTGAGCTTCATCGCGGCGTGACCGACTCCGCAGAATTCGGCGCACTGGCCGCCGTACGCGCCGGCTTCCTCGACCGTGAACTCGAATTCGGTCGGCTGGCCGGGTGTGGCGTCGCGTTTGAACAGGAAGGCGGGCACGTAGAAGGAATGGATGACGTCCGGCGAACTGAGCGTCACGTGGACCGGCTCACCGACCGGCACGACCATCTCGGGCGGGACGTGCCCGGCAGATCCCACGACGCTGACCCCGTCGTCGGGATAGTCGAACTGCCATTGCCACCGGAAGGCCGTGATCGCGACGTTGATCCCGCTGGTCGTCCGTTCGTCGATGCGCGCGAGGGCGCCGACGGTCAGCACGAACAGGACGAGCACGGTCGCGATCGGGATGACGGTCCAGGCGATCTCGAATCGTCGATCGTCGGCGATCTGCGGGGGCAGCCCATCCGGCGTCGCGTCCCGCCGTCGGTAGCGCAGGATCGCGAACGTCGTCAGGCCCCAGACGATCGCCCCGACGGCGATCGCGGGCACGAGGAAGATCGTCCAGAGCTCGTTCACCGCCGACCTTGCTTGGTGACGGAAGTGGGCAGGCAACCGGCGACGATGGCGATCGCAGCGAGGCCGGCCACGATCGCGAACGGTCGGCGGTTTCGGGGCTGAGCCCGCTTCATGGCTCGACCTCCTCGAATCCGCCGTCCGACGTTCGATGGAGGACGGAGCCGCCTTCCGGCCCGAGCGGCCGGCCCGAGCGACGGCCGGATTTCGATCGGCGAGCCGGTAGGCGATCAGCGCGACAGCGATCGGGCCGACCACTGCCAGGACGCGGAAGGCCATCGTCAAGCTCCTCGACGTCGACGTTGAGCAGCACGGCCAGCAGGTCGTTGGCGCCGGCAAGGGTCAGGACGATGAAAAGGGTCAGCACAGCGGAGCCGATCGCGAGCCGGAACGGCGCCTGCCAGGGGTACTGGAGAAGATGGTGATGGCGGCGGTCGCGGTTGATGCGTCCCTCGATGAAGGGCCACAAGGCCGAGACCGCCGAAGATGATCCCGGGCAGGACGATCCCGGGGAGGAACGGACTGGGGATCGTGACGCCGAGGATCGTCGGCTCCCAGTTCGGTCCGATACCGGAGCGCGCCCTCGAGCCAGCCCAGGTACCAGTCGGGCTGGGCGGGAGACACGGCCGCCGACGGCACGTACGGACCGTAGACCCAGACCGGGTTGATCTGGACCAGCCCGCCCATCAAGGCCAGGACGGCGGCCGTCACGAAGAACAGGCCGAATGACCGGAACGCCTGGCCGGGCCACAGATGGCGCCCGACCACATTGGTCTCGGTCGCCCGCCCGCCGGGGAACTGGGTGTGTTTCTGGAGGAACACGATGCCAAGGTGGACGGTGATCGCCCCGATCATCAGGAGAGGCAGGAGCAGGATGTGGAACATGTAGAACCGGCCGATCAACTCGGCCGGCGGGAACTCACCGCCGAACACGAGGTACGCCGAGCCATGGCCCGACGAACGGGATCGACGAACGCAACCGAGTACACGATGCGCACGCCGGTCCCAGACAGCAGGTCGTCGGGCAGCGAGTACCCGGTGAGGCCGGCGGCCAGGGCCAGCAACAGCAGGCTGACCCCGACGAGCCAGTTGACCTCGCGCGGCCGGCGGAACGCACCGGTGAAGAACACGCGTGAGACGTGAACGACGATCGCGGCCACGAACACGAGCGCCGCCCAGTGGTGGACCTGGCGCATGAGGAGGCCGGCCCGCACGTCGAACGACAGCCGCATGACCGAATCGAACGCCGCTGAGACCTCCGCCCCCTGGAGCGGCACGTACGAACCTTCGTACGTCACCGGCGTGCTTGCCGCGGTGAAGAAGAACGTGAGGTAGATCCCGGTCGCGACGAGAACGACGTAACAGAACAGGGCGATCTCGCCGAGCAGGAACGACCAGTGGTCCGGGAACACCTTGCGCAGGAGCACCCGCGCCACCTCGGCGATCCCGGTCCGCTCGTCAAGCCAGCCGACGATCCGGTCCAGCTCGGTCGCTCGCGGCTCGTCACCGGTCGTGTCGCGCGCTCTGGCTCGGTGCCGGCGGGTCGCGGCGTCGGCGGAACGGCAACCTCACGAGGTCATGTTCCAGAACGCCGGTCCGACCGGCTCGGGGAAGTCACCGAGGGCCGTGAACGTACCGTCCTCGGCCATGGCGATCGGCAGCTGGGGCAGTGCCCTTGCGGCGGGCCCGAAGACCGGCACCGCTCCCTGGAGGACGTCGAACGTCGATTGGTGGCACGGACAGATGAGCATGTGCTCAGAGGCGCGGTACAGGCCGACCGGGCAGCCGGCATGCGTGCACACCTTCGAGTAGGCGACATAGCCCTCGGGGGCAGCCGCGAGGCCTTCCGGGCTGAGTTGCAGCTCGCCGGGTGCCACGCGGATCAGCAGGGTCTGCGCCTGCGCCGAGCCCACGTCCCCCTCCGGGAAGACCGTGGCCAGGCTACCGATCTCGAGATCGGCGGCCTGGATCGGGACGCCGTCGATATCGACGAGCCGGAGGCCGGCGGCCCAACTCGTGGTGAAGAGCTCGCGACCCGGGGCGGGGCCGAGCGACAGGGCCGGGATCGCGAGCGCAGCCGCCAGCCCGCCGAACGCCCCGAGCAGCATCCGCACGAGGAGTGTTCGTCGGCTGAAGCCAGCCTCCTCGTCGAGGGTCTCGCTGAGTGCCGGAGCCGGCGTCTGCGAGGCGAGCGGATGGCGCTCCTCGATCGTGATCGGGGTCTGCATGAGTTCCTGCGCCCACACCACGATGCCGAAGCCAAGGCTGCCGAGACAGGCAGCGAGTAGCAGGCCTTCGATCTGCGTCTGCCCACCCAGCGCGTAGACCACGAGCAGCGCCACCCCGGTCAGCATCGTCAGCGCGAAGGCAGCCGCGACGAGGCGCTCCATCCACCGCTCGCGGCGCATCAGGCGTCGGTCTTTCGCTCGATCCGACGAGCGGCCAGCAGCAACAGGCCCATGCCGACGATCCAGGCCACGTAGCCCTCGACGACCGGCCCGGAGCCGCCGACCGTCAGGCCGCCGGGTGCCGCGTCACGTTCCAGGTAGACCAGGTAGGCGGCGATATCGTCGAGTTCCTCGTCGCTGATCTGCCCAGGCCCGAAGGCGGGCATCACGCCGGGGCCGGTTCGGATCGCCTCGCCGACCGTGACGGGATCCACGCCCAGCAACGGGGGGGCGACATACCCGCCGCCGACCGCATCGCCGCCCGCTCCTGGGCCGTGGCACGCGGCGCACGAACTGATGAATAGATCGCGGCCCTGGGCCAGATCGGCTCCAGCCACTTGGACATCCGGGATCGGAGGCCCGGGGCCCAGGGAGGCGACGTACGCGACCAGGGCCTTGATCTGCTGGTCGTTGAAGAGCGGCTTGCGGCTGACCATCGGGGCACCCGGGGCCGCCAGTGGCATTCGGCCCGTCCTGAGCATGAAATCCGCGGATGCGGCGCCGACGCCGATCAGCGGCGGGGCGACCCCGGAGCCCACGCCTCCTGGACCGTGACACGCGGCGCAGCTCTGCTGGTAGAGCGCGAGCCCATCACCGCCCGCGACCTGCGCGGTCGCGCCGGTCGCGCCGGTACCAGCGGCCGCAGCGGCCGGACGAACCGGGGCCACACCGGCGATCAGGAGCGACCCGACCGCGATCGCGACGAACGCGATCAGTCCGCCGACGGCGCGACGATCGTCTTGCACCTCCAGGGCACCTCCGCCGAATGCGGGCCTCACAGAGAAGGACGTTCGTGTCTCCGGACATTCTACGGACCGGACGCCAGCGCCCGAGACCGGGCTCCACCCCGGATCGCTTAGCCGGTCGCAAGCAGCCGCAATCCAAGGCCCAGCAACACGACCCCGCCGCCCGCGGTCCAGATGTCGCGTCGCAAGCGTGATGCATGCCCGGCGGACATGTGTGCTCCGACCCAGATCGCGACGGGTAGACAGATAAGGGCCGCGGGTCCGTAGACGAGATGCAGCGGATCCGCCGGGTACGACCCATTCAGCAACAGGCCGATCCCGATCAGGCCGGCCGCCGCCAGAACGACGAGCACCGCGAGCACGGCGCGATCGACCGCAAATCGGTGGTCCCGGCCGCCATCGGAGCGCTTGGCCGCGATCACCGACCACACTGCCGCCCCGACCACGGTCAGTGACAGCGCGATGGTCACCGACCCGAGGAGATCGTGCAGGGCGGTCACCCGGTCACGGTAGCGCAGCACGTTTCCGACGTCCGGACGAGCGGTCGCGGGACGAGCCCACCATGACGCCCGTCACGGGTACGCGCGGATAGACCTCACGGTTCGATGACGACGGCTGCGACTTATCGGGCGCGAGACGGCCGGGGATAGTGCTGGTGAGTCAATCCACGGCACGAGAGGAACCCCTGCATGCGTTACGTACCAGCTCCGCCCCGGCCCAGATCATCGACGTTCGCTCGGAGCCGAGCAGGCCTCGCGGGCGCGCTTCTGCTCGCGAGCATCTTCGTCGTCGGTGCCTGCGGCAGCGGCTACACGACCGCGACCCCGACGGCGGCCCCGTCCGCCACGCCACCGCTGGCCGATGTGCTGCAGTCCGAATTCGTCGACGTCGTGAACCGGGTCAGCCCCTCGGTCGTCGTCATCGAGACCTCGACGGGGCTCGGGTCGGGGGTCGTCTTCGACGCCAAGGGCGACATCCTCACCAACGACCACGTCGTCGCAGGGAGCAGCCGGTTCATGGTCACCCTGGCCGACGGGGAGCAGCTCCCGGGGACCCTCGTGGGGACCTATCCCGCGGGCGATCTGGCGGTCATCCACGTAGCCGCCACGAACCTCGTGCCGGCGACCTTCGGGGATTCCGCGCAGCTGGCCGTCGGAGACATCGTGCTGGCCGTCGGCAACCCGCTCGGCTACCAGGGCAGCGTCACCCAGGGCATCGTCAGCGCGCTCGATCGGTCGGTCGCCGAATCGAAGTCGGTGACCCTGCCCAACGTCATCCAGACCAGCGCCGAGATCAATCCCGGCAACAGCGGCGGCGCCCTGATCGACCTCGCCGGTGAGGTCGTCGGCATCCCGACCCTGACCGCCCTCGACCCCGAGTTCAACGACATCCCGGCGGCCGGCATCGGCTTCGCCATCACGAGCAACGCCGCGGTCGACGTCGCCCACCAGCTCATCGCCAACGGCCGGGTCGTGACCCCGCCGTCGTCCGGGGCCTCGCCGGCCCCCAGCGCGCCGCCGGCGGCGTCGTGATCGGCCCCTCGGCCACCGCTCATCCACACCCTTCAGGAGGCACCAACTGATGCAATACACCCAGCTCGGCGACCGCGGCCCCAAGGTCTCGCGCATCGCCTTTGGCAACTGGTCGGCCGGTGGTGATTGGGGCAGCGTCGACCGCGATGCCGCCATCGCAGCGACTCGAGCGGCGCTGGATCTCGGGATCACGCTGTTCGATACGGCCCGAGCCTATGGCTTCGGCGCGGCCGAGACGCTTCTCGGTGAAGCACTCCGGCCAGAGATCCGATCGGCTCGCGAGTCGATCGTCATCGCCACCAAGGGTGG
This sequence comes from uncultured Chloroflexia bacterium, assembly GCA_963738685.1. Taxonomy (GTDB): domain Bacteria; phylum Chloroflexota; class Limnocylindria; order Limnocylindrales; family CSP1-4; genus SPCO01. Next base: position 517,677 of record CAVTXK010000002.1, read on the forward strand.
GCTCCGTCAGGAAGGTGGAGGCCCCGTGCGGGACAGCAGCCCGGCCGCCCTGCGGCAGGACCTGGAGAACAGCCTCCGCTCGATCGGGACGGAGTATGTCGACCTCTACCAGATCCATTGGCCCGATCCCGCGGTTGCGCTCGCCCAGACGGCTGAGACGCTCGAAGGGTTCGTCCGGGAAGGCAAGATCCGGTACATCGGCGTGTCGAACTACGACGCGCGCCAGATGATGGCATTCCAGCTGGTCCGTCCGATCGACACCGTCCAGCCGCCATATCACATGTTCCGCCGCGACATCGAAGCGTCGATCCTGCCGTTCGCGCAGGAGCACGGCATCGGCGTCCTCGTCTACGGGCCGATGGCCCATGGGCTGCTCAGCGGCCGGATGACCGAAGACACGACGTTCGCGGCCGACGACTGGCGCTCGACGAGCGACCTGTTCGTCGGCGAGGCGTTCCGGCGCAATCTCGCGGTCGTCCGTCGGCTCACGGCGTTCGCGTCGGAGCGAGGGATCACCACCGCGCAGCTCGCGATCGCCTGGACGCTGGCCAACCCGGCCGTCGACGTCGCGATCGTCGGCGCGCGCGACCCGGGGCAGATCGGCCAGACGGCCCCCGCGGCCGAGGTGCAGTTGACGCCGGACGACATGAAGGCGATCGACGGGATCCTGGGCGACGAGGTGGCCGTTGGCGGGCCGGCACCCGAGGCGATGCCAAGGAGCGAATCCTGATGACTACCCCGACCACTCCCGTGCACCCGAGGGTCGCCGTCCTGGGCACCGGGAAGATGGGTTCCGCCATCGCCGGACGGCTGGCCGAAACCGGCTTCGACATCACGCTCTGGAATCGGACCCGCGCGCGGGCTGACGCGCTCGGCATCGGCCGCGTCGTCGATACGCCCGAGGCGGCCGTCCGCGAAGCCGAGGTCGTGATCAGCAATCTCACCGGCCCGGACGCCGTGCGGTCCACCTACCTGGGCCCGGAGGGCGCGTTGGCCGCCGGCCACGGCAAGCTGTTCATCGAGATGAGCACGGCCGGGCCAGATCTCGAGGGCTGGCTGGTCGCGGAGGTCGAAGCGGCCGGTGGTCGCCTCGTCGACGCCCCGATCGTGGGTGCCCCGCCGGTCCTCCACGAGGGCAAGGCAGCGATCCTGATCGGCGGCGCCGATCGAGACGTCGCGGCCGCGACCGCGGTCCTGGCCCGATTCGGGACAGTGCGGCACGTCGGGCCGCTCGGATCGGGCGCACGCCTCAAGCTCGTCGCGAACAGCATGCTCGCCGACGTGATCCTGGCCGCGGCCGAGCTGCAAGTCGCCGGGGAGCGGTCGGGCCTGCAGCCCGATGACGTCTTCTGGGTGCTGCAGCGCCTGGCGCCGATGCTCGAGGCCCGCCGCCAGGGCTACCTCGAGGACCGGCATGAGCCGACCCTCTTCGCGCTGCGCGACCTGCGCAAGGATCTCGACCTGGCGGCCGGGTTGTTCGGCCGGTCGTCGACCCCGACGCCGCTGACGTCCGAGTCGCGGGGGCTCGTGGCCGCCGCGGCGGCTGCCTACGGCGACCAGGACATCACGGCGGTCATCCAGGCGTATCGGCAGGTCGATCCGACCCCTCCGGCGGCGACGCAGGTTGAAGCCGCCTCATCCCCTCAGACAGCGCATCGGTGACTTGGGCTCGTCGGCGCCAGACGACGTCCGCGAAGGCTCGACCATCCGGGCCGCGGCGCTACGGTCTGAGCGCCGGCCGCGTGTCGTCGTCGCCGGCCGGCTCGCCAGTCGCGGGCCCTCCCGACCGAAGCCGCCCGACCCACGGCACGAAGCGGCCGGTCCGTGCCGCGTACTCGCGATAGGCCTCGCCGTGAACGCGGAGCAGATACGGCTCCTCCACGAGGCGAACCTGGATCTGGTGGGCGATCAGGAAGGTGGCCAGCATGGCGGCCGAGAGGAGATTGGGGACCATCAGGGCCAGGCCGACGGCCGTGGTCGCGGTGGCGCTCAGGATCGGGTTCCGCACGAACTGAAACGGACCCGTCGTCACAAGGGGCGTTCGGATCGCCGGGTCGACGTCGCCACGCCATGAAGCGCCCATCGCCCGTTGGGCCGCGAGCGTGGCGACGATGCCGACGACGACCAACGCGACCCCGATCAATCCGACCACCGGGTGGGAGAGGGAGGAGATCGGTGGCAAGCCCGCGAGATCGGCCAGGGGCGCGGCGATCGCGAACAGCAGCCCAAGGCTGGAGATCGCGCGCGCCCACCACTGCGCCGAGCCGCGCCGATCGCGAAAGGCCAGCCCGAGGTCGCCCGTGCGCCGGGCGAGCAGGTAGCCGCGCAACCCGGCGACGAGCCCCAGCCAGACAACGATCAGGATCAGGGCGAGGACCGGCATCAGGCCGCGCCCCGCAACCTCTCGAGGCCGTCGAGGATCAAGCGGAGCCCGAACGCGAACTCGCCCTCGTCGTCGGGGCTGGGCTCCTTGAGGTGCTGCCGGATGTGCTCTGCGAGGTGGGGGTACGCCTCGACATCGAACTCTTGCAGGAAGGTCGCCAGCGAGCCCGCATGACGGTCCATCCCGACCGAGATACCGACCTGCCACAAGGTGAACCCGAAGATGTGGCTGTCCAGCGCGTGATACGCGTGATCGGTCATCTCGGCCGAGAAGCCTCCTCCGCGTAGGGCTCCGAGGAGCGAATCCATGTAGCGCAGTCGAGCTGGACTCACCGTTGGTCCGGACAACAAGAGGTTGGCCGCCCAGGGATGGCGCAGCAGGACTTCGTACGCCGACGTCGCGCTCCGATGGATCGCCGTCTTCCAGTCCGTCCCGGATGCCGCCAACTCGAACTCACTCACGACCATGTCGACGATGGCGCTGAGGATGTCGTCCTTCTTGGCCACGTAGTAGTACAGGGTCATCGCTTCGACCCCGAGCGCCTGCGCGAGCTTGCGCATCGTGAGCGACTCGATCCCGGTCTCGTCCGCAAGGCTGATCGCGGCTGCCAGCACTCGCTCCCGGCTGAGCGGGCCCCGGGGCTCGGCGATCGGATCTGCCTGCGACGCCATCGACTCCTCTGCTCGACGCCCGGGTGGACGCGAAAGGCGGGACTTGACAATCTTACGCCGTAAGATACCTTACAGCGTACGACCAGCATACCAAGCATCCACATTGGGGGAGAGACATGACCGCACAGGCGGCGCCGGGGGCAACGATGAAGGCGATGGTTTACCGCACGTACGGCTCACCCGATGTCCTGCAGCTCCAGGACGTCCCCAGGCCGGTCCCCAAGGACGATGAAGTACTGGTGCGCGTCCATGCGGTATCCGTGAACCCATTGGACTGGCATTTCCTGCGCGGCATCCCGTACTTCGTTCGCCTCACCACGGGGCTGCGGACACCGAAGCGGCCCATCCCCGGCGTTGATGTGGCCGGGCGCGTCGAAGCGGTCGGTCGCAGCGTGACGCGATTCCGCCCGGGCGACGAGGTGTTCGGCGAGAAGAGTCGGGGGTGCGCCGAGTACGTCGCCGCACCCGAGGACATGCTGGCGCCCAAGCCCGCCAACCTCACATTGATCCAGGCAGCGGCGATCCCAGCGGCGGGCGTCACCGCGTTGCAGGCGCTCCGCGACAGGGGAGGGATCAAGGCCGGGCAGAACGTTCTGATCAACGGCGCCTCCGGTGGCGTGGGCACGTTTGCCGTGCAGATCGCCAAGGCCTTGGGGGCGGTAGTCACCGCCGTGTGCAGCACCGCGAACGTGGACATGGTCCGCACGCTCGGCGCCGACCACGTGATCGACTACACCCGGAAGGACTTCACTCGATCCGGGCGGCAGTACGACCTGATCATCGACAACGTCGGCAATCGTTCGGTGTGGGCGCTCCGGCGCGTACTTGCCCCTGACGGGATCCTCGTACTGGTCGGCGCCCCGAAGGGTGGCTGGATCCTCGGGACCATGGTCAAGATGCTCGCTCCCGGCGTGCTCTCTCGCTTGCTGGGTCGAAAGCTCCTGAGCCATCTCACCGAAACCCGCCAGGAGGATCTGGCGGCACTCTCGGAGCTCATCGAAGCCGGCCAGGTCACCCCGGTCATCGACCGCTGTTACCCGCTGAACGAGGTCCCTGACGCCATCCGATACCTCGAGACGATGCGCGCGCGTGGAAAGGTCGTCATCACCATCTAGGGCCAGTTTCGGCGCGATCCGGGACGACGCGTCGCTCGGCAAGCCGAACTTCATCATGTTCGGGTGATGGTCGCTGGTCGCAACGCCCGTACCGTGGCCGACGGTTGGTCCAGCGGGCGACGCACCGTGCTGTACCGTTCCTGCCTGATCAGGGCATGTGATTGAAGCAAGGAGGAGGCGTCGTGGCCAAGGCACCAGCCCAAGCACCGGTCTTGTCCGGCGAACAGCTCTCGAAGTTGCTCGGGCTCATCAAGGGGGCCGACAGCGTCGAACTGAAGCTCACGGTCCCCGAGACCGACCACCGCTCAGCGGCGCGTTCGCTGAACCTCGACGTGTTGGATGCCCAGATCCGGCAGGTGGTCTTCTTCGATACCCCCGATCTCGCGCTCTACGAGAACGGCATCGTCGTCCGGGCACGGCGAGTCCAGGGCAAGGGCGACGACTCGGTCGTGAAGCTGCGGCCGGTCGTACCGGACGAACTCTCGCCCAAGCTCCGTAAGTCACCGAACTTCGGCGTCGAAGTCGACGCCATGCCCGGCGGGTTCGTGTGTTCGGCGTCACTCAAGGCGCAATGGGGTCCCGCGGCCGTGAAGAGCGTCCTTGCTGGCGATCGACCGATCCGCAAGCTCTTCACGACTGAGCAGCGAGACCTGTTCGCCGCCAACGCACCGGCCGGACAGACGCTCGACGACCTGGTGGCGCTGGGGCCGATCAACGTCCTCAAGCTTCGATTCCTACCGAAGGGGTTCCCGCGACGCATGGTGGCGGAGCTCTGGTTCTACCCGAACGGGTCGCGCATCCTCGAACTCTCCACCAAGTGTCTGCCCGCTGCGGCCTTCCAGGCCGCCGCCGAGGCCCGAGCGTTCCTCTCCGACAGTGGCGTCGATATCTCAGGCGTGCAGCAGACCAAGACGCGCACGGCACTCGAGCATTTTTCGAAGGTGCTTCGAAGCGAACCGGCATGACGGCGCAGTCCGCGGGCTCGGCGACATCGTCGACGGCCTGACGACGCGCCTCGGCGGGACGGGGTTCGTGTGGACAGACTAAGCGGCTTGGTGCCCCATCCGGCTGGCTCGATGGAGCGCGCCCTTTGGATCAGCGAGCTCGTCTATGGAACGCTCACGGTGCTGATCGCGATCGCGGGTATCGATCTCGCAGGAGGCGCCAGCCCGATCGGCACGGGAGCCATCGTCCTGGTGGGCGCGGCGGCCACATGGGTCGCACACGCCTATGCGTCGGTTCTGGGGCGCCGGGTCGCCATGGGGCATCCGGCATCCGCCGCACAGATCCGGCGCGCGCTGGTCCACGCCTCGCCGATCCTTCTCGCCGCGATCCCTTCGGTCATCGCCCTCGGCGGGGCGTCGCTGGGGTGGTGGTCATCTGGGGCGGCCCGTGGCTTCTCGAACGTCGCCGCGATCGCCGTCCTCGCGGCAGCGGGATGGATGGCCGCGCAAGTGGCCCGCGAGACGCTGGGTGAAAAGGTCCGCTCGACCCTTCTGACCGCATCGATCGGTCTGGGCATCGTCGCCGTGGAGCTGCTGATCCACTGAGAGCCGGTTGCGGGACGCACGCCGGACCGCTCGGCAATCAGCCCGTGGCGGGGCCGCGATCGCCGACCGTCAGGCCGGCCTTCGACAGCAAGACGTCCTCCCCTGTGACAGGGGAGGACGTCGAGGTCGCCGTGCTGAGCGGGTCAGACCACTGGTGTGGCGTCGACTTCCTTTCCGAACGCTGCCCGCACCTCGCGCCCATTGAGGTACAGGATGATGATCAGCGGCATGATGGCGGCGCTGAAGCCCACACCGCTGCCGGGCGCCTCGAGGAACCACAGGAACGCCTCGAACAAGGCGAACCCGGCGACGACGATCGCGAAGGTCCAGGCCCAGGGCTGAAGCGACCACAGGCCGAACGCAGCCGCGAGCCAGGCGACACCGGCGAGGATGGCCAGCCAAGCCCAGAGCCCACTCTGTTCGAAGGCCGGCAGATCGCCCAGGAGACCGAACCAGTCGAAGCCAAGGACGCGAAGGCCCAGGTAGAGCCAGTAGAGCCCGGCGATGACCCCGAAGAATCCGATGACCGAAATGAGGATGGGCGGGTTTCGCATGTGGATCTCCCTCCTGCTGTAACCCTGACGACGATTGGAGGATAGACCATGGATCCCGCAGCGTATCGTCCAGTTCGGATGATGGAAGTACCCTCATCGGTCGCAAGAGGCACCCACGTCGCTTGCCGAGCCTCGGCAGCGACATCGAGGGATTTCTGCTCCGCCTTGCCCTTGTCGTGCCTGAGCGGCCAGCCGACCATAGGGCCGCGGCCCTGAGGTCAGGGACGAACGGGCGATGCCCGGACGCAGCGGGCCGCCGGTTCCCCCCAGCCGGCGGCCCGCGCCTCTCCCATGATCGTCTTGCCTTTCCCCCGAGGGGCTGTCAGCCTCAGCTCCACATGGAGATCCCTGAGGGCGCGTGGCGGCGTGTGGTCGCATCGATCCGGTCGCAACCGGAACAGGTCATCCAGGAAGTCGCGATCGACGTCGCAGAACCGGAGGCCGTCGTCCGCCGCGCGGTGGAGATGTGCCTTCGCCTGATCGTCGACAGCGACGGGAGCGGCAAGGCCGGTCCTGAACTTCGCCGAGCTGGAGCCGCGGCCGCCAGGGAGGGCGTTCCGTCGGCGCGCCTGTTCGACCGCTATTCCTCATCGGCTTGGGCCATCTGGCGTGCGGCGTCGGGCCACCCCTCCCTGGATCGCGAGGATCTCCGGACCCTGGGTGAAGTCCTGCTGCGTGGCCTCGACCTCGCGGCATCGGCGGTCGCCCAGGGCTATGCGGAGGTGGACCGCGAGGTCACCGCGCGAGATGCCGCCCGCCGCCGGGCGCTGTTCGAGGAGCTGGTCACGACACCGCCGCTCGATCGGCTGGACGTCACCAGGCGGCGGCGGCTATCGGACCGCCACGGGCTGGACCCCGATGGGGCCTACCGGCTCGTCGCCCTGTCGAGCGGATCACGCTCCTCGGAGGTCAAGGCGGCCCAGTTCGCGGCCCGCGTCGCGCGGGTGCTCGGGCCACAGGCACCCAGCCCGGAAGCGCGCCCGGTCAGCCTGCCCTGGATCGCCGAGTGGCGGGGTTGGGCCGTCGTCATCGCGGAGGCCGGGGGACCGCCGGATGAGATCCGGGCCAGGTTCGAGGCGCATGCCGATCCAGCCTGGATCGCGGTCTGTGGTCCGTCGGTACGGGGAGTCGAGGAGCTCGCCGATTCGATGATGCTGCTCCGCGACACCCTGCGAACCGCCGAGCGGATCGGTCGTCGCGGCTGGCTATCCGGCCCGAACGAGCTGGCGCTCGAGACGATGCTGACCCTCGACAAAACGCTGCTCCACCGAACCGTCGATCAGGAGCTCGGCCCCATCCTGAGCGACGAGCGGATGGGGCGGGAGTTGATCGAAACGATGCGGACGTACTTCGAGGCCGGCGAGAACGTGCGAGAGACCGGCCGTCGCCTGCACCTGGCCGCCCGGACGGTCACCTACCGCCTCGAGAAGGCGACGGGTCTGTTGGGTCGTCCCCTGGACGGAGCCTCCCGGGAGCGCATCGCGATGGCTTTATACGCGCTCCGTTTCGACGACCGCTATCCATCGGATGGGGCGTCGTAGCGGCCGACGATCTCACGCCTCGGCCATCGTCCGGGTGCGGTCGGCGACGTCTTCCGCGAGGACATCGAGGAAGGCCGCCGCGACGCCCGTGGGCGGACCGAGATCCCGCCGCCGGATCGCCACGATCCGCCGCCTGATCGGTGCGGCGTTCGCGATGCGGACCTCGGCCAGGTGGCCGCTGGCCAGCTCACCCAAGATCGCGGTTCGGGGCAGGAATGCCACGCCGAGCCCCTGGAACACCATCTCCTTGGCCGCATCGATATTGTCGAGCTCCATGACCCCACGGGGCACGACACCGGCCTGGCGAAACAGTGTGTTCGTCAGGTCGTAGTAGCTCGAGGTCCGATCGAACAGGATCAGGCGATCCTCGGTGATCCGCTGCAGCGCGATCGCGGGGACGGCCGAGAACGGATGGCCCGGCTGCGCCACCAGGACGAGCTCGTCGTCGTACCACGGCAGGCTCTCGATGAGCGGATGTCGGAGCTCACGGACGAGACCGACCTGGATGTCGCCCCGCACCGCCATGTCGAGGATCTCCTCTGAGTGGCCGGTCCGGACGACGAGCCGGACCTGCGGAAGTCGCGCGACGAACCGGACGAGGACCGCGGGCAGGACGTAGGTGCTGACCGCCGGGGCAGCGCCGATGACGAGCTCGCCGACGCTGCCACGTCCCAGGTCGGCGAGCAGATCCGTGCCATCGCGCAACGCCGCAAGGGCTCGCTCGGCGTAGGGGAGGAACGCACGACCGGCTTCCGTCAGCTCCATGCCGCGTCGGCCGCGGGTGAACAGCGCGGTGCCGACCTCGTCCTCCAGCCCGTGGATCCGCGCCGTCAGGGCTGGCTGCGTGACGTGGAGCGTCAGGGCCGCCCGACTCAGGTTGCCCGACCGCGCGATCTCGACGAAACCCTCGACCTGTGCGAGCAGCAATGCGCTACCTCGACATCAATCCCGCTGATAGTACACATCATGACATTCGATTGGACTGATATCAGGACCGGATCTAGCATCAGGCCTCGAGCAGCAGCTGAGGAGCGAACCGATGACCACGATCGCCGTTCCGTCCAGGATCACCATCGACTTTCGCGGGGAGATCCATCCCTCGCGCACGTGGATCCTCGGGCTCGACGACACCGGTCGCGCGGATCTGCTCGCCTTTGACGAGCCATCCGCCCCAGCGCTGCGGTCGTCGGTCGGCGCGCTACCTGATCGATCGGTGCCGGCGGCCATGAACCGCGCCCGGCCGACCGCGCTCTCGGCACCGTGCGCGTGCCCAGACTTCTGCGAACGCGATCACGCGAACGAATAGGCGACCGCGATGACCGCCCTCGCCCCGACCCGATCCACCCTCGCCTCGACGCCCTTGCTGCCTGACGGGTTCGAGATCCCGGCATCCCGCTGGGTCCATCCGTCGACCCGGATGCGCGAGCTGCTGCGCACGGAGCCGTACCTCTTCGGCCCCGGCATCTACGACCCGTTCGGGGCGCAGCTCGTCATGTATCACGGCTTCAAGGCCGTCTACTTCAGCGGCTATTCCTTCGCGATCGGGCACCTCGGCACGACCGACATGGACCTGTACGACAGCACGGAGATCGCGGACGGGGCGCGCCGCACCGTGGCCGCCCTGCGGAAGTACCAGCTGACGCTGGCCGTCGGCGATCCGGAGAAGGGTGTGCCGCCGCGCCACCTCGACATCCCGCCGGTCATCGTCGACATGGACGCGGGCTACGGCAACATCTTCAACGTCCAGCGGACGACCGAGCTGTACGTCAACGCCGGCGTCGCGGCCGCGCACATCGAGGACCAGGTCCTGCCCAAGCGTTGCGGCCACATCGGCGGCAAGGCGCTCGTGTCGGCCACGCGAGATGATCGGCAAGCTGCGCATGATGCGGGCCGTGGCCGACGACCTCGGCAACCGGGACTTCGTGATCATCGCCCGGACCGACGGCCTGTCGGCGATGGATGCGCCCCAGCCGGAGCGCGGGATGGCGCTGGCCATCGATCGCGGGCTGCGCTACCTCGACTCCGGGGTCCCCGATCTCCTGTGGTGTGAGTTCCCGACCGCCGATCGCGAGCCGCTCGAGACCTTCACGACCGAGATCCGGCGACGCTTCCCGGAGGCGCGCTTCGCGTTCAACTACTCGAGCTCCTTCAAGTGGTTCAACGACCCGGAACCAATGACATTCGAGGAACTCGGCCAGATGGGCGTCGGGTTCATCTTCATCACGCTCGGCGGTCAACACGCCAGCGGGCATGGACTCTCGACGTTGCTGACCGCGATGGCCGACCGCCAGGAGCAGGGCTACATCGAGCTCCAGCGCAAGGAGTGGGCCGCCGACGTCGAGATCCCGACCCGCTCGCATCACCAGTTCAGCGGCGTGCCCGTACCACCACCTCGTCGGCAAGGACTACGACGCGGCGCGGCTCGGCGTGGAGTTCGTCGAGGCACTGCCGGAGGACAAGGTCGTCTAGGCCCGCACGGGCCGGTCACGGCTCGAGCTCAGCCGGGAACGTCGGCGAGCGTCACCTCGACGCTCATCTCCTGGCCACCGCGGATCAGCTGGATCGGCACGGTCTCGCCGGGCCGATGATGGCGCAGGGCACTGAGCATGTCCTCGACCGTCCGCACCTTCGCGTCGCCGACCCGAACGATGACGTCGCCCGGCTCGACGCCGGCGGCCTCGGCCGGGCTTCCCTCGGCGACCGCCGAGATGAGCGCACCCTCGGTCGCCTCGATCTGGAGTTGCGCGACGATCTCGGGGGTCAGGGGTGCCGCCTGGACGCCGAGGTACGCGTGTTCGGCCGTCCCATCCTCCAGGAGCTGGCCGACCACGTCTGTCACGGTCGGTGCGGGGATCGCAAAGCCGATCGAGACCGAACCGACCGACGGCGGGATGTATGCGACGTTCACCCCGATGACCTGCATGTCGGCCCCGACCAGGGCACCTCCCGAGTTCCCGGGCGAGATCGGCGCGTCCGTCTGGATGAGGTCGACCAGCGCCGGCGCCTGTTGTGCGGCACCGGGGATCGCTCAATTCGTGCCGGAGATGATGCCCGCCGTCGCACTGTTCTCGAAGCCGAGCGGATTGCCGAGCGCGATCGCCAATGAGCCGACCGGGGGGATCGCCCCGGCGAACGTCGCAGCTGGAAGACTCTGCCGCGCGGCGCGGACGATGGCGAGGTCGCTCAACGGGTCGGTGGCGAGGACCTCGGCGTCCGAGCGTTCCCCGTCGGCGAAGACGACGATGACCTGCTCGACGCCTTCGACGACATGGTTGTTCGTGACGATGACGCCGTCAGCGCTCCAGACGACCCCGCTCCCCTCGCCGCCAGTGCTGACGATCGAGACGACCGAGGGCTCCACCTGCGCGACGATCGCGGGGATGCGCTCCCACCCTCCGCCGACCGCCGCGGCCGATGGCGAAGCGGAGGGCCGGACGTCGGAGCCACACGCGCCGAGCAGCAGGGCCCCGGCGAGGCCCATCGCCAAGACGCGGGCGCCACGGCGTGTCTGCATCCGACGCAGTCTGCCCTCGCCTTGATCTCTGGTCTGTAGCGGTCGATACGGCTCGCCCGTCGTGACGGCTGTCATGGCCCGTCACGGACGGACCTCACGCCATCATCACGACGCCTGTGACTTCGGAAGTCGGAGGTAGGCAGATAGCGTCGAGATCGAGCAGATCCACCACCTCGGTGGCATCCATCCCATACCGCCGCGGCTCTTCGCGAAGCGGCGCCGTCCTCCTCTGGGCGCCGCTTCGCGGTTCCGCACCCGGTCGAGGTTCGAGACTTCCGTATCCGGGACGACCACGAAAGGACTCGACGACCTCATGGAATCCATTCGGATCGATGACCCGGCGCTCGAGCTCAGCTACCGCCAGAAGATGCAGGTCCTGGTCGCGGTGCTGCTGGGCCTCTTCCTCGGCGCACTCGACCAGACGATCGTGACGCCGGCCCTACCGACGATCGCCACCGACCTCAACGGCAACGACCTGTACATCTGGGTCGTGACGGCCTATCTGCTGACGAGCACGATCAGCATCCCGTTCTGGGGCAAGCTGTCCGACATCTACGGCCGCAAGCCCATCTTCATGATCGGCATCGCCACGTTCCTGGTCGGTTCGGCGTTGTCGGGGTTGAGCCAGAACATGGAGATGCTCATCCTGTTCCGCGGCATCCAGGGCATCGGAGCGGGCTCATTGTTCCCGATCGCGCTGGCGATCATCGGCGACATGTTCACGCCAGCCGAGCGGGGTCGGTACCAGGGCCTCTTCGGCGCGGTGTTCGGTATCGCGTTCATCATCGGGCCACTCGTCGGCGGCTTCCTGACGGACAACGTCTCCTGGCACTGGATCTTCTACGTCAACATCCCGATCGGGCTCGTGTCGCTCTTCATCATCTCGCGGGTGATGCCGAACGTGAAGGTCGCCAGCGCGACGCGGACCTTCGACATCCTCGGCGGCGCGATCTTCGCCGTGGCCATCACCTTCCTGCTCGTGGGTCTGACGAATGCGCAGTCCGGCCGGTGGACGGATCTCACGGTCGGCGGGTTCATCGCCGTCGCATGCGTCGGGCTCGTCCTGTTCATCCTGGCCGAGGCGCGCGCGCAGGAGCCGATCGTTCCGCTCGACCTCTTCCGCATCAGGACCTATTCGAGCTCGATGGTCGCGATCTTCTTCGCCAGCTTCGCGTTCTTCGGCGCGATCATCTTCCTGCCGCGCTGGTTCCAGTTCGTCCACGGCTTCTCACCGACGGACTCCGGACTGGCGCTGTTGCCGCTCATGGTCGGGCTGATCTTCAGCTCGGTCGTGTCAGGGTTCATCGTCGCGCGGACCGGTCGCTACAAGTGGCTGGTCGTCGGGGCGATCGTGCTCATGGGCATCTCGACCGCGCTGATGACGCAGCTGACCGCCGACACGCCGCTCGCGGTCCTGTGGTTCTGGATGTTCCTGGCCGGCGTTGGTGTCGGCCCTGCCTTCTCCGTCTTCACGATCATCGTCCAGAACGTGGTCCCCTTCCAGCAGCTCGGCGTCGCCACATCGAACCTCACCTTCTTCCGCCAGATCGGCGGGTCGGTCGCCCTGGCCATCGTCGGCACGATCTTCGCGACGACGTTCACGGAGCAGATCGGACCGCAGATGGCCCAGGCAGGCGTGCCGGCCGCAGTGGTCGCTGGCTTCGGGCAGGCTAGCGCCAGCGGACAGCTCGACATCAACGACCTGACCGGGGTCGGGGACCTCGGTGCGGCGATCCTCGGCGCGGTCAACGCCCAGACCCAAGTCGTGCTCCAGCCATACATCACCGACATCGTTGCCGGTATCCAGGAGGCGTTCAGCCTGGCCGTCGCCCAGACCTTCTGGATCGGCGTTGCCGCCACGGTCATCGCGGCCATCGCCGCGGCGACCATGCGCGAGCAGGCTCTCCGCACCTCGATCGACACGGTTCAAGTCGGCCGTGGCGCGGCCGAGCCGAGGCGGGCCGCGGACGCGATCCGCGCCGGCTGACCAGCCGTGTCGACCATCAAGCGCGACCCCCTTCACCAGGAGGAGATCGAATCGCGCTGGGAAGCTGCGCCGGCGGTGGCATTCGTCATCGCCGCGCAGGTCATCCTGGCGCTCCATAGTTGGCAGCAGGGCTGGCAACTATGGGTCTTCCCGTGGTGGGTCTGGCTCATCCCCGCCATTCCCGAGAGCGTCCTCATGCTGGGGCTGGCCCTCGACGGCCCGCGCCACAAGCTCGAGCAGATGGGCCTGCGCCGCACCGTCGCCCTGTCGCTGCTCGGGATCACCAGCGTCGCCAACGGATTCCTGGTGCTGGCCTTGGTGGTCTCGCTCCTGTCCGGCCTCGAGGTCGATGGCGTCCAGCTCCTGTCCAAGGCGGGCGCGATCTGGATCTCGAACGTGATCTCGTTCGGGCTCTGGTACTGGGCGTTGGATCGCGGCGGGCCGGTACACCGGTTGCAGCACGACGAGCTGCCACCCGACTTCCTATTCCCGCAGATGGACAGCCCCCATCTGGCGCAACCGCACTGGCATCCGCGGCTGCTCGACTATCTCTATGTGTCGTACACCAATTCGATCGCGTTCAGTCCCACAGACGCGATGCCGCTCAGCGACGTCGCCAAGGCGCTGATGCTGGTGGAGTCGGCGGTCTCCGCGGCGACGCTGCTGCTCGTCGGCGCCCGAGCCGTGAACATCCTGGGCTGATCGCCATGACCTTCGTCATGCGCAGGTCGGGCGGCGCGGAACCGGAACATATTCCTCGTCAGCGGCGAGCGCTGATGCAATCGTCCACAACGTCCATCGCGCGCGCGTTGAGGAGCCTGACCGATCATCGAGCCCGGGGGTGACCCAGACAGCCCGTTCGAGGACGGGCTCAGGGCCGCACCCCTAGATACGGCGCGCCCGGACCTGGCGGCAGTGCCCGCCCGGCCGTTGGTGCTCGTCGCCGACGACGATCCGGCCATCCGGACGCTGCTGAAACGCGCGCTCGAGCGGGAAGGGTTCGATACGGTCCTGGCGGCCAACGGCCGTGAGGCGATCGAGCACATCCGGCAGCACGAGATCGCCGTCCTCCTGCTCGATCTCACGATGCCGGTCCTGGACGGCCTCGCAACGGTGCGCGAGATCCGCGCGGACGACCGGTCCCGGACGCTGCCGATCATCCTGGTCACGGGATCGGATGCGGAGTCGCAGCGCGTCCGCGGCCTCGAGAGTGGCGCCGACGACTACCTGACCAAGCCGTTCGCCATCAAGGAGCTGGCTGCGCGTGTGCGGGCGCAGATCCGGGGTCGGGCGGCCTGGACGCGCGAGCTCGAGCGGGGTCGCGACGAGCGGCGACGTTTGGCGGCCGCCATCGAGGAACTCCCCCGCGACGAGCCCCTCGTCGTCCTCGCCGCACGACTGGTGGACCGCCTTCCGTCGGTGCTCGGCGTCGACGGGGTCGCGATCCTGTACTTCAGCCATGGCTCGGTCCAGACGATCGCGACGACCGGCGACCTCCGGGCGAAGTTTCCCGCGAGCAAGGGCCTGGTCAAGGAGGTCGGACGCGAGATCGCGAGCCGGGCCGAGTCCGGCGCCTGGCTCGAAGCGGCCTCGGGGCGCTCGGAACCCAGCGATGGAGCGGTCGACGTCGCCTATATCCCATTCCGGCTCGGCCCGACCCCCAAGCCCCTCGGCTGCCTGGTCTTCGCCTTGCGGCCGGGGTCGGAAGCCGGCCCACTCTCCCACCGCCTGCCCGACCTCATGGATGCGACGGACTTCATCGTGGCCGTCCTACGGCCGGCGGTCGAGCTGGCCGAGACGGCCGACGCCGCCATGAGCAGACTGCGCCGCGTCATCGGTCGGCGCGAATTCGAGATCTACCTGCAGCCCATCGTTCGCCTCGACAGCGGGGCCGTCGTCGCGGTGGAGGCGCTGACTCGGTTCGCGGATGGGATGCGGCCGGACCTCCAATTCGCCGAGGCGGCGACGCTCGGCCTCGGTCCGACGCTCCAACGCGTCACGCTTTCGGCCGCCATCGAGGCGGCGGGATCGCTGCCGCCCAGCGTGGCGCTCAGCCTCAACCTCTCGGCCGACGTCCTCCTGCTCGAGCCGACGCTGCCGAAGATCATGGCCGACACCGAGCGCCCGCTGATCGTGGAGATCACCGAGCACGAGCGGATCGATGACTACAGCGCCGTGCGATCGGCCCTCATCGCGCTCGGCCCGAACGTGAAGCTGGCGATCGACGACGCTGGGTCCGGTTACGCGAGCCTGCGGCACATCTTCGCCCTCCAGCCCGCCTTCGTGAAGCTCGACATCGAGTGGATCCACGGCATCGATCGCGATCCCGTCCGGCGTGCTCTCGTCTCCGGGCTCGTCTACTTCGCGACCGAGACCGGCTGCGAGCTCATCGCCGAGGGCATCGAGACCGACGCGGAGTTGCAGGCGGTCCGCGAGCTCGGCATCGGGCTCGGTCAGGGCTATCTGCTCGGCCGGCCGAAGCCGGCGAACGGCCACAGCGCGGCCGCCGACCAGCCGAACTGACGGCCGCCAGCACAGGACGGGGAGGGGAGCACGGGTGCTGCTGGATACGGTCATCACGCTCACGATCGAGCTGCTGTTCGTCCTCGTCTTCGTGGGCATGCTGATCGAGTACGGTCGCCGGCGGGATACGTTGAGCCGGGACCTCGTCGCCGTCTTCGGCGCGGTGGCCGCCCTGTTCGTCGTGCAGTTCGTCGGGCTCGTGTTCGGTTCCGTCCCGTCCTGGCTGGCGGCTGGCAGCGCCGCCCTCATCTTCGCCCAGCCGCTCCTGACGCTGCGGCTTGCGTCGCGCCTCCGGCCCATTCCTGCGGCGATCTGGGTGGCGGTCGGTAGCGGGTACGTCGTCACGGCCGTCCCACTGGTCCTCCTGCCGCGACCGATCCCGATCCCGGTCACCCTTGCGGCCGTCGGCATGTTCGCGGTCACGGAATTCATCGCCGCGCTGTACCTTGCGAGTGAGGCACGACGACGTGTCGGGGCGGCTCGCTCCCGGCTCGGCCTGGCCGCCTTGGCCACGGCCCTGTTCGCCGCCGCACTCCTGGTCGCCGGGGCGGGTGCCGCGGGGACGGTGCCGGGTGGCCAGGCGCTCGCTCGGGTCATCGCCCTGCTTGCCGCGATCGGCTACGCCATCGCCTTCCTGCCACCCGCGCCACTCCGCCGGATCTGGCAGGGGATGGCCGCCTACCGCTACGGGCTCGTGCTACTGAAAACGGCGCGCGACGAGACTGCCGGCGACCGGTCTGAGGCCATCTGGGCCGATCTTGCGGCGGCCGCCCGAGAGATCTCGGGCGCCCGGGCGGCCGCGATCGTCGACCTCAACGGAAGCAACGCTCGAATCCTCGGCGCGGTCGGTATCGACGCCGCTGGGCTCCACGGCTCCTGGCCGTGGCCGGACCGCGAGGCGCTCCTGGGCGACGCACGGGTCGCCACCCAACGGCCGGTCGCCGCGGCAAGTCAGATCGCCCGCGACCTCGCCGAACGGAACGGCGCCCGGCTCGTGTCGGTCATCGCGCTGCCGCCGACGGAGCGCACGGTCCTCGTGCTCCTGGCCGACCATCACTCGCTGTTCGGGTTGGAGGACCGCGGGCTGATCCGTCTGCTCGCGGCCCAGGCCGTGACCCTTGCGGAACGAGAGGAGCTGTTCGCCAAGCAATCCCGCTTGGCCGACCGGCTCTTCGCCGCCAGCCAGGCCAAGAGCGACTTCATCGCGAGCATGAGCCACGAATTACGGACGCCGCTGTCGGCGATCCTTGGGTTCTCGGAGCTCATGCGCGCGGAGCCACGCGAGGGCGACCTCCGCCTCGTGCCAGACGAGTGGATCGAGCACATCCACAGCGGCGGCCAGCATCTCCTGGCGCTGATCAACGACGTCCTCGACCTCGCGAAGGTCGAGGCGGGTCGACTGGAGCTCGATCGCGTGGGGTTCGACCTTCGCGGCCTGGTGGCCGAGACCACCGCCGGGCTCCGGCCGCTCGCCGAGCGCAAGCGCCTCGCGCTCACGACGGATGGTGACGTCGCGCGCCTCATCGCCGACCGCGGCCGCGTCCGCCAGATCCTCTACAACCTCATCTCGAACGCGATCAAGTTCACGCCGAATGGCGGATCGATCGCGATCGCGACGGTGTCCGAACCCGGCTTGGTACGCATCTCCGTCACGGACACCGGGCCCGGCATCGCCCCCGAGGACCAGGCCATGGTCTTCGATGAATTCAGCCAGGTAACCGGAGCGAGCGGCAGGCAGGAGGGGACCGGTCTCGGTCTTGCCATCGCCCGACGATTGGTCGAGGCCCACGGCGGCCAGATCGAGCTGGTCTCGGAGGTCGGCGCCGGGAGTCGCTTCACGGCGACCTTTCCGCAGGCCGACGCGTCCGCGACCGCGCCTCCTGACGAGACCCTCGCGACGGAGCCCGAACCGGAGCCATCGACGAGACAGGCGAGCGCGGACGTGCTCGTCATCGAGGACGACCCGAGCGCGGTCCGCCTGCTGCGGACCTACCTGGCGAGCGGCGGCTACGGTGTCCGCGTGGCGGTCGATGGTCCGGGCGGGCTCGCCGCAGCACGGGCCGACCGCCCCGCCGCGATCATCCTCGACATCCTGTTGCCGGGCATGGACGGCTGGGAGGTCCTCCGCGAGTTCAAGGCAGATCCGGCGCTGCGCGACGTGCCGATCATCATCGTCACGGTCGTCGACGAGCGGGGGCTGGGCCTCGCACTCGGCGCCGTCGACTACTTCCTCAAGCCGGTCGACCGGGTTGCGCTCCTCG
The DNA here is from genome assembly GCA_963738685.1 of uncultured Chloroflexia bacterium. Lineage (GTDB taxonomy): Bacteria > Chloroflexota > Limnocylindria > Limnocylindrales > CSP1-4 > SPCO01. The sequence goes on from CAVTXK010000002.1 coordinate 535,776, forward strand.
ATCGCCTCGCCCGATACACGTTCACGACCAAGGTCAAGGCCGGGATCGTCCGGATCCTCGCGATCGACGACGACCCGGCGGTGCTCGAGTTGATCGACGCGGCACTTCGTCCCGAGGGGTTCGACGTCGTTCGTGCCGTGGGCGGACAGGAGGGCCTCGAGCGGGCCACGACCGAGCCGTTCGACCTGGTCGTGTGCGACCTGTTGATGCCGGACCTCGATGGTTTCGAGGTCGTGACCGCCCTCAGGTCCGATCCATCGACCCGCGACCTTCCGATCCTCATCCTGACGGCGCACACCCTGAGCGACGCGGAGAAGACCCGGCTCAACGGTGAGATCCTGGGCATCGTCGACAAGGGCGCCGATGCGGCGGTCGGTCTCCATCGATGGCTCGCCCGCATCGCGCCGCCGGGCGCCTCGGGCTCGGGTGCGGCATGACCGAGTCGACGAAGACCGGTCGGGCGCTCCGGATCCTGTCCGTCGATGACGATCCCGTCAACCGAAGCCTGGTTCGGGCGATCCTGATTCGTGCCGATGATCCAGTGATCCGGGGTGCGCTGGTGCTCGAGGCGGCGTCCCTGGCCGAGGCTCGTCAGATCCTCGATCGCGAGGCCTGCGACCTCCTGCTCCTCGACGTCCACCTGCCGGATGGCCTGGGCCTGGAGCTCGCGACCGAGCTCCATCGCGGCCCGCCCGGGCGCCCCGCGATCGTCGCGCTGACGGCAAGCGTCCTCCCGGCCGATCAGCTCGCGGCCCTCGACGCCGGCTGCGATGCGTTCCTGGCCAAGCCGTATGCCGCAACGGAGTTCGTCACCACGCTCCAGGGCCTCATCGCCACGCGGTCATAGGCCCGGATCTCGGCCGACCGCGTCCAGCAGCCGGCTCCTCGCCCCGTCAGCGGCGATCGGTCCGCACCCTCGCGACCCGACCGTGTGGAACATGTTCCTCGCGTTCGACCGACGTCAGTGGCATCGTGGCGCTGGGGACGGGGGCCCATCCGATTCCCTCCGACGGATCAGGTGGCTGGCCGCTTCCCCCCTTGGTGGCCGGTCACCGTTCCGTCGAGAAGCCTCGCCGCAGCCGTTGAGCATGCTTGCGGGCCGTCGATGGCGCGGCCGGTATGATTGGGTCTCACCCCCGCCCGAACCCACCGGCCTCATCGACTTCCGAGGCCTCCCAGGAGACCCCGACCCTTGGACCTGCTCGTCCTGCTGATCGCGCTCGTCATCATCCTCATCGGCGCCGAGCTCTTCACCAACGGGATCGAGTGGTTCGGACGCTCGATGAATCTGGCCGAGGGTGCCGTCGGATCGGTCCTGGCCGCGGTCGGGACCGCCCTGCCCGAGACACTCATCCCCATCATCGCCATCGTTTTCGCGACGGGCGAGGCCTCGGACGAGGTCGGGGTCGGAGCGATCCTGGGCGCGCCGTTCATGCTCGCGACGCTGGCGATGTTCGTGACCGGCATCGGCATCCTGGCGTTCCGCCGTCGGCGCGCGACCGGCGAGGAGATGCGCATCAATGTCGGGGTCCTGGCCCATGACGTGCGGTACTTCGCGATCGCCTACGCCATCGCGATCGGATCGGCCCTACTCCCGATCGATCCGCCCTGGTTCCGATGGATCGTCGCGGTGCTGCTGATCGTCATCTACGCGATCTACGTCAGGGGCCACCTCCAGGCCGAGGCGACCGAGGACGAGGAGGACCTCAACCCGCTGCGGTTCCGCCAGCTGGATCGGCCGTCCCGTCGCGAGGATCCGACGGTCCCGCGGCTCCGCGTGATCAACCTGCAGGTCCTGTTCGCGCTGGGGCTGATCATCGTCGGCGCGGTCTTCTTCGTGGACGCCGTCGAGCACCTCGCCAGCACGCTTGGCGTCAGTGAGGTGCTCCTGGCGCTCGTCATCGCCCCCGTCGCGACCGAGTTGCCGGAGAAGTTCAACTCGATCCTGTGGGTCCGCCAGAACAAGGACACCCTCGCGATGGGCAACATCACCGGCGCGATGGTCTTCCAGTCGACGATCCCGACGGTGATCGGCCTCGTCCTCGCGTCGGAGGCGTGGTCGATCAAGGAGGGCTCGTACGTGGCCTTCGCGTCGGCCGGCATCGCCTTCCTCGCGACCGCCGCGATCTTCATCCCGATGATCCGTCGCGGCGGTATGCGAGGGCGTCATCTGCTGGTCGGCGGGTTGTTCTATCTCGCGTACCTGATTCTGGTCGTGGTGGTCGTGATGGGCGACACCGCCTAGCTCGACGGCGCCGAGCCGGACCTCGGGGTCGCGGCGCGCGTCGCCTGGTCGGATCGGTTCGCGCCGGACTGCAGCCGGGCGGCCGTCGACTTCGAAGCTGTGTACCAGTCTCGCGTGATCTCCGCCGCGACGTCGCGCCCGCCCAGACCGAATGCCAGACCGAAAGCGAGGGCGACCGCGCCGACGAGACCGATGAACAAGGTGTTGACGAGGTTGACGGCGATACCGAGTTGGTTGATCGCGATGACGACCGCAAACGAAACGATGGCGATCTCGGCGATCCGCCCCAACAGCGGGGCGTTGGTGAAGCCCATCCGGCCCGCAGTGACCTCGATCGCGCCGCGCACGAACCGGGCGATCACCGGTGCGACGAGGAGGATGACGGCGGCGACGATCAGGTTCGGGATCCACAGCAGGACCTGGTTCAGCAGCAGGCTGACCTGCGGCATGCCGAGGAGGTTGGCCGCGGCGACCAGGAACACGATCCGGATCAGCCATTTGACGAGTTCGCCCCCGACGATGCTCGGCTGGACGCGGCGGCTCTGCTCGCCGTAGACGGCACCGCCGTGCTCGGCGAACAGGCGATCGGCCCCAGCCCGCTTGAGCACCGTGGCAGTGAAGCGCGCCAGTAGGCCGGCGATGAACCAACCGATCAGGATGATGACGATCGCGCCGATCACCTGGGGGATCGCGGCGAGGAACGTATTGATGGCATTGGACAGGGCGAGAAAAACGGCGTCGCCCCAATCGCTGATCTCGACGGTGGGCACAGTGGACTCCTTCCGCTCGAACGATCCGCTCCCTGCGGTGCCCCGAACCGTAGGCCTCCACGACTGACGCTGGCACGTGGGGCCGGCCCGAACGCGTTGCAAGCAGGTGTCGGGAGGCGGTCGGGCCGCTGCAGCGGCCGGTCGGGAGCCGATTCAGCTCGTGGCGGCCGCCGCGAACGACGCCATATCCGGGAAGGTCGCGTCCGGTGACGCCGCCGCGACCGGGGTCGCCCCGGCCCCGACCTGGCCGTGCCGGCGGTCGATCCAGACGGATCGCAGCCCGAGTCGCCGAGCCGGGACATGGTCGTGGTACAGGCTCTGCGCCACGTGCAGGATCCGCTCCCGGGGCAGGCCCAGCCGCTCGAACGCGGCGTGGAAGTTCGCTTCGTCGGGCTTGTACGAACCGACCTGCTGCGCCGTCACGATCCAGTCGAACTCGACCCCGAGGCGACGGTTGGACGCCGCGAAGAGGTCATCGTCGCAGTTCGTGATGATCCCGAGCCGGAACCGGGTCTGGAGTCGGACCAGGGCCGCCGCGGAGTCCGCGAATGCGGGCCAATCGCCCACCGCGCCCGAGAACGCGGCCACCTCCGCAGCAGTCGGATCGAAGTCAAGTTCCTGGGCGACGCCGATTAGACCCGCAGCCAGCACGTCCCGGTAGCGCCGGTATGGCCCGGCCTCGGCCGCCGCCTCGTGGCGGGCGTATCGCTCCAGCACGTCCTCGTCGTCCGCCTCCACCCCGTGCGCGCGAAGGATCGGACGAAAGGCGTCGGCCAGCCCGGTCTCCCAATCGATCAGCGTTCCGTAGCAGTCGAAGGTCAGGGCGTCGAACGTGGCGTAGTCGAGGTCGCGGGCGTTCACACGGGGCCTCCGTCGTTCCGGCAGGGGAAAGGGCCGTCCGGGGTGGTCCGGGATTCGCGGGTAGCATGGCACGACATGACCGAGCACCACGACACGCACCGCCTCCCGGAACCGGTGCGCGTCGACCACCGTCCCGCGGCCATGCAAACGCCTCGTTCGCCGATGATCCTCGTGCTGATGGTCGTTGCCTTGCTCCTGGCGGCCTGCGGGTCCGCGGCACCGACGTCCGGGACCGGATCGCCCAGCCCCTCGCCATCCGGAGCCGGCGGACCCGTGACGACGCCCGAGCAAGCGGTGGCCAGGATCCTCGAGGTCGAGCCACGGTTGATCGGCATCACGGCCCGCGACGGGGACGCGATCGGCCAGGCGCACTGGTACGAGGTGGCGCCGGCGTCCGGCGTCGGGGCGTTCGTCGTGTCCGTCCGGGTCGGTTGGGGAGACTGCCCGGCCGGTTGCATCAGCGAGCACACCTGGGTCTACGCCGTCGGCCCTAACGGCGAGGTCACCGTCCAGTCCGAGGGCGGCGAGCCGGTACCCGCGGCGGAGTGGCCGTCCCCCGCGGCCGGCTCCGGTGGCGGAGGCGGTGGGGCGGATGGCCCCGGGACCGGCCTGTTCGTCACGGCCCTCGCCGGTCCGACGTGCCCCGTTGAGCAGAACCCGCCGGATCCGAACTGCGCACCACGACCGGTGGCATCGGCGGTCATCCTCGTGACCGACGCCCAGCGCAATGCCGTGGCCAAGGTCCAGCTCGACGAGTCCGGGTCCGTCTTCATCGAGCTGCCGCCCGGCGACTATCTCGTGGAGGCCACGCCGGTGGACGGCTTCATGGGGACGCCGACGAGCCAACGGGCCACCGTCGTCGATGGAACGCGGACCCCGGTGGAATTCTCGTACGACACCGGGATCCGCTGACCGGCCCACCGCTCGACGGACCGGCCGTCCCGGGGCGACCGCGATTTCGGTGCCGACGGGCACCGATGAGCGGTCCCGCAACCACTACTGCAAGGTCGTCCTCGCTACGCTGCGCGCATGTCGCTGAACCGGTCCTTCCGGAACCTGCTGGTCCTGGTCGTCCTCGCCCTCCTCATCGCGCTGGTTGCCCTACCCGCGTTCGCCGCGGATCCGTCGGCGACGCCGACCAGTTCCGCGGAAACGGAGGCATCAGAAGCGCCCGAATCCGCGAAGCCGTCGAAGGCGCCCAAGGTCCCGAAGGCCGAGAAGGCGCCCGAGGTCGCGGTCACCGTGACCGGCACGGTCGCGACCCGCACCAACGCCGATGGCGAGACCGAGTACACGATGACCGTCGACGGCGCGACGCACGTCCTCGATGCCGGTCCGTCCTGGTTCTTCAAGGAGAACCATCCGCTCAAGCCGTTCGTCGGCAAGCGCGTCACGATCGTCGCGGAGCAGCGCCTGGGTGAGACCGAACTCGATGTCGAGACCGTCGACGGCACCCGCCTTCGCGCGCCCGGCAAGCCGCCATGGGCCGGTGGCTGGAAGCGGGTCGGCGAGGGCCATCCTGGCTGGACGCAGGAGAAATGGGACCGCTGGCAGGCCAAGCTCAACCAACGTGGCACCGATTGCTTCCCGCCCGGCCAGTGCAAGGACAAGCCCGGCAAGGACAAGGCCGCGGCCAGTCCGACCCCATAGCCCGGACCCTCACCCGCTCGCGGCCCTCGCGCAGCCCCGCCCGCGTACGATGCGGTCATGCGCCTGCCCGTCGCCCTCGTCCAGCTCGACGCCACTGGGGACGTGGATGCGAACATCGAGCGCGCCACCTCCCTGGCCGACGAGGCTGCGGCCGGTGGCGCCCGGTTCGTCGCCCTGCCCGAGTACCTCCAGTTCCGCGGGGACGACGATGGGTTCCGCGCCTCTGCCCGATCGGTCCCTGGCCCATTCACGGATGCTTTCGCTGAGGTCGCCCGCAGGCGCGCGGCGTGGATCCTCGTCGGCAGCCTGGCCGAGACGTCCGGGAACCCGGTCCGGCCGTTCAACACGAGCGTGCTCATCGGCCCGGACGGCTCGATCGCGGCGACCTACCGCAAGATCCACCTCTTCGACGTCGCGGTCGACGCCGGGCCGGTCGACACGGAGTCAGCCCGGGTCTCGCCGGGATCGGAGCCGTGCGTCGTCGACATCGATGGCGTCGTCATGGGCCTGACGGTCTGCTACGACCTGCGCTTCCCGGAGCTGTACCGGACGCTCGCGCTGGCCGGCGCTCAGGTCCTGACCGTGCCGGCCAACTTCACGGAGCGGACCGGCCGCGATCACTGGGAGGTCCTGCTGCGCGCTCGAGCGATCGAGAACGGCGCCTGGGTGCTCGCTCCGTCGCAGATCGGCGGTCCGCCCGGTTCACCGGCCTTCGGTCGCTCGCTGATCATCGACCCGTGGGGCACGGTCGTCGCCCAGGCGCCGGACGGCGTCGGGATCATCAGCGCCGACATCGATACCGACCGCGTGAACGCGGTCCGCCGCCAGATCCCGTCCCTCGCCAACCGCCGGCCCGAGACGTACGGCCTGGATTGAATCGGAACGGACCGCGCCTCGCGGCGCGGCCCGTTCGGGTCCCCAAGGTGAACGGGACGGTTACTGCGCGAGGGAGAGCATGACCGACGTGCTCCCTTCGGTCGGCACGACGCCGCCGCCGGGAACGCTGGTGTACGGGTAGTACTCGACGAAGTAGCCCTGGATGTTGTCGACGGCGGGTTGGGACCGCGAGGTCATGACGAATGCGGCGACGCCGACGATCGTATAGACCGCGTTGTTGCCCGGCCCGACGACCGTGCTGTAGATCGGGATGAGCACCGTCTGGCCATTGCCGATCCAGTAGTCGAGGCAGGCCCGGACGCCGCTGCTGTTGCTCTTGCCGGGATCGCCCGCGAAGGTAAACGGCATCGTGAACGGGGGATTGTCCGGGGTGCAGATGCTGTCCGCGAGGCTGTTGGGATCGTTGGAGCCGTCCCAGGAGATGTAGCCGAAGCCTCCCGGGATGTCCTTGCCATCGGTCAGGTCGTAGACCTGGCCCGGGACGTATGGATCGCCGGTGTTCTGCTTGAGGGCGATCGGCAGCAGCTGGCCGGCCGGTGCCGTCGCCGGCTCGGTGGCAACGGAGATCGCGTGCGTCGTGATGTCCCAGCTATCGATCTGGGCCAGCCGGGCGAGGAAAGTCCCCGGCTGTCGATTGACGTTGACCTGGACCCCGACCGCACCGCTGGGGATCCCGGAGGCGGCGTTCGTGACGTCGCCGACGTCGACATAGGAGGTGTTGACGAAGACGGCCTCCCAGGTGCACGGGGTGCCCGTACCGTCACAGCCGTTGGCTGAGACCGTCGCGTCGATGCCCGAGTAGATGTCCGCCGAGGTATAGCTGATGGTGGCATCGGTGTAGTGCTCGGCGATCAACCGGGCCCCCGCCAACGATGCGGTGTCGGCGGCATTCTGGCCGTCGCGCTTGTTGAGGAACGCGATGCCGCCATCGAGCACGAGGCCCGCGAGCAGCAGCAGCGTGATGACGCCACCGGCGACGATGACGAGGATCTGACCCCGTTCGTTGTCGCGGGTCTTGAGCGGGAGCATCGCGGGAGCCTCCTTGGGCGAGCGGGTCGGACGATCGAGGGCGGTCATCAGTTGACCGTCACTTCAGCGCGGCCGTACAGGTCCTGGTCGCCCAGGAACTGCGCGACGAGCGGGGTGATGAGCACGAATTCGTGGTTGAGCTGGATGACGAGGGTGTCGCCGCCTCGGCAGTCGGCCATCGCGATGACGTCGTAGTCGACGGTCCCGCTGACGAACCCGTCCCAACGTCGGCACTGGACATAGACGCCGGGTGTGGCCTCGGAGCCGCTCGACGCGGTACCGGCCTTGAGGCCGAAGCCCGTGAGTCGCTCACGCGCGATCTCGTTGACACAGGCGGCTCGTGTGCCGGCCGCGCAGTCCGGGCGAGAGGTGACGGCGCCGACCCTCGCGGCTTCACGAGCCGTCTGGTTGAGTGCGTTGTTCGCGTACACGTAGCGACCGACGTCCACGATCGCGAAGATCAGAAGGAGGAACATCGGAACGACGAGGGCGAACTCGACCAGCGCCTGGCCGCGCGAGCGTCGCTTGCGAAGGGTGTTCATGGGGTGGCCGTCCGAGTGATGGTCATGGTTGTGGTCGTCGCGACGCAGCTGTAGGCGGTCCGACTCTGCGTGACGGTGAGGGCAGCGGCGTTACCGCTCCAGACCGAGAGGTTCGCCGGCGTCAGCCCCGCGGCGGCCCAGGCGGCTTGCGCGCCGGCCTTGTTGAGGCCGATCACGTTCGGCACGACGCGGTCGCCCGCGCTGCACGACTGGACCGTGACGGTCGCCGTGTGGGCGTCGCCCGCGTCCGGTGTCGCGTTGGTCGCTGTCGCGGTCACCGTGTTCGGGTCGACCTCATTCGCGGCGTACGTCTGTTGGTAGCGGCAGACCCAGCTCGAGCCCACGGCCAGCGTGCTCGGCACGGCCGGGCAATTGCCGTTGATCGGGAGCGTCAGGTCAGAGTCGACCACGGAGAGGCCCGTGGCCGTCTGACCGCCGACGTTGGACACGATCAGCCGGAACCACACGGAGACGGTGCCTACCGAGGCGCTGCGGTTGAGCGTGATCGTGTCGTTGGTTCCCCAGGTCGGGTTGCCGTCGCCGTCATTGCCCTCGAAGTAAGGGCTCACGAACTTGAGCGTCTGGAGGTCGGCCGGCGGCTTCTCGACGGTGACGGTCGCGCCGTCGGTAGTCGCCAGGATCTCGGCGGCCGCCACGGTGTAGGTGTTGACGTAGTCCATGGTCACAGCCGCACCCGGGATCGTCGGTGCGACCCGCGAGTAGGAGCAGACGTAGACCGTGCCACCCACCGCCATCGATGTCGGGCGCGTGGGGCAACTGCCCGGCCAGCCCAGCGAGTCGTCCATCGTGACGCTCGTCAGGTTGGTTCCGCCATTGTTCCGAGCGAAGATCTTGTAGAAGATCGTGTCGCCGGAGCGGAACTTGATCGGGTACTGGAGCCCGGTGGCCTCGTTCAGGCACGGGGAGCGGTAATAGCCGGGCGAGCCGGTCGGGTCGGGCTCGTCGCACTCGGCGACGATCTCGGCCTCGTTGCGCGAGCCGGTGGCCAGCACCAGCTTCGTCGGGCCGACCCCCGGCGTCGGGTCGAAGGCCATGTTGAGGACGTCCGCGGTCGACGTGTTCGAAAGCGTGAAGTCCTTGCCCATGAGTTCGCCCAGAAGCGGCGTGATGAGCTGGAAGTCCGTCTCAGCGGTGACTTCATAGCGATCGCCCGGTGCGCAATCTCGAAGGTCGACGTGCTGGGCCCCGCTGACGCGGTCGTAGCAGCCCACGTCGATCGAGAGATCGGCCGTCTCGATCACGTTGATGGTCTCCTGCCGCGCGCGATACTCGGCATTGCTCGGGTTCGGACACAGCGTGCTCGCGGAATCGCAAAGCGGATACCGCGCCCCGTACAGGGCGCCTTCCTTGGCTGCGTTCTCGATCGAGACGTAGGTGTAGAAGATGCGTCCCAGGTCCGCCGCTCCGGCGAAGATGAGGAGCAGGATCGGCACGACAAGGGCGAACTCGAGCAAGCTCTGTCCGCGACTGCGGTCCCGGTGGCGGTTTCGGATTCGGAGGAGGCGCATCGGCATTCCTGACAGGTGCGTGGGTTGGTGACCTACCCATCCTCAACGAGGGGCCTTTCACGGTCCCTTGAAACGGTGCGTGGGTGCATAGCCCGAATGGGCTACTCGGGGGGCGCGAATGGTCAGCACGTGGTTGCCCGGCGGCTCCGCGACGCCGCGCGTCGACCCCCGAATCCGAAGGCCGCGCCCCCTGTCAGGACGCGGCCCTCGGCCCCCGTTCCCCCGTTCCCCGAGCCACTCGGGGAGTAGCGGTCAGTCGATCAGTTTCACGACATAGATGCCCTTGAAGTATCCGGCGCACGCGGTGTCCGAGACCGCGCACACGTCGTTCACGGAGGCACTTCGGGTGATGCCGGTGAGAAAGTAGCCCCTGATCGTGCCGTCCTCGCCGCCGCCGTTCTTACTCGCGCTGACGACGTGGAAGAGGGCCCATCCTCGGAAGCAGCCGACGTCGTGGGTGCCGTCGTTGCAGGTGGTATTGCCTGGGGTCGGCCCGCCGACGATCGGTACGGCGACATCGAGACCCGCGAGCGTGGTATTGACGCTCGACTGACTCCCGGAGTTCGTGTCGAACAGGGCGTTGTGCACGCCGTTGTTCTTCTGGCCGATGTAGTCGTTCAAAGTCAGATTGGCGTTGATCGGGGCCGAGCCATCCAGGGCGTCCTTGACATCGTTCGTCGACACATTCCCGGTCCCAAGGTTCGTCCAGGCCATGTTGTCGAATTCGATCGGCGCATCGCTGCCCGACCCGTGGGTCTTGGTGAAGTCGTATGGAACGGTGAAGTCCACGAATGGCAACCCCGTGACCGGGTCGAAGACCTCCTGGCTGAGGATGAACGGGGCAACGCCCATGAAGGAGGTCGGGATCCCGGTCAGGGCGGTCGCCGTGACGCTCACCGGCCATTCGGTCTGCCCGATGACGCCAGCGAAGTAGTTGGAGTGTGGAGCGGTGATATCGACCTGAACGGTCTTCGGCGATTCCACGACCGTAACCTCGACGTCGTTCACGCCGTCCGTGTAGCCATTGTCCGCGGCTGCCGCCAACGCCGCTGCGGTGGCGTCTTTGCCATTCAGCAGTGCGTTGGCGCCGGTCAGGGCGGCGAGGTCGGCGGCGTTCTGTTCAGCGCGGCGCTGGGCGAAGGCGAAGCCGCCATCGATCACGAGACCGACACCCGCCACGATCGCGACGAGTGCGAGCGTGAAGATGACGAGGATCTGGCCCCGTTGGCCGCGCCGGCTAGTGGATCTGGGCACTACTTGCTCCCTCCATCGTCCATGGGCCTGTGAGCCCGAGCAACGGGGTGATCGGGTTGTAATCGGCGGTGACTTCCACCTTGACGGAGTGCTTGCTGAAGTCGCACGGGCCTGTCACGTTCGCGCCCGTGTCGTCGATGCAGGAGATGTCGTCACCGGTGTCCACCTCGAGTCCAGGGACGAGGGCCTCCTGGACCTCGATCGCATCTTGCGTTTCGGTGCTGGAGCCCGGGTCGCATGGCGGGTCGCCCGCGCACGGGTGGACGCTGGTGACCCGCGCGATCTCACGAGCTGCCTGCGACACGCCGTTGAACTTGTAGATCGCCATGCCGAAGTCCAGGACGCCCATCAGGAGCACCAGGAACACGATGATCACGAGGGAAAACTCGACCATGCTCTGGCCGCGCTCTCCGGACGGGCGCATCACGGGGCCGTGACCGTCTGCGTGATCGTGGGCGAACAGGCGCCCTTCGTTGCCGTGAGGGTGACCGAATGCGGCCCGGTGCTCGGGAAGTCGATGTTCTTGGGATTCTGACCCGATGCGGTGATCGCTCCCGTCCACGCCCAGGTCCAGCCCGACGTCCCATCGGACACGATCCCGGCCAGGTCCATCCGATGTGGCTTGCCCGGGGTCGACTCGTCCGTGGCGGTGAAGGCAACGGTGGGGCACGTGGGTCCGGGGGGACCGCCGACGACCGTGATCGTCTGCGGGTCGCTCGTGTCCGACTTCCCGCGACTGTCGGTCACGGTCAAAGTGATCGTGTGGGTGCCAGCGGTACTGAAGGTCGTCGAGTTGGTCACCCCGCCGCCGCCGAAGCTCCACGAATAGTTCGTGATGGTGGCACCGGCCGAACTCGAGGCCGAGCCATCCACACCGACCGTCAAGGGAGCCGTGCCGCTGGTCGGTGTCGCGGTGAAGATGGCCTCCGGGGCGGGGATGCTGGGATAGGTAACGCGCGGGACGACCAGGCACTGGGCGTCCGCCGTCGCGGTGAGCATGAGGTTCGCGCCGACGATATCGCCGATGATCGGGGTCAGGACCCGGAACGGCGCCTGGACGGACACCGTCACGCTCGGTGGTGCGCCCGCGGCCGGATACATCGCGTTCTTGTCGCACAAGGCCGGCTCGACGGTGACGAGCGCCTGGTCGACCTCGACGAAGCCATCCAGAGCCTCGGTCAGGACACCACACATGATCGTGTTGGTGTCGCTGCACGCCTGGTCACTCTGGAACGTGCCGCCCTGCGAGGCGACGAGCGCGCCCTCTTTGGCAGCGTTGGTCACGGTGATCTGCGAGTACAGGAGGCGACCCAGATCCAGCGCCGTCAGCAGGAGCAGGAAGATCACCGGCGCGATCAACGCCATCTCGACGAGGCTCTGGCCACGCGTGCGACCGCGGCCACGTCCACGCCGAATGAAGGTGCGATACATGGGTCCCCCGACAGGATGAGAGAAAAGTACCGCCGGATGGTGGCACACGCACCTTGCACATGACCTTACGCGTGGTGCGGAAGCGCGCCGACCTGCCGGCCGCTAGCCAGTACCCACGCCGGACCACCGGGTGGCTGGTCGTGGCCCCGCGGGACGCGCAGGCTCTGCCGCATGAAGAAGCGCATCGCCGCAGGCGTGTTGTGGTTCTACTCGGGCTGGTACGCCGGCGTGTTGCTCGCCGACATGATCGGCGTGAGCCCGTTGATCGGACCGCTGCTCGGTGTCGTCCTGGCCGGACTGATCGTGGGTGATCCCCGTCGGATCATCTGGAAGCGGCAGCCCACGACCGCAGCCGCATCGAACTCCGCACCCAGTTCCGTCGTCACCACCTAGAACAGCGTCCGGGGGACCTGTCTGTCACTCCCCGCGAGACGTCGATGAGCGCCGGATGCCTGTCGTCATCCGGCGCTCATCATGTCCCCCGGCGGATTCGGTGGTGCCGCCCTACTTCACGAGTTGGACACCGAGGGCCTGGGGGACGCCGCTGACGGTCGGCGTCGCTGTCGTCGGACCATGGAAGAAGGCCTTGCGCCAGACTCCTTCGACGTTCTTGGCGCCCGAGCAGCCAGTGATCTGGAAACCCGCGAATCCGACGATGTGGTACCAACCGTTCGAGCCGGTGCCCCCCGCGACGTCCCAGATCGGAACGGTCACCGTGATCTCGTTGGCGATCCAGTAGGAGCAGTCAGCGCTGACCTTGTTGCCGGGCAGGCTTCCGATCCGATCCAGGCTTCCTGGCAGGCCGACCGCGGTGCAGCATCCGTAGCTCTTGCTCGGCGGGCCGATCTCGCCGTCGAGGAACGGCTTGTTGTTCTGGCAGCCTCCGGCGTTGGCGGGCGGGTCCTGGCCCAGGCCATAGCCGTCACAGCCGAACTTCAGCCAGCCGAATCCGCCCGGGACGTTGAGGTTCCCCGGCGTCAGGTGCTGCGGATAGCACGGGCTCGCCGGGTTCGTGCTCACCGGTCCCGAACAGAACGGATACGTCTGGAAGAAGGCCGTCGAGATGCCGACCGGGAACAGCGATCCGGGCGGTGGGCCGGCGAGCGAATAGCCGCCCTTGGCCGTCGCCTCGGCCGACGCCGTCCAGGTGCTCACGCCGATGATCCCGAGGAAGTACGGGCGCCAGTCTCGCTGCGACGAAACCTTGACACCGACCGCGCCGGTCGGGATCACGCCGGTGCCGACATAGGCCAGCAAGGCCCCGTTCGCGTTGATGTAGCGGGGGCCACTCGGGGCCCCGTATGTGACCGGGACGCCGCCGTTCGCGGCGACGGCGTTGTCGATGGCGATGCGGACATTGGTGTCTGTGCCGTTCGTCGTGTCGCCATCGATCCATTCGGCGATCACGCGCGCGCCGCCGAGGGCGGCGAAGTCCGATGCGTTCTGCGCCCCGCGACGCTGGACGAGCGCGTTGCCTCCGTCGACGACGAGGCCGACCCCGAGGATGATGACGGACAACACCAGCGCGAACAGGATCGACGATCTGGCCGCGGTCTCGGCCTGGACTCCTGCCCCATTCGACTCATCGAGATGCTCCTAATTGATCGTGACGGTGGCGGACGCGGACGAGGTGATGGCACCCATGACGTTGCCGACCATGGGCGTGAGGGCGTCCCAGGTGTAGGTCACCCGGATCGAGAGGCGTCCGCCGGAGGCATTCGAACTGCACGTCGTCCCCGTCCAGTTGCCCGTGGGGGGCGTTCCTGTACTGGCCACACAGCTGAGATAGAGGTTGTCGACGGTCCCGAACGGCGCCATCTGGCGGTTCGCCGCGGCCGTGATGTGCTGGATCAACGCGGTGTTGTTCGCCGGGCAGACCGGCCCCCCGGTCGCGCCGCAGCTCGGGTCTGCGCTGCCCCTCCACGACGCCTCGACGGACCCGAGCCGGGCTCCCTCGCGAGCCGCGTTCGACAGGGTGCTGTTGACGTAGACGTATCGCCCGCCGTCGATCACGGCGAAGATGAGCAAGAGGAAGATCGGCAGGACGAGGGCGAACTCCACGAGTCCCTGGCCTCGCGATCGAGCGTCACGCGGTTCCGACCGTTGATGGCTCGAAGCGCCCGATCATGTGTTCAACGTGATCGTGGTGAAGCCCGCCGCGTTGGTTACCCGGAGCGTCACCGGATGGTTGCTGTTGTTGCCGTAGGTGACCGGGGCAGGGTTCTGTGCGTTCGATTGCAGACCGCCTTGATCCGTGAACGTCCACAGCCAATCGGTGATCGGACAGTGACGCCGGGTTCGCGACCGTCGAAGCGTCCCGATAGGTGTACGTCTTGCCGACCTTGGTCCACGTGAAGTTGGCGACCGGCTTGGTGCAGACGACTGGTGTCGGGGTCGGAGTTGGAGTCGGTGTCGGCGATGCCGTGGGACCCGGGGTCGGCGTCGGGCCGGATGTCGGACCCGGGGTCGGCGTCGGGCTGGGTGTCGGCGTCGGGGTCGGTAGCGGGACGGGGACCGTCACCGTGTCCGACATCTCGTCCGCGCCTGCCTGATTCGTGACCTCGAGAACGATCGTGTAGGTGCCCGGGTTCGCGTAGGTGTGGCTGTCGCCGGTCGCCGTCCCGACGCTGGTCTCGAAGTCGCCCCAATCCCAGTTGTAGCCGGAGATGTTGCAGACGCCACTGTTTGGCGTGGATGCAGGATGGGTTCGCGAACACGGTCAGGCCCGAGGTGACGATCAGGGTGAAGTTGGCGCTCGGGATCGAGCAGCCGGGCGGCTGGCGTCGCGCCCGCGCCCGGCACGTATCCAAGGACGATCGCCGTCGCGGAGTTGCGTGACGTCGAGGTCGCCGCCGAAGAACCCGTTGATGAGCGGGGTCAGGAAGGTGAACGGGACACGCACCGACACGGTGACGGTGTTGCCGCCGCCACCGCCGCCCGTTGCGAGCGAGCACGCGATGGTCGACCCCGACGCGTCCGCGCAGGCGGTGGTCACGACAGGCGTTCCTTCGCCCGCCTGGCCTTGCGCGTTCTTCTCGGCCGCGACCCGTGCGGTGATCCCGACGATATCCGTCGGGGCCCCGGATCCGAAGTTGGCGCCTTCGCGCGCAGCGTTGCTGATCTGGATGTACGAGAAGAACAAGCGCCCGAAGTCGACGGCGACCACGACCAGCAGCAGCAGGACCGGCAACACGAGGGCGAACTCGACCACGGCCTGCGCGCGGGTCCGCGGACGGCGCCGCTGGAGCGCGGTAGCGTGAAATCGCGGAGCGCGCGCTCGCACTCGCGGGTCGACAGACATCGTATGGGTCCCCGGCGGTTGATCCGGCTGGACGCCGGACGGTCGGCCTGCATCATAGGGGCGGCGAATGGCGGACGCCAAGTGGTCCTTTGGGGTCCGCCACAAGTCCCGTTGCGGGCCAGCAACGACGCGCGGTTGTCGGGGGGTCAGCCCTCGTCGCCGGGCTCGCCCGGCAAGCGTGATGGTGAAGGCCGCGCCGCGACCCTGGATCGATGGCTCGAGGACGAGCTCGCCGCCCATCGCGCGGCACAGCTCGCGCGACACGTACAGGCCCAGGCCGCTGCCGCCGTCCAGGGCGGGGTCGCTCCCGCGGGCGAACCTTGCGAACAGTCGATCGCGGTCCGCCTCCGCGATGCCGGCGCCGCCGTCGGCGATCGTCACGCCCAGGCGGCTGGTCGGCCGGTCGACACCGATGGTGACGCGGACCGGGGAGCTAGCACCGTACTTCAATGCGTTGTCGAGGAGGGCCCACAGGACCTGGTCGAGCTGATCGGGGTCCGCGACGGCCAGCCAGCCGCCGGCCCCATCCGCGAGCTCGAATGCCACTTCCTCGGTGCCGAGCGCCTCCCAGGCCTTGCGTACCCGCGTGGCCAGCGACACCACTTCGCTGCGCGGCTTGAGGGCACCCGACTCCAGGCGGGTCACGGTCAGCAGCTGGCGGACCATGCGCGACAGGCGCTCGGTCTGCTCGGCGATGATCCCGAGCCGCCGGTCCGGCCGCGCCGCATCGAGTTGTTCGGCGTAGGCGCGGATGCTCGTCAGCGGCGTCTGGAGGTTGTGGCTCACGCCGCGCAGGAAGTCGTCCTTGGCGGCATCGAGATCGAGCAGTTGGCGATTCTGGTCCTCGACCGTCGCGAAAAGCTGCGCATTGCGGATCGCGGCCGCCATCGCGTTCGCGAACAGTTCGAGCAGATCCTGGTCGGCCCGTTCCCAGCGTCGGGTTGCGGGCAATCGGCCGAGCAGCACGCCGATCTCGGTGCCACCAGCGTGCAGTACGGCACGCAGCGGGCCGAGAGACGCCCGGCACGACCTCCTCCGCCTCGAGCCGCGATGGATCCCCCATGCACGACGACCGCATCGATGAGGGCGAACGCGGAGGCCGCCTCCACCCCGGTGCGTTCGACCAGGGCATCGACGTTGTCACGCGGCGAGACCTCGTCGATCGCAGCGAGGATCCTGCCCAGCTCGTGGTTGCGGCGCTGGAGGTCAGAGGCCAGTCGATTGTGGCTGTCGGCGAGTCGTGCGAGCTCGTCGTCGCCCGCGACCCGGATCGGCGCGGACAGGTCGCCGGCCGAGACGCGTTCCACGGCGGCCGCCACGGATCGCAAGGGTGCGGTCAGCTCGTTCGCAAGCACGTACGACGTCAGCATCGCGAACGCGAAGACGATGACGATGGCGAACAGCAGCAGACGGCCCACGGTCGTATCCGTCGCGGGACCGCCGAACATCGTGCCGAGGATCAGCACGATCATCCCGAACCCAGCCAATGGCACGACCGAGGTGAAGATCAGGGCCAGGGTCAGGCGCGAGCGAAAGCTCAGCCGTGGCGCCGTATCCGCGCCCGGTTCCGTGGGTCGGTCGTCGTCCTCGATCACGGGTCGCCGGTCACCCGCTCGACGGACGCGACGAGTCGATAGCCCACGCCGCGCACCGTCTGCACATGCATCGGTCGGTTGGCGTCGACTTCCACCTTCTGGCGGAGTCGGCGCATCGTGACCCACACGTACGAGGGGTCGGCGTCCTCGGTCTCCGCCCAACCGCGGGCGAGGAGGGTCTCGGTCGTGACGGTCTGACCGAGGTTCGCGGCGAGGGCGTAGAGCAGCCGCGATTCGGTCGGTGTCAGCTGGACGGTCTGCCCGCCGACGGTCGCCGCGCGCCGATGGAGGTCCAGGGTGAGGTCCGGCCCGAGCCGCAGACTCTGGCGCGGGACCTTGTCTCCGAGGCGGCGCAGGACGCGGTTGATGCGGGCGCGCAGCTCCGGGTAGTGGTAGGGCTTGGTGACGTAGTCCTCGGCCACTTCCTCGAGGAGGTCGGCCTTGGAGTCGCCGGCATCGATCGCCGACAGTACGATGATCGGCAGGTCGGCATGCGCCTTGATCTCGCGGGCCAGGGTCAGGCCATCCATGCGCGGCATCATCATGTCGACGATGAGCAGGTCCGGCCAACCGCCGCGCAGCCGACGGAGGGCCTCGTCGCCGTCGCGTGCCGTAGCGACCTCGTAACCGTCCGCCCGGAGCTGGTCGGCGAGGAGCACGAGCAGGTTCGGGTCGTCGTCGACGATGAGGATCCGGGACGTGGTCGCGCCGGGGAGCATGCTCGCGAGTATAGGCAGCGGCCTTTCGGTCGGGCGGTCGGGTACTCCTGGCGGGGAACGGAGGTTGGATCGGTGCCCGAGTGCACCGATTCCGTGTCGAACGTGCGGTCCGGTGCGGACTTGTTCATCCGTTTGGGGGATGAATCTGACGGACGCGGTAGTACCGTTGGCCTCCGCTCGCTTGGTTGCGGGCGAAATCGAAGAACAGCGACTCGTCCTGTGTTCCGGGCGAGGCGATCTCGGGGCTCAACCGCCTAGCACTCATCCGACCGGACGACTTATCCGCCCGGGCTCTCCCTGTCGACACCCCGAGGACCACAACGGCCACGCGATGCGGGGGTATCGCGAGCCGCTGGATCGCCGACTCCCGGACTGGTCGATCACCGTCACGTGGACGCGCGAGCGTCCGGGAGGCCTCCATGTCCGGATCCGCCGGTCCTCGTCGCACCGTCGTGCAGCGGTCCCTCGTCGCGCTCCAGGTCTTCCTGCTGATCGCGTCCCTGTTCGCTCCCATCGGGATCGCTGCGTCCGAGCCGTCCCCGGAGCCGACGGCGGCCCCGTCCGCTGAGCCATCTGTCGAGCCCACGGCCGAGCCCACTCCGGAGCCGACGGCTGAACCGACCGCGGAACCCACACCGGAACCGACCGCGGAACCAACGGCTGAGCCCACCGCGGCTCCGACCATCGAGCCGACTCCTGCTCCGACTACGGAGCCGACGACCCCTCCGACGACCGAACCGAGCTCGGCGCCGACAGCGGAGCCCACTCCCCGGCCGTTGACCGCGCCGACGATCTCGAGTGACCAGGCCGACTATGCCCCAGGCGGCCTGGTGACGTTGGCCGGCACCGACTGGCAGCCAGGCGAGTCCGTTCACATCTATGTCAACGACGACCACGGCAGTAGCTGGAGTCGCAACGTCGACGTCACCGCCGATGCCGACGGGCGGATCGGCGATCAGTTCAACCTCCCGGATTGGTTCGTTGCCGTTTACACCGTCGTCGCAGCAGGCGAGTCCGGCTCGGTCGCGACGACCAGCTTCACCGACGGCAACGTGAATGTCAGGACGGTCGGTGCGGGCACCAACCAGGCGTCGATCGGCTGGATCCGGTACGCCACGACGAACTGCACGGGCAGCCCGGTGGGCTCGCCCTCGTCCGGCAGCATCAATGCCGGGACGACCGGCAACGGGACCGGGATCCCGTCCGGTGCGGCCGCTGGACAGTCCCTGAAGCTGACGTCGGGTTCCATCGCGGGTCACGCCTTCGTCAACTGGACGGGAGGCGGCGGATTCGTGACCACGACGGCCAATCCTCTTTGCCTGCCGGGAAACAACGCCACGCAGAACATCCAGGTCAACCACCTTGCGCTCGTCTCGACCTCGTTGTCGGTCGGCTCGGCCACAGGGACCTTTGCCGGAACAGCGAACCTCTCGGCGACCCTGACCGCCGGTGTATCGGCCGTGTCCGGCAAGACCGTCAACTTCAGCCTCAACGGGAATCCGGTCGGAAACGCAGCCACCAACGCGGCGGGCGTTGCCTCCTTGCCTGGCGCGAGCCTGGCGGGGATCAACGTCGGGACGTATCCAACGGGCGTGTCCGCCACGTTCGGGGGTGATTCGTCCCATGCCGCTTCGAGTGGTGCGGCGAACCTGACCGTCAACCAGGCCGGCTCGGTGACCACCGTGTCGTGCCCACCGAGCGTGACCTTCACCGGCAGCGCACTGACGCCCTGCACGGCGTCGGTGACGGGCGCCGGCGGACTGAGCCTCAACCCGACCCCGACCTACGCCAGCAACACTGACGCTGGAACCGCCAGCGCCGCGTACGCGTATCCGGGCGACGCCAATCACACCGGCAGCAACGGCAATGCAGCGTTTGCGATCGGGCAGGCCGGCTCGGTGACCACCGTGTCGTGCCCACCGAGCGTGACCTATACCGGCGCGGCCCAGAGCCCCTGCACGGCGTCGGTGACCGGCGCTGGCGGCCTCAGCCTTACCCCGACGCCGGCCTACGCCGACAACACCGACGCCGGCACCGCCAGCGCGAGCTACGCGTACGTCGGTGACCTCAACCACACGGGCAGCAGTGGGAACGCCACGTTCGCGATCGGCCAGGCCAGTTCATCGACGGAGGTCACCTGCCCGGACAACGTCGTGTACGACGGCACCGCCCAGACGCCGTGCTCCGTTTCAGTAACAGGCGCCGGTGATCTCAGCCTGACCCCGACCCCGACGTATGCCAACAACACCGACGCCGGCACCGCCAGCGCCAGCTACACCTACTCGGGTGACCTCAACCACACCGGCAGCTCGGACACCGAAGCGTTCGCGATCGGCCAGGCCACGTCGAGCACGGATGTCACCTGCCCGGGCAGCGTCGTGTACGACGGCACCGCCCAGACGCCCTGCACCGTCTCCGTGACCGGCGCCGGTGGCCTCAGCCTGACCGCCACGGCCGCCCATACCGCCAACACCGATGCCGGCATCGCCAGCGCCACGTACTCGTATCCGGGGGACGCGAATCACACCGGCAGCTCGGATACGCAGGCGTTCACGATCGATCCGGCCAGCTCGACCACGGTCGTGACATTCGAGCCGGCACCCTATGTCTATCGTGGCAGCGGATTCACGGCCACGGCGGTCGTCACCGGCGTGGGCGGCCTGAGCGCGGCGGTCCCGGTGGTCCTCGTCGGCGATTGCACCAACGTCACCACGACCGACGGGTGCACTGCGATCGCCACGTACACTGGCGACGCCAATCACACCGGTAGCTCCGACACCAAGTCGATCACCATCGCCAAGGCCGACGCCGTCATCGTCGTGACGCCGTACGACGTCACCTACGACGGGCTGAACCACACCGCGACGGGGACCGCCACGGGTGTCCTCGGCGAAGCCCTCGACGGGCTCGATCTCAGTGGTACGACCCACACCAACGCCGGCGACTACACCGGCGACGCCTGGACCTTCATCGACGTCACCGGCAACTACAACGACGACGCGGGCACCGTCGATGACGCGATCGCCAAGGCCGATCCGACCATCGTGGTCGACGGCTACAGCGGCACCTATGACGGCGCGGCGCATGGCGCCAACGGCAGCGCCACCGGCGTCCTCGGCGAGGCGCTCGTCGGGCTCGACCTCGGTGACAGCTTCACCAACGTCCCCGGGGGCACGGCCTCCTGGATCTTCACCGACGTCACCGGCAACTACAACGACGACAGCGGCACCGCCGCAATCGTCATCGACAAGGCCGACCCGACCATCGTGGTCGACGGCTACAGCGGCATCTATGACGGCGCGGCGCATGGCGCCAACGGCAGCGCCACCGGCGTCCTCGGCGAGGCGCTCGTCGGGCTCGACCTCGGTGACAGCTTCACCAACGTCCCCGGGGGCACGGCCTCCTGGATCTTCACCGACGTCACCGGCAACTACAACCACGACAGCGGCACCGCCGCAATCGTCATCGACAAGGCCGACCCGACCATCGTGGTCGACGGCTACAGCGGCATCTATGACGGCGCGGCGCATGGCGCCAACGGCAGCGCGACCGGCGTCCTCGGCGAGGCGCTCGCCGGGCTCGACCTCGGTGACAGCTTCACCAACGTCCCCGGGGGCACGGCCTCCTGGACCTTCACCGACGTCACCGGCAACTACAACGACGACAGCGGCACGGCCGCGATCGTCATCGACAAGGCCGATGCCGTGATCGTCGTGACGCCCTACGACGTCACGTACGACGGCCTCGCCCATACGGCGACGGGCACGGCGACCGGCGTTCTCGACGAAGGCCTCGCGGGACTCGACCTCTCCGCCACCACCCACACGAACGCCGGCACCTACACCGGCGACGCGTGGACCTTCATCGACGTCACCGGCAACTACAACGACGACGCGGGCACCGTCGATGACGCGATCGCCAAGGCCGATCCAACCATCGTGGTCGACGGCTACAGCGGCACCTATGACGGCGCGGCGCATGGCGCCAACGGCACCGCCACCGGCGTCCTCGGCGAGGCGCTCGCCGGGCTCGACCTCGGTGACAGCTTCACCAACGTCCCCGGGGGCACGGCCTCATGGACCTTCACCGACGTCACCGGCAACTACGACGACGACAGCGGCACGGCCGCGATCGTCATCGAGCCGCGGGCACTGTCCATCACGGCCGATGGCATCGACAAGGTCTACGACGGTGGCACGACCGCCACCGTCGCCCTCTCGGACGATCGGATCGCCGGCGACGACCTCACCATCAGCTACAGCGCCACATTCGACGACAAGAACGTCGGGACGGACAAGCCCGTCGACGTGTTCGATCTCACCGTCAGCGGGTCCGATGCGGGCAACTACACCCACAACACCGCCACATCGACGACGGCATCGATCACCCCGCGTGACCTCGTCGTCAGCGCTCACGGCGTGGACAAGGTCTACGACGGGACCACGGTGGCGACCGTCACGCTCACGACCGACAAGGTCGCGGGCGACGAGGTGACCGCCGGTTACGCGAGCGCCGCGTTCGAGGATGAAGACGTCGCGAACGGCATCATCGTCAACGTCGCCGGCATCACGATCGGTGGTGTCGATGCCGGCAACTACGATCTCACGAACACGACGGCGGCGACCGCAGCCGACATCACGAAGAAGGCTCTTACCGTCAAGGCCGTCGACAAGCAACGGACGTTCGGACAGGCGAACCCGCCGTTCACCTACGGGATCACCGGATACGTCGCCGGAGAGGTGCTCGCCACGAGCGGCGTCACGGGCACGCCGATCCTGTCGACGCTCGCGACCACGGCCAGCCCGGCCGGTACCTACGACATCAACGTCGCGCTGGGTTCACTCGCCGCCCAGAACTACAGCTTCACCCTCGTCAAGGGCACGCTGACGGTCCACGCGTACACGGTCATCGGCTTCACCAGCCCGGTCGACAACCTCCCGATGATCAACGTGGCCAAGGCCGGCCAGGCCATCCCGCTCAAGTGGCGGGTCCTGGACCACCTCGGCAACCCCGTCACGAACATCGCCAGCGTCAGCTCCCTTGTGGGCTCGATGACGTGCGGCGGCACCACCCCGACCGATCTTCTCGAGGAGTACTCCTCGGGCAACTCCGGTCTCCAGAATCATGGAAACGGTTACTACCAGTTCAACTGGAAGACGCCGACGACCTACGCCAACTCGTGTCGAACCTTCGTGCTGGTCCTGGGCGACGGCGCGACCACCAACCTGCGAGCCAACTTCCAGTTCAAGCGTTAGTCCCTCGCCGGAGCGCACTCCGAGCGCGCCCGACGCCCCGTCCGCTTCGGCGGGCGGGGCGTTCGGATTCGGGCCTGAGCAGTCGAGCGTCAGGGCGCCTTGGGATCGACGAAGCGGCAACGCGCCCGCAGCGGACACGCGTCGTGGTCCGGCCGCTGGGCGTGGCAGACCTTGCGGCCGTGCTGGATGAGGTTCACGTGGGCTTCGTACATCTGGTCCGGCTCCAGCAGCCCGAGGAAGAGGTCGTGGGCCTCGTCCAGCGTGGCCTTGGGTGGCAGCAGCCCGACGCGTCGTGACACGCGCTCCACGTGCCGGTCGATCGGGAAGAGCGGCTGGCCGAAGCAGAACAACAACAGGATGGAAGCGGTCTTCTTGCCGATGCCGTCGATGCTCGTGAGCCAGGCTCGTGCCTCGAGGGCGGACATGTCGGCCAGGAACTCGAGGGAGTAGTCACCCCGCTCCTCGCGGATCGTCCGCAGCGTTGCCTGGAGCCGTGGCGCCTTCTGGTTGGCCAGGCCGCCCGGACGGATGACGTCGGTCAGTTCGGGGAGGGGCGCGAACTCGACCGCCGCCCAGTCCGGCGGCGGCGCCGGCGGCAGCCCGATCCCACCCCAGCCACGCCCCGGGTGATGCACCTCGGGGGGCCGATCGCTCGGGTAGGCCCGGCGCAGGGCGTCGAACGCGACCTCGGCATTCGTGTCCGCGCTGTTCTGGGTCAGGATCGTGAGGATCAGCTCGCTCGTTGGGTCGAGGCGTCGCTCCCATTGCTCGCGGCCGTACAGCCCGGCCAGACCATCCAGCACGAACTGGACCAGCCCGGGCCGGTAGCGTTCGAGGCGTCTCGCGTAACTGCGCCCCGGGTCGGAGAACTTGCGCTTCTTCGGTCGCGGCTTCGAGCGTCGCGTCGGGCTCGGTGTCATCAGGACATGATGAGGCGAGCGATGCGCTCACCACAACGGATCAGCGGATCGACGCCAGCGGCCATCGCCTCCTCGACGGTCTGTGGCCGCTCCACGACCGGGACAGCGACCGCGCCGACGGCCGCGAGGGCGTCGATGCCGTCCGTCTCGACGCCACCGCCGACTGCGATGCATGGCACGCCCGCCATGCGCGCCCGCTTCGCGACTCCGAGCGCGGTCTTGCCGAAGGCCGTCTGGGCATCGATCCGCCCCTCGCCGGTGATGACGAGGTCGGCGCGCGCCAGCCGCGCACCGAAGTCGGTGGCGTCCATGACCAACTCCACGCCGGGCCGGAGCGCGAACCCGGCGAATCGGTCCTGGATCGAGAGCAGGGCGTAGCCCACGCCGCCGGCCGCGCCGGCCCCCGCGGTCATGCGCTCGGGCCGGCCGGTCACGATCTCCAGCGTGTCGGCGAAACGGGCGAGTCGGCGATCCAGGTCCTGGACGTGCTCCGGGGTGGCGCCCTTCTGCGGGCCGTAGACCGCGGCCGCTCCACCAGGCCCGCACAACGGGTTCGAGACGTCACAGGCGACCTGCAGTTCGATCGTGGCGAGTCGAGCGTCCAGCTGGCCGAGATCCGCGGTCGCGGTATCGCGGTCCGCCCGTGCGCCGAGTCCCGTCAGCAGGCCGGCGCCGCCATCCGTCGTCGCGCTGCCGCCGATGCCGAGGACGATGCTGGTCACCTGGGCGTTCAGGGCGGCCCGGATCAGGTCGCCGGTCCCGATCGACGTCGCGCGGATCGGGTCGCGTTCCTGCGCGAGTAGTCGGGACAGGCCAGACGCCTCGGCCATCTCGAGGGCCGCCCGCCGTCCGTCGTCGGAGACCAGCCATGTCGCGCTGATCGTGCGACCCAACGGATCGCGGACCGGGGTGGTCCGTCGCTGCCAGCCGCCAGCCGCCTCGATGGCCGCGAGCGTCCCCTCGCCACCATCGGCCAGCGGGCAGAGCAGGACCTCGTCATCCGGCCGGGCGCGCCGCCAGCCGTCGGCAAGGGCACGGGCCACCTCGACCGAGGTCAGCGAACCCTTGAACGAATCGGGGGCGATGAGGACGGTCCGCGCCGTCTGCCCGGCGGCGACGCCGCTCATCGCAGATCCTTCCAGAAGAACGTCGTCGCCCACGGTCGGCCATCTGGCAGCAACGAATGGTCCGGCACGACGCCCGTCTCATGCCACCCCAGCGACCGGTAGAACGCATCCGCTGCGGACCCAGTCACCGTGTCGAGGATCAGCAGCCACCGGCCGTCCGCCCGAGCCCGCGCCTCGGCGGCGAGCATGAGCGCCCTGGCGATCCCGCGGCGACGGACGTCGCGATGGACGATCACCTTCTCGATCTCGGCGCGGTGCGGCGAGTTGGCCTTGACCGACCGGACAAGCAGGACCGACCCGACAAGCCGACCGTCCACGAGCGCGACGAGCGGCGTGACCACGCCCTCGGCGACCAGCTCGGTCCGGGCCTCCCACCAGGCCGCGGCCTCCGGCTGCGAGACGTCGGCCAGGAAGTTGATCGAGGCGCCGCCGGCCACGGCGTCGACGATCAGGCCGGCGAGGTCCGGGATCGCGGCACGGAATGCCGCGACGTCGAGTTCCCGGATCTCCGGCGCGGGCTCGGTCACCGGAGTGGCGCTTCGAGCCCCACCCCACCGGCCGCGCGGCGGCGCTCCAGGTATTCGGGGATCCGGATCATCGGTGGGCGTTCCTGGTCGGCAAGCTCGATGACCTCGAGCGAGAGCCGTCCCTGGCCCGACCGCGGCAGCTTCATGGTGGAGCCCATCTCGGCGAACAGCCGGGCCTTGCGCCGCTCCTCGAGCCGCTTCATCACGGCCTGGATGATGACGAAGGACATCCGTGAGAGGCCTTCGAGCTCCTGGTTCCGATGCACTCGTCGCTCGAGGTCCACCTGGCCGAGGCCTTCGATCCCGACGCGCTCCGCGGCGTCGATCAGATGCCCGATCTCGACCGCGTAGCCGGTGAAGAACGGGATCGACTCCAGGAGCGTCCGTCGGCCCGCATACTCCCCGGCCAGCGGCTGGATGAGCCCGGACAGCTCCGGGTAGAACAGGTTGATGAGCGGGCGCGCGACGAGTTCCGTGACCCGGCCACCACCGCCCTCCTTGAGCACGCCCTCCTGGACGATCGGGCGCTGGTAGTAGCCCTTCACGTACTGGAGCCGCGGTTCGTGGAGGAGCGGACCCAGCGTCCCGTAGACCATCCGGTGGTGCCAGTTCTTCACGTCGGTATCGGCCCACACGACGATGTCGCCGGTCGTCTCGAACAGCGACTTCCAGAGGGCCTCGCCCTTGCCCCGGAACGAGCCGTACCGGGCGAGCACGTCGGGATGCTGGACGACCCGCGCCCCCTCGGCCTCGGCGATCTCGCGGGTCCGGTCCGACGATGCCGAAATCGATCACGAGGATCTCGTCGAGCAGCGGGACGCGCCCGACCATCTCACGCATCGCTCGGCGCACGATCGGACCGATGGTCTCCTCCTCGTCGAGCGTGGGGAGCACCAGCGACACCGTCGCGCCCTGCTTCTCCTTGAGTTGGACGAGCCGACGCAGGTCGGAGAACTCGGCGTGGTGGAAGTTCAATTCGCCGAACCAGCGCTCGACGCGGGCCGGGACGGCGCGGGCCTCCTCGGCTGCCCGGTCCGCGGCGGCCAGGCTCTCCGCCTTCGAGGCAAGGGTGTCGAAGGTGGTCCGCCCGATGGCCTCCCGGGTCTTGACGACCACGACGGACGGCTTCGCGCGCGCGGCGACCGCCTCGGGGAGTGCCCCGAAGAGGTATGAGTCCGCGCCGTCACCACCCGGCACCGCCGATGCGCCCATCACGACCAGGTCCGCCTTCTCGGCCTCCCGCAGGATCGCGTTGCGCACGTTCGGTGCCTCGCGCAGGACCGCCTCGCCCTTGCCCTTGAGGTGCTGCTTGATGAACGCGGCCAGCGCCCGTTCCGCCTGGGCCCGGACCGCCATGGTGATGCCCGCCGGCACGAGGTGGAGGACGACGACCGTCGCGCCGTGGAACGTCGCGATCGCGTCTGCGAAGCGGATGGCGAGCTCGGCGTGCGGCCCACCGCGGACGGGCACGAGGACGCGCTTGATCTCGCGTGAACCGCGTTGCTTCACGACGGCGATGTCGCACGGCGATTCGCGGACGACCTCGTCGATCGTCGGGGAGAACACCGTCGGGCCGCCGTTGTGGCCGTCGTTGCCCGCCGGGGCCTTGCCGCCCCAGCCGAAGATGATGAGGTCCGATTCCTGCTCGGCCGATGCCTCGATGATGCCCTCGGCCGCATGCCGGCCGATGCGCACGATCGGGTGGATCGTCGTTCCGGGCGGGCCGTAGTCAAGCACCTTCTGCAGGAGCCTTCTCGCGTGCCGCGCCCGGGTCGCACCCTCCGACAGCGGCATGCCCTCGGGCACCTCGACGATACCGAGCGCCGAGATCTCCCCCGATCGTTGGTCCAGCAGCGCCGCGCCGAGGCGGATCAGCTCCTCGGCCGTGCCCGGGTTGGCGACCGGGATGAGGATCCGCGCCGGGAGCGGTGAGCGCGGGCTCACCCGTCCCGCTCCGCGGCGTTCCAGCGTTCCACGAGATACGGCTTGAGCAACTCGAACTCCCGGGCCTGCCGCTCGACCCGTTCCTCAGCCTGGTCGGTGGTGACGTGGCGATTCTCGATGATGAACGACCCGACCCGCCCGAAGTAGATCGGCACGAGCGCCGCGACCAGGTTCTCGAGCGGGTGCTGCGGATGGCGGGCGGTCACGACGAGGTCGTAGACGACCCGTGCCCACAGGTCGTCCGGGAAGTGGAACGTGCTGACCGCCTCGGCCATCTCCAGGGTGGTCGCCGTCGTCGACGCCACGTCGCCCCCGATGCCGAGCTTGGCCCGGGCAGCGTCGCCCAGCCGGCCGGCGTCACCGGCCAGCTCCATGACCGTCTCGAACGTGGCGGGCGCCAGCATCGAGCGCCACATCTCGCTGAGCATCAGCGAACCGGCATGGAATTCGGACAGGAGGCGGAGGGTGTTCACCTCGAGCGGCGGCGGGTCGATGATGCGCTCGAAGCCGTACGCCGGGACGTCGTGGCTGCCCTTGATGCCCATCCAGTGCTCGGCGTGCTTGTCGGCGAGCCGCAGGATCGTGCCGACGACCTGGCGGAACATCGGCCCGAGGTCGGAGCCCGGGTCCTTGGGGTCGTGGATCTTCGCGCCCAGGCGGGTCTGGCAGACCGCGAAGCCGCCCGTGATCGCCGACGTCGTCATCCAGATGTCGATCCCGAACTTGCTGACGTCGGCGGTCCAGTCGTCGAGCGTGAGGTAGTGCCGGACGAGATCGCCGCTGACCCCGAAGTCGCCGCCGATCGGCTGGCGGATCCGGTGGCCGTAGAGGGCGCGGGTCAGCGGGTAGGTGACGGTATTGGTGATCGT
The DNA here is from genome assembly GCA_963738685.1 of uncultured Chloroflexia bacterium. Classification (GTDB taxonomy): domain Bacteria; phylum Chloroflexota; class Limnocylindria; order Limnocylindrales; family CSP1-4; genus SPCO01. Next base: position 564,241 of record CAVTXK010000002.1, read on the forward strand.
GCCGTCGTACTTGTAGCGGGCGTAGAGCGGGGCCACGAAGTCGTAGCCGCCCTTGAGGATCGGTCCGGCCAGGAGCTCGATCCATTCGGGGACGATGCTCCGCAGGTCCGAGTCGACGACCACCAGCGCCTGCACGTTGAGCGCCGCCGCGATCTCGAAGATGGTCCGCAGGGCCGCGCCCTTGCCCCCGACCCCATCGATCTCGGGATAGGTCAGGCTCACGCGCTCGAGCTTGTGACTCGGCCGAATCAGGAGGATCTGCTCGACGTAATCGGGCGGCTCGGTCTCGATGACGACGCGCCCGGTGCCATCGGGCGACCCGGCGTCCGAGTTGACGACCACCGGGTGCAGATCCGGGAAGTACTGGACGAGCCCGGCCTGGGCCGCGCGCACCACGTAACCGATGGTCGCTGCGTTCTTGAAGCTTGGGATGCCGACCATGATGTCGGCGTTGCCGAGTCGGGTGATCTGCTCCCGCACGGCCGGGGTCAAGGCGGGCTCGGGCATCGACCCCACCGTACCACTCGACAAGGGTCCGATGCCTTGCACCGGCGTAACGCGGGCGTCATCGCCGGCCCATCGGCGCGTTGGGAGCTCCGCGGGGATCAGCGGCGGGGCATCGAGGTCGTGGCCCAGTCGCTGGCCTTCTCGCCGGGGCGGTAGCGGGAGTTCGCCGACTTGAAGGCGAGGCCCCGGAAGCCCTGGGCGCGCCACGACCCGACCCAGCTCGCGATCGGCGGTCGGACGTACGGGCTGGCGCGAACCAGCTCGTCACCGGGGAGGATCGCCTCGAGCAGCCGCTTCCGCTCCAGCAGCGGGACGTCGAGCAGCCACTGCCCGTCGAGCCACAGCAGGTCCACCACCACCAGGTTGACCGGCTCTTCCGGGTCGAGCTCGCGGGCGGCCCGTTCCTCCTCCAGCTCTTCGCGGAGCTCATCGCGCCGCCGTCGCCGCACGCCGACCAGGCCCTGGGTCAGGAGCTCTCGTGTCGACGGGACCGAGTCGACGCCGGTGTAGACACCTGGCTCTTCGGTCGCGACCTGCTTGGTGACGTAGCCATCGACGATGACGCCGTCCGTCGTCGCCGACGTGGCGGTGGCAAGCGCCTCGCCGAGACCGCCCGATGCGGTAAACGGCCGGCCGTCCTCGAGCACCTCAGCGAACGCCCCACGGCACGCGGCGATGACCCGGATGCCCGACCAGAGCGGCTCCACGACGGGTTCCGCGATGCGCTCCGCAGCGCCACCGCCGAACCCTTGCGGGCGGATCGATCGCGCGAGCTCGAACGGATCGGGACTCATCGTTCGGCCATCGTAGCGGCCTCGGTCGCGCGTATCATCGGGCCGTGGCCCAAGCCGCCCCGCCCCCCGGTCCCGCGACCTCCACCGGCGGCCCTGCCCGGGGCCTCGCGGGGTTGACCCCGAGCGGCCGCGCGATCGTCCCGATCGCCTGGTCCCTGTACGACTTCGCGAACACGATCTTCAGCTTCGCGGTCGTGTCGGGCGCGATCGGGCTGTACCTCATCTCCGACACGCGAGTTCGGGGAGCGTGACGGCAACCTCCTGCTGTCGATCGCGGTCGTCGTCAGCGTCGGCCTCAATGCGCTCGTGTCGCCGATCCTCGGCGCCCTCTCCGACCGTGGCACGGGCCGGATGCCGTTCCTGCTGGCCTTCACCGCGCTGTGCATCGGTGCCACGTTCTTCATCGCCGATGTGCCGCCGATCCTCGGGCTGGTCCTGTTCGTCATCGCCAACTTCGCCTACCAGGCCGCGCTCATCTACTACGACGCCACGCTCAAGACCGTGAGCTATCCCTCGACGCGCGGGAAGCTGTCCGGGATCGGCACGGCCATCGGGTACTGCGGGACCGTCTTCGTCGGGCTCCTCATCTTCCTGCTCGACATCCCCGTGGTCGATCGTTTCCGGGTGACGGCCCTGCTGTTCCTCGTCTTCGCGACGCCCATCTTCCTGTTCGTGCGCGAACCTCGGACGTCCGGTGCCTCGACCGCCGTCAGCCTGGCCGATGTCCGCGACGCATTCGGGCAGCTTCGCCGGTCGATCGCCCATGCGCGGCAGGTCCCGGGACTCGGCCGGTTCCTGCTCGGCCGGTTCTTCTACTCCGACGCTGTCAACACGGTCATCGTCGTCATGAGCGTCGTGACCGTGCGGACCATGGGCCTGACGGAGCAGACGAGCGTCCGTGGTCCTGCTGCTGCTGACGCTGGTCGCGATCGCGATGAGCTTCGTGTGGGGCCTGCTCGTCGACCGGCGCGGCCCCAAGCGGACGCTGATCATGGTCCTGATCTCGTGGGCGATCGGGCTGTTGCTCGGCGGGATCGCGATCGGGTTCGGCCCGCCGGGACTCCCGCTGTTCCTGATCGCCGGGGCCATCCTGGGGAGCGGGCTGGGCGGGGTCCAGGTGGCCGATCGGGTCCTGATGGTCCGACTCTCGCCTCCCGACCGGCTCGGCGAGTTCTTTGGGATCTACGGACTGGTCGGCAAGGGCTCGCAGGTCGTCGGCCAATTGCTGTACGGGGCGATCCTGTTCCTGCTCCTCGATTCGCTCGGGGCGGGGGCCTACCAGGTCGCCGTGCTGAGCCTGCTGCTGACGATGCTCGTCGGGCTCTGGCTGGTCTGGCCGGTGCGTGACGACTGGGCGGGGAGTGGCGAACGGGGCGTTGCCGTCGAGCCGCTTGTGCCCCCGGAGCGCCTGGCTCCGGCAACGGCCCCGATCGAGCCGCGGGACCTGTAGCGACTCGCGGCTGGGCCGCGCGGGTCAGCAAGCCCCCGGCCATGGCCGTGCCGGCGTTGCCGTTCGGCGACGTCCGATCAGTCCGGGTAGCCACCCGGGTGCGCCCGGCGCCAGGCCCAGGCCGAGCCGATCATGGCCGCCAGGGTCGGCCGAACCGGCTGCCACCCGAGAACCTCGGCAGCCCGCGTGGCCGAGGCGACCAGGACCGGCGGATCGCCAGCGCGCCGAGGACCCACCTCGTAGGGCAGCGTCCGCCCCACGACGGCCTCCGCGGCCCGGAGGACCTCCAGGTTGCTGAACCCGCCGCCGTTGCCGAGGTTGCAGACCAGGGCGCCCTCACCCGTTCGCGGAGCGCCGGGTGCCGTGGCCTCGATCGCTCGCAGGTGCGCGTCGGCCAGATCCGCGACGTGGATGTAGTCGCGGATGCAGGTCCCGTCCGGAGTCGGGTAGTCCTCGCCGAACAGGGTCACCGGGCGGTCCGCCTCGGCCGCCGCGAGGATCGCCGGGATGAGGTGGGTCTCGGGGTCGTGGTCCTCGCCGCGAGCCTCCGTGGCCCCGGCGACATTGAAGTACCGGAGGGTCACGCTGCGCAGGCCGTAGGCCCGGCCGTACCAGACCAGCGCGCTCTCGAACGAACGCTTCGTCTCGCCATACGGGTTGATCGGGCGAAGGGTCGCGTCCTCGGTGATGGGCGTGGCGTCGGGGACGCCGTAGACCGCTGCCGTCGACGAGAAGACCACCCGATCGACCCCGACCTCGCGCGCCGCCTCGAGCAGGGCGACCCCGCCCGCGACGTTGTCACGGAAGTACCGGGAAGGGTTGGCGATCAATTCCCCGACCAGCGAGCGGGCGGCGCAATGGAGGATCGCCTCGACGCCTTCTTCCGTCAGGAGCCGGGCGACCTCGGCGCTCTCCCCGTAGCTGCCGACGTGGAGTTGCGCACCGTCGGGCACCGCCGATCGATGCCCGGTCGTGAGGTCATCAAGCACGAGCACGCTGTGGCCCGCGGCGAGGAATGCCTCGACCGACACGGAGCCGACATAGCCGGCGCCGCCGGTCACCAGGATCCTCGTCATGCCGCGAACCATACCGGCCCGGGCTGAGCCAGTGCTTCGCAACCGCGTGATGCGGCGCGCCAGTGACGGTGCACTTCGTTGGACTGGATCGATGGCGCCGAGCGAATGGTCGGGCGTGCGGACGCCGTCGATCATCGCTGGCAGCGATAGATCTTGGGCTCAGGCTGGTCCCATTGGTGTTCGGTTCGGCCATTGCGGGTCCGCCGCGGACGTCACGATCGCTGGGAGCGATCGCCGCGAACGCAGGATGGGCACCGCGACGACCCGGGAGCTGCGAGGGACACGTTCAGGCCAGGATCCATCGCGGGAGGGATGACCGCGGGACACGCCCGGGATCACCGACGCCGGATCCGGTCGAGGATCGACTTGCGGCTCCTGGTGGTCGCGGAGGTCGACTGCGACCCCGTCGTGAGGCCGGCTTGCCCAGGCGGCGGATCACCGCTCGGAGCCGGTGCTCCTGGCGGTGCCGCGGGGACCGGAGGCGGGACGTCAACCTTCGCGGTGCCCGGCGGCGCGGCGGCTGGCGACGTGGCGCCCGGCGGCTTCGGGGCCATGGACGCTGGCACGACCGACGGCCGTGACGGCCACCCGGGCACGTCCGGCGTTGCCGGCACGGCCTCGCCGCGGGTCCGCATGACTTCCTCGAGGCGAGTCGCCAGCCGTTGGGCCGCCTCGTTCTCCGGATCGATCGCCAGCGCGCGCCGCGCCAGCAGGTACGCGCCGAGGTCGTCGGCCCGCTCGAGGGCGATCCGCGCCAGCCCGACGACCGCGATCGAGTTCCGCGGGTCGTTGGCCGCGACCTGCTGGTACAGCCGTTCGGCGCGATCGACCAGGCCGAACGACAACGCACGCTCCGCCTCCAGCAGGAGCTCGATCACGTGGCGGGCTCCCGGGGCGTTGGCTCGCCTGGTGTCGTGGGCTCCCGGGGGGTGGCCGGCGCCCCGGACGTGGCAGGCCCCGGTGGCGTGGCGGGCGCCCCAGACGTGGCAGTCCCTGGTGGCGTTCCCGACCCAGGTGCCACGCCACGCCCAGGCGCCGCCCCCGACGCCCGGTTCCTGGCGCGCATGCCGGTCAGCATCTGTCGCCCAAGGTCAAGGAGTCTGTCGCGCGTGTTCAACGTCGGGTCAGCGATGACCTTCTCCAGCAGCCCATCGAGGAGACGCCCGAGCATCGGCCCGGGCTCGATGCCCAGTTCCGTCATCAGATCGGTGCCGTCCACGGCCAGTCCGCGCAGGTCCAGCGCGACGCCGGCCTCGAGCTGACCGGCGACCCGCTCACGGAGCTCGCCGAGCCGACCGGCCTCCGCCGGCAGTCCCGACCCGACGTTATCGGCCTCGCGCACCATGAACAGGTCGTCGAGTTCGTCACGCCCGACCTTGACGATGAGCCGCCGCACCGCCGCATCCGACCAGCTGGGCAGGTAGCCGAACATGTGGTGGCGCACCAGCCGCACGATCAGCGTCCGCTCGGCGACCGGCCAGCGGAGCCGCTCCAGCAAGGAGTCGGCAAGCTCCGCGCCGACCGTCTCGTGGCCGAGGAACCGGCCATCCGCCATCGTGTTCGGTTTCCCGATGTCATGGAGCAGGGTCGCCATCCGGATGCGCGAGGGCTCTCGCGCAGCGGCATCGACTGCGCGCAGCGTGTGGTCCCACAGGTCCTCGCCCGGGACCTTGTTCTGCGGCACGCCACGTTGCGCCGCGAGGTCCGCCGAGATCGGTGCCAGCAACCCGGTGTCCGCCATGAGCCGAAGCCCGATCGATGGCCGCACGGCGGCCAGCAACTTCGTCAGCTCCATCGCGATCCGTTCGCCCGACAGATGCCGGACGAGCTCGGCCCGGACCGTGATCCCGGCCAGCGTCCCCGCCTCGATCCCGAAGTCGAGCGTCGCGGCGAGGCGCACCGCGCGCACCATCCGGAGCGCGTCCTCGGCGAACCGCGCCTGGGGGTCACCAACGGCCCGCAGCGTGCGGGCCGCGAGATCGGCACGTCCGCCATGCGGATCGACGAGTGCCGGCGGGTCACCGGCCTCGGCCCCCCACGCCATCGCGTTGACGGTGAAGTCCCGTCGCGCCAGGTCGAGCTCGAGGGACGTGCCGAACTCGACCCGATGTGGACGTCGGAAGTCGGCGTAGTCGTGATCGGTTCGGAACGTCGTGATCTCGACGTCGCCCACGGTCGGGTCATCGGTGCGGATCACCACGGTCCCGAACGCGTTCTCGTAAACCGCGCCCTGGAACAGACCGAGGGTCTCCTCTGGGCGCGCGGCCGTCGCGAGGTCCCAGTCGCCCACGTCGCGGCGCATGAGGACGTCCCGAAGCGAGCCGCCGACGACGTACGCCGCGAAGCCGCCCGACCACAGGATCCGGAGGAGGTCGTGGACCGCGGCGGGGATCGCGGTGGAGAGGTCGATCGGGGAGCGCCCCGCGTCGAGCGTCAGTTCCGCCCCAGGAAGAGGTACGACCGCCAGGCGTCGTTGCGCTGGTCGGCGAGGTACGGCGTGAACAGCGAGTAGATGTCGCTGCGCGGCTCATGCGGTTCGCGATTCAGCCGAAGTCGAGCCTCGTCGAGCGTCTTGCCGCCCTTGCGGTGGTTGCACGCCTTGCACGCGGTGACGAGGTTCTCCCACGTATGCGCTCCGCCCCGATGGCGCGGCATCACATGGTCGAGGGTCAGGTCGTGCGTTTGGCGGCCACAGTACTGGCACGTGTGGCGGTCACGCGCGAAGACCTCGCGGCGCGACAGCTTCACTCGCGGGCGTGGCCGCCGGATGTGGTACTGGAGCCGGATCACGGAAGGCGCGCGGAACTCCGTCCGCGGCGTCCGAATCATCTGGTGGTCGTACTCGATCACCTCGGCCTTCTCCCCGAACAGCAGTCGGAAGGCCCGTGGCAGATTGCAGACGTTGAGCGGCTCGTAGTTCTGGTTCAGAACGAGAACGACGCCGTCCATGGTGGGCGGAGGATAACAAGTTCGCTGCAGCGTGCCGTGGGCGACCTCAACGACCCGTCGCAAAACCGGTCAGCGGGTCCCATCCGCCGGCCTGACCGACCTTCGTCGCGAGCGGCTTCCCGAGGGCGTCGGCGATGAACCGGGCGGCCGCGAGCACGCCATCGAGGGACACGCCGTGTTCCCAGCCCGACGCGTCGAGGAAGTACACCAGATCCTCCGTGGCGAGATTCCCGGCCGCGCCCGGCGCGTACGGGCAGCCGCCGGTCCCGCCGGCCGAGGAATCGAACGTCCGGATGCCTGCCGCGAGCCCTGCTGCGACATTGGCGAGGGCCGTCCCGCGCGTGTCGTGAAAATGGAACGCCTGCCGATCCGGGGCGATGCCGCCGCTCACCGCCACGTCGACCATCGCTGCGACCTGGTCCGGCACGCCCACGCCGATCGTGTCACCGAAACAGACCTCGTCCGCTCCGAGGTCCAGGAGACGGACGGCGACATCGACGGCGGCCTGCGGCTCGACCCGCCCGCTGTACGGGCACCCGAATGCGGTCGAGACGTACGCCCGTCGCCACCAGCCGAGCTCGCCGGCCCGCGCCAGGAGCGGCCCGAATGCCTCGAGCGACTCGGCGACGGTCATCCCGATGTTGTGCTCGGTGAAGGCGTCGGTCGCTGCGGTGAAGACGGCGACCGCATCAACGCCGGCGGCCTCGGCACGGGCGAGGCCCCGCTCGTTGGGCACGAGGACCGGAAATCGCAGGCCGTCGCGCCGCGACAGCAGCGGTAACAGCTCGTCGGCGTCGGCCAGCTGCGGGATCGCCCGTGGCGACACGAACGAGGTCGCCTCGATCTCCCGCAGGCCGGCGTCCACGAGCAGCTCGATGTAGCGGGCCTTGATCTCGGTCGGGAGGACGACGGCCTCGTTCTGCAGCCCGTCGCGCGGGCCGACCTCGTAGATCCGGACGCGGCGCGGATCGGCTGCCGCGGTCATCGGATGGGCGATCGACTCAGCCGAGCGGCGGGTCCGTCGCCCGCTCGATGCGGGCGATCTCGACCTCGATCCGCCCGATCAGGTCGATCGCGGCGGCGTGCTCGGGGCTTCCGTGCGGCGCGGCGTTGCGGCGTGTCCGGGTCTCGCGATGCAACGCCATCAGCTCTTCGCGGGTCTGCGGCAACGGCTGGTTCGTGCTCGATCTCTTGGCCATGCGCGCAGCGTAGCGCGTCGGCGATCAGCCGGGGTCGACGACGGCGAGTGTCTGGCCACGCTGCACCTGGTCGCCCTCACGGACGAGGACCTCGGCCACCAGACCGGCAGATGGCGTGGTCACAGCGTGCTCCATCTTCATCGCCTCGAGGGTGACCACGGCATCGCCCGCCGCGACGGTCGAGCCCTCCGGCGATCCGATCGACAGCACCTGACCGGGCATCGGCGCGACGAGCTCCGTGCGGCCGGTGCCGTGGGCCGCGGCCTGGCTCGCGGCGCGATCCACGTCCGGCGGCGAGGCGAGGCGGAAGGCCGTGCTCCGGCCGGCGAGATCGAGGTGCACGACCCCGTCGGCGAGCGCCGCCATGGCCGGCTCATTGCCCGATCCATCGAGCCGGACCTCGCGGACGTCCCCGTCGGCGGTGACGCGGATCGTCGGGGCGGCGTTGAGACGGAACCCGCCACCCCACTGAGCATCGCCCTCCAGCAGCGCCGACGCGGCCGTCGCCCAAGCCGCATCCGGGATGCGTGTTCGCTCGGGCCAGTCGTCCGGTGGCCAGATCCGCTCGAGCGTGTCGGTGCGGGCCTGGCCATCGCGGACCGCCGGCTCGCGCACGAGCCAGCGCAGGAATCGCAAGTTCGTCGTGAGCCCCAGGACGACCGTGTCATCGAGCCCGCGCGTCAGGCGGTCCAGCGCCTCATCCCGGTCACGGCCGCGCGCGACGATCTTGGCAAGCATCGGATCGAACCGGCTGCCGACGACGTCGCCCTCCCCGACACCGGCATCGACCCGGATCCCCTCACCGACCGGCCAGCGGAGGCGCTCGATCCGACCGGTCGCGGGCAGGAACCCGGCCTCCGGCGTCCTCCGCGTACAACCGAACCTCCACCGCATGGCCGTCGACCATGACGTCGGCCTGCACCCTCCCGAGCGGGTCGCCCGCCGCGATCCGCAGTTGGTCCTCGACGAGATCGCGACCGGTGACGAGCTCCGTGACCGGATGCTCGACCTGGAGCCTCGTGTTCATCTCCAGGAACGTGAAGGCACCCCCGTCGTCGAGCAGGAACTCGCACGTGCCCGCTCCGACGTACCCGACGGCGCGCGCCAGGGTCAGCGCGGCCTCGCCCATCCGCTCGCGGAGCGCGGGGTCGACGGCGGGGGAGGGCGCCTCCTCGAGGACCTTCTGATGGCGACGCTGCACCGAGCAATCGCGTTCGCCGAGGTGGATGCCGTTCCCGTGGGCATCGAACAGGACCTGGATCTCGACGTGACGGGCGCCCTCGATGAGGCGCTCGAGGATCAGGTGGTCGTCGCCGAAGGCGCTCGATGCCTCTCGGCGGGCGGCCGCGAGCTCGACCGGGAGGCGCGCGCGGTCGCGGACCGTTCGCATGCCCTTGCCGCCGCCGCCCGCCGCGGGCTTGACGAGCAGCGGAAAGCCGATTCGGGCCGCCGCGGCGATGAGCGCCGCGTCCGACTGGTCCGTCGCGTCGTAGCCGGCGGGGACGGGGATACCGAGGCGGGCTGCGAGCTGGCGGGCGGTGGCCTTGTCGCCCATCGCGCGGATCGCGCTCGGTGGCGGGCCGACCCAGCGGATGCCCGCATCGATGACCCGCTCCGCGAAGGCAGCGTTCTCGGCGAGGAACCCGAAGCCCGGGTGGAGCGCGTCGACGACGGCGGCGCGCGCGGCCTCGACCACGGCGGTCGCGTCGAGCAGGTCGAGCGCCTCTGGCCCATCGGTCGGGGGCACGACCGCCCGGATGCCCAGGCGCTCGCAGGTGCGGCTGATGCGGGCCGCGATCTCGCCACGGTTGGCGATGAAGAGCGTGCGGATCGGGACCGAGGCCCTGGCCGGCCGGGCCGCGGCACCCGCCGCGCCGACGCCGGGGGCACCAGGCGCGGTTAACGCGCCAATCGCGTCAGACGCGACACGCCACCGACCGCCGACGCGTCGCGCGGGCAGTCGACCAGCCGCGATCCACCGTTGGACGGACCGGGTAGACGTCCCCAGCCGCCGGGCGACCTCACTCGGGCTGAGTTCGTCGGTCATCGTGTCGCGATTGTCGCATACGGGCTCGGGTCATCGGTAGGAGCAGGCGCGCAAGCGCCTCGGGACCAAAGGAACCAGGAAGAACGTGCACTGGAGCCACGTTATGGCCGACCGGCTCGAGCGATCGTGCCTTCAACGCCCACCGAACGCTTGATTCGACCGCGTCGGAACACGTAACGAGCATCGGGAACACGTTCTTCATGGTTACGCCCTGGTCCGCTGAGCCAGATCCGCCATTACGTGGCTGTCACGCACGTCGTGCATGGTTCCTGGCAACGGCCCGCCGCGGCCCCCGCACGGCGCTAGGTGGTGCGAACCGTTCGATCACGCGCGTGACGAGGCGGCCGGGTCGCTCGAGGTCGGTGTCAATCCGCTTCGGGAGTCCAGGCCGGTCGGCGTTGCTCGTCGAACGCGGCGAATCCCTCGCGCGCCTCGGCGCTCACCCGCTGGCGGGCGATGACCCTGGCGGTGTGCCATTTCGCCGAGCCGTGACCCAGCCCGCGGACCTCCCGGATGACCGCCTTCGCCGCCCGCGCCGCGGTGGGACCGGCAGCCAGCACATCCGCGACGGCCACGTCCACGGCCGCGTCCAACGCCGCCTCACCTTCGACGATCTCGTGTACGAGCCCGATCCGCTGGGCCCGCAGCGCATCGAAACGGCGACCACCCGGGAACAGGGCTCGGGCATGTGTCTCCCCGATCTTGGCGACCACGAACGGGGCGATGACCGCCGGCAGGATCCCCAGGCGCGTCTCGGTGAAACCGAACCGGGTCCCGCTCTCCGCGATCACGATATCCGCGACCGCGCACAGGCCCATCCCGCCACCGAGCGCGGCCCCGTGGACCCGCGCGATCACCGGAACTGGGCACGTGTCGAGCGCCTCGAACATGTCGGCCATCGCCATCGCGTCCTGCTCGTTGCCCTCGACGTCGAGGGCCATGGCGGCGCGCATCCAGCCGATGTCGGCGCCGGCACAGAACGACGGCCCGGCCCCGGCCAGGATAACGGCCCGCAGCGCCGCCGGCCTCTTCGCGAGCCAGCGCCGCGAACGTCGTCCGCAATTCTGCGATGACCGATGCATCGAAGGCGTTGTGGACCTCGGGCCGGGCCAGGGTGACGCGCGCGACCACCCCGCCGGGTCCGGTCCGCTCGAGTCGGAGGGCGGAGTTCAGCCCTGCACCCACTCGATCGGCAGCCCGCGGCGGTCCATGCTCGGCAGCGTACCACCCGGTCGTGCCCCATCCGGGTCCTTCCGACCCGCTCCGGACGTGGACTAGGCTGGGGCGCATGGGTCCATCCAATCCATGGTCGCCCGACTGGCGGCCGGACACGAGCGGGGGTCGGCTGCGCACGATCCGCGTGGCTCGACGCGCGGCATGGCTGGCGGCCGCGATCTATCTGCCGATCGCCGTTGTGGCCGCGGTCCTGGCGTCGAGCCCGCTGGTCGGGCTGCCGACAAGACTGGTCGAGCCGATCGCCACGCTTGCCGTGCTGTCCGGCCTGCCCGGGATCGCGCTGCTCGGCGCGGGCCTCGGACCGGCCGCTCTCGGCTCGAAGATCGACGCGGTCGTCGTCGGCTTCGCCCTCGCGATCGGAGCGCCCGTCGCGGCGACTGCGTCGCTCGTGATCTGGGGCTGGGTGATCGATTCCTGGTTGGGCGACAGCGCCGACTTCGCGGCCCCGTTCCTGCGGGCGGGGGTGTCGGCCGCGGTGCAGGTCGCGCCCCTCGTCGCGATCGGGGCAGCGGCCTGGGTGATCCTCGTGCGGCGGCTCAGCCCGCCGTTGCCGCCTCAGCCCCCATCGCCACCGACAGCACCCTGACCTCGTCGCCGAGCCGGATCCGGCCGGCCTGCTCGACCTCGCCCCACACGCCGAAATCGACGTCCTTCTCGTTGCGGATCCCGCGGTAGTCGATGATGGTCCGCAGCGTGTCGAGATCGCGCACGCCGGTGTCGGGATCCTGGGTCGTGATCGCGCAGCGCGGCATCGCGGCGGAGATCTCGAGGATCGTCTCGCCCAACGCGATCCGGCCACCGATCCACGTGTCCTCTTCATGGGGGCGCCCGCCGTCGAGCTCGATGAGCATCCGGAAGCGTCGCGCGTCGACCTTGCCGACGCCGAGGTGCGCCCCGAGGAGGTTGAGCGAACCGTCGGTGATGAGCGAGGCCGGGTGCTTGGCACGCGTGCCGCCGACCTGATCGCAGCGGACGAGCCGGATCTCGCGGCCGCAGTACGTCGAGAGGGCCACCGCCCACGGGCCTTCCACGATGTGCCCGATGCCGGTCCGGCCATGGATGGGGGTCTCGACCGCGTCGCCGAGGCGGACCTCGTCGTCGATGACGGTCCCGTCGGGGAACGTCAGTCGGAGGGTCGTCCCGTCGGGGTCGGTATGGGCGGCGATCTGGACCAGCGACCCGATGAGCAGGCGATCGACCAAGCGGTTGTTCGCGTCGGTCAGGTAGAAGCGGCGGTCCTCGCGCACCCCGAGCTCGGTGAGGTCGATCTCGGTCGGGTGCTCGAGCCCCAGCGCGCGAACGGGCGCGATCGAGAGGCGGGCGACGGTCGGCATGGTCCGGATGCTACCGGACACCGCGCCGCCTCACCGAAGACCCACACTGGCGAGCTCGGCCCGGGCGAGCCGGTCGTAGCGACCTGCGGCGAAGTCGCCGAACGGGTCCGCCGTGTGCTCGAGGAGCTCGGGATAGCTCAGCCGGCTGATGGCCCGCGTCGCGAGGGCGCGTTGCATCGCCGCGTCCGTCATGTCGGTCGGCGCTCCCCGGATCGCGCGATGCGCCGCCCGGACCGTCGCGAGCCGGCGCGCGCGCCAGGGGAGGTAACGGCTCAACCACGGGACGAGCATCACGGCGACCACCAGGAGGCCGAGCAGGCGCGCGATCAGGATCAGCAACGACTCGAGTTCCTGCCCGACGAAGATGAACGGGTCGCCGGCGCTCTCGAAGGCGCCGGTCGCGACACTGTCGATCCCCGCGCCGACGAGTGGGACATCCCGAAACGCGTCGCCGATCGTCGCGCCCGCGCCCTGGATGTTGGTGCCGCCCGTCTGCAGGACCCGACCGGCCTCGGAGAACGACGAGATCGCGTCGTGGATCCGATCCGCGACAAGGACCCACAGGGTCACCCAGGCGAACGTCGCGACGTCGGTCACGACCTCACGGGCTCGTGCCGACGGGACCTCGCTCCAGAACTTCAGCATCGGACCCTCCTGCCTGGGCTACATCCGGAAGACGCCGAACCTCGTTTCGGGGATGGGGGCATGGAGCGACGCCTCGAGACCGAGGGTCAGGATGCGCCGCGTGTCCAGCGGGTCGATGACGCCGTCGTCCCATAGCCGGGCCGTCGCGAAGTACGGGGAGCCTTCGCGTTCGTAGGTCGCGAGGATCGGCGCTTCGAAGGCGTCGCGCTCCGCGTCATCGGCGAATCCGCCGCGGACCGTCGACAGGACGCGGGCCGCCTGCTGGCCGCCCATGACGGAGATCCGGGCGTTCGGCCAGGTCCACAGGAATCGCGGCTGGTACGCCCGGCCCGCCATGGCGTAGTTGCCCGCCCCGAAGCTGCCGCCGATGAGGATCGTGAACTTGGGGACCTCGGCGTTGGCGACGGCCATGACCAGCTTCGCGCCGTCCTTGGCGATGCCCGCCTCCTCGTACTCGCGCCCGACCATGAAGCCCGTGATGTTCTGGAGGAACACGAGCGGGATCCGGCGCTGACAGGCGAGCTCGATGAAGTGGGCGCCTTTGAGCGCCGACTGGCTGAACAGGATGCCGTCGCTGGCGATGATCCCGACCGGGATGCCCTCGACATGGGCGAAGCCGGTCACCAGGGTCTCGCCATAGAGCGGCTTGAACTCGTGGAACCGGGAACCGTCCACCAGGCGGCCGATGATCTCGCGGACGGGCACGGGCCGGCGGGGGTCGGCGGAGACGGCGCCGTAGAGTCCGGCCGGGTCGGCCGCAGGCGGCTCGGGGTCCCGGCGATCCCACGGTGGCGTCGGTCGCCGCCGGTTGAGGTTCGCGACGATCGAGCGGCCAAGGGCGAGAGCGTGCTCGTCGTCGAGCGCCTCGTGGTCGGCGACCCCGGACCGACGGGTGTGGACGTCGGCGCCGCCCAGCTCCTCGGCCGTGACGTCCTCGCCGGTCGCGGCCTTCACGAGTGGTGGGCCGCCGAGGAAGATCGTGCCCGTGCCCTTGACGATGACGGTCTCGTCGCTCATCGCCGGGACATAGGCGCCACCCGCCGTGGACGAGCCCATGACGAGGGCCACCTGCGGGATGGCCGCGGCGGACATCCGGGCCTGGTTGTAGAAGATCCGCCCGAAGTGGTCGCGGTCGGGAAACACGTCGGCCTGGAGCGGCAGGAACGCGCCGCCGCTGTCGACGAGATAGATGCATGGCAGGCGGTTCTCGAGCGCGATCTCCTGGGCGCGGAGGTGCTTCTTGACCGTCAAGGGGTAGTAGGTGCCGCCCTTGACGGTCGCGTCGTTCGCGACGATGACGCAGGTGGTGCCTTCGACCCGCCCGATGCCGGTGACGATCCCGGCGCCCGGCGCATCGTCGTCGTAGAGGCCCGTCGCGGCCAGCGGACTCAGCTCCAGGAAGGCCGAGGCGGGATCGAGCAGGCGATCGATTCGCTCGCGCACGGGCAGTTTGCCGCGCTCACGATGCCGCTCGATCGACCGATCGTCGCCCCCGGCACCGTGCTCGACGAGGGCGGCCTGGCGGCGGCGGAGGTCGTCGACCAGGGCGGCCATCGCGTCGTGATTGGCGCGCGTCTCGGCGGCGGCGGGGTCGAGCCGACTGCGCAGGACGGGCATGGCCGCGAGGATAGTCCGTTCGCCGGACCTCGCGCGGCCGCTGTGCGCGCCCGCATGTGGCGCTCGTATCATCGAACGGCGGGCAGATCCTGCTCGCTCGATGGCCGTTTGTGCACCCTACGCACGGTTCGACCAGCGGTGGCGCCGATTCGGGTGTCGTGACCGGGTTCGTTCGTCGATACGAGCGTGTCGTGCACGCAGCCCACCTGGATGGAACCCGAGCGTGCTCCCGGTCGTCCGGCGCCCATGTCGAAGCATCTTCGTGCCTTACCGGTCCTGCTCCTTCTGGCCGTTCTGGTCGTGGCGTGCCAGTCCATGCCGGCGGTCGGGTCCCTGGCCCCTGCGATCGGCGGCGGGCCTCTCCTCACCTACACGGTGCGTGGCGGCGAGTGCCCCGAGGGAGCCTGCGGAGGCACCACGGTCATCGAGCGCGACGGCCGCGTGCACCAGACCCAGCCCACGGCCGCCGAGATCGGGCAGGTGCCGCCCGATGTCCTGGTGGCCCTCGATGCGGCAGTCAAGATCGTCGACTTCGACATCATCCGGGCTCGGCCATTCCAGGGCGAGTGCCCAGTGAATTTCGATGGCCAGGAGATGATCTACGAGTTCGGGGCACCGGGCGGAGTCGAGCGCATCGCGACCTGCGAGACCGAGATCGATCCCGAGCACCCACTGTTCCTTGCGGCCACCGCTGCCTTGCAGTCGGTCATCGCCGAACCCACCTGAGGCGGCCGCTACCCGGCCGTGTCCGCCGCCGCTTCGGCTTCTCGTTTGAGCGCCGCGTTGCGGGTCTCGAGCAGGCGACGCATGTACCGGCCGAGGACCAGCCGGTCCGCGAGCCAGCCGAGCGGCCCGAACGGCGAACGGTGCTCCCAGTGGTCCCGCATGCGCGTCCGACCGCCCTCGAGCGGCTCGAACCGGTGTTCGTGGCGGAACCAGACGAACGGGCCGCGCTCCTGGATGTCGGCAAAGTGACTGGGCGGATCGACCACCGTGATCCGGCTCGTGAGCGACCACCAGATACCGAAGTGGCGCGCTCGCCAGGTCACGGTCTCCCCCGCGTCGATCCGCCCGGTCGTCCGCCCGCCGACCGCCTGCTCCCCCGTGTGCGCCATCGACCGCGCGTGGAGGTCCAGATCGCGAGCAAGGTCGAAGACGAGCTCGATCGGAGCGTCGATGTCGGTCGTGAGGTCGATCACGCTCACGATCGCGTCGCCCGAGCACTGACCGCGCTCAGACCGATGCCTGCGGCGAGCATCGCGCCAGATGCCACCAGCCACGAGGTGATGTCCGGCCCGGAGCAGCTCGGGCCACAGCGTGCGTCCGCCGTGCTGAAGAGGATCAGCCAGCACGTTCCGAGACCGGTCAGCACGCCGCCGATCGCGGCCGTCCGGCCGGGCCGGATGCTGAGGAGGCCGGCCGCGACCAGCCCCAGCAGCGCCATCGTCGTCCCCCCGACGAGCGTCGCCAGACCAAAGATCAGGCCGATGACGAGACCCGTGAACCAACGTCGGCCAGGGTGTTCGTTCATCGCTCCAGCGCCATCGCGATGGCCACGGGGATGGCGAAGCCGACGATGTTGAGGGCACCATGCGTCCGCGCCATGATCGGGATATCCAACCAGGACACGCCCAGCGCCTGGCCGATCGCGTAGCCGGCGGCAAGCGGCATGGCAACGAGCAGCGCAATGCCGGCGACGCGGGCGAGCCATCGACCCGCGACGTTGGCGCGGTTGCCGGCCGCCCTGAGGATCCCGAGGCCGATCCCGGCGCCTCCGAATGACACCAGCAGGGCGCCGAGGAGCGCGGCTGCCGGGATGCCGAAGAACCCGACAGCCGTCACCGGGATGCCGACGATGGCCGAGGCAAGCCCCAGGCGCGTAGCAAGCCAGGGTCGGATGCGCTCGGCCTCGAGACCGGCGACCAGCAGCACGAAACCGGCGATATGGAAATGGACGGCGGTGAGCAGCACGATCGTGGGCGCAAAGCCGAACGGCTGTACACCGAAACGGTCGGCCGTCGCGTGCCCGGCTCCCACGGCGAGGAAGACCAGCGCGGCCCAGACCGCGTGGCGACGATTCGGCACGACGATGGCGCGCCAGTCGCGACGTGCCAGGGCGAGGGCATCGAGCCCGGCCGCTAACGCCCCGATCGACGCGACCAGGAGCCACGGGATGGCAAAGATGCCAGCCACTGGGGGTGCCAACGCGAAGGTCACCGCCAGCGTCACGATCGCCGGCAACGCCGTCCAGCGAGCGACACGTAGGAGGCGCTCGGCCAGCGGGTCGACGAGTCGATCCAGGGCGCGAAGCGACAGCGGTACGGCCACGACGGCACCGGCCAGGAACAGTGTCACGATGGCGGCGGTCATCGTGCGGTCCGGCTGGCTGACTGTCGTGCTACTCTCACATAGCAAGTTATGAGCGATAAACTAGCTACTGTCAAGGCGCACGAATCGGACGGCGGTGACGGCACGCCCCAGCACGCGCGGACGACCGCCGAATCGATCCGGCTGGACCTGGCCCAGGCGTGGGGCGAGATGGGCGCGGCGTGGGGCGTGACTCCTGCGATCGCCCGTGTCCAGGCGTATCTGATGGCCCGCCAGGAGCCCCTGACCGAGCGCGAGGTGCGTGAGGCGCTGGGCCTGAGCCACCGCGCGGCGAGCCTTGCCCTGGCCGAGGCGGAGGCCTGGGGCATCGTCGAGCGGGTCCAGGAACCCCGACGGGTCGGTCGCCGCGGCCCGGCGGGCGTTGCCTATCTCGCCGTCGGCGACCACTGGCAGTGGTTCGGACGCGTCATCGCCGAACGCAAGGTCCGCGAGGGCGACCCGATCGTCGCCGTACTGGAAGCGAAGGCGGAGGAAGCCGCGGCCGCGTCGGCCGCAGACCCCGACGATCGTGAGCTCGCACGGCTGCACGACTGGCTCGCCTCGTTCGTCGTGTTCGTGCGCCTGTTCGATCGGGCGGTCGGGATCGTGCCCCAGCTCGACCCGCGCGAGCTCGAACGCTCGCTCCAGCTCCTGGGTCGCGTCCCGGACGCGACGATCCTGCGGCTGTTCGACCTGCTCGGCGGGCTCGACGACGATGATGTCCTCGAGCTCGTCGATGCGCTTTCGCGCTTGTCGCCGACGGCCGCCCGTCGGGCCACGCGTCTGATGTCCGGGGTCATCCGGACGGTGGCCCGCTAGCGACGGTTCAGCGGATGCGGAGCGACGCCTTCATCGAGAGCTGACCGATGATGCCGCCAAGCTCGAGCGTCCGGCTGCCGACCTTGATGCTCCCGGCCGCCTCGCGCGACTGCGCGGAGATCAAGGACTTCGAGCGCAGCTGCTTCGGGATCGTGATCGTCGAGCGGAGCTTCTCGGTCATGACCGGGCTGACTCCCGTGAGGTCGAGAGAGACCGCAACGGTCTTGGTGCTCGTCGTGCCCTCGTCGCCGGTGCACTCGTCAAACGTGAAGACCTCGGCCGTGACCTTGCCCGATGCGATCGCCGAGCTGTAGGTCTTGCCGAGTGTCAACTTGCCCGGACCCTCGCCGATGGTCGTGGTGCCGACGAAGCCGTAGACGTCGTCGAACGGGTCGTCCGGCGTCTCGTCGCCCGCGCAGAGGACGAGCTCGCCCTTCGACATCGCGAGATAGACCGTGGTCTTGCCCTCGGCGGTCGCGAACTGGAGGTCGCCGAATTCGCCGCCGCCCGTGTCCTCATCGAAGACCTCCCAGCCGGCCTGGGCGATCAGGGCGCGGATCGAGACCTTCTGCTGGGTGGCGGCCAGCGCCGTGGACGACCCGACGGCGAACAGCATGGCGACGATGAAAATGCCGAGCACGCGGCGCATGGCCCCTCCTAAGTGAGCGCGTGGTCGCGCCGTATCCCGTGCGCCGCAGTCGGCGTGGCTCGATGGTGGCACGTGGGATGGGGTCCTGGTACCCCCGTTCGTGCGACAGCGTTGCCGGGCGGCAACGAGCGGCGATGCCGTGCATCCCCCGGTCCAAGGCGGTCCAAGGCGCGGCCAGCGGGCCGACCCGCGGAGATCGGGCTTCACGCTTGGGGCGTTCGAGAGGTCGTGCCATAATCGCGACCCGCGACCACAGACCAAAGGATCCCAACCGACATGACCGTCGAGACCTCCACCTGGGTGACCAAGAAGGGCCTCGCCCAGATGCTCAAGGGCGGCGTCATCATGGACGTCGTCACCGCCGAGCAGGCCCGCATCGCCGAAGACGCTGGTGCCGTTGCCGTCATGGCGCTCGAGCGCGTCCCGGCCGACATCCGCAAGGCCGGCGGCGTGGCCCGCATGTCCGATCCCGAGATGATCGTCGGGATCATGGACGCCGTCTCCATCCCGGTGATGGCCAAGGCGCGCATCGGCCACTTCGTCGAGGCGCAGGTCCTCGAGGCCCTCGGCGTCGATTACATCGACGAGTCGGAGGTCCTGACTCCGGCCGACGAGTCGAACCACATCGACAAGCACGCTTTCAAGGTCCCGTTCGTGTGCGGTTGCCGGAACCTCGGCGAGGCGCTGCGCCGGATCAACGAGGGTGCCGCGATGATGCGGACCAAGGGCGAGGCCGGAACCGGCAACATCGTGGAGGCCGTGCGCCAGCTGCGTGACGTCCTGTCCGAGATCCGACGCCTCGGGGCGATGCGCGAGGACGAACTGTTCGTCGCGGCCAAGGAGCTGCAGGCGCCCTACGAGTTGGTGAAGCAGGTCGCCGCTGACGGCAAGCTCCCCGTCGTGAACTTCGTCGCGGGCGGGATCTCCACCCCGGCCGATGCGGCGCTGGTCATGCAACTGGGCGCCGAGGGCGTATTCGTGGGTTCGGGCATCTTCAAGAGCGAGGACCCGGCGCGGATGGCGAACGCCATCGTCCAGGCCACGACGTTCTTCGACGACGCGAAGAAGATCGCCGAGGTCTCCAAGGGCCTCGGAGCCCCGATGCGCGGCATCGCCCTCGAGGACATCCCCGAGCAGGAGCGGCTGGCCGTTCGCGGCTGGTAGACCGGGCCCAACCACGACCGGTAGCCTTGTCCCGCGCATGAGGATCGGGGTCCTCGCATCCTCCCGCCGATGGCTCGCAGGGGCGTCGCCTCGGCGGTCGGAGAGGTTGCTGTGAAGATCGGCGTTCTGTCGCTTCAAGGGGCGTTCCGTGAGCATCTCGACACGCTCGCCGCCATCGGCGTCGACGGGGTGCGCGTGCGCGAGCCAGCCGATCTCGACGGCGTGAGCGGGCTGATCCTGCCCGGCGGGGAGAGCACGACGATGCGCCAGCTCATCGAGCGCTGGGGGCTGCGCGAACCGATCCTGGACCTGGCCGAGTCCGGCGCGCCGATCTTCGGGACGTGCGCCGGGATGATCGTCCTGTCGCGCCAGATCGTCGGCGGGGAGGAGCCCATCCTGCCGCTGCTCGACGTGACGGTGGCGCGCAACGCGTTCGGCCGCCAGCTCGACTCCTTCGAGGCGGACCTGCCGGTCGACGTGTTGGGCGATACGCCGGTCCACGCCGTGTTCATCCGGGCGCCGATCATCGACTGGACCGGCCCGGGCGTCGATGTCCTGGCACGGCTGGACGACGGCCGGGTCGTCGCCGTCCGCGAGCGGAACATCGTCGCGACCTCGTTCCATCCCGAGCTGGCCGGGGAGACGCGGTTCCACCGGCTCGTGGCGACCATGGCGGCCGAACACGACGATCCGGGCGAGGGCTCCGGACGGCGACCGCACCCGACACGTCGGACCCAGCCGCGATGACCGCGGCCCGTCCGCCGCGCAGTCCGGGCAAGGTCCGTCCGGCGCGCCTGACCGATCTCGCCGCGCTCGGTGAGCTGTCACGGCTGTGCCAGTCGGACGATCCATCGACCCGGTCGTTGGGCCTGCCGGTGAGCGGCCCGCCGATCGGCGTGTTCAGCCTGTTCCGCCTGCCGCTGGGCGCGTTCCGCCCCAACGACCTCATGTACGTCTACGACAGCGGCGGGCGGATCGCTGGGCTGGTCCGCGTCGAGCGCGAGGCGACCCGCGACGAGTGGACGATCGTGGAGCTCGACGCGGTCGGGGTGGCCGATGCGGGCGATATCCGCTACCGGCTCGTCCAGCAGCTGTTGCGTGAGGGAGCCAAGCGCGGCGCCGCCCGGTTCCACGTGGCCTGCGCCGACGTCGACGGCAACGTCGACCTGCTGATGCAGGCCGGGTTCATGCGCTACGGCGAGGAACAGGTCCTGTTCCGGCCCGCGCGGGACCTCCTGCCCGAGCCATGGACGGACAAGGACGCGTCGGACGCCCGGATCCGTCCCGTCCAGGCGATCGATGCGCTCGCGCTGCACCGGTTGTACTCGGCGGCGACGCCAGCCCCGGTCCTGCGCCTCGAGGCGATCCGCCTGCCCGACTGGGAGCGCCAGGGCAACCATTGGCGCGTGCCGCGATCCAGCCTCGCGCCGATCCTGCGGTTCGCCGATGTCGAGGCGTTCGTGCAGCTCGCCCCGGGCGGCGGCAAGGACGGGACGTTGCTGGACGGGTTCGTCCAGATCGGGGTCGCCAAGGAGGATCAGCCGCACTATCTGAAGGTCGTCGTCCGACCCGAGGCCGACCCCGAAGCGCTCATCGGCTATGGTCTGGGCATCATCGCGGCACGGACGGCGAAAGGCGGTGATCATCGCCACGATCACGGGGTGATCTCACCCGTGCGAACCTATGAGGCGCCCCTCGATCGGCGCCTGGAGGACGCCGGGTTCGATTCGATCGCCAGCGTCATCCTTCTGATGAAGGAAACCCTCGTGCGCGTCGCCGAGCCAGCCCTCGTCCCGGCGGGCGTACGCTAGCCAGAGCAAGTGGAGGTCAGCGTGGGATCCGAGGACCGACAGCGGGAAACCATCGACGACCTCGACGCCCTGCTCTCGTCCCTGCCGCCCGAGATCGTCGATGCCGTGCATGCGCTCGAGGATCGCGAGTCCCTGATCGAGGTCGTCATGGACCTCGGGCGCCGGCCGGAGGGCCGCTTCCCCGATTCGGAGGTGATGCTCCTCGATCGCGAGGTCACCGATGCCGACATCGGGTTCGTCGTCGAGCACATCGGCCTCTTCGGGGATGACAACCGCGCCGGTATCGAGCGGACGCTCCACCGCATCAGCGCCATCCGCAACCGCAGCGGCAAGATCGTCGGGCTGACCTGCCGGATCGGGCGCGCGGTGTACGGCACGATCGAGATCATCACCGACTTCGTCGAGACCGGGAAGTCGATCCTGATCATGGGTCGGCCGGGCATCGGCAAGACGACCATGCTCCGGGAGGCCGCTCGGGTCCTCGCCGACGACATGGGCAAGCGGGTCGTGGTCGTGGACACGTCCAACGAGATCGCCGGCGATGGCGACATCCCGCACCCGGCCATCGGCAAGGCGCGTCGGATGCAGGTACGCACGCCGTCGCTCCAGCACGAGGTCATGATCGAGGCGGTCGAGAACCACATGCCCCAGGTCATCGTCATCGACGAGATCGGGACGGAGCTCGAGGCGGCCGCCGCCCGGACGATCGCCGAGCGGGGCGTGCAGCTGATCGGCACGGCGCACGGCAACAACCTCGACAACCTGATGCTCAACCCGACCCTGTCCGACCTCATCGGTGGCATCCAGAGCGTCACCCTCGGCGACGAGGAGGCCCGCCGGCGGCGGACGCAGAAGAGCGTGCTGGAGCGCAAGGCGCCCCCCACCTTCGATGTCATCGTCGAGATCCAGGACCGCGAACGAGTCGCGGTCCACAGCGATGTGGCGGAGACGATCGATGCGCTCCTGCGTGGCGACGCCGTGTCGCCCGAGCTGCGCTGGCGCGACGAGGAAGGGCGTGCATCGATCGCAGGGTCGACCGCGCCCGTCGCCGCGCGAGCAGCTCGGGGCGGAGCGGTTCGCAGGTCTGGTCGGCGGCGGCTCGCCCTGGCGGATGGAGCCGGGCTGGCGAGGCGATGGATCGGCCCGCGGCGGCGGCTATCGCGAGGCGGAGCGCGGCGCGTTCCGGCCCGGCTATCGACCGGGTGCGTCCGGGGGCTGGCGCCAGACCCGCGGTGGCTCGGGGCGCGAGAGCGCATCGCGCGGGCCCGTATCGGAGGGTGGCGCACCCGACATGATGCCCGGCGAACGGTTCGCCTCGCGGCCGACGGAGGCGCCGTTCGTCGCCGGTGATATCGCCGACCGCGGGCCCCTGGAGCGCGGCGCGACCCTGACCGCCGCGGAGACGCGCGCTCGCGAGGCGCGCGAGCTCGAGCGCCAGAAGGCGTGGCGTGACCAGGCGGCGCGCGCCCTTCACACGCTCAAGGCGGAAGAGGGCACGGCCCCGATCAACGCCGACGACCTCGACGAGGATGACGACGACCTCGACACGCTGCCGTTGGGTGCCGAGGAGGGGGAGCGCGGCCAGACCGTGCTCGTCCCGGGCGGGTCGCCGCTGCCGACGCTGCGGGTCCTGCCCCAGGGCATCAGCCGCAAGCGCCTGGAGCAGGCGGTCCGCGATCTCGGGTTGCCCGTCGTCATCGCGCGAGAGGTCGATGAGGCCGACGTGGTGATGACCCTCAAGAACGAGTACAAGCAGAAGACGCCGCTCCTGCGCGAGGCCGAGGAACGGGCCCTCCCGATCTACGTCCTCAAGAGCAATACGGTCCCGCAGATGCAGACGAGCCTGACCTCGATCTTCTCGCTCGAGATCGATCCGCGGGAGGCGGCGATGCGCGAGACGGAGGATGCGATCGAGGCGGTGCTGTCCTCGTCCGAGGCGGTCGAGCTGTCGCCGCAGAACGCCTACATCCGGCGGTTGCAGCACCAGATGGCCGAGCGGGCCAATCTCGTGTCGCGGTCGCGCGGCCGGGAGCCGTACCGGCGGGTCCGGCTGTACCCGGACGCCGCCAGGAGCGCCTGGCGGTAGGTTCCGAGGCGGTCACCTTGGCGCGACGCGTGGACGGCGCGGGCGTGCGTTGCCGGCTGCGCTCCTCGCTTACGCACCTGCGGGTGCGCGCGCTCCGGTGCTCCCCGGCGCCTTCGCCGGCACCGCCACGCGGCACGCTGGGCAAGATCGGGTCTGGGCGCAACCCCGATGTCACGGTCAGGCACGTTCTCGGGACAGGTGTGCGTGGTCGGGTCGGGCGCGTCACTGTGAGGCACGAAATCCTTCACAGCTGAGCGTGACCCGCTGCTCAGAACGCGCTGAGGGCCGTACGAAGCGGTCGATCACGAGGGACCCGTCGCGAAATGGTGCCTGGTGGTGACATCGGTGGCGGCCCGTCGGCGCCGGCGGCGCCCGGCGGCGCCTTCGCACGTGGCAGACTGCCGGCCATGACTCCGATCCCTCCTTCGGTTGCGCGGCGGCCGCTGTCGTTGCGTGGTGGGCTGCGTCGATTGAGCACGGGCTTGATCGCGTACGGCCTCATCGGGGTCGCGGTCACGGTGATCGGGGCGTTCGCGCTCGTGTGGGTCAGCGGTCGTGTCGGCGGAATCGCGGATCGGACCGGGGAGCAGGTCGAGTCGATCGTGGCGACCCTGGACTCGACCGCGGTCGTGCTCGAACGCGCCGGGACATCCGCGACATCCTTCGCGGGGACCCTGGAACGGACACCGCCGGCCGTCCGCCAGACCGCCCAGACCGTGGCGAACCTGCGCGCGAACCTCATCCAGGTCGAGGCCCAGCTGGGCGCCATCAACATCCTCGGCAGCCGGCCGTTGTCGAACGCCGCGGACCTGTTCGGCCAGATGGCCGCGGACCTCGAGGGGCTCGACGTGCGCCTCGAGACCATCGCTGCGGATCTCGACGACAACCGGACGGCCCTGACCGACAACGCCGCGTCGCTCCAGGCGCTCGGGACAAGGCTGGAGCGCGTCGCCGACGACCTCCGCGGCGGCGTCGTCGAGGACAGCCTGGCCGATGTGCAGCTGGTCCTGACCGTGCTGTCGATCCTGCTCCTTGTCTGGACGGCCCTCCCCGCGGTCGGCGCGCTCGGCCTCGGCTGGTGGATCCGGCGCGAGTTGCGCGACCCCGACGGCGACGGGGTGATCGCCGAGTAGTCGGTCGCCGGTTCACATCGGATCGCGAAGCCTCGCGGGCCGGCGAATGGGTCCGGTGTGTCGCTCGGTTTCCAAGTCGTGCTTTGCAGTCTGCAGAGCAGAGCCGGAAGGGCGGTCGCGGGCCGGCAAGCTCGAATTGGGCGCACAAGCGTGCCTGCCAGGCACGTATCCAAGTCGAGGACGACCGATCGTGTCCAAGTCGCCCCGTTCGGGACAGTGCTGCCGACTGCCAAGCACGCGCCGCGGTCGGCGGTGTCGGATCGCGACCAAATCCTTGCCTTCGGGACAGTGCTGCCGACTGCCAAGCACGCGCCGCGCCGGCGTCGGATCGCGACCGAATCCTTGCCTTCGGGCGATCCTGCAGGGTCCCACGAACGCATCGTGGCGCGGCGCGGCTTGGCCGGGCGCACCTTTCGTGAGTCGCTTAGCGAAGGTCGCGGCGCAGGGCGGATCGGGCCGCGAGGTAGCCGCTCATGCCGTGGACGCCGCCGCCCGGCGGGGTCGAGGACGAACAGAGGTAGAGCCCCGGGCCAGCGTGATACGGGTCCAGGCTCGGGGTCGGGCGGAAGAGCAGCTGGCGGACGTCCTGGACGCCGGCGTTGATATCGCCGCCGATGTAGTTCGGGTCGTAGGCCTCCACCTGGGCGGGCGAGCGGATCGAACGCGCCAGCACACGGTCGCGGAAGCCTGGTGCGAAGCGTTCGACCTGAGCCTCGATGCGCTCGGTCATGTCCACGTCCGAGCCGGAAGGCACGTGGCAGTACGCCCACGCCGTGGTCTTGCCGGCGGGCGCGCGGGACGGATCCCACGGGTCGTACTGCGCGAGCAAGGTGAAAGGTCGCTCGGCGTGTCGGCCCGCGGCGACCTCTGACTCCGACCGCGCGACCTCCTCGAGCGGGCCGCCCAGATGGACCGTCGCCGCGCGCGCCAGGCCTTCGGCCGACCACGGGATGGGCCCATCGAGCGCCCAGTCGACCTTGAACACACCCGAGCCGTAGCGGAACCGCTCGTAGTGGTGTCGGGTGCGAGGCGGAAGAAGGTCGCCGGCGATGGCCAGCGCAGCCCGTGGAGTCGTGTCGAGCAGCACGACCCGGGCCGGCGGCAGCGCCGCCAGCCGCTCCACGCGCGTGCCGGTCACGACTTCACCGCCAAGAGCCCGGAGCTCGGCGGCGAGCGCGTCCGTGACGGCAGCGGCACCGCCGCGGATCATCGGCCAGCCGACGGCATGCGCGTACAGCCCCAGCACGAGACCGAACGACGCGCTCAACGGCCGATCCAGGGCCACCATCGAGTGGGCCGCAAGCCCGGCGAACAGCGCCCGGGCAGCCGCCCCGCGGAACCGACCCCGCGCCAGGCCCTCCGCAGAGCGCAAAGCCGGCAAACCGAACCGGGCGAGCGCCAGCGGATGCCGCGGCGCGTGGATGACCGGGCCCAGGAGCTCGCGGGACAGCTTGCGCTCGTCGCGTGCCAGCCGGCCGAACAGTCGAAGCCACGCCCCGCCGTCGTCCGTCCGGCGATCGCGGTCCAGCCACGCCGCGGTGGCGGCGAACGAGCGTTCCAGCACGACGGCCCGATCCGGCTCCAGCGCGTGGGCCAGCGGCGCGTCGGGATGGACGAACTCCACGCCGTGACGGGCCAGGTCCACGCCCCGGAAGAACGGCGACGCCACGGTCAGCGGCAGGATCGTGGAGCACACGTCGTGGCGGAACCCGGGGAGCGTCAGCTCCTCGGTCCGTGTCCCGCCGCCGATCGCGGCGGCCGCCTCGTACACCCGGACGGAGCGACCGGCACGGGCCAGGGTCAGCGCGGCGGCGAGGCCGTTGGGCCCAGCCCCGACGACGATGGCGTCGAGGCCAGGGGTCAAGGCGCCGTCACGACGAACGGCGCACCGGCGCGGAACGTCAGGTCCGGCCACGTTCCGACGATGCAGATCGGGCCGTAGGTCGCTGCTTCCAGTGTCACCGAGCCCTTGATCGTGCCGCCCGCGCCGGCCTCGTCGAACGCGCCACCGGCGTCGATGACCCAGTCGGGTGGACCGGCCTCCAGGTCGAGCGTCGGGAGGAGTGCCTCCACCTCCGGCCAGGTGTTCGGCTCGCGGACGCCGACGATCTGTACGCCAGCCGGGTCACCGGTCGCGTTCTCGAACGTCAGCGAGGCCACGCCCGGAGTCGGGCCGCCGGCCACCTCGAAGGCGCACGTCGACCCGTCCCAGCGGACGGTGATCTCGCCGGCCGGCACGAACGGGGTCGGCCGGGCCGGGCCGCGTCGAAGCGCCTCGAGCAGGCCGGCTTCGACCGCCGCGCGGTCGGCGCTCATCGCGATGCGGACCGGGTGGCCGGCCTCGTCACGCGTCAGCCGACCGGTCTCGTCACTGAGCAGGTGCGCGTCCTCCCACGTCACGAGGTCCGGGTCGGAGAGCGTCAGCGCCGCCAGCTCGTCCCACAGCTGCTGGCCGTCGGCCAGGCGCGCCGGCGCGCGCAGCAGCAACTCGTAGACGAGGTCCGCGCCGGCCGCCTCGCGATCGATTTCGAGGCGCTTCGCCAGGTCCGCCGGGACCGGCACGTCGTTGGTCGCATCGAGCGGCACGATGCTGATCGGCGCGGTGGTGCCCAGGACCGCGGACACCGCCGAGGGATCGGCCGCGAGATTCCATTCCAGGCCGTCGTCGGCGGTCACGCCTTCGACGATCACGTTCCCCGGCACGTCGACGGCGCCGGCCATGGCGTGGATGCCAGCGATGCGGTCCGCGAACGTGGGATCGGCCGCGACCGCGTCCTCCAGGTTCGTCCACGGCCCGAGGGCCACGACGGTCGGGGCGCTCGGGCTCTCATCGACGGCCCGGGCGAGCAGGGCCGTCGCAGGTTCCGGGGTCCCCGTCTGTGTCGCGGGTGGCAGCGGCAGGCCCCAGCCATCGTCCGCGGCGCCGCGCCATTCGTCCGGGAATGGGCGGCCGTCGGGGCCGGGGTCCTCGCGGCCGCAGGCGTACGGGACAGTGGTCGCGCCGAACTCCTCCAGCATGTACGCAAGGATCCGTACCCCGGACGCACAGTTGGTGACACCTGTCCCGGTCGGGACGATCGTCACGGCGCGCACGTCCACGGCCGGGTCGCGCAGCAGCACGGACAGGGCGGCGATGTCACTAAGGTCAAGGTCGGTGTCGACGATGATCGGGACGCGGACGGTCGGCGGTTCGCCGGTGACGACCGGCGGCTCGCTCGCCTCGGTCCCGGACCCGCAGGCAACGATCAGTACGGCCGTGACGAGCAGGAGCACGGCGCGGGCGCGACCGCGATCGTGGGACATGACCCCGAATGGTAGGGCCACCGACTCCTCCTGTACGGACGTGGGGCGCTCAGCCCGCGAGCGATCCTCGATCGAACCAGATCCGCTCCCCGGTGAACCGCTCCGTGACGGGGTCCCACGGGAAGTAGATCAGGACCTCGAGCGCAACGGCCATCCCGGACGGCGGCACGCCGGCCCACGGACCCTGGTTCGTGCCGGTCAACGTGGCGACCTCGAACACGCCCTGCGGCCCGACCACGATCTCGGACAGGGCGAACGCGTTGTCCGGGAAGGCCGCGAACAGCTCCCCGTAGAACCGCCGCGCTCCATCGTGCCCCTCCCAGCGCTGGCCGGTCGGGACGATCTCGTAGACGCAGTCTTGGGCGAGCGTCGCGATGAGCCCATCGATGTCGCGCCGCTCCTCAGCGATCGAATGCCGGACCCACAACCGCTTGATCCGGCGCAGGTCCGCCGGGTCGAACCGGCGTCCCAGCCGCGCCTGGATCGATCCGCCGGTGCTCACGACGCATCGAACTCGACGTCGCCGGTGCGCAGATCGTAGGTCGCCCCGCCCTGTGGCTGGTCCGCCTCGGTGCCGGGGGCCGCGTTTCGCTCGAGATATCGCAGCCAGACGCGGGTCGTCGGAAAGACCGCAACCAATGCCAACGGCAAATCGCCGTCGTTGTGCAGGCCATGCGGCACGCCCGCCGGGACGAAGACGACCGTGACGTCGTCGACGCTGCGGACATCCGGACCCAGGGTGAACCGGCCCGCGCCCCGCGGCAGGATGACTTCGCTCACCCGGTGGACATGGAGCGGGATCCGGTCGCCGGGCGCGATGCGCTCGGAGACGACGGCCAGATCGTCGACCCGACCCAATTCGCCCCCGGGATCCACGACCAGTGCCCAGACCGATCCGGGTCGATGGTCATCGGGATCGCCGATCATGGGCTCGAGCCGGTAGCCCTCGACGATCGACATCAGGCGGTGGCCAGCCGCTCGATGGCCTCGAGGGTCCGGTCGACCTCCTCCGCGGTGTTGTAGTGGACGAGCCCGATGCGCAGCAGGCCGCCGACGTCCGCCTTGCCCAGGCGCTCGATGAGCCCGGTCGCGTAGAAGTCTCCGTCCCAGACGTAGATGCCCTCGCGACCCAGCGCCTCGGCGGCCGTCCGCGGCGCCACGCCATCGATGGACACGGACACCGTCGGCACGCGTTCGGTGGCACGAGCCCGGTCGGCGATGCCATGGATCGTGACGCCCGGGAGGGCCGCGAGTCCGTCGAGGAGCCGCCCGACCAGCTCGCGCTCGTAGTCGACGATGGCGGTCATGCCCGCGACCAGCTCGCGCCGTCGCTCGCTGGCGTGCGCGGCACCTGCGGCGCCGGTGACGTCGCCGTACGACCGCCCGACGTCGCGCAGGTAGTCGGTCGCCGCCAGCGTCCCGGCGATCGATTCGAACGAAGCCGTGCCGGTCTCGAATCGATCGTGGGCCGGGCGGACCTTGAACGCGGGCAGGGAATCGAGGATCTCGACCTTGCCGTACAGCGCGCCGAGGTGCGGCCCGAACCATTTGTAGGCGCTGCAGACCAGGAAGTCGGCATCGAGCGCGCGGACATCGATCGGCCCGTGCGGGGCGTAGGCGACGGCGTCGACATAGGTCAGGGCTCCGACCTCGTGGGCGCGGGCGACGATCTCAGCGACCGGGTTGATCGTGCCGACCGCGTTGCTGGCATAGCCCACGGCGACGAGCCTGGTGCGATTCGAGAGCTTCGATTCGAGGTCCTCGAGGTCGAGCGTCACGTCGTCCTCGCGGATCTGGACCTTGCGGATGCTGACGCCTCGGTCGGCGGCCATCGCTTCCCACGTGGACACGTTCGCCTCGTGATCGAGGGTCGTGACGACGATCTGATCCCCGGGCGTCAGCGTCGCGCCGATGGACCGTCCGATGTGGAGCGTCAGGGTCGACATGTTGTAGCCGAACTTGATCTCATCGGGGCTCGCGGCGCCAAGGAAGTCGGCAACCGCGGCGTGAGCCTCCTCGGCGATCGCGTCGCTCAGTTCGCTCGTCGCGAAGGCGCCGCCGCTGTTGGCGTTCGTGTTCGTGTAGTAGTCCGTGACGGCATCGATGACGCGCTGCGGGACCTGGGTGCCGCCGGGCCCGTCCAGGAAGGCGACGGGCCGGCCGTCCTGCTGGCGTGCGAGAGCCGGGAACTCGGCGCGCAGGGTTTCGACATCGAACGCGGGCATCGGACCTCCGGGGGCGCGGTGGGACGGGCGGGCACGGGCCGGCGCTGGCCGGGGCGGCCGGGGCTCCGTTCGCCGGATATCGCCCCCGGCGATGGTAAGCGCCGACCGCGATGTCCGGGGCGGTCGGCATCGTCCCGGCGGAGCCCGATTCGCCCCTGGCATCGCCCCAGGCGATCAGCGGGCCGGGATCGGGCGTCCCGACACATGGAGCGCGGCCTTGGATCGCCCGTTGCGATATCCGGGCCAGATCATGGCGCGGGCTGGACTGACCGGCCGCCCGGCACGACCGCGACGATCGAGCGGTACACGGCGTAGCCCAGTGCGACACCGAGGACGTTGAGCAGGACGTCATCGATGTCGGCGACGCGATAGGGGAAGCCCATGAGGATCGACAGGCCGAGCTGCGCGGCCTCGATCGCGACCGAGATCGCGAGGGCCGCCGCGACGATGGCGATCAGCGAGCGCAGTCGCGGCCAAAGGATCGGCAGGAAGATGCCGAACGGGGCGAAGGCGAGCACGTTGCCGAGCAGGTACCGCCCCGGCTGCCAATCCACCCCGAACCGGAGCGCGCCACGGATGGTGTCGAACGGCAGGACATTGACCCACGGGAACGGCCACGGCCGGTAGCCCGTTGAGAGCTCCGCCTCCGACGCCGGGGTCCATGGTGGGATCGGGAACGGCGTGAACAGCAGCCCGATGATGACCACGAGATACACCGCGAACGCCACGCGAACCAGCCCGAGCCACCACCCGACCCGCCCTCGCCAGGCCCTCCACAGGACGAGGGGGACGACCACGACCAGCCCGATGACGATGAAGCTGTTGGTCGGAAGCAACACAGAGGTCACGGACGGATGGTGGCACATGCCGGTCAGCGCTTGAGGTGATGACCTCGCTGGCCTTCGAATTCTACGCGGTGGACGCCGGAAGACTGATCCCGTAGCTCGCCATGACCTCGCTCAGGCGTCGCCGATCGCGGGGGTGAAGGGCGTTCTCGAGGTCCGTCTGCGCGAAGTCGTCCCCCTTGAAGAGGAGCGGCTCGCCCAGGTCTCGGGCGAGGGCGTACGCAAAGCAGTCCCCCAGGTTCAGCCGAGCTGGATGGCCGCTGCCCTTGCCGAAGTCGCGATAGGCAGTGCGTGCGATCCGGGCCTGGTCCTCGGTGACCGGCTCGATGACGAATCGGCCCTCCTCGAGGATCTGATCGAGCCGACGACTGACCAGGGGATCGCGCGCGCGGTCGATGACGATCGACACCTCGAGGTAGGTCGCAGCCGAGATCCGGTTGACCGGCGCGGCCTCCAGCGCCGCCGCGAACAGGCTCGAGTCCGCATCCTGATGCACGATCGCGACCAGCGCCGATGTGTCCACGATCATTTCGGCAGCCCGTTCTCGTCGTAGAGCAGGTCGTCGTGGTCGACATCGAAGAAATCGTCGGGGAGGCGTGCCCGCATCGCGCCTGCGATCGACATGACCCGCTCGGCCATGCCGCTGCCATCCCGTTGTTCCTCGCGGACGCGCGCAATCCGCTCGCGTACCGCCTCTGTGATCGCCCCGGTCATCGATTCACCGGTGAGGTCGGCGAGCTCACGGACGAGGCGGTGCGTCTCCTCGTTCTTGATGTTGAGGCTCATGGTAGAAGTCTACCACGTAATGGTAGACGTCGACCCGACCTCAGTCCTCGAAGGTCGTCGCGACTCCGCTGGCTCGAAGGGCCTGTGCGATCTCCCGGGCCGTCCAGTGGGCGTCCGCCCCGTCGGCGGCGGTCACGATCGCCGTGCCGCCGGCTCGGGCCAGGGGTGCTGCGGCGTCCTGCAGGTCGGCCAGGCTGACCACCTCGGACTCACCATCGAGCTCGGCAACGATCCGGCCGCCGCTTTCGACGGTCACGATCAGTCGAGGGCCCGCGGGGTCGGGGACCGCCAGCAACGCCGAGACCGAGCCACCGGTGGCAGCCGTCACACCCCGAGCCTGGACCGGGTCGGGGGCTGGGGCGGTCATGGCCATCGCGACGCCACCCGCCGCCGCGGCTTCCCAGCTGACCCCACCCGGCCGCGCCTCCACGGTCCCAGGCTCGGCCCGCGGTGCGAAGGCCGCCGCGCGGATCTCGCGATCCCGAGCGCTCGCCCGTGATTCGATCCGGAACATGACCATGACGAGCACGATCGCGCCGAGCGAGGCCATCAGGGTCGTGACGATGGTGATGAGGACCTGCATGTCGTAGGCACCGACGACCACATCGATCGCCTCGCCCAGCGTGGACGAACCCGGGACGACCGTGGCCAGGCGGAGGTTCACCCACCAGCCGGCGATGAACCCGATGATCGCGCTGCCGACGAGTCCGATCCAGGCCACCAGGATCATGAAGAATCCGCCGGCCCTGGGGTCCAGTCGATAGAGCGCGTCCTGGATCATCGGTGGCGTCTTGAACAGGTTCCAGAACGGGATGAGCGGATAGATGAAGGCCTTGGTCGGCGTCGCGCCCGGGGTCCCTCCGCCGAGTGCCGGAACGTTCATGATCACCCGGCTCAGCCAGGCCGCGAAGAACAGCAGCGCCCCGATCCCGCAGACCGTCTGGAGGAGCGCGGGCACGACAGCGCGCGATGCGAGACGGAACAGCTCTCCCTGATCGATCCGGCCGGTCTGCAGGATGATCGGGGTCTGATCGCGCAGGTACTGCACCGCGGGGAGGCTCTCGAACAGCACCACGACGCCGAGGACCGCGTACGCCACGATGAAGGCGGCCGCGATGATCGCCCGCAGGATCGAGCGTCGATACGGCACCAACGCGCGCGTCTGGATCGCGGCCTGGGTCCGAACGTCGGCGAGTACGGCGGATCCCTGCTCCTGCTTCGCGCCGCACTTGTAGCAGCGCGAACCGCGCTGGCGATTGATCGAGTGGCACGTGGAGCAGACCCAGACGTCGGTCATCGACCGCCCCCCTCCATCGGACTAGTGCTCCGTCGTCCCGGTGAAGGTCCAGCCCTCGAGGCGCAGGGCGGGTACGACCACCCCGCCCAGGAATCCCTTCAGCGTCTTGCGCTCGCGCGCCACGGCAACCGTGCCGGCCACCGCATCGAGATAGCTCTGGGTGAACCGCAGGTTCCGCACCGGACCGACGATCCGGCCGCCCTCGACGAGGAACGTCCCGTCGCGGGTCATCCCGGTGACGATCGCCAGCTTCGGGTGGACCGGGTTCGTGTAGTGGAAGCGGGTCACGAGCAGGCCGCGATCGAGTCCGCCGATGAGCTCCTCGCGCGACGCGGTCCCCGCCGCCATGACCTGGTTGAGCGGGAACGGGCCGTACGGGTTCGGGGCCGGCAGGCCGTGACCGGTCGAGGCCACGCCGGCACGCGCCGCGGTCTGGGCGTCGTAGACGACGCCGCGACACACCCCGGCTTCGAGCAGCGTGACGCGCTGCTTGGCCACGCCCTCGTAGTCGAACGCCATCGGCAGGCCGGCCGGGTCGCGCCCGTCGTCGACGATCGAGACCAGGTCGCTGCCGATGCGCTTGCCGATCTCGACGAAGCTGCGCTCCTCCTGGACGGCGAGGGCCGAGAACCCGAGGTAGCCGAGCATGTCGAGCAGGTCGACGACCGCGTACTCCTCGAGGACGACGGGGTAGTCGCCGGCATCGATGGCGATCGCGTTGGCGGTGGCGCGCGCCTTGTCCGCCGCTTCCCGGCCGATCGCGGCGGCGTCGATGGCGGTGGCATCGACCGAGGCCTGCTCCGCGTACCCGGAGCCGCCGTCCGGGCCCATCGAGACGGTCAGCAGCTGGGCGACGGTCCGTGTCCCGCTCGGCGCGGATGCCCTTCGAGTTCGCGACGGCCGTGGTCTCCGTGCCGGTCGAGAACGAGCCGAAAGCCGTCACCTCGGCCGCATCCGCGGCGGCGATGACCGCGCGCACGCCCTCGGCACGCAACTCCGGGGAGGCCGCGGCGGTGGCCGGGGAGTACGCCGCGGGAACGTCCTCGATCGGGGTGGGCTCCGGGAGACCCGCCCAGTCATCGAGCTGCTCGACGACCCGGGCGATCGCCGCGGCACTGGCCGCGAGTCCGCGAAGGCCTTCATCGTCGGTCCGGTCCGACGAGGCGACGCCGACCCGGTTGCCGATCACGAACCGCAGGTTCACGGCGACGTTGGTCTCGGCGACGTTCTGGTGGATCTGGCTGTTGGCGAATCGGGTGAGGGCCGCGTCCTCGGCCATGACCAGGGCCTCCGCCTCGGTCGCACCCTCGCGCTCGGCGTGAGCGAGGGCTCGTTCGGCGAGGGCCAGCGCGTCGTGGGCGCGTTCGTCGTTCACGCGGCACCGCCGGGCTCACCACTTCCCGACGCCGACCTGGACGTCGCGGAACCGGGCTCCCGGGACCGCATGCCCGACGTGACCGGTCTGGCCGGGCTCGCCCTTGCCGCAGTTGGGGGTGCCGAGCATCACGTAGCTCCGCTCGTCGCCGACGGCGTCGCACGACCGCCAGAACTCGTAGGTGATGCCGGTGTAGGTCGGGTTCTTGAACAGCCGGCCCTTCTTGCCGCCCTTGATCTCGTAGGCGACCTCGGTCGCGAACTGGAAGTTGAGGCGTCGGTCGTCGATGGACCACGAACGGTTGGAGGCGAGATACAGGCCGTCGTCGGTGTCCGCGACGATCTCGTCGAGGCTCATCCCCGGCTTGGGCAGCAGGTTGATGTTGGTCATCCGGATGAGCGGGATGCGGTTCCAGCCATCGGCGCGCATCGCTCCGCCGCTGCGTCGACCGATGCGCGGCGCCGTCTCGCGGCTCGACAGGTAGCCGACGAAGATGCCGTTCTGGACCAGCGGCACGGCCTGGGCCGCCACGCCCTCGTCGTCCCAGCCGAAGGTGCCCATCCCGCCGGGTGCGGTGGCGTCGGCCACGATGTCGACGAGGTCGGAGCCGTAGCGGAAACCCTCGTCGAGCTTGTCGGTGGTCAGGAAGCTGGTTCCGGCATAGCTCGCTTCGGTGCCGAAGACCCGGTCCAGCTCCGTCGGGTGCCCGCAGCTCTCGTGGACCTGGAGATACAGCTGGCTCGGGTCCAGGATGATCGTGAAGCGGCCGCTCGGGCACTGCGGTGCGCTGAGCAGGGCGACGGCTTCGTCGGCGAGCGGCTCGGCGCGATCCTTCGAGACCCAGGCCGCGGATGTACTCGTAGCCGGCCGCCTGCCAGCCACCACCCGAGTCGGGTAGCGACCGGCGCTGGTGCTCGTCGCCGTCGACGGCGTTGGCCTCGACCCCGGAGCCGACGTGGGTGATGGTCTGTTCGGTGAACGATGCCGTCCGATGGCGGCGAAGGTCTTCCACTCGCGCTGGGCCGCGTACGTCGACTCGGTGAACGCGATGCCCTTGACCCTGGCGGCGGCTTCGTCGGCGGCGAGCAGGTCGGCGATCTTGCGCTCGAGCGGGACCGCGAACGGGTCCTCCTCGACGGGGGTCTCGAAGCGGCCGTGGGCCGGCGGGCGGTCGTCGAGCTCGACCGGTTCGCGCAGGGCGGTCGCGCTCGCCCGGGCGATGCGCACGGCCTCGGCGGCCACCCGATCGGCCTCGTCGAGTCCCAGGATGTGGCTGCTGGCGAAGCCCCACGCGCCATCGACGAGGACGCGGACACCGAACCCCTCGCTCTCGCCGGAGGCCACGCCTTCGACCCGTCCGGTCTTGATCGCGATCGATTCTTCGAGGCGCCGAACGATGCGGACGTCCGCGTACCGGGCGCCCAGGGTGGTGGCCGTATCGAGGGCGCGGTCGGTGACGTCTCGCATGCGGCGGTCAATCTAGCAGAGGGCCGTGGCCCGGGCCGTCGGGCGGATGCCGTATCGCCGCGGACGCGCTCAGAGGGTCGGGGCGGCCCCGAGCGCCTGGGCGGTCAGGTAGATCCCGAAGCCAAGCACGAGCACGGCCGCGGCGAGTGGGACGGCCTCGCGAAGGCGGCCCAGGTCGCCGCCTGCCGGTAGTCGATCGAGTCGGGTACGCGCGCGAGGACGATCGCGAGCCCGACACCGGCCATGACGGCCGCCATGCCGAGGCCGAACGCGACGACCAGCACGAACCCGAATCCCGCACGGCCCGCCGCGATCGAACCGAGGAGGATGAGCAGGGCACTCGTCGAGGGGATGAGGCCGCCCGCCAGGCCCAGGACGAACAAGCCGCGCCAGGTGATGGCGCTGCCGGCCGGGGGCAGGTGGCTGTGGCGGACGCCGCCGTGGCTGTGCTCGCCTGTGGCCTCGGGCGCGTGCGCGTGATCGTGCGCATCGTCGTGATCGTGCGCATGGTCGTGCTCTGGCGTGCCGGCGTTGCCCCGGTCGACGGCCATCCGTCGACGTCGGACCTCGCCGATCAGCATCCACGCTCCGATCGTCACGATCGACACCGCGGCAACGACCGGAGCCCAGCGGACGACGACATCCGGTGGCAGCACATCCGCTGCACCGACCACGAGGGCAGCGAGCACCAGGATCCCCACGGTGTGCGACAGACTCACGGACAACCCGAGCGCGAGCGCATGCCGCGCGGTCCCACGCGTCCCGACGAGGTACGCGGCCATCAGGGTCTTGCCGTGTCCTGGCGTCAGCGCGTGTCCGGCGCCCAGCGCGGCCGCCGTAACGAAGGACAGGAGGATCACGAGCGGCGTCAGGTCGGCCCGGAAGATCTCCGGCAACTCGCCGCCACCGATCCCTCCGGGGACCGCCCCGACCGCCCGGCGATGGGCTGGGCGTTGGCGACCCTGCCGGTGCGGGGACCGTCCCCGCCACCGGCTCCGCATCAGGGATGTCGAGCGGTGGGAGCGCCTCGCCGCCGACCACGGCATCGACGACCAGAGGTCCATCGCGGAGCGGGATCGCGACCATCGCCTCGGGATAGGACGTCAGCCGCGCGGACGCACTCTCGTCGCGGACCTCGCCCTCGACGGCAGCAAGCCTGACCGCCGATCCCCGCGCCACGATCTCCCGCCAGCCGAGCCGCTCGACGTGCGACTCGTCACGGAACGAGATCCGGGTCGGTGCGGGGCCGATCGGGGTGGGCAGCGCAGCCTCGAAACCGCACACCAGCCGAAGCGTGGACAACCCGCCGACGCCGGGTGGGAACGACAATCCGGCCTCGGTCGTGACGAGCGGGATGGCCTCGCCGCCGTCGATGGTGAGCTCCAGCGATGTCGCCAGTTCCTCGCATGCCGTCGACGCGCCCTGCATCGATCTCCTCGTCCGATACGGACCCGTCGGCGTCAAGGTCGAACGCCTGACGCTCCTGGAACGCGGGGATCTCGGCCTGGTCGATCACGACATCGAGCAGGACCCGCGACGGCTCGACCCGCATCTCGGCGTAGTGATTGATCGTGAAGTTGCCGAGCGGATGCGCGGCGGCGAGCGCGGGAAGGAGCAGGATCGCGATCCCGGCGGCCACAGCGGCCGTCGCCACGCCCCGTCGCCGTCGAGCGGTGGCGCGCGGATCGCGGAGAGGGCTG
Source organism: uncultured Chloroflexia bacterium (assembly GCA_963738685.1). Taxonomy (GTDB): domain Bacteria; phylum Chloroflexota; class Limnocylindria; order Limnocylindrales; family CSP1-4; genus SPCO01. Next base: position 602,122 of record CAVTXK010000002.1, read on the forward strand.
CGGTGGCGGCGTCCCATGGCTCGGAGGGTACGCGCTCGACGGTGGAACGGATGACGGCGAGGCCTCGCGGGGCCTCCCGGACGGTCGGCTACACTCGCCCGATGGCACCCTCGGGAACGGCTGGGCACGGCCTGTTCATCACGATCGAAGGGCCCGAAGGGGGCGGCAAGACGACGCAGGCCGAGCGCCTGCGCGACCACCTCGCGGGTCGGCAGGCCCGCGTGCACCTCACCCGCGAGCCGGGCGGCACGTGGTTGGGGGAACGGATCCGGGAGGTGCTGCTGGCCAGGACCGGCTCGACCGCCGCCACCGACCCCGTGACCGACGCCCTGCTGTTCAACGCTGCGCGGCGCCAGCTCGTCGGCGAGGTGATCCGGCCCGCGCTCGCGGCCGGCACGACGGTCATCTGCGGCCGCTACGCCGACTCGACGCTCGCCTACCAGGGTTATGGCGCAGGGGTCCCACTCGAGGACCTCCGCCGTCTCGCCGCGATCGCCACCGGCGGGCTGACACCCGACTTGACGATCCTGCTCGACCTGCCCGTCGAAGTCGGGCTCGCCCGCAAGGCGCCGGGCGACGTCACGCGGTTCGAGGCCGAGTTCGATCTCGCCTTCCACCGACGCGTACGCGACGGGTTTCTGGCGATCGCCGATGGCGAGCCGGAGCGCTTCGTCATCGTCGATGCGACCCGCGATGTGAGAACGGTCGCCGCCGAGATCGCGGCGGTCGTCGAGGAGCGGCGCGTCGCGATTGAACCGGGAGCGGCCCGCGTGCGCAATACATCGTGAGCGAGCCAGGAGGTCCGCTCACGCTCCGCGTTGCGACCGTCGCCGACGACGCGGACCGGGCCGTCTTGGGACGCATCGCCGACGGAGAGCTCAACGCTCTCGATGAACTGTACGAGCGCTACAAGACGATGGCCTATTCGATCGCCTACCGGATCACGAATGACGCGACGCTCGCCGAGGACGTCGTCCAGGACGCCTTCCTCGGCGCCTGGCGGAACGCCGGCCGCTACATCGAGGGACGCGGCAGCGTGAAGACGTGGCTGCTCGCGATCGTGCATCACCGCGCGATCGATGCCGTCCGGCGACGGCGCCCGACCACCGAGCTGCCCGAGCGGGAGGCCGTCCCACCGCCCGCATTGCAGCTGCCCGACGTGTGGGCCGAGGTGGCGGCGAAGCTCGATGCCGAGACCGTCCGCGCGGTGCTCGGCGCTCTGTCCGACGTGCAACGCGAGGCCATCGAGCTCGCCTACTTCGGCGGCCTGACCCAGGTCGAGATCGCCGAACGGACGGCGACGCCGCTCGGGACCGTGAAAAGCCGGATGCGGCTCGGGCTGTTGGCGATGCGACGGGCCCTCGGCGGAGAGTCGCCATGACCGACGTGACGCGACCCAATCGCCCCGACCTGACCTGCGACGAGGTTCGTGACCTGGCCGCCTCGTTCGTGCTGGGTGCCCTGGAGGCCGATGAGGCGGACGCGGTTCGGGCCCACCTGATGTCGTGCACGGATCCACATCCGGAGGTGGCCGAGCTGGCGAGCTCGCTGCCGGTGCTGACCGAGTCCGTGCCGCTGGCCGAGCCGCCGGCGGCGCTGAAGGGCCGGATCATGGCGGCCGCCGCGGCGGATCTCGAGGCCCGCCAGGCCGTGGCCGCGCCGCCGGCCGTGGCCGCGCCGCCGGCCGTGGCCGCGCCGCCGCCCGCGCCAGTGGCCCCCGCCGTGGCCGCACGCGACACCGCTCCCGTACCGTTCCCCGCCGCGGCCGAGCCTGAGACGCGAGCCACCCGGCGGCCGGCCTCGGTCGGGACCTGGGCGCTGCGGATCGCGGCCGTGCTGGCGATCGCCCTCCTCGGCGGCTGGAACCTGCTCCTGCAGGCCCAACTCGACCAGGCTCGGACCTACGAACAGAACGTGGCCGCGGTCCTGGAGGTCGCCGGCCAGCCCGGCTCATTGACCGCGGTCCTCACCGGGGAGGGCGACGACGGGCCGGCGGGCATCGCGGCCGTCGGCAGCGATGGCGTCGTGAAGCTCGCGATGCGCGACCTCGCCCCGACCCAGGGCGATCAGGTCTACGAGACGTGGGTCATCGGCCCGGACGAAACGCCGGTGGCCCTGGGCGGCTTCCGGGTGGACGCGTCCGGCACGGCCTACTTCGAGGGCAGCGGGCTCCCGACGGAGGCCGGGATCGTGCTGGCCCTCACGCTGGAACCCGGCCCGGGGGCGACGGCGCCCTCGTCCCCACCGGTCGCAGCCGGGATCGCGACCGCAGCCGGCTGATCGCCGTGGGCAGTCAGTCGCAGGCTGTCGGCACCGAGTCGTCCGCGCAGACCGTCCACCGCACCGAGATCCCTTCGCGGATCTGCTCGCCGCCCCCGTTGACGCGGAAGTGGACCCGGATCGCCGTCAACTCGAAGATCCCGGGCCGATCCGGCGTGATCTCCGCCACGATACCGACGGTGTGCTCCGGCCCGGGTGATGCACCGGCCGGCGCTTCGAACACGGCACCGGCGAGGGGCTCCAGCGCCGCGCCGATCGTCCGATTGCCGTCTGGGTCGACGACCGGGCGCGAGAGGTACAGCACCGGCCTCTCTCCGGCCGCGAGTCCCACGGGCTCGGCGCCGAGTAGCTCGAACCGATCGCCGGGACGAGGCTCCAGGAACAACACGACCGCACGGGCCGGCGTCCCGACAGCCGTCGGATTCGACTGGCTCGCGCCGGTCGAAACCTGCAGCGGGTAGGGATCGACGGGGCGCGATATCAGGATCGTGATGACAGCGGCGGCGGCGAGCCCCGCGCCGACCCAGGCCAGTCGCGGTCGCATGCTCAGCCCTCGGGGACGGCCTCGGTCGGTGTCTCGGCGACGGAGCCGGCGCCGGCGCCCCTGGCGCGCGTCAGGGCGTCGGTCGCGGAGGCGATCAGCGCGTCGGAGTCCGCCCCATCGACCGGGAACCGGGCCACGCCCGCCGACACCGACACGGTCCTCCCGGCCACTGCGGGGAGTTCGGCGATGCCGGCCATCACCCGTCGAGCGACCATCCCGCCGGCCGCGCCCGGCGCGACGAGCACGAACTCGTCCCCGCCGATCCGGCCCACGGTATCGACGAGCCGCACGGATTCCGCCAGCACCGCCGCGACCTGGCGAAGCACCTCGTCGCCGGCGACATGGCCGCCCTGCTCGTTGGTCGCGCGGAAGTCGTCGACATCGAACAGGGCCAGCGACACCTCGCCGCCCTGACGGCCGGCGCGCGCGAGCTCGAGCTCGAGGATCCGGCCGACGGTCCGTTCGTTCGCGAGGCCGGTCAGTGGGTCGGTATGGGCCATCCGCTCGAACCACTCGGACCGCTCCGACGCGGTCGCCGCGAGGCGCCCCCGGTCCGCCGCGAGCGCGGCGAGTCCTGCGAGCGCGGTGAGGGTCTCGCGGTCCGCCTCGGTCAACTCGTGCGGCGCCGTCCAGGTCATCCCGACCGCGCCCATGGCCTCCTCGACGCCGCCGCTGGCCACGACGAGCGGGACGTACGCGCCGACGAACGCCTCGCCCGACGGCGCCGGTGCCCTCGCGGTCGAAGGTCGCGGCGCGATCGGTGACGGCCACGGCGAAGGGGCTACCGGGCTCCTCCGCGGCGGCGATCAGTCCGGCCGGATCGCCCACGCCGTGGGACGTAGCCAGCGCCAACCCCGGTCGATCCGGGTCCGCGAGGAAGATCGCCGCCATGCTCGGCCCGAGCGCCTCGACGCCGACCGCCAGGATCGCGGCGAGGGTCGAATCGAGGTCTTCACCGGACGCGCTCGCGGCGATCGCGGCTGGCAGGCTGGATCGCGGATCGCGGGAAGGACCGTTGACGGGCACGGGTCGGACTCCTGCGCGCATGGGGGCTTCGGAGCCCGCATCGTACACCGCCCGAATCCGTGCGGAATCCGCGTTGACCCGGCACGCACGTGGCGCCGATACTCCCCGCGATGAAACTCGTCGTCGCCATCGTCCATAACGAGGATGCGGGGGCCCTCGTTGACGCCTTGCTCGAGCGGGAGTTCCGAGCCACCCGGCTGCACAGCTCGGGCGGATTCCTGAAACAGTCCAATGCCTCGATCCTGCTCGGTGTCGAGGATGCCGAGGTCGACGAGGTCATGGGCATCATCCGCGAGAACTGCACGTCGCGGACCCAGGTGGTCAACCCGATGCCACCGATCATGGAGCCGGGCGAATTCTTCATGCCCTATCCGCTCGAGGTAGAGGTCGGTGGCGCTACCGTCTTCGTCGTCCCGGTCGAGCGGTTCGAGCGCATTTGACGCGCCGCACGCGATGACGCGCCGGTGAGCCCGTTCCGACCGGACCTCGTCGATTGCTGGTTGTTCCGCGTCGGGCGGACGTCGCGGGGCGTGGCCCACCCGGAGATCCTGCTGCTGCGTCGCTCGCCCGGGCGGATCCTGCCGGGTCTGTGGCAATGCGTGTCCGGCACCTTGGAGCCGGACGAACGGGTCGCTCTCGGCGCGCTGCGCGAGGTCGAGGAGGAGACCGGGGTCGTGGCGGCCGACATCGAGGCGTTCTACGACCTGGACTTCGTCAATCAGTTCCACGAGCCATCGATGGATGGGATCGTCACCGCCGCCTGCTTCGCGGTCGCGCGTCCGCCCGACCGTCGAGCCGCGGCTGTCCCACGAACACGACGCCGTTCGCTGGCTGCCCGTTGACGATGGCGCATGCCGAGGTCATCTGGCCGGGCTACCGGACAGCCATCGAGCGGATCCGCGACGACCTGGCCGACCCGGACCGCGCCCCGTGGTTCGAGCTGACGTTCGCGGGCGATCGGAAGCCGCTCGCTTGACGGGAGCCGACCGGCAACCTGCCGCGGCCCAGCTCGCTGGTAGACTCGGGTTCGCAAGCAGCCCAACCGTGAGGCGGCACAGGAGGGCCACGTGATCGACCGAACCCGATTTCCCGAGGCGACACCGGCGGCTGCGCGCCGCGTCTTCCACTCGCAAGGTCGACACGATCCGGCCGACCTACGGCTTCGAGGACGTCTCGCTGGCGCCCGGCACCGACACGGTCGAGCCCACCGACGTCGACCTCGTCGCAGACGTTCTGCGGCATCCACCTCGCGATCCCGATCCTCGCGTCGGCGATGGACGCCGTCGTCGACGCGCGGATGGCCGGCGCGCTGGCCCGCCTCGGTGGCCTCGCGGTCCTCAACCTCGAAGGCGTCCAGACGCGCTACGACGACCCCGACGCCGTCCTCGAGCGCATCGCCGACCGCGCCCGACGACGAGGTCCAGGGCCTCCTCGCCGAGGCCTACCAGCAGCCGATCCGCGAGGACCTCGTCGCGCGCGCGCCTCGACGAGATCCACGCCGCCGGCTCGCAAGGCGGCCGTGGCCGCGACCCCGGGCGCCGCCCGCCGCTTCGGGCCGTTCTGCGCGGAGCATGGCGCGGACCTGTTCCTGGTCCAGAGCCAGGTCTCGTCAGCGCCCGCCACCTCGCCACCGGCTACGACCCGCTGTCGCTCGCCGACTTCACGCGCTACATGCCGATCCCGGTCGCGGTCGGCAACACGACCAACGCCGAGGCCGCCTTCGCGCTGATGGAGCAGGGCGCGGCCGCGGTCTTCGTCGGCGTCGGGCCGGGCGCCGCGTGCACGACGCGCGAGGTGCTCGGCATCGGCGTGCCGCAGGTCACGGCGATCAGCGACGTGGCCGCGGCCCGCGACGCGTACCTCGCCGAGACCGGCCGGTACGTCCCGGTCGTCGCCGACGGCGGCATGCGCCGCGGCGGCGAGCTGGCCAAGGCCATCGCCGCCGGCGCGGACGCGCTGATGATCGGCTCGCCGCTGGCGCGCGCCGAGGAGGCGCCGGGCCGCGGCACGAACTGGGGCATGGCCGCGCCGTCGCCGACGCTGCCGCGCGGGACGCGCATCAAGGTGGGCACGATCGGCACGCTCGAGCGGATCCTGCTCGGCCCGGCCCACGTGACCGACGGCAGCGAGAACCTCGTCGGCGCGCTGCGCCAGTCGATGGCGGCGCTCGGCGCGCGGACGATCCGCGAGATGCAGCAGGTCGAGATGGTCTACGCGCCGTCGACCCAGACCGAGGGCAAGTCCTGGCAGCGAGCCCGCTGACGCCGACGCCGGGCGGCGCCACGGACGGACATCGGGCGCGACCTCGTCGGCCACGGCACGCGTCGCCAGCTTGACCACCCGCGGGCGACGCAGCCGGGCTGCCGCGCCGGTCGCGCGTCGGGTTCGTCGACGAGCCGGACGGCTCGATCCTCGTGGCCGCCGACGCCTCGGCGGCGTGGGCGCCGCAACCTGCTCGCCGACCCGGCCTGCGATCGTCGACGATCGGCGATCGCCGCTTCGAGGCGGTCGCCGAGCCGCTCGAGCCGGCCGACCACGTCCGCGTCGCGATCCGGGAGCTCATCCTCCGCTACGGCACGCCGGCCGAGCGCCTCGGCCGCGGCCCGTCGTTCCGGCTGCGACCCAGTCGCCGACGAGGCCGCCTGATGGCGATCGCCGTCGACGATCGAGACGCCGATCGCGCGCCCACCCGAGCGACGTCTTCGCCGCGCATCGCCGACATCGACGCGCTGGCCCGACGTGGCTCATCGCCACCGGGATCGTCCGCGGTCGAGCGCGTCGACGAGCGGCCCGCTGCACGGCCGGCGAGCGCCTCGTCATCGAGCAGCGCGCCGCCGGGCGTGCCGGCACGTTCGAGGCGACGGTCACCGTCTTCGAGCCGCCGTCGCGATTCGCGCTGGAGGGTCGCGACGGCGACGGCGTGTCCATCGACATCGATGCCGCGCTGGCGCCCGAGGGTCCGGGCACGAACCTGCGCTGGTCGATCCGGATCGGGCTGCCGCTGCGCTACCGGATGTTCGAATCGATGGCCCGACCGCAGGTCCGACGCGCCGCGACGCTCGATCTCGAGGCCCTGCGCCGTCGGTCTGGAGCGGCCGCCGGACGGTTGACATCCGTCCATGCCGATTCGCGGCGGGCGTCGATGTCGATGCCCGGGGCGACCGGGTCCATCCTGCTGACAACGACCCACAGTCAGAGGAGCCGATCCCGATGAACCCGCACGCTCGGACGCTACGACCCGATCCGCTATCACCGCGGCGCCCGCGCGGTTCGCCGCGTTCCTGGCGCTCCTGAACGGCTTCGTGGCTCGGCCTGGCGTTCTTCGTCGCCGCCGACCTTCCCGCTCGACCGGTGGCTGCCAGCTGGTTGGTCATCCTCGCCGGGACGGCCGGCCTCGCCCATCTCGTCGCGGTCGCCGCGCTGATCCGCGGCCGTGCCTGGAGCGGTGCGCTCGTCGGGTACCTCGCCGCGGCCGGCATCACGCGTCGCCGCGATCGCCGCGCTCCTTGCCGCCGTCGGTGTCGAGATCTGTCGGGACCGAACCGCGGACGACGGTCGGGTTCGGCATCTGGCATGATCGGCACCTGGCTGGTCGCGACGCGGTTCGCGCTCAAGCCGTTCACGTACGAGCGTCCGGCCCGGTTCCAGGCCCGCCAGCGGGTCCCGCGACCGGCCCCGGATACGCGGCCGCACACCGGCCTGCGCAAAGCCCGCCCGGCCCGGCCGGCTCGCCCGCTGCCGACACCGCGGATCGTCCAGCCGATCCCGCGGCGGACCGTCCTGCGGCCGTCCGGTACGCCGAGCGCCTGACGCCCTGGACTCGCCGCGGGGTGGCGCGCCGCGGCCTACGTCATCCGTCCCATCCCGGACATGACGTTCGCCCGGTTTCGGCCGGGCGTTCGCGCGCGCACGATGCAGCGCATGGACACGTTCGGCATGGTCATCATCGCGATCAGCGCCCTGGCGTTCCTCGAGCTGGCCGCGGCGAACCTGCGCGGCGACGAGCGGCGCGCCCGGCGGCGCCGGTCGGCCCAGGTCCGCCGCTAAACGGATCGTCCGGCCGCCCGGCGGCCGAGCCCGATCGCCGCGGTCTTCGCTCGCTTCGCCGGCCCCGGCCGGCCCCGCTCCGCGGGTCCCACCCTGATCCGCGGGTCCCACCCTAGACTGGCGCACGTGATCGACCAGCAGACCCTCTACGACCGCGCCGGCGGGATGCCGTTCTTCGAGGCCCTCGTCGCGCGGTTCTACGCCGGCGTCGCCGACGACCCGCTCCTCCGACCGATCTATCCCGAGGCGGATCTCGCACCGGCGCAGCACCGCCTGACCCTGTTCCTCGCCCAGTACTGGGGCGGCCCACGACGTACGACCAGGAGCGCGGCCATCCGCGCCTGCGGATGCGTCACGCGCCGTTCGCGATCGACCCCGCCGCAGCGCGATCGATGGCTCGTCCACATGCGGGCCGCGATCGCCGAGCTGGCGCCGCCCGGCCGACGTGGCCGCGGACCTGGAGCGCTACATCGCGATGGCCGCGGAGGCGATGCGCAACCGCGACTGACGCGCTGACGGCGCCGCCGAGCCGGATGCCGCTCTGGCCCGGTACACTGGTCGCCGGCGGGCGGCACGACCGAGCGGAGGGCGACGATTGGCGGACACCGAGGGGTCAACCCGGCGCGAGCGGGACCGCGGCAAGACCGTCCACGGCGAGGCGGCCAACGCCGGCCATCGCGTCCTCGCCCCTGACGACGCCGAGGTCGAGGCCTACCTCGAGACCGCGCTGAAGGCGCCCGCGCCGGAGCGCTCCGCCGATGACCGGCCCGCTCCCGCCGCCGCAACGCCCCGGGACCGGTCGTCGTCCTCGATTTCGGCAGCCAGTTCGCCCAGCTCATCGCCCGTCGCGTCCGCGAGCTGGACGTGTACTCCGAGCTCCTGCCGCACGACACCCCGTTCGCCGAGCTCGAGCGGCGCGGCGACGCGCGCGATCATCCTGTCGCGGCGGCCCGAACTCGGTCTACGACGACGATGCCCCCAAGCCCGATCCGGCCATCTGGAGCGGCCGGATCCCGGTCCTCGGCATCTGCTACGGCGCGCAGCTGATGGCCCACGAGCTCGGCGGCGACGTCCTGCCCGACCGACGCGCCGCGAGTACGGGCCGGCGAACGTGACGATCACCGACGCGACGACGGCCTGTTCGACGGCATCGAGCGCGAGCCAGCCGGTCTGGATGAGCCACGGCGACTCGATCACCCGGCTGCCGGAAGGCTTCCGGTCCACCGCCCAGACCGACTCGACGCCGTTCGCCGGGCTGCAGGCGCCCCGACCGGAACCTGTACGGCATCCAGTTCCACCCCGAGGTCGTCCACACGCCCCGCGGCCGGGACGTCCTGCGCAACTTCGTCGTCGGGATCGCCGGGCGTCGACCCGTCCTGGACGCGCGGCCAACTTCATCGACACGACCGTCGCCGGCATCCGCGAGCGGGTCGACACCCACGCGCGCGCAGACCGGCTCGGACGGCAAGGTCATCTGCGCGCTGTCGGGCGGCGTGGACTCGGCGGTCGCGGCGGCGCTCGTCCATCGGGCGGTCGGCGATCGGCTGACCTGCATCTACGTCGACCACGGGCTGATGCGCAAGAAGGAGTCGGAGCTCCTGCGCGTGACCTTCGAGCGCGACCTCGGGCATGAACCTCGTCATGGTCGATGCGCGCGAGCGCTTCCTGGCCCGCCTGGCCGGCGTCGAGGACCCCGAGCAGAAGCGCAAGATCATCGGCGACGAGTTCATCCGGGTCTTCGAGGAGGAGGCGGCGCAAGCATCGGCACGATCGACTTCCTGACCCAGGGCACGCTCTACCCCGACGTCATCGAGAGCGCGACGTCCGAGACCAAGACCGCCCAGAAGATCAAGACCCACCACAACGTCGGCGGGCTGCCGGCCGACCTGCGCTTCCAGCTCATCGAGCCGCTGCGCTACCTGTTCAAGGACGAGGTCCGCAAGGTCGGGCTGGAGCTCGGCCTGCCCGAGGCGATGGTCCTGCGCCAGCCGTTCCCCGGACCGGGCCTCGCCATCCGGATCATCGGCGAGGTCACGGCCGAGCGGCTCGACACGCTGCGCGAGGCGGACTGGATCGTCATCGACGAGATCAAGGCGGCGAACCTGTATCGATCGCTGTGGCAGTCGTTCGCGATCCTGACGCCGGTCCGCAGCGTCGGGGTGATGGGCGACGGACGGACCTATGCGAACGTCGTGGCGATCCGGGCGGTCACCTCGGAGGACGGGATGACCGCCGACTGGGCCAAGCTGCCGTACGACGTCCTGGGCAAGATCTCGTCCGCATCGTCAACGAGGTCCCGGGCGTCAACCGGGTGGTCTACGACATCAGCTCGAAGCCGCCCGCCACGATCGAGTGGGAGTAGCCGCGCCGGCCACGATCGAGTGGGCCAGAGCGCGCCGGCCGCGAATCGGTAAGGACTGACCGTCGGCGGGGAGTGGCGCGTCGGCTGCGGCTGTGACGCGGGTGATGCGAGCCGTTGCGCTCCCCGTTAGTCGTGCCACGACTACATCCGGGGCACCGACCGGCACATCGCGCCAACGAGTGGCCGGATCGCTGGTCCGGTACCTCCGTCCAAGCACGGATCCCGCCGACGGCTCGCGAGCCGCATTCCGCGAGTGGCCGTAGCGCCCGTGAAGCGCCGATCCTAGTTACCGGGTGCATCGATCCATCGATACCCGCGGTCTCGGCGCCCGACACGGCCGCTCGGTTCGTACCCTCTCGACCCCGGACCGATGGGGTATTCCGGCACCGTGTCCGCGCGGTAGCATTCGGGGATGGTCGACGAAACGCTACCTGGAGGCGGGTCGGCCGCCTCGATCTGTCCATGGTGCTCCGCCACGTACACGGGCGACCGGGAGACCTGTCCGTCCTGTGGCGCCGCCCTCACGACGGACCCGGCGGCTGATCCTTCGCTGCCCGGTCTGACCGCCATCGACACCGCGGCGATCGTCCGAGCCAAGACACCGGTGGCGCGCCCGCGCAATCGGCTCCTGTCGTGGATCAGCGGCGAGTATCCGGACGAGGCCGGCGCGGTCGCTGAGGCCGGCGCACTCGCGCCGCCCGATCCGGCCGTCCGCCGCGAGATGTGGCGTCTCGAGCTCGAAGCCGAGGTTGCCAACCTCCAGGCGGAAGCCGACGCGATCCTGTCCGAGGCGAAGGCCGAAGGCCGCGTCGCGACGACGGACCCAGCCGTGGCGGAGCTCGAAGCCGTCACCGCAGAACTCGACACCATCGATACCGCGCTCGGCGAGACCGAGGCCGAGGCTGCCACCGCGCCGTCCCCGGAGTCGATCCAGGCCGCCAACGAGGCCGCGGCGGATGCGGCCGCGCAGGACGAGGGCCAGCGCCCCGCCTGACCCGGCGGCGACCCCCGCCGTATCCTTGCGGCCGTGCCCGACCGACTGCCCCCTCCCGGCCCCTCGTTCCTGCGTGAGCACGAGGTCCGCGTCGGTCAGCGCGTGTTCCGTGCCGGGATGGCTCGCCCGTCCGATGCCCCGGATGGCTGGTGGCTCACGCTGTTGTGGGTCGCCGACGACGAAGGCGTGGTGAGCTTTCGCGATGTGGCGCCCGCCGCCGGCCCGCCGCCCGATCCGCCACTCGCCCGCCTCGGGCCGTCACTGGCCGGCGGGTTGTCCGGGATGATCCTCGAAGATGCGGGCCGGCTGCAGCTCCGGGTTGCCGGCCTGGTGCCGCCCGACGACCCGAGCCGGCCGTGGCGCAACCCGCTCGTCGTCCGAGCCGCGTTCCGGTTCGAACCGGCCCGCGCGGCCGCGATGCCTCCCAACGAGCTCGCCGAGACCGTGCTGGCTGCGTTCCGCCGCGCCGTGGAGGGCCTGGGCCGGCCGTGACGGGCGCGTGAGTCGGCATTGAGCCCGCGCTGATCCGGCCGTCACCCGGGCGCGCCGGGGGCCTTGAGCGGTTCCGATCCGGGCAAACCCCTCCGACCGGCTAGACTCGGGGAACATGCGCGATCTCTTCGACGACTTCCTGGAGGAGCTCCGCCGCCGCGAGGCGATCGCTCGGGGTGAGGACCCCGATGCCGGAGCGCCCCGGCGGCCGCGGCCGGATCCGGCCGGGCCCGACGGCCCCGACGGCGACGGCCCCGACAGCCCAGGCAACGGCGACGGCGACGGCCCAGACGGCCCGGACGACGACGATCGACCGCCCCGCGAGTCCGCCCCGCCACGCGAACCTCGGGCGATCCGGCGCCCGCCCCGCCGACGCGGTCGGCGAATGGCCTGGTGGTCGTTGCTCATCATCGTCATCGCGCTATTCGTGCTGTTCAGCTTCGGGCTCGATCTGTGGACCGACGCCCTGTGGTACCAGAGCATCGGCTTCGATGGCGTGTTCTGGACACGCCTCGGCGCGCAGATCGGGCTGTTCGTGGCCGCCGCCTTCGGCACGCTCGTCGATCCTGCTGATCAACCTGTCCATCGCCGGTCGGCTCGTGCCGCCGGCCGAGGAAGGCCGCAACGGCGGCTCGTTCCGCGGGTTGTTCGATCGACTCAATGAGGCCGCGCAGGCCGCGGACCCGGACCGGCGACCCGGCGGCCGGTGGCGCGACGACGCCCCGCGGACCGTCACCTTCGGAACCGATGACATCCCGGACCTGACCCCATTCGCTGGCATCGCCCTCGTGGCGGTCTCGGTGTTCCTCGCCTTCACCATCGGGGCGTCCGTCGCGAGTGCGTGGGAGACGGTACTGCTGTGGGCCAACCGCGTGCCGTTCTCGTCTGGCGCGACGGCCGTCACCGACCCGGTCTTCGGCCGCGACATCGGCTTCTTCCTGTTCGAGTTGCCGTTCCTGCGCCTGGTCCAGGCCCTGTTCAACGGTCTCGTTGTCGCCTCGCTGTTGCTCGTGTTCATCCGCTACCTCGTCGGCGCATCGCGCGGCAGCCTCGTCTTCACGACGCCGGTTCGGGTCCACCTGGCGGTCCTCGGCGGCCTGTTCCTGCTGTCGGTCGCGTTCGGCTACCAGCTCGACAAGCTGGAGCTCGTGTACAGCAGCGGGGGTTCGCGACCGGCGTCAGCTACACCGACCAGAACGCCCAGTTCTTCGCCTACGACGTCCTGACTGTCGTCTCTGGCCTCGCGGCGGCGTTCCTCGTCGGCGGGGCGTTCACCCGGACGCTGTGGCCCCTGGGGCTGACGATCGGCGTGTGGCTGTTGGCTTCGCTCGTCATCGGCCGTCTGTATCCGGAGGCGATCCAGCGGCTGACGGTCGAGCCGAACCAGTACGCCCAGGAGCAGCGCTATATCGCCAACAACATCGCGATGACCCGCCTGTCCTACGGGCTCGAGGACTGGGAGGACCGCCCATTCCGCGGCGAGTCCATCCTCACCACGGGCGTCATCGATGGCGAAGCGGATACCTTTGCCAACGCCCGCCTGTGGGACTACCGGCCCCTCAAGGAGTCGCTCGACCAGCTCCAGACCGTGCGGCGCTACTACGACTTCCATGACGTCGACACGGACCGCTACGTCATCGAGGGCGTACAGCGCCAGGTCATGCTCTCCGGTCGCGAGCTCGCACTCGACCAGAACCCCGGCGCGACCGGGTGGGTCAACCAGCGGGTCAACTTCACGCACGGCATCGGCGTCGCGATGGTGCCGGTGAACGAGGTCGCCAACGAGGGCCAGCCGCGGCTGTTCATCGGGAACCTGCCGCCGGTCTCGACGGCCGGCGCCCCGGCGATCACCGAGCCACGGATCTACTTCGGGGAGCGCCCGTCGGGGTACGTCGTGGTGCGCGCCCAGCAGAACGAGTTCGACTACCCGACGGGCGCGAGCGACGAGACCTCCGCGGCGGGCACCGCGACACGCTGGACCGGGACGACCGGCATCGATCTCGACACGACCTTGATGCGCGCGCTCTTCGCACTCCGCTTCCGCGACCTCGACCTGCTCATCACCGACCAGGTCACGAGCGAGAGCCAGCTCCTGTTCCACCGATCACTCAGGGAGCGGCTCGACCTCGTGGCGCCGTTCCTGCGCTACGACAAGGACCCGTACATCGTCATCGATGACGCCGGGAGGCTGCAGTACATCCAGGATGCCTACACGGTGTCGGACCGGTTCCCGAACGCACAGGGCTTCGACCCGTCGGCCGAGTTCCAGACCACGGCGCTCGGGAACGACCCGTTCAACTACATCCGCAACAGCGTCAAGATCACGATGGACGCGTACGACGGCACCATGCGGTTCTACGTCGCAGACCCGACCGACCCGATCGATCCGCGCCTACAGCGGTGTCTTCCCGACGATGTTCCAGCCGATGTCCGAGCTGCCGGAGGACCTGCGCGCCCACCTCCGGGTGCCCGAGGAACTGTTCAACGTCCAGACCCGGGTCTTCGGCCGCTACCACGTCACGAACACCGAGCAGTTCTTCCGCAACGACGACCTGTGGACCGTGCCGCAGGGTCAGACGAGCGAGCAGACCTTGCCGTCCGAGGCGTACTACGTCGTTATGCGCATGCCCGGCGAGCCCGAGGCCGAGTTCCTCCTCCTCCAGCCGATGGTGCCGGTCAGCCGGCCGAACATGATCGCCTGGGTCGCGGCCCGCAACGACGATCCCAACTACGGCGCGACGCGGGTCTACCGGTTCCCGGCTGACACGACGATCTTCGGGCCGGCCCAGATCGAGGCGCGCATCGACCAGGACCCGATCATCAGCGAGCAGTTCACGCTGTGGCGCAACTCGGGCAGCGACGTCATCCGCGGCAACCTCATCGTCGTGCCGATCGCCGATTCGATCCTGTACCTCCAGCCGGTGTATCTGCAGTCCACGGGCTCGGCATTCCCCGAGTTCCGACGCATCGTCGTCGCGTCCCCGCGCGAGGTCGTGTGGGGCGAGACCCTCGGTGAGGCCCTGACACTCCTGCTCGAGGCCGAAGGCGGTCCGACGCCGACGCCGGGACCGACACCCACGCCGGGCCCGACACCGACGCCCGGCCCGAGCCCGACCGCCGGCCCGACGCCGAATCCGGATGATCCGTTGCCGACCGACGTGGCGGGCCTCATCGCCTACGCCAACCTCCACTTCGAACTGGCCCAGGATGCGCTGCGCGCCGGTGACTTCGCTCTGTACGGCCAGGAGATCGCCAAGGTCGAGGCCGCGCTGCAACGGCTCGACGAGCTCGCGCCGGGGCTGGGCCTCCCGTCGCCCGGAACATCCGCCAGCCCGACACCGTGACCCCTGGGGCGACGCTCGTCGCCTCACTGCTGATCGCGGTCTCGAGGCCGTCGACCTGGGCGCTCGCGATGGCCGGGTTCCTCTTGCGCGGGGGCTTGTTGCTCCTGGTCGCTCCGATCGTGGTCCTGCCCACGGCCGTCGGGCTGGCCAATATCGTCGCGCCGTTCCTGGCGGACGTGGCGTTCGAGCGGCGACTCGATGAGGTCGCGCTGCTCGTGGCGTGGCTCGTGGGCGGTCTGGCCACGTGGCTCATCGTTGGTGGGTTCCTGACGGCGGCCATCGAGGCCGAGCTGATCCTGCGTGTCGCCGAGGACGAGGAGCTCGAGGCCACGGGACGGATCTCCGCTGGACGGTCGGTGCGCGCCGGGTGGGTCGGTCGGATCTTCGTGGTCCGGCTCCTCGCGTGCCTGCCGCTCGTCCTCGCCCTGGCCTGGGGCGCCGTCCAGGTGGTCGTGCTGACCTACCGCGAGCTGACGGTCCCGTCCGACACCGACGTCCCGTTGGTGCTGCGCGTGGTAACGGGCGCTCCCGGAGCGGTCGTCGCGATCGCGCTGGCATGGTTCGCGGCCGAGATCGTCGGGGCGATGGCGGCACGGCGCATCGTCCTGCTCGAAGAGGGTGCGGTCCGGGCTCTGGCACGGGCGGTCCGACACCTCACGCGCCGCCCAGGGCGCTGCCTGGTGCTCGCGATCCTGCCGCTCCTCCAGCTCGCACTCGTCCTCGCCGCGATGGGGTTCGCTGGATCGGTGGCGTGGGATGCGCTGCGTGCCGCACTAGCCTTCGACGATGGGTGGCTGGCGCGATGGGCCCTGCTGATCGCGTTCGTCGGTCTGTTCGCCGCCGGATTCGTGCTCGTCGGGGTCACGTCGGCATGGCGATCGGCCGTCTGGACCGTGGACCTGACCGGGACGTTCGGGGGAGCGACCGATACCCCACTAGGGGACTGGAACGAGGCTCGGCCGTCCGCCACGCTGGGCGCCCTTCGGCCCCGCGAGGTCGATCAGGACAGAGGTGATGGATGACCACGCAGTCGATCGTCTGCGGTTCCTGCAACGCTGCGGTGTCATATGGCCGGTTGTCGTGCCCGTCGTGTGGCGAGTTGTTGGCGTCGGTCGCCGGAGGCCGGCGCGCGGTCGCCGGTGCCGTGACGACGAAGCCCGCCGCGGCGAAGCGGGGGAAGGCCTCGACGAACGGTTCGTCCCCTACCGCGGTGGCGCCCGAGCCGGCTCCCGACGTCCCGGCGGCTCCCGACGTCCCGGCGGCCTCGGCCGTCCCATCGGTGTTGGCCGCTGTGCCGGACGACGGCCCCTCCTTCGCGGCATCCACCTCGACCCACACGGAGCCCGCGTTCGCGGGTGGGCTCGCCTGGGACCACGACGCGGGTGACTTCCAAGGCATCGACCCGACTGACGGGGTGGATGCGGCCGCGTCGTCGGTCCCCGCCGATCCCGCGCCGCCGCGCCGCGTCGAGCCCACCGTCCTCATGGAGATCGCGGCTGACGCGCCGCGCGTGACGGAGTCAGCGGACGCTTCGAGCACCCCGGCTGCGGCCGGCTGGACCCCGTCGACCGCCTGGGCCCCGTCGACGGCCGTGGCGGCGACTGCCGCCGCCGCGCCCGCGGGCGCCTCCCTCGCGCCCGCGCCGGGCGCCTACGTCCCGAGGCCGTCCGTCGGCGTCCCGGGCGGACCCGCCGCCCCGGCGCGAACCTGGGCCGGCCATGTTGACCCGGCGGCCGGTACCGCCGATGCACCGGCCGCGGCAGCGGACCACCCCACGACGCGCGTCGATCGAGTTCGTCCGCTGGCTCGCGGTCGCCGGCTCGGCACTTGCGGCGGTCGGGTTCCTCCTGCCCATGGCGAGCTCCGTCATCGGCTCGACCGGCATCGACTATCTCGACCGCTGGGGCCTGGCCGGACCGTTCCACTTCGTGGTCGTCCTCGGTCTGCTCGCGGTCCTCGCCCTGGCCCTCGCCGTCGACCGAGTGCCCCTCTGGATCCGTGTCGGCCTGCCGGGCCTCGGGCTGGGGGCGCTGTTGATCGGGCTCGTGTGGCCATACGTCCTGGTGAGCGCCCTGCGCACCGGCCCGGGAGCCTTCGCGATCCTGGTGGGGGCGGTACTCCTCGCCGTGGCCGGCATCCTCGCGCTTGCCAGCGACCGTCACGGGACTGGCGACCGGCTCGTCTGAGCGCGGTCGGCCCCATCCGGCGCCCGCCATGGATGGCGGGAGTCCCCTGCTACACTGCGCCGCAGGTCGCCCTTGATCGCTGGCGCGACCGCGTCCCGGACCACCGACGTACGGAGGCATCCCTCAGCGCATGGACAAGATCTTCGCCGATATCGGCGAAACGATCGGCGACGTCATCGGGAGCCCCCCCGTCCAGATCGGCGTTCGGCTGATCTTCATCTACATCGCGGTCCTCTGGATCGCCAGCGCGTACTGGGCGTTCCGCGACATGCAGCAGCGCTCGGACAACGCGATCCTCCCGTACCTCGTGGCGGCGGGCATCATCCTGTTCACGCCGTTCTTCTTCATCCTGGCGGTCTGGGTCTACAAGATCGTCCGACCGCACGAGAAGATCGGCGAGGTCTGGGAGCGCAATCTGGCGGAGGAGGCGCTGCTCGCCGAGGTCGAGGCGATCCACCATTGCCCGACGTGCGAGCGACGCGTGGACGACGAATGGATCATCTGCCCGTCGTGCCGCACGCGCCTGAACCGGGTCTGTCCCAACTGCTCGCGGCTCGTCGGGCTCGACTGGTCGCTGTGCGCTTGGTGCGGCAAGGACTTCGAACGCCGTGAGATCGCGGCTGCAGCCGCCGTCGAGGTCTTGCCGTCAAGCCTCGAGTCGACCGGTCGCCTCGCCTCGCCGGGTGCGGCGAGCTCGCAGGCGATCCCGGCGGCGATCCAGACGACCGTGCGGTCCCGCGGGGGCGCGCGCGGCACCGGCCGCCCGGCCACCGGCCAGGATCCGCTGCCGGAGCGTTGATCCCGCCGGACCCGGGCGCTTCCGACCAGCCACCGACCCCGCCGCCAGCCACCGACACCGACCCCTCCCTCGACGACGACGCTCGGGCGTCCGCGACCGAGCCGGGAGCGCCGGCGCCGGCGCGTCCGGGCGCTTCGACCTTCACGATCGAAGGGCGCTCGGCGCCCGCCCTGTTCGTCGTCGGCTGGTTGGCGACGCTCGTCGGGCTCGTCGCCATCTTCGTCTCGGTGCTCGCTGGAGCGAGCACGGCTCGTGCCGTCGTCCTGATCCTGGGGCTGGTGCTCCTGTCGGTCGGGCTCATCGCGGCGGGCGGCAGCCAGGCCATCGAGCGTCGGGTCCGCGGGACCCGTGCGTACATGGGCCCTTCACCGTTCCTGGTGTTCGCGGCGTCGATACCGTTGACCATCCTCGGCGGCGCCGTGATCGGTCTTGCGCTGTCGGTGGTCGGGATCTCGGTGTCGTCGCCTGTCGCCGCGGTCGCCGCGGTCTCGATCCAGGCCCTCATCTATGTCGGGCTCATCCGTCTGCTGGTCGTCGACGCCGGTGCGTTGCGCTGGGCCGAGATGGGGGTCCGGCGTCTCGATCGACGGGCGCTCGGCGAGCTCGTCACGGGTGCGATCTGGACCGGGCCGGTCATCCTGGTCACGCTCGTGGTCGCGGCGGTGCTGTCCCAGCTGATCCCCGTGACCCCGGCCAGCCCGCTGCCGCCGACCGGGACCGTCAGCGGGTTGCTCCTGAACCTGATCGCCGGGGCCATCATCGCGCCCATCGGGGAGGAGCTGTTCTTCCGGGCCTTCGCGGCGACGGCGTGGGCCCGCGACATCGGGGAGCGACGGACCGTGGTCCGCGTGGCGCTGTTCTTCGCCGTGGCCCATGTCCTGACGATCGCCGGTTCGGACGCGCAGCAGGCGATCAGCCTCGCGATCGTGGCCTTCGTCGGGCGGATCCCGGTGGCGGTCGCGCTCACCTGGCTGTTCCTGCAACGGCGGTCGATCTGGGTGTCGATCGGGTTGCACGCGACATTCAACGGCGTGCTGCTGGTGATCAGCGAGATCGCGCGCGGCGGGGTCGCACCGGGCTGACCGCCACCTCGCCGCGATGCGCCGCCGCCGATGCGCCGCCGCCGAGACGCGCGTTGCTGGCCGCTGCGTAACTACCAGGCACCAATTCACGACAGCTTCCTCGTGATCGATCGCTTCAAATGGCTCTGAGCGCGATCTGAGCAACGGATCACGCTCGAATGTGGAGATCTGGTGTCTCACAGACACGACGCCGGCCGGATCACGCTCGGCTGTGCCGAAAACGTGCCTCACAGTTACGCGGGACCCGGGACGCGGGACCCGGGACCGGGACGCGGGACCCGGGACGCGGGACCCGGGACCGGGACGCGGGACCCGGGACGCGAGGCCCTCCGGGGTGACCTTGGACGTCGCCCCGTCAGCGGATTCGGCGGCGGCGCCGGGCGGGGCTGGCCGCCCCCGAGGCGGTGAGCCGCCGCGAAGCAGCGGATGAGTCCCGGTTGAGGGTCGCTGGGTAGGCTCTGCGTCGTCCTCGAGGTCCGGATGGCGGGGGGAATTGGCGGGCTCCCGTCGTCCGGGCCGCGGGGACACCCGATCCGCCGCGCAGCCAGGAGAACGCGGTGGTCGATGCGCAGGTCCCGGTCCCGGCCCCTGCGGGCTTGCGCAGGCTCGTCGGGCACGGCCGGCTCGTCGGTCACGGCCGTGACGTCGCGGCTCGGCTGGCTCGGATGGCACGGCCGCCACGGCACCCGGCCGCGCGATCGGCCACGCGATCCGCGAGCTGCCGGTCGCCGAACGGCCGCGTGAGCGCCTGGCTCAGCGCGGACCCGGCGGGCTGACGTCCGCGGAGCTGATCGCGTTGCTGTGGGGGAGCGGGGTTCGCGGCCGCTCGGCGGTCGATCTGGCCACGGACGCACTCGCGGGCTACGACGGGCTGGCCGGCCTGGCGCTGGCCAGCGACCTCGAACTGGAGGGACTCCCCGGGGTGGGCGCCGCGAAGGCCGCGCAACTGGTCGCGGCGTTCGAGCTGGGTCGTCGGCTCATGGCTGACTGGCCGGCCGGTCGATGGTCGATCCGCGGCCCGCACGACATCGCCGAGCGGTTGATCCTGCAGATGGGCAGACTCGAGCGCGAGGAGCTGCGCGTCGTGATCCTGGACACGAAGAACCACGTCCTGCGGGTCCAGACCGTGTACCAGGGCAACGTCAGCTCGTCGCTGGTCCGTGTCGGCGAGCTGTTCCGGGACGCCGTCCGGCTCAATGCCGCGAGCGTGATCCTCGTCCACAACCACCCGAGCGGCGACCCGACGCCCTCGCCGGACGACCTGCACCTGACCGCGGAAGCACTGGCGGCCGGGCGGTTGCTCGACATCGGCCTGCTCGATCACCTCGTCATCGGCCACGACGCCTACGTCTCCCTGCGCGATCGCGGCATCGCCTTCGATCGACCCGGGCCGGGAGCGCGGGCCGCCGATCGCTGAATCGCCGGGACGGGTCGCCGGAGGAGGCTCGGGTATACTGCGCGGGCTCCGCGCCCGACTCCCACATTCGGCGCGATCCGACCCCCATCCCGGCCCCGGCGCGGTGCCCGCGACGACCCAAGCTCTCACGAGGACCCCCTCCCCGCCATGTTCGACCGCCTGCTCGGCCTCTTCTCCCGCGACATCGGCATCGACCTCGGGACCGCCAACACCCTGGTCCACGTCCGCGATCGTGGGATCGTGATGAGTGAGCCATCGGTGGTGGCGATCGACGCCAAGACCAAGCGGGTCCTGGCCATCGGCGCCGAGGCGAAACGGATGGTCGGCCGAACGCCGGCGAACATCATCGCGGTCCGTCCGCTGCGTGACGGCGTGATCAGCGACTTCGACGTCACCGAGCAGATGCTCAAGTACTTCGTGAACCGCGTGCACGACCGGATCGGGCTCATCCCGCGGCCGCGGATGCTGCTCGGGATCCCGTCCGGCGTGACCGAGGTGGAGAAGCGTGCGGTCCGGGACGCGGCGCTCAACGCCGGCGCACGCTGGGCGCGGCTCATCGAGGAGCCGATGGCTGCCGCGATCGGTGCCGGGCTCCCCGTGTCCGAGCCATCGGGCTCACTCATCGTCGACGTCGGTGGCGGGACGACGGAGGTCGCGGTCATCTCGCTCGGCGGCATCGTGGTCTCGCGCTCGATCCGCATCGGTGGCGACGAGATGGACCAGGACATCGTCACGTTCGCCCGACGCGAGTACAACCTGTTCCTCGGCGAGCGGACGGCGGAGGACATCAAGATCGCGATCGGATCCGCCTATCCCGGGGAGTGGGACGCCCAGCGCGTCACGCTCCGCGGGCGCGACCTGCTCACGGGCCTGCCGCGCAGCGTCGAGGTCGGGGCCGACCAGATCCGCGAGGCGATCGAGCCGTCCGTTGCGCAGATCGTCGACACGGTCAAGGACACGATCGAGGAAACGCCACCCGAGCTGGTCGCCGACATCATGGACCAGGGCATCGTCGTGGCCGGTGGAGGCGCCCTGCTCGCCGGCCTCGATCGGCGCATCGCCGAAGCGACCCAGATGCCCGTCCACATCGCCGACGACCCGCTGACCTGCGTCGCGCGTGGCACCGGCGTGGTCCTGCAAGAGCTCGACGGGATGGGCCGCGTCCTGGTCGCCGAGACCTACTCGCGGCCGCCGCGCTGAGGCCACCCGGCGTGCATCCCATGGACGATCCGCGACCCACGACCGACCGATGACCACGATCCTCGCGACCCGCACCTCCCGCCGCCGCACCATCGCCTACGTGGTCCTGCTGGCGGTCACGCTGGTCCTGATGGCGTTCTCGTCCAACCCGCTCGTCCGCGAGATCCAGGGCGGGATCGGCTTCGCGTTCCGGCCGATCCAGGGAGCGCTCGACGATGTCGCCGGTGGGGTCGCCTCGATCGGCACGGCCATCGCCGAGATCGATCGGCTGCGGGTCGACAACGGCTCGCTCCGCGAGGAGAACGACCGGCTCACCGCGGAGAACGCACGACTGCAGGAGATCCGCCGCGAGAACGAGCAGCTGACGGCCCTGCTCCAGATGCGCGCCGGCTTCGATTTCGAGACCGCGGCCGCCAACGTGATCTCGCGCGAATCGTCGGAGTTCCGGCGCGTCGTCGGGCTCGACAAGGGCACGAACGCCGGGATCGAGGTCGGTGACGTCGTGGTCGCGGGCGGTGGCGCCCTGGCCGGCCGGGTGACCGACGTCGGGCCGGACAGCGCCACGGTCGTGCTGCTCACCGACGGGCAGTCCACCGTCATCGGCCAGCTCGTCTCGAGCGCCGGGACCGGGCAGGTCGTCGGCCAGCTCGGCGGCGTGTTGGTCATGGAGCAGGTCGATTCGAGCGAGCAGATCGCGCTGGGCGACGAGGTCGTCACGGCCGGCATCGAGCTCGGCGGCGGTGTCCGCTCCCCGTATCCCAAGGGTCTGCTCATCGGCCAGGTGATCGACGTCCGGCGCGACGCCAACGACGTCGTCCAGACCGCCTACCTGCAACCGGCCGCGAACCTCGACAAGCTCGAGTACGTGCTGGTCATCCTGGACTACGAGGGTGGCCTGCCGCCGCTGGAGGAGCAACCGGTCGACTGCTCGATCCCGAATGAGGACGGCACGCTGCCCGAGGGCGAACAGCCGTGCCTCGAGCCGACAGCCTCCCCCTCCACGACCGCCCGACCCTCGCCACGAACGCCCTAGCGGACCGCGCTCCCCGGGCGGTGGAGGGCGTGCCAGCGACGAGGGAGCGGTCGGCCGATCCCCGGATCGCGTGGCTGGCGCCGGCGATCGCCGGCGCGATCTCGTTCGTCGTCTACGTCCGGACGCTCCTGCCCGGGCTGGCGTTCGGCGACTGGGGCGAGATGCAGACCGTCCCGCACGTCCTCGGTGTCGCCCATCCGACCGGCTATCCGACGTACATCGTGTTGTCCTGGCTCGCGCAACTCGTGCCGGTCGGGTCGGTGGCGTTCCGGTCCAATCTGCTGTCGGCGGTCCTGGTCGCGGCGGCCCTCGCCGTCACCGTCGCGATCCTCCTGCGGCTTGCGACGCGGCCGCTGATCGCCGTGGTCGTGGTCCTGGCCGTCGGCGCGGTCCCGACCGTCTGGTCGGCGGCGACCGTGGCCGAGGTGAATCCGCTGCACCTCCTGTTCATCGCCTTGCTCCTCCACCGCGCCCTGTTGTGGCAGGAACGGCGAGCGGATCGCGACCTCATCCTCGGCGCCTTGCTCCTTGGGTTGGCCCTCGGCAACCACCTCCTCACCCTGTTCGTCGCCCCGTTCCTGGCGATCTTCGTCCTGTGGGTGGGTCGCCGCGAGATCGCCGCCCGGCCGTGGATCCTGCTGCCCGCCGCGGCGGCTGGTGTCCTCGGCCTCGCGATCTACCTCTACATCCCCCTGGCGGCCAGTCAGTCACCGCCGCTGGCGTACAACCACCCGGTCACCCTCGATGGGGTCCTGTGGTTGGTGCAGGGGACCCAGTTCCGCGATCAGTTCCGCTTCCTAACGTCGGGCGGCGTGGCCGACGTGATCGGCTCGCTGGGTGCGCTCTGGTCGCTGCTCGTCGCCCGGGCGACCGTGATCCTGCCGGTCCTCGGGCTGGTCGGCCTGGTCGTGCTCGTCCGACGGCGACCGGCCTTCGGCCTGCTGTGCGTGGCGATCCTCGTCGCGAACGTCTACGTCTGGGCGACGTACCTGCGGCTCGAGCACTACCTGCTCGTGACGTGGCTGATGCTCGCCATCGGGATAGCCGTAGCTCTCGAGCAGGCGGCGCGGGTGCTCGAGGCTCGCACGCTCCACGCCCCATCGCCGCGGTTGCGAAGCCTCGATGTCGGAGCCGTCATCGGTGGCGCCGCAGTGGCCTTCGCGGTCACCCTCGCGATGATCAACTGGCGCGGGTCCGATCGCAGCCTCGATCGAGGCGCCGACACCTACGTCGACACGATCCTCGACGCACTGCCACCCAACGCGGCGATCCTGTCCGAATGGGACACGTCGACGCCGCTGTGGCACGCGCAGCTCGTGCTCGGTCGTCGCCCCGATGTCCTCATCGTCGACGACACGAACATCGTCTACGAAGGATGGGGCAGCCGGGAGGCCCGGATCGCCACGCTGATCTGCGAACGCCCGGTGTACATGCTCCGGCTCGACACGGCCGATCTGGCCCCGACCCGGGCGGCCTACCGGGTCGAGCCGTTCCTCACCGTGCAGGGTCGCCCAGGGCGGACCGTCCGCCGTCGCCGACCGACCCGTGTTCCGCATCGAGCCCCGGGATCCAGCCGACTGTGCGTGAGGAGGGCGACGGCGATGGCTGCTACCCTTCCACGCGATGAAGGGCATCGTGCTCGCCGGTGGGACCGCCACTCG
The DNA here is from genome assembly GCA_963738685.1 of uncultured Chloroflexia bacterium. GTDB lineage: Bacteria > Chloroflexota > Limnocylindria > Limnocylindrales > CSP1-4 > SPCO01. The sequence goes on from CAVTXK010000002.1 coordinate 626,589, forward strand.
GCTCTTCCCGCTGACGATCGTCACGAACAAGCACCTGCTGCCGATCTACGACCGGCCGATGATCTACTACCCGATCGAGACGCTCGCTTCCATGGGCATCCGAGAGGTGATGGTCGTGGTCGGTGGCAAGAGCGTCGGCGACGTGGTGGAGCTGCTCGGGGACGGGGCGCACTTCGGCCTGGACCTGACCTACCGCTACCAGGCGGGTGCCCAGGGCATCGCCCAGGCGATCAGCCTTGCCCGCGGGTTCGTCGGTGACGACGCGTTCTGTTGCGTCCTGGGGGACAACATCCTGCGCGGGCCGGCGTTGGCCGACGTCGCCCGGGACTTCGAGGACGGTGACCACGGCGCGGGCACGCTGCTCTACCGGGTCCCGGATCCGGAGCGGTTCGGCGTCGCCGAGGTCGACGCGCACGGCAATGTCGTCGGGTTCGAGGAGAAGCCCGCGCATCCCAAATCCGATCTCATCCCGATCGGGGTCTACTTCCTGCGCCCGGACGCGTTCGGGGTGATCGACCATCTCGCGCCTTCCGGTCGCGGTGAGTTCGAGATCACCGACGTCCTCAACCACTACGTCCCGGATGGGCGCCTGTTCACCCGCATCTACGACGGCCACTGGACCGACGCCGGCACCGTCCCCTCGTTGCTGCGCGCGGCCGAGCTTGCCCGCGACGACGATGGCGCCGGCCGGCTCGAGCCACCCGTCGAGCGGCCGATCGCGTGACGGCCCGGCGAACCGGCACGGCCCGGCGGTGACCGACTACCGGCGTCTGCTCGTCACCGGCGGTGCCGGGTTCATCGGCTCGTGCTACGTCCGTGACGTCCTCGCGCGTCGTGACGGGACCCACATCACGGTCCTCGACAAGCTCACCTACGCCGGCAACGAAGCCAACCTCGCATCGGTCGGTGACGACCCCGAGCAGGCCGCCCGCCTGCGCTTCGTCCGTGGCGACATCGCGGATCCGGCCGTGGTCGCGCCACTCGTCGCCGAGGCCGATGCGGTCGTCAACTTCGCGGCGGAATCGCACGTCGATCGATCCATCCTCGATCCCGAGGCGTTCCTCGTGACGGGCGTCATCGGCGTCCACATCCTGCTGGAGGCCGTCCGGACCGCCCAGCATGGGCCCCGCTACCTGCAGGTCTCGACCGACGAGGTCTACGGCTCGATCGCCAACGGGCCACTCCCGGGAGGGGGACCCGCTCGACCCCCGCTCGCCGTACGCCGCCGCCAAGGCCGCCGGCGAGCTGCTGGTCAACAGCTACGTCGTGACCCACGGCGTCGACGCCGTCGTCACCCGCGGATCGAACACGTACGGCCCGTACCACCACCCGGAGAAGCTCATCCCGCTGTTCGTGACGAACGCCATCGACGATCAGCCCCTGCCGCTCTACGGCGACGGTCTCCAGCGGCGCGACTGGCTGTACGTCGCCGACCACGCCGCCGGCGTCGACCACGTCCTGCGCCACGGCCGAACCGGTGAGACCTACAACGTGCCGGGTGGTGTCGAGATGGCGAATCGCGAGACCGTCAAGCTGCTCCTCGACCGACTGGGCAAGCCGTGGTCGCTGGTCCGCCACGTCGAGGATCGGCTCGGCCACGACCGCCGCTACGCCATGGACGGCTCCAAGATCGCCACGCTCGGCTGGGCGCCGCAGGTCGCGTTCGAGGACGGCCTGGCCCGCACGATCGACTGGTACGTGGCCAACGAGGCCTGGTGGCGGGCCGCCCGCTCCGACGATTGGGACGCGTACTACGAACGCCAGTACGGCGCCCGCCTCGCCACGGGGAAGCCGGCCGCGCCCGCCCTGGCCGACCGACCGACCGGCTGATGCGCGTCGCCGTCACGGGCTCCACCGGCCGCCTCGGCCATGCCCTCGTGGCTGCCCTGTCCGAGGCGCCGTTCACGGGTCCGCGCGGCCCGTTCGCCTGGACCCGCGACGGACTTCGATCTCGACGCACCGGACAACGTGACCAGGTCGCTGGACCGCGACCGGCCAGAGGTCGTCGTCCACGCGGCGGCCTGGACGGACGTCGACGGGTGCGCCCGCGACCCGGAGCTCGCGATCGGTCGCAACGGGGATGCGACCGGGACCCTGGCCCAGGCGTGCGCCGTCCGCGGCGTCGACCTCCTGGTCGTCTCGACGAACGAGGTCTTCCCGGGCGACCGCGACGACGGCCAGGGCTACGCCACGACCGACGAGCCGCGGCCACGCAACGTCTACGGCCGTTCCAAGCTCGCCGGGGAGCGGGCGGCGACCCGCGCGTTCGAGGCCGAACGGGCGAGCGGCTCGCTCGGGATCGCCCGAACGGCCTGGTTGTTCGGGCCGCCCGGTCGCGACTTCCCGCGCAAGATCCTGGAAGCCGCGGACCGGGCGATCGGCACGGGGGAGCCGCTTCGCCTCGTCGAGGACGAGTGGGGCAACCCGACGTACGCCGCGGACGTGGCCGACGCCATCGTGGAGCTGCTCGCCGACGACGCGCAAGCCGGACTCCACCACCTCGTCAACGGCGGGGTCGCGACGCGCGCCGCCTGGGCCGAGGATGTGCTCGCGAGGTTCGGGGTGACGGTCCCCGTGCAGCACGTCCCGGCGAGCACCTGGGCACGCGCCTCGGAGCCGCCGCGCTGGGGAGCCCTCGTGCCGACGCCGCTCCCCAGCGGCGAACCGATCCGCCCGTGGACCGCAGCGATGGCCGATTACGCGCCGGTCCTCGCCCGGTCCTGGCGCCCGGCCCGCTCGGCATCCGGGTGACGTTCGACCCGCCCGCCCTCGGCGTTGCCGGGGGTCCGGTATGGCGCGATCGAGCGTTTCGAGGACCCACGCGGCAGCTTCCGCGAGGTGTGGCGCGAGGACGCGTTCGGCGCGCTGGACGCCGCCGATGCCGGCGCCCCGGCCGGGTCCACGCCGCGGTTCGTGCAAGCGAATCTCTCGACCTCGTCGGCCGGGGTGCTGCGCGGCCTGCACCTCCACCGCCGGCAGCTCGATCACTGGCTCGTCGCGAGTGGCCGTGCGTTCGTCGCGCTCGTCGATGTGCGCCCGATGCTCACCGGCGACGCGCCACGTCCCACCGTCGAGACCCGCGAGCTCGGACCGGATGACTGGCTGGACATCCCGGTGGGCGTGGCCCACGGGTTCCTCGCCTTCGAGCCGCTCCAGCTGCTCTACCTCGTGACGAACCCGTACGACGGCAGCGATGAGCTCGGGTTCGCGTGGGACGACCCGCTCGCCGCCGTCCCATGGCCGGCCATCCCCGAGACCCCCGACGGCCGGCCGATCCTGTCCGATCGCGATCGGGCGAACCCGCCCCTGGCCGCTCTCGTGGAGCGCCTGCGCGCGGGCTGACGACTCGCGCGCGGTCGCCCACCTCCGGACCCGCACCGACCACCCCTCCGCCCGATGACGCACCAGTTCGCGGCCCGAACGGGCTAGGCCGCCCCGGACCATCCCGCGATTGAGGCCGCGCCCGCGATGGGGGAGGCTGGGACCCCACGAGCCCCCTGCTTGCGACACGCCGAGCCTCTCGAACCCGGAGTCCCTGTTGCGTCGACCCATCGCGACCCTGTTCATCGTCCTCGCCGCCGTGTTCGGCTCGTTCGGCGCGGCCGTGCCCGCGCAGGCCGCCGAACTGTCGGACGCGAAGGTCGTGATCATCGTCGGGGCGACGCACAGCGCGACGACCAAGTACCGCGGGTACGCCAACGAGGCCTACGCCGAGGCGGTCAAGTACAGCTCGAACGTCGTCAAGATCTACAGCCCCAACGCGACGTGGTCGCGCGTGAAGAGCGCGACGGCCGGTGCGTCGGTGGTGATCTACTTCGGCCACGGGAATGGCTGGCCCAGCCCGTACACGTACGACCCGAAGTACACGACCAAGGATGGCTTCGGGCTCAACGCGACCGCGGGTAACGGCGACAACAACACCAAGTACTACGGCGAGCCCTCCGTCTCGACGCTCGACCTTGCGCCGAACGCGATCGTCCTGCTGCATCACCTGTGCTACGCGGCCGGCAACTCGGAGCCCGGTGATCCCGAACCCACGAAGTCGGTCGCCAAGCAGCGCGCCGACAACTACGGGGCGGGGTTCATGAAGGCCGGGGCCAAGGCCGTCATCGCCGACGGGCATCGCGGCCCGGTCGAGTACCTCCGCACGCTGTTCACGACGGACCAGCCGCTCATCGACCTGTGGCGGACGCAGTCCAACTACCAGGGCAACGAGTACTCGTTCGCCTCGGTCCGGACGCCCGGCAAGACCGTGTTCCAGGACCCCGAGACGCCCACGTCGGGCTACTACCGCTCGTTCGTCGGCGACGCGACCACCACGACCGGGGACGTCCTCGCCGGCGCGGTCGCCGCTCCGGCCCCGACGCCGCAGTACCCGGTCCAGTCGGTGTTCGACGACCTGTGGGAGTCGCGCATGGTCGGGTCGATCCAGTGGATCTACGACGAGCAGATCACCAACGGCTGCTCCGACACCCGCTACTGCCCGGTGGCGCCGGTCACCCGCGGCCAGATGGCGAGCTTCCTGGCCCGCGCGATGGACCTGCCGGCGGCCACGAAGGACTACTTCTGGGACGACGACGGCCAGATGCATGAGGCCGACATCAACAAGATCGCCGAGGCCGGGATCACCGGCGGCTGCGCGCCGGGCAAGTTCTGCCGCGACCAGCCGGTCAGCCGTGCCCAGATGGCCGGCTTCCTCCGCCGGGCGCTCGATCTGCCGGCGGCCACGAAGGACTTCTTCAGCGATGACAACAGCGCGACGCTCGAGTCGTCGATCAACGCGCTGGCCCAGGCCGGCATCACCGGCGGCTGCGCCGACTGGAAGTACTGCCCGAAGAGCGCGGTCTCGCGCGAGCAGATGGCGGCCTTCCTCCTCCGGGCGTTCAAGCCCGAGTGACCCGGCGGTCGGCCTCCGGGGGTCCGGGCGACCGCCCCGCACGCCACCGGACCGCACCGTACCAGTCACGACCGGGACCTTCGTCGGCTTGCCCGTAGCCGGGCATCGGCCTATGGTGGCGGACCCGCCAGCCGTCACGAAGAGGGTTGCTTGAGCCTCGTCCGTCGCCGCTCCGCCGCCCCGACGTTCCTCGCCGCACTGCTGCTCGCAACCTCCGTCATCCCGGTCACGGCAGCCGCGCCCCGGCCCATCGACCCGGTCGTCAGTGCTCCCGTCGCGGCCCCCGCACCGACGCCGGCTCCGGCCGCCGAGCCCGACGCCGCCGGACTGCAGCCCACGATCCATTGGGAGGAGGTCCAGGCGCACGCGAACGACAGGCTCGATCTGCCCGCGGGTGGCCGGGTGACCGTCCCGTTCCGACCGCGCGCCGAGGACCGCTGGACGGTCGACGGGGAGGCGCCGCGCAGCCTGCCCGCGGGCCGGTTGACCGGCCGACAGCTGCGGGACACGGCGACCGGCACGACACCGGCCGCAGGGCCGACACCGGCCACGCCCGAGCCCACTGCTCCGGCCTCGACGCCGGCCGCCGACCCGACGCCGGCCTCGACCGCGGCACCGACGCCGTCGACAACCCCGACCGCGACAGCGACCCCTACCGACACGCCGGTCGACACACCGATCATCGATCCCGATGACGCCATCGCCGCCGAGCCCGCCGCGTACCAGGCGGCCGCCGAGCCCGCGGTCACGGTGGGGCCGGCCGCCGTCGTGAGCCCGAACGGTCTCCGCCGCGAGATCTTCGGCTTCCTGCCGTACTGGGAGCTGTCCGACAGCTCGACGACGCTCGACTACGCGAAGATCTCGACGATCGCGTACTTCGGCGTCGGCGCCGCCGCGAACGGCAACCTCGAGCGCACCAACAAGGACGGCTCCACGACCGTCGGCTGGAGCGGCTGGACGAGCTCGAAGCTCACGAGCATCATCAACGCGGCCCATCAGCGCCACACCCGGGTCGTGTTGACCGTGCAGAGCTTCGCCTGGTCGACGGGCGGCGCCACGAAGCAGAAGGCGCTCCTCGGGAGCGCCACGGCCCGGGCCAACCTGGCTCGCCAGATCGCCACCACCATCCGCGACCGTGGCGCCGACGGGGTCAACCTCGACTTCGAGCCGCTCGCCTCGGGCTACGCCGATGAGTTCGTCGCCCTCGTCAAGCGGGTCCGCACCGAGCTCAACGCCGTCGCCAAGGGCTACCAGCTCACGTTCGACACGACCGGCTACATCGGCAACTACCCGCTCGAGGCCGCCACCGCGGCCGGTGCCGCCGACGCGATCTTCGTCATGGGCTACGACTACCGTTCGTCCGGCTCGAGCCCGGTCGGCTCGATCGCACCGATCGGCGGTCCGGCCTACGACATCACCGACACGATCAAGGCGTACACCGCGCGCGTTCCAGCGTCCAAGCTGATCCTGGGGGTCCCGTACTACGGCCGCGCCTGGTCGACGAGTACCTCGTCCCTCAATGCCACCAACATCAGCGGCACCAAGTACGGTGCGTCGGCGGCGGTCATCTACGAGACCGGCATCGGTGTCCTCCAGGACCACGGCCGCAAATACGACACCCGCGAGGGCGTGGCCTGGACCGCGTACCGCCGCCAGAACTGCACCGCCACGTACGGCTGCGTCACCGCATGGCGCCAGCTGTACCTGGACGATGCGACCGCGCTGCGCGCCAAGTACGACTTGGTCAACCGCTACCACCTGCGTGGCGCCGGCATCTGGGCCCTCGGCTATGACGGCACACGACCCGAGCTTTGGGCTGCGATCAAGGCCAAGTTCATCACCGATTCGGATCCGCCCTCGGTCTCTATCACCCGGCTGTCGGCCGGTCAGACGAGCCCCGCCTTCACGGTCAAATGGAGCGGCACGGACGACAGCGGCATCGCTCGTTACGACGTCCAGGTGTCGACCAACGGAGGGACCTGGTCCACCTGGCGGACGGGCACGACCGCGACCTCGGGGCTGTACCCGGGCGTCGAGGGCCGGCGCTATACGTTCCGCGTCCGCGCCACCGACATCAAGGGCAATACCTCGGCCTGGCCGAACGTCACAAGATCTGCACCGGGCAGCTCCCTCGCGGTCGGCGGCTTCGGGATCGTCCGGGGCGATGGTCGGGCCGCACGAACGTCGCCCACGACGTCAGCCGCACAGGTCGGCACGGTGAGCACCGGCAACCTCGTCGCGATCACCGGCGGACCCGTCCAGGCCGACGGCTACACCTGGTATCAGTTCAAGGGCGCGCTCAAAGGCTGGCCGGCACCGGTCGTCACGATCCCGTCGGCGTGGGTGGCCACGAAGTCGGCGACCGAGACGTTCGTCGATGCCGCCTGGGGGCCCCACCAGACCCAGCCGAATGGCAAGATCACCGGCCTCAGCTTCGGCGACCGGGGCTCGGCCAGCATCGGCACGGCGGCGCTGGCGGAATCCAGCCGCTCGTTCTCGCCCAACGGCGACGGCCGCTGGGACACGCTCCGACTGCGCTGGACCAACGCCGTCGCCCTTGACACGCTCCTGGTGCGGGTCTATCGCGCGGACGGGACGGGGGTCGGCTCCATTTCCGTGCCCCGCCTCGCGGCCGGCGCCCAGGTCTGGGACTGGGACGGTAAGGTCGGCGGGACGCGCGTCAAGAACGGCACGTACTACGTTACGCTCGTCGGCACGGTCGGTGGCGCGACGCATGCGAACCCGTCGCCGGGCTTCGGCGGCAGCACGCTCCTCGCCCGCTACGGGGTGACTGTCGCGACCGTGCTCATGCCGTTCAGCGACGTCGATGCCTTCGTCGGCTCGATCGAATGGCTGTACATGGAGGGCATCACCGGCGGCTGCAGCGCGACCCGGTTCTGCCCCGACGCCAAGGTCACGCGCGCCCAGATGGCGATGTTCCTGGTCCGCGCGATGGACCTGCCGGTGACGAACACCGACTACTTCGACGATGACGACGGCAAGACCGGCGAGAGCAGCATCAACGCCCTGGCCAAGGCGCAGATCACCGGCGGCTGCGGGCCGCGCCGGTTCTGCCCGGCGACGACCATCACGCGCGCCCAGATCGCCCAATTCCTCGTCCGCGCCCTGGACCTACCGGTCACGACCACCGACTACTTCGACGATGATGACGGAAAGACCGGCGAGAGCAGCATCAACGCGCTCGCGAAGGCCGGGCTGACCGCGGGCTGCGGTCCTCGCCGCTACTGCCCGTCCGCTTCGGTCACCCGAGGGCAGATGGCGGCGCTGCTGTACCGGAGCCTCGCCGAGTAGCCGCCCGGCTACACTGCCCGTCCATGAGTGCCTCCGCCCCGAGCATCTGGGTCGTCGTGCCGACCTACAACGAGGCGGACAACATCCGTCCGGTCACCTCGGCCATCCTCACGGCCCTGCCGGCGGCCACGATCCTCGTGGTCGATGACGGCTCGCCCGACGGCACGGGCACCATCGCGGACCAGCTCGGTACCCAGGACCCGCGCATCCGCGTCCGTCACCGAGCCGCGAAGCAGGGCCTTGGGCGGGCGTATCTCGACGGCTTCGGCGTGGCCCTCGAGGGCGGCGCGGACGTCGTCGTCCAGATGGATGCGGACCTGAGCCACGATCCGGTGGTTCTGCCGTCGCTCGTCGAGCCGATCCTGGCCGATCGGGCGGATCTCGTCATCGGCTCGCGTTACACGCCGGGCGGCGGCGTGGTCGACTGGGGCCTCGGGCGGCGGCTGGTCTCGCGGGTGGGCTCGTTGTTCGCCCGGATCGTGCTCCGATTGGGCCCGCATGACCTGACCGGCGGCTTCAAGGCGTGGCGGGCATCAACCCTGGCAGCGGTCCCGTTCGATGGCGTCCACGCCGGCGGCTACGTGTTCCAGATCGAGATGACGTTCCGGGCGAGTCGGGCCGGCGCGCGCATCGTCGAGGTGCCCATCACGTTCCAGGACCGGCGTGTCGGCCAGAGCAAGATGTCGCGCCGGATCATCGTCGAAGCGCTGGTCGTGGTGGTCCAGCTCCGACTGGAGGAGCTGCTCGGTCGGCTGCGCGGGCGCCGTCTCGGGACGTGACCGCTGGCGCCGGTGCCACGGGCGGGCCGCTGGGCAGCGCCGGCGGGAGGTCGTCGTCTCCGGTGCCCGGCGTCCGGGTCGTCATGGATGTCCGGGCCCTTCAGGAACCGACGCGGGCACCACGCACGGCGGCCTATCTCGAAGGGCTGCTGAGCGGCTTCGATGCCGACCCGCTCGACGGGGAGTCGTTCGCGTTCCTGCTGGCATCCGACGAGGACGACCCGACCACCGCGTATCCGCGCCTTGAGGTCATCGGGCGACGGCTGCTCCCGCCGACGCGGCTGCTACGGTCCGGCGCGTTGACGGTGGATCCCTTCGTGCTCCGTGGCGCTTCCGTGGGAGCCGCGTGGCGGGCGGAACGAGGTGGCGCGGCCGGTGCGGTCTATCACGCGGCCGGGGGCGGTCTGCCCATCGCGTCCGGATTGCCGACCGTCGTGACGCTCCTGGACCTTGCGCCCTGGGAGATGCCCGACGCGTTCCAGCGTGGCATGGCGTCCCGCTTCGGCCAGCGCCTGCGCGGCCAGTTGCTGCGCGACGCGGCCGCCGTGCTGGTCGGGACCGAGGGGGTCGCCCGGGCCTCCCGGCGGCTGCTCCACCTGCGGCGCGAGCGGATCCACGTCGTGCCGCTGGCCCCGCGGCCGGCCTTTGCCGCGGCTGGTTCGGACGACCGGCGGTCGAGCCGGGCCCGTGCCCGCGCCCGCGCGGAGCGGCTGGGGCTCGGTGAGCGCTTCCTCGTCTACCTGGGCCGCTACGACGTCCGCCAGGATGCCGCGACGATGATGGCCGCCCTCGCCGGCCTGGCCTCCGCCGGGCGACCGGCGGACCTGCCCGAGTCGGTGCCCTGGCCACCTCGGATCCTCGTCCTCGAGGCGACCCCCGAGGACCGCGCGGCGATCGCCCGGGTCGCGGCGCGCCACGGGGCCAGCGATCACGTCGTCTACGCCCCGCTCCAGACGCCCGCCGAGGTCGCCGGGTTGGTCGCCGCGTCCCGCGCGGTGATCCTGCCGGTGGTGTCGGAGGCGAGCGGTCTCGCGGCGATCGATGCCCAGGCGGCCGGGGTGCCGGTCATCGCCTCCGCGGTCGGAGCACTCCCCGAGATCGTCGGCACGACCGGGATCCTCGTCGAGCCCCGCGACCAGGAGCGCTTGGCCGCCGCGATCACGACGGTCTGGGGCGATGCCCCCGTGCGACGCGACCTCGCGCGCGCGGCCACGGAACGGGCCACCGCCACGGACCGCCCGGCGCGAACCTGGGTCGACGTCGCGCACGACGTCCGCGCCATCTACGCGACGGTGGGCCGGCTCCGCCGCTGACCCGGGCCAGGGCCTCCCACGGACGCGGCGGACGGGCCGAAGCGCCGCGGCCCGCCGGAGTCCGCCATCGACCGATCCACATGCACCTCGCCTGGAACATCACATGTGACGACCGAGGGCTGTACTCGCCATCATCGATTGATCGGAACCTCACGTGTTCCGAATCACGTAGGAGCCCGTCGAATCAGCCGGATCGAGTCTGCCCAGCGGTCGTTCGGAACATGTCATGTTCCAGCGGCAGACGCGACGCCCCGCGGGCGCCGCTGACCGGGCGCGACGACCCCGAGACCGGGCTCGACGACCTCGAGACCGCGCGCGACGACCCCCGCGGACCGCGCGCGACGACACCGCGGACCGGGCGCGACGACCACGGGACCCGGGCGCGACGACCCTCGAAACGGGCGCGACGACCCGCGGACCGGCCGCGACGACCCGCGGACCGGCCGCGACGACCCTCGGACCGGCCGCGACGACCCGGGACCCGGCGCGACGACCACGGGACCCGGGCGCGACGACCCCGGGACCCAGGCGCGACGACCTAGAGCCGGGTGTGCTCCACGCCGGCCGGAGGGCGGGGCGGACGCTTGCCGTCCTTGATCGTGACCTTCGTGCCGGTCTCCATGACCTGGACGAAGGTCTGGCCCACGGTCAGCGTGACCGCCTCGCCGTCCGCGTCGAAGAACCGGGTCGGCTTCTGCAGGCTGTCCTTGCGCCACGTGCCCTTGATCGTCCGGCCGTTGGTGGCGATCCACGCCGGCCCACTGCCGACGTACTGCGCCTCGAGGCGGCCCTTGCTGCTGCCGTCGTTGAGTGGCGCGAACGACATCAGCATGATCACGACGTTCGTGGGCGCCACGCGCTCATCGGTCGCAGCGTCCGTCTGCGCCTTCGCGCCCGTGACCGAGCGCAGGTATCGGTTGGTCTTGCGGTCGTACTTGTAGCTGATCGTGTTCCAGTCGTACTTCATCGAGATCGTGCCACCGATCCGCCTCTGGGCCAAGGGGAGCGCCGGCCCGAACTTCCAGGCCGCCTTTTGCGCCTCGTCGACGGCCCCGAGCCGCTTGGCCAGCCGGCGGAGCTCCTTGCCGGTCGTGTAGACGTTGTGCGGTGCGAACCGATCGGTCGAGCGGTGGTAGTAGATCCCGCCCCAGCGGAACTCGTCGGCGTTGTACACGAGCTGGCCGTTGCCCTGGCGCCGGAGCGTGTCGAGGGCCTGCGGTGAGCCGCCCGAGTGGCCGTACACCGCGTCCCACTCGGCCGCCCATGCGATGTAGTACTGGCGCGCGCTGCGGACCGGGCCTACCGACTCCGGGATCCGGTCCTGGAAGATCAGCATGTATCGGGGGATGCCGCCCTCCGCGGGGGCCTGCCAGACGACGGACGCCGCGTTGAACCCTGCCTGTGGTCGGGCATCGGGGTGATCGTCGATCATGATCGCGATGGCGCGGCGGGCGGCCACCTCCTCGCGGACCATCCGGCCCGTCAGCGGTGCGGCCACCAGCTTGGGCGTCGGTTCCGGGGTCGGCGACGGTGTCGGTGTCGGGGCGGGCGTCGGCGTCGGGCTTGGCGATGCGGTCGGAGCCGCCGTGGGGACCGGGGAGAGGCTCGTTCCAGGTGAGCCGGTCGGCACCGGGGACACCGGCACGGCACCCGCGAGCCGCGGCCCACCGCCCGACCCGCCAAATCCGGACGCCAACACGCCGAGCCCGACCCCGCCCGCCACGGCCAACGCGATCGCCACGGTGATGACCGTTCTGCCGATCCCGCTCCGGCTGTTTGCCATGGACCCCTCGACGTCTGGAAGTCGCGCGCCGACATCGAGCCAGACCGCGCGCAGGATAGCCGAAGCGCGCACCCGACGCGTTGTGGCGCTACGCTCACCGGATGACCGACGACCCGACCACTGCACTGCCCGCCGCCGACACTTCGGCGACGCCCGAGCCGGTCCTCGAACCATCGAAGGTGACCCCGGCCCGCATCACGGCCTCCGGCGCATCCCCACGCCGCCGGACGAAATCCGTCCCCGAGGACGCCGCCACCGGCACCGATCCCTCCGCGGTCCTCGCCACGACCGATCCCGACGAGTCCCCGCCGCTCCGCGCCGAGCACGTCGAGATCACCCAGGGCGGCGTGGGAGATGTCGAGGCGACGACCGTCTCGATCACCCAGGGCGGCGCCCGCGACATCGAGGCGACGACCGTCTCGATCACCCAGGGCGGCATCCGCGACGCCCGGGCCGACGCCGTCGAGGTGCAACAGGGTGGGATCGTCCACGCAGACGCGAAGGACATCGCGGTCAGCTCCGGGGCCATCGTGTTCGCGACCGGCGAGCGCGTCTCCGTCGAGATGGGCGCCATCGGCGTCATCCACGACGCCGCGGAGGCCCGACTGACCCAGAGCGCGGTGGGGCTCACGATCGGCCAGGACGTGACGATCGACCAGAGCCTCGTCAACACGCTGATCGCCGATCGGGTCACGATCCGCCAACCCAGTGCCGTCCTGGTGCTCATCGCCCGCCAGGTCGACGGCACGGTTCGTCCGCTGCTCGATTGGCGCGGCGCGATCGTCGCGGGTGTCGTGGCGGGGGTGGTCATGGGGCTGCTCCGTCGGGGTCGCCTGTGATCGATCCGGGTGCGCGGGTCCATCCGTCGGCAGAACTCGAGGACGACGTCGTGGTCGGGGCGGGCAGCGCGATCTGGCAGCGCGCCCAGATCCGTGCCGGTGCGCGCATCGGGGCGGACTGCGTGGTCGGGCGCGACGTCTTCATCGATGTCGGTGTCGTGATCGGCGACCGCACGAAGATCCAGAACGGCGCGCTGATCTATCACGGCGTGACCGTCGCGGACGGCGTGTTCATCGGACCGGGAGCGATCTTCACCAACGACCGCTACCCGCGGGCGATCACCCCGACCGGAGAGCTGGCACGGGCCGCCGACTGGTCGATCTCCCCGATCCGCCTCGAGCATGGCTGCTCCATCGGCGCCGGGGCGGTCGTCGTGGCGGGCTCGAACGTCGGCCCATTCGCGATGGTCGGCGCGGGGGCCGTCGTGACGAGGTCGGTGCCCGGCTTCTCGCTCGTGGCAGGGAGCCCGGCGAAGCGCATCGGCTGGGTGTGCGCCTGCGGCGATCGACTGCTGGACGCGGACGGTCACCCGGCACCCGCCGTGATCGATCGCTACTCGACCGACCCGGTCCTCACCTGCGCCCGCTGTGATCGCCGCTACCGATACGACCGGGAGGGCGACACCCTCCGCGAGGCGACCGCGTGATCCCCGTCGCCCGCCCCGACATCGATGACGCCGAGATCGCGGCGGTCACCGAGGTCCTGCGCAGCGGGATGCTCGCCGGCGGCCGGCGCGTCGCCGAACTCGAGGGCCGCTGGGCCGACTACATCGGCGTCAGGCACGCCATTGCGGTCAGCAACGGGACCGTCGCGGAGATGTGCATCTTCGCGGGCCTCGGCCTTGGCCCGGGCGACGAGGTCATCACGGTCGGGCACACGTTCAACGCCACCGTCAGCTCCATCCTGTACACGGGCGCCACGCCGGTCTTCGTCGACATCGACCCGGAGACCTACGACATCGATCCGGATCGGGTCGCGGCGGCCATCACGCCGCGCACGAAGGCCATCTGCCCGGTCCACCTGTTCGGCCTGCCGGCCGACCTGGACGCCCTCGTGGAGCTGGCCGATCGACACGGCCTGGCGCTCGTCGAGGACGCCTGCCAGGCCCACGGGGCGGAGTACCGCGGCCGGCGCGTTGGGAGCTTCGGGCACGGGGCGTTCAGCCTCTACGGCACGAAGAACATGACGACCGGCGAGGGGGGCCTGATCACGACCGACGACGACGCCCTCGCCGACTGGATCCGGCTGTACCGGAACCAGGGGATGCGCGAGCGCTATCACCACGAGATCCTCGGGTACAACTTCCGCCTGACCGATATCGCGGCGGCGATCGGGCTGTGCCAGCTCGACAAGCTGGAGCGGAATACCGGGCGGCGGCGCGCGATCGCGGCCCGCTACGACGCGGCGTTCGCCGACCTCCCCGTCGTCGTCCCGAACGTGCCGGCGGACCGGACGCACGTCTATCACCAGTACACGCTCGATGTCGGGCCGTCGCGCGACGCGATGGTCGCGGACCTGGCCGCGGCCGGCGTCTCGACCGGCATCTACTACCCGATCCCGGTCCATCGCCAGCCCTACGTGCTCGCGCTCGGTATCGATGTCCACTTGCCGGTCACCGAGCGGGCCGCGGAGCGGACGCTGTCGCTGCCGATGTTCCCGGGCTTGACCGAGGACGAGCAGTCGACCGTCATCCAGGCGGTCCGGACCGTCGTCGGCCAGCACGCCACGGCGGCTGCAGCCGACGCCCGGTGACCCCGGGATGAGCGGCTGGCACCCGATCGGGGATCGACCGGCCCGGGTCGGGCTCATCGGTCTGGGCGCGATGGGCCGCAACCACCTGCGACTGCTGAGCGCCCGCGAGGACGTCCAGCTGGTGGCGATCTCGGACCCGGTCCCGCAGGTCCTCGAGGCGGCCGTGACCGGGATCGACGCCCAGGGCTATCTCGAGCCCCAGGCCATGCTCGTCAAGGCCGATCTCGACGCGGTCGTGATCGCCTCGCCGACGACGACCCACCTCCTGCTCGGACTCGCCGCGGTCGGGCGCGGGATCGCGACGCTCATCGAAAAGCCGCTCGCAGCGACCCCGACGGAAGCCGGCCATCTCGTCGAAGCCTCCGCCGCGACCGGCGTACCGATCCAGGTCGGTCATGTCGAGCGGTTCAACCCCGCCGTCCTCGAGCTCGGCCGCCTGCTCGAGGCGGGCTGGCTGTCGACGGTCTATGCCATCACGAGCCGCCGCGCCGGCCCGTTCCCCGACCGCATCCGCGACGTCGGTGTGACCATCGACCTCGCGACGCACGACGTCGATATCCTCTCGTTCGTCGCCTCCGAGCGCCCGAGCCGCGTCTCCGCCGAAACCGCGCAGCGGGTCCACGAGGACCACGAGGACCTGCTGCTCGGGCCTGCTGTCATTCCCGTCGGGTTCGGTCGGGATGCTCCACGTCGACTGGCTGACGCCGGCCAAGCGGCGCACGCTGACCGTGGTCGGCGAGGAGGGCATGTTCGAGCTCGACTACCTGTCCCAGCGGCTGACCTTCACGCGCTCGACCGACACGACGAACCCGCGGCTGATCCGCGGATATGCGCCGACGTTCGAGGGCGAGTCGATGGACCTGCCGCTCGCATTCCGGGGAGCCGCTGGCCGCCGAGCTGGACGCGTTCCTGACGGTCGTCCGCCAGGGCGGCCGGCCGGTCGTCGATGCCGAGGACGGTCGGTGGGCTGTGGTCGTCGCCGATGCCCTGCTGCGGGCCGCCAAGGAGCACCGGACGGTGGAGCTGGCCGAGGTGGCCGTCCCATGACCGTCGTCGATCGCCCCTCGACGACGGCGAACCTCGCCGGTGGCGCCATCGCGCTGGAGCCCAACGCCTGCCGGCACGGCCCGACCCGGCCGGCGAGGCCGTGGCGCGGCGAGCCGGGCACGACCGGGGTCGTCGCCGTGGTCGGTGCCGGGAAGATGGGCCTGCCCCTCGCCGCGCAGTTCGCGTCGCACGGCTGGACGGTCATCGCCGTCGATATCGACGAGGCGGTCGTGGCCGCGATCAACGAAGGCCGCTCCCACGTCGACGACGAACCGGGTCTCGCGGAGCTCGTCGCTTCCGCGCATGCGGAAGGGCGCCTGCGGGCGACCACGAACGCCGCCGCAGCCGCCCGCGAAGCCGACGTCGTCGTCCTCATCGTGCCGGTCATGCTGGACGCCGCGTCGCGGCCCGATCGGCGGCACATGGACGCGGCCACCGATGCCATCGCGCCAGGCATCCATCCGGGCTCCCTCGTGATCTACGAGACGACGCTGCCGGTGGGCGACACGCGCGACCGATACGCCCGGCAACTCGCGGCACTCAGCGGCCTGGCCGCAGAGGTCGACGGCGACGACGGCTTCCTCGTCGCGTTCTCTCCCGAGCGGCTGTACAGCGGCGCCGCGCTCCGGAATCTCGCCACGTACCCGAAGCTCGTCGGGGGGATCGGGCCGGTCTCGCGCGACCGGGCCGCCGCGTTCTACGACAGCGTCCTCGATGCCGAAGTCGTCGCGATGTCGTCGGCCGAGGCGGCCGAGTTCTCGAAGCTCGCCGACACGACGTACCGCGACGTCAACATCGCCCTGGCCAACGAGTTCGCGAACTACGCCGACCGCATCGGCGTCGACGTGACCGAGGTCATCGCCGCGGCCAACAGCCAGCCGTACAGCCACATCCACCAACCCGGGATCGGTGTCGGCGGCCACTGCATCCCGGTCTACCCGCACTTCCTGCTGGATCGAGCCCCGGAGCTGTCGCTGGTCGCCCGGGCGCGCGAAGTCAACGACGGCCAGGTCGATGTCGCGATCGCGGCGCTGGCCGATGCGATCGGCTGGCTCGACGGCGTCGGCGTGCTCGTGCTCGGGCTGACCTACCGCCACGGCGTCAAGGAGCTCGCGTACTCGCGGGCGTTGCCCCTGATCGAGCGCCTGCGCGCCGCCGGCGCCCGCGTGCTCGCCTACGACCCGTTGCTGTCCGACGAAGAGATCGCCGCGACCGGCGCCGAGCCGTGGACCTGGGGCACGGTCGCGCCCGGCGTCCGCGCCGATCGTCACCCAGACCGGGGATCCGCGATGGCTGGAACTCGATGCCGGCTGGCTACCGGACCTCGCGATCGTGCTCGACGGACGGAACAGCCTCAGCGGCCTGGAACTCCCGGACGGCGTCACCCGACGCGGTATCGGCAGGTCGTAGGGACGGAGGCTCCCGAGAGGTCACGCTGTGCGACCACGAGTCGATGTACCGTGACTCGAACGCCGAGGGTGGGATTGGCGTCGAATTGGTCGCACGTCGCGGAGCGCGGACCAGAGCGGCGATGGAAGGTTTGGTCAGGCCCCGTCCTGGGCGGAGAGGTCCTTGTCCTCCATCTCCCACGCATGGTCGAGTGTGTGGAAGGCAGAGTGTCGGATGAGGAAGGGCAGCGTCCACGACCGCATGCGCCTCTCGACCTCCCCGGCGTTGTACGCTCGCATCGCCGCGACGTAGGTCTCCCGATGCTGCCGCAGTCCATCCGGGGTCAGCGCCGCTTCCTCCGGTATCCGCAGCCCGACCTGCTTCGCGAAGTCCTCGCTTTCGGTGCGGATGGTGTGGCGGATGATCCGGTCGCGGTCGCGTCCTCCCCCGCGCGGGCCCTTGCGCATCTCTGGCGAGACCCGTGCCGCGACGCCGTCGAAATACGCCCAAGCTGCCCGCAATAGGGTGATCTTGCGCACGAGTTCCGCCTCGCCGATCGGCCCGTGCTCGGTCGAGGAAGGCGAGAAGGAGATGCCCCAGAAGTCGACCGAACCGGGTCCGACCCTGTCCTCCACGATCTCCAACGGCCCGGCGGCGTCGAACTCGCGTGCCATCCCGGCGAGGTCCGCGATCGGCCGATAGCGCTCCCGATAGGACTCGAGCGTCTCGAGGGCGACCTCGGCGCTCGTCGCGCCCCGATTCCAGCCTGGCCAGTCGAGTGCGAAGGCCACCGACCGCTTCCCCTTGGGCCCGCGTTCGATGACCGTGCGGACGGGCATGGCTCATTATCACATTAGGACCGACCGGTCCCGACTCCGACCGAATTCACCTTGTGACATTCCTGAGCGATGAGAGTGGGATCTTAGTCGGTACCTACATCGTCAGACTGACCTGATGTCTCGACGACGGAAGGTCCTGCTCTGGATGGCTGCGATCGGCGTGGTCGTCCTCTTGGCCGTCGCGTGGCGCACCTTGCCGGTTGTCACTGGTCCCGCGCTACCCGCGGGTGCGACGCGCCTGCACATCGCCACCGAGCGCCCGAGCACGACCTTCGGTTGCCCGGCCGCGCTCCTCGCGCCGGCTCGCGTGACGACGTCCGGCGATGACCTCGTCCTTGTCACCGTCGAAACGGGTGAGACGGTGCCGGTCGTCTGGCCCGCAGGGTTCGCCGCCTGGCGCGTGGACGGGCGCGCTGTCGTCGCCGACCCGTGGGGCAGCGTCGTCGGCAGGGAGGGGGACGTGCTCGACAGCCTGAGCGGAGGCTTCGGCCTGGACGATGCCTTCCACATCTGCCCCGTCGGGATCGTCACCAAACCCTAAGGACTCGGATGTCACACCGGTGGAACGGCTCTGGCGGTCGGGCCAGCCCTATTCGGTGACGTCGAAGCCGATGCGCATTCCCATCTTGTAGTGGGCTTCCTTCTCCGTCTCGTCGTAGATGTTGCAGAGCAGGACGTACTTGCCGGCCGTCAGCGTCACGGTCAGATCCTGGGTCTCGCCAACAGGGATGTCCTCGATCTCGTCGACGACCTCGATGCCTGCACCAGCCTCGGTTACCGTTCCGGTCTCATCGACCGGCAGCGCGCCGGGATCCAGGTCGGTCCTCAGGACGACGAACTCGTGCACGTCGGCGGGTCCCGTGTTGGTCACCTGGAACGTCGTCCCGCCGGCTGGCGCCGTAACTGCGGCCGGCACCACGGCCCACTCCTGGAGGTTGACCTGGATCGTGGTCGCCGCGCCACCACTCGCCTCCGCCGAACTGGGGCTGGGGCTGGGGCTGGCACCAGCCGGGCTGGAGCAAGCGGCGACGGCCAGGACGATCGATGAGGCCACGCCGAAAGCACGCCGCGTGGGTGGGAAATCCATGGTCTGGCCTCCTCGCCGGTCACGGCAGAGTCGGCCAAGAGCCCGAGTCGGAATCGAGGGCGGGCGCCGAAGCCGGTGGCGCGGCATTACGGATGATAACCAGACATCGTCTCGCGCAAGCCGACCCTGGCGGCACTCCGCCCCCGGTACCCTTTGTAGAACCCAAGGAGCCAACCATGGACCAGACGAATCTCGACATCTATGGCCATCCGCCGATCCCCTGGTCACGGGCAGAACGTCAGCTCGAAGCCGACATCGGGCCGAACGGTCGCCATTTCCTCGCGACGGTTCGGCCCGACGGCCGGCCGCACGTCGCGGGTATCGGCGCCCTGTGGGTCGACGGCAAGTTCTATTTCGTCAGCGGCGCCGGCACGCGCAAGAGCCGAAATCTCGCCGAACGGGCCGACTGCGTCATCTCGGCCAACCTACCCGACCTCGACCTTGTCGTCGAAGGCACAGCCACGAAGGTGACCGACGGACCGACGCTCCAGCGTCTCGCCGAGCGCTACGCCGCGCAGGGCTGGCCGGCGACCGTCAAGGACGGCGCGTTCACCGCGCCCTACAGCGCACCGAGCGCCGGGCCGCCACCGTGGGACCTCTACGAATTCACGCCACGGACCGCGTTCGGAGTGGCGGGAGCGGAGCCGCACGGCGCCACGCGCTGGGACTTCTAGACCCGCCAAACACAAGGAAGTAGTAGTCGAGCCCTCAGTCGGAAGGCGGCTGGGGGGACCCGTCGGGCCATGCGGCGATGCATACCTTGTTGCCGGCACGGTCGGCCAGGATCCAGCTCGCCGGCGCCCCGGCGTCGTCGACGATGCGGCCGCCCGCGGCGAGTGCCGCCGCGAGCCTCGCCTCGACGTGCTCGCGTGCGACCGACACGTCGATGTGCATCGCGTGGCGCAACGGCTTGGCCTTGTCGAGCTCCTGCATCCAGACGGTCGATCCGTGACCA
Source organism: uncultured Chloroflexia bacterium (assembly GCA_963738685.1). Lineage (GTDB taxonomy): Bacteria > Chloroflexota > Limnocylindria > Limnocylindrales > CSP1-4 > SPCO01. The sequence goes on from CAVTXK010000002.1 coordinate 646,582, forward strand.
AGCGGGTCGACGGCGTTGTCGTCGGCCATCGGTGCATAGCCGAGCACAGCGCGCCAGAAGCCGACGTCCACCGCGTCAGGCGTTGCCGAGATCGCGAACTGCACCTCCTGCACGGCCGCGCGGTCAGCGACCGCGCCGTGGACCAGCGCGACCGCCGACACCGCCCGCGCGACCTCAACGTGCCGCGGCTCGAGCCCCCAGAGGTCGCGGGTCAACCGCACCGTGAGGCACGCATCCGCGATCGTGAGCAGCGTCCCCGAGCCCTCGAGGCCTGTGACCCGCGCGACGGCCTCGGCCAGCCGCGCGGCCTCGCCGAGCGATCCGACCCGGAACGCGGCCGTCGCTCCACCGTGCAGCACCACCCAGTCGCCCACACCGTCCGCGACGAGGAATCCCTGCCAGCCTTGTTCGCTCACACCCGACCTCCCGCGCACCCGGTAGCCGACGCCGTGCGCTGGCTGGCCGTGGAACGGAAGGGTAATGTTTGCCCGGGGTACCGTTCCGCTGTACGTGCTCCTCGCACGACCAGCGTAGGTGACGGGAGGACGGAAGATGGGCGAGTCGCATGCGTCGCCAGTAAGCCGATGGCGATACGGCGTGCATCCGCATGCGGCAGAGCTGCGGATCCGCTCTCTTGGGCGCGTCCACCTTCAGCTCGGCGAAGCCCTCCGCCTGGAGATGACGGACGACAGCCCAGGCCAAGAGGACATCGTGCACCTCCAGTACTACATCGCCACGGAACTAGGTCCGTGGGCGCTCTGGCTGTCGAGCGCACGAGACGATGTCGCCGACAACGAGACGTCCCTTCAGGAGCTGACTCCTCCGTTCGCGGAGGGGAACCAGACCTAGACCCGAACGCGCGGGACGGTCGAGCAGCTGCTTGATCCTGCGCGACGCACCACCCGATCTCGATGAGGAGGCGCACGTCCGATGCTCACCGCGACCAAGGACCTGATGCTCCCCGCGACCGTCACCGGCTCGTGGCCGCGGCCACGCTGGTACGACGGCGGCCTGTGGGGCCGGCCGCTCGACACGGCGCTGCTCGACGTTCGCTTCCGCGAGCAGTTCCTCGACGCACATTCCACCGTGATCGCCGACCAGGAACGCGCGGGGCTCGACATCCTCACGAACGGCGACTACCACCTCGACGAGGACTTCGCCGGCCGCTCGTGGCACCACTACCCGCTGCAGCGCTGGACCGGGCTCGAGCACGAGGAGCTGCAGTACGAGCGCTCGCGCGACCGGCTGCTCGAGTTCCCGCCCGGCACGCTGATGAACGAGATCGAGACGACGTGGCGATGGCCGCGCGTGGTCGGCAAGGTCGAGCATGACCGCCGCAATCCGCTCGAGTACGCCAAGCTCTGGCGGATCGCCCAGGCACGCGCGGGCAAGCCCGTCAAATTCGGGACGTGCTCGTCGCAGGTGCTCTCGATCTTCCTCGACAGCCATACCGCCGAGTACGACCTCGAGGACAAGAAGCAGCTGATCTGGGACATGGCCACCGCGATGAACATCGAGCTGCGCCAGCTCGCGGCCGCCGGGCGCCAAGGTGATCCAGATCGAGGAACCGACGATCCACTTCGTCGCAGCCTTCTACCCCGACCAGACGGAGATGCTCGACTTCCTCGTCGACGCGTTCAACCATGAGGTCGACGGCCTCGACGACGTCGAGCTGTGGATCCACACCTGCTGGGGCAACCCGAACATGCAGAAGGTCTACACCGGCGAGTCGTATGCGCCGTCGATCGAGATCTACCTCGAGCGGCTCAAAGGCGACGTGTGGACCGTCGAGGCGACCGAGAACGACCTTGCCGAGATCGACCTGTTCAAGCCGTACGCCGGCCGGCTCCAGAAGAAGGTCGCCGTCGGCGTCGTGAACCACCGCACGCTGCAGGCCGACATGCCGCAGGTCGTCGCAGCGCGGGTGCGGCGCGCCATGGAGGTGATCCCGGCGGACAAGCTGATCCTGTCGAGCGACTGCGGTTTCGGCCGGCAGGGGTTCAGTCGGACCATCGCGTTCTACAAGGCGACTGCGATCGCGCAGGCGCGGAACATCGTCCTGAAGGAGCTCGGGCTCGAGGAGCGCTACGTGCCGGCCGCCGACCCGGCCCTGCAGGTCGACGTGCTCCCGGACCACGAGCCGCTGACGCACCTGCCCTCACCCTGGAAGTAGCGATGCACGCGCCCGCGGGCCGGGCTGGCGGATATCGGCCAGCACGTCCGACGTGGGATGATGCCTGGAGGGACGCCGCGCACAGAGGAAACCGCATGGCCACACCGAGCACCGTTGAGGAGTACTTCGCCGCCCTCCCCGACGATCGGCGGGGCGCCATGGATGAGCTTCGGGCGGCCATCCGGGCCGCGGTTCCCGAGGCGATCGAGACGATCTCGTACCAGATGCCGACGTTCAAGACGCACGGCCAATTCCTCGTGTCGTACGCGGCGTTCAAGAACCACTACAGCCTGTTCCCGGCGAGCGAGGCGGTCGTCGCGGCGTGCGGCGAGGAGCTGACGCCCTACCTGGCCGGCAAGGGCACGATCCAGTTCCCGGCGGCCAAGCCCATCCCCATCACGCTGGTGACGAAGATCATCAAGGTCCGGTTCGCCGAGAACGCGGCGCGTGCCGGTCAGTGAGCGACACGCGACCGACTCCCTGGAACCCGACGACACCTGGCTGACCGAGACCCTGTACGACGACTTCCGCACGTCGATCAAGGTCGATCGGGTGCTGTTCGACAGCCAGACCGAATTCCAGCATCTCGTCGTCGCGGAGAGCGCGCGGTTCGGGCGGATGTTCACGCTCGATGGCGTCACCCAGCTGACGATGGCCGACGAGTTCGTCTACCACGAGATGCTCGCCCACGTGCCGATCGTGGCCCACGGCGCGGCTCGCGACATCGGCATCATCGGCGGCGGTGACGGCGGCCTGGTCGAGGAGGTCCTCAAGCACGCGACGGTCGAGCACGTCACGATCGCCGAGCTCGACGCCGGCGTCATCGACTTCGCCCGGACCTACCTCCCGGACCTGAGCCGCGGCGCGTTCGACGACCCGCGGGTCGATATCGTGCTTGGCGACGGGGCCGTCTTCGTGGCGACGACCGACCGTCGGTTCGACGTGATCGTCGTCGACTCGACCGACCCGATCGGCCCTGGCGCGGTCCTGTTCACCCGCGAGTTCTACGCGAACTGCAAGCGCGTGCTGAAGCCGGGCGGCGTGCTCGTGACCCAGAACGGCGTCCCGTTCTTCCAGCCCGACGAGCTCGAGTCGACGATGCGAAGCTTCAGCGGCCTGTTCGCCGACGCGACGTGCTACCTCGGCGTGGTGCCGACCTACGTCGGCGGGTTCATGGCCTTCGGCTGGGGCACGGACGACACCGCCCTCCGGTCCGTGCCGGTCGCGACGCTCGAGGAGCGCTTCGCGGCGGCCGGCCTCGACACCCGCTACTACACGCCGGCGATCCACCAGGCGAGCTTCGCGCTGCCGCGGTTCATCGGCGACATCGTCGAACGAGGTCGGGCGGCCAAGCCGGCTACCTGAAGCGCGTTGCCGTCCCGCGAACCAGCCGCCCAGGATGGACCGGACTCGCCACGGGCGTGACGCCCCGGGTGATCTCGACGACCTCCGGTCCGTCGCCCAGCGCGGTCTCACGGTCGTCGCCGGCCGGATCCGCTTCTTCGGCCGCGGACCACGACCACGGCACGGGATCCTCTTCCTGCACGCCCTGCGGCCACCCATCGCCTCGCCACGGCAAGAACGCCGCCGCGAACATGTCCAGGCCGCGGCCGGTTCGGGGACTGACGATCCAGGCGAGGGTCGCAGCCCCTACGGCGATGACAACGAGACCGGGGATGTTGTCCATGGTTCCTGTGTCCGGGTCGACTCTGCGCCTCGCCCCGGCGACCGTCAACCGCCGCTGGCGGAGACCCGACTCTCGAATGCTTCGAGCACATCGAACAGCTCGTCGGCGGCATATTGCTTGTCGTAGCCGCCCTGGCTGATCTGGCGGACGACGCCGGCGTCGGCGAGGACCTTGAGGCCCTCGAGCGCCCGCTGATGGCGGGCGTTGATCGCGGCGCGGATGGTCGACGCCGACGCGATCGGCTGGGCGGGCAGGACCTTGATGATCCGCGCGGCGGCCGAGTCGCGCCGCGGCCGGCCGGCCCGCTCGTACCATTCGGCCTCGAGATCGGCGATCCGCTCGGCGAGATCGACCGACATGCCGGCGGCGCGGGCGCAGGCATCCGCGAACGAGGCGCACCATGCGTCGAGGCGCCCTTCACGGAACCCGACCAGTCCTTCGACATACGCGTGGGGCCGGGCCGCCAGCACGACCGAGATCGGTGGCACGAACGCCGGCGCGAGGCCGCGCCGACGCAGCAGGACATGGATGAGCGCACGACCGACTCGGCCGTTGCCATCGACGAACGGATGGATCGTCTCGAACTGGGCGTGGGCGATGGCCGCCTGGGCGACCGCCGGCAGGTCGTCACGGTTCATGAAGTACACGAGATCGAGCATCAACGGCTCGACCTCGTGCTCGGGCGGCGGGACGTATCGAGCGTCCGCCGGGTTCGAGAGCCGACCGCCCAGCCAGTTCTGCTCCTGGCGGAACGCGCCGGGCCGGATCCGCGGCGACTCGTCCGCCATGAGGGTTCGATGGATGGCCAGCACGTCTTCGGTGGTCAGTGCCGAGCCACGGTCGCCCAGCGCGACCGCTTCCTCCATCGCGACGACATTCGCGGCAACGGCCCTGGCACTGCCCTTGGCGGCCCGCGGGTCGATGAGGGCGCTTGCGAGGTTCCGCTGACTGAGCTCGATGCCTTCGATGCGACTGGAGGCGATGGCCTCGGAGCGCAGGAGGAGGGCGCCGACCGCTTCGAGGCCGCGGACGCGCTCGTCGTCGTTGAGCTGTCCGATGGCGAGCTCGGCCTCGTTGATCGATCGCGCCGTATCGAAGCCGACCGTGGGTTGGATCGTGGCGATCCGAGCAGGGACGAAGGCCCGGTAGGTGACTTCGTGGCGGCCCACCCAGCGGCGCTCGATCCAGGTCATACGCGTCGATCCCTCCCGCTCATTTGACGCCTTGAGAGACGGCAACAGTATAAACCGTCAAACTGGCCGCGCGGATTGACGGGTTGCGGCCCCGGAAAGGCGGTTGTGAGCCCCTTGTCGGGCACCGTGACGCGCATCTCCGCGATCAGGGGCAGACTTGAGGTGACCAGTCCGTTTGGACCGGAAAAGGAGCACCACCGTGAACATCTTCGGCCGCCGAACCAAGCCAGATCCAGCGCCGAGCCAAACCCCCGACGAGCAGGCGTTGGCTCGGTACCGCTACATGCTGGCGAGCGCGCCGCCCGAGGACATCGAGCGCGCCCACGAGGAGGCCTTCGCCCGACTGACGCCGGAGCAGCGCCAGCAGGCGCTCCAGGCGCTCGCCCAGTACGTACCCGCCGGGGAGATCCGCGGCGACGACCCCGCCTCGCTGGCGCGGACCGCGACCCGTGCCGAGATCCGCGAGCCGGGCACGATCGAGCGCGCCTGGGGCGGGAGCGGTGGCGGTGCCGGGTTCGGGCTGGGCAGCTGGTTCATGGCGACCCTGGCGGCGAGCTTCATCGGCACGGCGATCGCCCAGTCCTTCTTCGACAACGACCCGGGAGCCAACGCCGGCGATCAGAGCGCCGAGTCCGGGGACACCGCGGCGGCCGACACCGGCGACCAGGGCGATACCGGCGACTACGGCGGCGATGCCGGCGGTGGCGACTTCGGCGGCGGCGACTTCGGCGGCGGCGACTTCGGCGGCGGCGACTTCGGCGGGTTCTAGGCGCCTCCGAATTGCTCGCGCAAGGCCGTCGCGAATCGGCCACTCAGGTCGTCCGGATCGAAGCGCTGGGCCGTGGCAAATGCCGCGTCCCGGGCCGTGGGCGTGAGCAGTCGATCGGCGTCCGCGGAGGGCGCCGGCGAGGGCGTCGCGATCGGCGGGCTCGAAGGTGATCGAGGCGTCCGGCCCGACCGTTTCCGTCACGTGGGGTGATGCGGCGGCGATGACGGGTCGGCCGAACGAGAGCGCGAGCAGCAGGGCGCCCGAGTTCAGCGACGCTCGATAGGGGAGGACGATGACGTCGCTCGCCCTGAGGGGCACGGACAGCTCCTCGGCCGGGATGCGGCGGGCATCGACGATGACGTCGGGATGGGCCCTGGCGCGCTCCAACAGTGCCTCGATGGCGGGATCGGCGACGGGCATCCCGGCGATCAGCAGGCGACGGCGACGCGCATCCGGCGGGGAGGCCGTCAGCGCCTCGAACGCATCGAGCAGGTCATCGAGGCCCTTGTATGGCCGCAGGTTGCCCACGACCCCGAACACGATGTCGTCCGGCCCGATACCGAGCCGAGCGCGCGCGTCGGCGTCCGAGACGTCGTCCGGGTAGACGCCGAGGTACGCCGGGTGCGGCACGTGCAGCACCTTCGAGGCCGGGATCTCATACGACGGCGCGGCGGCCGCCACCGTCCCGGCCGACAGCACGTGCACGATGTCTGCGCGGGCCACCACGCCCCGCCGCAGCTCCAGGTCGAGGGCCGGGAACTTCGTGTCGTGCGGCAGGACGTTGTGCACCGTCCACACGACCCGCCCGCCCGCCGCGAGGAACGCGTCGAGCGCCCCCAGGAAGGACGCCACCCGCGAGCGCCCCTCGGCATCGGACTCGACGCCGCGCAGCACTCTCGCCAGCCAGTGCAGGTGGAGCACGACCTCCACACCGTCGGTCCGCAACCCGACCAGTGCCGGCAAGGCGACCGGATCGTCGAGGTCGGCCAGGCGGTCCATCCCGACCGGCACGATCCCGAACTCCGCGACCCGGCTCGTCAGCAACGCCTGGAACGGGTTGTCGCGATCGTGCGGCCACGTCGCGAGGACCATCGGTCGGTCGTGGCCGGCGGCGCGCACGCGCTCGATGCCTTCGGAAGCGTCGGCCAGGTAGCGCCGCTTCGGGCGTGGCGCACCCGCCACGTCGTCATCGATGGCGCCACCGCCGCGCAGCAATCGGCGGATCGCCGAGCGTAGCTCCGGCATACCGGCGAAGGATAGGTGACGGGACACTCGTTCATACTTGGGCCGATGCCCCATCACCTCGCCCACGTCATCGGCGCTCGCCCCAATTTCATCAAGGCGGCGCCGGTCATCCGGGCGCTCCGCGAGCGCGGCGTGCCACAGCGCATCGTCCATACCGGCCAGCATTACGACGATCGCATGTCCGACGTGTTCTTCCGCGACCTCGAGATACCGACGCCCGATGTGAACCTCGGCGTCGGCTCGGGGACGCACGGCGAGCAGACCGCGGCGGCGATGACCGGCCTGGAGCGGGAGTGGACCGCCGATCGGCCGGTACTCGTCGTCGTGTACGGCGACGTCAACAGCACGCTCGCCGCGAGCCTCGTGGCGGCCAAGCTGGGCGTGCCCTCGGCGCATGTCGAGGCCGGCCTGCGCTCGTTCGATCGCTCGATGCCGGAGGAGATCAATCGGGTCGTCAGCGACCTGCTGGCCGAGCTGCTGTTCACCACGAGCCCGGAGGCGGAGGGACTGCTCCTCGCGAACGGCGTGCCGGCCGAGCGGATCCGGTTCGTCGGCAACCCGATGATCGACACGCTGCTCGCGCAGCGGGCGCGCTTCGACCCGACGGCGGAACGCGAACGGCTCGGCCTGCCCGAGACCTATGGTGTCGTGACGCTGCACCGGCCCTCGAACGTCGACGACGAGGCGAGCGCCCGGGCGGTCGTCGCGGCATTGGACGGCCTGTCGGCGCTGCTGCCGCTCGTGATCCCGCTGCACCCGCGCGGGCGGGCGACGCTGGAGGCGGCCGGCCTGCGCGACGGCGATCGACTCCGGATCGTCGAGCCGCTCGGGTATGTCGCGTTCCTGTCGCTCGTCGCGGGCGCCCGACTCGTCCTCACCGATTCCGGCGGGATCCAGGAGGAGACCACGATCCTCGACGTCCCGTGCCTGACGATGCGGCCCAACACGGAGCGTCCCATCACGATCAGCCACGGCACGAACCGGCTGGTCGCGCCCGGAGCGGTCGTGGCGGCCGCTCGTGAGATCCTCGCCGGTCCGGAACGCCCCACCGGCCCGCGACCGCCGTTGTGGGACGGTCACGCCGGGGAGCGGATCGCGGCCGAGATCGTCGCCTGGCTGGCGGTTCGCGCCGCCGGCTCCGCCGCCTGATGCGGCTGGCGAACGTGGTCGGCACCCGACCGCAGCTCATCAAGGCCGCGGCTCTCCAGCCGGCGCTGCGCGAGCGGCACGAGGAGGTCTTCATCGATACCGGGCAGCACTGGGACGACGGGATGGCGGGCGTGTTCTTTCGCGACCTGGGATTGCGGGCACCGGACCTGGCGCTGGGGATCGGTGGCGGGACGGCGGCGGAGCAGACGGGCCGGATGCTCATCGCGCTGGAGGGCGCGCTGCGGGCCGTGGCACCGGACGCGGTCGTCGTCTACGGCGACACGAACTCGACCCTCGCCGCGGCCCTTGCGGCCGCCAAACTGGGCGTGCCGGTGGCGCACGTCGAGGCCGGGTTGCGCTCGTTCGACCGGGGGATGCCGGAGGAGGTGAACCGCATCGTGACCGACCACCTCGCGGCGTGGTGCTTCGCGCCCACGACGGCCGCCGTGACGAACCTGGAGCTCGAAGGGGTCGAGGGCGCGGTCCATCTCGTCGGCGACGTCATGCGCGACCTCGCGGCCCGGACCGTCGACGCGATCCGGGACGAGGACGCGCTGGCGGGCGTGGCCGGTGGCGGGCTGCGGACCGGCGAGTTCCTGTTCGCGACGATCCACCGTGCCGAGAACCGCGCGCCGGACACGATCCGCGGCTGGGTCGGGGTGCTGGACGCGGTGGCCCGTGCCGATCGCCCGGTCGTGCTCGCCCTGCATCCCGGGACGCTGGCGGCCATGGACGCCCTCGGCGTGCGCCCCGGACCGGAGGTCACGATCGTCGAGCCGCTTGGGTACCGCAGTTCCCTGGCGGCCCAGCTCCATGCGGCGGCCGTGCTGACCGACTCGGGCGGTGTCCAGCGCGAGGCCGCCTGGCTCGGCACGCCCTGTCTCGTGTTGCGCAGCACGACCGAATGGGTCGAGACGACCGAGGGCGAGGCGGCCACCTCGGTCCTCGTCAGCCTCGACGCTTCGCAGGCCCGCGACGCGCTCGATCGATTCGCGCCGCCGGACCGGGCGCCCGCGGATGCGCGACGGCGCGCGCGGGAGCGCACGATCGAGACCGACGGCGCGACGGAATCGATCGCACGGTTGCTGGCATGACCGAGACGACCGTGATCCCGACAGCGAGCGCGCCGGCACCGCCGGGCGACGTCGTCCCGCAGCACCTGATCCTGATGCTGCCCTCGACCGGCGAGTTCGACTCGCGGACCTACCGGATCGCGACGACGTGCGTCGCCCGGGGGCACACCGTCACGGTCGTCGCGCGGCACCGGGCCGGGCTGCCGTGGCGCGAGGAGCATCCCGCCGGGTTCACGCTCATCCGCGTGCTGGCATCCGCCGAGGACGGCATGCCGCTGCGACCGCTGGTCCGCGGGGCGCGCGTGCTCGTGCGCCGGCTGGAGTCGATCGTCTCAAGGCGGCCGTACCAGCCGCCCGGCACGCCCCGGGACGGCGCCGCGGGTGCGCCGCCACCGCCTGGCTCCGGGGCGACCGGCGCCGCCTCGACCGCGAAAGGCGTGACCGACTCCCCGGCCGAAACGGCCCGCCGCGTGCCGGTCTACGTTCGTGCCTGGATGGGCCTGTACCGCCGGGTCGCGATCCCGCTCCAGATCCGCTCGCACCGCAAGAACGCGAAGCGCGCCGCGCCGCACGGCGACCTCGTCCACGGGATGGCGTTCATGGGGATCCCGGTGGCGCTCAGCGTCGGCAAGCGCGACGACATCCCGGTCGTCTACGACGCGCGCGACATCCACCTCGACGCCCGGAACCTGGCGCGGATGGGCAGGCCGGCTCGGTGGCTGTTCGGCCGGACGGAACAGGGCTGGGCGATGGCTTCGACCCGGGTGATCTCGGTGAATGACTCCTACGCGGACGTGCTTGCCGCGCGCTGGCCGATCGAGCGGCCGCTCGTGGTCATGAACTGCTCGTACCGGTTCACGCCGCGGTCGCCGAAGGAGCGGCGGTTCCACGACCTGCTGGCCCTGCCGGCGCACCACAAGGTCGTGCTCTACCACGGCGGTCTCTTCCCATGGCGTGGCATCGAGCAGCTCGTCGAGGCCATCCGGGACGTGCCGGACGCCACGCTTGTGCTGATGGGCTACGGCATCCTCGAACCGACGCTTCGCGCCTGGGAGACGGACCCGGCCATCGGTGGGCGGGTCCGGGTGACGCCCGCCGTGCCGCCCGCGGAGTTGCACGACTGGGTGGCCGCCGCGGACGTCGCCGCCATGCCGATCCAGGGCGACACCCTCAACCATCGATTGACGACGCCGAACAAGCTGTTCGAGGCGATGGCCGCGGGCGTCCCGGGGGTCGTCTCGGATCTCCCCGGGATGAGCGCCATCGTCCGGGATGCGGGCTCGGCCATCCTGGTCGACCCGACCGACGTACCGGCGATCGCGGCCGCGATCCGGGATATCACCTCGCTCTCCGACGCGGACTGGCAGGCGTGGCGGGACCGGTGTCTCGCCGCGGCCCACGATCGGTACAACTGGGAGACCCAGGTCGAAAAGCTCCTCGACCTCTACACCGAGCTGACCGGGAAGCGGTGGTGAGCTCGCCCAGCCCGGACCGCGCCGCCCGGCGCCCGCGTGCCGTGATCCTCGTCGGGAACCCCGCTAACCCGTACTCGCGGGCGATCCGGATCGGCCGGACGCTGACCGAGGCGGGCTACGACGTCGAGATCGCGGCCACGACGGAGGCCAACGCCCCGCTCGAGCAGCGCGACGGCGATCTCGTGATCCGCCGCTACCCGCCGAGCGGGATCTTCGCGTCGATGGCCGCGACGTATCGATGGGCGCCGCCGCCGTCGACACCGGCGAAGCCGCCGCCGATCACGACGCGGGTCCTGCGCACGCTCCGGGCGCGGTTCGTATCGTGGTTCCTGTGGCCACACACGGTCCGGGGTTGGTGGAAGACGCTCTCGACCGAGCTTCCGCCGGCGGACCTGTACCACTCGTGCGGGACCCTGCCGATCGCGGCGGCGATCGCTGCCCGGCGCCGCGATCGTAGGGCTGGCCGGTCGTCGAAGGTGATCCTCGATGTGATCGACATCACCATGGAGTCGAACAACGTGCTCGGCATCCCGCCCTTGATCCGCCGGATGCTGGATCGTCGCGAGCGCCGGTGGGCGCGCGCAGCGGACGCCCACTCGACCGTGAACGAGGTCTTCGCCGACAAGGCGGTCGCCCGCTGGAGCCTGGCGCGTCGGCCCACGGTCGTGCCGAACTACCCCGAGCCGTGGATGCCGCCGCCAGGTGCGTCCCCGCCCGACCGGATCCGTGAGGCCACCGGACTGCCGGCCTCGACCCGGATCTGCCTGTTCTGGGGCCGGCTGGGGCCGCATGTCGGTCTGGACCAGGCCGCGGAGGCCGTGCTGACCGTGCCGGACGCGGCGCTCGTCATCCTCGGCTTTGGTCGCGGCTGGGAGCGAAGCGTGGCGCGCGACAAGGATCCGCGCTTTGCGGGCCGCCACTTCACGCTGCCCGCGGTGCACCCGGACGAGCTCCCCTCGTGGGTCGCCTCGGCCGACGTGGCCCTGTGCACGCTCCCGCCCCTGTCGTTCAACCAGCGCTACACGACACCGAACAAATTCCTCGAGGCGATGACCGCGGGTACGCCCATGGTCCTCGGACCTGACCTGCCGACGATGGAGGAGCTGCTCCACCGAGAGGATCTCGGCCGCGTGGCGGCGTCGATGGAGCCGGCCGATATCGCCGCTGCGATCCGCGAGATCCTCGATATCCCGGCCGAGGAGCGCGCCGCGTGGCGGGATCGCATCCGGACGACCGCCCGCGAGCGCTACAGCTGGCCGATCGCCGCGGCGGCGTATCGCGACCTGATCGCATCGGTCGTCGGGCCGGGCGGCCGAGCCTGATGGCCGAACCCGAACGCGAACCCGACTGGCCGTTCGACCAGCCGCCGAACACCGCGAGCATCACCGTCCGTGCCGTTCTCGAAGGAGCCCCGATCCTCATCGTGTCCCACGACGCGGACGATGGCGGCTGGCAGTTCCTGGACGGCAACGAGGTCGATGAAGCCGAGGGCCGGATCATCGGCCTCGGCACGGCGCTGCGCCTGGACCCGACGCTCCGCGGCGTGGCAAATCTCCCCGAGGGCTGGATCGCCTCCCGCCGAGACGCCGCCTCCCCGTGGAGTCGCGAACGGTCGGAGTAGAGCCAAGGACCGTTGGGCCATGGTCGCGCCCGGAACCCGCTGATGACGGGCACCGCGGGCCGCGTCGGCGGTTACGCCGCCGGCGTCACGACATCGGCGGCCGCACGGATGAGGGCCATCGTGGCCTCGTCGGACCGGCTGACCTCCACGAGGACGAGCGGGTGCAGGATGGCCCGCAGCATCGGTTCGGACAACGCGGGGCCGTGGCGGGCCAGGCCGGCCAGGACGAACCGGCGGGGCGTGGCCGGATCGGTGGCGAGCCGCTCATCGAAGGCGTCCAGCCGGACCGTCAGGCCTGCCGGGTCACGGTCGGCACCGAGCACGACACCAACGGTCTCATCGGGCCACAGGCCGAATTCGTACCGCGCGCCCAGTCGCGCACCATCGCCGCGCGGGGGCCCGACGTTGCCGAGATCCGATGCCGCCAGGACGACGCGGACGCCGACCGCCCGGACGACCTCCTGGGCCGCCGCCACGCAGTCCGTGGTCGCGACACGGACCAGGGCGATGCCGTGGTCCCAGGCCGCGGTCGAATCGAACTTCGCGCCACGGGCGATCCAGACGGCTGGCGCCTCGACTCCGGCCGCCTCGAGTGACCGGAGCGCGGCCGCCGCCGCGAGGGCCGCCGCCGCCGGATCCGCGGCCACGCCGCGCCGCACGAGGTTCACGACGCGCTCCCGGACACAGGCCCGCGCTGGCGACCGGCCAACACGGACTCGTAGACCTCGGTCCAGCGCGGGCCGTTAGACGCCCATGTCCGTTCCCGCGTGACCCAGTCGCGCCCCGCCTCCCCGAGCCGCGCGGCGAGGTCCGGATCGTCCATGAGCCGTTCCACGGCCTCCGCCAGGGCCGCAGCATCCTCGGCCGGGTACGTCAGCGACCGCTCGCCGTCGGGTGCCACCTCGGTGAGGGCCGGCAGGTCCGACACGATGAGGGGGCGGGCCATCGCCATGGCCTCGAACGGCTTGAGCGGGGTGACCAGCCGCGCGGCCCGCTCGTCGCGCCGCGGGACGACGAACGCGTCGAGCAGCGCGTACATCGCGGGGACCTCGTCGTGCGGCACGGCCCCAGTGAAGATCAGGCGGTCCGCGGCACCGGATTCGGCCGCGATCGATTCCAACGTCGCGCGATGCCGACCCTCCCCGACGATCAGGCAGGCGACGTCCCGATCGTCCGCGGCGAGGATCGCGGTCGCCCGGATCAGAGTCTCGTGCCCTTCGCGCGGATGGTCCAGGTTGCTGACATAGCCGATGACGAATCGGTCGCCCAGGCCGTATCGCGCACGTAGCGCGGGATCGGCGGCCCGCGGCTGAAAGGCCACGGGATCCACGCCGTTGGGCACGATGAAGACGCGCTCGGCCGGCACCCCACGCGCCACGATGTCGGCCTTCATGGTCTCGGCCAGGGTCACGATCGCGTCGGCCGCGAGCATGCAACGAACCTCGGTCGCGTTCCGCCGCCGCAGGCGCTCGCGCCTGGACGTGGCATCGGAGGCCGAGCCGTCGGCGCCCGGCGCAGGGGCATCGAACAGCGAGCGCACCTCGTAGACGACCGGCAGGTCCAGATGCTCCCCGATGGCCAGGCCGACGAGCGCGGATTCGTACCCGCGGCCACCCGACGACGCGTGGATGATGGCAGGCCGTTCCTCCCGGGCGACGGCCCCGGCCCGCCAGGCATAGTCCTCGAGGTAGGTGTCGACCGGCCCGTCTGATGGATAGCCCGAACCAAGGTCCAGGCGGTGATGGTGGATGCCGTCGACCTTCTCGGTGGCCGACACCCAGCGGCCGATCCCGCGCGGGAACCCGAGGGCCGTCGCGACGACCGGATCCCAGCCGGCAGCTAGTTGCGCGAGCAGGTTGTTGTGGCTGCGCATCGTGAACCCCGACTGCCGCTGCGGCAGCGACTCCTTGAGCAGGTGGAGGACCACGCGGTCCGAGCGCGGCTCGATGGGGCGCCGAGGCCCCGGGAGACGCGGACGCCAGCGGGGATCGGTCTCGGCGAGGTCGCCGTGCAGGCGCCGTTCGGAGTCCGCCAGGGCGTCGCCGCCTCCGGTCCGGCGCATTGCCGCGATCGTCGCGGCCACGGCCACCTGCTCGCCGCGCATCGCGAACGCTGCGCGTCGGATGGCGAGCACGGCCCGATCCCCAGGATGGTCGCGGATCGTCGCGTCGGTGAGAGCGATCGCCTGGTCGGCGTCACGGGCGGCGAGCGCCGCCTCGGCCGCGCGGACCGTGCCCCGCAGCCGGGCCAGCCGGCGTTCGAGGGTCGCGGCGACCTCGCGCACCGTGGTCACGGCATCTGGCCGCCGCCGCTCAGAGCCCGGCGCCGAGGCGCGCGGCCCGATCGGCCTTGCGGGCCGCGGACCGTTCGATGTGCGTCCGCACGACCTCGGCCGGGTTGCCCTCGACGACCACGCGCCCCTTCTCGAGCAGCACGGCCCGGTTGCAGTACTCCTCGACCCAGAGCATGTCGTGGGTGACGAGCACGATCCCCTTGGCGGCCTTCACGAGCTCGATCACCCGGGTCTTCGACTTCGCCCGGAACTCGGCGTCCCCGGTCGCGAGCACCTCGTCGAGCAGCAGGATGTCCGGATCGACCGACGTCGCGATGGCGAACCCGAGTCGCGCCCGCATCCCCGACGAGTACGTCTTGATCGGCGTGTCGATGAACTGGCCGAGGTCGGCGTACTCGACGATCGAGGGCAGCAGCTCGCGCACCAGCGTGTCGTCGAGGCCCATGAAGGCACCCGCCAGCAGGATGTTCTCGCGACCGCTCAGGTCCTGGTCGAAGCCCGCGCCCAGGGTCAGGAGGCTCGATACGTGGCCGCTGACCTCGACCGAGCCCTCCGACGGCAGGATGATCCCGGCGAGCACCTGGAGCAGGGTCGACTTGCCGGCGCCGTTCGGACCGATGACCGCGAGCGACTCGCCGTGAACCAGCCCGAACGAGACGTTACGCAGCGCCCAGAACGGCTCCGACCGGTCGCGCGAGAACATCTGACCGAGCGACTGGCGAAGCGTCGTCTTCTTGGTGAAGCGCAGCGAGTAGCGGACGCCGAGGTTGTCGGCATCGATCGCATGCGGGCTCGATGCGGAGACCGGGGGCGGGGTCGTGACGGCCATCGACTACAGGACCTTGGCGTACATCGGCTCGAGGCGCTTGAACACGTACGTACCGATCGCGAGCAGCACCGCGCTGGCTCCGAGGAGCGCCAGGAGCGCCACCCAATCGGGCGCGTGCGGGGGGCTCAAGGGCTGGCCGTAGATCACCGCGCGATACGCCTCGAACAGGACCGCGAACGGGTTGGCGTGCGCCAGGGTCCGGAGCAGCGGATTCTCCTGGAAGGTGTTGCTGGCATCCAGCACGGCCATGCTGTACAGGGCGGGGGAGAGGTAGAACCACAGTCGAAGCACGTGCCGGAGCACGTTCCCGAGGTCACGGAAGAACACGTTGGTCGCACTCACGAGAAAGGCCATGGCCAGCGTGAACACGTATTGCACCACACCGATGACCGGGATGAGCAGGAGGTACGCCGAGATGCGATCCGGGTACAGCAGCATGATCCCGGCGAGCGGGATGAGCCCGAACGCGAAGCCCACGACCCCGGCCGTGGTGGCCGCCACAGGCAGCACGATCTTGGGGAACTGGATCTGCTTGATCAGCTTCTCCTGGCTGACCACGGACCCCGCCGCGTCGGTGACGCTCGAGGTGAACCACTTCCAGGGCAGGATCGCCGACAGGATGAAGAGCGGGTAGTCGGGCGTATCGACGTTGAGGATCAACGACACGAAGACGACGTACACAGCCATCTGGAGCAGTGGGTCCAGGACCCACCAGAGGTTGCCCAGGAGGGTGTCCGCGCCCTTCTTCTTGATGTCGGCCTGGACGAGATAGCGGACCAGACGACGTCGGGAGCGGATGTCCTCGATGGCTTCGGAGATGAGGCGCAGGGGCCCAGGTCGGGCCGCGGCGTGCCGGAATGCGGCAGGGGCCTCACTGGTGGCGGACATCGCCGCGAAGGGTAGCACCTCGGCAGGACGACCCCTCGCGCGAGCGGCAGCACCTCGTCATCGCCGGTATCCTCTGCCGCGACCAATCGGGAGGCATCGGAGGGATCGTGACGCAAGACCGTCGAGTGGCCGTGATCGGCCTCGGCTACGTCGGCCTGCCGCTGGCGATCGCGTTCGTGGAGGCGGGCCTCGACGTCGACGGCATCGACGCCTATGCGGGCCGCATCGCGGAACTGAAGGCCGGCACCTCGCCGATCGACGACGTCACGGACGAGCGCCTGGTGAGCGCTCTCGAGAAGCGGCCTCCGCGTGATCTCGCCCGACGAGGCGGACCTCGGGGCGGCCGACGCGATCTTCGTCTGCGTCCCGACGCCGATCACGAGCGACCAAGGACCCGGACCTCGACCCGGTCCTGCGCGCCGCCGAGATCGATCCGCGACCGGCCTGCGCACGGGCCAGCTCGTCGATCCTCCAGTCGACGACGTTCCCGGGCACGACGACCGGCCCGTTCCGCGAGGTCCTGGAGCGCACGGGTCTCAAGGCCGGCACCGACTTCGACCTCGCCTTCGCCCCCGAGCGGGTCAACCCCGGCGACCCGGCCAGTGCCAGCAAGGGCGTCCCGCGTCTCGTCGGCGCGACGACCCCGGCGGCTACCAGGCGCGCGGCCACGCTCCTGCGGAACATCAACGACGCGGTCATCGAGCTCAGTTCGCCCGACGCCGCGGAGCTCGCGAAGCTCCTCGAGAACGTGTTCCGCAACATCAACATCGCGTTCGTGAACAACCTCGCGCTGCTGTGCGAGCGGATGGGCCTCGATGTCTGGGAGGTCATCGACGCGGCGGCCACCAAGCCGTTCGGGTTCATGAAGTTCACGCCCGGGCCGGGCGTCGGCGGCCACTGCATCCCGGTCGATCCGTACTACCTCGCCTGGCGGGCGCGCGAGTTCGACTTCATCGATCGCTTCATCGAGCTGGCCGGCGACATCAACTTCGCGATGCCGCGCCACGTCGTCGATCTCGTCGCCGAGGCGCTCAACGACCGGAGCAAGGCGCTCAAGGGCGCGAAGGTCGGTGTGCTCGGCGTGGCCTTCAAGCCGAACGTCCGGGATGCGCGCAACTCGCCGGCCGCCGACGTCATCGCCGGGATCGCCGAGCGCGGCGCCGAGGTCCGGTTCCACGATCCGCACGTGCGAGTCGTTCACGGACGGGGCCGGGGTCGTGCGCGAGGAGACCGCGCTCGAGCCGCTCCTGGAATGGGCGGACGCCATCGTCGTCGTGACGGCCCACAAGGACATCGACTGGGGGGCGCGTGTACGACCGCGCCGACCTCGTCGTCGACACCGTCGACAGCTCGCGCCGGTCGATCGACGCGCGAGCGCCAGGTCCTGCGGCTGGGGGCCGGCTGGTCAGCCCGGGCGTGACGACCCGAACCGGCGCGCGGCGGCCGGTCCTGATGATCGTCCACAGCTACTACGAGGAGGACCC
The DNA here is from genome assembly GCA_963738685.1 of uncultured Chloroflexia bacterium. Lineage (GTDB taxonomy): Bacteria > Chloroflexota > Limnocylindria > Limnocylindrales > CSP1-4 > SPCO01. The sequence goes on from CAVTXK010000002.1 coordinate 664,461, forward strand.
GCGCGTCCGGCGCGAGGCGGAGTCGCTGGTCGGTGCCGGGCGCCCGGTCGTGGTGCTCGGGTTGCGTGCCCCCGGCGGGCCGGCCACGTCCGATGTCGCCGGTGTCCGCGTCCAGCACCTCGATGTGCAGCGGCACCAGGGGGCGAGTCTCGGCGTGTACCTGCGCGAGTACCTATCGTTCCTCCTGCGGGCCATGGTCGCGGCGGTGCGCGCTCCATCGACGGGAGCGGTTCGCGCTCGTCCAGGTCCATTCGCTGCCGGACTTCCTCGTGTTCGCCGCCCTGCCGCTGCGGCTCGTCGGCGTGCCGGTGCTGCTTGACCTCCACGAGGCGATGCCCGAGTTCTTCCGGAGCCGGTTCCCGCGGGCGTCGAATCCGATCGTCCACCGATTGCTCGTGCTGCAGGAGCGGCTGTCCGTGGCCGTCTCGACGGCGACGATCACGGTCAACCGGCCGATGCGCGACCGACTGGTGCGCCTGGGCGTGCCGGCGGCCAAGGTCGAGGTCGTGGTCAACAGCCCGTCGCTCGCCCGGTTCGACGCCGGGGCGTACCCGCGACGCGCGTTCCGCGAGGACGGTCGATTGCGGCTCGTGTACACCGGGGCGCTCACCCCGACATACGAGCTCGACGTCGCGGTCGCGGCGGTCGCCCGGATCGCCTCGGAGCGGCCCGATCTCGACGTCGCGCCTCGAGATCTACGGCCGCGGCGATTCCGAGCCGGCTCTCCGGTCGCAGGCGGCGTCCCTGGGTGTCGCGGACCGCGATCACCTTCCACGGCCGCATCCCGATCGAGGACGTGCCCGCCCGCGTCGCGGCCGCGGACATCGGCCTGGCGCCCACCCGGCACGACCAGTTCACCGACATGAGCCTCTCGACGAAGGTGTTCGAGTACGGCGCGATGGGCAAGCCGGTCGTCGCGTCACGCCTGCCGATGGTCGAGGCCACGTTCCCCGCGGGCACGGTCGCGACCTACACGCCCGGCGACCCGGCCGCGATGGCCGACGCGATCCTCGCCTTCGCCGACGACCCGATCGCCCGCGAAGCGGCCGTCGCCCACACGGCAGAGATCGTGAAGGCCGGCTCCTGGGAGCACGAGGCGATGGGCTACCTCGCCCTCGTGGAGCGCCTGATCCGCGGCTAGAGCACCACCGGCGCTAGGACCACGCCATGGCGGCACCGCGCGACTGGCAAACGCGTATTCGGGCCCAAGCCGGCCCGACCCGCCCGTTCCCCACCGTTTCGCGACTGGTAGTCGCGGGATCGGCCCGGGCGCGATCGAATCGGATCCTACGCTCTGGTTTCGCGACTGTGAGTCGCGGTCGGCCGTCGCGAGGAACCTAGTCGACAAGCAGCCCTCACCAACGCATCATCGCGACGTGAACATGCGTTGGACCGCCGCCCGTGCACGGGTCGAGGCTCTTTGGGCTCCGGCCGTGAAGGGCCGCGCCCGACTCTACGTGGCCCGCTACCGCCACACGCACGACAGCGAAGGGCGCGGATGGATCACGTGGGACGGCGAGCAGATCGCGAGCTTCGAGACGCTCCCGTACTTCAATCGGAAGTATCCGCTTTCGGAGGAACTCCAGGCCGTCGGTGAGGGCCTCGATGAAGCATGGGATCTGTCCGAGGTCATCACCAACCGCGAGGGCGAGTTTGCGCTCTGGCAATTCACCGATGCCGTCGAGGAGTACCCCAGCCTGACGGTCGAGCAGGCATTGGCTTCGGACGACGCCCTGGTCCGTGCGCTTCGCGATGCTCGATCGCCGGCTCGGCAAGCGTCGGCTGGCGACCCTCGTCCTTAGCGTTGGGGAGCACGACTTCGTTCGACAGTTGTACATCCGGCGCTGCGCGGCTGCGGGAATCGCGCCGGCCGCCTGAGGTCTCTACTCGCCGTTTACGCGCGACCCAGCGCTGACCGCACCTCGCGGCGGACCTTGCGGGCCACGCGTCGGGGGAGGGAGACCGGTGGCCGCGGCGGCTTCGGGGCGGCGGGTTGCGGGCCGACGGTCGCGGCCGTCTTCTCGATCGGGGTGAGCCACGAGGCGTCGACATCGGTCATCTGGAGTGACGGATCGCCGTACAGGCGCAGGAACTCCGACACGATGTACTTCACCGCGTGGCGGTGGACGTGGCGGCCGTCCTCGCGGAAGTAGTCGCTCTGGCGCTCGGCCGTGACGACCATCTCGTACGAGTGGAAGTACCGGACGTCGGGGTGCCGATCCACGAATTCGGACACCGCCGCGCGGATCCGGCTCTTGGACTCGGTGTTGGCGACCCGCACGTCGTGCTCGGTGAACGTCGTGTGGAGCGGCACGGGCGAGGTCGTCAGCACGAGCGTGGCACCCAGCGTGTCGCGCACCACGGCGCGGATCCGCTCGAGGTCCGCCAGCATGTCCGCCACGGTCAGCCGGTGGAACTCGGCCCCCAGCGTCGGGTAGACCGAGGGATGCGGGATCTGCCGGTAGGTGTTGCCGGTCGACGGGTTCCGGAACGTCTCGATCAGGCCGAGCGTCGCGACCACCACCTTGGCGTCTCGGAACAGGGCGTCGGCCCCGGCATCCGCGGCTGCGCGCTCCGCCAGCAAGGTCGCCTCGTCGGGGTGGGTCGTGGAGTAGTCGCGGAACGGGTCCACGAACCCGCCAGGCACGGCCCATACCGGCTCCGCAGCACGCTCCGGCCACCCGCCGGCCAGCCGGTCCAGCTCCTGGCGGATCGTCGTGGTCGAGTAGAACAACCCGCCCGGGTGCATCCCGCCCACGATGCCGACCTTGCCCATCATCGAGGCGAGCTCCGACGCGAAGCACGAGCCGATCGTCGCGACCTTGGTCGTCGGCTCGATGATCTGGTCGACCGGTGCCCGGATGAGCAGTTCACGCTCGGACCACGCGTGGACGCTCGGCAACTCCCAATCGCCGAGCCGGCTCTTCAGCGTCACCATCGACCGCAGGATAGCGCGGCCGTCGCGCTGCCGCCCCCGAGTCGATATCCTCGGCCGCATGCCAGACGACCCGGGCCGCGACGCTGCGCTTCGTGCCGGAGGCGCCGGTCGTCGCGCCCGACGCGGGCACGGTCACGGTCGTGCTGGACAGCACGTGGACCCCGACCGGGGAGCCGGCACGCGACGGACAGCTCATCGGCATCCGGGGCGTGGGCGGGCGACTGCTCGAGCGGCGCGACCTGATCGCCGAGACCGCCGAGCGGCTCGATGCCTGGGCGAGCGCCTCCGGCATCGTCGACAAGCTGCTCGTCGATGGCACCTCGATGTGGTTCTACCTGCGGCTCTCGGTCTGGGTCTGGTTCCAGCAACGGATCCTGTGGACCGCGATCGTCGACGAGCTGGTCCGCGATGTCACGCCGGCCAGGATCGTGTGCGAGCCCGGGACGGACGACGTGGTCATCGAGGCCGCGCGGCTCATCGCCGCGCGCGACGGGCTCGAGATCGACGCGCCGGTGATCGCCGAGGCCGACGCCTCCGGTCACGCCGCCCAGCCGCCCACCGCGGCGACGGCGGCCGCCCGGTCGGACCTGGCCGCCGTCACGCGCCGCGGTCTCGGCAAGCTCCGCCGGCTCGTCGGGGGCAGCGACGCCCCCGCGACCGACCCCCACCGGCATCCCGGCCCGTCGCCGCGCGATGACCGAGCGCCTCGAGGCCCTCGCCGGCGAGTCCGGTCGCCTGCTGGTGGTCCTCGAACACACGCGCCAGCGCGTCGAGACCGCCGACGGGCCACGTGACGTCAACCCGTACCTCTCCCCGGTCGTCGATGCGCTCCGCGGCACCGCCCTCGAGCCCATCGAGATCGATCTCAAGGCGCGCGTCGACGACGACGTCTGGTGGGACCGACTCACGGCACCGGACGGGGCGCGCCTCCTGCCCTCGTCGGCGATCTGGCGCGCCGGGGAAGCGGAGGGTGGCGGTGGCTCCGACACCGGCCCGGCGGAACCGTGGGTCGCCGCCGTCCGCGAGATCCCGACGCCGGTCATCGTGCACGGCGTGGACCTGGGCCCCGCGCTGGTCGGTCGGGTCGCGGAACTCGCCGCCCGCTGGATGCCCGCCAAGGTCCGCGCGGTCACGAACATCCGCGCCCTCCTCCGGCGCCTCCGACCGACAGGCGTGCTCCTCGCCGACGAGTACCACCGGCAGGACTGGCTGACCGCGGCGCGGGCCGAGGGCATCAAGGTCGTCGCGATCCAGCACGGGATGATCTACCGCTGCCACAACGGCTACGTCCATCGCGATCGACCTCCGAGCCTGGCTCTGCCGGATCGGACGTACGTGTTCGGGCCGTGGGAGCGTGACGTCCTGGTCGAGAGCAGCGTTTACCGCGACGAGGAGGTGCGCGTCTCGGGCTCGCCGCGCCTCGACCTCGTCGAGGGGGCTCCGGAGCCGGACGCCGCGGCCCTCCGGGCCGAGCTTGGTGTTCGGCCCGGCGAACGGATGGTCGTGCTGTCCGGCACCTACGGGCCGACGTACCGCCGGTTCCACATCCCGTACGCCCTTGACCGACTGCTGGACCGTGCCTGGCCCGACGTCCACCTCGTCGTCAAGCACCACCCGGGTGAGAAGGACCGCGGGCCATACGAAGCGCTCGTCCGGGGTCTGGCCGCGGCTCGCGGGTTCGAGCCGCCGCCCGTGACGGTCGTCCAGCACATCGACCTGTACCGCCTCCTGCGGTCCGCGGACGCGCACCTCGGCATCCATTCCACGGTCCTCACCGAGGCCGTCGCCGCCGGGACGCCCAACCTCCTGGCCGACACCCTCGCGTCGTCCGATCTGCTCGGGTACGTCGAGGCGGGTGTGGCGGTGCCGGTCCGAGACTGGTTCGTCTTCCTCACGGCGCTCGACCGGCCCGACGCCATCACGCCGGCCGCCCGCGCGGCGTTCCTGGCCCAGCATTTCCGCGACGGGCTCTGCGAGCGAGCGCCTCCGCGACGAGCTGCTGGCGTGGCTCGCATGAGCGGCCGCACGCTGTTCCTCATCCCGGCTCGCGGCGGCAGCCGGCGCGTCCCGGGCAAGAACGTCCGGCACCTCGCTGGGATCCCGCTCGTGGGCTGGGCCGCGCGGATCGCGCGGGCCGCTGCCACGGACGGCGACCTCGTCGTCTGCTCCACCGACGACCAGGCCATCGCCGCGCAGGCCGAGGCTTGGGGCGCGGCCGTACTCGATCGGCCGCCGGAGCTCGCCACGGACGACGGCCACCTCGGTGCGCCGTCGCCCTTCACGCGCTCGAGGTGCTCGCCCGGGCCGGCCACGACATCGACCTGCTCGTGCTCGTCCAGCCCACGTCCCCGCTCGACCGACCCCGCGGCCCTCGGCGGGGCGATCGAGCTCGCTCGCCGCACCGGCCGATCCGTGACGAGCGTCACGGCGTCCCATCCGGTCGCCTGGCATCAGCGACGCGACGACGACGGCTCGCTGCATGCGCTCCCGATCCGCGGTCGAGGCGGGCCACCTGCTGACCGGCGGCTTCTACGTCACGAGCCCCGACGCCCTCCGGGCCGCCCGGCGGTTCGTCGAGCCGGGCGTGACGCTCGGTGTCGATGTGCCGGCCGACCGCGCCATCGACATCGACGAACCCGAGGACCTCGACATCGCCGCCGCGCACCTGCGAGCCCGCGACGTCCCGCCGTTCCGCATCGGGGACCAGGAGATCGGGCTCGATCGCGTCTTCGTGATCGCCGAGGCGGGCGTCAATCACGACGGCGACGTCGACGATGGCGCATCGCCTGATCGACGCCGCGGCCGACGCCGGCGCGAGCGCCGTCAAGTTCCAGACCTTCGTGCCCGATGCCCTCGCCTCGGCCACGGCCCCGACCGCGGCCTACCAGCGCGAGCGCGACGGCGGCGACGACCAGCGGGCGATGCTGGCCCGGCTCGCGCTGCCCACCGATGCCTGGGCCGGCCTGCAGGCGCACGCCGCCGAGCGCGGCATCGTGTTCCTCTCGACGCCGTTCGACGAGGCCTCGGCCGACCTCCTCGACCGGCTCGACGTGCCCGCCTTCAAGGTCGGTTCGGGCGAACTGACCAACCTGCCGTTCCTCATCGGCCTCGCCCGCCGTGGCCGCCCGATGATCGTCTCGACCGGGATGGCCACGATGGTCGAGGTGGCGGCGGCCGTCGACGCGATCCGTGCCACCGGCGATCGCGCGGCTGGCGCTGCTCCATTGCGTCTCGGCTACCCGGCCGCGCCCGCGGATGCGAACCTCGCGGCGATGGCCACGATGCGCGAGGCGTTCGGGCTGCCGACCGGCTGGTCCGACCACACGCCCGGCATCGAGCTGCCGGTCGCCGCGACCGCACTCGGCGCCGCGATCATCGAGAAGCACCTGACCCTGGACCGCGGGCGGCCGGGCCGGACCAGCCGATGTCGCTGGAGCCGGACGAGTTCGCCGCGATGGTCGACGGCCATCGCGACGACCGCGCAGGCGGTCGGCGACGGCGACAAGGTCCCGACCGCCGCGGAACGGGAGATCGCGGCGGTCGCGCGTCGGAGCCTGCACTGGGCGCGCGACCTGCCGGCCGGCACGACGATCGAGGCCGACGACCTGGTGGCGCAGCGGCCCGGGACCGGCCTCTCCCCGGCGCGAGCCACCGACCTCATCGGGCGGCCCACGACCCGCCACGTCGACCGGCCGGCGCGATGGTCGAGGAGGGCGACGCGTGACGACCGATCGCGATCCTCTCGACCGGCCGCCAGGACTGGGGGATCCTCCACTCGACGGCCACGGCGATCCGCGCCCACCCGGACCTGGAGCTGCGGCTGCTGGTCGGTGGCATGCACCTGTCGGCGCGGCACGGCCACACGATCGACGACGTTCGGGCGGACGGCTTCGAGCCGGACGTCGTCCTGTCCTGGCTCGGTGACGACGACGCCGCGACGGACCCGCCGGCCGCAGACCAGGCGGCCGCGGCGCTGGAGGCCGTGGGTGCCGCACTCCGGGAGGCGCCGCCGGATGCGCTCCTGCTCGTCGGCGACCGCCTCGAGACGGCCGCGGCCGCGCTCGCCGCGACCCTGGAACGCGTCCCGATCGTCCACCTCCACGGCGGCGAGCAGACGCTCGGGGCGTTCGACGATGCGCTGCGCCACGCGATCACCAAGCTCAGCCACCTCCACCTCGTCAGCCACGAGGAACACGCTCGGCGGGTCGTCGCGATGGGCGAGGACCCGGCCAGCGTCCACGTCGTCGGCGCGCCCGGGCTGGACGCCGCGGCCCGCGACGACCTCCCGTCGCGCGAGACCTCGCCGCGCGACCTCGGCCTCGCGCTGGATCCGCCAGTCGTGATCGTGACCGTCCACCCGGCCACGCTGGAGCGCGATCCGACGGCTGCGGCCTCGGCGGTCGTCGCTGCGATGGACGCGGTCCCCGCCACCTACGTCGTCACGCTCCCGAACGCGGACCCGGGTGGCGACGCGATCCGCGACCTCCTGCTGGCCGGCCGCCGCGAAGCCCGGTCGGGTGGCCGTCGACGCGCTCGGGGAGCGGCGCTACTGGGGCCTGCTGCGGATCGCCGACGCGATGCTCGGCAACAGCTCGAGCGCGCTCATCGAGGCGCCCGCGGTGGACCTGCCGGCCGTGGACGTCGGCGACCGCCAGGCCGGCCGGCGAGCCGGCCGCAACGTGCTGCACGCTCCCGCCGACCCGGATCCGGTCATCGATGCGCTCCGCGAGGCGCTCGATCCCGGCGACGCGGGCTCGCGTGGCGCGCGGCCCGTCCCGCGCTCGCGGACGGTCGGGCCGGCCAGCGCATCGCGGATATCATCGCCGCATGGCGACCACCCAGACCGCCGCGCAAGCCCCCGATCCGGGTGCCCGGCTGATCGCGCGCGCCGCTGATCGTGCTCGGTGGCGGGGAGCATGCCCGCGTGGTCATCGACGCGGCGCGCACGCGGCCCGAGCTCTGGGCCGTGCAGGGCTACGTCGCCCCGGACGCGGACCGACGGGCCGTCCGGCGTGCCCTGGCTCGGCGACGACGCGGCCCTCGCGGCTCGGCTCGGCGACCTCGGCACGGGCGACCGGCCGTGGCTGGTCCTCGGCTTCGGCGGCGGGGAGGCTTCCGGTGGGCTCGCGACGCGGACGGCCACGACGGCACGGTTCGGCCCGGACACGCGATGGGCGACGGTCGTCCACGCCACGGCCTCGGTCTCGCCGAGCGCGACGCTCGACGATGGCGCGGTCGTCCTCGCCGGCGCCGTCGTCAACACGGGTGCGCGGGTCGGCCGGCACGCGATCGTCAACAGCGCCGCGGTCGTGGAGCACGACGTCGTGATCGGCCCCGGCAGCCACGTCGCGCCGGGCGCGGTCGTCGGTGGCGGCACGACGCATCGGGGAGCACACCTTCGTCGGTCTCGGCGCGCGCATCCGCGACCACATCGAGATCGGTGCCGGGGCCGTCGTCGGGATGGGCGCCGTCGTCGTCGAATCGATCGCGCCTGGCGCCACCGTCGTCGGCGTCCCGGCGCGCCCGCATCGAGCCAGGCCCCGTGACGAGCGCCCTGGACGCCTACCTCGTCGCCGACGGCGCGACCGTGCGCGACGCCATGGCGGCCGTCGACCGCGGCGCCGCACGGATCGCCCTCGCCGTGGACCCGGACGGCCGCCTGACCGGCGTCGTCACCGACGGCGACCTCCGACGCGCCCTGCTCGGCGGCACGGCCCTCGACGACCCGGTCGCGCCGGTCCTGACCCGCCGCTTCCTGTCCGTGACGCCGGGCGACGGCCGCGCGGCCGCCCTGGAACTCATGCGTGCCCGCCGGATCGATGCCGTCCCGGTCGTCGACGCCGACGGCCGTCCGGTCGGCCTCCACCTGCTCCAGCAGTTCCTCGAGCCGGTCGTCCGGACGAACTGGGCGGTGATCATGGCCGGCGGCCAGGGCGTGCGCCTCCGCCCGCTGACCGAGCACCTCCCCAAGCCGATGCTCCCGGTCGCCGGCCGCCCGATCCTCGAGCGGATCGTCCTGCATCTCGTCGGTTTCGGCATCAAGCGCATCTTCGTCTCGGTGAACTACCTCGGCGACGTCATCGAGGACCACTTCGGCGACGGCACCCGGCTCGGCGCTCGGATCGAGTACCTGCGCGAGGAGCGAGCCGCTCGGCACGGCCGGCGCGCTCGGGCTCCTGCCCGAGGCACCCACCGAACCGCTCCTCCTGCTCAACGGCGACCTCGTGACCTCGGCGGACCTCGGCGGCCTGCTGGATGCCCACGTCGCCAGCGGTGACCAGCGCCACGATCGGCACGCGCCGCTACCTCCACACCGTCCCGTTCGGTTGCGTCGAGCGCGACGGCGACCGCGTCGTCGCGCTCGACGAGAAGCCGACCCTCGAACGCGAGGTCAACAGCGGCATCTACGCGCTCGACCCGTCCGTCGTGGCGCGGGTCGCCCGGGTCGCAGGATCGACACGCCGGACCTCATCGCGGACCTGCTCGCCGAGGGCGAGCCCGTGGGCGCGTTCGAGATCGAGGACGACTGGATCGACGTCGGCCAGCGCGAACAGCTCGCCGCGGCGCGCGGGATCGCCACGTGACCCTGCGCGGCACGAAGGTCCTCGTCACGGGCGCGGACGGGTTCATCGGCAGCCACCTCACCGAGCGGCTCGTGCGCGGAGGGCGCCGACGTCCGCGCGTTCTGCCTCTACAACTCGCGCGGCTCGGCCGGCTGGCTCGACGAGACCGACCCGGCGACCCGCGCGGCCCTCGACATCCGCCTCGGCGACATCCGCGACGCTCGCTTCGTGGCCGCCGCGACCGAGGGCGTCGAGGTCGTCTTCCACCTCGCCGCGCTCATCGCGATCCCGTACTCGTATGCCGCGCCCCAGTCGTTCATCGACACCAACGTGTCGCGGCACGCTCAACGTGCTCGAGGCGGCCCGGGCCGCCGGGGTCCGGCGCTTCATCCAGACCTCGACGAGCGAGGTCTACGGCACGCCCGAGATCGCTGCCGATCCGCGAGACGCACCCGCTCGCGGCGCAGTCGCCGTACGCGGCCTCCAAGGTCGCCGCCGACCAGCTCGCGATGGCCTTCGCGGAGCTTCGAGCTCCCCGTGGTCATGCTGCGGCCGTTCAACACGTACGGGCCGCGCCAGTCGGACCGGGCGGTGCTGCCGACGATGCTCCGCCAGCTGCTCGCCGGCCGGACGGAGATCCACCTCGGCCGCCTGGACCCGCGCCGCGACCTCACGTTCGTCGCCGACACCGTGGACGGGTTCGTCCGGGCCGCCACCGCGCCCGGCATCGATGGCGAGGTCATCCAGCTCGGCACCGGTCGCAGCGAATCGATCGGCGAGCTGTTCGCGATGGCCTGCCGGCTGCTCGGCGTGGAGGCGCGGGCGGTGGAGGACCCGGCCCGGGTCCGCCCCGACGCGAGCGAGGTCCTCGTCCTGCAGTCGGACCCGACGCGCGCCCGCGAACGCCTCGGCTGGGACGGCCGGCACGAGCCTGGAGGACGGCCTGCGCGCGACCATCGAGTGGCTGCGCCGCCAGCCCACCCCGCCCGACCTCGATCGTGCCCAGCTCTGAGGGCCGCATCCCGCTGTCGGAGCCGTCGATCGGCGGGAACGCGGCGGCGTACCTCCAGGCCTGCCTGGACACGAACTTCGTGTCGTCGGTCGGTCCGTTCGTCGAGCGCTTCGAGCGCGAGTTCGCGGCCGCGGTCGGGGCAGCGCACGCCGTCGCCTGCGCGAGCGGCACGGCCGCCTTCCATCTCGCGTTCCTCGTGCTCGACGTCGGACCCGGGGACGACGTGCTCGTCGCCGACCTGACGTTCGTCGCATCGGCCAACCCGATCGTCTACGTCGGAGCGCGGCCGGTCCTCGTCGACGCCGAGGCGGCGACCTACAACATGGACCCCGCGCTCGTCGTCGCGGAGCTCGACCGCCGGGCCGCGGCCGGCGAGCGCCAGCCCGCCGCCATCGAGGTCGTCCACCTCGTCGGCCACCCGGCCGACATCGAGCCGGTCCTCGCCGCCGCGGGCCGCTACGGCATCCCGGTCGTCGAGGACGCCTCCGAGGCGCTCGGGCGCCACGTACACCCAGGGCGCGTTCGCCGGCCGGCAGGTCGGCACGCTCGGGCGGATCGCCGCGTTCAGCTTCAACGGCAACAAGCTCATCACGACCGGCGGCGGCGGGATGGTCGTGACCGACGACGAGGCCCTGGCCCGGCGCGCTCGCCACCTCTCGACGCAGGCCCGGCTCCCTGGCCTGGCCTACGACCACGACGAGGTCGGCTACAACTACCGGCTCACGAACCTGGCCGCGGCGCTCGGGGTCGCGCAGCTGGAGGAGCTCGGGCGGCTGCTCGGGGCGCGCCGCGCGATCGCCGCACGGTACGACGCCGCGATCGCCACGATCGAGGGCCTCCGGCCGGCGCCCCGCGCGCGCCTGGGCCGACCCGTCGTTCTGGCTCTACACGGCGGCCCTGGAGACCCCGGACGCCGGCCCGACGCGACCGGATCCTCGCCGGCGCTCGCCGACTGCCGGCATCGAGGCCCGCCCGATCTGGCGGCCGATCCACCAGACGCGCCGCTACGCGGACGCCGCCCGGCTCGGCGGGACCGTCGCCGACGGGATCTTCGATGCGGCGTTCTGCCTGCCGTCGTCGTCCAGCCTGACCGAGGCCGACCAGGAACGCGTCACGACCGCGCTGCGGTCGGTCCGTCGCGCAGGCGTAGCTCGGGAGGGTCGGTGTAGCATGCCGCGGCCCTCGTCCAGTACCCGGCGTCCCGTGGCGCCGGTCTCGCCACCCTGCCACAGGATCCGACACCACCGATGACCTTCCGAGCCAAACCCGTCGTGAAGCGCGCGCACAAGCCCTCGTGGGAGAGCCGCGACCGACGCAACTTCTACCTCAACCTCGGCTTCGGCCTCGTGGTCGTCGCCGCCGTGGCGATCCTCGGGATCGCCGTCGCGCTGACGTACTACAACGACCACCTCGTCCCGGTCGGCAGCGTCGACGGCCAGTCCATCACGAAGGACGAGCTGCGCGACCGCGTCGCCATCGAGACGTGGCGGCTGGACGAGGCCGACCAGCCGGGTCCGGACCCAGACCGCGGCCGGCTACCTGACCGAGGCCCAGGCCGACATCCAGAACCAGATCATCGGCCAGCAGCAGCAGCAGGTCGTCGCGATCGCGCTCGAGCGGATCATCGACAACCGGATCCAGGCCGATCTCGCGGCCACGGACGGCGTCACGGTCACCGACGCCGACATCGACGCCCGCCTCATCGAGGAGGCGACCACGCCCGAGCTCCGCCACGGCTGGGTCATCGAGGTCGCAGCCCGAGATCGACGCGGGCGCCACCGAGCCGACCGCCGCCCAGATCGCGGCCGCGCGCACGAAGGCCGAGACGGCGCTGCAAGGACCTCCAGGCCGGCAAGGCCTGGGACGACATCGCGAAGACCGTCTCGACCGACACGTCCACGGCCGCCCAGGCCGGCGACCTCGGCTGGCTGCAGGCCGAGGACAGCCAGGCCGACGAGGCGTTCCTCGACGGCCCTCTTCGCCGCCGAGGCCAACACCCCGACCGCGGTCATCGAGGGCGAGGACGGCATCTTCCGGATCGGTCGGGTCAGCGAGATCGCGCCCGAGACGGTCGACGCGGCGTACCAGGCAGAACATGGTCAACGACGGCATCGACCTCGCCAAGTACCGCGAGGTCGTGCGCGGCGACGTCGTCCGCCAGAAGCTCGAGGACAAGGTCGTCGCCGACGCCACGCAAGCCGGGACCGCAGCGCGAGGTCGCCGCAGATCTACCTGTCGGCCGACGACCGCGGCGCTGCCCGACGAGGCGGTCAAGGTCCGGCACATCCTGTACTCGCCCAAGGACGATCCCGCGGCGGCCCAGGCCGGCGACATCCCGGCCGACGACCCGTCGTGGGCGCAGGCCAAGGCCGACGCCGACGCGGCCTACGCCAAGCTCCAGGCCGACCCGACCAGTTCGACGCGATCGCCCGCGCCGAGAGCGACGAGGAGAGCGCCCGCGGCGACGCCGGCACCGGCGGCGTGCTCGGGGCGTACGTGAGCGCGGACAGCAGCTACGTCGAGTCGTTCTCCGACGCCGATCCTTGCGGCCAAGCGCGGCCGACGACCAGATCCTGGCCCCGATCAAGACCGAGTTCGGCTATCACGTCGTCCAGGTCATCAACCACGCGCCGGACCTCGCCGAGATCAAGACCCAGGCCGATGGCGGCGCCGACTTCGCGAAGCTCGCCCGGGACCTGTCCGAGGGCGAGGAGGCGAGCAACGGCGGCGACCTCGGCTGGATCGCCAAGGGCCAGCTCGACGAGGCGCTCGGCACCGGCATCTTCGCGGCGCCGATCGGCAAGACCTCGGACGTGATCGTCGTCGCCGACGACGGCGAGTACCTGTTCAAGGTCACGGCCGAGGAGACGCGGACGCCGGAAGGCCGCCAGCTCGAGGAGATCAAGGCGCGGCGCCTTCTCCGACTGGTACGACCCCAAGAAGGAGGCCATCGTCATCGAGCGCGACCCCGCCATCACCGAGTCGATCGGCTAGGCGACCGCGGTGCTCGACGCGCTCGTCACCGAGGCGCGACTCCGGTTCGGGCTCGATCCCGCCGCCGGGCTCCAGATCGTCGCCGCGGAACGGCTCATCGCGACCCCGTTCGAGGCCTCGCGTCCGGTCATCGTCGTCCCGCTCGCGATGCTTCGGCCCGGCGCCGGCGCTCGATGACGGAGCGTCCGTCGCGCCCCTGCCCGGCCGCCACGGCCCGCGCGGCCTGACCGCGCCTCGACGTGCTGGCCCGGGCGTATCCGCCGGACCATCCGGTCGGCCGGTTCGGGACCGGCGCCCCGCTCCTCGATCGCGGACCTCGGCGAGGCGGACCTCGACGCCCCGTTCTACCTCGCCCCGGTCGCGCCCGAGGCGGCCGTCGCCGGCCCGTGGGCGATGCCCGCGATCAGCGCCCGGCTGCGTGCCCCCGACGGCTGCCCGTGGGACCAGGAGCAGACCCACGCCTCGCTGCGCAAGCACCTGCTCGAGGAGGCGTACGAGGTGTACGACGCGCTCGAGGCGGGCGCGACGCCCGAGCTCGCCGGCGAGCTCGGCGACCTGTGGCTCCAGATCGTCCTGCACGCCCAGCTCGCGGCCGAGGCCGGCGTCTTCGACCTCGCCGACGTCCAGGCCGCCATCGCCACGAAGATCGTCCGGCGCCACCCGCACGTGTTCGGCGACGCCGAGGCGCGGACCGCGTCCGACGTGAACCGCCAGTGGGAGCGGATCAAGGCCGCGGAACGGGCGGAGGCGGCGGACGAGGCGGGCGCCGACGCCGGACGCTGCGGACGGCGACGGCGCGCCGACCCGCGCCAAGGGCGCGCTCGACGGCATCTCGGCGTCGCTGCCGGCGCTCGCCGCGAGCCAGGAGATGCAGGAACGGGCCGCCAATCTCGGCTACGACTGGCCGTCACTCGATGGCGTGCTCGACAAGGTCGTCGAGGAGACCGAGGAGCTGCGCGAGGCCGCCGCCGGCGGCGACGCCGCCGCCTGGGCCGAGGAGTTCGGCGACCTGCTGTTCGTGCTCGTCAACGTCGCGCGCAAGCGCGGCATCGAGGCCGAGGCCGCCGTCCGCGCGGCCAACGCCAAGTTCCGCCGGCGGTTCGGGAGCGTGGAGCGGCAGGCCGCCGAGCGCGGCGTCGCCCTGCGCGACCTGGACTTCGCCGCCCTCGACGAACTGTGGGATGCCGCCAAGGCGGAGGAGAGGATCACATCATGACCATCGGCAATCGACCGCCCAGTGTCCGCAACGACGGCCGCGGGCCGCGCGACCTGCGCCCGATCAGCTTCCAGCTCGGCGTCCAGAAGTGGGCCGAGGGCTCGTGTCTCGTGAAGTTCGGCGACACGCAGGTGCTGTGCGCCGCGACGATCGTGGACCGCGTCCCGCCGCACCTGCGCGGCAAGGGCACGGGCTGGGTGACGGCCGAGTACTCGATGCTGCCGCGGGCCACCGCCGAGCGCACGGACCGCGAATCGGCCAAGGGCCGGATCGGCGGCCGGACGCACGAGATCCAGCGGCTCATCGGGCGCTCGCTGCGCGGCGTCGTGGACCTCGGACGGCTCGGCGAGCGGACGATCACCGTCGACTGCGACGTGCTCCAGGCCGACGGCGGGCACGCGGACGGCATCGATCACCGGCGGCTACGTGGCGCTCGGCGCGGCGCTCATCACGTACGGGATGGAGCGGCTGCTGACGGCCCGCGTCGCGGCCGTGTCGGTGGGCATCGTCAACGGCCTCGACTACCTCGACCTCGACTACAGCGAGGACTCGCGCGCCGAGGTCGACATGAACGTCGTCGGCACCGACGCCGGCACGTACGTCGAGATCCAGGGGACGGCCGAGGGCAAGGCGTTCGACCGGGCCGCCGCGAACTCGATGCTCGACCTCGCCGACGAGGGGCTGGCCAGGCTGTTCACGGCCCAGGCCGAGGTGCTCGCGACCGTGCGTCGCTGACCGTGGCCCGGCCACGGCTCGTCGTCGCGACCCGCTCGGAGCACAAGCTGCGCGAGCTCCGCGAGCTGCTGCGCCTCGAGCATGCGGACCTCGTGTCGCTCGACGAGCTGGGCGTGGAGGGCGAGCCGGTCGAGGACGGCGAGACGTTCGAGACGAACGCCGCGATCAAGGCCCGCTTCGCGGTCCGGGCGACCGGCCTGCCATCGCTCGCCGACGACTCCGGCCTCGAGGTCGACGCGCTCGGCGGCGGCCCCGGCGTGCGGACGCGGCGCTACGCCGGGGAGGACGCCACGGACGCGGACAACAACGCCAAGCTGCTGCGCGAGCTCGCCGGGTTGCCGCCGGACCGGCGCGGCGCGCGCTACGTGTGCGTGCTGGCGCTCGCACTCCCCGGCGACGTCGGGGCGCGCGGTGGGCAGCGCGGTCACGTTCGCGCGCGGCACGTGCCGCGGGCGGATCGCCACCGAGCCGCGCGGGACCGGCGGGTTCGGCTACGACCCGATCTTCGAGCCCGCGTCCGAGCCGCCGGGCGGTCGGACGCTGGGGTTGTGGAGCCCGGCCGAGAAGCACGCGATCTCGCACCGCGCCCGGGCGGCCCGCCGGATGACGCCGCGCCTCGTCGCGCTCGGGTTCTGAGGCGGCCGGCGTGGCGGCCCTCCGACGCATCTGCGTGTTCTGCGGCGCGAGCCCGGGCCGCGACGCCCGCTACGTGGCCGCGGCGCGCGCCGTCGGGGAGGCCCTGGCCGGGCGCGGGCATCGGCCTCGTGTACGGCGGCGGCCGGGTCGGCCTGATGGGCGCTGTCGCGGATGCGACGCTCGCGGCCGGCGGCGAGGTCATCGGGGTGATCCCGCAGGGCCTCGTCGATCGCGAGCTGGCCCACCCCGGGCCTGACGGAGCTGCGCGATCGTCGCCACGCTCCACGAGCGCAAGGCCGTCATGGCCGAGCTCGTCCGACGCCTTCCTGGCCCTCCCCGGCGGCCTCGGCACGCTCGAGGAGCTGGCCGAAGTCACCTCCTGGGCCCAGCTCGAGCTCCACACGAAGCCGATCGGCCTGCTCGACGTCGGCGGCTACTGGGACCCGCTCCTCGCGTGGCTGGACCGCGCGGTCGAAGAAGGCTTCGTCGCACCCGCCCATCGCCACCTCCTTGCGCAGCTCTCCCGACCTCGAGACGCTCCTCGACGGGTTTGCAGCCTCGGCACCACCTCCGGGTCGGTGGAGCGGGAGCGAGTCCGGGCTAGGTTCCATGCCGGTTCGGCGGGTCCTGTCGCCGGGAGGTCCCCGGCTACGCTCGCTGCGGCGCTGCGCCGGCGCTCGCTCTGCCGGGGCCCTCCCGGCGCCACCCGCTGGCCGCCACTTGCCGTCGGCTCCCCGCATGGGCGTCACGGGCCGTCGGGGCTCCCCGCCTGATCGACCACGGGCCGTCGGGCCCGCCCGGTCGTTAGGAACCCCGCTGCGCCTCGCGGCCCCGCCCGGGTCCTCACGTAGCCCCGATGTGCGCCGCATAAGAGCCGATGTCTTGCCAGCCGTAACACCGTGACTGGTATCCAAGACGGCGGCCTTCGAGGACGTCGGATTCGACCCGGATCACTTGGCTGACTGTGCGTCCAGTGCCTAGCGTGCCAAGAGTCGGACCCCATCGGGGCGATTCCGGTGACTCGGCTCGTATTCGCACTCGAACCCGGCGAATGGCTGCCGATAATCGGGCCCGGCTCGCGGAGGCCCGGAGCGTCGCCCGGGCCGCGGCCTGCACATCGGCCGATGATCGACCGGTCGCCTCGAGGTAGCTCTCGCTCGACCGGAGGTCCGCCTGGTCCAGCGGGGAGTGGGCCGATCCCGGCCGGAGCGGGCTGCACGGGCCGCGCGTGGCAGTTGCGCTCATCGACTCGAAGACGTACCGCGGCGCAGGACCGCGGGTGGCGCCGGGAGGGCCCCGGCGGAGCGAGCGCCGGCGCAGCGCCGCAGCGAGCGTAAGCCGGGGACCTCCCGGCGACAGGACCCGCCGACCCGACCGACCTAGGGTGACGCGCTCGGCTTCGGGGTCGCCGTCGGCTTCGGTGTGGGCCACGGCTGCGGATCCCCGCCCGGCTCCGGGAACAGCGCCGCCGCCACCTCGCGGATGGCCTCGAGATCGGGGTTCAGCGACGAGCCGTACCGTGTCTGCTCGGACCGGACCAGCGGATGCCGGATGACCACCCGGGTGATCGCCCGCGTTGTCGACCTCGTCGACGATCGCCGCGAGCTGCGGCAGCAGCTCCACCGGGACGTCGGTCCGGACCGTGTTGCCGACCGCCTCGAGCAGGCTGGGCAGCTTCCAGCAGCAGACTTCCGTCCTTCGTCACCGCGTTGCGCAGGGCGACGAGGATCTGCTGCTGGCGCCCGGCCCGGGTGAAGTCGCTCTCGCCGCTCGCCTTGCGGGCGCGGGCATAGGCGAGCGCGTTGACGCCGTCGAGGTGGTGCCGTCCGGCCTCGATCGACCACCCCTTGCCGCGGCCCAACAGATACCCGTCGTAGGTCGGGTCGTTGAACCCCTCCTCGACCGCGACGTCGACGCCACCGACGGCATCGACCATCTCGATGAAGCCCGGGAACTCCATCCGCGCGTAGTAATGGATGTCGATGCCGAGCAGCGCACCGAGCGCATCGCGCAGGGCGGCGACGCCGCCCTCGGGGAACTCGTCCGGATGTGCGGTCGGCGTACGACATCAGCGAGTTGATCTTCGGCCCGAAGGCGTCACCGTTGCCCAGCGGCACGTTGATGAGGTCGCGCGGCACGGACAGCATCGAGACCGTCTTGCCGACCGGATCGAGCGAGACGACCATCATCGTGTCGGTCAGGGTGGCGGTGCGCCACGGCAGGCTGTCGACGCCGAGCAGCAGCACGTTGACGCGCTCGTCGAGCCCTCGGTCGGGGTCGGCGACGCGCCCGGCTGGCCGACGGTGCCCAGGCCGCCTGGCTCGAAGACCTGCTCGAACGTCCGACCGAACGCCGTGCCGTAGCTGTAGACCAGGAGATGCGGGATGACGACGAGCGACGCGCGATGACCACGATCCCGACCACCCCGACCCCGACCCGTCGTCCCGTGCCAGCGCGTGTCGAGGAACGCCTGCCCGACGGCCAGCAGCCGCCACACGAGCAGCAGCAGGTTCAGGGTCAGGAGAGCGCCGAGGACGGTCGGCGCCATGGCGCGCGCGGCGAGCTGGGTCGGCGACTGTGTCGCCCACAGCAGGACGAACACGATCAGGACGATCAGGGACGGCACGAGGAACAGCGCGGCCAGGCGGGTGCGCCGATTGAACAGCTGACCCAGGCCCGGAAGCACTGCCGAGAGGCCGGCCGCGGTGAGGCGGCGGCGGTCGATGGGTCCGGTTTCAGGCCGGATCCGGCGGGCTTGCACGACGGGCGATGGTCCTCGGGTACGTTGGTGGGTGGTGGTCCTGTTCCGCGGGCGAGTCTACCCCGGAACGGGCGTGGGGACGCCGGGCGATCGATCAGCCTGCCATTGATCGCCCGGCGTCTGGTCCTGTGACGCCCATGCGGCCGAATGCGTTACGCGCCTGGACACGGTGGCGGCGTCGTTCCACCCGACGCCACCCGACGCGACTCGCGTAGCATCGAAGCCATCGCAGGAGGCACCGACATGCGGATCGTGGTGACCGGAGGCAGTGGCAAGGCCGGTCGATGGGTCATCCGGGACCTCGTCTCGAACGGACACGACGTGCTCAACGTGGACATCGCGCCCGACCGCAGCGAGGACGGCGAGTCCCTGGTCGCGGACCTCACGGACCTCGGTCAGTGCCACGAGGTCGTGGCCGGCGCCGATGTCGTCGTCCACCTCGCGGCGATCCCGTCATCGGGCCTGCACCCGCCCGGCGAGACGTTCCGGAACAATGCGATCTCGACGTACAACGTCTTCTCGGCTGCCACGGAGCGCGGCGTCGGGCGTGTCGTGTGGGCCTCGAGCGAGACCGTGCTCGGCTTGCCGTTCGATACCCCGCCGGCGTTCGCCCCCATCGACGAGGAGCACCCGGCGCGCCCGGAGTCCTCGTACGCGCTCTCGAAGCTCGTCGGCGAGACCATGGCCGAGCAGTTCGCCCGCTCGACGGCGACGACCTTCCTCGGGCTGCGGATCTCGAACATCATGGAGCCCGACGACTACGCCCGATTCGAGACGTGGCAGGACGACCCGACGCATCCGGAGCTGGAACCTCTGGGGCTACGTGGATGCGCGAGACGTCGCCCAGGCCGTGCGGCGCGGGCTGGACGCGGACATCGACGGGGCGGAGATCTGTATCGTCGCCGCGGCCGACACCTGCATGCGTCGCGACAGCGCCGACCTCATGGCCGAGGTGTACCCCGACGTGCCGCTCCGACGCCCGATCCAGGGTCGCGAGACCCTGGAGTCGATCGACCACGCCCGGGAGCTCCTCGGCTACGAGCCGGAGGTGAGCTGGCTGACCGCGAGCGGTGTAGGCTAGCCGCCGCATCAAGCCGGGGAGTGGCGTAGTCGGCAACGCACGTGCTTTGGGAGCACGAGATCGTGGGTTCGAGTCCCACCTCCCCGACCAGCACCGCGCCCCCCGGAGGCGGGCTCAGCGCACCCCCGCCGGATGACGTAGCGTGGCACCGTGAGCCGGGAAGTCGAGGATCTGAACCGGCGCCTGCTGCGCGCCCGCGACGCCATGGACCGCGCCTACGCCGAGCCGCTCGACGTCCGCGCCGTGGCCGCGGTGGCCCATATCTCCGAGGCGCACTTCATCCGCACCTTCCGCGCCGTCTTCGGGGAGACGCCGCACCGATACCTGCAGCGGCGGCGGGTGGAGCGCTCGATGTTCCTCCTGCGCGAGACCGACCGCAGCGTCACCGACATCTGCCTCGATGTCGGCTTCACCAGCCTGGGGACCTTCAGCCGCACGTTCCGGGAGATCGTCGGCGAGACGCCGTCGGGCTATCGCCAGGGGCACGGGCCGATCGTCGCGCCCCACTGCGTCCAACTGGCGGCCATGCGACCGCGGGTCGCGGCGGGAATGACGATGCGATCGAGCAGTTTTGGAGAAGCCGCCGGTGCGGCAGCGTCCTAGGATCAGGACCAACCAAGCAACTCGCACAAGTGAGGATCGCCATGATCAACAGGCTGAACGTCGCGTCCATCTATGTCCTCGACAAGGAGGAGGCGCTCGACTTCTACGTCAACAAGCTCGGACTCGAAGTCGGCAATGACGTCCGGCAGGGTGACTACCGCTGGCTGACGGTGCGCGTTCCCGGCGCCCCGGAGACCGAGGTCTCCCTGGAGCAGCCGGGCCCGCCGCTGCACGACGAAGCGACCGCTGCGCAGCTCCGCGAGCTGATCACCAAGGGCGCCCTGGGCGGGCTCGTCTTCATCACGGACGATGCCCGGGGCCTGTACGAGACACTCAAGGCGCGCGGCGTCACCGACTTCACCCAGGAGCCCACCGACCACTTCTATGGCACCGACATGGGCATCCGCGATCCCTTCGGCAACCCCATCCGGATCCTCCAGCAGGGAAAGGTCGCCCAGAAGGCGACGGCCTGACCGGTCCGGCGCAAGGCGAGCACACCGAGCCGCCGGCGGCCCGCCACACGAGGTTTCCCTGGGTGGCGCCGCCGCGGCCCCCGCTCGTACATGCGTGCTTGGCAGTCCGCAAAACTAGGCTCAGAGGCTCTGGTCGGCGCCCGCTCCGGATCCTGCGCACAGAAACGGGCCTGGCAGGCACGAAACTTGGTCGAGGCTGGCAGATCGGGCCGAAATCGGCGCCTTCGGGATGCTCCTGCCGACTACCAAGCACAAGCGAGTTCGAGGGCGCCCTTGGCCGCCCGCACTTCTCGTCGCGGGGCCCCGCCCGGCCGGCGCCCCCGCCCGGGCCGGCGCCGCAATGCGCCCGCGCCCATCACCCCATGACCGCCGTCCCCAGGGCCACCAGCCCGAACGCGCCGATCAGCAGTCCCGAGCCCCGGTTGACCCGGCGCAGGCCGGCGGGCGTGACCCGCGATCGCAGCGCCCCGACCACCCCGACCAGCACCACCCACCAGGCGCCTGAGCCCAGGAAGACGCCCGCGGTCAGCAGCGCGGCCCCGGTCGCGTCCCCGCCGGTCACGCCCAGGCCCACGAACAGAGCCGCGAACGACAAGATCGTCATCGGGTTCGTCAGCGTGAGCCCCAGGGTCGAGAGGTACGCGCCGACCAGTCCACTCCGCGTACCGGCCCGGCCGTAGCGGCCTCACCCGGCTCGGCACGGAACGTTCTCCAGGCAAGGAACAGCAGGAACAGCCCACCGACGATCCCCATCGGACGCCGCCACTCGACGAGCACGTCGGTCACGGCCGTCAACCCGAACGCGGCGATCGCCCCATATGTGGCATCCGCGGTGGCAACGCCGAGACCGGACACCAGCCCGACCACCCGACCCTCGGCCAGCGTGCGCCGGATGCACAGCAGGCTGATCGGCCCGACCGCGGCCGCGATCGTGAACCCGAGCAGGAAGCCCCGTATCAGCAATGTCAGGTCCATCGAACCATCTCCTACACAACAAAACACCCTCGGCGTCGTGCCGAGGGTGCCGATCGAGTTCCTGGGTCAGCGCCCCGACGGGCGCAGCGCATCAGCTCGAGCGGGCCCTCGCGGGCCGCTGCTGCGACGTGGCGGCGGTCATGCTCACGGAGTGATGCATCGCGCGCAGGGTGCGGCAACGGCCACGCGCGTGTCAACACGGGATCGATCGGAACCGGCGCCCCCCGGCGTCGGAACCCGGCGCCACCGGGCGCCACTCGCCACCCTCGCTATGATGCCCGGATGGACGGACCACGACGCCGAACCCGAACCCCAGCCGCCCAGACCAGCGAGCCGTTCCCCGAAGTCGACCACGCCGCGTTCCCGGACCTCGCCACCCGCCGCGCCACCGACAACGCGGCCGCCAGCGCCCGCTTCCGCGAGCTTCTCGACCAGGACGGCCCCGTCATGGCTGACGGCGCGATGGGCACGATGCTGTTCCAGGCAGGTCTCCAGTTCGGTGACCCGCCGGAGGTCTGGAACCTGACCCAGCCCGAGGTCGTTCGGCGCATCCAGCGCGCCTACCTCGCTGCCGGGTCGCAGATCATCATGACCAACACGTTCGGCGGCAACCGGCTCCGCCTCGCACTCCACGGCCTGTCTGCCCGCGTCGACGAGCTGAACCGAACCGCCGCGATCCTCGCCCGGGCAGAGGTTCGTGCCGCCGGCGGCCAGGCGCTCGTCGCGGGCGACATCGGTCCGAGCGGCGAGATCGTCGCGCCACTTGGAACCCTCGACTACGACATCGCGGTCGATGTCTTCCGCGAGCAGGCCGCCTCGCTCATCGCCGGTGGCGTCGACCTCATCTGGATCGAGACGATGTCCGACCTCAACGAGATCAAGGCGGCCATCGAGGGCGTCCGCCGCGCCTCTCCGGGCATCGCGCTGATCGCGACGATGACCTTCGACACCCGCGGCTTCACGATGATGGGCGTCTCCCCCGAACAGGCGGTCGAGGCCCTCGTCGCATGGGGTGCCGATGCGATCGGGGGTAACTGCGGCAACGGGCCGGACGAGCTCCTCCCTGTCATCGAGCGGATGCACGCCGCCGCTCCCGACGCGATCCTCGTCGCCAAGTCGAACGCCGGGATGCCGGAGCTCGTCGACATGCGGGCCGTCTACAAGGCCGACGAGGCGACGATGGCCGACTACGCGACCCAGTTCCGTGCCGCGGGCGCCACGATCGTCGGCGCGTGCTGCGGCAGTACACCCGATCACCTCCGGGCGATGGCCGCCGCGCTCCGTCCCGCCGCGGCGAGCTGACAGCCGCCGTGGGGGAGCGCCCGCTCAAGGTCGGCGTCCAGCTCCCCGAGGTCGAGCGCGAGGTCCGCTGGCCCGAGATGCTCGACCTGGTCCGCGCGATCGAGGACCTCGGCTACGACTCGATCTGGCTCGGCGAGCACCTCCTGTATCGATGGGCCGACCGGCCGCCGCGCGGTCCGTGGGAGGCGTGGACGATGATGGCGGCCATCGCCGCGACCACGTCCCGGGTCGAGTTCGGGCCGCTCGTCGCGTGCACGAACTTCCACAACCCGGCGCTCCTCGCCAAGCAGGCCAGCACGATCGACGAGATCAGCGGCGGCCGCCTGATCCTCGGCCTGGGCGCCGGCTGGAACGAGACCGAGTTCCGGGCGTTCGGCTTCCCGTTCGATCACCGGATCGACCGATTCGAGGAGGCCTTCACGATCATCCGGACGCTGCTGCACGACGGCGCGATCGACTTCGAGGGGCGGTTCTACCAGGCCCGCGACTGCGAGCTGCTGCCGCGCGGCCCGCGCGCCAACGGCCCGCCGCTCATGATCGGCTCGATCGGTCCGCGGATGCTCCGGATCGCGCTCCCCCACGTCGACTCGTGGAACGTGTGGTTCGCGGACACGGACAATTCGCCCGACTGGCGTGCCGCCGCTGCGCGACATCGTCGACGAGGCGTGCCCGCGACGTCGGCCGCGACCCGGCCGAGATCGAGCGGACGGTCGCGGTCCACGTCCGTTTCCCGGGCGGCCAGGGCCGGATCCAGGGCGACTACGCGAAACCGTCGGCCCCGCCGCTCGAGGGCTCGCCCGAGGCGATGGCCGAGGAGCTCCGCGCCTACGCCCGCGAGGGCATCGGGCACGTCCAGCTGGTCATCGACCCGATCACGCGCGACTCCGTCGTGGCGTTCGCACCGGTCCTGCGCCTGCTCGACAACTAGGTCTCCGGCCCAGGGCCTGCTCGGCGACCGCGACCGGCCATCTTCGCCCGCCCGGGCACCGCGCTCGCCGTTCCGGTACTTCCGTAGGGTCGCCGCGCTCTCGAGCGGTGCGTACTATCCACACGGTCATGCCTACCGGTACGCCCCGTCACGCCCGTTTCCTCGCGCCCCTCGCCGCCGCCGCGATCCTCGCGGCCGCGTGCGGCAGCGCGGCCCCGAGCGTCGCCCCGACCCCACGCCCGACCCCGGTCGTCACCCCGAACCCGCACCTCGGCGATCCGGCCACGGCCCAGGAGGTCTTCAACGGCCTGGGTCGCGCCGGCCTGCGCATCACGCCGAACTCGGCCTCGGAATTCACGACCAAGGACGTCCCCGTCGTCATGCGCATCACCGGGACCTACCTCGACTGGCCGCTCGACGTGTTCCAGTTCCGCTCGGTCCAGGACCTGACCGCAGCCACCGAGAAGTGGAAGGCCGACGAAGGCCCCGGCAAGGGCGACCCGCCCATCTCCCTGACCGGCCTCAACATCCTCGTGACGTGGGGTCCCCGGACGACGGGTCGCCCAGCCCAAGGCCCCGGACGCGCGTCAGGCCGCGGCCCTCGAGAAGCTCGTCGACGCCCTGGAGCCGCTCCTCTCCCCGCTCCGCGCTCGAGCCGTCGTCCCGGTCGAGCTCGCCGCGGCCCCGACTCCCTCGCCGGCACCGTCGCAGAAGGCATCGACCAAGCCATCCGCGAAGCCCAAGGCGACACCCGCTCCCTGAGGCCGTACCCTTCTCTTCGGAGCCGGACCTCGACCCCCGGGCCAGCTATGGAGAGATCGTCAGCGATGACCTCGGAAGGCCGCCCTCGCCCGCGCGCCCTCGCCCCCCGCTCGAGCGAGGACGTATCCGAGCTCGACAAGCGCATCATCGAGCACCTCCAGACCGACGGCCGACGGCCGTTCACCCAGATCGCGGCCGATCTCGGCGTAAGCGAAGCGGCGGTCCGAGCCCGGACCAACCGGATGATCGAGCGCGGCATCCTCCAGGTCGTCGGCGTCACCGATCCGCTCAAGCTCGGCTTCCACCAGATGGCGATGATCGGCATCCGGTGTGAGAGCGATCAGCTGGTCGCCGTCGCCGAGAAGGTCGCCGAGTTCCCCGAGGTCGACTACGTCGTCATCACCGCGGGTACGTACGACCTGCTGATCGAGACCGTGTGCGAGGACAACGAGGCGCTCCTGCGGTTCCTCACTGAGAAGCTCCGCGCACTCGAGGGCGTTCGCGAGACCGAGACATTCGTCTACCTGCGGATGGTCAAGCAGACCTACCAGTGGGGCACGCGCTGATCACTCGGTAAAGCGTCGACAAAACGCACCGCCATACGCGGAGGCGCCCCTTCGGCGGCTCCACGGCGAGCGACTAAGATGGCCGCCATGCCTGTTGAGCCGATCCTGGCACTGATCGTCGCAGCGGTGATCGCGAACCTCGTGGTCATGGCCGTGCTGGTCGCGTCCATCGGCGTCCGGCGCTCCAGGGGAGGTCGGTCCGACGTCGACGGTCCGTTCGACGTCAGGATGGGGAGCGGGATGGCCGCCGCGGCCGTGGTCGGCGAGCGGGACGAGGTCGAGACCGACGACGGCGTTCCCGTCAGGACCTACGACCGGGTGGTCCGCATCGTCAGCTGGATCTTCCTCCTCGCGACCACGACGATCGTCGGCGTCACCGGTCTGTGGGCGGAGAACCAGGGCGCGATCCTGGCCCTGCTGGCCCTCGCCGGACTGTTCGTGGTCGTCATCCACGACCTGCTCCCAGCCGACACGCTGGGACCGGCCAAGTTCGTCGTGGAAGGCTCGGTCGCGATCACCGTCGCGACGTTGCTGGTGGCGCTCACCGGCGGTGTCGTGAGCCCGTTCTTCTTCGTCTACCCGCTCATCGTGGGCGGCGCAGCGCTCGTCGTGACGCCGTCGATCACGCTGGGCCTGGCGGCCACCGCCGCCCTCGGCTATCTCCTGGCCGTCCTGCTGGGTACGGAGAACGTGCTCCTCGGGAGGCCGGCCACGACGGCCACGGTCGGGATCAACCTGACCGCGATGATCCTGCTGGCGTACGTGGCGATGGTCATCGCCCGCGAGCAGCGCGCCTCGCGCGACGCCGCGATCCGCCTCTCGACCATCGATCCCCTGACGCAGCTCTTCAATCGCGGCTTCTTCTTCGCCGCCCTCGAGCGCGAGATCGCCCGAAGCGCCCGTTCCGGGCGCGGCTTCTGCCTCCTGATGATGGATCTCGACGAGCTCAAGGTCATCAACGACCGACTCGGCCACTTCCACGGCGACCGCGTGCTGCGCGCCGTAGGCGAGGTGGTCAACGAGGGCGTCCGGCGCATCGATACGGCCGCCCGCTACGGCGGCGACGAGTTCGTGGTGCTGCTGCCGGAAACGGACCCGACCGGTGCGTTCGTGCTGGCCGAGAAGATCCGCATCGGCGTCGTGGACCTGGACCTGGCCTTGCCCGAGACGGACGTCAGGCCGTCCCTGTCCGTGGGCGTCGTCAGCTATCCGGACGACGGCACCACCGCCGATGAACTGATGATCAGCGCCGACGGGGCCATGTACGCCAGCAAGCGCAGCGGCAAGAACCGCGTGACCGGCGTCAACATGCCGGCCGAGAGGCCCGAGGTGAGCGCCGCCCCGTAGCCGACCGGGCGCCGCCGACCTTCGCCCCGTTCCGTCACCGCGCGACCGTCATCGCCCGATCCGGCCGGAGGAGGAATGGCGGGAGGTAGGCCGGGATGTTCGAGAACGGCAGGACGTCGGGGTGCAGGTCGATGCCGAGCGCGTCGGCCATGAACCGCCGGCGCGCCTGGATCCGGGACCACGCGTCCGGGAAACCGGCAGCGAAGGCCTCGCGCAGCCCCGCGTCGGCCAGGGCGATCCCGTCCTCGATGTTCGTCGTGAAGTACGGCGTCCCGGTCGCCGGGATGACATCGACCTGGAACGCCATCCCCGAACGCAGCTCCAAGGTGGAGCCGCGGCTGATCGGCGAGTTCACCCACTCGTCGAGGTGGATCTGGTGGCCCGGGTTGAGGAAGATCCCGAAGAACGGGTCGCCGAGGTGCCGGTCGATGACGTCGTACAGCGCTCCACCGGTCTGTCCCACGTGGAGGGCCGCGTACCACTCGGCGATCGCGGCGAAGTACGGTCCGACGAGCCGCTCCACGTAGTCCCCGATCCCGTCCGGCAGCCCGCCCTCGTCCTCGACGACGAAGCCTGCCCGGCAGGTGAGGGCACCCCAGATCCCGAATGCGACGGTAAACGGATCGCCGCGCTCGATGACCCGGTCGCCCGGGCTGGGCAGTCCGAAGTGTGCCCGCCCACCGGCCGTCAACATGAGATGACACGACAGCGGCGTGCCGTCCCACTCGAGCAGCCGGACCGCGTCGCGTTCACGGATCCCGGGCTGCAGGCCGCGGAGCAGGCGCAGGACGCCATTCGACGTCTGGCACGCTGCCCATTCGAACGCGGCCAGCTGCTCGACCTCGTTGATGACCCGCAGGCCGGCGCCTGGATCGATCAGCAGATCCGTGGCGTTCTCGACCAGGCCGGTCGGTCCGACGCGGTCGCGGAGGGCGTCGACGAGGAATGCCGGTGCCTCGATCGTCCCTCGCTGGGCGTAGGTCTTCCAGCCGACGACGCCGATCCGGGACCCGGGGCCGAGCCCCTCGTCCGACAGGATCTCGCCCAAGGCTCGGGAACGATCGCGTGGCTGCCCCGGCAGGCTCAGGTCCTGGAAGCGCTCCCGGCGCATCGCCAGCGGCGCGGCGCCGGCAAGCCCATAGCACTCGTTGCCGACGAGGATCGCCGGATCGCCGCTTGGCCCGACGATGAGCACGGCCTCCTCGAAGCGTGGGTCGAATCCGCTCAGGTAGGCAAGGTTGGCGCTGTGCTCGCGGTCGGCATAGACGACGATCCGGTCGTAGCCGCGGGCGTCCATCCGCTCGCGCAGGCGCTCCAGTCGGGCGATGTAGTGGCCGTCGGGGATCCGCGGCTCCGCGGACGGCATCCCGAAGTCCGGCAGCTCGACCTCCGCGAGGCGCGCCGCGGGTCGAGGGGAGCGAGCGCGGCGATCGTGGGTCGTCATGGCGCCCACGGCTCGACCCGATCGCTGTCGCGCGCGATCGTCGCGAACTGATCGGCGTCGACGCCGATCCACGGGCCGATCTCACCATCGGGCCAGGTCACTCGCACGTCGGCCCGCGTGCCCGGGCCGAGACCGAAGTGCGTCCAGCCCAGCTGCCCCCCGACATGACCCCCGCCGACCGTCAGTTCGCGGCGTTGGACCGCCTCGCCGACCTTGATCTCGAGGACGGCCCCGATCGCGTCGCGGTTCGGCCCCGGTTGATGGACCGCCAACCCCAGCCAGTGGCCCATCGGGACGGCGTCGCCGCCCGTGCCGGCGCCGACGTTGCGCCACAGCCGCACGGGCGCGTCCAGGTCGACCTGGACCAGGTCGAGCAGGCCGTCGGCGTTGAAGTCTGCCAGCGCCGCGCCGCGGCCCCGCTCGGGATCGATGATGCCGGCCTCCTCCGCGCCGTAGGTGAACGTGCCGTCGGCCATCCCGATGAACAGGTCGCTCGGGTCGACCGCCGCGTAGTCGGGCTGCTGGCCGACGTTTCCCTTGGACACGTACAGATCGATGAAGCCGTCGTTGTTGACGTCCTGGAACTCGGGATGCCAGGCCGTCGACGGGAGCGGATCGCCGCCGACGGACGGCCGCGTGGCGACCACGCCGCGCTTGATGGCGATGTCCCGATAGGTCGGGACGTCGGGTCCGGCGAGCAGCGTCTGCAGCTTGTTGGGCCCCTGGCTCGTCAGGTAGATCTCCGGATGTCCGTCACCGGTCAGGTCGTAGCTGCCGATCCCCATCCCCCAGATCTGCATGAAGACCCATCCGTCGTCGGCGGTGTAGAGGTGCGGTACCTCGCCCTCCTCGACTCGCCAAAGCTGCTCCTGCCCGACCGCGTCGTCGTAGTACTGGCGATCGTTGCTGACGCGCAGGTCCCGACGACCCGAGCCATCCCAGTCGCTGAACAGCATCGACAGCGAACAGAACCCGGGGGCCAATGGGATCGCCGCGGCAAACCCGGAGCCTGTGGAGTCCGGGCGGAACAGCTCGTTATCGGGACAGGTGTAGGTCGAGTTGCCGGCGCCCTCGACCTCGACGTATTTCCCGAACGCCAGCGTGGGCAGGGAGGCGGAGCCTTCCCACGTCGCGCTGAAGGCGGTCGTCCGATCCGTTGCCGCCGCGAACGACCATCGATCGTCGGCCGGCTCGAACCGGCAATCGCCGACGCCGCGCAGCAACTCCGCTCCGTCAGACCGCAGCACGGCCAGGTCGACGTGGCCGTCCCCGTCGATGTCGAGCGGATAGGCGCCCATCACTCCGGTCCGGCTGCTCGCGGCATCCGCCGCGACCGTGAATCCCAGCGCCGCCTCCGATCTGGCTGGTGTTGCGATAGAGCGCGGCCGGATTCGCTCCGCCCGCGAGGTAGAGATCCGGCAGGCCATCGTCGTCGCAGTCGAAGACGGCGACCCCGCCTCCGATGTACGACGTGTCGCCTCCACCGTACGTGTGGTCGAGGCCCGCGGTCGTCGACTCGTCGACGTAGCGCGGCGCCCCGAGCGCGACCGTGGGCGTCGTGGAGCGGCCGCCCACGAGGACGTACCAGGCCCCGACGACGACCACGACGACGCCGGCCGCGACGGCAGTGGCGACGACGACCCGCCGACGGGTCAATGGCGACGCCTCAAGATCCGACCTTACCGGCGTAGAACAGCTGGGCGCGGGCCCAGGCCGCGAGCCCGCACTGCGACCCGATCCGGCGGCCGTTGAAGTCATCGGCCACGATGTGGATCCCACCGAGGATCCGCGACTGACCGGCTTGATCGGCGGAGTCGTAGTAGGTCGCCCATTCGAGTTTCACCGCGGTCGTGGGACCCATCTCGTTCTTGAGCGACCCGGCGGGGATCGTGTAGCCGCTGATGCCGCCGGGGAAGAATTCGCTCCCGGTCATGGCGGTCATGACCTCTGCCGCGGCGCGGCTGAAGGTGCTGTGACCGGAGACGTATCCCTGGAACGCCGGCGTCACGAACGTCGGTAGCTGGTAGGGGACCCACTGGACGGCCAGGATCCAGCGCGCTCCGCTGACCTCGGTCTTCGGATCGGCCGGGACGCCGCCCCAGGCGCGGATGGCGATCTCGCCTTCGTGGCCTGCGAGGGCGGCGTGGCGTCCGCCGGCGGTGGTCGTCTCGTCGGTGATGACCTCGATGAGGTCGGGGACGAGCGGCAGGCCGTCCGCGTGGTACGCGGGCCCGGCCGGATCGGACGACTGTCCGAGGCTGCCCATGTAGCGGATCATCGAGATCGGGCGGACCGAATCGTAGTGGCCCTTCAGACCCCAGGCCGCGATCGCCGCGTCGTGGACCGCGCCGTTGAGCGCGAGGTACGTCTTGACGTCCCACTCGAGTCGGTCGACCTGGGGACCGCTGCCGCCGATGTGGAGGTTCGTGCCCAATTCGTCGCCGACCTTGTTCGCGAGGACGTTCCAGTGGCCGGGAGGCGTCTCGGACTTGGGCCCGTCAGCCCAGAATTCGACCATCACGCGCACGAAGTCGCCCTCGTTGACGACATCTGACTCGTACGGCTGGCCGGTCACCGGATTGATGTCGTGGCCGCTGCCGTCGTTCGTGCCGAGCGGGTTGTTGCCCAAGGCGCCCGGGGAGATGTCGATCGTCGCCGGGTTGGCGGGGTCGAGGAGGCTGCTGCCGCGGATGACCTCGACGGCCTGATCCTTGTATTCCTGTGTCCCGAAACGCGGTGGCGGGCCCGGATCGATCGGGACGCCAGCCGGGCCGCCGGCGGGGATCGCGAAGGACGTGACGTGGCCCCAGTGCGGCCCGACGGCCTGCTGCGTGCCGTTGGTGATGGGGATCCCGTTCTGGGAGATCATGTGCTCGATCTGCAGGGGCTGCCAGCGGTTCGGGTCGCTCATCTCGACCTCGGTCCCCGCGACCACGAGGGGTGGGTTGACCGGCTTGTAGTCCTTCGCCGCGTAGCCGTCCGCCTGGTTCGAGCCGTCGGTCATGCCGGCGGCCATGATCGTCTCGGCGATCCGATTGCCGAGCGCGGAAGGCGAATCGCCCGTTGTCGCGGTGACGTCGAGCGCGTAGCACAGCGAATCCATGACGTCCGCGAACGCCGACAGGGATTCGTCGCCGCCGACGGCCTTGATGTAGCGCGAACTGAGGAGCCGGTAGGCTGCGTAGCTCATGGCCTCGTTCCGGGCGGCGGTCACGTTCGGTGCGGATAGCTTCTCCTTGACGAAGACGCCCGACGCCGTCTGGTCGTACGCGGCCCAGGCATCCCACAGCGCGGCCGACGTGTGGTAGAGGTTGCGGGCGTGGACGGTCGGTGCCGGGAGGGCCCGACGGATGGCGCCCAGCAGCGCCTCGTCCCAGCGTCGCGCGACGGTCCATTCGGGGTGGTCGGCCGCCGGCGGACAGGACGGCTCGCTCTGCCAGGGCCGCGCAACGGCGAGCCCGGCGGCGACGACGACGACGGCGATGCCGGCGACGGCCAGGATCCACAACCGGGTCGATCTCGATCGACTCATCAGCACGACTCCTCCTCCGATCCTGCCCTCGGGTCAGGATCTCAAGTATCCCCTCGCCGGGACCTCCATCATCGGTCGCCGGCCGCCGCAAAGATGCCTTCGATGACGCGCAGGTTGGCGGCCGAGTCGGCCGCGTCGAAGGGCAGCGGCGTCCCGTCGAGGACCGCCGCGGCGAATACATCGGCCTCGACGCCGTAGGGATCGGCGGCCGGGAATTCGATGACCTCCGTCGCGGGCGCGACCGGTGGATCGCCGCCGGCCGTCACGAAGACCCTGGTCGGGCGGTCGGGCGGGATGTTGAACGGGATGCCGATCGAGATCCGGCCCGTCGTGCCGTAGATGTCGACCCGCTGGTCGGTCTCGACCCGCGTCCCGCAGGTGAACGTCGCGCTGCCCTCGTCGAAGTCGAGGATCGCGCTCGTCAGGACGTCGACGCCGCTGGCCGGGTCGCGCTCGATCGATGCCCGGATCCGCGTCGGCTCGCCACCGAACAGCAGGCGCGAGAGGTTCACGTTGTAGCAGCCGATGTCGTACAACGCCCCACCGCCGAACTCGCGGATGTTGCGGATGTTCGCCGGGTCGTCGTTGTAGTACGAGAACCAGCTGTGGACGGCGCCGAGTCGGCCGATCCGGCCAGATGCGATCAGGTCGCGGACCGCGACCCATGACGGATGGAGGCGATACATGAACGCCTCCATGAGCAGCACGCCAGCCGCGTCACAGGCGGCCCCCATCCGTTCGGCGTCCGCAGCGGTCATCGCCAGCGGCTTCTCGCACAGGACGTGCTTGCCGGCCTGAGCGGCCGCGATCGTCCATTCCGCGTGGAGGTGGTTCGGCAGCGGGATGTAGACCGCGTCCACGTCCGGGTCGGCGAGGAGGGCCTCGTACGATCCGTGGGCGCGCGGGATGGCGAGGCGGTCGGCCACGGCCCGTGCCTGGTCGCCGTCCCGGGACGCGATGGCCACGACCTCGACGCGGGCGCCTCGGCGCATCCCCGGGATGACCTTCTTGATCGCGATGTCCGCCGTCGAGAGGACACCGATCCGCAGCTTGCTCATCGTCCGCTCAGCCCCACGGTCAGGCTGACCATGCTCCGCTCCTCCGTCTTGACATGAGCGCGTGGTTGTACGAGTCTCGCACAGACATTTGAGAAAGAGGAACACAAACCTTGCTGAGTGGTCGCGACGAGCTCGGACATCGCAGCGAAACGGTCCGTCGGGCGAACCTGAGCACGATCGTCCGGGAGCTCCACGAGGGCGGCCCGATGTCCCGCTCCGACCTCGTCACGCGCACCGGGTTGACCCGCAGCGCGATCCGCGGCCTCATCGGCGAGCTCGTCGCCGGTGACCTCGCCATCGAGGGCCCGGCCGCCCTCGACGGTACCCCCGGCCGGCCCTCGCCGGTCGTCCGCCCGGATCCCAACGGCGCGATCGTGCTCGCGTTCGAGATCGCCGTCGATTCGCTGGCGGCCGCGGCGGTCGGGCTCGGCGGTCGCACCCTGGACCTCGTCCGGATCGACCTCCCTCGCGGGCGCTCGAGCGTCGACGACATCACCGCTGCGCTCGTCGGCCTTGCCGTCACCATCCGCGAGCGCCTGCCGTCGGACGCCAGCATCGTCGGGGCGGCAACGGCCTTCGTCGGCGTGATCCGTCGGAGCGACGGGATGGTGTCGATGGCGCCGAACCTCGGCTGGCGCGACGAGCCGCTCGGCGAGCGCCTGACCCGGGCTCTGGATCTGCCGGTCCCGATCGCATTCGCCAACGAGGCCGATCTCGCCGCGCTCGCGGAGCATCGGCGCGGGGTGGCGCGCGACGTCGATGACGTCCTCCTCGTGTGGGGGTCGGTCGGTGTCGGAGGCGGCCTCATCGTCGACGGCGCGCCGTTGACCGGTTCGGCCGGCTACAGCGGCGAGGTCGGCCACATCCCGGTCAACCCGGACGGCCTGCCGTGCCGGTGCGGTTCGATCGGGTGCTGGGAGACCGAGGTCGGCTCGAGCGCGCTCCTGCGCCGGGCGGGTCGGCCCCCGGAAGGCGGTCACGAAGCAGTCGACGAGGTCCTCACGGCGGCCGAGGCCGGCGATCCGATCGCGCTCGCCGCATTTGCCGAGACCGGCCGCTGGCTGGGGATCGGCCTCGCCGGCGCGATCAACGTCCTCAACCCGGACCTGGTCCTGCTCGGCGGTCAGCTGGCCTCGAGCTACCCGTTCGTCCGTTCGACCCTCGAGGCCGAATTGGATCGGCGCGTCCTGCGCGCCTCCCGTGGCCTCGTCCGGGTCGTGCCCACATCCCTTGGCGAAGACGCTCCGTTGCTTGGGGCCGCGGAGCTCGCCTTTGAACCATTGCTCGCCGATCCTGCGGCCTGGCTGCGTCCCCGCCACGCCCTGGCCGCCCTGGCAAGCGCCTGACACCGAACAGCACGAGAGGAGGAGCCACGAGGCGTTCGACCAAAGCGGTCCGAGTACGACCGACGGTCGTTGTGCGGGGATGGCAGCGTGATAGCCTTCGGGTTCGGCCATGGGTCGCTCGTGAGGCTCCACGGCCTTAGGAGGAGGAGTCAACATGTCCATTCGTCGGGCGACGGCGTTCCTGAGCGTCGTCTTCGTACTTGCCGCGTGCACCACCGGTGGCGGGGCCACCACGGCCCCGTCAACGGCCGCGAGCGCGCCGGCCGCGAGCGCGCCGGCCGCCAGCGAACCGGCCGCAAGCGCCGCCGCATGCACCGTCGGCGTTTCGTGGAACAACTTCCAGCAGCCGCGCTGGGCCGCGCACGACGAGCCCGGCATCAGGGACACCGTCGAGGCCGGCAATGGCACGTACATCAGTGCCGACGCGAACCTGAGCACCGAGCAGCAGCTCACGGACGTGACGACGATGCTGTCGCAGGGCGCGAACGTGCTGATCATCCTCGCCCAGGACACGACCGTCATCGGCCCGGC
Source organism: uncultured Chloroflexia bacterium (assembly GCA_963738685.1). Lineage (GTDB taxonomy): Bacteria > Chloroflexota > Limnocylindria > Limnocylindrales > CSP1-4 > SPCO01. Next base: position 699,264 of record CAVTXK010000002.1, read on the forward strand.
CGTCCAGGCGGCCAAGGACGCCGGCGTCCCGGTCATCGCGTATGACCGCCTGATCGAGGACCCCGACGTCCTGTACATCACGTTCGACAACGTCGGCGTCGGCAAGGCCGAGGCCGAAGCGGTCCTCGCGGCCGTGCCGACCGGCAACTACGTCCTGATCAAGGGCGATCCGGGCGACCCGAACGCCTCGACCTTCCTGCCCGCGGGCTGGGACGAGGCCGGTCTCAAGGCCAAGGTCGATGCCGGCGAGATCAAGATCCTCAACGGACCTGAGGCCGGCACCGGAGAGTGGCCGAAGGACTACGGGACCTACACGGACGCGTGGGCGACCGAGACCGCCCAGGCGAATATGGAAGCGATCATCGACAAGGCCGTCGCCGACGACACGCCGATCAATGCGGTGCTGGCCGAGAACGACAGCACGGCGCTCGGCGTCGCGGCCGCCCTCACCGGCAAGAACTACGACCCGTATCCGCCCGTCAGCGGTCAGGACGGCGATCCCGCCAACCTGAACAACGTGGCGAAGGGTCTCCAGTACGTCGACGTCTGGAAGAACGCCAACGAGCTCGGCAAGGCCGCCGGGGCAGCCGCCCTGGCCCTTTGCGCCGGTGGTGACATGGCCACCCTGACGCTGCAGGATGGCCTCATCGACCCCACGGTCGCTCCGACCGCTGGCCTCACCGCCCAGCCGTTCGAGACGCCGGGTGGCAACAGCGTCAGCTCGTTCATCCTCCAGCCGACCCCGCTGACGGCGGAGAACCTGCAGCTGGCCATCGACGGTGGCCAGGTGACCAAGGAAGCGCTGTGCGCCGGCGTCGACGCCGCGTCAGCGCCCGCGGCGTGCCAGTGACGGTCTCCGACCGCTGAGCTAGCCATCGCGCTGCGCCCCCGGGTCCTCCCGGGGGCGCAGGTCGTATCCAGCACGAGGACCAGGAGGGCCATCGTGACGAACGTCGCCGACGCGGCACCCGTTCCCGGACAGGTCGAGCCGCCCGCGCGTCCGTCGATCCGCGGCATGCTCGCCCAGACGGAGATCGATCTCCGGCTGTTCGGCATGGTGCTCGCCCTGGCGGTGATCCTCCTGGCCTTCCACATCGTGAGCGGCGGGAAGCTGATCCAGCCGAACAACATGACCACGCTGGCCGTCCAGGCGGCCGGCATCGCGATCATCGCGACCGGGATGGTGCTGGTCATCGTCTCGCGCAACATCGACCTGTCGGTCGGATCGGTCGTCGGCATCATCGCGATGAGCTACGCCCTGCTCATGACGCACTGGTTTCCGGACATCTTCGGGCTCAGCCCGGACACGCCGTTCCTGTGGGCGCTCGCCCTGGCGATCGGCATCGGGATCGGTGCTGCGATCGGGGCGCTGCAGGGCTTCATCATCGCCTACATCGGTGTGCCGTCGTTCATCGTCACGCTCGGCGGCCTGCTGACCATCCGGGGCCTCATCTGGTACCAGTCACAGGGCGCGGCCGTGAACGGCCTCGATCCCACCTTCCTGCTCATCGGCGGAGGGGCACAGGGTTCGATCGGCGAAGTCCTGACGTGGGGGCTCGCCCTGGTCGGTTGTCTCGCGATCGTCGCCCTGCTCGTCAACGGCCGACGCCAGCGGCGCCGGTACGGGTTCCCGGTGCGCCCGATGTGGGCCGAGATCGCGCTCGCCGTCGTCGGCTGCGCCGCCGTCGTGGGCATCTCGTGGTTCGCGAACAACAACTTCTGGCCGCAGGGTCTCGCAAACCGAGTCGCCCTTGAGCAGGGTTGGGGGCCGGCACCAGCGGGCGGCTGGCGGATCCCGACCGGGTTCCCACTCCCGATCGTCCTGCTCATCGGCGTCACGCTCGTGATGACCTGGATCTCCACCCGTCGGCGGTTCGGTCGGTACGTCTACGCCTATGGCGGCAATCCCGACGCCGCCGAGCTGGCCGGCATCAACACCCGCCGGACCATCCTCAAGACCTACGTCCTGATGGGCATCCTGTGCGCCCTGGCCGCCGCCATCGTGTCGGCTCGGCTCAACGGCTCGACCCTCGATATCGGCCAGAGCTACGAGCTGTACGTCATCGCCGCGGCGGTCGTCGGCGGCACCTCGTTTGCGGGTGGCATCGGAACGATCCCGGGCGCCGTGCTCGGGGCCTTCGTCATGCAGTCGCTGGCCTACGGGTTGAGCTTCATCGGTGTCAATTCCCCCGGCCAGAACGTCGTCGCCGGCCTCGTCCTGATCGTGGCCGTCGGCCTCGACACGATCAACCGTCGACGGGGCTCCTGAACGGTGAGGAGGGCTGAGCGGTGACCGTCGCGGAGCGAACGCCGCTCGTCCAGATGCGTGACATCAGCGTCGCCTTCGGTGGCGTTCACGCCGTCAGGGACGTGACCATCGAGCTGTACGCCGGCGAGGTCGTCGGGCTCGTCGGTGGCAATGGCGCCGGCAAGTCGACCCTGATGCGTGTGCTGTCGGGCGCGCATCCAGCGGACACCGGGGCGATCCTCATCGACGGCGACGAGGTCTCCATCCGGAACCCACGCGACGCCAAGGCCTACAACATCGAGACGATCTATCAGACGCTCGCCCTCGCGGACAACATCGACGCCCCGGGCAACCTGTTCCTCGGGCGCGAGATCCTGACGCGCATCGGCACCCTGGACGAGTCGGGCATGGAGGATGCGACCCGCAAGGTGATGGGTCGACTGAACCCGAACTTCCGGAACTTCGCGTCGCCGGTGGTGTCCCTGTCTGGCGGCCAGCGGCAGGCCGTGGCGATCGCCCGGGCCGTCCACTTCAACGCCCGGATCCTGATCATGGACGAACCCACGGCAGCGCTCGGCCCGGCCGAGACGTCCCAGGTCCGGAACCTCGTCCGGCAGCTCAAGGACGAGGGCATCGGGATCTTCCTGATCAGCCACGACATCCACGATGTGTTCGACCTGTCGGATCGGATCAGCGTCATGTACCACGGCCGGATCGTGGACACGGTCGACAAGGCGGATGTCACCGCCGATGAGGTCCTCGGCATGATCATCCTCGGCAAGAAGCCGGGCGAGGTGAGCGAGAAGGAGCTCGCCGCGATCGAGCTGCGAGGATAGGGCGGCGCACCACCGGCCGGCCCGGCCCGGCCCGGCGCGGCCCGGCCCGCGACCGGGCGGCGTCAGCCCATCCGGTGGAACGCGGGGGCCAACGCCGGGTAGAGCTCGCGGTAGAGCGCGTGCGCCTCGGCATAGCGGTCGGCATCGACGCCCGGCGCGGCCGTCGGCGTGGCGTGGACCCAGGCCCCGGCGGCCGCCTCGACCGACTCGAACCAGCCCGTCCCGACCGCAGCCAGGACGCCGGCCCCGTAAGCGGCACCCTCGGTGGTGCTGACCGTCGCGACCTCGGCTCGGAGCACGTCCGCGAGGATCTGGCGCCAGAGGGGACTGGCCATCCCGCCGCCGGAGGCACGGATCTGATCCGGTGCCGGCATGCCGGCCGCGATCATCTGGTCGAGCCCGTCACGCAAGCCGAACGCGACGCCCTCCAGCACGGCGCGCGTCAGGTGCCGCCGGTCGTGACCGACGGTCAGCCCCACGAACGCGCCACGAGCCAGCGGGTCCGGGTGCGGGCTCCGCTCGCCGGACAGGTAGGGCAGGAAGAAGAGCCCATCCGCCCCGGGCGCGACGCTCTCCGCGGTCGCCGTCAGGCGCCCGAAGTCCTCGCCGGGCGCGAGCGCGTCCCGGAACCAGCGCAGGCTGCCGGCTGCCGACAACATGACCGTCATCATGTGCCACCGTCCGGGCACCGCGTGGCAAAAGGCGTGAACCTGGCCGGCCGGGTCGCGCAACGGCGCCTCGGTCGTCGCGAACACGACCCCCGACGTCCCGAGCGACAGCGCCACGACCCCCGGCACGATCGCCCCGACGCCGACCGCGTTCGCCGCCTGATCGCCGCCCCCGGCCACGACCGGGGTGCCGGCACGCAATCCGGTCGCCGTGGCCGCGGCCGTCGATACGACGCCGGTGACCGCCGGGCCCTCGTAGGTCGGTGGCAGCCACGCCGGATCGATCCGTAGCGCTGCGAGCACCTCGGGCGACCAGTCCCGCGCCGCGAGATCGAACAGCAGCGTCCCCGAGCCATCGGCCTTGTCGAGCGCGTACTGGTCGGTCAGGCGGAACCGGACGTAGTCCTTGGGCAGCAGCACGTGCGCCACGCGGGCCCAGATCTCGGGCTCGTGGTCCCGGACCCAGACGAGCTTGGGGGCCGTGAACCCGGTGAGGGCGTCGTTGCCCGTGATCGCGATGAGCCGCTCGGGCCCGACCGCCGCGCGGATCTCGTCGCAGGCCTCGGCGGTCCGCTGATCGTTCCACAGGATCGCCGGCCGCAGCACGACTCCGGCTGCGTCGAGCAGCACCGCGCCGTGCATCTGTCCGGTCAGCCCGACCGCCGCAACGTCGTCGCCGACGATCCCCGCCCCGGCCAGAGCCGACCCGATGGCGGCGATGGTCCCATCCCACCACAGGGCGGGGTCCTGCTCGCTCCAGCGCGGTCGCGGGATCTCGTAGCCGTACTCGGCCACCCCCGTCGCGACGACCACGCCCGATCCATCGATGACGGCGGCCTTCGTCGCCGTCGTCGAGGTGTCGATGCCGATGACGAAGGCCATCGACGTCAGCGGTCGGCGGACCAGATCGCCCGGTTGACGACGTTCTCGAGGGCCTCCTGGCCACCGGACGTGCGGCGCGGCGCGATCGAGCCGTCGGCGACGCGCGCCTCCAGGTCCGCCAGGCTCAGCGTGCCACCGAGGATCGCCTTCCCGAGCTCGCCGTCCCAACCGGCGTAACGGCGGTCCATGCGCTCGGCGAGCTCCCCTTCCTCGATGAGTTCGGCGGCGGCGAGGAGAGCCCGGGCGAGCGTGTCGAGGCCGCCGATGTGCGCATGGAACAGGTCCGAGCGGTCGATGCTCTGGCGGCGCAGCTTCGCGTCGAAGTTGAAACCGCCCGGCGCGATCCCGCCGGCACGGAGGATCTCGTAGAGCGGCAGGACGAGGTCCTCGACCGAATTCGGGAACTGGTCCGTGTCCCACCCGTTCTGGGGGTCGCCGCGGTTGGCATCGATGCTGCCGAGCATCTCCAGCGCGGCCGCCAGGGCGACCTCGTGGTGGAAGCTGTGCCCGGCGAGCGTCGCGTGGTTCGCCTCGATGTTGGCCTTGTATTCGCGGTCGAGGCCGTGGCGGACGAGGAAGCCGTGCACGGTCGCGACGTCGTAGTCGTACTGATGCTTGGTGGGCTCCATCGGCTTGGGCTCGATGAGGAGCTGGCCACCGAAGCCGATCCGATGTTTGTGGTCGGCGACGAGGTGCAGGAAGCGGGCGAACTGATCGCCCTCGCGACGGAGGTCGGTGTTGAGCAGGGTGTCGTAGCCTTCGCGTCCGCCCCACAGCACGTAGTTCTCCCCGCCGAGCCGCTGGGTGACCTCGAGCATGTGCTTGACCTGTGCCGCGGCGAACGCGAATACCTCCGGATCGGGGTTCGTGGCCGCGCCTGCCTGGTAGCGCGGGTGGGTGAACAGGTTCGCGGTTCCCCACAGCAATCGGACGCCCGTCCGTTCCTGGTAGCCGGCGGCTTCGTCGGCGAGGGCATCGAGATTCGCGCGAAAGGAGGCGAAAGTGTCGCCCTCGGGGGCCACGTCGCGATCGTGGAAGCAGTAGTACGGCGTGCCGAGCTTCGTGAAGAACTCGAACGCAACGGCCATCTTCCGGCGGGCCGCGTCCATCTCATCGCCCGGGTCGGTGATCCACGGCCGGTCGAGCGTCCCCGCCCCGAACATGTCGACCCCTGGCCAGGCGAACGAGTGCCAGAAACAGATGCCGGGCCGAAGGTGATCCTCCATCCGCGTGCCGAGGACAAGGCGGTCGGGCTCATAGACCTTGAAGGCGAACGGGTTCGTCGACCCGAGTCCCTCGAATCGGATGGGCGCCGTCACCTCGCCGAAGAATGGTTCAGCCACGCCCGAAGCCTCCTGCCCCTCTGTGCGTCCGTCGCCGCAATGTACCACCGACGTTTGTACGAGTGCACTACAAATGTCGGCGAGGCGGGCGCTCCGGGCCTCTAGCCGCGTGCCCGGTGTAGCATCCGCCTCGTGAGCGACCAAGCGCGCGACACCGCCGTCAAGGGCTTCTCCACGCGGGCCATCCGGGCTGCGTCGCGGGTGCCGCAGGTGGACCAGCAGCCGTCGAGCGTGCCGATCTACCAGAGTGCTACCTTCTCGTCGGCCGATGCCCAGGAGCTCGGCGACGTCGCCGCCGACCCTCGAGCCGGGTACGCGTACAGCCGGATCTCCAACCCGACCAGCACCGCCCTGGGTGCGGCCTACGCTGAGCTCGCCGGCGGGGAAGCCGGCGTCGCGCTCGCGTCCGGCATGGGCGCCATCCACGCGGCGCTCGCCTCGCAGCTCAAGGCCGGCGATCGGGTCGTCGCCCCACTCGCGATCTACGGCTCGACACGGACCCAGCTCGTCGACACGTTCGCGAACTTCGGGGTCACCGTCGATTTCGTCGACCTCACCGACACGGCGGCCGCGGCCACGGCCATCGCCGCCGCGCCGACACGGGTCGTCTACGCGGAGAGCATCGCCAACCCCACGACCGTCGTCACCGACCATGCGGCGGTCGCCCGCCTCGCCCATGAGCATGGCGCTACGTACATCGTCGACAACACGTTCGCTTCGCCGTACGTCTGCCAGCCACTCGAGCTCGGCGCCGATCTCGTCGTCGAATCGGCCACGAAGTTCCTCAGCGGGCACAGCGACGTCATCGCCGGGGTCGTGGCGGGCCGCGCCGACCTCATCAAACGCGTCGAGAAGGTTCAGATCGACACGGGCGCCACGATCGGGCCGTTCGATGCGTTCCTGGTCCTGCGCGGGATCATGACCCTGGCCGTCCGCGTCGAGGCGCACGCCCGGACCGCGGCGGCACTGGCGGGCTGGCTCGAACGTCAGGACGGCGTGCAGCGCGTCCTCTACCCCGGCCTCCCGAGTCACCCCCAGCACGAAGCGGCCATGCGCCAGTTCCGGCCCGGGGTCGCCGGCGGCATGCTCGCGGTCGAGCTCGCGGGCGGGCGCGAGGCCGGCCGGGCGATGATCGATGCTCTGACCCTGACCGAGTTGACCGCCTCGCTCGGGAGCGTCCACACGATGGTCGTCCATCCGCCATCGACCTCACAGCGCCAGATGTCCGAGGCCGAGCTGGCGGCCGCGGGGATCACGCCCGGCCTGCTCCGTGTCTCCGTCGGGCTCGAGGATCTCGAGGACCTCCAGGACGACTTCGCGGCCGCGCTCGAGGTCGCGCGCGTGGCCGAGCGACCCGCCGTCGGCGTCTAGGGCTCGTCCATGGCGACACCGGCCGCGGTCCGGGCGGCACCGGCCGCCGGCGCCCCCACCAACCCGCTCGCTCAGCTGGGCCAAGGCATCTGGCGGCTCCTGACCTCGGTCGATTTTGCCGTCATCCAGATCATCTTCCTGTCGATCCTGGCGGTCGTCGGGATGACCATCCAGCAGCTCCCCGACTTCGCCCAGCGCTCGCCGGCCGATTACGCGGCCGCGATGGACGACATCCACGCTCGATACGACCCGTCGCTCGGGACGGGCCTGGTCGGGGTCCTGGAGCGGCTCGGGGCGTTCATGGTCTTCAAGTCGGCCCCGTTCGGGATCGCCCTGGTCGTCCTGGTCATCTCGATCATCGTCTGCACGCTGGACCGGACACCGCGGTTGTGGCGGGACTCGTCCGTGGTGCGGGTCGCGCAACCGGAGCCGTACTTCGATCCGCGGTTGCCGGACCGCGCGGCGATGACCGGGGTGGCCGCTCGCGGACGTCGCCCGCGTCGTGCGCGCCCGCGGGTTCCGCATCCGCGAGGCCACCGAGGACGATGGCACGCACCACGTCTACGGCGATCGGCATCAGTACACGAAGATGGCCACGCTCTTCACCCACCTCGGGCTGATCCTGTTCCTCCTGGCGGCGGTCGTGACGTCGCGGTTCGGCGACGAGCAGGGACTGGTCGTGCCCGAGGGCGAATCGCTCACGGTCCAGCCGATCGGCACGCCCGGCCTGCTCCTCGTCAAGAACCTGGGCTTCGATGCGCCCGGCTTCGACACCGGCATGCCGACCGACTTCACGACCGAGCTCGCGGTCTTCCAGGATGGCCAGGAGATCGCCCGCAAGACGATCCGGGTGAACGACCCGCTGACGGCCGGTGGCTACACGTTCCACCAGAACGGGTTCGGGCCGGCACCGCACCTCGTGATCCGGGACGCGGCCGGCAAGCCGCTGTGGGACGCCCAGGTCCCGATGACGGATTCCGCGGGCGGCGCACCGTACGTGACGATGGCCGTGCCGGGACGCGACTTCGGCCTGCAGCTGCTGCTCGGTCGGGACGACCAGGGTCGAGGTGAGGTGCTCATCCTCCCGTACAAGATCGTCGGTGAGCAGGCCGACGGCACGCCCATCACGACGAATTACGCCCCGGTCAGCCTGCTCCGCGGCGACACGCGCGTGTCGGACGAGCTCGGCATCTCCCTCGAGCTGACCGACTTCGGCGAGTACACCCTGCTGATCGCCAAGCGCGACCCGGGGCAGGGCATCGTCTGGACGGCGTTCGCCTCGCTCATCACGGGGATCGCCATCACGTTCTACCGGCCACGTCGCCGGATCTGGGCCCGGATCGCGCCGGATGGGCGGGTGGGGCTGGTCTGGCGGTCGGACCGCTACGTCGACGTGGAGCGTGAGTTCGGGCGACTGCTGGACGACCTGGTCGCGGCACGACGACCGGTCGGCCCGGCGGTCGCCGACGCCCCCAAGGCGTAACCACGGGCTCCCTCGCGGGACCCGAGACGGCACCCGACCCGCAAGGCGCCCGATCCGATCCGCGGTTCACGCGCCGGAAATCCCGCCGTCCGTGGTCAGGCAAAATGCACAACACTCGAACCGGCACGGGCACTGAACCGCAACCCAGTCTGCTGCTAGGGTTGTGACAAGACGAGGACCCGACAGGAGAGTTATGACTGCCCGACAGACCGCGATCTCGGAGATCGCCGCCCATCGGGTCGCGAAGACCCAGGACTACCTCGAGCACGCCGGCGCCGAGATCTATGGCCAGTACGTGTTCCACGAGGAAGCCCAGCGCCAGTACCTCGCCAAGCCGATCTTCCGCAAGCTGCGGCGCTCGATCGACGGACACGAGCCCTTCGATCCGGCGATCGTGGACGCCGTGGCCCATGGCGTGAAGGAGTGGGCGATGGCCCACGGGGCGACCCACTACACGCACTGGTTCGTGCCGATGACCGGGTCGACCGCCGAGAAGCACGATTCATTCCTCACCCCGACCGGGGACGGCCAGACCATCGCCGAGTTCTCCGGCCAGAACCTGGTGCAGGGCGAGCCGGACGCCAGCTCCTTCCCGTCCGGCGGCATCCGCGCCACGTTCGAGGCACGCGGCTACACCGCCTGGGACGTCACCTCGCCGATCTTCCTGCAGGTCGAGCCCAACGGCGTGACCCTGACGATCCCGACGGCGTTCGTGTCGTTCACCGGCGAGGCCCTCGACCACAAGATCCCGTTGCTTCGGTCGCAGGAGGCGCTGGGCAAGCACGCGCTGCGTGTCCTGCGCTGGTTCGGGAACACCACGACCAGTCGGGTCTTCACGAACATCGGACCTGAGCAGGAGTACTTCCTGGTCGATCGGCGCCTCGCCGAGCAGCGCCCCGACCTGCTTCTGACCGGCCGGACGCTGTTCGGCGCCGCGCCGCCCAAGGGACAGGAACTGGAAGACCAGTATTTCGGCCCGATCCGCGAGCGGATCCTCGCCTTCATGATGGATCTCGACCGCGAGCTGTGGCGGCTCGGCATCCCGGCCAAGACCCGTCACAACGAGGTGGCGCCGGGGCAGTTCGAGATGGCGCCGGTCTACGAGCCAACGTCGGTGGGCTCGGACCACAACATGCTCGTGATGAGCATGATGCGGCGGCTCGCTCCGCAACACGGCCTGATGTTCCTCATCCACGAGAAGCCGTTCGCGGGGATCAACGGCTCGGGCAAGCACAACAACTGGTCGATGGGCACGGACGACGGGGAGAACCTGCTCGACCCGGGCAACGACCCGCACGCCAACGCGCAGTTCCTGGCCTTCCTCCTGGCGGTGATCCGCGCGGTCAACGTCCACGCCGACATCCTCCGCGCGAGCATCGCCGACGCCGGGCAGGACCACCGCCTGGGTGCGAACGAGGCCCCACCGGCGATCATGTCGGTCTTCCTCGGCTCGCAGCTCGAGGACGTCATCGAGCAACTGGAGCAGGGCCCCGCCTCCAACTCCAAGCACGGGGGCGACCTGGAGCTCGGCGCCACCTCGCTGCCGGTCCTGCCCAAGGACGCCACGGACCGCAACCGGACGTCGCCGTTCGCCTTCACCGGCAATAAGTTCGAGTTCCGCGCCGTCGGCTCGTCGGCACCGATCTACTGGCCGCAGACCGTCCTCAACACCGCCGTGGCCGACTCGTTGAAGCAGCTCGCCGACGCGCTGGACGACCTCGAGCCGTCCGATTTCGACGGCCTGACGACGATCCTCTCCGGCATCGTCCGGGAGAACAAGCAGGTCCTGTTCGGTGGCAACGGCTACTCGGAGGAGTGGCACGCTGAGGCTGAGCGACGCGGGCTGCCGAATAACCGAACGACCGTCGATGCGCTGCCCGTCCTGGACACGCCCAAGGCCAAGCAGCTCTTCGCGAAGTTCGGGGTCCTGTCCGAGCGCGAACTGTCGTCGCGCCTCGACATCAACTGGGAACGCTACGTCAAGGTCCAGGACATCGAGGCGAGCTGCGCCCTCGACATCGCCTCCACGATGATCCTGCCGGCCACCGTCAAGTATCTGGGCGAGCTGGCCAGGGTGTCCTCGTCGCGAGGTGTCAACGCCGTGTGCGAACGGATCTCAGGGCTCGCGGACCAACTCGTGGACGCGATCGCCGGGCTCGAGCATGCCCAGCACGATGCCCACAAGGCCGGGTCCGTGCCGGCCGAGGCCAAGGCCTTCGTGACCGCGGTCATCCCCGCCCAGGAGGCGCTTCGCACGGTCGTCGACGAGCTCGAGACCCTGGTCGCCGACGACCTCTGGCCGCTGCCGAAGTACCGCGAGTTGCTGTTCCAGTACTAGGTCGACGAGCCGGATCCTCAGGGCGCGCGCCGGGCGGGAGCATTCCGCCGGCGACGTGACCCGCCTCGCCAGGGTCAGTTACCCCTGTCGTGATGCGTCCCAGGCATACGGCCGAATGGGCGCCCGCGGTTCGCGAACCGATCAGCGGCGCAATACGCCAGTACCCCTGTCGTCATGCGTCCCAGGCATACAGTCGGATGGGCACCCGCGGTTCGCGAACCGATCACTGGAGCTATACGCCAGTGACCCCTGTCGTGATGCGCCCCAGCCATACGGCAAGGTGCGGGCCGATCACCGCTGGGTCGCTTCAAGCGTGGGCTCCCGGTCTCGGCGGGTATGCACGGGTCGCATGACGACAGGGGTGACGAGCCCTGGCTTCGCCTTGGACGTCCCTAGGCGCCGGGTAAGTCCGGGTGCAGAAGCCACGGCCAGAATGGCTCGATGATGGACCGGCGCGACATGGTGGCCAGCCTCGGCGATGCGCTTGACCGTGCGCTTGGCGATGCGCTTGGGGAGGGGCTTCGTCGGGCGAGGCTCGGCACGCGCAAGCGACAGGTTGACGTCGCCGCGGCGGTAGGTATCTCGCAGTCGCTTGTCAGCCGGATGGAATGCGGGATGGGCGGACAGGTTCCCATCTCGACCTGGCAGGCAGTGGCCTCTGCCGTCGACATGGATTTCGCCGCCCGGTTGTCAGCGCGTGCTCCGCGCGCCCCGAGCCCGGGTGAGCCTCGCGTCCGGATAGCCCACTTGGTCGCCTGCCTCGCTGCTGGTGGTGGCTGGGTCGCGGATCGATTGATCAGCGCTGACGTCGAAGGCACGGTCCGAGACATCGACCTGACCCTGCGGCATGCCGAGCGACGGAGTGTGGCCGTCGTTCGCGCTTGGGACATCGTCCCGAGCGCGGGCGCCGTTCTCGCCGACCTGGACCGGGCCATGGCGCGGGCCGCAGTCGACGACCCCGCCGCTGCGATCGGTGGTCTCGTCGTCATCCGGCCCAGCACGTCGAACCGTCGTCGGATCACGGAAGGTGGCCGGGCGCTCGACGGCCGCTTCATCGATTCGGGCTCCCGATGGATCGGTACGCTCACCCGACCGACGCGCCAGCGCCTGCCACCCGATGCCATGTTGTGGGTCGACCCAACGATCAGTCGGCTGATCCCGACAAGGCTCTATCTGCAGCGGCCGCGAATTCGGAAGCCGCCCGGTCCGGGATCGTGAAGCGGAACGTGGAACCGGCACTGGTTCCGGCATCATGGGCCGTGTGCAGGCCCTCCCCGATGTCCGACCGATGCGTTCGCTTGGCCTGCTCTCGGTGGCACACGCCGTCAACCACGCCCAGGCCGTGCTGCTGCCGCCGATCTTCCTCGCGATCATCGACGAGTTCGGCGTCAGCGTGCAGGCGGTGGCATTCCTGGCCGCCGCCGGGGCCTTCGCGTCGGGGATGGTCCAGCTGAGCTATGCCGAGCTGACCCGGCGGGTCTCCCGTCGCCGGCTGCTGGGTCTCGGCGGCATCCTGTTCGGTGGCGGGTTCGCGGCCCAGGCGCTGGCCACGGGCTTTCCGTCCTTCGCCGTCCCCAACATCCTGTCGCGCATCGGCGGGTCGCCGCAGCACCCGGTCGGGAATGGGCTCCTGGCCGAACAGTTCCCGCCGTCCCGCCGCGGGTTCGCGATCAGCGCCCACATCGCGGGCGGGAACCTCGGCACGGTCGTCATCGCGATCATCGGGGCACCGATGCTCGTCCTGATCGGTTGGCGCGGGGTCTCGATCGTGTTCGGCGTGGCCGCGATCGTCATCGCTCTCGGGACCCTGACCCTCATCCGCGAACACGGCACGGACCGCGCCGCCGCCGTGGCCGGTGGCAGCAGCCGGGACGCCCTGCGCAAGGTCCTCGCCGACCGCGACCTGCGCTGGGTCTTCCTCACCTCCGTCCTGGGCGGTGGCGGTCGCGGTCTGGGGGTCGTGAACCTGTTCGCGCTCATCTACATGACACGAGTCCTCGGCCTGGACGACGCGACCGCGGGGCTGATGTACGGGGCGCTGATCGTGTTCAGCGTGCCGATGCCGCTGCTGGCGGGTTGGCTGTCCGACAAGTGGGGCCGCAAGCCGCTGATCATCGCGGCGTACCTGGGTGGGGCGCTGGGGTTCGGCGTGTTCATCTTCGCCGGCACGTCGCTCCTGTGGCTGTGGGTCGGGATCGTGCTGATGGGCCTGTTCTCGTTCGCCGAATCGCCCCAGCTCCAGGCCCTGCTCGCGGACATCGCGCCGGCGGCGACCCGGGACGCGTCGTACGCGCTGTACTTCACGCTCGCCTTCGGGGTCGGATCGCTGTGGACGGCGGTCTACGGCTTGGTCATCGGATCGATGGGGGAGGCGGCGGGCGTCCCGGTCGTGTTCGGCCTCATGGCGGCGTCCTTCATCGCCGCGGCGCTGACCACCCTGCCGATCCGGTCCGAGCGCGCCGAGGGCGGTGCCGTTCCGGCCTGATCGGGCGGCGGCTCGAATGGGCCGACTGCCATACTGCCGCCCGTGGATGCCAGGATCCTGCTCGTCGAGGATGACCCGTCGATCCGGGAGGTGACCGCGATCGGCCTGCAGCAGGCCGGCTTCACGGTCGTCACCGCGAACGACGGGCGTGACGGGCTGGACCGGTTCGAGGCCGAACCGTTCGACCTCGTGCTCCTCGACGTCATGCTGCCGCGCATGGACGGCCTCGAGGTCGCCCGCGCGATCCGCCGGACCTCAACCTTGCCCATCGTGATGCTCACCGCCCGGGCCGACACGATCGACGTGGTCGTCGGCCTCGAGGCCGGTGCCGACGACTACGTGCGCAAGCCGTTCGAGGTGCCCGAGCTGGTGGCCCGGGTCCGGGCCGCGCTGCGCCGCGTCGGGCGGGGCGAGGACGATGCCAGCGCGCAGTCTGCGGCTGGGCCCGCTCGTCATCGATATCGCCGGCCGGACCGTTGCGCGTGATGGGGCCGAGATCCCGCTGACCCGGACCGAGTTCGACCTGCTCGTGGACCTCGCCCGGCACGCCGGGCAGGTGCTGCCACGTGACACGCTGCTCGATCGGATCTGGGGCTACGACTACCTCGGCGATTCGCGGCTGGTCGATGTCGCGGTGGGCCGGCTCCGGGCAAAGGTCGAGGCCGATCCGGCGGCGCCCGAGTTGATCCTCACGGTCCGCGGCGCGGGCTACAAGGCCGTGCGGTAGGGCCGGGGCGGGGGCCGGCGTGTTCGCGCTGCGTGGGGTCCGGGCTCGACTGACCGCGTCGCTCGTCGCGCTCGTGGTGCTCACCGCGGTCGTACTGGGGGTCGGGGCATCGTGGTTCGTCGACCTCCGGCTGCACGACCAGGCGCTCCAGGACGCAGCGAACCAGGCGGGGTTCGACCTCACCGTGATCGTGCCGGGGCGCCAGCTCCCGGATCGGCCGACGCCCGACGACATCGCCCGGAGTGGTCTGGCCGACACGTTCCGGCGGGGCGATGTCGACACGTTCGTCGACCTGGGTGCGGAGGGCGCGTTCAAGTCCGATGAGCGGCTCGACGGGCTGCTCGCCTTGCTGCCGGCCGACATGCGCGCGCGCGTCGACCGCGGCGAACTGGCCTTTGCCTGGATCGACATCGGCGGCGAACCCTCGCTGGTGGTGGGCGGTCGCCCGGCCGGCGGCGGTCCGGCCTTCTACTTCGTGCGTGACGTGAGCGAGATCGGCGAGGCGATCGACCAGCTGCGGCTTGCCCTCGCCGTCGGTGCCATCGCGCTGCTGGTGATCGCGCTGATCATCGCCAGGCGCGTCGCGCGCGGCATCCTCGCCCCGGTCGAGGAGGCGGGCC
Organism: uncultured Chloroflexia bacterium; assembly: GCA_963738685.1. Classification (GTDB taxonomy): domain Bacteria; phylum Chloroflexota; class Limnocylindria; order Limnocylindrales; family CSP1-4; genus SPCO01. The sequence continues at coordinate 714,265 of CAVTXK010000002.1, forward strand.
AGGTCGCGGAACGTATCGAGCGCGGCGACCTGTCCGCGCGCGTGCCGGTGACGTCGCGCGACGAGTTCGGGACGTGGGCCGAACGGTTCAACGACATGACGGCCGCCCTGTCGGACACGATCCGGCGGCTCGAGGCGGCCCAGCACCAGAACCGGCGGTTCGTGGCGGATGTGTCGCACGAGCTGCGGACGCCGCTGGCCGCGCTCGTCGCGGAGGCCTCGATCGTCGGAGAGCATCTCGACGAGATGCCGTCGGAGAGCCGGCGAGCCGCCGAGCTGCTGGTGGCCGATGTCGGGCGGCTCCGGACCCTCGTCGAGGAGCTCATGGAATTGTCACGGTTCGATGCGGATGCGGAACAGGTCGCCCTGGAGCCGGTGGACCTTGTCCGGCTGGTCCGGGCCGTCATCGCCGCCCGGCTGCCATCGGCCATCTTCGTCCCGCCCGCGCCGTCGATCGTCGTGGACACGGATCCGCGGCGGCTCGACCGCATCCTCGGCAATTTCCTCGACAACGCCCGCGAGCACGCGGGCGGGGCCGGCGTGGAGGTCACGGTCGAGCCACGCCCCGACGAGCTCGTGATCGCCGTGTCCGACCGCGGTCCGGGCGTCCCGTCCGATCGGCTGGACCACATCTTCGAGCGGTTCGCCAAGCTCGACCCGTCGCGCAGTGGCGGGAGCAGCGGCCTCGGCCTGGCCATCGCAGCGGAGCACGCGGCCCTCCTCGACGGCTATCTCCAGGCGATGAATCGCGACGGCGGCGGCCTGCGGCTGGAACTCGTGCTGCCGCTGGCTGTGACCCGATCGTTACCTGATGGCGTTTGGCCGGTGAACCGCGCGCTCGACGCTGGGGCTCCACCTTCGATCACCAGGGAGCCCACGTCATGAAGCGTCAGCGTCGTTCACTCGTTCCGGTCCTGGCCCTGTCTGGGCTGCTCATCGCGGTCGCCGCGTGCTCGCAGACCGGCGGCCTTGGCACCGTGCCCACCCCTCCGCCGACCACCATTCCGTCCGTTGCTCCCGGGCCGTCGGACATGACACCCGAACCGTCGCCGTCGACGAGCCCGTCCTCGACGCCCAGCACGGATCCATCGGCAAGCCCAGATGCGACGCCCGGTCCGACGGCGAAGCCCACGACCGCGCCGGCGGAGTCGATCGTCCTGCGTGCGTACTTCGTGCTCGCCGGCGAGGTCGGGGTCGAGGGGCTCGTGCCGACCCTCCGGGAAGTGCCGAAGACCTCGGCCGTGGCGCGCGCGGCGATGGAGGAGCTGCTCAAAGGCCAGGGGAGCGACCCCGATCTCGGCACCGGGATCCCTGCAGGCACCCGGCTGCTCGGCGTGTCGATCAAGAACGGGATCGCGACGGTCGACCTGTCCCGAGAATTCGAGTCCGGCGGCGGCAGCGCTTCGATGTCGTACCGGCTTGGTCAGGTGACGTACACGCTGACCCAGTTCTCGACGGTCCGGGCCGTCCTGTTCCAGGTCGAGGGCCGGACCGTGACGACGTTCGGGAGCGAGGGCATCGTCCTCGAAGGCCCGCAGACCCGTGGCGATTTCGAGAACCAGCTGCCGGAGATCTTCGTGGATCGGCCGGCGTACGGTGCCGCGATCGGTAACCCCGCGCGCATCACCGGCAACGCCAACGTCTTCGAGGCCACCTTCCGCATCGCCATCCTCGATGGCTCCGGCCGGACGCTGGTCGACGAGATGGCGATGGCGACCTGCGGCACCGGGTGCCGCGGCACGTTCGACGTGACGCTGCAGTACGACGTGAGCAAGGCGCAGTGGGGGACGCTGCGGGTCTACTACGGCTCCGCGATGGATGGGTCGCCGCAGGGCATTCGCGATTACCCGGTCTGGCTCACGCGGGGCTGACCGACCGAGGCGCTCGAGCGGCCCGGCGGAGCGACCAGACCGCTTCGTCGGGCCGTTGGGGTATCATCCGCAGGCTCGGTCAGACGAGCATCCTCGGTCGGGGCGTGGCCCAGCTTGGTAGGGCGCATCGTTCGGGACGATGAGGTCGGAGGTTCAAATCCTCTCGCCCCGACCATTTTCGAGACACACCGAAGCCGGACCCCCGTGGTCCGGCTTTTTGCGGACGCCTTCGCGAGCCGTGCCATCCTAGAACGCGTGACTGATCCCCTCGCTACCGACGAGACGCGTATCGATCGCTGGCTGTGCGCGGTGCGCCTCGTCAAGACCCGCCCGCTTGCAACCCGGTTGTGCGTCGGTGGCCACGTCCTCGTGAATGGATCGCCGGCGAAGCCGTCGACGAAGGTACGAGCGGGTGATCGCGTGGAGGCGCTCATCGCCGATCGCGAGCGCATCGTCGAGGTCATCTGGCCGATCGAGTCGCGTGTCGGGGCCGCCGTCGCCGCGACCTGTTACGTGGACCACAGCCCGCCCGTCGTGCCCGAGGCCGGGCCAGCGATCAAGCTCGTACGAGGGGAGGGCCGGCCGAGCAAGCGCCTGCGGCGCGAGTTGGAGCGCCTGCGCCGGGCTCCTGGCGCCTGAGCCTGACGTCGGGCCGTCGCGTTATACTCCGGGTATGAAGACTGCCGTGTCCGTCCCTGACGATCTGTTCGCCCAGGTGGACCGCCTCGCCCGCCGCTCGCGCCGCTCGCGGAGCGAGGTGTACAGCGCCGCCCTCCGCGAGTACGTCGCCCGGCACGCTCCGGACGAGGTGACCGCCCGGCTCGATGCCGTGATGGCGGAAGCCGGCGACGCTGAGAGCGGCGACATCTCCGGCCGCGCCGCCAGGCGGACCCTCGAGTCCAGCGACTGGTGATTGCCCAGGGCGAGGTCTGGTGGGCCGACCTCGGTGAGCCCGGTGGCTCGGAGCCGGGCTTTCGGCGCCCCGTGGTCGTGGTCCAGGGCGACGCCTTCAACGCGAGTTCCCTGCGGACCGTCGTCTGCGTCGTGCTGACGAGCAACGTCAAGTGGGGCGACGCGCCCGGCAACGTGTCCTTGCCCGCCCGCGCCACGGGCCTGCCGAAGCCGTCCGTCGCCAACGTGTCCCAGCTCGTCACGATCGACCGGACGGCGCTCACGGAGCGGGCTGGTCGCCTCTCGGCATCGAACCTCGAACTCGTCCTGGTCGGCATCGACGTCGTGCTCAATCGAGGCTGACGCACGAGTTGGGGCGGCCGGACCGGGTCGACCGGAGGATCAGACCATGGTGTTCGCAAGGACGAGGATCGCCGCCGGCGTCAGGACCAGCACGAAGGCCGCTGGGGCAGTCAGGCACAGGAACGCGAGCATCACGCCGAGCGTCGACGCGGCGCGTCGGATGGCAAGGACGCCGACGGTGGTCAGGACGACCACGATCCCCAGCAGGATCAGGCCGAAAGGTATTCCCATGACGGCCACAGCCCGGTCGAATGCCGGCTCCAAGTAGGCCGGCGCGGCGAGCTGGAAGACGACCAAGAGCCAGATCGGGAGCAGGCCAAGGAAGACCTTGGCTCGTGACGCCGAGCCGATGCCGTCACCGCCGACGGGACCGCTTGGCCCAAGACCCACCGGTTGCGCCATGTGACGCTCCTTTCGAAGATGGTGACCCGGCATCGTCACGAGCAGGTCGAACACGCTTTCGATCCAGAGGCGGGCGACCGCGAGTGGGCGACCTGAGGACATCGCGTCATGGAGTTGATCCGAGAAGAGCTGCGTCATCTCGTCTCCGTACGCAGAGCGGAACGCATCCGGGTAGGCACGGAGGAGCCGACGAAACAGCCTGACGTGTCGGCTCACTCCGACAAGGCCCGGATCCACGGCCGGGCGCTCGCAACGAGCGCGGCCATCCGTGCCACTTCGGATGCGGCGACGCGTCGGCCAGCGGGCGATAGCCGGTAATAGCGCCGCCGCTGATCGTCCTCCTCTGGAGCTGGCCGACGATCGATCTCTTCGATCAACCCACTGTGCAGCAGCCGTTTGATATTCGTGTAGAGGGTGCCTGGTGCGAGCCTGACGCGGCCGTTCGTCATCGACGCCACCTCGGTCATGATCGCGTAGCCGTGTCGCTCCGCCGGTCCGATCGCCAGGAGGATATGGATCGCGGCTGCCGGCAGCGGCGGATCAGTCGATTTCACCTGGCGCACTATATCCACCGTGGACATAGTGTCAAGGTCATCGTCGAGGTGGTCGCATCCCATCGCCAGCGCCGCAGGTCGGCTTGGCGGGGCACTGTGGCTGTTGCTGGCAGGCTATTGCTTCTGCCCATCGACGGGATCACTCGCCGGCTGTATACCTGTGATTCGCATCGACGCCTCCGACGGCGGCCCGGTGTGCCACTGGAGGGCTTCCGCCATGGATCAAGAGACCTCTCTCCCGCGTTCGCGCCGGGCCATCCTCACCGCCAGCCTGGGCGCGCTCTGCGGGGTGCTCGCGGCCTCGCTCGGCCGACCGGTCGATAGCCAGCGCTGCGGCCGGCGATCCCTTGATCCTCGGCGAGGCGAACAACTCCGGGACGGCCCAGACGACGCTCCAGAATGGCGGCCCCGGGGCGGCCTTCACGCTCAAGACGACCAATCCGAGCTCGGGCGCGACCGGGGTCTTCGGCTGGTCGAGCTCGACCGGTAGCAATGTCAAGCGGGGCGTGTACGGCAGGGCCGACGGCCCCAGCAGCTACGGTGTCCAGGCCACGAACATGGCCGGCTCGACCGGCGCGGGCGCAGCGCTGCATGCGATCGGGGCCAATAACAACGGGGTCGAAGCGAGTACGGGGCTCAGCACAACCTTCGCCGTGCATGGTGTCAATGAGACCCAGGACGGGATAGCCATGTGGGGCGAGGCGGGCGGTGGGATCGGGGTGTGGGGATCGGCGGGAGGCTTCGCCAGTCGCGGTGTGCTCGGCACCTCAGATGACGGTGACGGTGTCGCCGGCGAAGCGAACGGCGAGGGCAACGGCGTGTTCGGCCGATCGCTGCTTGGCTACGCCGGCTACTTCGACGGCGACGTGCACGTCGCGGGAACCCTCTCCAAGGCCGCGGGCGCGTTCCGGATCGACCATCCACTCGCTCCGGCCACCAAGTACCTGCAGCACAGCTTCGTCGAGAGCCCGGACATGAAGAACGTCTACGACGGGACCGTGTCCCTGGACGCCAAGGGCGAGGCGACGGTGAAGCTGCCCGCCTACGTCGAGCCGCTCAACCGCGACCTGCGCTACCAGCTCACGTCACTCGACGTACCGGCCCCCGACCTCCACGTCAAACGTGAAGTCGCCAAGAGCGCATTCACGATCGCTGGTGGCGCTGCCGGGCAGCGTGTGTGCTGGCAAATCACGGGCATTAGGCAGGATCCGTGGGCCGAGGCCCACCGGATCGTCGTCGAGGAGGCCAAGCCTGCTGCCGACCGCGGCCTGTACCTGCACCCCGACCTCTATGGCCAGCCCGAGGAGAAGGCCGTCGACTACCGCCACCGTGCTCAGGTCCTGCCGGAGGCGGGTTGAAAACTTCCGACGACATTCACTCACCGTGTCGACGTCATTAGCATGCCCCGATTGGACCGCAAGCGCCCTTGACCTGTCCCCATGACATTTCAGAGACACACGAGGCAGGGAAGAGAGTCGGCTACGCAGCCCGACCGCCAGGGAGCTCAGCGACCCGCCCGCAGGCCGAGAGCCTGGTTGCCCCTGGGATCGCGCGACTTCAGGCGGGGCCGACGCTTGCGCCGGGTCGGCTAAAGCACGCCTTCCCAGACCACGAGGGCCGTCGGCCGCCTAGCCCGAGAATACATGAGCATAAGGTCGCCCCGTCCATGAACGACGTCAGATGAGCGCAACGGTCGAGCCGGTTTGCGAGAGCGAAGCGTGCCTAGCGCGGTCTGACACGCTTGACCGGTGGGGCGGCGGTCATCGCGCACGCTCGCGGGCGAACGCCGAGAGGCTCTCCACCGACTTGGGCACGCGCGACCATCGTCCGATCGAGGTGCCCCCGTACTGCTACGCGGCCCATGCCTGAGCGTTTGTGAATGAGTCGTGCCACGTCTCGGTGCGGAGCCGCCCATCGAGATCGTATCCACGAAGGTAGCAACCGCTGGCGTCGAGTCCGACGGGCTCGATGTCCTCGGCGATGACGAGCATCCACAGGGGATGGCCGGCCTGACCAGCTCGTGTGGTGATCTCGGCCCAGCACCGCGCGCCATGGTGGGTCGACATTGGACGAGTGTATCGGCCGCTAAACTGAGCCATGCCAAGGGCGGACGCAGATCGAGCCGGCGGTACCAGCGCCACCGGTCTTGGCCGGGCTGACCTGGCTTTGCCGGTGGGGCGGGGTGGGTGGACGCGACGCACGCCAGTGCGAGCGGGCTCCATCACAATGCGCCCGGACACCGCCCGTCTGCCCGATGTGAGAGAAGTAATGGCCCAGAGAACACGACGAGTTCTCGGAACGCTCGCGTTTCTGGTCTTCGGGCTGTCAGTGGCTTCCGGAGTCGCCGTGCTCGCTTGGTCGCTGTCGGTCCTTGTGGACGTGCCCGAGACCGCGGACCCGCGGGATCCTGGAACGTTGGTTCGAGCACGGATCGTCGTCGACAAGGTCCGCGCCGGAGAGGTCGTGTCCTTGGCGCGTGACTACCTAGAGGAGGATGTGCAACTCCCCAGGGAGTACGGCGATCTCTCGCATCACGGGGTGGCGAATATCACGTTCACAGCCGAGGACGGTGCGCTGATAGTCCGGTTCTATCCGGACGGGTACCTATTTGGCCCGAGGCGCGACCAGTACCTGATGTTCATCTCGGCCGGTGATTGGTCGTGGGATCCGGGGCCGCGGCATGAGCCCGTCGCGGACGAATGGTGGTACGTCGCAGGGTTGGACCGCTAAGTGGGTCGCGGGAGCTCGGCACTCCACTGTTCGTCTCCACCACGCCATGCAAGGGCCACGCGGGCGACACCCCGGTCACACCCGGCACAACGGGTCCCACCTGCCCTTGCCTGGTACCGCTGGGCATTCCCCGTAGAACTCGTCATCGATGTGACCGGGGGATAGTCGAGGCCCCAACATGCAGGCCCCGCCGACGACATCAACTCATGGTGTCGGGGTCGATCATCGTGTTCAGTTGACACACGCGCCGCCGGACGGAACGCAGGACCGCGTTCGGTCGCCGAGGACGAGTTCGGTCCTCGACCGGATCCCCTTCGACGCGGCGATACCTAGCGAGCAGGAGTGCGGCACCGGCGGCTATTCCGGCAGCGGTCATGACCAGCCGGAGCGTCCGACCTGGTTGCGCCATATCACCAAAGAGGACGCCCCAGGCCGTCGCGGCGATGGCGCTGCAGACCAGCCATAGGGCTAGGATCTCCGCCAAGTCCCCCCGTGACCGTCGGTCTTTCCATGCGCCCAACAGAAGGCTCCGTGAGGATCCCTGCGCTGCCCCAAAGCCAGTCCATCGTTGGACTCTAGCATTCGCTCAGCGGGCCTGAACAGTCGCCCGACGACCGGGTCATGGCTCGCTTGGAGTCGTATTCGTCCCCGCTCGGCCGAGGCCCGAGAAACACTGCGTAACGCCACCACGTTTAAAGCCAGCAGGAGGCTGGCAGGTACGTGCGTCTTGGAGGGGCTATCCCTCTCGCCCCTACCAGATGCATCTCATGTGTCACCAACGGCCGCGTCGAGCACGTCGGCGAAGCGCTGGGCGACCGCGGGCCAGCCATAGCGCTCGACCGCGACGGCGTGCGCGCGGGCGCCGCGGCGCGCCCGTTCGGCGGGGTCGTCGATCGCCTCGAGCAGCGCGGCGGCGAGGCCGCCGACGTCGTCGGGCTCCACGAGCCAGCCGGTCTCGCCGTCGTCGACGATCTCACCAGGGCCGAAGCGGTCGACGGCGACCGGCGGCACTTCGCACGCCATCGCCTCGACGAGCACGAGGCCGAACTGCTCGCGCACGGAGGCGAGCGCGAACACGTCGGCGACCGACAGGAACGCCGGCACCTCATCGTGGTCGTGCCAGCCGGCCAGGAAGACGCCGCGCACGCCGAGCCGGGCGATCGTGTCGGCGGGGTGCTCCCCCTCCCACTCGCCCGGATGGCCGCCGACGATCACGAGGCCGGCGGGAGTCTGGGCGCGGTCACGGGCCTGCGCGAAGGCCTCGATGAGCAGCGGAAGCCGCTTGACCGCGGTGAAGCGACTGACGGTGAGGACCACCACGCCGTCGACGATCGGCGCGAGGTCCTCCGCGCGGTAGCGCACGCTGCCGGCATGCTGGCCCGGAAGCCAGCCGCGCGGCGCCTCGACGAGCGCGTCTCGCCACAGGGCGGCGCGATCGACGTCGCGGCGAACGAAGGCGCGAGGGTCGAACCCATTGGGCAGCACGACCAGTCGGTCCGCGTCGAGGCCGAGCAGCCGCTCGGCGCGCGGGAGCAGCGATGGCGACGGCACCATGAGCCACGCGCACCTGTGCGCCCAGTGGCGCATCCGCTCGGCCCAGGCCTCGGCGTGCGTCCAGCCGGGGGGCGGACCGCCCGCGATCTCTTCGAGCATCAGCAGCTCGGTGCCGTGAAGGTGCCCGATGATCGGGACGTTCGGCGCCACGCGCGACGCCGCCTCGTGGATCGGCGTGAGGTGGTGCAGATGCAGCGCGTCGGCGTCGGCGGCGCCGACGGCGGTCAGAGCGCGCGCCCACGCCGTCACCTGACGCTCGTAGGCGTCGTCGTCGAGCGCGGCGATTACCCGGTCAGGGGCGCCGGGACGGTCCTCGTAGGACGGGTGTATCGGCGCGGCCCCCGGCGGCGGGTGGAACGGGTCGGGCGAGGCGAGCGCCTCGTCGAAGGACACGGGATGGACGTCGAGGCCGGCGTAGAAGCGCCGAGCGTCGCCGAACTCCCCGAGGTCGGTCCGCGAGCCCGAGACGACCGTGACGTCCCAGCCGTGTGACGGGAGCTCCATCGCGAGCGCGCGGGCGACGTGTGACGAGCCGCCGCGGGGAGAGAATGAAGCGCGCTGATGAGTCGGCGGCGGCGAGGCACCCGCCCAGTGTGGCGGACGGGTTGCCAGCCCGCGTCCGAGTCAGCGGTACGTGCCACGAGTCTGGTGACGCGGCGGCACACTCCCTCTTGTGGCCCGTGTTGGGACTTGACCCTTTGACTGAAGCCGACCGAGAGGAACTCCGCCGGCGCGGGCTACGATCGCCCGCAACGAGCGATGTCAGGCCAAGGGAATACCTCTGGAGCCCTTGCTCTTCTGGTAGAGCGCCGAGACGTCGTTGTAGAAGGCGTTGATGTCGTCAAGGCGCGACAGCAGCGCCTCACGGTCATCCCGGTCAAGGCTGGCGATCATCTGCGTGATGCTGTGGCTGCGCCAGAACGTGTTCACCCGGTTGTAGAGCGGACGACCGGGCGAGACCGTGCCGGTTTCGGGGTCCGGCACCGCATAGACCTCCTTGAGGATGGCGATGTCGTGCGGAATGCCGAAGCTGTCGCGGGTGTCCTCGTAGCTGAAGAGGTAGTAGAAGTTGTCGAACCCAGACCAGGTGATGCCCGACAGGCAAAGCGAGCAGGGCTCGTGGGTGGCCAGGAAGATGCAGTCCTTGGTCCCGGGACGCTGGTCGGGGGGCAGTTCGTAGAAGCGCTTGATGGCGTGCATCTCGCCGTGCCAGAGCGGATTCTCGGTCTCGTTGTTGGTCTCGGCGATCACCAGGGACAGGTCGGACTTGCGCAGGATCGCCGCCCCGAACAGTTTGTTGCCCCCCGCCACCCCCTGCTGGGTCTTGGCGGCGATGTCGAACTCGATGACGTCGAGCAGACGGGTAACAAGGGCGGCAGTGTCCATGAGATCCTCGAAGCAGATGCCGCCAGCCTAGCCAATGCTATGGAAGCCGTCAGGGCGTCCGAACCAGCACCCCCGATGTCGCGCCGGCTCAGGCGTGTGCCGCCGCGGGCCTAGCGGTTGACAACCCAGACGTTGAACTCCGTCGCGGTCGTGACCACTGACCCTGGGGTCTCCACGACCCATCGCCCGCCAGTGAGAGCTGCGTTGCACGCAGTACCGGCGTTTGCCTCATAGACCACCCGGAAGGCCGTTGCGGCTGATCGGGGCGTGACCAGGACGATCGCATTGATGTCCCCGTTGGTGAATGGGCTGTCGAGCGCGAAGGACTCAAGGTTCTCGCAGATCTCGAACGAACTGGGATCCGCCACAAAGGCCGGGCCGTTGGCCACCTTGACCGCGCCACCCGAGATCTCGAGGGCGACGGCACCGGCTTGGCCCGCGCCATCCGCATGAACGCCGGTGCCTGCAGGCTGCGTCGCCATCCCATGGACGCCGGTCGCACCCCAGCCCATGACCCCGGTGCCCTGCGGACCGCTGTTCCATCCGAAGACTGCGCTGGCGTCCTGGTCCTCGCCTGTCACCGTCCCCATGACGCCGATCCCGTCGGCGCTGGCCGCCGAGCCCATGACACCGATACCACCCGTGGCGGCGTTGCTTAGCCCGGCGACGGCCGTTCCGCCCGGGCTGACGGTTCGACCGATCGCGCCGTAGGTCACGCCACTGGTCGCCGTCGAATCGCCGAGCACGCCGACGCCCTGTTCGCTGGCCGCCTCGCCGACCACCCCGAACGAGTTGCCGCTAGCGGCAGTTGCCTGACCGAACACCCCACTGCCGGTCGCTGCGGCACTCGTACCGTGGACGCCGGTCGCGGAGCCAGACGTGGCGGTGGCGACCCCCGAGACACCCTTGCCGGTCGGCGAATCCGCGCGGCCGTAAACACCCCGCCCGGAACCCGCCGTGGCGCTTGACCAGCCGAAGATGCCCGTCGCGGAGTTCGCGGTGTCCTTCAAGGTAAAGCTCGCGCCGACGGCACTCGAGCTGAGCACCGTCTGGGCGCTGCCACCGTCGTTGACGACGCCCATGACGAGTGCCTGCCCGGCCGCACCGGCGGTCGCCCCGACGCCCATCGCTGCTAGTGCGACCGCCGCGATGCCCAAGGATCGAAGGAAAGGTGTAGCGCGCATGGGAACCCTCGTGTCAAATCAGGGGAGGGGCAGCCGTGCCCATGACGGCCCCATCGTGACAGGCCACAGGCATCGACAGCGGGGGCTACAAGTACCCATACACCGGCCCGACGATCCACCCTGCGCTTCGGCGCGAGGCTATGGACGCGCAGGCGACACGAAACTCCGGCGGCCCGCAAAGATGCAGAAGACGATGAGCCGGCCAGGAACCGAGACGGGCGCCTGCTACCTTGGCTCGTACGCTCGCAGCTCAACGCTCGCTGCGACGACGCCTGGGCCGATCTAGCCCGTACACAGGTCCTCGGTTCAAATCCGAGTGTCGGCTTCGTGCCCCGTTTCTGAAACTCAGGGAGCCCTCCGACCTGTCGGGCCCAGCCACCCGTCAGGAGGCCCTACCCATGACGAGCCCATTCACCGCTCGACAGGCAAGTCTCGCGAGCATCGCCGCGGCAGGGCTCATGTTGGTCAGCCAACTCTCGCAGCTCGTCATCCCGATGATCTTGCCCGAGTCGTTCTGGATCGCGACCGCGTCCCTTCGCATGGGCCTTGCGCTACTGGCGATGTTCGTCCTGCTCCTCGCCCTCACCGGACTCTATGCGAGGCAGGTCTCCGCCGCTGGCATGCTCGGGCTCGTCGGCTACCTGATGGCGTCCCTCGGCACCATGTTGGTGGCGGGCGACTGGTGGTACGAGGCGTTCATCGGTCCGGTCCTCCGTGAGCGGGCCCCCGAGCTCCTCGCCACCGCTCCGAGCGGCTCGATCCTCGTCGCCGTCGCCATCACGAGCGGGACCTTCGCGGCCGGTTGGGCGGTATTCGGACTGGCGAGCGTTCGGGCTGGCGTCTTTCCTCGACGCATGGCTGTCCTGATGACCATCGGAGGCATCGCGGCCATCCTCGGGCTGATCTCTCCGTTCCAGGTCCCATTGGCTCTCGCGGTTGGATGGATGGGCTGGTGGCTTGCCCGCTCCGACCATGGCGAGGATCAGCCGGTCCTAGCGCCCTCGCGGTGAGTCCCGACCCGACCCTCCGGTCGGGGTGTCGGTGAGCGGCATCACACCCGTCCAGCGGGTCAGCTTGCCCTCCGCCTCAAGGCGATCCGAGATTCGATCCTGGAGTGCGTAGAAGCGCTCGAGTCCGGGCCCAACGGCGACGCCGCCGACATGCGCGATGGCGATGTCGTCTTCCAGGTGCGGTGACTCCGCCACAAGTGCCTCGAAGCGGTCGATGAACGCATCGGCATGCCAGAACATCAGGTCTTCGATGAGATCCTGGTTCTCGTAGTTGGCATCGCGGCCGCGTCTGGAGGTTCCCAAGAGGGCGCGAACGCGAGGCCAGACCGTCTCGGGGTCCAAGCGCACTGCGTCGTGGATGGCTTCGTACTCGGCGCTGGATCCGGTCCGGACGGCCCTTTGGCTGCGCCACAGGGCTACCAACGCCCAAGCCAACCCGACGACCACTCCCAGCTGGAGCTTGCTGTTCACGCGCTGATTCTAAGAGCTCTGAAGAGTCGGAGACCGGCTATTGCCTCACCAATCACGCATAGTGTGCTGGTGGAATCCCCGCGAAAAGTAGGCTGACGACGAGGACGAGAGCATGAACATCGTAGTCATCGGCGGCACTGGGCTCATCGGCTCAAAGCTCGTTTCGAAGCTCGTGGCGCTGGGCCACCAGGCTGTGGCGGCGTCACCGAAGTCGGGCGTCAACACCCTCACGGGCGAGGGACTGGCCGAAGTCCTCGAAGGTGCCTCGGTGGTCGTCGACGTGTCGAACTCACCCTCGTTCGAGGACGCTGCGGTGATGAACTTCTTCGAGACGTCGACGCGCAACCTCCTCAGCTTCGGAGCCACCGCGCACGTGAATCATCTCGTGGCATTGTCGGTCGTGGGAGTCGAGCGACTGTCCGAAAGTGGCTACTTCCGCGCGAAGCTCGCACAGGAGAAGCTGATCAAGGCCTCGTCGCTCCCGTACTCGATCGTCCATGCGACGCAGTTCTTCGAGTTCGTCAAGAGCATCGCCGACGCCGCAACCGACGGCAACGTCGTTCGCGTCGCACCGGTGCTCGTCCAGCCCATCGCCGCTGAGGATGTCGCCACGGCGGTCGGCCGAGTCGCGCTGGGCGCACCGGTCAATGGCACCGTTGAAATCGCGGGGCCTGAACGACTACGTTTTGACGAATTCATCCGTCGCGGCCTCAACGCCCGCAGCGATTCGCGTGAAGTTGTCACTGAGCCGCACGTGCGCTATTTCGGCACGGAGCTGAGCGAGCGCGGCCTCGTTCCTGGCGATGACGCGCGACTCGGCGAGACGCGTTTCGAAGATTGGCTCAGCCAACAAACGACCTAGAAGCCGACCTGGTGAGCGCCACCTCCAGACGGTCGGCACGGCAGCAGCGGCCGCCGCTGCGGGTTCGTAGCGTCCGATCCCCGACAGGGCTGCCCTAAACTATCGGACCCGGCCTCGCAGCATCGAACAGGGAGCCAGCCATGCCGCCTCGAACCGCCGCGCAGATCCTCGCCGAATGGCATGAGCTCGCCGCGCAGCGCGAGGAAGCGTCGGACACGGACCTCGCCGACGCGATCGCGGCGCGAATCGAGCAGGTCCGCCGCGAGTACATCGAGGGCACTCCGCCTGGCCAGCCGAGGACCACCGGTGGATCGGGCGACGCTGAGCCGAAGAGGAACGAGGGGCGCTAGCCTCGCGATCCGGTCCGCCCCGCGTCGGCCGTTCTCTCGCGGGTGCCTACGAGGGGTCCGGGGTCAGGACGTACAGCGCATCCGGTGACGGACACACAAAGTAGCCGTGGAGCCGCGGCCAGGCATCCCTTGGGATCGCCAGGACTTCGCCATCGACGGCGACGACCGCGCCCGCGGGATCCACTACCACCCTTTCGGCCGCCGGGCCACCACGGAAGCCGGCGGACCAGAACGTGCGCAGGATCCGGCCCGTATCCGTGACAGCGGCGACCTGCTCCGCCGCAGCTGGATCGATGCGGAACGTGACCCGTCGGTAGTCCACGCCCATCGCATCGCATCCAAGGTTTGCCGGAGCTTGCTGGATCTGGATCGCCGAGCCTGTCGCCACCGCCACCGAGGCGGGCACCGTGGTGGCCGGCGTCGACCCACATGCAGCGACTACGAGCGCAACCACGAGCACGGGTATGCCGACACCGAGGCCAGCGAGCGTCATCTACCGAACAGTCGGGCCAGCGCGCGAAGGATCATCGCAAGGCCAACTGCCCCGATCAACACCAACGCCGGACTTGGGTATGGGTCGCGAATCGGGCGAAATGTGGCCGAGCCGGCGCGGATCTCGAGGTAGCCGATCGGATCGGCCGCGACCCCACCCCCACCACCCGAACCCGTGGCAGGTCCGTCAGGGCCCCCGTCAGCTCTCCCTCCGCCGCCGCCGAAACCCCAGCGAACGCGCGCAACGGGAACGACCGTGAGGTCGCCCTTCAGGATCGGCTCACCGAAGACGGCCCGAACGCTGGCTTTCGCGCCCACTCGCTCGGCGATTCGCTCGAGGAGTCGGTCCGCGGGTCCTCCGCTCGCTGCCTGGCGCGCCTCGTCGGCCGCGCTCGAGGTGTCTATGGTCATGTCGACCTCCTTCCGCTTGCGAGGCATCGATCCTCGCGTCCTCGGTGGCGCATCCCGAGCGTGGTCATTCGCGCGCGAACGATCCTGTGGCGATCGGGCCGGCCGGCTCGTACGTGGCGATCACGACGCCGGTGCTGGAGACCGTGCTGTCGACGAGCTTCAGCCCGGATGGGATCGTGCCGTCCGAGAACAGGCGTTTGCCCGATCCAAGCAGGACCGGAAAGACCCACAACCGGTACTCGTCGACGAGATCGTGGCGCATCAGCGTCTGGATCAGATTCGCACTGCCGTGCACCTGCAGCTCAGGCCCGTCTTCCTTCTTGAGCGCCGCGAGGCCCTCGGCCGCGTCTCCCTCGATCAGGACGGAGTGACTCCAGTCCAGGCTGCGATGACTCCGCGACGCCACGTACTTCGTCGCGTCGTTGAAGACCTTGCCGCCTTCCTCTTCGGAGGCGTGCGGCCAATGCGCGGCCATGATGTCGTAGGTCCTGCGGCCGAGGACCATGGCGAACGGCCGACTCGTCGCTTCGTCCATGACCTGGCCCATGCCCTCGTCCCAGTAATTCACCGACCAGCCACCGTGCGTGAAGCCACCGCTGTCGTCCTCACCGGGTCCGCCCGGGGCCTGCATGACGCCGTCGAGGGTCAGGAACGTGCTCACGATCAGCTTTCGCATCGCCGATGTCCTTTCGAGAGGAGGTGCTGCGTCACCCCATTGTCGCGGTCCCGCGCCATCGTTGCCGGCGCCCGGTTCAGCGCCGTCAGGGGGACGGCGCGTTCGACGGTGTCGGTGTGGCTGTGGCCCGGACCGCGGCGATGAACATGAGTTGTTGGTGAGAACATCCGGACTGTCTACCGACGCAAAATCGCTTCTGAGGGTGTCCATGACCGACGTCGACCGCATCACCCGCGTCCGCGTCGCGACGATCCTCCATGTCCTGGACGTCCCGATCGTGTTCGGAACGTGGGTCATGCGCCACCGCGAGTTCGCGCTCGTCCGGATCGACGCGGAGAGCGGCCGCTCGGGATTCGCGTACTGCCTGACCCGGGACGGCCCGGTGGCCGCAGTCATCGAGCGCACCATCGCTCCCGCGTACGTGGGGCGCGAGGTCACGGATCCTGATGGCTCGTTCCATGCCGCGCTGTGGTCGAACAATGCGGTCCACGCCGCGGGCCTCGGGATGCGTGCTCTGTCCGTCGTGGACATCGCGGCCTGGGACCTGGCCGCCAAGGCCGCAGGCCAGGACATCGCGACGTACCTGGGCGGGGAGCGGGTGCCCATGCCGGTGACCGCCATCGTCGGTTACCCGCCGTCCATCTCGCCTGAGGCCACCGTCGGTCAGATCGCGGGCTTGTGGGCTGCCGGGTGGCGTCGCTTCAAGCTGCCGATCGCTCCGACGCCCGACGCCTCGATCGAGCGCCTCCGGGCCGCCCGCGAGGCATTCCCCGACGCCTGGCTCGGGATCGATAACAACTTCGTCAGCAAGACCGCGGCCGATGCGATCGCCTTCGGCCGGCGGCTCGACGGCCTGGGCATCGGCTGGTTCGAGGACATCGTGCCGCCCGGTGACGCGGCGATGGTCGCCGAGATCCGGTCCGCCATCGGTACGCCGGTCGCGATGGGCGACGATCAGGGCGGTTCGTACCACCCGCAGGCCCTCCTCGCGTTCGAGGCCGTGGACGTGCTCCGCGTCGATGCCACGACCAACGGCGGGATCACGCGTCTGCGCGGGATCGTCGCCGCGGCCGCGGACCGGAACGTTGCGGTCGCGCCGCACGTGTACCCGCACATCCACAGCCAGGTCCTGGGCGCCCTCGGTCGCACCGACGCGCCGATCGAGTGGGGCATCCCGGGGACCGGCGTCCACCCGATGGACGACAGCCTCATCCAGCCCGTCGTCCACGACGGCCTCATGGATCCGTTACCCGCCCTGCCCGGTCTCGGCATCCTCGTCGCCCCGGGCTGGATCGCCATGCAACAGGTGACCGACCGGGACGGCCTGCTGGCCGACCTCTGAGCCTCGATCCGGGCTACGACCGGCCCTCGCGTCCACATGGGGGTCGCGGGTCCGTAACGAGGCTCGGCGCTGGTACCGGTGCGCATCCGCCATTCGCGCGATGGTCGTCCATGGAGGCCGGCCGTACCGTGCGAGCGTGGCCTACTTCGAGAATGCCCAGATCGTGCCCGCTGATGGCCCGGCCTCAGCGCCCGGTGAGCGCCTGACGGCCGCGTTCGCCGGGCTGCGCGATGCCTACTACGCGGTGGGCATCCTCGATTCGAGCGCGGATGTCACGGTCCGGGCAACGGTCGAGCCGCTCTACGACGAGCGTGGGAACGAGCAGCTGATCCTGCTGCGGGTGGACCTCGATGGGCTGGATCGCGAGCGGGTGCTCACCGCGGTGGCCGGCGGACACGGCGTGGTGATCCCGGAGCGTGAGCCCGGACCGAGCACGCAGGACATCCGGCTCGCCCGCCTTCCCTGAGGAACCGCGCCGCGGCCATGGCCTGGGACGAATGCGTCGATCGATCTCCGACCCGCTAGCATCGGCGGCCATGGTGGACAGGCGATTCGACTACGTCATCGTCGGTGGCGGCTCGGCCGGTTCGGCGCTCGGCAACCGGCTGTCGGCCGATCCCTCGACGACGGTGCTCGTGCTCGAGGCCGGTCGATCCGATTGGCGCATCGATCCGTTCATCCACATGCCTGCCGCGCTGGCCTTTCCGATCGGCAGCCGGTTCTACGACTGGAAATACGAGTCGGAGCCGGAACCGTTCATGAACGGCCGGCGCATCTACCACGCCCGGGGCAAGGTGCTCGGCGGCTCGTCGAGCATCAACGGGCAGATCTTCCAGCGGGGCAACCCGCTCGACTACGAGCGCTGGGCCGCCGATCCCGGGATGGCGACGTGGGACTACGCGCATTGCCTGCCCTACTTCAAGCGGATGGAAACCTGTCTGGCGGCCGCCGCGGACGATCCGTGGCGCGGCCACTCCGGCCCGCTGGTGCTGGAACGGGGTCCCGCCACGAGCCCGCTCTTCACGGCGTTCTTCGCCAGCGTCCAGGAGGCCGGTTACCCCCTGACCGAGGACGTGAACGGCTATCGCCAGGAGGGTTTCGCGGCGTTCGACCGCAACATCCATCGCGGGCGACGGCAGTCCGCTGCGCGGGCGTACCTCCACCCGGTCATGGGCAAGCGCAAGAACCTCGAGGTGCGGACCCGGGCGTTCGTGACGAAGGTGCTGTTCGACAGGACACGGGCGGTCGGCGTTGAGGTTGCCCGGGGCCGCGGGGGGGCGGAGCGGATCCTCGCTGGCGAGGTCATCCTCGCGGGCGGGGCGATCAACTCGCCGCAGCTTCTCCTGCTGTCCGGCGTCGGCCCGCGGGTCGACGCTCGAAGCGCTCGGCGTCCCGGTGGTCGCGGACCTTCCGGGCGTGGGTCAGAACCTCCAGGACCACCTCGAGGTCTACATCCAGTCAAGGAGCCTCCAGCCGGTCTCGATGCAGCCATCCGCGACGCAGAACTGGCGACGGCCGTTCATCGGGGCGCAGTGGCTGTTGCTGCGCAGCGGACCGGGCGCGACCAACCACTTCGAGGGCGGTGGGTTCGTCCGCTCGAACGAGGACGTTGCCTACCCGAACCTCATGTTCCATTTCCTGCCCTTGGCCATCCGCTACGACGGGTCGGCCGGGACGCCGGGTCATGGCTACCAGGTCCACGTCGGCCCGATGTACTCGGACGCCCGCGGCTCCCTCACGCTCAAGAGCACCGACCCACGCGACCACCCCGCGCTGCGCTTCAATTAC
The DNA here is from genome assembly GCA_963738685.1 of uncultured Chloroflexia bacterium. Classification (GTDB taxonomy): domain Bacteria; phylum Chloroflexota; class Limnocylindria; order Limnocylindrales; family CSP1-4; genus SPCO01. The sequence goes on from CAVTXK010000002.1 coordinate 732,601, forward strand.
CTCTCGACGGATCAGGACCGGCGCGAGTGGGTCGAGGCCGTGCGGGTCGCGCGGCGGCTCCTGAACCAGCCGGCGATGGCGCCCTACAACGGTGGCGAGACGTCACCCGGTCCAGCGGTCGAGACCGACCAGGAGATCCTCGACTGGGTCGCGCGCGACGCCGAGACCGCCCTCCATCCGTCGTGCACGGCGCGGATGGGGATCGATGCGCTGTCCGTCGTGGATCCACTGACGCTGCGGGTCCACGGCCTGGACGGGTTGCGGGTCGTGGATGCCTCGGCCATGCCGTACATCACGAACGCCAACATCTACGCGCCGGTCATGATGCTGGCCGAGAAGGCCGCGGACCTGATCGTCGGGAACACGCCGCTCCCGCCTGAGCCCCGATCCCGTTCTACCGGCACGGGATCTCGCCGGCGCCGGTCTGAGCGTTCGCCCGAGCCGTGGCGACGGGTCCGCGGCGGCCGTTCCGCCCACGTCACTCCCAGGCACCAATTCCGCACAGACGAGCGTGGCGCTTCGGCCCACGTAACTCCCAGGCACCATTTCCGCACAGCCGAGCGTGGTCCATCGCTCAGGACGCACGAAGAGGCCCACAGGGTCATCGATCACGAGGGACCTGTCGCGAAAGTGTGCCTCACAGCGACATGCCCGCCGGACCTGACCCGACCCGACCGCCGCACGACCAGCCGAGGTGCTAACTTGAGCCTTGGGCTGGGCCCTGGGCAAGAACCTGGAGGAGGACGAGTGCCGGACTTCCCGAACTTCGCGCTCACCGGGCAGGTGGCCCTCGTTACCGGCGCCGCCCGTGGCCTCGGACGGGCGATCGCCCTGGCTCTCGCCGATGCGGGCGCAGATGTCGCCCTTGGACTGCGCGAAGCGGGCACTGCCGACGACCTCGTGGCGGAGATCGAGGCCATGGGCCGTCGGGCGCTTGCCGTCCAGATGGATGTGACTCGCCTCGACCAACTCGCTCCTGCGATCGATCAGGTCCTCCAGCATTTCGGACACCTCGACGTACTCGTCAACAACGCGGGCCTTGGGCCGTCCAATGCGGCGGAGGACGTCAACGAGGCCGACTTCGACCTGACGATGGATGTCAACCTCAAGGGCCTCTTCTTTGCGAGCCAGGCGGCTGCCAGGGTGATGATCCGCCAGGGCGGGGGCCGCATCGTGAACCTGAGCTCGCAGGCCGGGTTCGTCGCGCTCCCCACGGAGGCCATCTATTGCGCCTCGAAGGCCGCGGTCTCGCACCTGACGAAGTGCCTCGCGGTGGAATGGGGCCGCCACGGCATCACGGTCAACGCCGTGGCGCCGACCTTCATCCGGACGGACGGCACCGCGGCGGCTCTTGGGGACCCAGCGTTCGAGTCGGACGTCCGTGAGCGCATCGCCGGCCTGCACCGGATCGGCGAGCCAATGGATGTCGCGGGCGGCGTCGTTTTCCTCGCGTCGCCCGCCGCGAGCCTGATCACTGGCACGACCGTGATGATCGACGGCGGCTGGACGGCGCGATAGCCGTATTGGACCGGGCTAGCGGCCACCGAGGCACGCAGCGGTCCGCCGGTCGGCCGCGGCCACGCCCCGGCATCGTCATGTGTCGCATCGCGAGTCGCCATCCGTCCGCCTCCGGCCGCGGGCGGTTGTCCGCTGGCAGCGCGCCCACCGTCCGCCAGCATCGGGTCGACAGTTCCTCCGCACTTCGACCAACGACCCGAAAGGACACCACGGCATGGCGCTCGCCCGCATCCCCGCCCACGATCCGTCCACCCCGCTCGACATCGCCGACTTCGCGGCCGGCCTCGTCGGGTCGATCATCCGCCCCGAGGACCAGGCGTACGACGCCGCACGACTCGTCCACAACCGGACGATCGATCGCCATCCGTCGCTGATCGTCAAGGCGGCCAGCGCCGCGGACGTCGCGCGGACCGTGGTCTTCGCCCGGGATGCCGGCCTCGAGCTGGCGGTCCGCGGTGGTTCGCACAGCCTCGCCGGTTTCGGCACGAGTGACGGCGGGATCGTGCTCGACCTGAGCGGCATGAAGGGTCTGCACATCGACCCCGAGCGGCGACTGGCCTGGGCCCAGGCGGGCCTGACCGCCGGCGAGTACACGGCGGCGGCCGGCGAGCATGGCCTCGCTACCCCGTTCGGCGACACCGGCAGCGTCGGCATCTCCGGCCTGACGCTTGGCGGTGGCATCGGCTGGCTCGTCCGCAAGTACGGCCTCGCGATCGATGCCCTGGTCTCGGTCGAGATCGTCACGGCCGACGGCCGCCTGATCATCGCGAACGAACAGGAACACAGCGATCTCTTCTGGGCGGTCCGTGGCGGTGGCGGCAACTTCGGCGTCGTCACCCGTTTCCAGTTCCGCCTCTATCCGGTCGGCATGATCTTCGGTGGGGCGCTGTTCATGCCGCCGACCCGCGAGGTCTTGCGCAGCCTCGGCCCGATCGCGGCCAGTGCGCCAGAGGCCCTCACGACCATCTCGTTCCTCATGGCGGCCCCGCCCGCGCCGTTCATCCCGGCCGAGCTCCACGGCAAGCCGACGCTCGCCATCATGTTCGTCTACGACGGCGATGCCGAGGCCGGTCAGGCCGCCATCGAGCCCTTCCGCCAGGTCGCCACGCCGATGGCCGAGCTGGTGATGCCGATGCCGTATCCGGGCATCTACCAGCTGCTCAAGGATGCCGAGAACCCGGCTCCCTCCGCCCACCGGTCGATGTTCCTCGAGGCCCTCGATGACGCCGCGATCGATGCGATCCTCGAGCACACCGCGGCCCAGACCTCGCCGGCCACGATGACCCAGATCCGGATCCTGGGCGGCGCGATGGCGCAGGTGCCGGCCGGCGACACCGCGTTCGCCCACCGCGACGCCGGGGTCATGGTGGTCATCATCACCCCGTTCGAAGATCCGGCCGAGGCGCCGATCCACCAGGCATTCACCCAGGCCTACTACGAGGCGCTCCGCCCGGGTGCCCGAGGCGTGTACGCGAACTTCCTCGAGGAGGAGGGCGAGGACCGGATCCGCGAGGCGTACCCGGACCTGACGTACCGCCGGCTGGCCCAGGTCAAGCGTCGCTACGATCCGGCCAACCTCTTCCGGCTCAACCAGAACATCCGTCCGGCGGCCGAGGGCTAGGTCCTCCGCCCGCTCCGTCTCCCTCGGATCCTTCGACGCCGGCGCTCTCTGGGGAGGGCGCCGGCGTCTTCACGTTCGTGCTTTGGTCGCGCTCAGTCCTCGCGCGACAGGATGACCATCGAGTACGGCCCCACCGACATCAGGGCGCTCTGCGCCTGGCCGTCGGCGGGCACGCCATCCGCGTCCGTGTCGAACGCTTCGTGGCCGCCGAACTCGAGCGAATACACGGACGAATCGGTGTTCAGGCGCACGCGCCAGCGACCGGGTGCCGGTAGCCCGATGCGCAGGTCGGCGACGGGGCGATCCGCGAGGTTGGCGATCACCACGACGTCATCCCCGGGGCCGCCGCGGTCCCAGCGGTGGAAGGCGAGCACCTTGGTCTCGTCGTCCGCGTGCAGGATCTGGATGTTCGGGCCGCGCAGGCCGCGGGTCGACCCGTCGATCGCCCGGCGCAGGGCGATCAGGTCCCGATGCATGCGCAGGATGCCGGCGTGGACGTCCTGCTTGGACCAGTCCATCCCGACCGTGTCGTCGAACCAGCGGTCCTCGAGCAGCTCCTGGCCCTGGAACAGCATCGGGATCCCGGGCGAGGTGAGGACCAGCGCGGACCCGAGCGTCGCCCGCTTCATCGACCACCAGCTTCCCGCGTCGCCGGGCGCGATGGCTTCAGGGACCCGGACCTGGTCATTCGCCACGTCGTCGTGCGATTCGGTGTAGATGACCCGGGTCAGCGCCGGCCCGCGACCCTCGCCGGTGATCGCCCGAACGATCGCCTCAAGGTCGCGATCCGCGTCGTCGCCCGCCTCCAGCGCCGGCCGCACCTGCCGGATGAACCCCGCGTCCCATTGCGCCCCGAACCCGAGGCCGCCCTGGGCGGTCGGCGTGACGATGTTGGGGTCGGATTGGATGTCCTCGGCGATCGTCAGCTTCCAGGGCTGGGCCGCGTGGATCTCGTCATTGAGCCAGGCCAGGAACGACCGGCCCTCGGGGAGCGCCGGGCCGAACTCGCCGTTGACGGCCCGGATGTAAACGGTCGCATCGAACCGGAGACCGTCGCATTGGAACTCCTGCAGCCAGGTCAGGGCGCTGTCGCGCAGGAACGTCCGCACCTCGCCGCGACCGTAGTCCGGGCGAGTCGCGCCCCATGGCGTGATCGCGCGCTCGTCGTTGTAGAAGTAGATCCCGCCGCCGGGGCCGTTGGACCAGCCGTCGAACCGCCACAGGTCCAGGTCCGACGGGCCCATGTGGTTGTACACGACATCGACGAGGACAGCGATCCCGTGTTCGTGGGCCGCCTTGATGAAACGCTTGAACGCGTCGGGCCCTCCGTAGCCGGACTCGATCGCGAAGAGGTGGGCCGGGTTATAGCCCCACGACACGTCGCCGGCGAACTCGAACGGTGGCATGACCTGGACGGCCGTCACGCCGAGCTTGCGCAGGTACGGCAGCCGCTGCGCCGCGCGGTCGAAGTCACCCTGCCGATCGCCCTTTGCGGCGAACGTCCCGACGTGCAGCTCGTAGATCACGAGTTCGTCGCGGTCCGGCATCGTGAACGCGTGGTCGCCCCAATCGAAGGCGGCGGGGTCGTACACGACGGCATTCCCGACCGAGTTCGTCACCTGCCGCGCGTACGGGTCCATCCGCCAGAGCTCCTCGCCGCCGGCGATCCGGATGCGAAATCGGTACTCGTCGCCGGGCTGGACGCCGTCGATATCGACCGACCATGTGCCGCTGGTGCCGTCGCCGTCGCGCGCGAGGGCAGTCGCCTCGGGAGCCCAGCCGTCGAACGAACCCGCCACGAGGACACCCTCGGCGTGGGGCGCCCAGACACGGAACGTCGTCCCGCCGGGGAATGGGATCGCCCCCATCCCCGGGCGCGGCGATGGAGCGGTGACCGTCACTTGGCGGGCAGCGTCTGCACGTAGGCGATGGCGCGTCGGAGCCATCCGTCGAGCGCGATGTCATCGCCGACGACGTCCGGTGGCAGGACCGCATAGCCCTTCATCGGCTTGCCGGCCATGGGCTCGAACGGGGTCGCTCCCGGGAGCTCCAGCAGCTCGGTCCGGTCGGCATCGGGCAGGCGGATCATCCAGTGGTCCGCGAACAGGCCGGTCACGAGGTTGCCACCGGCGAACAGGGCGGGATAGCCGAACATCTTCCGGCGCTGCACGTCGGGGAAGCGGGTCGCGACCGCGTCGAAGCGGTCGACGAGCTCCGGTGGCGACTTCTCGAAGGCGGGCATGGTTGTGGCTCCTGCGACCAACGGTGTCGGTGGCTCCGGTGTGATCACACCGTAGCGTAGGCTTCGGATGTGGCAGGCGAGGGACGGCGGCGATGAAGGTCGGGGTCGTCCTGCCGATCTCGCAGGAGGATGGCACGCCGTCGGCGCCGACCTACACCGAGATCCGGGCCGTCGCCCAGGCCACCGAGGCGAACGATCTCGACTCCGTCTGGGTGTTCGACCACCTGCTGTTCCGGGTCGATGGCGAGACCACGGGGATCCACGAGTGCTGGACCGTGCTGGCGGCGATCGCCGAAGCGACCTCGCGGGTCCAGCTCGGGACGATCGTGATGTGCACCGCGTTCCGGAACCCGGCGTTGCTGGCCAAGATGGCCGCGACCCTCGATCACGTCAGCGGTGGACGGCTGATCCTCGGGATCGGCTGCGGCTGGAACGATCCGGAATACGAGGCATTCGGCTACCCGACCGATCACAAGGTGGGCCGGTTCGAGGAGGCGCTCACGGTCATCCGGACGTTGATCCGCGAGGGTCGGGCGGACTTCCGGGGGCGCTGGGTCGAGGCGAATGACGCGGTCCTCCTGCCGCCGGCCCGACCCGACCTGCCGATCCTGATCGCAGCGAAGCGCCCGCGGATGCTGGAGCTGACGGCTCGCCACGCGGACGCCTGGAACCTGGCCTGGTTCGGGGCACCCGACGACCGTTGGGCGACGACGCGGGCGGCCCTGGAGGCGGCCTGCGCGGCCGTCGGCCGCGACCCATCGACGCTGGAGCGGACGGTCGGCGTGACCGTGCGGTATCCCGGACCTCATCCCCGCACCGACGGACGGCTCCGAGCCCCCGGCGCCGCCGGACAAGGAGCTGAGCGGGTCGGTGGATGACATCGCCGCCGGTCTGCGGGCCTATGCCGGCGAGGGGACCGGCCACGTCATCGCCGCGCTCGAACCGACGACGCCGGAGGCCGTGGGGCTGTTCGCGGCCGCCGTGCGGCGATCGCGCGAGTAGGGTCAGTTCCGGCTACTGGACGAACGACGCCAGGTTGCTGAAGTCCGGCTGGTACGGCAGGACGAGCACGTACTTGCCACCGAGGGTGCTCGGCAGACCGCCGACCCGATTCCGGTTCCTCCGGGGGAGATACTGACGGCTCAGCTCGGCGGGGGTCAGGGCCTCGCCGGGGGACGGACTCGGGCCCCAGGTCGCGTTGACGTACGGGTACAGCGGGTCGTGGACCATGGCCCGGGTGACGCGGAAGTCGTTCGTGGTGGCCGGGTCCGCGGTCGCCGTGAAGCCGCTCATCACCCATGCGTGGCGGCCGCGCCACATGAGGAGGCCGACGGGCTTGCCGGTGTCGGTGATCGCCGTCGCAGCGACGCGCAGGGCCTCCGCGAGCGTCTTGGTGCCGACGAGCTTGTATGGACCGGCGCCCAGCAGGTTGAGCCCGGCGGCCCACCCGCGGACGCTGGCACCCTGCCGCTCCTGGCCATCCGGGCGTGAGCCGCTCCAGGCGCGTGCCAGCCTCTGAAGCTTGAGTTGCGTGCTCGACGTCCGATCGCGGCCCGGTTCGATCATGTTGAGCATCATCTGCATGCTCGCGCCCACGCATTGCACGAAGTTGGTCTGTGCCACGAAGTCCCCGGGCTTCGACACGTCGATCGTGACGCGCGTGGCCGCGCTCGCCGTCGAGATCGGCAAGAGGGCGAGGACCAGGGTCCCCGCTAGGCCGACTGCCGCCAGGCGCCCGGATGCCCGGATTCGCGAAGTCGTCATCACGTCAACGATACGCCGGGTCGTCCAGATGCGGTTTTCGGGACGCTCAGTCGTCCCACGCGATGTCGATCGGTCGAGGGGGCGAGGAACGCCAGGGATCGTCCGTCTGCCGAGTACCCGGAAGGCCGTCCCGCACTCTGGGAGGCACATTCGGGAGCCCGCGGTCGCCCAGGATCGGGCGGCGCGCTCAGATGCCCTCGATGCTGCGCGGTGACAGCCGCGGGCCGTAGGCCGGCGCGCGCATCCCGCTGAGTTCCAGGAGCCGGACGACCAGCGCGCGTCGGCCCCGGTAGGGCTCCAGCAGCTCGAGCATCCGGGCGTCGGTCCCACGCGGTTCCCCGGCGAGAGCCCAGCTGACCAGGTTCGGGATGTGGAAGTCACCGACGCTCACCGCGTCCGCGTCGCCCAGCGCCCGAACGGCCACCTCCGCGGCGGTCCACGGCCCGATCCCGGGGACCGCCTGCAGCCGGGCATACGCCTCGGGGAGCGGCAGCTCCACGGTCGCCTCGAACCATGGCGCCCGCGCCGCCACAGCCCGGATGAGGTCCGCGCGCCGCCGCTCCAGGCCGAGCGGGTGAAAGCGGTAGTAGGGCAGGGCCGCGAGGTCGGCCGGTGCCGGGAAGAGCCGGAGGCCCACCTCGGGCGGACCCGGGGCGGGTTCGCCATACGTGCGGACGAGCCCGTGCCACACCCGTCGCGCCTCCGTGCCGGTCACCTTCTGTTCCATGATCGCCGCGACCAGTGACTCGAACACCGCCTCCGTGCGCGGGATGCGCACGCCCGGATGGCGACGGGCCAGCTCCGCGATCCGCGGATGGTCCGCCCCGCCCAACGACCCGGCGCTGGGCGCGTCGGGTGCCAGTCCCAGCAGGCGGGCCGCGCGCGCCAGCGCGACCTCCGCCCCGGGGCCCCAGGCGTCGACACCGACCCGATCCGTCTCCTGGCTGAAGGCGAGCGTCGCCGGTCCGGCGATCGTGCGGCCGGCCCACCACGCTCGCCCCGAGGCGATCCGGATGGTCCGGTCACCGTGCCCGCGAACGAGCGGCCGAAGGGTAAGCGCGAGGTCGAACGGGCCGTCGACGGCGATCTCGAAATCGGGCACGGCGGGAGTCTGGCATGGAATCGCAAGGGTGGCGGCTCAGGTCGCCCGACCCCCGAAACCGGCAACGATGGTAAGGTCGACTTAGACGTGCGACGCCCAAAAGTCGTCGCGAGCGTGGCGCTCATTGCTACGTTTGCCGCGGTCGCCGTCCCCGGATCGGTGGGTTCCTGGGTCCCCAGCCCGTTTGAGACCCCCTCCGCAGAAGACTTCGCCATGGTGCGGGTCGATCTGCCTGTCCGCGGGCCGGAGATGACGATCAAACCGCTCGATCCGGGCGCCCGTTCCGACGGGAGCCTGGATCAGGACTCGACCATGCTCGAGCCAGATTCTGCGAACCGAGCCGCCACAGGCTCGGCCCTCGGCTGCCCAGCCGGAGGCGAAGCCGGGCTCGATCCGCAAGAATGTCTGGCGCCGGGACGGCAACGTGTCGTGGTACGGGCCAGGCTTCTACGGCAAGCGCACGGCCTGCGGCAAGGCGATGACCGAATCACTCATCGGCGTCGCCCACCGAACGCTGCCGTGCGGCACGCTGGTCACCTTCAAGAACCCGGACAACGGGCGGGTCGTGACGGCGCCCGTCGTCGATCGAGGGCCGTACGTGTCTGGCCGGCAGTGGGACATGACCGGCGGGCTGTGCAAGAAGCTCGATCACTGCTACACGGGCTCGATGTCCTGGAAGTACCCGTCCGGCGGCTGAGCCACGGTCGCGCGACGGGGCGCGGCGCCAGCAGCGCCACGGGCGCGGCCGGGCGCGGCGCCGCGGGCGCGGCGCCAGCAGCGTTCCAACGGACACCGGAACGGCGCGGAAGTGCCCGATCGGGTGCCGGATGGGGACGAGGCTCGTTCCAAACGCCGCTGAACCGACCTTCCGCCGCCGGTTGGAACGCTCATGGCGCCGGGACGGCTGAGCCCCGTTCGCGCCACGGGGCGCGGCGCCAGCAGCGTTCCAACGGACACCGGAACGGCGCGGAAGTGCCCGATCGGGCGCCAGATGGGGACGAGGCCCGTTCCAAACGCCGCTGAACGGACCTTCCGCCGCCGGTTGGAACGCTCATGGCGCCGGGACGGCTGAGCTGGGCCGGGCCCACCCTCCCCGCCGCGACCAGCGCCTCGAGCCTCGCCGCCCGGCCTCGACCAGGGCCTCGTCAAGCCTCGGTCAAGCCTCGGTCAAGCCTCGATCCAGGCGACCTCGTGGCGGTCCGCCTCTGCCTCGACGAGGCGGACCAGTCGTTCGGCCTCCTCCTCGAGCGCTGCGCGGTCCGCTCGTGCGACCTTCGCGAACGGCTCGAGCCGGAGCACGGCCGTCCCCTTGGCCGCCTCGACCGACCACAGCCCCGCCACGAACCCGTCGATGAGGAACGTCGGGAGGACGTCGCCGTTCTTCTTGATCACCGCCGGGCGGTACGCATCAGGGAGGATCCGGTCGCGGGCGTCGTAGCCGATCAGCACGCTGTCCCAACGGGCCAGGAACCGCGGAGGCGCAGCCTCGTCACCTCCGGGCACGTCGAGTCCGGCGAGATCCAGCAGCTCCCGCCCGCCCGGACCGGTGGAGCGGACGAGCCGGTCCTCGAGGCCCGCCAGCGCGGCCCGGACCTTGCCGACCCCGGGCTGGCCCACCCACTTCGCGAAGTCCGTCGCCGAGGCCGGCCCGTACGCGGCGAGATACCGTTCCGCGGCGATGCGCAGCCCGACCACGGCATCAGGACGATCGACGTCCGGTAGCCAGACCCGTGCATCCACGTAGCGCGGCTTGCCATGCCACTTCCAGGACCCGCTGGGCGGGACGTGGACGAGGCCGCCACCGGCACTCGCCATGCGGAACGCCGCGTGCCGGACGCTCGGTGCCACGGCCCCCGCCAGCTTCGCGTCCGGAAGCACGTCATCGAAGTGGCCCTCCATCTCAGCGACGGTGCGGGGACGTGAGCAGTACGCCAGCAGGATCTTGTGAAGCTCGGCCAGATCGACCCCGGCGCGCCGGGCGATGGACGACAAGTTCAGGACCCGCGCTTCAGCTGGCGCGCTGTCCAGGGCGAAGTAGTCCACGGCCGCCACCAGGTGCAGCGTGGAGCGCATCACCGTGGCGCGAACGACGGAGCGCGCCTCGAGCGCGGCCTCGAGCTTGGGGATCGTGGCTCCTTCGAGCCGCGACCACAGCGCGATGTACGGTGAGTTCGCGTGCTGCGCCTGTAGCCCGGCCAGATGGCCGACGACCTTCGCCACGGGTCCGCGTTGGCGCTTCAGCAGTCCCTGTCGATCGAGCGTAGCTCGATTCAGCGCGCGAAGATCGTAGCCACGGGTCATCGGCCAGAGGATAGCCGGTCCGGCATCTCCTCCGACCGCGCGAGTTCGTGCGTCAGCGCACGCTGAAGAACTGGTCGATGGTGAGCTTGGGATGGCCGGCCGTACCGACCACCACGACCCGCAGCGTCCGCGTCGTGACCGCGGTCCAGGACTTCTGGTACACGACTTGCTTGTTGATCGTGGTCGGGCTGTACAGGTTGACGGTCGCCTTGAGCTTCCCGTCGATGTAGATCCGGGCCACGCCCGACGACGGGCCCTTCTGCGACAACCAGGCGACCCGGTTGCCGGTGAAGGTCAGGGTCGCGCTCGCTCCCGTCGAGGTGGAGTACTTGGCCTTGCCACCGATGAACGCGGACGAGTTGGCAAGCGGCCAGGAGCCGCTGTACGACATGGCCGCCCCGGATTCGCTCGTGCTGATCGTCTTGAACGAGATCCCGGTCGCGTAGGCGCTGGCGTTGCCGTCATGGTCACGAGCCGCGACGCGGAACCGATAGGTCTTGCTGCTGGAGCTCAACTGGAGGTCGATGCTCGTACCGGTCGGGCTGGCGATCGTCGCGTAGGCGCCGCCGTTGATCGACTGCTGGAGGATGTAGTTGGCCACGCCACTGCCGCTGTCCGTGCTCGCGGTCCAGGTCAGCCGGATCGGGAAGCCGGTGGTGACCGCGCCGGCGACACGATGGACGGGTGCACCTGGCACGGTCGGCTTGACCGTATCGGCCGAGCTGTCGAGCGTGATCGTGTCGCTGTAGACGACAGAGTTGTTGCCGGCGGCGTCCTGGAACTGGGCGTATGCGGTCTTGGTGCCGTCACCAGCGGTCAACGTCAGCGGCAGGGACATCCCGGCCGTGAAGGCCTGATACGGGACGGCTGACAGATTCGAGCTGGTGCCGACGCGGACCTTATTCGGGGAACCGGCGGGACTTGGGAAGGTCAGCGTCACGTTCCGCGTTGAGGTGACGGCGGCTCCATTGTTGATCCGCACCGAGCCCGTTGGCGCCGTGGTGTCGAGGTTGATGGCGTCCTGGACGACGCTCGATACGCCCAGGTTGCCGTCGCGGAACTGGGCGTACACGTGCTTGAGCCCATTGCCGGTCGTGATGGTGTGCGGGAGGGTCATCCCGGCCGTATAGGCGAGCCATGGACTGGCAGACAGGTTGAACGTGTTCCCGACCCGGACATGGGTCACGTCGCTGGACGTGCTCGGGAAGGTCAGGCTGACCGACGTGGAGTTCGTGTAGCTGGATCCACCGTTCACGACGACGCTGCCGGTCGGGGCCGCGTCGAGGGTGATCGAGTCGTGGAACCCGATCGAGGTGTTGCCCGCCGCATCCACGAACTTGACGTAGACCGTCTTCAGGCCGTCGCCGGCTGTCAGTGTCCACGGCACGGTCGCCGCGTACGGGATCGGCGTGGACGCGCTGAAGTCGGTGGTGTTGGAGATGCGCACGGAGACCACGCCGCTGCCGCCACCGTCGGCGGCGGTCAGGTTGAGGTTGACGTTGCGGCTCGTCGTCGCAGCCGCTCCGCCGTTGATGGCGATCGTACCGGTCGGTGCGTTGGCGTCGAGGGTGATGGCGTCGCTGGTCGGCTCGGACCAATTCCCCTTGGCGTCGCGGAACTGGGCATAGAGCGTCCGCACCCCGTCAGCCCCGGCCGCGAGGTTCCAGGCGATCGCCGGGGTGTAGTTGAAGGTCGTGCCGGTCGTCAGCAGTCCATTGCCGTCGACCGCGTCGGAGTTCGACAGGCGAACGAGACTCATCCCGCTGCCCGAGTCCGTGGCCGTCAATGAGGCGACGATCTGCGTCGTCGTCGTATAAGCGGCGCCATCCGAGATGGCCACCGTGCCCGAAGGCGGTGTCACGTCCGTCGCGGGGAGGGACATGAAGTTGTGCATGTAGTACTTCGAGTTCGGCGGCGAGGCCTTGAAGATGTTGTTGGCCAGCACGGCGATCCCCATGCTGGAGTTGACGTTCTGCTTCGTCGTCGTCGGGTCGTCGATGGCGGTCTCGGTCAGGCTCCGGATGAACGGCGTGCCGCGCTGGATGGTCTGATCGGCGATGCCACGGAACTTGAGGGCCTCGGGGCCGGTCAGCGGTGCCGACTTCACGTAGATGTAGCCGGCCCCGTTCGGCGCGGTCATGAAGACATATGCGACGCCAAGCTCCTGGTCGAGGACCAGTTGGGGCCGGGTGTTGCAGTCACCGACCGTGCTGACGAGGTGGGCCGACCAGACTCCGGCCGCCGTGCGGCGGAAGAGCTCGACGAGCGGCATCTGCTTGTTCGTCGCGCAGTTGGCCGTGTCCTTGCCGGTCTTGCCGACCATGTAGACCTGACCGTCGCTCGTCGCCTTCATGTTGATGTGGTCGTCGGCCACCTCGCGAGGCAGTGCGCCGGGTACCAAAGTGGGAAGTTCCTCGAGGGACCAGTTGGCGCCGACGGTGGGGTCGGCACCCTCCGCGATCACGGCGAAGTAGAAGCCGTCATCGTCGGCAGTCGGGAGTCGGTCCTGGTCGCTCCACATGACCCCGATGCTGCTGCCGAATTGGATGATCGACGCGATGTCGGCATTGGGGCTGTCTGGACGGATGGTGTTCGTGGACTGGACCGGGACCTGGGCAGGGATGCTCCAGGTGACGCCGTCATCGCTCGAGATGCTGTAGAGCACCTCGGTGCCCTTCGCCCACGCGGTCCACAGGCGGCCCGACGACTCGCGGGCGATGACGACCGATGCCGACCCGCCGTCGAAGGTCGGGGTCGTGGTGGTGCCCGGGATCACCTTGGGAAAGCCGGCGGCCAGCGTGTAGGTGTTCGCGACCGGGTTGTAGATGTACTTGAAGACCTTCGTCGAGTCGTCGGGGGCATCCGCCGGTGGGGTGGAACTGGAGGCCACCCAGAGGGTCTGCTCCGCCTCGACCCACAGATAGTCGGCCTTGGTCCGGTCGCGCGTATCGAGCACGACGCCGGTGTCGATCCAGCTCTGGGTCGCCTCGTCGAGCCGATGGATGCGGTACTCGGACTTGGGCGGGCCGCTCGTCCGGTACAGGAACATGCCGGCGAACCAGGTGCCGTCGGTGTACCACAGCTTCGATTGCGGCTTCTCACTCGTCGGGCGGAACGCACCGCCGCCGTAGGCCTGGTCCCGGTAACCGTCCACGACCGGCGTGGACGCGAGGGCCCCACCGACGGCAATGAGCCCGATCAGGGCTGCTGCCGCCAGTGGCCGCACGAGGCGACCACGGGCACGAGGGATGGCGATGGACGAATCGGTCGACAGACGGTGGATGTACGACAACAGACACTCCCCCAAGATGATTTAGTAGCGCCGGCCGCGTGAGTGCTGGGGCGCCCGGTCGATCAGAGCGGGTGGGAGCATACCCGCGTTCGGCGATTGTGTGTCTTGCAGGCCGCGCGTAGTGCGCGCCTCGCGTTGCGAAGGCGCACCGTTTTCGCTCAGCGGCGCCCGATCGGCGGCTCCCAGCCCTCCGTAGCCAGCTCGAAACCGGCGAACTCGAAGGCCGGCGTCACGATGCACCCCACCAGCGTCCAGTCGCCGAGCGGACGGGCGGCCTGCCAAGCGCCGGCCGGGACGATCACCTGGGGCGTCTCGCCTGACAGGACCGCACCGCCAAGGCGATGGGTCGTCACGGCGGCCTCGCCCGCCGCCCAGACTCGCAGTTCGAGCGGATCCCCGGCGGAGAACTGCCAGATCTCGGCGGCGTCCACGCGATGCCAGTGTGACCGCTCGCCCGATGCCAGCAGGTACAGGATGGCGCTGCCCGCCGGACGGTCCCCGCGGGCAGCCGTGGCGCGCCACGTCTCGGCGTACCAGCCGCCCTCGGGATGCCGGCGCAGCCCAAGGTGCTCGATGACGGACTCGGCGTCGATCCCGGTCATCTGCGGACCGAGTCGACGAGGCGCCGGACCGCGGCGATGACCAAGTCCGGCCGATCGACCTGGATCACGTGGCCGGCGCCCGGCGCGATCTCGTAGCGGACGAGGCCCGGCGACAACCGTTCATGGGCCGCCGCCCAGGCCTCGCGGATGGCTCGATTGGTCGCGGCATCGAGCCGCGGCTCTCCGCGGGCGGCGCGCAGGACCTCGATCGGGAGGTCGTCGAGGGCCGTGGCCCGGAGCTGTTGCTCGGAGGTGGTCCAGTCGAGCGCCTCGACCTGCGCGACCGTCGCACGCAGGCCGTCCAGGCGCTGCCGATAACCTTCTTGCAGGTCGCCCAGGAGCGGGTGGATCCAGTCGGTCTCGAGATCGGGATCGAACCCGTCGACGAGGACGAGCCCGGCGACCTCGTCGCGGTACCGGTCGGCGAACACGCGCCCGTACGCCCCGCCCAACGAGTGGCCCACATGGACGAACGGGCCAGGCTCGCCGGCCGCATCGAGTAGCCGATGCAGGTCGTCGGCCGCATCCACGAGCGTGTGGCTGCCGCGCGGATCGCTGGCCCCGCGCCCCGCCCGGTCGAAGGCGCACGTGCGGGTGACGGCCGCCAGCCCGTCGAGGACAGGGCTCCAGGCCGCTGCGGTCCCGCCCATCCCGGCGTCGAGGACGACGGTCGGGGACCCGGACCCGCGGCAGTCGAGATACAGCGACCGACCCCCGATATCGATCCGTTCGCCCTGCGGCACGTATGGCGGGGCGAGCCCGCCGCGCGCGAGCCACGCGGCCGGGCCACCGGTCCGTGCGACATCGATCGCGAGGGCGATGACCAGCCCGAGCAGGACCGCCAGGGCCACGAGCGCCAAGCGCGGGCGCGTTTGGGGCATCGTCGGCTGGCGGATCGCGCGCATGCGTCTTACCGTACCCGCATGTGCCGAAGCATCAAGACCCTTCGTCGCCCGGGTGAAGTGGCGACGACCGGTGAACTGGAGGCCGCCGCCCGCCAGTACGTCCGCAAGCTAAGCGGCTACCGCGAGCCGAGCGCCCACAACCGCCCGGCGTTCGACGCGGCCATCGCCGAGGTCGCCGCCGCGTCCCTGCGGCTCGTCGAAGCGATCGGCGTCGATGTCGAGGAGGGTCCGGACCGCTGGACACCGGGGAGTGGCGCAGGTCGCACCCGGCCGCGCGTCCTGGCGTGACCAGCCCGGCCGTGGCTCCCTAGTCGCCGGTGGGCCGGGGGACGCGAGCCGGGATCACGAACGCCTGGAACAGGGCGATCGCCCAGAACACGAGCGTGAGGGGGTCCGTCTGCAACGACGCGATCACGATCTCGACGACGAAGGCGGGTGACTGCAGGACGTCGACGGGTGCGCCGAGCTCCTGGCTGACGAAATGCGCCACGATCAGGTACTCGCTTGTCGCCAGGGCCACCAGCGTCAGGACGACGCTGATCGGGATCAGGGCGATCGAGAACCGGCGCTGGGCGCCGAAGACGACTCCCTGGCCGACGAGCCATCCGACGGCGATCGCGACGAGCCCCACCTGGAACTGGGTGGCCGCCACGACCCCGTACCACACCGCGCTCGCGAGCACGGCGGCGACGATCCCACCGACGAGGCCACCAACGACATCCATCGCGCCGGCAGGGGTGGCCGGGCGCGGCGGTGGCATCACCGCCTCGCCGATGAGCGGCATCGTCCCGCCATCGGCCCCGAGCGCGAGCGGCATGCCGGCCATCGCCGAGCCGCCGGTCGTCGAGAGCTCCGGCATCGTCGAGGTCGCCATCTCACTCGTGGTCGGTGCCACGACGCCGACGGCGGCGCCGCAGCTGTAGCAGTTGCGCGCGGACGGCCGGTTGATCGATTTGCAGTTGGCGCAGACCCACTCGGTCATGTCATCCCTCGTGTCACTCCACCCGGGCCTCCGGGAGGCGGGAGTATGCGGGCCGTCGCATGCTGCTGACGACGGGCCGACGGTCCGGGGGGCGACCGGTACACTCGGCGGGATGTCCGATCGCCCGACGCTCCAGGTCGGTTCCACGCCGCCGACGCGGCACATCGCCACGCGGTCGGTGGTGGCGGTCCGTGGCGGGTCCCTCGAGGTCCGGCCGGACCGCATCGTCGGGGAGGCGCCGCTCGAGATCCGGGCTGCCGGTCCGGGCCAGGACCCGATCGCCGTCGCGGTCACGATGCGCACGCCGGGGCACGAGGCCGAGCTCGCAGTCGGGTTCCTGCGCACGGAGGGCCTGATCGACGGTCCGGAGGTCGTGGGCACGGAGATGGGCGACCCGGCGACCCTCAATCAGCCCGACGACACCATCGTCGTGCGGCTGTCGCGCCCGTTCGACGACTCGGCCGTCGCCGAACGGCATTTCGTGGCCACGGCGTCGTGCGGGATCTGCGGCAAGGCCTCGATCGATGAGGTGGCGGTCCGCTGTGCGCCGCTGCCCGATGGGCCGGTCGTCGCCCGGGCGGTGATCCTGGCCCTGCCAGACATGCTTCGCGCGGCCCAGCGGGCGTTCGATGAGACGGGCGGGCTGCACGCGGCGGCGCTCTTCACCCCGACCGGGGAGCTGATCGCGATCCGCGAGGACGTCGGCCGCCACAACGCTCTCGACAAGTTGGTCGGTGGGCAGTTGATCGCCGGAGCGTTACCGTTGCACGACCGGATCGTGATGGTGAGCGGGCGGGTCAGCTTCGAGATCGTCCAGAAGGCGGCCGTCGCCGGCGTGCCGATCGTGTGTGCCGTGTCGGCGCCGTCCGACCTCGCGGTGGAGACCGCCGATCGCCTCGGCGTGACCCTCGTCGGCTTCCTGCGCGGCGACGGCTTCAACGTGTACAGCCACGACCGCCGGATCGACCTGCGCGACATCACCGGCTGGGGCTAGATCGCGCCCCAGGTCGAGACGCGTTCGATGTCGATCCGGAGGAGCGGCCGCGACTCCAGCCGGTGGGCAACGTACTGCGGGTACTTGGCGCGGAGCGCCTCGATGATCCCGGGCGGCACGGCCCCGGGCTCCAGCAGCGTCGCGCGGCCGCCGGCACGGA
This sequence comes from uncultured Chloroflexia bacterium, assembly GCA_963738685.1. Classification (GTDB taxonomy): domain Bacteria; phylum Chloroflexota; class Limnocylindria; order Limnocylindrales; family CSP1-4; genus SPCO01. The sequence goes on from CAVTXK010000002.1 coordinate 750,084, forward strand.
GCCAGGCCAGCTCCGACCAGTCCTCGGACCAGCGATCGACCAGGATCGCCGCCTCCGGTCGGGCGAGGATGTCCCGGACCCGGGCCAGCGACCTTGGATCCGTCACGCACTTGGGCTTCTCGTCGAGGGGCGAGAAGAGGACGGACGCCCCGCCGTCGCCGTCCGCGAGCACGAAGCAGATCGGCACGAGCCGCGGCCGGCCCTCCGGATCGAGCGTCGCCAGCGTCGCCGTACGTGCATCGGCGAGGAACGTGTGCGCTTCGGGCGTCAGGATCACGCCGGGGGCTTCGGGCGCTCGTTGACGAATTCGAAGCCGAAGCGACCCTTGATGCACAGGTGACCGTCCGTCACCGACGAATCCAGCGGTGACGTCACCTTGAGGATCCGGTCGTCCTGGACGTGGAGCTCGACGGCACAGCCCACGCCGCAGAACGGACAGATCGTCTCGGTCACCGTCTGCTGCGAGGGGTCCCACGTCCCGGCCGCCCGCATGTCGTACTCGGGCTTCGCCATCAGCGCGCCGGTCGGGCACACCCCGATGCAGTTGCCGCAGTACACGCAGGCCGATTCCGGCAGCGGGACGGCCTGTTCGGTCGAGATCCGGGCGTCGAACCCACGGCCCGCGACGGCGATGGCGAACGTGTTCTGGGCATCCTCCCCGCACGCCTCGACGCACTTGTAGCAGAGGATGCACTTCGAGTAATCGCGGACATACAGGTCGTTGTCGATCTTGGTCGGCTGCGCGACCGTGGCTGCCGCGGCGTCACCGTCGGCGGCATGGTGATGCCCGGCTTCGAGGGCGTCGCGCTCACCGGCGGCAGCGGGCGCGGCCGGCGGACCGTAGCGGGACGGGTCCGCACCGTATCGAGCCATGTAGTCGTGGATCGTCCCGTCCGGGACGGCGGGTCCGGTAAGCGACACGTCAACCGACGAGCCAAGGAACTCCAGCACCACCTTGCGCGAAGTCCGCACGCGCTCGGAGTCCGTCTGGACCTCCATGCCGGCCTCCGCCTTGCGGGAGCAGGCCGGCACGAGCACGCGCGATCCCGTCACCTCCACCACGCACACGCGGCAGACATTGACCGGCGTGAGGTTCTCGGCGTAGCACAGGGTCGGCGTGTCGATGCCCTGCTGGCGGCACGCTCCCAGCAGCGTCGTGCCGGCGGGGACCGAGACGGCCACGCCGTCGATCGTCAGCTCGATATCCGGCGGCGCCTCCACGGGCGGTGGCACCGGTGGTCGCGACGGTCGAGCCGGTGGCTGCAGGATGATCTCGGTGAGGGGCTGCGCCGCGGGTGCCTGGCCGCCGTGGGGCGTGTGCGGATCCGGCGCCGGATCGCGGGTCATCGACAGGCCGGTCGCGTCGTCGGTCACAGCGCCACCATCTCGGGCTGCCGCAGCGCGGACTCGATCGCCGATGACGCCGTCTGGCCCAGCCCGCAGATCGAGGCATCACGCATGGCCTGACCGATGTCCTTGAGGAGCGCCAGCTCGGCCGCGCGATCGCGGACCCGCGACCCGGCCGCGAGTCGAGCCAGCAACTCTTCCTGGCGGACGCTCCCCACCCGGCACGGCACGCACTGACCGCAGGACTCGTCGCGGAAGAACTGTGCGATGCGCCGGAGGGTGTCGACGAGGTCGACCGTCTCGTCGAAGACCATGATCACGCCCGAGCCCAGGGTCGCCCCGGCGGCGCGGGTGGCCTCGAACGTCAGGGGCATGTCCAGGGCGTCCTCGCCGACGAAGACGCCCGCCGCCCCGCCGAGCAGGATCGCCCGGATGGCGCGCCCGCCCGCCACGCCGCCGGCGAGGTCGATGAGATCGCGCAGCGTGGCACCGAACTCGACCTCGTAGACGCCGGGTCGCTGCACGTGACCGGACAGGCAGAAGAGCCGCGGACCGGTCGATCCCTCCGTGCCGATCCGGGCATACGCCTCGCCACCCATCTCGAGGATGAGCGGGATGTTGACGAGGGTCTCGACGTTGTTGACCACCGTCGGCTTGCCGAACAGCCCGACCTCGACCGGAAACGGCGGTTTGTTGCGCGGCTCGCCGCGCTTGCCCTCGATCGACTCGAAGAGCGCTGTCTCCTCCCCACAGATGTACGCGCCGGCGCCGCGCCTGACCTCGATATCGAATGCGAAGCCGGCGCCGAGGACGTCCGGGCCGAGGAGCCCGGCGGATCGCGCGGCGTCGATGGCACCACGGATGCGGGCGTGCGCCTCCGGATACTCCCCGCGGATGTAGAGGTAGCCGTGACTCGCCCCGGTCGTGTAGGCCGCGATCGTCATCGCCTCGACGATGGCAAACGGGTCGCCTTCGAGGAGCACGCGGTCCTTGAACGTGCCTGGCTCCGATTCGTCGGCGTTGCACACGAGGTAGTGCGGCTGGGCAGGCTGGGTCGCGACGGCCGCCCACTTGCGTCCGGTCGGGAAGGCCGCGCCGCCGCGGCCCATCAGCTTCGATGCCGTGACCTCGGCGATGACGGCCTCGGGGCCGATCTCGATGGCCTTCGCGAGGCCTGTGTAGCCGCCACTCGCGCGGTAGTCGTCGAGCGAAGCGGGGTCGACGACCCCGATCCGGCGGAGGAGCCGGAGCGTGGGATCGCCCGCCTGGCGCGCGGCGACCGGCGGTCGCCCGACCGCGCCGCCGTCGAGTCGCCCGAGGATGCCGGCCGCATCGACCGGTGCGGCACTCCTGACCGTGGCCGCCTCGCCTGCCGACGTGACCATCGCGGCCGGGGCCAGGTCGCACAGCCCCAGGCACGGCGACCGGACCCACCCGACCTGGCCGTCGCGGGCCGCCTCGCCCTCCGGCCCGAGCGCCCGCCGCAGGTCGTCGCAGATCCCCTCCGCCCCGGCGATCCGGCACGCGATGTCATCGCAGACATGGGCGACGACCGGTGGCCGCGGCTTCGTCGCGTAGAGGGCGTAGAACGTGGCGACGCCGTACGCCTCCGCGGGCGGGACGGCGAGCCGCCGCGAGATGTAGTTCAGCGCGGGCTGGCTGATCCAGCCGATCCGGTCCTGGACCGCGTGGAGGGCGGGGAGCAGCTGCGAGCGGCGTGCGCGCGTCGCATGACCGCCGCGGGCCGCGTGGCCTTCGACACCGGGGCGACGCGGACCGCCCACCCAGCCCGACTCCGGTGGGCCCAGGACGCCGTCGACCGCCGCGCGCTCGGCGGGGGAGGCCAGCGGCCCGATGACGTGCAGGTCCATTCGCCCGAGTGTACCGCCGGGTCCCCGGCGACGACGGCGCGGTCCGTGCGGATGGCCGCATGCCCGCCGCCCTCAGGCGTGCAGCACGCGCACGTCCAGTGGCTGCGCGCGACCGCGCAGGTTGAGGGTCCGCGTCTCCGAGGCGTCATCGAGGCCGCGCGATCGCGAAGGACTCCACGCTGACCAGGATCTCGCCACCGGCCGCGGCGGAGGCGAGCCGTGCCGTCACGTTGACCGTGTCGCCGAGCGCGGTGAAGTCGGTCACGGTATCGCCGATCGTGCCGACATAGGCCAGGCCCGGTGTGGATCCCGATCCCGAGCGGGGCCCACGGGCCAGCCTCGCTCCCATGCCCGGTGGCTCGGAGCATCTCGCGCGCCGCCCGGACCGCGCGTGCGGCGTGGTCGGTTCCGGTCAGGGCCGGGATGAAGAGGGCGACGACCTCATCACCGACGAACTTGTCCACGACGGCGTCATGTGCGATGAGGATCTCCGTCATCTCGCGGTAGAACCGGCCCATCAGGCGGTGGAAGGATGCCGCGTCCATCGACTCGCCGATCGCCGTCGAGCCGCGGATGTCGGCGAACAGCAGCGTCAGCTCGATCTCCGCGCCGCCGCGGCCACGCTCCAGCTCCTTGAAGCAAAAGCCGCAGATCGTCGGGTTCTTCGCCCACGGACCTCGGTCGATCAACCGCATGACCGGACCGCCCAAGCCGCCGAACGGTGCGGCGCACAACTTGCAGCGGGGCGAGCTCGGGATCATCCGGAAGAACCGGCGCCCAGATCCGAATCCCTTGTCGGTGCCGTCCAGGACGGCGCGCCACTTGGGATCGGAAACGACGGGCGCGTCGCCGACGACCGGGGGGTCGCCGACGACCGGGGCGTTGCCGGATGCCGAGGCGTTGCCGGGCAGCGGCGCGCCGTCAGCGGACGGGGAGTCGTCGGTGGTCGGCCCGGGCCGAGCAGCAGCCATCAGGCCCGCAGTCTACGCCGAGACCTCTGCCGTGGACGTTGTGCTCGCCTGACGGTCAGGCCGGTACGGGCGCCTCGAGCTTCTCGATGCGGATGGCCGTGGCCTTGAACTCGGCCGTGCCCGACTTCGGGTCCGTGGCGTCGATCGTCAGCAGGTTCGTCGCGACGTCGTCCTGGAAGTGCAGGGTCATGAACGTCAGGCCGGGGCGCAGCGACTCGTCCACACGGATCGGCGCCTCGACCTGGCCGCGGCGCGAGATCACGCGGACCCGTTCGCCCTCGGCCAGCCCGTACGTGGCGACGTCCTCCGGGGAGATGTCCAGCGATTCGCCCCGGCGCAGGGGCGAGGTGTAGCCCGCGGTCTGGACACCGGTGTTGTACGAGTCCAGCCGCCGACCGGTGGTCAACCGGATCGGGTATTCGGGGGTCAGCTTGTCGACCGGCGGGTCGTGGTCCACCGGGACGAACGGCACGCGGTTGCCCGGCACCGGGTCCTCCCAGAGTCGGGAGTGGAGGAACAACTCCCCGGGATGATCCTCGTCGTAGCACGGCCACTGGAGGCCACCCAGCTCCTCCAGACGCCGGTAGCTCATCCCGGCATGGACCGGGGAGAGGCGGCGGACCTCGTCCCACACCGCCTCGGCGTCGGGCTCACCCCATGCCGCGCCCATCCGGTTCGCGAGCTCGAAGATGATCGCCAGGTCATCGCGGGCTCCCGGCGGCGGGGCCACGGCGGCACGTACGCGCTGGACCCGTCGTTCGGAGTTCGTGACCGTCCCTTCCGACTCCGCCCACGCCGCGGTCGCCGGCAGGACGACGTCGGCCAGCTCGGCGGTCTTCGTGAGGAACAGGTCCTGGACCACGAGCAGGTCGAGGCCCTTCAGCAGGCCGATCGCTCGTTTCTGGTCGGCTTCCGACTGGACCGGGTTCTCGCCGATGCAATACACCGCCGTCAGGTCGCCGCGCTCCATGGCGTCGAACATCCCCGACAGGTGCCAGCCACGCTGTGGCGGGATCGTCACGCCCCAGGCCGCATCGAACTTGGCCCGCAGCTCGTCGTTCTCGACGTGCTGGAATCCGGTGAGCCGGTCCGGCAGGGCGCCCATGTCGCCGCCGCCCTGGACGTTGTTCTGGCCACGCAGCGGGTTCACGCCGCTTCCATACCGCCCGACGTGACCGGTCAGCAGCACGAGCGAGATGAGGGCGAGGACGTTATCGACCGCGTTGTGGTGCTCGGTGATGCCCAGGGTCCAGCAGATCATCGCCCGCGGGGCCGTGGCGAAGGCGTGAGCCAGCTCGCGGATGGCCTCGGCCGGGACGCCGGTCTCCTGCTCGGCGTAGTCGAGCGTGTAGGTCTCGACCTTGGCCTTGTACGCGTCGAAGTCGACCGTGGCCCGCTCGATGAACGCGCGGTCCTCGAGGCCGGCCGCGATGATCTCGCGCGCCATCGCGTTCGCCAGCGCGATGTCCGACCCGACGTCGAGTCCGAGCCAGCTGTCCGCCCACTCCGCCGAGGAGGTCCGGCGTGGGTCGATGGCGTAGAGGCGGGCGCCCTTGTTCACCGCCTTGAGGACGTGATGGAAGAAGATCGGATGCGTCTCGCGGGCGTTGCTGCCCCAGAGGACGATCAGATCGGTGTCCTCGGCCTCACGGTATGAACTTGTGCCGCCACCGGCACCGAACACGGTCGCCAGACCGGCGACACTCGGGGCGTGTCAGGTGCGGTTGCAGCTGTCGATGTTGTTGCTGCCCAGGACTGCCCGGCTGAACTTCTGGGCCGCGAAGTTGACCTCGTTGGTCGCCTTGCTGCAGCTGAAGGTGCCGAAGGTCGTCGAGCCGTGGGCCGCCTTGGCGGCCCCGAATCCGGCGACGGTCCGATCGAGCGCTTCGTCCCAGGTCGCGGGACGCAGCTCGCCGTCCTTCGTGTCGCGCACGAGGGGCTGGGTCAGTCGAACGTAGGGTTTCGCCACGGGGTGGCCTCCTGCGGATGCCGACCGAGCGATTCTACAGCCGCGAGCGCGTAGCCCGGCCGTAGCGGGCCTGCAAGCCAGCCGGCCTGCGGCTCGCCCGCCGCCCGGCCGGACGCCGCCGCCGGCCTGTGGCTCGTCCGCCGCCCGCCCGGCCGCCCCCGCCTTCACCAGCGCGAACGTGCTTCACAGACTGCAGAACGGGTCCGACGCACGAGATCGATCCCGATTGGGCTCTCTTCCCGACGGGATCGTGCTTGGTGAGCACGATCCGGGAGCCAACATGGCGTTCAGCAGGGCTTCGGACCCTGGTTGCCGACGGGGAAGCACGCTTTCGCCGGCCCAGGGTCGGCCGGCGCGCCATATCGTCGATGGCCAACGTCGCCTACCCGCGCCGTGAGTTGGAGCCTAGGCCAACGTGACCCCCGCGTCGCCGGCTTCCACGCGACCGATCCACCATCGTTCGACATCCGCGTCATCCAGCGCAGATTCGACGGCGGCGACCCGATCCGGCGACACGGCCGCCAGGAGGCCACCGCTGGTCTGCGGGTCGTGGGCGAGCGTGACGAGCTCCGGTGCGACGCCGTCGGCGACCGTCAGAGCCGGCGCCACGAACCGGCGATTGTGTGCCGCGCCGCCGGTCTCGACGCCCGCGCCCGCGAGCTCGAGCGCCCCGGCGAGCGCCGGGAGAGCCGCGGCCTCGAACACGAAGCGCACGCCCGCGCCGCGAGCCATCTCGAAAGCGTGCCCCAGCAGGCCGAACCCGGTGACGTCGGTCGCGGCCGTGATGCCGGCCCCGACCAGCGCCTCGGACGCGGCGCGGTTGAGCTGCCGCATCGACGCGATCGCCGCCGCGAGGTGGGCCTCGGATGTCCGACCCTGTCGCGAACCGGAGACGAGGACGCCCGTCCCGAGCCGCTTGGTCAGCAAGCAGTCGGTCGCCGGCCCGCGCGCCGCCCTTGCGCAGCAGCCGATCCGGGTGCGCCGCCCCGATCACGGCAAGTCCGTACTTGGGTTCCGGGTCGCGGATGGTATGACCGCCGGCGAGCGTGCCACCGGCCTCACGCACCTTGGACGACGCGCCCTCGAAGATCGCGGCCAGCACGTCCCGTGGCAGGTCCTCGGGGAAGGCCGCGATGGACAGCGCGAACAGGACGCGGCCACCCATCGCGAACACGTCACTCAGCGCGTTCGCGGCCGCGATCTCACCGAACGTCCGGGGATCGTCGACCAGCGGCGGAAAGAAGTCGAGCGTGCCGATGATCGCGAGGTCGTCGCTGACCCGGTACGCGGCGGCGTCGTCGGGTGGGTCGAGCCCGGCGATGAGGTCGCCGGGTGCATCCCGGGCGGCCTCGGCCCCGAGCCCGGACAGCGCATCGGCCAGCAGGTCGGCCCCGAGCTTCGCGGCGCATCCGCCGCAGTCGGTCAGCGTGGTCAGGCGAAGCGGCGGCGGGCTCTCGAGCGTGGTCACCGCCCGATGATAGGCCCGAACCGGGAGCGCGCTACCATCGAGCGTGGGAGCGGAGGGGTCCCGGTGGGTCCCCCGGTCTTCAAAACCGGTGGCGCCGCGCTCGGCGTGGCGCGGTGGGTTCGACTCCCACGCGCTCCCGCCACGCGCCGCGATGGAGGTCCGATGTCGTCGAAGCCGGCCACCCGGCCGCGCCCACCCAGCGTCGAGCACGTCTTGGTGCGCGTCCGGGAGCGACTGGACGGCCCTCGCGAGAACACGGCCGTGGTGGCTGCGGCGCGATCGGTCGTCGACGCCGAACGCGAGCGACTACTGACGGATGGTGCCTCGCCACCGGATCTCGACGCGCTCGCCGACGCGGTCGTGGACCGCCTCGACAGCTTTGCCGGCGCGCTGGTGACGGCGCCGCCGGCCGTCATCAACGGCACGGGCGTCATCGTCCACACGAACCTGGGCCGGGCGCCCTGGCCGGCGATCGCGGCGGCCGCGGCCACGGCCCTGGCGACCGCGCTACCTGCTCCTCGAGCTGGACCAGGCCACCGGTCGCCGCGGCGCGCGCGCCCGGATCGCCGAGGACCACCTCGTCGCGCTGACCGGTGCCGAGGATGCGCTCGTCACGAACAACAACGCCGCGGCGCTGGCCCTTGCGGTCGGGCTCGCGGGTCGCGGCGGCGTCGTCGTCTCGCGCGGCGAGCTCGTCGAGATCGGTGGTGGCGTCCGGATCCCCGACATCGTCCGCCGCGCGGGTGCGAAGCTCATCGAGGTCGGCACGACGAACCGGACGCGCGCCGCCGACTTCGAGGCGCCGCTGGCCGAAGGTCGGGCCCGCGCCGTGCTGCGCGTCCATCCGTCCAACTTCACGATGTCCGGCTTCACCGAATCGGCCGATCCGGCCGCCGTCGCCGAGCTCGCCCACCGACACGGCGCGATCGTCATCGACGACCTCGGTTCCGGCGCGCTCCTCGACACGGCCGCCTACGGCCTGGCCCATGAGCCATTGCCGTCCGAGCGCCTGGCTGCCGGCTCGGACATCGTCACGTTCAGTGGCGACAAGCTGGTCGGCGGGCCGCAGGCCGGTCTCGTCGTCGGTCGGGCCGATCTCGTCGCCCGCATGCGGCGCGACCCGCTCGCGCGGGCGATGCGCCCGGACAAGGTGACGATGGCCGGGGTCGCGTTGACGCTCGGGCTGTACCGCGCGGGCCGTGCCACGAGCGACATCCCGGTCTGGCGGATGATCGCGATCGACGTCGGACGCCCTGCGGGCGCGCGCCGAGGCGCTGCGGACAACGATCGGTGACGCGGCCACGGTCGTGGACCTGCGCTCGACCGTCGGCGGGGGCTCGCTGCCAGGGGAGACGCTGCCATCGATCGGCGTCGCGCTCACCGGCGGATCGGCGACCCGCCGGCTGGCGGCGCTGCGACGCGGAGTTCCGCCGGTCATCGGCCGGATCGAGGACGAGCGGGTCGTGTTGGACCTGCGGACGGTCGACCCGGCCCAGGACGGCGATCTCGCCGCGGCCGTCGACCGGGCGCTCGCCGCAGCACCATGACCGTCGTCGTCGGCACGGCCGGGCACATCGATCACGGCAAGACGACGCTGTTGCGCGCCCTGACCGGCATCGATGCCGACCGGCTGCCCGAGGAACGCCGGCGCGGGATGACCATCGATGTCGGGATACGCCCACCTCGCGCTCGACGACGGGACGGCGATCGACTTCGTCGACGTGCCGGGGCACGACCGGCTCGTCGGCAACATGCTGGTCGGCGCGGGTGAGATCGATGCGGCGATGCTGGTCGTGGCCGCCGACGACGGCCCGCGCGCCCAGACGCTCGAGCACCTGGCCCTGCTCGACGCGCTCGGGGTCGCGCCCGGCATCGCGGTCGTCACGAAGATCGATGCCGTCGAGCCGGAGCGGGTCGCGGCGGTCGTCGCGGCCGTGGCCGACCTCCTCGCGCCCACGTCCCTCGCCGGTTCGCCGGTCCTCGCCGCGTCCGGCGTCACCGGGGAGGGGCTGGACGCGGTCCGTGCCGCCCTCATCGGGCTTGTGGCCGGGCAACGTCCGGTCGCTCGCCCGCCGACGCTGGCGATCGATCGGGTCTTCTCGGTCAAGGGCCGCGGCGCGGTCGTGACCGGCACGTTGCGCGGCGGCCCGGTGGCGCGAGGGGACCGGCTTCGCCTGGTGCCGGGTGACCGGGAGGTGCGGATCCGCGAGATCCAGGTCCACGGGACGGCCGTCGAGCGTGTCGACGCGGGCGGCCGTACCGCGTTCAACCTCGCCGGGATCGGGGCGGACGAGCTGCATCGCGGCCAGGTGCTCACCGCCGACCCGGCGGTCCGGGCCACGGAACGGGTTCTTGCCACGTTCGTGACCGCCCCGCCAGACCGGACCCGCGGCCGCATCCATGCCGGGACCGCGGCCGTCGATGGCGTCATCGGGCGCGCCGGGCGCGATGCCCTCGTGCTTCCGGACGGCACGGCCGCCGGGATCGTCCGCTTCGGCGGCCCGCATCGCCATGCGCCCGGGCGATCGATTCGTCCTCCGCCGGGGTCCGACGGTCGCGCCGGTCGGGGGCGCGGTCATCGACGCCGAACCGGCCCGCGGGATCTCCCGCCGCCGCCAGACTCCGGATCGGGTGGCGCACCTCGTGACCGACCTCGAGCCGGACGCGGCCCGCCGCGCTCGGCTCGACCTTCACGGCGCGCTTCTCGAGGGCGGCCGGGTGGACCTCGCCCCGGACGTGGTGGATGCTATCGCCGTCGCAGTGCTCGCGAGCATCGGCAGAGCCGGCGCACGGGTCGGGCCGGTCCGTGCCGCGACCGCATCGGCGCTCCGTCGCCTGGTCACCCTGCGTCGCGACGAGGCTACCGTCGCGGCGGACGGCCTCATCGATCGGCTCGTGACCGACGGTCGACTGGTCCGGGACGAGGACGTCCTGCGACTCGCGGGGACGGCGGCCCCGGCGATCGATCCGACGCTGGCCGTCGCCATGGATCGGCTCGAGGCCGCGCTCGCGGTACCGGCGCCGCCGCCGCTCGCGGACGCCGCCCGGGTAGCGGATTGCCCGCCGGAAGGCGTTCGAGCCCTGGAGCGCGCGGCCCGGATCGTCGTCCTCGAGCCCGATCTGGCCTACGCGATGTCGACGTACCGCGACCTGGCGGCCCGGGCCGTGGCGATGGCGACCCGCGAGCCGCTGACCCCGGCTGCGTACCGCGATGCCACCGGCACGAGTCGCAAGTACGTCATGGCGATCCTCGAGGACCTCGACCGCCGGGCCATCCTTCGACGCACGCCGGCTGGTCACGTGCCAGGCCCGAAGGCCCCGCGCCCGGCCGAGGCCGCCCGTTGACCGAACGGATCGGTGCCATCGTCCTCGCGGGGGGCCGCTCATCGCGCTTCGGGCGCGACAAGCTCGCCGAGCCGATCGATGGCCGGCCGCTGCTCCACCATGCCATCGACGCGGTGCGAACCGTCGCGACCGATATCGTGGTCGTCGCGGCACCCGACGCTGATCCGGCACTGCCCGAGGGCGTTCGCCTGGCCCGAGACGCCGTCGCCTTCGAGGGCCCGCTGGCGGGCGTGGCAACGGGCCTTGCCGGGCTCGATCCCGCGGTCGATCGGGTGATCGTCGTCGCCGGCGACATGCCGAACCTCGCACCGGCCGTGCTCAAGCGGCTGATCGCGACCCTCGGCCCGTCAGTCGACGCTGCGACGCTCGAGCTGGACAACCGATTCGTGCCGTTGCCGATGGCCCTCCGAGTCGCCGCGGCCGCCCAGACCGCACAACGGCTCCTCAGCGACGGGGAGCGTCGTCTCCGCGCCCTGCCCGAGGCACTCGGAACCCGCGTCATCCCCGAGGCGACGTGGCGCGAGGATGATCCCGACCGCGCGACGCTGCGCGATATCGATACGCCGGCGGACCTCTACGGCGATTGATCAGTCGGGAAGTCGATCCGTCCGTCGTCGCGGATCGGCCAGAACGGGTTGTGGGCGACCTCCCAGTGATGGCCGTCGGGGTCCGTGAAGTACCCGGAGTAGCCGCCCCAGTCGGTCTCGACCGGCGGCTTGGCGATCGCGGCACCGCGCGCGGCGAGCTGCGCGAAGATGGCATCGACCTCCTCGCGCGACCGAGCGTTGTGCGCAAGCGCGAAGCCGTGGTAGGCGCCCAGGCCCTCGGCCGAGAGGCCCGCGTCGGCGGCCAGCAGGCGATGCGGCCAGAGCGCCAGGATCAACCCGCCGAGGTCGAAGAACGCGACGCCGTCGCTGGTCGACGCCGGAGCCCAACCCACGACGTCGCGGTAGAACGCGATCGACCGGTCGAGGTCCTCCACGCCAAGCGTCACGAGCGTCAACCGCGGGTCCATGGCGCCTCCGTTCTGCCTGTTCGGTGGAGGACAAGCGTAGTACGGTGGACGAGAACGACCGACCTCGAGGTGATGCCATGACCTCTGGACCCAACGACGAGCTACGCGTGCGAGCCGAGGCTCGCGTCAAGGCTCGCGAAGACTTCCGCATCCATCTCCTCGTCTACGTGCTCGTCAACGCGTTCCTGTGGATCATCTGGTTCGCGACGAACGGGCCGAGCGCGACCGAGTTCCCGTGGCCGGCGTTCGTCTCGCTCGGATGGGGGATCGGGCTCGTCGCGCATTGGTTCACGGTGTACGGCATCAACGACGCCCGGCGCGAGGAGGAGATCCAGAAGGAGATGCGCCGCCTGCGCGGCGACCGCGACTGAAGCCGGCCCTCGGCAGACACACGACGACCCCCGGAGGAGGATCCGGGGGTCGTTCGCGTTGGGAGGGAGGTCGGGCGGAGCCGAGGGGAGGAGGCCTCAGCTCCGGTACGGGTAGTCCTCGAGCTTCGGGAGGATCGAGCCGCGGTTGTCGATCGGCATCGCCAGGGCGCTGGACGCAGCGGAAGCGATCCGCTTGAGGAGACCCGGCTTGTCGGTCCGCAGCGCGCGGCGCTGGGCGGCCTCGGCGAGCAGGAACTCCATGTGCTCGTTGACCGCGAAGATCGCGTAGGCGTTCATGTCTTGATCGCTCCTTTCTGCGTTCCCGGTCCTTCCGGTGCGCAACAGGAGCATCGCCTCACGCGCCCGTGGGGACCACCGTCGTCCGATGCGAATCGGACATCGTCATCCGTCCACGTTCCGGGCGGTCATTGGGGCACGCCGCGTGGACGGCGCGGGCGTGCGTTGCCGAATGCGCTCCTCGCTCACGTACCTGCAGGTACGCGCGCTCCGGTGCTCCCCGGCGCCTTCGCCGGCACCGCCCTCGCGGCGCGCTAGGCAAGACCGCGCCCCGCGTGGACGGCGCGGGCGTGCGTTGCCGGGTGCGCTCCTCGCTTGCGTACCTGCGGGTACGCGCGCTTCGGTGCTCCCCGGCGCCTTCGCCGGCACCGCCCTCGCGGCGCGCTAGGCACGACCACGTGCCGCGCTCTTGGGCACGACCCGCCCGCCGCCTCGCTGCGATGTCACTGTCAGGCACGTTTTCGGAATAGCTGAGCGTAATCGGGCCGACGGTGTAACCGTCAGGCACGTTTTCGGCATATCTGAGCGTGACCGGTTGCTCAGATCGTGCTCAACGCCGTGTGAAGCGATCGATCACGGGGAAGCTGTGCTGAAACGGTGCCTGGTAGTCACATCGGCGCCGCTGGTCCGGCGGCGCCCCGGGGATGACGGTCAGGCTTCGAGCATGGGCGTCTCGTGAACCGCGACGCCGTCGACGAACGTGCCGACGACCTGGGTCTCGCCGATGGCTCCGGCTCCGCGGTCGAACAGGTCGCGGTCCAGGACCGCGAGGTCGGCCAGCTTGCCGACCTCGAGCGTGCCGGTCTCCTCGAGGTGGTTGACGTACGCCGACCCGGCCGTGAACGCCGCCAGCGCATCGATGAGCTCGATCCGCTCGTCGGGCAGGAACGGCTCGCGCTGGCCACGGCTCATCGTCGGCGACGCGCTCGACCGCGAGCTCCATCTCGAGCAACGGGTCGGGCGTCGAGACGCTCCAGTCCGAGCCCATCGCGAGGATCGCGCCGGCGGCCCGCAGCGAGCGGAACGGGTACTGCCAGCGCCACCGCTCGCCCGAGGAACGGGATCGTGAGGTTGTCCATCTGGCCCTCGTGGCAGGCCCAGTACGGCTGGGCGTTGGCGGCCACGTCGAGCTCGCGGAACCGGCCGATGTCGTCGGGATGGATGACCTGGATGTGGGCGATGTGCGGTCGCGTGTCGGACGGGCCGTTGGCGCGCCGCGCGGCCTCGACCGCGTCGAGCGACTCGCGCACGGCCCGATCGCCGATCGCGTGGAAGTGCGGCTGGAACCCGAGCGCGTCGAGCTGCGGGACCCAGGTCTTGAGGCCCTCGGGATCGATCTGGATGAGGCCGCGGTTGTCCGTCGCGCCGCCGTGGCCGTCCCGGTACGGCTCGAGCATCGCGCCGGTGAAGTTCTCGAGGACGCCGTCCATCATCAGCTTCACGCTCGTCGCCTGGTAGCGTCCGATCGAGGTCGACCCGGCGGCGCTCGACGAACTCCTCGATCTGCTCGGCGCCGCGGTGGCGCTCCCACCACATCGCCCCGACGACCCGGGCCGTCAGCTCGCCACGCGACGGCGAGCGCGACGTAGGCGCGCTCCTCGGTCTCCGGCCGGACGATGGCGTCCTGCCAGGCCGTGATGCCCAGGGAGTGCAGGTACGCCTGGCCCAGGCGCAGGGCCGCCTCGAGGTCGGCCGGGCGTGTCGTCGGGCTCGCAGCCGCTCGACGAGGTCCATCGCGCCCTCGTGGAGCGTGCCGCTCGGGGAGCCGTCGGGATCGCGCTCGATCCGGCCGTCGGCCGGGTCGGCGGTGTCGGCCGTCGACGCCGGCCAGCTCGAGCGCCCGCGAGTTGACCCAGGCGCCGTGGCCGTCGCGGTTGGTCAGGAAGACCGGGCGATCCGGCACGATCGCGTCGAGGTCCTCGCGACGTGGCGTGCCGCCCGGGAAGTCGTCCATGTACCAGCCGCCGCCGCGGATCCAGGACTCGTCCGGGTGGCTCCGGGCGTACTCGGCGATGACCGCGAGGTACGCCTCGCGTCCGCGGGTGTCGTGGAGCTCGCAGCGGAGCCGGGCGAGCCCGCCGTGGACCGGATGGACGTGGGCATCCTGGAAGCCCGGCGTGACGGTCCGGCCTCGCAGCTCGATGACCCGCGTCGACGGACCGATGTGGGCCGCGACCGCCTCGATCCGGCCCGACCGCCACGATGCGGCCGCGCGGACGGCGAGGGCGCTGGCCCATCGACGGGCCGCGTCCATCGTGGCGATCCGGCCACCGCGCAGGACGAGATCGGCGGGCTGGTCGGGCGATGCGGACACGGCGGCCTCCAGATCGAAGCGAACGGGTCGCCCGAGTGTGCCAGCGCCTCACCGTGGCCCGTGCCGTCATCCCGCCCGCCGCGACACCGTCCTGGCGTGGTCGCCGCCGCCCCACACTGCGGCCATGACCTCCGTCCACCTGCTCCACGCCGGCTACATCGGCGACCGCATACGGCCTCGACCGTCGGCCTCGTCCGCGACGGGGACGCCCTGATCGTCGTCGATCCGGGCATGGTCGCCCGGCGCTCGCTGATCCTCGATCCGCTGGCCGAACTCGGCGTCGCAGCCGGAGGCCGTCACCCACGTCGTCCTCTCGCACCACCATCCGGACCACACGATGAACGTCGCGCTGCTTCCCGAACGCCGAGGTCGTCGACTTCTGGGCGCGCTACCGCGACGACCTGTGGCTCGACCACGACGGCGACGGCTACCACCTCGCCCCGCACACCGAGCTGTGGCTGACGCCCGGCCACTCCGAGGAGGACATCACGCTCGTCGTCGAGGCCGACGACGGCGTCTACGCGATGACCCATCTGTGGTGGGGACGCCGACCGGACGCCCGGAGATCGACCCGTACGCGTCCGACCAGGCGGCGCTCGAGCGCGGGCGCGCACGGGTCCTCGCCGCCGCCGACATCGTCATCCCCGGCCACGGCGGCGCGTTCCGCGTCCGCGACTGACGGGAACCGGGTCAGCGGCCGTCGCGTCGAAGCGGTCCTTGATCGACCGATCATCGATCGTCCGCCGGAGACTCAGATCCCATGCCGTTCGTGTCCCCTCGTCGACGCCTGGCCGTCGACCGGGTTCGTCGCCTTCCTGACCCTGATCCTCGCGGCCTGCAGCGGGGCCGCCGCCTCCCAGCGCCCGCGAGCCAGGCGCCCGCCTCGCCCTCGGCCGCCGGCGTCCGCGGCGGCGCCCGTGGCACCGAGCAAGGCCATCGACGTCGACGCCCTGCTCGCCGATGCCGCCGCGCTGGACGGCCAGCCCGTCCGCGTGACCGGCAATTTCCTGGCCGACGAGCAGACCGCCCAGCTCTGTGCGCTGCTGATGGAGTCGTATCCGCCGCAGTGCGGCGGCGGCGTCCGACTGACCGGCCAGGTGCCGGGCGACACGCTCGCCCTCCTCGAGACCACGACGGAGCCCGACCTCAAGAAGATGTGGTGGGGATACGTGGTGGTCACCGGCACGTTCCGCGCATCCGGCGTCGACGGCCAGCCGACGATCGAGCTCGGCGAGATCGTCCTCGAGGAGGGCTGATCGCGGCGCCGGTCCGCCGTGGCTCGCCGGGTCAGTCGCTCGCGCGGCGGGCCACGATGTTGAGCCGGACGTAGTCGATGACCGGCTCCGCCGAGCCGCGCGGCCACGGCGCGGACGAACGCGTCGTGCTCGTCGGCCGGGAGCCGCTCGAGGTGCGCGCCCAGGACCACGGTGCGCAGGTACGTCTCGAACGGCTCGCCCGGCTCGAACCGGGTCGGCTCGTCGGTCAGCCAGCACTCGATGTCGACGAAGCCCGCCGCGTCGAGCCGGCGGGTCGTGGCCATGACCGTCTCGAAGTGGGCCGGCCCGAGCCAGCCGTCACCGATCGTCGCGAGGACCCGCTGGATCGAGGCGATGTTGCCGACGCCGCCGCATTGCGCGACGAGCCAGCCGCCGGGCCGCATGACCGCGGCGAGGTTCCGGAACAGCGCGTCGTGGTCGGGGACCCAGTGGAAGGTCGCCGTCGAGAGGACGGCGTCGACCGTGGCCGTCGATCGGCAGGGGCAGACCCAGGTCGGCGACGACGTACTCGACGCGATCGCCGAACCGGGCCAGGCGCTCGCGCGCGGCCTCGACCATCGACGGTGAGCCGTCGAGGGCGACGACCCGACCGTGCGGCAGGCGCTCCGCGCAGCAGCTCGGTGACGCGGCCGCTGCCGCAGCCGGCGTCGAGCACGCGTTCGTCGCCGTCGAGCGGCAGGCGGTCGAGCACCGTCGTGCCCCAGCGGGTCATCGGGTCGGCGACGCGGTCGTAGGTCCGGGCGTCCCAGTCGCGTGTCTCGCGGTTTCCGCTCATCCGCGGTCCGGCGTCAGGTCGCCGCGGCCGGCGGCGAGTCGGTCGCCTCGGCCGCCCCGGTCGCGTCTGCACGCCGTGCGGATTCGCGGTCACGCAGCCCGTACCACGAGACCGCCGCCCCGATGACGAGCAGGCCGGCGCCGACGAACATCGCCAGGTGGAACGCGTCGATCGACGCCTGGTTCGCCGCGGCCGACCTGTTCGGTCGTGGCACCGGCCGCGCGGCGGGTTGAGCGGCGGGAAGGCGGCGCGGACCGCGGCGGACGTCGTGTCGAGCCCCGGCAGCGAGCGCGCCGAGCGACGCGTAGAACGTGGCACTGATCGCGACGAAGATCACGGCGCCCAGGAGCGGCTGGCCCGACCCGCGAGATCGCGTTGTTGATGGCCGAACCGAGCCCGGAGAACCGTCCCGGGATCGAGCCCATCAGCGTGTTCGTCAGCGGCGCGACGACGCACGAGATCCCGAGCCCGAAGAGCAGGATGGCGGGCAGGACGTCGATGAAGACGTCGAGCGGCGGGATGAGCGTCGACGGGCTCGCGTGATCGACGCCAGCCACGGCTCCGAATCGACCGGCAGCCGGGCGAACCAGAGCAGCCCGGCGGCCATCGAGCAGCGGCCCGGCGACGAGGAACGCGTCGCGACCCCATCCGACCGGCCATCGTCCCGATGCGCGTCGAGAGCAGGGTCAGGCAGATGCCGATCGGCAGGCCGACGGCCCCGGCGGCGAGTGCGGTGTAGCCGAGGACGCCCTGGAGCACGAGGCCCTGGTAGCTGAACGTCACGTACAGGGCGCCGTAGATGAAGAACGTCGCGAGGTTGATCGTCGTGAACGCGCGCGACCGGAAGAGCTCGAGCGGCACGAGCGGGTCGCGGCGCGTCGCCATCAGGAACGGGAACGCGATGAGCGCGACCACGCCGACCGCGATCGCGACCCACGCGAGCGGGTCCTGCCACTCCTGCTCGCCGCCGCGGATGAGCCCGAACGACAGGCCGCCGACGGCGAGCGCGGCGACGATCGAGCCGAGCCAGTCGAACCGCCGTCGCCGACGTGTCGCGCGATTCCTGGACGTGGTCGGAGCGCGACCCACAGCGCGAAGGCCAGGACCGGGACGTTGATGAGGAACGCGAACCGCCAGCCGATGCGTGTCGACGAGGAGGCCGCCGACGAGCGGTCCGAGGAGCGGTCAGGCCGGACGTCGCCGCCGCCCAGATCCCGAACGCCCGGCCACGCTCGGCGCTGCCCTCGAAGGTCTGGGTGATGATCGACAGCGGCGCCCGGGATGAGCGAGCGCGCCCGGCGGCGCCCTGCAGCAGGCGGAAGAGGATGAGCCATTCGAAGCGTCGGGGCGAGGCCGCACAGGGCCGACGTGACGGCGAAGCTCGCCAGGCCGATCGCGTAGACGCGCCGCCGGCCGTAGTGGTCGGACAGGGCACCGGCGATGATGAGGAGCGCGGCCAGGACCGCGAGGTAGCCGCTGACGACGTAGGTCTGGCCCTCGAGGACACCGACGCACGTGGCCGGCAGCTCCCGCCCGATGCTGCGGCAGCGCGACGTTGACGATGGTGCCGTCGAGGAACACGGCGCCGGACCCGATGATGGTCGCCAGCAGGGTCCAGCGCTGGCGGGGCGTCATGATCGGCAGTGTCGCAGATAGACTCTCGCGCGATGCCCGGACCCGTGGCGCTCGTCGGCGCCGGTGAGTTCCTACCCGCGATGGCCGATATCGATGGCGAGCTCCTCGCCTCGACCGGTGTCGCGCGCCCGCGCGTCGCGATCCTGCCGACGGCGTCGTTCCCCGACGGCGAGGACGTGTTCCAGCGCTGGGCGTCGATGGGCGTCGCGCACTTCGCCGCGCTCGGGGCCGAGGTGGAGCCGGTGCTCGTGCGCGATCGGGCGGCCGCGCGACGATCCCGGCGGCGGCCCAGGCCGTCGGCGAGGCCGACCTCATCTACCTGTCCGGCGGCAAGCCGCGCTACCTGCTGCGCGGCGCTGGACGGGACGGCCGTCGGGCGGGCGCTCGCCGCGGCCCACGATCGCGGCGCGGTGCTCGCCGGCTGCTCGGCCGGGGCGATGGCGCTCGCCGGACATGCGTTCGACTTCCGCGTGCGCCTCGCTGCCCTGGCCGCTGCGCTGGGGGCAGGGTCTGGCGTTCGCGCCGGGCGTGTCGGTCGTGCCGCACTACGACGCCTGGCCGGAGCCGCTCTCGGCGCTCATCGCGCTCCAGGCGCCGCGCGGCTCGGTGGTCCTGGGCATCGACGAGGAGACGGCGGTCGTCGGCCGCGACGGATCGCTGGCAGGTCCACGGCGCGGCGCGCGTCACGGTCTGGCGCGGCCGCCGTCGCGAGCGGTTCCGCGCCGGGGACGTGTTCCGGACCTAGCCCTCGAGGCGGCCAGGCCGGCGACGTTCACGGCGTGCTTGCCAGTCTGCAGAAGCGCCACGAGAGCGCTTACGTCGGCCAAATCCGATGTCTTTGACATCGTTTCGTGTCTGTCAGGCACAAGTTCGCGCCCAAGGCCCGGCCGACGGCCTGACGGTATCTCTTCAGCCCTCGTTTGCCGACTGTCAAGCACGCCTTCGAGGACGGAGCCGGGGGCCGCCGGCCCGGCTCCTAGGTTGCGGACCGAGCGACCCAAGAGCCGCGTACATCGGCGCGCGGGTCCGTGGGACCTCGGTCGCACGTCCCGATTGTGGTCGTCCGTGTAACTGTCAGGCACGTTTTCTGTATAGCGGAACGTGCTCCGGTCGGCGGTGTCACTGTCAGGCACGCTTTCGGCACATCTGAGCGTGACACGTCGCTCAGATCGCATTCAAAGCCGGATGAAGCGATCGATCACGAGGAAGCTGTCGCGATATGGTGCCTGGTAGTTACCTTCTGGCGGGTACCGTGCGCGGCTGTACCGACCTCGTCACTGGTGGTGACACGCCTCGGCGCTAAGCCGCCCAGGCGCTGGCCCGCCTCGGGCCCAGCGCCCCGCCTCGGCCCGGCGGCCATGGGCCCGCCTCGAGCCTAGAGCCCGCCTCGGCCCTGGGCCCGCCTCGGCCCGGCGGCCGCTGGGCCCGCCTCCGCCCAGTCCCGCCGCCCGCCCCGCGACGCTGGCTCAGTCGGGGCGGACCGTCCGGAAGCAGTCGGAGCAGTAGACCGGCCGGTCCATGCGCGGCTTGAACGGCACCTGGGCCTGGTTGCCGCACGACGAGCAGACCACCGCGAAGTACTCGCGGTTGGCGCGGTCGTCGCCGCGCTCGTAGCCACGCGGGCCACCGATGTCGCGCACGTCGGAGCCGCCGTCTCGAGCGGCTCGCCGGCTGGCACGGCAGCTCGTGCAGCGCTTCGGGTCGCTCGAGAACCCCTTCTGGACGTAGTACTCCTGGTCGGCGGCGGAGTGGATGAATTCCACCCCGCAGTCGACGCAGTTCAGGGTTCGATCGACGTAGGTCACGTTGCTCCTCCGGGGCGCGTGGGACGGCGAGGTGCACCTGCGGAGGGCGGCCGCATCGACGGGCGGGAACGCGAGGGGTCTGGCGAACGAGCCGGGCCCCGTGACCCAGGTGCCGATTTGGAGTCCCTGTCTGCGGGCGCACCGGTGATGATGCGGCGCAGGATACAACGGCTCACGAATTCGGACCTTTCGCCGGCCGACTGGCAGTCGTGACAACGTACCTGTCACAATGGCGGGCGAGGATCCGGGACGGCGAGCGGGGAGTCATGGGGGCGCCTCGCTCGCGCCATACACCCCAGGGGGCCCGGGTCGTGATCGACCACGTCGCCGACCACGGAGGCAGGGCCCCACCGGATGCTACGGATCATCCACACCGCGGACGTCCATCTCGGCGCGCGCCACGACGACCTCGGTGATCAGGCGAGCGCGCAGCGCGAACGGCAGTTCGCGGCATTCGTGGCCGCCGTCGACCTCGCCCTCGCCGAGAAGGTCGACCTGTTCCTGATCGCCGGCGACCTGTTCGACAGCAACGTCCAGCCGCGTCGGTCGGTCGAGCGCGTGGCGGCCGAGCTCAAGCGCCTGGCCGGGTCCAAGATCCGGACCGTCATCATCCCCGGCACCCACGACTGCTACGACCGCTCGTCGATCTACCGGGCGTACGACCTCAAGGCCCTGGCCGGCAGCACGCCGGACGACGACCTCGTGACGGTCCTCACGCCCGAGACCCCGAGCGTCCACCTGGCCGCCTGCGACACGGTCGTCCACGGCCCGGTCTTCGCGACCAAGCGAGCCCCGCACAGCCCGCTCCGCGACCTCGACGCCAAGGCCGCCGGCGCCACGGCGACGTGGCACGTCGGGATGGTCCACGGCTCCATCGCGATCCCGGGCAAGACGGACCGCGACGAGGTCGTCATCACGACCGATGAGATCGCCGCGACCGGCCTCGACTACCTGGCCCTCGGTCACTGGCACTCCGCCCAGCAGGCGAAGGCCGGCGGCGTGACCTACGCCTACGCCGGCGCGCCGGAGGCGGTCGCGCTCGACCAGGACCGCGCCGGCAAGGTCCTGCTCGTCGAGCTCGACCAGATCGGCGAGGGCCGTTCCGTCCACGTCGAGGAGCGCCAGGTCGGTCGGACCCGCTTCGAGAAGCTCGAGCTGGACGCGGCGACCGTCGCCACCCAGCCGGCTCTCATCGATACGCTCCGCCGGAAGGCGCGACCCCGACCTCGTCCTCGATGTGCGGCTCGTCGGCGTCCGGCCCGACGAGCTCGACCTCGATCCCGACGAGATCGAGTCCGCTCTCGCGCCGTCGTTCCTCAAGGTCCGCGTCCGCGACGTCAGCACGCCCGCCCTGACCGAGGGCCCGATCGCCGCCGCCGGACACGATCGCCGGCGCGTTCATCCGCGACCTCGAGGCCCGGATCGCGGAGCTGGAGGCGGCGTCCATCGCCGGGACCGGCGACGCGGACCGATCCGATGAGGCCGCCGAGCTGCGCGACGCGCTCCGTCTCGGCCGACTCCTCCTCGCCGGGCACGAGGTCTCGCTGTGAGGATCCGCCGCCTTCACGTCCGCGACTTCCGTCGGTACCGCGAGCTCGACATCGACCTCGCGCCCGGCGTGACCGTCGTCCGCGGCCCCAACGAGGCCGGCAAGACCACGATCCAGCGGGCCATCGAGCTCGCGATCACGCGCCGCGTCACGAGCGCCGCCGGCGACCTCGAGGCGCTCCGCCCATGGGACGCCGGAGGGCGACGCGCGACCGTGGATCGCCATCGAGTTCGAGCAGGACGAGGACGACGGCCGGATCGCGACCGGGACGCTCGAGAAGACCTTCGCCGGCCAGAAGGGCACGGTCGCCCTCGACTACGACGGCCAGACCGTCATCACCGACCCGACGCTCGCCGACCAGGTCATGGCCGAGCTGACCGGGCGTCCCGACCGAGCCGTTCTTCCGCTCCACCGCGTCGGTCCGCCACCACGAGCTGAGCGACCTCGCCCGCGACGAGACGGCCCTGCGCGACCGACTCCAGGCCAGCATCAGCGGCGCCGACCGCGGAACCGGCCGGGCCAAGCAAGAAGCTCGAGCGGGCGCTCCACGACCTCAACGACGAAGGGCGACAAGAACCCCGGCCGACTCAAGGTCGCCGAGGACGCCGTCGCCGCGTCCGCCATCGCGTCGAGCAGGGCGAGCTGGCCCTCGCCCAGCTCGAGCGCGATCGCGACGCGCTGTCCAGCGCCCGCGAGCGACGCGCCGACGCCGACGCCGAGCCTCGCCGAGCGCCGGAGTCTTCTCGAGAAGGCCCGCCAGGCCGAGCGCCTCGAGGCCGAGCGGACGACCGCCAAGGATCGCTACGAGCGCTTCCGCGAGGCCGTCGAGGTCTCGGCCGAGCTCGACGCGCTGGCCCAGAGCCACCCGTCGCCGAACCCGCTCCCGGTCATCCGGCAGAGCGTCGGAGCGGCTGCGCAACCTCGACACCCGGATCCGCGAGCTCCGCGCCGCGCTGTCCGGCGAGGTCGCGGTCCAGTTCGACGTCGCGCCGGAACCGACCTGGCGACCGCTGTCGCGCTGGGGGATCCTCCTGGTGTTGCTCGGGCTCGCCCTCGCCGGCGGCGCCTTCGCGGCCCGAGTGCTCGGCGTCATCGATCTCGGCACGGCGCCGCTCTACATCGGCGCGGCCGTGACCGGCGTCGGGCTGATCCTGACGTTCGTCGCTTTCTGGCTCCGTCGCAACTCGAAGATGGAGGAGCAGCTCCGCGACGTCGAGATCGATCGACGCCTGCGCGGCCGATCGGAGATGGAGGCGGAGCTTCGCCAGGCCGAGGCCGACTCCGTCGCGCAGCTCGGCGCACTCGGTCTCGACGACCTGGCGACCGCCGAGGACCTCCTCAGCCGCGAGGAGGCGCACGTCGCCCAGATCGACCAGCTGACGGCCCAGCTCGACGGCCTGGTCGGCAAGGAACCGCGCGAGACGCTCGCGACGCATGCGCGATGCCGCCGCCCTCGAGATCGAGCAGAAGACGAATGCCCTCGAGGCGCTCGGGCCGATCGCCAAGGAGCCACGCGCCCGGGAACGCCTCGAGGTCGAGGTCCGCGACCAGGAAGGCGCGCTCGAGCGCGCCCGCGACGACGAGGCCAATGCCCGCGCCCGGGTCGAGGCGAACACCGTGGACGCCGAGCAGGTCGCACGGACGAGGAGCGGCTGGCGGGCTGGCGGGAGCAGCTCCGGGCGCTCCAGCGACGGCAGCGCGTGCTCGACACGACCCTGCGGACCATCGAGCGGGCCGAGGTCGCGACGATGAAGACCGCGACCCGCTACCTCGAGGGGCACATGGTCCGCGACGTCGCCACCGTCACGGGCGGCCGGTATCGGCGGGTGCGGGTCGACGACAAGACGCTCGACATCGAGGTCCACGCGCCGGAGCGCGACGACTGGGTGCCGGTGACCAGCCTCAGCCAGGGCACGCTCGACCTCGTGTACCTCGCGGCCCGCCTCGGGCTGGTGCGCCTCGTGACCGGCGATCGACGACCGCCGCTCGTGTTCGACGATCCGTTCGTCACGCTCGACGACACGCGCGCCACGCGCGCCCTGGCGCTGCTCAAGCAGGTCGCGGCCGACTTCCAGATCATCTACCTGACCACCTCGGATCGGTACGACGGCGCGGCGGATGCGGTCGTCGAGCTTCCCGGTCCCACGGCCGTGGATGAAGGGGTCGATGACCCGTCGCTGGCGCCGCTCGAGCCGGCACCGACCGGGGTGGAGGCCTGATCGGGGAGATCCCGCCCGAGACCGCGACGATCCTGTTCGGTCTTGCCGCGGCGGTGGCCTGGGGCGGCGGTGACTTCGGCGGCGGGTTGATGAGCCGCCGCGCGCCGGTGTTCGGGGTCGTGCTGTTCTCGCAGCTGGTCGGGCTCCTCATCGCCTTGGCGATCGCCTTCGTCCGGGCCGAGGCCATCCCGGCCGGGCAGGACCTGCTGCTGTGCCTCGTCGCGGGGGCCCTGGGCGGCATCGGCGTGACTGCGCTCTACCGCGGCCCTGGCCATCGGGCGGATGGGCATCGTCGCGCCGGTCACCGGTGTGCTCGCGGCGGTCATCCCGGTCGTCGCCGGGATCGTGTTCCAGGGCGTGCCGGGGCCGATGGTGCTCGCCGGGATCGCCCTCGCGGTCGCCGCGGTGCTGCTCGTGTCGCGCGTCGCCGATGAAGGCGGTGGCCGGGCCGGGCTCACCGAGGCCCTCGTGGCCGGCGTCGCCATCGGGCTGTTCGGCGTCACGATCGCCGGCCTCGGCGAGGGCAACGTGTTCGCGGCGCTGACCGTGATCCGTTCCGTCCAGGCCGTGCTCGTCATCGCGGCGATCCTGGTGAGTCGCTCGCCGTGGCGGCCGGAGCGGCGCCTGCTACCCGCGATCGCCGTCATCGGCGTCCTCGACATGGCCGGCAACAGCTTCTATCTGCTCGCCGTGCAGAGCGGAGCGTTGGCGGTCGCCTCGGTGCTGTCGGCGCTGTACCCGGTCGTGACGGTGATCCTGGCGGCGGCGCTGTTGCGTGAGCGGATCACCCGCCATCACGCGGTGGGGATCGCGCTGGCCGCGGTGGCGATCGTCCTCATCGGCGTCGGCTCCGCGTAGACTCGGACCATGACTGATCTCGCCCCGAGTGTCGTCATCGAGCCGGTCTGGCTCGTCGAAGCGACCTACGCCCCCGATGCGGCCGAGACGCGGACCCCGTTCCGTGCCGAGCACCTGGCGCGCATCCTGGCGCTCAAGGAGGCCGGCGTGTTCGTGGAGGTCGGGGCATTCGTCGACGTATCGGCGTCCATCGTCCTCGTGCGCGCCCCCAGCGCCGAGGCGGCCCTCGAGATCGTCCGCGACGACGTCTACCTGCGCAACGGCGTATGGGTCGAGCTGCGCGCTCGCGCCTTCGGGCGCATCGTCGGCCCCGAGTCGGCGACCGGCTGAGGACGCCACGGCCGGCGGTCGACCCGGAGGCCGGCGACATCGTCGGTCGAACGCAGGATCACGACGTGGTCGACGCCCTCCCCGGTCAGCTGGCCCGTGGCGAGCGTTCGTCGGACCGCGGCGAGGTGCCGATCCACGACGTCGCGGTCGACGACGCGGGTCGTGCGGCCGGCGTTCTGGGCATGGACGTGCTCCGGCGGGAGGTCCAGCACGATCGCGACGGTCGGCACGCCGGCCAGCCTCGCCCGCGACAGGAGGGGTCGGCGATGTTCCGACCGCGTGTTCGTGGCGTCGACCACGGTCAGCTTGCCGTCCGCGAGCCGTCGTTCGATCGTCCGATGCAGGATGCGGAACGCGACGGCCGAGGCACGCTGGTCCGCCGCATCCCCGGACACCGCGGCCCGCAGGCTGTCGGACGAGACGATCTCGTCGGGTGCGAAGAGCCGGGCAGCCAGCGTGGACTTGCCCGACCCGGCGGCGCCCACGAGCACGACCAGGCTCGGATCGGGCAGGACCAGTGTCGACATCCTGCTCTGCCGGCTAGGTGACGGCCCGTCGGACCTCGTAGCCGCCCGCCTCGGCGGCCCGGACCTCGTAGGTCGGCTGGTCGTAGACGGTGGGGCCGCGGCGGGCGAGGCCGTCGGTCAGCCGGAATCGGGAGCCGTGCCACGGGCACTGGATGCACCCGTCGACGAGGTCGCCCTCGGCCAGCGGGCCGCCCGCGTGCGCGCAGACGTTGTGCATGGCGTGGATCGTCGTCCCGATGCGGACCACCATGAGGTCGTTGATACCGGCGCGCATCTTCGTCGGCGTGGCCTCAGGCAGCGTGGCCAGGTCCGTCACGCTACCGGTATCGAGCGCGACCCACTTCGTCCCCGCCCCACGAAAGGCGTGGCGGCTGACCATGTTGCCGAAGACGAAGACGACGTCACCGCCGACGAAGGCGCCCGCCGTGACGAGCAGGAAGCCGATGATCGACAGGACGATGGGGAGGGTCCGGTCCACCGGGGCGCCGGAGCGCATGACCGCCGACACGATCAGGACGACGAGGGCCACGACCATCAACGTGCTGTGGAGCGTGGCCCGTGTCAGCGCCGTGCCTCTCGTGTCGACGTAGTCGGCCGCCCCGGAGAGCGCCGCGAGCACCATCGTCACGATCGTCGCGACGAGCACGATGTCGGCGGCACCCGGCTGACCGAGGAGGTCGAGGATGACGGTCCCGAGCAGCAGGCCGATCGGCAGGTCCGTGGACGCGGCGTGGAGCGGATGCCCGAGCCACCGGCCGTGCAGCAGGTCCTTGATCGGGCCGAGCGGGCGCAACACGGCGCCGAGCCAGCGAAGGTTGAACTCCCCGAGCGGTCGTGCCCAGGCGTCGTTGAGTGCCACGAGGCGAGCGAGCAATCGAGCCACGGCTTCGTACCTCCCAAGGTGACTCTACGCCCGTCGAGCCCGCCTGGATGGCCGATCCGTCGCTTCTCCACAACCTGTCCACAACGGTGGGAACCTCGGGGATAACGTCGCGACGTTTTGCGCGCAGTTCGTGGATAAGGCGGTTGTGGCCCTGGGGGCCCGGCGGCTACATTTCGTCTTGCCCGAAGGGGCAGGTGCGAACCGCCAGAACCGCACCGGGGAGCGATCCTCGGGACGGTCTCGGGAACCAGGTTCGATGGTCGCAAGGCCAGCGAATGAGGGTCCCGGGCGGCACCCGGAGACTCCGGATTTATTCGGAGCCGACGGGAGGCCGACCGGCCGGTCCTCCCACCAGTTCCTTCGGGCGCTTTCGTGTGCGCGGAACGTGGCCGGCCTGCGGGCCCCGGCCTGGCGCACCCGCGGGCGTGACCCCCGATGCTCCCGCGGGCGGCCTCGATGCTCCACGGGCGGCCCGATGCTCTCCGCGTGCTTCCTGGACTGCAGATCCAGGTCAAAGGCTCCACTCGGGCGCTCCCTGACGCCGATGCGTGTCTGCCAAGCACGAACTTGGGCCGACTTGGCCGTTGTATGCCGCCAGTCGATCGATCTCGTCATGTTCGATGCCGTCTTGCCGACTGAGAAGCACGGCGCCCGATCCGAGCGAGTGTGACCAAAGCCGGCTCGGCCGCGGTATTCGCTCCAACGTGGCCGGCCCGCCCCACGACACCACGCGTGACGCATTTCGGACGAACACGCACGGGTCGGGCCGAATCTGGGCGGATCCCGCACCGAGGCTTGCACGTTCGTCCAGCGAGCGTCACGACCGCTGACACAGGCCCGAATCGGGTGCCGGGCGGGGCGCCGGACACGCGGGACGCGCTGGATCTGCCGTCGAGTAGGCTCCCGCGGTGACCCCTGAGCCCGGATCCAGCCCGGTCCGACCACGCCCCGTGCAGGACTGGCGGGTCCTCGTCGCGGTGTTCTGGATCACCTCGATGGTCGAGGGCGCCGGGGTCAGCCAGATCTTCGCGCTCGTCCCGTCCTACCTGCGTGAGATGGGCGTGGCGGAGGCCGATCGCCTCGCGTTCGTCGGGCTGTTCAGCTCACTCATCTTCGTCGTCGGGATGCCGCTCGTGCCGCTGTGGGGCGTGTGGGCCGACAAGTACAGCCGCAAGGCGGTCATCGTCCGGAGCGCGCTCGTCGAGGCAGTGGTCTTCGCCGGCGTGGCCCTGTCGCAGGAGCCGTGGCAGCTCGCCCTGAGCATGCTCCTCATCGGGTTCCAGCTCGGCAACACCGGGGTCATGCTCGCGGGCATCCGGGATGTGACGCCGCGCCGGCGCCTCGGCGTGACGATCGCGATCTTCGGGGCGTCGGGCCCGATCGGGTTCGCCGTCGGCCCGGCGCTTGCCGGCGTCCTCATCGACGGCCTCGGCTGGTCGCTGCCGGCCGTGTTCTGGCTCTCGGCAGCAATGTCGGTCGGAACGGCCCTGCTCGTCTGGTTCGGGTCCCGGGAGGTGCGGCCCGAGGTCATCCCCACGGGTCGTGTCATCGATCTGGCCTTCGGAGCCGTGCGTGGCGTCCTGGCCGACCCGATCGTCCGCCGCATCTTCCTGATCTTCGGGGTCTCGTTCCTGGCGACCCAGATGACCCGACCCTACATCCCGGTGCTCGTGGAAGGGCTGGCCGGCACGGGCCCGGGACTCGCATCGGCGATCGCGCTCGTCATGGGCACGGCGGCCCTCGTCGGCGGCCTCATCTCGCCGCTCGGCGGGGTGCTGGGTGACCGGATCGGGTTCCGCTCCGTGCTCGTCGGCGCCCTGGCCGCCGGTGGCGTCGTGCTGCTCGCGATGCCGTTCGTCGCGAGCGTCCCCGCCCTGGCGGGTCTGGCGGTCGTCTCCGGTGCGGCGACGGCCACCGTCAGCGCGATGGTCTTCGGGCTCCTTGCCATCGATGTGCCGCCGGATCGACGCTCCGCGACGCTGAACCTCGTCTACCTGCCCCTGTACGCGGCCGGCATCATCGGGCCCGCCGTCGGGGCCGGCGTGGTGACCGCCACGGGCCTCGCCGGGCCGTTCCTGGTCGGGGCGGCCATCTTCCTCATCGGCGCGGTCGTCATCGCCACGCGCCCGTCGCAGGATCGGGCGCTGCTGGCCGATCAGGGCTGACGGAACTCCCCGTAGCCGCCTCGCGCGACCTCGACCGTGGTCCCGTCGTCCATCAGCAGGTCGATCCGCATCGCGCCGCCCGTCGCGGTACAAGGGTCGCCCTCGCAACTCACGATGACCCGTTCGGCATCGCGCACGTCGATGCCGGCGATCATGCCCTCGACCGACCCGGCACTCATGCAGCGATCCTGGGCGATGCCACGGCATTCGATCGGCGGTCCGGTCGCGCCCGGGTCGGCCACGACACGCCCGAGCGGACCCGCCGGGACCGGCGAACGCTCCGCCGTTCGGACCCCGAGGGCCA
This sequence comes from uncultured Chloroflexia bacterium, assembly GCA_963738685.1. Taxonomy (GTDB): domain Bacteria; phylum Chloroflexota; class Limnocylindria; order Limnocylindrales; family CSP1-4; genus SPCO01. Next base: position 779,379 of record CAVTXK010000002.1, read on the forward strand.
CGCAACCGCCGATCAGCACGGTGATCGTCAGGGCGGCGAGCACCCGAGCCACGATGAGCGGGAAGCGCCGACGGTCGTCCCCCAGACGACGCGTCGGCGCAGGTGATGAGCGTGTTCCTGTCGTCATCGCCCGGCCATCATGGGGCGGCGTCGTCGCCCGGCCCATGCGCCCCTTCCCGCAGCGCGCATTCCGGGATTTCCCGGACCCCGAGGCCACCTGAGCCTCTGCTACTGTCGAGGCGTGGACCAGCGCACCCGTGACCGTGCCGCCCTGATCGTCGCCGGGCTTGGCCTGGTCATCGGGCTCGCCGTCATCCTGTTCGGTCGGTTCGATCCGGGGGTCCGCCTGGCGAGGACGGAGACCTTCATCGTCGTCGAGCACGTCGAACCGCGCAGCATCGCGGCCCTGTACGGGCTCGAGCCGGGCATGATCGTCATCGAGCTCCACGGCGTGGGCCTCGTCCAGATGCCGCAATACGTCGAACCCATGGTGTATCCGTCACCGGATCCCCTGACCGGCGAGATGCCGCCCTTCGAGCCGCGCATCGAACCCCTCATCCCGACGGTCATCGAGCGCGATCCGGCCTTCATCGACCAGCTGCTCGCTCAACCGGCCACCGGGCTCGTGGCCGTCCGCGAATGGACGCTCGACCACACCCTGCCCGACGGCTCCGGCCAACTCGACCCGAACAGCTTCGAGATCATCGGCCTGTACGACGATGGCGTTGACGGTATCCGGACGCGGTTGACGACCTTCGTCCTGGGTGCGGTGATGCTCCTGCTCGTGTTCTGGTGGTTGGCGGGCGGACGTGCCGGGGAAGCCCTTCGAACCTTGGCTGCGCCGCTCGCCGTCGCGACCGGCATGCCATTCCTCGTCGAGCCGCTGGACGTGTCGTGGTCGCCGCCGCTGATCGCGCTGAGCGGCCTGCTGCTGACGGCCGCGATGGTACCGCTGGCCATCGGGTTGCTCGAACGGATCGAGGATGCGGAGGTTCGGCGGACCGTCGGATCGATCGTCGTCGGGTGTGTCGTCGGGGCCGCGGTGGTGGGCGTCTCGGCGATGGTCACCATCCCGTGGGCGGGGGAGGGCTTCCTGCGCTGGACGCTGCTCGCGGCGATCCCGCTGATCCCCGGTCTGGCCGCAGCCGGGCCGATCCAGCGCGTCGGTTCGAGCCCATCGCCCAGCGGCCGGCTGCTCGAGACCACCGAATACGCGGCGGCCGGTGTCACGCCCGCGATCGCCCTGGCCTCGACCGGGGCGGCCAACGGATTGCCCCTCGCCTTCTGGTTCCTGATCATCCTCGCGGCCGGACGGTTCACGATCCGACCGCTGGTGCGCCTGGCGACGCAGGGCGACGCTGCAGCGTGATCTCGTCGTCGCCGCCACGGAGGCGGAGCGCGCCCGGGTCGCGGCGGACATCCACGACGACGCGCTCCAGGAGCTGACGCTGCTCGTGCATCGACTCGACGCGGCCGGTGACACGGAGGGGGCCGACATCGCCCGGACCGTGTCCGATCGACTTCGGGCGATCTGCGGGGACCTCCGCCTGCCGATCCTCGATGACCTGGGTGTCGGGCCGGCGCTCGACTGGCTCGTCCTGCGGATCGAGCGCCTGGCCGGCGGCGAGGTCCGGCTCGAGCGGGCGGACGGGACCCGCCCGCCGGCCGACGTCGAGCTCGCCTTCTTCCGGGTCGCCCAGGAGGCGCTGGCCAATGCCGTCAAGCACGGCAAGCCGCCGATCCTCGTGCGCTATGCGACGACACCCGGCGGCGCCAGCCTGTCGATCGACGACGCCGGTCCAGGCATCGAGCCCGATGCGGGCAAGGGCGCGGACCGGGAGGGCCACTTCGGTCTGCTCAACATGCAGCAACGGGCCGAGGCGATCGGGGCGATCCTCGATGTCCGCCGCTGGCCGGCCGGCGGCACCCACGTCGCGATCGAATGGCGGGCGCCCTGATCCGGATCGGCATCGTCGACGACCACCCCGTGGTCGGTGAAGGGACCGCCGCGATCCTGCGGGCGCAGCCGGACTTCGAGGTGGTCGGCGTGGCGCCGTCGATCGAGGCGGCGGACGCCGCCAGCCTGTTCGATGCCGAGCGGGTCGACGTCCTGCTGCTCGACATCCGGCTCGGGACGGACAGCGGGCTGCGCGTGCTCTCGCCCGGTGGCGCGGGTAGCGACCGGGGAGCGGCCGGGGACCGGGGACCGCCGGCCGACGGGGGAGCGGCCGGGGACCGGGCGACCGCCTGCCGACGGGGGAGCGGCCGGGGACCGGCGACCGCCTGCCGACGGGGGAGCGGCCGGGGACCGGCGACCGCCTGCCGACGGGGGAGCGGCCGGCCGTCATCGTCCTAACCGCGTATGACTATCCGCAGTATGCCGACGCCGCCCTTCGGCTTGGGGCGGCCGGGTTCGTGCTGAAGACCGCGCCACTGAGCGAGCTGGTCGATGCGATCCGGCGGGTCGCCGCGGGTGGGCTGGCCTTCTCGGTGCGGCCGAGCACCGGTGCGATCCGGCTCTCCCCGCGAGAGCACGACGTCGTCGCGCTCGTGGCGCAGGGTCGGACGAACGATGAGATCGGCGCCACTCTGCAGATCGGGGCGAAGACCGTCGAAACGCACCTCGCGCGCCTGTTCGAGCGCCTGGACGTGGCGTCGCGGACGGAGCTCGCGATGCGGGCCGTTCGGGAGGGCTGGCTCGACGTCCCGCGGGACCGCTGAGGGGCCGCGGGCCGTCCTTGGCGCCACGACCGCTGAGGGGGCCGCGGGCTCGGCCGGCCGTGCGGGCGGTCGTTGGCGCCACGACCGTTCCAACCGGCGGAGGAAGGGACGTTCCGCGGTCGATCGGGGACGTGCAGCGCTCAGATGGCGGCTGGGGTAGCTGGATCGAGCCGTTCCGTCGTCCGTTGGAACGCTCCAGGCGCCACGAGCGCTGAGGGGCCGCGGCCGTGCGTCGTTGGCGCCACGACCGTTCCAACCGGCGGAGGAATGGACGTTCCGCGGTCGATCGGGGACGCGCAGCGTTCAGATGGCGGCTGGGGTAGCTGGATCGAGCCGTTCCGTCGTCCGTTGGAACGCTCCAAGCGCCACGAGCGCTGAGGGGCCGCGGGCTCGCCCGGCCGTGCGTCGTTGGCGCCACGACCGTTCCAACCGGCGGAGGAATGGACGTTCCGCGGTCGATCGGGGACGCGCGGCGTTCAGATGGCGGCTGAGGTGGCTGGATCGAGCCGTTCCGTCGTCCGTTGGAACGCTCCAGGCGCCAAGTCGGGTCTCGGGGACCCGCCTGCCCCGGGACCCGCGGCCGCCCGGACCGCCAGACTCGCCCGCCCCGCCCGGACTCGGCCTCGCCCGGCCCGGACCGCCGGCCTCGCCCCGCCCGGACTCGGCCTCGCCCCGCCCGGACTCGGCCTCGCCCGGCCCGAACCGCCGGCCTCGCCCGGCCCTGCCGGCTCGCCCGGCGCCCTCGGAACGGCTCAGGCGATCGACGGCGCCGGCTTCGCCTGCCCGGCCGGCTTGGCCGGCTCGCGCAACGCGATGACCGCCAGCAGCATGGTCAGCCCGCCGTACCACAGCGCGGGGAGGGCCACCATCCCGGCCACGGGCACGGTCCAACGGCGATCCGTCCGCGCGCCCCAGATCACGAGCGCCACCGCGAACGGCAAGCGAACGAGAAACGGGATCGGCACCGCCGCCCAGGTCCCATCCCGACCGGCGATCCGGGTCAGCACGGCCACCCACTCGACCCACGCCTCCGGCATCCAGACGAACGACACCGCGACGATCGCCGCGGTCGCCCCGAGGGCGATGAACAGGTTCCGCCACTCCCGCCGTACGACGAACCAGAGCAATCCGATCCCGGGCGTGACCTTGGTGAGCAGCACGATCGACCAGGCCGCGGGCCAGCGGAACCCCAGCACGATCGCCGCGGCCAGCACCAGGTGGATGTTGCCGCCCGCGAGCTCCATGAGGCTCAGGGCCACACCGACCGCGAACCACTTGCGGCCCGTCAACACGAAGACGCAGCCCAACAAGATCGCCGTCCACACGGCCATGAACGCCTGCCACGGCAGGAGCTTCAAGGGCGCCAGCAGCTGCAGGAACGCCGGCGAATAGACGTACGCGATCGGGTCGGTCCAGTCGGAGCGGGCATACGGATCGGATAGCGACGGGAACCAGTAGCAGTACGCGTCCTGGCCCGTTCCCCACAGTCGACCCCACGGCTCCGCGAACACGACGATCGCCAGCCAGACCGCTGCGACGAACGCCAGACCGACGAGCTCGTGGCGGTTCCGCCAGGCCCGCGCCGTCAGCGAAGCCGGGACGGGCACGGCGCCAGCCGGCACGGGCGGCGAGGATCGATCGAGTGACGTTCCGGTCATGGTTCCCCGTTGTCGGCGCGCAACCCCGCGCCGGGCGAGCGGACTGTACGCCATGGGGCACGGGGCGGCGCGGGCAGCGCGTGCCGTAGGATGGCGCCGTGCCTGACATCAAGCTCCCGCGCCCGCGTGGCCGTCGCCCCACCGGGCCGGCGGATCCGGTCGCGCCCGAGGCCGTCGCCGAGCCCGAGATCATCGAAGCCGCTGGCATCCGCTGGATCCACATCGAATCGCCGCGGACCGCCGATCGCGACTGGCTCGAGGAGCACTTCGACTTCCACCCGCTCGACTACGAGGACGTCTACTCGCGCAACCAGCGACCGAAGCTCGACCAGTACGACGACTACGTCTTCATCGTCCTGCACTTCCCGCTGTTCGACAAGGACACCGGCCGCATCCTGACGGCCGAGCTCGACCTGTTCCTGGGCCCCGACTACCTGATCACGCTGCCGAACATCCCGCTGCCGCCGCTGAACGCGATGTTCGAGCGCTATCGCGAGAAGGAGGACCTGCGCGAGGCGACCTTCTCCAAGGGCTCGGGCTACCTGCTCTACAAGATCGTCGACACCTGCGTGGACGCCTCCTTCCCGATGCTGCGCAAGATGGGCCTCAAGCTCGAGCGGCTCGAGGACGACATCTTCGAGGGCCGCTCGTCGGAGATCGTCCGCGACATCTCCGAGGCGAAGCAGGAGATCATCAACTTCCGGCGGATCGTCCGGCCGCAGCGCGCGGTGCTGCGCGACCTGGAGCGGACGAAGCAGCGCTACCTCCAGGAAGAGCTCGAGATCTACTTCGACGACATCTCCGACGCCGCCGAGCGGATCTGGGACACGCTCGAGAACTACAAGGAGGTCATCGAGGCGCTCGAGTCGACGAACGAGTCGGTCCTGTCGCATCGCGTGAACGACTCGTTCCGCGTCCTGACCGCGTTCAGCGTCATCCTGCTGCCCGCTGACGCTCATCGCCAGCGTGTTCGGGATGAACGTCCTGTTCCCCGGCGAAGGGACGGCCGAGGCGTTCTCGGATCCTCATGGGGACCATGCTCGCGCTCACCATCGGCGTCATCGTGTTCTTCCGGCGGCGCGGCTGGCTGTAGGCTGGGCTGGCCCGGACGACCCCGGGTCGACGAACCAGGTTCCTGGTGGCGGATACGAAGATGACCACCGCCGATCACATCGACCACGCCCGGGCGGCGCTTCGCACGTCATGCCTGGACCGAGGCCTACGAAGCGTTCCTGGCCGCGGACCGGGTCACGCCCCTCGAGCCTGTCGACCTGGAGCGCGTGGGACTCGCTGCGTACCTGATCGGGCGCGACGACGAGGCACAGGACCTGTGCGGGCGCGCCCACCATGCCGCGCTCGCTGACCGGTCGATCCCATCGGCGCGGCGCGACACGCCTTCCGGCTCGGGATGCTGCTGGCCTCAGCGCGGGGACATGGCCCAGTCGGCGGCGGCTGGCTCGCTCGTGCCGCGCGACTCGTCGAGGAGACCGGCTTCGACGGCGTCGAGCGCGGCTACCTCCTCGTGCCGCAGGGCTGCAGCAACTCGATGCCGGCGATCCGGCGGCCGCGTTCGAGACCTTCGATCAGGTCGCCGCGATCGCCGAGCGGTTCGGCGACACCGACCTCGGCGACCCTCGGCCGGCTCGGCCGCGGGCAGCGCCCTGATCGCCATGGCCGAGGTGCCACGCGGTGTCGCTCTCCTCGACGAGGCGATGGTCGCGGTGACCGCCGGCGAGGTCTCGCCGATCATCGTCGGGATCGTCTACTGCGCCGTCGATCGAGGCGTTCCAGTCGATCTTCGACCTCCGCCGTGCGCAGGAGTGGACGGATCGGCGCTCGACGCGCTGGTGCGATTCGCAGCCCGACCTCGTCCCGTTCCGCGGCCGGTGCCTCGTCTATCGGGCCGAGCTGCTGCAGCTCCACGGCGCGTGGCCGGAGGCGATCGACGAGGCGCGCCGGGCACAGCGACTGGCTGTCGAGGCCACCGCCCGAGCCCGCCGTCGGGGAGGCGCTCTACCAGCAGGCCGAGCTCCATCGATTGCGCGGCGCGTTCACCGAGGCCGACGATGCCTATCGCGAGGCCAGCCAGTGGGGACGACGGCCGGAGCCGGGTCTGGCCCTGCTTCGACTCGCGCAGGGCCAGGTCGAAGGCCGCGTCGACGGTCGATCCGCCGGGCGGTGGACGAGGCGCCCGGACGAGATCGCGCGGGCGCGGCTGCTCGAGCCCGCCGTCGAGATCGCGCTCGCCACCGGCGACCGCTCGACGGCTCGCGCCGCGGCGGACCGACCTCGCCCGCATCGCCGGCGTCGCGGACGCGCCGCTCCTGCGGGCCATCGCGGCCCGCGCCGATGGCGCCGTGCGGCTCGCCGAGGGTGACGCACGGGCGCACTCGGGCGTTGCGCCGGGCAGCCACGGCCTGGCAGCGGCCTGGACGCGCCGTACGAGACGGCGCGCGTCCGAGTCGTTGATCGGGATGGCGCTGTCGGCAGCTCGGCGACCTGGAGACGGCGGAGCTCGAGTTCGACGCGGCTCGTCGGGTCTTCGGCGGCTTGGGCGCGGCGCCGGACCTGGCCCGCCTCGAGGCGTTGTCGCACGCGACCGTGGCACGGAGCCGACGGCCTCTCGGCGCGCGGAGGTCGAGGTCCTACGGCTGCTGGCTGCCGGCATGACGAACCGCGCGATCGCGGCCGAGCTCGGGATCAGCGAGCGGACCGTGGACCGGCACGTCAGCAACATCTTCACCAAGCTCGATCTCTCGTCCCGATCGGCCGCCACGGCCTACGCTTACGAGCACGACCTGGTCTGACTCGTCTCTCGAGTTCGCGCCGAGGCCGGCGCGCCAGCGGTACCCATATCGGCCGGCGAGCGATTGGGTACAACGGCGGATGCGGGTACCCTGCCCCGGGCCCTACGGTCGGTGGCGGCGACCGGTCCATCCGGTCGCCTCCGACCACCGGACGGCGAGGAGATGCGGCATGGACGGCAGGGACCCAGCAGAGCGCGTTGACACGGTGATCATCGGGGCCGGCCAGGCCGGCCTATCGGCCGGGTACCACCTGTCACGGCGGGGGATGGACTTCGTCATCCTCGATGCCGATGCGCGGGTCGGCGACCACTGGCGGACGCACTGGGACTCGCTGCGGCTGTACAGCCCTGCGCGCTGGGACGGGCTGCCGGGGATGCCGTTCCCCGCGTCGAGCTTCCACTACCCGAGCGGCCGCGAGATGGGCGACTACCTCGCGGCCTACGCAGCCAGTTTCGACCTGCCCGGTGCGGAGCGGCACCCACGTGGACGGCGTCCGGCCGGCCGACGGCCCCGAGGGTGGGTACGTCGTGACCGCCGGCGATCGGCGGTATGAGGCGGCGCAGGTGGTCATCGCGACCGGCGCCTTCAACCAGCCACGCGTTCCGGACTTCGCCAGTCAGCTCGATCCTGCGATCCGCCAGTTCCACTCCAGCGACTATCGAGACCCGTCGCAGTTCCAGGAAGGTCCGGTCCTCGTCGTCGGCGTCAGTCACTCCGGGGCGGACATCGCGTTCGAGGCCGCGCGGACCCACGCCACGCTGCTGGCCGGTCATGCGCACGGGGAGCTCCCGTTCCGGGTCATCGACACCTGGCGTGCCAGGATCGTCTGGCCCGTGATGGTCTTCGTCGCCAGTCACGTCCTGACGATGCGCACGCCGATCGGTCGCAAGATGGCGCCGTTCGTGCGGATGGGTGGTGGACCGCTGCTCCGGATCCGAAGCAGCGACCTCGCTCGCGCGGGCGTCGAGCGCTTCGACGCGAAGGTGTCGGGCGTCCGCGACGGCAAGCCGGTGCTCGCCGACGGCCGGGCCCTCGATGTCACCAACGTCGTGTGGTGCACCGGATTCCGACCGGACTATGGCTGGATTCGCATCCCGGACTTCGTCGGCGACGACGGGTGGCCCAAGGGCATCCGCGGTGCCGCCACGCCGCCAGGGCTGTACTTCCTCGGCGTGCCGTTCACCTACGGATTCACCTCGATGCTGGTCGCCGGTGCCGGACGCGACGCGAAGTACGTCGTCGATCGGATCGCGGAGCGCGCGCGATCGACCCACGGTTCACGCACGATGGCGGCCGCCACGGCACGGTAGATCCGGCCCTTCCGGACGCGGACGCCGCCCAGGTGCGGTAACGCCAGCGCGGCCCGAGAGCTCTCGGCGGGTCGCCCTCAGCCCGCCGGCGTGAACGTCGACGACGCGACGATCAGCGTGGCCACCGTCGCGTTCGTGGCATACGCCGGATCGTCGGCCGTGCCGGTCGTCCGGACCGTGACGGTCCCGGTCGCGCCGTAATCGATGATGTAGGCGAAGCTGGATGTTCCGACGGGGACGCCACCGGCCTCGGTGATCGCGACGGCCTCGACGAGCGTCGCCGGCAGGTCCCCGACCGTGACGTCGGTCCGGCGGTCGACGTCCCAGTTCGCGGGATCCGTCGCTGCGGCGAGGGCATCGGCGAACGGGGTGTCCGCGGCCACGACCGTCACAGCCGTCTCCAAGGTGGCGGGGTCGGCGGGGACGGTGATCGGCTCGGGATCGAAGTAGCGACACGCGAGCTCGGCCGGTTCGGTGACCGTGGACCACGACGCCGGATAGACGATCGATGCCAGCGAAGCGCCATCCGGTGCCAAGAGGTCACAGCTCGCCGTCGGCGGGATCGATGGCGGCGGCTCGACCGTCGGCGCCGGCGTGGGTCGCGGCGGAAGGGTCGGTGCCGGGGTGGCCGTGGGCGACGGGGTCGGCGTTGGCTCCGCCGTCGGTTCGGCCGTCGGGGTCGGGCTGGCGGTCGCCGTCGCGGTCGCCTCGGGCGCGCTCGACGTGGTCGGGCTCGCCGAGGCAGCGGGCTCCGCGCCCGGTCGGGCAAGGGCAACAACGACGTTCCCGGCCAGATCGGTCAACAGGAGCGTCGATCCGCGTGCATCGATGAGCGCGGCGCCCTCGAGCGCGGCGAGGTACGCGGCCTCCTGGGTCATGATCTCGTCCGCGCAGGCCATGCGGGTGGTGGCCACGCGACTGATGCGCACGATGTTGCCGTTCGTGCCGTACGTGCCGGTATACGAGTTGCAGCCACCGAAGCCGCCGACGCTGGCGATGCCGAACACGGCGGTCAGCTCGGTGCCCTCCAGGGGCGCGGTCTGGCTGCCCGGGGCCGTCGCGAACGAATCGACGCTCCACGTCCCGAGCATCGGGTTGCGCGGGGCGGCATCGAACTCGAGGACCGCGGTGCCCGTGCCATCGAAGATGGTCAGCGTGTTTCGCCGGGCGCTGTAGAAGCGGCTCGCCTGGAGCCCGGCCAGGTAGCCGGCCTCCACGGCGTTCGCCTCATCGCCGCAGGCCATCAGCGTGGACGCCGGATCGGAGATCAGGAGCGTTCGCCCGCCGGCGCGGTACAACGAGTCGAACTCGTTGCAGCCCGCGAACCCGGACACGCGATTGGCCCGGAACTCGGCGTCCGCGAACTCGGTCGCTGGCACGGGCACGAGGCTGCCGTCCTGGGCGTAGGAGCGCAGGACCCAGTCGGTGCCCTCCAGCGTCCCGCCCGTGCCGGGGCCAGGCGAGCAAGCGACGATGAGCAGGCCGAGCGCGAGCAGGGCCCCGAATCCGCGAACGCGAGTGGTCACCATGTCGATCCCCGGGTTGCTAGACGGTCTTGCTGGCGACGTACAGTGCGAACAGGCGAAGGCCGTAGCCGAAGCCCAGGACGACGAGGGCGCCGAAGATCGGGATCCCGATGGCGCTGGCCGAGATCGCGAAGGCCTCGATGAAGTTGAACGCCTCGCGAGTCGCGAGGTCGATCCACCAGATCACGCCGGCGATCAGCGCGTAGATCACGCCGATCCAGCCGATGGTGATGAAGAACGTGCCCACGCTGGCGAGTCGCCGGGCGTCGCTGGTCAGGTCCAAGGTCGTGCCTCCCTCCGGTGTTCGACGGGTGATGGTGCCCATTCAGGCAGCACCGGAGTCGGCTTGCGTCACCCCGACCGGATGAATTCGCGCGGCCCGCACGCTGGCCGCGATCCAGGTCCGGGCGTCAGCTCGGGAGGTCGCGCTCCTCGGGGCCGATGTAGTTCACGTCCGGCCGGATGAGCCGGTTGTTCGCGGCCTGCTCGAGCGCGTGGGCCGTCCAGCCGGCGTGGCGAGCCAGGGAGAACGTGGCCGGGAAGAGGTCCGGGGTCAGGCCGACGCCCATCAGCACCGGGGCCGCGTAGAACTCGACGTTGGTCTTGAGCGGGCGATCCGGGTGCTTCTCGGCCAGGACCCGCAGCGCCACGTCCTCGACCTCGACTGCGAGCTGCAGCCAGGCGGGCTTGTTGGTCATGCCTTCGGCGACGGTGCGCAGGGCCTTGGCGCGCGGGTCGTAGGCGCGGTACACGCGATGGCCGAAGCCCATCAGGCGCTCGCCCCGCGCCAGCGCCTCGCGGACCCACGCTTCGGCGTGATCGGCGGACCCGACCTGCGAGAGCTGATCGACGACCTCCGACGGCGCGCCGCCGTGGAGCGGCCCCTTCATCGTCCCGATCGCGCCGCAGACCGCCGACGCGATGTCCGACCGGGTCGAGGTGATGACCCGGGCCGTGAAGGTCGACGCATTGAACCCGTGCTCGGCGCCGACGATGAAGTACGCATCGAGCGCCCGGGCGGTGCCCTGGTCAGGCTTCGTTCCGGTGAGCTGGTACAGGAAGCCCGGGACGAGGTCCAGCGACGGATCGGGCTCGATCGGCTCCTGGCCGCCGCGAAGGCGAGCGAACGCGGCCAGCGCCGATGGCGCGAACGAGGTCAGGGCCCGTGCCTGCTCGACGGTCGGTGGCCACGGCAGGTCCTGGGTCGCGCCCCACGCCGAGACCGCGGTCCGCAGCGCGTCCATCGGCTTCGTCGTCGCGGGCAGCGCGCGGATGACCGTGAGCACCTCCGGCGGGATCGGCGCGGTCGGCAGGCGATGGGCGGGATCCCATTCGCCCGTCCACAGCAGGTTCGCGACCGTCGGGTACGTCCCGTGCTCGACGAGGTCGCCGATGCGATAGCCGCGGTAGGTCAGGCGGCCACGCTCACCATCGACGAAGGAGAGGCTCGTCTCGCCGGCGACGATCCCTTCGAGACCGGGGGAATAGGGTCGGCTCGCCTGCGCGGCCTCGGCCGACGGGGCGTCGGCGGGCGGGGAATCGGTCATGGGCTGATGGTAGCCGCGGCCGTGTGGGCGCGCTGTGCGCGAGGGACCGTCAGTCGCGTTCGAGGGCGTTGAGGACGAGCCGCACGACGATCGATCCGAGCACCGCGACGAGGAGCGCCGCCAGGAAGCCGCTGGTCTGCCCGAAGCCCATCTGCGAGGCGATCCAGCCGCCGATCACGGCGCCGAGGATGCCGACGACGATGTTCGGGAGGCAGCCGCGGGCCGTCCTGCCGCCGACCAGCGCGCCCGAGATCGCGCCCGCGAGGAGACCGAGGATGATCCAGCCGAGGAGGTCCATCGGCGCAGTATCACATGGGGGCGGCGAGGAATCCGGTCACGGCTGCGACCACCGCATCCGGGTGGGTGTGGTGAGCGGCGTGCCGCGCGCCCGGGATGACGACCACCCGGCCGTCGGCGAGGCGGGCGTCCAGGGCGCGCGTCGCGGCGCGCGAATTCCGGCCGGCTGTCGCCGCCGAGCAGCTGCAGGACCGGCTGGCGGACCGACGCCAGCGCCTCGAGCGCCGCCGGCCGCGTACCCACCTCCGCTCCCAGCTCGCGGACGATCGTGGTGCCGCGGCCACGCGGACTGGCCAGACCGGATCGTCCCGGTACGCCGCGAGGTCGGCCTCCGGCATGCCGACCACCCGGCGCATGAACGTCGCGAGCAGCGTGGCGTGGTCGCCGGCGTCCGCAAACCGGCGCAACTCGCTGAGCACCGCGTCGTCGCCGTAGCGCTCGCCGGGCGGGGTCGGGGCGCCCTCGTAGGAGACGACCCGGCGGATGGCGTCGGTCCGCAGCGCCGCCCCGAGCGCGCAGCGGCCGCCATACGAGTGGCCGAAGACATCCACCGGCCCGCCGGCCTCCGGCGGCCAGCGCCTCCGCGACCGCGGCGACGTCCTCGAACTCGCGCTCGATGGCGTACGGCGCGGTGTCGCCCGATGCGCCGCGACCGCGCCGATCGATGGCGTGGACCGTGAACCGCTCGGCGAGCCGTGGCCCGACGACACGGAACGTGGTGTGGTCGGCGGCCGCGCCGTGGACGAGCACGAGCGGCGGTCCGACGCCCGATGTGAAGACCGCGATCGGCGTGCCGTCCGGTGACGTGACGAGCCGGCTCGGATCGGTCATGGCGCGGGGCGCCAGGCGTACCGGACGTCCGGTTGCCGCTCCTCGTTGCCGCTGCCGTCACCGAACGCGATCGGCTCGAATCCGTGATGCTCGTAGAACCGGCGGGCACGGTCGTTGACCGCGAAGCAGTAGAGATCCAGGCCGCCGGGGCGCTGCGCCTTCGCGAGGTCCACGAAGCGCCGGCCCAGGCCACGACCGATCCAGTCGGGGGCGAGGTACAGCTGCTCGACCATCGTGTCCGAGAGGGCCATGAGCCCGACCACCCGATCGGACCCGTCCAGCGCGACCCATGTCTCGTGGCTCGGCACGAGCTCGGTCGCGAGCCAGCGCCGGACGTCGTCGTCCGGATGGCCCGGCGGGAAGTCGAACGTCGCGTACCACGAGGTCAGCCAGACATCGCCGATGCCCGCGTGGTCCGAGGGTCCGGCCCGACGGATGACGAGGTCGTCGGCCGTCGCAGGCGGCGGGCTCGTGCCGGTCATCCGCTCCGCGGCAGGTTCGCGGCCGCGGCCTCGTCGAGGATCCACGTCGCGCCGGCGCGCCGAGCGAGCTGGGCCGGCCAGCGGCGCACGTCGACGCTCCGGTCCGAGCACCGTCCCGAGGATCCCGGCCTTGCCCGCGCCGTGGGCGACGACCAGGACCTCGCGGGCGACCGTCACGATCGCGGGGTTGAGCGTGACGCGCGCGACGTGCGGCTCGACATGGGTCGGGGCCGGGATGGCGAGCGCCCAGTCGGGCGCATCGAACGCCGCCGAGCCCGGGAACACCGAGAGGATGTGCCCGTCCGGCCCGATACCGAGGATCACGAGATCGAAGACCGGCCAGCCGTCCGCCTCGGGCAGGCCCGCGCGCGCGGAGCTCGGCCGCCAGCTGCGCCGCGCAATCGGCCGGACCCAGGCCGGCGCCGATCGCCTCGCCCGTCCGGAACGGATGGAGGTTCTCGACCGGCGATGTGCACGCCCGCCTCGGCGATCGGCACGGTCCCGGCCGGCGTGGTCGCCGATGTCGAGGAGGATGTCGTCGAACGGCTTGACGTTGGACAGCGGGTGGTCGCGCGGAACGAAGCGGTCGTCGCCCCACCACGTATGGACGTCGTCCCACGGGACGACGTCGCGGACGGCGGGCCGCGCCAGCTCGCCGGTAGATGCCGACCGCCGCCGAGCCGCCGGTCGTCGCCCAGTCGGCGCGGCCCCGCTGCCCGACGGCGTCGCGCAGGGACGCGGCGATGCGGTCGGCGGCCGCCGCGCTGGCGGCCTCGGCGTCTGCGACGACGACGATCTCGGGTTCGCTCATGCGCCTCGCCCGGCGCTGGCCGGTTCCGCGTACCGGATCGGGCCACCGACGAGATCCGCGGCCGCGTGCAGCGAACCGATCGCCACGACGTCCCGCTGGCCACCGCTCTCGATCGCCTCGGCGAGCAGGTCGACCTCCCCGCGCCGGGCCGCGAGGAATCGCCGCTCGATCGCCTCCACGCCGTCGAGCCAGACGCGGACGTGGACCGCTCTCGGCCTCCGCGGTGACGTCCGCGCGCAGCTCCGAGCCGCGTCGTTCCGCGAGCAGTTCCACGCGCAGGGTCGTCCCGGCCGGCATCGTCGAGAGGACGGGCCGGACGACGACCGCCACCTCGGCGCGCCCGTCGGCCAGCGTCGCGGACATCCCGCGACCGAGCGACCGGGCGTGCGCCCGGTGCGCGGACGGGATCGCGCGGCCTGACTGGCCGGCACGCTGACGGCGCGCCAGCGGCTTGACGACGTTCAGCCCGAGGCGCGAGGCGAGCCAGGCCACGTGGTACAGCGGCTTGACGATGTTCGTGGAGCCCGGCGCACCGGTCTCGTCGTGGGTCGCGTACGTGACGGCGATCCGCCGGAGCGAGCGCAGGTAGGGCAGGAAGTCCGGGTCGTCGAAGATCGAGGCGATCGCCTCTCGCCAGCGCGACTGACGGATGAGCGCGAAGTCGCTGACCGCCAGGTCCGTCTCCTCGACCAGGCCGGCCATCTCGCGCAGCCGTTCGAGGCCGTCGCCGCCCCACGACGAGCCGTCGACGACGAGGCGGTCGGCACCGACCAGCAGGTCGTGGGCCGGCGCGCGACTTGAACGGCGGCTCGCCGGGCCACCAGACCGTGACCGGCAGGTCGTGGATGATCAGCGGCGTCGACGATCGCGGACAGGTGCCGCCCCGCCTCGCCGCCCGCGGTGAGATGGATCGTCTCGGCGCAGGTCTCGGAGGCATCCTCGCGCGGCAGGATGCAGTGCGCCTCGACCCGGGCATCGAGCCACGACGGTCCGTCCGGATCGGCCGACTGGACGACGATCGTCCGCGACGGATGCCGGCCGGTCAGCGCCTGGATCGTGGCGGCGCCCCGTTCCGCCAACTCCGGCCGGCGAGCGATGACCACCAGGTTCATCACGCTGGTCCGGGCGGCGATGTGGCGCCGGGTGTCCTCGTCCTGCTCGGGCGTGAGGTCCTGCGCGTGCCCAGATCCGGGCGAGCTCCTGTCTCGATCTCGGCGATGCTGTGCGCCCGGGCCGACCAGCGCAGGACCGGCTGCGTTGAGGGGCGATCGACGGCGCGACGGAGGTCGTCATCGGCGGTTCCGCATCAGATCCGTCGCCAGCTTCCGGCCCTCGCTGGCGAGCAGCTCGTCGGCCTCGGGCGGGCCCCACGTCCCGGCCTCGTAGTTGGGGAAGTCCGGCGGAGCGGAGGAGGCCCACGAGTCGATGATCGGGTCGACGATGCCCCACGCCTCCTCGACCTCGTCGGCGCGCGTGAACAGCGAAGCGTCGCCCTGGAGCGCGTCGAGGATGAGCGTCTCGTAGGCGTCGGGCGAGTCCACGCTGAACGCCGAGCCGTAGGTGAAGTCCATGGTCACCGAGCGGACGTTGAGCCCGAGGCCCGGGACCTTGGCCCCGAAGCGCAGCATGATCCCCTCGTCGGGCTGGATGCGGATCGCCAGCAGGTTCGGGTCCGGGTCCGCGCCGGCATCGCGGAACAGCCGGTGCGGGA
This sequence comes from uncultured Chloroflexia bacterium, assembly GCA_963738685.1. Taxonomy (GTDB): domain Bacteria; phylum Chloroflexota; class Limnocylindria; order Limnocylindrales; family CSP1-4; genus SPCO01. The sequence continues at coordinate 795,080 of CAVTXK010000002.1, forward strand.
CCTCGCGGTACTGGATCGCGATCTCGGTGCTGCGCTTGGGCAGGCGCTTGCCGGTCCGCACGTAGAACGGGACGCCGGACCAGCGCCAGTCGTCGATCGTGAGCTTCGCCGCCACGAAGGTCTCGGTCTCGGACTGCGGATCGACGTCCGGCTTCCTCGCGGTAGCCGGGGACCGGCGTGGCCGCCACCCAGCCCGGGCCGTACTGGCCACGGACCACCTCGCTCGGCGGGTCGAGCGGGGCGATCGCGCGCAGGACCTTGACCTTCTCGTCGCGCAGCGCCTCGGCCTCGAACGTCGCTGGCGGCTCCATCGCCACGAGGCTCACGAGCTGGAGGAGGTGGTTCTGCAGCACGTCGCGCGACGCGCCGGTCTCCTCGTAGAACGCGCCGCGGTTCTCGATGCCGATCGACTCCGCCACGGTGATCTGGACGTGGTCGACGTAGCGCCGATTCCAGAGCGGCTCGAAGATCCCGTTGCCGAACCGGAAGACCAGCAGGTTGCGGACCGTCTCCTTGCCGAGGTAGTGGTCGATGCGGTAGACCTGCGACTCGCGGAAGACCTTGCCGACCTCGCGGTTGAGCCGCTTCGCCGACTCGAGGTCGTGCCCGAACGGCTTCTCGATGACGACCCGCCGCCAGCCGCCGTCGTGGTGCTCGTGGTCCAGCCCGACCCGCCCGAGCTGCGCGATGATCTCGGCGAACTGCGACGGTTGCGTGGCGAGGTAGAACAGCCGGTTCCCGCGCGTGCCGTGCTCCTCGTCGAACGCGTCGCAGGTGTGGGCGAGGACCTCGAAGCCGGCCGGGTCGGCGAAGTCGAGGCGGAGGTAGCGGATCCGCTCGCTTGAATGATGCCCAGGCCGCTTCGTCGAGCGGTAGGACGCGGCTGAACTGCTCGAGCGACTTGCGGATCTCCTCGGTGAATGTCTGGTCGTCGTACGGCCGCCGGCCGATGGCGAGGAGCACGAACTCGTGGGGCAACAGGTTCGTCCGCCACAGGTGATACAGCGCTGGCAACGACCTTGCGGTGGGCGAGGTCGCCGGTGGCCCCGAACAGCACGAGCATGGACGGATCCGGCACCCGCTCCAGCCGGAGGCCCTCGCGCAGGACGTTCGTCGGGGGCTTCGCCCGGGACGCTCGCTTGCCCTGGCGAGCCTCGCGCAGCTCGCGCATCGTCCGTGGCGCGTCCTTGGGCCGCGGCGACGGCTGGGCCGGGATCGGTTGGTCCGTCGCGGCCTCGACCGGCGGCGCGCCCTCGGACGACGCGGCCGACTTCGCCACGTCCGCCGCCGGTTTCGTTCCGGCCTTCCGCGCCCGGCTGCCGGCCATCTACCCGGTCTTGACCGCGTGGCCGCCTGGATCCTCGGGCCGACGGCGTCGCGGCGCTCCGCCTCGGACCTCGGTGCGACCTGGGCTGGACGACGTCATGCCGGACATCATTCCGTCTTCACCGCGTGACCACCGAATTCGTTCCGCAACGCCGCAAGGACCCTGGCCCCGTACGAATCGTCCTGGCGGGATCGGAACCGGGTCAGCAGCGAGAGCGTGATGACCGGCGCCGGCACGTCCTTGTCGATGGCTTCTTGAACGGTCCAGCGGCCCTCGCCGGAGTCGGCGACCCAGCCCTTGAGGTGCTCGAGATCCGGGCCGTTGGCCCGGAACGCGCGCCCGGCCAGCTCGAGCAGCCACGACCGGACGACCGAGCCGTGCATCCACAGCTCGGAGATCCCGGCGAGGTCAAGCTCGTAGTCGCTCGCGTGCATGATCTCGAAGCCCTCGGCATACGCCTGCATCAGGCCGTACTCGATGCCGTTGTGGACCATCTTGACGTAGTGCCCTGCGCCCGGACCGCCGACGTGGAGGTAGCCGTCGTCGGGGGCCAACGTCGTGAACACCGGCTCGAGCGGCTTCACGGCGTCGGTGTCGCCACCGACCATCAGGCAGTACCCGAGCTCGAGGCCCCAGATCCCGCCGGACGTCCCGGCGTCGACGTACTGGATGCCCTTGTCCTTGAGCGCGGCGTGGCGGCGGACGTCGTCGTGGAAGTTCGTGTTCCCGCCGTCGATGATCGTGTCGCCCGGCTCGAGGTGCTCGAGGAGCTCCTCGATCTGGGCCTCGGTGGCGTCGCCGGCCGGGACCATGACCCAGACCGCGCGCGGCTTCTCCAGCATGCCGACCTGCTCGGCGATCGAGAAGGACGCGATGGCGCCCTTGCCTTCGGCCACGATCTCGGTCGTCTTCTCCGGCGTTCGATTGAACACGACGACCTCGTGGCCGTCGCGCACGAGCCGGCGGACCATGTTGGCCCCCATCCGGCCGAGACCGATGAACCCGATGCGCATGGGGATCAATCCTCCGAGATCGTGTCGAGCGCGGTGTCGAGGGCGCGCTCCAGGGCGGCCAGGCCGGCGTCGGGGTCGGCGCCGAGGTGGATCCGCAGGATCGGCAGGTCGTGGCTCTCGAGCGCCGCGTGATCGCCGGCCGCCTGGGCGTCGATGAGCTGGCCGAACGTATACGGCCAGCCCGGGATCTCGCGATCCTGCGGGTGGTCCGCGGTCAGCTGGAGGAACCAGCCGATGGGGGCGCCGCCCTTGTGCAGCTGGCCGGTCGAATGCAGGAAGCGCGGGCCGTAGCCGGCGGTCGTGGCGTTGCGCGTCCGGTTGCGCAACATGGCCCGGATGCGAGCGAAGACCTCGTCGCGCGCCGGGGTCGGCGCGATGAAGGCCTGGAGCGCGAGGTAGGCGTTCGGGACGCCGTCGATCGAGGTGCGCGGCGAGGATCGGCACGAGGTCGTCCTGATCGACGCGGACCGGTGGCGCGGCGGTGGTCAACGGCTCGCCCCGCTCGGCTCGCGCCAGGACGTCGCGAGTGAGTTGCTTGGCCTCCTCGACGTTCGGCTGATCGAACGGATCGATCTGCAGGACGGCCCCGGCGATGGCCGTTGCGACCTCCCAGCGGACGAACTCGCCACCGATGTCCATCGGGTCGCCGAAGTCGATCCGGATGACGGGGTGGCCGGCATCGGCCAGCTGGTCCGCCAGGGCGTCGCGGCCGCCGTCCGGGCTGCCCGCGAGGGCCAGACGGACGAACACCCGATCGGCGCCGTAGTCGTCGGCGTCGCCCAGTGGTTCGAGGTCGACCGGCACGATCCCGACGCCGTGCTTGCCGGTGCTCTCGGCGATGAGTTGCTCGAGCCACGCGCCGAACGACGCGATCTCGTCGTCGGCGAGGAACGTCAGTTTGTCGCGTCCGTTGGCCGCGAGCGTCCCGATCGCGAGGCCCAGCGAGACCCCGGGGTTCGCGGCCGGGTCCGGTTCCCGGCACGCCCCGAGCATCGCCAGCGCGGTCGCCAGCAGCGCGTCGAGGTCGAGGCCGATCAGCGACGCCGGCACGAGACCGACGTACGTCAACGCCGAGTACCGCCCACCGATATCGGGTGGATTCAGGAACACGTCGCGGAATCTGTCGTGGTGGGCGAACGCCTCGAGGCTCCGGCCCGGGTCGGTGATCGCGGCGATGACCGCACCGGGGGTGTCGTACGGGTGGTGATCGACCGCTTCGAGGGCCCGATGCGCGCGATCCCAGGCCGCCGCGAGGAACGCGTTGGGTTCGGTGGTGGTCCCGGACTTCGACGCCACGACGACGAGCGTGCTCAGCGGCTCACGGTCGTCGAGCACCGCCGCCACCGCTGCCGGGTCCGTGGAATCGAGGACCCGTAGTTCCAGGTAGCCGTCCTGTGTCCCGAACGTGCGATGCAGGACATCCGGCGCAAGGCTGCTGCCACCCATCCCGGCGACGATCGCCGCCGTGAACCCCGCATCGACGACGCCGTCGCCGAATCCTTCGAGCGCGGGGATCTGACGGGCGAAATGCTCGGGGGCGTCGAGCCACCCGAGGCGCTCCGCGATCGCGGCACCGACCTTGGGATCGGTCGACCAGAGGGTCACGTCGCGATCGAACAGGCGGGTCGCCCACTCACCGTCCCGGGCGCCTTCGACCGCCTCGGCAAAGGCGGATGACGCCTCGCCGAGGGCGAAGGAGGGCGGGCGCACGGCGGTCGGGGCGGGATCGGTCATCGTGGCCTCCGAAGCATAGGCAGGTGTCCGTCAACGGACCGTTACGGCCGGAGCGCGGACACCGGGTTGGGACCGGCGACTGGGTCGTCCATGGTACGCCGCCGCCTGAGCCCCGCGGGGTACGCCACACTACGCGGATGCGGGGGCGACCGATCCTGGTGGCGGTAGGGCTGGTGGCCGTCATGGCGGTCGGTGCCTGCGAGCCGGCGCCACCCGTCCCGGTCACGCCGCCCCCCGAACCCGCGGACGTCGTCCCGTGGCCGGATATCGTCTGGGCCCAGGCGGACATGCCGGCCCCGCCGCCGTTCGTCACCGAGCACATCGCTGCGGTCGCGGCGGACCCGACCGGGTTCGTGGCCGTCGGATATCGGGAGACCGTGGGGCGCCGCGACGGCGTCATCTGGTTCTCGGCCGACGGGCGGTCCTGGGAGGTGGTCGGGGTCCCGGCGGCGTTCGCGGAGGTCGACCTGGTCGACGTCGCGGCCGGAGCCAGTGGGTTCGTGGCCATCGGCACCGCGCTCGGCGAGGGACGAATCATGAGTGTCTTCTTCCACTCCGACGACGGTCGAGTGTGGGAGCGACTCGGTCCCCCGGGCGTCGCCAATTCGTACGCGAACTACGTGGCAGGCGGGCCCTCCGGCTATCTCGCGAGCGGGACCGGCGCGGACGGCGGGTCCGCGGTCTGGGCCTCGCCCGACGGACGCACCTGGGAGCGAGTCGCCCCCGACGCGATGGGCGACGGCGGGCAGGGCATCAACGACCCGCAGGCGCTCGCTGATGGCTGGGTCGCGCTCGGCTCGAACGTGCAGCCGCCATTCCTCATGCGTTCGGCCGACGGGATGGCGTGGAGCGCGACGCCCATCGAGTCCCCCACCGAGGCGTACGCCTTCCGACTTGTGGCCGGTCGGTGGGGCTACCTTGCGCAAGGCGGCCTGGGCACCTGTGGGCCGCTCTCCTCGTGCCCGGCCGAGGCCGCCACATGGTGGTCGGGCGACGGCGCGGGCTGGACCCGGTTGCCGGCCGGCGACGCGTTGCAGAGTGGCGGCAGTGTCCTGGTCGAGGCGGGTGACCATGGCTTCGTCGCGCTCGACGGAGTGAGTGCCTGGGCCAGCGCGACCGGCTGGTCATGGACGCCGCTGCCCGAACCGGGCGACGGAAGCAGCGTCGTCAACGCGGCGGTCGTCCGCGGCGACGTCATCGTGGCCGTGGGCGAGACCTACCTCGAGGACGGGACCAGCGTCGGCGCGATCATCGTCGCCGAGTAGGGCGTCGCCTCAGTCCTCGGCTGCCTCCATGGCAAGGACCTTGTCGAGCCGGCGACGGTGCCGCGGCTCCCCACTGAAGGTTGCGGCGAGGAACGCCAGCGCGCACTCGTACGCCGGCTCCGGGCCGATGACCCGGGCCCCCAGCGTGAGCACGTTCATGTCGTCGTGCTCGACGCCCTGGTGTGCGGAGTACGTGTCGTGGCAGACGGCCGACCTGATGCCGCGCATCTTGTTCGCGGCCACGCTCGCACCTACGCCGGAGCCGCAGATGAGGATCCCGCGGTCGGCCTCGCCGCGCTGGATGGCAAGACCCAGCGCCTTCGCGAAATCCGGGTAGTCGTCGTCTGGATCGGACCCGTCGCCGCCGAGATCGATGAGCTCGTGATCGAGGCCCGCGGCATCGAGCCGCCGCAGTAGCGCATCCTTCATGGCGGCCCCGGCATGGTCGGCGGAGAAGGCGACGCGCATGGCGCAAGGATAGCCACGTCCGAACGGGAACGACCGGGACACGGCAAGAACGGTTCCATAGGCTCTTGGATCATGACGACGATCGAGCGACTCGCCAACCGCGAACTCGATGTGGCGGGGGTCCTGCCCGCTTCACCGCTGCCCGCTCGGGCGCGCATCGTCATCGTCGGCGGCGGGATCATCGGGGCGTCCATCGCCTACCACCTGACGCAGGCCGGCGAGCGCGACGTGGTGCTCCTGGAGCGCGGTCGACTGACCAACGGGACGACGTGGCATGCCGCAGGTCTCGTATCGCGCGTCCGCGGCACGCATGCGTTGACCGCGCTCACGCGCGACAACGTCGCGACCTACGAGCGCGTCGCCGCCGAGACCGGCGTCGACACCGGCCTGCGCCAGGTCGGCGCCCTGACGATCGCCCGGACCGAGGCGCGCATGCAGGAGATCCTCGCCGGGGTCGGGATGGCCCGTGACTTCGACATCCCGGTCGAGGTCACCGATCGCGCACGCATCCGAGAGCTGTGGCCGTCGGCCGTGGTTGACGACCTCGTCGGGGGCGTGCTGTTCCCGTCCGATGCGACCGTCAATCCGGGCGACGCGGCACTCGCGTTCGCGAAGGGCGCCGTGGGTGCGGGTACCGGCTACGTGCCGGACACCGAGGTGACCGGGTTCCGGTTCGCGGCTGACCACCGGCGGATCGTCGGCCTCGACACCTCGCGTGGTCCGATCGAGGCGGAGACGGTCGTGCTCGCCGCCGGCCTGTGGACGAGCGAGCTGGCGCGGCTGGCGGGCGCGAGCGCGGCGCTCTACCCGGCCGAACACGTCTGGGTCATGACGGAGGAGGCCGAAGGCGCTCGCGAGGATGCCCCGTTCCTGCGCGACCTCGACGGGTTCCTCTACATCCGGCAATACCGGGGTCGGTACGTCCTTGGCGCCTTCGAGCCGAACGGCAAGCCGATCGCGCCGTCCGCCGTGCCGACGAACGGGTTCGCTGAGCTCGGGCCGGACTGGGACCACTTCGCTCCGGTGCTCGCGGCGGCTCGACAGCGGGTCCCGGAGCTGGAGTCGATCGGCTTCGCCCATTTCCTGCGGGCGCCGGAGAGCTTCACGCCCGACTCGAATCTCCAGCTCGGCTTCATCCCCGAGGTCGATGGGCTGTTCGTCGCGGCCGGCCTCAATTCGCAGGGGATCATCTTCGCGCCGGGGGTCGGGCGGGCGGCCGCCGACTGGATCGTCGAAGGGCGCCCGACGATGGACCTCGCGGACGTCGATGTCGCGCGGATGGAGCGCTGGACGAACCAGCGGGCCTGGCTGCGCGAGCGGACGGTCGAGTCGCTGGGTGGGCTGTATGAGCTGCATTGGCCCGGCAAGCAGCCGCGGACCGGACGCGGCGTCCGGCGAGTGCCGCTGTACGAGGCGCTGCGGTCGGCCGGCGCGGCGTTCGGGCAGGCGGCGGGTTGGGAGCGCGCGAACTGGTTCGAGCCCGGGGTCGTGGATCCGGTGGTCCGCTACGACTTCGAAGCGCCCTCGTGGTTCCCGTCCGTTCGAGCGGAGGTCGCGGCGACACGGGAAGGCGTCGCGCTCTATGACCTCTCGACGTACGCGAAATTCCTGGTCCAGGGCCCCGAGGCGTTGAACGGCCTCCAGCGGTTGGCGACCTCGGACCTGGACGTGGCGGTCGGGCGGGTCGTCTACACGCTGCTGTGCAACGATCGCGGCGGGATCGAGATGGACCCGACGATCACGCGGCTCGGCGAAGACCGGTTCCTCGTCCTCGCGCCGACGCTCACCCAGCGGCGGACGGAGGGGCTGCTCCGTCGGGGACTACCGGCCGGGGCCGTCGTCACCGACGTGACCTCGGGCTGGGCGACGCTGCACCTTGCGGGCCCGCATTCGCGGGAGCTGCTCGGTCGGCTCACGGACGCCGATGTCTCGGCCGACGCCTGGCCGTTCCTCCAGGCACGCGAGATCGAGGTCGCGAGGGGGCGCGGTTGGGCGTTTCGTGTCTCGTACACCGGGGAGCTGGGCTGGGAGATCGCCGTGCCCACGGCCTTCGCCGCGGACGTGTATGAGCACATCGTCGGAGCGGGAGCGGATCTCGGGCTGCGCCACGCCGGTGCGTTCGCGTTCGACGCTGCGCGGGTGGAGCGTGGCTTCCGGTCGTGGGGGCACGACATCGGACCGCTCGAGGACCCGTTCGCGGCCGGGCTCGGGTTCGCCGTCTCCCGGCGGAAGGCCGTCGACTTCGTGGGGCGAGCGGCGCTGGAGCGCTCGCGTGACGTCGAACCTGAGCGTCGCCTGGTCAGCGTGCACGCCCTGGACGCCGTGCTGTGGCACGGCGAGTCGCTCCTCCGCGACGGGGAGCGAGTCGGGCACCTCACGAGCGCCGCGATCGCGCCGACCTTGGGCGGCTCGGCGGGACTGGGCTGGGTCCACGGTCCGCTGGACGTGTCGTGGCAGGTGGAGGTCCGCGGCGAGCCCGTCCCGTGCCGGGTCAGCCTGGAGCCGTTCTACGACCCGCGCGGAGAGCGGCTGCGCAGCTGAGGATCGGAACGGGCCCGATTTCATGGCGCCGGCATCGCGGTGCGCCCCATGACCATATCCGCCAACGACGGTCGGAGAACGGTGGCCTGATCACCAAAACGGTGCCTAGGACGACCCGATTCGCCCCACGATCACCCCACTCGGACCGATCGGTGCGCCAGCGGACCAGATCCGCCGTCCAGGCGCGCCAGGTACGTGCTCGTTGGACGGATATGGTCGCCACACGCACCGACTCGTCCGGTTGGCCGCTTGGGCCAGGCCGCCTCATGCAAGGCCGGTGTCCGAGCTCTCGGTTCGGCCCGTCCCTCAGCTGTGGCCCGGGTCGCTCGATTCGGTCCGGCCGACCCCGGCTTCCCCCGAACCGATCGTCGGGTGGCCACCCATGTGGCCGAAATGGCCGCCGTCGACGGTCGGGATGCGGCCGCGCAGCCCCTCGCGGACGACCTTCCGCCCGATGTCGGTGACGCGATCCGCGGTGAACCCGAACTTCTCGAAGATCGTGCCGGCCGGCGCCGACGCGCCGAAGTGATCGAGCCCGATGATGGCGCCCTCATCGCCGACCCAGCGCTCCCACCCGAGCGACACGCCGATCTCGACGCTGACGCGCTTGCGGACCGACGGCGGTAGCACCGAATCTCGATACGCCTGATCCTGGAGTTCGAACGTCTCCCAGCAGGGGAGGGACACGACCCGCGCCCGGATCCCGTCCGCCTCGAGCCGTTCCGCGGCCGCGAACGCCAGCTGCAGCTCGGAGCCCGTCGCGATGAAGATGAGGTCCGGGTCGCCGCTGCCGCCGGCCGGGTCGCGCAGCACGTACCCGCCACGGCGCAGGCCCTCGCGGGCCTTCTCGGCGGTGCCCGCCAGCACGGGCAGTTTCTGGCGGGTCAGCGCCAACGCCACGGGCCCGCCCCGCCGCTCCACGGCCAGTGCCCAGGCCGCAGCCGTCTCATTGGCATCGCCCGGGCGCACGAACCACAGGTTGGGGATCGCCCGCAGCGCCGCGTAATGCTCGACCGGCTGGTGGGTCGGCCCGTCCTCGCCCAGGCCCACGGAGTCGTGCGTCCAGACGTGGATCACGTGCAGGCCGGCCAGCGCCGACAGCCGGACCGCGCCCCGCATGTAGTCGCTGAACGTCAGGAACGTCGCGTCATAGGGGATGAATCCGCCGTGGTAGGCGATGCCGTTCGCGATGCCGCCCATCCCGTGTTCGCGGACCCCGAACCGCAGGTTCCGACCCGCCTCGTCGGCGCTGAAGTTCGCCTCGCCCTTGACGTCGGTCAGGTTGGACTCCGAGAGGTCGGCCGCGCCGCCGAACAGCTCCGGGACAGGCGCCGCGAGCGCCTGGATCGCGTCCTGCGACGCGTTCCGGGTCGCGATCTCGGCCCCGACCTCGTAGGTCTTGAGGTCCGCGTCCCACGCCGGCCGCAGCCGTCCCGCGACCCGCCGCAGGAACTCCTCCGCTCGTGCCGCGTCGGTCGCGCCGTACGCGGCAAGTCGCTCGTTCCAGTCAGTGACGAGCCGCTCGCCGGCCGGGACCGCCTCGCGGAACACGGCCAGCGCATCGGCCGGCACGTAGAACGTCTTGTCCGGGTCCCAGCCGTAGGCCTCTTTGGTCAGGCGGACCTCGTCGGGTCCGAGCGGTGCGCCGTGCGCCTTCTGCGAATCGTGCTTGTTGGGGCTGCCGTAGCCGATGTGCGTCCGGACGGCGATGAGGCTCGGCCGGTCGTCGGCGTCGTGGGCCTTCTCGATCGCCGATTCGATCGCGACGAGGTCGTTGCCGTCGGCGACCCGGTCCGTGTGCCAGCCGTAGGCGTCGAAGCGCTTGGGCACGTTCTCGGAGAAGGCCATCGCCGTCGGACCGTCGAGCTGGATGTGGTTGTCGTCGTACAGCACGATGAGCTTGCCCAGCCGCAGGTGGCCTGCGAGGCTGGCGGCCTCCGACGCGATGCCCTCCTGGAGGTCGCCGTCACTCGCGATGACGTAGGTCCGGTGATCCACGATCGGCCCGCCGTCACCGTTGAACTCCGCCCCCAGACGGCGCTCGGCGATGGCCATGCCGACCGCGTTCGCGAACCCCTGGCCGAGCGGCCCGGTCGTGGCCTCGACGCCCGGTGTCAGCCCCAATTCAGGGTGGCCCGGCGTGCGCGATCCCCACTGTCGAAACCCCTTGATGTCGTCGAGCGAAAGGTCGTAGCCCGTCAGGTGCAGGAGCGAGTAGAGCAGCATGCTCGCGTGCCCGGCGCTGAGCACGAACCGGTCGCGGTTCGGCCAGTCGGGGTGGGTCGGGGCATGGCGCAGGAACCGCGTCCAGAGCACGTACGCCATCGGCGCCGCGCCCATCGGGGCGCCCGGGTGACCGGAATTCGCCTGCTGGACCGCATCGATGGAGAGCGTCCGGATCGTGTCGATGGCGAGGCGGTCGAGATCGGGCGTCACGGCGGCGGTCATAGCGAGGACTCCGGGAGCGGGCGGGCTGGTGGGACGGCCATTGTAGGTGCAGGCTCAGCCGCGTTGGTGTGCCTCCCTGGCCGCTCGGTCGCGCTCCAGGTGACCCGCGGCGATCCGGGACGCCTCGGTCGCCGCCCGGGGTGAGGCCGTCAGGGCGAGCAGGAAGGTCTCTCGGTCGAGACCGAGTAGATCGACATCGGTGAGGGCCACGACCGATGCCGTCCTCGGGATGTCGCGGATCAGGGCGAGCTCACCGAATGACGCTCCCGGCCCGAGTCGGGCGATCGGTGCGCCGCCCTGATCGACCTCGACCTCGCCCGCGTCGACGACCCAGAAGCGGTTGCCCACATCGCCCTCGCGGACCACGACGGCCCCGGCCGGCAGGGCGACCGTGACCAACGCCGCGGCGGCGGCCTCCAGGGCCGGGGCCGGCACGGGGGCGAAGAGGGGGATCCTCCGCAGCAGGGCGATCTCACGGAACGGGATCCGAACGGCCGCCTCGCCGCGACCGACGGTCCGCAGGACCGCGACGGCGACGATCGGCAACAGGATCCCGGCCACGATCATCGCCTCGGTCAGGCCGAGGATCGCCACGAGGGCCCCGGCGGTCAGCGCGCCCACGGCCGCCCCGCCCATCGACGCCCCCTCGGCGATGCCGAAGACGCTGGCCAGGTGCTCCGTCGTGACGAGACGCTGGAGCACCGTGCGGACCGCCACGTCCACGATGGCGAGTCCGACGCCGGCACCGACCAGGAGCACGAGCGCGGGGAGCGGCTGCACGACGAGCGCGACGCCCACGATCGGCGCGGCCCAGATGAGCGCCCCGACCACGGTCAGGGGCGTGAGCCGCGGTCGGCCGACGATCACGAGGGTCGTGGCGCCGCCCAGCACCCACCCGAGACCGATCGCCGCGGACAGGTAGCCGGCACCCGCGTCGCCCATGCCGAGCAGCTCGATGGCCGCCAGCACCAGCAGCACGTCCATTGCCGCCGCCGCTCCGAAGCGGGTCGCCAAGAGCACGATCGCCAGCAGGCGGCTCGGCTCGGTCGTGACCGCCCGCAGGCCACGGGCCCCGGTGCTGGCCACTGCGATTGGTGACCCTTGCGGCGTGGCAGCGGGCGGCGAGTCGATCGACGGGCTCATGCGGAGCGCGATGGCGCCAACCAGGACCGCACCGACCAGGGTGACGGCGCCGCCCGCCAGATAGACCGCGGCCGGCGACGCGAAGCCGACCACGATCCCGCACACGAGCGGGCCCACGAGGACGCCGGCTCCCTCGAGGATCGTGGACAGGGCGTTCGCAGCGGTCAGCTGCTCGGCTCGCCCCACCAGCGTCGGCAGGATCGAGGTCTGGATGGGCCGGACGCTCGTGTACGCGACAACGACTGTGGCCGCCAGCCCGTAGACGACGAGCGGCGGGAGACCGCCGACCATTGCGGCGGCCGTCGCGATCATCGCGAGGCCGATGACGCCATACGCGACGGTCAGGGCTCGCTCGGGCGCCATGCGGTCGCCAAGCCGCGCCGTCAGCGGAGCGGCGATCGCGGCCGGCACGAGCTGCGCCACGGCGACCAACCCGACCGTCGCCGGTCCCGTGGCGTTGTACGCGAAGATCAGGATCGCGACCCAGATCGCCCACTCGGCGGTGTTGAACAAGAGCCATGCGAGCTCGACCCGGCGCAGCGTCGGGACGGACAGGACGTCTCGAAACGCAGTCGCTGACGCCGACCAGCGGCCCGCCACCGCGCCAGAGCTCGACGTCCCAGCCACGGCTCGAGTCTAGCGCCCGATGTTCGAGCTTCCAGGATCGGCACGGCGAAGCGTCCGAGGGCAGGCCCCGTCGAGCGGCTCTATCCTCGTGACCGATGCCGAAGCTCCGCGCCCCACGCCCACGCCGACCTGGGCGGCCGTCCGGCCGCGGTGTCGCCGATCCCGCCCGGATCGTCGTCCTGGGCGACCTCATGCTCGATGTCGTCCTGGCGCCCGGCCGCGCCCTGGAGCACGGGACCGACGTGCCGGGTCGCGTGTCGCTGGTGCAGGGTGGGTCGGCGGCGAATACTGCGCGCTGGCTTGCACGACTTGGAGCGCGGACCAGCCTCATCGCCGCGGTGGGCCGGGACGCAGCCGGCCGGGCGCTCGTGGGGGCCGTGCGCGCCGATGGCGTCCAGGTGCGGGTGAGTCGAGTGGCCGGGGCCCGCACCGGCCGCATCGGGGTGGTCGTCATGCCCGACGGTGAGCGTTCGTTCGTCGCCGACCGCGGCGCGGCCGACCAGCTGGCACCCGCCGACCTGCGAGGCGCCTGGTTCGCCCGGGCCGATGCCCTGCACCTGCCGGTGTACTCCCTGGTGGGCGAGCCGCTCGGCCTGACCGGCCGCCGGGCGGTGATCCTCGCCCGCGAAGCCGGCGCCGTGGTTAGCGTGGATCTCGCCTCAATCGGGCCACTGCTGGCCCATGGCCGCCGCGCCGCCCACGCCATGATCGAAGAGGTCGCGCCGGATCTCCTGTTCGCGACCGCCGCCGAGGCGGAGGCCTTGTCGGGCGGTCCGGACGTGGAAGGCCTCCTCGACCTCGCCCCGACCGCTGTCGTCAAACGCGGCTCGAAAGGTGCCACGGTGCTCGCCCGCGAAGGCGAGTCGCGACTCCGGTTCGAGATCGCCACCGCCCACCTCGCCGTGACCGACACGACCGGGGCAGGCGACGCGTTCGATGCGGGCTTCCTCGTCGGCTGGTTCGCCGCTCGAGCCGCCGGTCGATCCCTGCCGGCCGCGCTCCAGCGTGCCACCCTCGCCGGCCACCGAGCCGCGGCCCGCCAGTTGTCGACACCGCGACCCGAGTTGTCGTTGGCGTAGTTCGTCGCGCCCCGCTCAAGTCGCCGCCCGGCGACAGGGCCCGCGACTAGGTGCCGCGCGTCACCCGGACGTCGTCGATCTCGACCTCGAGCAAGCTGTTCGCGCCGCCGTCGACGGCGCTGATGTGGATGCGGATCGTCTGGCCTCGGTAGGCATCGAGGGAGACCGAGATCGGGCGCCACGCGCCGTCGACGTCCGCTGGCCTTGCCGGTGATCGTGGCGACCGGGGTGCGGACGCCGCCCGCCTCGATGCTGGCGACCAGCCGATCGGCGGATGACGATGACGCGCCGTGGGCGAACACGTAGCGGAAGAACAGCTTCTGCCCGGTGGTGGTCGGGAGCTTGATCGCCGGGCTCCGGACCGATGTCCGGCCGTCGAGGTCGTTGGCGTTGGCGGAAGCGCCCGCCTTGGGGCCCGTTACCCAGGCGCTCGATCCCGACGGCACGTCCCCGAGCTGCTTGGCGCCGCTGTAGGACGTTGTTACGGGGTTGGCGCGGGTGAATCGACCGGTCGTCGCCGTGTCGGTGCCGTCCGGGTTCACGCTCCAGCCCCGCCAGACCTCCAGGTCGTCGTCGAACGCACCGCAGCGCGCATTCCGGACGACCTCGCCCAGGACGCTGAGCGGACACCAAGCCCGCTCGGCGAGGTACAGGACGGCGCTCTTGTTCCGGCCGGTCTCCGATGCGATGCGCGAGTCGTCGAGATAGTCGCCGTTCGACAGCTCGAACGTGTAGGAATAGATCCGATAGACGCCGTACGCGTAGTCGCGGGTCGTGCCCGAGGTGATGTACAGGTCGCTCGCCTGCTGGGGTCGATAGCCGTTGCTGGCGGCCATCTGCTTGCCGATGTGGACCAGCGCGTCGTGGTCGGCGCGGGTCATGTCGCCCGGGATGTTCGTCATCGTGTAGCCATACGGCCACATGACCAGGCGGCCGGCCTCGTGGAACGTGATGTGGACACGGATCTGCTGCCGACCGCCGATGACGCGACTAGCGAGGAAGTCGCGCATCGCACGGGTCTCCGGCGCCGAGAACGCCCTGGGTCCGCGGTAGGTGATGGCCTGCGGGTTCGAGCTTGTGCGACCGCCGCCGCCCCAGCGGTAGCCGAAGTTGCGGTTGAGATCCGTCCCGACGTACGGCGTACCCGTGGTCGGCTGGCGGTTCTTGCGCCATCGATGGAACTTGCCGGCGGCGATGTCGTGCTCGGCGCCATCGGGGTTGAGCAGGAAGACGATCCAGATCTCGCGGCTGTCGACGATCTTCCTGATGCGGCTGTCCGTCCCGTAGCCATCGACCAGCCAGCGCATGATCTTGAGGGCCATCTCGACGCTCATGTGCTCGTCCGCGTGGGTGCCGCCGTCGTAGAGGACCTCCGGCTCCGACTCGTCGGTCCCCACGTTGTCGGAGATCTTCATGGCCCACAGTTCGCGACCGTGATGGCTCTTGCCGATCGAGATGCGCTTGGCGATGTTCGGATGGGCCGTGACGACGGCCTTCGTCGATGCGCCGACCTCCGCGTAGGTGTGGTAGCCCTCGTATCCCGCGGGGAACTCGTCCGCGGCGAGGGCGGTGGAGGGGAGGGCGACGAGAGCGCCGAGCGCGACGGCGGCCAGCGCCGCCCGGCGGCCGGCGGGGCGGCGGAGGGAGGACATGCGGCCATCTTGCGCCCCATGGCAAGGCCAGCGCATCCATCAGGGGGGCCAGCGACCGACCACCCGAACGTCCGGGCTCGAGCGCGGGCGCACGGCGCCCGTGGACGCGGTCAGCCCAGGTAGCGGTCGAACCAGTCGAGGATCCTCGTCATCCGGTCGACCCGGCGATCCGGGCGGCCCGCCGAGGCATACGTGTGCGCTTCGTCGGGGTAGAGGACGTACTCCACGGTCCGCCGAAGGTGGCGCAGGGCGACGAACAGCTGCTCGTTGTCCTGGGGCGGACAGCGCAGGTCCGCCTCGGCCTGGAGCATCAGGAGCGGCGTCCGGATCCGGGTCACGTTGCGCAGCGGCGACTGGCGCAGGAGTTTGTCGATGCCCTCGGGGCTGAACGGGTCGCCGAGGAGGGAGGCCCGATCGTATTCCGGGCCGCTGTCGGAATTGGCCCAGCCCGACAGTTGGTTCGTGACGCCGTTCTCCGATACGGCGGCCTTGAATCGATCGGTCGTGCCGACCAGCCAGTTGACCATGAACCCGCCGTAGCTCAGGCCCATGACGCCGAGCCGCTCCGGATCGGCGAGCCCGAGATCGATGACGTGGTCGAGCGCGGCATGGACGTCCGCGGCATCGACCCCGCCCCAGTCACCGAGCTGCGGCCGGATCCAGTCGCGGCCGTACATCGCCGATCCGCGGATGTTGGGCAGGACCACCCGATACCCGCGGGCGACCAGCAGGATGACCTCGATGTGGGGGGCCGGCGCCCACCCGCCGAGCGGGCCGCCGTGGACATCGACGACCGTGGGCAGGGCGCGCTCGCCTGCGTCGGGCGGCGAGGCGATCCAGGTCTCGATGGGTCCGCCCTCGCCGGGTGCCTGCACCAGCCGCATCTCGGGCATCGGATGCGCGTCCTGCCAACGCGACCCGAGCGTCGAGCGCGGGGTCCAGTTCGTCGTGCCTGCGTCCAGGTCGAGGGTCAGGAGTTCCATCGCTCGCGTCCTGATCGGTGCCGAGCGCGGCGATCGTCCCGTCGCCGGCCACGGCCAGGGTGTGCGTCGTCACGTCGCCGTCGATCAGGCGCCGGCGGCCCCGCGGTTGCCCGGTCGCGTGGTCGATCGTGTAGAGGTGCGGATGCGAGCGCCCGCGGTCCGAGACCGTGGTCACGATCCGCCGGTCGTCCAGCCAATACGGACCGTGCCGGCCGCTGACCATCCAGCCGTTGAGGTCGGTATCGACCCAGTTGCCGATCGCCCGGTCCAGCTCGGGGTCCAGCGCGTGGGGCGGGGCGGAACCGTCGGCCGGGCCGAGCAGGATGTCGGCGCTCACGTCGTCGAGCGGCTCGCGCTCGAGGATCCCGATCGCGGCGATCCAGCGACCATCGGGCGACCAGGCGGGGTGATTCGCCCAGCCGTCCGGGGCAAGGATCTCGCGCGGTTCGGCGATCGTGCCCGAGCCGCCGCCCTTGTCCCGCCCCGCGTCGATGTCGATGGCCCAGATCGTCTGGTGCAGGCGCAGGTCGGCATCGGGTCCGCGAGCGGCGGTGAACGCGATCGTCCGGCCGTCGGGGTGCCATGCGATGTCCTCCACGCCCCAGTCGCCAGTGGTGACCTGGCGGGGTCGCGCCCCCGGGCCATCCACGACGAACAGGTGCGACCACCGATCCAGGTGTCCTTCGCCATCCCAGCGCCAGTCGGCACGCGTGATGCGGCGAGCGAGGGGCGCGGGTGGGTCGGCGGCCCCCTTGCGCGGCTTCCGGCCGACCGCGGGCACCTTGCCCTGGAGGAAGCGCGGCGGGTCGACCTCGGCGGTGAACGCCAGGCGTCGCCCGTCCGGCGACCACGCCAGCTCCCCGACGGCGCCATGGCGACCCGGCTTCACCGGCCGGACCCGGTTGGGTTGTCGGACGTCCAGCAGTTGCAGCGCGGCCGGAGCGTCGTCGTCGGCGGGATCGGTGCGGACGAAGGCCAGCGTGTGGCCGTCGGGGCAGAGGCGTGGCTTCGTGTCGCGGACGATCCCGCGCGTGAGCTGGCGCGGCCGCGGGAGCGTGCCGCGCTGAAGGTCGATGGCGAACAGGTGGCCGAGGTAGCGGTCGCGCTGGATCGTGCGGCGGACGACGATCGCGAGCTGGCCGTCGGTCGCGAGATCCAGCTCCTCGACGACGACGACACGTCGGAGGTCCTCGGGGGTCATCGGTCGGCGGCGCGGCATGGGCGGAAGCGTACCCGCGACGCTAGGCTTCCGGGATGTCCATCCCGCCAGCCGTGACCGAGCGGCTCGTCGTCGCTCCCGAGGTGGCCGAGGCCCTCGCGGATGGTCGGCCGGTCGTCGCCCTCGAGTCGACGTTGATCAGCCATGGGCTGCCGTATCCGGCGAATCTCGAGGTCGCGGCGGCGTCCGAGGCGGCGGTTCGCGAGACGGACGGGGCGGTGCCCGCAACGGTCGCGTGTCCGCGATGGTCGACTGCTCGTGGGTCTGGATGCAGCCGCGCTGGAAGCGCTGGCCACGGCCCCTGCGGGGTCGGTGCGCAAGGCGGCGCGGCCGAGCCTCGCGGTCGCGCTCGTCGAGGGCGGCTGGGCGGCGACGACCGTCTCGGCCACGATGATCGCCGCGCACGCTGCCGGGATCCGGGTCTTGGCCACGGGTGGGATCGGGGGTGTGCATCGCGGGGCATTGGGGGGCTCGGTCGCCGCGGGCACGGGCGGGTCGAGCGCGGGCGGGTCGGGCGCGGGCGGGTCGGGCGCCGTGGGCACGGGCGCGGTCCCGGCGACGTTCGATATCTCATCCGACCTCGAAGAGCTCGGGCGGACCCCGATGGCGGTCGTCTGTGCGGGTCCGAAGGCGATCCTCGACGTGCCGGCAACACTGGAGTATCTCGAGACCCGGGGCGTGCCGGTCATCGCGGTCGGGCAGGTGGAGTTGCCCGGGTTTTATGCTCGGTCGGCCGGGATCCCGGCGCCACATGCGGTCGATGACGTTGCCGGTGCCGCCGCCGTGGTCGGGGCGCATCTCGGGCTCCGGCTCGGGAGCGGCGTGCTCGTGTGCGTGCCGGTTCCCCGGGACGTGGCACTCGCCGATGACGTCGTCCGGGACGCCGTCGAGCGCGCGATCGCCGACGCCGAGACGGCCGGTGTCCGTGGACCGGCGCTGACCCCCTGGTTGCTGGCCCGCATCGCGGAGCTCACCGGAGGCGATTCCGTGCGCGCCAATACGGCCCTCATCATCAACGACGCCCGCGTGGCGGCACAGCTGGCGGCCCGGCTCTCATCCGGCTAGTCGCGACGCCGATCCGGCGTGCCCGTCCCATGCTCCATGTGGAACCTGCCCACGACCGGTCTGGCCCGTCCGCGGCCCGAGTAGCCCGCGCGGGCCCGGGCAGCCCCGCGCCGGCCACGGCCCGCCCGCGGTCCGGATCGGCCGCCCCGCCCGCGGCCCGTGTGGCCGCCCGCGGCCCGGGTAGCCCGTCCCGGACCGGGTAGCCCACCTCGGCCACGCTGTGGCACATAACACGTTACGGACTCCGCCGGAGCCGTCTGGCAATCCCCGAATGGCACGCACTGGGTGCCAAACGAGGCCGTAGGGCCACGTTACGCCGCTACTCTCGCCGGGTTCCTACCGAGATCGTCACACATGATGTTCCAACTGACGGTGCGCGCCACCGACCGCGCGCGGGCCGCCCGCGTGCGCGCCGACCGACCGCGTGCGCGCCGACCGACCCGCGTGCGCGCCGACCGACCCCGCGCGCGCCACCGACCCGCGTGCGCGCCACCGACCCGCGTGCGCGGCGACCGATACGTCGCGGTGCAGGCTCGGATAAGGCGCAGCGAAGACCCTGGCGCCACGCTGGTCTCGATGCCTACCCACGAAACGGCCCTGCAGCGCGGGGCAAGGCGCGGCCGAAGCCTCCTCCTCCGAACCGGCGAGGAACTCCGGCAGGCACGCATGGCCGCTGGACTGAGCACCCGTCGGTTGGGTTCGCTGGTCGGGATCTCGCATACGCAGGTGACGCGGGTCGAACGAGGGCTTGCGCCACACGTCGATATCGATGTCCTGGCGCGGATGGCCGCCATGCTCGGGCAGGAGCTGGCCCTTCGGATCTATCCGGTGGCCACCCCGGTCCGAGACTCGGCGCACCTCGCGCTGCTCGAGCGGCTTCGCCGTCGACTGCATCCATCGATCCGATGGCGCTCCGAAGTATCGATGCCGTTACCGGGCGACCTGCGCAGCGCGGATGCCACGCTCGGTGGACGGCTCGTCGATGCGCTGGTCGAATGCGAGACCCGTCTTGGCGACGCGCAGGCCGTTCAGCGTCGAACCGCGGCCAAGGCCAGGGACCTTGGCGTCCGTCGGATCATCCTGCTGGTCCTTGACAGCCGTCACAACCGGGAAGTCGTCCGGTCGACGCCGGAGCTCCGCCGCCACTTTCCCGTCGGGACTCGAGCGGCCCTGGCCGCGCTCGGCCGAGGGGAAGATCCCGAGGGGGACTGCTTGATCTTCCTCTGAGTCGGACGTCGCGCATGGCAGGTCCGCGCCGGTTGGAACATCACGTGTTACGAACTCGTCTGGGACCCGGTGCGCCTTCGGGCTCTGCCGTCAGGTGGCACGTCGGGAGTGACGTTTGAGGCTGGACGGAGCTCAGCCACGCGCTCCAGTTGAGATCGTCACACGTCATGTTCCAACGGTGCTCGGGGGTGCCCGGCCCAGAACGGCCCCGTCGACGGCTCGGTGCTATCCTCACCGTCCTTCCAGCTGACCCGACCCGGGGGACGCCCATGCCCGCCTCGCCCGGCCCGGCCGCCATCGAAACGCGCGGCCTGCGCCGCATCTACAAGGTCAAACCCGTCGACGTCGTCGCCCTCGAGCAGGTCGATCTCGACGTCGCGCCCGGTGAGTTCTTCGGCCTGCTCGGTCCCAACGGGGCCGGCAAGACGACGCTCATCAAGATCCTCACGACGCTCCTCCTCCCGAGCGAAGGGACCGCCCGGATCTTCGGCTTCGACGTGTCCCGTGACGAGAAGAAGATCCGCCGGATCATGAACATGGTCGCCGGCGGCGAGCAGTCGGGCTACGGCATCCTCACGGTCCGCGAGCAGCTCTGGATGTTCAGCCAGTTCTACGGCCTGCCGCGCAAGGAGGGCTGGCGGCGGGTCGACGAGCTGCATCGACGCCGTCGGGATGGGCGCCGAGCGCGAGCAGCGGGTCAGCACCCTGTCCACCGGGCAGCGCCAGAAGATGAACATCGCGCGCGGGCTGCTCAACGACCCATGGATCCTGTTCCTCGACGAGCCGACGCTCGGCCTCGACGTCGCCGCCGCCCGCCAGGTCCGCGAGCTGGTCGTGGCCTGGAAGCAGGCGGTCCCCGGCCGGACGGTCACTGCTGACCACCCACTACATGGCCGAGGCGGACGAGCTGTGCGACCGGATCGCCATCGTCGACCATGGCCGGATCCTCGCCATCGGCACGCCGGACGAGCTCAAGAAGCGGGTCCAGCGCGAGTCCATCTTCCGCCTCGAGCTCGATCGACTCCAAGGCGGCCCGGCGGCCCTCGCCGCCCTGCCCGGCGTGGTATCGGCCAAGCAGGCCGCCATCGAGGGCGGGCCGATCGATCGCCAGACCGTGGCCGTCAACCTCGTCCTCGTCGACGACGCCGCGCTGGGCGGTGTCGTCGGGGCGCTCGGCGGTCTCGGTTCGCACATCCTCGCGCTCCAGAAGTCGGAGCCGAGCCTCGAGGACGTCTTCGTCGAGCTCGTCGGTCGCGGGCTTCGACGAAGAGGACGCGACCCGACGGCGCCGGTCGCCCGCCGACGACCGGCCGCATCAGCGACGACACGGCCACGACCGACGACGCCGAAGCGTCCGAGGTCGCCTGACCGATGTCGGTCTACGAGTTCCGCCACACCGCCAGCCCGCAGGAGGCGGCGGCCTGGACCCCGCGCCAGGAGCTACTGACCAACCTGCGCGCGGTCGGCGGCCGCGCGTACCCGCGCGTCACCGGCCTGTTCCGCGAGAAGTCGTGGGTGTTCTTCGAGATCCTGCTGCCGTTCCTCTCGACCTCGGCCTTCGTGTTCGTCTATCGCGCGCTGCAGGCGCCGCCGGAGTACATCGGCTTCGTCGTGCTCGGCGGGGCGATGACCGCGTTCTGGCTGAACGTCATCTGGATGATGGCCAGCCAGCTGTGGTGGGAGAAGAGCCAGGGCAACCTGGAGCTCTACTTCGCGGCCCCGATGTCGATCATGAGCGTGCTGTTCGGGATGGCGTTCGGCGGGATGGTCATGAGCTCGACCCGGGCCGTCGTCGTGCTGGTCATCGCATCGTTCGTGTACGCCGTCCAGTTCGAGGTCGAGCAGTGGCTGCTCCTGCTCGCGGTCTTCGTCGCTGACCCTCGCCGCGCTGTACGGCATGGGGATGATGCTCGCGAGCCTGTTCCTCATGTGGGGCCGTGAGGCGTTCCACCTGACGCAGCTCTTCACGGAGCCCGTCTACTTCGTGTCGGGGCTGAACTTCCCGGTCGCCCGCCTCGGGTTCCTCGGGGCGCTCGCCCTGGGCACGATCCCGCTCGCCGTCGGGCTGGACGCGATGCGCCAGCTGGCGTTCGTGGGTGCCGAGTTCCCGGTCGGCACGCCGCCGCCCGAGGTCGAGGCGCTGATCCTCGTCGCGATGACGTTCGTGTTCCTTGGGCGCCGCTCGCTGGATGCTCCGAAAGCTCGAGCGCATGGCCCGCCAGGAGGGCCGCTTGTCGGTGCGCTGGCAATGACCGTCGTGTCCGTACCCTCGGATGGCAGCGATGCCGTGGCCGCCGGCCTCGCGGTCGCCCGACGTGGGGTGGCTTCGACCCGCGACGCGCCCGTGGCCAGGACGCCCGCGACCACTGGCAGGCCTTCCGCACGGCCGTCCGACTGGGCTGGCAGATGGAGGCGCAACTGGACCGACCCGCTCCTGTTCTTCATCTACTCGGTCGCCAAGCCGCTGTCGGCGGCGCTGATCCTCGTCGTGATGCTCGACATCATCAGCGGCGGTGCCGACCCGGCCTATCGAGCGTTCGTCGTCGTCGGGACCGCGCTCTGGGCGATCGTGTTGGCGGGCATCGCCGGGCCGGCCTGGTCGATCCTCGACGACCGCGAGCGCTACCGGATGCTCAAGTACGTCTACGTCAGCCCGAGCGACTTCGTCGTGACGCTGCTCGGCCGCGGCGTGGCGCGTCTGGCGGTCGGGACGATGGGCGGGCTCATCACGATCGCGGTCGGCGTGCTGTGGCTCGGCGTGCCGTTCGATCCGGCGGTCGTGGACTGGCCGCTGCTCGTCGTCGTCGCTGATCCTTGGCTGCGTCGCGATCGTCGCCATCGGCTGCTGCTCGCCGCGATCTGCCTCCAGACGCGCCAGGAGTCGTGGTCGTACCCGGAGGCCCTGGCCGGCGCGCTGTTCCTCGTGAGCGGGGTGGTCTTCCCGCTGTCGGTGCTCCCGACTGCCGCTCCAGGTCGTCGGCTTGCGTCACGCCGCTCACCTGGTGGGTCGAAGGCGTGCGTCACGCGGTCTTCCCGACCGGCCCGTCGTCCATCGGCGGCCCCGGAAGCCTGTGGACGGACTGTCACCGGAACCGCCGCGCCGGACCCGGCAACGATCGTCATCGCCTTGCTGGCGACCGGCACGCTGGTTACACTCGCGGCCACCGGGGTCTTCCGTGTGAGCGAGCGCCGTGCCAAGGATCGCGGGCTGTTGGACCAGACCACCGGGTCCTGAGGAGGACGCCTGCGCATGCGGATCTACGAAGGAAGCCCGCGTCAGGACTTCGAGGAGGTCTTTCGGTCCATCGGCGCCTTCCTGGATCAGCGCGGGATGAAGGATGTCCTGCTCGTCGAGGCCCCCGACGGCTTCATCGTGCAGGGTCTCGTGGTGTCGGGCCAGTCGGCTGGCACGTGGTCCGAGACGATGGGGACCCAGGTCAAGGAGACCCTGACCTTCCTCGACGACGACATCGCCCGGTTCATGGAGGAGGCGACCCTGCGCCGCGGCCGGACGCCTCCGCCGCCGGTCCACGAAGCCGGCTACTACGAGACCGCGTTCCGCGTGCTCGGCCGATTCATCGACGAACAGAAGCCGCGCGACGTGTTCTTCTTCGAGCAGGACGGCGCGTTCGTCGTCCGGTTGCTGATGGGTGGCCAGGCGGGCAGCCGCCACGAGCTGAGTGAGTTCACCCGCGACGACATCAACCAGCTGGTCGCCCGTGCGCCCAGGCTGCGCCACCCAGTCACCCTTCCCGGCGTCGATCCCAGCTCGACCAGCGCCTGACCCGGCCCCGGATCCAGTCACCCTCGGAGGTATCGACATGAAGGCTCTCAAGACCGTCGCCGTCGCACTGGGCATCACGCTCGCCGCGCTCATCGTCATCCCGCTCGCCGTGCTCGCCGGCCTGTTCGTCTGGCTGAAGCTGACCGAGGAGGCGGACGAGGAGCTCCTCGAGCTCGACCGCGACGGCGCCTGAGCGAGCCCGAACCCGCCTCGCGGGCACGCGACGCGGGCGTCGCCGCCGGCCCGCCTGGCGCCGCCGGCCCGCCGGGCGCCACGGCCGGCCCGCCGGTCGTCGCCGCCGGTCCGCCGGGCGCCATCGACCGACCCGCCCTCCAGACGCCCGCCGATCGACCGGCGGGCGTCGGTCTGTCCGGTGATCGCCGGCTGGCCGAGCTCGCGGTCCTCGCGGTCATGGTCTTGTGGGCCGGCAACTTCATCGTCGTCAAGGACGTGGTGACGGTCTTTCCGCCGATCGCGTTCACGTTCCTGCGCTACGGTCTGGCGTCCGTCGCCCTGCTCGCGATCCTGCGCTGGTCCGATGGCGCGGTTCGGTTGCCGCGGCCCGACGTCCGTCGCATCTTCCTGCTCGGCGGACTCGGGTTCGGCGTGTACCAGATGTTGTGGACGGTCGGGCTCCAGACGATCCCGGCCGGTGATTCGGCCCTGCTCATCGCCGCGACACCGGTCTTCACCGCGGTCCTCGCCGTCGTCGCGGGCGCGGACACGCTCACACCGGCGAAGTTCACCGGGGCGGTCCTCTCGTTCCTCGGGGTCGTGGTGGTGATCGCCGCGGGTGTCGGCATCCAGATGACCGGGTCGCTGGTCGGCAGCGCGCTGACCTTGGCGGCCGCCTTGTGCTGGGCCACGTACACGGCGTTCGCCGGCCCGGTGCTGCGCCGGCACTCGCCGCTCGTCCTCACGACGTGGGCGACGATCGCCGGGACCGCGGTCATGGCCCCGATCGGGTTCGGCCAGTTGCTGGCGCCCGGGGCGATGGGTCCGGCCCAGGCCGAACAGGTCGTGCCGATCGTCCTGGCGGTGGCGTACTCGGGGCTGCTGGCCGCCGCGCTCGCGAACGTCATCGTGTTCAACGGGGTCCGGCTGCTCGGCCCGACCCGGGTCATCACCCTCCAGTCGCTCGTGCCGGCGATGGCGGTCGTGCTGGCGTTCGTCTTCCTCCAGGAGCCGATCCGGCCGGCCCAGGTCGTGGGCGGGGCGATCATCGTGGCCGGGGTGGCACTGACCCGCTACGCGTCGCGACATCCCTCCGCGGTTCGCCGGTGAGTGGACCGGTGGCCGGGCCGTCGTCCGGCGAGGATCGGGACAGCACGGACATGGCGCCGCCCGTGCCGCCGCTGCGTGACGGGGAGCCGCCGCTGGCCATCCTCATCGACTACGACGGCACGATCTCCCTGACCGACGTGACCGACATGGTCATGGCCGAGCACGTGCCGGGCGTCTGGGAGGAGGCCGCGGCGCTGTACGACGCCGGCGGCATGGGCTCGCGGCGGCTGATGGCCTGGGAGATGGACCTGGTCGAGGCCGACCCGGCGGCGCTGTTGGCGACCGCGGCCGCGCAGCCCCACGATCCTGGGTTCGTGCCGTTCGTCCGGCGGGCGCAGGCGGCCGGTCTTCCCGATCGAGATCGTGTCGGACGGGTTCGGCTTCTTCATCCAGCCGGCGCTCGAGGCGCTCGGGGTGGGCGAGCTGACCGTCGTGACCGCCCGGACCATGTTCACGGGGCGCCGGGCGTCGATCGAGTTCCCGAACGGCCACCCGCGCTGTTTCGTGTGCGGCACCTGCAAGCGCGAGCGCGT
This sequence comes from uncultured Chloroflexia bacterium, assembly GCA_963738685.1. Lineage (GTDB taxonomy): Bacteria > Chloroflexota > Limnocylindria > Limnocylindrales > CSP1-4 > SPCO01. Next base: position 820,472 of record CAVTXK010000002.1, read on the forward strand.
CCTCGCCCACCGAGCGGCCGGTCGTCAGGTCCTGTTCATCGGTGACGGCGAGAGCGATCGATACGCCGGCGGCTACAGCGACATCGTGTTCGCCAAGCGCTCCCTGGAGCGGATCTGCCTCGAGGCGGGCTGGCCGTTCCACCGCTGGACGTCATTCAGCGAGATCGAGTCGTGGCTTGCGTCGACGCTCGAGGCGTGGCGGGCGGATCCCGGCGTCGTTGCCGGCGGTGCCGGCCGGTGCCCCGCCTCCGAACGGGTACTTCTGTGGCCCGGAGGCGTGGGGCGAGGGCCTCGTCGATCCGCCCCCGGGCGCCTGGCCGCCGCGACCTACCGGGCCGTGACGCCCTTTGCCGACGCCGTCACGGCGCTAGTCCCAGCGCTCCCATCGGGCGAATTCCTCGAATGGCACCCAGCCGCGCTTGAGGCTCGGTGACCGGACGTCGGGAAGCGGCCGGCCGACCGGCATGACCCCGATCGGCACGAACTCGTCCGGGATGCCGAGGTAGGCCCGAAGCGCCGCCAGGTCGTCCGTCCCGACGAACCCGCAACCCAGGCCCTCGTTCGCGGCGGCCAGCATGATGTTCTGCATCGTCGCGCCGACGTCGACCCACCAGTACGGGACCGGCCACGCGATCTCCGAGCCATCCGGGATCGATCTTGTCCGGCTCCTGGTAGCGGCGGTGGTAGATCGACTCGCTGACGCACGGGATGAACTGGGCGGCGCACTCGCTGATCCACGGGCCGAAGTCGGGCTCGTACTCCTGCTCGCCGCAGATCCGCGCGACCTCGCGGCGCGCCGCCGGCTCGGTCACCACGACGAGCCGCTGGCCCTGGCTGAACCCGGCCGACGGCGTCCGCTGCGCGAGCCGCGCGATCCGCTCGATCACGTCGCGCTCGACGCCACCTTCCTCGAAGCGCCGAACGGCACGACGCCGCATGACGACATCCGTGAACTCCATCCGTGCCTCCTTCATGGTCCCGCCGCCGTCGACCCCTGCGCGAGATGCACGTTACGTCCGGCCGGCATGGCAGCACCGCTCGAATCTGTCGAGACCTCGCATCCGATGCACGAAGCGGCACAGATTCCCGGCCTCGACGGCCGGTGTCTCCGATCTCGTGCATCCGACACACGGTTTCGACCGGCCTGTGGTCCGAACGTGCGTCCGCCGCAATGCCGTCGCGGGCTTCGTGCATCCGACACACGATTTTCGCCCGGCCTGTGGTCAGAACGTGCATCCGCCGCAATGCCGCGCGGGTTTCGTGCATCGGCCGCACAGATCCGAATGGCCCCGCCAGAGCGCGGCACCCGGATGCCATGGCGTGCCGGTTTCGTGCACCTGGGGCACAGCTCCGGGACGGCCACGGACCAACGGCACGGCCACGGACCCACGGGACCGCCATGGAACATCACGTGTTACGAACTCGGTAGGACCAAAGCGCCGTCTACGGTCTGCCGTCAGATGGCACCTCAGGCGTTACGTTCGAAGCCTGAGGGGGCTCGGTCAAGCGCCCCAGTCGAGATCGTCACACGTCATGTTCCACGACGCCGAAAGGTATGTACCGGACTTGGCGGACGCATCGGGGTCCAGCCTCGGCGGAGGACGTGGGCACTCGCGCACGGTCCACGGGACGGCCACGGACCACGGCCGCACGGCCGCGACCCCGCCACGGACCCACGCGCCCCCGCGGACGCCCCCGAATTCGCGTCCGGGGCCGAGATTCTGTAGCATCAGAAAAACCCCGGAGGAACCTCGACCCATGGCGAAGTATGTCTTCGTGACCGGCGGCGTCACGAGCAGTCTCGGTAAGGGCATCACCGCCGCCAGCGTCGGGAGGATCCTCAAGGCACGGGGGCTCCGTGTCTCGATCCTCAAGCTGGACCCGTACATCAACGTCGACCCGGGCACGATGTCGCCCTACCAGCACGGCGAGGTCTTCGTCACCGACGACGGCGCCGAGACCGACCTCGACCTCGGTCACTACGAGCGCTTCATCGACGCCAACCTGTCCCAGCTGAGCAACGTCACCACGGGCCGGATCTACCAGGCGGTCATCGCCAAGGAGCGCCGCGGCGACTACCTCGGCGGCACGGTCCAGGTCATCCCGCACATCACCAACGAGATCAAGGAGCGCATCGGGCGCGTCGCGCGCGATGGCGACCCGGACGTCGTGATCGTCGAGGTCGGCGGGACCGTCGGCGACATCGAATCGCTGCCCTTCCTCGAGGCCATCCGCCAGATGCGCAAGGACGTCGGCCGCGCCAACGTCCTGTACGTCCACGTCACGCTGCTCCCCGCACTGGCCGCCACGGGTGAGCTCAAGACCAAGCCCACGCAGCACTCGGTCAAGGAGCTGCGCGGCATCGGCATCCAGCCGGACATCATCGTCCTCCGCTCCGACCACCCGGTCAGCGACGAGATCCGCGACAAGATCGCGCTGTTCACCGACGTCGCCAGCGAGGCCGTGATCCCGGCCGAGACCGCCGCGACGATCTACGAATGCCCGATCCTGTTCGAGGAGGCCGGGCTCGGCCGGCTCATCGTCCGCGACCTCGGTCTCGGCGACCCGAACGTCGAGCCGGATCTCGCGAGCTGGCGCGCCCTCGTCGAGCGCATCAAGGCCCCCAAGCCGTCGCTCGAGATCGCCCTCGTCGGCAAGTACATCGAGCTGCCCGACGCCTACCTCAGCGTCACCGAGGCGCTCCGCCACGCGGCCTGGGCGCATGGGGTCGACGCCAAGGTCCGCTGGGTCGACTCGGAGGCGCTGACCGCGGACAACGTCGCGGCCGCGCTCGATGGTGTCGCCGGCGTCCTCGTCCCCGGCGGCTTCGGTCATCGCGGGATCGAGGGCAAGGTCCTCGCCGCCCACCACGCCCGCGAGCAGCGCATCCCGTACCTCGGTCTGTGCCTCGGCCTCCAGTGCGCCGTCATCGAGTTCGCCCGCGATGTCGTCGGGTCGCGCGACGCCAACTCGACCGAGTTCGACATGTTCACCGAGCATCCCGGTCATCGACTTCATGGCCGACCAGCGCGACATGGAGGACAAGGGCGGGACGATGCGGCTCGGGCTGTACCCGGCGCGCCTCACGCCCGGCTCGAAGGCGGCCGCGGTGTACGGCGAGGAGATCATCTACGAGCGGCATCGCCATCGCTTCGAGGTGAACAACCGGTATCGCCAGATCCTCGAAGGAGCCGGGATGCTGCTGTCCGGCCAGTCGCCCGACGGGCGGCTCGTCGAGATCGTCGAGCTCAAGGACCACCCGTGGTTCGTGGCGAGCCAGTTCCACCCGGAGTTCAAGTCGCGGCCCGAGCGGCCGCACCCGCTGTTCGACGGGTTCGTCGCCGCGTCGATCGCGGTGGCGGACGGGCGCGAGCCTGTATTCCGCGCCAGGCCTGACGGTACGACCCAATCGCCGGAACGGGTCGCGTTCCCGGTCGCCCGACCAGACGCGGTCGAGGGCGCTCGCTCGGTCTGACGGTCGGCCTGTGGGGGACAATGCGTCAAGCCGCTGGGTGAGTACCGGACGCGCAAAGGTGTTCCCAAGGGCCCATGAGCACAGCGTCGACCATCCCGGCCGAAGGGACCAAGGGATCCACGATCGCTGGATTCGTTTGGCTCGTGGTCTCCGTGTCGCTCGCCTGGGTGTTCGTCCAGGCATCGAACGCTGCGGCCGGTCCGACCCGGCTCGAAACCAATTCCCGCGTCTTGTGGGAGATCGCCATCTGGAGCGGGGTGATGTCCGTCGTGGCCATCCACGTCAGCCGGCGCCTGCGCGAGTCGCAGCCCCGGTCGTCCCGCGGGCCCCTGGTCCTCGGCGCGGTCGCCGTGATCGTCGTCGGGGCCATCCGCCTCGCGCCGACGTTCGACATCGTCCTGCTTCCGACCTTCTGGGCCTTGGCGGCTGCGGCGATCTGGCTGCTCGAGTACGCGCTCCGGACGGTTACGCAAGGCCGGCCTAGTATTCCGGCCATGGTGGAGCCGAGGGAACCGGTCCAAGGACAACCCGGGTTGTCCGCGCCGCTGGTGGTTCCCACCGCGGCCGCCGGCTCCCCGGTCGCGTGCCCGTTTCTGGGGTTGCCCGATGATGCGGCGACGCATTTCATGTTCGCCGCGCCCGGACACCGCTGCTTTGCCGGTTCCAAGCCGGTGAAGGTCGGCCTCCCCCACCAGGGGTCGTTCTGCCTTTCCGACGGATTCGCTGCATGCGATCGCTTCCCGGCGACGGCGACGGCGACGGCAACGGCAGGGGTACCGACGTCGACCGCGGCAGCGGAAGCGGCGAGCACCATCCCGCCCGAGCGAGGGTACGCGGGGGCATTGCTCGCCTCGCCGATCCAGCGCCTCCGGGCGGCCCGCCCTGGCGAGTACGTCCCCCGGTCGGCGAACCGCTCGCCAGGTAGCGCACACGGACGTCGCCGGGATGGACGGGCGTGGGTGCGTCCGCTGATCGCCGTCGTCATCATCGGGATCATCGTGGTTGGAGCGGCCTGGGCGATCGCCGAGCGAGGTAGCGTCGTCGCCGGTTGAGCGCAGGCTCCGTGGGTTGCGGTCGCTTCGATGAGGTGTATGGTGTGCCTGCCACAGCGGTGGGTCCGTGCCCGCGCGCACGTGACGTCTTCCTACAGGGGGCCCATGAACCGCAGCCGTAGACGCATCGTCGGAGGCCTCGCCGGCATCTTCCTGGCGTTGGCCGTGGCCGGTGCGGCGTCGGCGTACTGGAAGCAGACTCCTGCCACCGTCACGATCAGCGGGCCGCGCGGGACCATCGAATGCGGCGAGTGGGTCACGTTCAAGGCTACGGTCCGCGATGCCCAGGGCAATCCCATCGCGAAGAGCGGGCCGGTGAAGTGGTCCTTCAAGTCGTCACCCTCGAAGAAGGACAAGATCGCCCCCAAGCAGTCGAACACGAACAAGAGCGGCGTCGCGACGACGAAAGTCAAGTTCGCCTGCAAGCCGGGGGAGCGCGTCATCAAGGCGAAGGCCGATGCTGTCAGTGGGACGATAACCGTCCGCGTCTCGACCAAGGACGATGACGATGACGACGACGATGACAGACGACGACGACGATGACGACAAGGATCGCGATAAGGATCGCGACCGCGATGAGCACAAGGTTCGAGGGAGCATCTCGCGGTCCTGGGACACGTCAGTGCGTATTTCGCTCGCTTCGACGGTGGTCCGGACCTCGGTAGAGCTGCCACGAACGTCCACCGCCCCGGACCCGAGCGGCACACTGGTTGCGCTGCTCGCCGTCCTGGCCGGTAGTGGACTGATCCTTCGCCGTTGGGCGCAACCGCGTCGCTGAAACGAGCGCAACGGCCAGCCGACAGGATCCCGGGCCGTTCATGAGGACGCGGTGAGTCTTCCGCGAGGTCGGCGCATGCTCACCTCGCTGGGGATGATCGCCCTCGTCATCGCCGTGGGGGCCGGCGTGTCGCTTGCGTTGAGCGGCTGGTCGCCGATCGGCGACGAACCCTCCGTCGCGAACCCGAGCGCTTCAGCGGGCGTCGCATCGCCGGGCCCCGGGTCGTCGACCGGGTCGGTGTCGGGCGCCACGGGGATCCGTGCCGAGCGCATCCAAGTCGAACGCTTGGGGATCGATCTGCCGATCGTGGACGGTGACGGGATCGATGCGCCGCTGGATCGAGCCGCGCATTACCCGGGGTCGGGCTGGCCCGGTGGCGGCACCAATATCTACGTCTACGGTCACGCCCGAGCCGGACTCTTGCAGTCGTTGTGGCAGGCGCAGGTGGGCGATCGGATCGTGCTGACCCTGGTCGATGGCACCAGTCGAACGTACGAGATCGCCAGAATCGTGCCCGAGGCGCCCTGGAACGCGATCTCCTACACCGACCCGACGCCGACGGAGCAGTTGACGGTCCAGACATCGACATCTGAAGAGCCGACCGATCCCCGCTTCATCGTCATCGCCTACCCGGCATCGTGAGCGTCCTGCCCGGTCGGCGACGTCGACGCCGCTCGATCAGACGACGTCGCGTCCTGCTGCTGACGGCCGTCGTGGCCGTCTTGGCCCTCGCCGCCGTCGGGGGATGGCTCGCCGTCGATCGGTACCTCCCGGCGCTCGACGAGGCACGATCGCTGCAGGCCGACGTCGTCAGTGTCGCGGGCCGCGTGCAGGCCGCTGGCCTGGACGTCGACGGACCGTTGCTCGATGGCCTGGATCGCGACATCGCCGCCGCGCGCGCCCGCCTCGACCGCCTGGCCAGCCTCCTCGACGATCCCTTGCTCGGGCTCGTGCGGACCCTGCCTCCGACGAGGGACAACGTTCGCGGCGCTGACGCCATCGTCACCGCGGGCAAGCAGCTCCTTGCCGCGGCTGACCCGGGATTGGCGATCGGCCGCCGCTTCGTCGAGATCAAGGAGCGTTCGGCGGACGGGTCCGGCGCGGATTCCTCCCTTGCCCGCCTTGTGGAGTTGATGGCCACGACTCGCCAGGACGCCGTCGCAGCGCAGTCCGCCCTGACCGCCGCGAAGACCACGCTTGCGACGGTCCCGGCAGGGCTGATCGGTCCGGTCGAGAGCGCCCGCGCCGCTATGGCCCAGCGTATCGACACCTACCTGCCTCTCCTGGACGCCTATGTGGTGGCGAGTGCGCGGCTGCCGTCCATCCTCGGATGGGACGCCCCTCGCCGCTACCTCGTGCTGACACAGAATCCCGCCGAGATCCGGCCCACGGGGGGATTCACCGGAAGCTACGGGATCCTGGTCTTCGACCAGGGTCAGTTGACCGAGCACGACTTTCGTGACGTGTTCCTGCTCGACGGGCCGACCGGTCATCCGTTCGTCCAGCCACCCGAGGAGTTGGTCAACTACCTCCTTGGCCCCGACCAGTCGTGGCAACTGGCCGATGCGAATTGGTCCCCGGACTTTCCGAAAAGCGCCCAGGACGCGGCCCGTTTGTACGGGATCGAGTCCGGGGATCTGGACATCGATGGCGTGCTCGGGATCACCACCCACACCATCGATGAGATCCTCCAGGTCACCGGGCCTATCACGGTTCCCGCATATGACGCCACCATCGGTTCAGGCGAAACCACCCTCAAGACCCTGCAGCTCACCCGCATTCCGCTGCCAGGTGAGAACCGCAAAGCGTTCCTGTCGGCCTTCGCCGACGAGCTCTTCGCACGGCTGCTCGCACTCCCACCCAGCAAGTGGGGCGAAGTGCTCGGTCATGTGGATACCTTCCGGTCGCAACGGTTGCTGCTGGCGTGGTTCAAGGACCCGGCCGATCAGGCTCTGGCGGCCGACAGCGGCTTCGACGGCGCCGTGCGCCAGGACCCGGGGGACTTCGTCTACCCGGTCGATTCGAACGTCGTGCCAGCGTCCAAGATCAACGCGATCGCGACACGACATCTCCAGTTGGACGTCGTCATCGATGAACTCGGCAACGCGCTGAACACGCTCGAGGTGACTTGGGAGAACCCGATCGATACGGAGATCGGGAGACCGTATCGCGCCCTTCCCGAGCATGAAGATCTGCGGATCCTTGGCATGTACTTCCGACTGCTCGCGCCGGAGCGCAGTCGTGTGGAATCGGTGTCGGGTGGGACATTCGATATCCTCACGGCACCAGCGGTCGTCGAGGTGGAGGCCGGGCGCACCGTCATCGGGACCTACCTGATGATCCCGCCAGGAAGGGGCACGCTTCGCTACGTCTGGACGAGCCCATACACCGCAGACGTCGATCCCACGGAGAGTCGCTACCACCTGACGATCCAGAAGCAGCCGGGCCTGCTGCCTGGCCCGCTCGCGGTCACGGTCCACGCCCCAAGCGGCGCTCGGATCGTCTCGGCGAGTCCAGGGCTGGAGGTCAAGGGCAATGTGGCGAGCCTGACGACGTCGTTCGATCAGGACCTCGAGTTCGACCTGGGGTATGTACCGGCGGGTGCCCCCGCAAACTGACCGTTTCGCCCGAACCTATACTGCGCGGGCCGCAACGGCCTCAGGAAAGGACAAGCCGCTAGCTCATGGGACTCCGCCAACAGATCCGGACCGTACGCTCCAAGTGGTGGCTCTTGCTTGCGAGTGTGCTGCTGGCAGGCGGTGCGGCCTTCCTCGTCTCGAGCGCGCTACCCAAGGTCTACGAGGGTGAGGTCACCCTCCTGGTGGGACAGAGTGCCCAGGCTGCCAATCCGGACTACAACCAACTGCTCGCCAGTCAGCGGCTTTCGCAGACGTATGCAGAACTCGCGACGACCGATCCGTTGCTTGAGTTGGTGATCACGAAGAGCGGCTTGTCGTCGACGTTGGATTCGTTCCGGCGGCGAGTCACGGCCGAGGCGCCGCGCGACTCGATCCTCGTCCACCTGACCGTGGAAGACGGAGATCCGGTACGGGCCGCGGCGCTCGCCAACGCGCTCGCGGCCGAGATGATCGCCGCATCGCCTGCCATCGCCGGCCGAGACACCCAGGTGCAACAGTTCATCGATGCGGATCTCGCGGCGACCCAACAGCAGATCCAGGACACCCAGGACGAGATCCAGCGCCTGACCAATCTCCCCGAGCGCACGGCGGCCGACGAACAGCTGCTACAGGCGCTCCAGGGCCGTATCGTCACGCTGCGGCAGACCTACGCCACGATCCTCGGGTTCTCGTCCAACAGCGGAGCGAATCTGCTCACGATCGTCGACCCAGCGTCGCCGCCCACGGAACCCTCAGCACCCCGGATCCTCCTCAATACGCTGGTCGCCGCACTGCTGGGCCTTTTGATCGCCCTTGGATTCATCTTTGTCCTCGAGCACCTCGATGACAGCCTGAAGTCCGCGGACGACGTCGAGAGCGTGCTCGGGCTGCCGACGCTCGGGGCTATCTCCAAGATGAAGGGCGGCAAGGACCGCAACGAGATCTACCGACTCGCAACGATCCTGTATCCACGTTCGCCGGTCGCCGAGGCGTACCGTTCCCTGCGCACCAACACCGAGTTCGCGAGCGTGGACGCGCCGCTGAAGACGGTGCTCGTGACCAGCGCCGGCCCCGGCGAGGGCAAAACCACGACGGCGGCGAACTTGGCCGTCGTGATGGCTCAGGCTGGTCATCTGACCATCCTGCTCGACGCGGACTTCCGCAAGCCAGGGATCCACAAGATGTTCAATCTTCCCAACAGCATTGGCCTCTCGGCGCTGCTTCGGACGGATGCGCCGGGTCAAGCGGACGTGGCCCAGGAGACGGAGCAGGACAACCTCCGGGTCATCACGACCGGCCCGCTTCCACCAAATCCCGCCGAGTTGCTGCGGTCGAAGCGGATGTCCGCGATCCTGGAGGAGATGTCGAATGCGGCCGACTTCGTCGTCATCGACAGCCCGCCGGTCCAAGCCGTGACCGACGCTGTGATCCTGGCTTCCATGACTGACGGAACGCTCTTCGTGGTCGACGCGGGCCGCACGCACCGCGGCACGGTCCTGAGCGCGCAGGACGCAGTGGCGCGGGCCGGGGCGCGCGTGCTCGGCGTGGTGCTGAACCGGATCGATCCCGGTGCGGCCTATCAGTACGACTACTACGCGGCCTACGGTGGTGAGGCTGCCGGAACGGGCCGTCAGGCGGTGGCGACGTCGACCGGGTCTCAGCCGCCAGGCTAGTCACACCGGTCGAGGTAGGAACTCTGCTGTCGCTACGGTCGTCGCCCGAACCAGCGGACGACGGCCCATAACCCGATCAGCGCGCCGGATGTGTCGATCGCAACGTCGATGACCGACGGATGTCGTGTGGCGCTGAACGCTTGGTGGATCTCGTCGAACGCCGCGTAGCCGACGGTGATGGCGAACGCGACGGCGAGTGCGGTCCGGGCGGCCGCCTCGCTGCGAAAGGCGAGCCACCAAAGCACCGCGAGGAGGGCGTATGCCACGAAGTGGCCGACCTTCTTCGCGATGAGATCCAAGGCGGGGTCCGGGACGACCGGCGGGACCGGTCCGGACGAAACATAGAAGATCGCCCCCATCCAGACAAGCGCGAGCGCCGCGAATACGAGCGATCGACGCGACCGACCTTCGACAGCCGGCTGGATGGAGGATGGGTGCACCCCGTCATCCTACCCAGCCCGTCAGATGCCGGTGCGTTTAGACACCGTTCTGCCCGAATCTCACGCTGCATCGCATGGAAATGTTGCGATTGGGTTGTGCAACGTTAACGGGAGTAGTACTTTCGCCGAACTCGGTGGTGACCGTCATCTCGACCAGGCCTCCTCGAGTGACTCCCGCAACGAAACGGCCCCGCCCCCAGTGGCGCCTCCGTCCGCATTGCTGGAGAGGGGGAGGATTCGTGCGACGCCAGCATTCCCATGGCCGCCGAGCGGCCGTCCGTCTCATGGTCGTTGGACAGGTACTCCTCATGGTGGCCGCCGTGATGGCGCCGGTTTCCGTGACGGCAGCAGATCCCAGTCCCGACCCGAGTGCAGTCGTCACCCCGAGCGCGGAACCATCCGCAACGCCGAGTCCGGTTCCGACCCCGTCCGCGACGCCTGAGCCAACCCCCGCTCCCACCCCGTCCGCGACGCCTGAGCCAACCGCAGTTCCCATTGCGACGCGTTCCCCGCGGCCGACTCCTCCTCCCGCGCCGATCGCACAGCCGACCGCGTCACCGGGCGCTGCAGACTCGCCACGACGCCCGACTTTGCCCGGGATCAAGGCTGTGTCGCCTTCCGCGTCCGTGAGTCCCGGCGCCACCAAGAGGCCGACGAAACCGGCCGCTGCGCCGATCACCGTCTTGGCGGCGGCGGGCAACGCCCTGCAGTTTGACGGCACCAACGACCACGTCACCTTCGGCGCCGCACCAAGCCTGGGCCTGAGCACCTTTACCCTCGAAGCCTGGATCAGGCGTACCGGTACAGGAGCCACCACGACCACGTCCGCAGCTGGTGGAGGGGGCTTGCTAAGCGTGGTTCCGATCGTCACCAAGGGGCGTGGCGAAGGTGACGGGACCAACGTCGACATGAACTGGTTCCTTGGCATCGACACCGGCACCAACAGGCTTGCCGCCGACTTCGAGGAGGCGGTGGCCGGAAGTGGGGCAAGCGGGCTCAATCACTCGATCATCGGGAATACGGCCGTCACCAGCAACGTATGGCATCACGTGGCGGCCACCTATGACGGCACCTGGAAGCTCTACCTTGACGGCAATCTCGACGGCACGTTGGTGGTCAACGAGCCGCCGCGAAATGACAGCATCCAGCACGCTGGGATCGGTACCGCGATGACGTCGACCGGCGTCGCTGCAGGCTTCTTCCTCGGGGTGATCGACGAGGTCCGCGTCTGGAACGTCGCTCGAACCCAGGCAGAGATCCAGGCCAGCAAAGACGCCGAACTCACGTCAGGCACTGGTCTGATCGGGCGCTGGGGCATGAACGAAGTCAGCGGCACAACCGTCGGAAACTCCATCGCCGGCGGCGTCGGCGGCACGGCTCTTCCCGCGGCCAATCCGCCGACTTGGGTCGCCGGGTTCGATCCGCCGGTCAACAACCGCCAAACGCGCCGACGCTCAACGCCCGACCGACGGGGCAAGCGGAATCGGCACGTCGCCCACGCTAAGCGTCGGCGTGTCCGATCCGAACGCCGATCCGCTTACCGTGACCTTCTTCGGGCGACCGTTCGCCAGCGGTACGTACGCCCAGATCGCCCAGAACACAGGCGTCGCTTCAGGGGCGACGACGACTACACCCTGGTCGAACATCGGCGCCGGTCCAACGTTCCAGTGGTATGCCACGGTCGACGATGGCACCGCCACGACGACCGGCCCGACCTGGACATTCACGATCGCGAGCGCCGATCCGGTGTTGGTCGGAGCGGGTGACATCGCAGATTGCACCAGATCACAGGATGAGGCCACTGCCGCCGTGATCAGCGGGATCCAGGGCAACGTCTGGACTGCCGGCGACAATGTGTATCCCAACGGTACCACAGCGAACTACACGAATTGCTACGAGCCGTCGTGGGGCGGCGCCATCAAGGCCCGCACACGACCCGTCCGGCAACCACGACTGGAGTACGGGAACACTCAATCGCCGACCGGCTACTTCGCCTATTTCGGCGCCAACGCGACCGATTCCGGCGGCAAGAGCTACTACAGCTACGACGTCGCGGGCAGCAACTGGCACGTCGTCAACCTGGATAGTGAGTGCCAACTGGTCGACGGCGGCACGGCTGTACCGCCGGCTCGCTTCAGGACCTGTGGCTCGAGGCAGACCTCGCCGCCAACAGCACCGAGAATGTCATCGCCGTGTGGCACAGGCCGCGATACAGCTCGGGCGTCACCAACTACCAGACGATGCAGCCGCTATGGGATGACCTCTATGCCGCGGGCGTCGACATCGCGCTCGTCGGCCATGATCACCACTACGAGCGGTTCGCGCCCATCAAGTCGGGAGCGACGCCAGCGAGTCAACCGGTCGTCGATCTAACGTACGGGTTGCGCGAGTTCGTCGTCGGGACCGGTGGGGCGGCCGCCAGCGGCTACAGCACGATTCTGACCGCGAGCGAAGCGCGCAGCACGGCCTCCACCTACGGCGTTTTGAAGCTCACGCTCCACGCATCCACCTACGACTGGAAGTTCCTGCCAATCGCCGCCGGGACCTACACGGACTCGGGCACGGGCTCGGTCCACGCCGCACCGCCTGCCTCCAACAACGCACCCGTCGCGGTGGCCGATAGCTACAGCACGCCCCAGAACACCGGGCTTACCGTCACCGCCCCTGGGGTCCTGACGAATGACACCGATGCGGACAGCAACCCGCTGACGGCGATCCTCGACGCGAACGTCACGCACGGCACCCTGGCGCTCAACGCCAACGGTGGCTTCACCTATACCCCGACCGCGGGCTACACGGGTCCCGACAGCTTCACCTACCACGCCAACGACGGCACCGCCAACTCGAACATCGTGACCGTCTCACTGACGGTCACCGTACCGGCCACGCCGCGCGGCTGGTGGACCATGGACGGCAATGTGCTCGACAGTTCCGGCAACAACAACAACGGGACTCCGCAGGGGGCGCCGACCTTCGTGGCCGGCCGAGTCGGCCAGGCCATCTCGCTCAACGGCACCACCCAGTGGGTGAGCGTGGCCGACGCCAACAGCCTCGACCTGACTACCGGGATGACCCTGTCGGCCTGGATCCGGCCGGCTGTCACCGTGAACACGACCCAGGACCTGATCAAGAAGGCCAGCACGACCGGGACCGCGGTCAACGGCTACGAGCTCTCGCTGTCGGCGGCGGGCAAGGTCTTCGTTCGCTTCAACCAGGCGTCCTCGGGCGACACCTTCCGGATCAACTCGGCCACCGACTACCCGCTCAACGACACGGCCTGGATGCACGTCGCCGCCACCTATGACGGGACGACCATGCGGCTGTACATCAACGGCGTCCAACGGGACCGCCGTGGCGGGACCGGCCGCCATCACGGCCAACACCCTGCCGCTATCGCTCGGCGCCCAGAGCGACAACACCCGCTGGTTCACGGGCCTGCTCGACGACGCCCGCGTGTATGCGAGTGCGTTGTCCGCCTCGGAGATCGCGGCGCTGGCCGCCGTCGTGGGCCCCCGAATGCGCCGACGCTCAACGCGCCGACCAACGGCTCCAGCGGCGCGGTCACCTCGCCGACCCTCAGCGTCGGCGTGTCGGATCCCGACGCCAACCCGCTGACCGTGACGTACTTCGGTCGACCGTACGCCAGCGGCAACTTCGCCCAGATCGCCCAGAACACGGGCGTCGCGTCGGGCACCAATTCGACCACGACCTGGTCGAACATCGGCGCCGGCCAACGGTTCGAGTGGTACGTCACCGTCAACGACGGCACGACCACGACGACCGGCCCGACCTGGACCTTCAATACCGCCGCGAGCGCCGATCCGGTCTTCGTCGGGACCGGCGACATCGCCTCGTGTGCTGTCACGACCGACAACGACACGGGCAACCTCATCGACGGGATCCAGGGCGCGATCTGGACCACGGGTGACAACGTCTATCCCAACGGCACGGCCGCGGAGTTCACGAATTGCTACGCGCCGACGCCATGGGGAAGCACCCCGATCAAGAGTCGAACGCGGCCGGTCCCAGGCAACCACGACTGGGGAGCCGGCGTGACCAATAGCCTCGCCGGCTACTTCGGGTACTTCGGCGCCAACGCGACCGACGCCGGCGGCAAGCGCTACTACAGCTACGACATCGCGGGCAGCAACTGGCACGTCGTCAACCTGGACAGCGAGTGCACGCTCTTCGACGGCGGCAACGGCTGCGCCGCCGGCTCGCCCCAGGAGGTGTGGCTCGAGGCCGACCTCGCCGCCAACAGCACCAAGAACGTCATCGCCATCTGGCACAAGCCGCGCTACAGCTCCGGCGCGACCGATCAGCAGAATATGCAGCCGCTGTGGGACGACCTCTACGCGGCCGGCGTGGACATCCTGCTCGACGGCCACGACCACATCTACGAGCGCACGGTGCCGATGAAGTCGGGCGCTGCCCTGGCGGATCCGCCTGTCGCCGACCCGACCTACGGGATCCGGCAGTTCACGGTCGGGACCGGCGGCGAGGCGCACCATGGCCTCGGCACGCTCCTGCCCACCAGCGCAGTCAGCAACGACGAGACGTTCGGCATCCTGAAGCTCACGCTCCACGCCACGACCTACGACTGGGTCTTCCTGCCGATCGCCGGCGAGCACGTTCACCGACTCCGGCACGGGCACCGTGCACGCGGCGCCCGGGTCCGGCAACACCGCCCCGGTGGCCGTGGCCGACAGCTACAGCACGCCCCAGAACACGCCGTTGACGGTAGCCGCCCCGGGCGTCCTCACCAACGACACCGATGCCGACAACAACCCGCTGACGGCGGTCCTCGAATACCGACCGCCAGCAACGGCTCGCTGACGCTCAATCCGAACGGCAGCTTCACGTTCACCCCGACCGCGGGCTACACCGGACCATCGAGCTTCACCTACCACGCCAACGACGGCACGGCCAACTCGAACATCGTGACCGTGTCGCTGACGGTCACGCTCCACCACGCCGCGCGGCTGGTGGACCATGGACGGCAATGTGCTCGACAGTTCCGGCAACAACAACAACGGGACTCCGCAGGGGGCGCCGACCTTCGTGGCCGGCCGAGTCGGCCAGGCCATCTCGCTCAACGGCACCAGCCAGTGGGTGAGCGTGGCCGACGCCAACAGCCTCGACCTGACTACCGGGCTGACCCTGTCGGCCTGGATCCGGCCGGCTGTCACCGTGAACACGACCCAGGATGTCCTGAAGAAGGCTACGAACGCCTCGATCAATGGCTATGAGCTATCCCTGTCAAATGCCGGGCGGGTCTTCGTTCGGCTCAATCAGGTGGCCTCTGGCGACACGTATCGAATCAACTCGACGAGCTTCTATCCGCTCAACGACACGGCCTGGATGCACATTGCGGCCACCTATGACGGCACGTCCATCCGGCTGTATATCAACGGCACGCAGGAGGGGGCGGCCCTACCGGGACCGGCCGCGATCGCGACCAATGCCGTCCCTCTGAGTCTTGGGGCTCAAAGCGACAACACCCGCTGGTTCCGGGGCCTGCTCGACGACGCTCGCGTGTATGCCAGCGCGTTGTCTGCCTCGGAGATCGCCGCTCTGGCGAACCCCGGCGCCGGCAACACCGCCCCAGTGGCCGTGGCAGACACCTACAGCACGAACCAGAGCACCCAGTTGGTGGTGGCTGCCCCGGGCGTCCTCGCCAACGACACCGATGCGGACAGCGATCCGCTGACGGCCGCCCTCGACGCGAACGTTGCCCATGGCACCCTGGCGCTCGCGCCAACGGTGGCTTCACCTACACCCCGACAGCCGGCTACAGCGGTCCCGGACAGCTTCACCTATCACGCCAACGACGGCACGGCCAACTCGAACGTCGTGACCGTGTCGCTGACGGTCCACGCCGTCGCCGCAGCCAGGCTCTCACGGCACTCGCGGCGTCGGCTTCGACGTCGGACAAGCCCCAGTCGAAGGTGTGGCAGCACGCCGGCAGCTGGTGGATGGTCGCTCCGAGCAGCACCGCCTCGCCCGCCGGGACATGGATCTGGAAGCTCGGCGCCGACCTGACTGGAACCCGGTCATCCGGCTGTCCACTCGGACGGATACGCATGCCGACGTACGCTCGATCGGCAACGTGGCCCATGCCTGCTGTACTCCGCCGCGCCCGAGCTCTACTCGGTCCAGTTCAACACGACCACGGGTACGTACGAGCCATGGGCGAGTCGCGCGACCGGCACGGCGATCGCGCTGACCGGCAGCGAGACGGCGACGATCGACGTCGATTCGACCGGCAGGATGTGGCTCGCCACTGAAGCCGGCAGCAACCTGAACGTCTACTACAGTGAGTCGCCGTACACCTCGTTCACGGGCCCGATCACCTTGGCCAACAACATCAACGACGACGACATCGGCGTCGTCACAGCCGCTACCGGGCAAGATCGGCGTCTTGTGGTCGAACCAGACGACCAAGCGCTTTGGATTCAAGATCCATGTCGACGGCGCTGCCCCCGGCACATGGAGCGCGGACGAAGTCCCCGCGTCGCAATCGGCCGACGACTCACTCGGTGCGGCCTTCGGCATGGCGGACGACCACATGAACGTCAAGGTCGCGGCGGACGGCACGCTCTATGCGGCCGTCAAGACCAGCTACGACAAAGCCGGCTATACGAGGATCGCCCTCCTCGTCCGGCGTCCGAACGGGATCTGGGACGACCTGTACGAGGTCGATGAAGCCGGCACCCGTGGCCTTGTCGTGATCAACGAGGCGTCCAACCTCATGCGCATCGTGTACACGTCCACGGAGGGCTTCGCCCCGATCGTGTACAAGCAGTCGACGCTGTCGTCGATCAGTTTCGGTCAGCGTCAGACGATGATGGCATCCGCCTTCAACGACGTCACGAGCACGAAGCAGAACTGGACCGACAGCATCGTCGCCGTCGCCAGCAACAGCACCAACAGCATCGATGGGGTGATCTTCGGGAGCCCCGGTTCGGGCAACACAGCGCCGGTGGCCGTGGCCGACAGCTACAGCACGCCCCAGAACACGCCATTGACGGTAGCTGCCGGGCGTCCTCACCAACGACACCGATGCCGACAGCAACCCGCTGACGGCGGTCCTCGATACCACCGCCAGCAACGGCTCGCTGACGCTCAATCCGAACGGCAGCTTCACGTTCACCCCGACCGCGGGCTACACCGGACCATCGAGCTTCACCTACCACGCCAACGACGGCACGGCCAACTCGAACATCGTGACCGTGTCGCTGACGGTCACCTCCACCACGCGGACCATCTCGGGCAATCGTGACGGCCGGCGGGCCGGGCGTCTCGGGGGCCATCGTGTATGCCTTCGACGCGACCACCTCGGCGTACATCGGCAACACCACGACCGGCGCCGGCGGGGCCTACAGCATCACCCTGGCCCAGGGCAGCTACAAGCTCTGGATCCAGACCAACACCGCCGGCTATCCCGACCAGGCCTACGGCCCCGACGGCACGTTCGCCAACGCCACGGTCATCACCCTCAGCAGCTCCAACCAGACGATCAACATCGCGCTCGTCGCGGCGTCCACCACGCGGACCATCTCGGGCAACGTGACGGCCGGCGGGCCGGGCGTCTCGGGGGCCATCGTGTATGCCTTCGACGCGACCACCTCGGCGTACATCGGCAACACCACGACCGGCGCCGGCGGGGCCTACAGCATCACCCTGGCCCAGGGCAGCTACAAGCTCTGGATCCAGACCAACACCGCCGGCTATCCCGACCAGGCCTACGGCCCCGACGGCACGTTCGCCAACGCCACGGTCATCACCCTCAGCAGCTCCAACCAGACGATCAACATCGCGCTCGTCGCGGCGTCCACCACGCGGACCATCTCGGGCAACGTGACGGCCGGCGGGCCGGGCGTCTCGGGGGCCATCGTGTATGCCTTCGACGCGACCACCTCGGCGTACATCGGCAACACCACGACCGGCGCCGGCGGGGCCTACAGCATCACCCTGGCCCAGGGCAGCTACAAGCTCTGGATCCAGACCAACACCGCCGGCTATCCCGACCAGGCCTACGGCCCCGACGGCACGTTCGCCAACGCCACGGTCATCACCCTCAGCAGCTCCAACCAGACGATCAACATCGCGCTCGTCGCGGCGTCCACCACGCGGACCATCTCGGGCAACGTGACGGCCGGCGGGCCGGGCGTCTCGGGGGCCATCGTGTATGCCTTCGACGCGACCACCTCGGCGTACATCGGCAACACCACGACCGGCGCCGGCGGGGCCTACAGCATCACCCTGGCCCAGGGCAGCTACAAGCTCTGGATCCAGACCAACACCGCCGGCTATCCCGACCAGGCCTACGGCCCCGACGGCACGTTCGCCAACGCCACGGTCATCACCCTCAGCAGCTCCAACCAGACGATCAACATCGCGCTCGTCGCGAGTCCATAGGGTGTCGGACCATAGACGGTTGGCCCGACGGACGACCAGTTGATCGAGATCGCGAAGGTCGTGATCGCCAAGCTCTAAGGTCGGAGTAGGGTAGCCTTTGTCGATGACCCGACCCGCGGGTTCGGCTCGACGCATACCAGTCACGGGTAGCTCCCGATGGGGGGAGCGAGGGGCGCCCCAGCCGCTCCTCTGGCTCGTCGTGTTCGCACTCGTCGTCGCGATCCCAGGCGCCCATCCTTCTCAAGTCGCCGCCGCCGAGGTGTCCACGACCTTCATCGCCGAGGCGGACGCGCAGGTGACCGAGTCCGCGCCTAACGCCAATCATGCGGCGGCCCCCCTCAGGGCCGATGGTGGCGTCGACCCAGATGTCGAGAGCCACCTCCAATTCGCGGTGAGCGGCGTCACGGGCCAAGTCATCGAGGCGACATTGCGGATCTACGCATCGACCGGTACCGTGGACGGCCCGGCCGTCTACAAGACGTCCGCCGCCTGGAGTGAGACGTCGATCACCTGGAACAACCGTCCGGCCAAGGTCGGCGGACCGGTCGACGACGTCGCCGGCATCGCGGCGGCCTCGTGGGTCGAATACGACGTGACCAGTCTGGTGACCGGGAACGGGACCGTCGCCGTGGCGCTGGCAACGGCCTCGAGTGACGGCGTCGACTTCCACGCTCGTGAGGGTGCCCAGAAGCCGCAAGTCGTCGTCCGAACCAGCACGACGCCGCCGGACACGGTAGCGCCGCGGCCTCCTACCGACGTGGCGGCGAGCTCGACGAGCGCAACCGAGGTCGTCCTGTCGTGGACCGCGGCGATCGACGAAACGGGCGTCACCGGGTATGAGATCCACCGAAATGGCGTCCTGCTGGCCGCGATCGCGCCGGCCACGAGCTACACCGACCGGTCGACCTGGTCGTCGACCAGCTTCTCGTACCGGCTACGGGCCCGCGACGCGGCGGGCAACTGGTCGTCGCTCAGTGCCGCGGCGACCGTCACGACGCCGGCCGGTGCCGATCCCACGCTCGTTGCGGCAGGCGACATCGCGACGTGCGGACAGCCTGGCCATGCTGCGACTGCGGCGCTCCTGGACTCGATCCCGGGCGTGGTCGCAACGTTGGGCGACATGGCATATCCCAACGGCACGGCCGCGGAGTTCCGCGATTGCTATGGGCCGACGTGGGGCCGACACCTGGCACGCACCCGACCAGCGCCCGGCAACCACGAATACAACACGGCCGGGGCGTCGGGCTACTACGACTACTTCGGCGCCGCGGCCGGTGATCGGACGAAGGGCTACTACAGCTACGAGGTCGGGGCCTGGCATGTCGTGGTCCTCAACAGCAGCTGTGCGGCCGTCTCAGGATGTCAGGCCGGCTCCCCGCAGGAGCAGTGGCTCCGCGCCGACCTTGCCGCGCATCCGGCCAGCTGCACGCTCGCCTACTGGCACCATCCGCTGTTCAGCACCGGCTTCCACGGTCCCCACGCATTCATGCGACCGATGTACCAGGCCCTGTACGACGCGGGCGCCGAGCTCGTCCTGAGCGGCCATGAGCACACCTACGAGCGCTTTGCACCGCAGACGCCGGCCGGCATAGCCGATTCGCCCTTCGGGATCCGTCAGTTCGTCGTCGGGACCGGCGGACGTGACAGTCACCGTACCGTCCCGACCGGCGGCGGCAACAGCCAGATCGCCAATGCCGTGACGTACGGGGTGTTGCGCCTGGAACTCGGCTCGGCTTCGTACACCTGGACCTTCGTGCCGGAGGCCGGTAAGACCTTCACCGACAGCGGGACGGGTTCATGCCACGCACCACCAAACTCCGGTCCCACGACCCACACCCTGAGTGGCACCGTGACCGCCGGCGGCACGGGCCTCCCCGGGGCCCGGATCTACGTCTTCGACGCGACCACCGCGGCGTACGTCGCCAACACTCTGACCGCGGCTGGCGGGACCTACAGCCTCAACCTGCCGCAGGGCAGCTACAAGCTGTGGATCGAGACCAACGAGCCGGGCTATCCCGACCAGTCGCACGGCCCCGACGGCACCTTCGCCAACGCCACGGTCATCAACCTCTCGGCCAACCGGACGGCCAATGTCGCGCTGGCCGCGGCGGCGGTCAACCACACCCTGAGTGGCACCGTGACCGCCGGCGGCACGGGCCTCCCCGGGGCCCGGATCTACGTCTTCGACGCGACCACCGCGGCGTACGTCGCCAACACTCTGACCGCGGCTGGCGGGACCTACAGCCTCAACCTGCCGCAGGGCAGCTACAAGCTGTGGATCGAGACCAACGAGCCGGGCTATCCCGACCAGTCGCACGGCCCCGACGGCACCTTCGCCAACGCCACGGTCATCAACCTCTCGGCCAACCGGACGGCCAATGTCGCGTTGGCCGCGGCGGTCAACCACACCCTGAGTGGCACCGTGACCGCCGGCGGCACGGGCCTCCCCGGGGCCCGGATCTACGTCTTCGACGCGACCACCGCGGCGTACGTCGCCAACACTCTGACCGCGGCTGGCGGGACCTACAGCCTCAACCTGCCGCAGGGCAGCTACAAGCTGTGGATCGAGACCAACGAGCCGGGCTATCCCGACCAGTCGCACGGCCCCGACGGCACCTTCGCCAACGCCACGGTCATCAACCTCTCGGCCAACCGGACGGCCAACGTCGTGTTGGCCGCGGCGGTCAACCACACCCTGAGTGGCACCGTGACCGCCGGCGGCACGGGCCTCCCCGGGGCCCGGATCTACGTCTTCGACGCGACCACCGCGGCGTACGTCGCCAACACTCTGACCGCGGCTGGCGGGACCTACAGCCTCAACCTGCCGCAGGGCAGCTACAAGCTGTGGATCGAGACCAACGAGCCGGGCTATCCCGACCAGTCGCACGGCCCCGACGGCACCTTCGCCAACGCCACGGTCATCAACCTCTCGGCCAACCGGACGGCCAACGTCGTGTTGGCCGCGAGTCCATAGCGTGTCGGGCCTCAAGCGGTGGTACGCGCAGGAGCCCAGCCCTTGGAATGATTCCCACGCGCCGATGAGGGCGTTCCTGGCAGTCATGGTGTCGGCGATCGCGTTCGCGGCCTGCGGACTGACCCCAGCCTCGCCATCGCTGACTCCATCCGCGCCCGCACCAGCCCCGAGCGAGACCCCGGCGCCGGTATCGACCCCTTCGGCCCCCACGCCAAGCGATGCATCCGCGCCGGTCCCGAGTTCGGCCGAGGTCTCATTCGAGGCCTGTGCGCTCCTCAGTGGCGCGGAGCTCACAGAGATCCTCGGCGCCGAAGCTCTGCAGCCGCGCCCGATGCCGAGCAGTGGGTGGGTCGCTGGACAATGTGCCTGGAACGGCGCGACTTCGGGGTTCTTCGTCAGCGTTGGTACGGCGGCCAGCATCTCGGCGTTTGGTGACGCAGCCGTGCCGGATGCCGAGGCCAAGCTCGCCGAGTTCAAGAATTAGGCTGGGGGCACCGCAACCACGAAGGATGTGCCCGGGATCGGGGACGGAGCCGTCTTGGCCCTGACCGGGCTCGCCGCCTACAAGGGCGGCACTTACGTGCAGCTCACGAATTTGGGTCTTACCGAGGACCAGCTGATCGAGATCGCGAAGTTAGTGGTCGACCGCCTCTAGGCGCTGGGTCGGACGCTCAGCGACAACGACCATCTTGTTACCGAACCGCCCGAACACCTTATCCGTGACCCGCCAACCTACGCGCACCACCTGGTAGATCAACGGACGGCTGAGGAGACGAAAGACAGCCCCTGGGCGATGCGGGTAATACATCGCATACCGCTCGGCTCGAAGCACCACGAAACCGCGGCCTTTCAGGAACGCCGCAACCTCTGAAGGTTCGAGCCTCGCGACAATGTTTCCTGCCTCCTCTGTTTCCAGAGCCAGCCCAAAACGAACAGCCAACCGCGTGATCGACGCTCGTGCGGGCTCCGAAACGACGACCCAGCGCCGAGCAACGCGTGCCATCTCCGCCAAGCCGGCGTAGGGATCGTCCAGATGGTGAAGACCGTCGTGGACGACGACAAGATCAATCGCCTCGTCCGCATATGGCAGGTGTTCCACGTCCGCCACGATGGACTCAACGGCGAGGTGGTGCCTTTCCGCACGGTTCTTCGCCCGCGTGGCCGCACCAAATGACAGGTCCGAGCTGATGACCTTGGCACCCGCTCGGGCGAGGAACTCGGCGTCCATCCCCGACCCCCCGCACACCGTCAACGCGGACGAGCCCACCAAGCGCGCTCGGATTGGACCCAAGGCGCGCCGGAACTTCTCTGCGAGCAAGAAGCTGTACAGCCGCGGCGTCCCCCGCGGGCGGTCCGTCTCGAACTCCTCCTCCGCGACCCTGTCGAAGTGTTCGGCTTGGGCATTCTTGCGGCCACGCTCGTGGTCGTGTTGGAGCTCGTCGTGGTCGGGTCGATCCTCCGCTTCCAAGAACACTCGGATGCCATTGACGGATTCGGCGGCTGCAATCGGGCTTGGCATGTCGTGGGGGGCTGCCGAGAGCGCAGATCGGGGGACTCGTCCGCGCATCGCGAGAGCCCGGGCGTAGGCGCGGACATGCGCATCGACGCATGTCTCGACCCCGAACCGAGCCTCGGCCACCCGTCGCCCCTCCCGTCCCATCCGCGCTCGTAACGCCGGATCGGCCATGAGTCGATCGAGAGCGATCGTGAAGGAGCGGTTGTCGCCAGGCGGGATCACAAACCCGCTGCGCCCATCTTCGACAGCCTCGCTGAGAGCCCCGACATCGGTTACAACGACCGGCAGACCCGCGGCCATCGCCTCGAGGATCGCCGTGGTAATGCCTTCCGATCGCGGTAAGGCGGTGAGGGCGACTACGTCCATCCCAAGCAGTTGGCGTTCGACGTCGACTCGACCGCCCAGGAACAGGACGTCACGGCCCTCGACCAACCCTTCGACCGCAATCTGGGTGCGCAGGGCGGCTGAGTATGCGGCGTGCGTCGAATACTCCGCACCAACCAACACAAGCCGGATGCCCCGACCCTGCGAACGCAATGCGGTGAAGACCTTGATGAGCTCGATGATTCCCTTCTGCGGATTGATGTTGGCCACACAACCGACGACCAGCTCCGTCGCGGACACGCCCCATTCGGACCGAATCTCCGTCCTGGCATGGGGTTTAGGAGCAAAGCGGTGGAGGTCCACTGGGGGAAAGAACGGAATCAGCCGGTCGGCGATATCTTGGTATCCCGGATGCCACTCGGCCACCGTTGACCCAGTCGACATCACCACGTCCGCAAGCTCCCGCACCCATACCATCGCGGCGGCAGCCACGAGCGTTGGCGCGCGAGTGTCGAGAAGCTGCCAGACGACTGGAATGTGCTCGAGGCGAGCGGCGATCGCGGCGTGGGGGTTGACCAAGCCACCGATCTGCACGATGTCGATTCGTTCGGCACGCATGATTCTCCGGAGTCGTAACACCTCGGCCGGAAACGCGATCGCCATCCCAGCATGGGCACGGGGATCCGCAGTCGCACGAAGGCGATGCAGCGACACCACCCGAACATCAACGCCACCGGCCCGCAGGCGCTCCGCGGCGTTTCCAGGTTCGTCGGGGACCACAACGAGAGTCCGAAATCCACGGCTCGCAAGCGGCGCCGCGATCTGAAGCGCTTGGTTGTGCGGTCCGCCGAAAACTGGGAAGTGGATTACGTGAAGAATGTTCACACGCGAGCCGAGCGAGTTTGGTGGGAACTGGAATGGAGACGGGACCACGCGGGCCGCCAGCGCACTGTCCACGCTTCGCATGTCGGCGCCCCGTCAAGTGAGCCTTGCTGTGTCATTCGTTGACGGCGTCGGGCGTGGTGCTTGCACCTGGTACGGCGACCGCGATGATCTCCCTTCGACGCCGGCCGAATGACCACGCGAGGCATACCGCTTCCCACACAACTCGCGGTAGACGACGATGCAGCTGCGCGTACCCTCGTGGCCACGCTCTGTGTCGCATCCGCACATCGATAGGGTCGAAACCCGCCTCCGTCAGAAGGTTGCCGAGAGTCAGGGGAGTCCAGGCGAACACGTGATGATTTGGATCCCCAGCTCGCCAGCTTGGGGCGTTGCGCCAGTCGTCGGCGGGTACGCAAATCGCCAAGCGGCCCGCCGACCGAAGCACTCGTCTCAGTTCCACGAGGGTGTCGTAAGGCGAGAGGACGTGCTCGAGCGCATGATTGCTGATCGCCACGTCGATGCTCTGACTCTGCACGGAGCCCAATGACTCGTGGACCCTTAGGCCCGCACGTTCAGCCTCGGCGCGAGTGGCCGGATTGACCTCGATCCCGATACGCTCTGCGGCAGCCAACGCCAACAGCAGCTCACCACTCGCGCAGCCAAAGTCCAGTACGACGTCATTTGGCTGCACGTATCGCGCGAACTTGTCTAGGTTGATCGCCCCCTCAACGGCACGGTGCCGCTGGACTGTTCCGGCGTATTGCTCGCCGCGTTCGCCCTGATAGTGCTCGGAGACGGCGACGCTCTCCGGGTCCGCCCTAGGCGTGGTCGGATTGCCTGTCATCTGTCCTCAGTCTGGATCACGGGTTCCGCCGAACACCGATGAGAGCGGCCGCGGCGCAAGGGCGTCCGCGCGTCCGGGACGCCCCCTATCGGCATTTCTGTGGCCATCGCCAGTGAGCGCTCGCAGATCTCGCCGGTCTCAGCCCGCGTCCTCGAATGAGATGCCGCAAATGCCATGATCTCATTGGCTACAGCCGTGTGCTTCGTGACTCGAGGCGACGCATCGACACCCCCCGACGAACCTCGCCCGATCGGCCGAAGGCCACGGCCAGGAAGAGGGGTGCATAAATGTACAGCGCTATCCCCAAGCCGAGCGCGATGTCACCCCGGAGGAGCACGACAAACAGAGGTATGAAGGGTGAGTATAGAAGGAGGGCTGCTCGGCTTTTGGAGGCCTCCCTTAGGAATCCCCCCATCAAGCGCGCAAGGATTCCAAGCGCGAACATGCCGAGGAAGACACCCAGCACGCCGAGGTCAAAGTAGAAATCGCCGAGAACCGAGAATTGCGCGTTGGCTTTGTTCAGCAAGTAATGGTCCGGGAAGTAGCGCGAGTACAGGAGTTCGGCGCTACTTAGTGGTTTCTCAGCCCAGAGTCCACCGGGCACCCAGTGGGTTGCTACGGATGCCACAAGGTAGCCGGGTGTGAAGTTCCAAGCTGTACCTTCGGTTGCGATTTGGAGAGCCAGTGCGGGAAGCATTTCGGTCGAGGCACCCGTCAAGAGCCGCGCCGTTGCCGCATCGGGTGCGAGATCCGCTACTACGAGGCCCGGGTCTAGCGGCTGCCCAGCCTGCCCAGGTGCGCGGAGGACTTCAAGGCCATTCACAAGCAACAGCGATAGGGACAGTCCTATCACGATGGTTCTTGCGCCGGGGCGCCGGCCCCTCCGCATGTACCAAAACACCAGCAACGAGCCGACGACGAACAGCACGGTAGAACGCTGGCCGACCGCGAGCGCCTGAAGGAGAAGCAGAACAACCGCTCCGGCCGCGATTACAGGCGCCGTGCTCCATCGAGGCCGTTCGACACCCAACAACAGCAGCGACCCTGGCACAGCGAGAAGCGGAAGGTAGCTGACGTATGCCGTCGCGATGTTCGCGGATCCGGCGAAGCCCCCTAATGCCGACAGCGCGATGCACAGCAGGGCAATCGAGTTCCCGGCAACCGGACGCACGTCCCACCCCGCTACGCGGTTGCCGACCCTATCGGCGAGCATGGCGGCCGACGGCAGCGAATATGCGGCCCCGAACACGGCCGCACCCAGTGCACTAAGCAGCAGGGCACCCGGCAAACCTCTGCTTACGTCGAAGGTCCCACGGAGGGTCACGTCGCCGAATGACAGCATCCCGATCGGCCTCAAGACGAACATCACCGCCCAAGCAAGAACGAAGACGGTCAGTCGTTCGAAGAGGTCAATCGGTCCAGCAGGTCGCTTGGCCAGGAGAGCGAACAGCAGGGCAAGGATGTTCAGCGACACCAAGGCCGCCCCGATCGTGGGGTTCCCCAAGCCGATGGCCACACCAGCGAGCGACGGCCGTGATCGAAATGAGCACCCCGCCGGTCACGGATGCGCGCGCGCCAGTCATAGGAGGGTGCCTCCTACCAAAGGAGGCGCATACAACGAGCTCCCCACGGGCCTCCTCTTCACCAGGGTCGGCGTGGTTTGAGGAGTCCGGCAGGAGTGGGTATGAGCGTCCGGGAAGGAAGAACGACGCCTCTCAAGAAGCCTGGCTCGATACGCTTCGCACGGTTGGATCTCACCGACTCGGTACTCCGCTCTCCGAGTGGCGCGAGGGCCGCGCAGCGCGTGCCAGGTAGGCAAGCGCAACGATCAGCGAAACGACCGTCGCCGCTAACACCACGCTCGCGACCCCTTCGATGCCTCCTCCAAGCCATCCTGAGCCGACCACCATGACCACGCCGACAACTAGTACCGGCCACGACGCGATCTCCGCAATCGACTCGACGCCTGGCCGGCCCAGCCCTCGGACTAGGTCGGTCACGAATCGCCGAAGCCCGAGCGCCGCGGCGGCCAACAAGAGCAATCGTGCGCATGCCAGCGCTGGCCGGAACGCGTCGCCGAAGAGGAATGGGATGAGCCAGGGCAACAGCACTTCGACGGCGGTCACTATGACGATGATCAACAGAACTGCCGTCAGCAAGAACCCGCGCGCCGACGCACGACGTTCATTCTCGGTGCCGACGGCCACTTCCGTGGCTGCGATCAACCCGAGGCTCTGCGTGATGAGTCGGGGCAGCACCGAGAACGCGGTCGCGACACTGTAGTAGCCGAGAGAGGCCGCCGGAAGTACGGCACCGACGAGCAACTGATCACCTCGAAAGGTTTCGATGGGCGACAGGCTAACCGCGAACCCTCGCGCACCGAATCCCAAAATTCGAACGGCGAGATGGCAACCTTGTGGAACGGTCTGCCATCGCCATAGCGCGCCGCAAAGTGATCAGGCTCAGGAGCGCCACGATCCCGAACGAAAGTGAGTACGTCCAAATGACAATCGAGAGGGACCGGGCTTCAAGCAAGTAGCAGGCAGTAACTCCGGTCCCGTAGAGGACGTAGGGAGCGACACGCAACGTGTTCATGGCGCGGAACCGCCGCATACCTTGGAGGTGTGCTGCCGCCAGGGCCAAAACAATGAGGGCTGGTGCAACAAGGAGCGAGGGAAGCGCCGCAGCGCGGACCTCCGTCTCGTCGCCCCCGAACAGGAGCCAAAACAACACGAGATGTGCCAATTCGGCAGCGATGATGATTGGGACGGCAAGGACGAGCGAAGTCGCGAGCAGGTTCGGTGCAGCCACTCTATCTCGAGCGGTGAAGTAGGCAATAGCATTCGCGAAGCTCAGGGACGCCACAGCTGCGACCACGCCCGGAAGCAGGATTGCGAGCGTCAGGTTCCCGCGGAGGTCAGGTCCCAAGAGGCGGGCGGAGAGCACGCCGCTGAAGACGAGAGCGCCTTGGATCGCCAGGGACGGCGCCATCGAGCCGGCAACCATGTAGCGACGAAGCATTAGGGTCCGCCGAGCGAAGGGCGGGCCCGTGGTGCCTTGTACGTGCCGAGGATGCCAACGCCGGCGAACCAGCCCCACAGGTATGCATCGCCATGGGACGTCCGCTCCATCGAACGCTTGGGTGCTCTGGTGCCCGTGCCGAAGCCGCCGACCTGCTCGCGTCCTACGTAGTCGAAGTCCTCATGTTCGACTTTGAACCGCCCCACGTGAACGGCGCGAGCTGGAGGGCACCAAGCTTGCCTCGAACAAGCCCACGCGCGAATTGACCAGGAAAGGATGAGCGAGAGGACCTGCACCACACGGCCACCGCCGCGCCGCATGGCAGACCCGGTCACCTCGGCGCCGGGTGCGACGCCATTGTGCGGCGCAGGCCGTCCTCGAACGACGTTGGGCGCTGAAGCCAAGGCGCTCTCGCGCCCGGCTCGTGTCGAGCGCTCGTCGCGGCTGCCCGTCCGGCTTCGTCGCGTCCCAGCGGATCTCGCCCTCGAACCCGGTCAGCCGCGCGATCAGCTCGACGAGCTCGCGGATCGTGATCTCCTGGCCGACGCCGAGGTTGACCGGGCTCCGCGCCGTCGTAGCGCTCGGCGGCGAGGACGATCCCCTCGGCCGCGTCGTCGACGTACAGGAACTCGCGGGACGCGGTGCCCGTGCCCCACACCTCGATGTGATCCGTCGCCCGCGTCTCGTCGCGTCGACGCACTTCTTGATCAGCGCCGGGATCACGTGCGAGCTGCGCGGGTCGAAGTTGTCGCCCGGGCCGTAGAGGTTGACCGGGATCAGGTGGATGACGTTGAAGCCGTACTGCTGCGCGATAGGCCTGTCCCTGGACGAGGAGCATCTTCTTGGCCAGGCCGTACGGCGCGTTGGTCTCCTCCGGGTAGCCGTTCCAGAGGTCGTCCTCGCGGAACGGCACCGGCGTGAACTTCGGGTACGCGCAGACGGTCCCGATCGTGGACGAACTTCTCGACGCCGGCGAGGCGCGCCTGCTCCATGAGCTGGATGCCCATGATCGCGTTCTCGTAGAAGAAGCGGCCGGGGTTCTCGCGATTCGCGCCGATGCCGCCGACGACGGCCGCGAGGTGGATGATCAACTCCGGCCGGCCGTCGGCGAGGGCGCGGTCGATCCCGTCCTTCGTGCGCAGGTCGTAGTCGCGCGACCGCGGCACGAACGATCGAGTCGGCACCGCTCGCCTCGAGCCGGCGTACGACCGCCTGGCCGAGGAACCCGCCACCGCCGGTGACCATGACCCGCCGGCCCGGCCAGAAGTCAGCCACCCGGTCGAACAGCCGCCGGCATCGACTCCGGCCTCGGCCAGGTCGTGCTCGAGCATGAGCCGCACCAGGTCGCGGAACGTGGTCCGCGGCTCCCAGCCGAGTCGTCGTCGGGCCTTCGACGCGTCGCCGCAGAGCTCGTCGACCTCGGTCGGCCGGAAGTAGCGCTCGTCGATCCGGACGTACTCGCTCCCAGTCGAGCCCGACCAGCCCGAAGGCGACCTCGCACAGCTCGCGGACCGAGTGCATCTCGCCGGTCGCGATGACGTAGTCGTCCGGCTCGTGGCTGCTGGAGCATCAGCCACATCGCCTCGACGTACTCCTGGGCGTATCCCCAGTCGCGCTGGGCGTCGAGGTTGCCGAGGTAGAGGTGCTCCTGGTCGCCCGCCAGGATCGCCGCGACGCCCGGGTCACCTTGCGCGTCACGAACGTCCCACCACGCCGCGGCGACTCGTGGTTGAACAGGATCCCGTTGCTGGCGTGGAGGCCGTAGGCCTCGCGGTAGTCGATCGTCATGTAGTGGGCGAAGACCTTGGCGATCGCATACGGGCTGCGCGGGTTGAACGGCGTCGTCTCGCGTCTGCGGGGACTCCAGCGACCTTGCCGAACATCTCGGAGCTGCCGGCCTGGTAGAAGCGGATCGGCCAGTCGGCGGTCCGGATCGCCTCGAGCAGCCGGAGCGTGCCCATCCCGGCGGTGTCGGCGGTGAACTCCGGCATCTCGAAGCTCACCTTGACGTGGCTCTGGGCGCCGAGGTTGTAGACCTCGTCGGGCTTCACCCGATGGAGATGGCCGATCAGCGAGGACGAGTCCGTCAGGTCGGCGTAGTGGAGGAAGAGCCGGGTCGTCGGCCTCGTGCGGATCCACGTAGAGGTGGTCGATCCGCTGGGTGTTGAACTGGCTGGCGCGACGGATGAGGCCGTGGACCTCGTAGCCCTTGTCGAGCAGCAGCTCCGCAAGGTACGACCCGTCCTGGCCGGTGATGCCGGTGATCAGGGCCTTGGTCATGCGATCATCGACTCTCTGCCAGGGGTCTCGACGCCGGCGATCGTGTCGACCAGCGCCGCTCCGCGAGCCAGGGAATCCGTCGCAGATGTGTGGCGCTCGGCATAGACGGGGCCCGCGGCGGCGAGTCGGCAGGCGAGCGCCGGATCGGCTCGAAGGCGGGCCAATGCCGCGACGATCCCGTCGATGTCTCCCGCGGCAACCTGAAGCCCCGCGCCGGAACGGACGATCTCGTCCGTCGAGGGTCCTTCGGTCGGAACGGCGGCGACGATCGGCCGGCAAGCGGCGAAATAGGCGGTCAGCTTGCTGGGGAGGCTCATGGTCACCTGGGACGGGAGTTCCGAAAGCAGGAGGACGTCGGCCGCGGCCAGGAGACTTGCATGGATCCCGTCAGGCTGGACGCCGAGAAAGGACACGTTGGGCAGGCATGCCGCCGCCTCCCGGATCGCAGCGGCCTGATTCCCACCGCCGGAGAAGACGAAGTGCACCGGTTCGCCGCGATCGCAGGACAGCTGCGCCGCACGAACGACCTGCTCGAGGCCTTGCTTGAGACCCATGTTCCCCGCATGTAGGACGATCTGGGTGTTCTCCGCCCAGCCAAAATACGCCCTCGTCTGCTGGACTGTCATCGCGGGCTCGACGAGTCGAGTCCAGTTCGGGATGTGCTGGATGCGGGCCGGTTGGATCCCGACCGAACGTAGGTATGCGCCGAACCACCTCGACACGACGCCGACGGCGCGCGCCTCGGCACCTGCCCATGCCTCGGCCCGTACCGTCGCGCCCGCCACCGCGCGGCCCCCGGCGATGCCCGACTGCCCGGCCGCCGGGCCCATCAGGTCCTGGAACAGGAGGCCGTACGGCGCGTGATGCCGTCTCGCCAGGACGCGGGCGAGGAGACCACCCGACAGGCTGGGCACGACACCGAGGATCGCGTCGGGCCGCTTCAGCCCGACGCCGGCGATCAGCCCGGTGAGCCCGAATGTGCCCTCGTAAAGGGCGCGCCGAAACGCGTCCTGGCTGGTGGGCACGTAATGGGCGGCACGCACCAGGGTCACGTCGTGCATCGACTCCTGGCGGAGCAGCGCGCGCGGGGTGCCGCGGGCGACCTGCCAATCCGGGTAGTGCGGGACGCCGGTGATCACGGTCACCGTGTCTCCCCGCGCGGCGAGATGCTCCGCAAGGCCCGTGGTGTACGGCCCGATCCCGGTGAGCTCCGGGCGGTAGTTGATCCCCACGATGAGGACGCGCATACCCCCCGAAGGCTTTGAGCGCGTCGTCACCTGGGCATCAGTGACATTGGATCGACTGCCTCCCCCTTTGGACGGCCGATGGTAGTGCACCGTGTTCTGAACGGGAAGTACTTTCGGCGCGAACGAGTACTTGGAGTTGCCAGCACGCGACGGGCAGATTCGCGGTCTCAGATGCAGTCGCGGCGACCTCCGTAAGCCGCAGGCTTAGAACGCCCGCGCGTGCTTCCCAGTCTGCAGATGGGCCCGGAAAGGGTCAGACCAGGGCCGGCGACAGCAGCTGGGACGCGATTCGTGCTAGCCCGTCGGCAGATCGGTCCCCGAACGGTCCTCGACGAGGCTCGCCGGCGCGCTTCGACCCCGATCTGCAGTCTGCCAGTCGGCGGCCGGCCCCGACGGCCCAGGCGATGGCCCCCGTGACGCGCTTCGACCCGGATCCGCAGTCTGCCAGTCGACGACATGGTCCGAATGGCCGGACCGCGGTCGCGGCACCGGGCCTCCACCGTGCCGGGTGGTCGTGGTCGTTCCGTGTCGGGACGGTTAACCGGTGATTCCTTGCCAGGGACCGCCCGAGCGCCCGGGGGTAGAATCCCTCCCCACGCCGCCCGCTGACCTGGAGCCTGCCGCCATGAAGATCTTCCTCGACACCGCCGACATCGAAGAGATCCGCACCGTCGCGCGCTGGGGCGTGCTCGATGGCGTCACGACCAACCCGACCCTGTTCGCCAAGACCAGTGGGTCGACCTACGAGGAGGTCCTCAAGGAGATCTGCTCGATCACGAGTGGCCCCGTCTCGGCGGAGGTGGTCGCCGAGGATGTCGACGGCATGCTCGAGCGAGGGCCGGGCGTTCGCCAAGCTCGCCGCGAACATCGTGGTCAAGGTCCCGATGAGCGAAGAGGGCCTCGAGGCCATGAGCCGCTTCGCCGACGAGGGCATCAAGACCAACTGCACGCTGATCTTCACGGCGAACCAGGGGCTGCTCGCGGCCAAGGCCGGTGCGAGCCTCCTGTCGCCATTCGTCGGACGGCTCGACGACATCAACCAGGACGGCATGATCGTCATCCGCGAACTGGCCGAGATCGTCGCGATCCACGAGCTCGACACCGAGGTCCTGGCGGCCTCGATCCGGAACCCGCTGCACATGACCCAGGCCGCGCTCGCCGGGGCCCACGTGGCAACGCTGCCGTTCAAGGTCCTCAGGCAGATGGTCCATCACCCGCTCACGGACAGCGGCATCACCCAGTTCCGCTCCGACTGGGAGAAGGCGCGCCAGGCTCTCGCGGCGAGGGACGCTGGCGTGAAGCAGGAAGTCGCGGCCACGGCCACCAAGCCCGGCGAGTAACGGCTCGGGCGGCGATCGCGGGGAGGGGAGCGCCACGAGCTCGTCCGGCTATCATCATCGATGATCGATAACCGGAGGGCCCGACTCGTGCCAGCGACAGAGGAGATCCTCGGCCAGTTCCTGGGGGACGAGACCTTCCCGGTGACCTGGGAGTCCGACGTCGAGAAGGACTTCTTCTGGGTCTACGACGACCTGCACTGCCCGCACCCGGTCAGCCCGATGTTCTTCGACATCGGTGGCTGGTGGCTGAGCTGCGATCACATGTTCCGGCGCTTCGGGACACCGTTCGCCGTCGACTGGCTGGCCAAGAACGTCAACGGCTACGTGTACACGACGGCCATCCCGGCCGATCCCGAGCTGCGCATCGACGCCACCGAGTACAGCGCCCGCTACGGCGCCCGCGTCCCGCGCGACGCCGCGTTCGCGACGACGATGGGCGGCGTATCTCGACACGGTCCTGCCGGTCTACGGACGGGACTTCGCCGACTGGTGGCGTGATCGACTTCGACCGGAGATGGAGCGCAACTTCGCGTTCCTCGAGGCGCGGCTCGACGCGGCCGGGGAGATGGACCTTGGCGACGTGGCCTGCCTGCTCGAGGACGCCATCGATGTCCACGACCGCCACTGGAAGATCCACTGGATGCTCAACTTCGCCCAGTTGTCGGCGACGCTGAACCTGCGGGCGGTGATGGAGAAGCACCGCGGCCGGGTCGACGAGCAGCTGCTCGGGCGCCTCCAGAACTCCGCGTCCGACCGCAACTGGGACTCGATCGAGGCGCTGTGGCGGATGAAGAACGAGGTTCGGGACGACGCCGAGCTCCGCGCCGCGTTCTCGTCCGAGAGCACCGCCGAGATCGCCGGGTCCTTGCGGGCCAGCGAGCGTGGCCGGCGGTTCATCGCCGAGCGCATCGAGCCATACCAGCGCGAGTTCGGCTGGCACGCCGTCTGGAGCCACGAGTTCATCTTCCCGACGGTCCGCGAGCAGATGGAACCGGTCCTCGAGCTCGTCCGCGGCTACCTCACGACGGACTACGACTTCCCGAGCGCGATCGAGGCGATGCGCCGCGACATCGAGGCCGCCTCGCAGGAGATCCTCGACGGCCTGACCGGCGAGGCGCTCGACGAGATGCGCGCGGTGAACGCGGTCAACCTGCGGATGGCGCCGCTGACGCCCGACCACCACTTCTACATCGACCAGGGTGCGAACGCCCACGTCCGGCTGGTGCTCATGGAGGTCGGCCGCAAGCTCGTCGAGGCCGGCCGTCTCGACCAGCCCGACGACGTGATGTTCCTGCGCTACAACGAGCTCCGCGGCCTGATCGGCAGCGCCGACGCGATCGCCGGCCCGGTCGATCGTCGCGACCCGCCGGGCCGAGCGCGACGCCGCCGCGCGGCTGCATCCGCGCGACTGGGTCGGCACGGTCACCCCGTCGCAGCTCGCGTTCCCGTACCTCGTCAACTGGGGCTACCCCGACCGCTTCTACCAGCAGCAGTCGGTCGACGAGCGGGTGATCACCGGCATCGGCGGGTCGGCCGGCGTCATCGAGGGCATCGCCCGCGTCGTCAGCACGGTCGACGAGTTCGACGAGGTCCGCGACGGGGACATCCTCGTCTGCCAGATGACGAACCCGGCCTGGGTCGTCCTGTTCACCAAGATCGCCGGCCTCGTGACCGACACCGGCGGCACCACCTCGCATCCGGCGGTCCTCGCGCGCGAGTTCGGCATCCCGGCCGTCATCGGCACGTCCGTGGCGACCCAGCGCATCGTCACCGGCGACCGCCTCAAGGTCGATGGGACGGCCGGCCGCGTGGAGATCCTGCGCGAGGAACCGGTCAGGTCGGCGGCCGGACCGGCGACCGCGATCGGGCGCTGAGGGGTTGCCCATGGCCACCGCCGGACCGCTCTCCCGCAGCGTCCTTGCCGACCAGGTCAAGGATCGGCTCCTCGAGGCCATCCTCGACGGGCGCCACCCGCCGGGCTCGCGGATCATCGAGACCAAGGTCGCGCGCGAGCTCGGGACGAGCCAGGCCCCGGTCCGCGAAGCGCTTCGCGGGCTCGAGGCGCTCGGCGTCGTCGAGATCACGCCCGTTCCGCGGCTCCCGCGTCCGCCGGCCGTCGCGGCGCGAGATCATCGAGGCCTACGCCGTTCGGTCGAGCCTCGAGGCGCTCGGCGCGCGGCTGGCCGTCCCCCGGATCGACCGACGCCGATCTGGCCGAGCTCGCCGGCTGTCTCGAGGCGATGCGCGCGGCGGCTCGCGACGACGACGGTCGAGGCCTGGCCGAGGCTGACGCCCGCTTCCACGGGCGGATCGTCGAGCTCGCGGACAACGGCACGCTCGAGAAGGTCTGGCGCTCGCTCGAGCCGTTCTCGCGGACCTACATCACGCTCGTGATCCCCGGCGCGGACCCGCAGTGGTCGGCCGACCTCCACGCCCCGATCCTCGCGGCGCTCGAGCGCCGCGACAGCGACGGCGGTCGTCGATGCCCTCCAGGGGCACTTCGACGAGGTCCGCGACGACATGGCCCGCCGCTGGCCCGACGACGAGCCGGCGGCCGTCGTCGATCTCCCCGAGCCGAAGGACCGCATGACCCCGACCCTGCAACTGTCCGAGGAGATGTCGGCGGGGCCCGCGAGGCTCCGCGTCGACGTCCATGGGTCGGAGCCGCTCGACCACGTCCTCGACGACATGAACTTCCTCGACTACCGCCTCGCGGACGTCCGGATCTCCCCCGAGGTCACCCTCGCCGAACCGGACATCGTCTGGTTCCGGGACGGGCCGCAGGACATCTCGTACGACGGCCGCCAGATGACGTTCCGCGGGCCGTGGCCGGCCGGCCCGATCCAGAAGGTCGTCGTCACGATGCTGGCCCTCCGGCTCGAGGCGGTCGGCCTCCATCCGTTCCATGCGGCCGCCGTCCGCTACCGCGACAAGACCGTCCTGTTCCTCGGCGGCGAATCGAATCACGGCAAGTCGTGGGCCTGTTCGAGGCGTGCCGTCGCGGCGCCATGCTCGTCTCGACCGAGACGACCGTCATCGACGAGACCGGCACGGCGGTCCTCGGCTCGAAGGAGCCGTTCGTCCGAAAGCGCACCGAGGGCACGCAACGCGCCGACAAGGCTCCGGACTCGCGCCTCCAGCGGTTCTTCGGCACGCTCCCGACCTGGGACGTCTACACCGAGCCGAGCGATGTCGACGTCGTCATCGTCCCCGCGGTCGATGGCAACTTCGACCCGTCGTGGTCGAGATGATCCCGTTCGAGCGGCAGTTCCAGACGTTCCACTCCGTCCAGAACTACTTCCTGCTGAACGAGTTGCTCGCGCCCGGTCTTCCCGATGCCGCTGGTCGACACGGCCGCCCTTCGCGAGACCCGAGCCGGCTTCGTGCAGCGGTTCGCGGAGCGTCCCTACTTCTTCGTCCGGGCGGCCACCCCGCAGGTGCTGCTGGACGAGGTGGATCGCGTGCTCTAGGCACCAGCGATGCGAGCCTTCGCGTACGAGCGACCGACCCACCTCGACGACGCCCTCGCCCTCCTCGCCGAGCACGGGCCGGAGGCGCGCCTGCTCGCGGGCGGGACCGACCTGATCATCCGGCTTCGCGACGGATCGATCCGGCCGCGGATCGTCGTCGACGTCAAGCGGGTCGCCGAGCTCGACGGCGAGATCCGCGCGGGCGATGGGCATCTCCGGATCGGGGCCTGGACCGTGATGACCGACATCGCCGCCGACGACGCGGATCCGACGCGACCACCAGGCCCTCGCCGAGGCGGCGACGGTCGTCGGGTCGGTCCAGATCCGGAACCGGGCGACCCTCGCCGGCAATGTCTGCAACGCCTCACCGGCGGCGGACACGGCGCCGGCCTTGCTCGTGGACGGGGCTCGCATCGTCGCCGCGGGTCCGGCGGGCACCCGGCGCATCCCGATCGACGAGTTCTTCGTTCGCTCGGGCGTCACGACGCTCGCCCGCGGACGAGCTGGTCGCCGCGATCGAGTTGCCGCGGCCCGACGACGCCCCGCGGATCCGTGCACGTGCGACGGACACGGCGTCGCGGTCACGACCTGGCCTCGGTCACGCTGACCTGCGCGGTCTACGCCGATGGATCGACGCGGCTGGCGTACGGCAGCCTCGGTCCGCGGCCGGTCCTCGTCGTCGACGAGAGCGGGGTGCTCGCCGATCCGGCGGCGCCGGATGCCGCGAAGATGGAGCGGCTCGAGGCCTTGTTCGTGGGCGCCGCCCCGTCCGCGCGATCGATGCGGGCGAGTCCCGAGTACCGCCTCGCGATGCTCCACGTCCTCGGTCTGCGGGCGGTCGCGACGGCCATCGACCGCCTCGCCGGGGAGACCGCGCGACGATGACGACGAGCCGGCCGATCGAGGTGACCCTGAACGGTCGTCAGCGCTCGATCGAGGTCGCACCGCACCACACGCTTCTCGACGTCCTGCGCGACGATCTCGGGCTGACCGGGACCAAGGAGTGCTGCCTCGTCGGCGAGTGCGGCGCCTGCACGGTGCTGGTCGACGAGGTGAGCGTCGACTCGTGCCTGGTGCTCGCCGTCGAGGCCGATGGCACGAGCGTAACGACGGTCGAGGGCCTCGCCTCCGGCGACCGACTCCACCCGCTCCAGCAGGCGTTCCTCGACACCGGCGCCGTCCAGTGCGGGTTCTGCATCCCCGGCCAGCTGATCGCGGCCCAGGCGCTGCTCGCCGCCAACCCGAACCCCGACGCGGCAGGAGGTCGAGGAGGGTCTGGCCGGCAACCTGTGTCGGTGCGCCGGCTACGAGCAGATCATCGAGGCCGTCCTGGCTGCGGCGGCCGACCGGACCAGTCGACCATGACTGAGCACGGCATCGGCGGGTCCCCGGCCCGGGTCGGTGGCCTCGACCGCGTGACGGGGCGCCAGGCGTACGTCGCCGACGTCCGCCTCGAGGACGCCCTCCAGGTCAAGCTCGTGACCCTCGACGTGGCCCGGGCACGGATCGTCGCCGATCGACACGAGTGCCGCCCTCGCCATCCCGGGCGTCCGTCTCGCCATCACCGCCGCGGATCTTCCCCAGCCGATGCCACGGTTCGGGCCGCAGTTCCAGGACCGGCCGGTCCTCGCGGTCGGGGAGACGCACTATCACGGCGAGCCGGTCGCCGCGATCGCCGCCGAGACCCGGGACGCCGCCGAG
Source organism: uncultured Chloroflexia bacterium (assembly GCA_963738685.1). Lineage (GTDB taxonomy): Bacteria > Chloroflexota > Limnocylindria > Limnocylindrales > CSP1-4 > SPCO01. The sequence continues at coordinate 858,531 of CAVTXK010000002.1, forward strand.
GAGGCGGCCGCCCTCGTTCGGATCGACTACGAGGAGCTGCCGGCCGTCTTCACGGTGGCGGCGGCCCTCGATCCGGACGCGCCGCTCGTCCAGGACCCGTCGCTCCGGCCCGACGATCCGCTCGCGGCGACGAACATCCTGCGCGAGCATCACTACGGCTGGGGCGACGTCGAGGCGGCATCCGCGGACGTCGTCGTCGACGGCACGTACACGTTCCCGATGGTCACCCAGTTCGCGATCGAGCCCCACGGGTTCATGGCCGCCCCGGACGGCGACGGCATCGCGATCTGGAGCTCGATCCAGCACCCGAACTGGCTGCAGCGGGTCATGGCCGGTCTCCTGCACCTGCCGCTGGCCAAGGTCCGGGTGTTCGCGCCCGACCCGGGCGGTGGGTTCGGCGGCAAGCAGCACGCCAAGTACGAGCCGCTCGTCGCGTTCATGGCCCTCCGCGCGAACCGACCCGTCCGGCTCGTCCTGACGCTCGAGGAGACGTTCCAGGCGGTCCGTCGAGGCGCGTCGGAGATCCGCGTCCGCTCCGGCTTCCGCTCGGACGGGGACCTGGTGTTCCGCGACATCGAGGCCGACTACCTCATCGGTGCCTACGCCGACATCGCCGACCGTACGGTCGCGAAGGGCAGTTACACCTCGTCGGGGCCGTACCGCGTTCCGGCGACCCGGGTTCGTCGCGCGGAGCATCCTGTCGCACACGACCCCGTCGACGGCGTTCCGCGGCTTCGGCAATCCGCAGCAGATCTGGGCGGTCGAATCGAACATGGACGAGGCGGCCCTCGTGCTGGGCATCGATCCGCTCGCGCTTCGACTCCGGAATCTCGCTCGGCCGGGCGAGGCGTTCATCCCGGGCGACACGCCGGCCGACGGCGACTGGGCCCGGACCGTCGAGCGGGCCGCCGAGCTCATCGGCTGGGGCAGTCCGCCGGCGCCCGGGCGCGGTCGCGGCCTCGCTGTCGGGCTGAAGTCCGGTCCGACGACCGGCCTGTCCTACTCCACGGTCCGTCTCCTCGCCGACGGCAGCGTCATCGTCCACGCCGGCACGTCGGACATGGGCCAGGGCGCCCGGACGATCTTCGCCCAGATCGCGGCCGAGGAGCTCGGGGCCCCGATCGACTGGGTCACCGTCGTCATGGGCGACACCGCGGTCGTCCCGTACGACCAGCAGACGTCGGCGAGCCGCTCGTCGGTGCTCATGGGCAATTCGATCCTGCTCGGCTGCCGCGACGTCCAGGCCAAGCTCCGGGCGATGGCCGCCCGGCTCGAGTCGGTCGAGGAGGCCGCGGTCGTCGTCGATCGCGGCGACGGTCCGCATCGGTGATCGCGTCCTGCCCATCCTCGACGTCCTGATCCGTGGCCTGGGCCGGCTCGGAGGCGAGGTCATCGGGATCGGCGAGATGCGCAAGGAGGCGGACCCGAGTCATCCGCTCGGTGGGACCGCCGCGTTCTTCGAGTTCAACTGCACCGCCGTCGAGGTCGAGGTCGATCAGGCGACCGGCGACATCGTCGTCGCTCGCCACGTCACGGTCTCCGACGTCGGCAGGGCCCTCAACCCGCTCCAGGTCCGCGGCCAGGACGAGGGTGCCGCGGTCATGGGCCTCGGCCACACGCTGATGGAGCACTACATCTACGACGACACGGGCAGGATCCGCAACCTCGGGGCCATCGACTACCGGATCCCGACGAGCATGGACCTGCCCCTCCGGATGGAGAGCGACATCGTCGAGAACGAGGACGGGCCTGGTCCCTACGGCTCCAAGGGGATGAGCGAGGGCGCCCTCCTGTGCGTCGCGCCGGCCGTGGCCGCGGCCGTCCGGGACGCGACCGGCGTCGTCATCCGCGACCTGCCGCTCACCCCGGAGCGGGTCTGGCGGGCGCTCAATGATCGGTCGGGCGGTCCGATCCGGCGCCCGAGCCCGGCGAGGTGCCGACCCGATGACCCACGCCTTCGCCCTGGACGCACCCCATTCGGCGACGCTCGACGACGCCAGGGCGCTCGTCGGCGGAAAGGCCGCCAACCTCGGGGTGATGTCGCGGGAGCTCGGGCTTCCGGTCCCGCCCGGCTTCGCGATCACGACCGCGACGTGCCGGACCTTCCTCGCCAGCGGCTGGCCCGCCGGCCTGGACGAGGAGCTCCGGGCCCAGATGGCCGGTATCGAGGCGGCGGTCGGGCGGCGGTTCGGCGACGCGTCGGACCCGCTCCTCGTGAGCGTCCGGTCCGGTGCGCCGGTGTCGATGCCCGGGATGATGGACACGATCCTGAACCTGGGCCTCAACGATGCCACGACGGACGGGCTGGCCCGCGCCGCCGGCAGCGAGGCCTTCGCCCGCCAGTGTCGCGAGCGCTTCGCGACGAGCTTCCGGTCGATCGTCGGCGTCGACGACGTCCCGGAGGACCCGTGGGCGCAGCTGCGCCTGGCGATCGAGGCGGTGTTCCGCTCGTGGAACAGCGACGCGCCCGGACCTATCGACAGAAGGAGGGCATCCCGGACGACCTCGGCACGGCGGTCACGGTCCAGGCGATGGTCTTCGGCAACCGCGGGCCCGACTCGGCGACCGGCGTCCTGTTCACGCGCAACCCGGCGACCGGCGAACCGATCCTGTACGGCGACGTCATGTTCGACGCCCAGGGCGAGGACGTCGTGTCCGGCACGCACGAGACCGAGCCGATCGCCGTCCTGGACGAGCGCATGCCCGCGGTCGCGGCCGAGCTGCGGGATCACGCGACGCGGCTGGAGCGCCACTACGCCGACCTGTGCGACATCGAGTTCACGATCGAGGAGGGCCGGCTCTGGCTGCTCCAGGTCCGGGTCGGCAAGCGAAGCCCGCAGGCGGCGCTGCGGATCGCCGTCGACATGGCCGAGGACGCGTCCTTTCCCGCTGTCCCGGGCGGTGGCCGTCGAGCGGGTCGCGCCGCTGCTCGCGGATCCGCCGACGATCGCCACCATGCGCAGCAGCTTCGTCCTGCCGCTCGCGACCGGCCTGCCGGCGTCGCCCGGGGTGGCCAGCGGGCCGATCGTCACGAGCCCGGAGGCGGCCTCGAAGCGGCCGACGCCGGACGGCCGCCGATCCTCGTGCGGGCCGAGACCTCGCCCGACGACGTCCACGGGATGGCCAGGGCGGCCGGGATCCTGACCTCGCGCGGCGGCCTGGCGAGCCACGCCGCGGTCGTCGCGCGAGGCTGGGGCATCCCGGCGGTCGTCGGGGCCACCGGGATCGAGGTCCGCGACGGCCAGGTCGTCGTGGGCGAGCAGGATCCTCGACGCCGGCGACGTCATCACGATCGACGGCGCCTCCGGCGAGGTCTTCGAAGGAACGATCCCGGGTACGACCGAGGTCGTGCCGCGAGGCCCGGACGCTGCTCGCGTGGGCGGAGGAGCTCGGGATCCGCATCGGGGACGACACGGCGGACCCCGATCGCGCCGGAAACCCCCGCCACGGGCCGGAAGGTGACGCCCGACGACTGCCTGCGGGCGATCGCGATCAAGGGACTCGCCCAGCTCGAGGGCGTGGCCGATGTCGTCCTGTCACCGCCGGACGACGTCCGACCGATCCTCGATCAGCTCGTCGTCGACGGGCTCGCCGCAACGGTCGCGGGCGCCTACCGGCTGACCGAGTCGGGCACGCTCCGTGCTCGCGAGCTGCTCCTGGCCGAACAAGGGGCCTGGGGCGTCGACCGTGCGCTGGCGGCCCTCGACGCTTTCCTCGCCCTCGATCACCGGGTCAAGGACGCCGTGACGGCGTGGCAGCTCCGCGGGGATGCGGACGACCAGGTCGCCAACGACCACACCGACGCCGACTACGACCGCGGGGTGCTCGACCGTCTTGCGGCCCTCCACGGGGAGGCGATGGCGTGGCTGACGGAGCACGAGCCGGGCTGGCTCCGACTGGCGGACTACCGCATCCGGCTCGGTCGGGCCATCGCGCGCGCTCAGGGCGGCGACGGGCGGTACGTGGCGTCACCGCGCGTCGACAGCTACCACGGGATCTGGTTCGAGCTCCACGAGGACCTGATCCAGCTCGCCGGTCGGAGCCGCGCCGACGAGGTGGCCGCCGGACGCGCCTAGACCCGGACGGTCGCGCTCAGCGGCCCTTCGCGTACCCGAGCGCGGTCAGCTTGTCCCAGAGCGACCCGGCGTTGCCGGTCTGGATGTGATCCATCATGTAGCCCTGCCCGACGTCGACCGGGCCGAAGGCGTCGTCGAAGCGCACGCGCGCCACGGTCTCCTCCCGCGACCAACCCTTCGCCACCGCGTCGGCGACGGCGGCTTTCCAGGCGAGCAGGACGGACCGCTGCGTGTCCACGTACCGGAGCGTCTGGACCGGTCCGTGCCCGGGCACGAGATGGTCGACGTCGAGTTGGCGGATCCGCTCCAGCGCCTCGATCCATTGGTCCACGTTCGAGGTCATCAGCCAGGTCTGGCACTCGCTGAAGATCGTGTCACCGGTGAACACGACGCGCTCCTCCGGCACGTGCACCGCCAGCTGGCCCGGCGTGTGGCCCGGCGTGTGGAGCAGGTGGAACGTGTGGTCGCCCACCCGCAGCGTCAGGTCCCCGGTGAACACGATCGTGCCCTTGTTCGGGTCCTGGTAGTAGACGTCGCGGTCGGGGATGATCGGGGCCGCCTCGGGGTCGTCGGTCGGGATCGCCTCGAGCGCGTACGCGAACGGGTCCAGGGCGGCGTTCGGGTCCATGAAGTTGTCGTACAGGCCCTGGTGGTTGACGACCGGCACCGCCCTTGAACCAGTAGTTGCCGAAGATGTGATCGACGTGGTGCTCGGTGTTGATCAGGTAGCGGATCGGCCCGTGCGTCTCGGCCTCCGCCCGCATGGCGACAGCGCGCGTCGGCAGCTGCGGCGTGTCGATCACGACCACGCCGTCGGATGTCGTCACGAAGCTCGGATTGCAGCCGCGCAACCTGGTCGTGGTGAAGACGTGGTCGGTGACGCGTTCCATCATCGATGGCGTCATGCGGGCTCCGGCTACTGGGTGGCGGTCAGGCCGCCGTCGATGCCGAGGATCTGGCCCGTCACGAACGAGGCTGCGTCCGAGCAGAGGAAGATCGCCGGCCCGACGATGTCACGCGTCTCGCCGACGCGCCCGAGCGGGATCCGGCTCACGATGCCGGCCTTGAATGCCGGGTCCTCGAGCAGCATCGCCACCTGCGGCGTATCGACGAAGGTCGGCATGATCGCGTTGACGCGGATGCCGTGTGGCGCCCACTCGGTCGCCCATTGACGAGTGAGCGAACTGATCGCGCCCTTGGCTGCCACGTACGCGGAGTAGCCGGCCTTGATCCCGAGGTTCGCGCGCACCGAGGAGATGTTGAGGATCCGCCCGCCGCGCACCCTGGGCGATCATCTGGCGGGCGACGGCCTGGGTCGGGACGACCGCGCTGCGCACGTTGAGGTCCATGATCCAGTCCCAGTCGGAGCGGGGATACGTTTCGGCGGCGTGGAGCACCTTGCCCGCGCCGCCGCCCACGGCGTTGACCAGGATGTCGACGCGACCGAACTGCGCGACGGCCTCGCGAACCAGTCGGTCGCAGTCGGCCTCGTCGGTCGCGTCGGCGACGACGGCCAGGCTTTGCCCGCCGACCGCCTGGACCTGGGCCGTGCTCGCGTCGAGTGATGCCTGGGTCCGGCCGGCGACCACGACGCGGGCCCCGGCACCGGCGAAGGCCACCGCGAGCGCCGATCCGATCCCTCCGCCGCCGCCCGGGATGAGCGCCACCAGACCGTCCAGGCTGAAGTCGTCGAGGCCGGCCATCGCGCTCCTTCCAGTCGTTTGATCGATTATCGAGCGTAGCGGTGGCGGCCAGCACCGTCAACGACGATCGGGCGGGCAAGGCGCTGGCATGGCATGCGCCGTCGGCGGTACGATAGTAAACGGTTGCTAGTTCGTATCCCGAGACGACGGAGCGTGCCATGGCGCTGAACCTCAACGGCCTCATCCCCGCCACCGTCCTGCCGATGGACGCGGACGGCGCCATCGATGAGCCGGCCCTGCGGTCGTACATCGGCTGGGTCGTCGCCCAGGGCCCGGTCGCGTTGGCGATCAACGTCGACACGGGCGAGGGACCGCACCTGACGCACGACGAGAAGGTCCGCATCCTCCGGATCGTGCGCGAGGTGACCGACCTGCCGATCGTGGCCGGCCTCGCCGGTCCCTCCACTGACGCGGCCGTCCGCCAGGCACGGGACTTCAAGGCGGCCGGCGCGGACGCGCTGCTGGTCTTTCCCATCCCGGCCTACCTGAGTCAGCCCCTGAACCCCAAGGTCCCGGTCGCCTATCACGAGGCGATCGCCGACATCGGGTTGCCGCTCATCCTCTTCCAGCTGCAGCCGGCCCTCGCCGGGGTGAACTTCGACACCGACACGCTCCAGGCGATGGCCTCGGTCGACGGCGTCGTGGCGATCAAGGAGGCGTCGTTCGATGCCCGGCGGTTCGTCGACACGGCCCGGCTGCTCGAACAGCTGCCGCGCCGGATCACGCTTCTGACCGGCAACGACAACTTCATCCTCGAGTCGTTCCTGCTCGGCGCCACCGGAGCGCTGATCGGATTCGGGGCGGTGATGACCCGCGAGCAGGTCGACATGATCGCCGCGTGGCAGGCCGGTGACACCGAGCGGGCGATGGCCCTCGGGCGTCGCGTCCAACGGCTCGCCGACGTGGTCTTCGCGGCACCGGTCGGCGACTACCGGGTGCGCCTCAAGGAGTGCCTGCGCATCCTCGGCGTACTCGAGTCGGCCCACGTTCGCAAGCCGCTCCTGCCCCTCGACGACGCCGAGCGCGCGTTCCTGGCCGGCGTCCTCGTGGAGGTCGGCCTGCTCGAGAACGCCGCCACGCCGGTCCTCGCCCGATGAGCGCCGAGCCGGCTGACGTCCTGATCGTCGGCGCCGGCGCATCGGGCGGCGTCGTCGCCCTTCGCCTGGCGGAAGCGGGCTTCTCGGTCGTGTGCCTCGAGCAGGGTGGCTGGCTCGACCGCGCGGACTATCCGGGTAACAAGCTCGATTGGGAGCTGAAGGCCCGCAAGGACTGGGCGACCAGCCCGAACATCCGCGGACTCGTCCAGGACTACCCGATCGTCGAGGACGACACGCCGGTCTCGCCGCTGATGTACAACGCGGTCGGTGGCTCCACGATCATCTTCGCGGGGGCCTGGCCGCGAGCCCTTCCGTCCGACTTCCGGGTCCGCTCGCTCGACGGCGTCGCCGACGACTGGCCGATCGACTACTTCGAGCTCCTGCCGTACTTCTACCGGACTGATCGGCAGTTCGGCGTGTCCGGCCTGCCCGGAGATCCGGCCTACCCGCCGGACACCGAAGACGCGCCGATGCCGCCGCTTCCGATCGGGTCGGCCGGGCTGAAGGTGGCCCGTGCGCAGACGAAGCTCGGCTGGCACTGGTGGCCGGAGTTCAACTCGATCAACTCGACGCCATACGACGGTCGGCGAGCGTGCGTCCAACGAAGCACCTGCCAGTCGGGCTGTAACGAGGGCGCCAAGGCGTCGACGGACCTGACCCATTGGCCCAAGGCGCTGGCCCTGGGCGCGCGGCTCGTCACGGGCGCCCGCGTCCGCCGGATCGAGACCGACGCACGAGGCCTGGCGACCGGCGCGACCTGGATCGACGCGGACGGCGGCGAACACTTCGAACCGGCGCGGGTGGTCGTCGTCGCGGCCAACGCGATCGGCACGCCCCGGCTGCTGCTGAACTCCGCGAGCCCGAAACACCCGGATGGTTTGGCGAACGCGTCGGGCCTCGTCGGGAAGCGGCTGATGATGCATCCATTCGCCAATGTCGCTGGCCTGTTCGAGGAGCCGCTGATGAGCTGGCAGGGCCAGTTCGGCGACCTCATCGAATCGCTCGAGTTCTACGAGACCGACGAGAAACGCGGCTTCGTGCGTGGCGCGCGATGGGGCCTCGCGCCCACCGGCGGTCCGATCAACACGGCACTCCCCAGCCGAGCCGGCGAGCAGGTCTGGGGCCCCGACCACCACACTCACGTCAAGACCCATCTCGGCCACGGCGCGAACTGGGGGCTCTTCGCCGAAGATTTGCCCGACGAGGCCAACCACATCACCCTCTCGACGACGGTTACCGACTCGTCGGGCATCCCGGCCCCTGAAGTCCATTACCGGATGTCCGACAACTCGCGCCGGATGCTCGACTTCCACATCGAGCGGGCGACCGAGTCGATGGACGCCGCGGGCGCCTACAAGATCGAGGTCGACCGGTTGATGCGCTACTCCGGCTGGCATCTGCTGGGCACCGCCCGGATGGGCGACGACCCGACGACGTCGGTGCTGGACCGCTGGAACCGCGCCCATGACGTCGCGAACCTGTACGTCGTCGACGGCTCGTGCTTCGTCACCTCGACGGGCGTGAACCCGACGTCGACGATCGTCGCGATCGCGCTGCGGGCGGCCGACCACATGATCGAGACCCGTTTCGAGCAGCAGGTGCCCGTGTGATGGACTCGGACATCCGAACCGACGAGACGGGAGCGCCCACCGACCTGACCGGTGGGATGCCCGCGACCGCCGGTGCAGGCGACGGGACGACGATCAGCGACGACGAGCGCGCCACGTTCACGGCGATCGCCGATCACCTCATCCCCGCCGCGCACGGGATGCCGTCGGCGGCCGAGGTGGTGACCGACGACCGGCTCCGGTTCGTGCTTCGCTCGCGGCCGGACCTCGCCGAGCCCCTCAGGGCAGCGCTCCGGCCGGAGCTCGGCTCGAGCGTTGCCGACCGGCTGGCCAGGCTGGCCGACGAGCCGACCAACCTGTCGACCCTGCAGCTGATCATCGTCGCGGGCTACTACACGGACAAGCGCGTTCGCGAAGCGATCGGGTATCCCGGTCAGATGGCGCTCGAGCTCCGGTCGTGGGAGTACCCCGCCTATCTCGAGGAAGGGCTGATCGACGCCGTGCTCGCTCGCGGTCCGACGTGGCGCGACCCGGAAACCGGGCAGCGTGCCGTCGCCGCGGATGCACCGCGGACCTACGCGGAGCGCTGGACGACCGACGCGCGGGTCGCCCGAAGGAGGACAAGATGGCCACGATCGCTCCTGACACGACGGAGTCCGCGGGACCGCGCTGGCTCGGGTCCTTCCTCGAGACGTGGGAACCCGGCACGGGCGCGCCGATCGAGGACCGCGAACCGGCCACGGGCCGGCACCTGGCGACCATCCCCGGCTCCACCCCGGATGACGTCGCGCGCGCCGCCGAGGCCGCCAAGGCCGCCCAGCCCGCCTGGGCCGCGACGAACTACCAGGAGCGCGCCCGCGTGCTGCGCCGGGCAGCCGAGATCTACGAAGCGAACCGGGACGAGTTCGGGACCTGGACGCAGCGCGAGACCGGCGCCTCTCACAGCAAGATGCATCACGAGTCCAACTTCGCGTACCAGGAGATCCTCAACGCGGCGACCATGCCGTCGCAGGCGTACGGCTCGCTCATGCCCTCGGCCGTGAAGGGTCGCCTGTCGATGGTCCGCCGCGTGCCGGCGGGCGTCATCGGCGCGATCACGCCGTGGAACTCGCCGTCCGTGCTGGGGATGCGGGTCGTGGCGCCGGCGCTGGCGCTCGGCAACGCCGTGGTCCTGAAGCCCGATCCACAGACGCCCGTCGTCGGTGGCGCGATGTTCGCGGCGGTCTTCGCGCGAGGCGGGCCTGCCGGACGGCCTGCTCCAGGTCGTCGTCGGCGGGGCCGACGTCGGCGAGGCGCTGGTCACCGACCCGAACATCCCGGTCGTGTCGTTCACGGGCTCGACGGCCGTGGGACGGCGGGTCGGACAGCTGGCCGGGGGCATGCTGAAGAAGGTCTCGCTGGAGCTCGGCGGGAACAACGCGTTCATCGTGCTCGACGACGCGGATCTCGACGCGGCCGCGGCGGCCGGCGCGTTTGCCGCCTTCCAGTTCCAGGGCCAGGTCTGCTTCGCCGCCGGCCGTCACCTGGTCGCCCGCGGCCTCGCCGACGACTACACCAGTGCCCTGACCGAGAAAGCGCAGCGCCTGCGGACCGGCGACCCCTTCCGCGAGGACGTGCAGCTCGGGCCGATCGTGAACGAGAAGCAGGTCGCCCGAGTCGAGGACATCGTCCAGCGCTCGATCGCCGCCGGTGCCGTGGTCTCGGAGGGCGCCACCCGCGACGGCCTGTTCTATCGACCGACGGTGCTCAGCTCGGTGACCCCCGACATGGCCGCGTTCACCGATGAGATCTTCGGGCCGGTCGCGCCGATCACGGTCTTCAACAGCGACGAAGAGGCCGTCGAGCTGGCGAATGCCAGCAGCTATGGCCTGGTGGCTTCGATCTACACGCGGTCCCTGGGCCGCGGCCTGGCGATGGCCGACCGGATGCGGACCGGCATGGTCCACATCAACGACGGCACGCTCAACGACGAGGCGATCATCCCGTTCGGCGGCATGGGCGACTCCGGCAACGGCAGCCGCTACGGCGGCGAAGCGAGCCTCGACACGTTCACCGAGTGGCAGTGGGTCACGGTGCGCGACGAGCCGCCGACCTTCCCGTTCTGAGTCGATCGATGGCATCCATCACCGATGTGGCCAGGCTCGCCGGGGTCTCGACGGCCACGGTCTCGCGGGTCGTGTCGTCGGCGCCGTATGCCGTCAGCCCGGCCACGCGCGAGCGCGTGCTGGACGCGGCCCGCGCGCTCGACTACGTCCCGAATGCCCTGGCCCGAGGGCTGCACAAGAGCCACATCCCGGTCGTCGGCGTGATCGTCCACGACATCACCGACCCGTACTTCGCCGAGGTGGTCCGGGGCGTCGAGGACGCGGCGTCGGTCGGCGGCTTCCTGGTCGTCACCTGCAGCTCGGACCGGATCGCCGAGCGCGAGCACTCGTACGTCCGCCTGCTTCGCTCGATGCGCGCGGCGACGCTCATCTTCGCCGGCAGCGGCCTGGCGGATCCCGCCCTCAACCTGGAGGTCGGGAAGCACGTGGCGGCGATGCGGGCCTACGGCGCGGCGGTCGTGCATCTCTCACCGCATGCCCAGGGTGAGGCCGACATCGGCGTCGACAATGCGGCCGGGATCGCGGGCATGGTGGCGGCCCTGGCCGAGCTGGGCCATCAGCGGATCGCGTTCCTCGCCGGCCCGACCTCGCTGTACGTCTCGCACCAGCGGCTGGAGGGCTACCGCCGCGGCCTCACCGAGGCCGGTCTCCCGTATGACGGGCGCCTGGTCGTGAGCACCGGGTTCAACCGAGAGGCGGGCGCCCTCGGAATCGATGCCCTGCTCGCCGGCGGCGCGCCGTTCACGGCCGTGTGCTCGGCCAACGACCTGCTCGCGCTCGGGGCGATGGAGCGCTTGGCTGCCCTCGGGATCGCCGTCCCGGGCGAGGTGTCGGTCGCCGGTTTCGACGACATCCAACCCGCCGCCATGGCCACGCCGAGCCTGTCCACGGTCCGACTCCCGCTGCACGAGATCGGGCGTCGGGCCTACGGCTACGCCGAGCAGTTGCTCGCCGGAGCCGAGCCGGACCGCGAGGTCCTGCCGACCGAGCTCGTCATGCGCGGCTCGACCGCGCCACCGCCGGCCGACCCGGTCGGGATCCGTGCGGCGATCGCGGCCACGACGCCCGCCGACGCCACGGTGACCACCTCGTGACGGACGACCGCCTGGCCGGCCGGGTCGTGCTGGTCACCGGCAGCAGCCGCGGTATCGGTGCCGAGATCGCGGTCAAGGCCGCCGGCGGAGGGCGCGTCCGTCGCCGTCCACTACCACCGCTCGCCGGAAGGGGCCGAGGCGACCGTGCGGCGCGCCCTCGACCTGAGCGTCGACGCCGAGTCCTTCGATGCAGACCTCACCGACGGTGCCCAGGCGGTCGCGCTGGTCGAGCGCGTCATCGAACGGTTCGGGCGGGTGGACGCCCTCGTCAACAACGCCGGCCGCACGCTGGTCGGGCCGTTCCTCGAGATCCAGCCGGGCGACTGGGACGAGGTGATCGCCACCGACCTCACGGCGGCCTTCCACACGTGCCGCGCCGTCCTGCCGTCGATGGTCGCGCGCGGCGACGGCGCGATCGTCAACATCGCCTCGCGGCTGGGCCAGATGGGTGTCCACAACACCGCCGCGTACAGCGCGGCCAAGGCCGGCCTCCTCGGCCTGACCCGGGCGCTCGCCAGCGAGTTCGGCCCGCGCGGGGTCCGCATCAACGCCGTCGCCCCGGGCGTGACCATCACCGAGATGACGACCGACCTCGTCGACAGTGAGGAGGGCAAGCGGCGCATGCGCGACATGCCGCTCGGTCGGTTCGGGCGGGCCGACGAGGTGGCCGACGCGGTGATCTTCCTGCTGTCGGACGACGCGTCCCTGTTCCTGGGCCAGACCCTCAATCCCAATTCCGGAGGCTACATGCCGTGACCAAGGTCATCGACGTTCGCGAGGCCGTCGGGCTGGTCCACGACGGCACCACGGTCGTGGTCGGTGGCTCCGGAGCGGGTCACGCGTTGCCGCAGCGGTTCATCGATGAGCTGGCCGCGGTATACACGGAGACCGGCCGTCCCCGCGACCTGACCACGGTCCGGGTCGTCGGCATCGGCGATTTCGCCGATCGCGGGTTCTCGCAGCTCGGCCTGCCCGGGCTCATGCGGCGGACCATCGGGAGCAACATCGGCAATGAGCCGCGGCTCGGCGCCCTCGTGGAGGCGAATGAGGTCCAGTCGTACTCGTTTCCCCAGGGCGTGCTCTCGCAGCTGATGCGCGAGATCGCCGCCGGGCGCCCCGGCGTCGTCACCCAGGTCGGGCTGGGGACGTACGTGGACCCGCGCCAGACCGGCGGCAAGCAGAACGCCGCGACGACCGACGACCTGGTCGAGGTCGTCACGCTGCGCGGCCGCGAGTGGCTGCTCTTCCACGCCTTCCCGATCGATGTCGCGGTGATCCGCGGCACGACGGCGGACGAGGACGGCAACCTGACCATGGAGGGCGAAGCGGTCCAAGGCGAGATGCTGGCCATGGCCATGGCCGCCCGGAACAGCGGCGGCATCGTCATCGCCCAGGTCCGCCAGCTCGCGACCCGTGGCAGCCTGCGCATGCGCGACGTGAAGGTGCCGGCAGCGCTCATCGACCACGTGTACGTCGAGCCGGACCAGTGGCAGACGTACATCACGCAGGACTCGCCCTACTACGCCGGAGCGCTCCGCCGGCCGGTCCGGCCCGAACCGCCATTGCCGCTGGACGTGCGCAAGATCATCGCCCGCCGCTCGCTCCTCGAGTTCCCGCCCGGCGCTATCTGCAACCTCGGGTTCGGGATCAGCCAGCTCATCGGCCGGGTGGCGTGGGAAGAGGGCATCACCGACCAGTTGGTGCTGACCGTCGAGCAGGGGATCTTCGGCGGCGTGCCCGTGGCCGGCAACGAGGGCGGGGCCGGGTTCAACTACCAGGCAATGATCGACCAGCCGTACATGTTCGACTTCTACGACGGCGGCGGGCTCGACATCGCGAGCCTGTCGTTCGCGGAGGTGGACGCCGAGGGCAACGTCAACGTCCACGCCTTCGAGGGCCGGGTCCGCGGCCCGGGCGGCTTCCCGAACATCAGCGCGAAGACCGGCCGGATCAACTTCGTCGGGACGCTGACCGCGCGGGGTCTCGAGCTCGAGATCGACGGGGGCGTCCGGATCGCCACCGAGGGCAGCCTCGGCAAGTTCGTGCCGGAGGTCCGCGAGATCTCGTTCAACGGCACGCTGGCTCGCGAGCGCGGGCAGCAGGTCCGTTACATCACCGAGCGGGCGGTCTTTGCCCTCGAGGAGGACGGCCTGGTCCTCATCGAGATCGCGCCAGGGATCGACGTCGAGCGCGACGTCCTCGGCCAGATGGGCTTCCGGCCGCGCGTCGCGGAGCAGCTGCGGACCATGGACTCGCGCATCTACGCGTCCGGCCCGATGGGCCTCGCCGCCGACTTCGGGGTCGCGTCGTGAGCGGCGTTGCGAGCCGCCTCGTCGAGCTCCGACTGGGTCGGGTCGCGCGACTGACCCTGGTCAACCCGCCGCTCAACCTCGTCACACGCGAGCTGCTCGAGGAGCTCGGCGCCGCGCTCGACACCCTGGCGGTCGCGGATCCCGGCGACGTCCGGGCGGTCGTCGTGACCGGCGAGGGGGAGCGGGCCTTCTCCGCCGGTTCGCACGTCGGCGAGTTCGAGGCGCAGCGCGGACCGGCCGGGCGGGCACGGCACGAGCTCGAGTCGGGCGTGGCGCGACGCCTGGCGGAGTTGCCGATGCCGACGATCGCCGCGATCGAGGGCAATGCCCTGGGTGGCGGGCTGGAGCTGGCCCTGTGCTGCGACCTGCGGATCGCCTCGGAGCGGGCGCGGCTCGGACTGCCGGAGGTCCGACTCGCGGTCACACCCGGCGCCGGCGGCACCCAGCGGCTGCCGCGGGTCGTGGGCGCGGCCAAGGCCAAGGAGCTGATCCTGACCGGCGCGGTCCTCACGGCCGCCGAGGCGGAGCGGATCGGCCTCGTCAACGAGGTCGTGCCGCCCGGTGAGGCCGTGGCGCGCGCGACGGCGATCGGCGAGGAGATCGCCCTGCGCGGGCCGATCGCCGTCCGCGAGGCCAAACGCCTCATCGATCTGGCGACCGACACGGACATCGATGCCGGCCTGGCGGCCGAACTCGACGCGTCCGATCGGGTCTTCGCGACCGACGACATGCTCGAAGGCGCCGCGTCGTTCTTCGCCAAGCGTGACCCCGACTATCGCGGCCGATGAGGCCGCTCCCCAGCATCCGGAGGTGGTTCATCCATGGCTGAAGTAGGCCGATTCGGGGTCTTCCTGCCCTCGTACATCTGGGAGGGCGACGGACCGGAGCGCGCCCGCGGCATCAAGGCCTTCGCCCGCGAGGTGGAGGACCTGGGCTTCGACTCGCTGTTCATCACCGACCACCTGCTGGCGGCCAGGCGCTTCTACAGCGTCAACTGGCTCGAGCCGCTGACGACACTCGCCGTCGCCGCCGGTGCGACGGAGCGGGTCCGGCTCGGGACGTCGATCCTGATCATGCCGCTGCGCAACCCGGTCGTCCTGGCCAAGGAGCTGGCGACCCTCCAGTTCCTGTCCGACAACCGCGTCATCCTGGGCGCGGGCGTGGGCTGGAACGACGCCGAGTACGAAGCGGTCGGCGTCCACAAGTCGGAGCGCGGCAAGCGCACCGACGAGATGCTCGACATCATGCTGCCGCTGCTCGAGGGCCAGCGGGTCACCTATCACGGCAAGTACTACGACGTGGACGACGTGTTCATCGAGCCGCGGACGTCGCAGCGGCCGCTGCTGTGGATCGGTGGCGGCTCGCAGCTGGCCGATCCGAAGTCGCCGGACGTGCCGAAATTCGTCGAGTCGGTCAAACAGCGGACCCTGCGCTCCGATGGCTGGATCCCTCGGCCGACCTGCCCGCCGGCGGACATCGCGCGCGACTGGCAGGAGCTCCAGGTGGCCTTCCGCGAAGCCGGGCGGGACCCGTCGGACTGCCTCGTCGCCCACGAGAACTTCCTGCACCTGGTCATGACCAACGACCCGGTCAAGGCGCGCGAGGAGCAGCACAAGGCCTTCCTGAAGGTCATGAGCAACGAGCGCGGGCCGAACTACCTCGAGTCGGTCTACCTGTTCGGCACGCCGGACGAGATCATCGCCTCCCTCCAGGCGCGGGTGGATGCCGGCGTCGAGTACTTCTTCCTGCACACCATGACGCCTGACCCGGCACAGCTTCGGCAGTGGGTGGACGAGATCATCCCGAACGTGACGTTCCCGGCGACGGCCGGCCCGGTCCGCCGGCCGCCCCAGCCCGCCGTCGCCGCCGTGTCGTGACCGGCCGATGACGCGCCGCGTCGGCCTGATCGGCAAGCCGCTCCGGCGGCGCCACTCCCAGGTCATGCACGACGCCGCGTTCGATGCGGCCGGGATCGACGCACGCTACGTCCTGCTGGAACTGGAGCCCGAGGCGGTCGAGGACGCGGTGCGCGACGCACGCGGCGCCGATTGGCTCGGGCTCGGCGTGACCGCGCCCTACAAGCAGGTCGTGGCCGGTCTCGTGGACGAGGTCGAGGCCGATGCGGAGACCATCGGGGCGGTCAACAACGTCGTCCGCACCGGGGACGGTCGGCTGGTCGGCTTCAACACCGACGCGCCCGGCTTCCGTGCGGGCGTCGAACTGGCCATGGGCCGATCGCTGGCCGGCACGGACGTCGTCGTCGTCGGGGCGGGCGGGGCAGCGCACGCGGTCGTCTACGCGTGCCTTGCGGCCGGGGCGCGGACGGTCGTCGTCGCCAATCGCACGGTGGAGCGCGCCGCGACGCTCGTCGGGCGGTTCGCAGAGGTCGGGGAGGGGAGCGTCACGGCCATCGACTCGGATACGCCGGCCTTCGCCGCTGCGCTCCGTTCCGCCGATGTGACGGTCAACGCGACGACCGTGGGCATGATCGATCCTGGGGTGACGATCCCGGTCGAGGTGCTGCCGTCATCGGCCACGGTCTTCGACCTCGTGTACGTGCCCGCGGAGACGCCGCTCGTGGCGGCCGCCCGGGCCCGCGGCCTGCGTGCCGCCAACGGCTCGGAGATGCTCGTCGCCCAGGCCGCGATCGCCTTCGAGCGCTGGACCGGCGTCGGCGGCATGGCCGACGTCATGCGCGCGGCCGTGGCCCCGCTCCTGGCCGACCCGACGGTCCGGGCCTGACCACGGTGCGACTTGCCACGATCCTGATCGAGGGACGGCCGCGGGCGGCGGTCATGCGGGACGACGACAGGGTCGTCGAGATCGATACGCGGGCGACCGGGCTTGCCGGCATCCGGGCGATCGCGGCCGGCGGTCCGGCCGCACTCGGCCGACTCCAGCTGTGGCTGGAGTCGCAGGCAGCCGACGCCGGCGTGCCACTGGACGCCGTGACCCTCGGGCCGGTCATTCCCGATCCCGGCGCCATCTACACGGTCGGCCTCAACTACGACGGTCCGGGCGCCGCGCCGCGTCCCGAGCGCCCGCTGATCTATGGCAAGGCGGCGGCATCGGTGGCCGCCCACGGCGCAACGCTCGCCTGGGACCGCGACGTCAGCGACGACGTCGATGCCGAGGTCGAGCTCGGTGTCGTCATCGGCGCCCCGGCATTCCGCGTCCGACCGGAGGACGCGATGGCCCACGTCTTCGGCTAC
The DNA here is from genome assembly GCA_963738685.1 of uncultured Chloroflexia bacterium. GTDB lineage: Bacteria > Chloroflexota > Limnocylindria > Limnocylindrales > CSP1-4 > SPCO01. The sequence continues at coordinate 875,698 of CAVTXK010000002.1, forward strand.
ACGTGCATCAACGACGTGTCGGCCCGCGACGAGCGTCTGGACGGGGACCAATGGCTCCTCGGCAAGTCGATGCCGGGCTTCTGCCCGGTCGGCCCATGGATCGTCACCGCCGACGACTTCGATCCCGCCAACGTCGCCCTCCGCTGCACCATCGACGGCGCGCCGATCCAGGAGGCCAGGACGTCGTCGATGCGCTTCGGCATCCCGGAGATCATCGCCTACGTCAGCCAGCACCTGGAACTGCGGCCGGGCGACCTCATCGCGACCGGCACGCCAGCCCGCCTGATCACGCCTCCGGGACCCGGGCGCCGGCTGCGCGCCGGCGATACCGTGACCGTCTCGATCGAGGGCATCGGACGCGTGACCACGACCATCGCCTGAGGGCGACCAAGGAGCGACGCATGACCACGAAGCCAGCCACCGTCTTCCTCGGCGAGATGACCGATCCTGAGGTCCGCGCCGCCCTCGAACGCACCCAGACGATCATCATCCCGACCGGCTCGACCGAGCAGCACGGCCCGCACGGCCCGCTGCTGACCGACGCCATCGTCCCGACCGAGGTCGGTCGTCGTGTCGCCGAGCGGATCGGGGCGCTCGTCGGCCCGGCCATCAACTACGCCCTGTCGTACCCGCACGTCGGGTTCACCGGCGTCGTCCATATCCGGGTGGCGACGTTCATGTCGCTCATCGAGGACCTGTGCGCGTCGTACGCCTCGATCGGCTTTCGGCGGATCGTCTTCCTGAATGGGCACTACGACAATACGTACGCGATCGCCTACGCCTGTGCGACCGCCGCCGAGCGGATGCCGACCGGCGTGACCGCCTTCCCGGTCAACTACTGGGATGGCATGACGGCCGAGGAGGCGGGCGAGTTCTTCGGGCCGACGACGGGTCTCCACGCAAATCGCGGGGAGACGTCCGCGGTCATGGCTATCGACCCCGACCTCGTCGACCTCGATGCCGCGAACGCCGAGCTGCCGCCCTTCCCCGATGTCACGAACCAGGCGCCGGTCCACACCGCGTTCTTCTTCTCGGCGCCGGGCTCCGTCCACCGGGCGTCGCAATCGGGGACCTGGGGCGATGCCCGCGAAGCCTCGGTCGAGTATGGCCGGCGCTATCTCGACGTCGTGACCGATGCGACTGTGCGGGTGCTCGACGACATCGAGCGGACGTTCGCGGCGATGCCGCCGCGCTGATCGCCGTCGCCGGTCACGCCGCGCCGGCGCCGGGCGGGCTCGGGCCACGCCCCGCGGCTCGCCTTGGGGCCACGCCCCCGCCACGGCTGCCACGGCCCGCACGGCCGCCACGGCCGCAACGGCCCGCACGGCCGCCACGGCCCCGCACGGCCGCCGCGGCCCGCATGGCCGCCACGGCCCGCACGGCGGCCACCGCCGTGGGGCCACCAGCGTTCCAACGAGCGGCGGAAGGCCTGCTCAGCGGCGTTTGGAACGGGCGGCGCCCCCACTCAGCACCCGACCGGCCCGATTCGGACCGTTCCGGTGTCCGTTGGAACGCCCCTGGCGCCGGGCGTCGAAGGGCCGCGGCGGACGGCCCGGGTCACGCCCCCGCGGCTCGCCATGGGCCACGACCGTCACGGCGGCCACCGCCGTGGGGCCACCAGCGTTCCAATGGGCAACGGAAGGCCCGCTCAGCGGCGTTTGGAACGGGCGGCGCCCCCACTCAGCACCTGACCGGCCCGATTCGGACCGTTCCGGTGTCGGTTGGAACGCCCCTGGCGCCAAGCGCGCGGCAGCGAGCGGCCGTCGCGGACCGGCCGCGGTCAGCCCGCCTCGCCGGCGAACCAGGTGCCGCCGCGCATGACGCGGCGGACCCTGAGCTCCGCGTCCAGCTCGACGAGATCGGCCCGCTGGCCCGGCTCGATCCGGCCGCGGTCCGTGATGCCAAGGAGGGCCAGCGGATTGCGGCTGGCGGCAGCGACGGCGTGGGGCAAGTCGATGCCGGAGGCGACGACGTTCCGGACCGCGCTGTCCAGGGCGATGACGGATCCGGCCAGCGTGTCGGTCCCCGCAAGGGTGACGCGCGGGCCGATGACGTCCACCTCGAGGCCGCCGAGCCGTCCCCGCCCATCGCCTGTCCCGGCGAGGGCGACGGCATCGCTGACGAGGAGCAGCCGGTCGGGCGGCTTCAGCCGCACGATGAGCTGCCACAACGCGGGATGGACGTGGACCCCGTCCGCGATGAGCTCGACAAAGGCTGCGTCATCGAGCAGGGCGGCGACCGCCACGCCGGGAGCTCGATGGTCGACGCCACTCATCGCGTTGAACAAGTGCGTCGTGGATCTCGCGCCCGCTTCGAAGCCAGCCCGTGCCTCCTCGAGGGTGGCGCCCGAGTGACCGATCGAGGTCGCCACGCCCCGCTCGGCCAGCCAGCCGATGAGGTCCGTCGCGCCGGGCAGCTCGGGCGCGATCGTGAGCAGCCGGAGTCCGTCGAGGAGCGACTCGACCGTCGCGCGCGGCGTATCGGCCGGGACCTGGAGGTGGCTCGCGTCATGCGCCCCCCGCCGGACCGCGGCAAGGAATGGTCCCTCCAGGTTGAACCCGAGCGGCTCGGCCCCGTCGTCCGGGGCGTCCGAGAGCCAGGCCCGGACACGCTCGGCGAAGGCCTCGAGTTCCTGGAGTGGCGCCGTCACGGCCGTCGGGAGGAAAGCGGTCACGCCGCGCCGCAGCAGCTGGCGGGCCATGCCGTCCAGCGCGTCGCGACCGCCCATCGCGTCGTGACCGCCCCAGCCGTGCACATGGAGATCCACGAAACCCGGGGCGATGTACGGGGCGTTGGCGGCCGCCTCGTCATCAAGCGCGACCGCGACGATCCAACCGTCCTCGATCGTGATCCGACCAGCCGCGACCCGGTCGTCGAGGACGAGCTGACCGCCGACCGTGGTCGCTGCTCCGGCCCTCACTGATCGGCTCGGATGGCCGTGGCGTCGGTCACTCCGGCCACACCCGGATCCGGCGATTCCACGTCGAACTGCACGTCGAGCGCGTAGCGGTCGGCCGGATAGCGCGACTCGGTCGCCTCGATGCGACGGCCGTGCCCGTCCGCGATGACCCGGCGCTCGACGAGCAAGGCGTCGCCGATCCGGAGCGCGAGCAGTCGGGCGTCCGCGGCCGTGGCCGTGGCGGCGCTGATCGTGCCGGTCCCGCGGCGCAGGGCGAAGCCGGCCCGGCCGAGCGTATCGTGCAGTGATCCCCGGACGAGATCGGCGTTCATGACCGCGTCGGCGCAGGCGCCGATCAGGACCGCCGATTCGAGGGCGATCGGCTCACCATCCGCCTGTCGCAGGCGACGGAGGTGGACGATCGCCTGGTGTGCCGGGATGCCGAGGCTGGCGGCCTCGGCCGTCGAGGATGGACGGATGACGCGGGTCAGGACCTGCGAGCTCGGGACGCGCCCGGCCCGACGCATCTCCTGGGTGAAGGTCATCAGGCGATCGGCGTGCCGGTGCGCGGGAGGTTTCGCGACGAAGCTGCCGCGACCGGGCTCGCGCCGAACCAGCCCGTCGGATTCGAGTCGCTGCATGGCGTTCCGCGCGGTCATCCGGCTGACCCCGAACTCGGCGCAGATCTGGGCGTCGGATGGCAGGCGCTCCCCGGGCACCAGGCCCGCGATCCGCTCGCGCAGGGCTTGCTCGATCTGGCGGTACTGGGGCTGGTAGCTCGCGTCGGTCATCGCGCACCGACGGACGCGCGGGCAGCCGCCGGATGGTCCCGGCCTTGCGCCTCGGCGCCGTGGATGGCGGCCCCGATCGCGCCGGCCCACGTCCCGAGCTCCGCGGGAACGATGCGCACGCGATCGAGCGACGTCGTACGGACCCGCTCGCGTACCTCCGCCTCCAGGGGCCCACGCAGCAGGTCGAGGGCGGCCGAGATCCCTCCGCCGACGACGACCACGTCAGGGTTGATGACGGCGATCATGTTGGCGATGCCGATCCCGAGGTAGCGCCCGATCGTCCGGAGGCCGGCGATCGCCTGCGGGTCCCCGGCGCGTGCCGCGTCCACGGCCGCCTCGGCCGTTGCCGTGCCACACGCGGCGGCGATGCGGTCGGCCCGAGCGAACGCCTCCAGGCAGCCTCGATTGCCGCAGCCGCAAGGTGGCCCATCGGGCTCGAGGGTCTGGTGGCCGAGCTCCCCGCCGGTCCCGTCGTGCCCGTGGTGGATCCGGCCGTCGATGGCGATCACGCCGCCGATCCCGGTCCCGAGCGTCAGCCCGATCATCGCCGAAGCGCCCCGTCCTGCGCCCAGGCGAAGCTCGGCGAGCCCGAATGCTCGCGCGTCGTTGATCAGGGCTGCCGGAAGCCCCAACGCATTCCCGACCGGACCGGCCACCGGCCTCCCCGCCCAGACGCCCGGAAAGTTGACCAGGAACCGCGTCGTGCCGGCCGCCGGGTCGTACAGCCCAGGGATCCCGATCCCGACCGAGACCACCCCCTGATTGCGGGCGATCGCGTCCGACCCGACCGCCGCAAGGCGCTCCACGACGGCCTCGGGGCCCTCTGCGGCTCGCGTCGTGACCTGGCCGCGTTCGCGTGGGCGCTCGCGGTCGCCCTTCCGCTCGACCACGACCCACTTGATGTTCGTACCGCCAAGGTCGAGCCCGAGGTGGCGGGTCGTCGTAGAGCGTCCGCCGCCCATCACGCCTCGCCAGTCACCCGAGCATAGAGGGCGGCCACCGAGACGATGATCGAGCCGAACAACACCTGGCGCACGGCCTCGGGATACCCCAGGGCGGTCAGCAGGGCGCTGATGATCGTCAGGATCAACGCGCCGACGATCGTCCCCCCGAGGCCGCCCCGTCCGCCGAAGATCGACGTTCCGCCGATGACGGCCGCCGCGACGGATGGCAGGACCAGGGAATTGGCAAGCGTCACGCTGGCGACATTCGTCAGGCCGGAGAGGAGGAAGCCGGCGACTGCGGCCATCAATGCCGAGATCACGTAGAGGACGACCAGGACCTGCCAGCTCCGAGCGCCCGACAGGCGCGCCGCGACCGGGTTGTCGCCGATCGCGTAGAGCATCCGTCCGTAGCCTGTCCGGCGCAGAGCGAGAAGGATCAGGCCGGCGAGTGGCAGGAACACGATGAAGCTGTACGGGATCAGCTGGCCGAGACGCTCCGAGCCCAGGGTGCGAAGCGCGGGCGGCACGCCGGTCGAGCTCTGGACCATCAGGATCTGCCAGGCGTTGGCCAACCCGAGGACGACGAAGCTCACTCCCAGGGACATGATCAGCGGGTGGACCCGGAAGACCCCGACGCCGATCCCCGTCAGCAGGCCGGCCAGCGTGGCCGCCGCAAGCGCCACGATGAGTCCGACCTCGAGTCCTGGGCCGTTCACCAGCGAGGCGACCATGAAGCCCGCCATGGACGCGACCGCACCAACCGACAGGTCGATCCCGCCCGTCAGCATCGTCAGCGTCTGGCAGCCCGCGAGGATCGCGAGCGGGACCGCCGCCCGCAACATGACGCCGGCCCAGTCCGCGTTGACGACGCCGGGTCGAACGACCGCGTAGGTGCCGACGAGCAGGAGGAGGAGGGCGGTCAGTGGGACGATCGGCCGCTCTCGCAGGACGCGCCGCCATGTCGTCGCGGTCCGCCACTCGGATGAGCGCGTCAGCGGGGTCATCGTCGGCTCCGGCGCCACTGGACGAGGCTGCCGAACATCACGACTCCGATCAGGATCAGGCCCTGGCTGACGAGCGAGAGGTTCGGGTCGAGGCTCATGAACGCCAGATCGATCTGCACCAGCTGGAGGATGACCACGCCGACGATCGGACCGAAGACGCCTCCGCGACCGCCTGCCAGGCTCACCCCGCCGAGGACGACGGCGGCAACACTCATCAGGGTGTACGGGCCCGGGACCGGGTTTCCGATCCCCGTGCTCGCGGTGAGGCTGAGGCCGGCAAATGCCGAGAACAGGCCGGTGAAGGCGTACGCGGCGACCTTCGTCCGGCCGATCGACACGCCACTTCGGAAGGCCGCCAGCTGGTTGCTGCCGATGGCATAGATCGAAAGGCCGAGCCGCGACCGTCGCAGCGGGAACCAGATGACGGCAACGATCACAAGCAGGACGACGGCAGCCTTGGGGATCCAGTCGATGCCGACGGACCCGAGGACGAGGCTCTTGAGCCACTGCGCGGAGCCGCCCTCCGGCGTCTTGAGGACGAGGAGCGCGCTGCCGCCCCAGACGAACGCCATCGCCAGCGTCACCACGATATCGGGAACGCGGGTGGCGACGATCAGGCTGCCGTTGATCGCGCCAAGCCCGAGACCGAACACCAGTGTGGCAAGGACGATGGCGATGGCGAACTCTTCGCTCTGGCCCTCCATGTTTGCGGCGGCAAACACGCTGGTCAGGGCCATCATCGACCCGATCGACAGATCGATGCCGCCCGCGATGACGCATATCGCCTGCGCCACCGCCGCGAGCGCGAGCGGCACGATCGAAATGGCCAACGCCTGGATCCCGGCGACGCCGTAGTTCGAGTTGATCATGCGGGTATAGATGAGCAGGACCGCGAGAAGGCCCAGGAGCCCCAGTGACCAGCTGTTGCGGCGGAGCCACGCGACGAGCGCTTCGGCCGGTCCGCTCCGGGTGTCGTCCGCGGCGGGAGCCATCGCACTCATCGATGGTCCATCGGCTGGCCGAACGGCTGATCCGTGTCGCCCGATGCGGGGGCCTCCTTGCTGGCCACCTCCGCGGCGACGACCTCCGCAGCGACTTCTTCGGGCATGGCCGCGTCGGACCGGAGGTTGTACGCGGCGCGAAGGAGCGTGGGTTCGTCAGCGTCCACCGCCTCGATCTCAGCGACCAGGCGACCGCCAAAGATCACGATCGCGCGATCGCAAACCAGCTGCACCTCCTTGAGCTCCGAGGTGTACAGAAGGATGGCGGCTCCCGCGCCGGCGAGGTCCCGGAGCAGCGTGTAGATCTGCTGCTTGGTCCGGATATCGATGCCACGCGTCGGATCGAAGCAAAGCATGGTCTTCACGCCACCGGCGACCCACCGCGCGATGGTCACCTTCTGCTGGTTGCCGCCCGATAGCCGACGCACCTCGTTCCCGGCACGCGCGTCGATCTGGAGGGTCTCGACGGCACCCTTCACCCGCTTGCGTTCCGCGCCAAGGTCGATCAGACCCCAGTGGCGGATCCGCGCGGTGACTGGAAGCGCGATGTTCTCGGTGACCGAACGTTGCGGGAGTAGGGCTTCGGCCCGGTCGGCGGCCACGTACACGACACCGGCGCGGATCGCGTCGGCCGGATGGCGGAACGAGACCGGTGCCCCGTCCACCGACAGGGCGCCGGCGCTCGGACGTTCCGAGCCCGCGAGGACGTCGAACAGCTCGTCCTGGCCCTGACCCTCGAGCGCGACGACCCCGAGGACCTCGCCTGGGAACAGGTCGAAGGAGACGTCCTCCAACTTCGTACCCGCGGCGAGGCTCCGCGCCGAGATGCGGGGCGTGACGTCGGTGGCACGCCCGGAGCGCGCGGTCCGCTCGGCCACGTTCGGCATGTCGTCGATGATCCGGCCGAGCATGAGCTCGACGATCCGCTCCTCGGAGCCTTGATCCACATCGACGACCCCGACGGTCTCGCCCTCTCGCAGGACGGTCGCCCGATCGCAGACGGCCGCGATCTCGATCATCCGGTGAGAGATGAAGATCACCGAACGGTCGCCACCGCGCTGACGACCGATGACTTCCAGGACCCGCTCGGTCAGGTTTGCCGGCAGCGCGGCGGTCATCTCGTCGAGCATCAGCACGTCGGGCTCGATGGCGAGGGCGCGGGCAAGGTCGATGATCCTCAGCGAGGCGAGCGGAAGCCGCCTGGCGCTGATCGAGAGGTCGAGGTCGGCGAGGCCGAGCTCGCGGAGCCAATGACGGAAGGCATCGATCGGCGTATCGGTGAGGAGCAGGTTCGAGCGGATATCCAGGTCCGGGACGAGCGCCGGCTCCTGGTAGACGGAGACGAGGCCCCCACGTCGCGCGTCCGCCGGCGAATGGACGGTGCGCTCTCGACCCCGAACGAGGATACGGCCGCCGTCAGGCCGGACATTGCCGGTGAGGATCTTGACCAGCGTGCTCTTGCCGGCCCCGTTGGCGCCCATGAGCGCGTGAACCTCGCCCGCGCGAACCGCGAGCGACGCCGAGCGGAGCGCGATCACCGCCCCGTACGTCTTCGCGATGTCGGTCGCCTCGAGCAGGAGGTCTGTCGTGACCGTCATGGTCCCTCAGGTGGCAGCGGAGGGCGCCGGCCGTGCCGACGCCCTCCGCGGTCTCAGGACTCGGAGAGGGTTACTCTCCCGGGCCCTTGCAGGCGATCGCCTGCTCGGGCGTGTAACTGGTCCAGCCATCGATCGTGACGCTTAGGGGCCAGAGGGGGTTGAGGCCCTCGACCTGCTGCCATGACTCCAACAGCGCCTTGCCCTCGTCGGTCACGTTGTCGGCGAGGACGGGCTTCAGCAGAACGGTATTGGGATAGGGAGCCGACGCGTCGGCCTGGACGGTCTCACCGTTCAGGATCTTCAGCGCCAGGTTGACGCCTGCGCCGCCGACGGCGGCGGTGTTCGTCACGGCTGCGCCTTCGAGGCCCGCATAGTTGGTGGCGTCACCCAGGTAGTTGGCGAACGCACCGAGGTCGGCGCCGACGATCGGCTTGTACTCCTTGCCGGCTGCCTTCACGGCATCGACCACCTGCGAGTCCATGCCGGACGTCCAGATGCCGTCGATCGTGTCGTACTGGCCGCTCGAGATGAACTCGTTGGCCAGGTTCGTCGCGGTCGTCGGGTTCCAATCGGTGTGGACGCCTTCATTGTTCGGAACGACTTCGATGCCCGGGGTTTCGCTGAGCGCCTTCTGGAAGCCGGTATCGCGGTCGGTATCGGCCGGATGGCCGGCGATGCCGCGCGTGTACCACACCTTGCCGGTGCCACCGATCTGGTCGAAGAGCCACTTGGCGCCCAGGTACGCGTAGTCCACCTGGTTGTTGTAGAACTTCCAGGTTTCCGGATCCTCGACGTACGCGTCCACGGCGACCATCAGGATGTTGGCCGCCTGGGCCTCATCGATGGCCGCTTGAAGCGCCGTCGCGTGGCTCGGGTTGAAGACGATCGCGTCCGGGGCGTTGGCGATCAGCGTTCGCAGGTCCGCGAGCTGCTGGTTCGTGTCCGCGTCGCGAGCGATCATGTCGACCTTTGTCACCTGGCCGGACGCGAGGGCCTCGGCCTTGGCGGTGCAGTTCTGCTCCTCACGGAAGCCGTTGCCGGTACCGCCGGTATTCGAGAAGCCGATCGTGTACGAACCCGAGGCGCCCGACGGTGATGCCGCGGGCTCGGATGCCGCCGGCTGGGATGCGGGCGGCGCGGAGGCCGCCGCGCTCGGCGACGTGCTCGCCGCCGGCGTGGTGCAGGCTGCCGCGAACACCGCGGCCGCTGCGAGGACCGCGAGCAATCTTGCCCGGGTCGTTCCCTTTTCCATCATGCGTTCTCCTCCTCAACGGACGGCGCGCCGATTGGCTGCGCCGCTTGAACGACAGATCCCCAGTCCCTGGGGTGCATGCATCGCATCAGGTCGGTGTCACCTCCTTGCGCAGGCTCGACCGCCCCTCATCCGTCTCGCGGATGATGGCACGCGCGATCCTCCTGGCGTGTTCTGCGTAGGCGCCTTCGAACAGGGACCGCGAGCGATCGGCGCCCACGACCGATGCCCGGGTGATGACGGGTGGCATGGCTCCCCGCTCGGTGAGGAGCTGAGCAGTGCGCACCTTGATGGAATTGACGATGGCGACGGCCGAGATGGTCGACCCGGGCCCGACCGGCGTATCGAGGCCGTGGATCGACACGAGAGCGTCGGCGTGGGGCGTACACAGGTCGATGACGAGGTCGGCCTCGTCGACCAGGCGACTGTCCGTCACCGGGTCCGGGTCGCCGGAGCGCGACTGCTCGACGGAGGTGACGGCGATGACGCGCAGCCCGCGGGCCCGGCTGCCGCGCGCCATCTCCACGGGCACGGCGGTCGTCCCTCCCGCGGAAAACACGATCATCACGTCCTGCGGCCCGAACCGGAAGTTGTCGAGGATGACCTCGGCGAGGCCGGGCATCCGCTCGATGTACATCGCCTGGCGCTGCCCGTTGGCCCCGACGACCTGGGTGTGGAAGGTCATCGACAGCTCGACGATCGGATTGAAGCCCGGATACGACCCATAGCGCGGGAACATCTCCTCGACGGGGATGCGGGAGTGCCCGGTCCCGAAGAGGTGGACGAGCCCGTCGGCGGCGATCGCGTCCGCGCACCACTGGCTCGCGGTTTCCATGGCATCGGCCTGGGTCGCCGCCAGGCGCTCGAGGACCGTCCGGGCCTCGGTCATCCAGGCAAGGATCGGAGCGGCCGTGGTCGTACTCATGGGGCCATCACCGTCAGTACCCGCCCTCGCCACCGCCGCCGGCCGCGACGCCGACCGGGGCGTTGCCGGCCTTGCGGGCGCGGAAGTCATCGATGATGGCCTTCGTCGCCGTCGCGCCGATTCGCGTGGTGCCCAGCGCCATGACCTCCAGGAGCGCGTCCAGGGTCCGGACGCCGCCGGCCGCCTTCACCCCGATGTGCGGCGACGTGTTCGCGCGCATGAGCCGCAGGTCGTCATGGGTCGCCCCGCCCGGCGCGAAGCCGGTGGAGGTCTTCACGAAATCGGCGTCCGCGGCCTCGGACAGGCGGCAGGCGCGGATCTTCTCCTCGTCGGTCAGGTAGGCGTTCTCGAAGATGACCTTGACGATGGCGCCAGCCGTATGGGCGACCTCGACGACAGCCGCGATGTCCGCCTGCACGTCGGGGTCTCGCCCGGACCGAAGCGCCCCGATCTGGATGACCATGTCGAGTTCGGTCGCCCCGTCCGCCAGCGCCTGGCGGGCCTCGAACACCTTCGTCGCCGTCGGCTGGCCACCGTGGGGGAAACCGATGACCGTGCCGACGGCGACGTCGGTGTCGCGAAGAAGCGCTGCAGCTCGTTGCACGTCCGCGGGTCGCACGCAGACCGACGCGACGTCGTACTCCGCGGCCAGCCGGCAACCGTCCTCGATGAACGCGTCGTCGAGCTCGGGTCGCAGCAGGGAGTGATCGATCGTCTTGGCGATGTCCCGCTCGGTCAGGGTGTCGATGTTCAGCGTCATCGGGCTCACTTGATGTACGGGCGGAGAACGTCGCGAGCCAGCAGGAACCCGCGCTTGATTCGGTCGTCGGTGTTCTCGAAGTCGCGATCCTCGTGCTCGATGATCACGTCGCCGTCGTAGCCGGCGCGCCACAGGGCGGCGAACAGCATGCCCCAGTCGACATCGCCGAGGCCGGGCAATCGCGGGATCTGCCAGCCCATCCCCATCGAAAAGACGCCGCGCTCGTAGAGGCCCTCCCGATCGATGGTGAGGTCCTTTGCCTGCACGTGGAGGATGTGCGGCCCGAACTCGCGGATGAACCGCGGGATATCGATCATCTGCAGGATCAGGTGCGACGGGTCGAAGTTGAGCCCGATCGTGGCGCCCCACTCCTCGAGGATCCGCCGCCAGATCCGCGGCGTGGTCGCGAGGTTGTGGCCGCCCGGCCACTCGTCGTAGCTGAACAGCATCGGGCAGTTCTCGATGGTGATCATGCGGCCGTGATCCTGGGCGAACCGGACGATATCCGGCCAGACCCGAAGCGCCTCCTGCCAGTTCTCGTCCTGGTGCCTGGTGCCGTCCGCGCCCATGAACGTATTCACGAACGGGACGTTCATCATCTCGGCGGCGGTGATCACGTGCTGCAGGTGGCCGATGACCCTGGCCCGGTGCTCCGGGTCCGGATGGAGCGGGTTGGGGTAATAGCCCAGCCCGGAGATCGTCAGGCCCTTGCCCTGGATCTCGTCGACGATCTCGGTGGCCTGCGATGGGGAGAGATTCGCGACGTCGATGTGGGACGTGCCGGCGTAGCGCCGGCTCGGTCCGGTGGACCGCGGCCAGCAGGCGATCTCGATGCTCTCGAAGCCGTTCGCAGCGGTCCAGTCGACGACGTCCGTCAGCGGGGTCGACGGGAACGGCGCGGTCAGCAGGCCGAGCCTCATCGGGACGCCTCCGCCGCGAGGGGCCGGTCGGTCGCGCTGGCCGACCGATCGACGTCGACCCAGCGGCCCTCGCGGGCCGAGCGGGCGATGGCGTCGCCGACGAGCATCTCGTCATGGCCGTCCGCGAACGTGGGATAACCAGGGCGGGAGGAGGGCGCCCCGGCCACCACGTCCGCGTAGACGGCTCGGAAATGGGCGCAGAAGGTGTCGAAGAAGCCTTCCACGTGGCCACCCGGCAGGGATGCAGCGGCCTTGCCGGCCGCGCCCATGAGTGCCGGGTTGCGGATGAGGATCTCGTTGGGCCGGTCGCGATGGCCGGCCCATGCCTGGTCGGGCTGCTCGGAGTCCCAGGCCCAGGCGCCCTCGGACCCGTCGATCTCGTAGACCAGCGAGTTCTTCCGGCCCGGGCTGATCTGGCTGATGCTCACCGCACCTCGAGCGCCGCCCTCGAAGCGGAGCAGGATGCTGGCGGTGTCCTCGGTCGCGATCTGGCGCTCGACGGCCTCGCTGGATCGGTCCGTTGAAAAGGTCTCGACCGGGCCTGTCGGCTCCTGGCGCGTGCCGATGAACGTGCTCAGCTCGGCCATCACGGCGCTGACTCGCTGGCCGGTCACGAAGGTCATCAGATCGAGCCAGTGCGACCCGATGTCGCCGACGGCACGGAGCGCCCCGCCACGATCCGGCTGCAGTCGCCAGTTCCAGTCGCTCTCGAGCAGCAACCAGTCCTGGAAGTAGCGGCCGGTCACGAGCCGGACCTCGCCAAGCCCGCCGTCGGCGATGAACTCGTGGGCGTGCTGATTGAGCGGGTAATAGCGGATGTTGAAATTCGTGGCGTTGACCAGGCCGCTTTCGGCGGCCGCCTGGACCAGCTGCTCGGACTCGGCCGCCGTCATCGCGAGCGGCTTCTCGCACACGACGTGCTTGCCGGCCGTCAGCGCCGCGCGGGCCTGGCTCACGTGCAGGTCGTTGGGGGAGGTGACATGGACGACGTCGACCGTATCGTCGGCCAACAGGTCCGCCAGCGAGTCGTAGGCGCGCGCGACACCGAGCGCATCGGCGCGGACCTGGCCGCGTTCCGGAGTGCTGCCGAGGACGCCGCGCACCTGCGCGCCGATGCGCCGCAGCGCTTCGACGTGGACGGTGCCGATGAACCCCGTGCCGATGACGGCCGCGCCGACGTCGGCGATCCTCCTCTTGCCCAGCGCGGTCTCCTCATGGAGCCTGTCTAGACGGTCTAGATGGTTGGCCCGGATGGTACGAGCCCGTGCCGTCGACGGTCAACGCCGTCGCCTCCTCGGCACCGATCCTCCACCTCGTCGCTACCGCAGCATACTTTGACGTGTCAAGCGCAAAAGTGGTTGGCGGGAGGTTTCGGGACTATCATCGGTCCGATGACCAGGTCCGGCCACGCTCCGCTCCCCGACGAGGTCCTCGACGCGCTCGTGACGGTGCTCGACGAGGTCCGCCTCGGCCGGTCGCGGTCGCGTTCCGAGCTGGTCGCGCGTACCGGCCTTGGCCGGGCCATCGTCGCCCGGCGCGTCCAGGAGCTCATCGATCGCGGTCTCGTGACCGAGGGCGAGGTCGGCCCGAGCACGGGCGGTCGCCCGCCTCGTCACCTGGCCTTCTGCGCCGACGCCGGGCACGTCCTCGTCGCCGACCTGGGTGCGACGAGCATCGATGTCGCGGTCACGAGCCTCGATGGGCGGATCCTCGGTCACCATGACGAGCCCGCCAGGATCGAGGACGGCCCGGAACGATGTCTCGAGCGGGTCGACGCGCTGTTCGGCTCGCTCCTTCGAACGACCCAGGACATCCCGGGCCGGCTGTGGGGCGTCGGCATCGGCGTGCCCGGGCCGGTGGAGTTCGATTCGGGCCGACCGATCTCGCCGCCCATCATGCCCGGCTGGGACGGCTACCCGATCCGGGAGCGCTTCACTCGACGCTACGGCGGGCCGGTCTGGGTCGATAACGACGTGAACCTCCTCGCGCTCGGGGAGTGGCGATCCGGCGTTGCGGCCGGACACGACAACGTCGTCGTGGTGAAGATCGGGACCGGGATCGGGGCCGGCATCATCTCGGACGGCCGCATCCACCGAGGCGCTCAGGGGAGTGCCGGAGACGTCGGACACATCCAGGTCGCGGACGATGCCAGCGTCGTGTGCCGCTGCGGCAACATCGGCTGCCTCGAGGCGCTCGCCGGCGGCGCGGCACTCGGACGGGCCGGGGAGGCCGCCGCCCAGGCGGGCCGGAGCCAGCGCCTGCTGGCTGCCCTCGATCAGCACGGCAGCCTGTCGGCCGAGGACGTCGCCCGAGCGGCGTCAGTCGGAGACCCCGTCGCCATCGGCATCCTGCAGTCGGCCGGTCGGCTGACCGGTTCGATGCTGGCCGGCATCGTGAACTTCTTCAATCCGTCATTGATCGTCATCGGGGGCGGCGTGGCCAACAGCCCGGATCAACTGATCGCGGCCATCCGCGAGACGATCTACCGCCGCTCCCTGCCACTCGCCACGCGAGACCTGGCGATCCAGCGGTCGTCGCTCGGTGGCCTCGCCGGCGTCATCGGCGCGTCGTCGATGGTGGTCGACCAGGTGTTCGCGCGCGCCTCCATCGCCCGCTGGATCGAAGCCGGCGATCCCGCGTCGGTCCCCGGCCTGCCGCTGGCCCGCGCGGGTTAACCCGCCGGGCGGCATCTCGCGGCGAAGGGTGGCGCACCCGGTGGCGCCCGCTGGCGCCACCATCGCTCCAACCGACCGGGTGGCGCCACCAGCGTTCCAACCGACGCCGGAACAGCCATTCCGGTGTCGATCGGGTCCACCGACGTGCCATTTGACGTCTGAACGCCCGATTCGAAGCCTTCCACCGCCGGTTGGAACGGTGGAGGCTCCAAGGCGACCAGCCGCAGGCCACTCGCCCGGCCTGGCGGCGTTTCGCGACGAAGCGCGCACGCGCTGGCGCCACCAGCGTTCCAACCGACCGGGTGGCGCCACCAGCGTTCCAACCGACGCCGGAACAGCCATTCCGGTGTCGATCGGGTCCACCGACGTGCCATTTGACGTCTGAACGCCCGATTCGCAGGGCTTCCACCGCCCGTTGGAACGGTGGAGGCTCCAAGGCGACCAGCTGTCCATCGGCCGCGTGCGGCTTCGACCCGACGCTCGCGACTTCACCGTCGCTTCGCGACGAAGGCCTCCGATGCGGTCGCAAGGTCGAGCCAGACCTCGTCGGGGGCGGACTCCGCGACCTCCAGCCACTCCTTCATGAGCCGGCCATCGCCCGGGTCGAACGGTCGACCGGTGCCCGCCGCGACGAGGGCGTCGACCCGCCGACGGTCGAGCTTGACCACCAGCCGGCCCTTCACCAGCATCGCGAAGATCTTTCCGCTGGTCTTGAGTGACGTGGCGCCGAACGCTCGCTGCGGGCCCTCGGATCCGTAGGTCGCGGCACCGTCGGCGAGCATCCTCTCGACAAGGGCCGCCCATCGCTCCTCGGCTGCCATCATCGAGTCTCGCGGTTGCCCGCCGCATCGCGCCAAGCGGCGCGCCACCTGATGCCGCCGAGGTGCATCGCTTCGGCACTCAGCCGCATCGCGCCAAGCGGCGCGCCACGTGATGCCGCCTAGGTGCATCGCTCGGCAACCGTCGGGGCGGACGCGCTCGATGTGCATCAGCCGCCCGCCACCACCCGGTCCGTGAAGTCGCCCGTCGCCTCGTCCTTGAGGATGAGCTTGTGGCGTCCGTCCGGGAGGATCTCGCGCTTGATGACGACCAGGCCCTCGTACCGCTCGGGCGTCGACGCGATCCGCGGCGTCGGGTCCGCGCGCCAGTCCAATTGGACGCCCTCCCACTGCCCGGACTTCGCCGAGCGGTAGCACGCGTCCATGATCGAGTTGACGACGTACCCGTCGTAGAACGTCTCCTGTGGCGTGCGGCCCTCATCCATCGCACCGAACATGTCGCTGAACATGTCGACGTAACCCAGCTCCGCGACCTCGTCGCCCACCGGGAACAGCCAGCCGGCCGCGGTCTCCGCCTTCTCGGCCACGTAGCCACCACCGCCGCCGGCGGTGAACATCTCGAACCCGGTTCGCAGGAAGTGGTTCAGCCAGATCGTGCCGTGCGTGCCGGCCACCTCATCGCGCAGATCCATCCCGCCACGGAACGTCCAGCTCACCTCGAACTGCCCGATCGCTCCCGACTCGAAACGGATCAGCGCAACGGCGTTGTCCTCGTCGGCGATCGGATGCACGAGCGTGTCGGTGTGGCACATGACGTCGACCGGCCGGTTCCCCTTGCCCACGAAGTTGCGGACGATCTCGATGCAGTGGCAACCCGAGGTCGATGATCGCGCCGCCGCCGGTCAGCCGCCCGTCCCAGAACCACGCGGAATGGGGCCCGGGATGGGTCTCACGCGACCGGACCCAGGTCACGTCGCCGATCGCTCCGTCCGCGACCGCCTTGATCGCCTTGAGCGTCTTGGGCGTGTAGCACAGGTCCTCGAGGTACCCGCCGAAGACGCCGGCCGACTCGACGATGTCGAGCATCCGCTTCGCCTCGTCGGCCGTTCGCCCGAGCGGCTTGGTGCACAGCACCGCCTTGCCGGCCGCCGCCGCGAGCCCGACCGCCTCCTCGTGGAGGAAGTTGGGGAGCGCAACGACCACGACGTCCGTCTCGGGGTGGTTGACCGCTGCGGCCAGGTCAGCCGTGGACTCGGGGATCGACCACCGCTCGCGAAACGCCGTCCCGCGCGCCTCGCTGCGTGAGTACACCACCCGGACCCGATCGCGGCCGCGCTGGCCGTGCAGCGTGCTCGTGTAGAAGTCCCCGATCAAGCCCGGTGCCCAGCATCGAGATCCGGTGGCCGTCCAATGCGTGTCCCTCCTCGGTGATCAGGTCATGCGGTGGTCGATGGCGCGACCGCGAACGCGAATGCCAGCGCCGGATTGCTCACGAATAGGCGACGGCGGACCGCCTCGTCCAGCCCTGCGGCGTCGAGTAACGAGCGGAATCCGTCGAGCAGCCACACGAGCCCGGGGCCGCCGCCGTAGACCCGGTAGTAGCGCCGCCGTGCGGCATCCATCCCGACGACGATCCGTTCGTCGAGCCCATCATCGGCCATCCAGTCGATGAGTTGGACCGTGCCGTTGGGCTCGTCGTCCTTCCAGCGGAACGAGCCGTCGTACGCCCCGAATGCTCCGGTCCCCAGGAGCTCGCGGTGGTAGCCGCGGTCCACGACCTTGTCGACGTGACTCAGCACGATGTGCCGGGGGGCCACGCCGTGGTCGCCCAGGACCTGGATCTGTTCCAGCGCTCCGGTCCCGTGCTCGCAGTGGGTGAGGATCGGCGCGCCCGTGCGCCAGTGGGCCATCGCGGCCGCCTCGAACACGCGCCGATCGCGCGGGGAGAGGCCGCCGTCGGAGCCTGCGACCTTGATGACCCCGGCCCGGAACCGCGTCCGGCGCACGACCGGCCCGGCATAGTCGTAGGTGTCGATGCCGTCAGTGATGTCGGCGGTGAACAGGTCGGCCAGCTCGTCGACCGTGATGCGATGGCTCCAGTGGGCGGGCCCGTAGTAGCGGTCGTGGTGCAGACCGGTGGGCGCGACGATGTTGATCCCGGTTCGTCGCGCGAGATCCACGAGCTTGCCGACATTCCGGCCCGCGTCGCACGGCATCGCATCGATGACCGACCGGAGCCCGAGCCCGGTCGCCTCGATCACCTCGGTCGCCATCGCCTCGACATCCCCCAGATCGAACTCCGGCTCGAGCTGGACCGGCCGGCCGCCATCGATGACCAGGTGTTCATGGGCATACGTCACCCCGAGCGCGGACGGCGGGATATCACCGAGGACCGTGCGGACGAACGTCACGACGCCACGGCCCTTGGAGCGTCGGCGAGCTCGAGGATCGCGCCGTCAGCACGCAATCGATCGCGCAGGGCACTTACGTCGATGTCGCGCGGGTCGCGTCGGCTCGCGATGCCGAGGCCCGCCGCGGTCCCCGCCGCCTGGCCCATGGCCATGCACTGAGCCATCGAGCGGACCGACGCATGGGCGTCATGCGTCGCCGAGAAGCACCGCCCGGCGACCAGGACGTTGGCGGCGTCGCGGACCAGAAGCGCTCGATACGGGATGCCGACCGCCGCCCCGTCGGGCAGGTACTGCCAGACCGTGTCCGCCCCGCCGTGGTGGTCCTCGATCGGGGCGCCGCATAACCCGATCCCGTCGTCGAACGTCCGCGCGGTCAGGACATCCTCGCGGGTGAGTCGATAGTCGCCGTAGACGCGCCGTGTCTCGCGGACGCCGATCTGCGTCCCGAGCGCCACCAGGGACGCTCGCTCGTAGCCAGGCACGCGATCCACGAGGAAGCGCACGTACTCGAGCGCCTGGCGACGGCCGGCGATCTCGGCGTCGGTCAGGAACCACGGGTCGGTCGCGTTGACCAGGCGGCCGTCGTCGTCGCGCCGGACCGAGTCGAGCCGGGTCATGATCGTCGCCGTCACGCCATCGACCGGCGTGATGTGGTCGCTGCCCTCGCGCCGCGGGAGGTCGTAGGCGCCCGAGTCGGCGGCCTCGGCCATCAGGCGGTGGAATTCGGCCTTGGGGACCGCCCGGCGACGCGCCAGGTCGACGTTGGCCATCCGGAACGTCGTCGTCAGCGTCTGGGCCGGGTCGCGCTCCCCGGCGGTCTCGTACCCGAACCCGGCGAACGCACACAGGTCGCCGTCGCCCGATGCGTCGATGAAGACCGTTGCGGTCACCCGCGCGAGGCCGGCGCGCGTCGCGACGACGATGCCGCGTGACCCGCCCATCGCGGACCTCGGCCGCCTGGACGAGGGCGTGGAGCAGCGGCCGGGCGCCCGAGGCCGTGACGAGCCGTTCCCAGACGACCTTGAGGTGCTCGGCCAGGTAGGTGACGCCGGTCCCGGCGCCGTACGTGTTGGGCCGCTCCACGACCGGGCCGAGCTCCCGGAGCGCGGTGACTACGTCGTCGGGGATGCCGCCGACGACCTTGCGCGCCGAGGACCCGGGCGTGTAGAAGCCATAGAACGTATCGAGGACCGCCGTGCTGGTGCCGCCCAGGAATGGCAGGCGATCGATGAGCAGGACGGACGCACCGGCCCGAGCGGCCGCGATGGCCGCCGTCGAGCCGGCCGACCCGGACCCGACGACGCAGACGTCGACCTCGGCGATGGTCGGCGCAGCGGTCGTGAAGGTCACCGCGCGGACTCCGGCTCGGGGGAGACGGAGGTCACGGACCAGCCGCCATCGACCTTGAGGAGCTGCCCCGTGACGACGCGCGACTCGTCCGACAGGAAATAGACGGCCGCCTTGGCCACCTCGTCGGGATCGAGCATCTCGCCGGCGAGCGGCTGCTTCCGGCGGGCGTACGCGAGGATCGCGGGATCGCCGGCGGCCCGCTGTGCCATCGGCGTCCTGGTCAGTGACGGCGCCACGATGTTGACCCGGATGCCCTCGGGGGCGTAGGTCGCGGCCATCGTCGTCATCAGGGCGGTCAACGCACCCTTGGCCGCCGCGTAGGCATGGGTCGCGAACAGCTCCGGGGCCGGATCCGAGGCGGTCACGCTGCCCAGCAGCAGGATCGAACCGCGGGTCCCGGACGTGTTCGGTGGCTGAGCGAGCATCCGTCGCACCACGGCAGCACACACCAGCACCTGGGTCCGCAGGTTGAGGTCAGCGGTGGCCCCCCAGGCGTCGCCGGTCAGCGTGTGGATCGGGCCGTCGCCGAACCGGCGACCGCTGCCACCGGCCACCGAGAAGAGGCCATCGATCCGTCCATACCGCTCCACGGCGGCGTCCACGGCGGCGTCCACGTCGGCCTCGTCGGTCAGCTCAGCCGGTGCCCACGCGGCATCCAGGCGCTCGGCCAGGTCGCGGGCATGTTCCGCGGTCCGCGACGTCACGAACACGCTCGCCCCCTCGGCCACGAAGCGCTCCGCCGCCGCGGCGGCGATGCCGGTCGAGCCGGTGATGAGGATCACGCGATCGCGCAGACGGTCCACGGCGCCAATGATGACGCGGCGGCCGACGATGACACCAGGTCGAGACTCGAGGGGCGGGTCGGTCCGTGCCGCGTATCATCGCTGGCATCATGGAGACACTCGCCACACCGCTTGTCGATGAGGCCACGGGTGGTCGGGACGTGTTCCTGGAGCTGGACCTCCGGCGCGGGCAGCTTCGTCGCAACCTCCGCGGTGCGATCCGCGAGGCCATCCAGGATGGCCGCCTCGCTTCGGGCACCCGACTGCCCTCGTCCCGTCGGCTGGCCACGGACCTGCGGGTTTCGCGCGGCGTGGTCGCGGACACGTACGACCAGCTCGCCGCGGAGGGCTACCTCGCGATGCGCCCACGCCAGGCGCCACAGGTCGTCGGGGTGGGTGCGGCGCCACCCCTTCCCGAGGAGCCGGGCCGTCCTACCTGGGCGGTCGACTTCATCGCGACCACACCGGACGTCGAGCTGTTCCCGCGCCGGGCCTGGATCCGCGCCACCGAGCGCGCCCTGCGCGACGCCCCCAACGAGGCGCTCGATTACGGCGACCACCGCGGGCGGATCGAGCTCCGCCGGGCGCTCAGCGCCTACCTCGGGCGGGTCCGCGGCGTGCGCATCGAGCCTGAGCGGATGGTGATCAGCCAGGGGTTCACCCAGGGCCTGGACCTCGTCTCGCGGGTGCTCGCCGCCCGTGGGGCGACGTCCATCGCGTTCGAATCGCCCTCCCCGCAACCCGGTCGGCTCACGCCCGAAGCGGTCGGCCTGCGCGTCGAAGCCGCTCTGGTCGATGCCGACGGCGTCCGCACCGATGCCCTCGACGCGCTGACCGCCGCGGCGATCGTCGTCACGCCGGCGCATCAGTTCCCGACCGGGGCGGTCATGGCGCCCGAACGCCGCGCGGACCTCGTCGCCTGGGCGAATCGCTCGGACCGGCTGATCATCGAGGACGACTACGACGCCGAGTTCCGCTACGACCGCCAGGCCATCGGGGCGATCCAGGGACTCGATCCATGCCGCGTCGTCCACATCGGGACGGCATCGAAGACTCTGGCGCCAGGGATCCGCCTCGGCTGGATGAGCCTGCCGGACGAGCTCGTCGACGAGGTCCGGGTCGCCAAGGCCGCCCTGGACTCCGGGTCGCCCGCGCTGGAGCAGCTCGCCATGGCCGAGCTCATCGCCAGCGGCGACTACGACCGCCACGTGGCCCGCGCCCGGCAGGTCTATCGACAGCGCCGCGACGCGCTGACGGACGCCCTCGCGCGACATCTCCCCGGTCTCACGGTCCACGGCGCGGCCGCGGGACTCCACGTCCTGCTCCGCCTGCCCGATGCCGTCGACGATGTCGCGGTCCAGACCGTCGCGGCCGAGCGGGGGATCGGGGTCAACGCCCTGTCACCGATGGCCGGGCCCGATGCCCCGGACCGGGGCCTCGTGCTCGGCTACAGCCGATTGACGGTGGAGCGGGTCGAGCCGGCGGTCGTGGCCCTCGCGTCGAGTCTGGCCGATGCCGGCGTCGAGGTCACGGGCCGGATGGTCACGGGCCGGAGGGTCGTGGGCCGCACCGCTCAGGCCTCGTCCTCGTAGTCCCACGCCCGGATCACCCCGGGCTCGATCCGGATGACGACCCCGGGCGCGTACGAGGCGACCATCCGCTCGGCGGCCTCGGGGCCGTCGTAGCGCAGCGCCGTCCGACCCAGCACGCCGTAGAAGTCGTCGCCCGACAGGGTCGCCTCGCCGCGCAGTTCGAACCCCTTGTACGGCCACTCGCTGTTCGCGACCACGACCGTGACTCGCGGATCCCGCTGGATGTGCCCGACCTTGCCGCCCTCCGGCGTGGGGACCCAGATGTTGATCCCGCCGTCCCGCCACTCGAACCAGACCGGCGAGAGCATCACGCTGTCGTCCTTGCGGCGCGTGGCCAGGATCGCGATGAGGGGCTGCTCGAGGAGGTCGCCCAGATCCTCGGGTCGAAGGTCAGTCCGCATGGCGATCGCCTCTCATGACATCTCCATCATCCGTGTCGCTCGGTCCATGGCCAAGGTCCACGACGATAGCGATCGAGGAGGCCAGACGGCGGGCACACTGGCCGGGACTGTCGCCTGGCACGCACCAGATCCGACCCGAACGAGGCGCCATCGGTCCCCGGAGCCCTGCCCGGCCTGTTCTGTCGTCTGGCAGGCACCAGATCCGGTCGGACGAGGCTCGCCACCGGTCTCGGAGCCCCATCTGTCGCCTGGCAGGCGACACGTCGCGGCGACCGACGCCTGCCCGAAACCAGCCAGACCGTTGACGCCGGCTGACCAACGGGTCTATGCTCCATGTGTCCCGACCGGCACCGACGCTGCGACATCGCGCGCGCACGGCCCCCTCGGGCCCCCAGCGATCCGGAGCTCGACCTCGTGGTCGATGCATCCGTCCCGCATCCTCCCTCACCCGCAGGTGACCCCTTACATGCCCGGACCCGGCCCCGATCAGCGCAACCAGAGCGCCCGCAACCGCCGACCCCGCCGACGAACCCAGTCGGCCTATCGCGCCCCCGTCACTGAGTACGACGAGCAGCAGGAGCTCGAGGCCGCCCGCGAGCGGAACGACCTCGACATCAGCGACCTCAAGGAGATGAGCGTCACCGAGCTCCGGCAGGTGGGTCGTGATCTCGAACTCGACACCGCCGCCGGCGAGCGCAAGGACGATCTCGTCGACAAGATCCTCCAGCGTCAGACGGAGCGTGCCGGCCACGACTACGCGACCGGCATCCTCGACATCGTCGACGAGGGCTTCGGGTTCATGCGCCGTCACGGCCTGTTGCCCAGCCCGGAGGACGTCTACGTCAGCTCCAGCCAGGTGCGCCGCTTCGGCCTGCGCATCGGCGACCGCATCTCGGGCGCCGTCCGCGCGCCGCGCGAAGCGGAGAAGTACTGGGGCATGCTCCGGGTCGACAGCGTCAACGGCGTCGATACCGACACCGCCCGCCGGCGCCCCGTGTTCGGCGACCTGACCCCGGTCCACCCGGACGTCCTGATCAACCTCGAGACGGACTCGAAGAACCTGAGCCAGCGGCTGATCAACCTGGTCAACCCGATCGGCAAGGGTCAGCGAGCCCTCATCGTCAGCCCGCCCAAGGCCGGCAAGACGATGCTCCTGAAGCAGATCGCCAACGGCGTCAGCGCCAACTACCCCGAGATCCTGCTCATGGTCGCGCTCATCGGCGAGCGACCTGAGGAGGTCACGGACATGCGCCGCAGCGTCAAGGGCGAGGTCATCAGCTCCACGTTCGACGAGCCGACCGAGAACCACACCCACGTCGCCGAGATGGCCCTCGAGATCGCCAAGCGCCAGGTCGAGACCGGCCGCGACGTCGTGATCCTGCTCGACTCCATCACGCGCCTCGCGCGCGCCTACAACCTGGCCCTCCCGCCGTCCGGCCGGACGCTGTCGGGCGGCCTCGATCCGATCGCCCTCTACCCGCCGAAGCGCTTCTTCGGTGCCGCCCGGAACATCGAGGAGGGCGGCTCGCTGACGATCATCGGCACGTGCCTCGTCGACACCGGGTCGCGCATGGACGACGTCATCTACGAGGAGTTCAAGGGGACCGGCAACTCGGAGCTCATCCTGGACCGTAAGCTCGCCGAGAAGCGGATCTTCCCGTCCATCGATGTGCAGCGCTCGGGCACCCGCCGCGAGGAGCTGCTCCTCGAGGAGGGCACGCTCAAGATGGTCTGGACGATGCGCCGGATGCTGTCCGCGGTCGGGACCAACGAGGGCATCGAGATCCTGCTCAATCGCCTCTCCAAGACCCAGTCGAACGCCGAATTCCTCGCGTCACTGACCAAGAACCTCGACGGCTGAGGCGCGTCGCCAGGCTCGTCGACGGGGGTGGCGCGTGTGCGCAACACGTGAACACACGGTTTGCCAGTGTTGCGACGGCCGTGTTACGGTCTTGCCGATGTCGTAAGCCCGATGTGATGTCGGGCGCGGCCGCGAAGAGAGACCCCCAGCCTCGATAACGCGACCACGGACGGGCCCGGACCTCTGTCCCCATTCCCTGCGCGTACCCACCCCCAAGCGCCCCGGGCTCGTCCTCACGTCAGGAGAAGACTCTATTGCTGAACGCGTCGATCGGCGTCCAGCGCGTCATGGGGCGCCTGCGCCGATCCTCGACTGAAGAGATGTCCGCGATGCCCGTCCCGACCCGTACCCGGGTCGCGCGGCGCACACCCTCGACGTCGATCCACCTCCATCCGCAGACCCGACGACGACAGCGCACCCTCGCGCTTCCCTCGTTGCGCGCGCTTGCCGCCGTCCGGACGCTATCCGTACGTCGCGTCGTTTCGCGCCTGGGCCATGAGCGAACGGTCGCGATCGCGGTCGCCGGCATCGTCCTTGGCGCCTCCATCCTGAGCGTGGCGCCCGGTCGCCCGGGTGGCGACACGGGTGGGCCCACCGGCGACGGCCCGGAGCCGCGTCTCGCGGTCGGCGGGGCCGTGGACAACGACTCGCCGATCGGCAACGTGGCGGAAGACTACGCAGCGGACCCAGCGACGGACGCAGCGGCCTATGACGAGCCCGCGCCGAGCGTCGACTCCCGCTCGCCGCTGCAGAGCGTCGATGCCGCCGACCCGGAGGCACAGGCCGCGATCACCGCGCAGGCCTCGCAGCCGACCGCGGTCGAAGGCCCGTTCCTGGATGACGGCACGCTGCTCAAGCCGGTCGCGGTCGATACGTCGGTCGCCGACGGCAGCGCGCTCATCCGGACCTACAAGGTCAAGGCCGGCGACACGCTGGCCGGCATCGCCGCGAAGTACGACGTCACGACGATGACGCTGTGGTGGGCCAACAAGAGCAACCTCAAGTCGAAGAGCGCGCTCGTGCGCGGCCAGGCATTGCGGATCCCGCCGGTCAGCGGCCTCATCGTCGAGGTCAAGGCGACCGACACCCTCGCCGCGCTTGCCCGCAAGTACGAGGTCAGCGAGGACGAGATCGTTTCGACGAACCAGCTCGATGACCGCAACCTCGTCGTCGGGCAGGTCCTCATGCTGCCGGGTGCCAAGGGCGCACCGATCGCGACGCCCAAGCCGCCCAAGGCCAAGGCCCCGACCCGCACCAGCAGCGGCAGCTCCGGCGGCTCCAGCGGCGGCGGTGGATCCGCACGGCCCCCGAAGACCTACTCGGGTGGCAACTTCGCCTGGCCGACCTCGAGCCGCCACATCAGCCAGTACTACCACTACGGCCACTACGGCCTGGACATCGACGGTTCGACCGGCGACCCGATCTATGCCGCGGCCGGCGGCACCGTGACCTTCGCCGGCTGGAAGAGCAACGGCGGTGGCTACCAGGTGTGGATCGCCCACGGCTCCGGGCTGTACACGACGTACAACCACATGTCGAGCGTGTCGGTCGGGCGTGGCCAGCACGTCGGCAAGGGCCAGCGCGTCGGGCGGATGGGCGCCACCGGGTTCGCGACGGGTTCGCACCTCCACTTCGAGGTCTGGAAGGGCCAGGTCTGGAGCGGCGGCTCGCGCGTCAACCCCCTGGCCTACCTCTAACTCCGCGCTCCCTCCGATCGGCCATCCGGCCGATCCCGGGCGGGGTGCGAGAATGACCGCGATGTTCCTCGACCGCGTGAAGATCTGGGTCCGCGCCGGCGACGGCGGTGACGGGGCCGCGACCTTCCGGCAGGAGGCGCACGTGCCGCGCGGTGGACCCGATGGCGGGGATGGTGGCCGCGGTGGCTCCGTCCTCCTGCGCGTGGACCCCGGCCAGACGACCCTGCGCGACTTCTCCTATCGCCACCACTTCAAGGCGACGCCCGGTGGCCGCGGCACCCGGGCGCGACGCCACGGCAAGGCCGGCGACGACCTGGTCCTCGAGGTGCCGCCGGGTACCGCGGTCTACGACGACGACACCGGCGCGCTGATGGCCGACCTTGTCGCCGTGGGCCAGGAGGCCATGGTCGCGCGCGGCGGGCGAGGCGGGCTCGGCAACACCCATTTCAAGACCTCGACGCACCAGGCGCCCAAGCACGCTCAGAAGGGCGAGCCGGGCGAGGAGCACTGGATCCGCCTGGAGCTGCGGCTCATCGCGGACGTCGGGCTCGTCGGACTGCCGAACGCCGGCAAGTCCACGCTGCTTGCGGCCCTGACGGCGGCGCGCCCGAAGATCGCCGATTACCCGTTCACGACGCTCGAGCCGAACCTCGGCGTGCTGGACCTGGGCGACGACGACGAGCGCCGGCCCACGATCGCCGACGTACCCGGGCTGATCGAAGGCGCCAGCCTCGGGGCGGGCCTCGGCCACGCCTTCCTGCGCCACGTCGAGCGGACCCGGATCCTGGTCCACATCGTGGATGGCGCATCGCGTGACCCGGAATGGGATCACGAGGTCATTCGCGACGAGCTCCGGGCGCACGACCCGACGCTGCTCGAGAAGCCGATGCTCGTCGCGTTCAACAAGGTGGATCTTCCGGCAGCGCGCGAGGCGTGGCCGGCATTCCGGGCCGCTCGCGAGGCGGAGGGGCTCGATGTCATCGCGCTCGCTGCCGCCACCGGGGAGGGGCTGGACACGTTCCGTGCCCGCATCGCCGCGATGCTGCCGTCGGCCGAGGAGATCGACGCGCCACCGGAGCCGGCCGGCGTCGTCGTGCACCGGTTCGATGCGATGGGCGATGGCTTCCTCGTCGAGCGCGACGAGGACGGCGCGTTCCGGGTGCGTGGCAAGCGGATCGAGCGGATCGCCAGCCAGACGAACTTCGACGTCGAGGAATCCGCTGAGCGGTTCCAGCGCGACCTGGCCCGTCTGGGGATCGACGCCGAACTGCGACGGGCGGGCGTCGTCGGCGGGGATCTCGTCCGGATCGGCAAGGCGGAGCTCGAGTGGGAGCCCCAGCCCTGGGAGGACGCGTGACCTCGCCGGCGATCGGCGTGTTCGGCGGGACGTTCGACCCCATCCACCTGGCCCACCTCGCGGTCGCCGAGGCGGCGCGCGACGCGCTGGCCCTGGAGCGCGTGCTGTTCATCCCCAACGGTGAGCCGCCGCACAAGCCGGACCGGGTCGTGACACCCGCCATCGACCGTCTGGCGATGGTCCGCGCGGCGATCGAGGGCAATCCGGCGTTCGAGGTCAGCACGATCGAGATCGATCGAGACGGGCCGTCATACACGGCCGATACGCTCGAGGCGCTGCAGGCCATGCGATCGACCGGCGAGTCATCTGATCTCGCGCTCATCCTGTCCGCTGAGGCGGCGGCTGGCTTGGCCTCCTGGCACGAGCCCGCTCGGGTGCTGGAGCTTTCGCGACTGGTCGTCGCGCCACGGGACGGTTTTCCGGAAGTATCGGCGGAGGCGATCGCCGCGCTCGTCCCGGGCGCGACGGCCCGGATCTCGATGCTGGATGGGCCGCGGATGCGGCTGTCGGCCTCGGATATCCGGTCCAGGGTCGCGGCAGGCCGGTCCGTGCGCTATCTCGTCCCGGATGCGGTCGCGGCCTATATCGGCGACCATGGCCTCTATCAGGACCCAAGGAGGATGCATCGATCGTGACCGAACACGCGCTCCCCAGCGCTGAGACACCGAGCCCGGACGGCCTGCCGCGACGCGACACGCCCGCGGCGACGACCGGTGACCGAGCGGCGCTGGACCTCGCCCGCCGCATCGTCGAGCTGGCCGAGGACAAGAAGGCCGCCGACATCGTGCTGCTCGAGCTGGCCCCGCTCACGACCCTCGCCGACTATTTCGTGATCTGCTCCGGCGGCTCGGAGCGGCAATTGGACTCGATCGCCGACGGCGTCGTGTCGTCCCTGCGCGACGACAAGGTCAAACCGATCGGCCGCGAGGGCACGCCCGCGTCGCACTGGGTGTTGATCGACTACGGGTCGGTGATCGTGCACATCTTCACGCCGCCCGAGCGCGAGTACTACGGCCTCGAGAAGCACTGGTCCGAAGCACGCACCATCCTCCGCGTCCAATAGGGGAGTGGCGGTCACGTGGGCGCGCCGCAGGGACGGCGCGAGCGTTCGTTGCCGGGTGCGCTCGTCGCTTACGTACCTGCGGGTACGCGCGCTCCGGTGCTCGCTCGGCGCCTTCGCTCGCACCGCCCTGCGGCGCGCTAGGCACGAGCACGGTCGGCCCGGGGCCGCGGCGGCCATCCTCCGGTACCGGTGATGGCGGTACCGATGGGTCATGATGGGCGATCGTTGGTGCGTGACAGCATCGCGGCATGTCCGCAACCCGCGATCGATGCCCCGCCTGTGGTCACCGGCTCATCACGACCCGGTTCGATACGACGTTCCGCCTGCCCGACAGGACGGAGCGGCTGTGCTTCGGCATCCCCGGCGGACTCTGCGAGGACTGCTCGCAGCTCTACATCGATCCGGAGCTGATCGAGCTGCTCGACCTCGGTGAGGGCCGCTGCGTCTTCGCCATCGAGAGCGACCTCGTGCTCCAGGAACAGGCCTGGTCGTCCGCCGACTGACGGTCGAAATCGCGGTGACCGGTCCCGGGGTCAGCCGGGGCCGGCGCGCCGCCCGGTGGCGCCGTCGCGGACCGCGTGCTCGCGGACCCACATCGTGAACGCCAGACGCCGCTGAGCCGCGTCGGCCTTCGAGCCCGGCACACCCTTCACCATCGCGTCGAGCTCGACGAGCCCGGCGAGCGCGCGGGTCAGCGCCACCGTCGTCCAGGCGCGGGCCTGACCGGCGAGCGTCCTCGCCCGGAACTCGCTCGTGATGCCCATCGCTCGGGCCGCGGTCGGCAGGTCGGCCCCTGTCGCGATGCGATCCCCGAGCTCGATCAGCTGCACGCACCCGTCGGTGCAGCACAGCGAGCAGGACCGGCTCCGGCGTGATGTCGATCAGGTGGTCGAGCGCCTGCATCGCCGCCTCGATCCGTCGCTCGCCGACGGCGTCGGTCAGCGCCCAGACGGAGCCCGGCGTCGTCTCGGCGACGAGCGACCGGACGTCGTCCGGGGTGATCGGCCCGCCATCGATGGCGTGGCGCAAGGCCAGCTTGTCGAGCTCGTTGGAGGCGATGCGGCTCAGGTGCCGCCGATCGACGTCGCCCTCCGTCACGCGGCTGCCGAGCCGGTCGGCGAGTTCGCGCGCTGCTCCCGGGGCGAGGGGGAGATCCCGGTCGCGCGCCTCGCCCTGAATCCATGATCCGAGGGACGTCGGTCGGGGCGCCATCGCGGACGCGATGCTGCCGCCGGCGGCCTTCACGGCCTCGACCAGCCGTTTCGGACCTGGACCTTTCGCGTTCGACTTCGCCGCCTCGACGATCGCGAGTGCATTGCCCGCGGCCATCAGCCCGATCGCCTCGACCACCCGGTCGCGAGTCGCGTTGCTCCGGACGAGGGCACCCGGGTTCGTGACGACCGCGAGGGTGCCGCCACCGAACATCGCTCCGGTCGCCAGGCGTTCATGGAGCTGCGCGACGCCGGTCGTTGCCGTAGCGAGGTCGCCCCGCAGGTCCCAGCGCTCCAGCGGCGAGCCCAGCTCACCGGCCAGGGCGGCCGCGAACCGCGTGACCACCCGCTCGGCGATCAGCTCGTCGTCGCCCCAGACGTAGAGGAGCGGCGTGATCATCGCGCGCTCGACGCGCGCGCCGCGCGCAGTGCGTCCCCGGTCCAGGCGAGTCGGCGAACTTCGGCCGGCACGACGGCGGCGGCCCGACAGACGTCGGCCTCGAGGCGCGCGGCGCGGGCACGGACCGCCCGCCACGCCGCGTCGTCCCACGACCCCGGATAGCGGCGGCGCCACGAGGCGAATCTGTCCTCCATCGACTCCAGCCGCTGCCCGGCTCGCTTGTCGGCGTACGCCACGACCCGTTCCTCGCGGCTCGCGAAGGCGGCCCAGCGTTGGAATGCATCGCCGTCGAGCAGGCGCGTCACCGGGTGGCCCGCGACCGGTCGGGCGAGCTCCGGATAACCGCGCTCCGTCAGCCAGCGCGCCGACCCGATCCCGTGCGGGAGGGCCCGGACCGGATCGTCGGACGGCAGGATCTTGTCGACGTCGTGGAGCAGCGCCGCCGCCTCCACCACGCCTCGATCGACGGCGATCCCGTTCGCCGCGATCCGTGCCGCGAGGAAGCCGGCGACCTCCGCGACGGCCCGCGCGTGCGCGACGAACCAGGTCGGGGGATCGAGGGAGGAGAGCAGGGCAGCGGCTGCCACGCGGCCGGGGACCGTCATCGGCTCGATGGTACCCGAGGCGGCCGGTCAGCCAGTCGAGGTCGGGCGGGGGATCCGTAGCCGGTGGCTCCAGGCCTCCTTCGGCGGCCATGTCGCTCTCCGCGGCGACATCGGGCTCGGTCACGAAAACCGGCACCGCACACCCGAACGCCCGTCGTGGACCGATCGAGCCCTGGCTTGCGGTCCGGACGCCCGGACTCGCGGTTCCGACGCCCGCGCCCGGGCTCGCCGCGCGGACGCCTGTGCCCGCCGCAGCGGTGACCATCGGTTTGGCCGCGACGCCGCCCCGCGGCTCCGTCCGGACGGCCACGCCCCCTGCCTCGAACGCGACCGTGACCGTGCCGTCGCGGTCGGTCCGGAAGACCCGAGCCCCGACGGCGGCGAGCCGCTCCAGCGTGGAACGCGCCGGGTGCCCGTACGTGTTGTCGGCACCGGCCGACGCGATCGCGACCCGTGGCTGGACTGCGGCCACGAAGGCTTCGGTCGTGGCGGTCCGGCTGCCGTGGTGGGCGACCTTGAGCAGGTCGAGCGGCGGCAGCCCCTGGGCCAGCAGCAGGGGATCCACCTCCTCCTCGACGTCGCCCGCGAGGAGGAACCGCCGCTCCCCGACCGTGCCGAGGAGCACCACGGACACGTTGTTGATGCCGGTGCCGCTGTCGGGTGGCTCTGGCGGGACCTCGCCCCGGACCGGCCACAGCACCTGCAGCGAGATCTCGTCGACCGCGAGCCGGTCGCCCGCGGCGATGGACAGCCGGATCGGCGCGCCCGGCATCGCCAGGCGCTCCAGCCACGCGGCATAACCTGGCCCCGGCCCGCGCATGCCCGGCTCCATGACGCGGTCAACACGGTACCGCGCCAGCAGCAGCGCCAGCCCCGCGACGTGGTCCTCGTGCGGATGCGACAGCACGACCGCATCGATCCGCCGATCCCACGGCGGGATGCGTCGGTCGAGCTCGACGAGCAGTCGATCGGGATCCGGTCCGCCATCGATGAGGAGGCGACCACCGCGCGACCCCTCGATGAGGATCGCGTCGCCCTGACCGACGTCGAGCACCGTGACCCGGGCGACGCCGGGCGGTCGCGAGATCGCCACGGCCGTCGTGACCGCCACGGCCACGACGAGACCGAAGGTCGCGAGCCGCGACGCCATCGAACGGCGGGTCTGCGTGGGCCGAGCGGGCCGCCCGCCGGGCGCCGCGACGGCGGGCGGCTCAGCCGGAGGTGGCCGCGCCGAACGGACCAGCGCGTTCCGACCGCGTCGCCGCCACGCCATGACGAGCGCGGCGACCGCCAACGCTGGCCACGCCAAGCGCGACGCCGACGGGTGGCTCGAACGCGACACTCGCCATCGGCAGGGCTGCGGCCACGTCGACGATCCCGATGATCAGCCGCAGGGCGACCCAGCCGGGCGCAGCCAGCACCGCCCCCACGACGCCAGGCGCCCCAAGCGCGACGAGCAGCCCGCCGACGAGGGCGACGATCCCGGCAGCCATCGCTGGGGCGACGATCGGGACGACGAGCAGGTTCACCACCGGCGCGATGATCGACAGGCGCCCGAACGAGGCGAGGACGATCGGTAGCGTGGCCGCCTGCGCCGCCAGTGATACACCCAGGCTCTCCGCGAGCCAGCGCGGCACATGCCCCCGCCCGACCCGATCGATCCGGTCGGTCAGCGGCGTGGCCCACGCGATGAGCCCGGCCGTGGCAAGCGTCGAGAGCTGGAATCCCGCATCGCCGATGAGTCCCGGGTCGGCGACGAGCAGCAGGAAGGCGGCCCACCCGAGCGCCGCGGCCGCGCGCCCACTCCGACCACTCTCGCGCGCGAACAGCACCACACCGGCCATCGCGCCGGCCCGCAGCACCGACGGCGAGGCGCCCGCGAACGCGATGTACGCGACGATCGCGACGGCCGTCACGATCGAACGCCGGCGCCGACCGAGCCGACCCGCCAGGGCACCGATGGCAGCCGCCACGATGGCGATGTTCCAGCCGGAGATCGCCACCACGTGGCTGACGCCGGCCGTCGTGAATGCCGCGGCAACCTCGCGATCCACCCGATCGCGCAGGCCGACGAGGATCCCAGCCGCCAGGCCCGCCTCCGGTTCCGGCAGGACCCGTGTCAGCAGGTCGCCGGCGTCGCGACGCCAGCCTTCGAGGAGCGTGCCGGGATCGGTCGGTCGGGTCAGGAGCGTCATCGACCGCGCGTCGAGCGTCCCCCAGGCGTCGAGTCGGGCGAGATACTGGCCGTACGGGCTGTCGGGCCGCGGGCGGGTGCGACCACCCACTTCGATCCGGTCGCCGGGCTCGATCGGCGGGTAGCGCGGCAGCGTGGCGGCCAGGCGGAACGCGTCCGCGCCGGTCAGCTCGGTCCGCAGGGTTGCGACCTGTTGGCCCTCGCGCGGCGACCCGACCGTCTCGACCACCATCGTCCACGGACCGGATCCCTCGGGCGCGCCGCCCAGGGCCGGCTCGGCGGGACCGGCGACCGACCGGACGCTGAGCACAAGGGCACCGAGCGCGATCGCCGCAACGAGACTGGCCCGGCGCCGCGGAAGCCACAGGCCCGCGACGAGCAGGAGCCCGGCCGCGGCGAGGACGAGCGCCAGGAACCGCGGGTCATCGCCGGCCGCGGCGAGGGCCGCGATGGCCGCTCCTGCCGCCAGCCAGCCGCTTCGCGGCACGGTCAGGGCACCGCCACGAGCGCGCGGACCTTCTCGAAGGTCTTCTCTCCGAGGATCCCGCGCGACCGCAGCTCATCCACCGAAGCGAACGGCGCCTCCTCCCGGGCCGTCAGGATCTTCTGCGCGGTCGCCGGCCCGATGCCCGGCAGCTCCTCGAGTTCGGCCTGCGTCGCTCGGTTGAGGTCGAGCGGACCACCGGCCGAGGCTCCGCCGCCATCGGTGCCGCTGTTCGCACCCGACCCGGGCGAGGCAGCGACCGGCCTGTCGTCGCGCGAGGGCACCCGCACCCGATCGCCATCCGCAAGCGTGGCCGCCAGATTGAGCTCCGCTTCCGCGCCGGCCGTGTCCACTCGCGGTCCATAGCCGCCGGCCGCGGCGATCAGGTCACCGACACGCGAGCCTGCGGGCAATCGGAACACCCCTGGCCGCGGCACGGCCCCGACGACTTCGACGACGATCTCCCCGGTCGCCCCACCCCCGGCGACAGGAGCGCCGGACGCGCCCGCCGACGCGCCCGATACCGGGAGCCTGCTCCCACCATCCACGAGCATGGTCGAACCGGAGCCGCCGCTGGCGGCCACCACGAATGCCACGATGGCGCACGCGACAGCGGCCCCGATCGTCGCGATGATCCGGAGCATGGCGCCGCTGACGGCGGGTCGATCGGTGGTCGGCGGCGGCGTCTCAGCCCCGGCGGCGGCGCCAGGACCCGACGGCGCATCGAGCACGCGCCAGGGTGGATTCGAGCTGGGTTCCACGTCGCACTCCGCGGCGGGCGGGTCGTGGCGGGACGACTCCGACGCGGAAGCGAACGCGACGTCTCGCCATGTAGGGGGGCACTTCCCGACGCGGCGAGACGTCGACGCTGCACGGTACTCAGACCCGCTTAGCTGCGACTTATCTGAAGGCGCCACAGCAGTCGGCCTGGCCGCTGTCGCGCGGATGTAATCGCTCCGCCCCGCGCCGCGACACCTCCGAACAGGCCGACCGGCCAGACTGGCCGCCGCACCCGAGGTGCGCCCCGAGCATCGACGCAGGAGGTACGTCCATGGCTGTCGCACGCGTGACCGAGATCAGCTCCACGTCACCCACGAGCTTCGACGACGCGATC
Source organism: uncultured Chloroflexia bacterium (assembly GCA_963738685.1). GTDB lineage: Bacteria > Chloroflexota > Limnocylindria > Limnocylindrales > CSP1-4 > SPCO01. The sequence continues at coordinate 909,768 of CAVTXK010000002.1, forward strand.
CAGCAGGGGATCGCCCGCGCCACGAAGACACTCCGTAACGTGCGCAGCGCCTGGGTCAAGGAACAGCGGGTCGACATCAAGGACGACCGCATCACCGAGTACCAGGTGAACCTCATGGTCACCTTCGTCCTCGACGACTGACGGCCATGGACGCCCAGATCGTCCGCGACCAAGCGGAAGCCCAATGCGCCGCGCTGCTGGCCGGCGATATGGACCTCGCATTTGCGGCCCTCAGCTCGCAGCTTCGCGCGAACATGGGCGAGGTGATCGCGCAGATACCGTTGCCGGTCACCGAGGCGACGGTCGAATCAGTCGACCTCGCGGGCTCCGGTTACCTCGCCGTCATGCGGCTGGTCGGTGAGGGCGGAGACGTCCGGTTCGAGACCCGCTGGAAGGATCGCGACGGCACGCCGACCATCGTCGAAGTGAGCCATGTCGTCGAGGCGCCGCCGCCCGCGGCCGACGAAGCCGCCGAGGACGACAACGCGGGATAGCCGGCCGCGAGGCGCCGGCTCATGCCAGGTCCGGACATGAAAACACGGTGGACGAGGCCTGCGTGCTCATCCACCGTGAAGGATCGATGCGATCGATCCGCGCCTCGATCACGAGGTGCGGCATGCTCGGGCATGCGTGAGGACTACTTGGTGGGCGCGAGCTTCCGGCCGAGATCGTCGGCCGTCACCGCGTCGAGTCGGCGCGCCGCGGCCGCACTGCCACGGCTCACGGCGGCGAGTCCACGCGCGAGCGTGCGCCGACCGACCGAGGGCTGCTCCTGGCCGACGCTCGCCCGCTTGGCTGCCTCACGGGCTTCGCGGGCCTCCCATTCGTGCTCGTACTCGAGGCTGTAGATGTCGTTCGTTCGCCGCGTAGCGATGTCCAGGGCGAGGAAGCTGTAGAGGTAGAACATGGTGTGGGCTCCAGTCCGGCCGCGGCCGGGATTTCGAAAAACGGATCAGCGGGCGTGGTCGTCCGGGAGGGTGCCCCGTGAGTCCGCACCCCAGCGGACCGACGCCGCACCAACAGCCGTGAGACCGATGACGACGATCAGGAACATGACGAGGACTTCCATGATCGATCTCCCTTACCTGTAACCCGCTTATGGTGTCTTATCGGTTACTCGTGAACGATAGCCCCTTGCGCGTAACCTGTCAAGCGGTCTAATATGGTTATCGCCATGACAACGCCGCGTTTCCTTCCCCCCGATCCGAACCACGCTCACGACGTATCGCTCGAGGGCACGTTCGACTTCCTGAACACCGACGACCTCGAGAATGGTTTCCGCGTCGACCGACTCCCGACGCTCGAATCAGCCCTGTCCTGGTTCGTCGAGCGCGGCGTCATCCACAACGAAGGCGCCGAGCGGTGGCGTGACCAGGCGGCCGTCGAGCCGTCGGCGGCGGCGCACGAGTTGGCGCGTATCCGAGCGGTGCGAACGGCGCTGCGCGAGGTCGCCGATTCGATCGCCGAGGAGCGCGCCCCGCAGCCGGACGCCCTCGACACGGTCAATCGGGCGCTTCACGCCCGCCAGGTCATCGAGCTCATCCCGGCGCCGGACGGCGTCAGCGTCGATCATCGCCATGTCGGCGATCCGATCGACGATGCCCTGGCGCGCCTGGCGGACCCGCTCGTTCGCGAGCTGACCAGCGGGCATCCGGAACGAATCCGGATCTGCGACAACGACACGTGCCGATGGGTGTTCTACGACACCTCGCGCACCGGTCGCCGGCGCTGGTGCGACATGTCGACGTGTGGCAACCGGGCCAAGGCAGCTCGCCACCGTGCCCGCCTCAAGGACGCCGGGGCTTCCGTGGTCGGCGACGCCAGCGCCTCGACTGGCGGGACCGCGACCTAGAACGGATCCCGTCGCTACGTCAGCCTTGCATCAGATGCACGCAACAGCGCCGCGACAGCCCAAGAGAGCCATCGCGTGCCGGTTACACAGCATCGGATGCAAGGAACCGACAGATCCGAGCGCCGATGGAGCCCATCGCGTCGATCCTGTGCATCCAGCGCAAGACGCCTGGCCCTCGCCTCCACGCACCGGGAGTTGCGTGCATCTGATGCGCGACGCTGCCACAGATCTGCACTGGGTGCATCGATTCGGCCGCGGCCTTGGTGTCGCCGGGGTCAGGAGCACGACCGCTCCGGCGCGGACGCCTCGCCCGACCTTCGCCGCGGTGGGCTCGCCCCTCAACGCCCCTGGCCGCGGGCCAGCCCTACTTCTCCCACCCCGGCCGCCGCCAGCCTTACTGGTCCCACCCCGGCCGCGGGCGAGCCCTCTGGTCCCGCCAGGCGACGGGTCAGCCCTTCAGCGCCCCGCTCACGCCGCTCCCACTCAGGAACAGCCGCTGGAAGATCAGGAAGAGGGCGATCGGGATGATGCTCGAGATCGTCAGGGCGGCGATGAACACGCCCAGGTCCGTCGTCGGCGCCAGGATCGGCAGCCGGACCGACAGCGGCTGGATGTCGGGGTCGCGCAGGACCAGCAGCGGCCAGAGGTAGTCCTTCCAGGTCGCGATCACCGCGAACACGGACACGACGCCGATGATCGGCCGCGACATCGGCAGGACGATCGACCAGAACAGCCGGAACGGTCCCGCGCCGTCGACGCGCGCCGCCTCGAAGATCTCGCGCGGCAGGTTGTCGAAGAAGCGCTGCATCAGGATGATGTTCAGCGCGCTGGCACCGGCCGGCAGCCAGACCGCCCAGTAGGAGTCGATCATCCGCCAGTGCACGATCGGGACGTCGACGACCGTCAGGTAGAGCGGCACCAGGAGCACGATCGGCGGGACGAACAGGGTCGCGATGACCAGCCCGCTGAGCACGCGCGCGAACCGCGGCCGAAGGACGGCCAGCGCGAAGCCGGCGGTCGTCGCCACCACGATCTGGACGGCCCACGACCCGAACGCGATGACCAGCGTGTTGACCAGGTAGCGGTCGATGTGGACGCGGTTCCAGGCCGTCGCGAACTGCGACAGGTCGAAGCCGTTCGGCCACAGCGCCATCGGATAGCGGAGCGTGTCCAGCGTCGGGGTGATCGACGACTTGAGCATCCACAGGATCGGCCCGAGGCCGATCACCAGCAGGAACACGCAGCGTGGCGACGTGGAGGCCGCGCATCGTCCAGCGGATGCGACGCTGCCGCCAGTCGGCGGCCGACAGGATCGACCGCTCGGTCGAGGACGTCGACCCGGTGGCGGCCCGGGGCCCGCGGCGTCGGAGCCGGATCATCGAGTCGGTGCTCCATCGGCGGGTCAGCCAGTAGTAGCCCGCGGTGAACACGGCCAGGAACGCGGCCAGCATCAGGCTCAGCGCGGCGGCCATCCCGTAGTCGCCGCCGAGGCTGTTCTGGAAGGCGTAGCGGTAGATGAGCAGCAGCACGGTCAGGGTCGAGTTGGCCGGCCCGCCGCCGGTGAACAGCAACGGCTCGGTGAACAGCTGCGACGTGGCGATGAGCTGCAGGATCAGCGTGACGAACAGCACGTTGCGCATGGACGGCAGCGTGATGTAGCGGATCTTCTGCCAGATCGAGGCGCCGTCGACCTCGGCCGCGTCGTACAGCTCCGGCCGGACACTGAGCAGCGCGGCCAGGTAGATGATGACCGTCCCGCCGGCGGCCGCCCACGTGGCCTCGATGACGATCGACGGCATCGCCGTGGCGGCGTCCTGCAGCCACGGGACCGGCCCGAGGCCGACCCAGCCGAGGATCGTGTTGAACACGCCGCGCGGGGAGGCGTCGTAGAAGAACCGCCACAGCAGCACGGACACGACCGGCGGCACGACGACCGGCAGGTAGGCCAGGGCGCTGAACAGCCCGCGGCCGCGCCGGACCTCGCTCATCAGCACGCGCCAGGATGATCGGGACCGGGAAGCCGAAGACGAGCGCGAGCACCGTGAACCAGGCAGTGTTGCGGACGGCGATCCCGAACTGCGGGTCGGCCAGGACGCGGGCGAAGTTCTCGAGGCCGACGAAGGTCGGCTCGGACACGCGAAGTTCGTCTCCTGCACGCTCATCACGACCGCCCGCAGCATCGGGAACCAGGCGAACAGCCCGAAGATGACGCAGGAACGGCAGCAGGAAGGCCAGCGTGCCCAGGCCCTCGCGGGTCAGGCGCAGGCGGGGGCGCGGCGGCGAGGTGTCGTGTCGGTCGCGGCGGCGACGTCCGTCATGGAACCCATGGCACCCGAATGGTCGCATCCCGGTCAGTGCCGGGAGAGGATGTGGTGCGGCACCGTCATCGGCTGGGGGAACCGATGACGGTGCCGCGGTCGGTCCCGCGAGGAGCGGGACCGACGGGTGGAGCGAGCGGTCAGCCCGCGTCCAGGATGGCCTGGATCTGGGCGTTGGCCGCATCGAGCAGGGCGTCGATGTCGGCGTTCTGGTCGGTCAGCACGGCCTGCACGACGGGGTCGAGGGCCGCGTAGAGCTCCTGGGTGTGGGCCACCGGCTCGTTGACGAGCGGCTGGTCGAAGATCTTCGAGGTGAACGGGGTCATCTGCTCGACCGGGACGTTGATGAAGTCCTTGATCCAGATCTGGGACTCGTCGTACGTGGCCTTGTCGAAGATCGGCAGGGCCGGCACGCCGACGGGCTGGTTGTTGGCGGTGAGGGCCTCCGCGTCGGCGACGGCGCCTTCCTCGGTGATGAGCTTCTGGATGTAGTAGAAGTCGATCCACGCGACGGCGGCGTCGCGCTCGGCCTCGGTGGTGACGACGTTGACCGCGGCGAGCGTGCCGCCGCCGAGGACGCCGGCGTCCGGCGAGTCGGCGAGCGGGATGATCGTGATGCCGTAGTCGGCCGGCTGGAGGCTGGCGTTCTGGATCATCCAGGTGTACAGGTCGGAGCCACCGGTGAACATGCCGACCTGCCCGGCGGCGAAGGCCTGGTTCATCGTGCCCCACGCATAGTCGAAGGTGGAGCCCATCGAGTTGTCCTCCCAGCGCATCGCCTTGAGGCGCTCGAGGACGGCCTTGGTCGCGTCGTTGTTGACGGTCGCGGTGACCTTGCCGTCAGCCGCGACTTCCTGCATCCGCCCGCCCAGGGCGTAGGTCGAGGTCGTGAGCTGCCAGCCGCCGGTGTTCTCGGTGGCCATGGACGCGTAGCCCGCCACGCCGGTCTTCTCGGCGATGGTCTTGGCCGCGGCCCGGACCTCGTCCCAGGTCGTCGGGGGCGCGTCCGGGTCGAGCCCGGCCTGCGTGAACAGGGTGCGGTTGTAGGTCAGCGACATGCCGTAGGCCGCGGTCGGGACGGCGAAGATCTTGCCGTCGGCGTCCTGGCCGTTGACCAGCACGTTCGGGTTGAACTTGTCGGCGTAGCCGAGGGCGCGGACGCGCGCATCGATGTCGACGATCTGCTGCTGGGCGATGAGCCCCTTGCCGTCCGTGAACGGGATGGTGAAGACGTCCGGCAGCGTGCCGGCCGCGAGGGCGGCGGTGAAGGTCGGCGCCGTCCAGTTGTACTCCTCGGGCTCGACGGTGATCCAGGGGTACTTGGCCTCGAACTGGCTCGATCTGCTCGTACAGCGCGTCGACCGCCGCCTGGGTCACGCCCGGCCGCAGCGCGCCGACGACGATGGTGACGGGCTCGTGCTCGGCGCCGGCGACGCGCTGGCGCCCGTCGCTGGGCGCCGCGGACGCGGCCGCGCTCGGCGCGGTGGTGGGGGTGGTGCCGCCGCAGGCGGCGAGCACGGTGGCGGTGATGACGGCGAAAGCCACCAGGACCGACGCTGGGCGTCGGGTCGTGGACCTCATCGCGTTTCTCCTCTCGTTGTCCCTTCCCACGATGGGTGGTCGGCTCGGACCCGTGCCGAGTGACCCTGGTCAGCGTTCGTCGGCGGGCACCCTCCTCGCTGGCTCCGTCGGCTCGGCACGGTCCGGGCGCAGCCAGACCGTCGCGTCGGGCGGAAGGTGACCGTCCGAGACATCCGCGCTGGCCAGCAGGACCGCCTGGTGGGGCGGCAGCGGCAGCGGGTCGCTGGACAGGTTGGTGACGCAGAGGAAGTCGCTCGCCGCGCGCGAACGCGAGCACGTTCGGGTCGGACGCCACCCACGTCAGTGGCCCGTCCCCGAGGTCGGCCTCCGTCGCGCCGGAGCCGCAAGCGCCGTCGCGGTACAGGTGGAGCATCGAGTCCGGGTCGGCGGCCTGACGCTCGACGGTCAGGTCGGCCCAGTGCGCCGGCTGGGTGAGCCACGGGCCGGCTCGTCGCGCCGTCCGGGCTGAACCCGAACGGCCGGGCGTCGCCGCTCCACGGCAGCGGGACGCGGCAGCCATCGCGGCCCGGGTCGACGCCGCCCGAGCGGGCATGCATCGGGTCCTGGATCTCCTCGAGCGGGACCTCGACCTCGTCGAGCCCGAGCTCGTCGCCCTGGTAGATGTACAGGGAGCCGGGCAGGGCCGCGGTGAGGAGCGCCGCGGCCCGTGCCCGACGTCGACCGAGCACAGGATCCGTCGGCGTCCCGACCGCTTGCGGGCGAAGGCGAACGACGAGTCCTCGCGGCCGTAGCGAGTGACCGGCCGGGTGACGTCGTGATTCGACAGCACCCACGTCGCCGGCGCTCCGACCGGCGCGTGCGCCGCGAGCGTGCGCGTCGATCGACGTCGCGCAGGCTGGCGGCGTCCCACGGCCGGGCCATGAAGTCGAAGTTGAAGGCGGTGTGCAGCTCGTCCGGCCGGAGGTAGCGGGCGAACCGCTCGACGTCCTGGAGCCAGACCTCGCCGACGAGGACGCGGTGCCCGGGGTAGGCGTCCGCGACGGCGCGCCAGCTGCGGTAGATGTCGTGGAGCTCGTCGCGGTCGTGGAGCGGATGCGCCCCCGGCACCGGGATCGTCGGGACCTCCGGCATCGTCGGGTCCTTGACCAGCAGCGCGGCCGAGTCGATGCGGACGCCGGCCGCGCCCCGGTCGAACCAGAAGCGCAGGATCGCCTCGTGCTCCGCGCGGACGTCCGGGTGGTCCCAGTGGAGGTCCGGCTGCTGCGGGGTGAACAGGTGCAGGTACCACTCGCCCGGGCGTGCCGTCGGGGTTCGTCGTGCGGGTCCAGGTCTTGCCGCCGCGGAATTCGGACGGCCAGCCGGTCGGCGGCTCGTCGCCGTCCGGACCGCGGCCCGGCCGGAACCAGAAGCGCTCGCGCTCGGGAGCGCCCGGGCCGGCGGCGAGCGCGGCCTGGAACCAGGCGTGCCGATCGGAGACGTGGTTGGGGACGATGTCGATGATCGTCCGGATGCCGAGCGCGAGCGCCTCGGCGATGAGCGCCTCGGCCTCCTCGAGGGTGCCGAAGGCCGGATCGATCGCGCGGTAGTCGGCGACGTCGTAGCCGCCGTCGGCGAGCGGCGAGACGTACCAGGGCGTGAACCAGATCGCGTCGACACCGAGGTCGCGCAGGTAGGGGAGCCGGGAGCGGACGCCGGCGAGGTCGCCCGTGCCGTCGCCGTTGCCGTCGGCGAAGCTGCGGACGTAGACCTGGTAGATGACCGCGCTGCGCCACCACGGTCGGGGTCGTCGGCGGAGGGCGGGGACGGTGGCGATGGCCGATTCGGTCACTGCGGATCCTCTGCGTTCTCGGGGTCCCGTGGTCCACGCCCGCAACCGGCGCCGTGCTGGGCGGCAACGTAGCGCATCGGACGGAATAATGCAAGAACTCGACAAAAGATTGTCGAAGTGGCGACTATCGACACGAGCGCGCCGCCACGTACGGGCTCTGGCGAGGGCTGCGGTGCGGGCGGATCAGGCGGTCGAGGACACCGGCCCGGTCGAGCCGCGGACCACGAGCTCCGGCTCGAAGAGGAACTCGTCGTGCGGGACCGACGTCCCGGCGATCTGGCCGATCAGCAGCTCGATCACCATGCGGCCCATCAGGTCGATCGGCTGGCGGACCGTGGTCAGCGGCGGATCGGTGCAGTTCATGAGCGCCGAATCGTCGAAGCCGACGACCGAGACGTCGCCCGGCACGTCGCAGGCCGGCGCGCCGCACCGCGCGGATCGCGCCGAGCGCCATCGGGTCGCTGGCGCAGACGATCCCGGTCACGCCGCGTGCGAGCAGCCGCGTCGTGGCCGTCTGGGCGGCCTCGAGCGAGTAGAGCGAGTGGGCGATGTGGTCGGCGCCCAGGGCGATCCCGGCCTTCGCCGCCAGCTTGCGCGCGGCCGCGATCTTGCGTTGCGACGGGACGTGATCGGGCGGGCCGACGAGCAGCCCGATGTTCGTGTGGCCGAGCGAGATCAGGTGGCCCATCGCCTGTTCGACCGCGACGGCGTCGTCGCACGACACGCGGGGAAAGCCGAGACCGTCGATCGAGGCGTTGACGAGGACCGTGGGCAGGCCGCGCTCGGCGAGCCGCGCGTAGTGGGCGTGCGGCGCGTCGGCCTGGGCGTACAGCCCGCCGGCGAAGACGACGCCGGAGACCTGCTGCTGGAGGAGGAGGTCGACGTAGTCGGCCTCGGACACGCCGCCGACCGTCTGGGTGCACAGGACCGGCGTGAAGCCCTGCTGGGCGAGGGCCCCGCTGACGACCTCGGCGAAGGCCGGGAAGATCGGGTTCTGGAGCTCCGGGAGGACCAGCCCGACGAGGCGGGCGCGTTCGCCGCGCAGCTTGGTCGGGCGTTCGTAGCCGAGGACGTCGAGGGCGGTCAGGACCGCCTGGCGGGTCGATTCGGAGACGCCGGGCTTCTCGTTGAGGACGCGGCTGACGGTCGCCTCGCTGACTCCGACCTTGCGAGCGACCTCGGCGAGACGTTTGGACATGTCCGGATATTACGCCGGTTAGCGCAACGATTTGCGACGAGTTTCCGCAAGCGGCTGCAAGATCAGCCGGCTGCGCTCGAGCATCGGCCGGACCTCGGTCGCGAGCCGGGTCATCGATTCCTCGTCGTACGGCGACGGGAATCCGGCGATGAGGTGGCGATAGCCGATCGCCGAGGAACGGCGCCAGCTTCTCGGCGACGTCCTCCGGGGTCCCGACCGGCTGGTCCTTCCAGGCCTCTGCGCCGCCGTTGCGCTGGGCGATCTCGCGCTGGACCCGCTCGGCCTCCGCGCGCGAGTCGCGGATGACGACCGTGCCGATGCCGGTCGTTCGCTCGATCTCCGACGGGTCGCGCCCGACCGTCTCGCAGTGCTGGACGAGGATCGCGTCCTTGCGCTTCACGTTCTCGATGCCCGCCGCCGACGTTGTTCGCGTCGCCGTACTTCGCGACGAGCTTGAGCGTGACCTGCTCGCCGCCACCGCCGATGAGCAGCGGCAGCCGCTCCTGGATCGGCAGCGGGTCGTTGCGGACCTCCTTCGCGGCGTAGCGCGGGCCGGTCGCGGTCGGGCGCTCGCCGTGGAGCATCCCGCGCATGATCGGCAGCGCCTCGCCGAGCCAGCGCAGCCGCTCGGGGAAGCCGTCACCGAACGGGATGCCGAAGGCCTCGTGCTCGGTCTCGAACCAGGCGCCGCCGATGCCCAGGATCGCCCGTCCGTTCGAGATGTGGTCGAGGGTCGTGGCCATCTTGGCGGTCAGCGCCGGCTCGCGGAACGTGTTCGCTCCGACCATCAGCCCGACCCGGATGTCGTTCGTGGCCTGCGCCCAGGCCGCCAGGGTCAGCCAGGCCTCGAACATCGGCCCCTCGTGGTTCCCGACGATCGGGTACAGGTGATCCCAGGTCCAGAGACTTGTGTATCCAAGTCGGTCGGCGCGGACGCCCGCTTCAAGTAGCGACGGCCAGTCGGTGTACTGGTTCCAGCACAGCGCGCCGATCTTGACCTCAGCCAACTCGTCCTCCAGATGTCAGTGAAACCCGGGTCGTGGATATCTGTGCCATCCAGTCGAGTACTCGATCGAGACGGTGCCGCGGCCCTAGCGCCGCTGCCGGTACCCGCTTCTGGGTGCCTTGTCCCGCCGGGTCAGCGCCCTTCGGCGTCTATCCGGGATAACGCGTCAAGGATGGCAGCGATGACTTCCGTGGTCGAGGCCGCCGGGAGGTCGATCCGGGTCGTCGCTGCCTGCGTCAGCATCGGGTTATAGTCGCCGGCAATGCCGGCGAATGCGCGAACGTCGGTGCGGACGAGGACCACCGGTTTCCTCGTGCCGAACGCGTAGCCGACCTCCCAGGCCGTCCCCGAGTCTGGATCCGGCCCGTCCATGATCGCGACCAGGCCGTCCGCCCAGTCGATCCCGCCGACATCGGTCGCGAAGATGCCCGGGGCATCCTTGCCCGGCTCCTGCTCCTGCGGCAGGAAGACCTCGTGCTCGGCGGCGCGCAGGGCCGAAGTCACTTCGGCGTTCCAAGTGCGCTCGGACGTCGTGAACAATGGACCGGCGAAGTAGAGCTTCATGGGACGAGTATCGCGGAGGCTTGGGCTCCTGCGAGCGCCCACCTGACTGGACCCCGGCCTCGCATCGCCGAGCCCGGCCCGTCGCCGCTCGATAGCGCTATGGCGGGCCGGGGTTGTGTGGCTAGCATGTTCCCCCGGCATTGGTCCGGACATCGGGTCGCTCAGGGGCAGTGACCGCCAGCGGCCGCCGGATCGGCCTGCGGCATCTGCGCCGGGCTGCCGTACGACAGATGGATCGTGCCACACGGCACTCCGACGGTGGATCCGATCGACACGTCGCCGACGGCGGCCGCTTGCGCCTCCTGCGCGGAGATCGTGATGCCCGCCAGCACGCCGCCCGTTGGCGAGCGGACCTCGATGACGAATGGGGGCCCGCCATGACCGCCGATCGCGACGTCCGACACGGTGCCCGGCGCGTAGGTCCCGACCCACGCACCGTTGACGTGTACCGCGACGGGGATGTTGGTCAGGTTGCCCAGCCCGACCCGCTCGCCCGGGGCAGAGAGCAGGGAGCAGCCCGCGACGAGGAACATGGCGACCAAGCCTGACGCGAGGCTCAGACAACGGAGGCGGGCCATCAGAGGCGGAGCCGCCCGACGACCTCGCCTTCGTCGATCTCGCCGGTCGGCTCGAAGCCGAAGGCCCGGTAGAAGGGCTCCGGCCCGTGCGCGGCCGGGACCCAGCTGACCAGCAGCTCGGTCGCGTCGGGCAGCGTTCGAACGTGCTCCACGACCTGGATCAGCGCCGCGCGGCCGTAGCCGCGGCTCTGATAGCGGACATCGATCATGAATCGCCAGAGGTAGTACTCATGGGCGGCGGGATCGACCGATAGCATGACGAATCCGACCGGCACGTCGTCGGCGACGACCGCCCGGAACCACGCCTTCGGCTCGAACATCGCTTCGGCGAAGGAGACCGCGTTGGGCGCGACGAAGCCGCGCTGCTCAACGGCGACCTGCAGCAGGCAAACGGCTCGGACGGTCTCGCGGGTCACCTCGCGGAGCTCGACGCGCCCACCGTCCCGTACGGACCGGGGCGTCGTCGCCACGGCACCCTCACCGGCCGCGCGCCGGCCTTCCGACCAGCCGGCGACGCCCTCTGAGGCATCGGCCCGGGGTTCAGTCGCCACGCAGGACGATGTTGACGAGCCTGCCGCCGCCGGCCAGGATGATCTGGTCGGGCGTCCGGCCGGCCAGGATCGCCGCGATCTTCGGGCTGGCCAGCGCCGCGGCCTCGAGCTCGGGGCCGCTGACGCCCGGCCGCGACGGTCAGCTTGTCGCGCAGCTTGCCGTTGACCTGGATCGGGACCTCGCGGGTCGCCTCGGCCGTCGCGCCGACGTCGACCTCCGGCCACGACTCGGTGTGGATCGACGACCACTCGCGCTCCGCCGGCCGCCGCCCGGCGCGACCACAGCTCCTCGGTGATGTGCGGCGCGGCCGGCGCCAGCATCAGCAGCAGCAGCCGGATCGCCTCGTCCCACGCGGGCCCGCCGGCGACCGCCGTCCCGCGGTAGCGGAACAGCGTGTTCGACAGCTCCATCAGCTTGGCGACCATCGTGTTGAAGCGGAACGCCTCGTAGTCGGCGGTCACGTCGCGCAGCGTCCGGTGGGCCGCCGCGCGCAGGGTCGCCGAGCGCGTCGTCGTCGTTCTCGCCCGGCGGGCAGCGAGCCGGCGTCCGGGTCGCCCGGCTCGCGCCCGTGTCGGATCGATCGCCAGCGTCCAGACCCGGTTCAGGAAGCGATGGACGCCGCCGATCCCGGTCGGGCTCCACGGACCGCCCTGGTCCCACGGGCCCATGAACATCAGGAACAGCCGGACCGTGTCGGCGCCGTAGCGTCGCACCAGCTCGTCCGGGTCCTGGACGTTGCCGCGCGACTTCCACATCCGCTCGCCGTCGGCGCCCAGGATCTGGCCCTGGTTGAACAGCCGCAGGAACGGCTCGTCCTGCTCGACCAGGCCGATGTCGCGCATCGCCTTGGTCCAGAAGCGGCTGTACAGCAGGTGCATGACCGCGTGCTCGGCGCCGCCCGTGTACTGGTCGACCGGCGTCCAGCGATCGACCAGGGCCCGATCGACCGGCCCGTCCACGTTGTCCGGCGACAGGTAGCGATACCAGTACCAGGACGAGTCGACGAACGTGTCCATCGTGTCGGTCTCGCGCCGCGCCGGGCCGCCGCAGCGCGGGCAGGTCGTGTCGCGGAACGCCTCGTCGTGGTTGAGCGGGTTGTCGCCGCTGCCGTGGTAGTCGACGGTCTCGGGCAGGCGGACCGGCAGGTCGTCGTCCGGCACGGGCACGATCCCGTCGCACCGGGCAGTAGATGATCGGGATCGGCGTGCCCCAGTAGCGCTGGCGGCTGATCAGCCAGTCGCGCAGCCGGTAGGTGACCTTGGGCTCGGCCTTGCCGGCCGCCGGCGAGCCTGGCGACGATCGCCTTGCCGCCCTCGTCGGCCGGCATCCCGTCGAACCCGCCGCTGTTGACCAGGCGCTCGTCGGCGGCGTGCGCGATGTACGCGTCGCTCCATCGGGTCGTCGGCCTCGGTCCCGGGCGCGGCCACGACGCGCCGGATCGGCAGGCCGAACTGCGTGGCGAACGCGAAGTCGCGCTCGTCGTGGGCGGGCACGGCCATGATCGCGCCGGTGCCGTAGCCGGCCAGCACGTAGTCGGCGATGAAGATCGGGATCCGCTCGCCGTTGACCGGGTTGATCGCGTCGGCGCCGATCGCGACGCCGGTCTTCTCGCGATCGGTCGACAGCCGATCGATCTCGGTCCGCCGCCGGGCCTGCTCGACGTAGGCGTCGACCTCGGCGCGCTGGTCCGGCGCGGTCAGCGTCGGCGACGAGCGGATGCTCCGGGGCCAGGACCATGAACGTGGCACCGAACAGCGTGTCCGGGCGGGTCGTGAAGACGCGCAGCGTCTCGCCGCCGGGATGGTGCGTCGGACGGGGCCGTCTCGAAGTCGATCTCGGCGCCCTCGGACCGGCCGATCCAGTTCGTCTGCTGGATGCGGATCGGCTCGGGCCAGTCGATGCCGCTGAAGTCGAGCAGCTCGTCGGCGTAGGCGGTCGTGCGCAGGTACCACTGCTCCAGGTCGCGCTTCTCGACCAGCGCGCCGCAGCGCCAGCAGTGGCGGTCGGCGCCCTCGACCTGCTCGCGCGCCAGCGTCCCGTCGTTGGGGCACCAGTCGACCGGCGACATCTCCCGATAGGCCAGGCCCTCCTCCAGGAAGCGCAGGAACAGCCACTGGTTCCAGCGGTAGTACGCCGGGTCGGCGGTGACGACCTCGGCGTCCCAGTCGAACGTCGCGCCCATCGTCCGCAGCTGGCGGCGCATGTTCTCGATGTTCGACATCGTCCAGGTGAACGGGTGGCCGCCGCTCTTGATCGCCGCGTTCTCGGCCGGCAGGCCGAAGGCAGTCGAAGCCGATCGGGAAGAAGACGTTGTAGCCGTGCATCCGGCGGAAGCGGGCGAGCGCGTCGGTCGGGCGTCTTGATGTACCAGTGGCCGATGTGCAGGTCGCCCGACGGGTACGGGTACATCGTCAGCAGGTAGTACTTGGGCCGGTTCGTGTCCGCGAGGTCCGTCTCGTACAGGCCGAGCTCCGCCCAGCGCGCCTGCCAGCGCGGCTCGATGGCGGTCGGGTCGTAGCGCTCGACCCTGGTTCGGCTGTCGGCGGTCTCGGTCACGGGTCGCGGGCCTCTTCGTCGGTCGCCGGAGACGGTTCACCCCCCGCCGTCGGCGAGGGGTGAGGGTCGGCGGTTCCTCGTTTCTGGTGGAGCTACGGGGACTCGAACCCCGGACCCCCTGCATGCCATGCAGGTGCTCTTCCAGCTGAGCTATAGCCCCACGGAGCGCGGATTGTAGCAGAGGGTGGCCGTCGGCTGGCCGATCAGTCCGGGTCGTAGGCCGGCGGAGTCGGCAGCCCAGCCGGCGAACGAGGCCGTCCGGTCCTGCGTCACGACCGTCCCGTCCTGGAGGACGAACGCATGGATCGAGGCCCTCGGCCGTCGCCGATGGCGACGACGGTCGCGCGATCCCGGCGTCGGCTCATCGGCGAAACCGAAGATCCGTGGCTGGGATCCTCGTCCGCGAAATCGATCCGGCGCGCGCTCGACGCGCGTGTCAGGCGTCCGTGGCGTAGGCGAGCACGGCCACCGTGGCGACCGCCGCTGACGCCATCGTCGAGGAGCATCCAGACGGACCTGCCGTCGCCAGCCCACGCGAAGTCGAACAGCACTGGGCCCGGTCGTCGTAGTCGAGCCAGGTCGCGATCGGCTCATGTCTCTCGTCGGACTCGATGAGGTAGCAGCCCGCGCTGGCTGCGTCGGGTCCGCTGTCGCACGCCGATGCCGACGCCATGGGCGGCGGCGCCGACCGGTCGCTCGCGACCGGTCCGCTGGTAGACCGGCGGCAGGTCGTTCGTCGCCGTGAAGCGGCCGTCGAGTCCGAGCATATCCCCAGCGTCGGCGTCGTCTGCCGTCGTGGCGAGGAAGCGGGCGCCGTCCTGGACGCGCGACGCGCCGGGCCGGTCTGCATGCCCTCGCCGTGGCCGTTGGCGGCGATCCGCGTCGCCCGGTGCGCCGCGAAGGCCGGTTCGCACGAGCCGGGTCGATCGGCCGAGGCGATCGGCGACGACGCCGTCCCGTTCGACGACGAGCCTGTCGGTCTGGTCCCACGACATCGACGTGTAACCGTCGACGATCCACGGGGCCGCACGTCCGGGGCCGCGGGTATCGACGATCGCGATGGCTGGCCCCGTCTCGTCCTCGTTCGGGCCGCGGGTGAAGGGGATCGCGAGCCAGCCCGTCGTGCTGACCTGCGGCGGCGATTCGGCTGACGTCGAGCCAGCCGTCGTCGGGCAGGATCGAGCCGGGGATCGTCGCCATGAGGTCGACAGTCTCGCCGGTCACCGGGTCGAATCGGGTCACCTCGAAGGCGTCGGGACGCCGCGCTGTCCTCGCCGACGCGGGTGACCAGCACGGCCTGCCCGCCGTCACCGATCGCTTCGGCGACGCCGCGGCGTGGGCGGCTGCGGTCGTGGAAGGGGAGGCGCTCGTCGGCGGGCTCGAGCTCGGGTCGGCACTGGACGCGGAGTCGGTCGGAGACGGGCTCGGATCCGGCGGCGACGGTTCGGTCCGCCGCAGCCAGCCGTTACCGACAGCGCGACGATCGCGCCGACCGCCACGCGCGGCGACGCCCGCCGCCAGCGAGGCGTGAGCCGCTGGCCGCTTGCGCGCCCGGCGGCGCAGGACGCAGCCGGCGTTCGAGCTCGTCGGCCGTGATCGGTGAACGGGAGGCCGTCGCCCTCCGGCGCGAAGGACGGAGCGCAGGCGCTCTTCGAGGTTCGGTGTCATGCATGGCGGGCCTCCCCGAGGCTGGGCCGACCGGGTCGGCGAGGTGGATGCGGAGCCGGTCGAGCGCGGTCTGGAGCTGCGCCTTGATCGTGTTCGGGCTCTTGCCGAGGGTCGCGGCGATCTCGTCGACCGCCGAGGTCGGCGTAGTAGCGCAGGACGACCGCGGCGCGCATCTGGACGGGCAGGTCGGCGATGCCGTCGAGCAGGACGACGCCGGGTCGAGCTGTCCGCGCCGAGGTCGCCGGCCGCGGCGCGGTCCGGGACGACCTCGAGCCGGACGACCCGGCCGGACCGTGCGGCGCACGCCGAGGGCGTGGTTCGTGGCGACCGCGAGGAGCCAGGCGCGCAGGGCACGGTCGTCGCGGATGCTGCCGCCGCGCTCGAAGGCTGTCAGGAGCGTCTCGATGACGACGTCCTCGGCCTCGGCCCGGTCGCGCAGGATCAGGTACGCGACGCTCTGCAGCTCGCGCCCGTAGGTCTCGAGCAGGTCCCCGAGCGTCTCGGGTCGACGCCGGCGCAGGGCCTCGACGGTCATCGGTTCCATCCCTCGGATCCCCTCGGCGCGGCCATCGGGCGGCCGCTTCGAAGGATAGATGCGCGAGCGCGGTCGTTCCGGGCTAGTGGCGGTGCGCGGTGGCATCATCAGCACGTGACCGCGTTCGACCTGCTGCTCCGCGGCGGCACCGTCATCGATGGCACCGGGTCGCCCGGGCCGTCGCGCCGACGTCGGGGTCCTCGGCGACCGGATCCTCGCGGTCGACGACCTGTCGGCGGTCGATGACGGCGAGGTCGGCGCAGGTGATCGACGCCGACGGGCTCGTGGTCGCGCCCGGGTTCATCGATCCGCACGGGCACTCCGACGGGTCGCTGTTCGTCGACGGCGCGCTGGTCAGCCACCTCCGCCAGGGGTTCACGACCCAGCTGTCGGGCAATTGCGGCGAGACGCTCGCGCCGATCACCGATCGTCGGTCGCGAGCTCGTCGAGCTGTCGCTTCGGCCGCAACGGCCTGGTCGCGCGGTGGCGGACGTTCGGGGAGTACCTCGACGCGGTCGAGGCGGAGCGCGCTGGGCTCAACGTCGCGTTCCTCGTCGGGCACGGGACGGTCCGCGGCGTCGGTCCTGGGCGCCGGAGGCGCGACCGTCGACCGGACGCCGAGCTGGCGGCGATGGTCGCGCGAGGTCGAGGCGGCGATGGACGCCGGGGCGTTCGGGCTCTCGAGCGGGCTCATCTACGCCCCGGGCATGCATGCCGAGCCGGACGAGGTCGCGGCGCTCGTCGTGGCCGCCGACGCGACGCGGCGGCCTGTACGCGACCCACATGCGCAACGAGGCGGACGGGCTGTTCGCGTCGCTCGACGAATCGATCGACGGCGATCCGGGCTGCCGTCGCGGCCGGCGTGGAACGGCCTCGGCTCCAGGTCTCGCACCTCAAGTGCGGTTCGCGGTCGGTCTGGGGTCGCGCCGGCGAGGCCGTCGGCCGTGCTGGAGGCGGCGCGCGCGGAGGGCTGGACGTCGCCGCCGACCAGTACCCGTACACGGCGGCCGCGACGACCCTGGCCACGATCCTGCCGCCGGCCCTGCTCGGACTCGGCGTCGAGGCCTGCGTGGCGGCGCTCGGTCGACCACGAGGTGCGCGACCGCGTCACGAGCGAGATCGAGCGCGGCATCTCGGGCTGGGAGAACGTGGCGTCCGATCCGGGCTGGGCCGGGATCCGGATCTCCTACGCGGCCAGCCACCCGGACTGGGCCGGGCGGTCGCTCGCGGAGCTGGGCGACGAGCTGGACGCGGATCCGGCCGACCTGGCGTTCGATGCCCTCGTCGACGACCGGCTCGACGTCTCGGTCGTGATCGACTGCATGAACGAGCCGGACGTCGAGACGATCATGGCCGTGCCCTGGATCGCGGTCTGCACCGACGCCGAGGGACGGCGCCCGGGCCACCCGATCCTCGACGCGGGCCGGCCGCACCCGCGGACGTACGGCACCACGGCCCGGGTGCTCGGCACGTACGTCCGCGAGCGGGGCATCCTCGCCGCTCGAGACGGCCGTCGCCAAGCTCACGTCGCGTGCCGGCCGCGCGGCTCGGGCTGCGCGATCGCGGCGTCCTGCGCGAGGGCGCGCTGGCGGACCTGGTGGTCTTCGACCCGGCGACCGTCGCCGACATCGCGACGTATCTCGAGCCGTCCCGCCACCCGGTCGGGCATCCAGCACGTCGTCGTCAACGGCCGGCTGGCGGTCCGCGACGGCGCCGAGACCGGCGAGCGGCCGGGCCGCCTGCTTCGGCGTGCTGGATGAGGCCGGATGACGGCCGCGTCGGCCGACGGCGCGCACCCTCGGCGCCCAGCGGCCAGGCGATGGAGGCCCCGGCGTCGCGCCACTCCCCGGCGGTCCGTTGCCGTACACGCTCCGGCACTCGCCCGCGGGCGCGCGGCCTGCGCGTCGTCATCCACCCGGATCGCGGCGTCGTCGTGACGGTCCCCGCCAGCCGCAGTGGCCGTCTCGACGGGGAGCGCCGGGCCGTCGAGTTCCTGACGGCCCGCGAACCGTGGCTCCGCCGCCACCTCGCCGCCACGCAGGACATCCGGGCCGAACTCGCCGCCCGGGGCGGGGCCCGCGACGGCGGTTCCATCCCGCTCGAGGGCCGCCTCCATCGGGTCCGCGTGGTCCCGGCCGTCAGCGGCTCTCGTCGCTCGGACGTCGTCGCGCTTCGATGACGAGCTCGTCATCCACCGCGTCGTCGCGCGACACGCCGGCCCGAGGCCGCGATCCTCGAGGTCTGGCTCCGCGGCCAGGCCGCCGCGGCGATCGACGCGGCGATCGCCGGCACGCCACCGCCCTCGAGGTCAACCCGACCCGGGTCACGCTGCGCGACCCCCGGGGCCGCTGGGGGAGTGCGTCCCGCGCGGGCCGCCTCTCCTTCTCGTGGCGACTGGTCCTCGGCCCCGCCGAGGCCCTCGAGACCGTCGTCGTCCACGAGCTCGCGCACCTGCGGATCTTCGGGCACGGGCCGCGGTTCTGGTCGCTGGTCGCCTCACGTCGGCCGGACCACCGGACCTGGCGTCGCTGGCTCCACGACCACGCCACCGAACTCCACGGCGCCCTCGGCGAGACCTAGTTCGGCAGGCCCGAGGGCGACATCTCCGTCCGAGACGACGGTCGTGCCCGTCCAGCGCAGCAGGTTCACGTCCAGCTCGTCGTGACAGCCCTCGGCGACGGCGTCCCAGCAGCCGAAAGGCCAGATCAGGATCGACATCCTCGGGCAGGGCCAGCAGCGTGTTGCGGACCGGGGCGAGCAGCAGCCGGGGCGCTTCGCCGAGGATCGGTCGGAGCACCTCGGGCAGCAGGATCGAGCGCGGATCCCCAGCCTTGGCCCTGGACCGCGATCGTTTCGACGCCATCGGGGTGGATCCGCTCGACCCGCGGCGGCTCCACGACGGTCAATGCCCGCAGGTTCTCCAGGGCCGTGCCGAGCAACGTCGCGTGGTCGACACCCCAGCGCTCCACCTGCTCCGCGGAGATGTGGGTGAATGCCGGCCCGAAGTCGATCCCGAATCCGGTCCAGATCCCGGGTGGGACGAAGACGTGCAGCGGCGCCGCCTCGGGTGGATAGGGATGGCGGACCCGGCGCAGGATCGGCAGCACCATCGACTGCACCTCCGGCCACGGCGCGGCCAAGTCCAGACGCTCGGCGGCGGCCAGGATCCGATCCAACAGCTCCTGGTCCATCGTCCCGCCCACCGACCGGATCCGCAGCGGGCCATCGCGACGCTTCTGGTCCTTCGACTTGCGGTGCGCGCGGCGCTCCGACTTCGATGCCCCGGCGTGCCAGTCGGTCTTGGTGGTCTTCATGGCGCGCATGTTGACGATGGGCGCTCACCGGCCACGTATCGACGACTTCACCGGCGCTTATCCGGCGATCAGGACCGCGCTGAACCTCGCACGTCGACGGGGTCGTGGGTGGTGGAGATGAGGGGACTCGAACCCCTGACCCCCGCGATGCGAACGCGGTGCTCTTCCAGCTGAGCTACATCCCCACGGGCGTCGGAGTGTAGCACGAGGCCAGCCGAATCCCGGCCCTCGCTCGGCGTCCCGACCCACAGGACGGCGGTCCGCGGTGGGCAACGCGCCACTAGGCTCCGGCGATGCCCCTCGGACTCCTCACCGGACTCGGTGCCGCCCTCGCGTGGGGCACGCTCGACATCTTCTCGGCCCTCGCGAGTCGGCGTGTCGGCAGCCTCAAGGTCACGACCGGGATCCAGATCGTCGGGGCGACGATCGTGCTCGCCCTGGCGCTCGTGACCGGCACGCCCTTCCCGACCGATCCGGCCGTGCTCCTCGGCGGTTCGCTGGTCGGCCTGGCCGGCGCCGGGGCGTACCTCGCCTATTTCACCGGCCTGCGCATCGGCCCGATCGCGGTCGTCAGCGGCATGGTCGCCGCGTACGGCGGCCTGACGGTCGTGCTGGCCGTCGTCATCCGGGGCGAGACGCTGACGCTCGCTCCAGGCGGTCGGTGCCGCGGTCGCGACCGTCGGCGTCATCCTCACCGGCGTTCGCGTTCGACGGCGGCTGCGCGGGCACGCAGGCTCGCGAGCCCGGGAGTGGTCTTCGCGATCGTCGCGCTCATCCTGTTCGCCATCGATGTCGATCGGCACCGACATCGTCATCGACCTCTCCAGCTGGATCGATGTCCTGATCGTCTCGCGGACCGCGAACGCCATCGTGTCGCGTGCTCATCCTGGCGGTCGCGCTGACGGCGCTGCGCAGGCCGGCGATGCCGCTGATCATCGGGGAGTCGGGAGCACCCGGGTCGATCGACCGGCGGGTCGTCGGGCTGGTCGTGCTGGCCGGCATCCTCGACGTCGGCGGCCTCATCGTCTTCACGTACGGGCTCGAGTTCGCCGAGACGTGGCTCGTCGGGCTCGCGTCGTCGTTCGGGCCGGCGGTCACGATCGTCGTCGCCGTCGCGTTCCTCGGCGAGCGGCTCAAGCCCATCCAGTGGGTCGGGCTCGCCGGCGTCCTCGTCGGGATGATCGCGATCGGGATCCCGTAGCGCGGCGCGCCTCAGGCCGGGAGGCTGAACCAGAACCGGGTCATGCCGTCGCGCGACTCCGCGCCGACCCGGCCGCCGCCGCCCTCCACGAGCTGCTTCACGATCGCGAGGCCGATCCCCGCGCCGCCGCGCGCCCGGTCGCGCGACTTCTCGACCCGGTAGAACCGCTCGAAGACGCGATCGAGGTCCTCGGGCGGGATCCCCTCGCCGGTGTTCGCGATCGAGACCAGGAGGTCAGCCGGTCGCCGTTCGGCACGGACCGTGATCGTGCCACCGGCCGGCGTGTAGCGGACCGCGTTGGACAGCAGGTTCGCGAGGACCTGGGCGAGTCGGTCGGGGTCGGCGCGGGCCGGCAGCGTGGCCGGGATGTCGACCTGGAGCGCTGAGTCCGGCGCGCTCGATCGACGGCGCCGCGAGGTCCAGCGCCGACCGGACCGCGGCCGCCAGATCGAGCTCGATCGCGTTCGCGGTGCTCGTCCCGGCGTCACCTTCGGCGAGCGCATCGAGCGACCGCGACAGCCGGACCAGTCGATCGGCCTCCTCGTGGAGCGACTCGTACGTCGCCCGGTCGGCGACGATGACCCCGTCGCGCAGCGCCTCGAGGTAGCCCTGCAGGTTGGTCAGCGGCGTCCGCAGCTCGTGGGCGGCGTTCGCGATGAAGTCGCGGCGCATCGCCTCCTGCCGCTCCAGGCTGGCGGCCATCTGGTTGAACGAATCGGCCAGGCTCGCGAGCTCCTCCGGACCCTCGCGCGGGACCCGGGCCGCGTAGTCGCCGTCGGCGATCCGCCGAGCCGCCACCCCGACCTCGGCGAGCGGTCGTGCGAGCATGCGGGCCAGGACGATCGCGAGGCCGACGCTGGCGAGCACCGCCACCACGGACGCGGCGATGACCACGGTCGTGACCGAGTCGTCGTACATCTCGCGCGCGTGCTCGGCCGAGTCGCCGGCCTCCATCATCAGCGCGGTGAACACGTCGGCCCCGACGACCGCGACGCCGATGCCGAGGATCACGAGCCCGACCGCGGCCGACGCGATGGCCGCCAGCGCGATCCGACCGGCGATGCCCCGCGCGATCACGCCCGCGCCCGGCGCGTCACGTCCGGGCCGCTCGATACCCGACACCGCGAACCGTCTGCACGTACCGCGGGGCGTCCGGATCGTCGTCGAGCTTGTCGCGAAGACGTCGGATATGGACGTCGATGGTGCGATCGAGGACGTCGGCCGCGTCCTGGCCGTAGACCGCATCGAGCAGCTGGTCGCGCGACAGCACCCGCCCATCGGCACCGAGGATCGCCGCGAGCAGCCGGAACTCGACGCGGGTGAGGTCGATCGCCTCGTCGCCGCGCCGGACCTCGTGGCGCGACGGGTCGATCGTCAGGTCGGCGTGGCGCAGGACGGGCAGTACCGCGACAGCCGAGGACTCGGCCGGACCCGCGGGCGGCGCCCGCCGCAGGATCGACTTCACGCGCAGGACGAGCTCGGCCGGCGAGAACGGCTTGGGCAGGTAGTCGTCGGCGCCGTCCTCGAGCCCGGCGATCCGATCGATGGTCGAGCTCCGAGCCGACAGCACGAGGATCGGCGTGCGGCCCGCCTCCTCATCGCGACGCACCGCCCGGATGACGGCCCGCCCGTCCAGCTCGGGGAGCATCAGGTCGAGGACGACGAGCGCCGGCCGGTGCGTCTCGATGGCCTCGAGCGCGGCCGGCCCGTCGCCAGCGGTCACGACCGTGAACCCGTCGCGCTCCAGGTACGTCCGCACGAGCCGGACGATCTTCGCGTCATCGTCGACGACGAGGATCGGCGCGGCCGGGATCAGCGCACGGTCAGCGGCGACTCGGTCGGGAGCAGGCATCGGCAGCATGGTAGGCGTCGACCCTACGCGGCGGCGATGTCGATCGGGTGACGGAGGACGCAGCGGTCGTGGCCGCCGGTCGTGGATCTGCCCGTTCCTGCCATCTGCACATCAGGTGAGCGTTGGTCACCGCATCTGATGCCATCTGTGCATTGGGAGCGACGTCTGTCAGGAATTGGCGCCGTCTGGCGGAGCGTCACGCACGGATCCATGTCGCGGTGACGGGTCCCTCGGACGAACGCTCGCCTCGTGTGCATTTGTCAGAGATGGCGGAGGCAGCGTGCTACGGCCCCCTCGACCCCAGCCGTCGGGATGCGCCGGATGAGCAGGACGAAGCGGCCGTGGACTTTGATCGAGGCGGATCCAGACATAGGACGGTCTCGGCAAGCGGACAGATTTGCCCTTGTCTGACTAGAACAAGTGTTCTAATCTAGGCGTCCGATGACGACCCCTCGTGGTGATGTGGATGCCGCTGTCGCGGGCCTGCGGGCCCGGTGGGGAGCGGCAGCTCCGCGGGTCGTGGGGGCGCTGGCGATCGCGCCACTCCCCGACGAGACGCCGGACCAGCAGCCACGCTACGAGCCCCGTCTCGACGACGACCGGGTCATCCACACCGGGTTCGCGGCGCTCGATGCGATCCTCGGCCCGGGCGGCCTCCCGAAGTCGGCCAGCGTCGCGATCCGCGGCGACGGCTCCAGCGGCCGCACGACCCTCAGCCTCCGGGTCGCGGCCGAGGCCCAGGCCCAGGGCTCGGTCGTGGCCTGGCTCGACCTGTCGCGCAGCTTCGACCCGGTCGAGGCCGTCGCCCGCGGCGTCCGACTCGAGTGGCTCGTCGTCATCACGCCGGCCAGCCTGGACGAGGGGCTGTCGATCGCGGGCAGCCTCCTGGCCGGACGGTCGGTCGACATGCTCGTCCTGGACCTGCCCGGCGGTCGACTGGCCAAGACCGACAGGCCGGCCAAGGTCGCCGATCGACTCCATCGACTCGCCGCGCTCGCCCGGCGCGCGGAGACCCTGCTCCTGATCCTCGATGCGCCCGGACTCGCCGGCGGCCTCGCGACGGCGGTCGCCGAGTCGACCGGCATCCGGCTCGAGCTGGCTCGCCGGTCGTGGGTTCGCCTGGGCCGCGACGTCGTCGGCCAGCGCACCGAGGCGCTCGTCGCGCACAACCGCCACGGACCGCCGGGGCGTCGCGCGACGCTCCGGATCCTCTACGCCGACGGTGGGGAACGGGATGCGTGCCTCGCGCACGACGCCCTCCTCATCGACCAGGCGCCGGTCCAGTCACCCATCCACGTCCCGCACGAGGCCCCCGATCGAAAGACCCACGACCATGCGACGTCTCCACCTCTTCGTCCCGCATCTGCCCCTCCACCTGGCGCGGGCCCGACGCTCCGAGCCCTTCCCGACCGGCCCGCTCGTGCTGGGCGGCCGGCCGTGGGATCCGGGGCCGGTCATCGACGCCGACCGGACCGCTCGAGCGCTGGGCGTCCGGCGCGGCATGCCGCTGGCGAGCGCCCATCGACTCGTCCCTGAGGCGACCTTCATCGAGCCCGATCCCGACGCGGACCGGGCAGCGGCCGAGGTCGCGTTCGAGGCGCTCGGGCGCGTTCAGCCCGAGCCTCGCGGGGAGTGGCGACCCGCTGGACGTCGCCTTCGGGCTGTTCGAGATGGGGATCGATGGCCTGGGGCCGTTGTGGGGTCCCGAGTCGGTGCTCGTCGAGCGTGTCGGTTCCGCGTTGCGTGGCGCCCTCCCCGGGGAGCTGACGGCCCGTGTCGGGATCGCCGGCACGCACTTCGCGGCGACCATCGCCGCGGTCCACGCCCGTGCCGGCTCCCCGGTCGCGGTCGCGCCCGGCGACGAGGCCGCGTTCCTCGCGCCGTACCCGTCCGGCCTCCTGACGACGGACCTCGACGTCCGCGCTCGACTGACCCGGTTCGGTCTGCGCCGGATCGGCGCCGTGGCGGAGCTGCCCCGATCGGCGTTGATCGCCCGGTTCGGGGACGAGGGCGCTCGATTGCACGCGCGCGCGCGGGGCGAGGAGACCGAGCCGTTCCGGGCCCGCCACGCCCCGGAGCGGCTGGCCCTCGCCCTGCCGATCGAGCCGCCGGTCGAGGACCTCGAGCCGCTGCGGTTCGTGCTCCACCGGCTCGTGACCGCGATCACGGCCCAGCTCAGCTCCCGGGGACTCGCCGCGGACCGCGCGCACCTGACCCTGGAGCTGGATCTCGCGTTCGCGGCACGCGGGACGTCGCCGCGGATCGAGGTCGAGCAGCGCTTCCCGGAACCCACCGCGGATCCCGAGGCCGTCGAGCGGCTGCTGTTCGCGCGGCTGGAACGGGAGCCGCCGCCGGCCGCGGTGGCAGCGCCTGGACCTCGAGTTGCGCGGCACGACCGAGGCGGCGGGCCAGCAACTGCCGTTGTTCGTGCCACAGGCCGCGCGCACGGCACGGCTCGGCTGGCAGCTCGCGAGGCTCGCCCTGACCTACGGGGAGGACCGCGTCCGGCGGGTCGTCATCACGGACCCCGAGGCGCCACTCCCGGAATCGCGCTGGGCGTGGCGGCCGGTCGGGCTGGACGGGGAGTCGCGGTCATGAGCCGCACGACCCGTCCCGCCGCGGAACCCCGGCCGTGGCGCCCACTCCGGTCCGCCGCGGAACCCCGGCCGTGGCGCCCACTCCGGTCCGCCGCGGAACCCCGGCCGTGACCCGCCTGCTGCGCGAGCACCCCGCGATCGACGTCGAGTTCGATGCCGACGGCCGCCTCACCGCGATCCGCTGGAACGGCCGGCGCGAGGCAGTCGAGGTCTGCAATCGATGGCGTGTCGAGGAAACCTGGTGGCGCGACCCGATCGCGCGCGACTACCTCAAGGTCGTCGGGGAACGCTGGCTGGCGCTCGTCTACCTCGACCGCATCGCCGGGACGTGGCATCTGGAGCGCCTCTACGACTGAGCTGGCTCTCCGCCGCCCGCCAGTGACACCACCAGTAGCGCCGTTGCGACGAACGCGAACGACTCGCGCCCCGAATAGACGATCCGGGGCACGAGCCGAGCTCAGTCAGGTGGATCGCGTCACTGCCAGTGGCGCGGGCGCCGGAACGTCGCGCGATCCGCCTCTCAGCGACTCCGGTCCCGCCCGATCCGCCCGAGGTGGGTGTCCTGGAACGAGGTCGGAAGCTTGAGCCCATAGCCGGCCATCCGGTCCATGCCGCTGTGGGCGACGAGGATCAAGCCGGCCGCTGCGAGTGGCACGATCCCGGTCGCCAGACCAAGGGCTGTGACGGCCACACCGGTCGCCAGGACATGGGCAAGGTTGTACACCACCGCCCCGATCCTTGGTCCCGCCAGGTACCCCACCGCCGATAGGTCCGGTACGAGCAGGAACAACACGAACGCGTACCAGGGCAGCCCGAGCCACAGGAAGCCGGCGAGCCCGGCCGCGAACGTGGCCACGCCTTCGGCTCGCAACCACGGCCGCACCCAGGA
Organism: uncultured Chloroflexia bacterium; assembly: GCA_963738685.1. Lineage (GTDB taxonomy): Bacteria > Chloroflexota > Limnocylindria > Limnocylindrales > CSP1-4 > SPCO01. The sequence goes on from CAVTXK010000002.1 coordinate 935,818, forward strand.
GGTGATCACCACCGTCGCTCGTTCGCCACTCATCGTCATCGTCGCCATGGCCTCGACCCTCCGGGTTCGTCGTCGGGCGGTCCGATCCGCCGTTGATGGCTAGGATAGCTAGCCTTCATGGCTATTGTCAATAGCCTAAGATGTCGACATGAGTCCAGCGAGAGCCCGCACGTCGCGAGACGCGATCATCGTCGCCGCCCGCGAGATCCTGGAGGCGGAAGGCATCGATGCCGTCGTCATGGAGCGCGTCGCCGTGCGCGTCGGTGTCCGCGGGCCGTCGTTGTACAAGCACGTCCCCAACCGTGCTTCCCTCATCCGGGCCGTCGCGGAGGCCGTCGTCGACGATCTCGCTCGCGTCATCGCCCACGCTGCGGCTACCAACGATCCAGCGGCCGCCCTGCGAGCGACCGCCGTCGCCTACCGGGCGTTCGTGCGAGCCAATCCCCACGGCTACGGCCTGCTGTTCGCGCCGTTGGCCACGGAGATGCAACCCGACCCGACGTCCATCGCGGACCTGGGTCGACCGATCGTCGCGGCGGTCAGCGCCCTGACCGGCGAAGAGGGCGCGTTGGAGCGGGCGCGCACATTCGTCGCGTGGGCACACGGGGCCGTCAGCATGGAGTTGGCGGGAGCGTTCCGCCTCGGCGGCGACCTCGATGTCGCCTACGAAGCCGGGATCGAGATGATCCTCGCCGGGATCAGCGGACGGGCGTCCCCAGCATCAGGCTGACGACGAACAGGACCAGGAACACGCCGATGACCAGCGCGAGTGCTCCCAGATCACGAGGCTGCGTGGACTGCATGAGCCTTCTCCCCCAGGCTGCTCAGATCGGTTCCCGGCCGATCTCGTGACAGCATAGACGCGCGACCGTTACCAGATGTCGCGCGGCCGGGGATCAGACTGTCGCGCGCCTGTCAGGCGAGCGGGCAATCGGCGCCGTAGCGGACCGATACGAACGTCAGCCGACCCAGCGGGGCGATCGTCGTCTGGATCCGACAACCGGCCTCACCGACCGAATTCGAGCACGTAGCTCCCGTCCTCGAACGGGCCCGACAGCCCCTCCGTGCTGTACGTCGCGGTCTCGAGCTCGGCCTGCAGCACCGACGCGATCTCGGCCGGATCGCCGCCGATGATCGCGAATCGGGCACTGACCGCCTCCGGGCTGGCGTCCTCGGCGATGGTCGAGCCAGGGTAGGTCGGGAACCCCGCCGGGAGCTCGTCCCAGATGCGCCCCCATTCCGTGTCGGTCTGGCCGGCCGGAGGCGCCTGGCTGGTACCGGGCTCCACGGGCTCCGACGAGATCAAGGGCGTGGGCGCGGCCGAGGTCGGTGGCTCGGACGACGGCGCGGCGGTGTCGCCCGACGGGCCGCATGCGGCCAGTACCAACCCCAGGGTGGCAAGCAGGATGATGAGGGCGCGCATGGAACGAGGCATGTGCTCGAGTCTAGCCCGGACGGCGGTCTCGGCTCGTCCGGCACGGCCGCATTCTCGTCGCGCCACGAGCGAGGTGTACGATCGGTGGACCGGCCCAGGGCTGACTGACGAGGAGGATCGGAATGCCGAAGTTCATGGACGTCCATCGCGGGATGCATGGCGTGACCCCCGAAGCATTGAAGGCAGCGCACCAGGCTGACCTCGACATCCAGGCGGACGAAGGCGTCGACTTCCAGCACGCCTGGGGCGACCCCGAGTCGGGCATGGTCTGGTGCGTCTCGGAAGCCCCGAACGCCGACGCCGTTCGAAAGATCCACGAGCGAGCCGGCCATCCCGCGACCGAGGTCTATCCCGTCCCCGTCGAGGCGTAACCGACTCTTCGGCATCCGTTCCGATCGATGCCTGACTCGAGCGCGGGGCCACGTCAGTGGTCGATAGTGACCCCGTCGTACACGAACAGCAAGATCACGAGGCCAACGATGGCGACGGCGATGGGAAGGACGACGAGTACCAAGGCACCGTAGCCGCAGCGCGGCGGGTCGTCAGGTCCGGTCATGTCCGCCTCTGCCCGCCACGGCCCGGAGCGACGCTCGGACGTGCTCCAAGCGTTGCCGGCAGGCCGCCTACCGTGCCCGCCACGGCCCTTCCTCCCCCGGCGAGGTGTCACAAGTCGCTACGTCCCTGACCGAAGTCGCCACGCGATCGGAGGCGTTGTGATTCGTCCGCGGTGATGAGCGGTTGGACGATGAATGGGATAGGCGGGTCCGATCCGTGGCACGCGGCTTCCCGTCGGACACCCGCGCGCCGTTTCGCACACCTACAACGGGAATGCCCGTCGCGATCCCTGGAGTCGCAGCGTCGCAGAACACCCACCGCGCCTCGTTCCGCCGTGTACGAGTCAGAGCCTCAACTGACGGCCTCGCTAGTCGCTCGCCCCAAGGAACGTTCTCAGCCTCCGGGAACACAACCCGCCGAATCCCAGGATCGACGTTCGTCGAGAATGGACATCGATGGCTCCTATGCGATGCCGCGGGGTCCCAAGGAGGTGATGAAGGTGACCATCAAGACGGTACGCGCCACGATGCAGAAGAAGGAGTCGACCCTGATCCGGTCGGCCTTGGCCGTCCTGCTCGAGCGCCAGGGCGGCGAGATGACGTACACCAAGGCCGAGTACGCGGCCATCAGGGCGGCCCGAGGCGAGTACGTCATCAGCGGCCAGGTCGAGCGCTCCAGGGCCGGCGAGCCGGTGATGCGAGTGAAGCTCGTCCCGTCCGACACGAAGGGCTCGGCGCCCAAGGACTAGCTCCCCTTGGGTGTTGGTGGCCCGAAGTCTAGCCTGCGAGAAATCTACATCGGCGCGTGCCGACCTCGCCGACATTGGCCGACTTGATCGCGGGCAGGACGGTGGCGTCACGCTCAACGCGAACGAACATGCCTACCTGTCCGGGCTCGTCGAGCGGCGCGACCGTCTCAATGCCCAAGTCGCCGGGCCGCGCACGCTGTCAAACGCTCGCCCGCTCCGCGTCCGGACGACGATCCCAAAACTGGCACCGTCTGTGCCAGTTGGCCTGCTCGAGCCGGAGCGACGGGCGAGCCTAGCCTGGTTGGCGGGCCGCAGGCCGGCCATCATCTTCGGATGACAGGGAAACTCGTTGGGCGCGTAACCCTCTTCCTAGTCGACGGCGTCGAGCGCGTCGGCCCCGACCGGGACGTAGACGAACCGATCATCGATCGGTCGACTGGCCGGACGTGGCGGACGGACCCGCTTGATGCTCACGTCAGGAACCCTACCGAGGCCCCGGCGTGGCAAGACCCCGTCGCTGGGTAGGTCCGTCCCCGCCCCCATGCGGGTTACTGACCTATCCACCCCATGCGACGGGGTCCTGCGGCCGGAGTCGCTGCTCACCAGCTCTCCGGCGGGTCGGCGCTCGACCATCGCGGTCGATCGCCGCCGAATCGTCCCGAGCCCCCAGGCGCCGAGACGTCGTGTAGTGCTAGATCGCCGCCGCCTGCACCGCGAGGACCGCGGGCAGGAGGACGAGGATCAAGAGCAGTGCCACCACCACGCTGAAGGCCGTCCGGAGCGCGGTCCTTGCGACCGGTCGGAGCGGGCGATCGAGCTGGATGGGTGCCTGCATGCCGTTCAGACGCCGAGCCCCCCGATTGTGTTTCATGGGTTCGCGATAGAACGTTTGTTCTATACTAGCAGACCCCCAACAACCCCGGCCCCCGACCCGGAGCGACCGTGGCGACCATCCCGTACGCCGAACTCCACGCCCACACCAACTTCTCGTTCCTCGATGGGGCTTCGCCACCGGACGAGCTGGTCGAGCGGGCCGCCGAACTGGGGCTGACCGGGCTGGCCGTCACCGACCGCAACGGCCTGTACGGCGCCGTCCGGTTCATGGGCGCGGCCGAGGAAGCGGGGCTCCACGGGATCGTCGGGACGGAGATCGAGCTCCTGGATCCGGCCGTCGCGGACCCGGACCGGGTCGTCGTCCCGCCACGCCGCTCGCGTCGGCGGGGACGGACCGCGGCGTCCATGGCGGCCCCCGAATCGAACGTCGCGGAGGGCCGCCCGGCACGGCCACGCCCCGAACGTGCCCGTCTCCCTGGTCATCGCGACCCGGTCAAGGAGGACCTGCGCGGGATCGGTCAGCGGGCACGCGGACCGCATCTCGTGCTGCTCGCCCGTTCGGCGCTCGGGTGGCGCAGCCTGTCGCGGCTCGTGTCGCGCGCCAACCTGGCCGGGACCAAGGGCGTGCCGCGCTTTCGCCAAGCGCTCCTCGACGAGCATCACGAGGGGCTCGTGGCGCTGTCTGGCTGCCGCGACGGGGAGATCGCGCGACGCCTGCGGGTCGGCGATCGCGCGGGAGCGCGGGCCGTCGCGGAACGCTACGCGGAGATCTTCGGGCGCGGTGACGCCCCCGCTTCGAGCGGCTTCTTCATCGAGCTGGGCCATCACCTCCTGCCCGACGACGACTGGCTCGTCGCGGAGTCCGCGGCCCTCGCCGTGGAGCTCGGCCTGCCGGTCGTCGTCACCAACGACGTCCATTACGCCACGTCCGATGATCGCGAGCTGCACGACGTGCTGACCGCCATCAAGCACGGCCGGACGCTCGATACGCTCGCCGACCTGCGCCGGCCCGACGGCGAATCGCACCTCAAGTCGGGGGAGGAGCTGGCGGCGCTCGGGGCATCGTTCGATGCGGCCACGGCGCGGGCGTGGCGCGAAGGGATCGCGACGTCGGTCGAGCTGGCGGCGTCGTGCTCGGTCGACCTCGGCTTCGAGCAGTACCGCTTTCCGGGCTTTCCGGTGCCGGACGGGGAGACGCCGTTCTCGTACCTCTCGGGGCTGTGCTGGGACGGCGCCAAGAAGCGCTACCACCCGCTGACCTCCGCCGTCGTCAACCGGCTCGCACACGAGCTCGATGTGATCGAGCGGGCCGGGCTCGCCGAGTTCTTCCTGATCTGCTGGGACCTGATGCGGTTCGCCAAGGAGCAGGGGATCCCGGCCCAGGGACGGGGTAGCGCGGCCGGTTCGATCGTCGCCTACACCCTCGGCATCAGCCGGGTCGAGCCGATCCAGCACAACCTGCTCTTCGAGCGGTTCATCAACGAGGGCCGGACGACCTACCCCGACGTCGACATCGACTTCTCGAGCGCGCGGCGGGAGGAGGTCATCCAGTACGTGTACAAGCTCTACGGCCCGGAGCACACGGGGATGGTTTGCAACCTCGTCACGTACAGGGCGCGCTCGGCGGTGCGCGAGGTGGGCTACGCGCTGGGGTTTCCGCGGCCGCTGGTCGATCGCGTGGCGAAGGCCCTCGAGACGTACGACTCGGTCATGGTCAGGCGCGACCTCGAGGCTGATGGCGGGTTCGCCGAGTTCTTCCGAAGACCGGATGATTGGCAGCCTGCCGAGGCGGCTGCCGCGGCGGAAGCCGAGGAACGCGGGCTCGTCGACGGGATGGGCCAACTGAATACCCGGATGCCGCTCGTCGGGAAGGTCCCGCCATGGCGCCAGCCGCCGAAGCCGGCCGACCCGGATGCGCCGCGGCCGTTCGGCTGGATCGCCGAGATCCCGCTCGGCGCGGCCGCTGGGGCCGAGCTCCCCGACGCGCTGGCTCCGCGGACCGCGATCCGCGACGGCGGCACGTCCGGGGACGAGGGTGGACCGGGCGACACGCCGGCGAGCGTCGCGTGGCTGAAGGCGGGGCGCGGTACCGGGTATGCCGCGGAACGGGAGCGGCTCGTGGCGCCCGGCCTCATCGATGGTCGGGCGGTCGATCCGGAAAGTGGCCAGGTCGAACCGCCGCCCCGGTCGGCCGATCGCCTCGGACGGCCGGCTCGCTGGGATCCGCCGGCACCGGCGGCGGGCACGATGGGGCGGGGCGGCGACCACAGCTCCGTGGCCCGCATCGAGCCCGAGGAGCGCCCGACGGCCCGCGGCGGCTCGACGATCGGCCTCAGCCACTGGGAGCGTTGGCTGGAGTTCTGCGCCCGGATCGATGGCTTCCCGCGGCACCTCTCGATCCACAGCGGCGGCATGCTCGTGACGGCCGCGCCGCTCATCGATATCGCGCCGCTGGAACGGGCGACGATGCCGGATCGGGTCGTCGTGCAGTTCGATAAGCGCGATGTCGAGACGCTCAAGCTCATCAAGCTCGACCTGCTCGGGCTCGGGATGCTCGCTGCGATGGACGAGACGCTCCAGCTCATCGAGCATGACTGCGCGGTGTGCATCGATCTCGATCGGTTGCCGGAGGACGTGCCGGAGGTCTTCGAGATGCTCCAGGCGGCCGATACGGTCGGGGTCTTCCAGGTCGAGAGCCGGGCGCAGATGCAGACGCTGCCGAAGTCGCGACCGCAGAACCTGGACGACCTCGTGGTCGAGGTCGCGATCATCCGGCCCGGGCCGATCCAGGGCAACGCTGTCCACCCGTTCCTGCGGCGCAAGCAGGGCCTGGAGCCTGTGACCTACCTCCATCCCTCGCTCGAGCCAGTACTCAAGGACTCGATGGGCGTGATCCTGTACCAGGAGCAGGTCATGCGCATCGCCATCGAGGTCGCGGGCTTCTCGCCGGCGGAATCCGACGGGTTCCGCCGCGCGATGGGGACGTGGCGCTCGACCCGCGAGATGGAGAAGCTGCACCGGCAGTTCGTCGACGGCGCTCTCCGCCAGCCCGGGATGAGCGAGGAGGACGCCGAGGAGCTGTTTCGCCAGGTCGCGGCATTCGCGAGCTTCGGGTTCGCGAAGTCGCATGCCGCGGCGTTCGCCCGGACGGCCTACGAGTCGTCCTTCCTCAAGCTGTTCTACCCGGCCCAGTTCCTCGTCGGGCTCATCAATGCGCAGCCGATGGGCTTCTACCCGGTCGAGGTGCTCGTCAACGACACGAAGCGCCACGGGGTGGCCGTGCTGCCCGCGGACATCAACGGTTCGTCGTACAAGACCACGACCGAGTGGGTGGGCCGGCCGGGGGAGCCGCTGCCACCGGGCGTCGGGATCGAGGCACGGCCGGAGCCGGTCGTCTCGTCGGCGTGCGTGAACCCGTCCGCTGCCGCGCGCGAGCGCTGGACGCCGGAGGTGACCGTGGGCTGGGGCGTGCGGCTCGGGCTGCATCTCGTGAAGGGCATCGGGGAGCAGCACGAGGCGCTGCTGGACGCCGAGCGGGCGCGCGGCCCGTACCGCAGCCTGGCCGAGGTCGTGGAGCGGACCGGCCTGCCCGAGGAGGTCCTGGAGCGGCTCATCCGGAGTGGCGCGATGGACTCGCTGGGTCGGCCGCGGCGCGAGTTGCTCTGGCAGCTGCGCGAGGTGGCCGGCGCGTCACGCGGTCGGGTGGACGGACGGACGGTGCGGGCGTTGGGTCGGGCCGCTGGGAAGCGAGGCGCGGCCGCGGGCCGGCCGATGGACCTGCGGCTGCCGGCGACGGATGCGCCGACCCTCCCGGCGATCACCGAGTCGGAGCGGATCGGCGATGCCTACGCGGTGCTCGGGGTGGACGCTCGCCGCCAGGTCGTGGGGCTGTTCCGGCCGGCCCTGGACGGACTGGGTGCCGTGACCAACGCGGCCCTCGCGGACCGGCGTCCGGGTCACGTGCGCGTGGGTGGCCTCGTCGTCACGCGCCAGCACCCGATGACGGCCAAGGGCACGGTCTTCCTGGCGCTCGAGGACGAGACCGGGATGGTCAACGTGACCCTCTGGCCGAGCGTCTGGGAGCGACTGCGTGGCGTCGTCCGACGTCACGCGCTGCTGCTCGTGGACGGCGAGCTGCAGCGGGAGGGGATGGTCGTGAATCTCGTCGCGCACGAGGTCCGGCCACTCCCCGAGGTGGCCGCGGCGGCCGGTGGACCGGATCAGCCGGGCGGCGTCCGCCAGATGGGCCACGCCGGCATGCGCCGGCTCGGCTGACGGAAGCTTCTGGTCAGCGGCGAACGCCGGCCTTCTGGTTGTTGGCCGCGCGCGAGCGCCCGTCGCTCCCCCGCTTGGTCGGCTGGGCGCGGTTGCGGCCGCGATTCGGGTTCGAGAGCTGCAGGAACCGGCGGTACCACGCGGCCGCCGACGCGAAGAACGCGCCCATGATCGGCGAGACGATCAACGCCGAGGTGACGGCCGCGGTCGGCTGCTGGCGAATCCTTCGCTGAAGCCCTCCGGCAGGAGACCGGCAAACCCGAGGATGCAGTAGGCGATCGCGCTCACCATGCCCACGATCAGGCCCAGCAGCCAGCTGGCGCGCGGCGCCAGGAAGCCGGCGATGAAGACGCCGCCGATCGCCGGCGTGACGATGAAGTACTGGAAGGCGAACAGGCTCAGGACGTCGGCGCCGCGCGTGACGGCGGTCATCACGGCCGCCACGAGCGTCAGGACGATGGGCACCCACAGCGCCTTCGAGTGGATCGCGACATCGGGCAGCGCGCGCAGGTCGCCGCGCACGTCGAGCGGGCGGAACGACTGGCGGAATGCCGTCCCGATCCCCATCCGGGCGGGCTGGGCCGTGGTGCTCGAGCGAGTGGCCGTCGACGGCTCGTCGTCGACCTCGTCGTCGATGATCTCGTCGGGGAGCCCGTGCTCGGCTCGGTAGCGGCGACGGGCGTCGGCGCGGGCGGTCCTCTTGGCGCGGGCCACGGTCTCTCCTGGTTTGGTCGGGGGTCGGATCGGGCGTCCGATCGGGCGGGTGGCGGTCATCGTAGTCGATAAGCCGCAGCTGAAGCGTCTCCTGCTATCAATCGCGATGCGCCGCCACCCGCCCTGTCCCCGCCGGGAGGTCACGCATGGATCGCGTCCGGCGCGCGGGGACCACCGCGCTCGCTGTCGTCTTCGCCCTGCTCTCGGTGGGGAGCCCGGCCGACAGCCAGCCGTACGGCGTTGCCACCGCTCAGGCGGCATCGGTCGCCTGGCCGACCTCCACGCTGGTGATCGCGGAGGTGCAGACCGGTGGCTCGACGGCGTCGGACGAGTTCGTGGAGATCGCGAACCAGGGGCCGCCCCGGTAGACCTGAGTGGTCTCGAGGTCGTCTACGCGACGTCGTCCGGCTCGACGGTCACCCGCAAGGCGACCTGGGCCGGCCCGACCGTGGTCGAGCCCGGGCGGCGCGTGTTGATCGTGAACGGCGCGGGGGCGTATGCCGCGGCGGGCGACGTCGTCTACACCGGCGGGTTTGCGGCGACCGGTGGCGCGGTCGCGCTGCGGGTCGTCGGTGGGACGGTGGTCGACGCCGTGGGTTGGGGCGATGCCGTGAACGCCTTCGTGGAGGGGACGCCTGCCGCCGCGCCGGCCGCCGGGTCCTCGCTGGAGCGGCGACCGGGTGGTGCCCTTGGCAACGGGACCGACACGAACGACAACGCGCTCGATTTCGGGGTGGTCGCGGTGCCCGGGCCGCAGGGCTCGTCTGCGCCGCCGGTTCCCGCGCCGGGTGCGACGCCCGCGCCGACTGCGACGCCCTGCCGACTCCGATTCCGACACCGACGCCGACGCCGATCGACCCCGGCCCCGACCGACACGCCGGCCCCGAGTGATGCGCCAACGCCAACGCCGAGCGCGACCCCGACCCCGACGCCGACGCCGAGTCCGACGCCGACGCCGAGTCCGACCCCGACGCCGAGTCCGACCCCGACGCCGACGTCCGACCCCGACGCCGAGTCCGACCCCGACGCCGAGTCCGACCCCGACGCCGAGTCCGACCCCGACGCCGAGTCCGACCCCGACGCCGATCCGACCCCGACCGTCATTGACATCGGCGTCGCGCGGACGATGCCGGACGACGCAGTCGTCACCGTGTCGGGCGTGCTGACGACCGCGCTCGGTGCCCTGGAGACGGGACGAACCGCATTCGTCGAGGACGAGACCGCCGGGATCGCGGTCTATCTCGATGCCCCGGTCGTCACGATGTTGCCGGCGGGGACCGCGGTACTCGTCGGCGGGACCCTCGACACCCGCTACGGGCAGCGGACGCTGCGCGCCACGGAGATCGAGCTCGTCGTCCTCGGTGAACCCGGTCTGCAGGCTGCACCTTCGATGGCGACAGGCGACGCGACCGAGGCCGCCGAGGGCCGGCGGATCACGATCGCAGGCGTGGTGGTCGGAGGCACCGATGTGCTCGCTGACGGGCTCGCCGTTTCGGTCGATGACGGGTCCGGGGCCGTGCGCATCGTCGTCACGCCGGCCGCGCTGGGGGACCGCGGTCTTGCGTCGGGCAGCACGGTCGGGGCGACCGGCCCGCTCGGGCAGCGCGACAGCTCCGGGACGGGCACGACTGGGTATCGACTGTATGTGACGCTCGCCGCGGACCTCGACGTCCAGCCGCCACCCGAGCCCACACCGAGCCCGACGCCCACGCCGTCACCGACCGCCGCACCCACGCCGACGCCGACCGCGTCGTCAACGCTCGACCCGACGCCGACGCCCGTCCCGACGGCGCCACCGACCCAGACGCCGATCCCGACGCCGACGCCGAGCCCGTCTCCGGCGGCGTCGACTATCGCCGCTGCGCGCCGGTCGCCGATCGGCTCGGTCGTGACGGTTCGTGGCGTGGTCACCGCTGAGGCCGGCCGTCTCGGCACACCGGCGTTGATGGCCATCGCCGATGCGACCGGCGGCATCGTCGTGAAGCTCCCGGACGCGGCCAGCGCGCCGGCCCGTGGGCAGACCGTCACCGTTCGAGGCGCACTGGCCGACCCGTACGGTCAGCGCGAGGTACGGCCCGCGGCGGGCGCGATGTCCGTGGATGGCGTGGGCTCGGTGCCCGCGCCCGTCGACCTGGGAACGGCCGGGCCGGACGAGTTGAGCGAGGCACGGCTCGTGCGGCTGACCGGCACGGTCGTCGTCAAGCCGAGCAAGTCGACGAGCGGCGACATCTCGTTCCAGGTCGAGACTTCGGCCGGGACGCGGATCCGGGTCATGGCCGATGCCTCGAGCGGGGTCACGACGGCATCCGTCTCGTCGGATGGGCGCTACCGGATCACCGGTATCGCGGGTCAACGGGCGACCAAGAAGGGCGCGCTCGACGGATACCGGATCTGGCTTCGGGACCCGGCCGATCTGGTCCTCATCGCGGCCCCGTCGCCGCCGCCGTCCCCCTCGCCCACGACCGGTCCCACGCCCAAGCCGACCGCGAAGCCTTCGCCGAAGCCGTCCCGTTCCGACCCTTCGGTGGTGTCGATCGCGAACGCGCTCCGGACGAAGGACGACGACGTGGCCGTCGAGGCGGTCGTCACGGCCGCGGCGACCTTGCTCGACGCATCCGGGCGTCGGATCGTCGTCCAGGACGCGACCGCCGCCATCGAGATCCTGCTGCCCAAGGACGTCCCCGCACCGGGCATCGGCGTGCGCGTTCGCGCCGTGGGTCGCGTCGGCAGCGCGTACGGAGCGCCTCGACTCCGCGCGACGGGACTCGAAACGCTCGGGACCGGCGCCGTCCCCGCCCCGATGCGGGTCCACGGCGCGCTGACCGCGGCCCACACCTGGCGGCTCGTCGCGGTGGCCGGTCGGATCGACGACGTCCGCAAGCTCGGGGAGCGGTGGCGGGCGGAGGTCGTGGTCGGGGCGCAGCGTCTCGTGGTCGTTGGTCAGCCCGGCGCCGGCATCCCGGTCGCGACCGTCATCGAAGGGCGAGCGGTAGAGGTGACCGGCATCGTCCGGCCCGCCTACCCGAGCGCGTCGGACAAGCGGGCGACCCTCCTGCCGCGATCATCGGCGGATGTCCGCGTGGCCGCCGGTGGGAGCGGGTCGGGCTCCGCCAGCGGATCGGGCGCCGGTGGCCCGACGACCACGACGGGAGGCGCCGCGTCCGATGCGGGTTCCGCTGGCGCGGGCGGTCCACACGGCTCGGCCGGCGCCTCGGGCCCGCTCGTCCCGGACGCCGACCTCGCCGATCTGGATGCCGTCCTCGGCACGACCGTCCGCGTCGGTGGCCTGGTGGTCGAACTCGAAACGGCCGGTTTCAGCCTCGACGACGGCACGGCCGTGGGCCTGGTCGTGCTGGCCGGGGAAGCGCTCGACTGGCTGCCGCTGATCGAGCCCGGCGATGCGATCAATGTCACCGGCCGGGTCGAGCGTCTCGATGACGGTGTCGTGGCGGTCGTCGTCGACGACCCGGCGGCCATCGCGCTGGGCAGCGACCTCGCGGCCCTCGCGGAGGCGTCGTCCGTTCCCGCGTCGGCTGGCCCGAGCGCCGCCACGGACCCGGCCGCCGGGCCCAACGTCGCCGGATTCGGCGACGACCTCAGCGGGCTCCCGGGGGCCGGCGCGGGCGTCGTGTCCCTCGGTCTCATCAGCCTCGCATCGCTGGCCGTGACCCTCCTCCGGCGGCGCCACGCCCGGCGCTTGCTGGCCGGCCGGGTGGCTGCCCGACTGGCCGCCCTGGGGAGCCATTCGCCGCCCGCAACCGGGCTGAGCGTGGCCTGAGCGTGGCTCGTGCGTGGCGGATCGGGCGCCACGCACTCGGCTTGACGCTCGCGAGAACGCCGGACTATCCTCGGCCGAGTTTCGCGCCAGCGAAGCAGCCACACGAGCGAGGGAGAGGTCTTGCCGAACGCGGATTCCCGCGTCGATAGCCCACGTGATCGCCGGATCGCGATCCCAGAAGGGGAACGGCAGTACCACATCGGACTCGGACCGGGAGACCTGGCCGAGTACATCCTCCTCCCCGGCGACCAGGACCGAACGACCCGCATCGCCGCGCGCTTCGACTCGATCGAGATGGAGCACCGGCATCGCGAGTTCGCATCGGCCACCGGATCCTTTCGCGGCCATCGGGTTTCGGTGGTCTCGACGGGTATCGGCACTGACAATGTCGAGATCGCGGTGGCTGAGATCCTGGCGATCACGGAACGGCCGACCTTCATCCGGGTCGGGTCGTGTGGGGCGCTCCAACCGGAGATGGACCTGGGCGACCTGGTCATCACCACCGGGGCGGTTCGCCTCGAATCGACCACGAGCTTCTTCGTCCACGATGGATACCCGGCGATCGCCGATCACGAGGCGACCCTGGCGCTCATCGAGGCCGCGGAGCGGCTCGGCCACCGATACCACGTCGGGGTGACGGCGACGGCACCGGGGTTCTTCGGGGCGCAAGGGCGTCCCATCCCGCAGTTGCCCATCCGCTACCCTGACCTGGCTGAGGACATGGCGCGCCAGCGCGTCATGAATTTCGAGATGGAGGCATCGGCCCTCCTGGTCCTCGCGTCGCTCGCTCGATGTCGAGCCGGCGTCGTCTGTGCGGTGTATGCCAACCGGACGACCGGCGCGTTCGTCGGAGGAGCGGCCAAGGACGCTGCCGAAGCAGCCTGCGTCGATACGGGCCTGGAGAGCCTGCTCGTGCTCGCCGCGATGGATGCCCAGAAGCGAGCTGCATCGACGGACCGCTGGCGGCCGTCGCTGTGGACCGATACACCCGCGTAACCCAACACCCGCGTAATCGATGAGCGGATGCGAGACAGAGGTTCCCGCGACGCTCAGTTGACCAGAGGAGGAGCCCGATGGCTGAGGCCTATTGCGTCAAGGACAAGCAGAAGGTCGAAGTCGCAGAACGCACAGCGCATCACGATGAAGAACGGCAAGCCGGCGCTCCAGGGCACCTGTCCGATCTGCGGCGGCAAGGTCTTCAGGATCGGCGGCTGACCGCTTCGTCACCCGACGCAACCGAACGGCCCCCTCCGGCAACGGCGGGGGCCGTTCCATGTCCCGGGCCCGGCCGCGCAAGGCGCCCTTTGCTAGAATGGGGACGTTCCCCATTCGAGATCCACACCGCCGCCGGCCCGGCGACCCAGGGCGCAGCGGTCGGCTGACCGCCAGGAGGTCCCCACGATGGCAGTCCGCGTCGGCATCAACGGCTTCGGCCGCATCGGCCGCCAGTCGCTCAAGGCGCTCATCGAGCGCGCGCCGGACGTGGAGGTCGTCGCGGTCAACGATCTCGTCGACGCCGAGATGAACGCGCTGCTGTTCAAGCACGACTCGACGTACGGCGCCTACGACGGCGAGGTCCGGGCCGGCGACCGCTCGATCATCATCGATGGCCGCGAGATCAAGATCCTCGCCGAGCGCGATCCGGCAGCGCTGCCGTGGGGCGATCTCGGCGTCGACATCGTCCTCGAGTCGACCGGCATCTTCACCGACGCCACGAAGGCCCGCGCGCACATCGATGCCGGCGCCCAGAAGGTCATCATCAGCGCCCCGGCCAAGAACGAGGACATCACGATCGTCCTCGGCGTCAACGACGACAAGTACGACCCGGCCACGCACCACATCATCAGCAACGCCTCGTGCACGACGAACTGCCTCGCTCCGGCCGCCAAGGTCGTCCATGACCTGCTCGGCATCGAGAAGGGGCTGATGAACACGATCCACAGCTACACCAACGACCAGCGCATCCTCGACGTCGCGCACAGCGACCCGCGCCGCGCGCGGAGCGCCGGCCAGAACATCATCCCGACGACGACCGGTGCGGCGAAGGCGCTCGCCCTCGTGATCCCCGATCTCAAGGGCCGCTTCGACGGCTTCAGCCTGCGGGTCCCGACCCCAACGGTCAGCGTCGTCGACTTCACCGCGACGGTCGGCCCGCGACACCAGCGTGACCGAGCTGAACGACGCGTTCCGCGCTGCCGCCGCCGGTCCGATCGAGGGCATCCTCGGCGTGTCGGACGAGCCGCTCGTGTCGATGGACTTCAAGGGCGACAGCCGCTCGTCGATCATCGACGCCGACTCGACCATGGTCCTGGGCGGCAATATGGTCAAGGTCATCAGCTGGTACGACAACGAGTGGGGCTACAGCTGCCGCGTCGCCGACCTCATCGCCTACGTCGCCGCGCGCCTGCCCGTCGCCGCCTGACGCCGCTCACCGGCCGGCAACGCAGCCCGGCCGGACGCCGCGGCGGCTCGACCGCAGCGGCCAAGGAGTTCTGACACGCATGGACAAACTCACCATCCGCGACGCGGACGTCGCCGGCAAGCGCGTGTTCGTGCGCGTCGACTTCAACGTTCCGCTCGCCGACGGCAAGGTCACCGATGACTCGCGCATCCGCGCGGCCATCCCGACGATCCAGTACCTGATCCAGGCCGGTGCGCGGGTCATCCTCGCGAGCCACCTCGGGCGGCCGAACGGCAAGGTCTCGGATAGCCTCCGGTTGCGTCCGGTGGGGCAGCGTCTGAGCGAGCTGATGCGTCGCAACATCCCGGTCACGGGCGACGCGCTGGGCGTCGGGACCGAGGATGCCCTCAAGCGGATGCGCCCCGGCGAGGTGCTCCTCCTCGAGAACCTGCGGTTCCATCCGGAGGAGGAGGCCAACGACCCCGAATTCGCAGCCATCCTCGCGTCATACGCCGACGTCTTCGTGAACGACGCCTTCGGCACCGCGCATCGGGCGCATGCCTCGACGGTCGGGATCGCGAAGCTGTTGCCGGCCTACGCGGGGCTGCTGATGGAGCGCGAGCTCGAGATGCTCTCGAAGCTGCTCGAGGCACCGGAGCGGCCGTTCGCCGCGATCCTCGGTGGCGCGAAGGTCAGCGACAAGATCGGCGTCATCGATCACCTGCTCACCAACGTCGACATGCTCGTCCTCGGCGGTGGCATGGCCAACACGTTCCTGCTCGCGCAGGGCAAGGCGATCGGCAAGAGCCTGGCCGAGCCGGACCGGGTCGAGGATGCCCGACGGATCCTCTCGACCGCCGAGAAGAATGGCGTGTTGGTCGTGCTGCCGGTCGACGTCATCGTCGCCAAGGAAGTCACCCGCGGCACCGAGTACAAGACGCTCCTGGCCGAAAAGATCCCGGCTTCGTGGCACATCGTCGACCTCGGCAAGGCCAGCCAGGACCTCATGGTCGAGGCGCTCGCGGACGTGAAGACCGTGTTCTGGAACGGCCCGCTGGGGGTGTTCGAGATCCCGTCGTTCGCGCATGGGACCAACGCCGTGGCACGGATGCTCGCCGATCGGGCCGAACACGGGGCCACGGTCGTCGTCGGCGGCGGCGACTCGGTGGCGGCCATCACCAAGCAGGGATTGGCCTCGAAGATGACCCACATCTCGACCGGCGGAGGCGCCTCGCTCGAGTTCCTCGAGGGTCGGGAGCTGCCCGGCGTGACCGTGCTGCTCGACCGCGAGGTGTCCGCGAAGCCGGAGAAGGCCGCGGCGAAGCCGAAGGCGAAGTCGGTCGCGGCTTCCCCCAAGTCGGCGGCTGCGACGACGGCCGCCAAATCCACGACCAGCGCAGCCGCCAAGCCCAGCAAGGGCGGCTCGAAGACGGAGACCAACGCGTGACGACCATCGACTTCATCGACGCCCGCGAGATCCTCGATTCGCGCGGCAATCCCACCGTCGAGGTGGACGTCGTGCTCGCCGACGGATCCGTCGGTCGAGCGGCGGTGCCGAGCGGGGCGTCGACCGGCGCGCACGAAGCCGTCGAGCTGCGCGATGGCGACGGCACCCGGTTCGGCGGGAAAGGCGTGCTGACGGCCGTTGCCAACGTCGTCGACCGCATCGGGCCCGAGCTGCTCGGACTCGATGCCTCGGATCAGGCCGGTGTGGATGCCCTGCTCATCGAGCTCGATGGGACGCCGAACAAGGGCGGGCTCGGTGCCAACGCGGTGCTCGGCGTCTCGCTCGCGTGCGCCCACGCGGCGGCGGCCTCGTACGATCTACCGCTGTATCGGTACTTGGGCGGCGTCGGCGCACGGACGCTGCCGGTCCCGATGTTCAACATCCTCAACGGCGGCAGGCACGCCCAGGACTCGACCGATTTCCAGGAGTTCATGGTGATGCCGGTCGGCGCCGAGACGTTCAGCGAGGGCCTGCGGGCCGGCGCGGAGATCTTTGGCGCCCTGCGCTCGATCCTGCATGACGAGGGCTTCGCGACGGGCCAGGGCGACGAGGGCGGGTTCGCCCCGTCACTCGCCTCCAACCAGGCCGCGGTCGAGGTCATCCTGCGCGCCATCGAGCGCGCCGGGTACCGCCCTGGCGAGGACGTCGCGATCGCCCTGGACCCTGCGACGACCGAGCTGGTCGAGGAGGGGAGCGGCGGTGACGGCGCTCCGACGCAGTACGTGCTGGCCAAGGAGGGACGGACCCTCGAGTCCGGCCAGCTGATCGATCTGTGGGCCGACTGGGTGGCGCGTTATCCGATCGTATCGATCGAGGACGGCCTGGCCGAGGACGACTGGCTCGGCTGGCACCAGTTGACCGAGCGACTCGGCGATCGCGTCCAGATCGTCGGCGACGACCTGTTCGTGACCGACACGGCACGCATCGCGCGGGGCATCGATCTGCAGGCCGCGAACTCCGTGCTGATCAAGCTCAACCAGATCGGGACGCTGACCGAGACCATCGAGGCGATCGAGCTCGCCCGTGGCGCCGGCTGGTCCGCGGTCGTCTCGCATCGATCGGGCGAGACGGAGGACACGACGATCGCCGATCTCGTCGTCGCGATGGGGACCGGCCAGATCAAGACCGGGGCGCCGTCGCGCTCCGAGCGGGTCGCCAAGTACAACCGCCTGCTGCGGATCGAGGGCGAACTCGGGGACGCCGCGCGCTATCCGGGTGGAAGTGCGCTGCCAGGGACCGGGGCCTCGGCCGCCGGCCGCTCGATCCGAGAGGCTGCGGGGGTCGGGTCCGGCTCGTGACCCGCTTCGTCGACCGCGGGGCGGTCACGGCGGCGTACGTCGGGATCGGGACGGCCGTCACGATCGCGATCAGCTTCCTGCTGATCATCCCGATCGAGCCGATCGTCTGGCTGCTTGCCCTGCCGTCCGGGTTGCTGATCGGGTATTACGCGAATCAGCGCTCGAACCGGCGCGCCGGACCATGGGGCCGGATCCTCGTGAACGGGATCTTCGCCGCACTGGTCACCGGCCTCACGGCGGCGGTGTTGTTGCTCGGCGTCAAGGCCCTGTTCTTCTATGCCGACAACGGCTATCGCGATGCGAGTGCGGGTGGCCCCATCACTTGCTCGTCAGGACCCGACTGCGTCTACCAGCGATACCTGCTCGTCGAAGACGGGGCGAGGCGGGCCGGACTCGAGGCGGCCGGGGTGACCGACGCGGCCTCCTTCTCGGCGTTCTATTGGACGCAGCAGTTCACCGTTGCGGGCCTGCTCGTGGTAGTCACCACCGTCGGTGGTCTTGGCGGGGCGTTGCTGTACGGCGTCTCGCGCCCGAAGCCGACGGCCACTAACGATCGGGTACCGACCGCGGTCTGACGCGCCTGGTCCTGTGTGCTGGCCCACCGGACCGACCACCTGGGCCGACCGACCACCACGGCCATGAGGCCACCCGGGTCGTGTGGACCGTTCGATCACCCTGGTCCGACTGGTCCCGTGCCGGGGCCCACCCAGGCCCTCGAATCGGCCCGAGTTTTGGCATACATCCACTGGGTGCGTACTAATGCGACACCATGGGGCCGCAGAGCCCATGGCGGCACGAATCTGTGTCTAACTCGGCGCCCGGTGATTACAAGTCAAGGATTCAAGCCCGCGGCGCCCACTCCGTGCCCAGACCCTGAGATACCAGTCACCCCATGCATGGATGCCAACGATCGGGCCTCGGCTGGGCGTACGGGCACGGAACTGGAAGGCGGCGGTGGCCCGGGGCCCGCGCACTCGCCCAGCGGCGCAGCCTCGGCCGGTCAAGGCAGGGCGCGGGGAGCGCCGACATCTCCGGCACCACGGCCTTGCCACGGCCGGGATCGGCCCGGGCATGACGACGCCCCGGGCGAAGCCCGGGGCGCTCGGATCGGCGAGACTCCCGCGAGTCGCTCCCTAGCTCTTCTCCGCAGCCTTCTTCTTGGGCGCGGCCTTGGGCGCGGCCTTGGTCGCACTCGCCTTGGTCGCGCTCGCCTTGGCCGTCGACTTGGGCGACGCCTTGGCCGTCGACTTCGTCGCGGTCTTGGCCGCGGTCGACTTGACCGCGGTGGCCTTGGTCGCCGGGCGGGACGGCTTGGTGGTCGGGGCCGCGCTCTCGGTGGCGCTCGCCTCGGCGGCCTTGGCGGCGGCCGCCTCGGCACGAGCCGTCTTGCTCAGTGCGGCCCGGGCCTTGCCGGCTGCGGTCTGGGCGCCCTTGGCCTTGGTCGACTTGCCGGCTGCGATCCGGGCCTTGGCGGCCTTGGCCGCAGCGGCCTTGCCGGTCTGCTTGACGACTCGGGTCGTGGTCTGGACGTGGGTCCCACCGAGGGCCGCATTGACCTTGCGGGTCAGGCGCGACTTGCGGCGCGCGGCGGCGTTCGGGTGGATGGCACCGGCCTTGGCCGCGCGATCGAGCGCCGACAGCGCCTCGATCAGGGCGACCGTGGCGTCGGCGCCGTCGGTCGGGGCGGCGGCGACGCTGATGGCCTTCGCCACGTACGTCTTCGCGGCGGCGCGGCGGGGACCCAGGATGTCGTGACGGCGGGCAGCCTGCCGGACGCGCTTGAGGCCCGACGGAGTGCGGGCGCCCGTCCATGTGCGGGGCGTCTTGGCCAAGGAAGGAACCTCGTTTGAAAGTCGATCGATGTGGTGGGCGTGGGCGTCACGGCACGAGATGAGCGCCGGGCGCGAACGCGGATGGTATCACAACGGGCCGGAAATCCCGGAGCGTCGCAACGGCTGGTAGGCCGCTCGGCGGAAAGCCCCCGTACGACCGGCACGTGGCCGTCACAAGCGCGACAGCCTACCGTTCGAGACATGCCATCTCGACCGGTCCGCCTTGTTTTCGTGTGCCTCTCGAGTCTCGTCGCTCTCGCCGTCACCAGCCTCGCGATCGTCGCTCCGAGCGCCGGCCCACAGGTCGTGATCCTCATGTGCGTGGGCGCGGCATTCGCGGCGGGCGGCTTCGTCGCCTGGATGAGCACCCGGCGCGTCCAGAAGGTCATCGCCCACATGGAACGGCTGCAGTCCGGCGACCACGTCAGGATCGAGCGGACGGGTCACGGGATCACGGGCCGCCTGGAGCGGGCCTTCAACGACGTGTCCGATCACCTGCGCGAGACGCACGATGCGGCCACGATGGATCGACTCACCCAGGTCTCCAACCGCGGCAACGTGCTCTCAGGCCTCCTGCACGAGATCGAGCGGGCGGTCCGCCACCAGCGGCCATTGTCCGTCGCCTTCGTCGACATCGATCATTTCAAGGAGATCAACGACACCTACGGCCATCACGTCGGCGATGAGGTCCTGCGTGAGGTCGCGCTGCTGTTCCGCGACAACATCCGGGTCACGGACGTCATCGGTCGATACGGCGGCGAGGAATTCATGATCATCCTGCCGGAGTCGATGCCCGAGGAGGCCGCCGAGGTCGCCGAGAAGCTCCGGCTGCTCGTGCAGCGCCGGGAGTTCCAGGTCGATGCCCCGACGCCGCTGCGCGTGACGATCTCGGTCGGGATCGCCGGCGGTCAGGGTTCGACCCTCCGTCCCGAGACGCTCATCCAGTGGGCGGACCAGGCGATGTACGTGGCCAAGTCGCTCGGGCGGAACCAGACATACGTGTTCCGCGAGCCGGACGAGGATGCGCGCGTCGTCGGTGCGCCGATCTCCCGGGCCGGTCGAGCGCGGGCGATCGAAGTCGCGGCCGTGGCCCGCCGGGCGGCCGAGCTTGCCCTCACCGAGGTCATCGACCCGCTGCCGCACTATCGCGGCAAGCCGTCATCCCTCATCGCCACGATCGCCCTCGCCATGGCGCGAGATCTCGCCCTTCCGGCGCAGGAGATCGAGCGCATCCGGATCGCGTCGCTCCTCCACGACATCGGCAAGATCGCCGTCCCGGAGCACATCCTCGAGAAGCCGGCTCCGTTGGACGACGCCGAGTGGAGTTTCGTCCGGCAGCATCCGCGCATCGGCCAGCTCATCCTCGACGAGTCGGGCGGCCTGCGCGAGTCCGGCAAGATCATCCTGCATCACCACGAGCGCTTCAGCGGCCACGGCTACCCCCACGGCCTGCGTGGTCGGCAGATTCCCCTCGGGTCGCGCATCGTCGCGATCGCCGATGCCTACGACGCCATGGTGCGCGACCGCCCCTACAAGTCCGCGATCTCCCACGACCAGGCGCTCAACGAGCTCCGCCGCTGTGCCGGCACGCAGTTCGACCCAGATCTTGTCGCCGTGTTCCTCCGGCACTACACGAATGGGGCCCCGATCCCCGACGACGGCCTGCTGACGGTCCGCGATCCGGCGGCCGCCGGTGCATCGTCGCCGACGCTCAAGCCGCGGACCCGCAAGCGCCTGCCGGCCTGACCAACGGCAACGGCGCCGGCCACCCCGAGCACTTCAACCACCCCGCACCGACTGCTGCTTCCCGCCAGACTACGCCGCGTGACCGCGATCCTCGGTGGTCTGACCGCCGCCGTCCTGTGGGCGACCGCGACCCTGGCCTCCTCCCGGTCGAGCCGGATGATCGGCTCCCGGGTCGTGCTCGCGTGGGTGATGATCGTGGGAACGATCGTCGGGCTGCCGCTGGCGCTCGCGAGCGGCGTCCCACGCGATGTGCCGCCCGGCGCCCTGCCGTTGCTCGCTCTCGCCGGTGTCTGTTACTCCGCCGGCCTGGGCGCGACGTACAAGGCCCTGACCATCGGCAAGGTCTCGATCATCGCGCCGATCGTCGCGACCGAGGGCGCGATCGGGGCCCTGATCGCGGTCGCGCTCGGTGACACGCTCGCGCTGACCGCCGCGATCCTGCTCATGGTCATCGCCGCGGGGGTCGTCCTGGCCGCCATCGAGCCGGCCCGCCCCGACGTTCCGGCCGGCGACATCGAGCTCGCGGCCGACGCCCTCGACGGACCGGCCACCCCTGCCGAGATCGAGGCCCACGCGGACGCGCGGGCCGGGGCCCAGGCCCGGATCGATGCGCACCGTGCCAACGACGCCGACGAGGCCGCCCGCACCCGCAAGGCCGCGGCCCTCGCCGTCCTCGCGGCGCTCATCTTTGGCGTGGGCCTGGTTGCGGCTGGGAAGGCCGCCCTCCTCGTCCCACCGATCTGGGTGTCGCTGAGCTCGCGCGTCATCGGGCTCGGCATCGTGGCGCTGCCGCTCATCCTCCAGCGTCGTCTGACCCTGACCCGACGAGTCCTGCCGCTCGTCGTCGTGGCGGGGATCTGCGAGGTCCTGGGTTCGACCGCCTCGGCCTGGGGCGCCACGGACAACATCCCGATCTCGGCGGTCCTCGGCTCCCAGTTCGCGGCCATCGCCGCGGTCGTCGCGTTCCTGCTGTTCGGTGAGCGGCTGTCCCGCTCGCAGGTGGCCGGCGTCGTGCTCATCGTGGCCGGCGTGACAGCCCTCGCGGCGTCGAGCGTCTGACCGGCTACACTCCCGCCTCGTGACCATCCCCCAGGACCGCCTGCGCAATTTCTCGATCATCGCCCATATCGATCACGGCAAGTCCACGCTCGCCGATCGACTGCTGGAGCAGACCCACACGATCGAGGGTCGCCAGATGATGAGCCAGGTCCTCGATTCGATGGACCTCGAGCGCGAGAAGGGCATCACGATCAAGGCCCGCGCCGTCCGCCTCGAGTACCAGGCCAAGGATGGCAAGACCTACGGCCTCAACCTCATCGACACGCCAGGGCACGTCGACTTCGCCTACGAGGTCAGCCACAGCCTGCAGGCCTGCGAGGGCGCGATCCTCGTGGTCGATGCGACCCAGGGCATCGAGGCGCAGACCCTCGCCAACGTCCATCTGGCGATGCGCGAGAACCTCACGCTGATCCCGGTCCTCAACAAGATCGACCTGCCCTCGGCGGACCCGGAAACGATCATGGACGAGCTGGAGAACGTGCTCGCGATCCCGCGCGAGGAGGTCATCCTCGCGAGCGCCAAGGACGGCACCGGGGTCAGCGACATCCTCGAGGCGATCGTGGCACGGATCCCGGCGCCCAAGGGCGACCCACACGGGCCTGTCCAGGGCCTGATCTTCGACAGCCACTACGACGCCTACAAGGGCGTGATCGTCTACGTCCGACTGGCCCAGGGCACGCTGAGATCCGGGGAGCCGATCCGGCTGATGGCCAGCGGGGCCGTGGCCGAGCCCCTGGAGCTCGGGGTGTTCCGCCCGCAGCTCGTGCCAGTCCGGCAGCTGGTCGCTGGCGAGGTGGGCTACGTCGCGACCGGCTTGAAGAACGTGCGCGAGGCCCAGGTCGGCGACACGCTGACGACCCAGGCACGCCCGGCGAACGAGCCGCTGCCCGGCTACCAGGAGGCCAAGAGCCTGGTCTTCGCCGGCATCTACCCGGTCAGCGGCGAGGACTACCCGCTGCTCCGCGAGGCGCTCGACAAGCTCCACCTCAACGACGCGAGCTTCACGTTCGAGCCGGAGAGCTCGGTGGCGCTCGGGTTCGGATTCCGCTGCGGGTTCCTGGGCCTGCTCCACATGGAGATCGTCCAGGAGCGCCTCGAGCGCGAGTTCGGCCTGGACCTGATCGCGTCGGCCCCGTCGGTGGAGTACCACGTCCAGCTCCAGCATGGCCGCGGCACGGTCGTGGTCGACAACCCGGCCCTGCTGCCCAACCCGGCCGACATCGAGACGATCGAGGAGCCGTGGGTCAAGCTCAGCGTCGTCACGCCGAGCGGGTACATCGGCCCGCTGATGGAGCTGTCGACAAACCGGCGCGGCACCTTCGTCAACATGGAGTACCTCGATCCCACCCGGGTCGTCCTCCACTTCGAGATGCCCCTGGCCGAGCTCATCGTCGACTACTTCGATCAGCTCAAGAGCCGTAGCCAGGGCTACGCCTCGATGGACTACGAGGAGCTCGGCTATCGACCGGCCAACCTCTCCAAGGTCGATATCCTCGTCAACGGCGAGCCGGTCGATGCGCTCTCGATCATCGTCCACCGCGATCGCGCGCAGCACACCGGGCGCGCCCTGACCGAGCGGCTCAAGCAGCTGATCCCGCGCCAGATGTTCGAGATCCCGATCCAGGCGGCGATCGGCAGCAACGTCATCGCCCGAGAAACCGTGCGCGCGATGCGCAAGAACGTGCTGGCCAAGTGTTACGGTGGCGACATCTCCCGCAAGCGCAAGCTGCTCGAGAAGCAGAAAGAGGGGAAGCAGCGCATGAAGCGCGTCGGATCGGTCGAGATCCCGCAGGAAGCGTTCCTCGCCATCCTCCGCATGGACGAGGGATAGCGACGCGTGGACGACCTGTTCGACGTCTCGCGCGGTCTGATCGTCGTTGGGCTCACGCTCCTCCTCGTGATGCTCCGGCTCGACGCGGAGCGCTTCGGCACGGCCGAGTACTACGAGGCGACCCGCGATGGCGAGCGGCCGCGCGTCCGACGCCGCCTTGCCTGGTACGGCCTCGGGGGCGGCATCGTCGTCGCCATGCTGTTCATCAGCCCCGCCCCGCAGCAGGAGCTCTTTCTCGGATCCGGTGACCGCCTGGGCGCCCTGCTCGGAGGCTTGCTGTTCGCGGGCCTTGGCGTGGCCCAGGCCGCGGCGTTCGCGACGATCCGCTATCACCGCATCCGCTTCCCGGACACGTCCTCGTACCCCGGTGCGCTGCTCAACTCCACGGCTACCGCGTTCATCGATGAGGTGACGTTCCGTGGCGCCATCTTCGGGACGCTGATCATGCTCGGCCTGGAGGCGACCGCATCGAACATCATCCAGACGTTGCTCTATGCGCTGGCGACCCGTCTCGGCGCGCCCGGGCGCGACCGGTACCTCCTCGCGACGACGCTCGGGATCGGGCTCATCGGGGGCTGGCTGACCGCGGTCACGGGTGGCATCGCCGCGGCGTTCCTCGGCCACGCGGTCACCCGCTTCGCGATCTTCCTGTGCACAGGCCACACCGGCCAGACGCTGCCTCGGGGACGCGAGGTTGAAGAGATCGAAAAACGCCGGCGGCCGCCGGACGGTTGGCGAGTCATCGGCTCGCGGGAGTCGGCATCCCGCGATCGGTGAACGCCCCCACAACGGCTTCGCTTCCCCCCGTCGCGCTGTACGTCCACGTCCCGTTCTGCGTCTCGCTCTGCCCGTACTGCGACTTCGTGGTCATCGCCGGTTCCGCGGCACGCGGCCCGCGCAACCGGATCGGCCAGTTCCTCGAGGCGGTCCTGTCCGAGATCGACCTGCGCGCGGACGCCCTCGACAAGAGCTTTGGCGAGCCGGGCACGGGCCGACCGGCGCTCGACACCGTCTATCTCGGCGGCGGCACCCCGTCGCTCGTGCCCGCCGACGAGATCGGCCGGCTGCTCGCACATGTCGCTGATCGATTCGGGATCGCCCCCGACGCCGAGGTCACGCTCGAGGCCAACCCCGGGCCGGACGAGCGTGGCGACCCGGCAGCCCTGGGCCGCGCCGGCGTCACACGGATCTCGTTCGGCGTCCAGTCGCTCGATGACGGGGAGCTGCGCAAGCTCGGGCGGCGCCACCGGTCCCGACACGTCGCCGAGGCGGTCGCGGCCGCCCGGTCGGCCGGCATCGCGAGCGTCAACGTGGACCTGCTGTACGACGTGCCCGATACCGACCTGCCCACCTGGATGGCGACGCTGGACGCCGCGCTCGATCTCGGGACGGACCACCTGTCCCTTTACGCCCTCATGCTCGACGATCCCGATGCCGAGGGCCTCACGGGTCCGACCGGCGACCACCTCCCGACGACCCGCGGGGCCCGTCGCTGGCGCGACGCCGTCCGGCCCGGCCAGGATGAGGATCGCGCCGCGGCGCAGTACCACTACGCGACGATCGCCTTGGCCGATGCCGGGTTCCGTGGTTACGAGATCTCGAATTGGGCGCGCGCGGGACACGAAAGCCGGCACAACCTGGCCTACTGGCAGCGGCGACCGCACGAGGCGGTCGGGCCCGGAGCGCACGCGTTCGATGGGGTCAGCCGCCGCTGGAACGCGGCTCGCCTCGACGGGTACGTCACGGCCCTCAACGCTCCCCAGCCGACCCTGCCGCCGGGCGGGGTCGAGCCGGTCGACGACGCCACCGCGAGCATCGAGGACCTGATCCTTGGGCTCCGGCTGGATACGGGCGTTCCGCTGGCCGCGGCCCACCGGCCACCACTGGCCGATTCGTTCGGGTGGGCGCTGGCGGCGGAGTTGCTCGATGTGACCGGGGAGGACCGGGTCGTGCTCACGACGCGCGGCCGCCTGCTTTCGAACGAGTTGTTCGCCCGGCTCGTCTGAGGGACCCGGAGCGGCGGGGCAAGCGGCTGTCGGCGGGGGCGCCCTGGGCCGCTCCCGCGTTGACACTCGAATGGGCCGACTGCTACGATGCCTGCAACCCGTTAGCACTCTCACCCATCGAGTGCTAACCACCGTGGGAGAACGAGTTGGCGCGTCGGATCCGTCGCACCCTCGGCCCCCTGGACCTCCGCTCTCAAGCGATCCTTCGGGCCGTCATCGAGGAATATGTCACGACCGCGCAGCCGGTCGGCAGCCAGGCGCTCGTCGAGCGCTACGGCCTCGGTGTGTCCAGCGCGACCGTCCGGAACATCCTCGCCGACCTGGAGATGGCTGGACTGCTGACCCATCCGCACACGAGCGCCGGGCGAGTGCCCACGGATGCCGGCTACCGGTTCTACGTCGAATCGATCGTCGATACCGTGCCCCTCCCCGCCGTCGAGCAGCTGATGATCCGGCACCAGTTCGGTCAGGTCGAGTTCGCCAGCGAGCACTGGTTCCGCCTCGCCGCCTCGACGCTCGCCGGGCTGACCCGCTCGGCCGGCCTCGCGACGCCCGCCAAGCCCAGCGCGGCCCACATCCGCCGCGTGGACCTGGTCGCCGTCAACGAGCGGATGGCGAGCCTCATCCTCGTCCTGCGCGAGGGTGCCATCAAGCAGGCCGTGGTCAACCTCGAGGAAGCCGACGGCGTCGACCAGCCGATGCTCAACCGCGTCGCCGGCCTGCTCAACGAGCGCCTCATGGACACCACGGCCTCACGAGCGGAGGCCGTGCTCGCCCGACTGTCCGACGACGATCCCCTCCAGCGCCTCGCTCGACGGGTCGGCGATCGGATCCTGCGGATCCTGCGTGACTTCGACGCTGCGACCGTCGAGGAGGTCTTCAGCGACGGCCTGCTCAACGTCATGGAGGCCCCGGAGTTCGCCCAGAGCGACAAGCTCCGCCAGGTCTTCACCGCGCTCGAGAACCGCGTGTACCTCGGCGAGCTCGTCGGGAGCGTCGCCGCGTCCGGTCGGATCCACATCCTGATCGGGGCGGAGAACCCGCGTGCCGAAATGCACGACGTGTCGCTCGTGCTGGCCCCCTACGGCCGGCCGGGTAGCGCGATCGGCGTCGTCGGTGTCCTCGGGCCCACGCGCATGAGCTATGCCCAGGCCATCGGCACGGTCCGTTTCGTGTCCGGCCTCATGAACGAACTGGTGGATCACCTGTATGCCTAACCAACGAACTCGCGCCGATGAGCGCGCAGACGAGATCGACATCTCGCCGACCAAGCTGCTGGCCGACATCGAGGCACTGCGCGCCGAGGCCGAGGCGGCCAAGAAGCAGACCGACGAGTACCTGTCCGCCCTTCAACGCGAGCGAGCGGAGTTCCTCAACTTCAAGCGCCGCACCGCCGAGGAGCGCCAGCGCGAATCGGGCCTGGCGGCCGATGACCTCATCCGCAAGGTGCTCAACGTCGCCGACGACTTCGACCGGGCCATCGACGCGCGACCGGAGTCGATCGCGAAGGACCCGTGGTTCGAGGGCGTCAGCGCCATCGATCGCAAGCTTCGCCAGCTCCTCGAGAGCGAGGGCGTGACCGCGATCGACGGGACGCCCGGCACGCCGTTCGATCCGCGCGAGCACGAGGCCATCGCCACCGTCCCCGGCACCGGACGCCCCGAGGGCGAGATCGTCGAACAGATCCGGCGCGGCTATCGATTGCGCGATCGCGTCCTGCGGCCGGCCCTCGTGGCCGTCGCCGCTGCGCCCGACGGCGCCACCACCACCGACCCTAGTCAACTGAACTGAATCCGAGCGAGGAGCAAGAACCACCCATGGGCAAGATCATCGGCATCGACCTCGGCACGACGAACTCCGTCGTCGCCGTCATGGAGGGCGGCGAGCCGACCGTCATCGCATCCGCGGAGGGCGGTCGGACCATCCCGAGCGTCGTCGCGTTCACGAAGACGGGCGAGCGACTCGTCGGCCAGCTGGCCAAGCGCCAGGCGGTCACGAACCCGACCAACACCGTCTATTCCATCAAGCGCTTCATGGGCCGTCGCTGGGACGACCCGGAGGTCAAGCGCTCCAAGGAACTCGTCCCGTACACGGTCGAGAAGGACCCCAAGAGCGACGGCGTCGCGGTCAAGCTCCAGGACGGCAAGGTCTACACGCCGCCGGAGATCAGCGCGATGATCCTCCAGAAGCTCAAGACCGACGCGGAGGCCTACCTCGGCGAGAAGATCACCGATGCGGTCATCACGGTCCCGGCCTACTTCGACGACACCCAGCGCCAGGCGACCAAGGACGCCGGCCGCATCGCCGGCCTCGACGTCAAGCGGATCATCAACGAGCCGACCGCCTCGGCCCTGGCCTATGGCCTGGACAAGAAGGGCGACGAGAAGATCGCCGTCTACGACCTGGGCGGCGGCACGTTCGACATCTCGATCCTCGAGCTCGGCGAGGGCGTCTTCGAGGTCAAGGCGACCAACGGCGACACCCACCTCGGCGGCGACGACTTCGACCAGCGCGTCATCGACTGGCTGCTGGCCGAGTTCAAGAAGGACCAGGGCATCGACCTGGCCAAGGACCAGCAGGCGCTCCAGCGCCTGAAGGAAGCGGCCGAGAAGGCGAAGATCGAGCTGTCCACGACGGCTTCGACCGAGATCAACCTGCCATACATCACGGCCGACGCCACGGGCCCGAAGCACCTCGTCGTCACGCTGACGCGGGCCAAGCTCGAGGACCTCGTCGACGACCTCGTCAACAAGACCGAGGGTCCGGTCAAGGCCGCCCTCAAGGACGCGGGCCTCAAGCCCGGTGAGATCGACGAGGTCATCCTCGTCGGCGGCATGACCCGCATGCCGGCCGTCGTCGAAGCGGTCAAGAAGATGTTCGGTGGCAAGGAGCCGCACAAGGGCGTCAACCCGGACGAGGTCGTGGCCATCGGCGCCGCGATCCAGGCCGGGGTGCTGGCCGGCGACGTCAAGGACGTCCTGCTGCTCGACGTGACGCCCGCTGTCGCTCGGCATCGAGACGCTCGGTGGCGTGATGACCAAGCTCATCGAGCGGAACACGACGATCCCGACATCGAAGTCGCAGGTGTTCTCGACGGCGAGCGATTCGCAGTCGCAGGTCGAGATCCACGTCCTCCAGGGCGAGCGCGACTTCGCGGCCGACAACAAGACGCTGGGCCGGTTCATCCTCGATGGGATCCCGCCGGCGCCGCGGGGCGTGCCGCAGATCGAGGTCACGTTCGACATCGATGCGAACGGCATCCTCGACGTCAAGGCCAAGGACCGTGCGACCAGCAAGGAACAGCAGGTTCGGATCACCGCCTCGTCGATGCTCGACAAGAGTGCCGTGGACCAGATGGTCCGCGACGCCCAGGAGCATGCCGAGGAGGATGCCAAGCGGCGCGAGGAAGTCGAAACGCGCAACCAGGCTGAAGCCCTGTCGTTCCAGGCCGAGCGGACACTCAAGGACCTGGGCGACAAGGTCTCGTCGGAGGACAAGCTCGAGGTGGAGAATCGGGTGGCATCGTTGCGCGAGGCACTCAAGGGCTCCGACATCGAGGCGATCCGCGGCGGCATGACGGCCCTGGCCGAGACCCTCAACCGGGTCTCGACGGCCGCCTACCAGGCGTCCGCGTCCGGAGCCGGCGATGCCGAGGGCGAGGAGGCCTCAACGAACGGCTACGAAAAGCCCGAGGGTCCCGACGGCGAGGCCGCCACGCCCGAGGGCGAGGAGACGGTCGAAGGGGAGTTCAAGGAGGTCTAGGCTTCCTGGGCCCGATCGCCCAGTTCCTCGCAGATCAGTACCGCCCGGGCCTGACGGCCCGGGCGGTTCGTTGTTCGGGCGCGGCCACAGCCGTGGTCGTACGGCCCGGGGTCGTGCTTGCTGCCGCGCACGGCCGGGTCGTGCCCGCGACCCGGGTCGTGCTGCGGCCGGTTCGTGCCCGCGACCCGGGTCGTGCCGCGGCCGGTTCGTGCCCGCGACCCGGGTCGTGCCGCGGCCGGTTCGTGCCCGCGACCCGGGTCGTGCCGCGGCCGGTTCGTGCCCGCGACTCGGGTCGTGCCGCCCTGCCGTGCCCGGGCATTTCGGTCTTCCAGTCCTGTCAGATGTCCACCACACGGGCGTTGGTCCGCGACATCCTGACAACTGCACCCACATCGGAACCTTTGTCAGCTGTTGGGGACCGGTCGATGGCATGCCGTGCGTAATCCGCGGCGCTCAGGGCGGCTCGGGCCAGCGACGCGGTGACGAGCGCTCGCCTGATGCGCATTTGTCAGGAAGAGAACGCCGGCCAGCCGCCCGGAAGGAGCGCTCAACCATCGGCGAACATCGACGGTCCGTGCAGGAAGCGTCGCGCCGAACGTCGCGGCATGCCGTTGCACGCGTCGTCTGGCGGTCCGATCGTCCGGGAGGACGAGGAGTCGAGACACGGTTCGCACCTGCCAGCCCCGCTCGCGCGCGATGTCGGCGGCCAAGCGCGCCTTTCGATCGAGGGCTCCCAGCATGGCCTGGAGATCCGGCACGACCGACTTGATCTCGATGACCAGGAGGGATCCGCTCGGGGGGTGGAATGCCAGGATGTCGATGGTCCCCCGCTCGCCCCGGATATTGAACGACACCTCGGGCGCGACCTCCCAGTCGACAGACCTCAGACGAGCCAGCATCCGCTCGGTTAGGTCCGCATGAGCGCTGTCGAGCAGCCGATCGAGCCCCTCGCCCTGCCAAAGCAGGCGTACGGTCACCGTTCCCCCGAGTGCCGCCGCGACCTGGATCAGGACGTGCACCGGAACCCGATCGGCCCGACTGCGCTCGATCCGACCCACAACGCTACGCGAGACGTGGGCGGCATCCGCAAGCCGTTGCTGCGTCCATCCGCGTCGGCGGCGCAGGGCGCGCATCGCCAGTCCGTACCGCACGACATCCATGCCCACGAGTCTGGCGAAGGCGGCTTACCTGGGACTTACCCAGCCTTCCCGACCGACCATGGACCGCTCATCGACGACGGTCCGCTATGCAGACGTCGTCCCGATCCCATGTGCGTTGCGGGCGCGACACCCGCCGGGCGATTACCCGCCGGGCGCTACAGTGCGGCGCGACACCCGCCGGGCGAATACCCGCCGCGCACTTCAGGGCAGCGCAGCGACGATGGTGGCGACCTCGGGCGGCAGCTCCGGCTCGGCACCGTCGTGCATCGGCGTCGGGTAGCGGATGACGATCAGCGCATCCTCGCGGACGACGAGGAAGTGCGTGTCGTTCGGGAACCATGAGCGGATGGCGACGGTCACCGTGTCGTCGCCGACCGGCCGCTCGGCGATGAAGGGGTAGGGCGCCTCCGAATCGAGCATCGCAAGTCGGGCGTCGCGCAGCTCCGAGCCGCTCGCCCCAGCCACGCTGAACGCGACGAGCCCGTACCGCTCGACCGCCGCGTCGAAGGCGAACGCGAGGGTCACGTCATCGACTTCGGCGCCCACACCCTCGGCCATCAGCCGTGCCTCAAGGGGACAGACGAAGCTGCAGACGTCGCCGCCGGTGTCGTACTGGGCGCCGGGCGCACTCATTCGGATGAGCTCGACGTCGCCGATGCGTGCCGGGAGCAGCGCCTCCAGCGATGGATCCGCATGCGGCACATCGGATGGCGAGATGGTCGCGCGCCCGCTCGTGCTCTGGCTCGCGCTGGGGGATGGCGGCACGGTGGCCGTCGGCGCGCCCGATGGCGGCGCGGTGGCCGCCGGCGCGGTCGCGGCTGCCGTCGGCGAGATGACCGTCGCCTCGGCAGCCGCGGACATGCCGGGCTGGGCCGAGCAGGCCGCGACCAGCGCCATCGCCAGACCGATGGACAGTAGGCGCCGGGCGCGAGCCGCGTAGGTCATGCCCGGAGTCTATGTCCCGATCTGCCCGCTACCACCAGCCGGACGTACGGGATGGCTCGACCCGGGCTGCCCTGATCAGGCCATGCTCAGCCCAGGAACAGCGACGTCCCCGGTGCCACGGCTCCGGCGACAAGCACGATCGCGTAGGCGGCCAGCAGGAGCAGGCCGGCCGTCATGTGGAGCTGGATGTTGGTGCCCATGATCGCCATGAGCCCGTACGGGTTGTCGTAGTTGGGGGCCAGGCCACGCGACACTTGCCGGGCCAGCGGGATCGTGAGCAGCATCAGCAGGGTCGGGACCGGGAGCACGCCCAGGACGACACCGGCCACGAGGGCCACGTACGCCGCGATGACGGCACCGTTGTAGCCGGCGATGACGGCCTGCCGCGAGAACCGAACCGGGAGCGTCCGCTTGCCGGCCCGCGCGTCGCCGCGGCGGTCCGGGATCTCGTTGACATACAGGATCAACGCGACCAGCAGGGCGACAGGGATCGACGCCACGAACGGTTCCCACGACAATGTTCCCCGCGTCTGGACCACGTAGGCGCCGAGCAACATCATCGGACCGAAGCCGAGCGCGACCGCGACCTCGCCGAGCCCGCGATACACGAACTTCAGCGGCGGAGCCGTGTAGCCGAGCGACACGATGAACCCGACGACCCCGATCACCAGGAGCGCCGTCGAGCCGCGGGTCGCGAGCAACACGAGACCGATGATCCCGGCCAGCACGTAGAACACCGTCGCGAGGCCGGCCATCTGGCGGAGGGACACGAGGCCGTACTGGATGACTCGCGAGCCGCCGCTGAACTTGGTCGGCGTGACGTTGGCGTCGTCCGCCCCCTGGACCGTATCGAAGACGTCGTTGGCGACGTTCAGGCCGAGCTGGACGAACGCCGCACCGATCACGGTCAGCGCCGCGGCGACCAGATCGAACGCGCCATGACTCGCCGCGATGAGGATGCCGAGCACGACCGGGATGATCGTCGCGGTCAGGAACGGCAGCCGGGTCGTCCGCATGGTCAGGAAGCCGAACGAGAGCTTCGGCTTGACCGGCGTGCCCCGCTCCGCGGAAAGCGCATCGAAGTACCGTCGGGACTGCGGCAGCGAGCGCTCCGAATACTCGAAGAACGGGACCTCGGACTCGTCCCAGCCCCACGCGCTGTCGGCGGCAAGCGTCAGCCCCCGATCGTCACCCGTCGCGCGGCCCCAGACCGTCACGTGGCGGCGCTCGTCGTAGCCGTAGCCCGGCTGCGGCCGGATGTGTGAGGCGGTCAACGAGACCGGGCGATCGGTCGGGACCGCCATGCCGGCCGGCGCCGCGAACGTGGCGGTCAACCCGGTCGGATCGATGGTCGCGTCGACGGCGACGCTGACCGGATATCCCGCGTCATCGACCCAACTGGCGATGTGGAACGGGTAGGTGGCGAGCTTGTCGAGCCCGGCCCGCGCGTCCAGCTCGGGCGTGTTGCGGTCGTCGGCGATGGTGGCCATCACGCGGCCTCCGGGGTCGCGGTCAGCGTCGTGATCGCCGGAGCCTGCCGGGCGTCACCGTCGGGCCAGTACAGGACGCGGCGCGGGGTGATCTCGATGAGCGCCCGCTCGAAGAAGAGGGGCAGCGCCACGCGCTGCTTGAGAAAGTATACGATCGAGGGCTCCTTGGCCTCCCAGATCGGCAGCAGCCGCGCCCATCCGCCGTGCGGGTCGTCGGCGATGATCCGGGCGTCGCCCTGGATGGTCGCTCGATCCGTTCGCCCGCCGACGCTGACCGGGTCGGTGATCGACAGCGAGACCCGCGGATTTCCGTTGATGTGCTCGAGCTTCCGGCTGAACAGCGTCGATGACGTCAGGTAGACGCGCTCGCCGTCGTAGAGCGGGATCAGCGGGTAGGTGACCGGTCGCCCGTTCGCGTCGACGACGGTGAGCTCGCCGACGAGTGCCTGGTCGAGCAACTCGGCGACGGGGGTCGGCATGGTGGCCATGGTGGCTCCTGGGTGGTGCTTGGTACAGCCGCCATGATACCGCATGTGCTACCGACGTGTAGCAGGTTTTGGCGCCCAGTCCGGCGCGCGGGCTGGGCGCCGGATTCGCGTGCGGCCGGGGCCGATCCAGCCCTGCGCGGCGATAGGCCCGAGACCGGAGTACCATGCGCCCTCATGCCTCAAACGCTCGCACCGGCGGGCGCGCCCGATGTCAGCGCGCCATCCACGTCGGAATCGCTCATCCACGCCCGTGGCCTGACCAAGCGCTTCGGCGATCTCGTCGCGGTCGACGGCATCGATTTCGACGTCGCGCCCGGCGAATTGTTCGGCTTCCTCGGGCCGAATGGCGCCGGCAAGACGTCGACCATGCGGATGATCGGCTGCGTCTCGCCGTTGTCCGGCGGCACGCTGCGCATCCTCGGGATGGACCCGGTCGCGGACGGACCGCGGATCCGGGCTCGACTGGGCGTCGTCCCCCAACAGGACACCCTCGACACGGAGTTGACGGTCCGGGAGAACCTCCTGATCTACGGCCGATATTTCGGGCTGACCCGCGCCGAGTGCGCGAAGCGCGCCGACGATCTGCTCGACTTCGCCCAGCTGACCGAGCGGGCGGACGACCAGGTCGAGCACATGTCGGGCGGCATGAAGCGTCGCCTGACCATCGCCCGGAGCCTCATCAACGAGCCCGACCTGATGCTGCTCGACGAGCCGACGACCGGCCTTGATCCGCAGGCGCGCCACCTGCTGTGGGACCGGCTCTACCGGCTCAAGCAGCGCGGTGTCACGCTCGTCCTCACGACCCACTACATGGACGAGGCCGAGCAGCTGTGCGATCGGCTCGTCGTCATGGATAAGGCCAAGATCGTGGCCGAGGGCTCCCCACGCTCGCTGATCGAGCGGTACTCGACGCGCGAGGTGACCGAGCTGCGCTTCGCGGCCGGGGTCCAGGACACGCTCGACGGCCAGCTCGACGGTCTCGCGGAGCGGGTCGAGCGCCTGGCCGATCGAGTCCTCCTCTATTCGGACGACGGTGAGGCGGCGGTCGCGGCAGCCCACGCCAGGGGTCTCGAGCCCGAGACCGTCCTGGTCCGTCGGTCGTCGCTGGAGGATGTCTTCCTGCGCCTGACCGGCCGCTCGCTGATCGAATAGATGATCGCGGTAACGTCCCCGGGATCGGCCATCGGGCGCGTCTTCGAGCATCGGCTCCTGCAGTACAAGCGCAGCTACCGGGCGAGCATCTTCAGCTCGTTCCTGACGCCGGTCCTGTTCCTGGCGGCGATGGGGCTGGGTCTGGGCACGTACGTCGACAGCGGATCGAACGAGGCACTCGGCGGCGTGTCCTACCTCGCCTTCCTGGCCCCGGGCCTGCTCGCCGCGACGTGCATGCAGTCGGCCGCCTTCGAAGCGGCATTCCCGATCATGGCCGGGCTCATCTGGTCGCGGGTCTTCCACGCGATGCACGCCACCCCCATCAGCGGGCCGGATATCGCCCTCGGGAACCTGGCCTGGATCGCCGCCCGGATGCTCCTCGTCGCGACGGTGTTCACCATCGTGATGGTGGCGTTCGGGGCCGCGACGTCGCCGCTCGTCGTCTTCGCCATCCCGGCCGCCGCGTTGACCGGTCTCGCCTTCGCGGCCCCGATCATGGCCTTCTCGGCGACCCAGCGAACGCCGGACAAGTTCAACGCGATCTTCCGCTTCGGGATCACGCCGCTGTTCCTGTTCTCCGGCACGTTCTACCCGGTCGAGTCGCTGCCGGCCGTCCTCCAGCCGCTGGCTTGGGTCACGCCGCTGTGGCACGGCGTGTCGCTGGCCCGCGGGCTGTCCCTCGGGACCATCGGCGAGGACCCGCTCATGGCCGTGATCCACCTTGCGGTGCTGCTCACGTTCGTCGTGGTCGGGACGTGGTTCGCCATCCGCAACGTCAATGCGAAGTTGCTCCGCGGATGACGGCCTTCCCCCTGACGACCGGGCTGCTCATCGGGAGCCGTCGCTCCCTACGCCTGGTCGAGCGCAACCTGTTCGTCTACAAGCACGGCTGGCTGGTCATCCTGTCGGGCTTCTTCGAGCCGCTGTTCTACCTGCTATCGATCGGGTTCGGGCTGGGTGCCCTCATCGGGACGGTCCCCGGGCCGGGTGGCGAGCCGATCTCGTACCAGCTGTTCGTGGCCCCGGCGCTGCTCGCGAGCTCGGCGATGAACGGGGCGATCAGCGAGGCGACCTTCAACTTCTTCTTCAAGCTCAACTACAACAAGACGTTCACGGCGATCCTGGCCACGCCCCTGTCGCCGGGCGACGTCGCGCTGGGGGAGTTGATCTGGGCGCTCATCCGTGGCGGCCTGTACGCGATCGGCTTCATGGTCGTCATGGTGGTGCTGGGCCTGGTGGTCTCGCCGTGGGTGGTGCTCGCGCTGCCCGCGGCCCTGCTCGTCGGTTTCGCCTTCGGGGCCGTCGGCATGGCCGCCACCTCGTTCATGAAGACCTGGCAGGACTTCGACCTGATCCAGCTCGTCGTGCTACCGCTATTCCTGTTCTCAGCGACGTTCTACCCGATCGAGACGTACCCCGAGGCGCTGCGGATCATCGTCCAGCTGACGCCGTTGTACCAGGGCGTGGACCTCATCCGGTCGCTGACGGTCGGGGCGATCTCGCCGGTCCTCCTGGTCCATGTCGTCTACCTGCTGGTGATGGGGTTCGCGGGGCTGTGGGTCGTGTCGCGGCGGCTCGACAAGCTGCTGCTCACCTAGGGCGCGGTCCCGGTTCGTGGCCACGGATCGCGCGGCGCTCGCGGCGCTCACCGACGAGATCGTCACGTGCCGGCGTTGCCCGCGCCTCGTCGAGTGGCGGGAGCGCGTAGCTCGCGAGAAGGTCGCGAGGTTCCGCGACGAGCCGTACTGGGGACGCCCGGTGCCCGGCTTCGGCGATCCGGACGGGCGGATCCTCATCGTGGGGCTGGCGCCGGCCGCCCACGGCGGCAATCGGACCGGGCGAGTGTTCACGGGTGACGCCTCGGGCGACTTCCTGTGGGCGGCCCTCCACCGGGCGGGACTGGCCGACCGACCGTCGTCGCGCCGGGCCGATGACGGCCTGACCTTGCGCGAAACGTACATCGCGGCGGCCGTCCGGTGCGCACCACCGGCCAACAAGCCCTCCATCGAGGAGCGCGATACGTGTGCGCCCTTCCTCGTCCGCGAGATGCGGCTCCTGGAGCGGATCCGGGTCGTGCTGGCGCTCGGGGCGTTCGGGTGGGATGCGGCGCTGCGTACGATGGCCGCGCTGGGGCACGCACCGGCGGTCACGGGCAAGCCGCGGTTCGGGCACGCGGCGGAGGCGCCGGTCGGGCCGTATGTGCTCCTCGGGTCCTACCACCCGTCGCAGCAGAACACGTTCACCGGCCGCCTGACGCCGGCGATGTTCGATGCGGTCGTCGAGCGAGCCGCGGAGCTGACGCGGATCGCCGGGCGTCGATGAGGTCCCGCCAACGCCCACGCGTGGCCCCGGCCGCGGCCGAGCGTCGCCTCTCGTAGACTTCCCGCTGGATGGCCACCACGGAACGCGACCTCTACCAGGTCCTGGGTGTCGAACGCGGCGCGAGCGACGCCGAGATCAAGCGCGCCTTTCGCAAGCTCGCCCAACAGTGGCATCCCGACGTCAACCAGGACCCCGAGGCGGCGAGTCGGTTCAAGGAGGCCAGCGAGGCGTACCAGATCCTGTCCGACCCGGAGCGCCGCCAGCGCTACGACACATTCGGTCGAGCCGGTGTCGACGGGGGAGCGGGCGGCCCCGGTGCCGGCTTCGAGGGCTTCGGCGGGTTCAGCGACATCTTCGACGCATTCTTCGGCGGTGCGGCCGGTGGGAGCTCGGCGCGCCGAGGTCGGCCGCAGCCCGGTGCCGACCTCCGCTACGACCTCCGGATCACGTTCGAGGAAGCGGTCAAGGGCACCGACAAGGAGATCGAGTTCCGGGTCCTCGGTCGCTGCGAGACGTGCAGCGGATCGGGTGCCAAGCCCGGCACCGAGGCGACGACCTGTCCGCAATGCGAAGGCAGGGGCGAGGTCCGCAGCGTTCGCCAGACGATGCTCGGGCAGATGGTCAACGTCAGCGCCTGCCCGCGCTGCCGGGGCGAGGGCAAGATCGTCGAGACGCCCTGCGACGCCTGCCGGGGCGACGGCCGGACGGAGCGCAAGCGGAGCCTGCGCGTGACCATCCCGGCCGGCATCGACGAGGGTCATCAGATCCGCCTCACCAACGAGGGCGAGGTCGGCCCGCGTGGCGGCCCGCCCGGCTCGCTCTACGTCGCCGTCCACGTCGCCCCGCACCCGACCCTCAAGCGTGAGGGCACCGAGCTGTACTACGAGGCGACCATCTCGATCGCGCAGGCGGCCCTCGGCACGAAGCTCCACGTCCCGACCGTCGACGGCGACGAGGAGGTCGAGATCAAGGCCGGCACCCAGCCCGAGACCGAGATCCGGCTGCGGGGCAAGGGCGTGCCGCATCTTCGGCGCAGCGGCGCGCGGGGCGACCTGCACGTCCTGGTCGACGTGGCCGTGCCGACCAAGCTCAGCAAGAAGCAGCGCGAGCTGCTCGAGGCGTACGCCAAGGAAACCGGGGAAGAGGTCGGCGGAACGGGCGGCCTGCGCGAGAAGCTCGGCTTGTAGGTGACGCGGGCGGACGCGTCGGACGCGTCGGGCGTCGGAGCCTGGTTGGAACTGGCCGTGGAGGCCGACCTCGAGGCCGTCGAGGCGGTCAGCGAGATCCTGGGCCGGGTCGCCAGCGGCGGCACGACCGTGGAGCCGGCATTCGATCTCGTCGACGAGGGCCTGGGTGCGCGGGTGGACCCTTCGCGGCCCGCCACCGTTCGCGGCTACGTGCCTGCGCGCGACGTGTCCGCGGCCGAGGCCGCCGCCGCGAACGCCGCCGAGGCCCTGGGCCACCTCCAGGCGTTCGGCCTCCGGACGATCGGCGAGCTGCGGACCCGGATCGTCCACGAGGAGGACTGGGCGGACGCGTGGAAGGCGTTCTTCCCGGTGATGCGCATCGGGCGGCGACTCGTCATCCGGCCGACCTGGCGGCGCCACCGCCGCGCTCCGGACGATGTCGTCCTCGCGCTCGACCCGGGAATGGCGTTCGGCACCGGCCTGCACCCGACCACGCGCCTGTGCCTCGCCGCGCTCGAAGCACTCGATGACCGCGGTGGCATCGATGGTGCCCGGGTGCTCGACGTGGGGTGCGGGTCGGGGATCCTCGCGATCGCCGCGATCCGTCTCGGCGCGGCGTCGGCGCTCGGGGTCGACACCGATCCCATCGCCATCGAGTCGACCACGGCCAACGCCCGGCGCAACGGGATCGCGCGCCGGGTCCGCGCCCGGGTCGGCAGCCTGCCGAGTGGCGAAGCCCCGTTCGATGTCGTCCTCGCCAATCTCATCGCCGGCGTGCTGGTCGCCCTGGCCGCGGGGCTGCACGACGAGCTCCGACCGGGCGGCACGCTCCTCGCTTCCGGGATCTTCATCGATCGCGAAGCCGAGGTCCGGGCGGCGTTCGGATCGGCCGGCCTCGATGTCGTCGGGCGGACCGCGGAGGGCGACTGGGTCGCGCTCCTTGCCGTCCGACCGGCCTGACGGCTCTCGGGCCGGACCGACCCTACAATCAGCGGCGATGCCCGCGACCCTCTTTCCGATCGTGCTCGCCGTGCACATCGGCCTGGCGATCAGCCTGTTCCTGCCCTCGATCCTGTTGCCGTTCACCCTGCGGACGCGCCGGGCGACGGTCGAGTCGGCGAGCCCGGTCGTCCGGGGGCTGCTGTGGGCCCAGTCGCACGGCACGGTCGTCATCGGGGCCGGGCTCGCGCTGTCGGGCCTCGCCCTGATCTCGATCCTCGGACCATCGATGCTCCAGCAGCCGTGGCTGCTGGTGGCGCTCGTGATCTACTTCGCGAACCTCGCGATCGCCTTCTTCATCCAGCGCCCCAACCTGCGCCGGCTCATCGGCGTCAAGGCCGCGGCCGACGACCAGGTCTGGAAGGAACGGGCGAAGCGGCAGCGCTACGTGTCGTACCTGATGGCCGGGCTCGTCGGCGCGATCGGGTTCCTCATGAGCACGAAACCCACGTTCTGGTGAGCGAAGGAGCACGCGTGACCACCGACACCGCCACCGATTGCCTGTTCTGCCGCATCGTCGCCGGGGACGTGCCGTCCGATCGGGTCCACGAGGACGACCTCATCGTGGCGTTCCGGGACATCAACCCCCGGGCGCCGACGCACGTGCTGCTCGTCCCGCGCCGGCACATCCCCTCGGCGCTCGATCTGACCGAGGCCGATGGGCCGCTGCTGGGCCGGCTGTTCGCGGTCGCGGCCGAGCTGGCGCGATCCATGGGCATCGCCGACGACGGTTATCGGCTCGTCTCGAACGTGGGTGGCTGGGGCGGCCAGTCGGTCGATCATCTGCACATCCACCTGATGGGCG
Source organism: uncultured Chloroflexia bacterium (assembly GCA_963738685.1). Taxonomy (GTDB): domain Bacteria; phylum Chloroflexota; class Limnocylindria; order Limnocylindrales; family CSP1-4; genus SPCO01. The sequence goes on from CAVTXK010000002.1 coordinate 976,147, forward strand.
GGCGCGCATTCGTCTGGCCGCCCGGGTGAGGGGCCGCGGGCGCGGAGCCGTCACGGCGCTGCTCGGCATGGCCCTGGTCGTCGTGGTTGCGGCCTGCAGCCCAGGCGGCGGCGTCTCGGTCGCGTCGTTTCCAGCCGGGTCGCTCGGGCCGGTCGGGACCGTGAGTTCGGCCGTGGCCCAGACCCGGGCGGAGCTGGTTCGGGTCCTCGGCGAGCGCAACCTCGTCCTCCGCGACACCGAGGCGCCGTTCCGCCCGCCGGAAGACGCGGTGTTCACGACCGCTCCGCGGCAGGTCTTCCAGGTCGTCCTGCCCGAGGCGCCGTCCGAGGGGTTCATCGTGGTGTACGAGTTCCCCGATCCCGCGGCCGCGGCCGAGGCGGCCGCGGACCAGGCGGCGTACCTCGCCAGCGGCCCTGCCCGTGTGCAGTCGGCGTTCGGGACGCGCCACGTCATGCGCCTGGTCGGATCCACGGTCGTGCTGTACTCGTGGGTGCCCGACGGGGTCGTCGACGAGCGGCAACGCGAGATCCAGCCGGCGCTCGAGACGCTCGGGGTCGGGGTGCCGATCCCGGCCTGACCGGTCGGGCCAAGGGGCGGACGGGGAGCGCGGAGACGGGTCCGCGCGAAAGGGGGATGCGGGAAACGGACGGGCTCAGGGATCCTCGCGCGTGGGGATCGGCGCGTCGACGGCCGCCCAGCGGCGAACGGGATCGCGCTTGACCTTCAGCGTGTGGGTCCGCGGAAAGTCCTCGGTCGGCCAGAGACGCCAGCCGGCGACCCGCTGGTTCGGCCCCAGGGCCGCATTGGCCGCCTTGACCGCGGCATCGACGCGGGCCCGCGTGACGGACGCCTCCTCGCTGTCGAGCGCCAGGACGACCGCCTCGATCCGCCCCGGCGCGGTCTCGACGACGACCGCGTCGCGCAGACCGGCGATGCGCAGGGCATTCTCGATGTCCTCGGGGTACACGTTGAAGCCGTTGGGCAAGACGATGATGTCCTTGATCCGGCCGCTGAGCACGAGCCGGCCTGCGTCGTCGTAGTGGCCGAGGTCGCCCGTCCGGTACCAGCCGTCCTCGGTGAAGGCCTCGGCGGTGCGTTCCGGTGCGTTCCAATAGCCGCTGAAGACCGTCCGGCCCCGGAACTGGATCTCGCCGCCCTCCCCGATCCGCATCTCGATGCCCTCCGGCGCGCGACCGACCGTCCCAAGACCGTGATCCTCGAGCGTCGTGCACGCCCCGGTCCCGGTCTCGGTCGTGCCGTAGCCCTGGAGCACGGTCACGCCCAGGTCTTCCCACGCGGTCTGCAGGCTCGGTGGCAGGAAGGCGCCCGCCGAGACGAACAATCGGAACTGGCCACCGAGCTGGGCATGGATGCTGCGGAAGAGGAGGCGCCTCGCCGCGAACGGCAGGTGACGCGCGATGCCGCGAAGGCGATCCACGGTGGCCCGCCGGCCGCGCTTGTCGATCTCGCGTTCGATCGCGCTCCAGAACAGGTCGAGCACCTGCGGCACGACGATCATCGAGGTGACCCGGTGGTCGCGTAAGGCATCGAAGATGACCCGCGGGTTGCGGCTGCGGACGTAGAGCACGTCCGCGCCCACATCGAGCGCGTAGTACAGGCCGACGGCCTGCTCGAGCAGGTGCGACAGCGGCAGGAGCGAGACGATCCGGTGGTCCATCGCGGGGACGATGTGATGGAACGTCTCGATGGACGCCACGACGTTGTCGTGCCGCAGCATGACGCCTTTGGGGGTGCCGGTCGTCCCGCTCGTGAAGATGAGTTGGAACAGCTCGTCGGGCGTCGGGCGCTGCCAGGCGGCCTGGCGCGCCTCCCAGTCGGGCGGGAACGCCAGGTCATCCTCGGCGGGTTCGGCGCTGAGCGCCTCGACCGTGGTCGTCGGGAAGTCGCCCAGACCGGCGTCGCGCGGATCGGGCGCGTCGCGGCCGGTGCCCAGGATGAGGTGACGGGCGCCCGAGGCGCGGACGATGGTGTCGATCGCATCAGGCGACATCCGCAGGTCAAGCGGCACGATCACGAGGCGCGCATGCATCGCCCCGAAATAGGCCGCCGGGAGTTCCGGCATCGACGGGCTCCAGGTCAGGATCCGGTCGCCGGGCTCGAGATCGAGCGCCCGAAGCCGCCACGCCGCGATGCGCGCGCGGCGGTCGAGGTCGCGGTAGCTCCAGGTCGTGGTGGTGCCATCGTCGTGGCGCAGGCCGAGCGCCGGCCGATCGCCAAATCGGGTGACAGCGCCGTCCAGGATATCGATGAGCGTGGGCATGTGCGCGCAGCGTAGCGCGGCGGGACACGGGCAACGTCGACGCGATGGGGCTCGGCTACGATGGACGACGTTCCCGCGTGGGAGGTCATGAGCGGATGCATCCGGTCCTGGGGCAGGTCGGCCCCATCACGATCCTGACCCACGACGCGTTCACCGTTCTCGCGCTCGTCGTGGGCCTGTCGCTCTACTATCGCGAGCTGGCCCGCCGCGGCTGGCTGGACGCACGGATCGTTTGGATCTCGCTCGCGGCGGTTGTCGGTGGGGCCATCGGCGCCCGCACGATCACTGCCTGGGAGCACGTCGAGTACTACACAGCCCTCGATGGCGTGCCTCTGAGCCAGGCGATCGAGCGCAGCGGCAAGAGTCTGATCGGGGCGCTTGCCGGCGGCTATCTCGGAACGGTGCTGGCGAAACGGGCCTTCGGGTACACCCGGACCACCGGCGACTGCTACGTGCTGGCGATCGCCGTCGCGACGGCGATCGGACGTATCGGCTGCTTCCTCTCCGAGCTGCCGCTCGGGACGCCCACCACGCTGCCGTGGGGCATCGCCGTGTCGGCCGAGGCCGCGGCGGCGTTCGCCCGCTGTCCAGGCTGCGAGCTGCCGATGCACCCCTCGATGCTGTACGAGATCGCGTTCAACCTGGTGGCCGTCGCGCTGATCGTCCGCTACCGCGCTCGCGTGCCGGTCGTCGGGGACACCCTGAAGCTGTACCTGCTGGCCGCCGCGATCTTCCGCTTCCTTGTCGAATTCGTTCGAGGGAACGAGCCGCAGGCCCTGGGTCTCACCGGTCCGCAATGGGTGCTGATCCCGCTGGGCGGGTTGCTCCTCGCCCATTTCGGCCGCCAGTGGTGGCGGCACGCGTGGCAGGTCCCCGTCCCACCGGGCGGCCGAGACCTGGCGCCGAGCACGGTGTCCGTCCATCGTCGTGCAGCAGGGAGGACCGGGCCGTGACCGGATCGCCGGATGAACGGAAGCCGAAGGATCCCTCGACCTGGATGGGCGCAACGCGCGATCGGGTCGGGTCGTTGACCGACTACTTCCTCGCAGGAGCCGAGCGCTACACGCCCGAGGCGCTGCGCCAGGCCGCCAGCGAGGCCGGATTCAGCCCCGATGAGATCGACGAGGCCCATGGTCGGGCCATCGAGCGCCGGCGCGACGAGGAGCTCGCAGGCCCGATCCGGAGGCGTGCCCGCCGCATCGTGCTCGTCGCCTACGGGCTGGTGTATGCCGCGTTCGTTGCCGCGTTCCTGACCGTTGCCTATCGGCTGGGAGCCGGCATCATCGCCATCATCATTCTCACCCTCGTGCTCCTGATCGCACTGTCGATCTCGCTGGCCTGGGTCACGAGCCGGCATCCGTCCGAGGATCAGGTAGAGGGCGCCCTGGCGGTCATGCTGGCCGTGCCGTTCGTGCTCCTCATCGCCGTGGCCGGGCTCTGCGTGGCGGGGACCACCCCAGGCTCGTACGGGATCTTCTGATGGCGTCCGACGCCCCTTCCCCGGCGCCAGATTTGAGCCCCGGAACCGGCGGGCAGCCGGAGCGAGATGCTCGCGTGCTGGCCCTCGCTGAGTACCTACGGGCCAACCGCGACGCCTTCACCGAAGACGCGCTGCGCCGAGCCGCCGCTGACGGCGGATACGACGAGCGCGACATCGCCGCTGCCTGGGCGGTATCGGCGGAGGCAGTCCACGCACGCAAGTCGAACGCGAAGTCGATCCTCATCGTCATCGGCTACTTCGTCGGCGTCTTCGCATTGGCGTCGGTCCTCGCGGCGATCCCTGAGACCAGCATCCTCGCGCTGCCCGCGATCGGGCTCGGGCTCGTGCTCGGCGTGCTCGCCTGGCTCACGCTTCGGGACTCGAATCCGCCGCTGGCCGATGCATTCAGGATCGGCGTCATCATCCTGGTCGTGCTGCCGCTCGTCCTGGCAGTCGTGGCGTTCGGCGTGTGCATCGTGGCGATCGCGGGGCTGGGCGTGGCCCAGTGATCCCGCGCCATGCTCCTGGGTATTCCGGCCTATGCGTCGCCACTTGGAGGTGATGCAGGCCCGACGGCACAAACTGTTCCTGGCAACCCGATCTGGAGGCTGACTCGCCATGCTGGCCCTTCGTCCCTACATGCCGCTGCGCATGGTCCTCACGGTCTGCGGCCATTGCTTCAGCGAGGACCCCGACCGCGAGATCGACTACGAGACGGACATCCTCCAGGGCAACCTCGTGGCGATGGACGGGGCCGTCTACCTGCGTCGGATCTGCCGGCGCGGGCACGGCGAGGTGATGAGCCTGTACGAGGAGGACCACGGTCGGTGGGAGTACCTCCAGCAATGGCGCATGCCGACCCGCGAGATCATCCCGGATACGGTCGGCAACGCCCGCCCGATCCCGATGGGCTACGCCGACGGCCTCGGCGACCTCCAGACCCAGCACTCGTGCGTCCTGCTGCTCGACATCACCGAGAACTGCAACCTCGAGTGCCCGACCTGCTTCGCGGCCGCAGCGCCCGGGGATCGGGCGGTTCGCGCGGTTGCCGCACCTGCTGCGTTCGCTCGACGCGGCCATCGCGCGTGAGGGCGGCCGGGTCGACGTCCTGATGCTGTCCGGCGGCGAGCCGACCGTCCATCCCGAGGTCCTCGAGATCATCGAGGCCGCGACGGAACGGAACGTGACCCGCGTGGTCCTGAACACGAACGGGGTCCGTATCGCGAAGGACGACCGGTTCGTCGCAGCGCTCGGGCGGATGCGCGGCCGTGTCGAGGTCTACCTCCAGTTCGACGGGTTCGAGCTGGCATCGCACCTCTATCACCGGGGCGAGGACCTGCGGGCGGTCAAGACGGCCGCCCTGGAGCGGCTCGCGGCAGAGCGCGTCTTCACGACGCTGGCCGTGGCCGTCGCGGACGAGGTCAACGACCACGAGGTCGGAGCGATCGCCGAGTACGCCCTCGCCACCGACTACATCGCCGGCGTCGCCTTCCAGCCGGTGTTCGGCTCGGGCCGGGCGAACCCGATCGACCCGATGCGCCGGGTCACGACGACCGGCACGCTCCGCCGGCTGGGGGAACAGACCGCGGACCGGGTCGGCGCCGACGACTTCATCGCGCTGCCGTGCTCGCACCCGGACTGCTCGTCGATCACCTACTTCGTCCGCGGCGACAGCGGGGAGTGGCGGTCGGTGCCGCGGATGCTGGGAACGGACCGGCTCAAGGAGTACCTCGGGCTCGTCTCCAACCGGATCGCTCCCGACGACGCGATGTGGACGGCCCTCGTCGGGATGATGTCCGAGACGACGCTGGTGTCCCGCCCGGAGCTCGTGGACCACCTGCTGCGGGTCTGCGAGGCGTGCGACCTCGGCGTGACCGGCTTCCTGAAGAGCCTGGGCCGCTGGATGTTCGATCGCGACGCCGCGGTCGAGGAGATCGCCCTGCGCGTCAAGCGCTTCTCGGTCAAGTCGTTCATGGATGCCTGGACCCTCAACATCGAGCGGCTCCAGCAGTGTTGCGTCCACGTCGGCTCCACGGACGGCGAAGCGAACCCGGTGCGCGTGCCGTTCTGTGCCCGGCAGCTGTTCGGCGGGCTGCGGCGGACGACCTCGGCCGGGATGGTCCCCGCCCGCGAGCTGGTCCAGTTGGACGATGTTCGCGGGACGCCGCGCGGCGGTGCCCTCGTGAGTACGGTGGGCCCGGGCACCTACATCCGGCCGCCGTTGTCTCGTCCCGAGAAGTACGAGCGGCTGGCGTTCACGTTCTGCCGGATGGGCACGGTCGGGCTGATCGCCTGGCTCGTGGGCCCGGCCGTGTTCGTGCTCGTCGTCGCCCTCGTCGCCATCGTCCTGTATGGCCGGGCGATGAGCCTCGGGGTCGGCTGGTCGAAGTGCTTCCTGCGCCGCCCGACGCTGATCATCGGCTTCTGGGCGGCGGTCGCGCTCGTCGACGCGTACTGGATCTTCGCCCTGGGGCAGCGCCTGCCGGTCATGTAGGAGCCGCGGCAGGAACCGGGCCGCGGCACTGTCCCGGCCTAGCCGTCGCGAAATCGCCGCCCAGCCGCTTCCCACCGCCGCCTGTGCTTCCCAGTCGGCAGCACTGTATCGAGTGGGCTCGGCACGCGTCCCTCGGGCCAGGACGTGCTTCCCAGTCGGCCGAGTTGCATCGAAAGGGACCGGCACGGTGCCCGCCGACGCCAGAACGTGCTTGTCCGGCCCATGATTCGCCGTGCGCGGGGTCGGCGCCGCTTTCGGCACGCTCCTGCCGCGTGGGAAGCACGGACGAGGCCCGACCAGGTCCCGGAGCCCGCCCGGGTCGCGGACCGTCCCAGTTCGAGGCGCCGTCCCGGTTCAAGGCGCCGTCATAGGACCGGATCGAGCGGCCACCGCAACGTTTGACCCACCCGGAACCCTCCGCTACACTCCGGCGGCTCTGGCGGCATGACCGTCGGGCACACGTCCAGGCCGGTCGGCCGCGCGCCGGACGTGAGCAGCACGAGACCCAGGTCGGAGGAGGTGAACACCGATTGGCTGAAGTCCGAGTGGGAGAGAACGAGACGTTCGAAAGCGCCCTGCGCCGCTTCAACAAGAAGATCCAGCAGAGTGGCATCCTCGCCGAGGCTCGCCGACGCGAGCACTACGAGAAGCCCTCCGTGAAGCGCAAGCGCAAGGAAGCAAAACGCAAGAAGAACGCCCGAACGCAGGCCGGCTGAGCGGGTCCCCCGCCACGACGGAACCCCTGCGGCCCCACGGGCGTTCGCTCAACGACCGCCCGAGGTAGCCAAGACCGGTGTCCCTTCGCGACCGACTCCAGGACGACATCACCGCTGCGATGCGCAGCGGTGATTCGCTGCGCCGCGACGTCCTGCGCATGGCGGCGAGCGCCGCCTACAACGTCGAGAAGCGCAACCAGAAGCCGCTGACCGACGACGAGTTCCTCGGCGGTGCTGACCCGCGAGGTCAAGACACGGCGCGAATCGGTCGAGGCGTACACGACGGCCGGTCGCGCGGACCTCGCCGCCAAGGAGCAGGCCGAGATCGCGATCCTCACCGAGTACCTCCCGGAGGCGCTCGGCGAGGAGGAGATCCATGCCCTGGTCGACGAGGCCGTCGCCTCGACCGGGCGCCACGAGCCCGCGCGACATGGGCAAGGTCATGGGCTGGCTCTCGCCGCGCATCCGCGGCCGTGCCGACGGCAAGATCGTGAGCGGCATCGTCGCCAGCCGCCTCGCCGCGGCCGACCTCGCCGCCCACGACGGCGGGACGCACTGAGCACCGGCGATGGACGGATGCTGACCCAACGCGCCCCGGTCCTCGCCCGATTCACGCGCAACGATGCGACGCGCCTCGGGATCGCCGCGGCGATCCTCATCCTGGTGATGACCGCCATCCTCGCGGCCGATCTCCTGCCCGAGGAGACGATCCAGTACCAGCCGGACGATGTCGCCCGATCGCGATATCGTCGCGCCCCGGGCGATCTCGTTCGACAGCGCGGCGCTGACCGAGCAGGCGCGAGGCCGACGCCCGCGAGGCGGTCCCGCCGCAGTACACCTACACGACCGACAAGGCGATCGCCATCGCCGCGGAGCAGGCGCAAGGCCTTCGACGCGCGGGTCGCGCGGATCGACACGGCGTTCGGCGCCGACCTGACTCCCGAGGAGCGAACGTCGATCCTCGAGGTCGCCGTGCCGGACCTCCCGGAGACGGTCCGCGACACGCTCGTCGCGCTCGACGCGGCCGCCTGGGCGGCGATCCGGACCGAGGCGGCGCGCATCCTCGACCGGACGGTCAGCGTCGAGCTGCTCGACACGGACGTGCGAGGAGCGCCGGACCGCGGCTCGCCGGGCGGATGACCGGCGGCCTCAACGAGGCCGAGCGGATGCTCGGTGCGGAGCTCATCGCCCCGCTCGTCGTGGCGAACTCCTCGTTCGATCAGGGCCTCTGGGATGCCGCGCGGGAGCGCGCCGCCGCCGCGGTCGAGCCCGTGCGCGTCAACGTCGCGCTCGGCGAGGTCGTGGTCCGCAACGGCGAGCGGCTGGACGCCGCCGATATCGAGACGATCGACGAGCTCGGCATCGGCGAGACCACTCCGGACATCGTCGAGCTTCGCCGGCTGGTTGCTGCTGTCCGTCCTCGTCGTGGCGATGCTGCTCGCGTGGATCTGGCGCTTCCGCCCCACCCTCTGGCACCGCAACAACGTCCTGCGTGCTCATCGGCCTCCTGCTGGCCGGATCGACGCTGGCGCTCAAGGTCACCGCTGGGCGGGCGGTCCTCGGCTTCTTCCTGCCGACCGCGGCGATCGGGATGCTGCTCGCGATCCTGCTCGACGCCTCGGTCGCGACGGTCGTCATCGCGGTCATCGCGATCATCGGCGGGGCGCTGAACGACAACTCGCTCGAGTTCGCGGCCTACACGTTCCTCGGCGGGATGGCCGGGATCATCGCGGTTCGCAAGGGCGATCGCCTCCAGGTGTTCGTCCAGGCCGCGATCGCCGTGTTCGTCGTCAATGCCCTGGTCGTGTCGGTCTTCTCGCTGCTCGGGGCGCGCGACATCCAGGGCGTCCTGGAGCTCTGGTTCGCCTCGGCCGTGGCGGCGGCGGGCTCGTCGGTCGCAGCGGTCGGGACGTTCGCGGTCCTCGGCTCGGTGTTCGGGATCCTGACCGTCTTCTCACTGCTCGAGCTGGCGAACCCGAGTCAGCCGCTCCTCCGACGGCTCCTGGTCGAGACACCCGGCACCTACCACCACTCGCTCATGGTCGGGAACCTCGCGGAGCGCGCCGCGGAGGCGATCGGGGCGGATCCGCTCGTGACCCGCGTCGCGGCCTATTACCACGACGTCGGAAAGCTCTCGAACCCGCTGGCGTTCATCGAGAACCAGGCTGGTGCGGAGAACATCCACGACCACCTGGAGCCCGAGGTCAGCGCCCAGGTCCTCAAGCAGCATGTCGCCGACGGCATCGACACGGCCTATGCCGCGAAGCTGCCCAAGGCACTCATCGCCTACATCCCGCAGCACCACGGGACCGCGATCATGAGCTACTTCTACGCCCGGGCTCAGGAGCGTGCGGCCGAGCCGTACGGCGGGCTCGGGACGGTCGAGGGCGCCAAGGCCGCCGCGGCGGTCGACGAGCGCAAGTTCCGCCATGCCGGCCCGAAGCCGCAGACGCGCGAGGCGGCGCTGATCATGCTCGCCGACGGCGTCGAGGCATCCGTCCGCTCGCTGGCGTCGCGCGACGAGCCGGCGATCCGCGCGATGGTCACCCGGATCATCGACGAACGCATCGCCGACGGGCAGTTCGACGAGTGCGACCTCACGCTGCGCGATCTCGAGCTCATCAAGAACGCGTTCGTGCAGCAGCTCCTCGGCATGTACCACACCCGGATCGCGTATCCGCAGAACACGATCGTCGAGCTCGAGTCGCGACGGGCTGCCGCGGCCGGTCGCGGAGGCGACACGCCGGCGTCGTGACCCGGCCGATCTATCGACCGCCCTGGCGGCTCGACGTGACGGTGCGAGATGGCGTCCGTCTCCCGATCGCGGCCGCCGCGCTGGCTGGAGTCGCGGCGGACGCACTCTCCGCCGCCGGAGCACCGAGCCCCGCCTCGCTCGGCCTGATCCTGTCGGACGATGCCGAGCTTGCGGCCCTCAACGCCGAGCACATGGGCAAGACCGGCCCGACGGACGTGCTGTCCTTCCCGCTGCTCGCCGCCAGAGGCATTTCCGCCGCATCCGGGACGCGTGACGCCCGGCACATCCGTGCCTCCGTTCCCGCTCCCACCGGGTCGTCGGCTACACCTCGGCGACATCGTCGTGTCCGTGGAGCGGGCCGTGGAGCAGGCCGAGGGCGGCCGAGGCGGCCAGACCGGCGACGTCAGCTGGTCCGCGGCAGATGAGCTGCGTCTGCTCGTCACGCACGGCACGCTACACGTCTGCGGCTGGGACCATGCCGAGCCCGCGGAGGAGGCCGCGATGCGGGCCCTGGAGCGCCGGCTGCTCGGCGGCGAGTGATGCGGCCGCCATGGCGCAACCCATCGGCGGCCGCGGGCGTCTGACCGGAGATGTTCCGGATGCTGATCGGCTCGCTTCTCCTTGTCCTCGCCGTCGCCGGCTGCGCGCCCACGACGCCCCCGCCAGCCGGCGCGCCCTCCGAGGCGCCGCCTGCGGAACCGGCCCTCGCTGAGACCAGATATACCTGCAGCGAGCCCCCCGGGTTCCTGCCGAGCGTCCTGGACCAGCCGGCGACCGCCGAGCTCGAGGACCATCCGTCGGCTGCGGCCCTGCGTGCGGCGATCGCGGAGGTCGGGCCTGACATCGACATGCTGCCGGCGTCCGGGTATTGGCTCGTGCGGCGCGACGACCGGGTCGCCGAGTACGTCGCGCGCGATCCGGCTGGCGTCGACGCCGACTTCGTGTCCGCGTCCATCGAGAACGGTGCCGGCGGCTGGAGGCTCGGTGGCTGGGGCGGTTGCCGACCGGAGATCGTCCTCCAGGGCCTGAACCTGGCGACGTGGATCCTCGATCCCGACGTCCCGCCACCCGGCCCGGACGCGACGACATTCACGGCGTTGGTCACGGAGCGGACCTGCACCAGCGGCCAGGCGATGGGCGGGCGATTGCAGCCGCCATCGATCACGTACGGCCAGGACTCGGTGCTCGTCGTCTTCGCCGCGCGACCCCTCGAGGGCAACGCGTTCGACTGCCCGAGCAACCCATCGATGCGGGTCGTCGTCCAACTGAGCGAGCCGCTCGGCGAGCGCGACCTTCTGGACGCGGGCTTCTTCCCACCCGCGGAGCCGGTCGAGCCCGCGTTCTGAGCCCCGTCCGGCGCTCGCGCGCCGGTCCGGGTACCATCCTCCATCGGCCCTCCCGCCAGGCAACTCGCGACCGATGACGTCGCGGCCGGACGGGATTCGGGCCACATCGTGCTGTCCGCGGAGGCATCGTTGAAGGTCGTCGTCGGTCTCGGGAACCCTGGCTCCCAGTACGCCGGGACGCGTCACAACATCGGTTGGCTGGTCATGGACCGGCTCGCGGAGCGAGCCGGATGGGATGGCCGTGGCCGCCGGCGCGACGACTCGACGATCGTCGGCGGTCGATACCGCGGCCTGGACCTGACCCTGGTCAAGCCGCTGACCTACATGAACGACTCGGGCAAGGCCGTGCGCAAGGTCATGGCTCGGGAGCACGCACCGCTCAACGACGTGCTCATCGTCGCGGACGACTTCGCGCTGCCGTACGGCAAGCTTCGATTCCGCGAGGCGGGCAGCCACGGCGGCCACAACGGCCTGCGCTCGATCATCGACGAACTGCAGACCGAGAAGTTCAGCCGCCTGCGAGTCGGGATCGGCGACCCGGTCCGCAACGGCCGCGACCACGTGCTGTCGAGGTTCGCGCCCGACGAGGTCCAGCGGCTCGACGAACTGCTCGATGCGGCCGCGGACGCTGTGGAAGGCTGGGCCCGCGACGGCACGAGCAAGGCCGCCAACCGGTTCAACACGTTCCAGCTGCGCGAGGCCGATGCCGACCGGCTCGCCGCTCCGGGCGAGGTCGATGGGCCGCCCGACGACAACGGCGTCCGCCGGACGAAGACCGGCTGGCGGCGCGTCCTCCAGCGCAACGACGGCGACCACGATGCCTGAATCGACGACGCCGCCCCTGCGCGGCCGACGCGGGCGGGACCGGCGGATCGCCGAGCAGGTCGCGAAGGACTTCGCTGCTCGCCACGCCCCGCCGCGCGACGACGAAGTGCTCGACTTCGACGTCGGAGCGGTCGACGCGGAGGTCGAGGACGTCCGACAGGCCGAGGCGCGAGCCCCGCGTCCATCGAAGGCTACGAAGCCGAAGCCGCGGTCCGGGGAGCCTCGGATCGGCGCCGGACACCGCCTGCCCGATCTCTCGGCGCTCCCGTCGCTCCTGGCCGCGACCGGCTCGTTCGGGGCGCTCCGGGAACGGCTGGGCAGCCCCGCCGACATCGGGCGAGTGGGGCGGCATGCCGGGCTCGTGGCGGTGCCCCACGGCGCGAAGTCGTACCTCGCCGCGACGATCGCGCTGGAGGAACGGATCGTCTGGATCGCCCGGGACGCTGAGATCGGTGACCGCGTGGCCGAGGAGCTCGGGGCGTGGCTCGGCGATCCGGCGCGGGTCGCGGTCCTGGAACCGCGAACGGCGCTGGCCTACGAACGCAGCGAGCTGGTGGCCGACGAGACCGCCGCCCGGGTCGCGGCGCTGGCCGCCTGGCGGAGCGGCAGGGCCCAGGTGCTGGTCGCGAGCGTCCAGGCGCTGCTCCAGCACACCATCGCGCCGGATGACCTCCCGGCCGAACCGCGCGAGCTCGCGGTCGGTGCACGTGTCCACCAGGACGCGCTGCTGCGGGACCTGCTCGATCTGGGTTACAGCCCCGTGACCGAGGTCGCCGGCCGCGGCGAGTTCGCGCGGCGGGGCGGCATCGTCGACATCTTCCCGCCTTCGATGGACTTTCCGATCCGCCTCGAATTCTTCGGCGACGAGATCGACTCGCTCCGCGCGTTCGACCCGACCGACCAGCGGACGACCGGAAAGGTCGAGCGGGCCGTGCTCCTGCCCGCGTCGGAGTTCCTGTTGCCGACTGCGGGCGTGGCCGCGATCCGCGCGCGGCTCGGCCGGGCGGCCAGTCGACTGCCCGAGCGGCTCGGGATGGACCTCGCTCGCTTCGAGGGCTCGGCCGACGACCCTTTGCGACCCCGCGCCGCGGGCGCATCACGGGCGCTCGCCGTGGGCGATGCCGCCGAGGTGTGGGCCACCCAGCTCGCGCCGGCGACCGGGCTCGACCACGTGGACCCGGGCACGGTCTTCGTCCTCGACGAGCCCGGCGACATCGCCGAGGCCGCCGCGTTCCTGTGGCGCCAGGCCGATGAGCGTCGCGGCGAGCTGGTCGAGGCCGGCGAGCTGCCGAAGGACTGGCCCTCGACCTATCTGCCGCCACGCGACTGGAAGGGACGCCTCGTCGCGTCGCGGACCCTGGAGCTCACGTGGGAGTCGGAGCCCCCGTCGGGCGTCGCGATGGCGTCCCGCGGGAAGAGCTCGGGCGACCTGTTCGGCTGGCGCGAGCCGGTCCTGCCGCTCGGTCGGGCGACTCGGCTGGATGAGGCGGTCAGCGGCTGGCGCGAGGACGGTGGCCGGATCGTGCTCGCGAGCGACCAGGCGCCCCGGCTCGGCGAGGTCCTCGAGGAGGCCGGCCATCCGGTGGCTGTCCTGGACCGGATCGTCGAGCCGCCGCCGCCGGGCGCGATCGCTCTCGTCGCGCGCAGCCTGAACGGCGGGTTCCTCGGCGGCCCGGACGGCCTCGTGTTCGTCACGGACCGCGAGCTGTTCGGCACGGTCCGCGTCCGCCGGCCGAAGGCGCTGCGACGGGTCGTGCCGCGCGACATCCTCGAGCGGCTGACGCCCGGAGATCTCGTCGTCCACATCGACCATGGCGTCGCGCGCTACGAGCAGATGCTCCGGCGCGGGCCGGAGGGCGGCGAACGCGACTACCTCGAGCTGTCGTTCGCCGCGGGCGACCGCATCTTCGTGCCGGTCGAGCAGATCGGGCGCGTGACCCGCTACGCCGGCGGGGAGCGGCCGCAGCTCAGCAAGCTCGGCGGCGCCGAGTGGCTACGCGCCAAGCAGCGCGTCCGCAACGCCGTCGCGGACCTCGCCGACGAGCTCCTGGCGCTGTATGCCGCACGGACGGCGGCCCAGGGCCACGCGTTCGGGGACGACACGCCGTGGCAGCAGGAGATGGAGGCGTCGTTCCCGTACGAGGAGACCATCGACCAGCTGCGCGCGTCCGCCGAGATCAAGGCCGACATGGAACGCCAGCAGCCGATGGACCGGCTCGTCGTCGGCGACGTCGGCTACGGCAAGACCGAGGTCGCGCTGCGCGGTGCGTTCAAGGCGACCCAGGACGGCAAGCAGGTCGCGGTTCTCGTGCCGACGACCGTCCTGGCCGCCCAGCACCACGCGACGTTCAGCCAGCGCTTCGCGGCCTTCCCGCTGGAGGTCCGCATCCTGTCCCGGTTCGTGCCGGCCAAGGAGCAGGCGGCGACGATCGCCGGCCTGGCCGACGGGACCGTGGACATCGTGATCGGTACGCATCGGTTGCTCAGCAAGGACGTCCGGTTCAAGGACCTCGGGCTCGTCGTCGTCGACGAGGAGCAGCGGTTCGGGGTGGCCGCCAAGGAACGGCTCAAGCAGCTCCGTCGCGAGGTCGACGTGCTGACGCTGTCGGCCACGCCGATCCCGCGGACGCTGAACCTCGCCATGGCCGGGATCCGCGACCTCAGCGTCATCGAGACGCCGCCGGAGGACCGGCTCCCGATCCAGACCCGGGTCGCCGAGGCGTCCGCCGGCCTCGTCCGCGACGCGATCCTGCGCGAGCTCGACCGCGGCGGCCAGGCCTTCTACGTCCACAACCGGGTCGAGACGATCGAGGCGCAGGCCGAGCAGTTGCGGCGGCTGCTCCCCGATGCCCGCTTCGTGGTCGGGCACGGCCAGATGCCGGAGGGCGCGCTCGAGAAGGTCATGATCGCCTTCGCCGACGGCGCGGCGGACGTGCTGGTCTGCACGACGATCATCGAGTCCGGACTGGACATCCCGAACGCGAACACGATCATCATCGATCGCGCGGACACGCTCGGTCTGGCGCAGCTGTACCAGCTTCGCGGGCGGGTGGGTCGGTCGGCGCGGCGGGCCTACGCGTACCTGCTGTATCGGCGCCGCGAGCGGCTGTCGGACGAGGCACGCAAGCGGCTGCAGGCCATCTTCAACGCCTCGGAACTGGGCGCCGGGTTCCAGATCGCCCTGTCCGACCTCGAGATCCGGGGGGCCGGCAACATCCTCGGCGGCGAGCAGTCGGGGCACATGGCGGCGGTCGGCTTCGACCTGTACTCGCGGATGCTCGGCGAGGCGGTCGAGGAGCAGAAGGCGAAGCACGAGGGTCGCGCCCCGATCGTCGAGGCGCCGCAGGCCGTCATCGACCTGCCGGTCGACGCGCATCTGCCCGACGACTACGTCCCGGACGAGGCCCAGAAGCTCGAGCTGTATCGACGGCTGGCCCGGGCCCGCTCGGCCGGTGACATCGCGGCGTTCCGCCAGGAGGTCGCGGATCGGTTCGGCGCGATGCCGGAGTCGGTCCAGCGGCTGGTCGAGGTGGCGGAGCTGCGGTTGGCCGCAGAGGCCGCCGGCATCGGGTCGATCTCGCGCGAGGAGGGCTGGCTGGTCATCCGCTTCGGGGCGTCGCTGACGCGGTCGGCGGCGATGCGGCTCCTCGGCGACGGTGGCCTGCCCGGCGTCAAGCCGTCCGACGTCACGTTCGCCAGCAACCAGGTCCGGATCCGCGCCCCGCAGCAGCCGGTCCGTGCCTGGCAGCTGACCCAGGCCGTGGTCGCGCGGCTCTCGATGGACCGCGCCGTCCCCGCTACGGCCGCTACGGGCGCTACGGCCGGCTGACGCGCGCTCCCTGCCCCGCCAGCCACTCGGTGCGCGCCAGTCGATAGAAGACATGGCCCACCAGATCGGGGTAGGCAATTGGATCCACCCGTGGATGGTCGAAGTCGCCGGACGGGTCGCGCCGCAGGCCGATGCGCTCCATGACCCGCCACGAGCGCTCGTTCTGCGGCACCGTGAACGAGACGACCTCGTCGAGGCCGACCTCCTCGAAGCCGTAGCGCAGCGCTTCGCGGGCAGACCGGTCGCGCGGCGTCAGGCCCTGCATGTGCTCCATGACGACGGGATCCGCGTTGAGCGCGGCGAAGGGGTCGCGGTCCTCGTCCCGCCATCGTCGCAGGAGCAGTCGCTCGGTCGTGATCATCGAACCTCCGGAGGGGTGTGCCACCATCTTCCCATGCGACCTTTCACGTTCCTCGCCAGCGTCCAGGATGTCTTCGACGGCCCGACCCTGGCCGAGACCGCGCGACGCGCGGAGTCGATCGGGTACGACGCCGTCCTGATCCCGGACCACCTCATCGCGCAGTTGTCGCCGGTGCCCGCGATGGCGACCATCGCGGCCGCCACGACCCGGTTGCGCATCGGGACGTTCGTCCTGAACAACGACCTGCGCCATCCGGCGGTGCTCGCCCAGGATCTCGCCTCGCTCGATGTGCTCAGCGGTGGCCGCCTGGACATCGCGATCGGGGCGGGCTGGCGGAAGGAGGAGTACGACGCCATCGGGCTCGCCTTCGACGACGGGCCGACCCGGGTGGCCCGCCTGGCGGAGTCCATCGCGGTGCTCAAGGGCTGCTTCGCCGACGACCCATTCACCTTCGCCGGCGAGCACTACACGATCACCGACTACGACGCCCAGCCGAAGCCGGTCCAGCGGCCGCACCCGCCGTTGATGATCGGTGGTGGCGGGCGGCGCATCCTGACGCTGGCCGGCCGAGAGGCGGACGTCGTGGGACTGGCACCGCGGACGCTCCGGGAGCAGCGGACGGATCCGCGCAGCATCACGCTGGCCGCGACGGCCGAGAAGATCGCGTGGGCCCGGGAGGCCGCCGGGGACCGGGCCGACGAACTGGTATTCAACGTGTATCCCTCGGGTGGGCCGGTCGTCGTGACCGACGATGCCCGCGGCGAAGCTCGGAACCGGGCGGACCAGTTCCGCGCGCGAAGCGGCATCGAATCGACGATCGAGGAGGTCCTCGAGTCGCCCCATACGTACATCGGCTCGATCGAGGGGTTCGTCGAGAAGTTCACGATGCTGCGCGAGCGACTCGGGATCAGCTCGTTCATGGTCGGCGACATCGACGAGATGGCCCCGGTCGTGGAGCGCCTCGCCGGATCGTGAGTCGGGGCCCTCGGCGACCCGGGGTCCCGGCGGCGCGGGCCTAGCCGGCCCGCGGGCCACGCTCCGGGGCTGCGCCGACCCGGGGGTCCTGCCGACCCGGCGCTCGGGCTGAGCCCGGGTCCCGGCGGGCCGGGCTGTGCCGACCGGGGACCGCCCCCCACCCGGCGCTCGCGCCGACCGAGCGACCGCGCCCCACCCGGCCCTCGCGCCGACCGAGCGACCGCCCCCACCCGGCCCTCGCGCCGACCGAGCGACCGCGCCCCACCCGGCCCTCGCGCCGACCGAGCGACCGCGCCCCACCCGGCCCTCGCGCCGACCGAGGGTCTCGCCGACCGGGGGCCTCGGCGGGCGGGGCGTTCTGCCGGCCTGGGTCGCGCCTTGTGGTCGCGGTTATTCACCCCGTTGCTAGGAACGGCATATCGAGGGTCATACCGGGGTCGATCGGTGGGGTTTCACGCTCGCGAGCGGTGCGCTTACGCTCGGATTCGGGCGGCCGCGAGTCGTTAGGTCGCGGCTTAGGCCAGTCCTAGTCATGGGATGCATCGGCCGCGCCTTAGCGCGTCTGGGGCCGCGATCGTGGGCCAAGCCGGGGCCTGTTTCGAGCGCTGCTGGGCGAGCCACGTTCTTCGAGGCGGTGGCCGGTGGTACGGCCCGCGCCCGGGTCCGCGAGGCGCCGCAACCCGGCCCGGGGCCGCGCCGCAACCGGTCGGCCCGCGCCTGGGTTCGCGGGGCGCCTCAACCGGCCGCGGCTGCGCCTCAACCGGCCGGGGGCCGCGCCGCAACCGGCCGGCGCCGCGTCGCTCCAGCCAGCACCGCGAGGCCAGCCACCACCGCAAGGCGCCCCACCGCTGGTCGATGTCATGCTTGGACCATGTCATTGAGCCAACGGCCCGACCACGCTCCGGGTCCTGTGGACGACGGCGGTGGGCTGTGGTCGGCGGGTCGGCGGAGCCTGACCGTCGGGCTCGTTCTGACCGTAACGCTCGTTGCGTTCGAGGCGCTCGCCGTCTCGACGATCATGCCGATCGTCGCGGATGAGCTCGGCAACCTCGAGCTCTACGGCTGGGTGTTCACGGCGTTCATGCTCGGCTCGCTGATCGGCATCGTCGTTGTCGGCGGACTCATCGATCGGCGCGGGCTGGGGGTGCCGTTCGTGGCCGGCATCGCGCTGTTCGCCGCCGGCCTGATCATCGGCGGCCTCGCTCCGTCGATGGAGGTGCTGGTCGCGGCGCGCTTCATCCAGGGTCTCGGTGCCGGGACCGTGCCACCGATCGCGTACGTGGCGATCGGGCGGAGCCTGCCGGAGCGGCTGCGACCGCAGATGTTCGCCACGCTCTCCACGGCCTGGGTGCTCCCCGGCGTGCTCGGACCCGCGATCGCCGGTGTCGTCGGGGAGTCCATCGGCTGGCGCTTCGTGTTCCTTGGCCTGCTGCCGCTGATCGCCGTCTCCGCCGGCATCGCCTACCCGCAGGTCCGACGGATCCGGCCAGACCCGGCCGCCGGCGCGACCGCCGCGACGCTGCGGCGGCGCCTTCCGCTCGCCCTGGTGGTCGCAGCGGGGACGGGACTGCTGTTGGGCGGATTGACGAGCGGGCAGCCGGTATTGTTGGTGGCCATGGGCGGGATCGGGCTCGCCATGGCGATCCTCGCGCTGCGACGCCTCACGCCGCCTGGCACCCTGCGCGCGGCCCGCGGCATGCCGACGGCCGTGCTGATGCGCGGCATCATCACGTTCGCCTTCTTCGGGGTCGATGCGTACATCGCCCTCGTCCTCGTGGACTGGCGCGGCCTGAGCGCGATCCAGGCCGGTCTGAGCCTGACCGCGGCGACCTTCACGTGGACCGCTGGCTCGTGGATCCAGGCCCGCCTTGCCCCTCGTTTTCCGCCGGACCGCTTCGTGCGAGCCGGCGTCGTGGTCCTGATCGCCGGGATCGCGAGTTTCATGCTCGTGCTGCTCCCTGAGGTCTCGCCGTGGCTGTCGATCCCAACCCTGGGTCTCGCCGGGCTGGGGATGGGCCTCGCCTACTCGCCCCTCGCGCTCATCGTGTTGCGCGAGGCGGCGACCGGCGAACAGGGTCAGGCCTCCTCCGCGTTGTCGCTCACGGACTCCCTCGGCACGGCGCTCGGCACCGGCGTGACCGGGGCGGCCGTCGCGTTCGCCGTGCGCGCCGGCGAGGGTCCGGCACCGGGTCTCCTCGCCGGGTTCGCCGTGGCCCTGGCCGTTGCGGTCGGTGGTCTCCTCATCAGCGGGCGCCTGCGAACGGCGCGGATCCCCGAGCGACCGGGGTCGCTGGTGGCCAGCGAGGCGTAGCAGGATGTGGCGGGCGCGCATCGCGCCTGCGGTAGACTTTCGGCCGGCCCCGTGGCCGAGCCCATCGCTGCGATCCATCGACCCTCTGGAGGTCACACATCGATGTCCGCCGAGGAGCTGCGTGCCAAGATCCGCGAGATCCCGGACTTCCCCAAGCCCGGCATCCTCTTCTACGACATCACGACGCTGCTCAAGGACGCTGCGGCGTACAAGGAAGCGATCGACCTGATGATCGCGCCATACGCCGGTGAGCAGATCGACATCGTGGTCGGCATGGAGTCGCGCGGCTTCATCTTCAGCGCGCCGATGGCCTACCAATTGGACGCCGGACTGGTGCCGGTTCGCAAGCTCGGCAAGCTTCCGGCCGAGACCATCTCCGTCGAGTACGCGCTCGAGTACGGGTCGAACACCCTCGAGATCCACCGCGATGCGGTCCAGCCCGGGCAGAAGGTACTGATCGTCGACGACCTCCTGGCCACCGGCGGCACCGTCAAGGGCACGATCGAGCTCATCGAGCGGCTCAAGGGGGACGTGGTCGGCCTGGCGTTCCTCGTCGAGCTGGAATTCCTGAAGGGCCGCGATCGGCTGGAAGGACGCCGGGTCACCAGCGTCGTCCAGTACTGACCGACCCACGCCGAGGCCTCGCCGTTGCCCGATCCCGCCGACCCCACACCCGACGACCAGCCGACACCGGCCCCCCCGGCCGAGGGCGCCGACCTGGGCCGTCGCCGATTCTTCCGCCAGTTCGCGGGGGAGCTGTTCAATGGCGCGGCCGGCGTCGTCGGTGCGGCGCAGGCCCTCCAGCGGGCGTCGGCGGATGCGGCCGGGGCCATCCTGGATCCCGGCTCGGTGGCCGGTCGCGAGGTTCCCGCTGGACCACCCCCGCCGCCGATCGGGTTCCACACGCCGTACCGCGAGGGTCCGGGCGTCCTGCACATCATCGATCAGCGCAAGCTGCCCGACGTCCTCGAGGAGTTCAAGGCGCGCTCCGCGGCCGAGGCGGCCTACGCGATCCGCGAGATGATCGTGCGCGGTGCGCCGGCGATCGGGTCCGTCGCGGCACTGGGGATGGCGTTGACCGCGGACAAGGCGCGGACGACGCGTCCGTACGCCCGTCGCGCCACCCTGCGGGGCGCCGCCAACGCGCTCATCAACTCGCGCCCCACCGCGGTCAACCTCCGCTGGGCCGTCGAACGCGTGATGGCGGCCTACGACGCGGTCGGCGACCTGAGCGAGGACGGCGACGCCATCGCCGACGCGATCCGGGCCGAGGCGGACACGATCGTCTTCGAGACGACCGAGGACCACGGCCGCCTGGCCGCGTTCGGTCTCGAGGCCCTCGAGTTCCCCGAGGATCGCCCGTTGCAGATCCTCACCCACTGCAACACCGGCCCGCTCGCCTGTGGCCAGTTCGGGACGGCCCTCGGGGTCGTCCAGGCGGCCCACCATGCCGGCCGCTCGGTCCACGTCTGGGTCGACGAGACGCGGCCGTACCTCCAGGGCGCGCGGCTGACGGCCTGGGAGCTGGCCCAGGCGGGGGTCCCGCACACGCTCATCGCGGACACCGCCGCCGGTCATCTCATGGCCCGCGGCGAGGTCGATGTCGTGATCGTCGGGGCCGACCGGATCGCGGCGAACGGCGACACGGCCAATAAGGTCGGGACGTACACCCTGGCCGTGCTGGCGGCCCGCCACGGGATCCCGTTCTACGTGGCCGCACCGATCAGCAGCGTGGATCTCGCGACGCCTGACGGCGCAGCCATCCCGATCGAGGAGCGCAAGGCCGACGAGGTCCTGTACGTCCGCGGCGTCCGGATCGCCCCGCGGATACCGATGTGCGCAACCCGTCGTTCGACGTGACGCCGGCCGAGCTCATCACGGGCATCGCGACCGACGAAGGGCTGATCCGGGCGCCGTACGAGGAGGGCCTGGCGGAGGCCGTGGCGCGATCGGGAGCAGCGACGGTCGGCGACGCCGCGGTTCGGCGACTGGGCGCCGGCGGCCGCGGCCACGGAACCCGAGGCGGCCGCGGCCACGGAACCCGAGGCGCCCGCGGCCACGGAACCCGAGCCGCCCGACACCGCCACGAAACCCCCGCAGTCGGTGGCTTCCTGATGGCGACCATCGCGCTCGGTCGCCGGACCGCGACCATCGCTCGCCAGACCACGGATCGGGCGATCCTGCACGGGTTCCTCGCTCAGGACCGCCTGTACGCGGCCTACGCGATCTGCGACCTCGAGGAGCGCGAGTTCGGGCGGACCCGCTGGGGTGCCGCGTACGACGGCGACACGCTCGTGGCAGTCGGCCTGGAGTACACCGGCCCGACGCCCCAGCCGCTGTTCGTCATGGGCCGCACCGATGGGATCGAGGCCGTGCTGCGCGACGTCATCAAGCCGCGCGCCGCCTACATCGCCGCCCGCCCGGCGATGATCCCCGCCGTCGAGGCGCACTATCGCGTCGACCCGGGTCCGCAGATGGTCCGCATGTGGGTCGATCGGCCGCGGTTCCGGCCGTACCCGGCCACGGTCCAACGCCTCCTGCCGGTCGAGATCGGCGAGCTCAACAAGCTCTACCAGCTGGGATTCGCGTCGTGGTTGCCATCGAGCGCCATCGCCGACGGCGTGTACTACGGGATGCGCATCAACGGCCAGCTGGTGGCCGCCGCCGGGACCCATGTCGTCAGCGCGTCTGCCCGACTGGCCGTCGTCGGCAACGTCCTGACCCATGTCGACTTCCGAGGACGCGGCTTCGCGACCGCCGTGACCGGTGCGGTGACCGTCCGAGCTGCTGCGAACCTGCGACCAGGTCGTCCTGAACGTCCGGGCGGATAATCCGCCGGCCATCAACGCCTACCGGCGCCTGGGCTTCGCCGAGCATGCCCGCTTCGAGGAACGGCTCATCCATCGCCTCGGCTCGCCGTGGCCCGACATCGCGGCGCCCCTGCGCCGCCTCTTCACCCGCAAGGAGACCGACACCCGATGACGACCGCCACCGCCCTGCCCGCCCACGACGTGACCGACCTCGGCCTGGCCGCCGAGGGCGTCCGTCGGATCGAGTGGGCCGAGCGCGAGATGCCCGTCCTGCGCCTCATCCGCGAGCGCTTCGAGCGCGACCGGCCGCTGGAGGGCCTGCGGATCGGCGCGTGCCTCCACGTCACGACCGAGACCGCGAACCTGCTGCGCACGCTCAAGGCCGGTGGCGCCGAGGTCGTGATCGCCGCGTCCAACCCGCTGTCGACCAAGGACGACGTGGCCGCGGCGCTCGTCGCCGAGTACGGCATCGGCGCGTTCGCGCGACGCGGCGAGGACCGCGACACGTACTACGCCCACCTCAACGCCGTCGCGGACACGCACCCGCAGATCACGATGGACGACGGCTGCGACCTCGTCTCGCTGCTGCACAGCGAGCGGCCCGAGCAGGTCAAGGAAGTGCTCGCCGGGACCGAGGAGACGACGACGGGCGTCATCCGGCTCAAGGCCATGGCCGCCGACGGCGCCCTCGGCTTCCCGGTCGTGGCGGTCAATGAGGCCCAGACCAAGCACCTCTTCGACAACCGTTACGGCACCGGCCAGTCCACGGTCGACGGCATCATCCGAGCCACCAACATGCTCATCGCCGGTCGCAAGGTCGTGATCGCCGGCTATGGCTGGGTCGGCAAGGGGATCGCGTCCCGGATGGACGGCCACGGGGCCCACGTCGCGGTCGTCGAGGTCGACCCGGTCCGTGCTCTCGAGGCGCTGATGGATGGCTACCAGGTGATGACCCACACGGAGGCAGCCCGCTGGGGCGAGCTGTTCGTGACCGCGACCGGCAACCTCAACGTCTTCCGGCGCGAACATTTCGAGGCGATGAAGGACGGCGCGGTCATGGCCAACTCCGGCCACTTCGACGCGGAGCTGGACCTGGCCGCCCTGCGGGCACTCGCCGAGGGCCACGTCCGCGAGGTCCGCGACAACGTCCAGGAGTTCGACCTGGGCGGCAAGAAGCTGCACCTCGTCGCCGAGGGCAGGCTGGTCAACCTCGGCGCGGCCGAGGGTCATCCTGCGGCGGTCATGGACATGAGCTTCGCGAACCAGGCGCTGTCCGCGGAGTACGTGGCGAAGCACCACGCCGAGCTCGAGCCCTCGGTCTACGTCGTGCCCGAGGCGATCGATGCGGAGGTCGCGCGGCTCAAGCTGGCGGCCCTCGGCATCGAGCTCGAACCGATGACCGCGGAGCAGGCCGCGTACGTCGGCTCCTGGCAACACGGCACCTGAGCGTCGATGACCGAGCCGACCCGCGATCCCGAGCCGGAGTGGCAGCCCGCTGCCGAGCCTGCCGATGCGCCGATCGACGAGACCCCGCGCCTGCCCTACGGCAGTTGGCCGTCGCCGATCCGGGTCGAGGATCTCGTCGGCGAGGTCGTTCGCCTCGGCGAGCCCTGGATCGACGGTGACGACGTCTACTGGGTGGAAGGCCGGCCGGCGGAGGCCGGGCGGTGCGTGCTCGTCCAGCGGGCCGAGGACGGGACCACCGCCGACCTGACCCCGCCCCCCTACGACGTCCGATCGCGGGTCCATGAGTACGGCGGTGGCTCGTACACGGTGGCGGGCGGCACCGTGGTCTTCTCGAACCGTGTGGACGGCCGGCTCTATCGACTCGATCCGGGCGTCGAACCGCCCGCGCCGATGACCCCGGAGGGCGACTACCGCTATGCCGACCTGCGGTTCGATGCGGGCCGGCGGCGCTTCCTCGCGGTCCGTGAGGACCACACCGGCGCCGGCCAGCCCAAGGCTGCGATCGTCGACGTGCCGCTCGATGGTGACCGGGATCCGCTCGTACTCGTCGAGGGCCCGGATTTCCTGTCCGCGCCGCGGCTCTCGCCTGACGGGCGATCCCTCGCCTGGCTCGAGTGGGACCACCCGGACATGCCGTGGGACGCGACGGAGCTGCGCATCGCGGCGGTCAACGACGACGGCACGCTGGGGGCATCGGACCTGGCCGCCGGCGGGCCGGACGAATTGATCGTCCAGCCGGACTGGTCGCCCGACGGGGTCCTCCACCTCATCAGCGACCGCAGCGGCTGGTGGAACCTGTACCGCCTCGTCGACGGGCCGCGGCTGGAGCCGCTCGCGCCGATGGAGGCCGAGTTCGCCGATCCGGCCTGGTTGTTCGACCGCTCGTCGTACGGGTTCCTGCCCGATGGCTCGATCGCGGCGGTCGGTCGGTCGCGTGGGCGAGACCGGTTGTTCCACATCGCCCCGGGCCGCCTCGTCGGCGAGGTGGAGACGCCGTTCACGGAGTTCAGCAACCTGCGCGTCGGCCCGCGCTCGGTCGTCGCGACCGTCGGCTCGCCGACCGAGGCATCGATGGTCGTCGCGCTCGATCCGTCGACGCTGGCGCCGGCCGGCGTCCTGCGCCGCTCCAGCCCGATCGCGATCGACCCGGCCTGGATCTCGGTCGCCGAGCCGATCACGTTCCCGAGTGCCGGCGGGCGTGTGGCCCACGCCCTCGCGTACCGGCCGCACAACCCCGAGGTGCGGGCACCCGACGGCGAACTGCCGCCGCTACTCGTCTACTCGCACGGCGGTCCGACCGCCAATGCCGCCAACATGCTCGATCCGGTCGTCCAGTTCCTGACCAGCCGGGGGATCGCGGTCGTCGATGTCGACTATGGCGGCAGCTCGGGCTACGGCCGCGAGTACCGCCGCGCCCTCGACGGCCAGTGGGGCGTCGTCGACGTCGACGATTGCGTGGCCGCCGCCAGGTACCTCGCCGACCGGGGCGAGGTCGATCCCGAGCGCCTCGCGATCGAGGGCGGGAGTGCCGGCGGGTTCACGACGCTTGCGGCGCTCGCGTTCCGGGACACCTTCGCGGCAGGCATCAGCCTGTTCGGTGTCGGCGACCTCGAGGCGCTGGCGCGCGACACCCACAAGTTCGAATCGCGCTATCTCGACCGCCTCGTCGGGCCGTACCCGGCGATGGCCGACCGGTATCGCGAGCGCTCGCCGGTCCACTACCTCGACGAGATCTCGTGCCCGGTCCTCGTCCTCCAGGGGCTCGAGGACAAGGTCGTGCCGCCGGGCCAGGCGGAGGCGATCGTCGCGGCTCTCGCGGCCAACGGCGTCCCCCACGCGTACCTCGCGTTCGAGGGCGAGGGCCACGGGTTCCGCGGCGCCGACGCCATCCGGCGGACCATCGAGGCCCGGATGTCCGTTCCTCGGTGCCGTCTTCGGGTTCACGCCCGCCGACACGCTCGAACCCGTCGACCTGCCGGGCCTGGATGCCTGGCGCGCGCGCCACGGGCGCGTCGCGATCGGCTAGCGAGGGCCGACCGTCATCACGCACCTGCCCTTCGCCGTCGCCGAGACTGCGGCCGAGTCCGTCGCAGGGCCCGATCGAGCTCGTGTTCCTCATGTTCGCCGTTGCCGTCGCCCTCACGTATGTCGCCCGGCGGCTGCGGATCGCCGAGCCGATCCTGTTCCTGCTCGGCGGGATCGCGTTGAGCCGTCGTCCCGGACCTGCCCGAGATCTCGCTCGAGCCGGACGTCGTCTTCCTCCTGTTCCTGCCGCCGATCCTGTTCGCGGCGGCGTACTTCACGCCGATCCGCGACTTCAAGGCGAATCTGCGCGGCCGATCCTGTTGCTCGCCATCGGGCTGGTGCTGTTCACGACGGTCGCCGTCGCGTTGGTCACGCAGCAGCTCACCGGCATGCCGCTCGCCGCGGCGTTCGCGCTCGGGGCCATCGTCGCGCCGCCCGACGCGGTGGCGGCCACGGCGGTCTTCCAGCGGCTCGGGGTCTCGCGGCGGATCGTCACGATCCTCGAGGGCGAGAGCCTCATCAACGACGCGTCGGCGCTCATCGCGTACCGGGCCGCGGTCGCGGCGATGGGGCCGGTCGCGTTCTCGATCGGCGTCGCCGGGCTGGACTTCGTGGTCGTCGCGGTCGGCGGCCTCGCCGTCGGAGCGGTCATCGGCGTGGTGGTGACGCGTGCACTCGGTCGGACATCGGAGCCCGTCATCGAGATCATCGTCACGTTGCTGGCGCCGGTGACGGCCTACCTGGCGGCCGAGCAGTTCGAGTTCTCCGGGGTGCTCGCCACGGTGCTGGCCGGGCTCATCACCGGCCGGCGCGCGGCACGGGTGCTGTCACCCGACGCCCGGATCATGGGCCGCGGCGTGTGGCAGACGGTCATCTGGCTCATCAACGCGTTCGTGTTCATGCTCATCGGCCTGCAGCTCCCCGGCATCCTCGAGGCGGTCCTCCGGGACTACCGCCCGGAGCAGCTCCTCGGCCTGGGTCTGGCCGTCAGCCTGACCTGCATCGTCGCGCGGATCGTGTGGGTCTTCCCGGCGACGTACCTGCCGCGGTTCATCGCCGAAGATCCGCGAGCGCGACCCGAATCCGCCTGTTCGCGCGGTGTTCATCGTGTCGTGGGCCGGGATGCGCGGGGTCGTCTCGCTCGCCGCGGCGTTCGCGCTGCCGCCCGACTTCCCGTCGCGCGACCTCATCCTGTTCCTGACCTTCTGCGTGATCGCTGCGACGCTCGTCGGGCAGGGCCTGACCCTGCCGTGGCTGATCCGGCGCCTCGGGTTGCTCGCTCCGGACGGCAAGGACGCGGAAGAGGTCCATGCGCGCCTGGCGGCGGTGGAGGCGGCCTTGCAGCGGCTCGAGCAGCTCCGCCATGACTTTCCGACCCACCTGCCGCTCATCGACCAGCTCCGCGACGAGTACGAGCACGAGGCCAGCCATGTGGCTCCCAGCCCGGACGTCGCTCCCGACGAGGCCGACCAGGAGCTGATCGATCACCGGGCGATCCGGTCCGCGGTCCTGGTGGCCGAGCGCGAGGCGGTCATCGGGCTGCGCGACGCCGGCGTGATCAACGACGAGACCCTCCGGCGCATCGAGCGCGATCTCGACCTCCAGGCGGTACGTTCCGGCGCCTGACGCCCCGGACGTCCGGGCCGGTGGGAGACGGACGCGGGTGCATGCTAGGCTTCCGGCCCATGAGCATCGTCGACGCCCCCCACTACCTGTTCACGTCCGAATCGGTCACCGAAGGCCACCCGGACAAGATGTGTGACCAGGTCTCCGACGCGATCCTCGACGCGATCCTGCGCGGACGACCCCAACGCCCGGGTCGCGTGCGAGACGGCGACGACGACCGGACTCGTGCTCGTCCTCGGCGAGATCACGACCCACACCTACGTCGACTTCCAGTCGATCGTCCGCGACACGGTCCGCGACATCGGCTACACGCGAGCCGACTACGGCTTCGACTACCAGACCTGCGGCACGCTCGTCTCGGTCAAGGAGCAGTCGCCGGACATCGCCCAGGGCGTCGATGCGGCGCTCGAGGTGCGCGACGACGCCGCCTCCGCGTTCGAGCTCGGGGCCGGCGACCAGGGGATGATGTTCGGGTTCGCCTGCCGCGACACGCCGGAGCTCATGCCGCTGCCGATCGCCCTGGCCCACCGGATGGCGCGCCGCCTCGCCGAGGTCCGCAAGTCCGGCCAGCTGCCGTACCTGCGCCCGGACGGCAAGACCCAGGTCACCGTCGAGTACGAGCATGGCGTGCCCAAGCGGGTGCGAACGGTCGTGGTCTCCGCCCAGCACGACCCGGACGTCCGCGCCGGAACGGCTCCGCGCCGAGATCGTCGAGTCGGTCATCCTGCCGACCATCCCGCGCGAGCTGCGCGACACGGACCCGGTCATGCACGTCAACCCGACCGGCCGGTTCGTGACCGGTGGCCCGATGGGCGACGCCGGACTGACCGGCCGCAAGATCATCGTCGACTCGTACGGCGGCATGGCCCGCCACGGTGGCGGCGCGTTCTCCGGCAAGGATCCGACGAAGGTCGACCGCTCCGCCGCGTACGCCGCCCGCTGGGTCGCCAAGAACGTGGTCGCGGCGGGCCTCGCCGACCGGTTCGAGGTCGAGGTCGCGTACGGCATCGGCATCGCCCGGCCCATCTCGTTCTCGGTCGAGTCGTTCGGCACCGGACGGATCGACGACGACGCGATCCAGGCGCTCATCGAGCGGCATTTCGACCTGCGGCCCGGCGTCGATCATCGCGGCGCTCGACCTGCGCCGGCCGATCTACCGGCAGACCGCCGCGTACGGCCACTTCGGCCGGCCCGACCTCGACCTGCCGTGGGAGCGCACCGACAAGGCGGCGATCCTCGCCGCCGATGCGGGCCTGCCGGAGCCGGAGCTGGTCGAGGCCTGAGCGGGCGCCACCGCGCATCCGCACGAGCCGGTCGCTCGAGGCGACCTCCCGGTGGCGCTGCGGGACATGGCCTAGCTCGACTGCTCCGTGATGATCCCGGCGACGGACGCGCCGCCGGGGCCTGAGCCGGTCCGCCGGGCGTTGCGGCTGACGAGGAATTGCCCGATCAGCAGGACGGACAGGGTGATCAGCAGCATGATCGCGGCCACGGCGTTGGTCGCCGGCGTGACGCCCTGCCGGATCTGCCCGAATACGAACAGCGGCAGCGTGGTGTTCCCGGCCCCTGACACGAATGTCGTGATGACATAGTCGTCGAAGCTGAAGGTGAACGACAGCAGCGCGCCGGCCACGATCGCCGGCAGCAGCTGCGGGAACGTGATCTGCCAGAACGTCCGC
This sequence comes from uncultured Chloroflexia bacterium, assembly GCA_963738685.1. Lineage (GTDB taxonomy): Bacteria > Chloroflexota > Limnocylindria > Limnocylindrales > CSP1-4 > SPCO01. The sequence continues at coordinate 1,005,127 of CAVTXK010000002.1, forward strand.
CACGGCGTCCCGTACAGGTCCATGCTGGCCTCCACGTGGGTCCGGTCCATCCCCGCCAGCCGGGCGCGCACGAGCAGCAGCACCAGGCTGATGTTGAACAGGGCATGGGCGACGATGATGGTCGGGTAGCCGAGTCGGAGATCGGCGCCGAATAGGTTCTCGGCCACGTCGAACGTGGTCGAGAAGAAGATCAACGTCGCCAGGGCGATGACGATCTCGGGGATGATCACGCTGGTGTAGGTGAGCGCATCGAACGGGATGCGGAACCAGCGCGGCGTGCGCTGCAGCCCGAGCGCCGCCAGGGTCCCGACCACCGAGGCGATGATCGCCGTCGCAGTCGCGACGATCGCGCTGTTGATGAGGTAGCCCTGGATCTGCAGGTCGCCGATGACGCGGTCGTACCATTTCAGGCTGAACCCCTCCCAGTTCGTGACCCGGCCATCGGTCCCGTTGAAGCTGAACAGGACCACGACCGCGATGGGGATGTACAGGAAGAGGTAGACGAGGACGGTGTGTGCGCGCAGCCACACCTCGACGAACTGGCCGCCTCGGTCGACACCCGCGGCCAGACGCCGCCTGGTCGAGCCGCGCCCCTTGGCCGCGATCGCCGGGCTGCTCATACCAGGTTGACCTCGCGGCCCTTCCGGCCGCGGTTCACGAACCACAGGTAGAAGGTGATCGCGACCAGCATGATCGCGATCAGGGTCACCGCCTTGGCCGCGCCGCCCGGCCAGTCGCGCGCGGTCAGGAACTCGTTCACCAGCGCGTTGCCGATCAGGTAGACCCGCCCGCGCCCGAGAATCTGCGGGATGACGTACTCGCCCATCATCGGGATGAACACGAGGATGCTGCCGGTGATCAGGCCCGGCAGGATGATCGGCAGCGTGACCTGGCGGAACGTGGCCAGCCGACCAGCACCGAGGTCCTTGGAGGCCTCGACGAGCGCGCGATCCATCCGCTCGAGGATGACGTACAGGGGAAAGACCATCAGCGGCAGGTAGCCGTAGACGATGCCGATCAGGACGGCCGGTGCTTCGCCGAGCAGCCGGAACGCCGGGTCCCCGATGACGTCACCGATGAACCCCGCGACGCCGTTGGGGCCCAGGATCAGCAGCCATGCGTACGTCCGGACGAGGAAGCTCGTCCAGAACGGGACGACCAGCAGGACGATCAACAGCGCCTTGTGCCGGCCGGCGCGGGTGGCGATGTAGTACGCGAGCGGGAGCCCGACGAGGAGGCACAGGACGGTCCCGGAGATCGACAGGGCGAGGCTGGTGACGAACGGGCTCGGGTTCTGTGCGACGGTGCCGAAGTTATCGAGCGTGAATGCGGGGTCGTAGCCGCCGTTCGGCGCTCGTTCGCCGAAGCTGATGATGATCACGATGGCCACCGGCACGACCAGCAGGATCAGGTACCAGAGGCTGGCCGGCAGGAGGAGCAGCGCGGTCAGCAGCCGCGCTCGCCCCTGGCCGGGTGTCTTCGCGGTCGACGCCGGTCGCGGGACCGGCGTCGACGGGGCGATCGTTGCCATCGCTGGGATCGGACCGGGACGCGGGGGTCGGTCGGTCAGCTCTGGCCGATCTTGGAGCGGAACTCTTCCCAGATCTCGTTGCGGAGAGGATCGCCGGACGTGTCCTGGGCTCCTTCGAGCCGGGGGAACACCGAGTCCGGGACGAAGACCGCCGGATCGTCGAGGATCTCCTGCGGGACGAACTTCTTGGCTTCGTCGTTCGGGGTGGCGTAGCGGTTGGCGATCGTCTCCTCGGCCTGGATCTGCGGATCGTGGATGAAGTTGAGGAACGCATGCGAGACGTTCGGGTGCGGCGCGTCCTTGAAGATCACCCAGGTATCCATCCAGTACAGCGTCCCGTCCTCGGGCACGATGTACTCCACGTCAGCGGTCTCCGGCACGTCCCGGAGCTCCACGACGCCGCCCGTCCAGGTTAGGCCGAGGACGGCTTCCTCATCGCGGATCGGCACCTCGTAGGTGTTCGAGTCCAGAGAACCGACGTGCGGCGCCAGCCCGAGCAGCAGCTCGCGGGCCGCGTTCAGCTCGGTCGGATCGACCGTGTTGAGGGAGTACCCGAGCGCCTTGAGCGGGGCCGTGAAGACGTCGCCCATGGAGTCGACTACCACGATCTGGCCGGAGTACTTCGGTGCGACCTCGAAGAACTGCTTCCAGGTCTTGACCTCATCCTTGACGAAGTTGCGACGGAGGACGATCCCGGTCGTGCCCCAGTCCTTCGGCAGCTGGTACTCGTCCGTTGGATCCCACCACAGGCCCTTGAACTTCGCGTTGATGTACTTGGCGTTGGGGATCTTGGACATGTCGAGCTTTTCGAGGAAGCCCTCCTCGACCATGCCCGGGACGTACTCGGCGGTCGGAGCCCCCACGTCGTACTGGCCCACGCCGCCCGCCTGCAGCTTGGCCAGCATGACCTCGTTCGAATCGAATACGTCGTAGGTCAGCTTGTCGAGGCCGAAGGCCGTCTTGAACAGCTCCTGGTTGGACTTGGAGATGTAGTCCGCCCAGTTGTAGATGAACAACTCCTTCTCGAGATCGGCCGGGACCGCGAAGCTGGGGACGGCGGTCGCATTCGGAGCGGCGCTCCCGCCGGCCGGGGCGGCGCACGCCGCCAGCCAGGCGCTGGTCGCGGCCAGCAATGATCCGTGCATGAACCCGCGGCGGGTGATCTGATGCCGCATCGCTCGCTCGATCGCCGAGCCGGGATCCTGTTCTGCCACGACCACTCCTCCTCCGATACGAGCTGATTCGCAGCTCGACGATCACCTCACCCGACGAGGATGAGGTTCGCTTCCTCGTGCCAGCGGACCTGGACCGGATCGCCCGGCCCCAACCCCTGGCTGGAGGATGTCCCTGATGCGTTCTGCCGGCGGACAACGAGCTCGCCGGCGGTGTCGGTGGTGATGCGGTACTCGGTCTGGTCGCCGAGGTAGGTGCCCTGGTCGATCCGGCCGGGCAAAGTCGCCCAGCCATCCGTGGCGCTTGCGCGTTCGGCGCCATCGTGATCGTCGGTCCGGGCTTCGACGCGGAGGCGTTCCGGCCGGATCGCGACCGTGACAGCAGTGCCGGCGACGGGGCTCGCGTCGGGGTCGGTCACCACGCCCCGCAGCCGAAGGCCAAAGTCGGTCTCGACCGTTGCGCGCCGGGTCGATGGGTCGACGTCGAGCACGCGGGCTTGGAGCGAATTGGACAGGCCGATGAAGTTGGCCACGAACGAGTTCACCGGCCGTTCGTACAGCTCGGTCGGGTCACCCATCTGCTGGATCCGCCCGTCGCGCATCACGACGATCACGTCGCTCATCGTGAGCGCCTCTTCCTGGTCGTGGGTCACGTACACGAAGGTGATCCCGACCTCGCGCTGGAGGGCCTTGAGCTCGAGCTGCATCTCCTTGCGCAGCTTGAGGTCCAGCGCGCCGAGGGGCTCATCGAGCAGCAGGACCGTGGGCCGGTTCACCAGCGCCCGGGCCAACGCGACACGCTGTTGCTGGCCGCCGGACATCTCCCAGGTGCGTCGCTTGCCGTAGCCGGGGAGCCGAACGAGCTCCAGGACCTCCTCGACCCGACGCTGTTCCTCGGCCTTTCCCACCTTGCGCTGACGCAGGCCGTACCCGACGTTCTGGGCGACGTCCATGTGCGGGAAGAGGGCGTAGTGCTGGAACACCGTGTTGACGTTGCGCTGGTAGGGCGGGACACCGGCGATCGGCTGCCCCGCCAGGAGGATCTCGCCCTCCGAGGGCTGCTCGAAGCCGGCGATCATCCGCAGGGTCGTCGTCTTGCCGCAGCCGGACGGCCCGAGCAGGGAATAGAACGCGCCGCGGGCGATGGACAGGTCCATCGCATCGACCGCCGTGACGCTGCCGAAGCGCTTGGTCACGCCGATGATGTCGACGTCAGGGGCGGTGGTCCTCGCGGCGGTCGGGGTGACGGACCCGACGATCGCTCCGTCCGCTGGGGCGTCGCTGGTCAGGGAGGCAGTCAACGGCGGTCCTCGCGCAGTGGTTCCGGACGCTGAGCGGCTTCCCTGTAGCCGTGCTACAGGATCGGTGCATCGTACGGGCGAGGGAAGCGCACGTCAACGCGCATACCGTGCGAATCTCGCACCAGGCGCTGCCCAGGTCGCGACGCGACCGCTACCTTCTGAACCTATACTTCAGGTCCCCCAAGCGACCGCGCTCGGGCCGGAGGGACGCCCGTGGTCACCGAACTCCAACTCGGGACTCGCATCCGAGCACTTCGTCAGGCGCGACATCTGACGCTGCGCGACGTCGCCGAGCGGGCGGCCGTCACGGAGAGCTTCCTCTCGCAGGTGGAACGCGACGTGACGAGCCCATCGATCGCCACGGTCCAACGGATCGCCCGCGCCCTCGACCTGTCGATCGCCCAGCTGTTCGCCGACGACGAGGAACCCGGTCGCGTCGTCCGGCGCGACGCCCGACGACGGGTCGCCTACCCGGGCCTGAAGTCCGTCGATGAGTTCCTGACCTCCAACATGGCCGGCCGGCTCCAGGTCATCATGTCGACGATCGAGCCGGGTGGCGGCACGGGTGCCGAGCCGTACACGCACGACTCCGACGAGGAGGTCGTCGTCGTCCTTGACGGCGTGCTGGACCTGTGGGTCGGCGACGAGCACTACGTCCTGCAGGAGGGCGACGCGATCACCTTCCCGTCGCGCACGCCGCACTGGAACGCGAATCACGGCGACGCGCCGGCGACCGTGCTCTTCTGCCTCACGCCACCGAGCTTCTGAGCGCCCGCCGGCGGTGCGACCGGGCACCGGGGCGGACCATCGGCGCTTCCTCGCCGCGGACCATCGGCCGGGGTCAGCCACAGCCGGCGGGGCGGTAGCCTTCGGGCATGGAGCCGCAAGTCCGGCCGCGTCGTCGCGCGGCTCACGTATTGCTGGCCGCCGGGCTGGGCCTGGCGGTCCTGGGCGCCACGCCGTGGCCGGCGGCGGCCGCCGACGAATCGGCGCCACCGACGGCCGAGCCCACAGCCACGCCGACCCCCGAGCCGACGGCGACGCCCACCCCGGTCCCGACGCCCACCCCGGTCCCGACGGCGACCCCGGCTCCCACCGCGACACCGACGCCAGCCCCGACGGCCACACCGACCCCGCGTCCTTCAGCGACGCCGACGCCACGTCCGACCGCGACGCCCACCCCACGTCCGACACCATCGCCGGCTCCGACCCCGCGCCCGACCCCGGTCATCACCCGGGTCAACCTCTACCGCGGGAGCGCGATGGTCCGGCAGTACACGAACTACTGGTGCGTACCGGCCGCCACGCAATCCATGGTCAACCTCGTCCGCGGGACCAGCAACAAGTCGTACGCCACGCAGAAGTTCTTCTACAAGCGAACGCGGGCGCACAACCGCTACGTCTACGCGACCCGCGGCAATGACCCGCAAGGCTGGTCGTGGACCGTGCGCTCGTACTCCGGCAAGCCGTATGGCGCGTATGCGTTCACGAACAAGACCCGGGCCCTGGACAAGATCGTCGCGTCGATCGCGAAGACCGGCGACCCAGTTGGCGTGACCGTCCACGGCGGCACCCACGCGTGGGTCGTCCTGGGCTATCGGACCAGCCACGATCCAGCCAACCCGACGAGCAAGCGGATCCTCGGGTTCTACGTGAGTGGCCCGCTCGGAACGGCCGCCGACAAGTGGCCGTACGCCTACCTCACCCTCGAAGCCTTCAAGAGCCACTTCACCCGCTACCACGAATGGCAGCGATCGGTCGTCTGGGAGGGCCGCTGGATCGTCATCGCCCAGTGACCCGCCGGCCTGCCCGCGGCGCTACGATGGACGGCACATGTACGTCGTCATCATGGCCGGCGGCGGTGGGACCCGACTCCATCCCCTGAGTCGATCCGAGCGCCCGAAGCCCTTCCTGCCGTTGCTCGGCGACGAATCCCTCCTCCAGGCCACCGAGCGGCGGCTGCGCGGCCTGACCGACGACATCACGGTCGTGACCGACCATCGCTATGAGCGGCTCCTGCGCGACCAGCTGCCCAACGCCGGGGTCCTGCTCGAGCCGATGGGCCGCAACACCGCCGCAGCGATCGCCCTGGCCACGACAGCGCTGGATCGACCAGTCGACGAGGTCATGCTCGTCGTCCCGGCCGACGCCCACATCGACGCCGCGCGGGAGCACGCCTACGTCGATGTCCTGCGGACCGCCACGGAGCACCTGGCGACCGGGGCCTTCGACATCGAGGACCCGCTCGTGACGCTGGGCACCCAGGTCACGCGGCCGGCGACCGAGTACGGCTACCTGCTTCCCAGGCTCGCGAAGGGCCAGATCATCGACGGCGTCCAGGCGTATCCCCTGGAGGCGTTCGAGGAGAAGCCGAAGCCGGCCCGCGCCGAGGACCTCTTCGAACGGACCCCCGGCGCGGCCTGGAACGCGGGGATCTTCGTCTGGCGCCGACGGGCGATCCGGGCTGCGCTGCTGCGCTACACCGGTCTCATCCAGTCGCTCGAGCCGATGATCGGCTCGGCCGAGATGCTGGGGCGCGCCTACGAATCGATCAAGGTGCCGCTCTCGATCGACCACGCGATCATGGAAGGCGCCGCGCGCAACGGCCAGGTCGTGATGGCGTCGATGGACGTCGGCTGGTCCGACCTCGGCTCGTGGTCGTCCGTGCTATCCGCCATCGGGGCTCGCGGCGAGGGGGCGGTCGTCCAGGCCGGGGAGACGGTGTCGGTCGATGGCGACGACCTCGTCGTGCGGCGGGTCGACGGTCGCCTCGGCGTCATCGCGCCGCCGGAGCGGGGTAGCATGACCGCCACGCAGCCGATCGCCGTCCTGCGCGGGGCCGCGCCCGACATCGCCCTGATCCGCGGCCTGATCGATCGCTGCGCAGAACCGGGAGGCTGAGTGACCCCGACCGCCGGAGCCGCGGCGCCGACATCGATCGTGTTCGGCACCGACGGGTGGCGAGCGCGCATCGCGGACGAGTTCACGTTCGAGAACGTCCGCCGCTGTGCCGACGGCGTGGCGCATTACGTGGAGACTCAGGGGGCTACGGCCCAGGGCGTGGTCATCGCCTACGACCGGCGGTTCGCCTCGGAGCATTTCGCGGCGGCCGCGGCCGAGGTCCTTCTGGCCCACGACATCCCGGTCGCCTTCGCGGTGCACGCGGTCCCGACCCAGATGAGTTCGTACGAGGTCGTCCAGCGCGGCGCGGCCGCCGGCATCGTCATCACGGCGAGCCACAACCCGTGGGTCGACAACGGCTTCAAGGTGAAGGCGCCGACCGGAGCCGCGGCCGGGGCGGAGATCCTGTCGGTCGTCGAGGAACGCATCGCCCAGAACGGTGGCGCGCTGGTCGATCGGCGACCGTTCGCGGACGCGGAAGCGGCCGGGCTGGTGGATCGGTTCGACCCGTACGAGGGATACGAGCAGTTCGTGCGCCGGACCGTGGATCTGGACGCGCTTCGGGCCGCGGAGGTCGACGTCCTGGTCGATCCGCTGTTCGGTGCCGGGGCAGGATGGCTCAGCCGGCTGCTGGCCGGCGGGTCGATCCGGGTCACCGAGATCCACCAGGAGCGCAACCCGTATTTCGGCGGGCTCAACCCGGAGCCGATCCCGCCCAATGTCGACCAGGCCCTCGCGATGGTCGCGGCCGGCGGGTTCGATCTCGCCCTGCTGCTCGACGGCGACGCCGATCGCGCGGGCGCGGCCGATGAGCGCGGGACCTTCATCCATCAGCTCCAGGTCACTGGCTTGCTGATGTACTACCTCGCGGAGCACCGGGGCTGGCGCGATCCGGTCGTCGTCAGCGTCAACAACACCTCGATGGCGGCGCGGCTGGGCGAGCGCTATGGGATCGCCACGTACGAGACGCCGGTCGGATTCAAGTTCATCGGTCCGAAGATGATCGAGACCGGCGCGATGATGGGCGCCGAGGAATCCGGGGGGTTCGGGTTCGGGATGCATCTGCCCGAGCGCGACGGCGTCTACGCCGACCTGCTGCTGCTCGACCTGTTCCTCCGGGAGAAGGCGGCCGGACGCTGGCCGGTGTCTGCCGCGATGGAGCACTTCCACGAGATCGCCGGGCCGTCGTTCTACCGCCGGATCGACGTCCACTTCGATCGCGCCGAGTACCCCGCGGTCAAGCGGCGGCTGCTCGAGGATCTCGCCGCGCAGCGCCCCACCGAGCTGGCGGGAGAGCCGATCGTGCGGACCGTGTTCCTCGATACCAGGGACGGCTTCAAGTTCTTCCTCGCCGACGGGTCGTGGCTGCTCATCCGGGCGTCCGGTACCGAACCCCTCGTGCGGATCTACACCGAGGCCACCTCGGCCGATGCGCGGGAGGCGATGCTCGAGGCTGGGGAGCGGCTGGTGCGCGGCTCGTGACCGACCCGGCCCGAAGGGTCGACAAGCCATGGGGCCACGAGATCATCTGGGCCCACACCGACCGGTACGTCGGCAAGATCCTGGTCATCGAGACGGGGAAGCGACTCTCCCTGCAGCGCCACGAGATCAAGGACGAGACGATCCTCGTCCACGCCGGTCGGTTGCGTCTGTTCCTCGAGGATGACGAGGGTGTGGTCCGAGAATCCGAGCTCGGGCCGGGCGAACGGCGGCACGTGCCGACCGGGCGGATCCATCGCTACGAGGCCATCGAGCGCTGCGAGCTCATCGAGGTTTCGACCCCGGAGCTCGACGACGTGGTCCGGCTCGAGGACGACTTCGGTCGGCAGGGTACTAGCACGCCCTAGCGGGCGGATAGGATGATTTTCCGGGGATGACCTCGGCGGTCGCGCGGTGTAGGCTGGACCCAGCGCGACCGCCATCACCGGTCGAAGGTGCATGACCGGACGGCGGCCTCGTGAGCGCCCCAGCGGCGACGGAGGTAGACCGACGATGCACAGCTCACTGATCGGCAAGGTCGAGAAGGCGAATCGGTACGCACGAGAGCTCGATCGGATCACGGTCGACCGGCTTTCCCTGACGTTCCGTGGCGATAACGACACGCACCATGTCGCCCTCGATGCCGGCCAGTGGCGTTGCACCTGCCACTACTTCGAGAGTTGGGGCTCATGCGTCCATCTCCTGACCCTTCAGAAGGTCATGGGCGTGATGCTGCCCGAAGACGCGCAGGTCTCGATCTTCTCCGCGGGCCAGCCCGTCCCGACCTCCTGACCGCCTGACCGCCGCACCTCGCCTCGATCCCGCCGGTCGGCGAATCCCTCGCTAGCGAAGCCAGGTGACGGCGGCCGCCGAGGCCTCCGGAACTTCTGCCGTCCAGACCCGGCGCCACCCGTCGGAGCCGTCATGGATGTCGTAGCGCGGCGCGCCGTCGGCGCTCTGCCACACGACGGCCAGGCGCTGTCCATCCGCGTCGAGGGCGAGCGCGATCGCTTCGGTGAACCCTTCCGGTACCTCGATCGTCCCGACGGAGGTGCCGTCCTCCGCCAGCCACGCCTCCGTTGACCGGATGACGACGGGCTGACCCGAACCCCGACTCGTCGCCACGAGCGAGCCGTCCCCCGACGTGGCGATGCGTCGCTCCCCGGCCGGCCCGGCGGTCTGTTCGCCGGTCGCGACCTCCACGACTACCGTTTCTGGCGCGACGTTCGTTCCGCCGACCACCGCGACCCGCTCTGCGTCGAGCCATGCCGGTGGGGCGGAGAGCAGGGATCGGCCCAGGGCGATCTCGGTCGGCTCCGGGCGGGCTGCGTCGACCACGACCAGCCGCATGTCGCCGTCGCCGAACAGGTCGCCCGCGAGCGCCGCGAACGAGCGACCAGCCGGATCCCACGTCGCGAACCAGCTGGGCCCCTCGAACACCGCGTCGGACCCGTCGGGACCGTCGGGACCGTCAGCCGGACGCCACGTCAGCGCGGCGAGGTCCGCCGCGGGCCCGCTCGGATCCATCGGTTCGCTCGCGAACAGTCGCCCGTCGGCCATCGTCGCCGCCAGGACACCGGCCCGCCCGGCCGAGATCCAGGTCGCGTTCGGGCCTGGCAAAGGGACGTCAACGGGGACCGCACCGTCCGAATCCGCTTGAGCGACGAGGACCTCGAGCGTCGGCGAATCGCCCTTGCCCAGGACGAGCAGGCCGTCGACGGCGCCTTCGCCGCCGGCCGGTCCCGGCTGACATGCCGCCAGGCTGAGGGTCACGGCGACGGCGACGAACGCCCGGTGAAAGCGGGTCCGGCTCGTGGATCGAGTGGCGAAGGTCGCGCGAGGCATCGGCGGCAGTGTGCCATCCGGCGCGCCATCACTCCACCTCGAGGCGCCAGAAGTAGCTGGCGGTGCCGGCGCGTGCCGCGAACTCGACGAAGACCTCGACGGTCCAGGAACCTGGGCCGGGGGCGAGGAATCCGGGTATCCCGGCCCCTTCGCCCAGGGACGCGGCCCCGTTCGGATCGCCGGCGGCCGCGGGGACGTAGCGAGCCCGCCAGGTGGCGACGTCGCCGGGCGGGAGGAACGCCACGCTGAGCGGCTCACCGCTCCCGACACTGATCGGCGAACCCGGCAGCCAGGGTGAGTCGCTGCCGCTCTGGAGCCACACATACGAGCCGAGCTGACCCGTGACCGGGTCGCCGCCCTCGGCGGCGAGCGTGGCATCCGGCGGGGCGTCGAGGCCGGCGGCGGTCGGTGACGGGTCCGCCACGGACGGTGACGCAGCGGCGGTCCTCGGTTGGACCGTGCTCGCCGGCTCGGTGGGAGCCGGTGAGCAGCCGACGAGGGCAGCGGCCAAGACCGCGATCGCGGCGGCCCGGCCACTGATGAACGGCACCCTCGTCGGCATCGCGATCTCCTTCCTACTGGTCGCCCGACGTCGGGCAGACCCCTGAGCACGGACCGACGGCCACCCGGATCGTCGGGCTGACGTCACCCCGTAGTCCCTCTGCGGTCGGCGTCGAGAAGACGGCCCGGAAGTCAGCGGTCGCCGTGAGCTTCAGGGACGTGACGTACGAGCCGGTCGGCGATGACGACGTCATCGTCGCGAGGGTCGTCCAGGTCGTGCCCCCGGGCGGGCGCCGCTGGAGCTTGACGACGCGCTTGGAGACCGGGTTGTTGCTGAGCCGGCCGTAGTCGGCGTCGGTCACGATCCGGAGGGCGGCCGTCAGGCTGACGGTGGTCCCGTAGGGCACGGAGCTGTCGTTGACGGCGAGGCCGAGGGCCGTCGGCATATCGAGGCACGTGGAGTACGGCGATGACGCGCCTGGGATGTCGTACTGGATCTGGAGGGTCGCGACGTCGCATACGCCGAGCACATGCATGTTCCAGCCGGCCTTCGGCTTCGTCCGTGAAAAGGTCTGCACGACCGCGTCGGTGTAGTCGCGATCGTCCGAGTAGTTCACGTGATGGCCGAGGCCCTCGACGTGTCCGAACTCGTCGAGCGCGATCGTCTCGGCGTCGTAGCAACCGTCCGGCGGGTTCGTGTACATCTGGCACCACTTGAGGGTGCCCCAGTCGTAGGCCCGACCATGCTCGCGGAGCCACATCGTGAAGCTGTCCGGGGCACTCCGCGTAAAGCAGGCGATCCCGTTGACCCCGCAGGTCCCGGTCCCATAGCCGATCGGGTTGGCCCCGTCGGCCGCATAGACGAACGTCGCCGCCCGCGAAGCACGGGTCTCCGTCACATCGGTCGCCGCCGCCCGGATCGCGGTCTTGATCGCGGCCGCCGGTTCGCTCCCCGCACGCCACCGGAACTCCAGGACCTGGTCCTGCGCGAACAGCTCACCACCGAGGGCGGGATCGGGGCTGTGGGCGCCGACCGTCGGCGCAGAGGCGATGGCGATCGCCAGGCCAAGGTTCAAGACCAACAACAGGCGCCGGGCGCTCCGGGACAGCGTGATCATCGCGACACCTCGTCGAGTTGGACGGTCGCACCGTCCGAGAGGCGGCGGAGGAGGGGCGTGGAGGATCCGTCCACGGCCAGGCTGCCGTCTGGGCCGAACAGCAGCCAATCCGGACCGCGCTCGACGGCGCCGCCGGCTCGACCCGGCCCGGCGATCAAGTGGCGCCCATCGGGGTCGCCGGCCATGGACGCGAGCTCCCGTCCGTCCAGCCCGACCTCGCGCAGGCGCGTGCCATCGGCGCCGACCTCGTGGACGACCACCGACCGTCCGGCCCCGTCCCGGGCGAGCACCGCCTGGCCCGCCGCGGCATGGAGGGTCATCGCCGACCCGTCGTCGAGGTCGACCACGATGAGCGGGCAGGGGAGCCCGCGGCATGCACCATGCGCGACCAGCCGGTCGTCGCTGAGCCCGACGATGTCACCGAGGTGATCGTCCGCGACCGTTCGGACGGGGCCACCGTCGAGGGGCAGGACGCGGAAGCGGCAGGCGATCTCGCCGCACGACTGGACCGCCAGGTCCCTGCCGTCGTCGCTCCACGCGAAGTCCGTGAGCCAGGTGCGTCCGAAGCGTGCATCGGCGGACATGGGCGCCAGCACGCGCACGGCCTGGCGTCCGTCGCCCAATGTCCGCCGCCATACCCCGAGGTCCGCGCGCGTCGCGCGGTCCACCCGGAACTCGAACAGCGTCGTGCCGTCGGGCGCCAGCGTGGCCCGGCGGACGACATCGGCCGACGTGCCGACCGCCCAGGCGCATGCGGCGTCCACGTCCACCAGCGAGAGATATGAGCGTTGCCCGTCATCCGTGCCGACCACCACCGTGCCGCCGAACGGGCCGGCCGCGAACGACTCGGGATCCAGGGCCAGGACCCTGGGCTGGGCCGCGCCGGGATCGCCGACGGCGAGCCGTTGCCCGGTCCGCGCGCCCGCCTCGATCACCGGGTCCAGCCGGTACCAGGTGCCGCTCGCAGCGACACCGGCCCGTGGTGACCCGCTGCATGGATCCGGCTGCCAGGTGCGCTCCGGCGCCCCCAGCGTGGTCGATGCGACGATCGCCAGCGCGCCGATGGCCACGATCCCCGGACCTGCTCGACGGAACCAACGTGACTCCACCATGGTCGGTTGACCTCCTCCGGCGGTTGGACGATGGGGCGGGAGGAGGGCGAGGCGGCCATCGTACGGAGCGCGACTTCACCTGGACTTATCCGGGACTCCGGAGTTCCGCCGAGCGTGTGCTACGCTCGGCGCCGACGTCAGTCGAACGCCGCGTGGTCGCGAAGCCGGTGAGATTCCGGCACAGTCCCGCTACGGTGAACCGCCCTCGGGCGGAAGTCCGGTCGCCGACCTCACGGTGCATGCTCGAACCTTCGAGAGAAAGGTAGGCAGGACCGTGCATTCAACCGGTTGACCCCTCCTTCGACCAGCATCGAAGCGAGGGGTCTGCGCTTGTCGCGACCCCTCCGGCCCCATCCCCACCGGAGGCTTCCGTCCGATGTCCCGCTTGTCCCGGCGCCGTGCCGCCGTCCTCGCCCTGACCCTGGGCGCATCGTCGATCGTCGCTGCCTGCACGGCACCGACGGCGTCCCCCGGCGCAGCGAGCGCCGCCCCGTCCGCCCCGTCCGCCGGCGCCTCGACGTCGGCCACGACGCAGGCCAGCCCATCGTCCGCCGTGGCCTTTCCGGTCTCGATCACCGATGACGAGGGCACGGTCGTCGAGATCGCGGCGGAGCCCGCGCGGATCGTTTCCCTGTCCCCGGCGAATACCGAGATCCTGTTCGAACTCGGGGCCGGCGACCGGGTCGTCGCGACCGACAGCGGCAGCGACTATCCCGAGGCCGCCGTCGCGCTTCCGGACGTCGCGGATTTCGCGAGCGTCGATGTCGAGCAGGTCGTGGCCCTGGACGCCGACCTCGTCGTCGCCGCCGGGCTCGGTTTCACCCCGGCCGAGGTGGTCAGCCAGCTCCGCGGCCTCGATATCCCGGTCGTCGTCGTCTACGCCCCGACGGTCGAGGCCGTCTACGAGGACATCGAGCTGATCGGTGCCGCGATCGGCCAGAGCGCGGCGGCCGCCGACCTGACCGCATCGATGCGCGCGGAGGTCGATGCGATCCATGACGCCGTCTCGGCGGCAGGCTCGCCGCCCCGGGTCTTCTACGAGATCGGCTACACGGACGCGACCGGCCAGATCTTCGCTCCGGCCGACCAGTCCTTCGTCGCCGAGATGGTGACCCTCGCCGGCGGCGACACCATCACGACGGGCGACCCGAACGACTACGAGATCCCGCTCGAGACGCTCATCGAACGCGACCCCGAGATCATCGTCCTGGGCGTGAACCCGTTCTACGAGCCGACGCCCGAGGCGGTTGCGGCACGGACCGGTTGGGACGTGATCACGGCCGTGCGAAAAGGCGACGTCCGTCCGGTCCGGGACATCGAGATCACCCGGCCGGGTCCACGCCTGCCCATCGGTCTGCGCAATCTCGCGGCGGCCATCTGGCCGGACGTCGCCCTCCCCGCTGCTCCGTAGTCGATCGATGGCCGCCGGGACGATGACCCGTGACCTCGGACCCAGCGGCCTGACCGCCTGGGTCCGGGCGCGGCCGCTCGTCGTCGCCGTCGCCGCGCTCGCCGGCCTCGCGGTCGCCCTCATCGCGGGGGTCGGCCTCGGGACGGTCGCCATCGGGCCCATGGACACGGTGGCAGTCATCCTCTGGCGCCTGTTCGGCATCGACATCGGCGTGGCGTTCACGCCGGCCACCGAGGCGATCGTCTGGGAGTTGCGCCTGCCGCGCGTCCTGACCGCGATGGCCGTCGGAGCCGGGTTGGCCGTGGCCGGCGCGACGTTCCAGGGCTTGTTGCGCAACCCACTCGCGGACCCATACGTGCTCGGCACAGCATCGGGCGCGGCCCTGGGCGCGGCCATCGCGATCCTCATCCCGGTCGAGCTCGTGATCGTCGAGTTCGGGCTGCTCCACGGGCTCGCCTTCGCCGGGGCTCTGCTCGCGGCGTGGATGGTCTTTCGCCTCGGCGGCGCAGGCGGCGCCGGCGGACTGACCCGGCTGCTCCTGACGGGCTATGCCATCGGGTCCGTGTTGGCGGCACTGCTCACGCTGGCGATGTACGTCTCCGGCGCCGACCTGCGCCAGATCTTCGCCTTCCTGCTCGGCGGCCTGGCCGGCGCGTCCTGGCCCCGACTCGCCGTGGCGGCGCCGCTCATCTTCGGATCGTGCGCCTTGATCCTGCTTCGCTCGCGCGCGCTCGACGGCATGTTGCTCGGCGACGCGGCGGCCCGCCATCTTGGGATCGACGTGGGGCGCGAACGGGGGATCCTGCTGGCCCTCGCCTCGATGGCGACGGCGGCCGGAGTCGCGATCGCCGGGCTCATCGGCTTCGTGGGCCTCGTCGTGCCGCACTTCGTGCGCCTGGTGGTCGGTCCGTCCGCGACACGCGTGCTGCCGATCTCCGCGCTCGTCGGGGCGGGCCTGCTCGCGGTGGCGGACCTTGGCGCACGGCTCGCCGGGGATGTCCCGGTCGGTGTCGTCATGGCCCTCCTTGGTGCGCCGTTCTTCCTGTTCCTGTTGCAGCGCACGCGCTCGAGCTACGAGCTGTGACCACCGTGGTGTCGCCGCCGGACGCGGCACCGGAGACCGACACTGATCTGGCGGCGACGCCGATCCTCGCCGCGAGCCACGTGACGATCGCCTACGGGGATCGCCACATCGTGCTGGACGCGGACCTCGCGGCCGCCGCCGGCGAGCGGATCGCCCTCGTGGGCCCGAATGGGGCGGGCAAGTCGACGCTCCTTCGGGCGATGACCGGGGTGCTGGTACCCCAGAGCGGCTCGGTCCAGTTGCGTGGCTCGTCGATCGGCACGCTCGAGCGGAAGGCTGTGGCCCGAACGATCGCGGTCGTCCCGGAGCTCGCGCAGCTGCCCTTCGAGATGCCCGTCGAGGAGGTCGTCGCCCTCGGCCGGCTGCCGCACGAGCCGCCCTTCACGGGTCTCCGACCGACCGACACGGCCGCGGTGACCGCGGCGCTGGAGCGCGTCGGCATCGGCCACCTGCGACGCCGAGATGTCCGCGAACTCTCGATGGGCGAGCGCCAGCTGGTGTTCATCGCCGTCGCCGTCGCCCAGGCAGCCCCGATCCTGATCCTCGACGAGCCGACCGCGCACCTCGACATCCGGCACCAGGTCGAGGTCATGCAGCTCCTGGTCGAGCTCAACGAGCGGGACGGCACGACGATCCTCGCTGTGCTCCACGACCTGGCCCTAGCGGCGCACTTCTTCCCGCGCGTCGTCGTCATGAGCGACGGTCGGATCGTGGCGGATGGCCCGCCCCGCGCGACCCTGGACGGCGCCCGGATCCGCGAGGTCTTCGGCGTCGACCCGATGCTCGTCCGGCTGCCGCAGGCTCCGGTCGGCTGGGCCGAGCCGGCGGGCGAGACATGACCACGATGCGTGCCGCGGTCGCGTTGCTCACACGCGTCCCGGCGTTCGTCCCGGGGAGTGACGCCTCGGGTGCGGCGGCGTTCGCGGTCGTTGGCGGTCTCGTCGGCGCGGTCGGCGGGCTGATGCTCCTGCTGCTCGGCACGGGCGAGCCGGTCCTGGCAGGGATCGCGGCGATCGGCGCGATGGCCGTCTGCTCCGGGGGCCTCCACCTCGATGGTCTCGCCGACACGGCCGACGCCTTGGCCGCTCGCGGTGCCGGCGCGGCCGAGCGGGCCCGGACGGATCCGTCGGTGGGCCCGACCGGCGTCGTCGCCCTGGTCCTCGTGCTCGGGGCGCAGGCCGCGGCCCTGGCCAGTCTCGCGGCCGGGCCGAGCGGCGCGCAGATCGCGGCGGCCACGTGTGTGATCGCGGCCGTCGTGAGCCGTTCCGTGCCGGTCGTGGCCGCGCGCCTCGCGCGTCATCGGGCGACGCCTGACGGGTTCGGCGCGTGGTTCATCCAGCGGGTCACGACCGCAGACGTGGGGCTGGCCATCGGGTCGGCGGCCCTCATCGTCGCGGCGGTGGTCGCGATGACGGGTGCCCTGTCAGCCGTGCCGGGCGCGGAGTTCGCCTTGCTGGCCGCCGCGATCGCCGGGGCCGCCCTGGGCGGGCTCACCATGGCCGCGACCGTCGTGCTTCGCGGTCGCCTCGACGGCGACGCGTTCGGGGCGGGGATCGAGGTCACCATGACCGCGTGCCTGGCCGCCATGGCGTTCCTCGTCTGATGGCCAGACCGCTCGTCCTCGCGCTCGGCGGCACCCGCAGTGGCAAGAGCCGGTTCGGGCTCGCGACGACGCGCCGGCTCGCGGGGGAGGGTCGGGCGTGGTTCCTCGCGACGGCCTGGCCGGGCGACCCCGAGCTCGATGACCGCATCGCTCGCCACCGCCGGGAGCGGCCCGCCAGCTGGCCGACGATCGATGTCGGGACGGATCTTGTCGCGGCCCTCGCCAGGACCGACTCGTCCGAGCCCGTCCTCATCGACGGGCTGACGTTGTGGCTCAGTGCGATCCTCGGCGACGATCCGCCGGACATCGACACATTGCTGGACGGTCCGGTCGCGGCAGCGATCGACGCGATCGACGGACGACCCGGGCCGGTCATCATCGTCAGCGACGATGTCGGTGGCGGGATCGTCCCGATGCATCCGGTCGCGCGGGTCTACCGCGACCTGACCGGGATGGTCCACCAACGGATCGCGGCAAAGGCCGATGAGGTGCAGCTCCTCGTGGCCGGCCTGCCGCTGACGCTGAAGGGTCCCGGCGGGTGACGGCCGTCGCAGTCGCGGATGCCGATCGGCGTGCGCTCGACGAGGTCCTGACAGAGATCGAACGGTTGGGGCCGTTGGATCCCCGTGCGATGACCGCGGCCACCGCCCGACTGGACGGGCTGACGAAGCCGCCCGGCAGCCTTGGGCGTCTCGAGACCCTGGTCGTCCAGCTGGCCGGGATCACCGGGCGGCCGGATGTCTCCATCGATCGCCGCGCGCTCGTCATCGCCGCCGCCGATCACGGGGTCGCGCGGCAGGGCGTATCGGCCTACCCGCCGGAGGTCACCGGCCAGATGGTCGCGAACTTCGTCGCCGGTGGAGCGGCGATCAACGTCCTCGCGGCGCAGGCCGGGGCATCCCTGACGATCGTGGACATCGGCGTCGCGTCGGACATCCCGAGCGGACCGGCCGCGTCTGGCAACGGCAGCGGGACATGCCGCGGTGGTCGCATGGTGCACGCGCGCGTCCGCCCTGGGACGGCCGACATGACCGACGGTCCGGCGATGACCCCGGATGAGTGCCTCCGGGCGATCGGTGTCGGCCTTGGCGTCGTCGCGGAGCTGCAGCGCACCGGGCTCGACATCGTGGGGGTCGGTGAGATGGGCATCGGCAACACCACGGCCGCCAGTGCGGTCACCGCGGCCCTCACCGGGGCCTCGCCCGATCTCGTCACGGGCCTCGGGACCGGACTGGACGAGGCGGGCCGGCGCCGGAAGGTCGAGGTGGTCGAGCGGGCGCTCCAGGTCAACCAGATCGACCCGGATGATCCGCTGCGTGTCCTCGCCGCGGTCGGTGGCCTCGAGATCGCCGCCCTCGTCGGGGTGATCCTCGGCGGGGCGGCCGCCCGGGTGCCGGTCGTCCTCGATGGGTTCATCACCGGGGCGGCGGCCCTCGTGGCGGCGGCTCTGGTGCCCAGCCTGCCGCCGCGGCTTATCGCCGCGCACCGATCCGTCGAGCCGGGCCACGCGCTCGTCCTGGAACGGCTCGCGCTTCGGCCGCTGCTGGACCTGGACCTCCGGCTGGGCGAAGGCACGGGCGCCGCGCTCGCGTTCGGGCTCGTCGCAGCGGCGGTCGGCTTGCGAGACGGCATGGCGACCTTCGCATCGGCGGCCGTCGCTGGGCCGGGTGACCCCGCAAAGTGAGCCGGACGAGCCACGACGGCACCGAGGTCGTCCTCGTACGCCACGGCGCGACCGCGTGGACCGGCCACCGGTTCTGCGGCCTGAGCGATCCGCCACTGGACGCGGATGGCCGGCGGGCCGTCGCCGAGCTGGCCGTCGACCTGACGGGCACGCTTCCAGCCGGAGGTCGGATCGTCACGAGCCCGCTCCGGCGTGCGCGACAAACCGCCGAAGCGATCGCCACGGCGCTCGGCGAGGTCACCGTCGCGGTCGATGACCGATGGGCGGAGACCGATTTCGGGCACGCGGAGGGTCGCACATTCGCTGAGGTCGAGGTGTCGGACCCGGACCTGGCGGCCGCCCTGCTCCGCGGGGAGACCATGATCGATTGGCCCGGCGGTGAGTCCGCCGCCGCCCTGGCCGAGCGTGTGCAACGGGCATGGATCGACCTCGGCGACGCGCCGGGGCCGGTCATCGTGGTCTCGCATGCCGGCCCGCTGCGGATCGCGATGGCGCTCGCGGACGGCATCCCGCCGTCCGCCGTGGCCCTGTTCGCTCCGGGGGCCATCGCCCGGCGGTCGATCACCCGAAGAACCGGTTGAACCACCGGGGCGTGCTACCCTCCCGTCCGTGACGCGACGTCGATCGAGCGCGCCGGGACGTTTCCCCGCCCCGCGTCGGTCCTTCCTGCTGCTCCTGCTCGTGCCGATGCTGTTCGTCGTGGCCTGCGGTGACGCCGCGGAGCCGACCGCGCGGCCAACCTCGACCGAGGGCGCCGGCTCGTCGCCGACGGCCGAGACACCATCCGAAGCACCGACCGAGGTGCCGGTGCCGAGCGACGAACCCGTACCGACCGAAACGCCCATCCCGAGCGAGGACGTCGCGAGTGCCTCGCCGTCGTCGAGCGATGGGACAGGCTCGGGAGGTGCCTGCACCGGCACCGACGAGAACCGCGAGTTCTACGCCGCGGTGGCGGCCGCGGTCGACTGGCCGGTCTTTTGCCCTGTCCTGCCCGCCGGTTGGTTCGTCGAGGCAGGGTCGTATCGGCTTGCCGGGGGCGGCTGGATGAAGATCACGTACCGGGGTCCCAGTGGCGCCAGGCTGGAGATCGACGAGGGCTACTTCTGCTCGGACGCCGATGGCTGCGTCCCGGATGGCCCCGATGCCGGCCCGGCCGCGTTCGGGAGCCTCGACGGCACCCTCGTGATGGGCTCGGATGGCCGCAACGCGGTCGTGGTGGACCGCGGGTCGTCGCCGAGCTGGTTGGCCGTCGGCAGTGGCCTTGATGTCGAAGTGTTCACGGAGCTCGTCGCGGACTTCACGCCCGTCATCGGCGGCTAGGCTTCTCGACGACTCAGGGCGGCCTCGGCCAGCGCGGTGACGGCGTCCATCGTCACCTCGGCTCCGCTCCCGTCACCATCGATCATGACGGCCGTGGCCCCGAAGCCGATGACCGGCGCGCCGCTCGCGGCGATGGCCCGGACCGTCGTGACGGCCGTTTCGAGCGCGAGGCCGTCCGGTTCGGGCATGGCGACGGCCCAGCCGCCGGCGGCGTCGAGCGCGTCGAGGTCGAAGGCGATGTACCAGGCATCGATCCGCCTGGCGACGGCGCCCGTCCAGGCTTCGACCGCGGCCTGCCCGGCCGGATCGGCGAGCATCCCCGCTCCGAACACCGCGACCGGGCTCGCAGCCAGCAGCCGCGATTCGGTCTCGTCGAGGACCTGGGCGCCGAACAGGCCGGCGTCCGTTTCGCGCACGGTGGGCCCGTCGACGGCCGCCACGAGGTCGGGCTCGCCACGGCCGCAGGCCATCGCGAATGGCATGCCCCAGACGTTGCCCGAGGGCGTGGTGTCCGGCGTATTGAAGTCGCCGTGCGCGTCGAACCAGGCGAGTCCGAGGCGGATGCCCGGCCGGGCACGGCGGATCCCGGCCAGGGCACCGGCGTGGGACGTGCAGTCGCCGCCGAGGATGAGCAGCCTGGCGTCGGCCGCGTCCGCACGTAAGCCAGCCTCGACATGCGTGGCGAGCCGGGGCAGGTACGCGCCGATCAGCGACCGGTTCTTCGCGCGAGGGTCGGGGTCCGGGGCCCAGCCCGGGTCGTTCGGTGCGTCCCCGTGATCGCGCCACGTCACGCCGGCCAGGCCTGGGCGTGCGGCCAGGCGCTCGGCGAGGCCGCGTCGGCGAAGCTCGGCGGGCGTCCGTTCCATGCCCGCGAAGTGCCCACCGAGCGCGGTCGGCGAGCCCACGATGACGATCGACCCGTTCGTGCCGGCGGCGCTGTCCATGCCGACAGCATAGGGAGCGGCGGCCCGGCGGGCCCGCCCGCCCTCCGCCACAATCCCCTGATGCGTATCGCCGACTTCGCCCTGGAGCGCTATTTCGCCCGCTGGGAGTTCGCCGTCGAGCACGTGCTCTGCGCCTCGGACCTCCAGGGCTACCCGATGGCCGACCTACTGGCCCTCGCCGACGACGAGACCCGCGCGCTCTGGAACGGGCTCACGCTCGGCTACACGGAATCGACCGGTCATCCGCTCCTGCGCCGCGAGATCGCGGCGCTGTACGACGGCGTGGAGCCTGACGACGTCCTCGTGTTCGCCGGCGCCGAGGAGGGCATCTTCTGCCTCATGAACGTCTTGCTCGGTCCGGGCGATCACGCGATCGTCACCTGGCCCGGCTATCAGAGCCTGTACGAGATCGGTCGCGCGGTCGGCGCGGACATGACGCTCCACGAGTTGCGCGAGGAGACTGACTGGGCCCTCGACCTGGACCTCCTGCGCCGCCAGGTGACCCCGCAGACCCGGCTCATCGTGGTGAACGCCCCGCACAATCCGACCGGGATGCTGCCCGACCGCGCGACGTTCGACGGTCTCGTCGAGATCGCCGAGGACGCCGGAGCGCACCTCCTGATGGACGAGGTCTATCGGTTCCTCGAGTTCGATGCCGACGATCGACTGCCGGCCGGCGCCGACGCCATGACCCGCGGCGTCTCTCTCGGCGTCATGTCGAAGTCGTTCGCGATGGCCGGCCTGCGCATCGGCTGGCTCGCGACGCGCGACCGCGACCTGCTCCAGCGCTGCGCGGCCTTCAAGGACTACACGACGATCTGCTCGGCGGCGCCATCCGAGGTCCTCGCGCTCATCGCCCTGCGCGCGCGCGAGACCGTGCTCGATCGGTCGCGGACCATCGTGGGCTCCAACCTCGAGCGGCTCGACACCTTCTTCGCGGACTGGGCCGACCGATTCAGCTGGGTCCGGCCGCGTGCCGGCTCGGTCGGGTTTCCGCGGCTGACGGCTCCCGGGGTGTCCATCGATGACTGGGCCGCCGGCCTGGTCGAAGACGAGGGCGTGCTGCTGCTCCCCGGTTCCCAGTTCGGGTTCGGCGGGAACCACTTCCGACTCGGCTTCGGGCGGACGGACCTGCCCGTTGCGCTGGAGCGCCTCGAGACCTACGCCGCGCGGACGCTGCGCTGAGTCGTCGGCGGTCCAGGTCGCCCAGCCCGGAGCAGCCCTGACCGCACCCTGCCCCATCTCGACCGGGACCATCGGAAGAAGGCCTCCGTCATCTGCAGCCCAGTTGGCTGCAGTCCTGACCGAGCCGCGTCAGATCGCGACGCCCGCGGAGCCCATGCCCGACCCAAGGCCGCCGAGTCCCTTCGCCAGGGGCTCGCCGAGCCATCGCCCAAGCCCATTCACGGGCTCGGCCAGCGACGCGCCGCCGATCGCCGCGACGCGCCTGGCCGCCGCCTCCACGGAAGACCGTCGTGACCGGCCGTGCCAGCCCAGGGCCTTGACCGGCGTCAGCCGGATCACCTGCGAGTAGGTCAGGGCGAATTGCGCAAGCGTGAGCCCCAGCTCCTGGATCCGAGCCGCGTACTTGGTGGCGAACCCGGCCGGCAACCCGAGCGGCGTGGGCTCCGCGTCGAGGACCGCGACCGCCTCCAGCAGGCCGACGTCGAAGTCGTCATCCGCGTCGCCGATCGCGAGCATGGCCCGCGGATCCGCGCGCAGGTTGCGGACCTTCACCGCGCCGGGCTTGGAGACCATCACGATCGCCTCGCCGTCCCAGACGAACCAGGTCGGGACCAGGTGCGGCGCGCCGTCATCGCACACGGACGACAGCCAGATCACCGGCTCCGTCTCGAGGAACCGGCGGACGCGAGCGGCGGCCAGGCTGTGCATATCCATACCGAGAGCATCCGCGAGCCCGATCCCGACCGCCGCCGACGTCGGTCCTCGGCCGGCATGGACATCCGACGACGTCCGATCAGCGACCCTTGTCGCCGCCCAGCCCGCCAAGCCCGCTGAGCAGGTCGTCGAGGCCGGCCGTACTGCCCGCGGTGCCGGTGCCAGTCTGACCACCGAGCAGGCCGCCCAGGAGACCGCCGAGGTCGGGCATCCCACCCGCACCGGCGGCACTGTCCAGGCCACCGGCCGGGGTCGAACCGTTCGGTGTCAGCATGTCGATGATCTGCGGCAGGAACATCGCGAGCAGCGGCAGCAGGGCGGCGATGTCGATGCCGGAACTGGCCGACAGCCGCTGCACGGTGTCAGGCCCGAGCGCCTGGCCGAGCTGGTTCGGGTCGACCGGCTCGTTCGGCCCGGTCGAGACCCACGAATCGACCTGCTCGTTCAGGCCGCCTTCCCGCAACTTGCCGATCAGGCCGTCGAGGCCGCCCTCCTGCTGGACGGCCTGGCTCAGACCAGCCAGGGCCGGCGAGGTCGCCGGGTCGGCACCGGCTGACCCGCCGAGTGCGTTGGATCGCTTGCTGAGGTCATCCATCCGAATCGGTCCTCCACCTGGCCGCGTGTCGGGGGTCGAGGCCATGGTAGTGCTCCCGCAGCTTCGACGGAGGCCGGGTGCTTGACAGCAACTATAAACACCGTTCATAGTCAGCGACATGAGCGTTCCCCACGCCCTTCTCGGACTCCTCCAGCAAGGGCCGCGTCACGGTTACGATCTCAAGCGGCTGGTCGATCGATACTTCGCGCCCGACCATCCGGTCGCGTTCGCCCAGGTCTACTCGACGCTGGCGCGCCTCGAGACCCGCGGCCGGGTTCGTCTGGAGGCGGTCGAACGCGCCGAGGGCCCGGACCGTCGCCGCTACGCGATCACCGACGAGGGCGTCGTCGAGCTCGATCGCTGGCTGACCGTCCCCCTCGACCCCGAACCCCACCTGCAGGCGGCGCTGTTCACCAAGGTCGTGCTGGCCATCCTGTCCGGTCGCCCGGTCACGCCGATCGTGGACGCCGAGCGCCACGCCCACCTCGAACGGATGCGCGAGCTGACCGCCATCCGGCGCGACGCGACCCTGCCCATCGCCCTCCTCGCCGACTACGCCCTCTTCCACCTGGAGGCCGACCTGCGCTGGCTGGACCTCACGGCCGCCCGCGTCGACGACCTCCGTCGCGACGTCCTCGAACCAACGGAGATCGCATGACAACCCTCGCCACGCTCACGGCCGTGCTGCCGGACAGGCAAAGCGCGGCCGCCGCGCCGATCCTCTCCGGCACCGGTCTGGTCAAGCGGTTCGGCACGACGGAAGCCCTCCGCGGCATCGACTTCACGCTGTCGCCCGGCGAGATCGTCGCGATCATGGGCCCGAGCGGTTCGGGCAAGTCGACGCTGCTCCACTGCCTGGCGGGGATCCTCAAGCCGGATGCCGGTACGGTCGAATTCGACGGACGCCGGATCGACGCGATGGGCGAAGCCGAGCGCAGCCGATTGCGCCGGACGTCCTTCGGGTTCGTCTTCCAGTTCGGCCAGCTCGTCCCGGAACTCACGGCCCTGGAGAACGTCGCGTTGCCGCTCCTGCTGGACGGTGTCCGGCGGACGGAAGCCGAGGACCGGGCAGCCGAGTGGTTCCCGCGTCTCGGCCTCGACGGGCTCGAGGGCCGGCGGCCGGGCGACATGTCCGGTGGCCAGGCGCAGCGCATCGCCGTCGCCCGCGCCCTCGTCGCCGGCCCAGCCGTGATCTTCGCCGACGAGCCGACCGGGTCCCTCGACTCGCTGGCCGGCGAGCACGTGATGGAACTGCTGACCGCCGCCGCGCGCTCCGCCGGCGCGAGCGTCGTCATCGTCACGCACGAGCCGCGGGTCGCCGCGTATGCGCATCGCGAGGTCATCGTGCGGGACGGGCGCTCGTCCGGACCGGTGATGGCGTGATCCGCCTGGGTCTTCGGCTCGCGGTGGCCGGGGGACGCGGCGCGGTCGCCGGCCTGGCGCTGACGGCGACGGCCGTGGCGGTCGGTACGGCCATCCTGCTGTTCGCCCTGTCCTTCGCCCCGGCCGTATCGGATCGCGATGCGCGCACGGCCTGGCGCGACTCGATGATCCAGGCGTTCGACGCGGACACCCGGACCACCTACCTGATGATCCTCGAGGACCGTGTCGGCGACCGCCTCTTGACGAGGGTCCACGTCGCGCCAGCCGGCGGTGGCGCCGCCCCGATCCCGCCCGGCATCGTCGCCATGCCCGGACCGGGGCAGGCGTATGTCTCGCCGGCCCTGGCTGCGCTCATGGCCGAGATCCCCGCCGACCAGCTCGCGGATCGGATC
The DNA here is from genome assembly GCA_963738685.1 of uncultured Chloroflexia bacterium. GTDB lineage: Bacteria > Chloroflexota > Limnocylindria > Limnocylindrales > CSP1-4 > SPCO01. The sequence continues at coordinate 1,030,402 of CAVTXK010000002.1, forward strand.
GGGCGCGTGGTCGGCACGATCGACGAGTCGGCGACCGCCTCGCCCGACGAACTCATCGCCGTCATCGGCACGGATCCGGACATCCTCCGCGATCAGGGCGCCCTGGAGGTCGCCGCGTTCGCGACCGAGCCCGCGGCCCTGGACCTGCCGCCGATCGGAGCGCTCATCGTCGTGCTCGCTGCGATCGGTGCCCTCGCGCCGGTCGCGGTGTTCGTCGCCACGGCCACCCGAATGTCGGCGGCCCGTCGTGAACTGCGGCTCGCCGCACTGCGGCTGGTCGGGGCGACGCCTGCACAGGTGGCACGCCTGGCCGTGGTGGAGGGCGTTGTTTCGACCTCGATCGGCGCCGTCGGCGGTGTCGTCCTGTTCGTCGTCTCTCGGCCGCTGATCGCCCGCATCCCGCTCGACGGGACGACATGGTGGCCGGATTCGATCGTGCCGCCGCCGCCGGCCGTGCTCGCGACGGTCCTCGCCGTCCAGGTGGTCGGGGCGGCCGGTGCGCTGGTCGCGATGCGACGTCTGACCATCACCCCGCTCGGTGTCCAGCGCCGGTCCATGTCGCCTCCTCCGCGCACGACGCGGCTCGTGCCGCTGGCGATCTCCCTCGTGGCGCTGATGGTGGCGATCTGGCAGTACCGAGCTCGCGACCTCCCCGAGGTCGTGACCCTGACGATGGCGGGCCTCGCGTTCGCCGCGGTCATCGGCAGCATCGCCATGGCCGGTCCGTGGCTGACCGGGATCGTCGGCCGCGTCCTGCATCGGTTCGCGCGGGGAGGCGCGGCCCTCCTGGCTGCCCGTCGGCTTGGTGACGACCCACGCGGGTCGTTCGGGGCCATCGCCGGGGTGATCATGGCGGTGTTCGTGGCCAGCGCCTTCTTCACGTTCGCCTCGTATTCGCGAGCGCAGTCCGGCAACGTCACGGACCCGCTGCTCGAACAACCCGGCGCACTCGTGGCCCACCTCCGCGTCGGCGCGACGACCGACCTAGCAGAGCGGATCGCGCGACTCGACGGCGTGACCAAAGCCGTCCCGATCCGCGGGGTCGCGGTGATTCGTGACGAGGGCCTGGTGGCCACTGGATGGATCGCGTCGTGCCCGGAGGTCGTGGCTGTCCTCGCCCTGCAGGGTGCCGTCTGTGCCCCGAGCGGGCTGAACACGGGGAGTGGCTTCGACGAGCCAGGCCGGTACTCGCTGGTCCCCGACTCGGCCGACCCGACAGCGGGCCTGCGGCCGCCCATCGACATCGAGGTCAGCGCGGCGGACGCGCCACCGCTCATGGCTTCCGAGGGCGCGGTCGCCGGTTGGCTGCCGCACGTCCTGATGGATCCGGCCGCCATCGAGGACTCGGCCATCCTGGCGAACTTCCCATTCACCCTGATCTACGTCACGACGGACGGCTCACCGGGTGTCGGCGAGCGGGTCCGGACGGCGGTCATCGCGACCGCGCCGGCCAGCATGGTCCAGCTCTCCCAGGAACCGGTCAACCAGGACCAGTACGCCGAGATCGGCCGGATCGTCGCCCTCGGGCTGGTCGGGACGCTGGCCCTCGCCGGTTGCAGCCTCGCGGTGGCGGTCACGACCGCGACGCTCGACCGTCGACGCCAGTTCGTGTTCCTGCGCAGTGCGGGGATGCCGGCCTCCGCCCTCCGCGCGACGATCCTGCTGCAGGCCGGCGTGCCGCTCGCCGCCGTCGCGGGCGCGAGCGCGCTCCTCGGCGTGATCGTGGGGAGCGCCGTCATCTGGATCGCGGGTGGATCCGTGTCGCCGCCGGATGTATCGCTTCTTGGCGTCCTCGTGCTCAGCGTGGCGGTGGCGATGTTCATCGTCGGGCTCACGCTGCCGCCGCTCGAGCGGATGACCCGACCGGCGTCGCTCCGGCATGAGTAGGGAATCGGTCCGGGCGCATCGGCGGGCACGCGGCACGACGTCGACGACCACCCCCTCCGGCTCGAGCCCGCCCGGACGCCCGGTCAGGGCCACCCGCCGTTGGTGGCCCGGCCTGGTAGTCGTCGCACTCGTGCTTGCCGCGGTCGGCACGGGTGCCGCCAGCGGCGTCGTCCGCGCGCTGGCCCCGGTCAGCGCCGAGTCGCCGTTCGACGGCCCGCTCGCCGACTGCCGGATCGACGATCGCCTGACGCCGCACCGCCGACCGGAGGACTGGGCTCGGACGCTCCTCGACCAGGAGTACGCGCTCGCGGCCGACGATGTCCCCTCGGATCTGGTGTCGTTGGCCGATCACGGGATCGACGGTCCGGGCTCGCTCCGATCGCTCGTCATGGACGACCTCTCCGCGATGTCGCGCGACGCCCGCGACGCCGGCGCCCCGTTCAGGGTCACCTCCGCGCATCGCAGCTACCAGCACCAGGTCAGGACGTTCGCCAGCCTCGAGGCCGCGCACGGCCGCGACGAGGCCCTGCGGTCAGCCGCAAGGCCCGGGCACTCCGAGCATCAGCTCGGCACCACCATCGACATCGAGGGCGGCGAGGCGTGGCTGGCGACGAGCGCGTGGCGCTACGGCTTCGTGATGAGCTACCCGCCGGAGCACAGCCCCGGAACGACGTGCTACAAGCCGGAGCCTTGGCACTTCCGGTATATCGGCCGCGACGCGGCCCGCGAAGTCGCCGAGTCCGGGCTCAGCCTGCGGGCGTGGCTGTGGGAGCGGCAGGCCGACGACTGACCGTCAGCCCTCGTCAGGCGCTGGATCGATCGGGCCGGTCGGAGCGTCGGCGGCGGGGACGTCGGGTTCCTCGCCCGGTCTGGGCAGTTCCCAAGGCCACGTCTTGAGTCGCCGCAGGAGCCGCCGGCCGGTCAGGTCAAGGTGGATCGGCGTGACCGCGATCCGCCGGTTCACGACCGCGTGGAAGTCCGTCCCCGGCACCGCCAGGCCGGACGGCGGTGGGCCACCGATCCAGAAGTAGGGGATCCCGCGGGGATCGAGGCGCTCGACGAGCTGGTCCGAATAGACCCTCCGACCGAGCCTCGTGACCTCGAACCCGTCGCACTCCTCGAGCGTGGCCGCCGGTACGTTGACGTTGATCAGCTCGCCGCGTGAGAGGCCATTCTGCAGGATGTTCCGGGCCACGACCGTCGCCGCGTACCCGGCGAGCGTGAAGTCGGGATGCTCGTAGTACTCCTGCGAGATCGCGAACGCCGGGCAGGTGTTGATGACTGCCTCCATCGCGGCACTCACCGTGCCCGAGTAGGTGATGTCGTCGCCGAGGTTCGCGCCATAGTTGATGCCCGCCGCGACGAGGTCGAAGCCGTGGCCGAAGTAGCCCAGGAAGGCGATGCTGACGGCATCGGTCGGTGACCCGTCCACCGAGTACGCGGTCGATCCATCGGCGAGGACCCGCTCGCGGACCCGCAGCGGCCGCATGAGGGTCTTCTGGTGCCCGACGGCGCTCTGGTTCGTGTCCGGCGCGACGACCGTCACCTCGCCCATCGGGTCGAGCGCTTGTTTGAGCGCGAGGAGCCCACGCGACTCGACACCGTCGTCGTTGGTCACGAGGATCCGCGGCCGGGTCGCGTACTCCGGGACCGGACGGGACGGCGTGCGCAGCGCCCTCGGACCGCCCCGCGCAGCCCCGCCGGCCAGCGGCTCGCCACGCTCCTTGTCGAGGTCACGCCGCTCCGACCGGGCGCGTTCCCGGGTCATGTCCGGGACCTCGGCATCGCGCGGGCGATCCTCCTTGGTCACGGGTCCACCTCGTCGACGACGTCCATCGCCTGGCCGGGTGCGGGCTCACGTGGCACCCGGACCGGCCGTCCCTCGCGCTCGCTGAGTCGCCGTGCCGCCCGGTCGGCGACGGACCGATCGCCCGACGACAGCCGGAGGAAATGGAAGAAGAATGCCGAGACGACGGCGGCGGCCGGGATGCCGAAGATGGCGCCCGGGATGCCGGCGATGCGCGATCCGATGAGGACCGACGCCAGGACCACGATCGGATGGATCCCGACGGCGCCCTGCATGATCCGTGGCTGCAGGACGTTCATCACCAGGACCCAGCCCGCTCCCATCAGCACCACGGCCGGCAGCACGGCGTCGGGCTTCGTGACGAGCGCGACGAGGACCGGAGGTGCCCAGGCGACGAACGGCCCGAAGAACGGGATCGCCATGAGCACGCCCGCGGCGACCGAGGTCAGCGGCGCGAGCTCCAGCTGGAGCACGAGGTTCGTGAACAAGGCGATACCGAAGTAGACGATGCCCAGCACCGTCTGGCCGCGGAGGAACCCACCGAACGAGCGGGCGACCGAGGTTTGGAGGAGCCGTGCCTCCTCCGCGTACGTGGGCGGGACGAGGCGGAACAGGAAGGCCATGATCTGGTCGCGGTCGATGACCATGTAGATCGACAGGATGAACACGATCAGCATCGTGCCGATAGCACCGACGCTGGCCACCGCGACCGACTGGAGGGGCGTGATGAGCTGGGCCGCGATCACGTCGAGGTTGTCGAGGACCGCGAGGGCCTGGGTCGCGAGGTCGACCTGGGCGAGGCCGATCGAGTTCAGCCAGCTCTGGAACGGCGCCACGATGGTGTCGATGTCGGCGCGGACCTCCGGGAGGTTGGCGACGAACTGGCTGATCGACGCCGAAAGCGCCTGGGCGATGACGAGCACGACGAAGACCAACGCGCCCACCAGGGCCGTGTAGACGAGCACCGTGGCCAGGACCCTGGGCAGGCGCGGGATGACGGCGACGATGCGGGTGACGACCGGGCTGATGATGAAGGCGAGCAGCCAGGCCAGGAAGAACGTGAGCAGGATGTCGCCGAAATAGCCGACGGCCTCGGCGGCCATGCTGACCGCGACGAAGAACAGGACGATCGTCCCCAGCACCAGGATCGCGCCCGCGAGTCGGCGCTCCCGACCACCCGGCGGGATGGCATCCAGCATGGCGCCCTAGCGGAGCCCCATCTTCTCGCGGACCTCGGCCATCGTGGCCTCGGCGATCGGCCGGATCCGCTCGGCGCCTTCCTCGAGGATGCGATCGATCAGCGCGGGATCGGCCATCAGCTCGCGGTAGCGCTCGCGTGGGCCGGCGTAGTGGGCGATGATCCGTTCGGCGAGCAGCTTCTTCGTGTCGACGCAGCCGGTCCGAGCCGTCCGCTCGCCGTCCCAGATCGTCCTCGTAGTCGTCGCCGAAGAACCGGTGGAGCTGGCACACGTTGCAGACTTCCGGGCGGCCCGGGTCCGTGCGCAGGATCCGCTTGCGTGTCGGTGACCATCGACATGACCTGCTTCCGGATGACGTCCGGCTCGGCCAGGATCTCGATCGTGTTGCCGAGCGACTTGCTCATCTTCCGGACGCCGTCCGTGCCGAGGACCGTGGGCGCCTCGGTGTACACGGCCTGCGGCTCCGGGAAGGTCTCGCCGTAGCGGTTGTTGAACGCCCGGACGATCTCGCGGGTCAGCTCGAGATGGGCGGCCTGGTCCCTGCCGACCGGCACCAGCGACGCCTTGTAGATGACGATGTCCGCCGCCTGGAGGACCGGGTAGGTCAGCAGGCCGTGGTTGACGTCATCGGGCTGCTGGGCCTTCTTCTCCTTGTACGTCGGTGTTCGCTCGAGCCAGCTGACCGGGGTCACGGTGCACAGGAGCCAGGCCAGCTCTGTGTGCTCCGGGCGGTGGCTCTGGACGAACAGCGTGCAACGCTCCGGGTCCAGGCCGAGCGCCAGCAGCCGGCGGCCATCTCGCGGGTCTGGCGCCGCAGCGCGTCCGCGTCGTGCAGGCTCGTCAGGGCGTGGTAGTCGACGATGCAGTAGATCGCCTCGAACTCCGCCTGGAGCGCGACGTAGTTGCGGATCGCGCCCAGGTCGTTGCCCAGATGGACGATCCCGGACGGCTGGATGCCGGAGAAGATGCGCGGTCGCGGCTCGGGCGCGGCGACCGGCGCTGGGGCGGGGGCGATCTCGGTCGTCATCGAGCGCGAGTGTAGCCGACGGCCCTTCTCCGGAGATCACCCCCGCGCCCACTCGTGTGGCATTCGGCGTCCGTTACCATCAGCCGTCATGCGCCCCACCCGTCACCGTCGAAGCGATGAGCGGCCCGCCGCTGCGTGTCGCCCTGCTCGGTGCCGGGACGGTGGGACGTGCCGTGGTCGATGGCGTGCTCGCGCATCCCGACCGTCTCGTCGCCACTGATGGCGGCCGCATCGCGATCGGTGGCATCGCCGTCCGCGACCTTGCCCGCGCCCGCGCGGCCGGGATCCCGGCCGACCTGCTGACCGACGGCCCGGCCCACCTCGTCGCGGATCCCGAGATGGACATCGTGGTCGAGGTCATGGGCGGCGACGAGCCGGCTCGGACGCTCATCGCGGCGGCGCTCGGTGCCGGCAAGGCGGTCGTGACCGCGAACAAGCACGTCCTTGCCCATCACGGCCCGGACCTCGAGGCGGTCGCGCGGCGGACCGGAGCGGCACTTCGCTTCGAAGCCGTCGGTCGCCGGCGGCATCCCGCTGCTGGGCCCGCTCGCCGGGGACCTCGCCGGCAACGAGATCACGCGGGTCCGCGGCATCGTCAATGGGACGACGAACTACATCCTCACCGCGATGGCCCAGGACGGCCGGCCGTACGGGGAGGTGCTCGAGGATGCGCAGGAGCTCGGTTACGCCGAGGCGGATCCGACCGGCGACGTCGAGGGCGACGACGCCGTCAACAAGCTCGTCGATCCTGGCCCGGCTCGCGTTCGGGCGATGGCTGGATCCCGGCGACCGTGGGGCGCCGCCCGCCGACGGTGCGCGGGCAGGGCAAGCCCGGGATCACCGGGGTCACGGACCAGGAGATCGAAGGAGCGGCGGCGCTCGGCCTCACGATCAAGCTCCTCGCCACGGCCGCCCGCCGCGGTGGCGACATCGAGGCCGCCGTCATCCCGACCGCGGTCCCGGCCGACAGCCCGTTCGGCTGGACCGACGGAGTCACGAACCGGGTCGAGATCGAGGCCGAACCGCTCGGGACGGTCGGCCTGTCGGGGCCGGGCGCGGGCGGCGCCGCGACCAGCAGCGCGATCCTTGGCGACCTCGTGGCCATCGCCCGCGGTCTCGGCTCGACGTGGGCCGGCCTGGCGCCTGCGACCTCGGCCGCGGCTCCGGCGGTGGATCCGCTCGACGGCCGGCGGCACTGGTACGCGTTCGTGCCGGCCGTCCGGTCCGGCGAGCTGCCGGCGGCGCTCGACCAGGCTGCGGCCGTGGCGTTCGAGGACGGGTCCGCGATCCGGAGCGAGGTCGTGACCCTCGCCGAGGCGCGGGCCGCCTTCGACGCCATCCTCCCGGACGGCGTGGATGTCACCCTGTACCCCGTCGATGATTGACCCGCCGATGACCGATACGATCCCGCGTCCACGGTTGATGGACCGCTACCGGCGATTCCTGCCCGTGACCGACGCGACCCCCGCGCTGACCCTCGGAGAGGGCGCGACGCCGCTCGTCCGCGCCGCGCGGCTCGGGGCCAGCATCGGTGCGCCGAACCTCTACCTCAAGGTCGAGGGCCAGAACCCGACCGGGTCCTTCAAGGACCGGGGCATGGTCGTGGCCGTCGCCAAGGCCATCGAGGCCGGGGCGCGGGCGATCGTGTGCGCTTCGACCGGCAACACGTCGGCCTCGGCTGCGGCGTATGGGGCGGCGGCCGGTCTCGATGTCATCGTCATCCTGCCGAAGGGCCAGATCGCGCTCGGGAAGCTGCTCCAGGCGCTCGTTGCGGGCGCGAAGGTCGTGGCCGTCGACGGCAACTTCGACCAGGCGTTGCACATCGTGCGTGCCCTGGCCGAACAGGACGACCATCCCGTCACGCTGGTCAACTCGGTCAATCCGTTCCGCCTCGACGGCCAGAAGACCGCCGCCTTCGAGATCTGCGACGACCTCGGTCGTGCCCCGGACGTCTTGGCGATCCCGGTCGGGAACGCGGGGAATATCAGCGCGTACTGGGCCGGGTTCCGCGACTACGCGCTGGCGGGGCTGGTCGCGACGACCCCGGTCATGTGGGGGTTCCAGGCGGCTGGTGCCGCGCCGCTCGTCCACGGCCGGCGGGTCGAGCGGCCGGAGACCGTCGCGACGGCGATCCGGATCGGCGATCCGGCATCGTGGGACAAGGCCATCGGCGCACGCGACGAGAGTGGCGGCCGCATCGAAGCGGTCACCGACGACGAGATCCTGACCGCGTATCGTGACGTCGCCCGGATGGAGGGCATCTTCTGTGAGCCGGCGTCGGCCGCGAGTGTCGCGGGGGTGCGCAAGATGGCCGAGGCCGGTCGGCTCGATCCCGACGCCACCGTCGTGGCGGTCCTCACCGGCCATGGTCTCAAGGACCCGCACACGGCTGAACGACAAGTCCCTGGCGTGCTCGAGGCGGACCCCACCATCGGGTCCGTCGCGGTCGCGCTCGGCTGGAGCTGATCGATGGGCGCGAACTGGCTTGCGGAGCTCGATGGCCGCCGGGTGACGGTCGAGGTGCCGGCCACGTCGGCCAACCTGGGCGCGGGGTATGACTGCCTCGGGGTCGCGCTCGCGCTGACGAACCGCGTCGAGCTCGAGGTGCGCGGATGGAGCCGCGGCGAGATCGAGCTGACGGTCGACGGCGAGGGTCGCGACGAGCTGACCGAGGATCGCGAGAACCGATTCGTCCAGGGACTGGAGGCGGCGCTGCTCGAGGCGCGCGGCCAGCTGCCGGATGGCGTCGGTTGGCGGATCACGATGCACAACGCGATCCCGCTGGCCCGCGGTCTCGGCTCGTCGGCGGCGGCGACCGTGGCCGGGGTCGTCGCCGCAAACGCGCTGCTCGGTGGAACGCTGGATACCGCCGCCCAGCTGCGTATCGCGTCGGCCGTGGAGGGCCATCCCGACAACGCCGCGGCCGCGTTGCTCGGTGGGTTCGTCGTGTCGGCGTCGACGTCGGACGGCGTGGAAGCGATCCGGTTCGATGTGCCGCGCGACCTGCGGGCCGTCCTGTTCATCCCGGAGCTGCGGCTGTCGACCGATGCGATGCGGCGCGCGCTGCCGGCGAAGGTCCCGCTCGAGGACGCGGTCGCGAACCTCGGTGCGGTCGGGGTGGGCGTGGCCGGGCTGGCGGCCGGTCGCAAGGACCTGCTCGGACGGATGATGGTGGATCGGCTCCATGAGCCCTACCGCGCCACGGTCTATCCGCAGATGCCCAGCTTGATCGATGCGGCGCGCCGGGCAGGGGCGCTGGGTGCGTGCCTGTCGGGGGCCGGCTCAACGATCCTGGCGTTCGCCGACTCGATGACCGTGATCTCGCGGATCGAGGGGGCATTCGGGGCCGCCGCGGCCGACACCGACCTCGTCGGGCGGATCGCCGTGGTCAAGCCACGCAACGCAGGGGCCAAGGTGGTCGCGAGGACCTGATTTGGGCGCCGGCGAAGCCCCGGCCCGGGCGAGCGGCGAGGCCCGACCATCCAGGACTTGCCTGTGAGCCACGTTATGGCGCCTTCGACGCGGCTCGGTCGGCCTGACCGCGCAGGACTCGGCCGAACTTGCCTGTGAGCCACGTTATGGCGCCTTCGGCCGGCTTTCCCGGGCAGGAACCCGGCGAAACGTGCTCCAGATGCACGTTGTGTCGCGAGCCAGCCCCGATGTGTCTGTCGAGCGACCCTGCGGAGGACTGCTCCGGCCATAACGTGGCTGGTGTGCATGTCCTTCATGGTCGGCCCCGCCGCCGCGGGGCCGGTCGGTGCGCGGGCCGGTCGGTGCGCGGGCCGGTCGGTACGCGCCCCTCGCGGTGCGCGGGACTCGGTGCGGTGCCCTCCGATGCGGTCCGGTCCGATTGACGCCGGGTCGACACTCGAACCATGGACGGGCTGCTGCAATCGGTCGGCAACGGGATCACGTCACTGGTCGCCGGCGCGTTCGATGTCATCGGTGGGGCCCTGCGCGGCATCGTGAACACCGGGAACCAGGCGTTGCCCGGCGGACTGCTGATCGTCGTGGTCTTCGTCGGGCTAGCGATCGGCGCCTGGACCCTCGCCAAGCGCTGATCAGCCGGGTCGCGTGACGCAACGAACGCCCTCTCGGGCACCGTTTGCGGGCCGCCCGGCTCGCCCCGGCATGGCTCGGACGCCCGCCCGCTTGGGCACGCACGGCAGCCACCGACGGCGTTGACTCAGGCCCCCGGCGAGGCGTAGCCTGCCGTCACTGACCCCGACCGAACGTCGGGTTGCCACGGCCGCGGGGGCGCCGTCGGACTGCGATCCGCGCTGCGGATCGACCAGGAGGAGCGAGATGCTGCGCCACCCCCGGAGGGCCGCCGCATTGGCGGCCGGTCTCTTCATCGCCCTGACGGGCTTGACCCTCGCATTCGAGGCGCCGACCGATGATAGCGTGCTCGATTCCGGCAAGGAGGAACACGGCCGCGCGCATGCCCAACACGGCACGGAGGGCGGTCACATCGACGTCGCCGACTACGGCGTCGAACTGATCTCGAAGCTGGAGCTGACGACCGCCGAGGGTCGCGTCGCCGACGTCGGCGTGTGGAAGGGTTTCGCCTACCTCGGCAAGTTCCGCCAGGACGCCTGCGCGGGACCCGAGGGGAGCAAGGAGCCTGACGGCGGCGTCTACGTCGTCGACATCCGCGATCCTGCGGCCCCCAAGAAGGTCACCTTCCTGCCGGTCTTCCAGGACAGCTATGTGGGCGAGGGCGTCCAGACGGTCAGCCTGTCGACGCCCAAGTTCAAGGGCGACGTGTTGGCCCTCAACTCGGAGTCGTGCGGCAAGAATGACAAGGGCGGTTTCACGCTCTACGACGTCACGAACCCATACAAGGCGAGCAAGCTGACCGAGAACGCCGGCGACATGAACGTCAGCGTCAATGAGAACGGCAAGGACGCCAACGACATCCACAGCGTCTTCGTCTGGGAGGATGAGAACGGCACGCCGACCGATGCCGACGACCGCGCTTACATCGTGATGACGGACGATTTCGAGCTGCTTGACGTCGACATCTTCGACATCACCGACCCGCGGCATCCGGTCCTGGTCGCCGAGTTCGATCTGGACGAGCGATATCCGAGCATCATCGACCCGACCCTTGGCGCGGCCTCGGGTTTCCTCCACGACATGATCGTGAAGGAGGTCAACGGCCACGAGATCATGCTGGTCTCGTACTGGGACAGCGGCTACGTCCTGCTGAACGTCGACGACCCGGCCGATCCGAAGTTCATCGCCGACACCGACTTCGGCGCGATCGACCCGCTGTCGCCCGGCAACCGACCAGAGGGCAATGGCCACGAAGCCGAGTTCACCGCCGACAACCAGTACGTCGTGGCGGCGGACGAGGACTTCGGGCCCTACGCCCTGACGGGCACGAACGAAACCGCGGGCACGGCCTTCACGATGACGTCGGGTTCGGACACCCCGGCGCTGGAGGAAGGCGATGAGATCAATGGGCTGACCAGGTATGTGGGGCTGGCCTGCCCCGGCAGTGCCCCGGTTCCCGCCGGAGATGGCACGCAGATCGCGCTCATCGAGCGTGGCGTGTGCGACTTCACTGTGAAGCAGGCGGCCGTCGAGGCAGCCGGCGGCTACCTGGCGACGATCACCTTCAGCCGCGAGGGCGCCGATGCCTGCGAAGCCGGTCTGACGATGCTCATCGCGGGCACGATCCCGGCCTTCTTCGTGGCACGGTCCGTGGGCTTCGATTTCCTGGGGCTCACCTACAACGAGACCGCGTGCTTGGCCGGGGACGGGTCGGTCACCGCCGGGGCGACCGTCGGAGCCATCGGCGACGAGGTCACGATCAGCTCCCGGTTCGACGGCTGGGGCTATGTTCGCCTGTTCGCGACCGACGGCGACTTTGACACCATCGAGACCGCGGACCCCGAACGCAAGCTCACCGAGCTTGACCAGTTCGCGATCCCCCAGGCGCACGACCCGGCCTACGCGTCCGGCTTCGGTGACATGTCGGTGCACGAAGCGGCGACCTCCCATGAGGCCGAGGACATCGTGTACTTCGCTTACTACGCCGGTGGGTTCCGAGTCCTCCAGGTCGCCGCCGGCCAGCTCGTGGAAACCGGCGCCTTCATCGATGACGGTGGCAACAACTTCTGGGGCGTCCAGGTCTTCGAGCATGACGGCGTCGAATACGTTGCCGCGAGCGATCGCGACTACGGCCTCTACATCTTCAAGTACACCGGGGCAGGCAGCCCGAACGGCTGACCCGGTCGACGACCGGAACCCGAGAGAGGCCGGCGGCCGACCGCCGGCTCCTATGCCCGGCTCGAGTGGCCGGCGATGAACGCAGGTCATCTCGTCCCACGCCGCCGCACTCGCGTCCGCGAACTCGGCCGCCTTCCGGTCGAAGAAGCTGTGTGGCGCACCGGGATAGGTCACGATCCGATGGTCGATGCCGGCTGCCGTGAGCCCGGCGTCGAACGCCGCCACGGCATCGGAGGAGATGCTCTCGTCCGCGCCGCCGAACAGGCCCAGGACGGGCGACGCGATCGACCCGAGCATGTCCAGCGGCGCCGGGGCGTCGTTCCGCCATGGCCCCGCCAACGTCCCGTACAGCCCGATGACCCCGGCCAGCTCGAGGCCCAGGGTCGCCGCCAGGAACGACATCCGCCCGCCCATGCAGAACCCGATCGTGAACACGGCCTGCGGCCGCTCGTCGTCCGATCCGGGCTCGCCGCGGAGCGTGGCCACGGCGGCCTCGATGTCCGCGGAGATGCCGGCCCACGTCGTCTGTGCCACATGTGGCGGGTTCGTGAAGTCGGCGCCCCGCCGGGCGGCCCCGGCCGTCCGCCCGAACCAGTCGATCGCGAGCGCCTCCACGCCCCGCTCCGCGAACCGCAGGGCGAGCTCCTCGTAATACGGATGGAGGCCGCGGACATCGGGGAGCACGACCACCGCGGCACCGGTCGGCGAAGCCGGTCGCGCCCGGAACGCGGCGAACCGGTTGCCGTCGTGGGCGACCAGCTCCACGAGGGTCCCATCCAGGGCGCCACCCGCGATCGGGGCGATCGGTGGTCGGCTGTCGTGATCGAAGCACATGGCGGCGGTCCTCTGAGCGGGTCGGTCGGGAGTGCCCGGAATCGTGCCACGATAGAATGACGGGCGATGCCCAGGCCCCTCGTCGTCCAGAAGTTCGGTGGTTCGTCGGTCGCCGGCGCCGACCGCATCAAGCGCGTCGCGCGGCGGATCGCGCGTGAGCGGGCCGCTGGCCACGACCTCGTGGTCGTGGTGTCCGCGATGGGCGATACCACGGACGAGCTCCTCGGCCTCGCGGCCGCCGTCACGGACGACCCCGATCCTCGTGAGCTCGACGTGCTCCTCGCGACGGGCGAGCACCAGAGCGCGACCCTCGTCTCGATGGCGCTCCATGCCCTGGGCGTCCCGGCCCTCAGCCTGACCGGACCCCAGGCGGGGATCACGACCGACGGCACATACGGCCGTGCTCGGATCGCGGGCATCGAGCCGCGCCGCGTCCGCGCCGAGCTCGAGGGGGGCAAGGTCGTGATCATCGCCGGGTTCCAGGGCCAGAGCGCGACGTCCGCGCTCGACCAGGAGATCACGACCCTGGGCCGCGGCGGCAGCGACACGACGGCCGTGGCCCTGGCCGCGGCCCTGCGCGCCGACCGCTGCCAGATCTTCACCGACGTCCGTGGCATCTTCACGGCCGACCCACGCCTCGTCCCGAACGCCCGGCAGCTGCCGGTCATCGGCTACGAGGAGATGCTCGAGCTCGCCCACCAGGGCGCCCAGGTCATGCAGGTCCGGGCCGTCGAGCTCGGCTGGGTCAACGATGTCGTCATCGAGGTCCTGAGCTCGTTCGAGGACGCGCCCGGCACGCTCATCAAGGAGGACCCGCTCGTGGAGCAGCGCAACAAGGTCCGGGGGCTCGCTCACGACCGGAACGTCGCCAAGGTCACGGTCGTGGCGGTCCCGGACCGACCGGGCATCGCCCGGGCGATCTTCGACCCGCTCGCCGAGGCCGGCGTCAATATCGACCTCATCGTCCAGAACGTCGGCCACGGCGGCGAGACCGATCTGTCGTTCACGGTGCCCCAGGTCGAGCTCGGCAAGGCCAAGAAGGCGCTCGAGGCGGTCGTTCGCGAGCTCGGTGCGCGCGAGCTGACGACCGATGCGTCGGTCGCCAAGGTGAGCATCGTCGGCGCCGGTCTGCACAATGCCCCCGGCTACGCCGCCCGGATGTTCGGCACGCTCGCCGATGCCGGCGTGAACATCGAGATGATCTCGACCTCCGAGGTGCGCATCACCTGCATGATCGCCGAGGATGAGCTCGAGACCGCCCTGCGCGCCCTGCACGAAGCCTTCGAACTGGAGCGACCCGAGCCGATCGAGGTCGCGGCGGCCGGCTGAGCCGCACGACCCCAGTGACCGACTTCCTCGCTCGCCAGGAACGCTTCGCCGTCGTCGGCTCGACCAACGACGTGGTGCGCGGCTGGCTCGCGGACGGCACCCCGGAGGTCTGCCTCGCGATCGCCGACGAGCAGACCGCCGGCCGCGGGCGCGCCGGACGGACGTGGGTCGCCCCACGGGGCGCCGCCCTGCTCCTGTCGCTCGGATTCCGGCCGACCTGGTCGGCGCCGGAGCGGGTCTGGCGGCTGGCCGCGGCCGTCTCGCTGGCCATGGCCGACGCAGCCGAGGCGGCCGCCGGATCGCCGGTCGGGGCCATCAGCCTGAAATGGCCCAACGATCTCGTCACGGACGGGCCTGACGGCGTCCGCAAGCTCGGCGGCGTGTTGGGCGAGACCGACGGCCTCGGCGGGCCGGACCCGCGCGCGATCATCGGCATCGGCCTGAACACGGACTGGGCGGCCACGGCGTTCCCGCCGAACCTCGCGGGATCGATGACCTCGCTGCGCGAGGCCTCGGACGGTCGTCCGATCGACCACCGTCTCCTCCTCGACGCGTTCCTGGGCGGGCTCGACAGCCGGATCCAGGCGCTCCGGGGCGACCGGTTCGACGACCTGGAGTGGGCTGGGCGGCAGGTGACCACCGGCCGCGCCGTGGAGCTCGTCGCCCCGGACGGGTCGGTCGAGACGGTACGGGCCGTCGGTGTCGACGCGGCAACCGGCGCCCTCCTGGTCGAGGATGACGGCGCGCCCGGAGGCGAGCGCCCGGTGCTTATCGGCGAGATCCGCCACGCCCGGCTCACCGGCACGGACGCACCAGCCACGCCGGCGGCCACCGGGGCAGGGGTGTAACGCGATGGCTCGACCGGCATTCAGGAGAGTGGCACGGCCGGAGGAGGCCGCGCGCTCGCATCCCGCCCGCCTGGACCGCGACCGGTCGATGGTGGAGGAGGCGCGAGCGGACCCGGCGCGCTTCGACGCCCTGTATCGGAAGTACCTGGCCCAGGTGTACAGCTACGCGGTCTACGAGCTCGGCAATCATCACGACGCGGAGGACGCCACCGAGCGGACGTTCCTCTCTGCGCTGAGCGGCCTGCCACGGTTCGAGGAGCGGGCCGGCCCCGATGACCCGGAAGGTGCCTCCACGTTCCGCCTGTGGCTGTTCCGCATCGCACGCAACGTCGTGGCCGAGGGTCGCCGCGGCCGGCGTCGCCACCCCGAGGCGCCCCTGGACCTCCTCGCGGGCACACCCGACCCGGTCGACGTCGAAGGGACGATCGTCCGGCGCGAGGCGGCCACCGCGGCGCTCCTGGCGGTGGATCGGCTGGGCGGGGACCGACGGCGGGCCGTGATCCTGCGCTTCGTCCACGAACTGTCGACAGCGGAGATCGCGAGCGTGCTCGGCCGCTCCGAGGGGGCCGTCCGCGTCCTCATCCACCGGGGACTTCGGCGCGTGGCCGCCGACCTCCGCGAGACGGCGTCCGACCCGGCCCGGGATCGCGGGTGACCCGCCCCGAGGCGGGGCGCGACGGAGAGAACGAAGCTTTCGTCGTCGACCGCTATCTCGACTCGTTGCTCGCTCGGCGACCGACGGACGATGCGGGAGTCGGGCCGGAGCTGCGGCGCACCGCCGAGCTGTTGGCGATGGGCCTGCCGCGGTACCACCCGTCCTTCCGGTTCGAAGAGCGACTTGCGGCCCGCCTGGAGGCCATCGCTGCCGGCGGGCAAGGCCGGCCGGCGCCCGACGGCACGGTGATCCCGTTTCCGCTGCCCGCCGCGGACCGTGCTGAGCGCATCGGCCTCGCGGCTCGACCGGCCCAGGTCCACCCGATGGTGATCGGTGGCGTCCTGACGTCCGCGGCCATCTCGCTGGCGGGGGCCGCCTACGTCGCCTGGCGCCGCAGCCACAACCCGACCGAACCGATGCTCCGCGCCGTGCGAGCGGTCGCTCGCGGATGGATCGCCTGATGCCACTCAAGTTGCCCTCGTTCCGGGCCCGCCGCGACGTCTACCCGCCCGACCTGTGGACCCAGTGCCCGACTTGTTCGACGATGCTGTTCAACAAGCAGCTCGAGAAGAACCTGCGGGTCTGCACCACCTGCGGTCACCACTTCCGCCTGTCAGCCGCGGCCCGCCTCGCCCATCTCCTCGACCCGGGCACCTGGACGGAGCGGGACCCCGGACTCCAGTCGGTCGACGCGCTCGGCTTCGTCGACCAGAAGCCGTATCCCGACCGGCTGGCCGCCGCGCAGCTCGCGACCGGGATGCGCGACGCCGCGGTGTGGGGCATCGGGGCGATCGGTGACACCGACGTGGCGCTGTGCGTCATGGACTTCGGGTTCATGGGCGGCTCGATGGGCGCGGTCGTCGGCGAGAAGGTGACCCGTGCCGCCGAGCACGCACTCGTCGCCCGGATGCCACTGGTCATCGTGAGCGCCTCCGGCGGCGCGCGGATGCAGGAGGGCACGCTCGCGCTCATGCAGCTGGCCAAGACCCTGGCCGCACTGGAGCGTCTCCGCGCGGGCGGGGTGCCCTACATCTCGGTGCTGTCCGACCCGACGACCGGTGGCGTCTTCGCGTCCTTTGCCGCGGTCGGCGACGTGAACCTGGCCGAACCCGACGCCCTGATCGGCTTCGCGGGTGCCCGGGTCACCGCCGGCACGATCGCCGCCGAGTTGCCGCCCGGCTTCCAGCGCGCGGAATTCCTGTTCAGCCACGGCTTCGTGGACCGGGTCGTGGCGCGGTCGGACCTCCGGGACGAGATCGCCGACCTGCTCCGCCTGCTCCCGGCGCGGGGGTCCTTCGCCCCGCTCGCCGATCCGGACGAAGACCTGCCCGCCTTCCGGCCGCTGTCGTTCCTCTCCACGATCGCCGATCGCGTCGGAGAGTTCGCCACGGGCGATGGCAACGGCGCCTCGGAGCCGGCCGCGACCACGCCCCCGGCCCCGGTCCCCGCCACGGACGCGATGTCCGGCCTGGAACCCTCCACGCCCCTGTCACCCGAGGCCGCGTCCGCGGCGCGGGACGACGTGTGGGCTCGGGTCCAGCTCGCCAGGACGCTGCGGCGGCCGCGGACCCTCGAATTCGTCGAGGCCATGGCGGACCAATTCATCGAACTGCACGGCGACCGGCTGTTCGGCGACGATGACGCGATGGTCACGGGCCTCGCCCGCATCGGTGGCCGGCGGGTCGTCGTCGTCGGACAGCAGAAGGGCGCCGACACGGACGAGAACATCCGGCGCAACTTCGGGATGCCCCATCCCGAGGGCTACCGCAAGGCCATGCGGGTCATGGAGCTCGCCGAACGGCTCGGGTTGCCGGTCGTCACGTTCGTGGACGTGCCGGGCGCCCACCCCGGCCCGGAGTCCGAGGAGCGTGGCATCGCCGAGGCCATCGCCCGCTCGATCGGACTCATGAGTCGCCTGCGGACGCCCATCGTCAGCGTCATCACCGGCGAGGGTGGCTCCGGCGGTGCGCTCGCGATCGCGGTCGGGGACGTCGTGATCGCGCTCGAGAACGCGGTCTACTCTGTGATCAGCCCCGAAGGCTGCGCCTCGATCCTGTGGCGGACGTCGGACGCGGCGGCGGCCGCCGCAGCGGCGATGCGCATGTCCGCCCAGGACCAGCACGCGCTCGGAGTCATCGACATCGTCGTCCCCGAGCCCGGCGAGGGAGCGCACGCTGAACCCGAGGAGACCGCCAAACGCCTCAAGACCATCATCCTCGACCGGCTCGAGGCCCTCGATGCGCTCTCGATGGACGCGCTCGTCGAATCGCGCTACCGACGCTACCGGGCCCTGGGCGCCTACACTGAGGTCGCCCAGCCCGACGTTCCTGCGCGCGTCGACCGGCGTCTGACGGACCGCCTACGCGATCTGCTGGAACCGGCTCGTCGCGGCATGGCCGGGCCTGAGAGCTGGTCGCGCGACGATCCGCCGGCCCGCGAGGAGGTCTAGCGAGTGCCCGAGCCGCTCCCGTCCGACGCCCGCCCACCCGACCGCACGGCCGCTGAACGTGGCGCGGACCACGCCGCCATCGACCGGTTGGCCGCGGAGCTGCTGCCCGCGCTCATCGGCAAGCTCGGTGCGAGCGGTCTGGGCGAGCTCGAGGTCCGCGAGGGCGCCTGGCGAGTCCGGCTCCGCCGACCTGCCGGGGGAGGGCCGTCCACGCCGACCGCCTCGACGCGCGAGCGACGCCCCGGCGAGCGTGGGTCGGGCGAGCGCGGGGCTGACCGTCCGCCCGAACGCGCCCAGCGCGCCGTCCATCATCCGCTCGAGGCCACGACGACGCGCAGCGATCGCAACGTGGCCACCTCGCCGGCCGTCGGCACGTACCAGCCCCGTGCCGAGGTCTCGGCCGGGACCCGGGTCCGCGCCGGCGATCGTCTCGGTGCCGTCGACATGCTGGGCGTGGCCCAGGAGGTCGTCGCTCCGGTCGACGGGATCGTCGGCGCGAGCCTCGTGGAGCCGGGCGACGCGGTCGAGTACGGCCAGGCACTGCTGGTCATCGAGTTCGGCCCGATCACGATGTCCACGAACGGCACGGGCGCCTGATGTTCCGCAAGGTCCTCATCGCCAACCGCGGGGAGATCGCGCTGCGGATCCTGCGCGCGTGCCGCGCGCTCGGCGCCGAGGCGGTCATCGCCTACAGCGAGGCCGACCGCGAGTCGCTGCCGGTCGGGCTGGCGGACGAAGCGATCTGCATCGGGCCCGCGGACGCGAAGCGGTCGTACCTGTCGGCGCCGGCCGTCATCTCGGCCGCGCTGGTCACGGGCTGCGACGCCATCCATCCCGGCTACGGCTTCCTCAGCGAGGACGAGGGCTTCGCCGAGGTGGTGGCCGCCCACGACCTGACGTTCATCGGGCCACCGGCCAACGTCCTGGAGCGTTTCGCGAGCAAGGCCGGCACGCGGCAGCTGCTCGGCGCCCACGGGTTGCCCACGATCCCGGGCTCGGACGGGATGCTGCGGGACGACCTGCACGCCCTGAGCGAGGCCGACCGGATCGGCTACCCGATCCTGGTCAAGCCCTCGGCCGGTGGCGGCGGCAAGGGCATGCGCATGGTTCGCACGGCGCGCGAGCTGGAGTCGGTGCTCGGGGTCTGCCGGAGCGAGGCCAAGGCCGCCTTCGGCGACGACTCGCTGTACCTCGAGAAGTGGCTCGACGAGAACCGCCATGTCGAGGTCCAGGTCGCGGTCGATCGGTATGGCCATGGCATCCACCTGGGTGAGCGCGACTGCTCGGTCCAGCGCCGTCATCAGAAGATCCTGGAAGAGGCACCCACGCCGGCGCTCTCGGAAGCGGCCCGGGCCGACCTCGCGGAGCGCGCGGTACGGGCCGTGGTCGCGGCCGGCTACGAGAACGTCGGCACCCTGGAGTTCCTCGTGGACCGGGCGGGCGACTTCTTCTTCATCGAGATCAACTGCCGCATCCAGGTCGAGCACCCGGTGACGGAGATGCTCACCGGCGTCGATCTCGTGGCCACCCAGATGCGGATCGCCGCGGGCGAGCCGCTCGGCATGACCCAGGCCGACATCGAGTTCCGCGGTCACGCCATCGAGTTCCGGATCAACGCCGAGGACCCGGAGCACGAATTCCGGCCCGGCGCCGGTCTCGTGGAGCGCTACCTCGCGCCCGGCGGCCCGGGCGTGCGGATGGACTCCCATCTGTACAGCGGGTACGACGTGCCGCCGTATTACGACTCGCTGCTGGGCAAACTCGTCGTGTGGGGCCCCGACCGGGCGACCGCCATCGCCCGCGGCCGCGTCGCGCTCGAGGAGCTGGTCATCGACGGGCTCGTCACGAATGTCGAGATCCACAAGGCGCTCCTCAGCTCGCAGACGTTCCTCGATGGCGAGATGACGACCAACCTGCTCGACCGGGTGGGAAGCGCCGCATTCCTGGCGGCGGCCGCGCGCGTGTGACTCGCCTCCCGGGTGCCGGCATGCAGACCTGCATAGGCTTTCCCGCAGGCGGGCGCTCACGTCGGCCAGACTGACCATCACATGACCTGGAGTTGCCCATGACCGACGCGATCACCGAGACCCCCGAGACGCCCCCGGCCGAGACGCCACCGGCGCCTGCTGCGCCCGAGGCGGCCACCCGAACGGACGGGACGATCCACACCGTCCGCGAGATCGAGTCCCTGATCCCGCATCGCCACCCGTTCCTGCTCGTTGACCGGATCGTCGAGTACGACCCCGAGGCCAAGCGGATCGTCGGCCTCAAGGGCGTCACCGCCACCGAGTGGTACTTCGCGGGGCACTTCCCGGGCCTGCCGGTCATGCCGGGCGTCCTCCAGGTCGAGGCACTCGCCCAGACGATGGCCGTGTACGTCGCCAAGCAGCCCGGCTTCGGCGATCGGATCGGTCTCTTCGCGGGCATCGACGAGGTCCGGTTCAAGCGCATCGTCACCCCCGGCGACACGCTCCGCCTCGAGGTCACGATGGAGAAGCTCGGCTCGCGCTTCGGACGCGGACGCGGTGTCGCCAGCGTCGACGGCGAGGTCGCCTGCGAGGGCTTGCTGAGCTTCATCATCCCGCCGGCCGGGGTCCTGCGATGAGCCGCATCGCGGCCCTGTCCGACATCCACGGCAATGCGACCGCGCTCGAGGCCGTGCTCGCGGACGTCGCCAAGGTCAAGCCTGATGCCGTGCTGGTCGCCGGCGACCTCGTCCTCAACGGCCCGGAGCCCGCGCTCGTGGTCGACGTCCTGCGCAGTCTCGCGGACGACGGTGCGCTCGTGGTCGGGGGCAACACCGACATCGCCGCCGCCGACTTCGACTACGCCGCCGCGTTCCCGTGGATGACCGACGGGGTCCCGGATGCGATCGTGGATGCCGCGGAATGGGCGCATGACGCACTCGGAGCGGAGCGCCTCGATTGGTTGCGCCGCCTCCCCTCGGAGCGCCGCTGGCGCGCCGACGACGACACGCTCGTGCTCGTCTGCCACGGCTCGCCGGGGTCGCAGACCGCCGGCTTCGATCAGGGCCTCGAGGCGTCCGTGACCATCGAACGGGTCGCCCGGACCGATGCCCGGGTCATCGTCTGCGGCCACACCCACCTGCCCGAGGTGCGCGATCTCGGCTGGAAGATCATCGTCAACGACGGATCGGCGGGCTACGTCTTCGATGGCGACCCGACCGCCTCGTGGGCCCTCATCGACATCGAAGACGGCGCGGTCAGCGCCGAGATCCGGCGCACGACGTTCGATGTGCTGTCCGTGGCCAATGCGATCTCGGCCCGCGGACTGGCCGGGGACGTGTACCGGGCCGCAACGGTCCGCACCGGGAAGCTCGTCCGATGACCGATCGCCGCGTGGTCGTGACCGGGATGGGCATGCTGACGGCGCTCGGCAATGACGTGGCGAGCACCTGGGACGGCTTGCTCGCGGGACGGTCGGGCGTCACGACCATCGATGCCTTCGATCCGTCTCGGCTCAGCGTGCGGGTGGCCGCCCAGGTGCGCGACTTCGACTCCAGCCGCGTCCTCGACCGCAAGGACCAGCGCCGGACCGACCGGTACATCCAGTTCGGGCTCGTCGCCGCGCGCCAGGCGATGGACCAGGCCGGACTCCCGGACCGCCTCGAGGGCACGCTCGCCGAGCGCACCGGGGCGATCCTCGGGACCGGCCTGGGGGGTGTCGGGACCCTCAACGACGGCTTCTCGACCAACGCCCTGCGTGGGCCGGACCGCATCAGCCCGTTCCTCATCCCGATGGGGATCCCCAACACCGGTGCCGGCCAGATCGCCATCAACTTCGGGATGACCGGTCCCAACTTTGCGACGGTCTCCGCCTGTGCGACCGGTGGCCATGCGATCGGCGAGGCCTCCGAGACCATCCGGCGCGACGACGCGGACATCATGATCGCGGGTGGCACCGAGGCCGGGATCTACGAAGCCCTCGTCGGCGGGTTCGCCGCGATGCGTGCGCTTTCGACGCGCAACGAGGATCCGACGGCGGCTTCCCGTCCGTTCGACACCGGCCGGGACGGCTTCGTGGTCGGTGAGGGTGCCGGCGTCCTCGTCCTGGAGGAGCTGGCCCACGCCCTGGCTCGTGGCGCGACGCCGCTGGCGGAGCTCGTCGGCTACGGCGCGACGGCGGATGCCTCGCACATCACGTTGCCCGCTCCCGGTGGTATCGGCGCGGTCCGGGCGGCGCGCCGGGCGCTCGTGAAAGCCGGACTCGAGCCGTCCGACGTCGATCATGTGAACGCGCATGCGACCTCGACACCGGAGGGCGACAAGGCCGAGCTGCAGGCCATCAAGACGATCCTCGGCGAGCATGCCGCCGACGTGCCGATCACGGCCAACAAGTCGATGCTCGGGCACACCCTGGGCGCGGCCGGGGCGATCGAGGCCATCGCCACGGTCCTCACGATCCGCGAGGGCTGCGTCCCGCCGACGATCAACCTGACCGATGCGGACCCCGAGGCCGAAGGGCTCGAGATCGTCACCGGCCAGGCCGCGAGGCGCGACATCGCCGTCGGCCTTTCCAATTCGTTCGGGTTCGGCGGCCAGAACACGGCCCTCGTCTTCCGGCGGTGGAGCGAATGAGCGACGAGCTCACTGGCTCCGAGGCGATCGACGACCTGGCCGATGGCGCACCGCCGATGGCGGTCGGGCCAGGTCCGGATCCGGCCGCGCTCGCGCCGGTGCCTGCGCCACGTGACAGCGGCGACGTCGACCTGCTCGGGCTCATCGACCGGCTCGCCGTGCTCCTGGATCGCTCCGACCTGACCGAACTCGAGGTGGAGTCGGGAGGCACGGCCCTGGTCCTGCGCAAGCCGGCGGCGCTTCCCCCGCCGCTGAGCGCCGTCCCCGTGTCCACGGCCTCGGCCGGAGCGGCGTCGGACCCCTCCGCCCCCGCCGCAGCCGCCAACACCACGGCCGTCGTCGATGCCCGACCCTCGGTGAAGGCGCCGCTGACCGGGATCTTCTATGCCTCCCCGGCGCCCGGCTCGGCCCCGTACGTCGCGGTCGGGCGTGAGGTCGCCGTCGGCCAGGTCATCGGCCTGATCGAGGCGATGAAGCTGTTCAACGAGATCAAGTCGGACCTTGCCGGACGGGTCGTCCGGGTCGTGCCGGAGAGCGGCACGCTGGTCAAGGCGAAGCAGCCGCTCATCGAGGTGGAACCCCTGTGAACGCCCCCCTCCCGCAGCAGCGTCGCGCCCACGTCACCGGCTGGGGCCGGTACGTGCCGTCGCAGGTCCTCACGAACCACGACCTCGAGCGCATGGTCGACACCAACGACGAATGGATCGTCGCGCGCACGGGCATCCGCGAGCGACGAGTCGCGGCCGCGCACGAGACGACCGCCTCGATGGCCGCGGTCGCCTCGATGCGGGCCATCCGCACGGCGGGTATCGAGCCCGACGACATCGACCTCATCCTCCTGGCGACGCTCACGCCCGATTACTGGATGCCGTCGACGGCGGCGCTGGTCAAGGAGGCCATCGGCAACACGAAGGCCGCGGCGATGGACGTTGCGGCAGCCTGTTCCGGGTTCGTCTACGCCTACGCCTCGGCCCAGGCGTACATCGCGAGCGGGATGGCGACGCACGTCCTCGTCATCGGCGCAGAGCTGCTCACGCGCTTCCTCGACTACACCGACCGCAGCACCTGCATCCTCTTCGGAGATGGAGCGGGAGCCGTCGTGCTGTCGGCCAGCGACGACCCGGGCGGCGGCCTCGGCATCGAGATGACGACGGACCCGCAGGGCGCCTACATGATCTGGCTGCCGGCGGGTGGCGCGAAGAGCCCGCCCTCGGCCGAGACCATCGCCCGCGGCGAGCACTACATCCGGATGGAGGGCAAGGAGACGTACCGGTTCGCCACGAAGACCATGGCGACGACGGCGCTCGAGAGCGTCCGCCGGTCCGGACTGGATCCGTCGGACATCGCGTTGTTCATCCCGCATCAGGCCAACATCCGCATCGTCGAGGCGGTGGCGAAGGGCCTTGACCTGCCGATGGAGCGGATGTACGTGAACCTCGACAAGTACGGCAACACCTCGGCCGCGTCGGTGCCGATCGCCCTGGCCGAGGCGGTCAACGAGGGCCGCGTCCAGGTCGGCGACAACGTCGTGCTCGTGGCCTTCGGGGCCGGGTTCACGAGCGGCGCCGTCACGATCCAATGGACCGCCGATCCGGCCCGCGGCATCGCCGGCGATGCCGCGGTCGACCCGGACGAGATCCACGTCCGGCTGCCGGTCGACTGGGACTCGGTCGACCCGATCCCCGATGCCCTGGCCGCGATCATGGCCCAGCCGGGCGGCCTCGACATCCCGCTCGACGACGTCGCGCCGGGTGAGCCGGAGCCGGCCCACAAGGAGGTCCACGCATGATCGACCTGACCGGCCGGTCGGCGCTGGTGACCGGTGGGTCGCGCGGCATCGGCAAGGCGATCGCGCTGCGCTTGGCGGGCCAGGGGGCCGACGTCGCCTTCAGCTACAAGGGCAACGCCGCCGCGGCCGCCGAGACGACGGCCGCGATCGAGGGGCTCGGTCGCCGGGCGCTGGCGATCCAGGGCGATGTCGCGGACGCGGAGGCGGCCGACGGCGTCGTCAAGGCGGCCCTCGAGGCGTTCGGCAAGCTGGACATCCTCGTCAACAACGCCGGCATCACCCGCGACGACCTGATCATGCGGATGAGCGTCGAGGCCTGGCGCGAGGTCCTCGAGACGAACCTGTTCGGGGCCTTCTTCATGACCAAGGCCGTGACCCGGCCGATGCTCAAGGCCCGTGGCGGCCGGATCATCAACATCACGTCGGTCTCCGGCCAGGCCGGCCAGACCGGACAGGCCAACTACAGCGCCGCGAAGGCCGGGCTCATCGGTCTGACCAAGGCCACGGCCCGCGAGCTCGCCTCGCGGGGCATCACGGTCAACGCGGTCGCGCCGGGGTTCGTGCTGACCGAGCTGACCCAGGACCTGCCCGACGCGCTCAAGGACGAGATCACGTCCCGGACGCCGCTGGGCCGTTTCGGCACGACCGAGGAGATCGCCAACGCCGTCGCGTTCCTCGCCTCCGACGAGGCGGGGTACATCACCGGGCAGGTGCTTGCGGTCGACGGCGGCCTGGTGATGATGTGATGGAGGCCCAGCCCTGACCGGTACCTTCGGATGGGTCCGGTGATGTTCGGTGCAGTCCAGAATGCGGGCATGCACCGCCTTCCCGTCACCGGTGGCCGCCCGCCTGCGGTTCGCCCCTTTCTGACCGCCGTCCTGGTGGTGCTGCTCGTCGCTGCCTGCGGCGGGGTGGCTCCGACCGAGACGCCGGTCGTCGTCGTCACGCAGACGGCCGTGCCGACCGCCAGCCCGACGCCGACGCCGTCACCGACGCCCGAACCGACCCCGAGCCCCACGCCGACGCCGACGCCGGCCCCACCCGTGGTCGGCGCGCTGGATGGGCTGCCCGTCGCTCCGGCGAAGGCGACCCGCCTGCCGCTCGCCGTGCTCATCGATGACGCGCGGCGCGCCCGCCCGCAGTCGGGCTTCAACGCCGCCTCGGTCGTCTACCAGGCACCGGCGGACGGCTTCGAGACCCGCTACATGATGGTGTTCCAATCCCTGGATGCGAAGGACATCGGGCCGGTCCGCAGCGGCCGGATGTACTTCGTCCACTGGGCCGAGGAGGTGCACGCGGCGATCGCCCATTACGGCGGCGACTGGAAGACGCATCAGTACCTCGATCGCTACAACGGGCGCTGGTTCACCGACGTCAATGCGCTCGGCAGGGGCGCCAAGGCCTTCCATCGGATCAAGTCCCGCCGTGCCCCGCACAACGGCTACACGAACACCAGGGCGCTGTGGGCGCAGGTCAAGCGGCTCAAGGGCCCGGCGAAGATGGACGCGACCCTGGCCCGGCGCACGTTCATCGACCCGCTGCCCGCCGCGGACCGACCCGCGACGCAGACCATCCGCATCCCGTACAGCACGAACGTCATCAGCTATCGCTACGACCGCAAGTCCGGCATGTATCGCCGCTCGGTCGACGGCGCTGCCCAGATCGATCCGGCCGACGGCAAGCGGGTCACGACCCGCAACGTCGTGGTGCTGTTCATGCCGTATCGGGTCGACTCGACCATCGAGCCCGGCCACGCGCGCCCGGTCGTCGGTTCGGTCGGCAGTGGCAAGGCCTGGGTGTACCGCGAGGGCTCGATCGTGCAGGGCCGGTGGGAGAAGCCGACCGACACCTCGCTGACGCGACTCGTCGACAAGAACGGGAAGGAGATCCCGCTGGTCCGGGGTCGGACGTTCTTCCAGATCGTGCCCAAGGGCACCAAGGTGACCCACAAGTCGTCATAGGGCGGTTCCGCATCGTCGCCGACCCCTGACGGCCGACGGCGCGACCGATGGTAGACTTCCGCGCGACTTGAGAACCATGGCTCACCAACCGTCCACGCGGCGCGAACGATCGCCGCACGTCGCGGCGTTCCTGTCGTTCCTCTGGCCGGGCCTCGGTCATTGGTACGGCGGCCGAGCGCGCGCGGCGATCCTGTTCGCCGTGCCCGTCTTCGGGATCCTCCTGCTCGTCCTGATCCAGATGGCCGGCGGCCTGGGCCAGGTCGCGCAACTGTTGTTCACGCCCTCGTCCGCGCTGACGGTGCTCATCCTCGTCGGGCTGCTCGCGGTCTGGCGCCTGCTGGCCATCGTCGACTCGATGTCGACGGGCGGCATCAAGGACCCACTTCGCCATGCGCCGACACTGGCTACGTTCGGCGTGCTCGCACTGCTCGTGGTGCTGACCCATGGCGCCCTCGGCTACGCGGCCTGGGCGGCCTACGACGCGAGCTCGCGGGTCTTCGTGAGCGATACGTCGCCGGATGTTTCGCCCGCCCCGATCGTCGCGCCGGGCCAGACCGTCCCCCCGGATGACGAGTACAACGCGAAGCCGGAGGCCACGCCCGAGACCGCCGAAGCGCGCATCAACATCCTCCTCACCGGGATCGACTCCGCGGAGAGCCGATCGACATCGTTGACCGACACGATCCTCGTGGCCAGCGTCGATCCGACCACCGGACATGTGGCGCTCATCAGCTTCCCGCGTGACATCACCCAGTTCCCGCTCTACGACGGGCGGACGTACACCGGCAAGATCAACTCGTTCATGACGTACGCCCGCAACCACAAGGACGAGTTCCCCGACGGCCCGCTGCACGCGCTGGTCAAGGAGGTCGGCTTCCTCCTCGGCGCGCCGGTCCACTATTACGCGGCGATCGACCTGGCCGGCTTCCGCCGGATGATCGACCTCGTGGGCGGCGTGACCATCGACAATCCGCGCGCGATCAACGATCCACGCTACAACTGGCTCGACGGCGAGCACGGGTTCCGGCTGAGCGCCGGGGAGCACCGCCTCGATGGCCGGACGGCGCTGGCCTACGTCCGGTCGCGTCAGGGTGCCGGGGACAACGACTTCAATCGCGCCCGACGCCAGCAGCAGGTCCTCCTGGCCCTCCGTGAGCAACTCACCCAGCCCGACGTGCTGCCCCAGATCCCCGACCTGCTCGACGCGGCCGGCGATACCATCCGAACGAATTTCCCATCGGACCGTGTCGGCGAGATGATCGACCTCGCGCAGCGGATCGACACCGACACCGTGACCCAGGTCGTGCTCGGACCCCGCAAGTACGCGTCCGTCCCGCCGCCGTCGGAGACCGGCGGGATCTACGAGCTCCGGCTGAACATGGACGCCCTGGCCAAGCTGTCGATCGAGATCTTCGGCGACGCGAGCACGTACGCCGCCAGCGACTAGCCTGCCCCGGCGTTCGAGTGGGTTCGCCTCAGCGGCCCTGGAGCATCGCCGGGATCGTCCGGAGCATGATCTTGAGGTCCAGCCAGACCGACCAGCGGTCGATGTAGGCGAGGTCGAGCTCGACCCACCGATCGAAGTCCTCGTCGCGGCGCGCCTCCACTTGCCAGAGGCCCGTGATCCCCGGCTTCATCGACAGCCGGCGGCGGTGCCACAGGTCGTACATCGCGACCTCGCTCGGGAGCGGTGGCCGCGGCCCGACGAGACTCATCTCACCGCGTAGCACGTTCCATAGCTGGGGCAGCTCGTCGACGCTGGTCGCCCGCAGGATCCGACCGGTGCGGGACAGGCGCGGGTCGTCGGTCAGCTTGAACGCGTGGCCCTTGATCTCGTTGCGTTCCTGGAGATCCGCCAGTCGTGCCTCGGCATCGGGCACCATCGTGCGGAACTTGACCACCTGGAATGGCCGGCCATGCAAGCCGACCCGGGTCTGCCGGAACAGCACGGGACGGCCGTCCACGATCGCGACCACGAGCGCCACGATCGCGAGCACCGGGGACAGGATGAGCAGGGCCAGGCCGCCCAGCACGACATCGATGACGCGCTTGGTCAGGAACCCGAGGATGCGGTCCGGCCCGTAGACCAGCGAGAGGATCTTGCTCCCGTCGAAGTCCTCGAGCCGGCCACCGGCCAGGCTGACCGGAACCTCCCCGACCGGGATCCGGACGATCTTGCCCTCCTCCTCGCAGAGACGGGCGATCGGCTCGATGCGGCCCAGCTCATCGGCCGGCAGGCAGATCGCGACCTCATCGACGATCTGGTCGTGGAGGACGTCTTCGATGTCGTCCAGGGAGCCGAGGACCGGCCGGCGGCCGGCCGTCATGGCCCCGGGCCGGACGCTGAGGTGGCCGATGACCCGCAGCCCGAGCTCGCGGTGGCGCTCGACCCGGTCGGCGAACCGACGGGCCTCCTTGCCGGTCCCCACGACCAGCATGTAGCGCAGGATGTACCCACGGTCGCGGAGGCCGCGCAGCAGACTCCGGATCGCGGCCCGGGAGACGACCGTGAGCACGACCTGGGCCAGGAGCAGCCAAAGGATGAACAGCCGGCTGACGTCCGGCAACTTGAGGACGAACAGGGCCGAGAACGTGATCAGCCCGAGCAGGACACCGGCTCGCCCGACGTCGAGGATCTCGGAGCGCAGCGTCCAGCGCGCTCGCAGTCGGTACATGCCGAGGACCCACAACAGGCTGCCCCAGGCCGCCGCGTAGATCGCCGCCGCGATGGGCGCCTCGAGTTGCGCCTGCCGCCAGACCTCGAGCCAGGCGTCGCCGAAGCGGATCATGCTGATGACCACGAACAGGCCGAACGCGCTGGCGACGTCGGCGACGATGAGGGCCAGGTGCAGCGCGGCGGCGTGTCGGCGGATCATCGGGTCGGACGGGCCCCTCCGGACGGCGGCCGTAACGCTAAGCGTGCCATCAGGCCAGCATCGACCAGCGAAGGAGGTCGTCGGCGGAGATGTCGACGGCGGCGGTCTGCCCCACGACCTCATCGTAATGGCGCGGCGAGATGCCGTGGGCGGGTCGCTTCCAGGTCAGGTCGTCGGGGGTGATGACGGTACCGGCTGGGATGTCGCGCGCGGCCACGAGGCTGCGCCTGGCGTGCTCGCGGGCCGGGGCCTCGCCGGGCAGGGCGGCCTTGTCGAACCGTCCCAGGATCGCCCACAGCTCGTCGAGGCGACGACCGAGGTCGGCCATGTCGCGCTGGTCCATCGCGTGATAGTGGTCGTTGCCGGGCAGCGTCTTGTCGTGGGTGAAGTGCTTCTCGATGATCGCGGCACCCAGTAGCGCGGCGGTCGTGGCCACGGTCATCTCCGCGTCGGGAACGGTGTGGTCCGAGTAGCCCGGGACAGCGTCCGGGAAGTGGCGGCGCAGGTCCAGGAGCATGCCGAGGTTCGCGTCGTGGTGGGCGGTCGGGTAATTGAGGATGCAGTGCAGGAGGGCGACCTGGTTGCCGTGCGCCCGGATGCGATCGACCGTCTGCCCGATCTCCCACAGGTCCGACGCCCCGGTGGACAGGAGGATCGGCTTGCCGTACCCGCACAGGATGTCGATGAACGGCAGGTTCGTCAGGTCCGAGGAGGAGACCTTGATGACGTCCATCAGGTCGGCGAGGTAGGCGGCCGACTCCACGTCGAAGGGCGTGCTCAGGAACTCGATCCCGGCCGTCTCGCAGTGGCGGGCCAGCGCTTCGTACTCGGCCGGGCCGAAGCTGTCGTACCGGCTGAACAGCTCGTGCTGGCTGGTGGTCGGCTCCTTGCTCGTGTCCCAGTACGCGGGGCTGTTGCGCGCGGCGATCGTGTCCGCCTTGTAGGTCTGGAACTTGATCGCGTCTGCGCCCGAGCCGGCCGCCTCGTCGATGAGCCGCCGCGCCGTGTCCATCGAGCCCTCGTGGTTGACGCCGGCCTCGGCGATGATCGCCGGCCGGTGCAGGACGACCGACTCGGGCCGGTGCGCGGCGAACACCTCGATGAGTCTCATGCGCGTTCGATGGCCTCCTCGATCAAGCGTACGACGCGGGCGGTGCCGCCGCGCAGATCCTCGCGCAGCATCCGTCGCTGCATCTCGCGACGTCCTTCCGTATTGTCCACGAGGTCGACGAATGCTCGTCGGATCGCTTCGTCGGGGACCTCGGAGCCGAGGCCGAGGTGCCGGAATCCGTGCGCCTCCGAGGCGAACGTGTGGGTCATCTCGCGGCGGTTCTGGGCGAGCACGATCGCCGGCGTCCCGATGCTGGCGATCTCGAAGATCGTGCGTCCCGCCGACGTGACGACGATATCGGCGGCCTGCATCCGCTCGGCCATGTCGCTGACGGCGCGCTCGACGATGAGCTGGGGTGGGTCGCTGGCCGGTGGCTGGTTCGCGTAGCCGCGGCCGAGCACCACGTCGATGACGATGCCGCGTTCGGCCGCGACCGGCGCGATGGAGCGGGTGACCCGCGCCGTCAGGTCCGACGGATCGACCCCGCCGAAGGTCACGAGCACGCGCCGAACGGTCTCGTCGACCGGACGAGGGTCGACGGCCCGGAACTCCGGTCGCGCCATGAAGTATCGAGCGCCCACGTGGTGGCCGGGTCGGGGCTCGGCCTCCGGGTAGATGGCGTTGATCACCAGGTCCGCCTCACGCGCGCCGTCGCCGAGGTCCTCGAACGAGATGACCGTGATACCGGCCGCCTTGAGCCGGGTCGTGGCTTCGGCTGTGGTGTCCAGGCGATCGTTGATGACGACGTCGGGCGCCAGCCCGATCGCGTCGCCGACGAGGTCGTCGCCGGTGGAGCGGATCACCTCGTAGTGATGCGCCGCCAGGACCTGCTCGGCGAGATCGCTCCGGGCATCGACGAGGAACCGCACCCGATGACGCACGAGCTCGTTGGCGATGGCGAGGGCGTTCTGGACGTGGCCCAGCCCGATCTCGGGATAGCCCGACACGATGAACAGCAGGTCGCGATGGGCCAGGTGGTACTCGGCCAGCGCCCAGTCGTCGCGGGTGTCGATGTCGATCGCCTCGCCGCCGCTCACGAGCACGAGGTCGACCCGCTGGCCGAACCGGCTGCCGCTGGCGATGAGACCGCGCTGGCAGGCGATGAGGCCGCCGGTCTCGCGGTAGACCGGATCGAGGTACTGGCGGTTGACACGCTCTCGATAGAGCGGCTCGTACCGACCGTCCCGCCTGGTCCAGGTGAGGTGCGTGTCGTCGACGGCCGTCTGGACGGTGTCGAGGCTCGGATCCTCCAGCAGCCGATCGATGACCCGGTCGAGCGTCGCGCTGCGCACGAGCGGCGAGGTCGGCTGGAACGTGACGATGACGTCGTGCTCGCGGCCCAGGCTCGCCGCGATCTCGGGGTAGGCGGCGCAGATCGTCGCGTCGAGTGTGGTGGCGTCGCCGGCCATGACGGGATCGCGCCGGTGGGTCAGGGCCCCGAGTCGGCGGGCGGCACCGAGGATCTCATCGTCGTCGCTGCTGACGACCACATCCGGCCGGTGGCGCGAGCCGAGTGCCGCCCGGATGGCGTAGGCGATGAGCGGCTGCCCACGCAGGGATCGGAGGTTCTTGCGCGGGATCCCCTTGGAGCCCCCGCGGGCCGGGATGATCACGACCGCGCGTGGCCCGGCCACCCGGGGCACGGCGGCGTCGTCGGCCGTCACGGCAGTGACTCGATCATCGTGCGCATGGTCGGGAGCGTGGCACGGACGACGTCCCGCGCGGCCTCGTGGCCGGGAAAGCCCCTGACCAGGTCGATTCGCACGCGTTCGACCATGCGGTCCGCCACGTCGGGCATCCGAAAGGCAATGGACACCGGTCGCCCGAGTCGGTGCGTCACCGGGCGGTACGCGTTCGCGATGCGT
Organism: uncultured Chloroflexia bacterium; assembly: GCA_963738685.1. Lineage (GTDB taxonomy): Bacteria > Chloroflexota > Limnocylindria > Limnocylindrales > CSP1-4 > SPCO01. The sequence goes on from CAVTXK010000002.1 coordinate 1,062,874, forward strand.
GGCAGGTAGCGCAGCGCGAGCCGATACAGCGGGCCGTCCGCCCGCTCGCCGAACCCCTGGAAGCCCAGCGGACCGAGCGTCCGGAGCATCCCGACGCCGCGCGAGTCCTCGGCGATGAGGTAGCTCGGGATCCCGTGGCTGATCGCGTACAGGTGCGCGTGGACGCGATAGCCGACGTGCAGGTCGACGGCATCGAATCGCTCGAAGCCCTCGGCCGAGCCGGTGATGTCGACGTCCTGCCAGCCCAGATCGTCGGCCAGCCTCGTGAACGGCCGTTGGACCCCACGGTGGTGGACGACGGAGCCCTTGGCGCTCGGGAAAGCGGCCGCCAGTGCACGGGCCAGCCGGACCGCCTGGTCGAAGTACAGCGGGTTGGCCGGCGGGGTGAAGGCGAGGCTCCCGATGGCCGAGGGTCGGTGGATCGGATCGTCAAGGTGGGCGAGGTCGTACCACGCCGGATCGCCGGTCATCAGGACCCGGTCGAACCCGTTGGCGGCGAGGATGTCCGCCGTCGTCCGGTCGCGCGCTCCGAGGTGCGCGGTCCGCCCAGCCACCCCATCGACGAACGCCCGTGACGGCCCGTCGAACCGGAACGACGCAAGCTGTCGCGCGGTTCCCGGGACGACGGAGCTTCCCAGGGCCAGGAGCACGAGCGGCGGATCGCGCTGGGCATCGAGTCCGAGCGGATAGCGCCCCGGCAGGCCGTTGCCGTAGCCCGGCCCGCCGACCACGATGACCGCCCGGGCCGACCGCAGGACACTCGCCCGGACCTGGTCGGCGAGTGGGCGCCAGCCCTCCGCGACCTCGAGGGGCTCATCCGGACGGAACGTCTCGATCAACCGGCGGCCACGCTCGAAGATCAGCGCGTCGCCGGCGTTGCGCAGGGCCCTATGGAGCAGCAGGTACATCGGTCCCCATCGAGGTTGGCCGGTCGGTCGGGACGTCCCTGGTCCCGATCCAGCCGACGACGAGATGCAGCAGGATCGCGTAGGCGACCATCGCGCTCGCCGTGGCCACGGCCGGACCCATGATGCCCCAGCCGAGGCCGACGAGACCGATCCCGAGCGCGACGGCCATCGCGAGGACGACCGCCTGGATCGCGAGGTGGTAGCGCTGGCGGTCCCACAGGCTCAGGAGATTGCCGTAGGCCGACCCCGTGCTGTAGGCCACCATCCCGACGAGGACGACGAGGATCGGGCCGATCGCTTCGATATAGGCGGGCAGGAAGATCGGGATGCCGAACCAGGACGCGACGGCGATCGCGAGCGCCCCGAGGCCGGCCAGCATCCCGGCCAGCAGACCCTGACCGCGAGCCATCCGCAACAGCGTGGCCGCGTCTCGGCCCTCGCCGTGGGCGAAGGCCAGGCGGGGGTAGAACTGCTGGCTGATCATCGTGGGGACGAGCAGGAGGCTCGAGGCGGCGAGTCCCACCAGGCCGTAGATGCCGAGCGCCTCCTGCCCCAGCAGCGCGAGCACGACCCACCGATCCACGGTCACGAGCAGGACCAGGAGGATGCCGGCGGCCAGGAGCGGCAGACCGATCGCCATCAACGCCCGAAGGCGAGCGGCGTCCCAGCGGGGGCGCGGTCGGCGAGCCAGGGTTCGGCCGGCCATTGCCAACGCCACGAGCACGACCGCCACGCGTGCCAACAACAGGCCGTCGATCCCCCAGCCGGCGAGCAGGAGCGTGACACCCACGACGGCTCCGGCCACGCCCTGCACCGCGAGCTGCACGGACGCGGGCCGGAAGCGGAGCCGGGAACGGAAGAGGACCTGCTCCAGGAGGAACCCCTGCTGCAGGAACACCGCCACCGCGAGCAGGATCAGTGTCGAGGCGCCGATGCCGTCATCGCCGACCGCCAGCGGGGCGACCACGAGGGTCACCACGGCCGCGAGCAGCCCGGTGGCGATGATGCCGCCAGTGGCGATGTCCTCCGTATCGTCGGCGCGGGCGGCGTCGCCGGCACCCAGGGCGCGCGGGATCTCGCGTCCCGCCCCGTTCGGGATCCCGAGGGTGAGGAAGACCGCGTACTGGAGCAGCAGTGACAAGGCGACCCATGCGCCGAAGTCGACCGGCCCGAGTACCGCCGCAGCAACGAGGTTCAGCACGAGGCGGCCGCCCTGGTCCAGGGCCGTCGCGCCGGCGAAGAGCGGGAGGTCCCAGCCGGCGGTCGCGACGGTCCGACGCAGTCCGTGGGTGGCGAACCGGGTCGTGGGCATCAGGTCGGACCGGTGCGCAGCAGGTGGGCGGCGATCCGCTCGGCGACGTGGCCGTCGAGCGGGCCGGTCGCGCGCTCGACGGCGTCCCGGCGGTCGTCGAGGAATCGCGCCCGCGCCGCCGGATCCGAGACCTCCCGCACGAGGTCTCGCAGCGCGGCGGACTCGCCGACCTCCGGCAGATCGAGGTCGGCGGGCAGGGCGTCATCCTCGGACGGGCCCCCGACGGCTCCGACCGCGACCGGCGTACCGGCCGCCAGCGCCTCGATGGCGACGGTCGAACGATGCAGCAGGACGAGGTCGGTCCAGTGGAGCAGCGGGTACAGGGGTTCGTGCCGGGCGAGGCTGACACGAACCGCTGACGGATCGGCCGAGACGCGCCGGCGGACGGCATCCCAACGGCCGTCGCCCGGATGCAGCTTCACGATGAGGTTCCCCGCCGCCTCCGCCCCGAGCCAGCCGAGCGCCAGATCGAGTAGCGCCAGGTTGCGTTCGAGGTCGTTCGGGCTCAGGGCCAGAAGGAGCCGGGGCCGGCCGTTGGCGTCGCGCTCCGTGGCGACCTGCGATCCGGCGACCGAGCGATCGGTACGGACCAGGGCATCGAGCCGGGGATTGCCCAGGCGCACGAGTCGATCCGGGGGTGCTCCTCCGGCCAGGAGCCACGCATCCGAGGTCTCGCTCCAGGTCGCGAGCTCATCGGCGACGATCGGGAGGAATCCGAGCCGGTACTGGGGGAGGCCATGCTGGAGCACCAGGGTCCGGATGCCCCGTTCGTGCGCCAGATCCACGGCCAGGCGGCCGAGCCGATGCTGGTCGCTAGCCAGGACTAGCCAGCGTGGGCGCAGGGCATCGAGGCGGCGGGCGAGTCCTTCGCGCTCGACGGCCAGCCACGGCACCGAGCGCCGGACGAGGGGCGCAAGGCGCGGCAGCGCCTGGGCGGCGAGGTCGCGGCCTTCCAGCTCGAACCGCGGTGGCCGTGCCACGAGCGCCGTCCAGCGACGACGGGCGGCAGGAACGGCGCGGCCCCTGGTTCGGACGGCGGCGCGCCAATCACCGACCAACGGCAGCGGGTCCGCGCCGGCGGCGTGCCACGCTTGGCTGGCCCGTGGATCGGCGCTGACCGGGCGGTAGGCGTCGGGCGGCAGGGCGGCCGCGACGGCGAGCATCGGCTCGAGACTCGACGGGGTCGCGAGCTCGGACAGGAACGCGATCGGGCGGGGGCCCACCCCGGCCGGCGTGCGGATGCGTGCCTGCACCTCCAGGGCGATCAGGCGGGCGGCTCGGTCCGCGCCGCGGGCCTTCAACGCGCCCTTGAGCCCGGTGCCCTCCAGATCCGAGGGACGGCCGGAGGCCACGGTCGCCACCGGCAGGAGCAGGTTGAAGACCTCGACGCGCAGTGGCCACGCGGGCGCGAGGTCGCCGATCGCGAGCCGGTCGGTGCCGTCGGGATCGAGCGCCCAATCGGTCGCCCGGTCGATGGCCCACTCGCGGAGGCCCTCGAAGCTCAGGCTCATGTCGGTGGGGCGGTCGTTGCTCCGCTGGGGACGGCCACCGGTTGCTCCGCGAACGACCCGGACCGCTCCGCCAGGGACACGGCGATCGCGGTGGCCGCCCCGATGAGCAGCCACTCCAATGGCCCGTTGCGTGGGTTGATGACGTGCGCATTCGTCGTGGCCGCCAGCGGGATCACCGCCGCGCCGATGACGATCCCCATGCCGGCCCAGCCGATGGACATCCGGTTCGACCGCGAGATGATCGACCACAGGGTGCGGAGCCCGCAGGCGGCGAGGAGGGCCAGGTACAGCCCGAGGACGATGAAGCCGTACTCCGCCGCGATGTGGAGATACGACTCGTGCGCGTCGGCGACGACGACCGGACCGGTCGGGTCGAGCTGGTAGCGAAGGACGTTCCATTGGAAGGGGCCGACGCCCACGAACGGTGCCGACTGCGCCATCTCGATCGCCAGGTCCCAGAACTCGCCGCGCGATCGGATCTCGGTCTCGGTTGGCGTGTCGCCGGGATCCGTCACGACGTCGACGGTGGTCTCGGGGTCGGTGATGACGCTCACGGTCCGGCCACCGGCAGTCGTGAACAGGACCGAGGCGGCCAGCACGGCCACCGCGATCGCGCCGGTGATGGCGATGCCCCGGAGCTGGCGGCGGCCGATGCGCCCCGGATACAACACCAGCGCGGCCGCCGCGGCGAAGAGGATCACGAGGAACGCCATCCGGGTGCCCGTGGCCGACATCCCGTACAGGCAGGCGCTCGCAACGGCCCCGCAGCCGATCGCCCCCAACCGTTCGATGTTGGTCCGTGCCTTCGACCACAGCTCGAACGCCATGCCGGCACCGACCACCGAGACGACGGAAAGAGCGATCGCGAACCCGTTGCGCCCGAACGTCTTGGCCGTGAAGCGCTCGAGCTCGCCAGAGAGGGTCGTGTAGATCCCGTTACCGAGCAGGATCACCCCGCCGGCGACGATAGCCAGCCCGAGGAGCCGGCCCGAGCCGAGCTCGGTCCGCAGGGCGAGCGCCAGGTAGAGCAGCGCGGGGATCCGCCAGACGAGGACCAAGCCACGGATCCCCGCGGCCGGGTCGAGGCCCTCGGCGAGATGGACGAACACCGTGACTGACGCCACGGTCGCGAAGCCGATCGCCAGCAGCACCAGCCGCGTGGCCGTGCTCCCGAGGGAGCGCCGCTCGAGGAGCGTGAGCACCACGGCCCAGGCGATGAGCACGTCGAGCGAGGTGACGACCGGTGCCAGCGTGTCCCGGATGTCATGCGGGTCCAGTGTCATCTGCGGCAGCAGATCGTCGACATTTCCCGGGATCGCGAGCGCCCCGAACGCGAGGGCCGGGAGGCGCCAGGAGCTCCGCACGCAGGCCACCGCAAGGGCGGCGACCATGAGCAGCCCGGCGACGAGGATAGCCGTGGTCAAGGCGGCTCCGAGCTTGGGGGGATCATGGATCGGTGGGCGGCATTCTAAGTCATCGAGAGGGGCCGCCTCGCATCCGCCGGAACAGACGCTCGTACTCGTCGGTGACGTGCTCCCAGGAGAAATTCTTCCTGGCCCGTTCCGCGGCCGCATGGGCCAGGGACTCGCGCAGCAGCGGGTCGGCGGCGACGGCCCTGAGCTCGGCCGCGAGCGCGTCGGGGTCGTTCCGTGCGTAGTAGCGGCCCGCGTCGCCGAGGACCTCACGATGCTCCGGGACGTCGTTGGCGATGATCGTTGCGCCGCGGCCCATGGCCTCCACGAGCGCCGGATGCGTGCCACCGACCTCGGTGGCCTGGACGTAGGCCATGGCATTGGACTGCAGCTCGGCGTAGCCGTCGCCGAAGACATATCCGGTCAGGATGACGCCAGGCGTCGCGGTCGCGGCCGCCTCGAGGCCCGCCTTGTACTCGGTCGCGTAGGGCGCATCACCGACGACCACCAGGGGCGCGCCGAGACCGTCGAGGCCGCCCGCCCGACGATACGCCTCGATGACCGTGTGGGCGTTGTTCTCGGGTTCGAGGCGGCTGACATACAGGAGGTATCGCCCGGCCTCGAGGCCGAACCGCGCGAGCGTCTCGCCGGGCGGTAGCCGCTGGGCGTCACTGCCGTACGGGATGTACACCGTGGGCTTACCGAACCGCGTCTCGAACCAATGCGCGATCACGCGCGCGTCGGAGACCAGCACGATCGGCAGCTTGGGTGACAGCCACGCGCAGGCTTGGTAGTACCAGCGCCCGAGCCGGTTCCACTTGCCTCGTTCCCACTCGAGGCCGTCGACGTTCAGCGCGACCTTTGCGCCGGCCAGGCGGGGAACCAACGCGAATGGCGCATTCGCGTTGTTGCAGATGAGCACGACGTCGAAGCGGCGGAAGAGTCCATCGAGCACGGAGAGTCCGGTGTGCGCGACCGTATCGAGATACTTGTGACGGATCGTCGGCAGGACCCGGAGGCGCATCCCGCGGTGCTCCCGCAACCCCGCCGGGACACTGTGCGAACGCCCGTACACCGTGACCTCGTGGCCGCGTTCGACCAGCCGCGCACCGAGCTGTTCGGCGAAGGTCTCGAACCCGCCGTACGCGGCCGGCACGCCGCGTGTTCCCATGATCGCGATCCTCATCGGTTTTCATGGTACGGGCGAAGCCGGCACGCCGTGGCCCGCGTCCCGAGCTCGAGCGAACGACAGAACCAGCCGATCGCCGCTCGCCGCCACCGGTACCCTGTCATTCGTGGCGCGCCCGACCATCATCGGCTGGCTGGAATGGCTGCGCGTCGCGGCCATCATCGGCGTCGTGGTCCTGCACGTCCTGAGCCCGGTCTCCTTCGCCCACGACCGTCTCGAGTCGCACACCTGGGCCTGGGTCAACATCGCCGACTCGGCGTCACGCTGGTGCGTGCCCGTCTTCATCATGGTCAGCGGGGCCCTGGCGCTGGGCCGGCGGGAGGCGCCGACATGGGACGGCCAGTCGCTCGCGCGGCGGATCGCCCGAGTCGGGGTGCCGCTCATCGCCTGGTCACTGTTCTACTGGTGGTACGGCAACGCGGTCCGCGGCCGGACGACGACGCCGCCCGAATTCGCCGCCGAGTTCATCAGCGGCTACCCGTACTACCACCTCTACTTCCTGTTCGCGATCATCGGCCTGTACGCCATCACGCCGGTGCTGCGCCCGTTCGTGGACCAGGCTTCGGACCGGACACTGGGTTGGGTCACCATCGCGGCGCTCATCTGGGCGCTGTTGGCCCGGTTGCTGCTCGAGGTCGGTCTCGGCCACTCGGCCAACGCGATCGAGATGTGGTCGCGCTACCTCGGCTACTACCTGGCCGGTGCGTGGCTGTTCCGGATGGCCCTGCCCTCCGGTGCTCGCTATGCCCCGCTCGTGGCCATCGCCGCGATCGCCGCCACTGCTCTCGGGACTGCCGCGCTCGTCGCGTGGTCAGGGACACGCGATCAAACCATCCTTTATTCCTACCAGACGCCCCTCACCGTGATCGCCGCGCTCGCGATCTTCCTGTCAGCGCGGACCTACCTGCCGCAGGCGCCCCGCTGGGTGATCGCGTGGGCCGGCTTGACATTCGGCATCTACCTCATCCATCCGGCGATCCTCACCTACGCCAACCGGTTCACGCCGCTCGTCCATGGCCCGCTGCCGATGTTCGTCGCCTTCCTCGTCCAGACGGCCATCACGCTCCTCGTGGCAACGGTCCTGACCATGATCATCGCGCGGATCCCCTGGCTATCGGCCACGGTCGGGGTGGCGGTGCCCCGGCTGGGCGGTCGCTCAGGACGCCCGTGAGGGAAGCGCCTGGGAGCGTGACGGCGGCGGCAGGTCAGCGAGCCATGGCCCCGGCGGCGAGCCGTCCGCGGTGTCGATCGAGATCGGCGTCGACCATGCGCTCGATGAGTTCGACGAACCCGACGGTCGCGCTCCAGCCGAGCAGCCGCTCCGCCCGCGTCGCGTCGCCGCGCAGATGATCCACCTCGGCCGGTCGATGCAGGTCGGCGGCGACGACCACGTGATCCCGATGATCGAGCCCAACGCGTTCGAACGCGACCTGGCAGAGCTCGCGCACCGAGTGCGCGATACCGGTGGCGATGACCAGGTCGGTCGGGTCGTCCTGCTGGAGCATCAGGTGCATCGCCCGGACGTAGTCGCCGGCATACCCCCAGTCGCGCTCGGCGTCGAGGTTACCCAGCTGCAGCTCATCGGCCAGACCCAGCGAGATCCGTGCCGCGGCGTCCGTGATCTTGCGGCTGACGAATTCGATGCCCCGGCGAGGGGATTCGTGATTGAACATGATCCCAGCCACGGCATAGAGGCCGAAGCTCTCGCGGTAGTTGACCGTCAGGTGATGGGCGTACGCCTTGGCGACCCCGTACGGGCTGCGCGGGTGGAACGGCGTCGCCTCCGTCTGGGGCACCTCGCGCACCTTCCCGAACATCTCGCTCGAGGACGCCTGGAAGAACCGGATGCCCTCGTCGACCTGGCGGATCGCCTCCAGGAGACGCGTGACACCCAGCCCGGTCACCTCACCGGTGAGCACCGGCTGGGTCCACGACGTCGGCACGAAGCTCTGGGCCGCGAGGTTGTACACCTCGTCCGGGCGCGCGACGCGGAGCGCGGTGACCAGGGACGCCTGGTCGAGCAGGTCGCCCTGGAGCAGCGTCACGCGGTCGCGCAGGTGGGCGATCCGACCGTTGCCGTCCTCGCTGGAGCGACGGATGAGGCCGACGACCCGGTACCCGAGGTCGAGCAGGTGCTCGGCGAGGTACGACCCGTCCTGGCCGGTGATGCCGGTGATGAGCGCGCTGGGCATACTCGGAACGTGCTCCCTCGGCGGTGGTCGTGACGCAGCCAGTCGCCGGATGGTAGCCGCCCGGCCGCTCCATGTCGGGTTGGACGCGCACGTGGTGGGTCGGCGACGGACCGGCAACGAGACCTACGTGATCGGGCTTGGCGCCGCGCTCGCCCGCCGGGCGGACATCCGCGTGACCGCCTTCGCGGACGATGGCGTCGCGTGGCCGGAAGCGCCACCGGACCGACTCCGGGTGGTGCCACTCCGATGGCGCTCGCCCTACCTTCGGCTCACGCTGGAGCTGCCGGTCCGTGCCCGGCGAGCTCTGGTCGACGTGCTGCAGGTCACCTACGCGGGCCCGCCCGTGGCCGGCGTCCCCGTCGCGGTCGCGATCCACGACCTCTCGTTCGAGGACGTGCCGGGGCTCCTGCCCGGACGCATGCGGCTGCGCCTCCGGACGACGGTGCCCCTCGCCGCCCGCCGAGCCGCTGTCGTCCTGGCCCTCTCGGCGTTCACCAGGGAGCGGCTGCTCCGCCACTACGACCTGGACCCGGCCCGGGTCGTGGTCGTGCCCGGCGGGGTGGATCCCGGCGCGACCCGGATGGACCCCGACATCGCTCGTCGGCGCCTCGGCGGTCTCCGCCTCCCCGCACGGTTCGTGCTGCACGTCGGCGAGCTGGTCCCCCGCAAGAACGTGCCCAACCTCGTGGCCGCGCTGGCCAGGGTCCGGCGACGCACGGCCGGGGACGTTGGGCTCGTGCTCGCGGGCAGCAACGGTCGGGGCACAGCAGAGGTGGAGGCCGCCGTGCGCCGGGCCGGTGTCGACGCCGACGCCTGGGTCCGGCACCTGGGCTACGTCGATGCGGCCACCCTCGACGCGCTATACGGCGCCGCGGCCGTGGTCGCCCATCCGTCGCGCTACGAAGGGTTCGGGCTGCCGATCCTCGAGGCGATGGCCCGCGGCGCCGTCGTCGTGACGAGCTCGGTGACCGCGATGCCGGAAGTGGCCGGCGACGCCGCGTTGCTGACCCATCCGGACGACGTCGAGGGACTGGCCGACGCGCTCGAGGTGGCGCTCGACGACGAGGCGGTCCGAGCGCGGCTCCGCGATGCCGGACCACGGCGCGCTGCACGGTTCACCTGGGACGCCGCCGCCGATGCCGCTACGGCAGCCTACCGTGGCGCCCTTGCCCGCTAGCATGGACCCACATCGAGCCGAATCACCAAGGAGCATCACCCCTTGACCCAGGTCCCGATCGCGATCACCGTCTCCACGATCCAGGGTTGGCCGGACATCGAGCGCAACGTCCGCTCCTTCGAGGCCGCCGCCGATCGGGTCGGTGGCGAGGTGATCATCACCGATGGCAGTGGCCTGCCCGAGCCACCGGCCGGGGCGCTCGGGCCACGGACGCGCTGGATCGCCGACCCGGGCACATCGGTGTTCCAGCTCCGACTGACCGGGTACCGAGCGGCGACCGCGCCGATCATCGGGATCACCGAAGACCATTGCCTGTTGCCCGAGGATTGGGCGCTGCGCAACCTCGAGGCCCACGCGGCCCATCCGGAGGCGGCGGCGATCGGTGGCTCGATCGTCAACGGAGCCGTCGACTCATCCATCGACTGGGCGAGCTTCCTGATCGTCCAGAGCGCCTTCGCCGCCCCGATCCCAAGCGGTCCCGCCGCGCGCATCGCCGGTGCCGTCTCCGTTTCGTACAAGCGCGAGGCGCTCGCCTCGATGGACGAGCACGGCGGGCTCGGCGCGATGGACGTGCTCCATCAACGGTCGATGGCCTCGTCGGGCGGCGCCCTGATCGCCGACGACGCGATCCGGGTCATCCACGATCAATCGCTGGGTTTCAGCGGGACGCTGGCGATCCATTACCACGCGGGTCGGACGATCTCGGGCTTTCGGCGACGCCAGATGGACACCCGACAGGTGATTCGGATCCTCGCCACGCCCCTCGTCCCGGTCGCGCGCTTCGCCCGACTCGTGGGGATCGCCACGCCGAAGGGCTACGGTCGGATCGTCGCTCGGGCGGCACCGGCCATCTGGCTGCTGCTCGTCGCGCAGACGGCCGGTCAGGTCGTCGGCTACGTCGCCGGACCCGGCGACTCCCCCCGACGGGTGCAGTAGCGCCCGTACTTCCGTACCGATCCACCGCGTACCGATGGTGCGGCGGCAGGAGCCGCTGCGGGTGGGACGATGCGGGCCAGATGAGCGCGCACCTCCGTCACCGCGATCCGGTGTCCGGGCCAGGACCCGGGCCGGGCGTCGCCGCGCCCCGGCCATCGCTGTTCCGGCGGCTCGTCGGCGGCTCCGTCGTGGCATCGCCCGGCGCGCCTACCGCGAGCCTGGAGGCGGAGCTCGCCACACGCCTCGATACCGTCCTGGGCATCGCCGAGCGGCTCGCCAGCTCGCACGATCGCCGCGAACTGTTCCGCCTGATCGTGGATGAGACGAAGCGCGCGCTGCGCGTGGATTTCGTGACGATCCGCATCCTGGAGGGCGACCGGCTGACCGCCGCGGCCTGGGCCGGCCTGCCCGAAGAGGTGGCGGCCGGCCTGCCGACGTTCGGAGTCGGCGAGGGGCTGGTCGGGGAGGTCCTGCGGACCGGGCAGGTCATGGCCTGGTCGGACGTCCGCACGGATCCCCGCCACCGGGCGGACCTGTACGAGGGCATCGTGGACTTCGCCGGCGATCTTGTCGCGCCGCTCATCCACGACGAGCGGGTGATCGGGGCGCTCTCCGCGGTGACCCGGGAACCGCGCGAGTGGACCGACGGCGACACCGCGTTCATCACGACGCTCGCGACGCACGCCGGGATCGCCCTGATCAACGCCGAACTGATCGAGCAGACCGAGATGCGGGCCGCGCAGCTGGCGGTCCTCGCCGCGGCCTCCGGCCGGCTCAACCGCGCGTCCTCGGTCCAGGCCGTGGGACGGACGGTCGTCGAGGAGACGCGCCGGATCATCGACTACCACAACGCCCGGGTCTACCTCATCGAACCACCCGACCAGGTCGTCCCGATCGCCTTCGAGGGCCGGGTGGGGGCGTACGAGTACGTTGACCTCGACCTGCTCCGCTGCCGCCTCGGTGAGGGTTTCACCGGCTGGGTGGCTCTGCATGGCGAGCCGCTCCTCATCAACGATGCGAACAGCGACCCGCGCGGCGAGACCATCGCCGGCACCGACGACGTCGACGAATCGATGCTCGTCGTGCCGATGCGCTACGACGGCATCACGGTCGGGGTCATCACGCTCTCCAAGCTCGGCCTCAACGGCTTCGCTGCCGATGACCTGCGGCTGCTGATGATCCTCGCCGACCACGCGGTGACGGCGGTCGAGACGGCCCGGCTGCTGACCCGCAGCCAGGAGCTCGCGGGCGAACTTCGTCGCCTGCTCGACATGAGCGGGGAGCTTTCCGAGAGCCTCGATCCGCGCCAGGTCGCGAACCTCATGGCCGGCCACCTTGCCCGGGCCATGGGCGTGGACGAGTGCGCGATCAGCTACTGGGACCGCGCCGCCGGGCGGGTCGAGTCGCTGGGCTACTTCCCGCCGCTGCGGATCGACGAGATCGAGCCCTTCTTCATGGTCGCCGGCTTCCCAGAGACGCTCCGGGTCCTCGAGCACCAGGAGACGGTCATCATCGACGCGGAGGACGCGACGGCGGACCCGGCCGAGGTCGAGCTGTTGAACCGCGACAGGAACCGGGTCCTCGCGATGTTGCCCCTGGTCGCGAAGGGCCAATCGATCGGTATCGTCGAGATGTTCTCCAAGAGCGCGGTCCGTTGGGACGCCCAACGTCTCGAGCTGGCCCGGACCATGGCCAATGAGGCCGCGATGGCCCTCGAGAACGCTCGCCTGTACGAGGATGCGCGCAAGCTCGCCGACCGCGACCCGCTGACCGGCTTCTACAACCACCGGTTCCTGCATGAGCGCCTCGGTGAGGAGGTCGTCCGTTCGCAGCGCGGCCGGCGACCGCTGAGCGTGCTGATGCTCGACCTCGACGACTTCAAGCTCGTGAACGACACGTTCGGCCACCTGTTCGGTGACCGGGTGCTGACGTGGGCCGCCGAGCTCATCCGCTCGACCCTGCGCGCGTCGGACATCCCGGCCCGCTACGGCGGCGACGAGTTCGCGGTGATCCTCCCCGATACGGATGCCGACGAGGCGCGCCGCGCCGCGCAGCGCATCCTGGAAGCGTTCCGGGACCGGCCGTTCATCGGTGAGCAACGTGGCCCGGTGCCGATCGCCGGGTCCATCGGGGTGGCCACGTTCCCGGCCGACGGCCGGACCGCCACCGAGCTGATCGCCGCGGCCGACGCCGCGCTCTACCAGGTCAAGCGCGACGGCGGCCACGACGCCGCGACGGCCGGCGAGGGCGCTGCCGCCTAGCTCGCGTCGCGGCCGAGCCGGTAGGCCAGAAGTACCATGCCCCGCCGCCATCAGTACTACGACGAGGGAATGGACGGGAGGGCTCCGGAGCCCCATCCTTGATTTCCGACGTGAGCCAACCCACCACGCGCCCCGCGCGCCCCGTGGATCCGTCGGATGAGCGCATCCGCCGGTCCTGGTGGGTCTTCTCCGCGGCCTACCTCGTCGTCATCCTCGCGGCCGTCGTGCGTGTGCTCGGTCCTGGCGCGGATGCGGTCGACTGGTTCCTGCTCGTGGTCGTGATCGTGGCCGGTGGCGCGGCGCTCCTGTATGCGTCTGCCGTATCGGCGCTCGACGCGCGGAGTCACGCGGAGGCCGAATCATTCGCCCGGATCCTGTCGGGCCTGTCACGGTCCGTGTCGCCCGACGCGATCGTCGATGCCATCGTGGAGGAGCTCGGGGAAGCCACTCGGGCCGATCACATCGTGGTCGTTCGTCGGCGCCGGGACGCCCGGCTGCTGGAGGCGCGGCTCGTCAGTTCGCATCCGGGGGTCCCGGACCACACGACGCTGCTCCCTGCGGGCGACCTCGACGATCCAGGCCCGGGCGGGCGAGCCCCGCTCCCGGACGAGGTCGCCGACCGCCTCGCCCGGCGGGTTCGCGACGTCTACGGCCTCGCGCAGTCGCTGGCCACGCCGCTCGCGGTCGACGACGTGATCGTCGGGGCGATCGTCCTGTCGCGACGGGTCGGCGGACCGTGGACCGAGGCGACCCGTCGGATCCTGGGTGCGGCGGCCGCGGAGGCTTCCGCGGCCCTGGCCCGGGCCTACTCCCACCGCGCCGCGGAGGCCCTCGCCTCGACCGATGCCTTGACCGGCCTGCCCAACCGGCGCTACTTCGACGAGTTCGTGTCCTTGCTCGCCCGGCGCCGGCGGGCCGGTGACGCGGTCGGGATCCTGATGATCGACATCGACAAGTTCAAGGTGCTCAACGACACGCACGGCCATGCGACCGGGGACGAGGTCCTGCGGGCAGTGTCCGGGGCGATCGTCTCGGCCGTTCGCGAAGACGACGTCCCGGCACGGTTCGGCGGGGAGGAGTTCGTGGTCCTGTTGCGGAACCCCGATCCGGGCGTGGCGGTCGAGGTCGGCGAGCGCATCCGAGCGGCGGTCCGCAAGCTGGACCTGCGCGACTATGGGGTCCGCGGCGTGAGCGTCTCGGTCGGCGTGGCCGTCGCGGACGAGCCGGATCAGCCGATCGAGGACCTGATCGAGACCGCCGACCGGGCGATGTACCGAGCCAAGCGCGCCGGCCGCGACCGGGTGGTCGCCGCCTGACCTGCCGCGCGTCCGGTCGTCGCCGCCCCCTCGGGCGGCGCCCCAGCCCGCCCGACCAGCCAGCACGGGTCGGCGCGCCGACCTGCGGCGCGTCCGATCGAAGGGCGTGCGCCCCACGCACGCCCGGTCGAAGCGCGTGCGCCCCACGCACGCATCGACGAACGACCGCAATCGGCACCGCCGATTCCGACGAATGCGCGGCTCTGGCGTGCACCCCATGCACGCCCAGCGAGTGAGGCGCCGGATCCGACCGTTCGACCGCGGATACGGGCACCCAGTGCACGCTCGACGCTCGAACGTCGCGCCGCGGGGCAGCCCGGAGCGTTCGACCGCGGATACGGGCACCTCGTGCACAAGCGACGCCCGAGCGTCACGTCGCGGGGCAGCAAGGAGCGTTCGACCGCGGATACGGGCACCCCGTGCACACGCGACGCCCGAGCGTCACGTCCCGGGGCAGCCCCGAGCCTCGGCCGCGGGTACGTACACCCGCGGCATGCGCGACGCTCGAGCGTCCGCGGCGGGCGACGCCCGAGCGTCCGCGGCGCGCATCGAGCGGCAAGCGCCAGGCGCCCACCCAGCCCCGACCTGGCCGCGCAACGGCGCATCGGCACGTACCATCCCCACGTGACCGACGACCCGAATCTGCTCCCGGCCGACGCGGACCTGCGCGAGGATGAGGACGCCGCCGACGAGCGCGACCTCACGAACGGCGATCTCGCCCGGATCTTTCACGACATCGGCGACATGCTCGAGGTCAAGGGTGAACTGGTCTTCAAGACCGTCGCCTACCACCGGGCCGCGGACGTGATCGGGCGTAACCCCGTCGATCTCGTCGCGGCCTATCGCGCGGGCAACGTGCCCAAGGTGCCCGGCGTCGGCCCGGCGATCAGCGACAAGATCAAGGAACTCGCCACGACCGGCCGGATGGCCTACTACGACAAGCTGTGCGCCGAGGTCCCGCCGAGCCTCGTCGAACTGCTACGGATCCCAGGCCTCGGCCCCAAGAGCGTCCGCCAGATCTGGACCGAGCTCGGCATCACCACGGTCGAGGACCTCCGCAAGGCCGCCGAGGCCGGCCGACTCCGCGAACTGCGCGGCCTGTCGGGCAAGACCGAGGAACTCGTGCTCGAAGGCATCCGGCGCATCGAGTCGAACCCGCAGCGGATACTCCTCCATCGGGCCGAGGCGACCATCAACGGCCTGATCGAGGCCTTGTCCGCGACCCCCGGCCTCACCTCCATCGAGCCCGCCGGGTCGTTCCGCCGGCGGCGCGAGAGCGTCGGCGATCTGGACCTCCTGGCGGAGACCGACGACGGCCCCGGGCTGATCGAGCGGTTCACGACCCTCGGTGTGGTCGACCACGTCGTGAACAAGGGCGGCTACAAGGCCGCCGTCCGGCTGCTCCGCGGCCCGCAGGCCGACCTCATGGTGATGCCGCCGGGCACCGCCGGCACGTACCGGATCCACTTCACCGGCTCCAAGGAGCACAACGTCCGGCTCCGCGAGCGCGCCCGCGACCAGGGTTGGAGCCTGTCCGAGAAGGGGTTCCAGCGTATCGGCGAGGATGGCGAGCCGCTGACCGGAGAGGGGGCCGAGCTCCGGACGTTCGCCACCGAGACCGAGGCCTACGCGTTCCTCGGCCTCCCGTTCGTCGAGCCCGAGTTGCGCGAGGACCACGGCGAGATCGAGGCGGCCCTCGCCGGAACGCTTCCCCGGCTGATCGAGCTCGCGGACCTGCGCGGTGACCTCCACAGCCACTCCGACTGGTCGGACGGGATGCACTCGATCGAGGTCATGGCCGAGGCCGCCCGTCGGCGCGGCCACAGCTACCAGGTCCTGACCGACCACTCGCAGTCACTGGCCATCGCGCGCGGCCTGACCCCGGACCGCGTCGAGGATCAGCGCACGATCATCGCGGCCCTCAACGCCCGGTTCGCGCAGGAGGAGGCCGACGGCACGGCACCGCCGGAGACCCCGGCCGAGGGCTTCCGGCTGCTCCACGGGTGCGAGCTCGAGATCCGCGCCGACGGCGCGCTCGACTACCCCGACGACCTGCTGGCCCGCTTCGACCTGGTCGTCGCGTCCGTGCATGTCTCGCGACGCCAATCCCGAGCCGAGCTGACGCGCCGCACGCTCAACGGTATCCGGAGCCCACATGTCGACGTCATCGCCCATCCGGCCGGGCGGATGATCGGGACCCGCGACGACCTCGACCTCGACTGGGACGCGGTGTACGCCGAGGCCGCCCGGACCGGCACCGCCCTCGAGATGAACGGCTCGCCCCACCGCCTCGATCTCGCGGTCGAGCGCGCGCGGCGCGCGGTCGAGATGGGCTGCACGCTGTCGATCGATTCGGATGCCCACAAGACCGCCGAGCTCGACTACCTCCGGTGGGGTGTCAGCCAGGCGCGGCGCGCCTGGGTCGAGCCCGCGAAGGTGCTGAACACCCGGTCCCGCGCCGACGTGCTCGCCTGGGTCGCCGGCAAGCCGGGCCGGGCGTGAGCGCCGTGCGCCGGTTTACCGCGCTGCACGAGGACCGGGCGGGCCGACGGGACCTCGCGCTCGCCGCGGTCACGATGGTCGGGCTGTCGCGTCTGCTCGAGCCGCCCGGGATCTGGTTCGTGGCGATCTGCCTGCTCGGCGCGGTGCTGCTGGGCACCCTGCAGGTGCTGGGCGATGAGGCGGCGCACACCGACCGAGGCGCGCTCGGCGTCCCGATCGAGTCGTTGATCCTGCCGGCGGTCGCCGCCGTGGCCTGCCTCGGGGCCATCCGGCTCGTGCCGTTCGGGCTCGGCCTGGCGCCGGCCCTCGTGGTCACCGGGGTCCTGGTCGAGCGTTGCCTGGCTCTTGAGGCGCGGATCCTCGCCGCACCCGACGGGTTGGACGCGGACGGCCGCACGACCGTGCTGGTCACGACGCTTATCGTCGGGTTCCTCGGGTTCGTGGGCGTGGCCGCGATGGTCCCGGGCGGTCTCGCTCAGCCCGGCGCGGGCGGGGTGGCGGGTGGACCGCTGCCGGAGCGCGACCTGCTGGCGCTGGCCGCCGCCGATGCGCTCATCGCGTTCCTGCTCGGGTATCGGGCGGCGGCCCTGCGGGTGGCCACGCTACGCGACGCCCTGTGGTCCGCGGCCACGTATGCGGCGGCCATCGCGATCGCGGCCGCGGCCGTGCGGTTCATGGAGATCCCGCGGCTCGTCGGGCCCGCCATGCTCACCCTGACCTTCTACCTGTGGGACGCGTTCCACGGAGCAGCGCCATCGCGCCGGCGGGATGCCCGGTGGATCTGGCAGACGGCGCTCCTGGCGATCCTGGGCGTGGCGGTCGTCGCGCTCAACCTGATGGCCCGGGCGTAGCCAGCGACCGCCCGAAGAAACCGACGAGCCGCCGCTCGTACTCGTCGGCGTGGGTGATCATCGCCTCCGTGTGCTCGGCCCCGTCCACGAACCAGCTCTCGACCGATCCGCCATCCGCGCGTGCGGCCGCTTCGAGCCGATGCCCGTAGTCGACGATCAGCCGCGAGTCGGCGGTGCCATGGGTGATGTAGAGGGGGCGCCCGTCGAGCGCGCGACGGCGTCGAGCGGGCTGTAGGAGGTGAGGTCGTCGCCGGAGATGAGGCGCGCGGCGAGCACGCCGCCACCTGCGAGGAAGGTCGGGTAGCCCGAGCGGGCCAGCTCGGCGTCGATGGCGCTCCGCAGGTCCGCGTAGCTCGAGTCCTCCCAGACGGCGGCCACGCCCGGTTCCTGCCCGGCCGCGAGCAGGACGGTCGCCGCGCCGAGGGAGATGCCGACGAGGCCGATGGAGGGCGCCGGGACGCCCTGTTCGGTGCGGAGCCAGTCCCATGCGCCCAGGACGTCGCGGTATTCGTCCGTCCCGCCGGCGAAACGGCCGTCCTCGCGCGTGGAGTCGCCGTGGTCGCGCAGGTCGATGAGCAGGACCGAGTAGCCATTTCGATGGAGCATCCCCGCGGGCAGCAGGACGGCGAAGTCGTGTCGACAGGCGGAGAACCCGTGGACGACGATGACCGTCGGTGACTTCGCGCCGCCCTCCGCGCCGCCGTCCGCCGCCGCCGGCAGCCACCAGCCCGCGATCTCGATGCCCGGGTCACGGCTGGGGATGCGCACCTCGACAGGGGCCGGCATCGCCCATGGCTTCGTGTCGAGCTCGTAGACCTCGGGAACCTCGAAGGCCTGTGGGCTGTTCTCCGCCCATCGGCCGCCGCATTGCGTGGAGACGCCCGTGAGCTTGTCCCAGACCACGGCGCTCGCGCCAGCGTAGGCAAGGAGCGGCACCGCGATCATCGTGATCGCGAGCAACGACCGGCTGCGGGACATGGGCAGCACCCTCTGATGACCGGCATGGAGCCAAAGCGTTCCGGCGCGTCGCTCGTTGTCGAGACACGCCCTGGATGTGGCTGTTGCCGCTCGGCCGGCAGCATACGCTCGGCACGTCGGACAACGGCACGTCGGGTGCGCTGGCAGCCGGTCGCGTGTGGCACCAACTGCCACGCGGGGCCGACGCCGCGCCGGGCCGACCGGAGTATCGAGGTGGTGCCCGGGCTGAGCGTAACTACCAGACACGAGAATGGCACAAGTTCCTCGTGATCCGTCACCCTGGCGGCAGTATTCCGCAGCCTGGGCATCGGATCGTGCACGGCTGTGCCGAATCGGTGCCTGGGAGTGACACGGGCGGGCGCCCACGCACGGCTGTGCCGAAACGGTGCCTGGGAGTGACACGGGTCGGGCGCCCACGCACGGCTGTGCCGAAACGGTGCCTGGGAGTGACACGGGTCGGGCGCCCACCCACGGCTGTGCCGGCCTTCACCCAATGCACCAGCGACTTGAACGGCTTGCTCATGATCGTGCCTTGCGTGGCGCCATGAGCGTTCCAACGGGCGGAGGAACGGGCATTCCACGGCGTTTGGAACCGTCCGTGTCTCCATTCGACGCCCGAGGAGCCCGCCCATCGCCGTTCCGACGTCGGTTGGAACGGTGGTGGCGCGACCGGGGCCGGACACGCGGTGCTGTGCCGAAATGGTGCCTGGGAAGCACACAGGTCCGGCCACGCCCGGCCAGACCGGTGCCGACGTTTGACGTAGCGGCGCTCCGATGCTAGAACTCGATGCTCGCGCTGTGACCCGGGAGACCGTCGCGCGCCTCCATCAGCGACCGCGCCGCGACCGACCCGATCATCCCGGAACCCACGCGCCCGAAAGGACATCCCGCCCGTGACCTTCCCCGACGTCGAGACCAACGCCCAGAGCCCGGTCAACCTGACCCGGCAGAAGCGGCAGTTGGCCGAGCAGGCCATCGCCCAGGCCGCCGCCGCCCAGTGGACCGATGCCACCGCCACGAACCGCAAGCTGCTGGAGCTCGGCCCGGACATCGAGGCCGAGAACCGCCTCGCGAAGGCGCTCTGGGAGCTCGGCATGCTCGCCGAGGCGCGCGAGCATTACCAGACCGCGTTGGCCCTCGATCCGACCAACCGGATCGCCGAGCGCAACATCGATCGGCTCAAGGTGCTGCTCCACGCGGCCGGCGAGAAGACGGTCGCCGCACAGGAGGGCAGCAAGGCCCCGGTCAGCATCTTCGTCGAGGAGACTGGCAAGACCGGTTTCGCGTTCCTGACCGACCTCGCCACGCCGAAGGAGCTCGCCCAGGTCAACCCGGGCGACTCGGTGGAGCTGACCCCTGAAGGCAATCGGCTCATCGCGTACAGCAACGGGAAGCGCATCGGCGTGGTCGAGCCGCGGGTCGCCGCCCGCCTGCTCAAGCTCATGGCCGACGGCAACAAGTACGCCGCCGGGGTGACCAGCCTCGGCGACAAGGACGTCCGGCTCATCATCCGCGAGACCTACCAGGACCCGTCGAACTACGGCAAGGTCAGCTTCCCGACCGCGGCGAAGTCGACCGACCTCCGTCCGTACACCAAGGGCACCCTCGTCCGCGAGGAGATGGAGCTCGAGGAGGATCTCGAGGACGACGAGGAGGACGAGGAGATCGAGGACCTCGATCGCGTCCTGCCGCCCGAGTCGACGACGGACGAGGCATTCGAGGATGAGCCCGACGAGCTCGACGAGCCGTAGGTCGTCCTGGCGCGGTCGCAGCCGCGTCCGACTCGATGGGGCGGTCCGTCCGGTAGCATCTGCATGACGATGACCGGTCGTGCCACCACCACGCGCGTCGAGACGGGGTTCTCACTCCCTGCCTTCGACCGGCTCGCGCCCGCTCCGTCGCTGGCCCTGCTCGCGGCGCGAATCGAAGCCCACACCGGACCGGGCGACGTCGTCGCCGATCTCGCCGGGCGGGGCGGCTGGGTGGCACGCGCCGCCCTGGACCGCCAGCGCCGCGCGGTCTCGATCGAGTCGACGCCGCTCACCCGGATGCTGGCCGAGGTCGTCCTCCGCCCGCCGGATGTCCGCCATCTCGACGCGGCCTTCCAGGGGATGTCCGCCTCACCGCGCCGCGAATCGAGCCTCAAGGTGTCGATCGGCGACCTGTTCGCCACGCGCTGTGCGACGTGCGGCCGGATGCTCGTCGCGGACGAGTTCACCTGGTCGACCGAGGGCGACGAACCCGCGCGGGCCGTCGCCCGCCACTATCGATGCACGGTCTGCCGCGACCAGCGCGGCGGTTCGGAGCAGCGCCAGGCACCGCTGGAGCCCGACGACGTCCGGCGCTCGACCGCTGACGCCGATCTCGAGGCGGCTCGAGCCTGGGCGCGCGAACGGTTCCCGCCGGTCGAGGGCGCCACGACCCTCGTCGACGAGTTGCTCGAGCTGCATACGCCTCGGCAGCTCATCGCTCTGACCGCGATCATGGAACGGATCGAGACCGACCTGCGGGCCGCCCCGGTCCTGGCCGCGCTCCGTCTCGCGCTGTTGCACGCGCTGATCCCGGCCAGCCGGCTGGCGAGCGGCGCAGGTCGCGGTGGGGCGCTGCGCGTGTCGCGGCGGCCACGTCCGTCTGCCGAGCGCGACCCAGTGGCGCGAGCGCAACCCGTGGCTCGCGTTCGAGGAGTCGTTCCGGGGTGTGCGTGGGTTCGTGCAGCGCCTCGAGGGCGGCGCGCTGGGCCCGCTCCAGGCCCGCCTCGGCGAGGACCTCCGTTCGCTGGGGGAGGGGTCGGCGACGGCCGTGCTCGCGGTGGCCAGCCCCTCGGCGGTCCGGGCCCTGAGCGACGGCGGGGCCAGCGCCGGCTGGGACCGCTCCGCGACGCCCGCGCCGCGCGTCCGGCTGGTGCTCGGCCAGCCGCCCATCCGCCCGAGCCTGGACCGGCTGGCTGCCGCGTACCACGGGACGGCCTGGACCCTCGGCCGCGAGGCCGCGTCGCTGCTGCCCGTCGATGCCCTGGCCGACACGCTCGCTGCGGGCACCCTGGTCGTGGCAGGCCGTGGCGATCAGTCGCGTCGCTCGCGGCCGTGGAGCCGGTCATGGCCCGCGATGGTCGGGTCGTCCAGCTCGTCGATGGTGGGATGGAGGCGCTCGCCGCGGTCGCGATCGGTGGCGCGTCGGCCGGGTATCGCGTTGCCGTCGCGCGGCTGTCGGATCCGGACGATGCCGCGGCCGGGGTCATCGAGCTCATGCCGCCCGGGTCGGCCGTGCCGCCCGGCCCGCGGACCCGGGCGAACGTCGGCTTGCCCGCGGTTCCGGGTGGGTCCGGCGACCCGGACATGGTCCCGGGGCGCGGCCTGTTCGCCCCACCCGAGCGCTTCGACCAGCGGCCGTTCTCCGTCGCCGATGCGGCCAAGGTCGTGACCGACGCCGCCGTCGAGACGCTGCGAGCCCGCGGCGAGCCGGCCCGCATGGAGCGGCTGTTCGGCGAGATCCTCGTCGGCCTGGACCGGTCCGGGCAGCTCCGGCGGCTGGCGACGGGGGCCCGCCCCGGGCATGTCGCGCGACGACGCCGCCGGCGACGCCCACGCCGGCCGAACCGGCCCCCGACGACGTCATCCTCCGGACCGATGGCGGCGACCCCGTCGAGCGGCTCCTCGCCCTCATCCGCGACGAACTCGCCCGCCCGGATCAGCGACGTCTCGTCGAGATCGAGCCCGGCCGCTGGTGGCTCGGCGACCAGGCGGATCGGGATGCTGCCGCCGCGCCGCTCGCCGACCGCGTCGAGTGGGCCGTGTTCAGCCTCCTCTCGACGGCCGGCCCGCTGTCCGAGGCCGCGTTCTACGAGCGGATGGCCACGATGTTCAGCGGTCACGACCTGCCGGACGAGACCCTCGTGCGGGCGTGCCTCGAGAGCTACCGGAGCCTCGCGAGCACCCCGGATCGCCTGGTCACCGGCGACGACCTGTTGAAGCGGAGCCAGGAGCACTCGGAGCTACTCGCCGCGATCACGGAGGGCGGGCACCGGATGGGGATGCGCGTCTGGCTCGCGGAACGCGAGCAGGCCCGGCGGCACGGCCAGGGCACACTCGGCGACCTGCTCGACGAACGTGAGCGCAACGCCTATCTCGGCAGCATCGGCCGTCCGACCGAGGATCTCGCCGAGATCGATGCGATCTGGTACATCCGCGGCAAGGTCGCGTTCCTGTTCGAGGTCGAATGGACGGCCATCCTGGGTGAACCGTTGCTGCGCCGGCATGCCCGGATCGGAGCCGACGAGCGACTCATCCGGTTCCTCGTCGTGGCCCCGGAGCGGACCGATCTCGTGCGCCACAAGCTCGAGCGCTCGCCGGTTCTCCGGGCCGCGATGGAGGAGGGTGGCTGGAACATCATCAAGTGGGACCACCTGCGCACCTTCCTCGAGGCGGAGACCCCCGATCTCGACGACCTCGAGCCACTGCTCGGCCTCGATCCGGTCGTCGAGCGAGGCGGCGAGCAGATGCCGTTGTTCGGCGGCTGAGAGCGGCGGACGCTACGCTAGCGCTCCACATCCGCGCGGTCGCCTGACCGCGCCCTTTTGCTGCCCCGGGGAGGCGACCCGACCATGACCGACGACCGTTCCGCCGTGGATGCCCTGTCCGACCGATTCTGGGAGGGCGTGCTCGAGCTCAACCCGACGACCGCCACGTTCTACGGCGACCCGCGCTACGCCGATCGCCTCGAGGACCCAGTCGCCCGAGGGACGCGCCAAGGCGCGGGACCTGATGCAGCGAACGGCCGACGAGGCCGCCGCGATCCCGATCGAGGGCCTCTCGACGGAGGAGCGCATCACCCGCGACATGCTCCAGGTCATCGGAGAGCTGGCGGTCGAGGAGGACGACCAGGGCCTGCACCAGCTCCGCGTCGTCGACCAGATGGGCGGCCCGCAGCAGCTGCTGCCGACCGCTTACCTCGTTCCAGCCGGTCGACACGCCCGAGCGGCTCGAGGCGTTCATCGCCCGGTTGCACGCGTACCCCGCGTTCATGCAGGCCAACGCCGACATCCTCCGCGAGGCGCTCGGCACCGGGCTGACGGCGCCGTCGATCGTGACCGAGCGGACCATCGCCCAGATGGAGCGGATGCTCGCCATCCCGATCGAGGAGGCGATCATCCCGGCCAGCGTCCAGGGCGCGTCCGATGCCGACCGTGAGCGGATCCGCGAGGTCGTCCGCGACGTGGTCTAGCCGGCCGACGCTGAACTTCCTCGATACGCTGCGCGGCGAGTACCGCCACGCCAGTCGCGAGGAGCCGGGCATCTGGTCAGCGCCCAACGGCGACCAGATCTACCGGACCGCGATCCGCAGCTGGACCACGCTCGAGATGGACCCGCGCGAGATCCACGAGATCGGGCTCGCCGAGCTCGAGTCGATCGAGGCCGAGCGGCGCGAGATCTCGCGGGCCGCGGGCTTCGGGGACGACACGAACGCCTACCGGGCGTCGCTCGACGCCGATCCGACGAATACGCCCGGCACCAAGGACGAGCTCGTGCAACGGGCGCGGGAGGACATCGAGCGGGCGATGGCGGCCGCGCCGCGGTACTTCGGCCGGCTGCCGGTGGCCGGCTGCGAGGTCCGCGCGGTCGAGGAGTACAAGGAGAAGGACGCGCCCTTCGCGTACTACTACCCGCCCTCCGCGACGGGCAGCCGGGACGGGCATCTACTACGCCAACGGCTACGACCTGCCGTCGCGCAAGTACACGAAGCTGGCGTCGACGACCTACCACGAGGCGGCGCCCGGGCACCACTTCCAGATCACGCTCGAGATGGAGAACACGAACCTCAACA
This sequence comes from uncultured Chloroflexia bacterium, assembly GCA_963738685.1. GTDB lineage: Bacteria > Chloroflexota > Limnocylindria > Limnocylindrales > CSP1-4 > SPCO01. Next base: position 1,087,239 of record CAVTXK010000002.1, read on the forward strand.
CCTTCCGGCGACTCGGTTCGCGCATGGTCGGCGGGGCGTATGTCGAGGGCTGGGGCCTGTACAGCGAGCGGCTGGCCGACGAGATGGGGCTGTATCGGAGCGAGGCCGAGCGGTTCGGGATGCTCGACGGCCAGGCCTGGCGCGCGGCGCGACTCGTGGTCGACACCGGGATGCACGCCCTCCGCTGGGAGCGCCAGCGCTCGATCGACTTCCTGCGCAACGACGCCGGCCTGTCCGAGACCGATGCCGTGATCGAGACCGATCGCTACATCTGCTGGCCGGGCCAGGCCCTGACCTACAAGCTTGGCCAGCGCCAGATCGAGGCGTTGCGGCGCGAGATCACGGAGCGCGACGGCTCGCGGTTCGACCTGCGCGAGTTCCACGACCAGGTCCTGGGGCACGGGTCCCTGCCGCTCGCGACGCTGGCCCGCGAGTTGCCGACCTGGGTGGCCACGCCGGCCTGAACCCGCCCCGCCCCGCCGCCCCGCCCCGCCGACACGCCCCGCCCCGCCGACCAATGTCACCACCAGGCACACATTTCGCATAGCCGTGCTTGGCCGGCTCACGGAGGTAACTCCCAGACAACATCCCGGCACAGCCGTGCACGATCCGATGCCCAGGGTGCATAGAGCCGCGTACGGGGTGATGGACCACGAGGGACCTGTTCGGATTTGGTGCCTGGTGGTTACGCGACGGTAGGAGCGGGGCGCGGGGGCCTCGCCCGCCCCAGCCGACCTGGGTGGCCACGCCGCCGGCCCCGGCCTTGGCGACCCCTTCGGCCGAGCCCGGCCGGCCTGGTTGCCACGCGGCCTGACGCGTTGGGCACGTGCCGTCGAAGCCGCCTCGACGGCACGCGTGCCGGACAAGTCGTGGGATTCGATCCCCATGCCGGCCCGGTCATGCATCCCATGACTACGACCGCGCCATCGCGGCGCGTACGGCCCAGCGGGCGCGCCTGCGACCGTGGCTGGGCCATCGATTTCGAGCGTGCACGACCGATCAGACGGCGAGCAGCCACACTGAATGCCCGCTTGCGGGTCTCGATGTGCCTGTCCTGGTCATGACGCGAATATCCGGGCTGTGAGCACGCCAGAACCGCGCGCCCGCCACCCGTTGGTCAGCCCTTGGACCAGAGACAGGACCCGTTGCCGCAGCGCACCGCCAGTTCGGGCGGTGGTCGCTCCCACGCGTGACGTTCACTTGCCGTTAACACCCTGTGGGTGGACCATTACGGACCCCAGCGAATGCCCCCGCACCGCACACCAGGAGGCCCACATGAACCGTCCTCGGTCCGCATCCGGACGCGGTCGCGCGCGCCACGTTCTCGCATCGGCCGTCGCCGCGCTGATGCTCTTCGGCTCGGTGCCGCTCGTCTCGGCCGACGATGACGAGGCCGGGCCCTCGGGCCCGGGATTCGATACGAGCCGTGCGGCGATGCTCGACGGCATGCTGCCCGGGTTCACGGTCGATCCCCTGATCACGACGGGCGACACACTACCGAGCGGGTACCGATTCGAATCGATTCCCGATGGGATCTCGTTCCTGCCTTCGAGCAAGGGCGACGATGAGCGTCGCGCCTCCGGCGCAACCATCTTCGTCAACCATGAGACCTCGACCGTGCCATTCCCGTTCCCGCTCGACGGCGTCGTCGCGACGGAATCCAATTCGCAGAACGACTTCGACAATTCCCAGGTCAGCCGGCTGAGCTTGAACGGCCAGGCGGGGATCGTGTCCGGCGAGATGGTGATCCAGAGCGGAGAGAACTTCCATCGGTTCTGTTCCAATTACCTGCCCACCAAGAAGGAAGGCTTCGACCGCCCGATCCTGTTCACCAACGAGGAGGGCGTCGACTGGGTCAACAAGACCGGGACCCAGTGGCCGGCGCCGATCGGCGGAGCGACTTCGCGCCAGATCGGTGTCGTCGTGGCGCACGACGTCAAGTCCGGCGACACCCGCAGGATCTGGGGCATGGGTCGTCTCAACCACGAGAACTCCGTCGCGATCCCCGGGTACAAGGACATCGTGATGCTCACCGGCGATGACACCTTCACGACGACTCCTTCCCAGTCGCAGCTCTACTCGTACATCGCCGACGACGATGGTGCCGTCTGGCGAGACAAGGGCGATCTGTGGGCGTTCCGCTCGACCACCGACGGCATCACGCGCTATGACGACTTCGATCCGTTGCTCGGGACGCCCGCCTCGATCACCGGCGAGTACATCAAGGTGCCGCGGCTCATCGCGACCGGCCGTCACGCCAACGGCGTCGACATCAAGTCGTCCGATCCGGAGGTCATCGCCCTGCTCGGTGGGAACTTCCCGCCACCCGCGGACGGTACCTGGCAGCGCCGGCCCGGCGCGCCGGTGAACCGAGGCAGGCATGGATGGCCCGCAATGGGTCCTCGAAAAGTGGTCTCAGCTGAATACCATCTTCGACTTCGTCCGCCTGGAGGACATCGCGTACGACAAGCGCAAGGGCGAGCAGAACGTCGTGTACCTGGTCGACTCGGGCCGCGGCACCAACGCCACGCCGGCGAAGGGGACCTCGACCAATGGGCGCATCTGGAAGATGGTGCTCGACAAGAAGGACCCCAAGAAGGTGACGTCGCTGTCGATCCTCATCGAAGGAGACGACAACCCGGTCAGGACCCCGACCGAGATGCACCAGCCCGACAACATCGAGTCGACGGAGAACGGGCTGTACTTCACGGAGGACCCGGGTTCCCAGCAGCAGTTCCCCGTCACGTCGACGGATCCGAACGCGACCACGGCGCGGATCTTCCAGTACCTGTTCAACCCGCCCGCGGCGCAGCAGAACCCTCGCCCGATCTTCAAGGTCAACCAGGCCCAGGACGAGGACATCGGCTACGACGTCGACGGCAACCCGGCCGTCGAAGGACCGTTCGGCAACCTCGGAACGTGGGAGGCGAGCGGCATCGTGGATGCTTCGGCGGCCTACGGACCCGGGGCGTTCCTCGTGACCGTCCAGGCGCATACCCTCTGGATCGAGAAGGCTCCCGGGCCGGACACGATCGCACCAGCGGGTAACCCCGACTGGACCTACAAGCGGGAGGGAGGGCAGCTCCTTCTGATTCGCGTGCCGGGCGCCTGACCGGACGGCCGTTCGCCGGCCCCTGCACCGTCGATGAGGCCCGCCGACCGGCGGGCCTCGTCGTGTCTAGGAGTCGAAGCCGATCCCGAGCGCGTCGAGGGTCCGCAGGAGGACCCCACGGCGGCCGTCGTTGCGGTCCGCCCGGTCGAGCTCGTGGCGGACCGTCTCCACGGCAAGGGAGCGCAACGGCTCGGGCGGGAACGGGATCGGCGGGCTGGTCACGAGCCGAAGCCGGAGTCGGTCCTCGGATGGGCGCAGGATGAAGTCGCGGACGACCCCGGCGGCCCATCGACTCGCCCCGACGCCGAGCCCGGTATAGCCGAGCGCGTACGTCACGCGGCCGCCCATCGTCTGCCCGAACGTCACCGTGAAGCGCGATGTCGTATCGATCGCGCCGCCCCATCGATAGGGGAAGCCAAGGCCATCGAGCTGCGGGAAGGCGCGGAAGAACTGGGCCGCGAGCTTGTCGAACGTCTGCGGCCGCTGGTCCAGTTCGGGCGCGACGCGACTGCCGAAGTGGTGGATCGCGTCGTAACCGCCCCACAGGATCCGGTCGTCGGCGGTGAGCCGGAAGTAATGGAACTGGTTGTTGGCGTCGCTCAGACCCTGTCGCCGTTCCCAACCGATCGACGCTCGCTGGGTCGGGGTCAGTGGCTCTGACACCAGGACGTAGTCGTACACCGGCACGAACAACGAGGAGAGGCGACGGAACCAGCCGGAGTAGGCAGACGTGGCGACGACGACGTGGTCCGCCCGGACCGTGGCGCCGGCCTCGGTGGTGACGTCGACCCCGCCGGCGCGGCGGCTGAGTCCGGAAACGCGGGTCCGCTCGTGGATGGCCACCCCGCGCTCCCGGGCCACCCGGGCCAGGCCGCGGCAGAGCTTGGCCGGGTCCACGAGGATGTCCCGGCCGGGCGGCCGGTAGAGGCCGGCGTGCCAGAGCGGGGAGTGGACCTCGGCCCGGGCAGCTTCCCGGTCCAGGAAAACGAGGTCCTCCCCGTGCTCGGCCGCCTCGTCCACCCAGGAACGGAACTCATCGATCTGGTATGGCTGGTCGGCCAGCGCCAGGGTGCCCGTCTCCTCGAGGTCGCAGTCGATGCCGTGGGTCCGGGTGAAGTCGATCAGGGCCGCGAGGTTCTCGATGCCCTCATGCTCGAGCCGCGCCAGCTCATCGGGGAAGTGCTTGATCCCGTTCGCCAGACCGTGGGTCAGGCTCGCCTCGCAGAAGCCGCCGTTCCGGCCCGAGGCTCCGAACGCGACCGTCTCGGCCTCGAGGACGGCGACGCGCAACGTGGGGTCGGTGTCGGTCAGCTGGATGGCGGTCCACAGGCCGGTGAACCCGCCACCGACGATGACGACGTCGACCTGCCGATGCTCCCCGGGGTCCAGCGGCGGGTCGGCCGTGCCCGCCGGCGCCGGGTTGCGCAACCAGTAGCTGACGGGCGTCGAGCGACCGGACAGGGGGCTCATCGGCGCATGGTGCCATGCCCATGGTCCCGTCATCACGCACGTCCGTATCCGCACGGAACCCCGCCAGACCGCGCGGGATTCGTCGCAGCCGGGTCAGATCGGGACGAATGTCGCGTTGACGTCGCGAACGGCCGTGTGGCACGATGAAACGACGATCGTCCCGTATCGCGCAACGCCCGTCCCATCGCTCGGGCCGTGCGCCCGACCACCTCCGCACTGAGGAGCCTCATGACCACAGAGCCCGCCGCACGCGCGACCCCGAGCATCCGCCGCGACAAGCAGCTCGCGCTGTACCGGCGTGCCCTGGAGCACATGCCCGGCGGCACCGACTCGAACTTCCGGGCGTGGGGCGAGAGCACGATCTACGTCGATCGGGGCAAGGGCGGGCTCGTGTGGGATGTCGACGGCAACGAATTCGTCGACCTGCGGATGGGCTACGGGCCGGTCATCCTCGGTCACGGCGACGAGCGTGTCGACGACTACGTCAACGAGCGCATGCGCCGCGGGGTCAGCTTCAGCCTGACGAGCGAGGACGAGGTCCGCGCCATCGACCTCGTGTGCGAGCTCAACGGCTGGGTCGACAAGGCGCGCCTGACCGTGTCCGGCACCGAGGCCACGATGCACGCCATGCGGGTGGCACGTGCCTACACCGGCCGCGAGAAGATCGTGAAGTTCGAGGGCCAGTACCACGGCGTCCACGACTACGCGTTGATCAGCGTCGGACCGGACGACATGTCCGAGCTCGGCGACGCGGACGCGCCCGTGGCCCTGGCGTGGGGTCGCGGGATCCCGGCCGCCGTCGCTGACACCATCATCCCGGCCCGCTACAACCGGATCGATCGACTCCGCACGTTGTTCGAGCGACAGGGCGATGAGATCGCGGCGATCATCGTCGAACCCGTCCTGGGCAACGCCCAGGGGATCATGCCCAGACCGGGTTTCCACCAGGAGATGCGCGCCCTGACCGAGGAGTTCGGCATCCTCCTGATCTTCGATGAGGTCAAGACCGGGTTTCGCTTCGCCAAGGGCGGCGCGGCCGAGTTCTTCGGCGTCAGTCCGGACCTCGGCACGTTCGCGAAGGCCATGGGCAATGGCTACCCGGCCGCTGCATTCGGTGGTCGCAAAGAGGTCATGAGCGTACTGCCCGACAAGGTCAGCCACGGCGGCACCTACGCCGGGAACCGGGTCGCCGCGGCTGCCGCGGTCAAGACGCTCGAGATCATCCGGGACACGAACGCGCTCGACACGATCCACGCCACGGGTCGGACGATCCAGGATGGCCTGCGCGAGCTGCTCAACCCGGTCGGGATCCCGTACCACTTCACGGGCCACCCGTCGATGTTCGGGATCATGTTCCGCGAGGAAGAGGCGACCGAGTACCGCGACTGGGCCACGACGGACCACGAGCTGTACGACGCCATCGCCATCGGCATGCACGCTCGGGGCGCGATGCCGGAGCCCGACTCGCGCGAGCCGTGGTTCATGTGCGAGGCGCACGCCGACGCCGACATCATCGACCGGGTGCTCACCTCGTTTTCCGATTCGCTGGACGCGGCGCTCGAGGAGCGGGCACGCGGCGGTCTCGGCGCCGATCCGGCGGGTGCGATGTCGCACCCATCGGGCGGCTGACCTGCAGGATGAGGGGGTAGCGATGGTCGTCGACGGCAACGCGGTCCGCTCGGTTGATCGCGCGGCAGCGCTCCTGTTGGCGCTGGGCGAATCGCAGGGTGAGGCCGGCGTCACGGAGCTCGCCCGGCGGCTCGGCCTGCACAAGTCGACGGCCTCGCGGCTCCTGGCCACGCTCCAGAAGCGGGGCCTCGTCGAACAGGACGACGAGACCGGCAAGTACCGGCTCGGACTCGTCGTCATCCGATTGGCGGAACGAGCGGAGCGGACGCTCGACCTGCGCGGGATCGCGACGCCGGAACTGGAGCGTCTTGCCCGGCTCACTCACGAGACGACCGGGGTGGGCGTGCTGGACGGTGATTCGCTCCTGACCGTGGCCCAGGTCGACGGCCCCAACCTGATCGCGGTGGGGGACTGGACCGGTCGCGCGACGCCCCTCCATTGCGTGGCGTCCGGCAAGGTCCTGATGTCCGCACTGGCCGAGCGGGACGTGCTCCGGATCGTGCGACGCGGGCTCGCCTCGTACACGGAGCGCACGCTCGTGGAACTCGAGCCGCTCCTGGAGGAGCTGGCCCGGATCCGGCGACGCGGCTACGCAACGGCGATCGGGGAGTACGAGTTGGGGCTCAACGCGGTCGCGGCACCGATCCACGATGCGCGCGGGAACGTGATCGCGGCCGTGGACATCTGGGGACCGGCCTTCCGCCTCACCCCGCGGCGCGTCCCGGAGCTCGCGGCCCAGGCCCGCGAGGCCGCGGCCGCCATCTCGGTCCGCCTCGGCGGCACCGCCCCGGACCGCCAACCGACGCCGGTCACCGCCACGGCCTGACGCCGGCCGGCCCCGGCAGACCTGACCGCGGCCTGGGCCCGGGCCCCTGAGCCCTGGCGCCGCGGCCGATGTCACCACCAGGCACGTGTTCCGCGCAGCCGAGCGTGCCACCACGGCCGGTGTCACCACCAGACACACTATCCGCTTAGCCGTGCACGATCCGAGGCTCAGGATGCGAAAACGGGCTACAGGTCGATCGATCACGAGGAACCTCTGCCGTTCTTGTGTCTCGGAGTGACGAGCTGCGGGCGTCAGGCCGCCATGCGGCGCGCGGCGTCCGCGTAGTCCCGGTATGGAGCCAAGGATCGGCGTCCGTCGACCCGACCCTTCAGCAACCAATCTCGGCGCTTGCTTGAGGGATCGATCAGAGCAAGGCCCCGGCTCGGCGCCCCGGGCGGCATCTCCCCGAGCGGCGATCTGCAACATCTCGGCGGCCCGCATCGGAAACGCCGTTCGGAGCACATCGACATTCGCGCGGATGGCGCCGTCGACTTCATCGCTGGCTAGCACGAGAAGCCACCCAGCGACATGACGGATTCGCCACCCGAATCGCCGCGCGACCTCGGAGGCAGATCGTTCGTACCAGCCTAGCTGTCGCTCGATGGCTCCCAGGTCGTCGAAACGCGTCTTCAGCTCCACGATCAGCAGGATCCCGCTCCGCGGGTCGAACGCCACGAGGTCGATCCACCCGTGACTTCGACCGTAAACGACCTCGACCTCCCGGCGGACATCCCAACCAGCCCGACGCAGGCGGCGATCGACATAGCCCGAACACCGGGCGTGGACGACGTCGCGCTGTTGCGGGCCGGCGAATACCAGGGGAGGACGCGCGACGAAGTCGAGCTCGATGCCGAGACGGTCGGCGATTCGCGACCACGACTTCGAGGGTGGGGTTGGCGCGGCCGCTTTCAATGTCCGCGATGTACGCCCGCGAGATGCCGACCGCTTCCCCGAGGACCTGCTGGGTGATGTCCAGCATGGTCCTGGTGTCGAAGCAAAGGCGCGCAAACGTGACTCGTAGCGGGGAGGTCATGCGGCATTGAAGCAGGCAGCGCTCACCCGGCACTTATCGCAAGGCCCTGACGGCCAGGGCTCGTCACTCCGAGACACAAGAACGGCACACGTTCCTCGTGATCGATCGATCTGTAGCCCGTTTTCGCATCCTGGGCCGCGGATCGTGCACGGGTGTGCGGATCGTGTGTCTGGTGGTGACACCGGCCGCGGCGAGACGCTCGGCTGTTCGGATCGTGTGTCTGGTGGTGACACCGGCCGCGGCGCCACGAACGGCAGTGCGGATCGTGTGTCTGGTGGTGACGTCGGCCGCGGCGCCACGACGGGGTGTGCGCATCGTGTGTCTGGTGGTGACATCGGCCGTGGTGGCACGCTCGGCTGTGCGGACACGTGCCTGGTGGTGACACCGGCCGCGGCGAGACGTTCGGCTGTGCGGATCGTGTGTCTGGTGGCGACACCGGCCGCGGCGAGACGTTCGGCTGTTCGTCCCGCACGGACCTCACACGGCCACGGCGCGGCCGCGGCCGCGGGACTCGCTACCCTTAGCGGCATGCCCGATTTCAGCGAGCCGCCCTGGAGCGACATCGTCGCATTTGCCCGTGAGTACGTCGTTCCCGTCCTGCTGATCGTCGTCGTCGCGATCATCGCGCTGCGCCTCGCGGACCTGTTCGTTCACGGCATCGTCAAGGCGCTGCTGGATCGCGAGGCGACCGAGGGCACCGCCCAGGAGCTCAGCGCCGTCGAGCTCAAGAAGCGGATGGACACGCTCGAGGACCTCGGCGTCAACGCGGTCCGCTTCTTCCTGATCGTGATCGCCGGGTTGATGGTCCTGGGCCAGCTCGGCCTCGACATCGGACCGGCCGTCGCCGGGCTCGGGGTCCTGGGGATCGCCATCGGGTTCGGTGCCCAGACCCTGGTCCGCGACTACCTCAACGGGGCGTTGATCCTCGCCGAGAACCAGTTCAGCAAGGGCGATGTCGTGCGACTGGCCGGCGTGGACGGCACGGTCGAGGACTTCAACCTCCGCCGCACGACGGTCCGCGACATCGACGGCGTGGTCCACACGATCCCCAACGGCGAGATCAAGGTCGCCTCGAACCTCACCCGCGTCTGGGCCCGCATCAACCAGGACGTCACGGTCGCCTACGGCACGGACATCGACAAGGCCATCGAGGTCGTCGATCAGGTCGGCCGGGAGATGACCGACGACCCGATCTGGAAGCGGCGCATCCTCGAGGCGCCTCGGGTCGAGCGCATCGAGGCCCTCGGCGCGTACGGCGTGACGCTGAAGATCCTCGGCTCGGTCCGGGCGCCCGAGCAATGGGCCGCCGGCGGGGAGTTTCGCAAGCGGCTGCTCGAGGGCCTGGAGGCCAACGGCATCGAGATTCCCCGGCCCCAGCGCGTCGTGCTCGCGCAGGACCCGGCCGGCGGGCGATCGGTCGAGCTGGCCAACGGTCCCGACGAGGATGACCTGGCCGAGGGGACCGACTGACTACTCGCCCTCGCGCTGCGCTTCCTGTTCGCGGTACTGGCTGATCGCATCCCGGAGGAGGTTCTTGGACTTGGCCGAGATCTCCGCTTCCCATCGGACGTCGGCGGCCTTCAACTCCGGGACATCGTCGAGAACGCCGCGCAGCCGCCCGGCGTCCTGCGGCTTGGCCGCGACGAGCAGGAGGGTCCGCCCGTCGCGCATCAGGCGACCCACCTCCTCGAGATCGTCACCCTTGAAGCCCGAATCCCGGATCGCCGCCGTGACCGCACCGACGCCGGCTCCGACCGCGATGGCGCCAAGGCCGACCGGCCCCGCGAGCGCCAGGAAGGCGGCGGCCACGCCGCCGGTGACAGCGCCGCGCTGCGCACCTGGATCGGCGTCGCTGCTCTCCGCGATGGCCAACTCGCCCCCGACGGCCTTGCTGATGATGGCGTAGTCGCCGACATCGATGAATCGGTCGTTCTGGAGTTCCTTCAGTTCGGCGACCGCTGCCTCCGCGGCCGCACGGTCCGGATATCCGAGCACGAACAGGTGCTTCGTCGCGTCGTCGGCCATGGTCTTGCTCCCGCTGCGCGCGTCCCGCGTTCCGGCGAGGACCGGGATCACGGCCCGATGTTCACACGGCGCGCGCGCGCCGTGCCTCATCCGAACGGTGTGATGGGCCACCGTCCCGGGCACCAGCGGTTCCTACCCGGCCGTCCGGCTAGAATGACCCCGCCACCCCAGCCTCGAAGAGGATGCCCCGTGAGCATCGATCCATCTCCGACGCCGTCACCCGAGATCGAGAACCTCCTCGCCGAGCACCGGACCTTCCCGCCCGATCCGGCCTTCACGGCCCAGGCCAACGCGACCGCCGACCTCTACGCCGAGGCCGAGGCGGACCCCGAGGCCTTCTGGGCGCGACTCGCGCGCGAGCGGATCGACTGGGTCGAGGACTTCCACACGACCCTCGAATGGGACCTGCCGTTCGCGAAATGGTTCGTCGGCGGCAAGCTCAATCTCGCCTACAACTGCATCGATCGCCACGTCGAGCGCGGGCTCGGCGACAAGGTCGCCTATCACTGGATCGGCGAGCCCGGCGACACGCGCACGATCACGTTCGCCGATCTCCAGCGCGAGGTGAGCAAGGCCGCCAACGCGCTCCTCGAGCTCGGCGTCCAGACCGGCGATCGCGTCGCGATCTACATGCCGATGATCCCGGAGCTGCCGATCGCGATGCTGGCCTGCGCCCGGATCGGTGCGCCGCACACCGTCGTCTTCGGCGGCTTCTCGGCCGAGGCGCTGAGCGGCCGGATGAACGACGCCCAGGCCAAGCTCGTCATCACCGCCGACGGCGGCTGGCGGCGGGGCAAGGCGGCGCCGCTCAAGCCGGCCGTCGATGAGGCGCTCGAGTCGTGTCCCACCGTCGAGCACGCGCTGGTCGTGCGCCGTCTCGGCGACGCGCTGGATGGCGGGACGGCCATGCAGGACGGGCGCGACGTGTGGTGGCACGACATCGTCGACCGCCAGTCGGACCAGCACGAGCCGGTCGCCCTCGACAGCGAGCACATGCTCTACCTGCTGTACACGTCCGGGACGACCGCCAAGCCCAAGGGCATCGTCCACACCAGCGCCGGCTACCTGCTCGGCGCGAGCTTCACCCACGAGATGGTGTTCGACGTCAAGCCGGACGACGTCTACTGGTGCGCCGCGGACGTCGGCTGGGTGACCGGCCACAGCTACATCGTCTACGGGCCGCTGGCCAATGCCACGACCGGCGTCCTGTACGAGGGCACGCCCGATAGCCCCGACTGGGGCCGCTGGTGGCAGATCATCGAGGACTACAAGGTCTCGATCCTGTACTGCGCCCCGACCGCGATCCGTGCCCACATGAAGCAGGGCGCGCAGTACGCCGAGGCGCACGACCTTTCGACGCTGCGCGTGCTGGGCTCCGTGGGCGAGCCGATCAACCCCGAGGCCTGGCTCTGGTACAACGAGCACATCGGTGGCGGGAAGGCCCCGATCGTGGACACGTGGTGGCAGACCGAGACGGGCATGATCATGATCACGCCACTCCCCGGGGTGACCACCACGAAACCAGGGAGTGCCACGTTCCCGTTCCCGGGCATCGAGGTCGACGTCGTCGACCGCGAGGGCGCCTCGGTGCCGTTGGGCGGCGGCGGCCTGCTCGTCCTCAAGCGCCCGTGGCCGGCGATGCTTCGCGGCATCTACGGCGATCCCGCGCGCTACGCCGAGACGTACTGGAGTCGGTTCCCGGGCATGTACTTCGCGGGCGATGGCGCGAAGCGCGACGAGGAGGGCTACCTCTGGCTGCTCGGGCGCGTCGACGACGTGATGAACGTATCCGGCCACCGGTTGTCGACGACCGAGATCGAGAGCGCCCTGGTCTCCCACCCGGCCGTCGCCGAGGCCGCCGTCGTCGGCGGACCAGACCCGATCACCGGCGAGTCGATCAACGCGTTCGTCATCCTCCGCCTCGGCAACGAGCCGACCCCGGAGCTCGGGGAGGAGCTGCGCCAGCACGTGTCGACGAAGATCAGCCCGATCGCCAAGCCCAAGACGCTGATGTTCGTGCCGGACCTGCCCAAGACCAGGTCGGGCAAGATCATGCGCCGCCTGCTCCGCGACATCGCCCAGGGCCGGGCGCTCGGCGACACCACGACGCTGGCCGACAGCGGCGTCGTCGAGACGATCCGCGCCAGTTCGGGCACGGCGGAGGAATAGCGTGCCGTTCGACTTCCTGAAGCGCAAGAAGGAACCTGACGCCGCGGCATCGGGACGCGCTCCGGCAGTCCCAAGGGTCGCGGCATCCCGTTCGACGGCCTGACCGAGGAGTGGCGCATCGTCGGGCAGATGCACGTCGAGAACCGGTTGTCGGATGCGCTCAACAAGCGCGAGGCGATCACGATCTCGGATGTGCAATGGGCCCCGATGGACGGGTCCGAGCCGCTCTCGCCGGCGGCCGGGCTCAAGGCCGTCGATCCGTACGATCTGATCATCGTGCTGGCCGGTGAGGCGACCCTGCCGCCGCTGACCGAGGCCGAGCGTGAGGCCCACAAGGTCCACAAGATCGCGTACGAGGTGGCGCTCGAGGTGCCGCCGTTCCGCGTCCTCGGCACCGTCTTCCTCTTCCCGGGCTCGGAGCCGGACCGACTGCTGGACCGCGCCACGGAGATGTTCGTCCCGGTGGTCGATGCGACCGCCTATCTCGGGTCGAACGTCATCGGGCCGGAGATGGACGCCGTCCTCGTCAACCGGTTCTACCTGCGCGGCATCGAGCAGATCGACCGCCGGACCGGCGAGCCCCACCAGAAACTCCCCGGCGCCCCGCTCGGGGGAACGAGCTGGCAGGACCGTTCGCGGTAGGTTTCCGGCGGCCACATGCGCGAGGCCTCACCGTGGGGCCGGCCCGTCACCGCTGGGCACACATTTGCCACAGCCGTGCACGATGGGCAGGGCCCTCGTCACCACAGGGCACACACTTGATACAGCCGTGCACGATCGAGCGCTCAGATCGCGGATTCGGGCGATCAGGGAAGGCCATCACGAGGGAGCTGTGCCGATCGTGTGCCTGACAGTGACATCGCCGCCTAGGCGGATCTAAGGCCTTCCAGTCGATCGCCGTCCCGCGTGGCCCGGCCAAGAGCCGCTAAACCCGGGCGGCGGCTCGCTGGCGGTTGAAGATCCCGAACCCCGACTTGACCGGCGGCACGTGCTCGGGCGTCCCGAGGAGGCGATCGGCGAGCGCGTCGAAGTCCTCGCTGATCTTCTCCTTGGGGAACATCTCGATGACGGTGCGCCCCTCGTTCGCCGCGCGGACGAACAGCAGGCCGCCAGAGCGGATGAGGGCGAGCGACGGCATGCCGACGGTCCGCTCCATGTCCGCCACCGACACGCCGCTGTTGGCGCGGTTGATGACGAGCGCGAGCCGCTCGCGGATGCCCGAGCTCGGACGCGATGTCCGACAGCTGCACCGCGGCCCGGATGGCCGGCACGTCGGGCGTGACCGGGACGAGGATGCGGTCCGCGATCTCGAAGATGGCCTGGTTCAGCGGGCTGTACGACGGATGCAGGTCGACCACGACGAAGTCGAAGCCACGCCGCGCGGCGCTGATCGGCCTCAGCCACCCGGACCGGATCGAGGATCTCGGTGTGGAGCGGCGACGACGTCAGCGACACCACCCGGAGGCCGGACGGATGCGCCGACGACATCTCGGTCAGCGTTTCGACCGTGCCACCTTCGAGCTCGTCGCGCCAGCTGTCGACGACCGTGCGGCCCTCGTCGATGCCAAGCGAGGTGGTGACGTGGCCGGTGACCGTGTCCGCGTCGATGAGCAGCACGTTCTGGTTCTTGTGGAGCTGGAGGGCGCTTGCGAGGTTCGTGGCGACGGTCGTCTTGCCGACGCCGCCCTTCGGATTGAAGACGGCGAGCACCGTGGCGCGGCGAGTCCAGTCGTCGGACTCGAGGGAGCCACCCTGGAGGATCGGCCCGGAGCCGTCGTCCACGGTCTGGCTGCGGATGCACATCGCCTCGACGCGCCAGCGCAGCGACTCGGCCGAGTACGGACGGGTGACGTACTCGTCCTCGACGCGGCCATGCTGGTGCGCGGCGAGCTGATCGAGGGTGCGCGCCGACACGACCATGAGGGCCGGGATCGTCAGGCCACCATCGCGCAACAGGCCGTAGTACTCGAGCGACTGGTTGAAGTCGGTCTCGCCGTCGAGGATCGCGACCGCGACGTCGCGCCGGGAGTTCAGCAGGGCCTCGAGCTGGTCCGGATGCGTGACGGTGACGACCGGGAAGCCGGCTTCGCGGAGCTCGGCGGCGACCGGGGTCGCCTCGTCGTGCGGAAGCGCGATGACGACGGCAGGTCGAGCCACGATGTCAGCTCTCGGTCTCGGGATCGCGGGCGGACACGGTCAGCTCGCCATCGGCCTCGGCGGTCACGCGGGCGGAGAAGCCCAGGAAGCGTCGCGATGACGTCCTTCATGGACACGTCCGGGGCGTGGCCGACCGCGAAGATGAACTCTCCGTCGGGGCCGGACGAGACGCCGACCGACTGGATGCCGGAGACGCGGGACAGGTGGCGCTTGAACCCGGCGATGCTGGCGACGCTGACCAGGCCGGTCACGATGAGCTTCGTCGACGCGGACTCGGTCGTGCCCTCGGAGTCGGGGACGAGGCCGGCGAGCCGCGCGGCGAGGGCCTCATCGGCGATGACCGCGATCTCCTCGGCCGGGGTCTCGTCCGCGCTGAACGCGGCGGCCTCGGCCTCGGCGGCGGCGAAGTCCGGGGCCAGGCCAAGGGCATCCAGCCGCGGATCGGCCTCGTCGGCCGGGGCGTCGACCCCGATGCTGAAGAGGTCGCCACCGGCCTCATCCTCGGTGGACGGGGCGTCGTCGGGGGAGGCGTCCTCGGCGACCGCCTGGGTCTCGGCGTCGGCTTCCGCCTCGACCGTGGCCTGGGCCTCGGCCTCGACGTGGCTTCCGCCTCGACCGTGGCCTCGGGGGCGTCCGTGTATTCGACGGGGGCGTCGACGGTGGCTTCGGTCTCCGGCCACGGCTCGACCACGACGCTACGCTCGGCCGGCAGGTCGGGCGTGTCGCCGATCAGGCCGACGGCCTCGTCGGCTCGTCGCCGTCGAAGCCGGGCGGCTCCGGAAGGCTCTCGGCCATCGACGCGAAGCGGGTCGGATCCTCCTCGGCGAGCAGGCGCTCGAAGAAGGCGGCCATCTCCGCCTCGAAGGCATCGACCCGGGCCTGGACCTGGGCGACGCGCGGCGTCGATGCTGGCGGTATTCGCCTCGATCTCGCGCTCGAGCCGCGACTTGCGATGCACGATGCGCTCGTCGGTCTCTTCGCGGATGCGCGCGATCTCGGCCTTGGACCACTCGCGGACCGCCGCGACATCGTCGTCGGCCTGCTTGCGCAGGTCGGTCGCCTCGTTGGCGGTCGCGGCGTGGATGTGCTCGATGTGGGTCTTGGCGTCCGCGCTGAAGCGGGCCAGGGTGTCGGTGCGGGCGCTCTCGGCCGCGACCTGCATGGCCTTCGTGAGATCGGCCATGAACTTGTTCTGCTTGCGTACCGGCGCGGGGGCGGGGGCCGGCTCGCTGATCTGGGGGGACTCCGACACGGGCTCCGCGGCGACCGACAGGTCGTCGCCAGCAGCCGTGGTGTCGTTGGCGGCGGGCGCGGTGTCGATCATGGCGGGCGTCTCGGTCTCCTCGTCGTGGTGGGTGCCGTTGCGCTCAGCGGCATCGAGGGTCTCGGACTCGCCGGTCGGCGCCTCGCCGGCGGGCGCGTCGGTAGCGTTCCCGTTCTCGCTCCGGTCCGGGCTCCACGGGAGCCGGAAGCCGGGCTTGGCGTCGGTCGTGGCCATGCGTTGGGATCCTCGGTGACGTAGGGTTGCGCTCCAGGGCGTGTCGGTATGGTGCCAGCGGTGTCTGGTGTGGTGGAGTCCGCTAGAGGTACCAGTGGATAACGCCGGTCGTACCGTCGGGTCGGTGGCGTTGTGAGGCTGCAACGGTCCCGACGAGTACGATAGGCGGGCCATGACCCCCCTCGATCGGCTCGGCCGGCCGCTCCACGACCTGCGCATCTCGGTCACGGATCGGTGCAACTTCCGCTGCACGTACTGCATGCCGAAGGAGATCTTCGGACGCGACTACGCGTTCCTGCCGAAGGACCAGGTGCTCTCGTTCGAGGAGATCGAGCGGGCGGCCCGGGCGTTCGTGGCGCTCGGGGTCGAGAAGCTGCGGATCACCGGCGGCGAGCCGCTGGTTCGGCGGGACCTGCCGCATCTCGTGGCCATGCTCGCGGCGCTGCGGACCCCGGACGGCGGCGAGCTGGACTTGACGCTCACGACGAACGGCGCGGCTCTGCGCGCGTTGGCCCGGCCGCTCGCGGATGCGGGGCTCCGGCGGGTGACCGTGAGTCTCGATTCGCTCGACGACGCCGTGTTCGGGGCGATGAACGGCGTGGACTTCCCGGTCGCCCGGGTGCTCGATGGCGTCGACGCCGCGCTCGAGGCGGGCCTGACGCCGGTCAAGGTCAACATGGTCGTGCGACGCGGTGTCAACGAGGCGTCGATCGTGCCGATGGCCCGCTGGGCGCGCGAGACCGGGGTGACGCTCCGGTTCATCGAGTACATGGACGTGGGGCACTCCAACGGCTGGCGGCTCGATGAGGTCGTCCCGGCGGATGAGCTGATCGACCTGGTGAGCGCGGTGTGGCCTGCCGAGCCGGCGGATCCCGAGTATCGCGGCGAGGTCGCGGGTCGTTGGCGCTATCTCGACGGGCTCGGGGAGTTCGGGGTCATCTCGTCGGTGACCCGGCCGTTCTGTCGCGACTGCACGCGGGCGCGGCTGTCGGCTGACGGGCAGCTGTACACGTGCCTGTTCGCCGTGACGGGTCGCGATGTCCGGGCGGTGCTCCGTGACGGGTCCACGGACGAGCAGCTGCTGGTGTTCCTCGCGGACACGTGGCGGGCTCGCGACGACCGCTACTCCGAGCTGCGATCCGATGCTACCTCCGACCTGCCCAAGGTCGAGATGTTCGCGATGGGCGGCTAGGTCCCGACCGCCCGCGTCCCGCGTGCCGCCGCCGCGCCCGCCCGCGTCCCGCCGGCGTCGCCGGCCCGCGTCGCCGGCCCGCCGCGCCCGCCCGCGTCCCGCGCGCCGCGCGCCCGCCGCCCCGCGGCGGTAACCACCAGGCACACGTTCGCGACAGATCCCTCGTGAGCGGTCGCCCTGTACGCGATTTCAGGCGATCTGAGCGATGGGTCGTGCACGACCGTGCGGAATGTGTGTCTGGGAGTTACATCGGTGCCCTGGTCGTGCACGCCTGTGCGGAATGTGTGTCTGGGAGTTACGCTCGCGTCCCGGCCCAGCGCGTCTAGGCCCCGCTAGGCCCCGCCCGGCCCCGCCCCCGGCCCGGCCCCGGCCGGCGCGTCACGCGCCGGCCCCGCCCCCGGCCCTGGCCCCGGCCTCCGGCCCCCGGCCCGGCCCCGACCTCTGTTGTGCCTCGGCCGGCGCTCGTCCACAGGGTTATCCACAGGGTTTCCGAACTCGTGGACAGGGCCGATGGGCCGTCGCGCGACTTCGTGGATAACCGCGTTGACCCGTCCGGGCCCGGTTTCCTAACGTAGGTCTTGCCCGAAGGGGCCGACAGGACCGCAGGAACCGAGATCGCATCAAGGACCTTCGTTTCGCCGTTCGGTCGCTTCGGGCGCTTCGTTGCCCGTAGCTTCTCGGCCGTCTCACCACGGTCGTGCCGCGGGGTCGCCCGACGGGACGCGATCGGCATCCCGGTGTCGATACTTCCGTCGGGCGTACGAAGTCCCCTGACCCTCACGCCGGCCGACCGCCGTCCTGTCATGCTGGACGCCACGCTTGGAGGCCTGCATGCCCGACACCGGCACGCCCGTGGATCCGTCTCGACCTATCCCGCCCGCGGAGCAACCTGCCCGCCTGGCGGCACTCGTCGCCGCGGTCCGGGAGCGCACATCGCTCGTGCCCGAGGTCGGGATCGTCCTCGGATCCGGGCTGGGCGGCCTCGCCGACGATCTCGAGGATACCGTCGCGATCCCCTTCGACGCGATGCCCGGATGGCCGGCGGCCACCGCACCCGGCCACCAGGGTCGCCTGCTGTTGGGTCGACTCGGCGGGCGGGCCGTGGTCATGCTCCAGGGCCGCTTCCACCTGTACGAGGGCAACGATCCGGGTCTCGTCATCCAGCCGGTGCTGCTGTTCCACGCGCTCGGGGCCAGAGTGGTGGTGTTGACGAACGCGGCCGGCGGTCTCGACCCGTCGTTCGGGCCCGGGACCTTGATGGTCATGCGCGATCACATCAACCTGACCGGTCGGTCGCCGCTCATCGGTCCCAACGCCGACGAGCTTGGGCCGCGCTTCCCGGACCTCACCGATGCGTGGAGTCCGCGCCTCCGGTCCCGCCTCCACGCGGCCGCCGCGGCCGAGGGTGTCGAGGTGCGGGAGGGCATCTACGTCGGCCTGATCGGTCCGACCTACGAGACACCGGCCGAGGTCCGGATGCTGGCCGGACTGGGCGGCGACGCGGTCGGCATGTCGACCGTGCTGGAGTGCATCGCCGCGCGCTGGGTCGGTCTCGAGGTCTGCGGCATCTCGCTCGTGACGAACGCCGGGGCCGGCTATACCGGTGAGCCGCTGACGCACGAGGAGGTCCTCGAATCCGGTGCCGAGGCCGGTCCGCGGCTGGCCCGGGTCATCCGGCGCTTCCTCGCTGACCTCACCACGGCGTGATCGCGGACAGCCCGTGAGACGCGCCGCCGACTCCCGGGTCTGGCTTGGGCAAGGCGACATCGACTTCGTGCTGTTCTCCGCCAATTCGCTCGAGGCGTTCGACCGGACGCGGGCGGCAACCTGAGCGTGGCTGCTCGTTCGTCCGCTCCGGTGCTCAGCCGGCGTGCCCTCAACCGGACCCTGCTCGGCAGACAGCTGCTGCTGGAGCGGGTCGACCGCCCGGCCGAGGAGGTCATCGAGCACCTCGTCGGGATGCAGGCCCAGGAGCCGATCGATCCGTACGTCGCCCTGTGGAGCCAGGATCGCGGACTTCGATCCCCTTGAGCTGAGCGCGCTCATCGAGGAGCGGCGCGCCGTTCGGATCGGGCTCATGCGGACCACCCTCCACCTCGTGACCGCTCGCGACGCCAGGGCACTCTATCCGGTCATGGCGGACGTGCTGCGTCGCGCCTTTCGGAGCAGCCCGTTCGCCAAGCAGCTCGACGGGGTCGACATGGAGGCCCTGCTCGAGTTGGCACGTACCACGCTCGAGGAGGAGCCGTGCTCGCCGACCGAGCTTGGGAAGCGGCTCGCCCCGAGTTGGCCAGATCGCGATACGCCGTCCCTGGCCTACGCGGCACGCTTCCTGCTGCCGCTCGTCCAGGTGCCGCCGCGCGGCCTGTGGGGACGCACGAGCCGCGCGACGAACACGACCGCGGAGGCATGGCTGGGTGGTCCCTTGGACGAATCCACGGCCGCCGACGAGGCGGTCCTGCGCTATCTCGCCGCGTTCGGGCCTGCGACGGTGTCCGACATCCGCATCTGGTCGTGGCTGACCGGCCTCCGCGAGGTCGTCGAGCGGTTGCGCCCTCGACTGCGCACGTTCCGCGACGAGGCCGGCCGGGAACTGTTCGATGTCGAGGATGGCCTCTTCGTGGACGAGGACGTGCCCGCACCGATCCGCTTCCTGCCGACGTACGACAACATCTTCCTGTCCCATGACGATCGCTCGCGGATCCTCATCGAGCGGATGACCGTGCCCGACCTGATCTGGCGGGGCGGCATCCTGATCGACGGGTTCATCTCAGGTGCCTGGCGGATCCGTCGGGAGAAGCGGCAGGCGACCATGACGATCGAGCTCGTCAGACCGGTGACCGGCGGCCCACTGCTCGAGCTCGAGGAGGAGGCCGCCCGCGTGTTCGCGTTCGTGGCCGCGGCAGCCGAGTCGCGCGACGTGCAGATCATCGACGCGACCTGGCTCGAGGCGACCTAGGCGTCCATCCTTCGTGGCGGTGCCTCGGCCGGCTCGCGATCCTCCAGCGGATCCGTCCCGGGCGACGAGCAGACGTAATACCGGAGCGGCAGGCGGCCGGTGTTCTCGACCCGATGGACGAGCCCGGGTTCCACCCGGATGCCGGTCAGCGGCTCCAGCGTCTCGGTCGTGTCGTCGACCGTCACGAGCCCGCGGCCCTCGAACACCACGAGCGCGTGCTCCGCGCCCGGGTGGCGGTGCCATGCGTCGGCCGTGCCAGCCGCGACCACGACCTCGCTGATGGTGAACGTCGCGGTCCCGAAGTCGCCGGGCCGCACGATGAGCCGCCGCGAGACGCCCTCCTGGTCGACGACCACGGCATCCCCGCCTCGACGCACCGGCTCGCCGGGCCCGTTCCAGCGACGGAAGACCACGCCGGGCTCGCGCGGCGACGGATCCACCGACGCGAGCAGGGCCAACGCATCGACGGTGCCCTCGTTGCGGACCAGATGGTGCTCGGCGGGGGCCTCGTACAGGACGTCGCCGGCGTGCACGACCGCCCGCCGTTCCAGCTCCTCGCCGTGCTCCATCACGAGCTCGCCCGCGGCGAGATACACGATGGTCTCGACACCGTGACGATGGGGGCCGATCTCGACACCCGGCGGGATCCGGTCGAACTCGAGCCGGATCGTCACGCCTGCGGCAGCTCCCGGCCGACGGCGCGGGCCGCCGCGGCCTTCTCGGCCCAGGCGCCCAGGACGTTGTCCTTGTGCGGGCGGATCGGGCAGTGCTCGTCGCGGTTCTTGAACTCGTCGCAGTAGCCGAGCGGGACGCACTTGGGAGCGAGGAACGAGCCGAGGAACGGCGAGACCGCGAAGATCTCGTGGCGGACCAGCTGGAATAGCCGGCGGATCTCCCACTGGGCCATCGTGCACAGGCGCAGGCCGGACATGTGGATGAGCGCCCGCAGGTTGGTCGTCATGACGAGGTTGGTCCGGGCCGCGTTCGGGAAGACGAACCGGGCGTCCTCGCCCGGAACGCCGGCATCGAGCATCTCGCCGTAGAGGTCGAGCGCGCCGTCGATCTGCTCCTCGTACTTCTCGCGCAGCGCCGGGTCGCCCTCGGCGATCGAGTGCGGCAGCATCGTGGCCGCGCCCTTGAATTTCACGTAGCGCTGGCTCTGCTGATCGAACGCGACGCCCGCCCGATGGCGCACGAGCTGATGCGACAGCGTCCGCGACACACCGGTGATCGCGAAGGTGAAGACGACATGCTCGATGGTCGAGCCGTGCCCCGACTCGATCACCGACGAGATGAGCTTCTGCATCTTGGCCGGGTCGTACCCGCCACCGACGGCCTTCTCGAAGATCTCTTCGGGGACCTCTTCCGAGTAGCAGGTCCGGCACGCGGTGTAGATGACCGGCACGTAGAACTTCTCGACGATGTCGCGGTCCGGGAACAGCAGCGAGACCTTCATCCCGAGGTCGCGCCGCCCCGGATTCTTGGGGATGGCGCTCTTCTCGCGCATGGGCGGCGGCGTGGCAGGATCGGGGGGACGGGCTCAGCGGTCATCGGACCGCCAGTCTATCCGAGCCGGCTCGCGGGCGGCTCAGTAGTAGTCGGAGCAGGACAGGAAGTAGCCGCAGCGGCAGATGAGCTTGCACTTGCGCTCGTCCATCGGGGCGCCGCAGTTGGCGCAGGTCAGGATGACGACGCCGGGATCGGGCTCGAACGGCTCCTCATCGAGAAGACGGATCGGCTGGATGACGGGCTCGTGCCGCTCGCCGGGGTGCATCGATCACGAGGTGACCTCCGTGTGTTGTCGCTCGGGTGGGCCGTCGGTTCCCAGGGCGTAGGACACCACCTCGTCGAAGCCCATGGCCGCCCCTTCGGCGGCTCGAGCCGTGAGCACTTCGAGCGACATGACGTGGTGCGGCGTGGGGACCTTGAAGATCTGGTAATTCTGCTCGACGTAGTCGGCCAGGGCCGTTCCGGTCGTCTGCTGGAGGTGGCGCGCCGCGCCCCACAGCCGACCGGCTCGCTCGAGGTCGCCGTCGTCGACGGCCACGATCGCCAGATCGTCGAGGACGAGGGTCACCCCCGACACATCGCCGGCCTCGTAGAAGTGGCGGAGCGCGTGCCGGCCTTGCTCCCGCGCCACGTCAAACCTGCGCTGACCGATCGCCGAGAGCGCGAGCATGTGCAGGGACCACGCCTCCATCGTCCGGTCGCCGGCGGTCCGGTGCAGGTCCAGCGAGCGCTGGTACCACGCCTCGGCCTCCGTCGCGTCGGCCGTGAAATAGTAGTAGCTCC
This sequence comes from uncultured Chloroflexia bacterium, assembly GCA_963738685.1. Classification (GTDB taxonomy): domain Bacteria; phylum Chloroflexota; class Limnocylindria; order Limnocylindrales; family CSP1-4; genus SPCO01. Next base: position 1,109,601 of record CAVTXK010000002.1, read on the forward strand.
CCAGGCCCCACACGACGTTGCCCTCGCCGCCCTTGTCGCCGATCTCGCGATATAGCTCGAGGGCCTCCTCCAGCATCCCGCGGCCCCGCGCGAGGCCATCCTCGACCGGCGCCCCACCCATCACGATGATGATGTCGGCATACGCCCGGTTGTAGAGCGCGTTGGCGATCTCCTTCTTGTCGCCGATCCCACGCCAGATCTCGAGCGCCTCGTCGTACCAGCGCTGGGCGACGGGCTGGTCCGACTGCCAGTAGGCGATGCCGCCGAACGCTTCCGCAAAGCGCGCCCGGTCGACCGGCTCGAGGGCCCAATCCTGCGCGGCCATCGAGTCGAACCGCGCCCGAGCCTCGTTGAGGTAGCCACGCTGTTGCCAGAACCTCCACAGGGCGAACGCGAGCCCGACGGCCAGCTGGGGTACCGGCTTGGCCACCGCCCAGTCGAGGGCTGCGCGCAGGTTGTCGTGCTCTCGCTCGAGCCGGTCGAGCCACGCCCGTTGCCCGGCCCCGGACAGCTCCGGCGCGGCCCGTTCCGCCAGCTCGAGCATCGCCGTGGCATGGCGGGCCGCGATCGCGTCCCCGTCACTCCCGCTCACCAGCATCTCCGCCGCGTACTCGCGGATCGTCTCGAGCATCCCGAAGCGCGGCGTTTCGCGGTCCTCATCGAGTCGGACGAGGCTCTGATCGACCAGTTCGCCGAGTCGGTCGATGACGTCGCCGCCGATCTCGTCGGCCGGGCCGCAGACCGTTTCCGCCATCTCGAGGTCGAACCCCCCGCGGAACACCGACAGCCGATCGACCAGCCGGCGCGCCCCGTCGTCGAGCAGGTCGTAGCTCCACGCGATCGCGCCGCGCAACGTCTGCTGCCGCTCCGGCAGGTCCCGCGAGCCGGCCGTCAGCACGGCCAGGTGGTGATCGAGCCGGGCGAGGATCTGGTCGGGCGACAGGAGCTTGACCCGTGCCGCCGCGAGTTCGAGCGCGAGGGGCATCCCGTGGAGCCGTGCCGCGATCCCGGCAACGGCCGGCGCATTGGCGTTCGTGACCGCGAACCCGGGCTTGACCGCGCTCGCCCGGGCGATGAACAGCCGGACGGCCTCGAACTGGTTGAGCGTGTCCAGGTCGAACTCGCGGAGGGTGCGGGGCAGGTTCAGCCGCTCGACCTCGGACAGGCGGCTGGTGTCGGGCGGGGCGGGGAGGCCGGGCACCGGAAACTCCTGCTCCCCCGAGACATGGAGCGCGATGCGCGTCGTGACCAGCGCGACGAGGTTGGGGCAGCGGCGGAGCAGCTCGGTCACCACGGCACCGGCGGCCACGACCTGCTCGAAGTTGTCGAGGACCAGCAGCATCCGCCGCTCGCCGATGTGGTCGACGAGCGCCTCGACCGGCGAACGGGCCGTGCTGTCGGACAGGCCCAGGGTCCGCGCGATCGTCGGGGCGACCAACGTTGCGTCCCGGACCGCCTCGAGGGCCACGAACCAGATCCCGTCGGGGAATTCGTCGGCCGCGGCCGCCGCGACCTGCAGCGAGAGTCGCGTCTTGCCGGTGCCGCCAGGCCCGGTCAGGCTCAGCAATCTTGTGCCGCGCAACAGCGCCCCCGCCTCGGTCAGTTCACGATCCCGACCGACGAACGTCGTGAGCTGGGTCGGCAGGTTGTTCGGTCGAGCGTCGAGCGAGCGTAGCGGCGGGAAGTCGGCCGGCAGGCCATCGATGACGAGCTGCGCCAGCCGTTCCGGTTCGCGCAGGTCCTTGAGCCGATGCTCCCCGAGGTCGCGGAGGCTGATGCCGTCGGGCAGCTCGCCCGCGACGAGGGCACGGGTCGCATCACTCAAGAGCACCTGGCCGCCGTGCCCGACTGCCGCGATGCGTGCCGTGCGATTGATCGCGTACCCGATGACCCCGGCGCCGCTCGCCTCGACATCCCCGGTGTGCAGACCCATGCGGACGCGGATCGCCGCTCCCTCGGGCCAAGCTTCAGCGGCGAGCGCGCGCTGGGCGTCGGCGGCCGCGATCGTCCCTTCGGCCGCGGCCCGGAAGATCACGAAGAACGAATCGCCTTCTGTGCCCTGCTCGTACCCGCCGTGCGCTCCGAAGGCGGCCCGGAGCAACGCTCGGTGGCGGTCCAGGATGTCGCGGTAGGGGCCGGTCCCAAGCTCGATCTCGAGTCTCGTGGAGCCCTCGATGTCCGTGAACAGGCAGGTGACCAGGCCGACCGGCGAACCCGCCGCGCGGTCGACCCCGGCGACCCGGCTATTGACGACCGGGTTCAGTGCCGAAGCTCCTCGGTCATCGCTCGCAGCCGCGCCGCCAATCCGCGCAGGATCGCCAGGGCAACCGTCGGCTGCTCGCTCACGACGGCCTCGAAGTCCCACGTCGCGAGCGCGAGGCAGACAGTCGGCCCCTCGGCGATGACCTGGGCGTTCCGGGGCTTGCCATCAAGCACGGACAGCTCCCCGAAGAAGTCGCCGGGTCCGAGCGTCGCGATCGTCTTGCCATCGCGGACTACGCGTGCACCGCCCGAGGCGATGACGAAGAAGCCCGTGCCGACCTCGCCCTGGCGGGCGATCACGTGGCCAGGCGCGAACTCGACCTCGATGACCCGGTCGGCGATGCGCGCGAGACCGTCGTCATCGACGCCGTCCAGCAGCGGTGCGGCGGCCAGCAGGTCCAGCCTGCGGTCGCGCGTCAAGGTCATGGATCTCCCTCCACCATCGAACGTGGCCCTCGTCGTGATGCTGCGCCGACCGAACGACGAGCGTCAAGGTTCGACGTATCGAGACCATGACACACGTCGGCCTTCCCGGGACGACGCCGGCGTGGCACGATGGCGGCATGGCCGGCCAGGAGGAGTTGATCGACTCGATCGCCGGGTTCGGGCTGTTCGCCGACCTGACGTCGCCGCAGCTCGAGAGCATCGTCCACACCTTCGAGGAGACCGCATTCGCGGAGGGCGACCGCGTCCTGCGCCAGGGCCTGTCCGGGCTCCGGCTTCTTCGTCATCGTCGATGGCGAGGTCGCGATCGTGGTCGATGGCGAGGAACGGGCGCGACTGGGTCGCGGCGACTTCTTCGGCGAGGTCTCGATCCTGCTGCAGGAGTCGCCGATCGCCGACGTCGTCGCGACCCGACCGCTGCGCTGCCTCGTCCTCGCAGGCCCGCGGGTCGAGCCGTTCCTCATCGAGCACCCGCGGGTCATGTACCGGATGCTCCAGGCACAGGCTCGCCGGTTGCGAGCCGCGAACCGATGGCGGAGTTGAGTCCGCCGGGCGATCGCGACCGACCGTTCCCGCCCGGCGACTATCCGGTCCTCGTCATCGGGTCGGGCCCCGGGGGGCTCCAGGTCTCGTACTCGCTGCACCGGCTCGGCGTCGACCACGCGGTCATCTCGGCCGACCCGTCGCCGGGTGGGATGTTCCGTCGCTGGCCGTTCTTCCAGCGATTGCTGTCGTGGACCAAACCACATGCCCCGGTCCCCCGCGGGTCGCGGGCCTACGAGCGATTCGACTGGAACAGCCTGCTCGGCGACGACCCGGCGACACGGGCGCTCCAGGCCGACCGGATGGACGGGACCTCGTACTTCCCATCGCGGCCGGAGATGGAGGCGAACCTCGCGGCCTTCGCGGACCTGGCCGGGGTGGCCGTGCGCTACGAGTGTGCCTGGACGTCGACGCGGGTCGAGGAGGGCCCCGGCGGGCGCCGGTTCGTCGTCGAGACGACCGACGGCGTGTACCGCGCCAACGCGCTGATCGTCGCGGTCGGCGTCGCCGAGCCGAACACCCCGCCCGGGGTCGGGATGGAGCTGACCCGCCACTACGCCGACGTCAGCCCGGCCGAGACGTACGCCGGGAAGTGCGTCTTCATCATCGGCAAGCAGAACTCCGGGTTCGAGCTGGCGAACGGGTTGCTGCCGTGGGCGCGCCAGCTGGTGTTGTCGTCGCCGTCGCCGACCCGCCTGTCGGTCGACACGCGGTCGCTCGTCGGGGTCCGGGCACGGTACGTCCAGCCGTACGAGGACCATGCGCTCGGTGGCGGGGTCGTGATCCTCGACGCGGCGATCGAGCGGATCGAACGGATCGCCGGCGGCGACGGCCCGCTCGCGGTCCAGGTGCGCCGGACGGGCGATGGCGGCGACCTTGCGATTCGAGGTCGATGAGGTGATCGCCGCGACCGGCTTCGTCTGCCCACTGCTGGACCTGCCCGACCTCGGCGTGACGACCTTCGGGGCGAGCCGTCTGCCCGCGCAGAGCGCGTGGTGGGAGAGCACGAGCGTCCCCGGGATCTTCTTTGCCGGGACGATCGGACAGGGGTCGAAGGGCCTGCAGCGCCACGGCATGCCGAGCAACTCCGGGGCCGTGCATGGGGCTCGCTACAACGCCCGGATCCTCGCGGCGCGCATCGCCTCGACGCGGTTCGGGGTGGAGCTGCCGCGGCCCGCGCTGGATCCGGGTGGGCTCGTGGATCTCGTGGCGACCGAATTGACCGAGGCGCCCGAGCTCTGGCATCAGCGCGGCTATCTCGCCCGGGTCGTGACGGTCGACCCGGCGCTCGGACCGGTGGATGACGGGGTCCAGCCGCTCAGCCACGTCCTGGATGCGGGCGGGCCCGATGCCCTCGCGATCACCCTCGAGGCCGACGGGAGCGGCGCGATCTATCCCGTCCTGTACACCCGCCGCCGCGGGGCGATCAAGGAACGCACCCTGGATCCGGATGCATTGCTGCGCTACGACGGGCCCGACACGCGACGCGCGATCGCCGATGTGGTTCGCACGGTCGTTCCGGGTGCCTAGAGCCGCGCCAGGCGCTCCGCCGCGGCCGCCAGCGTCTCCAGGCGTTTCGGAAAGGCGAACCGGAGCTTCGTCCGGCCCAGGTCGGGATGCGAGAAGAACGACGAACCGGGCACGGCCGCGACACCGGGGTCGCGGATGAGTCGGTGGGCGAACGTGACGTCGTCCTCGTCGGTCAGGTCGCGGATGTCGGTCATCACGTAGTAGGCGCCGCCGGGCGGATGGACCCGGAACCCGGCCGCCGAGAGCGCGGGCACGAGCATGTCCCGACGCTCGCGATAGCCGGCGACGAGGTCGTCGTAGTAGGTCGCGGGGAACCCGAGCGCCACGACGGCGGCGGCCTGGAGCGGCGCGGCCGCGCCGACCGTCAGGAAGTCGTGGACCCGCCGGATGCCGACCGACAGATCCGGCGGCGCGATCGCCCAGCCGATCCGCCAGCCGGTCACGGAGTACGTCTTCGACATCGAGTGGATGGACACGGTCCGTTCCGCCATCCCGGGGAGCGTCGCGAGCGGGATGTGCTCGCCCTCGAACACGAGGTGTTCGTAGATGTCGTCGGTGAAGGCGATCACGTCGAACTCGACGCACAGGGCGGCGATCAGCTCCAGCTCGGCCCGGGTGAAGACCTTGCCGGTCGGGTTGTGCGGCGAGTTGACGACGATGCCGCGCGTCCTGGCGGTGAAGGCGCGGCGCAGCTCGTCCGGGTCGATCGACCAGTCCGGCTCGTGCAGCGTCACGTAGCGCGGGACGGCATCGGCGAGGATCGCGTCGGGCCCGTAGTTCTCGTAGTAGGGCTCGAAGACGACGACCTCGTCACCCGGGTCGAGGAGCCCGAGCATCGCCGCGATCATGGCCTCGGTCGCGCCGCAGGTGACGGTGATCTGCGTCTCGGGGTCGATGGCACCCCAACCCGGGAACTGGCGCGGCGTCGTCGCGGCGATCGCGTCGCGCAGCGGCTTGGAGCCCCAGGTGATGGCGTACTGGTTGATGTCGGCGTCGACCGCCTCGGCGACCGCGCGTTTCAGCTCCGGCGGACAGGGGAAGTCGGGAAATCCCTGGGCCAGGCTGACCGCGCCGTGCAGCACGGCCTGCCGATTCATCTCGCGGATGACCGATTCGGTGAAGCGCTCCGCCTTGGCGGAGATCCGTCGTGTTGACATCGCGCCGAAGTCTACGGCGGCGGGCCTTCAACGATCGCGCCGCGAGGCACCGAGGGTCGTTGCGCTACGACCCGGTGATGCCGTCGAGGTGCATCGGGCCGCAACGTGCGTTTCGGCCGCGGAGGTTGTGCATCAGACGAGATGGCGCGGGATCCGCTCCGTCCAGTCGCGCTCGAAGAAGCGGGTGCCGTCGACGTCGACTTCGAGACGCACGGTGAGGTCGAAATCGGTGGCGGTGCTGGTCTGGCGGGAGGTGGCGCGGATCTCGATATGGGTCAGCTCGCCGCCGCGGCTGGCCTCGCGTTCCTGCCACCGATAGACCACGTCGGCATGGAGTTCGGCGCGCGCCGGGTCCGCGTCCCACGCGGTCATCCGGAGGGTTTCCGCTGCGTACAGCCGGCGACCGTCCGGCACGATGGCCTCGCCCCCGTCGTGGACGTGCACCGTGACGGAGCCATCGATCACGTCCTCGTCGATGCGCCAGATAGGCGGGTCGGCGACGGCCGGGCCGCGACCGTCGAGCGGCTCGGCAACGGGCCAGTCGAGCCCCGGCGGCTCGGTGCGGAACGCGGGCACGGGCGCGTCGCCCGGACCACCGGCGGGCGGGACGACCGGGAGGTCGAGGCGTGACGGCGTCGCAGGTCCGCGATGCACCCGGAAGGTGGCCGGATGTGGCGACGGCCACAGGACCGGCCATAGCGACGACGCGAGCGCCACCCGCACGCGATGACCCGGACGCCATCGATACCCCGTGGTCCGCAGCGGCACCCGGACTTCCTCGACGACCCCGGTCCGCATCGGCTCCGGATCCGTGTGCGATCGACGGTGGGTGAGGTTCAGCACCCCGGCACTGACCAGCGCCACGGTCCCGTCGGGCGCCACGTCGCTGAGCCGCACCGACAGCGTCGCGACGGGGGCATCGACCTCGATGTGTACGACGATTTCGGGGACGCCGAGGATCTCGAGCGGTTCGATGAGCGGCTCCGACTTGTAGGTCGGGCCGGCGTCCTCGTCGCGCCGCAGGTCGCGGGCGAGGCCGTTGGGTGCGCCGCCCGCGCCCCAGGACAGGGGGCCGCGCGTCCCGGTGGTCGGTCGGTGGCGGAACTCGTCGATCCCCGCTGGCCCGGGACCGGCCAGGGTCTCAGGCCCGAACCCCCACGCCTGGACAGCCATCGAGGGATGCGGGTATGCGACGGCCGCCCGCCATCGACCGGGGAGCGTGGCCGGGAACGGCTCGGGCGGTGCGAACTCGTGCTCGAACCAGACGACCGGCGGTTCGGCGTCCCAACCGTTGTCGATCCCGCGGAGGTGTCGATCGAAGAATCGGGCGATCTCGTGGAGCTCGTCGAGATTCGGTCCGGGCGCTGCGTCATGTGGCCACGAGTGGACCCAGTTGCCGACCAGCGTGTGCGACGGGGCCGGGCAGTGGGCTTGCATCCGGAACGCCGGGTCGACGTAGCTGTCGTGCCAGCCACCGATGTTGAAGATCGCCGCTTCGATCGCGTCGTAGTCGGGCGCGAGCGACCCCTGGCGCCAGTACGGGCCGTCGGACTGGTGTCGGAGCCAGGCGAACAGCCACGGCGGCGTCGCGTCGAGACGGGCCAGCCACTCGTCCCGCCACGCGGCGCCTCGGAACGCCGCCTCGGGTGGCATCGCGTTCATCGCCACCTGGCTCACGGCGTACTGCGAGAGTTCGCTGACGGTGACGCAGCCGCCGCGGTAGTGGACGTCGTCGAGGTAGCGGTCGTCGGTGGCCATGACCGGGACGATCGCCCGCAGGTGCGGTGGCCGGAGGGCGGCGACCTGGATCGCGGTGAACCCGCCATACGAGATCCCCCACATGCCGACGTTCCCGTCGCACCAGGGCTGCGTGGCCAGCCACTCGACCGCGTCGAACCCGTCACGGGTCTCATCGGCGGTGTACTCGTCGAGGGCGACACCGGCGGACGACCCGGTGCCGCGAACATCGACCCGGCACAGCACGTAGCCCCGGGCCGCGAACCACTGCCCGCGAGTCATGTCCGACGCGCGGCGCCAGTTGTCCTTGCCGTACGGGATCATCTCGAGGATGGCCGGGAAGCGGGCATCGGGGCGTCGGGGCGGGGGAGGGGCCGCCAGATGTTCGCCGAGAGCTCGACGCCGTCGCGGGCCGGGATCCGGGTGTCCCAGTCGACCGCGACCTCGTGGCTCGGTTCGGCGGCGGGTCGCGGATCCGTGGCGGTCACGTCGGGGAGTCTAGGGGCGCGTCGCCGCTCCCAGCGCCCCCGCCCGCGCCATGCGACGATGCCGCGATGGATGGCCGGTTCGTCAGAGGGTCCCGCCGCGTCGCCTACGAGAACCCGTGGATCACGGTCTGGCACGACGAGGTGACCCGGCCCGACGGCAGTCCCGGGATCTACGGCGTCGTCCACTTCGCCAACCGGGCCGTCGGCGTCGTGGCGATCGATGACGACGACCGGGTCGTGCTGGTCGGCCAGCACCGCTACACGCTCGACCACGACTCGTGGGAGATCCCCGAGGGCGGGGCACCGACCGACGAGGACCCGCTCGTCGGCGCGCAGCGCGAGCTGCGCGAGGAGACCGGGCTGACCGCCACGACCTGGCGGGAGCTGTGCCGGCTCGAGCTCTCCAACTCCGTCACGGACGAGACCGTGGTGCTGTTCGTCGCCACCGGCCTGACCCAGGGCGAGGCTGCGCCCGAACCGACCGAGTCGCTCCAGGTCCGCTGGGTGCCGTTCCAGGAGGCCCTCGCGATGACCTTCGACGGGCGGATCCTCGACGCGATGTCGGTCGTGGCGATCCAGCGCCTGGCCCTGGACCGGCTGACCGCCCGATGACCGAGCTGCACGTCCTGCGGGTGTTCATCGGGCCGGACGGGCGCGGCGGCAACCCGCTCGGGGTGTTCGTCGACGGCCGCGCCATCGCGCCAGGCCGGCGACAGGCCGTGGCCGCGGAGCTCGGTTTCAGCGAGACCGTGTTCGTCGACGAGATCCGTGCTGGGAGCGACGAGGCCGAGCACGGCGCGGCCACGATCCGGATCTTCACGCCGGGCCTGGAGCTGCCGTTCGCGGGCCACCCGACGGTCGGGACCTCGTGGCTGTTGGCCGAGCTCGGGCGGAGCGTCGGGACGCTCCGCGTGCCGGCGGGCGACGTGATCACGTGGCACGACCCCGAGCGCACCTGGATCCGTGCCCGGGCCGAGTGGATCGGCGGGCTGATCGACCCGCGCCAGTACGCCACGCCCGCCGACGTGGACGGCCTGAGCCTGATCCCGCTGGGTGACCCAAGTCTGTATGCGTGGGCCTGGGAGGACGAGGCCGGAGGCCGGGTACGAGCACGCTTCTTCGCCACCGAATTCGGCATCCTCGAGGACGAGGCGACCGGCGCCGCGGCCGTGGTCATGGGCGAACGACTCGGGCGGCCGTTGACGATCCGCCAGGGTGTGGGCTCCGAACTCCTCGTCCGCCCGGACGCCGCTTCGGGCAGCGATCGATGTCGGCGGGCGGGTCGAGCTCGTCGAGGTCCGCGCCTACGGTCTGTAGGTCTCGACGCGGATCGGTGTCAGGGCGAAGTCGCGAACGTTCCTCGTCAGGACGATCGGAACCGCCGCGAGCCGCGGGGGCCGTCGCCCTCTACCATCCGGACCATGACCTCGGATCGCCGCGACTGGGACGTCATCGTCGTCGGCCTCGGCGCGCTGGGGAGTGCCGCGGCTTACTGGGCGTCCACCCGCCACGGGACGCGGGTCCTCGGCCTGGAGCAGTTCGAGCTGGGCCACGCCAATGGGGCCTCGGCCGACCACAGCCGGATCATCCGGCTCTCCTACCACCGACCCGACTACGTCCGACTCGCCAAGCGGGCCTACGAAACATGGGCCTCCGTGGAGGCCGAGTCGCGAGAGCGGATCGTGACGATCACCGGCGGCCTGGACCTGTGGCCGGCCGACGCCGCGATCCCCAAGGTCGACTACACCGAGAGCCTGGCCACGGAAGCGGTGCCGTTCGAGCTGCTGGACGCCGGCGAGGTCATGCACCGCTGGCCGCAATGGCGCCTCACCGATGACACGACCGCCCTGTGGCAATCGCGCGGCGGACTCGCCGATCCGTTCAAGGGCAACGCCGCGCATCGTCGCCTGGCCACCGTTCGCGGGGCCACGCTCCTGGACCGCACGCCCGTCACCGCGATCCGCGAGGTCGGTGGCGCGTACGAGGTGGATGCCGGCGGGACGACCCACGGCGCGGGCCGGGTGGTCCTCACCGCCGACGCCTGGACCAACGCGCTGCTTGAGGGGTTCGATCGTCGCCTGCCGTTGACCGTGACGAAGGAGCAGGTCACCTACTTCGCGGCCCCGGACCCGGCTGCCTTCGCCCCGGACCGATTCCCGGTCTGGATCTGGATGGACGAGCCGTGCTTCTACGGCTTCCCGACGTATGGCGAGGCCGGCCCAAAGGCCGCCCAGGACTGCGGCGGCGAGCCGACCACGCCCGAGACCCGGACCTTCGAGCGCGACGAGGCGGCCCACGCCAGGGTCGTGGCCTTCCTCGAGACCCACCTTCCCCGGCGCCGTCGGGCCGGACATCCTGACCCGGACCTGCCTCTACACGCTGACCCCGGACCGCGACTTCGTCGTCGACCGTGTGCCGGATGCGCCGGGCATCGTCGTCGGGCTCGGTGCGGCGCACGGCTTCAAGTACGCGAGCGTCCTGGGCCGCGTGCTGGTCGAACTGGCCCTCGACGGGACATCGCCGTCGGATGGGGAGCTGGGCGCGTTCCGCATCGATCGCCCGATCCTGCTCGAGGCGTCGCCACCGACCTCCTGGATGGTCTGACCGCCAAACGGCGCATGGGACGCGCCCCGTTGTTGCACCGCCCGGCGGGCTGTGCCACCGTACCGCCACTCGCACGGCCGAGGATGCTGGTGTTCCGAGGGAGGTCGGGCCACCGATGAGGAGGATTTCGATGCGGCTGCTCCTACGCGCGCGCTCGTTGCGTGTCCTGGCCATCTGCGGTCTGATCGCCGCCATGCTCCTTCCCGCCGCTGGCCCGGTCGTGGGCCAGACCGCAGATCCGGTCATCCTGCGCGTCGGAACGACCCAGGACCTGGACTCGTTGAATCCGTACGCGACGATCCTGGTCGTCGGCTACGAGGCATTCGGGCTCTCCTATAACTACATGGTCGACTCCGGCCCGAATCTCGAGCCCGTTCCGGGTTTCGCCGACAGTTGGGAGCGATCCGCCGACGGACACTCCTGGACCTTCCACATCCGCGACGGGATGAAGTGGTCGGATGGCGAGCCCGCCACCTCGGAAGACGCGTGCTTCTCGTGGCAGCTCGGCGTCGACGCGATCGCCGCGGAAGTGTCCCTCGGTGCCGGGTACCTCGAACCGACGATGTCCGACGCGGGCGTGACCAAGGTCGAGTGCCCGGACCCCTCGACGCTGATCGCCACGACCGACGATCCCTCGGATCGAGTGCTCCAGATCGCCCTGCCCATCATCCCCAAGCACATCTGGGGTGAGGAAACGTACGAGACGATCGGCAAGGCCACATTCGAGCCACCGCTCGTCGGTACCGGCCCGTACCAGGCCGTCGACTGGCAGACCGGGCAGTTCATCCGCCTCCAGCGCAATCCGAACTACTGGGGTACCCAGGCCTACCAGGACGAGGTCGACCTCGTCATCTACAAGACCACCGACACGATGGTCCAGGCGCTCAAGAGCGGCGAACTCGATTACGCCCACGGGGTCAACGCGGAGCAGCTGAACGCCTTCGAAACCGACCCGAACATCGCAACCGTCGTGGGCAGTGCCAACGGCTGGACGCAGCTCGCGTTCAACGGCTACGGCGCGGACACGGGCAAGACGATCCCCAACGGTGGGCCGTCGACGACGGCACTCCTCGACCCGGCGTTCCGCGACGCGCTCGGCTATGCCGTCGACCACGAGGAGCTGGTCGATCGCGTGCTGGGCGGCTACGGCGACGTCGGCACGACGATCGTTCCTCCGGTCCTGACCCAGTGGCACGTCGAGCCGACGACGAAGCGCACCTTCGACATCGAGCTGGCGAAGCAGAAGCTCGAGGCAGCCGGCTACGTCCTCAACGCCGACGGCCGCCGCCTCGACAAGGAAGGCAAGCCCATCACCCTCCGGATGTTCATGCCCGACTCGGACGAGAACTATCCGAAGGCGGCCGAATTCATCGTGGCGTGGTACGGCGAGCTTGGCGTCAACGTGAGCACCCAGGTCCTGAGTTCGGCCACGCTGACCGAGATGATCTACCCGCCCGAGGGTGGCGAGGGCTACACCGCCGACTACGACATCGAGCTCTGGGGTTGGAGCGGCGGCATCGACCCGAACGGTCTGCTATCGATCTTCAAGTGCGACGCGATCGGCGATTCGTCGGATAGCCAGTATTGCAATCCAGAGTTCGACAAGATGTACGAGGACCAGTTGAAGGCCCCGACGGCCGAGGCCCGCAAGGCGATCCTCGCCGAGATGCAGAACCTCATCTACGACCAGGCCGTCTACGACATCCTGTACTACGACGCGAACACCGAGGCATATCGCACCGATCGCTTCGCGGGTTGGACCAACCAGCCGGAGGCGAACGGCGTGCCGTTCTTCACCTACAGCACGCTGCAGTACACGATGCTCACCGACGCCTCGCTCGCTCCGAGCCCAGCTCCGTCGGAGGCGGCAGCCTCCGGGTCACCGGGTGCCTCCGCAGCCCCGACGGCTGCGCCCAGCGGCGGCGGCGACACCGGATCCACCAGTTCCAATACGCCGCTCCTGCTCGGGCTCGCCGGGGTCGTGGCGGTCGTCGCCATCGCCCTCGGGTTGAGTCGCCGACGAGCCAAGCCGGCGGGTCCCGAGGAGGACGAGTGAACGGGGTCGACGAGGGCGCCGAGGGCGCGTAACGACCCCGGACGATGGGTGGCCGATACCTCGGGCGCAAGCTTGCTCAGGCCGCGCTGACGATCCTCGCGATCGTCGTGCTCAACTTCATCCTGTTCCGGATGATGCCGGGGTCACCGGAACGGGTCCTGCTGCGCAATCAGTATCTGACCCAGGAGAAGATCGCGGCTGTCCGGGCCGAATGGGGCCTGGACAAGCCGCTGATCCCGGATCAGTTGGTGGCCTACGCCCAGGCCGACGGCGCGCGGCGACCTCGGCTACTCGTTCTTCTTCCGGGGCACGCCCGTGCTCGACGTGATCGGCCAGCGGTTCTGGCCGACGATCATCCTGATCGGCCTCGGCGAGATCATCTCGATCTTCGTGGGCCTGGCGGTCGGCGCCTACGCCGGCTGGCGACGCGGCAGTCGGACCGACCGAGTCGGTAGCGGCCTCAGCCTGGTCCTCTACTCGATGCCGTACTTCGTCATCGGTATGCCGCTGATCCTGATCTTCGCGTCGGGGCTCGGCTGGTTCCCGACGTCCGGCATGCTCGACGGTCGGGGCGACCTACACCTCGTTCCTCGACCGGCTCGTCGACTTCGGCCGCCACCTCGTCCTGCCGTTGGCGACGGTCTCGCTGGGTCTCATCGGCGCGTATTCGATCATCATGCGCTCGTCGATCATCGAGACCAGGTCGGAGGACTACATCACGACCGCGCGGGCCAAGGGGCTCACCGACAGCCGTGTCCTTCGGCATCACGCGTTCCCCAACGCGATGCTGCCGATGGTCACGATCGTCGCGATCAACCTCGGCTACGTGGTGGCGGGCGCCATCACGGCCGAGGTCGTCTTCAACTGGCCGGGCCTCGGGCACGCTCACGGTGGATGCGCTCGCTTCGCGTGACTACCCGGTCCTCCAGGGCATCTTCCTGCTCCTGTCCGTCACCGTGGTCCTCGCCAATCTCTTTGCCGATCTCCTGTATGGCGTGCTCGACCCGAGGGTTCACGCGTGAGTGCCATGGCGCCGGCCACGCCGCCCGAGACCATGACACCCGGTGGGCTTCGGGCCGAGCGCTGGCGCGCGCGAGGCCGCAGTACGCGGACCTTCGTCCGGCGGTTCGCGAATCGGACGGACGGGGTCCTCGGCTTCGCCATCCTGCTGGTCTTCGCGGTGCTCGCCATCGCCCCGCAGCTGTTCGTCGGGACCGCTCGAGACCGTGATCACGGCGACCGGCGATACGCTCGAGCCTCCTTCGGCGGCGCACCTCCTTGGGACCGATGAACTGGGGCGCGACATCCTCAACCGGACGGTTCACGGTGCGCGGATCTCGATGTCGATCGGGCTGATGGCGACCTTCATCACGATCTTCGTGGGCGCCCTCATCGGTGTCGTCTCCGGCTTCGTCGGCGGGCGGGTCGACAGCGCCCTCATGCGCTTGACGGACTTCTTCCTGGTGCTGCCGACGTTCGTCCTGGCGATCGTCCTTGCGCCGGTCATCCTCGACATCATCGGGGTCGAGGCCGAGTTGCTCGGGTTGCGGGCGACGCTTGCTCGTGATCGTCGTCGTGATCGGGATCACGTCGTGGGCCATCACGGCCCGGATCATCCGGTCGCAGACCTTGTCGATCCGGGAGCGGATGTTCGTGGACCGGGCGAGGGTCATCGGCAGCGGCCGGGGCCACATCATGCGCCGCCACATCTTTCCCAATGTCGTGAATCTCATCGTCGCGCAAGCGGTCATCACGTTCGCAGCGGCCGTGTTCACCGAGACGAGCCTGTCGTTCATCGGCCTCGGCGATCCGTTCGCGCCGTCGTGGGGCCAGATCCTGGACTCAGCCCAGAGCTCCGGGGCGCCGGGGCTGGGTGCGTGGTGGTATTTCACGCCGCCGGCCGTCTGTGTGGTGCTCGTGGTCCTGTCCTTCACCCTCGTCGGGAACGCCCTGGACGACATCCTCAACCCGAAGTCGATGACTCGCCGATGAGCGACCCACGCGATCCGATGCACCCGGCCGAGGATGGGTTCGCCGACGAGAGCAGCGCCACCGCGGAGATCGAGGAGGCACGCGAGGCCGAACGGGCCGCCGAGGAGGCGCTCGCTGCCGAGCGGGCCGCGCGGGCCGCGCGAAGCCTCGAGGCGGATCGCGCCGACCTGGCCGCGACGCGTGGCCGGCGCCTATGGCCTTTGCCGAAGCAGGCCGATCCCTCCGCGCCCTTGCTGGTGGTCGAGGACCTGCGGACCCACTTCAAGCTCGGGACCGGCTGGGTCAAAGCCGTCGATGGCGTGAGCTTCCGCCTGAACGACGGTGAGGCGCTCGGACTGGCGGGCGAATCGGGATGTGGCAAGACGACGACCGCGTTGTCGATGGTCCGGCTCCTGCCCTCCAACGCCCGGATCCGCAAGGGCAGCAGCATCAAGCTCTTCGGCATCGACCTGGTGCCCAAGACCGAAGAACAGTTGCGCCGCTATCGATGGCGCGAGATCAGCATCGTGTTCCAGGGCGCGATGAGCGCGCTCAACCCGGTCCGCCGGGTCGGTGACCAGATCGCCGAACCGATCGAGATCCGTCTGGGCGAGTCGAAGGAGCGGGCCGGACGACGGGCAGTCGAGCTGCTCGAGCTGGTCGGCATCCCGCGCAAGCGAGCCGGGGCCTACCCGCACGAGCTGTCCGGTGGGATGCGCCAGCGCGCCATGATCGCGATGGCCCTGGCCTGCGATCCCGCCATCGTCATCGGCGACGAGCCGACGACCGCGCTCGACGTCATGGTCCAGGCCCAGATCCTGCAGTTGCTCGAGCGTTGCGCCAGGAGCTCGGCCTCTCGTTGATCCTCATCACCCACGACCTGTCGGTCATCGCGGAGACCTGCGATCGCACGCTCGTCATGTACGCGGGCAAGGTCGCCGAGGAGGGCCCGGTCCGGAAGATCTTCAGCGCCCCCCGCCACCCGTACACGAGCAAGCTCCTCGGGGCCTTTCCGAGCATCCAGGCCGACCGGCGAAGCCTCGACACCATCCCCGGGGTGCCGCCCGACCTCCGCGACCCACCATCGGGCTGCCGATTCCACCCGCGCTGTCCGGCGGCGATGGCGGTGTGCAAGGAGATCGTGCCGCCCGAGGTGCTCTTTCCCGACGGTGTACGGGTCGCCTGCCATCTGCACCCGCCCGGACGCGAGGGCGGCGAGCTCGTCAGTGCCGCCGATGTCGCGGCACGCGGGGCGACGGCGTGACGCAGGAACAGGACCTGTTCCGGATCGAGGGGCTCGAGGTCCATTTCCCGATCCACCTTGGCGTGGTCGATACCGCGCGCCGCCGACCCAGGGGCAAGGTCCGGGCGGTCGACGGGATCGACCTGACCCTGCGCCGCGGTGAGGTCCTGGCCCTGGTCGGGGAATCGGGCAGTGGCAAGACGACCACCGGCCGGGTGATCGTGAAGCTGACCCGCCAGACCGGCGGACGGCTCTGGTTCGATGGGCAGGACGTCAGCGGGCTGTGGGGGACGAGCGCGCTTCGCGCATACCGCCGGCGCGTCCAGATGATCTTCCAGGACCCGTACGAGACGTTGAACCCCAAGCAGACGATCTTCGACTTCGTCGTCGAGCCCCTGGAGGTCAACGGCCTTGGCCTCGGTCGGGCCGAGCGCCAACGCAGGGTCTTCGAGGTGCTCGAGGCCGCCGGGCTGCGGCCCGCCACGGACTTCGCCTTCCGCTATCCGCACGAATTGTCCGGCGGTCAGCGTCAGCGAGTCGTCATCGCGGGGGCGCTGGTCATGAACCCGGAACTGATCGTCGCGGACGAGCCGGTCTCGATGCTGGACGTGTCGATCCGGACCGAACTGCTGCGGCTCATGCTGGCGCTTCGCCAGGAGCGTGGGTTGACCTACCTGTTCATCACCCACGACCTGTCGTTGGCCTGGGTCATCGCGGACCGGATCGCAGTGATGTATCTCGGCAAGATCATGGAGATCGGTCCGGCCGAGTCGGTCATCCGATCGCCGCGCAATCCCTATACCGAAGCCCTCGTCTCGGTCTCGCCTTCGCCCGACCCGCCGACGCGAGGGGAGTCGGGCCCGCAGGACGATCCTTGTTGGCGAGACACCGGACGCCGCACACGTCCCGACGGGGTGTCGGTTCCATCCCCGCTGCCCGAAGGTGTTCGACCGGTGCCTCGTCGAGGAGCCGCCGTTGTTCGACGTCGGCGGTGGTCAGTCCGCCGCGTGCTGGCTTGCGGAGCCGGGGCTGGCGGATGGCGGTCGGGCGCTGCCGATGGCGGGGGCCGTGGGGCCCGCCCAGACCGTGGCGCCCGCCCAGACCGTGGCGCCCGCCCAGACCGTGGCGCCCGCCCAGCCCGTGGCGCCCGCCCAGCCCGTCGACCGCGCCCGCGGCGATCCCGCCTGCACCGACAACGGAGGCCCCATGACCGATCCGCTCGGCGCCGATGCCGCCGCGCAGCCCGCGCTCGAGCCGGCCACCATCGCCGACCTGCTCGGCGCGGCGTCCACCACGGTCTCGGCCGAGCTGGCCGCGCTGGGCCGTGCCGCCGCCGGCTGGCGCCCCGCACCCGGGGAGTGGAGCGCGAACGAATGTGTCGGGCACCTGATCGAGGCCGAGCGGCGCGGCTTCGCGGGCCGGATCCGGACGATCCTGGAAGCGGCCCATGGCGACCAGCCGTTCCTGCCGCCGGACCTGGAGTCCTGGGATCCGCCGGCGGTGGCCGCGCAACGTCGCGACGACCTGCGCGACCCGGCGGAGCTCGTCGACGAGTTCGTCGCGTTGCGGGCGGACGGCGTCGCGCTCGTCCGGTCCCTCTCGCACGCGGACCTGGAGCGTTCTGGCAACCACCCGCAGGTCGGCCCGTTGCGGGTCGACGAGCTGCTGGGGGAGTGGGTCCACCACGATCGGAACCACGTCCGGCAGCTCCTCGCGGTGACCCAGGCACGGGTCTGGGGCCAGATGGGCAACGCCCGCCGGTTCAGCCTCGAGGAGGACTGACCGGCGACACGGGCGTCGTTGCCACCCAGGCGCCGGCGCTAGGCGAGCGCCTCGTCACCGCCGAAGTCGACCACGCGGAACACCGCCCAGCCCACCACGGCGCCAACGATCGGTGCCACGAGATAGATCCAGAGGCCGGTCAGGTCACCACCGACGAGCGCGGACCCGATCGACCGGGCCGGGTTGACCGATGCGCCGGTCAACGGGGCGGACGCGAAATGGATCGCCACGAGCGTCAGGGGGATCGCCAGCGGCGCGAGCGACGGCGCGCGCTTCGATGAGGTCAGGATGACCAGCACGAACCCAGCGGTCAGGACGGCCTCCAGCAGCAGGGCTCCGACGTCCGTCACGCCCCCGCCCGGTTTGGTCACGCCGGCGGCGACCGCGGCCTGGGACGTGACGAGGAGGATCACTCCAGCTGCGCCGATCGCCCCGATGATCTGGGCGACGATGTAGCCGACGGCGTTGAGCGGTGTCGTCCGGCCGTCTAGGACCATCGAGACGGTGACGGCCGGGTTGAAATGGCCCCCCGAGACATGCCCCGTGGCGAAGATGGCCGCGAGCAGCCCCAGGCCGAACGCGAACGGCACGACAAGGAGGCTGGGCACCTCCTGGGCGCCGAATGCAGCGACCGAGGCATATCCGAGCGTCATGAACAGGAACGTGCCGATCAGCTCGGCCAGGTACTTGCGCGTATCCATCATCCCTCCTGCGGCCCGTTGCCGATCAGCAACGGTCTGGGCACCCCGATGCTACTCGGTCAGGCAAGTGCGGCGCGGGCGGCACGGACCAACAGGGCGTCGCGCCAGGTCCGACACAGGACCTCGATGAGTTCCAGCCGATCGACGGCCGCATCGACGTCCGGTCCGACGGCCACGGCCCCGTGACGCTCGAGCAGGCAGGCAACGGCGAGCGGATCCGGGCCGCCGCTGAGGGCCGCCGCGACGCGCGCCGCCAGATCGTCGCTCCCCATCTCCCCGAACGGCACGTACGGCAGCCGTGGGATGAACAGGGCGGTCTCGGGCAGGATGCTCGGGTCGGGAACCTCGCCCGCCAGGGTCAGGCCCATCGAGGCCGGCAGGTGGGCATGGACGACCGCGCCGATGTCCGCCCGAGCGGCGTGGACCGCCAGGTGGATCGTGAGATCCGACGACGGGGCAAGCCCGGATCGCGACCGCGCCGCGTGCTCCCCATCGGCATGGCCGGGCCGAACCACGACGAGGTCGTCGGACGCGAGCTCGTCCTTGCGCCGACCGCGTGGCGTGATGAGCAGCCGTTCCGCATCCAGGCGGATCGACAGGTTCCCCTCGCCGGCCGCGATGAGCCCGCGCGCCCCGAGCCGTCGACCCGCGGCGACGATCGCGGCGGCGGCGCTGGCATCGTCCATCGCCGCATGCTACGGCAGCCGCCGGGGTCGCCGCCGTCTCGTACCATCCGCCGGTGACCGCCACCCCGACCACGCCTGCGGAGCCGCCGAGCCACCGGTTGCGACCCGCGGACCACCCGCAGCCGCTGTCCGCGAACCGTGACTTCAAGATCCTTCTGGGTTCCCAGGCGGTATCGGCGCTCGGCGACGCGGTGAGCTTCACGGCCCTGCCGCTGCTGGTGCTCGCCCTGACCGGGTCTGGGCTGGCGATGGGCCTCGTCGGCGCGCTCCAGACCCTGCCGGATCTCGTCTTCGGCATGATCGCTGGCGCCCTCGCCGATCGGCAGGATCGGCGTCGGATGATGTTCCTCTCCGACCTGGGCCGGGCCGGCCTGACCGCGCTGATCCCCCTGACGGTGTTCCTCGGCGGGCCGACGATGCTGGTGATCCTGATCGTGGCCGCGCCGCTGAGCGTGCTGCGCGCCCTGTTCCTGGCCGCGTACACGGCGTCGGTGCCCGCCGTCGTGGGACGCTCCCAGATCGGCCGGGCGAATTCCATCTTCGAGGCGATCTACTCGGTCGGCTTCATCGTCGGTCCGGCCGTCGCGGGCATCCTCTCGTCGACCATCGGACCCGGCCCGACGCTCGCCATCGACGCCGTTTCGTTCGCCCTGTCCGGACTCGCGTTGGCGCTCGTCCGGCGCGACCTGCGCGCTCCCGTGGACCGTCCGAAGGCCAGCCTCGTCGCGGACATCCGGGAGGGCATCGACTACATCCTCGGTCACTCGCTCTTGCGGACGATGATCCTCTTCTGGGGCATCGTCTCGATCTCGTTCGCGCCGCTCGTCACGGCCCTGGCGGTCTACATCACGCGCGACCTGGGCCTCCCGGACACGATCCTCGGATTGGTCCTCACGGCCTACGGCATCGGGACCGTCGTGGGCTCGCTGCTTGCCGCGCGCGCCACCCATCGGCCGGTCGGGCCGACCCTGCTCGGTGGCACGTTCGTGACCGGCATCGCCCTGCTCGTCGTCGCGACGACCGACCAGGTGCCGATCCTCCTCGCCGCCGCCGTCATCTCCGGCGTCGCCCAGTCGATGGTGCTCGTGACCTATATCACCATCCGCACGGCCTACTCGCCAGACGCGCTCCTGGGTCGCATCGGAAGTACGGCCCGGACGATCTCACTCGGCCTCCAGCCGGTCGGGCTGCTCGTCGGCGGAGCCCTCATCGACCTGACGAACGGCTCGACGACGATCGCCGTCCTGGGCGTCGGGCTGGCGCTCGTGAGCCTGGCCTTCGTGCCGGCTCGAGCGCTGCGTCATGCCGCCCTGCACCCGAGGATCCAGCGTTAGGCGGCCGCCTCGAGGAGGCGGACCGGGTCCGGCGCGACCTCGACCGTGACGCCGCATCCGTCGCATGCGACGAGCGTCAGCGCCTCGTCCGTGGTGGCTTCGCCCGCGCAGAGCGGGCAATCGATCGTGAGCATCTCCGTGGACTCCTTCGTGTGGTCTGCCATCTTGGCGTTGACCGGAGTCTCGGAGCCGGCTGTGACAGCTAGCGTGTCACGCCGTAGCGGAAGCACCCCGGAAGGTGGTCGTCGACCAGTCCGACGCTCTGCATGAACGCGTAGACGATCGTCGAGCCGACGAACCGGAACCCCCGCCGCCGCAGGTCGCGCGAGAGGCGTCGGACACGGGCGTCGTCCCCGGGACGTCCGCCGATGTCGCCCCGGTCGGCAATCGCGCCGGTGGCCCGGGGACCATCGACGCGAGGTACGCATCGAATGACCCGAACTCCGCGGCGGTCGCCAGCAGGGCCGCTGCGTTGCCGATCGTCGCATCGATCTTGGCCCGGTTCCGCACGATCCCGGCATCGGCCATCAGGCGTGCCCGGTCGTCCTCACCGAACGCGGCCACGACGCGCGGATCGAAGCCCCGGAACGCCTCGCGGAACGCTGGCCGCTTGTTGAGGATCGTCGACCACGACAGCCCGGCCTGGAACGACTCGAGGGCCAGCCGCTCGAACAGCTCGATGTCGTCGTGGGTGGGCACGCCCCACTCGTCGTCGTGATAGGCCACCATCCGCGGATCGGGCCGGACGCCCTCGGCGCCCGACCACCAGCAGCGAGTTAGTCCATCGGTCATCCGGGCGCCGGTTACGGGATCGGTTTCAGATCGACGAGCGTGCTGCGCATCGATGGGTCGCCGCTCGGTCGGTTCGCGTTGAACACGCTCCGGAAGATCTCGCCGGACACTTTCTTCGAGCCCAGCGACCCGATGAGCGTCACGCTGATCAGTCGGCCCGACACGCCACGGTCACGCAGGTCCAGCTTGGTCAGGGCGCCCACGTTCGTCCGCGCATCCCGCCCGAACCACGTCGACAGCTGGCTCCGCGTGTACGTCGCGGTCTTCCACGTATCGTAGGGCGACGCGTCGTCGTACGCCGTCCCGTCGCCACGGCGGTCCATCGACCCGCGCAGGTAGCTCACGGGTCCCGCGACCTTCGCCCCGGTCGGCGAGACGTAGACGTTCTCGTTGTGCTCCGTGGCCCCGCCACCGGTCGAATGGAACATGGCGTTCGCGATCGCGGACCCGCTCTTGAGCACGACGCCGCCGGTCGCATCGACCGCCGCGGTGGTCGTCGCCTTCTCGCCGAGGATGCCGAGGTAGACCTGCGAGCTCGTGTCGTCGGTGACGTCGAAATAGGACTCCCCGGGCCGCAGCCGGCGGGCGGCGTACGAGCGCGCGGCGATCGACTGCGCCTGGAGCGCCTCGGTCGGCCAGGTCGATGGCATCTCGGCCGGGACGACGCCGCGCAGGTAGCGCTCCAGCGCGAGCTCGTTGGTGACGCTCGCGGTCGGCGCCGTGGTGAGCAGCCCGACCCGGATGGCACCGCGGTACGTGTCGTACTTGGTGGCCTTCGAATCGACCTCGAAGACCGTGCTGTTCGTCGCACCACGCAGACGGAACGTGGTGATGGCGGCATTGCGCAGGACCGTGCCGTCCGCCGCGACGACGCGGACCTTCCATGTCACGGTGCCGCCGGAGACTGTCGGGCGCACCTCCAGGCGGGCGTCCTTCGGATAGACCGTGGCGATCCCGTCGATGCGCCAACTGTCACGCCGTCCGTGGATGACGAGCGGCTTCGTGGCGGAGGCCTTGAACGCGGCGAGCAGCCGGACACGGATGGGCGCGTCGAGCGCGATAGAGCCCAGCGTCGCGCCCCGGTAGTAGTGGGCCAGGATCGCCTCGGCGGTGTGACCGGCGCGCGCCCGGCCAAGCGCGCCGTACTGGCTCATCCCGACGCCGTGGCCGTAGCCCCGACCGTGGAAGGTGACGCTCGAACCGAGCGGGGTGGGCGCGGTCGGTGCGGGCGTCGGCGACGGACCGGTGGTCGGTTGGATCGTGCCGATGGGCGGGGCGCTGCCGCGCGGATCGGCCGCGTTGGTCGATCCGGGGATCGCCGCGGCGAGCCCACCGATCATCGCCAGCAAGGCGATGACGGCGACGCTCGTCATGGGTCGAAGCGGCGTACGGGCGTGGCCCGGCCGCACTACGCTGTCGATATGGATCTCCGCTGTTACCTGGGGCACGGGGCGTCGGGGACGGCGGCCAGCATGACACCGTTCGTCCGGGGACTCCAGTCCCGTGGCATCGCCGCGACCGCGATCGACCTGCCGAAACGGCGTGCCGAGGATGCCGTCGCCGCGTTCCACGAGGTGGTGCCGTCGGCCGCCGATGTCGTGATCGGTGGCCACTCGTACGGCGGCCGGGTGGCCAGCCTTGCTGCCGCCGAACCCGATGCGCCGTATGCCGCCCTCGTGTTGTTCAGCTATCCGCTCCACCCACCGGGCGCTCCCGAGAAGACCGAGGCTCGAACGGCGCACTGGCCGTCGATCCGGTGTCCCGTGCTGCTGCTGTCTGGCGAGTCCGACCCGTTCGCCAAGATCGACCTGTTGCGCGCGACCGTGCCGCGGCTCGGGGGCCCGGCGGAACTCGTCACCTACCCCAGACTCGGCCACGGCCTGAAGCCCGTGCTGGACGACGCCCTGGATCGCGTCGCGGCGTTCCTGCGGGCTGTCGCAGACTGACGACGCCGCGTCGCAGACGGGCGCAAAGGGTCTTGCGGTCGTCGGCGCATCCCCCTATCCTGACCCGGCCCGGGGGGTCGCGGCGGCAGGTTGGTCGCGCGGCTGCCCCCAAAACCCTGTCGCTGCCGGAGTGCCCAGTCCGCGTCCCCCACGTGGTCCTCTTCGGTCCGACCGAGCCGACGATCGATGCGCTCACCGCATCGATCCGGTAGGAAGGAGCCACATTGCGAGTCCTGTCGGGCCGCCGTAGCGCGGTCTTCGTCGCCCTCCTCGCGGCGATCCTCACCCTCTCGACAGCGGGTTCCGCAGTCGTCGCCGCCAAGGCACCAGCGGGCCTGTCGCGGTTCATGTATGCCATCGGCAAGGTCGAATCCGGCGGCAACTACAACGCCCGGAACTCGACATCGGGCGCCTACGGCAAATACCAGATCATGCCGTCGAACTGGCCCTCGTGGGCCCGCCAGTACCTGGGCAACGCGAACGCCAGGCAGACGCCGGCGAACCAGGAGAAGGTCGCCGCCGGCAAGATGACCTCGCTGCACAACTGGCTCGGCAGCTGGCGACGCGTCGCCTACTGGTGGCTGACCGGCTCCTCCCGGACGAGCGGTTGGTCCGCCAATGCGACCCGGTACGTCAACAAGGTCATGAAGATCTACAAGCAGGGCGGCGGAACGGACGCGGCCAGCCCCAAGGCGCGCAAAGGCCGCGTCAGCAACGAGAGCTCGAACGCGATCGCCTACAAGGGCACGTGGCGCCGCGCGCAGCACGGCGGCTACGGCGGCGGCACCGTCGCCTACGCCAAGTCCAAGGGCGCGAGCGCGACGTTCACCTTCACCGGCACCTCGGTCCGCTGGAGTGGTCCGCTCGGACCGACCCGCGGCAAGGCCAAGGTCTACGTCGACGGCTCCTACGTGAAGACCGTCAACCTGTACCGCCGCTCCTTCGATGCGCGAGCGACTTTGTTCCGAGCCGGCTGGCGTGACGGTGGGAAGCACACCCTCAAGATCGTCGTCGTCGGGACCCCGGGTCGCGCGATGGTCGCGATCGACGACTTCGTCGTGACGCCCTAGCCAGACCTTGCTTGGCGGCTCGCGTCAGCGGGCCGCCAGCACCTCGATCTCGACGCGGTAGTCCGCGGCGAGGGCGGTCACTCCGACCGTCGCGCGGGTCGGCGGCTCGGTCGGGAAGTACTCGCGGTAGACCGCGTTCATCGCCGCAAAGTCGGTGAAGTCGCGCAGGTAGACCGTGCACTTCACGACGTCGTCGAAGCCGAGACCGGCCGCGGCGAGCAGTCGACCGACGTTGTCGAGCATCGCCCTCGTCTCGGGCTCGATGCCGCCGGGGACCGCGCCGTGCCCGCCGGGCGCGTCACCGACCTGGCCGGCGAGGAAGACGAATCCGTTGGCCTCGACGACCTGGCTGAACGGATAGGGACCCGGCGTGACGCCGGGGAGGTTCGGGACGGTCTTGGGCATTGGGTCACCTCCTTCGTCCGGAGTGTGTCAGAGCCGGCGGTCGGCCGCCGCGATGGCCTGCCCACACCACCAGGCCAGGTCGTCGCGACCCGTCACGCCGGACCCGAGCCGCTCGCCGGCCTCGGCGTCCAGGGCCTTGCGCCAGCCGCGCAACAGGAGGCCCACGATCCAGACCAGGTCGAGCTGCAGGTCCCAGTCGCCGGCGAGCCCGGCGAAGTCATTCGCGTCGCTCCCGGCGCTCCACCGACCGCTGTCCCATTCGAGCTCGCGCCGGTAGGCGTCCAGCACGGCCTCGGGGGTGGCGGGCAGCGATCCGCTGTTCGCGACGAGGAACCAGCCGAGCTCGACCGCGACCGGCGCGCGCATCGTCATCTGCCAATCGATGAACCCCACCTGCCCCTCAGGCAGCAGCGCCACGTTCGCCAGCTTCAGGTCGCCGTGCAGGCCGGCCGCCGGCAGAGCCGCGAGCGCCGCGACGAGCGGCGCCGGGTTGACCGCCAGCCGATCGATGAGGTCCCGCGCGCCCGCCGGGGCGATCCGATCGAAGGCGTCCCAGCCCGCCAGGAACCGCTCGCCCACCGGGTTGCCCTCGGCCGCGTAGGCCTCCGCGGATGGACGAGTCAGAAGGGTCAATCGCTCGGGGACCGGGCACCAAGGTGGAGCCGGCTCGCTGGTCGGCTCGGCGGTCGTTTCGACGACGCGGCTCCACGGGAGGGCATGGAGGCGCGCGACCGCCTCGATGACGCGAGCCAGCGTCGGGTGGTCGATGACCGGGTCGTGTCCGGGCCGTTCCCAGGCGATCAGCTCGTCCGATAGATCCGGCATGAGGATGGCGACACCGTCCCCGTCCGCGGCCGCGCCGAGGTACTGGATCGAGGCCCGCGGGACCCATGCGAGCGTGCCCGGCGGACGGGCTGCGAGCCAGCCCTCACGCAATTCGTCGTCGCGCGTGGCCCGCGCGATCCAGTCCTGGGCGAGGGATGTGCGCTTGAGGACGTACCGCCGTCCGACCGGATCGGTCAGGGCGCTGAAGGTCGCGCCGGACCAGCCGTCGTTGGGAAAGTCGTGCTCGGGGCTGAGCTCCAGGCCGTGCTCGGTCAGGAGGTCCAGGAGGGTTCGTTCGCGCCAGGACGGCATCGCCCGGGTCAGCAGGGGGCCGGGACGTCGTCGGCGCCATCGGGTCCGCCGTCGACATACACGACGTGCGAATCCGGGCAGTTCCGGGTCAGGACGACGACCAGCGGCTCGGTCGGGCTCGCGTTCTCCTCGACATGGATCTCGCCGGACGGGATGTAGATGAAGTCGCCGGCCGCGGCCGTCATCTCGTGCTCGAGCCCGGTCGGGCCCCAGGTGTAGCGGGCGGCCCCGGACACGATGTAGATGGAGGTCTCACACGTGCCGTGATGATGGATGCGCGTCTTGTCGCCGGGGGCCGTGGAGACGATCGCGGAGTACAGCCGGTCGCTGCCCACCTTCGACCTGGAGATCGCGACTGAACGCTCCATCCCGGCGTGCTGGCCAACGGTCGTGTCGCGCTCGGCGGGCGTGATCCGGGTGGCCATCGGGCGATGATAGGCGGCTACCATCGGCCGATGTCCGACGTCTCGACCGATCGGCCCCGGTTCCGGCTGTTCGCGGAGCCGTCGCCGCTCGCCGCCCTGCCCCGGTTCTCAGCGGCGCTCGGTGGTCGAGCCGAGGTCTGGATCAAGCGCGAGGACCTGCTGCCGTTGGCGTTCGGGGGCAACAAGCTGCGCAACCTGGAGTTCCTCGTGGGGGCCGCGCTCGCCGAGGAGGCCGACACGCTCATCACCAGCGGCCGGCGCTGGTCGAATCACTGCCGGCTTACGGCCGCTGCCGGCGCGCGGGCGGGGCTCGCTGTGGAGGTCGTGCTGTCGGGGCCGGCTCTGTCGCCGCCCGGGCCGGGGGTCCTGCTCATGGGGGCGCTTGGCGCCGTGGTCCACCAGCTGCCATCCGCCGATCGTGCCGATCGGGAGGCCGCGGTGGAGGCCGTTGCGGCCTCGGTGCGGGAGCGTGGCGGGCGACCGTACGTGATCGCGGTCGGGGGGTCTGGGGTCGTCGGGGCGTGGGGGCAGGTGCTGGCCGCCGGCGAGGCGTTCGGGCAGGCCGCCGCCACTGGGGTGATCCTGGACCGGGTCGTGGTGGCATCGGCCACGGGCGGGACACAGGCCGGGCTGATCGTCGGGGCCGCGAGCCACTCCCCGGCGACGCGGGTCACGGGCGTGGTCGTCGCCCGCCCGGCGACACGAGATTCGCCCGGCGATCGACTCGATGGTGCGTGGGTTGGACCCGGGTGCCGCCCCGGGCGAGGACATCGCGACCGACTCCATGGTGCCCGGCTCCGACCTGAGCGCAGCCCGAGGCGACGAGGCCGCGATCGATCTGGACGAACGCCAGCTGGGCGCCGGGTACGGCCGCCCGACGGCCGAGGCCGCTGAGGCCGCTGCGCTCCTTGCCCGGACCGAGGGCATCCTGACCGATCCGATCTACACGTCCAAGGCCCTGGCCGGGCTGGTCGCCGGGGTCCGGGGCGGCGCGTGGGACGGCGAGCGCGTGCTGTTCTGGCACGCGGGCGGGTTACCCGGGCTGTTCGAACCCCTCGACTGAGGGTCCTGCGCGCGCCGGTGGAGCCGCGCCGCCGGCCCGCCCCGGTCGGAGCCGCGCCGCCGGTCGGAGCCGCGCCGCCGGTCGGAGCCGCGCCGCCGGTCGGAGCCGCGCCGCCGGTCGGAGCCGCGCCGCCGGTCGGAGCCGCGCCGCCGGTCGGAGCCGCGCCTTGGCCCGCCCGGTCGGACGCCGCCGGGTCTCGCCCAGAACCGTTTGGAACATCACATGTGACGATCTCGGTCCGACGAGCGCGGCGCTACACCTCTGAGGGTCGGATGGCACATCACATGTGCCGATCGGCCGGGGAAGCGTCGCCCGAGCGGAGTTCGTAACACGTGACGTTCCACCGCCGGTCCGGGCAGACCGCCGGTCCGGGCAGACCGCCGGTCGAGGCTGGGGCGGCTGCGGGCACGGGCCGCCGGGCCCGGGCGCAGCCGTCAGCCGGGGCCTCGCTACTCCCCGGCCGACCGCCACGCATCCCGGATCTTCATCCGGCCCGCGGTCTGCAACACGGCCCCGGCATACACCCGAGCGCCGATCGAGAACAGCACCCAGATCCCGGCGATCGTGATCGCGATCGAGATGAGGATCTCGACCGGTCCGATCGCATCGAAGGCCGCCCGCAGCGGCACCACGAACGGGGCCGACGGCGGCAGGTACGTCGCGACCTGGGCCACGATCCCGGAGGGATCATTGACGACCGCGAAGACCGCCACGAAGTAGCTCGCCATCGCCACCATCGTCACCGGCGTCGACGCGTTCGACGCCTCCTCCATCCGCGATGCGAGCGCGCCAAGGAATCCGAGCGCCGTGGCATAGAGCGCGTAGCCCAGCACGAACCACACGGCCAGGAGCAGGATCGCGCTCGGGCGTCGTGTCGGGCAGCACGAACCGGTCGGTCAGCGCGGCCGCCGCCAAGGCCGCTACGACGAACACGGCGAGCTGCCCGAGCCCCAGGACCCCGATACCGAGCACCTTGCCCATCAGCAGGTCCCGGGCACGGACGGTGGACAGGACCACCTCCACGACCCGGCTCTGCTTCTCTTCCACGACCCCGGTCAGCACCGTGAACCCGAAGCTGAAGATGCCCACGAGCACGAGCACGGCACCGATGTTCGCGAACAGGAAGCGCGCACCATCCGCATCGGTCTGCGGATCGAGGGCGTCGACCGCGGGCGCCTGCTGGGCCGCGAGCAGCTCCGACTCGGAGACGCCTGCGTCCGTCAACACGGCCTGCGTTCGCAGCGCCACGACGGCCGCCGTGACGAGCTGGGTCACGAACTGGTCGGGTTCCGTATCGAAGCGGATGGTCCCGGGGTCGGACAGGTCAGCTGGCACGACGACGACCGCGACCACCGATTCGTCGGCAAGCGCCGCGTCTGCGGCGGCGATGTCCGGCAGTCGCACGACCTCGACGTCCTGGCTCGAGCTGCGAGGCGGTCGTCGTCATGCGCGAGCGCGAGGCCCGGCGGCTCCGGCTCGACGACCCCGATCCTGGTGGCCTGCTCCTCACCGAACAGGACTGCCGGCACGACGAACGACCCGACGACGATCAGCGTCGTGAACAGGATCGACAGGACGAACCCGCGACTGCGCCCGCGCTCGAGGATCTCGCGACGGGCGACCAGCCAGATGCTCCGCCAGCGACTCATGCGACCTCCTCGACGACCGGCGAGGGGGCCGGCGTGACCGCTTCCATGAACAGCTCGGATAGCTTCGGTGGCTCGTAGGCGAACGTCCGGACCTCGCCGGCGGCCTGGGCTCGCGCCAACATGGCGTCGAGGTCCACGTCGTCGCGGACCAGCAGCTTCACCCGGTCGCCGTTGCGCTGGAGGACGGTGAGGTCGCTCGTGGCCATCGAGCCAGGCCCCGTCGGACCCGACCACCTCCACCTCGAGATGCCGCCGGCCGGAGCGCGCCTTCAGTTCATCGATGGCGCCCGCGGCGACGATCCGGCCACGGGCGATGATCACGACGTCCTCGCACACGTCTTCGACCAGATCGAGCTGGTGGCTGCTGAACACGACCCCGACCCCGGCCCTGGCACGTTCGTTGACGACCTCGGTCATCGTCGCGATGCCGATCGGGTCGAGGCCGGAGAACGGCTCGTCGAGCACGAGCAGCTCCGGGTCGTGGGCCAGCGCTACGGCCAGCTGGACGCGCTGCTGATTGCCGTGCGAAAGCTCCTCGACCTTCGACTTCGCACGGTCGCCGAGACCCATCCGCTCGAGCCAGCGCGTCGCGGCCGCATTCGCATCGCGCCCGCTCAGGCCGTGCTGCTGGGCGAAGTAGGCGAGCTGCTCACCGACGCGCATCCGGGGGTACAGGCCGCGTTGCTCGGGCATGTAGCCGAAGCGCAGGCGCGCCCCGCGGTCGACCGGCTCGCCCTTCCATCGGACCTCGCCGCGATCCGGCCGGGCCAGCCCGAAGATGCAGCGCATCGTCGTGGTCTTGCCCGCGCCGTTTGGCCCGAGGAAGCCGACGATCCGGCCGGGTCTGGCGGTGAACGTCGCGCCGTCGAGGGCCACGACTCGTCCGTAGCGCTTCGCGAGGTCGTTGACTTCGAGCATGGGACTCCCTAGTCGGGCTCGGGCGCGCCATCGGGGCGTGCCAGGAGCGCATCGGCCCCGAGTCGGCCGAATGGTTCGATGGCGAAGACGGCCTCGACCGGAAGGTCGAAGAACCGTGCGATCCGCAGGGCAAGGTTCAGGCTGGGAGCATACTCGCCGCGCTCGATATACCCGATCGTCTGGTAATGGATGCCGAGCGCATCGGCGAGCGCGCTCCGGGAGATGCCGCGGTCGGCGCGGAGCAGGGGCAGTCGATTGTGGACGACCTCCCGGTCGGGGATGCGTCCGGCGGCGGCCGCCACGGTCAGCGCCCCGCCTCGGGATCGTCCGCGGCCGGATCCGGCTCGATCCAGGCCAGGATGGCGGACGGCAGCATCGGCAGGTACAGGCCGAGCGCGATGAAGAAGGGCGTCAGGCCCTCCATCGTCACGATGACGGGGCCACCGAAACTGGCCATGACGGCAAGCACGCCGGACAGGGCGACGATCACCGTTCCGAGGACGCCGTATCCGATGACGTGGGCGCGATCGAGCATCGCTCGTTGTCGCTCGTCCAGCAGAGCCGCCAATTCGGTCCGGGTCCTCGCCCAGCTATACGTGATGGCGACGCCGATCAATGAGACGGCCATGAGCGCGATGGCGATGGGCGCCCAGACCGTGATCGGGACCCGGTCCGTGAGGACCAGGAGCGTGTACCCGATCACGAGGAGCGGGTAACCGAGGAACGCCCCAAGGACGGCGAGGCGCCGCGAGCGCTGCGGCAGGATCGCGATCCGGTCGGCGAGAGTGGGTTGTGTGGCCATCATCGAGAAGCTCCATTGCATAGCGGTAAGCTACTAGACTGTAGTAGTACTGCTATCTAGTGTCAAGCGTGTGCTTCCATCCCTTGCCGCGTACCGGGCCGCGGCGCTGACATCCCAGCGGTCACAGGTCGCGTCCCGCGCCCGGATCGACGCCCAGCTCGCCGTCGCCCAACGACGAGCGCCGACCACGCCCGGCCGCGCCGGAAGAGCGCCAACCACGTCCGGTGCCAAGACGAGGGCCCCGGACCGGCCCTGGATCGGCCGATTCTTGTCGTGTAGTCACCCGGTGAGTCTTACGCAGCGCCGCCGACCGATCGCGTGCGGAATCGTTGCCTAACTGGCCGTCGCGTAAATGCATGGCAAGGATTCGGCCCGATTCCGGTGCGTCGCGACCCGGATCGGCGATTACCAGTCACCACAGGAATGGATGACAATTTCCACGCTGGCGTGGCCCGCCCCGGCCACGCAACGAAGGACCCCGGGCCTGTGCAGCAGGCCCGGGGTCCAGGAGCAGCGGAGGAACGAGGTCGAGGGCTACTCCGCGGTGATGGTGCCCTTCATGTCCGGATGGACCTCGCAGATGAACGGATAGCTGCCAGCCGCGAGGGCCGGGATAGCGTACGTCACCTTCGCGCTGGAGACGATCTCGCCCTTGAACACGCTGGCCCCGGAGGCGTCCGAGATCGCGATGTTGTGGGGCGCGGCTTCCTGGTTGTCGAGGACCATCTCGAACGCTTCGTCCGCCGGCACGCTGACCGATGTAGGCACGAACTTGAGGTCCTTCGAGACGACGACGATGCCACTGCCCGCCGGTGCCGAGGCGCCGGGATCGGTCGGGACCGCTGTCGCGCCGCTGGCACCAGAGGTGCAGGCGGCGGTCGCGGCGGCCAGCGCCACGAGGGCCAGGCCGAGGACGAAGCGCTTCACGGGTTCAGGACTCCTTCTGGGGTTGCGGGACGACGGGGAGGCGATTCTAGGCGTTGGCGCCCGCAGCTCCATCGCGGCGAGTGACGAGTGCCGTGAGGGACGCCAGCTCACGCTTGACGACGGTGACCGGGTTGCCGTCCATGCGGGCGAAGTCGACCGCGACGAGGACGATCAACGCGACCTCGATGGCCTTGGCGATGTAGGCGGTCTGGAAGTACGGGCCCTGGATCGCCCAGGCGATGATCGTCGTGGCGGCGTAGCCGATGAGCCCGAGGCGGACCACCCAGCGGAAGCGGACGGCCAGCGCGAGCGGCACGACCATCGCGGCGGCGGCGGTGAAGTAGCCGATCGCGTTCAGGGTGAACAGCAGGCCACCCAGGGTGAGGTGGATGTAGCCGGTCGCCAGGGCCAGGCCGACGATCGCGGCGCGGATGACGACATCGGAGGCGCGGAGTGCGGTTCGAGAGGCGAACATGTCGGTAACGGACCTCGTTCTGCATTGCCGGTTCAGTGCCGGTGTGATGCAGGCATCGTCTGGGCGATACCCCCGTCGGCGCGCCGGACAAGCGACCCCGAGCGACCCCGACGCTCGCCCCCGCCCGAGGGTCGTCGTGCGACGAGGGCCGCATCGGTCGGATGACGTAGCCCGCATCGCCGAACGGCGATGCCCGCAGTTGGCGGACCCGTCGTATCCTCGGGCCGATGGCCGCCCCGCCCCGACCCCGTCGCTCCAGGCCGACCAGGCCCGCGACCGCCAGCGCCGCAACGGATGCGCTCGCGGACAGCACCCCGCGCACGGTCCCCGGCACGGACGATCTCTTGACGGCGGCCGTCGAGGAAGCCGCCCGCCTGCTCGATGCCGACGGGGCGATGGTCTACCTGGTCGACCCGGCCACCGGCAAGCTCCGCTTCGCCCACGACGCCGGAATCCGCAGCCCGCGCAGCCGCGACCTCGTCCGCGGTCTCGAGCTCGATCCCGGCACGGGCATGTTCGGTCGGGCCGTCGCCGAGCGGGCCGTCGTCTCGACCGGCGACTACCGCGCGGATGACGCCTTCCAACACGCCGACCAGCCCGATCGCGTGGTGGCGGACATCGGGATCCGCTCGATGGTCGTCGCGCCGATCGTCGCCGGCGAGGAGGTCTTCGGGGCGCTGGGCACGTTCTCGACCCGCCCGGATGCGTTCGATGCTGCCCAGACCGCGCTGGTCCGGGCGCTGGCCGACCATGCCGCCGCCGCGATGGCCAACAGCCGCCTCATCGAGGAGCTCGACCAGTCGCGCTCAGAGCTGGCCCAGCGCGCCGAGATCGAGCGGACGTTGCGCGAGATCAATGCCGGCATCTCGGCCGCGTCCGACCTCTCGAGCGTCCTCCAACTCGCGGTCGATCAGGCCGCCCGCCTGCTCGATGCGGACGGGGCGCGCATCGACCTCATCGAAGCCCGGTCCGGGCTCCTGCGCTGGGCCTACGCCTCGGGCGCGCTCAAGCCCGACGACACGAACTGGCCAGACGACCCGGACGAGACCCTGGACCAGGGCGTGTCCGGTCAGGCCGTGGTCCACGCCCGCCCGTTCTGGACGGGCGACTACGCGGACGACGACCGCTTCCCGCACGGCGCCGGTGCCGACACGTACATCCGGGCCTCGGGCCTCCGGTCGGTCATGGCCGCGCCGTTGATCGGCGAAGCGGGGCCGTTCGGGTCGCTGACCGTCTTCACGGACCGAGTCGATGCCTGGAGCGAACCCGACTCGGTGCTGATCGAGGCGATCGCCGCCCAGGCCGCCATCGCGATCGCCCGGACGCGTCTCGTCGAGGAGCTCGACCGATCCAGGACCGCGCTCGCCCGGCGCGCTCAGGCCGAGCAGGCCCTGCGCGAGATCGCGGCGCGCATCACCGCGCTGCGCGACCCGACCGAGATCCTCCAGGAGGTCATCGAGCTGGCGAGCCGGCTCGTCGACGGCCAAGGCGCGATCCTCGATCTGCTCGACCCGGAGACGGGCAACCTGCGCTGGGCGTTCGATGACGGCCTGGCCGGGCAGTTCAGCCCGGAGGAGCGGGCCCAGCTGTGGATCTCGGTCGGGGTGGGCGCGACCGGGATGGCGGTCGCCGAGGACCGCGTCGTGATCGCCGGGGACGACCTTGCGTCGCTCTTCCCGCCGTCGCCCGAGTCGAGCCAGTTCTACGAGCGGACCGGGTTCCGCTCCATGATCGCGGCGCCGATCACCGGCGACGACGGGCCCCTCGGCGTCATCGAGGTCTACGCCGTCCGGCCGGACGCGTTCGGCGAGGCCGATGGGGCGCTGATCCGGGCGCTGTCCGGCCAGGCCGCGATCGCCATCACCAACGCGCGCCTCATCGGGGAGCTGGAGCGCTCGCGCGAGGAGAACGCGCAGCGGGCCGATGCGGAACGGACCCTGCGCGAGATCGCGGCTCGCGTGTCGGCGATCCTCGACCCGGCCGAGGTGCTCGGGCGGATCGTTGGTGAGGCCGCCCGGCTGCTCGGCTCGGACGGTGCGCGGATCGACCTGTGGGACGAGGACCTGGGAGCGCTGCGCTGGGCGTACTCCGCCGGCGACGCGATGGCCGAGGTGCCCGAGTGGGGCCGGACCGGCGGGCTCAAGCCGCGCCAGGCCGTCGCGGGACTCGCCTACGCCGAGCAGCGCGCCGTCATGACCGAGGACTTCCTCGCCGACGAGCGCTTCGAAACGACACCCGAGATCGAGGCCTTCGTGCGCAAGGCCGGCATCCGCGCCGTCATCTCGACACCGCTCGGCGGGGAGGGCGGCGGTCCGCTCGGCGTGCTGTCGGTCGTGTCCCGCGAGCCGGGCGCCTACACCGAGGCCGAGGTCGAGACGCTGAGCGCGCTCGCGACGCATGCCTCGATCGCGATCACGAACGCGAATCTCATGGAGGAGCTGGGCCGGTCGCGTGCCGATATCGAACGGCGCGCCGAGGCCGAGCGCAGTCTGCGCCAGATCGCCGCGCGGATCACCGCGTTGCGCGAGCCCGACGACGTGCTCCAGCTGGTCATCGACGAGGCGCTTCGCCTGCTCCAGGGTGACGGCGCGCTCATCGACCAGTACGACCCGGACAGCGGGACGCTCCAATGGGCGTACGACGCCGGCCTGCCGCTCGAGCACCGCGAGGCCGTCAAGATGACGAACCTGCGGCTCGGTGAAGGCGTCTCCGGCACGGCGGTCGCGGAGGGCCGGGTCATCATCGTCGGCGACTACCTCGACGCCGAGTTCCAGCACGACGAGCTGGCCGACTCGCTCGTGGCCCGGGCCGGGGTGCGCGACCTCATCGCCGCGCCGATCATCGGGGAGGCGGGCCCGCTCGGCGCGATCGAGGTCTTCAGCCGGATCCCCCATCGCTTCGGGGCATTCGACGCGGCGGTCCTCGGTGGCCTCGCCGAGCAGGCCGCGATCGCGATCACCAACGCTCGGCTGATCGACGAGCTGGAGCGCTCACAGGTGGCCCTGGCCCGGCGGGCCGAGACCGAGCGCTCGCTGCGCGACATCACCGCGCGCATCGCGGCCCTGACCGATCCCGACGAGGTCCTCGAGCGCGTCGTCGAGGACGCCAAGCGCCTGCTCGCCACCGACGGTGCGCATCTGACCCGGATGGCCCCGTCGCGGACATACCTCGTGCCGGTCGTCGTCGCGGGCGCCACCGATGACGCGACCCGGGCGTGGCTGATGGGCATGCGGTTCCCGATGGGCGACGGCATCAACGGCCTCGCCGCGGAGCAGGGCACGCCGGTCTGGACGCTGGACTACCTCGCCGATCCGCGGATCCCCCACGAGCCGTCCGACCTGGAGGTCGCCCGGAGGCTTGGGCTGCGCGGCATGGCGGCGGCGCCGCTGCGCGCACCCGGCGGCGATGTCATCGGCACGCTCGCGATCTCGACCGCCGAGCCGCGCACCTTCGAGGCCGACGAGCTCGACCTCCTCCAGGGTCTCGCCGACCAGGCGGCCATCGCCCTGACGAACTCGAACCTGCTCGCCCGCCTCACGCTCGAGGAGGCGCGCTTCCGCGGGTTCGTCCAGACCATCCCGGACGTGATCTGGCGGGCCGACGGCGAGGGCATCTTCACGTTCATGGCGGACACCGCGGAGGCGCTCTTCGGTTGGCCGGTCGAGGAGATCATCGGCAAGCCGTTCGCCTTCCTGACCGACCCGGCGTCGATGCCCCTCGCGCTGGAGAAGTACGCGGCCGTCGGTGCGACACCGGAGCTCGTCGAGCGCGTTCCGCTGATCCTCGTGCGGCGCGATGGCTCGCGGTTCGCGGCGGAGGTCACGACGACCGGCGTGTTCGAGGACGACCGGTGGGTCGGCGCCCAGGGCACGGTCCGCGACGTCAGCGAACGGGAGCGCCTGGAGCGCGAGCTGCGCCAGTCGGAGGAGCGCTACCGCTACCTCGTCCAGAGCGCGCCCGACCTCGTCTGGTCGATCGGGACCGACGCGACCATCACGTTCCTCTCGGAAGCGGTCGAGCGGCTGACCGGCTTCCGCCCGGATGAGCTCATCGGGCAGCACTTCGGCGCACTCGTCCATGAAAGCTCGAGCGAGGTCGCGCAGCTCGATTGGACGCAGGCGATGGACGCCCCGTCGCAGGAGCTGCGCGGACGACTCAACCTGCGCCACCGTGACGGCTCGGCGGTCCCGGCGGAGTTCATCGCCGTGGCCTCGCTGGACGCGCAGGGCCGGTTCGCCGGGGCGAACGGGTCGGTCCGCGACATGCGCGAGCGCGAGCGCCTCGAACGCGAGCTGAGCCAGTCCGAGGAACGGTTCCGGTTCCTCGTGCAGAACTCCCCCGATATCGTGTTCTCGAGCAACGTCGAGGGCCGCTTCACGTTCCTCTCGGCGGCGATCGAGCGCATGACCGGGTTCACGGCCGAGGACCTCATCGGCCAGCACTTCTCGACCATCATCGAGTCGGAAGAGCTCCAGGTCCCGGGCGGCCGCTGGGAAGCGTTGGTCGAGGATCCGGACCTGGAGGTCCAGGCCACGCAGGTGCTCAAGGGCCGCGATGGGCGCCTCACCCCGGTCGACGTCCGGGCGGTCGGGATCAAGGTCGATGGCCGGTTCGCCGGCATCCAGGGCGCGGCCCGGGACGTGAGCGACCAGGTCCGGCTGCAGGGCGAGCTTCGTCGGCAGGCGGGCGAGCTGGCCGCCAGTGAGGAACGGGCCCATCTCGCCCGGGAGCTGCATGACTCGGTCACCCAGGCGTTGTTCTCGATGAGCCTCGTGTCGCGGTCCGTGGAGCTGCTGCTCGAGCGCGACCCGGCCACGGCGCGTCAGCATCTGACCCAACTGCGCGACCTCCAGCGCGAGGCCCTGGCGGAGATGCGCGCGCTCATCTTCGAGCTGCGGCCGGGGAACCTCGAGCAGGACGGGCTGGTCCGGGCGCTCAAGACCCACAGCTCGGCGCTGCAGGGCCGGCTCGGACTGCCGATCGTCGTCGAGAGCGACCTCCCGGAGCGACTGCCGCTGGCCGCCGAGGAGGTCCTCTACCGGATCGCCCAGGAGGCGCTCCACAACGTCGTCAAGCACGCGGCCGCCCGCCAGGTCCGGCTCGATGTCCGACGCCACGACGGCGGCGGGGTGCAGCTGCGGATCGAGGACGACGGCAAGGGCTTCGATCCGACCGTGGTCCCGGACGGCCACCTCGGCCTGACCGGAATGCGGGCCCGGGCGGACCGCATCGGCGGGGAGTTCCGGTGCACGAGTCGCCCAGGCAACGGCACGACGATCGAGGTCACCCTCAGCCCGGCCGCGCTCGACGAGCTGCACGGGGCCGCGGCGGCAGCCGGCGAAGCGGCCGCCCGGTCGGCCGCCCCGACCGAGACGCCGTCCATCCGGGACGGATGACGTAGCCAGCCATCGTCGTTCTGCCGACCTCGCACCCCGGCGAAGGTCGCTTTCGTGTAGTCGGGCGCCGGCCGCACCATGGCGTGGATGCCTGGATCCGATTCCCCATCCGACGCGCCACTACGCGTGGTCGTCGTCGATTCGGACGACCGGGTGCGCGAGAGCCTGGCCGGACTGCTGGCGATCGGCGGCCGCGTGGTCATCGTCGGCAGTGCTGGGCATGCCGGTCCGGCCCTCGACCTCGTCCTCGACCAGCGGCCCGATGTCGTCATCGTCGATCCTCGCCTGCCGGAGGTGGACTCGGGTCTCGCGTTCATGCGCGAGCTTCGGGCCCGTCGTCCGGAGGTCCGGATCCTCGCGATGAGCTGGTCGGACACACTGGAGCACACGGCCATCGATGGTGGCGCCGACGGATTCGTGCGCAAGACCTTCCGGCCCGACGAGCTGCTCGCCGCGATCCTCGCGACGAGCGGACGCGTCGGCGCCTGATGCGATCTGCGCTGGCGGGGGTCGGACCTTTGCTAGACTCGGTCACGCCCCAGAGTCCTGCGATCCCTTCGCCAGATCCCGCCGCGCTGATGCGCCAGGAGCCGACGTGACCGACACCGCCCCGATCCGTGTGCTCATCGTGGACGACCACTCGGTCGTGCGGATGGGCCTCAAGGTGTTCTTCGATCTTCAGCCGGACATCGAAGTCGTCGGCGAGGCCGCCGATGGCTCGGAGGGCGTGGCGATGGCCCGTCGCCTCGAGCCGGATGTCGTCCTGATGGACTTGCTCATGCCGAACATGGACGGGGTGACCGCCATCGGCCGGATCAAGGCCGAGCGACCGGAGACCGAGATCGTGACGATGACCTCGTTCATCGAGGAGGAGAAGGTCACCTCGGCGCTCGAGGCGGGCGCATCCGGCTACGTGCTCAAGGACGCCGAGGCCGAGGAGGTCGCGGCCGCCGTCCGGGCCGCCTTCGCGGGCGAGGTCCACCTCGACCCGGCCGTCGCCCGCCTGCTCGCCGAGCGGATGCGGAACCGCAAGTCGCCCGACGCCGCGCTGACCGAGCCGTTGACCGAGCGCGAGAAGGATGTCATCCGCCTGCTGGGGCAGGGGATGAGCAACAAGGAGATCGGGGCCACGCTGTTCATCACCGAGCGGACGGCGCGCACCTACGTGTCGAACATCCTCGGCAAGCTCGGCCTCGCCTCGCGGACCCAGGCCGCGCTCTACGCGGTGGAACACAAGCTGGTCGACGCCCCGAAGGCGTGATCTCGCAGGTTCCCCGCGCGGCTTCCGAGCCCTGAGCCCGGCTCCGCGGTCACCACCGGGCACACCCCGCACAGCCGTGCACGCGCCCGGCTCCGATGTCACCACCAGGCACACATCCCGCACAGCCGTACACGTCCCCGGCTCCGCTGTCACCACCAGGCACACATCCCGCACGGCCGTGCACGAGCGATCGCTCAGATCGCCCGAAACCGCCGGCTGGGCGATGGCTCACGAGGAAGCTATCGCAAACGCGCGCCTGGTGGTTACACCCGCCGGTGGCTTGCCGAGCGAGGCTACTCGACGGTCACGACCCGGTACGTGACGGCGCCGCGTGGCGTCTGGACGGCCACCTCAGCCCCGGCGGTCGCACCCAGGAGCGCGCGCCCGACCGGCGACGCCACCGACAACCGCCCGGCCGCGGGATCCGCCTCGGCGCTGCCGACCAGCGTGTACGTGTCGGTCATCCCGTCCACCTCGACCGTGACGCGCGACCCGAGATCGGCCCCGGCCCCGGCGGCCGGCACCACCGCGATGACGGCGTCCCGGAGCCGAGCCTCCAGCGCCTGCACCCGGCCCTCGAGGAACGACTGCTCCTCCCGCGCCGCGGTGTAGTCGGCGTTCTCCTTGAGGTCTCCGAGCTCTTTGGCTGCCCGGATCCGGGCGATCACCTCGGGCCGGCGCACGCCGGTCAGTTCGGCCAGCTCGGCCCGCAGTCGCTCGGCCCCTTCGGCGGTCAGCGTCGCGGCCGGCCCACCGGGTGTGGCCATCGGTGGCGGCGCCTGCGTCCGGGGCGCGGAGCCTGCAGCGCGACCGCCGCCACCGGCCTGCGACGAGGTCGGCGCGGGCGCCCGCCGGGGCGTCCCCGATCGCGCCGACGCCCCCGACGCGGCTCCGCCGATCGACCCACGCCGTCGCGGCTCCGGCGGTTCCCCACGAGCGCCCTCGGCATCGCCGTCCGGCAGGACCACGACCCGTTTCGGGGGCGGTGCCGGCTCGGCGGCCTCCACGAGTAGCGACCCGGTCAGCCCGGTCACCCGCCGCTCCCCGGTCGCGCGCCGCAGGTTGGCGAAGGGCAGCACGACCGACCGATCGTGCAGCGCCGCCTGGTCCGCTTCCGGGACGCCCG
The DNA here is from genome assembly GCA_963738685.1 of uncultured Chloroflexia bacterium. GTDB lineage: Bacteria > Chloroflexota > Limnocylindria > Limnocylindrales > CSP1-4 > SPCO01. Next base: position 1,149,531 of record CAVTXK010000002.1, read on the forward strand.
CCGCGAACGCAGTGAGCAACGCGTCGTCGTACTCCTCCGTGGCGGCCGTCGCGGCCCACCATACGCGGGTCGATGGCAGCGCCGACAGCACCTTCAGCCAATGCCCGCCCGAATGCGGCCGCCGGTCCCCGAGCACCGTCCGCTCCATCGCGGCGACCCGCCCGCCGATCGACACATCCGTCGCGCCGATGTAGAGCACCGCCTGCGACGGCAGCCAGAAGGACGCAAGCCGGGCTGCCAGAGCCCGTGACGACGGCCGGGCCCCGTCGAGCAGCAACGACGGCACCCGCTCAAGCCACTTGCCGACCCGGGTGAGTTCGATCGGCGCGGTCGCCATCGGGGCGGCCAGCTCGATGATGAAGACCCCGGCTGTGCGGGCGGGGACGGGGCGGCCCCATGGCAGCGGCCCGTCGGCCAGGAGACCGACGTCCCGGAGCAGCGAGGCGGCAGTGACGTCCGGCATCCAGGGGGATGGTACCCGCGACGGGACGGCGCTATCGTGCGCAGGCATGGCCGACGTCCGGCCGCGCCGGGCGCGGGTCCGGCGGGCCCTCCTGATCCTCGCCACCGTGACGCTGACCTCGATCGGCTCGATGGCCCTCGGACCGGTGCTTTCCGCGCAGCGTCTGACCGAGCCGATCCCGCTCCCGGCACCCTCGCCGAGCCATCCGGCCCGTGTCCTCACCGAGGAGCCCGACGAGATCCGCGCGAGTGCCAAGGAGCGTCCGCCGCAGCCGGTCATCGCGACGATCGTCATCACGCCCCGCGAACCGGCCGGCCCGAGTGCGACGACGACCATCCGCGCGGCGCTGCAGGCCCGGCTCGATCAATTGCGCGAGCGTTATGGCATCCCCGGCATCTCCGTCACGATCCTCTTTCCCGACGGCACATCCTGGCTCGGGGTCAGCGGCGTGGCCGACGTCGCGACCCGGGCACCGATCACACCGGCGACCTCGTTCGCGATCGCGAGCGTCAGCAAGACGTTCACGGCCGCGCTCATCCTCGGTCTGGTCGAGGATGGTCGCCTCGCGCTCGATGACCCGGTCCGCAAGCATCTGCCGGGCCTGAAGGTCAACGCCAGGATCACCGTCCGGCAACTGCTCGACCACACGAGTGGCCTGCGTGACTACTTCTTCCATCCGGCGATCGATCGCGAGCTGCTCGCCCACCCGAACCGCCGCTGGGAGGCCGCCGAGGCCATGAAGTACGTCGGGAAGGCGTACTTCAAGCCGGGGAGTGGCTGGCACTACTCCAACACCAACTACCTGGTCCTGGGCATGCTGGCCGAGGCCGTCGGCGAGGCGCCGCTGGCCGAACAGATCCGGACCCGGTTCCTCGAGCCGCTCGGGCTTGGTCACACCTGGTACCAGCCGACCGAATCCTCGACCAGCGACACCGCTCGCGGCTACCGCTTCACGACGGGCGCGAAGGACGCCAAGGCGATCGACCTGTCGGACGGGACGCCGGTCGTGCCGTTCACCTCGGTCGTGACCGCTGCTGCGGGAGCCGGGGGCCTCGCCTCGAATTCGAGCGACCTTGCCCGGTGGGCACGCGCGCTGTACGCCGGCGGGGTACTGGCACCCGGATCGGTCCAGGCGATGTTCGATGACATCGCTCGGACGGAGCGGTACAAGCCGTCCGTGCCGTACGGCCTCGGTGTCCAGATCGTCGACATCGCGGGCGAACGTTCATTCGGCCACTCCGGGCGATTGCTCGGGTTCCGCTCGGCGGTCCGCTGGCTGCCCGACCAGGGCATCGCGATCGCCGTGCTGACCAACCAGAGCCGGACCGATCCGGCGATCTTCGTGCGGGCGCTGCTGACGATCGCCGAGCGTGATGCGATGTGCCGCCTCTGCGTGGAACAACGCTGACCCACCGGGATCCGTGCGGAGGACCATCGCCGGGGTCTGCCCGGTACCGACGGGTCTTGCGTGTCGTCGCGGCATGGCGGAGCGTGACACGACGCTCGCGAGTGCCGCATGACGATCCAGGTGGATGCCTACACCGTCGGGGGGAAGGCCAGCGGCTTCGTCGCGCTCTCGGGCCATCTTCGCGACCTGCTCGAGTCGACCGGTGAGCTCGCTCTCCAGCAAGTTCGCTGGCAGCCGCTCGATGCACTCGCCGGGACACCGGCCGGCGACCTGACCATCGCCATCGATGACGTCCTCATCGCCGTGGCGGACGACGATTCGCCCTTGCCGGTCCACGCCGTGTGGCACGAGATCCGTCTGGAGGTCGGCCCCTACATCGTGGAAGGCGACATGCCGACCATGCCCGGCTACGACCCGGGCCGCGCCCTGACCCGACCGTCCGGCGAGTTCGTGATGCTGCGCGACGTCCGCCTCGGTCGCCCGGGGAGCAGCGAGCCGGTGCGGATCGGGCGGAACGCGCTGATCAACCGCTACGGGGTCGAGCGGGTCGAGGCCGACATCATGCTCGGCTTCTACTTCCCTGGCGCCGCGATGGAAGCTCCGGAGCCCCCGGAGACCGCGGCCGCGACCAGTCCCACGCCCGTGCTCCAGCCGCTCACGCCGAGCGGGGGTTAGCCCGGGCCGTAGCGGCGACCGTTAGCCGCGACCGGCCGTAGCCGCGACCGTTCGCCGCGATCCCCTAGCCGCGACTCCTAGCCGCGCCCCCCGCGACCACGGCCCGACCGGCCGCTGACGGCTCCCGCCGGTCGCCGGACCGGCTTCCGGTGGGCATGGTGCTCCTGGGAGACGCGGGCATGACCGCTGCGCATCCCGAGCGGCCGTGGCTCGGCCTCGCGGTCGGGGACGAAGCCCTCTTCGATCGTCCACGGGATCGCCCGCTTGAGCATCCGCTGGATGCCGCGCAGCAGGTCGACCTCGTCGATGCAGACCAGGCTGATCGCCTCGCCCGTCGACCCTGCCCGGCCGGTTCGGCCGATGCGATGGATGTAGTCCTGTGGGTTCCACGGCAGCTCGAAGTTCACGACGACCGGCAGGTCCTCGATGTCGAGCCCGCGGGCAGCCACGTCGGTCGCGACAAGGACCCGGATCTCGCCGGTCTTGAAGCCCTCGAGCGCGCGCGTCCGCTCCGGCTGGGATCGGTCGCTGTGGATGGCCACCGCATCGATGCCCTCGCGATCCAGGCGAGAGGCCAGCCGCGAGGCGGCGAGCTTCGTGCGGGTGAAGACGAGGACCTGCTTCAGGTCGTAGGTCCGCACGAGGTGCGCGAGCAGGGCTTCCTTGCGATCGCGATCGACCGGGTACACGAGCTGCTTGACCATCTCCGCGACCTGGTTGCGCGGCGCGACCTCGACGGTCGCCGGGTCCCGCAGGATCGAGCCGGACAGGCGCCGGATGTCGTCGGAGAACGTGGCGGAGAACATGAGGTTCTGACGTTTCTTCGGCAGCAGCTCGATGATTCGCGTGATGTCGGGCAGGAAGCCCATGTCGAGCATCCGGTCCGCCTCGTCGAGGACGAGGATCTCGACCTGACCGAGATTCGCGACCCGCTGCCCGACGAGGTCCAGCAGGCGGCCCGGCGTCGCGACGAGGATCTCGATGCCGCTGCGGAGCGCCTTGATCTGCGGGTCCATCGGCATGCCGCCGTAGACGACCGTGGAGCGCAACGGCACGGTCCGGCCATACGTTCGGACGCTCTCGTCGACCTGCATCGCGAGCTCGCGCGTCGGCACGAGGATGAGCGCGCGCACCGGGTGGCGAGCCGGCGAGAACGAGGTGTTGGCGTGTGGTCGCAGACGGTCGAGGATGGGCAGCGTGAAGGCTGCCGTCTTGCCGGTGCCGGTCTGGGCCGCGGCGAGGACGTCGCGCCCCTCCAGGACGAGCGGGATCGCGGACGCCTGGACGGGCGTCGGCTGGGTATAGCCCTCCTCGGCGACGGTCCGGAGGAGATCGGCCGATAGGCCGAGCGTATCAAAGGTCAAGCGTTGCTCCTGCGTGGACCCGCGCCGTCGCGGGCGGGATCCGCGGGAGTGCGACGGCGGCGCCGTACGGCGCGCATGGTCGCGCAGCCGCACGTGGGCCGCCCCGAGCATAGCCGAAATCGATACGATCGGGACGCGCGCCACGATCTTCGTATCGGCCGGGCCGCGCGGGTTCCAACTCGAACTCGTCCCGGGCGATCTGGTGCGCCTCGGCAACGGGAAGACGGCGCCATCGCAAAGGACCGGTCGGCAACGGTACATCTGACGTAGAGACAGGGATCGCGGCAGGCTGGCATACTCGCGCCACAAGCCCCCAGAGCCCAAGCCCGATAGACAGGCACAACAAAAGAACGCCGCCCCCCACGGCAGGATCCTGTCAATCGTCGGGTGATCCCCGACGGTCGCGGTCCGCTCCCCCCCGGATCGCATCGCCTTCCATCGCGCTCACCGCGATCGGATGGTCGCCCCGTCCCGAATCTGCGCCTCTTCCCTCCGTGTGGCGGCCCCACCACCGTCATCGCGCCCTGCGCGGTGTTCTGGTAGACAGGAGGCAAGAGTCTTGCCGGTCCCCACCAACGGCGCCCAGCGGGCGTCCAGCCATCGGTCACTTCGCCTGACCGGATTCGCCATGATGGCCGCGTTGATCGTCGGCCTCGGTGCGATGGCGACTCCCCAGGCGGCGAGTGCCGCGAGCATCAAGGTCGTCGTGGTCGTCGGTCCGGTCGGGTCCAAGACCGCGGAATACCGTTCGAGCGGCAAGTTCTATGCCTCGCTCGCGCGCCAGTACGGCGCTTCCGTCACCGAGATCTACAGCCCGAATGCCACGTGGGCGAGGGTCAAGACGGCGGCCCAGGGCGCGAACCTGCTGATCTATCTCGGCCACGGCAACGGCTACCCGAGCCCGTACGGTTCGTTCCAGCGCTACACGAAGGACGGGATGGGTCTCAACGCTTCGGCTGGGAACGGCAACTCGAACACCAAGTATTGGGGCGAGTACTACATCGACCGCGACATCCAGATGGCAGCCAATGCGGTCGTGATCCTCAATCGCCTGTGCTACGCCTCCGGCAACTCCGAATGGGGTTCGTCCAACCCGACCAAGGCGACCGCCGTCAAGCGGATCGATAACTACGGGGCCGGATTCCTGCGTGCCGGCGCCAAGGCGGTCTTCGCCGAAGCCATCACGAGTGCGTCGTACACCATCCGCGCGCTGTTCAAGACCGACCGGACGATGGACTCGATCCTGATGACCCATCCGAGCGCGAGCGGCGCTCGCGACTTCCGGTTCGCCTCGTCCCGGACGGGTTGGGCACGGGCCCACTCGGATCCGCCGAAGGCCGGGAAGTACTGGCGATCGCTCATCGGCAACATCGGACTGACCGCCAAGCAGTGGCGCGCCGGGGCCTGATCGCTCAGACCCCTCGCCCGCTCGTCGAAGCCCGGCAAGAGCCGGGCTTCGTCATGTCCGGGACCAAGAAGGGCCATCGAACTTCCCTGACCACGGGGGTTCCTTCCTGCCATAGGGCCGAGCTGTCCTCCAACCGAGGGGAAAGCATCACAAAGTAACGACCAGACTTGACAAAAAGAAACGTGTCTTGCTATAAATAGCGCCATGGCACACGATGTTATCGCTACCTGTCCCGTCTGCTCGCAGGAACTCGCGATCACGCGACTGCACTGCGGCAGTTGCGGCACCACCCTGGAGGGTGAGTTCAGCGTCGGCCGGTTCGGTCGACTCAACCGCGACCAGCTCGCCCTGCTGGAGAGCTTCCTCCGCTCGCGCGGCAACCTCCGCGAGATGGAGCGGGAGTTGGGCATCAGCTATCCCACGGTCCGTGCCCGGGTGGAGGCGCTCGTCCGCGCCCTCGGGTTCGGATCGCGGACCGACGCCGAGGCGGACGAGGACACGGCTGTGACGCCGGTCCCCGTGACCCGGGACTCGATCCTGGAGCGACTCGCGCGGCGCGAGATCAGCGCGGAGGACGCCGCCAGCGCGATCCGCGACCTCGGGAGGGAACGACCATGACGACCGATGCGAAGGATCACGTCCTCCAGCACACGATCGGCGCCGACGGCCTGCTGGTCGTGCGCCTTCATGACGGCGAGGCGCGCATTCGTGGTACCGATGGCGACACGGCCACCGTCCGCACCATCGATGGCGACCTACTCGACCGCCTCGAGATCGAGACCGGCGACCGCAGCCTGTCGATCCGGGCTCGCCGCGGCCCCGACTTCCTCGGCCTCTTTCCGCGCGACCCCAGATCGACCGAACTCGAAGTCGACGTCCCGGCCGGCGCGACCGTGGTCATCGAGGCCGCGAGCGCCGACATCGCGGCTCGGGGCCTCCGCGGGGACCAGCGCTACCGCAGCGCATCGGGCGACTTGCGCCTCGACGACGTGAGCGGCCGCGTGGCCGGCGACACCGTCTCCGGGGATCTCGTGATCGTCGCCACGGGTTCGGCGGCGGTGACGGCCCGCACGGTGTCGGGCGACCTGAGCCTCCGTGCCGGGACCGTGAGCGAGTTGCACGCGACGACGACGTCGGGCGACATGTTCGTCGCGGCTCGGTTCGAGGGAGCTGGTCCGTTCGCGATCGAGACCGTGAGTGGCGACCTCGTGCTGGCTCCCGCCGATGACGTCCGCATCGAAGCGAGCACGATCACCGGCGACCTGCGCAGCGATATCGACGTGCGACGCGTCGACGACGGTGGCCGACGCGCGCTGGTCATGGGGCGGGGCGGACCGACGATCGGATTCCGCTCGACATCGGGCGATCTGCGCCTCGCGCGGTCGGCGCCGTTCGACGCCGAAGGCGTGACGGTCCCGGCCCCGCCGGCGGCCCCCACCCCGCCGATGCCGCCGATCCCCCCGACAGCGTCCTCCGACGCCCATCCCACGATCGTCGATCGCTCCGCGACGACATCGCCCGAGGATCCGATCGAGGCAGCTCGCCTCGCGATCCTCCGCGACCTCGAGCGAGGGGCGATCGACGTGGCGGAGGCCGGTCGACGGCTCGAGACCCTCGAGACCGCGGCCGAGCCGGTCGAAGGCGAGGGACATCGTGCCTGACGATGCCCTCGAATCCGTCCTCCGACTGGTGGCCGACGGCCACCTGACCGCAAAGGAAGCCGGTCCGATCCTCGATGCGCTCGAGGGCACGGCCGGACCGCAGTCCACGACGCATCCCCGCCCGGCCGGCGAGTCCGCCGCTCCTCCCATTGGCGGCCCCGGCCGGGCCCTCCGCCTCGAGGTCATCGAGGGTGGCCGCAAAGTCGTGAACCTACGGGTCCCGATCGCCCTGGGCCGGGCCGCGCTGAGTCGCGTCCCCGGTCTGTCCGAGGCGACATCGGATCGGATCCGCGAAGCCATCGAAGCGGGCATCACCGGCCCGATCCTCGCGGTCGACGAGGGGACCGGTGACGGTGTCCGCATCGTCATCGAGTAGAGGAGAACCGACATGACGCCCACCTACCGCGAGCCGGATCGTTCCGCCCAGGACCTCCCTTTCGAGATCGCCGAGGATCGGGTCGCCGGCCTGCGGGCCAGCGCTGCCCTCCACGCGAGTTTGGCCCCGCGACCCGGGACACCGGTCGCAACGGGCCCCGGGCCACTCGATCGTTCCCGGGATGCCCTCGGGCGGCGACTCATCGCGCTCGGCGCAGCCCTCGTCGTCGACGAGGGTCTCAGGCGACGGGCACTCCGCCCTTGATCACGGCCGTCGGGGCGCACAGGACCTCGACATCCTCCAGCGGGTCGCGTGGCAGGACGACGAGATCCGCGAAGCGACCGGTGGCCAGGGAGCCGAGATCCGCCTCCCGGCCCATGAGCTCGGCAGCGTTGACGGTCGCCGAGCGGATGGCGTCCAGGGGCGACTGACCCAGGCGAACCTGGTAACCGAACTGGATGGCGTTGCGCCCGTGCGGGTACACGCCACTGTCGGTGCCGAACGCGATGCGCACCCCGGCCGCGATCGCCCTGGAGAAGCCGTCGCGCTGCGCCTGCGTCGTCGCCTCGTTCTTCGCCAAGGTCTCGGCCGGCCAACCCGCCCGAGCGCCTTCCTCTGCGATCCAGTCCCCGTCGTAGACATCGGCCACGAGGTACGTCCCGTGCTGGACGAGGAGGTCGATCCCTTCGTCATCGATCAGCGAGCCGTGCTCGATGGAGCGGACGCCGCCACGGATCGCGACCTTGATGCCCTCGCGCCCGTGGGCATGGGCCGCGACGAAGACCCCAAGCCGCGCGGCCTGGTCGACCGCGGCCGCGATCATCGCCTCGTCGAGCTCGACCGTGTCGGGCCGGGTGCCACGCGTCAGGACCGCGCCCGTCACGAGGATCTTGATGAGATCCGCCCCGCCACCGACGATGGCCCGGATCCGCTCGCGCACCTCGCCCGGGGTTCGTACCACCCCGAACCGAAGATCCGCGGGGAGGGTGATGTCGCGGGCAAGCCCGGTCACGTCACCGGCACCGCCCGGCGCGGTCACGTAGGCGCCGGCGCACTGCATCCGGGGTCCCGGCGTCCAGCCCGCGTCGATCGCGTCGCGCAGGGCCACGTCCACGAAGGCGCGGAACGTGCCGACGTCGCGGACCGCGGTGAAGCCGGCGGCGAGGGTCGCCCGTGCGTTGCGCACGCCGGTCATGGCCTCCTGCGCGGCGGACGTCGTCGTTGCTGGCACGCCTGCGTACTCCATCTCGCCCACGAGGTGGGTGTGGCAGTCGATCAGCCCAGGCACGACCCAGCCCGGGCCCAGGTCGACGGGGCGGGCGTCATGCGGGTGCGCGTCATCCGGTCCGAGGATCGCCTCGATCCGACCGCCGGGGTCGACGAGGAGCCGCCGGTCGGGGAGCCACGTCCCGGCCTCGATGTCGAGCAGTCGCGCGGCCTGGAGGAGGAGGCGATCGGCCATCGCGGGAGGGTAGCAGGCGTACCATGGCCGGCATGACCGCCACGACCGACCGACTGCCCTTCACCGGTGACGACGAGGCCGACCGACTCCTCGTCACCTCGCCCCAGGCGATGCTCATCGGCTTCGCGCTCGACCAGCAGGTGACCGTCCAGAAGGCCTTCAGCGGGCCGCTCGAGCTCAAGCGCCGGCTCGGCCACCTCGATCCCGCCCGGATCGCCGCGATGGAACCGGCCGAACTCGACGAGGTCTTCCGCCGCCCGCCGGCGCTCCATCGATTCCCGGGGTCGATGGCCGGCAAGGTCCAGGCGCTGGCCGCGGCGATCGCGACCGACTACGGCGATCAAGCCGAGCGGATCTGGACCGAGGCGACCGACGGCAAGGACCTGCGCCGCCGGCTCCTCGCCCTGCCGGGTTTCGGCGAGATGAAGGTCGCCGCGATCATGGCGATCCTGCGCAAGCGGCTCGGGCTCGACCTGCCCGGTCTCGACGCGGAGCTGCCGCTCCATCCCACCCTCGGCGACGTCGATTCGCCCGAGGCGCTGGCCGCCTATCAGGCCGGCAAGCGGGCACGCAAGGCGGAGCTGCGCGCCGCACGGGGCTGAGCGCGTTACACGAAACGACCCCGGCACGGGCCGGGGTCGTCCGTCTGCGCGTGAGGTTCGTGGATCAGGTGCCCGGTACGAGCCACGGACGCCGATCGGCGTCGTCGACGCCGGGACGGGAGTCCACGCCGGAGCGGAGCGCCAGGACGGCGAGCACCGCGAACGGTCCGATGAAGAGGGCGACCACCGCGAGGGCGGCCACGATCTGATCGATCATCATCTGTCTGCGCCCTTCCTTTCCGTGTTGACATTGGACTGATGTGGCCTCATATTGACCGGCATGGTCGACCAGTCCAATAGCCAATCGGTCACGAATGGACTGAAAAGGCAGTCAATGGTCCCAGCCGCGACCCTGGTGTCCCTCATCGGGGACTGGGCGAGCGGCGCCGACCCGCTGAACGAACAGCTGGCCACCGCCCTGGCTCGTGCCATCGATCTCGGGCTCCTCCCGCCGGGCACGCGTCTTCCGGCCGAACGGGAACTCGCCAAGGAGCTGGCGCTGAGCCGGACCACCATCGTGGCGGCCTACGACCGGCTTCGGCTCTCGGGGCTTGCACGAAGCCGACAGGGCAGCGGCACGCGCGTGGCCGCGCGCCGGCCGGGCCTGTCGCAGCCCTATCTCACCTCGCTCGAGAGCCTCGCGGCGGACACCGTTGTCGTCCCATCCTCGGGGACGGACGTCGGCGAGGTCGGCCTGCTGACGCCGTTCGCCGACGACGCGATCGAGCTCACGGTCGGTGCCCTGCCGGCCGGCCCGATCGTGGCCGAGGCCATCGCGGTCGCCCTCCGTGAGGACCTCCCGGACCTGATGCTCGACACCGGGTACGACCCGTTCGGGCTGCCGGCGCTGCGGGTCCAGATCGCCGCCCACCTCCGTCGCCTCGGCGTCCCGACGGAGCCCGACCAGGTGCTGATCACGAGCGGTGCCCAGCAGGCGCTCCACCTCATCGGCTCCCAGCTCGGTGGGCCCGGCGCATCGGTCGCGATGGAGAACCCGACCTACATCGGGGCCATCGATGCCTTCCGCGTGACCGGCAATCGGCTGATCCCGGTACCGGTCGATGGAGACGGCGCTCGGGTCGAGGTGCTGGGGCTCCTGGGATCGAGCGCACCGCTCCGCCTCGTCTACATCGTGCCGACCTTCCAGAACCCGACCGGATCGGTGATGCCGGAAGGCCGGCGCCGCGAACTGGCGCGTCTGGCCGGCGAACACGGCTTCCAGATCGTCGAGGATCTGACACCGGATCTGACGCTCGGCACCGACAGCCCGCCGCCGATCGCGGCCTACGACCCGGGCGATCGGGTCATCACCGTCGGCTCGTTGAGCAAGCTCGCGTGGGGTGGCCTGCGGGTCGGCTGGGTCCGCGCGCCACGGGCCGATATCGACCGGCTCGTCGCCGGGAAGATCGTCGCGGACCACTCGTCGAGCCTGATCACCCAGGCCATCGGGGCCCGGATCTTCGAGCGGCTCGACGAGGTCGCGGCCCGCAGTCGCCAGGCGAGTGCCGAACGACGGGACGTGTTGACCGCGGCGATCCGGGAACGCATCCCCGAGTGGACCTGGACCGAACCCAAGGGCGGGCTGTCGCTATGGGTGCGCCTGCCGGGTGCCGACGCCGTCGCCTTCAGCCGGCTTGCCGCGGGTCTCGGGGTCGTCGTGCGGCCCGGTCCGCTGGCCTCCCCCGACGGGGGCTTCGGCGATCACATCCGGATCGCCTACGGCAGTGAACCCGACCGCCTCGTCGATGGCGTGGAACGGCTGGCGGCGGCCTGGGCTGCGTACACCCCGACCACCCGGGCGAGCCGGCCCTCCCTCGCGGTCAGCGTCTGACCAGTTCGAATCCGTCGCCCCGGCTAGACTTGCGGTCTGTGGCCGACCTCCCCGAAGCACCCTTGCCGTCTCGACGTGGGTCCGCGCGGTCCAACAAGCGAACGCGCTTCGTGCTTCCGGCGGACCATCACGATGAGCGGGTCGGCGAGCGCATCGAGGCCTTCCTGGAGGGTCCGACGACCCGGGCCGCGAGGGTCCGCAGCCGGACGCGCTCGGACACCCTGCGTGCCGTCCGCCGGGCCCTCCCCATGGACACGCGGGCGGATTGGGACCTGGCCCTCCGTCACGAGGACGCCCGGGTAAGCCGCTACGGTCGTCCCGCCTCGGTCCTGGTCGTGCGCCTCCGGATGCCGGCGACCGGCGCCGAGGATCGCTATGCCGCCCGAGTCGGCAGCGCGTTGCGTGAGCACGCCCGCGAGACCGATCGCGTCACGCGCGCCTCGGCCGACCGGTTCCACGTGCTGCTCCCCGAGACCATCGAAGCGGACGCCGAGGCGCTCGCCGACCGGATCCGCGACGCGTGCGCGACCGTCCTGCCGGGACAACCCGGGGTGGACCTCGAGATCCTGGCCGCGGCGGCCAGCCCGGCCCGTGGCCAGACCCTGCACGACGCCCTGCGGGAGGCGCAGCGCCGGCTCGAGGGCTGACGGGGCTCGCCGCGGCGCGCGGTGGCGGCCGATACCGTCCAGCCGTCAGCGGACGAGGCGGTCCATGAGGTGCTCGAGCTCGGCCGCGGGATCGTCCGTCAGTCCGGTGTGGACCGGCGACGGCTGGATGATGGTGCTGGCCGGGGACACGAGCCAGTGGAACCGCTCCGCGATCGACAGCCGGGCGATCGGTCCGCCCGCTGGATCGCCCCGGGCGATCCGCTCGATGGCATCGAGATGCGGCTGGATGGTCACCGGGTCGGTATCGGGCGCGAGCGCGCGGAGTCGCCCGGCATCCAGCTCGGTCCGCGCCCCCATGAACGCCTTCGATCGGCACAGCAGCACGACGCCCGCGTTCAGGCACTCCCCGCGTTCCACGTCGGGAATGACGCGGATGATCGCGTACTGGTAGGGGCTACGCGGCTCGGCGGGCACGGTCGGCCTCCTCCACGAACGCCTGACGGGCGGCCAGCCGCCGCTCGAGGTAGCGGATGTAGGCGGCACGCTGCGCATCGGCGTTGCCCGCGAGCGGATCGTCGGGCAGCCACAGGTCGGGGATGGCGGCGGCCAACCCGCTGAACAGGTTCGCGTCGAGGCGCGGCGTGAGCCGCGCGTCGGCCGCGGCGATCGAGCCGGCGAACGGCAGCAGGACGTGGTCCCGGATGCGCTCGAACGGGCGCTCGGCATGCGCATCGGGCTCGCGCCAGGTGTGATGGACGTAGAGCGCCGCGCCGTGGTCGATGAGCCACGTCCGGCCGTGCCAGACCAACAGATTGGGATTGCCGGCCGTCCGGTCGGGGTTCGTGACGAAGGCGTCGAGCCACACGACGTCGGCAGCCACCGCCGGGTCGACCTCCGGCGCGGCCCCGGGATTGAACGTGAGCGCCCCCGGCAGGAAGTCGAGCCCGATGTTCAGCCCGCCGCTCCGGTGGACGAGGTCCTGCAACTCCTGGTCGGGCTCGGCATCGCCGAGGCCCGCATCGACGTCGACGATCACGAGCTCGGGGACCGCCAGGCCCACGGCCCGACCGATCTCGCCGGCGAGCCACTCGGCGACGAGAGCACGCGGTCCCTGGCCCGCGCCGCGGAATTTCACGACGTACAGCCCGTCGTCGTCGGCCTCCACGAGACCGGGCAGCGAGCCACCTTCGCGCAGGGGCGTGACGTAGCGGGTGGCGGTCACGTGGCGGGCATCGGGCATCGCGCCGGAGTCTAGCGCCCGGGACGCGTGCAGGAGCGCACCGGTACCCGGACGTTTCGGGCGTCGCCGGGATACCCTGAGGTGCGGCGACACTGCCGTTTCGAGCCTGGGCATGGCCCGAGCCGCGCGACCAGGAGAATCGATGACCGACACGGAACGCCGCCTCGACCCGGGCCAGGAGATGGATCCCGCCGAGACGCTCGCCATGGACCAGGCCCTGCTCCAGGAGCTGGAGCCCGAGGCGGGCCGGCTGTACGACCGCCATGCCGGCGTGGCCCAGGAGTGGTTCCCGCACGACTACATCCCGTACCGGCTCGGTCGCGACTTCGACAAGGAGCCCTGGACGCCCGACCAGCCGCGGCTGACCGGGGTCGCCCAGACCGCGTTCGAGATCGGCCTGCTGACCGAGGACAACCTGCCCTCGTACCACCGGCTCATCCACGGGATGTTCGGTAAGGGCGATGGGGCATGGATCAACTGGGTCGGTCGCTGGACCGCCGAGGAAGGCCGCCACGCGATCGTGCTGCGGGACTATCTGACGGTCACGCGGAACATCGATCCCGTCCTCCTCGAGCGTGGGCGGATGGCCCAGCTCCAGCAGGGCTACGAGCACGACGCCCCATCGACGCTGCGCGGACTGGCCTACGTCGCGTTCCAGGAGCTGGCGACCCGGATCGCGCACCGCAACACCGGCCGCTACTCGTCCGATCCGGTCGCAGACAAGATCATGGTCCGGATCGCCGCCGACGAGAACCTCCACATGGTGTTCTACCGCGACATCCTGGGCGCCGCGCTCAAGGTCCAGCCGTCGGCGGCCGTCCGGGCGATCGTGGACGAGGTCCTCGCCTTCGAGATGCCGGGCGCCGGCATCCCCGGGTTCGTGCGCAAGGCCGCGGCGATCGCCAAGGCCGGCATCTACGACCTGCGCGTCCACCACGACGAGGTGCTGATGCCGATCATCCGGCACTGGCGCATCTTCGAACTCGAGGGCCTCGATGCGGCCGCCGAGGAGGCTCGCCGTCGGCTCGCCGAGCACCTCGCCAAGGTCGACGCAGCCGCGAAGCGGTTCGAGGAGAAGATGGCGTCCTCGGCGGTGCCCCGGATCGCCTCGGCCCGGTAGCCGGCGACGGAGTCGCGCCGCCGACCTCAGATCGTGGTCGTCGTGAGCCAGTTCCAGACCGCGGCGAACGCGGCGAATGCCAGCCACACGATCCCGACGGCGACCAGCACCAGCCCGAACAGGAGAGCCTGCTCCCCGCGGGTCGACGCGTCCGGATCCAGCGCGTGCCGGCGGAACAGCCCCAGGTTCCTGGAATTGGACCGGAACGCGACGTCGTAGAGGTCGCCCAGGAACGGGATCGCCCCGATGACCAGGTCGACGACGAGGTTGACCATCATCCGGCCGAGGACGACGCGCGGGATCCCGAAGCGGGCCGCCTCGGCGATGACCCACATACCTACGACCGCAGCCACGACGTCGCCGACGACCGGGATGAGCCCGACCACGGGGTCGAGCCCGATCCGCTGGGAGGTGCCCGGCACGGTCACGAGCTCGTCGAGGACGTGCGTCACGCGCCCGATCCGGGCCTCCGCGGCGGCGAACCGTTCCGCGCGACTGCGGCCGACGACCTCGCCCTCGAGGGTTCCGCTCATCGCGCGAGTGTAGGAGTCCACGCCGACGGACGCCCTGCGGGATGGACGGATGTCCATGTCGAGTTCATGTCGAACGCCGAGTGGTGCGCGCCTACCGCGCGGCTACGGTGTGACCAACACGAACACGGACCGCCGGACAACGAGACCTACGACCGGCGGCGCGTCGACCCTCCGGCGGGATGCCGGGCGGCGGCGGAGCCGGCATCCTTGCCGGACGGTGGTCCGCCAAGTGCCCAACCGAAGAACAATCGCATAGCCGGTAGCCGCTCGATCGTAGGGGACGTCGAGCGGCTTTCCGGTGTCCTGTCGGGCGTTTTCTGGCTTTCATGACGGAAGTTGGCAGGTACGACGGTCAGACTACCGACATGGACCCTTACGCACTCGCTCGCATCATCCAGGCCGACAAGGATCGGGCGCTCGACGCCGAGTCCCATCGCCGCCTCCTCCTGACCAGGTCCGGCGACCGCGCCACCGTCCAGCCCGCCCCGGATCGCTCGATCCGCCCGTCTCAGCCGTCCGCCTCGACGAGCCCGGCCACGCGGTAGCGCTCGACGATGCGGGTCGCTCGATCGATGACCTTCTCGCGGACCTCGTTCGGCTCGAGCACCTCGAGGCTCGGGCCGACGGCCATGAGGAGACCGGGAACCTCATCCGGCCAGGACAGCGTCAGCCGGAGACGGACCAGCCCGACCGGGTCGCCGGCCTCGAGCCGCTCCGCAGCCTCAACCCGTCGCCGTCCGAACACCTCGCCGAGCTGCCACAGGCGGTCCTCGGCGATTCGAACGACCACCGTGATGGTCGGTGCCTGACGTTCGTAGGCGGCACTCGATTCGGCCCAGTAGGCGGCAAGATCGAAGTCGTCGGGGCGCTCGACGCGGTCATCCAGGAGTTCCGCCTCGCGGACCCGCGATGCGCGATACGTGCGCAACTGGCCGTCGGCGAGCCCGACCACGTACCAGACGCCGCCCTTGAGCACGATGCCCAGCGGCGCGACGATCCGCTCGACCGTCCCTTCACCACGCGCGTAGGCGATCCGCACGGTCGTGCCGCCCCAGACCGCGGCCGCGAGGGTCGCAAGCTCCGGGACGGCTTCGTTCGTCTGGAACCAGCCGGCCGCGTCGAGATGGAAGCGCTGGACGATGCGCGATGCGCGCGAGCGCAGTTCCGGCGGCAAGGCCGCCATGACCTTGAGCTGGGCCGCCGCCACGACCGTGCCGAGACCCAGTTGCGCCGCCGGGCCAGGTAGTCCCGAGAGGAACAGCGCTTCGGCTTCGTCGGCGGTCATGCCGGTCAATCGGGTCCGATAGCCGTCGACGAGCCGGATCCCGCCGAGCGGGCCACGCTCCGCGAAGATCGGGACCCCCGCGGCGCTGAGCTCCTCGACATCGCGGTGCACGGTCCGCACCGACACCTCGAGTTCGCGCGCAAGCTCCGCGGCGGTCAGTCCGCCGCGACTCTGGAGTAACAGGAGCAGGTTGACCAGCCGGCTGGCGCGCACACACGCAGGGTACCGCGAGATATGACAGAAAGTGGCAACAATCCCCGAGACGCGCGGGTTGGCGGGGCTCAGCCCTGCGGCCGGCCCTCCGTGCCGCCTTCCCGCAGGAACCGCTCGATCTCCCCGATGAGGTCGTCGCCCGACGGCAGTCGCTGCTCGTCGACCATGCCCTCGAGGCGCTCGACGTAGCTCTTGGTCGTCTCCTCGAGCGCGGTCGCGGTATCGAGCCGGGTACGCAGGGCGCTGGCCTCGTCGGCGAGGTCGCCGGTCGGGATGGTGATGTCGAGGTGCCGACCAAGCGACGTCAACAGCTCCACCGAGGCGGCAGGGTACGGGCCCGACACGTAATGGGGGACCTGCGCGAAGTACCCGACGGCCGGGATGCCGCCCTCGGCCATCGCCATCTCGAGCACCGATACGGCGGCCGCCGGCACGCGCAATAGGCCGGCCGGTCCCGGCTGCACGTCCCCGCGCAGACGTCCCGGCTCCGAGGTCGTGCCCATGATCGGCACGGACCGGGTATGCGGCACGGCCGCCGGGATCGAGCCGAGGCTGATCCACTCGACGACACCGAGCCGGTGCGCCAACTCCACGACGTCCGTGCTGAACGCCTGCCATCGATCGTCGGGCTCGGGGCCGGTCAGGATCAGGAGGTCGCGTTCGGCGATCGTCACGCGCCGGAGCTCGAGGCTCGGCCACGACAGCTCAGCCAGGCGTCCGTCCACGATCTGGAGGGTGGGCCGTCGGGCCCGATAGTCGAACAGCGCATCGGCGTCGAATGTCGCGACCACGACCGAATCCTCGATGAGCAGCTCGAGTGCCGCCGTGGCCGCGCTGCCGGCATCGACCCAGCCGTCGAATGCACCGACCATCGTGGGGGCGATCAGGTCAGCCGGGTCGCCCGGGCTGCCGGAACCGGCGAGGGTGTACAGGCTCACGGGGCAAGGATACGCGGCGGCGTCCGGGACCCTGCCCGCTCGACGATGTCAGTCGCAGCGGCGAGAACCCGATCGCGGAGCTCGGCCGGTTCAACGACCTCGGCCAACGGCCCCATCCCAAGGGCACACTCGAGCGCGACGTCCATCGAATCGGCGCGGATCCGGCACGCTACCCAGCCGTCGGCGTCGGGCTCGCGCTCCGACTCGACACGAGCGAAGCGCCAGCCGAGCCGGACGCGCGACATGGCTTCGGGCGCGAAGCGGATGGTCACGTGGAAGGCGGGGAGCTGCGCCCGGAACTCGGCTTGGCTTGCCTCCCAGAAGGTCGGAAGGTCGAAGTCGGTCGGTCGCTGGGCCGGTTCGTCCAGGATCGTCACGGCGCGCAGGCGGGACGCGCGGTACGTGCGACCCTCGCCTTCGACGGTCGCGACCAGGTACCAGACGCTGCCCTTCGCGACCAACCCCATCGGATCGACCGTTCGCTCCACGACACTCAGGTCCATCGCCCGCTCGTAGGCGATCGAGATCCGCCGGCCGGTCCGGAGCGCCAGGTCGAGCGTCGGCAGGAACGGCGCGACCTCCTCGGAGCGACGCCACCCGGAGGCGTCGATGTGCAGGTAGCCGCGAGCCGCCTCCGCCGTCCGCCGACGGGCGTCCGGAAGTCCGGCGAGGAGCTTGAGGAGCGCGCGATCAGCGGCCTCGCCGAGGCCCAGGTCGGCCAGCACGCCTGGCGCCGCGGCGATCACGACACTCCGAAGCTCGGCCTCCGTGAGGCCCGTCAGGTCGGTCCGGTAGGCCTCCGCGAGTGCCCAACCGCCCTTCCTCCCGCGCTCCGCGTAGACCGGGACGCCGGCCATCGACAGGCTCTCCATGTCTCGATGAACGGTCCGCTCCGAGACCTCGAGACGTTCCGCCAACACCCGCGCGGAGAGCCGGCCGTGGCCCTGGAGCAGCAGGAGGATCGAGAGCAGGCGGTCGGCGCGCATGGTCTGGCCAGTATCGTCGAAAAACATGACAGACGATGTCGATATATCGGTCGTACGGTTGCAACGAACCTCATGCACTGACACGAACACTGGAGGCCGACCGCCGTGACCACGCTCGCACCCATCGCCGACCGACCACGCATCCCGACGGAGTACGGCATCCCGCGATCGACCAAAGGCCTCCTGGACTGGGCCCACCTCGACGACCGACTACGCGCCGCGACCGTGTACTGGATCGCGACCTCCGGACCGGGCGGCGTACCGCGCGTCCGCCCCGTCGACGGTCTGTGGCACGACGGCGTCCTGTATGTGGGCGGCAGTCCGGCGACCCGCTGGGCGCGCGACCTCGCGACCAACCCGCGGATCTCGGTCCATCTCGACGACGGCAGCGACGTGGTGATCCTCGAGGGTGAGGCCGAGCTCCTCGAGCACGGCGTCGGCCCGGAGCTCGCCGTGACGCTCGCGGACCTGTCCAACGCGAAGTATCCGCAGTACGGGATGACCCCGGAGATGTACCGCGGCCCGGGCCCGTTCGCGATCCGACCGCGCGCCGCGTTCGGATGGACGAGCTTCCCGAAGGACGTGACGCGGTTTCGCTTCGACCGCTGAGCGCGCGCCGGTCACCGCGGGCGGAGCGCCGATGTCGAGTACCCTCCACATGGCAGCGGCACGATTCAGGAATCGAAATCGCCCCTGAATCGAACCCGGGTTGCACGCGGCCGGGAACATTTGGCAGATTCCACGCTGGCAAACCCCGCGAGCCTGCCCATGTCATCAGGAGGGACACCTTGCATTGGAGGGTCGCGCGGCCCATCCGCTTAACGGCCGCGCTCGTCATCTCGACATCGATCCTGGCCACGATCGTTCCGCTGGTAGCCGCGGATGACGGCCTGGAGGTCACGACGCCGTTTCCCGCCGTGGCGGTCGCACCAGGCACGAAGGTCAGCTTCGACCTGACGATCTCATCGACGCGCACGGCGACGGTCGCGCTCGAGTTGAGTGGCGTCCCGGAGGGCTGGACGGCGAGCCTGCTCGGTGGCGGGTTCGTCGTCGACGGCGTGTCGGTCACCCCGAGCGCCGCCGGCGAGGTCCGCCTCGACGTCGACGTGCCGGCCGACGCGGTGACGGGCACGGCATCGGTCGTCGAGGACCTGCGGGTCACGGCGCGAGGTGGCGGCGCCCAGGACATCCTGCCGATCTCCATCCGGGTGGACGCGGAAGCAGCGGGCGACATCACGCTCACGACCTCGACGCCGGGCCTGACCGGCTCGTCGGACGCGAGCTTCTCGTTCGACCTGCAGTTGCAGAACGACACGGCCCAGGACGTGACCGTGTCGGTGTCGGCCGCCGGCCCAGCCGAATGGGACGTCCAGGCCTCGCTGACCGGCGAGACCCAGGCGGCATCGACGGTCGTCGAGGCCGGTGCCTCCCAGAACGTCACCGTGACGGCGACCGCCCCGACCAACGCCGAAGCGGGGACGTATCCGATCACGGTCGAGGCCACGGCCGGCGACCGGACCGTGACCGCGGACCTCGCGATCGAGGTGACCGGGTCCTACTCGCTCACGCTGACGACCCCGAATGACGTGCTGTCGGCGAGCGGCTCGGCCGGCTCACCGACGAGCCAGGCGTTCGTGATCACGAACACCGGTACCGCACCGATCACGGGCGTCACGCTGACCGATACACCCCCGACCAACTGGACCGTCACGTACGCGCCGGCCGACCCGATCACCACGATCGCGCCGGGTGCGACCGAGACGATCACCGCGACGATCACGCCCTCGTCGGAGGCCGTGGCCGGGGATTACGTGGTGTCGTTCAGCGCCAGCGCGGCAGAGGGCGGGGCCACGGCCGAGAGCCAGGTCCGGTTCACGGTGGAGACCTCGCCGCTGTGGGCGTTGATCGGCCTCGGGATCATCGTCCTGATCGTGGGTGGCCTCTTCTACGTCTTCCGCACCTACGGCCGCCGATGAGCGCGAGCCCGGGGCGTATCGCGCCCAAGCGACGCCCGGGCCGTCGACTCGCGGCGGCGCCGGTCGAGGGCGGTGGGGTAGGCGTCGAATCGACACCTGACAGCGTCCGGATCCGTACCCGCGGCCTGACGAAGCATTACGACGACCTCGTCGCGGTCGACCACCTCGATCTCGAGGTCCACGCCGGCGAGATCTTCGGCCTGCTCGGCCAGAACGGCGCGGGCAAGACCACGACGATCCTCATGTTGCTCGGGCTGACCGAGCCGACCTCGGGGTCGGCGCGGGTCGTCGGGCTCGATCCGGCGCGCGCCCCCCTGCAGGTCAAGCGGCGGGTCGGCTACATGCCCGACAGCGTCGGCTTCTACGGCGACCTGTCGGGTCGGCGAGAACCTGCGCTACACCGCTCGACTGAACCGGGTGCCGCGCGAGCTCGCCGAGACCACGATCGATGAGGTGCTCGAGCAGGTCGGGCTGGCGACCCGGGCCGACGACAAGACCGAGACGTACTCGCGGGGCATGCTCCAGCGTCTCGGCATCGCCGATGCCCTGGTCAAGGATCCGGATGTCCTCATCCTCGATGAGCCGACGACCGCGATCGACCCGCTCGGCGTCGTCGAGGTGCTCGACCTCCTGCGCCGGCTGGTCAACGAGCGCGGCATGGCGATCCTGCTCTCGAGCCACCTCCTGAACCAGGTGCAGTCGGTGTGCGACCGGATCGGGATCTTCGCGTCCGGCCGGTTGATCGGGCAGGGGACCATGGCCCAGCTGGCGCGGACGATTCGGTGATGGCCGGCAGCAGATCGAGATCGGGCTGGACCTGCCGGACGGGCGACGATGGCGCGCGGGCGCGGGCCGTGCTGGCGGCCGTGGCCGGCGTGGCATCCGTGGACGACGGGGCACACGCCGGCGATCCGTGGATCGTGACGATGGCGCCGGGTGCGGATCCGATCGTGGTCCGCTCGGCTGTGCTGGCGGAGGTCGCCTCCGAGGGATTGCCGCTTGCATCGATCCGTGCGGTCGTGCCGTCCCTCGAGGACATCTACCGGCGCGCCGTGGCTCGGCCGGCCACGTCACCGGGTTCTTCTGCGTCGTCGGCGCCGGCGGCGCCGGGGCGGCCCGAACGGGATCGCGCGGCCGCGTCGGCTGGTGACGTGCCGGCGGCCCGCCACGAGACCTCCCGCGCCTCAGTCGATCGGGTGGAGCCGGTGACCCTGCCCGCGCCTGATGCATCGAAGGAGGATCAGGCGTGAGCGCGATCCCGGCCCAGTCGACGCGATCCGTCCCGGGTTCCGGTTGGACCGTCGTCGCCGCGAAGGAGTTCGGCGACCACCTGCTGTCCGCGCGGTTCTTCGTTCTCGTCGTCGTGCTCGGGCTGGCCGCGGCGATCCCGCTGTACTTCGCCGCGGATGCGATCCGCGAGGTCGCGTCGGGTGTGACCGATGCGCAGGCCATCTTCATCGCGCTGTTCTGGTTGGCGCCGAACGTCGGCGAGCAGGTGACCCTGCCCTCCGTCGCAGGGTTCATGGCCTACGTGGCGCCGCTACTGGGCCTGGCCTTCGCCTTCGATGCGATCAACGGCGAGCGAGCCCAGGGCACGCTGCCCCGGCTCCTCTCCCAGCCGATCCACCGCGACGACGTCGTCAACGGCAAATTCGTGGCCGGGCTCGCCGTCATCGGGCTCGTGCTCGTGTCGGTGGTCGGGGCGATCGCCGCCTTCGGGTTGATCCGGCTCGGGATCGTGCCGGACCCGGCCGAGGTGCTGCGAATCGTGCTGTGGGTGATCGTGACGTTCGTGTACGTCTCGCTCTGGCTGGCGTTCGGGATGCTGCTTTCCGTGGTCGTGCGACGAGCCGCGACCTCGGCGCTCATCGGCTTCGGGGCGTGGCTGCTGTTCACGTTTTTCGGCGGCCTCATCGTGTCGTTGGTCGGCGGGGTCATCGCCCCCTTGACCGGCTCGACCGAGGAGGTGCTGCGCAACAACGGCATCCAGGAAGGACTGCGTCGGCTCCTGCCGGACACGCTGTATCGCGAGGCGTCGCTTTCGCTGCTGAACCCGCAGGTGACCTCGGTCTCGACGCCGGCGACGATCGGCAGCTACGAGCAGGCGCAGCAGCGGATCCCGTCGCTGCTCTCGCTCGACCAGAGCTTCATCCTGGTCTGGCCGCAGGTCGTGGCGCTGGTCGCGATGATGGTCGCGTGCTTCGCGCTGGCCTACGTGCTGTTCATGCGCCAGGAGGTCCGCGCCTAGGGTACGCGTGGTGCGGCGTTTGCCCACCCTTTCCTGGGCGCCGCGCGCCGCGCGCCGCGCGCCGAGCGCCGAGCGCCGAGCGCCGAGCGCCGCCGCCTCGCCGCCCGGTCGATTCTTGTCAGATGCGCGTCAGGTGAGCGCTCGTCTGTGACGTGTCGTCGCAGTCTGCGATGTCGTGCGTGGACCCGTTGGCGGCGTGCAGCCCTTCGTGGTCATACGCACCCCACGGTGAGCATTTGCCGGATCTCGGGCGACTAACGCTCGCCTGGTGACCATTTGTCAGGGATCGGGCCCCTCAAGTGATCGGGCGAAACCTCTCGCGTGATCGGGCCCGGGAATCGTCACGATGCCGGGCCGGGACCCTCTACGTCGGGCGGGCAATTCATCGCAGCGTCCCCGCCGCCAGTCCCAGCTCGCCCTCGGTCGCGCTGGTCGCCCAGGCGACGACCTCGGCGCGGCTGATCGTCGTCCCGTGGGCGACGACCTGGAGCGCCAGCCCGTCCACCAGCGACAGGATCCGCCACGCGGCGGCCGCCGGATCGGGACACGAGAAGGCTCCCGCGGCCACGCCCGCCACGATCGTTCGCTCGAGCAGCCCCTGCCACTCGAGATTCAGTCGACGCGACGTGGCCTGGAGCGCCGGCCGGCGAGCCGCCTCCGCCCAGGCGTCCAGCCAGAGCTGGAAGGCCCAGTCCTTGTCGGCCGGGGTGTAGGTGCGGAAGAAGATCCGTAACGCCTCCACGGCCGAGCCAGCCCCGGCCATCGGCCGCGCCGAAAACTCCAGATCCTGCCGCGCGACGCGCTCGAACGCCGCCGCGAGCACCTCGTCCATCGAATCGAAGTAGTGGTGGATGAGCCCCGACGATGTCCCCATCTCGGCAGCCACGTCACGGACCGTCGTGGACGCCAGGCCCTTGCGAACGGCGACGTCCAGGGCCGCTGCGACGATCGCCTCGCGCCGTTGGTCGGGGGTCATCCGCTTCATGAGCGCGCAGCGTAGGACCATATTGCGCAGACGTCCAATAGCAGATATCGTGCCCGCACCAACGGCAACTGCGAGAGGGCCCGTCACGGCATGATCCGCACCACGCCCTTCCACGAGCGCACGAGCGCGCTCAACGAGACCCAGCTCTGGAGCCACTGGTCCGGCACCCTCGCCGCCAACCGCTATCAGATGTCGGACAAGATGGAGTACTTCGCGGTTCGCAACGCGGCGGGCGTGTTCGACTCCAGTCCCCTCTACAAGTACCGGATCAGCGGCCGGGACGCCGAGGCGTTCCTCGCGGGGGTCCTCGCCCGCGACATCCGTGCCTGCCCGCCGGGCCAGGCCCAGTACACCTGCTGGCTCGACGACGGCGGATTCGTGATCGAGGACGGCGTCATCCTGCACACGGCGAAGAACGAGTACCTCCTCACGAGCGCCGAACCGAACCTCGCGTACCTCGAGGACCGCAGTCACCGCCACGACGTCACGATCGAGGACGTCAGCGCGGATCTCGGCACCCTCGCGCTCCAGGGACCCCGGTCGCGCGACCTGCTCCGGAAGCTCGTCCCGCAGATGGAGAAGATCCCGTACTTCGGGGTCGCGAAGGGCGAGATCGGTGGCGCGGGCGTGACCGTCAGCCGCACGGGCTACAGCGGCGATCTGGGCTACGAGGTCTGGATCGACACGCCGGACGCGCTCCACGTCTGGGACACGCTCTGGGACTCGATGGAGGGCCACGGCGTCCTGCCGTTCGGTCTCGCGGCCCTCGAGATGCTGCGCATCGAGGCCGGCCTGCTGCTGATGGAGGCGGACTTCGACTCGAGCCGGTTTGCCTGGAACGATGCCCACCGGTCCACCCCGATCGAACTCGGCTGGGGCTGGATGTTCAAGGACCTCAAAGGGGACGACCGCGCGTTCATCGGCCGCAGGGCCCTGGAGCGTGAGATCTCCGACAAGACCTCGCGCTGGGCGATGCGCGGCCTGATCGTCGACTGGCAGGACTACGATCGGGTCTACAACGAGGCCGGGCTCATCCCACCAAAGGATCACACGCCGGTCCTCGAGGATTGGATGCTGTACGACGACGACTACAAGCGGGTCGGCTACGCGACGAGCTTCATGTACTCGCCGATGCTCCAGCGCCACATCGCCATCGCGCGCGTCCGACCCGACTTCGCGAAGCTCGGGTCGAAGGTGAACATCGAGACGACGGTCAATCACCAGTACGAGCAGGTCGCGGCGCATGTCGCGCGGCTACCGCTCTACAACCCTGAGCGAAAGACGGCCTGAGATGACGACCACGATCCCGACCCCGAAGACCCCGAAGTCCACGAAGTCGACGACGAGATCGAGCTCGACCACGCGGTCGACGAAGGCGACGTCGCGCGCCGACCGGACGTACGACGCGATCGTGGTCGGTGGCGGCCACAACGGCCTGGTGAACGGCGCCTACCTCGCCAAGGCCGGACTCAAGACGCTGATCATCGAGCGTCGCGACCTCGTCGGTGGGGCCGCGATCACGGAGGAGCTCCGCCCGGGATTCTGGTTCACGACGTTCTCGTACGCGCTCTCGCTGCTGCGGCCGGACATCATCCACGAGCTGGAGCTGACCAAGCACGGATTCATGCCGCTGCTGATGTCGACGCTGTTTGCTCCCGGCGAGAACGGCGACTACCTGCTGTTCACGCAGGACCACGGCGAGAACCAGAAGGAGATCCTGCGGCACTCCAAGCACGACGCGGACGCGTACGACCAGTACAGCCACGACGTCGAGATGGTCTGTCAGGCCATCAAGCCGCTGCTTGACATGGTCCCGCCGGACATCTTCAGCGACGACCCCGAGGAACTGCTGGCGCTGGCGGGGATCGGGTCGCGCTTCAAGAAGCTCGACAAGCGGGTCCTCCACAACGCCGTCCGGCTGCTGACCGGGAGCGCTGCCGACTTCCTCGACGACTACTTCGAGTCCGACCTGCTCAAGGGCTACCTCGCATCCTCGAGCATCATCGGGACCAAGGTCGGGCCGCGCTCACAGGGCTCGGGGCTCGTGCTGCTGTACCACTCCCTCGGTGAGCACGACGGCGAATTCGGCGCGTGGGCGTTCCACAAGAAGGGCAATGGCGGGTTCACCCAGGTCCTGGCTCGCGCCGCCGAGGCATTCGGCGCGGAGATCGTCCTCGAGTCGCCGGTCGAGGCCGTCATCACGAAGAACGGCCGGACGACCGGCGTCGCCCTGGCCGACGGAACGGAGTACTACGCCGACACGGTGGTCAGCTCGCTCGATCCGCGGCGCACGTTCCTGGAGCTCGTCAACCCGCGTGAGCTCCCGGACGATCTCGTCGAGAACATCCAGCGCTTCCGGTTCCAGGGGACGAGCTCCAAGGTCAACTTCGCGCTCGACGGGTTGCCGACGTTCCCCGCCCTCGGCCAGAAGGCGGACCACTTCCGCGGCTTCACCAACATCGGGCCGTCGATGGATTATCTCGAGCGCGCGTACGACGACGCGAAGTACGGCTGGTACAGCCAGAACCCGTACATCGACATGGCCATCCAGTCGACGATCGATGCAGACATGGCGCCCCCCGGCAAGCACGTCATGAGTTGCTTCATCCAGTACACGCCCTACCAGCTGCGGGAGAGCGACTGGGACACCGAGAAGGAGAACCTCGGCGATACCGTGCAGCGGACGCTCGAGCGGTTCTTCCCGGGCTTCGGCGATCTCGTGCTCCAGCGCGAGGTCCGGACGCCCCTCGACATCGAGCGGACGGTCGGCCTGTCCGAGGGCAACATCTTCGCGGGCGAGTTCTTCGCCCCGCAGATGTTCTTCTTCCGGCCGGCGCCGGGCTGGTCGCAGTACCGCACGCCGATCGACGGTTATTACCAGTGCGGTTCGGGCACGCACCCGGGCGGCTGCGTCAGCGGCGGACCGGGCAAGCTCGCCGCGGGCCAGATCCTCAAGGATCGGGCGCGGGCCCGGGTCTGAGCGCAAACAGACGCCCGCCCGACGGGATGGTCGAGCGGGCGTCGTCCTCCCGAGAGATTCGGGTGATCACTGGCCGATGAGGGCCCCCGTCGCGTCGACGACGAACCACTTCTCGCCGACACCCTGGCCGTTGGTGTCGCCGGCGGCGGCGTCGCTCGCGAAGTAGTAGAGCGGCCAGTCGCCGTACTTCACCTGGATGGTCCCGTCGGTGCGCTCCACGGTCGAGAGGAGGCTGGCATCCAGCCCCGTCCCGACGGCCGCGGCGGCGGCGTCGTCGACGAGCAGGGGTGGCCAGGCCGCGGCACAGTCGTCGTAGCAGGTGGGCGTGCCCGCCTCGTCGGGCGTGAACCCGTAGAGGGTCTTGCCCTCGGCGTCCACGAGGACCTGGCCCAGGGCGTTGTCGGCGAGATCGACGGTCGCCGCGGCCCCGGTGCCAGCCGATGCGGTCGCGGACGGCGCGGCGTCGGATGGGGCCGCGACGGACGGAGCGGCGACGGACGGAGCGGCCACTGAGGGGGCGGCCGTTGTGCCACCGCCACTCGTGCACGCGACGATGAGGGCCGCGAGGCCGAGGAGCAGGGCGAGCGGGCGAAGGGGCGTGTTCATCCCGTGTTCTCCGTAGCGGGTCGGTTCACCCTCGTCTACGTCGCCCGGAGCCCCGCCGGTTTCCGAACGCGCCGGGCGGCCATCCGTCCCGCCACCGCTCGAATACGATGCGGGTCATGACGGTCGACGGGATCCTGGCGCGGCTTCGCGGGCAGGACCTGTTGCTCGTCGGGTGGATCGCGTTGGGGTGGCCGCTGGTGGCCGCCGCGCTCGGTGGCCCGGATCTCGGCCTCTCCACGGTGTTCGACGAGGGTGAACCGATCCGCGGCCTGGTCTGGCTGCTGGCCGTCATCGGGGCGATCGTCGTGATCGGGACTCGGAACGTGGAGGACGCGCCGGATCCGCGGTCGCTCGATGAACGGATCGCCCTCTACGGGCCGCTGTTCGGGAGCATCCTGCTGGTCGCCGGTGGTGCCACGTCCGGTCTCGGCCTGGAGGACGGGCCGGGTTTTGGTCTGGCGTTCATCGCGATGGTCGTGCTCACGGTGCTCGCCGGCATGGGACGGGTGGGCCAGCTGCCGCGGCTGACCCGGGTCGCGCTGGTCACGCCGTTCATCCTCATCGCATCGGGGATCTTCGCGGGGACGCTGGCCGACATCGGGCTTGGTCCGGACCTGTTGCGCGAAGCGATCGCGGCGACCGAGGGCGCGGCGGCGCTCGAGGAGGTCGTGGCCAGCCTGGCGCTCAGTCTGGGGCTCGTACTGGTGATCGCCGCAGTCTTCTATCCGATGCTGGTCATCGCCCCTCGGACGCTGGTGGATGGCCGCGTCGATGGGCTGACCTGGGTAGCCCGGTTCGTGGTCTTCATCGTCGCGTCGCTGCTGGGGCTCGCCTGGCTCCGCGTGCTCGGCGGCTGACGCCGCACACACCCGGCTGGTTCAGAGGAATCGTGACGAGCGTGC
Organism: uncultured Chloroflexia bacterium; assembly: GCA_963738685.1. Lineage (GTDB taxonomy): Bacteria > Chloroflexota > Limnocylindria > Limnocylindrales > CSP1-4 > SPCO01. The sequence continues at coordinate 1,177,401 of CAVTXK010000002.1, forward strand.
CATGGCCCGTTCCCAGACCCGGCTCCGCCGGCTGGTCGAGACTGTGGCCGGTGCCGAGGCGGCCGCCAGCTCGTCGAAGACGGTCGACGCCGCGAGCGCCGGGATGCTCGGTCCTTCGAACAGGACGTCGAGCTCGTCGTTGCGATAGAGGGACAGGTCGTCGAGATTGCAGCTGCCCAGCAGCAGCCGGTCGTCGATGCGGTAGACCTTGGCGTGGGCCATCCCGGGATGCCTGAGGATCTCGATTCCGGCTGCCAGGAACGCCGGGTACCAGGCACGGAACGCCGCCATCGGGAGGGGCGGGCGCGGGTCGGCGGGGACGATCACCCGGACGGCCACACCGCGTTCGGCGGCCGCCAGCAACCGCCCGAGGACACCGCGGTTGCTGATGTACGGATTCACGATGTCGATCCCGACCGTCGCGTTGTCGATCGACTGCTCGATGGCGTCGCGGATGGGGTGCTGGCCGGTGCCCGGCACGTTCATCAGGACGCGTGGCGGTCAGACCCTCGATCGAGGGCATCGCAGGCCCGCGAGCATCGCCCGGAAACGCACCCTCGAGACTGGCCGGTGGCGGCCCACCGTCCTTCAACCAACTCGCGATGAAGACGACCTGGATCTGCGCCACGATCGGACCGCTGATCCGGCACATGACATCGGTGAAGCGGGTGTCGTTGAAGTGGTCCTCGATGCCGCTCCCGCCCACGTAGGCGATGCGCCCGTCGATGACCGCCATCTTGCGGTGATCGAAATGGAAGGCGTCCTCGACGTGCACGCGGAGCCGCCGCCCCCCGAGGTGGCCGCCACGGACCACCGCGACCCCGTCGTTGGCGACGACCTCGACGCCGGCGTCGCGCATCGCTCGGTAGAGCCGTCGGCTGCCGAAGTCGACGCCGCTGCCGATGGCATCGACCGCCACGCGGACCTTCACGCCGGCGCGCGCCCGCTCACCGAGGGCGTCGACGAACGCATCGCCGATGGCGCCCGGCTTGAACGCGTAGATCAGGAGATGGATGTGGTCCTGCGCGGACGCGATGTCCTCGAGCATGCGCGGGAAATAGCGACGGCCGTGCAGGAGCGGCTCGACGCTCGTGACCGTCGACGGCGCGAACGACATCGCCTCGTCGCGGCGTCGCACGCGGGGCAGGTCCATGAGGACCTGCGCCTGCCCGAGGGCCTCGTCCGGACGGATCGCGTCGTCTGGCGGCGGGAACGTGACGCGCGCCTTCGACCGTCGAAGGCGACGCGCCCCGGCAGCGACGCTGGCGGTCCCGGCGCCGACCGCCAGCCACGTCGCGCGTCTCATCGAGTCCGTGCCCCGGGCGGCCGGACGGTCGCCGTCGCGGCCGGGGCGGTCCTCCGGCTAGTAGCGATAGGCCGACCGATCCAGGGCGGCAACCGCCTGGCCGACGCCACGCAACTGGTACCAGACCGCGGCGGCCGCGATGACGACCCACGCCACGACTCCGATGAACGAGTCGGCCAGGAGCCCGCTGAGCAGGCCGCTGTCGAGGTTCTCGACCTGGATGCGACCCAGCATGATCAGCACGCCGTTCACGATGGCCGCCGCCCCGCTGATGGCCGATACGAACACGATCAGGAGCGCCGGCACGCCGAGCACGAAGGCGACGACCGCGAAGACACCGCCGACGAGCAGGCCGACGATCAGGCCCAGGATGCCCGAATCGATCCCGAGGAAGTCCATGAACCCGACACCGAGCGCGTAGCCCAATGCGCCGACCGCCAGGGTCACGGCGAAGTAGTACCAGAAGTAGGAGAGTGCGGCGAGCACGAGGGCAAGGATGCCGCCGATCACCCACGACGTCACTGTGCCCAGGAAGCCCTGCCCGAACACGTCCTGTCCCCACTGCGCGCCGGTCACGAATCCGAAGAACAGCGCCCAGATGGGGAGGATGATCGTGAAGAACTTGAGCCCGTAGAATGCCCAGCCGGCACCCACGACGATCGCCACGAGTCCGATCAGGATCCCCTCGATGGACATGCCCTGCCCTCCAGCGTCGGGCGACCGTCGAGCTCGAAAGCGGCCAGATCCGCGCCCTCCGCTCCGACTATACGCCCCACCGCGCGCCACGGACCCGATGAAACGGCGGTAGGGGAGCGGCCGCAACCCCGGGGCGGCGGTCCCGACCGAGGCGGACCGACGCGGCCTACCATGCCGCTCATGACACCGAGCAAGCTCGCGGCCCCGCTCCGCCCGCCGACCGGCATCCTCTTCTTCGTCCACGGCGCGAACGAGACCTCCGAGGGGCTGTCCGAGAACGTCTCGCGCATCGAGGATCAGGTCCGGACGCGCGGCTGGGACGTGACGGTGGTCGGGCCGGAATGGCGACGCCGGTCCGGCTTGCGGCTTGGCAACTGGCGCAAGGCCGTCTACCGGCGCGGGCGCCCGGCCCCCATCCCGCTGTCGTCGCTGCCCACGGGGGTCGGCAAGGCCGCGGTCATGAAGCTCGTCACGAACTACTTCGAGGACCGCCGGGAATCGATGCTGGAGGCGCTCGGCGCCCAGCTGCTGGCCGACGTCATCGGGTACCACCAGCATCGGGCGTCGATCCAGGCGGTCCTGCGGCAGGAACTCACGCGGGCGGCCGCCGCCGCGCGCGGTCGGCCCGTGCTGCCGGTCGGCCTGAGCCTCGGCGGACTGGCGCTTGTCGACCTGCTGGCGAGCTGGCCGGAGGCTCCCGTCGAGGCCTGCGTCACGGTCGGGTCGCAGGCACCCCTGCTGTACACGTTCGATGCGATCCCATCGATGCCGTACGACGAGGCCGACCCGCCGCACCTCCCCGTCCCGTGGCTGAACATCTACGACACCCGCGACTTCCTGTCCTTCTTGGCCGAGCCACTGTTCCGCCGGACCGACGGCGTGGCGAGCGTCGTCGACCTGCGCGTCCACTCGAAGAAGGACTTCCCGAAGTCGCACAGCGCCTATTGGGAACTGGCACCGGTCTGGGACGGGATCGCCACGGCGTTCAGCTGGAAGAGATCGGAGCCACTGACCGTCAAGCAGGCACGCGACCTCGGCTTCGAGGCACGCAAGCGAGCGGTGCCGAGGACCTGACGGGTACGACCGACCGTAGCCCAGCGCTGGTCGATATCGAACAGATGTTCTATAATCGACCGATGCGGCCGGTCTACCGCGACGAACCCTGTCGAACGGCGCTCAACCGTGTGCGCAACATGTCGTTCTCGTGGTCGCTCAACCCGTACATGGGCTGCGTCCACCAGTGCACGTTCTGCTTCGTCCGGGCCTTCGAGCAGATGGCCGATCGTCCGGCGGATGCGCGGTATGGCACGTCCATCCGAGTCAAGACCAACCTCGTCGAGGTCCTGCGCCGCGAGCTGGGGCGACGGTCGTGGAAACGTGAGCAGGTCGTCGTCGGAACGGCGACGGACCCCTACCAGCCCGCCGAGGGCCACTTCCGGCTCACCCGTGGCGCCATCGTCGCCCTCGGGGCGTCGCGCACGCCGATCGGGCTGATCACGCGCGGTCCGCTGATCGTGCGCGACGTGGACGTCCTGGCGGAGGCGGCGCGTCATGCGACGGTCGGCGTGACCTTCTCGATCCCGACGCTCGACGACGCCATCTGGCGCCGGACCGAGCCCGGGACGGCACCACCGCGCCAGCGACTTCGCGCGGTCCGGGCCCTCATCGACGCCGGTATCGACGCCAGCGTCGGTATGGCACCGATCCTGCCCGGCCTGTCCGACGACCCGGCCAAGATGGCTGATGTCGTGCGGGCGGCCCGCGACGCCGGCGCGACCTCGATCTGGACCAATGTGCTGTACCTGCGGCCGGGTACCCGCGAGCACTTCCTCGATAACCTCGCCCGCGACTGGCCGGACCTGCTGCCCCTGTACGAGCGGCTGTATGCGGGTCGTGCCTACGTCACGAAGGCGACCCTGGAGCCCGTCCGTCGCCAGGTCCGCGAGCTCGCCCGACAGTACGACCTCGCCGATCGTCGTCGTCGGCCGGTCGTCCCCTTGACCGAACCTGTGCCGGAGCAGCTGCCCCTGACGGCGTTCCTCCAGGCGCCGGGCGGTCCGCCGTCGTGACTCAGCCCGCTGAGGGTGGCCAGCGCGGCGGTCGCGGCGCGGATCGGGGGAGCGCGTCCCAGTCCGCCCGGACCGGCGCGAAGATATCGACTACGACCGCTCCCGCCGGGCCGGCGACGGCGTCGTGGGGCACGTCGGAGGGGATCCGCCACGTCCCGCCCGGCCCGAGCTCGCGGCGCTCGCCGCCGATGGTGAAGGTGATGCTGCCCTCGATACACATCCCGAGCTGCTCATGGGCGTGATGGTGTTCGGGCACGACCGCGTCCGGCGCGAGCTCGACGAGCGCAAGACTGGCGTTCGCGCCGGCCACGACCCGTGCCTGGACGGTCTCGCCCCAGACGTCGAGTGCCGGGACGTCCCCGATGTCCACCAGGTTCGACATGCGACCTCCTCATCGATGCGCTGCGCAGTCAGGAGGGTAGCGCCGGTACCCTTCGCCTCGTGCTGATCTCGCTCCAGACCGCGCGTCGCTTCATCCTCGGACGGCAGGGCCTGTGGCCGGGCCGGCGGTGGCGCGGGCTCGTCGGCACGGAGCGCGCGATGCGCGCGATGGAGCATCTGCAGCTCGATCCGCTCGTCGTCATCGCCCGCGCTCACGACCTCATGCTCCAGAGCCGGGTGATCGACTATCGACCCGACGACTGGGCGGTCCTGACGTACGAGAAGCGCCGCTTCTTCGACTGGGGCGGCTGGCTGGCCGTTCGCCCGATGGACGAGCTCCCGCACTGGCGCGTGCTGATGCGACGCGAGCGCGAGGAAAGCCGCTGGAAGACGTTCGCCCGCCAGCACGCGACCGCGATCGCGGAGATGCGGGAGGTCCTGCGCGAGCGCGGCACCGTCACCAACCGTGACTTCACGATGGGCGCGCGCACCCGAGTGGACAGCTATCGCGGCCGCAAGGACAGCGCCGTCGCGTTGTACTACCTGTGGCGGGTCGGTGAGGCCATGGTGACGCGTCGGGAGCGATTCGAGCGGGTCTACGCCCTGACCGAGGCCGTCGCGCCGGCCGATCTGATCCGCGAGAGCAGCGACGCCGAGGCGGACGAGTTCCTGCTCCGCAAGATGGTGGCCTCGCAGGGGCTCACGAAGTTCAGCGGGGTCAGTGCGTCGCTCCAGCGCCAGATGCCGCCGGCCGAACTGAAGGCCTGGCGCGCGGAACGGATCGCATCGGGCGATCTCATCGAGGTCCGCGTCGAGGGATGGCGGAGCCCGCACTGGGCCCTGGGGACGGATCGGGACATCCTGACGGCCCTCGAAGCCGGGCGGGTGCCGCGGGCCTGGCGGCCGCTCGACACGACGACCGACGACGAGGCCACGTTCCTGTCGCCGCTCGACCCGGTCCGCTCGCGGTCCGAGGAGCTGTTCGGCTTCCACTACCGCTGGGAGGTGTACACGCCGGCGGCACAACGGAAGTACGGCTATTACGTGCTGCCGGTGTTGTGGGGCGACCGGCTCGTGGCGCGTTTCGACGCGAAGCTCGACCGGGCGACCAGCACGTTCCGCGTTCTCGGACTCTGGCTGGAGGACGAGCGCCTCGCTCACGACGACGCGTTCGCCGACGCGATGGCCCGTGGCATGACGCGCTTCCTGCGGTTTCTCGACGCGGATCGGCTCGACGTCAGCGGCGTGCGCCAGGCGGCCCTGCGTGGCCGGCTGGCCAACCGCGACTGATCTGACGGCGGGCGGTGCCTGGTCAGGCAGGCGGCTGCGCGACGACCAGCCAGCGGCGAAAGCCAGGGAGCCGCCACATCTCTCGCGTGGCATCCGGGTCGAGGCGACGCGCCTCGCCTCCGGCAGTCCACGGCGACATCGCCACCAGGGCGGCGTCCCCCGCACCCGCCCAACGGAGGCGCCACCCCGTCCGGCGTGGCGCCGGCTGTCGGATGTCGTCCCATCGGTCGTCCGCCTGATCAAGCAGGTCGATGAGCTGGAGGATCCGCGTGCCGTCCGGGCTGCGTGTGACCCGGACCCAGACGGTGCCGGCCAGCGGTTCGCTGCTGAGGGTGATCTCGCGGCCGGCGGCATCGACAAGCGCGACCTCCGATACGGCGCCAGCCTCCGCCTCCAGACCAGGGTCGGACAGCAGGTGGACGTAGCGGGCGGTGAATGCCCAGGCCGCGCGCAGCTCCCGGCGCTCGGCGGCCCGCAAGCGACGCGCTTCCGGGTAGTAGCCCTCGACGAGCACCCGATCGCGCTCGGCCAGCACGTGATGGTAGGCCCCGGCCGCCGCGATGACCGAGGTCAGCAGCACGGCCGCCTCGATGGCACCGGGTCGGCGGACCGGGTCCGCCTCGAACGTCCGGAGCGCCGAGATGTACGCGGCGATGACGACGGCCCGCCCGTCACCGAGCGTCCGCGCCCGGTCGATCCAGCGGACGATGTCGCCGTAGGTGATGTCGGGTGGCCAGAGCTCCAGGTAGACGGCAGCCGCCGGGGCCGCGGCCACGTGCTCCAGCGGGAAGCCCTCCACGCAGTTGAACAGCACGCGGCCACCGTCCCTGGCCGCGGCGACGACCCGCGGCACCGTCCGCGATGAGCCCCGGATAGAGCGCCGCGAAGTCGATCGCCGCCCCGTCGTGACCCACGGCCTGGTGCGGCGGCCCATAGGTGTCCATGTGGATCCCGTCGAACCCGAAGTCGCGCACGACCCGGGCGTACTCGCGCAGCAGCCGAGCGCCGCCACGGCCGACCCGGTCGCAGGTCGTTGATGTAGAACGTCTCGCCGAGGCTCAGCGGCGCTCCGGTATCGTCGAACACGCGCTCGTCGGGGTGGCGCGTCGACGTACTCGCGTTCCGCGCCGTACACGGAGCCGTAGGCAAGGCTGGCGATCCCGGCATCGCGACCCGCCCGTACGGCGGCCCGGACCGCGTCGTGCGAGACGCGCCGCCCGAGCGGCGTCGATGAACGTCGCCGCGCCCGACGGCGGGGCGTAGCGGTAGTGGCGGTACATCCAGTCGTACAGCTGGACGACCGTGACGTGCCAGTCGCGCAACGCCTCGACCGCCGCAGCGGTCCGGGCCGGCGTGCGGAACTCCGTGATCGCCGCGTGGCGCGGCGACTCCCACCAGCCGTCGAGTGCCTCGACGGCCGAGGCTGCCGGTCGCCCGGCCTGACCCGCGTTCCAGGTCGCACCGAGCCCGCAATCCGTACCCGCGCCGCCGGGCGTCCGGCAACCGCAGGGGCACGATCCGCCGCGACGCGCCCGCCGGCAGCCGAAACGCTGCTTCCGCGCGGCCGACGACCCGGTCGAGGTCCAGCAGCTCCACCCCGGCACGCACCGAGGTCGCGACCTCCGCCCGGAATCCCAGCTCGACCGAGGCGACGGAGCCCGGACGGAACCACGGCCGCGTCGGTCGGACCGACACGAGCCGGACGGCGCGGCCGCGCCATCAGCCCGAACTCGGTCAGGAGCGCCAGGTACGTCGCATGCGACCACAGCAGCGGCGACGCGGATTCGCCCCAGCGCGCCCGCCACTCGTCGATCCGTTCCGGATGCAGGGCTCGCGTCGCGACCTGCTCGGGCAGGGATCCGTCGGGCCCGGCCTGCGCCTCGATCCAGCGGAGGCAGCGCTCGGCGCGCTCCCGATCGCCCGGCGCCGCCGCGTCGCAGGTAGACCCGGCCCAGCGCCGGCCGTCAGCAGCAGCCACTCCCCGCCGCCGTAGTACGTGTCGGCGGCGTACCGATGGACGCCGCCATCCGGCGAGACGAGCTCGCCTTCGATCCGCGCGAGCGTCGCCGCGAACGACGCGGGTCGTCTGGCGCCAGCAGCCCGTACGGCACCGCGATCCAGAGCAGGCTCGCGTCGACCGCGTCGTTACCGACCCATTTCGTGAACGCGCCGTCGCTGCCGGCCAGGCGCTCGACGATGCCGGCATCGCGCGGCCGCGATCGGCACCCGGCTCGTCGGACGCACCAGGGAGCGCGCGACGCCCGCAGCCCGGCCAGGATCGCGGCGAGCGTGCTCGTGTGCACGTGGTCGCGGCGACTCCTCCCAGGCGTCGTACGAGGGGTGATCCCAGAGTGCCGCCAGGTAGCGGGTCGCGAGGCCGACCGCCTCGAGGTGTCGCGCCCCGACCGAGCCGCCGCAACGCACGTGATGGGCCAGCGACCACAGCCAGATCCCCGGACCGTCCAGCTGGAAGGTCGGCCAGTCGTCGGGCCCGAGCGATCCGTCCGCCTCGTAGCGGCAGTGCAGGTAGTCGACCGGGGCCGGCGATCCGCCGGCGGCGACCGCCGCGATCGACCGCTCGATCCCGTCCGCCGCCGCGACGACGAGCCCGGCCACCCAGTCGTGGAACCGGGCGGACAGCGTCGAGCCGGCCGACGAGGTCCAGCGCCTCGGCGATGAACGCCCCGTCGCGCAGCCAGGCGTAGCGGTACTGCGCGAACGTCGGCGCTGCGATGAAGGCCCCGCTCGGGGTCTGGCCGTCGAGGATGACCTCGAGACTGCGTGCCCGCAGGTCGACGGTGGACGTCGACGCGGGTGCCGTGGATCGATGGTCATCCCTTCGTCGCCCCCTGGAACGCGCCGCTGACGACGTGGCGCTGGAGCGCCACGAACAGCACCAGGACCGGCGCGAGCGCGATGAGCGAGGCCGCGAACACGAGCCCCCACTCGGTGCCATTGGCGCGCTGGAACAGGCGGATGGCGACCGGCAGGGTGTACAGCTCGCGGTCGGAGATCGTGACGATGGCCCAGGTGAATTCGTCCCACGCGGCGAGGAAGCTGAAGATCGTCACGGTCGCGAGACCGGGCTTGGCCAGCGGCACCGCGACGGACCAGAACATCCGGAACGGTCCCGGCCCCGTCCACCTCGGCCGCGTCGAAGATCTCCTTCGGCATCGCCGGCGAAGAAGCCGCGCAGCAGGAACGTGTTGAGGCCCATGTTGAGGACCGAGTACACGATGATCAGGCCCCACAGGCTGTTGAGCAGCCCGAGGTTCCGGGCGAGCACGAACTGCGGGATCAGCAGCACGAGCCCGGGGACCATCATCGTGAACAGGAGCGCCGCGAACAGCACGCGCCGGCCCGGGAACTCGTAGCGCGCGAACACGAACGCCAGCATCGACGCCAGCGCGACCGACAGGATCGTCGAGAGCGTCGCGACGAACACGCTGTTGAGGAAGTACCGCCCGAAGTCGTTGGTCGTGAGCGCCTCGACGAAGTTGTCGAGCGTCGGGGCCTCGGGGATGAGGCGCGGCGGGATCTCGAGCACGTACGCGTGCGGCCTTGAACGCCGTGCTGACCATCAGCGCGAATGGGGCGAGCATGATGACCGCGAACGCGACGGCGATGGCGAAGGCGAGCCATCGACCGCGACGTCCGGGCCGCGCCAGCCCGGTCACAGCGGCTCTCCTGGCGCCGGATCATCCGGAACTCGACGAGGCTGACGAGGCCGATCGCGCCCGCCAGCAGGAACGACAGCGCCGCCCCGTAGCCCAGGTCGATCTCGGTGAACGCCTGCTTCCACATGTAGGTCAGCACGACGTCGGTGCTGTTCAGCGGGCCGCCGATCGTGCCGGTCGCCGCCGACGACATCACGAAGATGCTGATGAACGCGTTGAAGCCGCCGATGGTCAGCACGACGAGCAGGAACGTGGAGGTCGCCCGCAGGAACGGCAGCGTGATGTAGCGGAACCTCGCCCACGTGCCGGCGCCGTCCATCGAGGCCGCCTCGTACAGCTCATCGGGCACGGACTGGAGCCCGGCGAGGAACACGACCATCGTCCAGCCGATGCCCTTCCAGATCCCGAGGACGGCGATGGCCCACAGGGCGGTCGACGGCTCGGCCAGCCACGCGACGTCCTTGTCGATGATGCCCAGGACGTCGTTGCAGGAGCCAGTTCAGGGCCCCGGCCTGGCCGTTGTAGAGATACAGGAAGACGAGCGACACGATGACCCAGCTGGTGATCACCGGCAGGTAGTAGACGAGCCGCAGCACGGACCGCCCGGGAATGCGCTGGTTGAGCAGCAGGGCCGCGCCGAGACCCAGCAGCAACTGGCCCGCGACGGTCACGACCGTGTAGCCCAGCGTCGACGACAGCGACCGCCAGAACAGCGGGTCGCCCAGCGCTCGCGTGTAGTTGTCGAGCCCGACGAAGGTCGTCGGCTTCACGCAGGTTCCAGTCGGTGAAGCTGAGGAGGAACGAGCTGATCAGCGGATAGGCCGCCCACGCCCCGTACAGCAGCAGGCCGGGCAGCAGCAGCCCGTAGATCGGGAGGAGTCGGCGCGCCCGGGCCACGCGATGTGGCCCGAGCGCGCCATCGGCCGGGAGGAGACGCGACCGACGTCGAATGGGGGCGTGGCGGCGGCCGATCTCCATCCAGCGACGAACGATCAGTTCCCGGCGAGGAGGGCGTCGACCTGCGTCGCCGCCTCGTCGAGCGCGGCCTGGACCGTCGCATCACCGCGCAGCGCCTTGAGCACCGCGTTCGAGACCGCTTCGTCGATCTTCGGCCACGACGGGCACCGGGGTCCGTGCCTTGGCCGTCTTGAGCTGCTCCTGGAACATGGGGTAATAGTCGGGCAGTTCGGCGTTCCCGGCCAGGCTCTCGAGGACCGGCATCTGGCCGATCTTGCCCATCGCGAGCTGGGCCTCCTCCGAGACCATGAAGCGGGTGAAGGCCAGCGCCGCCTCCTTGTTCTGGGTCGACTTGAAGACGACGATGTCCTCGCCACCGACGACCGAGGCGGTGCCGCCCGGACCGGCCGGCACGGTCGCGTACTCGTAGGCCAGGTCCGGGAACTGGTTCTTGAAGATGCCCGGCATCCACGGTCCCTCGAGGATCATGGCCGCCTGGTCGTTGCCGAATTGCTCGGACGTGGCGAGGCCGCCACCGAGGATGCTGGGGGAGAGGTAGCCCTTGTCCAGCCACTCCTGCAGCTTGGTCACGGCGGCGACGGTGCCCGGGCCGTTGAGCGTCCCGGTCGCCTTGGTCAGGCCGTCGTCGGTGATGCCGCCACCGAAGCTCCAGATCCACGGCAGGACGCTCCACGGACCCGTGCCGCCCTCGGCGTAGCCGAAGTGATCGGCGCCGAGCGGTCCTTGACCTTGGCCATCGCGGCCTCGAGCTCCTCGATCGTCGTCGGCGCGGCGGCGACGCCGGCCTCCTCGAACATCCCGGTGTTGTAGAAGAGCACGCGCGTGTTGGTGTCGAGCGGCAGGCCGTAGTAGTGATCGCCCCACTTGTTCGTGGAGACCGGACCCTCGAACATCGTCGCGGTCAGGTCCGCGAAGTCGGGCATCTCCTCGTCGAGCGCGAGCAGCGCGCCCTGGTCGGCGAACTCGGGCACCCAGATGATGTCGGCGCGCAGGACGTCCGGCAGGGTGCCGCCGGCGAGGCCGGTGACGAGCTTCTGGCGGAGGTCGTCGTACGGGATCTCCTGATGCTCGACGGTGACGTTCGGGTACTGCGCCTGGAACGCCGGCAGCACGACGTCGGTGAAGGTCTTGATCTCGTCGCCATCGGCTGCGTAGCCGTTCCAGAAGGTGACGGTACCGGTGATCTCCGGGCTGGCCGACGGCGCCGCGGACGCCGCCTGGGAGGCCGGGGCCGCGGAGGCCGGCGGTGCTGCGGTACGGCGCGGGGAGGCCGACGTGCCGAGGCACGCCGACAGGACGAGCGGTGCCGCCGCGATCAACGCGAGCAGCCGCTGGGCGGAGCGAGACTTCATCGACGATCTCCTCGGCCCGCGCGGGCCGACTTCTGGGTGGGACCCACGCGCTCGACGGTCGCCGACGTTCGGCGTCGCGTCGTCGCGGAGATGGGCGGGATGGAAGAGTTCGCGCAGGACGAGCGTCGCGGCCCCGCGGGCCCACGCCTCGTCGCCCCAGGGCTCGATCACGACCTCCGTCGGTACCTCCTTCTGTTCTCGCATCGCCGAGTTCGTCACGGATCGCGTCGAGGTAGTGGTCGCCCAGGCGGACGCCCTCGCCCGGAGATCACGATCCGTTGTGGATCGAGGACGGTGGCGATGCCGTCGACCGCGCGGCCGACGTGTCGTCCGGCAAGCTCGAGGATCGCCGGCGACCCCGGCGTCCCGCTCTGCGAGCGCGGCGACATCCGCGGGTTGGGTGAGCCGGCCGGTCGACGCGAGGATCTCGCGCACGATCGGCGGGCTCGGCGGCGACGGCCTCCAGACAGCCCCGCCGACCGCACCAGCAGTCCGGCCCGTTCGGGACGACCTGGACGTGACCGATCTCGCCGGCACCGCCACGCGCGCCGCGATGGACCAGCCCGTTGACCACCAGCGCCCATGCCGATGCCGCGACCGATGGTGACGACCAGGATGTGCGCCAGCCCTCGGCCGGCACCGAACAGCTGCTCCGCGACCGTCAGGGTGTTGACGTCGTTGTCGAGGAGGACCGGGAGCCGGAGGCGGCTCTCGAGGAGGCCGATGAGGTCGAGGTGCGCCCACTCGAGCAAGCGGCGAGTCGGCGACCCGGCCCGTCTCCGGATCGACCATGCCCGGGACGCCGATGCCGATCCCGAGCAGGCGTTCGCGTTCGACGCCGCCGGCCTCGAGCGCGCGTTGGACCGCCGATTCGAAGAGCGCGCCGATGGCATCGGGGGCCGTGTCGTGTCCGCGCGGCACCGTGACGATCGCGAGGGGAGTGGCGGCCAGGTCCGTGACGGTCGCCACGAGGTTGTCCGACGTGACCTTGATGCCGACGACGTGGCCGGCGGTCGGGTCGACGCGCAGGGTCGTGGCCGGGCGTCCGATGGTCGTCGAGGCCGTCGGCGATGACCGCCTGCTCGTCCTCGAGGATGTAGCCGTCCTCGAGCAGCGACGCGGTGATCGCGGTCACGGTGGACGGGGAGAGGCCGGAGATCCGTGCCAGCTCCGCTCGGGAGAGGCCACCCCGCTCGCGGACGAGGTTCAGCACGAGCGTTCGATTCAGGTCGCGGATGAGCTCACGACGTCCGGTCCGCATAGCCCCTCGACTTCACTGCGAGACATAGTTCGCTCGGCGAACGAAGTAACCATACGCAGGTTGTCAAGGGGTGCGCGGATCGGTCGCGGGAATCAAAACGACCCGGGCCGACTGACAACCCGGGTCGAGGATCACGATGAGGCGACGGGCCGGATCCCGGCCGTCGCCTCAGGGGCGTGGACTAGGCGCGCTGGCTGCGGAAGCAGTCGGAGCAGTAGACGGGCTTGCCGCTGGTGGGACGGAACGGGACCTGGGCTTCCTTGCCGCAGGACGAGCACGTCGCCGCGAACATCTCGCGGGGTGCGCGCTCGTAGCCGCCGCCACCGCCGCCACCGTAGCTGCCACCACCACCGCTGGAGTAGCCGCCGCCGTACGAGCTGTCGCCGTACGAGCTGCCGCCACCTTCGGCGTTGCGCGCAGCCTTGCGGCTGGCGCGGCAGGAGGGGCACCGACGCGGCTCGGTGAAGCCGCGCTGGGCGTAGAAGTCCTGCTCGGACGAAGTGAACACGAATTCCTGTCCACAGTCCGCGCAGGTGAGATTCTTGTCGTTATACAAAGAGAGAACTCCTCTGCATAGCCGGCGCGTTCCCGTGGGTTCTCGCGCCAGTCGTGAGAGGAGTCCGCGTTGCGTCGTGCTATCTGATTGCCCGGCTATGCCCGGGACCGGCGAACCATCATACCCCATGTTCTTCGTGGGTGATACCCCCAATTCCAAGCGTCGTCGGGCATCATGACGTCCATGGATCCGATCCCGCCCGATGCGTTCCTGTCTGCCTACAGCGACGGCATCCGTGACGCCGCCGAGACGCTCCGGGCGATCGTGCGGCGCGCGGTCCCCGACGCGATCGAGCGGGTCCGCGGTGGCTGGCGACTCATCGGCTACGAGGTGCCGGTCGGCCGACGCACCCGCTACTTCGCGTACGTGGCGCCGGAGCCCATCCACGTCCACCTCGGATTCGAGTTCGGTGCGTGGATGCGCGATCCGGCCGGCCTGCTGGAAGGGGCCCATCTGGGGCTCAAGCAGGTCCGCTTCACCACGTTCGTCGCTGGCCAGCCGATCCCGGAGGCCGCGCTCGCCGCACTGACACGCGAGGCGGTGCGGGTCGCGTTGCTGTCGCGCGACCAGCGGCTGACGCTGGCCCTGGACCGCGAGTGGGCGCCGGTCGACTAGGTCCGGCGGCTAGAGATCGCCGCCTGGCGCGTGTTCCGTCGAGGGCGTGCCGCCCTGCTCCTCGGGTGCGACGGTCGGGGTGGCCTCCGCCGGCCGGCCCGCCTCCACATCCTCGGTCGTGCCGCTGGTGGGCCGGCCGTCGCGGCGCTGGCCGTCGGGGCCGTCGATCTCCTTGGGGCGCTCGAGCGGCTCGCTGGTGCTCGGTCGGTCGGTCATGGCTCGGATCCTCCGTGGCTCGCACGCGTGCGTGATCGTTGACACGAATCATCGTCCCGTGGTCGTTGCGGGTTCGCGTCATCCCGGGGTACGGTCATCGCATCTTCGGAAAGGAGTGGGGAACATGCTCAAGGACAGCAACGCATTCTCGGGTTTCGCCGTCGACGACCTCGATGCGGCCAAGAGGTTCTACGGAGAGACCCTCGGGCAGGACATCCGACCGGGCGAGATGGGACTCCTGGAGCTTCATCTCGCAGGGCGGCGCGACCGTCCTCATCTACCCGAAGGGCGACTTCGTCCCCGCCACGTACACGATCCTCAACTTCCCGGTCGACGACATCGACACTGCGGTCGACGCCCTCACGAGCGCCGGGGTGAAGATGGAGCGGTACGACGGCCCGGACTCCAACCAGGATGCCAAGGGCATCTCGCGGGGCGGCGGGCCGAATATCGCGTGGTTCAAGGACCCGGCGGGGAACATCCTGTCGGTGCTCGAGACGGACGCCTCCGCCCGCTCGTAGGGAGCTCGATTCGCGACGAAGGGGTTGACAGGGGATCGCAGACGGGTATTCTACCGGAAGGTTTATCAACCGATAGGTAGAGTACGGCATGCACCCCGACGCCCTCAGCACCACCTTCGCCGCGCTGGCCGATCCCACGCGGCGCGCCATCCTGGCCCGCCTCGCCCTCGGCGAGGCCACGGTGACGGACCTGGCGGCGCCGTTCGAGATGAGCCTCCAGGGCGTTTCGAAGCACCTCAAGGTGCTCCAGGATGCCGGCTTGGTGGCGAAGGGCCGGAACGCGCAGTGGCGACCGTGCCGGCTCGACGCGTCGCCGCTCCACGAGGTCGCGGACTGGGTCGAACAGTACCGGCGCTTCTGGGAGGAGCGCTTCGACCGCCTGGGCGCCTACCTCCAGCAACTGCAGGCACAGGAGCCCGACGATGACTGACGCAACCCGCGGCATCGACCTCTCGGCAGACGGATCCCCGGCGGCGAATGAGGGCATGACCGAGACCTGGGAGCGCCTCGAAGCCTCCCTGGCCGGCGGCTGACCCGCACGCCCGGCCCGACCCAAGGAACCACCGCCATGACCGACCGACCCACCCCGAGTAGCACACCGCTCGCCGGCCGCCGCGAATGGATCGGCCTCGCCGTCCTCTCGCTGGCCTGCTTGCTGTACGTCATGGACCTGACGGTCCTGCACCTGGCGGTCCCGAGCATCAGCGAGGACCTCCAGCCCAGCAGTGCCCAGCTCCTGTGGATCATCGACATCTACGGGTTCATGGTTGCAGGCTTCCTGATCACCATGGGCACGCTTGGCGACCGGGTCGGTCGTCGCAAGCTGCTCCTCGTCGGGGCCGCGGCCTTCGGCGTTCTCTCGGTCCTCGCGGCGTTCTCGACGACCCCCGAGATGCTGATCGTCAGCCGAGCCCTCCTCGGGATCGCCGGAGCGACGCTGGCGCCCTCGACGTTGTCGCTGATCTTCAACATGTTCAAGGACCAGCGGCAGCGGTCCGTTGCCATCGCCGTGTGGATCTCGGCCTTCTCGGCCGGAAGCGCGATCGGACCGGTCCTCGGCGGGATCATGCTCGAGAGCTTCTGGTGGGGCTCCGTGTTCCTGCTGGCCGTGCCGGTCATGGCGGTGCTGCTCGTGCTGGGTCCGATCGTGCTGCCCGAGTACAAGGATCCCGATGCCGGTCGGCTCGACCTCCTGAGTGCGGCGATGTCCCTCGTGGCGGTGCTGGCCGTGATCTATGGCCTCAAGCAGACGGCCCAGGACGGCTTCGGGGCGGTGCCGGCCCTGTCGATCGTCGTCGGCGTCGTCGTCGGCGTCCTGTTCGTTCGACGACAGACGTCCCTCGCGGACCCGATGATCGACCTGCGGCTCTTCCGGATCCCGGCGTTCAGCGCCGCGCTGACCGTCAACTTCCTCGCCATCTTCGTGGCGGTCGGGTATTTCCTGTTCGTGGCCCAGTACCTGCAGCTGGTGCTCGGGCTCTCGCCGCTCGAGGCCGGCCTCTGGTCGGTGCCCTCGGCGATCGCGTTCGTCGTCGGTTCCAACGCGGCGCCGCGGATCGTGCGTCGGGTGCGCGCGGCGTACGTGATGGGGGCCGGTCTCGGTCTCGCGGCCCTCGGGCTCGCGGTATTGGCCCAGGTCGATGGCTCGGACGGTCTCGCCGCCGTCATCATCGGCTCGATCATCATCTCGCTGGGGCTCGCTCCGGTGCTGTCCCTGACGACGGAGCTCATCGTCGGGTCCGCCCCGCCGGAGCGAGCCGGCGCCGCGTCGGGCATCTCGGAGACCGGCTCCGAGCTGGGCGGGGCGCTCGGCCTCTCGATCCTTGGCAGTATCGGCGTGGCGATCTACCGCACCGACGTCGCCGCCGGGCTTCCGGAGGGCGTTCCGGCCGAGGTCGCCACCGTGGCCCGCGACACGCTGGGCGGGGCCGTCGCGGTCGCGGAACGGCTGCCGGGCGATCTCGGTACGGCCGTCATCGATGTCGCCCGCGACGCATTCGTCCAGGGCATGCAGGCCGCCTCCGCGATCAGCGCGGTGCTCGCCGTGGGGGTCGCGGTGCTGGCGGTGGTCATGCTGCGCGACGTCGGATCCGGCGATGACCGCGAAGCGGCCGCCACCGCCGAATCTGCTGCCGAGGCTGCCACTGAACGCCGGGCCAGCCCGCGCGAGTCGGTCGGCGCCACCGTCGCTCTGCCTGAAGGTTAACGACCCTCGATCTCACCCCTCATCCCAGAAGGAGTCGCCGTCATGCCGTCCGCCACCAGCCTGTCCATCCCGGACCTGCGAGCCGCCCTCACGGGCAGGGTCATCGCGCCGGAGGACGAGGGATATGACGAGGCCCGGACCGTCGCCGCCGGCGGGATCGACCGCCGACCACTGGCCATCGCCCGGCCGGCGACCGACGACGATGTCGCGCACGTCATCAGGATCGCGCGCGACACGGGCCTGCCCCTCGCCGTCCGATGCGGAGGCCACAGCGGTGCGGCGCATGGGGTCGTCGACGATGGGATCGTCCTCGACCTGCGCGACATGAAGGCGCTCGAGATCGATGTCGAGGGACGAACGGCCTGGGCGGAGGCAGGCCTGACCGCCGGCGAGTACTCGACTGCGGCCGCCACCCACGGCCTTGCGACGGGGTTCGGTGACACCGGGTCGGTGGGGCTCGGTGGGATCACGACCGGAGGCGGGATCGGATATCTCGTCCGCAAGCAGGGCCTGACGATCGATTCGCTCATCGCGGCGGACGTCGTCACGGCCGACGGCCAACGCCTGCGCACCGATGCGGATCATCACCCGGACCTGTTCTGGGCGATCCGTGGCGGCGGTGGCAACTTCGGCGTGGTGACGCGGTTCCAGTTCCGGTTGCAACCCCTCGACTCGTTCGTAGGCGGCATGCTGGTCCTGCCGGCGACCCCGGAGACGATCGCCGGGTTCATCGCCGCCGCCGAGGCCGCGCCCGATGAGCTCTCGACCATCGCCAATGTGATGCCGGCACCGCCGATGCCGTTCCTGCCCGAGGAGGTACACGGCAAGATCGTGATCCTGGGGATGCTGGCGTACGCCGGCGACGAGGAAGCGGGGGCGCGCGCGCTCGCGCCATTCCGGGCGCTCGCCGAACCCCTCGCCGACATGGTGAAGCCCATGTCGTACCCGGAGATGTTCCCGCCCGACGACGAGTCGTACCACCCGACCGCGACAGGCCGGACGATGTTCGTCGACTCGATCGATCACGGGGTCGCGGAGACGGTCCTGGAGTTCCTCGGTGCTTCGGACGCGTCGATGCGTGTCGCCCAGCTGCGCGTGCTCGGCGGCGCGATGAGCCGCGTTCCGGACGACGCCACGGCGTTCGCCCATCGGGCGAGCCCGATCCTGGTCAACGTCGCCGCGTTCTACGACGGGCCCGACGACAAGCCGGTGCGCGAGGCGTGGGTCGCCGAGTTCGCCGCGGCCCTGCACCAGGGCGACAGCGGCGCGTACGTCAACTTCCTGAACGACGAGGGTGAGGCGCGGGTCCGGGCGGCCTACCCGGATTCCACCTGGGACCGGCTTGCAGCGATCAAGGAGCGCTACGATCCGACGAACCTGTTCAGGCTGAACCAGAACATCCCGCCGGCAGGGGCAGCGCGATGACGGACGAGCCCACGGCCGAGCTGGAACCCCAGTTCTCGAGCGCGGACGCGATCGCGACGCCGTGGGCCGAGGCGCAGGGGCAATTGGAGCGTGCCAAGGCCTATTGGATCTCGACGGTCCGCCCGGACGGTCGACCGCACGTCACGACGATCGCGGCCATCTGGCTTGACGGCGCCGTGCACTTCACGACCGGCCCGACGGAGCGCAAGGCGAAGAACCTCGAGCACAACCCACGATGCGTGATCACGACCGGCACCGACGCCTTCGAGGGCATCGATGTCGTGGTCGAAGGCGAAGCCGTCCGCGTGACCGACGAGGCCACGCTCCGGCGCCTGGCCGGTGCCTATCGACCAAAGTACGACCACCTCTTCGGCTTCGAGGCGCGCGACGGCGCGCTGTGGGGCGAGGGATCGGAGGACCCGGCCCTCGCGTTCGAGGTCAGGGCGACCAAGGCTTTCGCGTTCGGCAAGGGGAGGACGTTCAGCCAGACGCGCTACCGGTTCTAGCGGACTGGCCGACGAGGTCAGCTGCCACGTTCTACCGGTTCGCGGAGGCCCAGTCGGGCGGCTCGGGCCTCGAGGTAGCGACGTTCCGGGAGGCTCGTCGTTCGGCGTGCGGCGCTTCGATAGCTGGCGCGGGCGGCATCGACGTCGCCGGCCATCTCCTGGAGGTGCCCGCGGACCGCGTCAAGACGATGGTGGTCGGCCACTCGATCATCGCCGTCGAGCGTCGCAAGGAGCTCGAGTCCGGCCCCCGGTCCGCGGACCATCGCGACCGCCACGGCCTGGTTGAGCGTCACCATCGGATTGGGCGAGATGGTCGCCAGCAGCTCGTACAGCGCGAGGATCTGTCGCCAATCGGTGTCTTCCGCCCGAACCGCCTCGTCATGGACCGCGGCGATCGCGGCCTGAAGCTGGTACGGCCCGAGTGGAGCCCGGGACAGGGTGTCGGTGATGAGGGCCACGCCCTCCGCGATGTCCGCGGCGTCCCAGAGACTGCGGTCCTGTTCCGCGAGCGGGACCAGGCTGCCGTCGGCCCGCGTCCGGGCCGGGCGTCGGGCGTCGGTCAGCAGCATGAGTGCCAGCAGCCCGGTGACCTCGCCGTCATCGGGGAGCAGTCGATGCAGGTCGCGGGTCAGCCGGATCGCCTCGCGGGTCAACTCCGCCCGCTGGAGATCCGGGCCGGAGGTGGCCGTGTACCCCTCGTTGAAGACCAGGTACAGGACGTGGAGCACCACCCGGAGCCGCTCGGCGCGCTCGCTTTGGGGCGGCAGGCTGAACTCGGCACCGGCGCCCTTGATGCTCGCTTTCGCCCGGCTGATGCGTTGGGCCATGGTCGCTTCCGGGACGAAGAAGGCATGCGCGATCTGGGCCGTGGTCAGGCCGCCGACCGCTCGAAGGGTGAGTGCGACCTGGGATGCCGGCGACAGCGCGGGGTGACAACACAGGAACAGGAGGGTGAGCGTGTCGTCCTGCTCGGGCAACAGGTCGTCGTCCGCCGCGGGGGCGAGCAGCCCCTCCGGGGCGATCAGCGCTGCGGATGCGGCCTCGCGGCGCCTGCGCGCGGAGTCAGCGCGGAACTCGTCGGTGAGGCGCCGCGCGGCGACGGTAATGAGCCAGCCCCGCGGATTGTCGGGTATGCCATCGGCCGGCCACTGGGTCGCGGCGGCCAGCAGCGCTTCCTGGACCGCGTCCTCGCAGGCGTCGAACTGCCCGTAGCGCCGCAGGAGCGCGGCCAGGGCCTGGGGCGCGAGATCGCGCAGCAGACTCTCGAGACTGACGTCGGCGGTCACATCTCTTCGCCGGCGGTCTCTTCCATCACCGCCCGCACCTCGACGATCCCGTGCTGGGCAAGCGGGCCGGAGACCTCGAGCACGCGTTCGAGGGTCTCGGAATCGACCAGGAACACCCCCGCGAGTTGCTCCTTGGCCTCCCCGTACGGGCCGTCGGTCACCGCGGGGACGCCGTCGTGGATCCGGACCGTCTTCGTGGCTCCCGGGTCGGACAGGCCGAACCGGCTGACCATCTCCCCGGACTTCTCGAGTTCATCGATGACGACGTAGTGGTCGCGGATCACCCGGTCGGCTTCTTCCTCGGGAAGGGCTGCCCAGGTCTCGGGATTGCTGTAGATCAGGATCACGTACTTCACGTGTGCACTCCTTGTTGGTCCGGGTCCCCGTGTGGCCCGCTGCTGATGGGTCGGAGTCGCGGTCGGGTTCTCGACATGGGCCGGTTTGGGGCCGGCAAGGTCGGGTGGGTCCAGAAGGTAACCGACGGCGGGGGCGTCGCGGCAGCATCCCGTTCCGCGGCGACGTCGCCGTTCCGCCGCCGCGCCGCCCGAGGACGCCGCGCCGCCCGGGGAGCCGGATATCGCCCCGGGCGATCGTAGCCACGGACGCCCTCCGTGGACCCAGACCGGACCCCGCCGATCCAGCCGGGAACGGTGCGTTGCATCGCCAGGGCGATATCCGGGCCCGCGAAGGAGCCCGCAGGACGCTGGATGGCACATCGGCGACTGGCGCGAGGCTCCTCACGTCGGGTCGGACGTTCGTGGGCACCCGCTCCCTGCCCATGTCGAGACGGCCACCTCGGCTCCGACCGATTGGATGAACGGACCGATCCCCGGTTCACACGAGGAGATGAAGATGCGAAAGATCGTCGCGGGACTATTCATCAGCCTGGATGGCGTGATCGAGGCGCCCCAGGATTGGCACTTCCCGTATTTCAACGACGAGATGGGCGAGGTGGTCGGCTCGCAGATGGCGGCCGCGGACACGATGCTGCTCGGCCGGCGGACCTACGAGGAGTTCGCGGCCTACTGGGCCGACAAGGGCAGCGACGTCGAGCTCGCCGATCACATGAATCGGATCCCCAAGCTCGTCGCGTCGACCACGTTGCAGTCGGTGGACTGGCAGAACTCCACGTTGATCCACGGCGATGTCGCCGAGGAGCTTCGCCGGATCAGGCAGGGGCCCGGCAAGGACATCTCCATCACGGGAAGCGCCACGCTCGTTCGCTCGCTCTTGCGGGCGAGGCTTCTCGATGAGCTGCGCCTCCTGGTCCACCCGATCGTCGTCGGGACCGGGAAGCGTCTCTTCGATGGCGGCGGTGACCAGGTGCCCCTGAAGCTCATCGACTCGCACACGTTGAGCACGGGCGTCCTGTACCTGACGTACGCACCGGCCGACTCGTAAGCTCTGATCGGAGGGCTGACCCATGCAATTCCGCACCACGATCCTGCAGGGCGACAAGACCGCCACCGGCATCCGCATCCCGGACGACATCGTCGAGGCGTTCGGCTCCGGCAAGCGTCCAGCGGTCACGATCACGATCAACGGCTTCACCTATCGGAGCACCGTGGCCGTCATGGGCGGTACGTACATGGTCGGGGTCAGCGCCGAGAATCGCGCGGGGGCCAAGGTCGTCGGCGGCGACGAGGTCGATGTCGATATCGAGCTCGATACCGCCCCGCGCGTCGTTGCCGTGCCCGCCGACTTCGCTGCCGCGCTCGACGCGGAGCCCGACGCCCGGCGCACCTTCGACGGCCTTTCCAACAGCAACAAGGGATGGCATGTCCTCCAGGTCGAGGGCGCCAAGACCGACGAGACCCGGCAGCGCCGGATCGCGAAGTCGGTGGCCTCGCTCCGCGAGGGCCGCATCCGCTGAGACGCGATGTCGAGGATCCGTCGGCGGCTCCGACCTAGGAGTGAATGGCCGCGATCCGCGGCCCACAAGATCGATCGAAGGAGAACCCCATGGACCAGGTCACGTCCAAGGACGGCACCACCATCGCGTTCGACCGGCTCGGTGACGGGCCCGCCGTGATCCTCGTGTCCGGTGGCTCGGTCGATCGAGGCTCGAACGCCTCGCTCGCCGACGCGCTCTCCGGCCAGTTCACGGTCTACAACTACGACCGGCGGGGACGGGGGCCGAGCGGTGACACGCAGCCCTACGCCGTCGCGCGCGAGGTCGAGGACATCGATGCGGTGATCGGTGCGGCCGGAGGTTCGGCTTGCCTGTACGGCTCCTCGTCCGGGGCCGCCCTCGCCCTCGAGGCCGCAGCGAGCGGACTGGCCGTGACGAAGCTTGCCTTGTGGGAGCCGCCGTACATCGTCGGTGACGCGCGTCCCCGGCCGGCCGAGGACACCGCGTCCATCTATCGCCAGTTCGTCGCCGAAGGCCGACGCGGTGACGCCGTCGAGTACTTCATGGCCAAGGTGGTCGGTATGCCGCCTGACTTCGTGAGCTTTGCACGTACCCAGCCATGGTGGCCGGCCCAGGAAGCCCTGGCCCACACCCTCGCCTACGACGCCGAGGTCATGGGCGACTACCGCCTGCCAACGGACCGGGTGGCGAGGGTGACGGCACCGACGCTGGTCCTCACGGGCGGCGCCAGCTTCGACTGGATGGGCGAGACGGCCGACGCGATCGTCGCCGCCCTCCCGCACGGCCGGCGCGCCACCCTCGAAGGCCAGAGCCACGACGTCTCCGCGGACGTGCTCGGACCCGTGCTGGCGGAGTTCTTCGCCGGCTGAACCGCTCGCGCCGCTCTCCCCGCTCTTCCCGGCGCCGGTTGCGGACATCCCGCAGCCGGCGCCTCCGCGTCCCCGGCGGACATTCGTGGACAACCGGGTGGACACTGCTGGTTGACTGGAGTAGAACAGCATCGAAGGGGAAGGCAGATATGGCGGCCCAACCACTCGTCTACGTCCACGGAGCCGGCAAGCAGCGACCCGCCGGGGAATTCAAGGCGGAGCTCGATCAGCTGCTATTCGGGCAGGCAATGGCGACCACCCGCGTCGCCCACTACTCGGACGTCCGATGGCCGCCGACTCCGACCGCCGGCGGGCCTCGCCCCATCGGCCCGGGTCGACCGCCGGTCACCCGCCGTGAGCGCGCCGTCCGACGCGCCGCCCGCCCGGACATCAGCGCGGAGGATGCCGCCGCCGAGGTCGTCGGCGCGACCTTGGCCCGGCCTGGAGCCAGGGGCGGACGCGCCGCCGCACCGGACACGGGCCGACGGATCAGTGCCGCCGACATGGATGAAGCGCGCCGGCTGGCCGAGGAGCTGTACCGTCGCGCCGACCGGGTCGCGAGGATGTCGTCGAGCCGACCGCGGCGGGGTCTCGCTGCCGGGCCGTCGTTCCCGGATTTCATCTTCCGCCGGATCGTCGGGTTCTTCGCCAGCGACGTGATCGACTACCTGTATGGCGGCTTCGCGGACCGGATGCGAGCGCCCGTCCGCGAAGCGCTCCTGCGGACCCCGACGCCGAAGGTGATCATCGCCCACAGCCTCGGGACGATCGTCCTGTACGACGTCCTGAACGAGCCCGCCCTGCGCAATCTCAAGGTGAACCTGCTCGTGACGGTCGGTTCGCCGCTCGGGATCGGGAACGTCCAGGATCGGCTTCGAGATCGCGCCGGACGGCCCAACCCGGTCCCGGCGAGCCTCAAGGAGTGGGCGAACTTCGGCGACCGCTGGGATCCCGTGGCCCTCGACGCGACGCTGCGGGACGCCTTCGAGCCGCCCAAGGACTTTGCCACGGACGAAGCGGTCAACAACCGGGCACAGGACAACCACGCCCTGGTCGGTTACCTGTCGATCGGTGCCATCCAGTCGCTGATCCGCGACGCCGCCGAGGCGTGACCGCGGGCGCGCCGAGTACGCCTCGAACCAGAGGGGGTTGGTCATGAAGGCCCGCGTGCCGCTGATGATCCAGGATCCCGAGATCTCCGGGCTGAAGATCGACCGGCTGGTCGAGGAGTGGACCGGCCTGGACGAGGATCATTACCTCGATGGTCCGGTCACGCCTCGGGTCGCCGTTGTCGACCTCGACCCCGAGACCGAGGAGACCGTCGCCGGCGCGGTCTACGAGGCTCCGACCGGCTCGCGCACGTTGGGGCGATACCGCGTCGACAAGAAGGCGATCGACTCCCCGGCCTTCATCCAGGCCAGCGTCTTCGGGACCGTGATGCGCACGGTGTACCTGTTCGAGGAGGCGGACACCCTTGGCCGCAAGGTCACCTGGGGATTCGGTGCGCCCCAGCTGCTCGTCGTGCCGCGTGCCGGCTGGTGGGAGAACGCCTACTACGAGCGCAGCTCGCATAGCCTGCAGTTCTACTCGTTCGAGGCCGGCGACATCACGGTGCATACGAGCCTGTCGCGCGACATCGTCGCCCACGAGACGGCGCACGCCATCCTGGACGGGATCGATCCCGACCTGTACGACGCCCTCGACCCCCAATCACTCGCCCTGCACGAGGCGATCGCGGACCTCGTTGCGGTGCTCATCGCGTTCCGCAGCCCGACGCTGCCCAAGGCGGTCCTGGACAAGACCCGCGGGTCGATCAGGAAGTCGACGAGCTTCAGCTCGATCGGGGAGCAGTTCGGGCGCGCCCTCGATCCATCCGGCCAGATCGGCTACCTGCGAAGCCTCCTCAACGACGAAACGCTGGATCCCGAGGCCGACCCCGCCGGCGAGCCGGAGGAGCACAAGCTGAGCCAGGTCCTCACGGGCGCGCTGTACGAGTACATGTGCCACCTCCACGCGCAGGAAAAGGATGCGGTCGCCGCGAAGCGCGGCATCACCCGGTTCTCGGCATCCGGGGAGGCGCTCGCCAACGCCGCCAGCCGGTTCAAGCGGCTGATCCTGCGCGGGCTCGACTACCTCCCGCCGGGCGAGATCACCTTCGCCGACTACGCCCGAGCCGCGATCGCGGCGGACCAGGCGTCGCACCCCACGGACGATAGCCGGGACTGGCTGCGCAAGCGACTGGTCGGGCGCGGCATCGTCAAGAACGCGGCCCAGCTCGATGTCGAGACCAACGTCGAGCACGCGGCCGTGGCCGCCGCGGACCTGGAGGCGCTGGTCGAGAGCGATTGGGTCGCCTACACCTTCGCGGATCGCAACCGCGAGCTGCTGCGGATCCCGGCCGACGCCCAGTTCGAGGTCCTCGACCGCCTCGTCGTGACGAAGGCCTACTACCTCGGGAAACGCCGCGCCACCGGCGAGCCCGCCCCGACATCCGTCAAGGAGCTGCTCTTCAAGGTCCGCTGGACCCAGACCGAACCCAACCCACCCGAGCTTGGAGACGCCCCGACCCGTCGCGTTCGCACGGGGACGACACTGGTCATCGACTGGGACCGCAAGGTCATCCGAGCCTGCCTCTCGCCACTGGATCTGCCCGGTCGGCGGACCGCCCGCGACGCGATGCTGCGACGGCTCAAGGAGCGCGGGCTCCTGCAGGTCACGACGCCCACCCCCGAGGTCGAGGCGGCCGACGCATTCGCCTCCGGCGTCGATGCGGTCGTCATCGACGGCATCCTTCGTATCCGCGACACCGGCCGGACGCTGCACGTCACGCGCGGACTCGACGATGAGTGACCTGCTCGTTCGCGTCTATCAGGTGCTCTTCGGGGACGCGATCCTCGTGGTCATCCCGGAGCGCAAGAATGGCCAGGACGTCAAGCGTCGGATCCTGTTCGACTTTGGGAATGCGCTCGGCGGCGAGGGGGGCCAGGACGCCGTCCTCGAGGCGATCATCGATGACCTCACCGCAGAGCTCGACGGCGACCCCCTCGACCTGTACGTCATGACCCACGAACACCTGGACCATGTCCAGGGCCTGTTCTTCGCGGCCGAACGGCTCAACAAGACCATCGCGGTCAAGCAGGCGTGGCTGACGGGGTCCGCCCAGCCCGGCTACTACAAGACCCATAAGAAGGCCCGCAAGCAGAAGATCGCGGCGATGACGGCATTCAAGTCGATCCGTGCGCGGCTCCAGGCGGCCGGCGGTCAGCCGGCCTACATCGATGTGCTGCTGGCGAACAACGACACGTCGACGACGAAGAAGTGCGTGGACTTCCTGCGGACCAAGCTCACGGCTCCGGGTGCGGTGCACTACGTCCATCGCGAGATGGACCTCAGCGCCATGCAGCCGGCGAAGACCGCGAAGATCCGGCTGTGGGGTCCCGAGGAGGACACGTCGACCTACTACGGCCGGTTCAAGGCGATCGCGGCTGGTCTCGGCATCGACGACGACGCCGATTTCGATGCGTTCGATCCGGACGACTTCGACGACGAGGACCTGGCCTTGCCGCTCCCACCGCGTGGCGTCGACGCGGGAGCCTTCTATAACCTGGTCGACATCCGTCGCAACGGCGGTGCGTCGACCCTGCTCGCCATCGACCGCGCCTCGAACAACACCTCGGTGGTCATGTTGCTCGAGTGGAACGGCTGGAAGCTGCTATTCACCGGCGATGCCGAGAAGCGCAGCTGGCGGACCATGGACAAGGCAGGCCTCGTGGCACCGGTCCACTTCCTCAAGGTCAGCCACCACGGCAGCCACACGGGCATGCCACCGCTCGAGATCCTCGACAAGCTCCTGCCCGCGACGGCTCCGGATGGGCGGCCGCGGCGCGCGGCCGTCTCCACGCATCCCAAGGCGTACAAGGGCGTCCCGGACGTCGACACGCTCAGCGAGCTCCGCCGGCGCTGCGACGAGGTGCGCTCGACCGAAGACCTGGCCGCCGGGGAGTTCTTCTTCGACGTCACGTTCCCGCCGGCCTGACGCGTGGCGGCCGACGGGTCGAGCCCGCCGGCCGCCGCCGCCGCCCCGCCGGCCGACGGGTTGCCCCGCCGGCCGCTACGGTCCGCTCCGGCCGGTCAGGCCGCGGCGCGGCGCATCATCCGGGTCCCGATGGCCAATCCGACGACCGCCAGCCCGACCGCCACGGCCGCACCGATGACGACCGACGGGTGGCCGAGGTCGCCCGCGAACAGCGCCCGCTCCGCCTCGACGATGTAGGTCAGCGGGTTCAGCCGCGACAGCGTCCTGAGCCAATCCGGGGCCAGCTCCAGCGGCAGGAGGATCCCGGACAACAGGAGCAACGGGAACAACAGGGTCTGCTGGACCAGCCAGAACAGGTACTCCTGGCGCTTGACCGCCATCGCGAGCGAGTGTGACAACGCCCCGAGCCCGACCCCGAACGTACCGAGGATCAGCAGCCCGATCGCGATCCCGACCGGATGGAGCTGGAAGCCGAACGGCGTCACGAGCGCCACGATGAGCAGCGCCTGGAGGGTGAGTGGCACCACCTCCTTGAGCGCCCGACCGATGAGCAGCGACGAGCGGTCGAGCGGCGTCACGAGGAACCGCTCGAACGAGCCGACGCGCAACTCGTCGAGCAGGTACGCGCCGGCGACGGACGTGCCGAACAGGCTGACCATCACGATGATCCCCGGGACGAACCATTGCCACGTCGACGCACCGCCGGCCCCCGGCATCCCGGCCAGCAGCGGGCCGTACAGCGTGAGGAACACGAGCGGCTGGAGCACGCCGAAGATGAGCGTGAACGGGTCGCGTGACATCGGGCGGAGTTGACGCCCGAGGACGATCCCGGTGTGGTTGGCGAGCATCATGACGCGACCTCCAGGGTCTGAGCGGGCTGGGCTGGCTTGATCGATTCGGCGACGATGTCGCCGGCGTCGCGGAGACTGCGACCGGTGAGCTCGAGGAAGACGTCGTCGAGCGTCGGGCGCTTGATCTCGGCGCTGACGGCGTTCAGGCCGGCGGCATCGAGCGCGCGGAGGAGCCGTGGAAGCGCGGTCGCCCCGCCGACCGTCCGCAGCCGGACGATCGACCCGTCGACCGCCGTCTCGCGAGCCGCCACGATCCGCCCCGCGACCTGGGCGGCACGCTCCGCCTCGACCGGCTCGTTCATGCCGATCGTGATGAGGTCGCCCGCCATCCCGGCCTTCAGTTCCTCCGGCGTCCCGTCGGCGATGACCCGGCCTTCATCGATGATGAGCACGCGCTCGGCCATCGCGTCGGCCTCCTCGAGGTAGTGGGTCGTGAGGAAGATCGTCGTCCCGTGCTGCTCGCGCAGCCGGACGAGGTGCTCCCACAGGTTCGCTCGGCTCTGCGGGTCGAGCCCGGTGGATGGCTCGTCGAGGAACAGGAGGCTCGGCGCGTGGACCATGCCGATCGCCACGTCCAGCCGCCGCCGCTGGCCACCCGACAGCGTCGACGCCTTGCGCTTGGCGAGTGACGTGAGCTCGAGCGAGTCGATGAGCTCGTCGGCCCGAGCGGCGGCATCGTGGCGGGCCAGCCCATAGCTCCGGCCCTGGGTGACGACCTCGTCACGGACCAGCTGGTCGTCGGCCGCGCCGTGGCCCTGCCCGACGTATCCGATGCGCCGCCGCACCCCGGCCGGTTCGGCCATGACGTCGAAGCCCGCGACCGTCGCCGTCCCCGAGGTCGGCATGAGCAGCGTCGTCAGCATCCGCAGGCTGGTCGACTTCCCCGCGCCGTTGGGGCCGAGGAAGGCCACCAGCTCACCCTCGCCGACATCGAGGTCCAGGCCACGGACCGCCTCGACCGTTTCCTTCCCGACCCGGAACTCCCGGGTCAGTCCTTCTGCGTGGATCACCGTGCACCTCCGCTGGTCTTGTGTGTCTGTCGAGCCAACGCTACGATGCATTGCGGACAGTTTCTGGCCGGAATATGAGCAAAGGTTCGAGTCATGGCGAACACGAGCACGCGGATGTTGCGGCTGCTGTCGCTCCTGCAGACGCATCGGTACTGGACAGGGGGCGAGCTGGCCGAGCGGCTCGAGGTGAGCGAGCGGACGGTCCGTCGCGACGTCGACCGGCTGCGTGACCTCGGCTATCCCGTCGACGCCAACCGCGGCGTGGCGGGCGGATACCAGCTGGAGGCCGGCGCCGCGCTTCCGCCCCTCCTGCTCGAGGACGACGAGGCCGTGGCGATCGCGGTCGGGCTGCGTCAGGCGGCCGGCGGCGCCGTGCGGGGCATCGAGGAGACATCGATCCGCGCCCTGACCAAGATCATCCGGATGATGCCGCCGCGGCTACGCCGGCGCATCGATGCGCTCGGCGACTACACCGTTCCGGCCGTGTGGGCCGGCGGGCCGACCGTCGACGCCGACGCGCTCACGGTCATCGCCCAGGCCTGCCGGGACGACGAGCGCCTGCGATTCGACTACACGGCGCGCGACGGCGCCCGGGCCACGCGCCTGGTCGAGCCGAATCGGCTCGTCACGTTGGGTCGGCGCTGGTACCTCGTCGCGTGGGACGTGGATCGTGCCGACTGGCGGACCTTCCGGGTCGACCGACTGACCGACCCGCGCTCGACGCGGTTCCGGTTCGAGCAGCGCGAGGTGCCCGGTGGCGATGCGGCTGCGTTCGTGCGCGCGGGGCTGAGCTCGATGCCCATGCGCTACCAGGTCGTGGTTGACGTGCGGATCGCGGCCGCGGACGTGGAGCGCGTCGTCGGCGACTGGGCGACCGTGGAGCCGATCGATGACGCTTCGTGCCGGATGCGCATGAATGTCGACGCCCTCGAGTGGCCGGCGATGGTCCTGGCCGCCGTTGGTGCGGACTTCGAGGTCGTCGAGCCGCCCGACCTGCGGGACTACGTGCGGCGCATGGGAGCATTGTTCGCGCGGGCTGCCGGCCCCGCGTGAGCCGCACCCCCGGGAGCCGTTGACGAGACGTTAACGGTTCGCCGGTAGGGTGCGCGCACTCACGCACGAAGTACGTACGAACGAGGAGATCGATGGCCACCAACACCGAGGTCCTGCGCACGGTGCCGCTGTTCGCGGGGATGACCGACCGCTCGCTGCAGCGCATCGCCGAGCTGGCCCGCGAGACGAGCTATGAGTCGGGCAGCGTCATCGTCCGTGAAGGGGAGCCCGGCGAGTCGTTCGTCGTCATCATCACCGGCGCCGCCACGGTCGAACAGGACGGACGGACGCTGACGAGCCTCGGTGCCGGCGACTTCCTGGGCGAGATCGCGCTGATCGACGGTGGCCCCCGGACCGCGACGGTCACCGCGACCGAACCGATCGCCGCGCTGGTCGTCGATCGAGCTGGCTTCCAACAGCTCATGGACGACCACCCCGTCGCGCGTCACGACCTCGTCAGCGCGCTGACCCAGCGGCTCCGCCAGCGGGCACCGACCCCGCTCGACTGACCATTTCGGGTGGGTCCCGATATCCTGCAGCCATGATCACCTCGATCCACACGCTCATCTATTCCGATGACGCCGAGGCGACGCGTGCCTTCATGCGCGACGTGCTCGGCTGGCCGTCGGAACAGGACCCGGACGCCACGCCGCCGTGGCCGATCTTCCGAAGCGGACCCAGTGAGATGGCCGTGCACCCGACGTCCGGCACCTACGAGGGCGACGCGTACAAGCACCCGCAGCACCACTCGATCGCGCTGATGTGCGACGACATCGAAGCGACCGTGGCTGAGCTCCGGACCAGGGGCGCCGAGTTCAACGGCGAAGTCGCGGACTACGGCTTCGGGCTCGGGATCGACCTCAAGGTCCCAGGAGCCGGCACGATGATGCTGTACGAGCCGCGCCACCCGACGGCGTACTGAGGGTCCTCAGGCCGACCGTTCGCGCTCGGCCGCCGCGGCTGCATCCCGTTCCGCGATGAGCGTATAGAGCCGGGCAGTGTGGCTCCCCAGCACCTCGCGGGTGCGCTCCATGAACTCGACGATGAGCTCCAGGTCCTCGTCGCTGTACTTCGCCATCGTTGCGTAACCCTCGTCGGCGAGCGGCCCGAAGACCGGTGCCCACAGCTCGTCGACCGCGGGTGTGACCTCCACCAGGACCTGCCGACGGTCGACGGTGTCGCGGATCCGCCGTGCGAGGCCCGCCGCCTCGAGCCGGTCGATGACCGCGGTGACCGCCCCAGACGACAGCCGGGCCGCAGTGGCGATCTCGCCCGCGGTCATCCGGCCGGCCCGCTGGACGATGTCGATCACCCGCGTGTCGGTCCGGTTCAGACCGCCGTAGGCCGCCAGGGCGTCGTCGAAGATGTCCTGATCGGTCTGCCAGCCCCGGATGGCCTCGACTCCCGCGGTCTGAAGTTCAGCTCTCGAACGTCTTGACACACAAATCTCTTAGTGACTAAGATATCTCACGAACCAAGACAAGCCTACACGCCGGGAGCTGCGACCGCCATGACCCGCTATCGCCATCGCCACGCACGAGCTCGTCAAGGAGTACCCAGGTGCGGTCCGGGCCCTCGACGGCGTCACCCTCGAGGTCGAGACCGGCCAGGTCTTTGCCCTGCTCGGACCCAATGGGGCAGGGAAGACGACGACCGTCAAGATCCTCACCACCCTATCGAAGCCGACCTCCGGCACGGCCCACATCGGCGACATCGACGTCGTGCGCGAACCGGGCCGCGTCCGCCAGGCCATCGGTGTCGTGGCCCAACGCGCCGGGGTCGACCCGACCGCGACCGGCCGCGAGAACATCGAGTTGCAGGGCCGGTTCTTCGGCCTCGGCGGGCGGCAGCTCCGCGAGCGTGTCGACCAGCTCCTCTCCCTCGTCGAGCTGACTGATGCCGCGGGGCGACTGGCCGGCACGTACTCGGGTGGCATGGCCCGGCGCCTCGACATCGCGATCGGCCTGGTCCACCGGCCCAGCGTGCTGTTCCTCGACGAGCCGACGACCGGCCTCGACCCCGAGGTCCGCGCCACGATGTGGGACGAGATCGGTCGACTCGCTACCGGCGAGGGGCTGACCGTGCTGCTCACGACGCACTACCTGGAGGAGGCCGATCGGCTCGCCGACCGGGTCGCGATCCTCGATACGGGCCGTGTCGTCGCGACCGGTACGCCGGACGCCCTCAAGGCCGAGCTGCGGGGCGACGCGATCGCCATCGAGCTCCGCGACCGGGCAGGGGAGCCCGACGTCCGCTCGGCGCTCTCGATCGTGCCGGGCCTCGGCGAGATCCGGCTCGACGATCGCATGGTCCACCTCCGCGTCGAGGCCGGCGCGACGGCCCTGCCCGGGGTCCTCGGCGCGTTCGATGCCCGCGGGCTCACGGTCGCATCCGCCACCGTCTCGCGCCCGTCGCTCGACGACGTCTATCTCCGCCACACCGGCCGTTCCTTCGCCTCGGCCGAGCGCACCCTCGAAGGAGCCCCCCGATGACCGCCGCTGTCGCCCATACCCAGGCCATCGCCACCCGCCACATCCGCAACTTCGCGCGACAGCCGTGGTGGATAGCGATCAGCCTCATGCAGCCGGTGATCTACCTGCTGCTGTTCAGCCAGCTGTTCAGCGCGATGGGGGCCTTGCCGGCCTTCGGTGGGTCCTACCTGTCGTTCCTCCTGCCGGGCGTCGTCGTGATGAGCGCCCTGTCGTCGGGCGGCTGGGCCGGCACGGCCTCGATCGAGGATATCCAGCGCGGCGTGATGGATCGGGTCCTCGTGACGCCGGCTCGCCGCGGCGCGGTGATCATCGGTCACCTTGGTCAGCAGGCATTCATCATCGTGCTGCAGGCGGCCGCCTTGATCGTGCTGGGCATCCTGGTCGGGGCGCGCTTCGATGGCGGGGTCGCCGGTGTCGCGGCGATGCTGCTGGCATCGATCCTGCTGGGGACCGCCATCGGTGCCCTGTCGCACGCGATCGCGCTCCTGACGCGGACCCAGGAAACGCTCATCGCCGTCAGCCAGGGGATCATCCTGCCGATGACGTTCCTGTCGACGACCTTCATGGTCTCGGAGCTCATGCCCGACTGGATGGCGACCGTCGCCGCGCTCAACCCGTTGACCTGGGCGGTCGATGCCTCGCGTGCCGCGCTCGAGGGGCCGACCGACTGGAGCTACGTCCTGGTTCGTCTTGGCTGGCTCGCGATCTTCCTCGTCGTCAGCGTCGCGCTGGCGATGCGCGCCTTTGCCGCGTACCGGCGGTCGGTCTAGGCGAGCTCCACCCCGGCGGCATTCGCGTCCTCGACGAGCGACTCGAGCGCCTCGTCCGTGCGGGCCGACTCGCGGACGAGGCCCATCACGCGACGGGCACCCGCTTCGCGATACGCGACGAGCCGATCGATCCGCGCGGCGCCGGGCTTTCCGAAGTCGCCCCACCAGACGTGGATCGACACCGGCAACGTCGCGGGGTCGCGACCGATCTCCTCGCACCGTGCCCGGATCACCGGCATCGCCTCAACGACCTCGGCCGGTGACAGCCCATCGAGGTTCAACTCGTCGGCGTGGCGGGCCGCGAGGCGCCAGGTCACGTTCGGCCCGTTGCCGCCGACCATGATCGGGACGCGCGGTCGCTGGATGGGCTTGGGGACGTTGATCGCGTCGCGAACGCTCGAGTACTGGCCCTCGTACGTCGCGTGCTGGTGCTTGTCGCCGGCGAGCATCGCCGTGATGACCCCGAGGTCATCACCCAACCTGGCCAGCCGCTCCTTCGTTTCGGGGAAGCCATAGCCGTAGGCGAGCCACTCGTCCTTCTTCCAGCCGGCACCGATCCCGAGCTCCATGCGGCCGCCACTGATGGAGTCCATCGTCGAGATCATCTTCGCGGTGAGCGCCGGGTTGCGGTACGCGGTGCAGATGACGATGTGGCCGAGCCGCACCCGCTCGGTCAGCGCCGCAAGGGCAGCGAGCGACGTGAACGATTCGAAGGTGATCTCGTCGGTCGGGCGGGGCACGGTGTGGAAGTGGTCGAACAGCCAGATCGAATCGAAGCCGAGGTCATCGGCCTGGTGGGCGACTTCCGTGGTCCGCCGCCACGCATCGAGCGGCTCCCAGCCGTCGTACTCGCCGGTCCATCCCTGGGGGACGATCAGGCCGATCTTCATCGCGGGCCAGCCTGTCCGAGCTGGACGACGGTCGCGCCGCCGAACGCCATGGCGTCGCCGACCTGATAGGTGTCGGCGATCTCGTTCCAGGCCTTGAAGCCCGGGTGATCGTCATGGGCGTGATGCCCCTCGTCGCTCGAGAACACGGCGACGACGAGATACTGCGTCGCGCCGTCAACGGGCCTGGACGAGATGTCCAGCCGGTTCAGCGTCGCTCCGACCAGGAGGCCACGCGCCTGCAGGTCCTGCCAGACCGGGACCTCGTGCTCCCGAAACCCGGCCTCGAACTCGTTGACTCGATCCTGGCCCACGCTCAGGACCACGGCCACCGTCTCCATGTCGACACCTCCGGGCGCCATCATCGGCCATCGCGCTGCGGCATGTGGCCGGTGGTGCGGGACCGGCGGTAGAATCGGCCGTGCGGGACCGCGACGGCCCGCGAGGGGTGGTCGCGATGTCCCGCCGAGCGGTGATATCGATCATGGCCAGATTCCTCCACGACCTCGACTTCCTCACGAGCGTCGGCCTCCTGGTCAGCGGCCTCGCGACCGCGATCACGGGCGTCGTCGCCGACCTGTGGGACCTCAACGACTTCTGGTATCACACGGTCTCGGGTTACGTGATGGGGGGATTCGCGATCGCCCACGTGTGGCTCAACCGCGATCGACTCATCGGCTACGCGCGGTTCCGGTGGCGGTCGATCCGGGCGTCGCGATCGGCGGTGCCGGCAACCCGGCCCATGGGCGCCGCGGCACGGGCGTCACTGGCCGATGCCGACCCGGAGCCGGCCTCGCCGCTGGCCTGGCTCGGTCGAGCGGTCGTGTCGCGCCGAGGCCTGTTCGGGCTCGCGATCGGGGCGGCCGGCGGGACCATCCTCGGCCGGGGTCTGCGCCAAGCCCCACCGATCGAGGCGGGATCCGATGTCGGGGTCGTCTATCACCAATGGAGCAAACCGGGCATCCTGGACGCCCTCGGGTCGGTCGCGGACTGGGGCCAGCCGGTCGACCTCTACAAGCGCTATCTGAACGCGCCGACCGTCGCGCTCCCGACCGCCTCGCTCGACGACGAGCTGGACAGCGGGCCGGCGGCGGCACGGGCCATCGCAACGCGGCGCTCGACGCGGACGTACGGGCCCGACCCGATCTCGATGGACGAGCTGTCTCGTCTCCTTTTCCTGACCGGCGGCATCACGGCCGACCTCCATGGCAACGCCCGGCGTGCGGCCCCATCCTCGGGAGCGCTGTATCCGGTCGAGATCTACGCGGTCGTGCACCGCGTGCGACGACCTCGACCCCGGCGTCTATCACTACGCGTACCGCGACCATGCCCTGGAGCAGGTGCGCGCGGGCGATTTCCGGGCACACGTCGTCCAGCAGGGGATCGCGCAGGAGTTCCTGGGCGAGTGCGGCGTCGTCCTGTTCCTGACGATGATCCTCCAGCGGATGCGACCCAAGTACCAGGATCGGAGCTACCGGTACGGATTGCTGGAGGCCGGCCATGTCGGCGAGAACGCGTACCTTGCCGCCATGTCGATGGGCCTCGGGGCGTGCGGCATCGGAGCGTTCATGGATGACGCGATCAACGAGATGCTCGGCGTGGACGGCGTCGAGGAGGCGGCCGTCTACATGCTCGCGGCTGGCAAGCTGCCGGCGGCGGCGTAGTGGCGATGGGCACGACCGTTCGGCGTCTGGCGCTCGCGCTGAGCGCGCTCCTGGTCCTCGCGTGCGGTTCGCCGGACGGTGCCGTGGTGACGGCGAGTAGCAGCGGTTCGGTCGTTTCGTCTGCGGCGGTCGCCACTGCGGCAAGCACGCCTTCGCCAGCCGCCACCTCGGAACCGTCCACCGATTCGACCGAGCCCACGGCGCTGCAGGTTCGCGAGTTCGATGTACCGGCCGGCTCCCATCCGCACGATGTCGCGCCGGCCGCCGACGGCGGAGTCTGGTACACCGGTCAGCGATCGGGCGTCCTCGGTCACCTCGATCCGGTGACCGGCGACGTCCGCGAGATCCCGCTCGGTGCCGGTTCGGCGCCACACGGCGTCATCACCGGCCCGGACGGCGCCGCGTGGATCACCGACAGCGGGCTCAACGCGATCGTCCGGGTCGATGGCACCACCGACGAGGTCCGGGCCTTCCCGCTGCCGGCCGACCGATCCGGTGTCAACCTCAACACCGCCGTGTTCGACCCGTCGAGGATCCTGTGGTTCACCGGCCAGTCGGGGGTGTACGGCCGACTCGATCCGGCGACCGGCGAAGTCGCGGTGTTCGACGATCCCGAGGGACGCGGTCCCGTATGGCATCGCGACCACGCCGGCCGGCGACATCTGGTACGCGTCGCTCGCCGGGAGCCACATCGCCCACGTCGACCCGGCGACCCGTGCCGCCACGAT
Organism: uncultured Chloroflexia bacterium; assembly: GCA_963738685.1. Classification (GTDB taxonomy): domain Bacteria; phylum Chloroflexota; class Limnocylindria; order Limnocylindrales; family CSP1-4; genus SPCO01. The sequence goes on from CAVTXK010000002.1 coordinate 1,213,975, forward strand.
CGTCGAGCCACCGACCGCGGGCCAGGGCGCCCGACGCGTCTGGTCGGATTCGCAGGGCCGCATCTGGGTCAGCGAGTGGAACTCGGGGAAGGTCGCCGTCCACGACCCGTCGACGGGTGCCTGGGAGGAGTGGACGCTGCCGGGCGACGGCCCGCAGGCCTACGCGGTCTATGTCGACGAGCGCGACATCGTCTGGCTGACCGACTTCGGCGCGAACGCGATCGTCCGGTTCGACCCGGCGACCGAGACGTTCGACGCGATCGAACTGCCGAGCGCGGATGCCCAGGTCCGCCAGCTCCTGGGTCGACCCGGCGAGGTCTGGGGCGCCGAGTCGGCGGTCGACAAGCTCGTCGTCGTTACTGGCGGCTGAACGAGCGGCAGTGGTTCAGGCGATGACGGCAGACATCCCCAGGGCCGACGTCGGGGCGGGTTGTGGAACGTGCGGCGTGGCCGCGACGCGCCGGAAGAGGCGGTTGTACTCCGCTCCGACCGAAGACCAGACCATGTCCCGGCTGTACTCGTACGCGCGGCGCCCGAGCGCTGCCCGCCGCTCGTCGTCGCCGAGCACCTCGTTGAGGGCTTTCGCGAACCGAGCCGGTGACCCCGCGGCCACCAGGACCCCGCGCCCCTCGGCCAGGAGCTCGGCCGCATAGGCATACGGGGTCGAGACGATCGCCCGGCCCGCGCCCATCGCGTAGGAAAGCGTGCCCGACACGGCCTGGTCCATGTCCGGATAGGGCGTGACGAACACGTCGGCGGCCTGGAGCCAGCGCGTCAGCTCGACGCGGCCGACGAACTTGTCGACGAACTGGACGTGCTTGCCCATGCCGAGCGCCTTGACCCGAGCCACAAGGCCGTCCCGGTACGCTTCGCCTTCGCCCGCGAGCCGATCCGGGTGACTGGCACCAACGACGACGTAGCACGTGTTGGGGCGAGCAGCGACCACGGCCGGCAAGCGCATCGACCACGAGCTCGTACCCCTTGCCCGGCCCGAGCAGGCCGTAGCTGAGGATGACATCGCGCCCTTCGAGGCCGACGACTTTCTTGATCTCTTCTGGATCGACGAGCGGCAGGTCCGGCACGCCATGGGGGATGACGTCCACGCGGTCGGCATCGACGCCGTAGGCCGTCGGTCAGCAGCGCGGCCGCCGATCGCGACATCACGACGGTCGCGGTGACGCCGGCGATCAGTCCGGTAAGGATCGTCCGTTGCGAGGGGGTGGGCTTCCTGGGGATGGTGTGCAACGTGGCGACTGCCGGGATGTCCAGCGCACGGACGAAGTCGAGGACGTACTCGCCATCGTCGCCGCCCCAGGTGGTGAAGTCGTGCTGGATCGAGACGACGTCGACACAGGTTCCGAGGACCCGGGCCGTCCGCCCGTAGTCCGAGCGCTCGTCGCGCCGGATCCGATGGTGGACCTCGAGCGGGAACGGGGTACCTCGCTCCGGCGGGAGCAGGACGACGATCTCGCGGTCACCGGTGGCTGCCGCCAGGTCGTGGGTGAACGTGGCGATGCCACAGCGGCGCGGGGGATAGGTACCGACGAACGCAGTCCGGGCGATGGTGTAGGTCCTCTCGAACGATCGGCGCCGCTCCGGATCCGTCGGGACGGGATCGGGCGCGCCGGTTGCCGTTGTGCGGAGGCGGGAGGCCGGGCTGCAGTGCTCGGACGGTCGCGACCGGATGCTATCGGGCTGGGAATGGATGGAGCGGCGGCTCGCCCGGGTGGACGAGCCGCCCGTCCTGCTAGGCGGAGCGCACCTTGTTGGCGCGCGGGCCCTTGGGGCTCTGCTCGATCTCGAACTCGACGGGCTCGCCACCGACCAGGCGGTCGAAGTCGAGCGAGGAATCCAGGCCGCCACGATGGAAGAAGTATTCCTTCTCATCCTCGGCGGAGATGAAGCCGAAGCCGCGATCGGCGACGACCTTCTTGATGGTACCGGTGGTCATGAGGACCTCCAACACTTCCCGAACCAGGGACTGAAGACGCACGGCCCGTTCGAGAAGGAAGTCGACCACGCGGAACATCGCCACACATCGCGGCGAAACCCCACCATACCACACCAATTCCTGCGCACAGCCATCGGCGACTCGTTCCCTGGCGTGCGTGCTTGCCAGGCTGCAGAACCGGCCCGAACACGTCCTCCGCCGGCTTCGCGCTCGAATCCGTGCCGGAGAAGCACACATCAAGCGCGACGCTCGAGTCCGGCGCCCGAATCGTGACCTTCGACCCCGATCTGCCGTCTACCAAGCACACCAGGCGCTGCACGTGATGCGACGTACGCCGCCAACAGCACGACGCCCCGGTCCGCTTCGGCACCCGGGGCGTCGCACCGGCCGGGTCAGAGAGGGGCCCCCGGGATCCTCCCCACAGGACCGGGGGCCGTACTCTCGGGATCCGTCAGTTGGCGGGCCACGAACGGGCGCGTGATCAACGGTCAGTCGTCGTCGTCGTCCTCGTCTTCACGCTCGAAGTAGTGCTTGTCGATCCACTGGGCCACGTTCTTCCCGAGCCGGGCGCCCTGGACGTCGGCCGTCCGGAAGTGGAACCCATTCAGGATCCGGCCCTCGATCGTGTCGTTGATCACCCCGGTGAGCCGCGTGTACGAGCGGGTCGACCCCGGGATCGCCACCGGCACTCCGGTCGGCACTCCAGGGCTCGTGAGCTGGAAGGTGATCCTGTCCGTCCCGAAGAACAGACGGGCGCTGTGCCAGAATCCGCCGGTGAAGCAGTTGTAGCCGGACGGGTGATCCGAGTACGGTGGCGGCGGGAAGACCGACAGCCAATCGGGGTTCGGCGAGGTGGCCGCATTGCCGTCGTTGAGCGCCTCGCGGATCGCCGTCTGTGGCCGCCAGAGGTTCCAATGGTCCTTGTCGTCAAAGCAGCCGATCAGGGCGTCCGCGCCTCCCATGCTCGTCTTGACGAAGAGGCGTGCCTGCTGGCTGGTCGATAGCCGGCGCGCGACGGCGATCTCGCGTAGCCCCTTGTTCATGAAGGGCAACGGATTGGCGGTCACGAACCCGGCCAAGAGCGTCTGCGCCGCGGTCCGGCTCGATCCCGACTGCGCACCCAGCGACTTGACCTCGTTGAATTCCCTGGCGTACTTGGCGCTCGTCAGCTCGAGCGGACCCTTCGTACGGAACTGATCGGTGCTCTTCATCGTGAGGGGCTTGACCTTGGCGAACCAGCCAAAGGCGTTGTTCAACAACGGAAGGACCGGACGCCACTTGCCGACCGCGTTCGATTCGGCCCAGGAATAGGTGCCGAACCGGCCGTCACCGGTCCGGGCCAGGAGCATCGCCGCGGCCGCCTCGCGGCCGATCTTCACGCCCCTGGTCTTTGACCGACCGTCGTCGATCAGGGCGAGGGACGCGGTGAGCATGTCGTCCACCCTGGCCTTGACCAGCGGCAGCGTTGTCGGCGTGAGGCCGACCAGGACATCGTGGGCTGCCTGCGCCACCGCGGCCGGCTTGGACGCCGAACTCCGCGCGGACAAGCCCTTGAGATACGGTTCGTGCTTCTTGTCGATGGCATTGACGGCGTCATAGATCGCGCCGTGAACCATCGCGAGGTGGAGCGCCGAGATCGGTGGACCCTGGCCGAGACCAGGGGGCGTGGGTGGCGTTGTCACCGGGGGCGCTGTGGCAGCACCGATCACGTTGATGGCGTTCTCGTTCCAGACGAGGACCATGTTGGTCGGCCCGGCCGCCGCAACTGAGGCGCCCGGGATCACTCCGAGCGCCGCGATGAGGGCCGTGGCGGTGAAGGCCACAAGCCACCTGCGAACCCTCGGCTTCTCGTTGGATCGCGTCATGACGTCCTCCTTCGCTGCGTCGGGCGCACGGGTCTCAGGACCGCCGTCCTTCGGTGCCCTCACCTGATTGGCGTCGGGAGGGCCCGAATCGTTCCAGCTTTCCACGCGCCCGTCGCGCAGCCGTCGTTCCGTCCCCTGCTCGCCGAGCGTCGACCGTGCCCACAGGAGGATCGCTGGCTGTGAGGTCGCAACGGCACCGCGTACGATGGCCGGGTGCTTGGGGGTGAGCCTGTCGCATCGAAGAAGCGAGGGACTGTGACCGATCCGGAGACGCCATCGATCATCGTGTTCGACGACCTGGCACATTCCCGCCATGCGCATGAGTTCGTCGGTGCCGAGCACGGGGACGTGCCGTTCTCGGTCATCCTCGTGCACTCGGCGCCCGGGGTCGGGCCGAAGCTGCATCGCCACCCTTATGCCGAGGTGTTCATCGTCGAAACGGGGGAGGCCACGTTCCAGATCGGGGAGGCGACGGTCGTCGTCGAGGGTGGGCGCGTCGTCGTCAGCCCGCCGGGCGAGGCCCATGGGTTCACCAACACCGGCACGGGCGAGTTGCGCATGACGGCGATCCACGGCGCCGGACGCTTCGACACGGAGTGGTTGGCAGGCCCAGACCCGGCGTGGACGTCCACGCCCGAGGCCTGACCGACCAGGGTCCTTGGCCCGCCCCACTGACTTGCACTCCGCAAGTCACAGGAGTACGGTTGTTGCCTACGCAACGACTACCGGCCCAGGAGCCACCCATGAACGACCAGATCCGCAGGCGCCTCGCCAAAGGCCACCGCATCGACATCACGACTACGGGACGCAGGACCGGCCAGCCGCGCCGGATCGAGATCGTCTTCCACAACATGGACGGCCGGCTGATCATCACCGGCACGCCCCGGGCTGACCGCAAGCGTGCCTGGCTCGTCAACCTGGAGGCGGACCCGCACCTCACGTTCCATCTCAACGGGGTCGCCCAGGCGGATCTGCCCGCGACGGCCCGCGTCATCACGGACGTCGCGGAGCGGCGTTCCATCGCGGATTGGGTCACCACGCACGCCTGGCACAGCATGGACGCGGACGCGATGACCGCCTACTCGCCGATGATCGAGGTCACGATCGACGACCTCGCCGCCTGACGGGGATCGAACGCCGGCTAGGTCGCGGACTCGGCGCCGCGCAGCGCCTCGATGACGGGCGCGAACGCCCTGACGCCATCGATCGAATTCGGGCGTAGCTGGACCTGCAGGTGGTTCGATGCCCAGATCGCCGAACCGTCGGAGCTCGGCGGCGATGACTGCCGGTCCGCCGCGGATCGCGCGCTCCTCCGCCGGACTCTCCGCCCCGGCGGCGCTCGTGCGGACGAGCACCTCCACCGACTTGGTGAGGCTCGAAGGATCGCGGCCCATGTCCTGACAGGCAGCATCCAGCGCCTCGAGCAACCCGGGCACCTCGTCGAGCGTGCGCAAGCCGCCGTTCCAATGATCCGCCAGCTCGGCCGTCAAGCGGAGCATCCTCGGCCCGGCCGCGCCCACCATCACCGGTAACCCACCCGGGCGATGCCCGCGCGGTTCCAGCCGGGCTGAGCGAGTCCGGAACGTTCGCCCGTCGTGCGTCGAGACCCCTCGGCGCAGCATCGCGGTGATGATCCGGAGTGCGTCCTCGAAGCTCGCGAAACGCTCATCGAACGGGACGCCGTAACTCGTGAACTCCACCTCGTTCCAGCCGGCCCCGATCCCGAGGGTGACCCGTCCGCCGCTGACCTCATCGAGCGTCTCGGCCATCTTGGCCACCAGGGCCGGGTTCCGAAACGGCGCCGCAAGCACGTAGGTGCCGAGGGCCACGCGCCGCGTCGAGGCCGCCAATGCGGCCAGCAGGGTCCACGACTCCCACGCGCCCCGCCAGTCGCCATCGGGATCCCCGAAGCCCACGTGGTCGGAGACCCAGACCGCATCGAACCCGACCGCCTCGGCGGCCTCCGCCATCCCGAGGATGTCGGCCCAGCGCGGCGTGCGTCCGTCCATCGATCCCTCGACGAAGGGCAGGTTCAGCCCGAGCTGGAGCATGAGACGACCCTAACCGATTGCTGCTGCGACGATCGACCCCGGGGCGTGACCGCGCCGCGTGCGAGCCAGGCCGTCAGGTGGCAGGTGGGATCAGCCCCAGCACGGTGTCGACGGCGTCGTCGATCGACGATGGCAGGACGAGCGCCCCCGTGGCCGGACTGATTTCATTCGCCCGCGTCCCACCCAGCGCGGCGATCGGCGGTCGTGACGCCGCGCGAAGGCTCGTGACGACCTCCGCGGCCGCGGCTCGATCGGACGCAGCGACCACGCCCACCACGGCGACGGGCGCGCGACTCGTCTCGACGGCGGTCAGCCAGCTCTCCAGCGGCACGTCCGCCCCCAGGTAGAGGACTTCGATCCCGCGACGGCGGGCTGCGACCGCGAATGCCAACGCGCCGAGCTCGTGATGCCCGCCCGGCGGCAGCCCGACGGCGACATCCGTCGCGCCGGTCGAGGCGATGGCGTCGTAGAAGCGGACCAGTCGGCGTCGGACCGTCTCGCTGGCGGCGTGCTCGCTCGCCACGTCGATCGTGCCTGCTGCCCAGGCGTCGCCCACCGCGCGCAGGGCGGGGAAGACCACATGCTCCGCTGCGGCCTCGAAGCGCTCGGAGGCAAAACCCTCGTCGAGGACGCGATCCATCGCCGCGATGTCGAGTCGTCGGGCGGCGGACACGAAGGCGTCCACAGCGGCGTTCGCCAGGTCGGTCGCAGCGACAGGTGGTGCCGATCGGGTCGGGGCCGCCTCGTTCCATCGGGCTGCCTGGTCCAACAGGTTGGCGAGATCCTCGCCGCCGGCCAGGACGCGCTCGGCGGCTTGATTCGGTCGCATGCCGTCGTGTTCCACGAGGTGGCGCATCGCGGCGAGGCGGCTGATCGCCACGTCGTCGTACAGCCGGTAGCCGGTCGGTGTCCGTTCGGGGTGGACGACGCCATAGCGCCGCTCCCACGCGCGGACGGTCGGGACGGTCAACCCGCTGCGAGACGCGGCTTCCTTGATGGTGTACATGGTTTGCCTAGCCTATCAGCCTGTCCAGCCCTTGACAATGATTGGACAAAGGCACTACAGTCGGCGCAGCACCCTAGACAAAGGGTGGACAACCAGAGAGCTCAGCCGACATCGGCTGGGCGATACAGGAGTTCTATCGATGCAACGACGAACCGCGCCGCTCCTCCGGCTACTCGCCGCCGGGATCCTCACGTTCTCACTCGCAAGCGTGGCGAGCGCCGCGGACACCGCGATGGTGCGTGTCCTGCACGCATCACCGGACGCGCCCGCCGTCGACGTCTACCTCGACGACACCATCGTCGAGGCGCTCACCGACGTTCCGTTCGGCACGATCTCGGCCTATCTCGACGTCCCGGCCGGTGATCACAACGTCAAGGTCTACGCCACGGGTACGACCGAAGGCCCGGTCATCGACGCCGACGTGACCGTCGCAGCCGGTCGCAAGTACACGATCGCCGCCACCGATGCCGTGGCCTCGATCACGGCCCAGGTCCTCCAGGATGAGCCCGCACCCGACTGCGACAGCGCGTCCGTGCGCGTCGTGCACTTCAGCGCCGATGCGCCCGCGGTCGATGTCGCCACCACCGGCGCCGAGCCGGCGGATGCGGTCGTGAGGAACCTCGAGTACCCGAACGCCACGGACTACGTCGCGTTGCCGGCCGGCTCCTATGACCTCGAGGTCCGCCTCGCTGGGACGACGACGGTCGCTCTCACGTTGCCAGATGTCGCGGTCGAGGCGTGCACGGCCTACAGCGTCTTCGCGATCGGTTCCGCGGCCACCCCGGCGGTCGGCGACAACGCGCTGCAGGTCGCCGTCGCCGTCGACGCGACCGCGTCCAACGACGCCGGCGCGACCCTGCCTCCGACCGACACGATCGCTCCGGAAGGATCGACGCCGAGCGACGGGTTCGGCCTGCCGGCCGTGCTGCTCGCCGTCGTCGGCCTCGCCAGCTTCGCCGTCATCGCTCGACGCCTCGCCACCAGCCGCGTGCGGCAGGACGAGGGGTAGACGACGGCTCGCCCGCGGACCCGGCCGTGCATCTCTCGGCCGGGTCCCGGCAGCCCACGCTGACCATGAAGATCCAGGACCTGCTCGATGACGCGCTCGAGGTCGCCGTCATCCCCAGCTTTTCCAGCATCGGATACGCGGTGCGGCGACGACTGTACGGATGGACGCCACCGCCCGCTGACGTCCTGCGCGGACGGACCGTCCTCATCACCGGACCCACCTCGGGCCTGGGTCGAGCGGCGACCGATGCGCTGGCTGACCTTGGGGCCCGACTCATCCTGGTCGGGCGCAGCGAGGAACGGCTCCACGGGGTCCGCGACCAACTCATCGAGGTCCATGGGGAGGACCGCTTTCGAACGGTCGTCGCCGACATGGCGTCGCTCGCCTCGGTCCGAGGGGCTGTCGACCGGATCCTCGAGACGGAGACTCGGCTCGACGTCCTCATCGACAACGCCGGCGCGATCTTTCCAGAACGAACCGAGAGTCCGGACGGGATCGAGTCGACCCTGGCCACGCTGGTGGTCGGGCCATTCGCGCTGACCGCCGGCCTGCTGCCCCTGCTCCGCCGCACTGGCGCGGCCAAGGTGATCGGGGTCACGTCAGGCGGGATGTACGCCCAGCGTCTCCACCTCGACGACCTGCAGTGGACCGCCGAACGGTTCGATGGCACGCAGGGCCTATGCCCGCGCCAAACGCGCCCAGGTCGCCCTGATGCGCGAGTGGTCTCGCCGCATCCCGCCGATCGAGGTGGCATTCACCGCGATGCATCCCGGATGGGCAGATACCCCGGGCATCTCGGCGGCCCTGCCGCGGTTCTACCGCGTCATCGACCCGATCGTCAGGACGCCCGCACAGGGCGTCGATACGACCGTGTGGCTGGCCGCCGACCCGGCAGCCACCGGCGCGACCGGCCGGGTCTTCCTCGATCGGCGGCCACGTCCGTTCGACCGCGTGCCGGCGACCCGCCTCTCCGCGGCCGATCGCCGCCAGCTGTGGGACGCCGTGGTCGAGCTGGCCCGCCTGGTGGACCCAGCTCCGACACCGGATCCCCCACCCACCCGTAAACCCCAGAACCATGGAGGCACGACATGACGCGCATCCACGAGCGCATCGAGACGGCCCTGCCGATCGACGCCGCCTTCGACTACATCGCCGACTTCGCCAACTCCCAGGAGTGGGACCCGGGCACGGTCGCATCCCGCCCGCTCGACGACCGCCCGGTCGGACCGGGTGCCGGGTACGCGCTGGAGGTCCGGATGGGCGGTCGCATCGCCCCGATGGAATACCGCATCCGGGACTTCGAGCGACCCCGCCGGGTCGTGCTCGTCGGCTCGGGGCCGAACGTCGACGCGGTCGACGACATCCGTTTCGAGCGGACCGGCGACCGCACCGTGATCGACTACACCGCGGACATCCGCCTCGGCGGTCTGCTCCGGTTCGTCCAGCCGTTCCTTGCCGGGACATTCGACAAGATCGGGCGCGACGCGGCCACCGGGATGGACCGCACGCTCGCGGCCCTGGCGGCCGGGCGAGACGAGGCGACCCGCTGATGCGCATCGCGATCATCGGCGGGGGGATCAGCGGCCTGAGCGCCGCCTACACGCTGCACCGCGAGCACGAGGTCCGGCTGTACGATGCCGAATCGCCGGTCGGCGGCCACGTCAAGACCGTCGCGGTCGAGACGGTGGACGGTCCGCTCGCCGTCGACATGGGCTTCATCGTCCACAACGACGTCACGTACCCGACGTTCCGGCGGATGCTCGGCGAGCTCGGTGTCGAGACCCAGGCGAGCGACATGTCGCTGGGCTCCGCCTGTCGGGCCTGCGATGTCGAGTTCAGCTCCCGCGGCGCTCGCGGCTGGTTCGCCCAGGCCGTCCGCGGCCGCTCGGCCGAGCCACTGGCGGATGCTCGCGGACATCCTGCGGTTCTATCGCGACGCGCGCGCTCGCCTCGACCGCGGAGCCACGTCCCGGGCGACGCTCGGTGACTATCTCGACGACGGAGGGCTTCGGGCCGGGTTTCCGCGACCACTTCCTGGTCCCGATCACCTCAGCGGTGTGGTCGACGGCGTCCGACCGGATCCTCGACTTCCCGGTCGACTACCTGTTGCGGTTCCTCGACCACCACGGTCTCATCGGCGTCGGTCGGGCGCTTGCAGTGGCGGACGATCGCCGGCGGATCGATGCGCTACGTCGAGCGGATCCTCGATCGCCTCGGGTCCGATGCCGTCCGCGCCGGCGACCCCGTCGTCGACGTCACGCGGACCGGCCTGGACGTGATCGTTCGGACCGCGGCCGGCACGAGCGACGCCTTCGACGCCGTCGTGATGGCCACGCACGCCGACGACGCGCTCGGGCTGCTGCGGGATGCGGATGTCCGGGAACGCGCCGCGCTCGCCGCGTTCGAGTACTCGACGAACCGCGTCGTCCTCCACACCGACACCGCGCTGCTGCCTCGGCGACCCGCCGCCTGGGCGTCGTGGAACGTCGACGCAGCAGGACTGCCGCCGACCCAGCGATGCGCTGACGATGACGTACCACATGAACCGGCTGCAGAGCGCTGCCCGGGCCGGTCCAGTACTGCCGTGTCGGTCAACCCCGACGCGCGACTGGACCCGGATCGGATCCTTGCCGATCGCGCGATGCGCCACCCGCTGTACACGTTCGAGACGCTCGACGCGCAAGCTCGCGTCCGAGCGTTGCAGGGATGGCGTCGGACCTTCTACGCCGGCGCGCACCTCGGGTACGGCTTCCACGAGGACGGGTGCCGGTCCGGCATCGAGGCGGCCGAACGGATCCTCGCCGGGATCGTCGCTCCGATGGATGTCACCGAGGAGCGGGCGGCATGAGGTCGCATCTCCTCGAAGGCGTCGTCCGCCATCGTCGCGCCCGTCCGTTCGTGTACGCGCTGCAGCATCGGCGTGTACGTACGTCGCGCTCGACCTCGACGAGCTCGACATCGTCGATGGTGCGTCCGCGTTGCTCCGTCGCAACCGGCGGGGCGTGCTCGAGCTCCGCGACGACGACCACCTCGATCCGCCGGCGGACGATCTGCGGACCGCGTTCCTCGACCACCTGCGCGCGGAAGGGGAGGACCCGACAGGCTGGCAGATCACCCTGGTCGACGAACCTCCGCGTGATCGGCTATGTGTTCAACCCGGCCAGCTTCTACCTGTGCCGCGACGCGACCGGTGTGCTCCGGGTCGTCGTCGTCGAGGTCCACAACACCCACGGCGAGCGCCACCTCTACACGCTTCGCTCCCGGCCCGGCGCTCGCCTTCGTCGCCTCGATGGACAAGGACTTCTACGTCTCGCCGTTCATCGAGATGCCGCGGCGGCTACACCGTCCGCGTCCGGGACGAGGGCGTCGCGCCTGCGGATCACCGATCAACCAGCACCAGGCCGAGGGGCTCGTGTTGCACGCCAGCCTGGACCTGGCGCGGCGGCGCATGACCGACCGAAACGTGCTGCGGATGCTGCTGCGATACCCGCTCGTGACGCACAAGACGATCGCTGCTGATCCACTGGCACGCGCTGCGGTTGTGGCTCCGCGGCGCTCGGTTCCACCGCCACCGCGAGGTCGCCCGATGACTGCTCCCACCGTTACCACGGATCGCCGAACACCCGTCGGTGCCATCCTCGAGCGAGCCGCTTGGCGGGTCGGCCTGGCCGCCGCCGAACGGATCCGGATCGGGCGACTCACGGTCGTCCTGCCCGATGGCTCGAGCCGGGTCTTCGGCGATCCGGAGGCTGATCGAAGCAGCCGAGATCCGCATCCACGATCGCCAGGCCCTGCTCCGGATGCTCGTCCACGGGGAGACCGGCGGCGGCGAGGCATACATGGACGGCCTGTGGTCCAGCCCGGACCTCGCGGGCTTGCTCGGCTTGCAGCCCGCAATCGCGAGGCGCTGGCGCTGTCGACCGGCTGGTTCCGGATCCCCGCGCAACTGGCCCGGACGCTGGCCCATCGGGTCCACCGCAACACGCGCGCCGGCAGCCGCCGGAACATCGCCGCGCACTACGACCTCGGCAACGACTTCTACCGGCTGTTTCTCGACGAGACGCTGACCTACTCGAGTGCCGTCTTCGCGACGCCCGACCAGGATCGCTCGCGGACGCGCAGCGGAACAAGTACCGGGTCATCGCCGCCAACGCCGGCCTCGAGCGGGGCCAGCACGTCCTCGAGATCGGCACGGGCTGGGGTGGCTTCGCGCTGTACGCGGCCGGCGAGCTGGGCTGCCGGGTCACGTCGGTCACGATCTCGCGCGAGCAGCACGCACTGGCTCGGGAACGGGTTCGCGCGGCCGGCCTGGACCACCTCGTCGACGTCCAGCTCCGCGACTACCGCGACATCGAGGGGACCTACGACGCGATCGTCTCGATCGAGATGCTCGAGGCCGTCGGCGCCGAGTACTTCGCGACGTTCTTCGCGGTGTGCGACCGGTCGCTTCGACCCGGCGGTCGGATGAGCCTGCAGTCGATCACCTTTCCGGACGTCGCCTACGAGCGGCAGCGGCGCGGCGCGAACTGGATCCAGACGTACATCTTCCCGGGCGGGCTGTGCCCGTCGCTCGCCGTCATCGAGCGCTCGACACGCGATACCCGCTTCCTGGTGACGGGCGCGACGGACATCGCCGCGGACTACGTCCGCACGCTCCGCACCTGGCGAGAGCGGTTCATCGGGCGCGTCGAGGACGTGCGCGCGCATGGGCTTCGATGAACGATTCATCCGCATGTGGGAGTACTACCTCGCCCTCAGCGAGGCGGGCTTTGCGACCGGTATCAGCCAGGACCTCCAGATCGTGCTGGAGAAGCGGCGCGGGATCGGGTGACCGCCCAGCCGACTCGCGACCGGATCGGCGACGGCGTACCGGACCTGCCGTTCAGATCGGTCTGGGCCCGGCCGAGCGTCGCAACTCCAGCCCGCCGTCAGCGCTCGGTCAACGCCAGCTTGGCGCCAAGCCCGACGAAGGCGGCGGCGAACCCGCGGCGCATCCAGGTCAGGACGCGCGGCCGGGACACGATGTGCGTACGGACGGCAGCGGCGAAGATGCCGTAGATGGCGAAGACCACGAACGTCATCGCCATGAACACCGCGCTCAGGCCCAACATCTGCGGCAGGGCATCGGCCGCGTTCGTGCTGACGAATTGGGGCAGGAAGGCGAAGAAGAAGATCGACAACTTCGGGTTGAGGATGTTGATCAGGATGCCCTCGACGATCACCTGCCGGGCCGACTTCGGGGCGGTGTCACCCTCGACGCTGAGCGCACCCTTCTCCCGCAATGTCGACCACGCCAGGTAGAGCAGGTACGCGACGCCGAGGTACTTGATGACCTCGAAGGCAAGGGCGCTGGTGTAGAGCAGCGCCGCGAGGCCGGTGATCGCCGCGGCCATGTGCGGGATGATCCCGAGGGTGCACGCGAAGGCGGCCAACACGCTGGCGCGGGCTCCGCGTGAGAGTCCCGCCGCCAGCGTGTAGATCACGCCGGTGCCCGGCGATGCGACGACCACGAACGTGGTGATCAGGAACTCGATGCTCAACGGCCGCCTCCCGACTCGTGAAGCCCCGAGCGTACCAGTCGAACCGACGGCTTCAGGTGGCGGCGCCGACCGGCGCGCCCGGCCGCTCCGGCATGACGCCAAGCTGCCGCATCAACGTCGCGTCGTCGCGTACGCCCCAATGTTCGACGGCCTTGCCATCACGGTATCGGAGGATGTGGACGTACCGGTAGGCGACCTCGCGGCCAGTCGGGGGAATCCCCATCAAGTCGCCGGTGTGCCGGCCGTGGTGGGTCGCATGGACGGCGACGAGATCGCCGTCGCCGATCAGGTGATGGATCTCCCAGCGCTGGTCCGAGAACACGCTCGCCAGCCAGAGCATCTGCCGCTTCACGCCTTCGATTCCGGGCGGTTCGCCGGGCCGAGCGCCGTGCGCCACGGCGTTCGGGTCGGTCACTTCGGCGAGCCCCTCGATGTCGCAGGTGGGGAAGATCTCCTCCCACGTTCGCCGCGCGATCGCCTTGTTCTGCTCGTTCATCTCCGGACCTCCGTGCGCACTACGATCGTCTGACTGGACGATCCGTATTTGGTGCAAGTATCATTCTCACGAAATGACGGACGATGTCAAGCCTCGGCGCGCCTACCGATCGATCCGTCGCGCCGAGCAGACCGAACAGACCCGTCGCGACATCGTCATCGCGGCTGGTCGACTGTTCCGTGAGCGGGGATACACCGCGGTCGCGATGCCGGTGATCGCGTCCGAAGCGGGCGTCGCGGTCGAGACGATCTACCGCGCATTCGGCAGCAAGGCCGGCCTCTTCAAGGCCGTTGTCGATGCCGCCGTGGCCGGCGGCGCCGCCCGGGCCGACGTCCCGGTGGAGGATCGGCCGGCTATCCGCGCGCTCATCGATGAACCCGATCCGCGTCGCCAGGTCGAGCGGTACGCGGCGACCCAGCCCGGGATCCATCGCCGGTCCGGGCCGTTGCTACGGGCTCTGTCCGGCGCGGCTGCCACCGACCCCGCCCTGCAGGCGTTGTGGGACGAGATCGAAGCCAGCCGCCGCATGGGGCAGGGCCGCTTCGTCGGCATGCTGGCCGCGCGCGGCGCCCTTCGTCCGGGCCTGACCGTCGACGACGGACGGGACGGGTTGTGGGCGCTCTGCTCGCTGGCCGTCTACGACATGCTCGTCACGACGTCCGGCTGGACGCCGGACCACTACGAGCAGTGGCTGGCGGATGGGCTCCAGAGCCTCCTGTTGCCGAGAGACGGCGGTCCTACGGCTGCATCGGGCTCATGAGCTGGAAGTAGTTGTCGTCGGGGTCGGCGAGGGTCGCGATCTGATCGACGGCGCCATCGAAGCCGTAGGGCTCGGCGATGACGAGCGCCCCGGCCGCCTTCAGGCGCTCGAAGTCGGCCTTGACGTCCTTGCTCTCGATGTTCCAGATGATCCGACCCGGGCTCGCGTTCTTGCCCTTGACCTCGGAGTGGGGACCGACGGTGACGAACCCTGAGCCGAGCTGCCACCCCGTGTACCCGCCTTCGGCCATCGTCGGTTCGCCGAAGAGCTTCGTGTAGTACTGGACCAGGCGCTCCGGGTCCTCGGACCCGATGAGGATGCTGTTGAAGTCCATGTCGCCTCCTGTCGTCTGCCGTTCCCGACCAGCATGACGGAACGCCATCCTGTCCGCCTCCGACCGGCGCGGGGGACCGGCGGCCGACGCAGCGATACCATCCTCGCCAGGCGAAGAGATCGAGGTCGACCGATGCAACACCTGAACCCGACGCGGACGGTTCACATGGGTGACGCCGAGGTCGTCCGGATCGGCCTCGGGACGAACCGCCTGACGAACAACCCCGAGAACGTCGCCTTCGTCCGGGAGGCGGTCGCGGCCGGGATCAACCTGATCGACACCGCTCACTCCTACACCGGAGGACAGAGCGAAGCGACGATCGGTGCGGCGCTGTCGCCGATCCCCGGCGGCGTCATCGTCGCGACGAAAGGCGGTTACGGGTCGGGGCAGGGCCGTCCCGAGGCCCTCCGCGCACAGATCGACGAGAGCCTTCGGCGGCTGCGCACCGACACGATCGGGCTGTACTACCTCCACCGGGTCGACCCGACGACGCCGCTCGAGGAAAGCCTGGGCGCGATCAAGGAGTACGTGGATCGCGGGCAGATCCAGCACATCGGCTTGTCGCAGGTCGAGGTCGACCAGATCGAGCTGGCGCGTTCCGTCGTCCCGATCGCGGCAGTCCAGAGCCAGTACAACTTCGCCGAGCGCGGGTGGGACGAGGTCGTCGACTACTGCGCCCGCGAGGAGATCGTGTTCGTTCCCTACTTCCCGCTCCACGTCGAGCGAAGCGCGGCATTGACCGTCATCGCGGAGCGACACGGCGCGACCCCGTCACAGATCGCGCTCGCGTGGCTTCTGCGGCGCTCTCCGACGACGCTGCCGATCCCAGGCACCCTCTCGCTCGAACACGTGAGGGAAAACCTGGGTGCGCCGGACATCGAACTCAGCGACGACGAGTTCGAAGCCCTGCGGTAGACCCAGAAGCGCCTCAGTTCACCGTCACGAATGCATCCATATCGACCCGGGGCCGCCCGGTCGTGCCGAGCACCTTGACGCTGACCGCCCACGGCCCCGAGTTCGAGAAGCTGCCGACCCATACGACACGCTGGTTCTGGTATGTCGCAGCGTATAGATCAACGGTTGCGACCTTGGTGCCGCCCACGTAGATCTCGGCTTTGCCGCGCTCGGGACCGTTACGTGCGACCCACGCGATCGATCGGCCGGTGAACGTGATCGATGCCTTGGCTCCCGCGGTGCTCGCCTTCTTGGCCTGGCCTCCCCAGAAGACGGAGCTCTGGACCGTCGTCCACGAACCGGCATACGTGATCTTCGGGTTGGTCTCGCTGTAGCGCGACAGGCGGACGGTCGGTCCGGTCGCCCAGGGCCCGATGTTGCCGGCCCTGTCGACGGCCCGCACCCGGAAGGCGTAGGCATGCTCGGTCAGGAGGGCCTTGCTGATGGTCGGGCTGGTGAGCGTCGACGAGACCTTGGTCCAGGCGCCGCTGTCGGTCTGTTGGTAGAGCTCGTACCGAGCGATGCCCGACGTGGCGTCCGTCCCGGTCCATGGCACGCGCAGTGTGATCAGCCCGCCGCTGATCGAGGTTCCCGGCACGAATCCGCGGCTCGGCGCGGTCACGCTCGGGCCGACCGTGTCGAGCACGATGGTGTCGGTCTTGACCGCCGACCAGTTGCCGGCCACGTCCTTCCATTTCGCGAACACGGTCCGGGCGCCGTTGGTCGCCGTGATGTTCCAGTGCTGGGTCGCGGCGTACGGCCGGTATTGCCAGGTTGATCCGTCGTTCGACAGGCCGACCTGGCTCACTCCTGAGCCCGTATCAGTGGCGGGTGTAGAGACGGTCACAGTCGTCGCCTTGGTATTGGTCGCGCCACCGGCGATCGAAATGGAACCAATAGGCGGCGTGGTATCCAGCGGCGCGGGAGTCGGGGTCGGCGTTGGTGTCGGGGACGGCGTGGGGGTGGGTGCGGGCGTCACGGTCCATGTCGCGGACGCCGGCTCACTCGGATTGCCGGCCGCGTCCCACGCCTTGACGAGGATCGTATGGGCGCCGCCCACCAGGCCCGCAAGGTGGTAAGGCGATGTGCACGGGGCCCACGAACCTTGATCCAGCTGGCAGTCAAACCAGACGGCGTCGTCGTCCTGGGTCCCAAACGTGATGTCGGCCTCCGGACCCGCCGCGCCAGATGCTGGGCCCGACACCATTGCGACCGGCGGCGTGAGGTCGGCGTCGCTGACGTAGATGCCCCCTTGCTTCAAATCCTCGGTCACGAGCGAAAGCTGGGACTCAAAGATGATCCGCGTCCCGTCGGCGGACCCGGCCACGAACTCCACCTGGCCATCGGTGGCCGGTGTCAGATTGGTGATCACGCCGTCATGCCACTCGTACAGGTCCGGCCAACCCGTCGCCACATCGTCCGGGAGCACGGCTTCGGGTGTCTCAAAGATGATCCGAGAGCCATCGGTCGATACCAGATCTACGGTGGACTGATTCGACGATCCCACGCCCTTGGTGAGGAGCTCTGCCTCACCGGGGTGGCTGGAGTCCCATCGATAGAGGTCGTTGCCATCAGTGGTGTCCGTCGGATCGATCATCGACCAGGTCCGGTATACGACCTGGTTCAAACCCTCATCCGCCCAGGCCCTGTCGGCCGCCACCGAGCCGAGTGAGACGAGTTCCATCTGCTCGCCTTCCATGATGTACACGTCGGTGGAAGCATCAGTGTCGTCTGCTGTCAGCTGCGCCGAGCTGGTGACCAGCATCCGGCTTTCGTCGGGGCTCACCCGGACGAACGTGATCGGGGCATCGGACCACCCCGTCGCGAGGTGCATGGTTCCGTCCGACTCGGACCAGTAGACGTCGTTTTGCCCGTCCGTATCGCTCGGGTTCATAGGCCCGGTCGCGGTGAAGTAGAGGCGCGACCCATCGGCGGAAAACGCCTTCACACCACCACCTGTGGCTCGAGGGATGGCCGCGGCGCCGACCCGTTCGTAGTACGTGTCGTTGAGCGCATCCTTGAAGATGACGTGCGAACCGTCGTCCGTGGCGATCGCGAAGGTTGGGTCGGCCCGCCCCTCGGTCAGGTAGGTGAAGCCAGGGACGTCCCTTTGCCACCGGTAGAGGTCTTGATCGGTGTTCGTGTCTGCGGGATCGAGGGCCTCTCTCGTCCTGAAGACCACCGCCGAGCCATCGTCCGCGACATGGGCGAGGAACGCCGATGAGTCCGTGTCAGGCGTGACCAGGGTCCGAGTTGTCGGAGTGACTAGATACAAGTCGCTCGTAACGTCAGTGTCATCATCGGTGACGTGATACGGCGAGCTGAC
This sequence comes from uncultured Chloroflexia bacterium, assembly GCA_963738685.1. GTDB lineage: Bacteria > Chloroflexota > Limnocylindria > Limnocylindrales > CSP1-4 > SPCO01. Next base: position 1,232,267 of record CAVTXK010000002.1, read on the forward strand.
CACCAGGGTCGTGGCATCAGGCGTCGCGCCCACACCCGACACAATACCGACGGCGGCGGGGAGGTAACGATCGGCCACGTTGGTCCACACGTCGTAACGCGACTGGACGTGTGAGTTCGGGTCCTCGTCAGAAGTTATGACGATCCGGCTGCCGTCGCGCGCCATAGCGCGGTAGGTGAGGGGAAGAATCGTCTCGGGGACCAGCAACTCGAGGCGACGGCCGGGCACGGGATTGATCTCGGTCGCTGTGGCGCTCGGGGCTGCGGCATGCAGGAGTCCGAGGTTGGAGGCGAGCGATACAGCGACGGCCATCACGGCCACGGTCGTATTTCGTGCTAGCACCGGTGCCCCTCGTAGGTACGACCCGCTTCGGTCTGGGCGGACCTCGTCAAGGGTGCCCGAGGCGGCAGTGTATCCCCCGATTCCCTTGACGCAAGTCCCCTAGAGGTCCCGGCCAGAACTACTTGACATCGCACACTGTGTGACACACACTGTGCGCCAGACATGACGACCACCGACCCGATCCCGACCTCGGCCGACGCGGCCTTCGAGAACCTGCGCCTGGAGCTCCGGCGCGGCGCGCTCGTCCTGGCCGTGCTCGCCCGGCTTCGCACCGAGCACTACGGCTACGCGCTTCGCAAATCGCTTGCGGAGCAGGGGATGGACATCGACGAGAACACCCTCTACCCGCTGCTGCGCCGCCTGGAGACCCAGGGCCTCCTCGACAGCGAGTGGCGCGAAGAGGACCGGCGCCCCAAGCGCTTCTATCGACTCTCGACGGACGGCGAGGCGACCCTCGCCCGGCTGCTCGAGCAATGGACCGATCTCGACGCCTCGCTGCGCCGGATCCTCACGGAGAACCCGACGTGACCCTCATCGACCGATACGTGCGCGCCGTCAGGGACAACCTGCCACGAGCCCAGCAGGACGACATCGTCAACGAGCTGTCGGCCAACCTCCACTCCCGCTTCGAGGACGAGGAGGCCGCCCGCGGCCGTCCGCTCGACGAGGCCGAGGAGGTGGCCATCCTGAAGAGCTTCGGCCACCCGATGGCGGTCGCCGCGCGCTACCGCGGTGACGATCGGTCGGTGACATTCGGTCGTCGGCTCATCGGGCCGGAGCTCTTCCCGACCTACATGAAGGTCCTGGCCGTCAACGTGATCATCACGCTCATCGTGGTCGCGATCACGCTCGTGGCGGCGGGTGGCCCGCTGTGGTCGGGCATCTACGGCGCGCTGGTCCCGCTCGCGATCCAGTTCACGATCGTGACCGCGATCTTCGTGTGGATCGATCGACGCTGGATCCGCGATCCCGACGGCTGGGATCCGCGGACCGTCAACTCGATGGGCCCCGATGTCGATGTCTCGAGCCTCGACGGCATCGCCGAGCAACTCATCGGCAAGTCGCACCCGCGCGCGGTCTCGATCACGACCTCGGTCCTGGAGATCGGGCTGCTCGCCGTCGGACTCACGATCTGGCTCGCGATCGGCGTACCGGCAAGCCTCGGCTTCATGGAGCCCGGCCCGGGCTGGCGGGACGTCTTCGTGCCGGCCACGGTCGTGATCGTGTTCTCGCTGCTGACGCCCGTCGTGACGCTGATCCGGCCCAGTTGGACGAGGTTCCGCGTCGCGGCCCACATCCTGATCGACCTCGCGACGATCGTCATCGGCGCCGTGTCGCTCGCGCTCGGGAACTGGGTGGTCCTCGCCGATCCGGCGACCGCTACGGCCGACATGGTGGAGCTCGTCGACCTGATCAACACCGTCGTGCGCATCTCGATCGCGGCGACGATCGTCCTGACGGCGATCACGGCGGCCTTCGAGCTGCGGCGGCTCATCCGGATGCGCCGACCGACTGACTCGCGCCCGGGCTAGCCGGCGTCGATCACGCAGAAGCGGTTGCCCTCGGGGTCGGCGAGGATCACGTAGTCGGCGTCGGGTGGTCGCTTGTCCCAGTGGACCTCGGTGGCGCCGAGGGCCAGGAGGCGCTCGACCTCGGCGGCCTGGTCCTCGGCGTACAGGTCGAGGTGGATGCGCGGCGGGATGTGGACCTCGGAAGCGCACGCGGTCCAGCGACATGTTCGGCCCGACACCATCCCGCGGCCGCAGCAGCGCGAACGTGTCGTCATCGCCCTCGCGAGCGACGTAATCGAGCGCCGCCGTCCAGAACGCCCGTTGGCGGTCCAGGTCGTCGACCCGGATGACGATCGAACCGACGCGAAGCACGACTACGCGCTCGGCGCGTCCGGCGCACCCGGCGCCTCGGGCGAGTCAAGGAACGAGAGGGCGACAGCCGCGAAGAGGGGAGAGCTCGCGATGTTGTAGTGGGTCAGGCCGGGCAGGATGGCCAGCGCGTGCCCGCCCTTCGGCCGGCCCTCGCCCATCCAGCCGCCGTCGCGGAGGCCGCCGTCGAGCAGCTTGAAGACCTCGACGTAGTGGCTCGGTGGCGCCATGTCGGCATCGGCGGCGACGATGAGCGTCGGCACCTTCAAGGCCCGGACCTCCTCGGTGAAGTCGAAGTCCTTGCGCCATCGACTCGCCGATCTTGTCCAGCAGCCGCCCGAAGTCCTCGGGGCGCGGCGCGACTCGCTCGTACAGCTGGTACATCGGCGTGTCCTTCATGAACTCGGCCGACGCTGCGTTCACCAGGCCCTGCTGGGCGAGCATCTCGGCCGGGATCGCGTCGCGCCGGATGTTCGCGGCGGCCATGACGAGCTTGCCGACCTTGTCCGGGTACTTCACGGCGGTGAAGAACGCGACGCCGCCACCGAGCGAGTAGCCGACGAGGTCGGGCTTGTCGAGCCCGAGGTGGTCGATGAGCGCCGCGATGTCATCGGCCATCAGCCGGATGTCGATGGGCCGATCGATGTCGGCCGTGCGTCCGTGTCCCTGCAGGTCGACGGCGATGACCTGGTGGTGGTCGGCGAGCGTGGGGAGGATCGGCCCGAACATCTCGCCCGACCCGAGCCCGCCGTGCAGCAGGATCAGCGGCCGGCCGGTCCCGTGCGTCTCGTAGTAGAGGTGCAGGCCGTTGAGGTCGGCGTACTGGCCGGTGCCCTTGACGTCGGTCGTCCAGTCGGTGGTCGTCATCGCTCGCACCTCTCGTATCGGTCTGTGGTCACCTTACCGCCAGAAGCGGTCCCGGGCGTCGCGCGGTAGCATCGGCGCCTGCACGCACCGTCGGGGGAACGAGGCCGTCCAGAGGGCCGGCCTGGATCGAATGGAGGAGATTCGATGCGGAAGCGCCTAACTGCCATGCTCGCGACATTCGTCGCGATTGCCGCCTTGGCCGCGCCGGTCAGCGCGATCACCTACAACGCGCAGCCGGACTTCGTGCACGACTACGTGGGCCTGGTCGCCTTCTACACGACCCCTGATCCCGAGACCGGCGACCCCTACAGCCACCGCTGTTCGGGCACCCTCATCTCGCCGACCGTGTTCGTCACGGCCGGGCATTGCACCGACGGCGTCGACGAAGGCCGCATCTACTTCGAGCAGGCCGTCGGCCCGAACTACTCGCCCGACGCGTTCGGCGGGTGGGGTGGCGACGAGACGACCGGCTTCCCGTACGAGAACGGCCACACCTTCAGCCGCGCCGACAACTACGGCAACAGCGGCTATCCGAATACCAAGGACGTCGGGGTGATCATCCTCGACGAGCCGTACACGCCCCCGAGCGGCCAGTTCGGCATCCTGCCCGAGGCCGGTCTCATCGACGAGCTCGTGGCTGCGGCCGGTGCCAAAGGCAAGCAGACGCTCCGGTTCGTGACCAGCGGCTACGGCCTGCTTGACCAGGACCCGGTGCCCGACCCCGGCCGGCGCGAGCGGATGATGGCCGTCGGCTACCTCATCGAGAACAGCAGCCCGGTCACCGAGTTCAACCTCAAGACCACGAACAACCCGGCCAAGGGCAAGGGCGGCTCGTGCAACGGCGACTCGGGCGGTCCGGTCTTCGTCGAGGGCACGCGGATCATCGCCGCGGTGGTCTCGTTCGGGATGAACCCGCAGTGCAAGGGCCAGGACTACGGCTACCGGCTCGATCGGCAGCCGGTGCTCGACTGGATCGCCGACCCGAATCGCGTGGACGTCAACAACTAGAGCGCCGCGGAGCTCGTCTACCGGGCCGGATGGGGCGTCGACCGCGAGGTCGGCGCCCTTCCTTTTCGCCGGTCAGGACTCCAGGTGCCACAGCGCGCGGTAGTAGGCGATCCGCTCGGCGTCGGGCTCGATGCCGTAGGCCTCGAAGAACTCGGGCTGGTGGCCCTCACCAAAATTCCAGTCGAGGCTCATCGAAGCCACGGCGAGGTCCGCCCATCGGTCGCCGACACCCAGGTCGCCGAAGTCGACGTTGCCCGACCAAACGCCGTGTTCGGTGATGAGCGTGTTCGGAGCGCAGGCGTCGCCATGCACGAGCACGGGGTCATCGATCGACGGCCGCGGGCCGAGCGAGGCCGGCTGGCGGCCGACCCAGACCTGGGCGGTCCAGTCGGCCGGGAAGCTGTCGATCGGGATGGCGTGGATGGCCCGCAGCCCGGTCGCGATGGCGCGAAGCGCCTCGGGGCGCCGTGCGCGCCACGCGTCACCGACGGCCGACTCGCCCGGCAGCGCTTCGGTGAGCAGCCATTGGGCATCGCCCTCGACGTCGACTCCGTGCTTGACCACGCGCGGCGCGGGATGCCGCGTCGAGAGCCACTCGAGCCGTTCGCGCTCGCGGTCGAGGTCGACCCCGGTCGAACGCGGGTTCCACTTGAGGTACCGATCGCCGATCCGGAACGTCAGCCCATCGAGCTCGTTGCGCCAGACCAGCTCCGGCTCGCCGTCACCGGCCAGCTCTCTCGCGATCCGCGGCACGGCCAGTCCGCGCAGCGTGTGCTGAAGCGACAGGTCGGGCGCGTCGGTTCCGGACATCCGGTCTGGCGGTGGGCCGTTAGCCCGCGGCGCCCAGCTCGGCGACGGCCCGCGAGGCGCCGCCCTCGATCGGGTCGCCATGACCAACGAGCAGCGTCTCGAACGTCAGGCCGCCTAGCTTGACGATCGATCGCTTCGCGAGGGCCATGTCGTCGGTGAACTGGGCGCCGGGGAGGGCCGGCTGGCCAGCGTCGGTGCCGAGGGCGTCGCCGGCCACCAGCAGGCCACCGATCGGGTCGAGGACCGAGATGCTGCCCGGGGTGTGGCCGGGCGTCGTGACGATCCGGAGCCCGAAGACCTCATCCCCGTCGGCGGCGGCGGTCAGCGCGCGCGGCACCGGGATGGCGGCGATGTCCTCGGCGCCGGCGTAGGCGAGGGCCTCCGGCGCGCGTTCAAGGATGTCCGGGGCGCTGCCGACGTGGTCACCGTGATGGTGGGTCAGGATCAGATGACCGACCGCGGTCCAGTCGAGGCCGACATCGGTGAGCGACGTCTCGATCGCGTCGGCGCTGCCGGCGACCCCGGTGTCCACGATCGCCGCCTCGCCACCACGGACGAGGATGTAGGCCGAAACGAAGCCGAGATTGACGCGCTCCCATGTGACGGCGTCGCCGGCAGGCGATGGGGGAGCGGCGGACGACGGCTCGCCCGATGGACCGTTCGAGGCCGAGGCTTCCGGTGAGCTGCCACCGGACGACGAGGCCGCACCGGACCGGCTCGGGCTCGCCTGCGCGGCGGGACCGCAGCCGGCGACGGACAGGACCGCCAGCGCGAAGGCGCCTCGGCCCAGGTCGGCCAGGAAGGTCCGGCGGTCGATCGGCTGCGGTGCGTACATCGTTGGGTCCTCCCCGCGATCCTGCGCTCGGGCTAGGGTGGCATACGTCTCGATCCGAGGGGCGGATGTGGCACGGTGTGATCGCCACCGGCGCGCCGAGGCCTATGCTGCGTGTCCGAGCACGCGACGGAGAGATGGCTCATGTCCCAGAAGCCCGCGAAATCCCCACGCCTCCCACCGCGTTGGTTCGTTCGCCTCGCCTGGATCGTGCACCGCGCCATCCATCGACTGACCGGCGGTCGGCGCGGACTCTGGCCGCCCCGCCCGGGCAAGTGGGGAGCGATGCGGCTGACGACGGTCGGGCGCCGCACGGGTCAGGAGCGAAGCGCGATCCTGGGGTACTACGAGGATGGGCCGAACCTCGTGACCATGGCGATGAACGGCTGGGCCGAAGCCGAGCCGGCGTGGTGGCTCAACCTCCAGGCGCAACCGGACGTGACGGTCGAGCTGAAGACCGGAAGCCGCTCCGTCCGCGGTCGGGCGGCCGAGGGCGAGGAACGCGAGCGCCTGTGGGCGAGGTTCGCCGAGTTCGGTGACGACGTCGACGGCTACGCCACCCGACGCTCCCATACGGCGGTCGTCGTGCTGGAGCCGCGGGCGGACTGAGCCCGGGCGGACTGAGCCCGGTCCCGCGATGCCCGGCGGCATCATCGGTCGACCGATGAGTTTCGCCGCGCGCCGGCGTTACACCTCCAGATCGGCCATTCGGACCGGTCACCGATGGAGGCACGAACCATGGACTGGACGCTCGAACTCGTGGTGGTCCCCGTCACCGACGTCGACCGCGCCAAGGACTTCTACATCAACAAGGCGGGCTTCAGCCTGCTCGTCGACTCGCAGATGGGCCCGGACTTCCGCGTCGTGCAGCTCGTCCCGCCCGGGTCCGCCTGCGCGATCGCGATCGGGACGGGGATCGGCTCGATGCCGCCGGGTTCGCTCCACGGGCTGCATCTGTGCGTCAGCGACATCGAGGTCGCGCGCGACGAACTCGTGAGCCGCGGTGTCGAGGTCAGCGACACCTTCCACTTCGGCGAGGCCGGCCAGACGCCCGGTGTCGATCCCGAGCGGCGCAGCTACGCGACGTTCATGCCGTTCCAGGATCCCGACGGCAACACCTGGCTCGTCCAGGAGGTCAAGCGCGACTGGAAGGTCATCGAGGTCAAGATCGACGAGGCCGCCGCGTGACCAACGTGCTCGACGCCACCTGATGACCGCTCCTTGTTGCCGGGACCATCGACCCATGGGGCGCAAGGCTCGGGGGTGCCTATGCTCGACTAGATGTCCGACGTGCCCCCGAGCCTTCTGCGCCGTTTCGCCTCCGTGGCCCGCGGAACGCTGGCGCTCGTCTTCCTGATCGGCGTCGGGATGGTCGTCGGTGGGCTCGGCAGCCGGACCGTCGAGCCGGAGGCATCGACACCCTCGCCTTCGACGGGGGCGGTCGGGGCCGTGGCGATCCGACCGGTCGCCCCGCTCGAGTCGCCGACCGACGAGCCCTCCCCGAGCCCCACGGCGGAACCGAGCCCGGATCCCACGCCCGAACCGACGCCCGAACCAACGCCCGAACCAACGCCGGACCCGACGCCAGAACCGCCGGCGCCGACCACGGACCCGACGGCCAAGCCCACACCCAAGCCCACGCCCAGGCCGACCCCCAAGCCGACGCCGAAGCCCACGCCAAGACCGACGCACGATCCGACGCCGGAGGGCACGCCCAAGATCACCACGAAGTCAGGCTCGTTCGGCCAGACGCTGAAGGTCCAGGGGATCGACGTTCGGGTCGCCAAGACCGCTCCACGCGAGGGTGCGCTCAAGTGCGTGACCGATGACCCCGATCGCCAGGGCTGGACTGAGGTCGTCAGCTACGAACTCTCGATGACCTGGCCAGATGCCGGCGACGCCGAGGAGCCCTGGTTCGCGGTCGGCTCCGAAGCCCTGGAACGTCCTCCAGTTCGACGGCCCGTCGCCGTTCAAGAGCGGGTCCGACTACGTCGTGACGACCTGCAAGCGCCCGACCGACTCGGACAAGGTGATGGTCGAGATCTCCCCGCCCGGCAGCCCGATCATCTACTACCGCTGGTACTTCGACTGATCCTGCGGGTATCTGCCCGCGATCGATCCGTCGACGACTCCCTGCACAAGTCCGACGAGGACGGCCACGACCTGGTCGTCGGGCAGGCCGCCGCCGGCCAGGGATCGCCACGTCGTGAAGGCGAGGGCGTGGCCCACGACGGCCGCAAGGGTCGGCCGGCGGTCCGGCTCGATCGCCCAGCCGTCCATCAGCGCGTCGTGCAGCGCGACCATCCGCACTTCGAACGGGTCCGGCGTCGTCGGTGGCGGCGCGCTCGGGTCGATGTCGAAGAGGACGTTGCCGAGCATCTGTTCGTTCGCCCGGTACCAGGCGACCATCTCGGTCAGGCCATGTCGCAGTCGATCCAGCGGGTCGGCGATCGTCCGCCAACCCTCCGGCTCCGGCATGCCGGTCGAGCGGATCCCGTGGACGGTGCACGCCTCGTAGAGCGAGTCGAGCTCGGGGAAGTGCGCGTAGACCGTGTGCCGCTGGAGGCCGGCGCGGTCCGCGATGGCGCGGATCGTCGTGCGCGATGGGCCGATCGTCGCGTGGAGGTCGAACGTCGCCGCGACGATGCGCTCGCGCGTCTGCTCGACCGCGGTCTGGCGGCGGCCCATCCGGTACGGCCGCCGAGCCGTTGGGGATCGTTCGCGTTTCGTCTGCTCAGCCATGTGCATCGAAAGTATTGACCACGATGGTCGCCGGCGCTATGGTCCGCCCAACATGATTGCACAACGATGTGCAGCGAAATGTCTGGAGGCGCGGAGATGACGGTCGTCGAGCGAACGCGATACCTGGTCGAGCCCGGGGCGGGGGAGCTGATCTGGGACGGACCCATCGATACGACGGTGAAGGTGCCGACGGAGACCACGCTCGGAGCCCTGTCGATCACGGAGATGGCCGTCAAGCCCGGCTACATGGTCCCGCCCCACACGCACCGCGACACGGACGAGTGGTCGTACGTGCTCCACGGCCGCATCGGTGCGCGCGTCGGGGACGACGAGTTCACCGCCGAGCCCGGCAGCTGGATCCTCAAGCCGCGCGGCCTGATGCACACCTTCTGGAACGCCGGCCCGGAGCCGGCCCGCATCATCGAACTGCTGACCCCAGGCGCCTTCGAGCACATGTTCCGCCGGATGGCCGACCTCGCCGCCCGCGACGAGATGACCGACGAGCGCCTGGACGCGCTCGCCGTCGAGTTCGGCACGACGATCGACATGGCCTGGGTGCCGGACCTGGCGGCCCGCTACGGCGTCGAGGTCACGCTCTAGGTGATCGAATTCGACCCCGCTTGCGTCCGGTCATTGCCCCGATTGGTGCCGACGAGACTTATCGGGAAGCGTGGCGGCTGCCTCACCTGGAGTTGCCGCGGCGACTCGCGTGCCCGTCTCCTCCGGAACTTCGCCAACCGTTTCGTCGTGATCAAAAGATCGTTCAAACATGTACCGGACGAAGTCCTTCGACTTCGCAATCTTGTCCTCATCATCGCCAGTCGATGCAACGTAGTCGACCACGTACGTCCTCAGGCGGGTAAGGGCATCGGTTAGCGCCTGCTCAGTTGGCAGTACGCCCAAGATTGGCCGCAACTGGGACGGGTGATACACGCGCTGTCCTATCGCCTGGGCGACCACCAATGTCGCCAAGTGGAATCTCAAATTCGTGCGTTCCTGTGGCGCGGCCCCTCCGGCGGCTGATCGCAGGTAGTCGTCGACGGCCCGCTGAACCTGGATTGCAAACAAATACAGGTCTACTGGCGTGTCTGGGTCAAAGAGACGCTTGTACTCGTCGTCGTCCTTGATGATTGACGACGGACGTGCTCTTGAGTTGTCTGGTTGGCTGAAGCCAATTGCCATGATTGACTGGGCGAGAAACGGAATAGTCACAATTCGATCGAGCGGCTTGCCGAGATTTTTGTAGTAGTTCTTGCGCCTGTCATAGAACCATCCGTGCCCGTGCAGGTAGAGCTCGAGGTTCCGTTGGATTGGATCCGTAGCGCGCAGTGACGCCGTAGGAACTGCGGTCTGACTGTTTGTGGCCCGGATGACACGGTCCCGTGTCGCCAAATCATCGGTGACGATCACCCGGACAAGGATCGACCCATCGGTCGAAACAGCAGACGCCTGCCCGCGAAGGAAGTTGAAGGCCGTCACCGACGTCTGGAGACCGTTGACAATTTGGACGTCGTCCAAATTGAAGACACGCCCCGAAATCGTCGCTTGTGAACAAATCACAGTTACGCCGTTGTTGAGCCACCAGAATTCTGGCGAGTCGGGATCAGCTAGCGTCTTGACGATTTCCTGGTTGACTTCGACCGCTCCCTCGTAGTCGCGCACGTTCCAATCGAAGATGTATCGACGGAGCTCACCTTGCTCGTCGGTCAGGAAGTCCACGTACTTCTCTAATGGGACTATCGCGACGTGGCTCCGGCCGTCTGTCGCGTTGGCAGAGAACTCCAGAGTCAGCGAGTAGCTCCGTTGCCGGCTGTTTAGCTCCAGCAAGTCTCGGGCGCCCACCAGGTGGACGAACCCTTCGGCTTGAAACGCCTTGTCCGCGACCATCGCGGCCAGCTGATCCGCGCGAACCGTGATTTTGGGGTCAGCGTCCGCAGGGTCGCCCAGCGATGCATACCAAAAGTGCACGGAGATACGCGGGTGGCGGGACGCGAGCGTGGCGTAGGCCTTTCGCAGGCGAAGCACTTTCTCAACGACCGCGTCCGAAAAGACGGAGCGAAGCTCATCTTCGTCGTGCTCTAGACCGAGAATGAGTTCTACAGTCGACGTCGCCTTCTGAACGGCCGCTTCCTCGAAGCCGGCGCTCTTCTTCGCCTGCACGAGGTGGATGTCCAAGGACGCGCCACGCCGGATCTTGCCTGGATCGAACGCATCCTGGACGACCGGCGTGTCATTCAGGACAGCGTTCCCGTCAAGGATCACGTAGATACCGTCAAGGCCACCGTCATTTCCGCCGCCAACGTGTCCATCGAAGATCTCCTCGTCGGACAGATCGAGAGGCTTAAGGACCTGCTCGCACGCGAAGAGCTCAAAGGCGGTGTCAGCCTCGGGTGAGCTGAGGGTCCCACTTCGCTCTCCAAGGACGATGTCCAACACCGCAGCATCGTTACGGCCGCTTGCGGTGGGCATCTCAACCTCCTCGTCGAACCGGCAGTGGCGGCCGCGGAAGCGAAACTACTCCCTCGCTGCGGAGGGAGTAGTTGTCAATTGCCGCGCCGCAGCTCAGCTGCAGCCGCTCGTGCTCCCGCAGTTGAGGCACTTGTAGCAGCTGCCGTTGCGGACCATGATCGAGCCGCAGTCGGCGCAGCTGGGGGCGTCGGCCTGGGTCTGGAAGCTCACCTTCGTGGCGCCCAGGTTCAGCGTGATCGGCGAGGCGCTGCCGCCACCGCCGTTCTTCGCGCCGGCACCGTTGCCGTTGGCCGCGTGACCGCTGGCGTGGCCGTTGGTCGCGATGACCGCCAGCTCTTCCTTGGGAGCGTCGGCCGGGGTGGCCGCCACGGCTGTCGCCTTGGGGGCGTCGGTGTCGGTGGTGGGAGCCTCAACGACCGGCGCCGGCGATACGACCGGCTCGATCGCCGGGGCCGGTGCTGAGGCCACTCCACTAACCGAGGAAGGTGCGGGTGCCGGCGGCGCATCGTCGACCACGACCGCGGAGCGGTCGATCAGGCCGAGCGTCGCCTTGGAGTCGGTGTCGAGGAACCGGGATCCGAGCCACCGGAAGATGTAGTCGATGATCGACTTGGCGATCGGGATCTCCTGGTTGCCGGTGAAGCCGCTCGGCTCGAACCGGACGTGGGCGAACTTGTTGACGAGGTCCTTGAGCGGCACGCCGTACTGGAGCGCCACCGAGACGGTCGTCGCGAAGGAGTCCATCAGGCCCGAGACCGTGGACCCCTCCTTGGCCATCTTCAGGAAGATCTCGCCGGGCTGTCCGTCCGGGTAGAGACCGACCGTGATGTAGCCCTCGTGGCCCGAGATCTCGAACTTGTGGGTGACCGCCGTCCGCTCGGACGGCAGGCGCCGTCGATGGGGGAGGGCCGCCTCGGCCTGGGCCTTGGCGAGCTGCTTCTTGAGGTCCGCCACGACGGCGGAGTCGATGACGTCGCCGCCCTTCTTGGACGTGCTGAGCGGCTGGCTGCGCTTCGAGTTGTCGCGGTAGACCGCGATCGCCTTGAGGCCGAGCTTCCAGCCCTCGAGGTAGACCGTCTCGATCTCCTCGGCCGTGGCGGCCTCCGGCATGTTCACGGTCTTGCTGATCGCGCCCGAGATGAACGGCTGGATCGCGCCCATCATCCGGACGTGGCCCATGTAGTGGATGGACCGCGTGCCGTTGGCCGGCTTGAAGGCGCAGTCGAAGACCGACAGGTGCTCGGCCTTGATGTGCGGGGCGCCTTCGATCGTCTCGCGCTCCGTGAGGTAGTCGAGGATCTCGCCGACCTGGTCCGCGGTGTAGCCGAGCTTGCGGAGCGCGGCCGGGACGGTCTGGTTGACGATCTTGAGGAAGCCCTCGCCGACCAGCTTCTTGTACTTGATGAGCGCGATGTCCGGCTCCACGCCGGTCGTATCGCAATCCATCATGAAGGCGATCGTGCCGGTGGGCGCGAGGACGGTGACCTGCGCGTTGCGGTAGCCGTACTGCTTGCCGAGCTCCAGCGCCTCGTCGTAGACGGCCTTGGCGTGCTCGAGCAGGTTGGCCGGGACGCCGTCCGGCGTGATCCGATAGGCGGCGTCCCGATGCTTGCCGATGACGCGGAGGAACGGCTCCTCGTTGACCTTGTACTCGGCGAACGGGCCGCCGTGGTCGCGGGCGATGGTCGCCGACTGCTTGTACGCCTCGCCGTGCATGATCGCGGTCAGGGCCGCGGCGAAGTTGCGCCCCTCGTCGGAGTCGTAGGCCAGGCCGCGGCTCATCAGCAGCGCGCCGAGGTTGGCGTAGCCGAGACCGAGCGGGCGGAACTTGTGCGAGTTCTCCTCGATCTTCGGCGTCGGGTACGAGGCGTTGTCGACCAGGATCTCCTGGGCGGTCAGCGTCACCTTGGCCGCGAACCGGTACGCCTCGGGGTCGAACTCGCCGTCCGCGTCGACGAACTTCATCAGGTTGAGGCTGGCCAGGTTGCACGCCGTGTCGTTGAGGAACATGTACTCGGAGCACGGGTTGGACGCGTGGATCCGATCCGTGTTCGCGGACGTGTGCCAGTCGTTGATGGTCGTGTCGTACTGGATGCCCGGGTCGCCGCAGACGTGGGCGGCCTCGGCCATCTTGCGGAAGATGTCGCGCGCCTTGTAGGTGTCCATGGGCGCGCCACCGACCACGGCGTGGGTCGTCCACTCCTGGTCGAGCTCGACCGCGTGCATGAACTCGTCCGTGACGCGGACGCTGTGGTTGGCGTTCTGGAACGCGACCGTGCCGTAGGCCTCGCCGGTGAAGCTGGGGTCGTACCCGGCCTCGATGAGCGCCCAGGCCTTCTTCTCTTCGTTGAGCTTCGAGTCGATGAAGTCGATGACGTCCGGGTGGCCGGCGTCCAGGATCACCATCTTGGCCGCGCGCCGGGTCTTGCCGCCCGACTTCACGACGCCGGCGAAGGCGTCGTAGCCGCGCATGAAGGAGACCGGGCCCGAGGCGGTGCCGCCGCCGGTCATCTTCTCGCGGGAGGAGCGGATCGTGGAGAGGTTGCTGCCCGCGCCGGAGCCGAACTTGAAGAGCATCGCCTCGGTCTTGGCGAGGTCCATGATGCTGGACATCGTGTCCTGGACCGAGTTGATGAAGCAGGCCGAGCACTGCGGCCGCTCCTCGATCCCGACGTTGAACCAGACCGGCGAGTTGAAGCTCATCTTCTGGTGGACGAGCAGGTGGGTCAGCTCGGCCTGGAAGGTGCGGAGGTCGTCGTCCGTGGCGAAGTAGCGCTGGGTCTCGGCCCAGCCGGTGATCGTGTTGACGACGCGATCGATGAGCTGGCGGACGCTGGTCTCGCGCTCCGGGGTGCCGAGGTGGCCGCGGAAGTACTTGGACACGACGACGTTCGTGGCGAGCTGCGACCAGAAGTCGGGGACCTCGACGTCCTTCTGCTCGAAGACGCTCTTGCCGCTCTCGTTGGCGATGCCGGCGGTCCGGTACTCCCAGGTGATCTCGTCGTAGGGATGGATGCCGGGCGTGGTCCAGCGGCGCTCGAAGGTCAGGCCCTTGGTCGGCTTGGCGTTGGCGTCCGTGCCGTCGAAGCTCGCGCCGTAGGGGCCGGCGTGGCGACGGTGGGCCGTGGCCTTGGGCTTGGTCTCGTGCTCGGCGACCGTGCTGGTGGTGCCTCGGGCCATCTGGTGCTCCCTCCCGTTTCCGTTCTCGTTTGTTTGTTTCTGCCCATTCGCGGTAGCTGCCGCGCGGTCCGTGTCGTTGCCTGGCCTGGGCCTCTGGGGGCTGCCTTCCGGGATCGGCGGACACTGCCGAGGGCGGGGCGGTCGAGGCTGTTCGGTCGAGTGTGCGACCCCAAGAACGATACGCCGATGGGGGGCGGTCGTCAAGGGTAAAACACAAGATGTAGTGGTTACTTTTTGTCGTGTACCGCTAGATGTGGTGGTTTGGGCGGTTTCGTGCTCATCCACGCTCGGGGCTGTGTTGTCCACGCTGGGGGTGGGGGTTTCCACTTGGGTTGCGTGGCTTGTCCACGGGGCGTGGTGGGGTTGTGCACAGGGTACCAACACGAACGGGTGTTCGGTTTGTGGCCGGATGCCTCGGGGGCCCGGGCGACTACTCCGCCAGCGGCCGTCCGGATCGCACGGCCTCGACGACACGGAGGATGGCCGCCGTGACCACGCCGGCATCGTCACGTTGCGCGAGCAGGCCTTCGTGGTAGGCGCCGTGGACGGTGACGTGCTGGCTCTGGGTCGACAGTGCCGGCAGTTCCGCCTGCAGCGCGGTCAGCTTGTCGGCCATCCTCGGTTGCACGGTCACGCTCAGGACGATGACGGGCCGATCGCCCAGCCCGGGAGCGTCGTTGACCAGGGGTCGCGTTCGATCGTCCCATGCCAGGGCGGCGTCGCCGGCAGTCGATAGCGCGCGCGGGGTCCTGCCGAGGGCCATGAGTTCGGCGTGCGCTCGGGGCGGCAGGCCGTCGGCGAGCAACCGGTACTCCTTGTCGTAGAGCCGGAAGAGGCCCAGCCGCGCCACGACGCTCGAGACCTTGTTGCCGTAGCCGAGCACCTTGCTCGAGATGCCGAACCGGACCCACTGGTCGGGGTGCGAAGCGTCGACCAGGACCATCCCGGCCACCTCGTCGGGATAGAGGGCCGCGAACGCGCGGGCCGCGAGCCCGCCGTAGGAGTGGCCGGCGAGGACGAATGGGCCTTCGATTCCCAGCCGCCGGAGGGCCGTGTGCAGTTCCCGGGCGCTCTGTCCGGCGTCACGCGGTCCCGGGCCGGGATCGCTCCAGCCGAGTCCGGCGCGATCGTAGGCGACGACGCGGGTGACCTTGGCTACGTCCGGCTGCACCCACGCCCAGTTGGAGGAGAACGAGACCATCCCGGAATCGAGGATGACCGTTGGCCGCGCCGTCTCGTCGCCCGTGATGTTGAGATGGAGTCGGTAGCCTCCGACGTCCACGAGCCGCCCTGGCGGCGGGAACCGCCGGCGCTCCTTCCGTTCGGTCCAGGCCTCGTAGGCCAGGGCGACGATGGCCAGCCCGAGGGTCAGCCGCATGATCCTTAGCAGGTGAGTCATCGCGGACACCTTCCTTTCGGCCTGCTGCGGAAAGTGTCGGGTATCTCTTCGGCTGACGCTCCCGAGGGGGTGGAGGTCGTCGCCCAGCTCGTCCACCGCCGCGGCTCAACTCGCCGGACCGTTCGAGCCACGCGCCGAGACCGCCGACCCGGGGGTTCCCCTGGTCGGCGGTCTCGCTATGCAGTTGTGGAGCGGCGTATTCAGTTGTCGGGGTGGCGGTCGGTCTGCGGAGCTGAGGCCACGACGTTCATCGCAAGGATCACCCCGAGTGCCATGATCAGCATCGTCATCGGGTCCATCGGTGTTCGTCCTCATGCTTCGCTTCCGGTAGTACGGAGTCTCGCGCCCGCGACGACCGCGGCCAACGGGGCTGGTACCAGAACCGAGTGGGGGTTGGCGCCAATCGCCGACCTGATCAACGGCCCCGGGTCGCGGCCAAATCGGGCAGGGCCGTGGCCGCGCTCACGCGGTCGATCGGGACACCGGCCGTCGCGAACGCCGCCCTGACCTCGTCCGGCGACGCCGCGTCCACGTACCAGAAGCAGACCTCGTCCGGGGCCGCGACGATCGTCTCGACCACCCGCATCCCGGGCCTGGCGAGCGTCGCAGTGGCGGCCGCCGCCGCCACCGCCGTCACGCCCGGCCAGTAGCGCTCCACGAGGAAGGTCGCCACGGGACGGTCAGCTGCCCGCGGCCGCGACGACGCCCTCGATCGTCTCGATGACGGTCGCCGGCTGGTCGACCTGGATCTCGTGGTTGCTGTCGGGGACTTCGCCCACAGGACGGTCTTGCCGATGCCCGCCTCCCCGGCGAGGACGAGCCCGCGGGGGCCATCGGGGAACCTGTCGATGACCTCGCCGATGACCGCCAGTTCGTCGCTCCGTCCGAGGACACGATCGAGCGTCATGACGCGCAGTCTAGGCACGTCGCGTTCGTGCTCAGATGATGCGCGCCGCGTCATCGCAAGGGCGTCGTGGGCCGCGTTGGCGCGGCTGTGCCTCGATGCGCGGCACCCTTCTCCCGTGGCGCTCCTTGTCGGCACGTCCGGATTCGACTATCGGGACTGGCGCGGGCCGTTCTATCCGCGGTTCCTGAAGTCGGGCGATCGACTGGCGTTCTATGCCGAGCACTTCGACACGGTCGAGTTGAACGTCACGTTCTACCGGATGCCGAAGGCCGATGCGTTCCGCGGGTGGCGCGACGCGGTGCCCGGATGGGTTCCGGTTCGCGGTCAAGGCGAGTCGGTACCTGACGCACGTTCGGCGGCTCGAGGATCCGCGGGCGCCCGTCGAGTTCCTGATGGAGCGCGCGAGCGAGCTGGGCGATCGACTCGGGGCGGTGCTGTTGCAGTTGCCACCGAGCCTCGAGATCGACCTGGATCGGCTGGACGCCACGCTTCGGGCGTTCCGGGGCGCCGTGCCGGTGGCGGTCGAGCCGCGGCACAAGAGTTGGTTCGTGCCGGAGTTGTGCCAGCTGCTGCGCGAGCACGGGGCGGCGTTCGTGTTGGCCGACCGGCGCGGGCCGATCACGCCGCTCTGGACGACGTCCGACTGGACGTACGTTCGGCTGCACCAGGGGAGGGCCACACCTCGGCCGTGCTACGGACCGCGGGCGCTGCGGTCGTGGGTCGATCGCGTGCCGGTCCGCGACGGGTTCGTGTTCTTCAACAACGACCATCGAGCCTGTGCGGTCCACAACGCCCGAGCCTTCGAGGCGATGTTGGAACGCCGGGCGCGGGTGGCCCCGGACGACTAGGGGTACGTTCGAGGCCACCACGCATCCGGAGGCACGCACGCCCGCCTCGGCATCTTTGTCCTGCCTCTTGACAAAGGGCCACCCGCGGCTACGATGCGCTTTGTCAACTCGATGGACGAAGTGGCGCGGCCGCCGTCGAGACACGAGGAGGGGCACCGAACCAGGTGGCACGCACCGAGTTCCCGGCCAAGGCGACGCACGCGCAGACGCGTGCCCACAACGCCGCCCTCGTCCTGCGCGCCCTCTACGACCTCGGCCCGATCAGCCGCGCCGACATCGCGCGCCTCACGGGCCTCACGAGAACGAGCGTCGGCGAGCTCGTCGCGGACCTGGAGCAGGACGGCCTCGCCACCGACGTCGGCCGGGGCCCCAGCACCGGCGGCAAGCAACCCACCCTCGTGGCGCTCAGGGACGACGCCCGGACCGTCATCACCCTCGACCTCGGCGAGCGCACCTTCACCGCGGCCCTCGCCAACCTCCGCGGCGAGCTCACGACCCGCCGCCACCGCGACCTCGATGGCGCCGACGGCGACGCCGCGATCCAGCTCGTCCACGACCTCATCGACGACGTCCGCGCCGAGGCCACGAGCCCGATCCTCGGCATCGGGGTCGGCACGCCGGGCATCGTCGACCAGGACGGCACGATCCGCTGGGCCGTCAACCTCGACTGGCAGGACCTGCCACTGGCCGCGATCCTCCAGGAGCGTCACCGCCTCCCGACGGTCGTCGCCAACGACAGCCGCGCCGCCGCCCTCGCCACGTACCTCTTCCACGGCGACGACCGACCGCCCAACCTCGTCGTCGTCCGGGTCGGTCGCGGCATCGGCGCCGGGCCTGATCCTGCGCGACCAGCTGTTCGGTGGCGACGGCGAGGGGGCCGGCGAGATCGGCCACGTGGTCGTGGAGCCCGACGGCGCCGCCTGCCACTGCGGCCGGTTCGGTTGCCTCGAGACCGTGGCGAGTGCCCCGGCCATCGTCGCCGCGGCCCACGCGGCCGGCCTCACGAACGCCCATACCATCCAGGACGTCGCCGACGCCGCCGACCGCGGCGATGAACGGGCGATCGCCACGGCCCGCGCCGCCGGCCGGGCCGTCGGGGCGGCCATCGCCAACGTCATCGGCACGCTCGACGTCCGCCACATCACGGTCCTCGGCACGGTCGCGGCCCTCGGCGAGCCGTGGTTCGCGGCCATCCGCGACGAGGTCGGCCGCCGAAGTCTCGGGCCGCTCGCCCGCGAGACCCGCATCATCGATGGCGGCACCGGCGATGACGTCACGCTCCTGGGCGCCTGCGCCCTGCTGCTCACCCGTGAGCTCGGCCTGACGGTGCATCGATGAACGGACCCGGGCTCGTCGCCGGCATCGACATCGGTGGCACGAAGATCGCGACGCTCGTGGTCGATGCCGAGGGCACGGTCCGCGGCCGCGCCACCCACGCCTCCACGGTCGCGGACCAGGACGGCGCCGCGGCGGCCATCGCGGCCTGCCTCGACGAGGCCCTTGCCGCGGCCGACCTCGACCGCACCGACCTCGTCGCGATCGGTGTCGGCGTCCCGGGCCGCGTCGACACGGAACGGGGTCATGTCACGCTCGCGGTGAACCTCGGCTGGACCGATTTCGCGCTGCGCGACACGCTGGAAGCGGCTATCGGTCGCCCGGTCGTCATCGAGAACGACGCCCGTGCCGCCGCCATCGGCCTCCACGCCCGCGGCATCGCCGGCGGCCGCGACGACATCGCCTACCTCGCGGTCGGGACCGGGATCGCGGCCGGCGTCATCCTCGACGGCCGCCTCCATCGCGGGGCACGGGGTCTCGCCGGCGAGATCGGCCATGCGATCGTCGACCCCGACGGTCCCGCGCTGCGGCTGCGGCCAGCACGGCTGCCTCGAGGCCTTCGCCTCCGGCCCGTCCATCGCCCGCCGCGCCGCTGAGCGCGGTTCTGACGCACGGTCCGCCATCGAGGTTTACGCCTCGGCCGGCGCCGGCGACCCCATCGCGAGCGAACTGACCGATGATGTCGGCCGTCGTCTCGCCTGGGCCATCCATCTGCTGGTCATGACGTACGACGTCGAGTGCGTGGTCGTCGGTGGTGGCGTGAGCCACGCCGGCGCGCCGTTCGAGCGTCCGCTGCGTCGCGAGCTCGAGCGCATGCGCTCGGCCTCGGACCTGGCCGGCGAACTGTTGCCGGCCGACATCGTCGAGGTCCTGCCACCGCATGCCGAGGCCGGCGCGTGGGGCGCCGTCGCTGTGGCGAGGACCGCCGTCGAGGGGCAGGACGCGGCCACCGTGCCGACTGCCGAGCCGCAGACCGCGGTCGCACCCGGCGCGACCGCCAGGGGAACGGAGGTGGTCCGCCACGCCTGACCGACCCCGCGCACCTGCCAACGCGACCACCCACACCACGCATGAGAGGAGCACTGAGGAGGAGTGATGCACACCAAGCGAACCCTGGGCCTGGCGATGGCGGCGATCATCGCCGTCGCGGCCTGCACCGGCACGACCCCGTCGGCGAGCGCGCCGGCTTCCCAGGCGGCCGCCACACCGGCGCCCGCTTCCACCGAGCCGAGCGCTTCGGCCCCGGCCGAGTCCGCCGCCCCGAGCCCGCTCGCCGTCGATCCGGCCGAGGCGGTCATCACCGGCGTCGAGGCGAACGCCGAGATCGGTCTCTGGACCTACTTCCTGTCACCGACCTTCGACCAGTACATCAAGGACACGATCACCCGCTTCGAGGGGACGTATCCAGGCGTCAAGGTCAACTGGGAGGACCACCAGGGCACGTTCCAGGAAGACCTCAACAACGCCTTCGCGGCCGGCAATGCCCCGGACGTGATCAACCTGTCCGTCGGTGAGGGCTGGGTCTCCGACTACGCCAGCAAGGACCTGCTCCTCGAGCTGGACTCGAGAGTTCCCCCGGCCGTCCAGGACATCTACTTCGAGGGCCTCTGGAAGTCCCAGCTGGTCGACGGCAAGAACTTCCAGTTCCCGTGGTACCAGGGCATCTCGGTCGAGCTCATCAACAAGCGCATCTACGAGGAGGGCGCCGGCCTCTCGGTCGCCGACTTCCCCAAGACCATCGACGGCCTGCCGGCCATCTGCCAGACGATCAAGGACAAGACCGGCGCCCTGTGCGACCTGCGCCTCACGGTCAACGACCTGCTCGCGCAGATGACCTACGAGGGCGACGTCAAGATCCTCAACGACGATTCCAGTGCCTTCACCTTCGACTCCGCCGAGGGCGTGGCCTGGCTCCAGATGTATGTCGATATGGTCAAGGCCGGCACCGTCGACACGGCTGCGTTGACCACCGCTGAAGACCGCGTCGGCCTGCTGATCTTCTCGGCCGGGCAGGCGCCGTTCTACCAGACCGGCCCGAACCTCATCCGGGAAGTCAAGTCGAACAATGCCGCGCTGTACGAGGACCTCGCCGTCGTGCCGGCACCCGTCGGCAAGTCCGGTGTCCTCGGCAAGGGCCTGATGGGCATGTCCGTCAAGGCCGACACCCAGTTCCCGAACGCGTCCATCGCGCTCGCGCAGTTCTTCACGAACCCGCGGAGCATGGTCGAGTTCTCCAAGCAGGTTCCGATCTACCCGTCGTCCGCGGCGGCGTATGACGACCCGTTCTTCAGCTCGACGCCCGAGCTCATCGAGGACAGCGCTCGACCGATCGCGAAGGACATCGTCAGCACGTACGCTGACATCGTTCCGACGGTCCCCAAGAAGGCCGACGTCAACGCGATCGTGCTCGATCACATCGAGAAGGCGCTCTTCGCCGATGTCCCGGCACAACAGGCGTTGACCGACGCGGTCACGGAAGCCAACAAGCTGCTTCCGTAGCCATTCGCTCGACGTTCATCCGGCCCGCCTCTCGCCCCCAGGAGAGGCGGGCCAACTCCCTCGCAGCGGAGCACCGGACCCGCCGATGACCCGGAAACGCAGCGCCACCCCGTACCTGTTCCTCTTGCCGGCCCTGGTGCTGCTCGGCGTATTCGTCGTGTACCCGATCTTCGCGGTCATCTATTACAGCTTCACCGACTACGACATCGTCCGGCCACCGGTCTTCACCGGCCTCGACAACTACCAGCGCCTGATCGAGGACGAGACGTTCTGGCTGGCGCTGACCCACTCGCTCGTCTACCTGCTCGTGACGCCGATCCTGATCGTGTTCTCGATCGGACTCGCGATCGTCGTCAACCGGAAGCTGCGCGGGATCCACATGTACCGCGCCCTGTACTTCGTGCCGGCGGTCAGCGGCAGCATCGCCATCGGGCTGTCGTGGCGCTGGTTGTTCGATCGGACCGGGTTCATCAACGGCATGCTCCAGTCGTGGGGCGTCATCGACGAGCCGATCCAGTGGCTCACGACGCCATCGCTCGTGCTGCCGATCGCGATGCTGCTGACGATCTGGGCGGGCATCGGCTACTACGCCGTCATCTTCCTGGCCGGCCTGCAGAACGTGAACGAGGAGCTGTACGACGCGGCCCGCATCGATGGCGCCACCGACTTCCAGAAGCATCGCTACGTGAGCATCCCGGCGCTCCGCCCGCAGATCGTGTTCGTGGCCGTCATCTCGAGCCTCGCCGCGCTCAAGGTGTTCGATGAGATCTACGTCCTGACGAACCGGACCGGCGGCATCCTCGACAGCGGCGTCACGATGGTCTTCTACCTCTGGCAACAGGCGTTCCAGCGGAGCAACGCAGGGTACGCCTCGGCCATCGCGATCGCGCTGCTGGCCGTGACGCTGGTCTTCTCGATCGTCAACGTCCGGCTGCTCGAGCGTGGGGGCCAGGGCGAGGGATGAGCGACCTGCCGATGTCCGCCCGTCTGGCCAGCGACCCGCGTGCCGGCGAGACCGCTCGTCGCCGGTCGAGGCGTCGGTCGCGCTGGGTCCGCGACGGCGGTTGGTATGTCGTCCTGACCGCGTTCGCGGTCGTCACGGTGTTCCCGTTCGTGTGGATGCTGCTGACCTCGATCAAGGGTCCGGCCGACGTCATCACCTCGGTCCCGCCGCAGTTCCTGCCGAACGACCCGACGCTCGCGAGCTACGTCAAGGTCTGGGACACGCTGCCCATCGCGAGCTTCTTCCTGAACAGCGCGACGGTCGCGGTGGCGACCGGTCTGCTGAGCATGTTCGTCGCCGCGCTGGCCGCGTATCCCCTGGCGAAGATGCGGTTCATCGGTCGCGAGGCGATCTTCTACGCGCTGCTCGCAACGTTGATCGTGCCGGCGCAGCTGACGTACATCCCGAGCTTCATCCTGGCGGTCAACGTGTTCGGCTACTACGACTCGCTGCCGGCGCTGATCTTCCCGAACATCGTGAGCGCGTTCAACATCTTCCTGCTGCGCCAGGCGTTCCGGGCGGTGCCCAACGACCTGATCGACGCGGCCCGGGTCGATGGGGCGGGGGAGTGGCGGATCTGGTGGTCGATCCTGTTGCCGATCGTCCGGCCGTCGCTGGCCGCGGTGGCGATCTTCACGTTCGTCACGTCGTGGAACGACTTCCTGTGGCCGTCGCTGATGCTCCACACGCCGGAGGGCATGACGCTGCCGGTCGGGCTCGCGGCGTTGCAGGGCTTCTTCGCGTCCGACTTCCGGGCCATCGCCGCCGGCGTGACGATCACGGTCATCCCGATCCTGCTGTTCTTCATCGTCGTGCAGCGCTACTTCGTGCGCGGGCTGGCGGGGGCCGTCAAGGGGTGAGCTGGCGGGCGTCCGGGGTCACGCTGTGTGGCATCGCGGTGCGTGGCGCCGCGGTGCGTGGCGCCGCGGTGTGTGGCGCCGCGGCCCGGGGCTCGCGACCGTGAATCGTGGCGAGGCGATCCTCGGGCGGGTCATGCTCGCGTTCGAGGGCGAGGAGCTGCCGGCACGGATCGCCGAGCGGTTGGCCGCGGCACCGGCCGCGGGCTTGACCCTGTTCCGCTTTCACAACGTGCGATCTCCGGGGCAGGTCCTGGAACTCACCTCTGCCTTCCAGCGCGCGGGCGCGGCGCTCCCCCACGCCGCGCCCGCGTCGTCGCCGGATGCCGCGCCCGGGTCGTCGCCGATGCTCGTCGCGGCCGACCAGGAGGGCGGGCAGCTTCTCGCGCTGGGCGAGGGACCCACGGCGTTCGCCGGGAACATGGCGCTTGGCGCCGTCGACGATCTCGCCCTCACCGAGCGGGTCGCGCTCGCGATCGGGACCGAGGCACGGGCCATGGGCGTGAACGTCGTCTACGCCCCGGTGCTGGATATCGCGTCCGATCCGGCCAACCCGGCACTCGGCATCCGCTCGTTCGGCGACGACCCGGCGGTCGTGGCCCGGCACGGTTCGGCGATGGTCCGCGGGCTGCAAGCGGCCGGGGTGGCCGCCACGGTCAAGCACGCTCCGGGGCTGGGGCACATCTCGACCGATACCCACCACGGGCTGGCGGTCGTCGCGGCGCCGCGTTCCGTGCTGGACGCCCGCGAGTTCGTGCCGTTCCGGGCCGCGTTCGCGGCCGGGGCACGGGTCGCGATGTCCGGGCACATGGCCGTGCCGGCCGTGACCGGGCGCGACGATCTGCCCGGGACGCTGTCACGGGCCGTCATGACCGACCTGTTGCGGCGCGATCTCGGCTTCGAGGGGGTGACGATCTCGGACGCGCTCGATATGGAGGCGCTCGCCCAGGGCCCGGCCCAGGTGCTCGATGTGGTCGCGGCCGTTCGCGCGGGCGTGGACCTCTTGCTCGCATCCGCCGACCCCGAGGCACTCGCCCGGATCGAGGACGCGCTGGTCCGGGCCGTGTCGCGCGAGTTGCTGGATCCGACCGAGATGGCCGCCACGGAACGTCGTGTGGCCGCGCTCCGCGCGTGGCTGGGAACGGCCGGGCCGGCACCGGACCTGTCGGTCGTCGGTTGTGCCGCGCACCAGGCGCTCGCCGCGGAACTGGCCGCTCGATCCATCACGCTCGTGCGTGATCCAGGCGGGCTCCTGCCGTTGCTCCGGGCCGATGCCGCTGGCCGCGACGGCTCCGGCCGTGACGGCTCCGGCCGCGACGCCGCACCGGTCCTGGCCGTCATGCCGCAACCAGCCGACCTGACCCCGGCCGATACCTCCTCGTCGGTCCGACCCGGTCTCGCGACCGCGCTGCGTCGCTACCATCCGGACGTGGACGAGATCGTCGTCGACCAGGCACCGGACGCAGCCTCGATCGCCGCCGTGCGCGACCGAGCCGCCCACGCACGAGCCGTGGTCATCGGCACGATCGACGGCCACCGCCAACCTTCCCAGCTCGACCTTGTCGAGGCCGTGGTCGCCACCGGAACTCCGGTCGTGGCCGTCGCGCTGCGCGGCCCGTGGGACGTCGCCGCCTACCCGTCGACCGCGACCGCCTTGGCCACGTACTCGATCCTGCCTGCCTCGCTCGATGCTCTCGCGGCCGTCCTTGCCGGCGAGGCCGAACCGCTCGGCCGGCTGCCGGTCCGCGTCGGGCCGTGACACCGCCTGATCGCGCCGCGACTCCGAACCCGAACGCTGGCCCGACGTTGCCGGGTCAGGGAGGGCTTCCGACCGCGATCTCGATACGCGCGGCTCCCCGAACACCGTCAGATGTATCGCCGCCGGAACGTACGGCGGCCAAAGCGAGCCGAAACGGTCCGATTCGACCGGCGGCGATGCGCCTGAGCGGCGAGCCAAGCACGAGTGGCGCACCGATCCGGGCCGCGGGCTCCACGGATCGGTGGATCCTGGGCGGATTGATCGCCGTACGTTCCGAGGGAGTGACATCTGGCGGGGTAACCGGCGCGATGGCCGACGGCACAGCCCCCGCTCACCCGTGACCCTGCGCGACGAGATCCTCGAACAACCCGAGGTCGCCGCCCGGTTCCTGCGCCGCGCCCCCGAGGTCGTCGGGCCGTTCGCGGAGGCCATCCGCGCGCGTGGCATCGATCATGTCGTCATCGCCGCCCGCGGCACGAGCGACCACGCGGCGATCTACGCGCAGTACGTCCTGGGCGTCCGCCACGCGCTGTCGGTCGGGCTCGGGACCCCGTCGGTCATCTCGTTGTACGGGGCGCAGCCGCGGCTCGATCGATCGCTGGTCGTCGGCATCAGCCAGTCCGGTGCCTCGCCCGACGTCGTCGCCGTCATCGAGGAAGGCCGGCGGCAGGGGGCGCCCACCCTGGCCATCACCAATGACCCGGCCTCGGCGCTCGCGACGGCCGCCGAGACCACCATCGACCTCGGGGCCGGGCCGGAACTCGCGATCGCCGCCACCAAGACGTACACCACCGAGCTCCTCGCGATCGCCTCCCTGTCGGCCGCCATGACCGCGGACCCGGCGGATACCACAGCCCTCGACGCCATCCCGGGCGCGATGGCCGCCGCGCTCGCCCTCGAACCCGAGATCCGCTCGATGTCGACCGATCAGGCCGGCGCGACCCGCCTGCTCGTGCTCGCGCGCGGCTACGAGTACGCGACCGCGCGCGAGTGGGCGCTCAAGATCAAGGAGCTCGCCCACGTCTTCGCCGACCCGTACTCGGCCGCTGACTTCGAGCACGGGCCGCTCGCCCTGCTGGAGCCTGGCGTTCCGGTCCTCGGGACGGTGCGTCCGGGCCCCACGTTCGCGCCGCTCGTCGATCTGTTCGGTCGGCTGCGCGCCGAGCTCGCGGCGGACCTCGCGATCGTGTCCGACCAGGACCAGGCCCTGGCCCTGGCCCGCTGGCCGCTCCGCCTCCCGGCGGGCACGCCCGAGTGGCTCGGGCCGATCGTTTCGATCGTCGTCGGGCAGCTTCACGCGCTGTACCTCACCCGGGCGCGTGGCCTCGACCCGGAAGCGCCGCGGAACCTCAACAAGGTCACCCGCACCCGCTGAGTCGCGTCCTCGCCCATCCGATGCGCCCCCGACGACGAATCGGTCGTTGACACGCGACGCCGTAAGCGAGACGGTGTCGCGTGACGGATCGTCGGGGGTTCGAGGCCAGGCATGCGTCGACGGCGAAAAGTGGTTCGGTGGATCTCGCGCGCGGTTGCCACGCTCGCGGTCGGCGGCCTGCTCGGCTTCCTCGTGCCGACCGTGATCTCCGACCTGTCGCCCCAGCCGGAGGTCGAGTCGGTCGCCGCCGAGTCGCCCGTCGCACGACAGTTCATCAACGCCTTCGTGGCCGATGATCAGGCCACGCTCAAGAGCATGGGCGTCGCGACCGACACCCTGGCTCGCGCGACGAAGTTCAAGGCGGAGTACCTCCAGGTCGATCCGCCGATCCATCTCGGTTCCTACAACGCCGGATCGATCAGTCTCCACACCTATGCGGCCCACGCGCTGAAGGCGACCGACGGGAGCCCCGACCTGCTCAGCTGGCGAGTCGTCAGTCGGGGCGGGCAGGCCGCCCTCATCATTCCCCCGACACCGATCGAGCCATGAGCGAACCGCTGGCGACACCCACCGACCCGGTCGCCGCGGATCAGGCTGCGCCGTTGGCGCCACCGGTCGCGCAGCCCAACGCGCAACCCAGCGCACCCGATGCGAGCGCGCCCGTGGTGGCCGAACCCTCGGCGGCGATCGAACGCGGTCGGCGACGACGGTTGGTGGCCCTCGCTGGACTCGGACGTGTGGTGCGGTTCGTCGTCATGGTCGCGATCTTCAGCGCGGGGGTGGCCCTTGGGTACGCGCGGTTCCAGGTCGCCCAGACGGCGGAACCGACGGTCGGGGGCAATCCCGTGACCGCGGGGGTGGAGGCTCCGGCATCGGTCGTCGGGATGGTCCAGTCGTTGCGTGGCAATGACCTCGACGCCGTGCGATCTGCCGTGGCCGCCATCCGCGATGACGAGGGAAACGTCGTGACCGATCCGTATCGCTGGCTCGCCGGTGAGCTGCAGGCCATGCGACTCATGGAGGTCGGCACCGTCGAGACCCTCTCGACCTACGTCGACGGTCCGCGGACGGCGACCGGACTCATCATCACGGGACGGATGGCCGGGGGCGTGCCGGTGTCCAGGCATCTCATCGTGCAGACGACGAACGGCCAGATCGTGAGCTTCAAGTGAACCGCATCCGGGCCTTCGGGGCGCACCTTGGCTTCGTCTGGGACCGCAACCTCATTCGCCTGATGATCCTGCTCGCCGTGCTGACGTTGCTCGTTGCGATCAACGGTACGGCCGAGGTCATCCAGATGGTGTTCGGGCTGGTGGCGGCGGCGCCGGCGTTCGCGCTGCAGCTGTCGTTCGCAGCGACCTACATCATCTTCCAGTTCGGGATCCTGTTCTGGTTCCTGTCGCGGCCGCGCAAGTACACGGTCACGCCGGACGACCCGCAGATCGGCCTCTCGTTCGAGAACTACCGCGGCCAGCCGGACCTGCTGGAACATGCCAAGACCACGGTCGGCATCCTGCGGGGCGTCAAGGAATTCGAGCTGCGCGGTGGCGAGATGCCCAAGGGCATGCTCCTGTCGGGCGCCCCGGGCACGGGCAAGACGTTCCTCGCCGCGTGCATCGCGAAGGAGGCCAATCTCCCGTTCATCTACATCGACTCGAGCTCGCTGCAGGGCATGTTCGTCGGCATGACCCAGCTCATGATCATGAAACTGTTCCGCGACGCGCGCGGGCTCGCGCGCAAGTACGCCGAGCCCGGCCGGCGGGGCGCCTGCATCCTGTTCATGGACGAGCTCGATTCGATCGGGCAGTCGCGCGGCAGCCAGACCGGTGGCATGTTCGTCGGCGGGTTCATGGGTGGCGGCAGCATGGGCCTCAACACCCTGCTGAACCAGATGGACTCGCTGGGCGAGCTGGTCGAGGACCGCTGGCGGTTCAAGATCCTGCGCTGGTTCGGGCTCATCCGCGGACCGGCCGTGAACAAGCCACTCGTCTTCGTCATCGGTGCGACGAACCGGCCGGAGGTCCTCGATCAGGCCCTCGTCCGGCCGGGTCGGCTCGACCGGATGCTCGTCGTCCACGTCCCGGACGCCGACGGACGACGGGACATCATCGAGCACTACCTCGCGGCAAAGCGCCACGACCCGGCCATCCCGATGGACCTGCTCATCAACGACTCGATGGGCTGGACCCCGGTCATGATCAAGACGATCATCAACGAGGCGCTCATCCAGGCCCACCACGACGGCCGCGACTTCCTGACCTACAAGGACTGGCTCGATGCCACCGATGAGCGCCAGATCGGGCTCAAGCAGCCGATCCGGTCGTGGAACCTGACCGACCGACGCGAGACGGCCTATCACGAGGCGGGCCACGCGGTCGCGGCGCGCTACCTGCGGCCGTCGTACCGGATCTCGAAGGCGACGATCATCCGGCGCGGCCACGCCCTCGGGTACGTCCAGCAGAAGCCGCTCGAGGAACGGACGTCGATGTACGCCCGCTGGATCGAGACCCAGATCATGGTCGCGCTGGCGGGGCACGTGGTCGAGGCCCGATTCCTCGACACGCTCTCGACCGGGCCATCGAGCGATCTGCTTGGCGCCACGTACGCGGCGGAGCAATACGTCGGTCGTTTCGCGATGGGCCCCACCAAGATCATCATCCCGCTGCGCCCCGAGGACCCGCCGATCGGACCGGTCCTGGTCGCCGCGCACGAGCTGCTCGACCAGTTGTACGAGGAGACCGAGCGACTGCTGCGCGAGAAGGAGCCGGCGATCCACCACCTCGCCAACGCGCTGATCGAGCGCGACGAGCTGATCGCCGATGAGCTCGAGGCCGTGTTCGCCGAGGTCGAAGCGGTCCATCCGGAGCTGCTCGAGAAGTTCGAGCGGCGGATCCTCCAGTTCCGGGATTTCGCGCCGATCCATCCGGTCGCGGCCGAAGCGTGGACGCCACCGCCACCGAAGGCGACCGAGGGCAAGCCCCAGGAGCCGGCGGCGCGTGGCGGTGCGTGGCTGGATGCGGGCGTGCCGCCACCCTGGGCGAACCGACCGCGGTACTGAAACCTTCCGGGCGCCGGCCGGGGTGAGTCGCTGGTAAGCGATAGGTGACCTCGGGTAGACCGGTCATGTCCACAGTTCGGCCATGGATCAGCTCCAACAGCTCGGGGCGCGCTTTCGGGCGGTCCGGATCCGGCGTGGCTGGCGCCAACTCGACGTGGCGAAGAAGGTCGGGCTGGATCCGTCGGTCATCTCCCGGATCGAACGGGGTCATCTCGAGCGGATCACGCTCGGGACCCTTCTTGCCACCGCTCGGGCGCTCGACATCCAGGTCGCGCTGACTGCTCGCTCTCGCGGTGCCGACCTGGATCGCCTGGTGAACGGTCGCCACGCCGGGCTGCACGAATCGGTCGCACGATGGTTCGCCGCTGAGCTGCCCGAATGGACGCTCGAGCCGGAGGTCTCGTTCTCGATCCACGGCGAACGCGGGATCATCGACATCCTTGCCTGGCACCCGGGGCTCCGGGCGCTCGTGATCATCGAGCTCAAGACGGATATCGTCGATGTCAACGAGTTGATCGGCCAGATGGACAAGCGACGGCGGCTCGCCCGCACGATCGCCGAGGAGCGGGGCTGGGATCCGCTGTCGATCTCGACCTGGGTCATCGTGGCCAACGGGCGAACGAATCGAGCTCGTCTCGCTGCGCATCGCGTGCTGCTGCGGAACGCCTTCCCGGTCGATGGGCGGTCGGTCCGGAGTTGGTTGCGGCAGCCCGATCGACGGATCGCGGCGCTCTCACTCTGGGACCGCGTCGAGCACGGGACGGCTTCGGACGGATATGCGGCGAGGCACCGCGTTCGGTCGCCCGTGCGGAAGCGCGGGACAGGCCGGGAACCATGAAGGACTTGCGCAGGAGCCAAGTAATGGCCGACCGTCGGCGACGCGACCGCCCGGTGACACGCTTTCGGTGACATAACGCGCCCACCAGCACCGCTACGTCAGGTCCGGGTGCAGATTCGCCCCCGATTGACCGCCACGTCGGCCATAACGTGGCTCACAGGCAAGTTGTTCATGGTTGGCGCCGGGTGCGGGCCGCGGCCGGGGCGGCGGGGGTCAGGCTGGCCGGGCCAGCGCGGTGCGGGCCGGGCCGGTCAGCTGACGCGGGTCGACGTCGGGGTCGCCTCGAACGTGATCTCGGCGTCGAATGGGTCTTCGCCCTCGATGTAGGTCGGCTCGAGGGAGCCGATGCCGAAGCCCAGGGCGTCGCTCCAGCGGAGGCCCTTGCAGGAGGCCGTGCCCCGCAGCGCCTTCTCGTCGACCGACTGGACCGTGACGATGCAGCGGGTCGGATCCCAGATCGTCCAATGCTGGCCATCGATGATCCGGTCGAGCTGCAGAAATCCGCCCGGGCCCATGAAGCCACTCGTCGTCGACGCGCCGGAGATGCGCACGTACCAACCGGCCGCGTTGTGGAACGATGCCTCGCCGCCGTACACGGCATCGAACGTTCCGGGTCGGGTCAGCTCGTCGAGCACGATCGCCGGATCCGACCCGATCGTGATGGTCGCCCGACCGGACGCATACGACGCCAGCGGCTTCGGATCGGTGAAGCTCGGGTCCGAAGGATCGAAGCCGAGGAGGTACTGGCAGCCGCCCGTGACCAGGGCCGCGAGCGCAACCAGCCCGATCAGACCCGATCGCGGCCACCCACGACCGCCCAGGTGCCCGCCCCCCTCCGCCACCGTTACAGGCCGGAGTACGCGTGGAGGCCGGTGAACCAGAGGGAGCCGGAATACGTGACCAGCACCATCCCGAAGCCGACGACGAGCAGCAGCGCGGCGGGCCGGCCGGCCCACGACCGCCGGTTCCGGGCGTGGAGGTAGACCGCGTAGATCAGCCAGGTCACGAGCGCCGCGGTCTCCTTCGGATCCCAGCCCCAGTAGCGCGACCAGGCGATCGAGGCCCACCACGACCCGAGGATGATCATCGTCGCGAAGATCGGGAAGCCGATGATGACCGCCCGATACGCGACCTCGTCGAGCACCTTGTGCGACGGCAGCCACGAGAATCGATCGGTCTGGCCCTGGAGCAGGTAGCCGATGCCGGCCGCGAACGACGTCGCGAAGATCCCGTACGAGATGACGGCCATCCCGACATGGATCGTCAGCAGCGGCGCGTTCTGGAGGGCCGGCACGAGCGGCTCGATCTCGGACGGCAGGCTCGACGCGTACAGCAGGAGCGTGAGTGCCACCCCCAGCGGGATGAACCCGATCGAGCGGATCGCGTAGCGGCGCGCGAGGACGAGATAACCCGTGACCATCGAGAACGAGAACGCGACCGTGAACTCGAACATGTTGCCCCACGGTCCACGGCCGACCACGATCCCGCGGAGCAGGAGCGAGGCCCCGAGGGCCACGACCGCGACGACCGTGAGCAGCGTCGCCGCCCGCGAGAGGAACGTCGGCGAGGCGGCCAGCGTGGGTCCGTCGGCCGCGGCGCGCGTCGTCGAGGTCACGAACGAGCCGGTCACGACGCCCGCGTAGGCCGGCTGGCGCGTGGCGCTCAACACGGGGAGTGCCCGTCGGCCATTCGCCAGCATCACCGCGTGCCCGACGTGGGCCGCGAACCCGAGCGCCACGAAGATCACGCCGACGGAGAACAGGACGGACGAGAGTTCGGCCATGGTCATTGCCTCTGCAGACGCGGCACGCCGGTCATCGGTTGCGCTGCGCTCGTCCGGTCAGGCAACCGCGGCCCCGCCCGGGCGGGGACCGCTGGCGGGACGGACCGGGACCGGCCGCGTCTTGACGTTGAGGACGAGGCCGCAGTTGGTGCACGTATCGATGAGCGCCGGCCGGCCCAGGCCGCACATCGGGCAGATCACCGCGAGGTCGTCGTGGTCGTTGTCACAGCGCGTCGTGCCCGACGGGTAGATGAGCGCGTCTTTTCGACAGAACGGCAGACCGGGCGGGAAGATCGGTTCACCATCGGCGCCGATCGCGGCGACGCGCGGACCCTCGACCACGCGCACCTTCACCCGCGGCTTGCGGATCTGATAGATGAGGATGCCGAGGGGCAGGATGGTGAGCAGCGGACCGACGATCCCGAGGAAGATCAGCACGGGCAGCAACCCGATGACGGCGTTCCAGTCCGGGATCACGAGCTGGGACATGAACCCGAGGATCGCGTTCCACATCTCCTCGAGGGTATCGATGATGCTCACGATGGCATGCTACCCGACGACGGTCGACCTCGGCGCGGGTTGCCTCGCTTCGTCGTTGCGCCTCGACCCGGCTTCCAGCCTGGTCGTTCCGCCTCGTCGGGCGACCCCGCCGCACCGGACCTCGATCCGCCGCCAGCGCTCGCCGGCGGCCGCCAATTCCCGACCGACGGCGACGACAGCCGCGGCCGTTCCATCCGGCCGAGGAGCCACGCGGACCCCGCCGTCCGCGCACCCTTGGCGCGCAGCGCGGCGCGCAGGGCATGGTCGTCGCTGACGATGAGCAGCCCGGCCGTGCCCGCCGCCCCGACCGTGGCACGCGCCTCGTCGACGAGGGAGAGCAGCAGCTCGTCCGCCGTCCGTCGACCGGCGTGCCGGACGATGAGCCCCGACGCGACCCGTTCACCGCGCATCCCGCGGTCGGGTCCGCCGTCGAACACGAGCTCGATGCCGATCGACGCCGGGACGATCGCCC
The DNA here is from genome assembly GCA_963738685.1 of uncultured Chloroflexia bacterium. GTDB lineage: Bacteria > Chloroflexota > Limnocylindria > Limnocylindrales > CSP1-4 > SPCO01. Next base: position 1,265,070 of record CAVTXK010000002.1, read on the forward strand.
GGAGACGCCCGATGAGCGCCGCCTGCGGCGCGGGACCCGCCTTGCGCGAGAGCGCATGCAGCAGGTTCGTGCCATCGATGAGCAGGCGCTCGGTGCCGGTCAGCGGGTCGCGCGGGAGGCTCGTCACCACGCCATCGTACGCGTCGTCGGATGCCCGGCTACGATCGGTGCCGTGAGCCTGCTCCTCCTCGTCGACCTGGACGGCGTCGTGTATCGCGGCAGCGACCCCGTCCCGGGTGTCGCCGCTGTCCTGGCCGATCGCGCGGCCCGCGGCGATGACGTCGTCTACGTGACGAACAACTCGATGCATTACCGGGCCGACTACGTCACGCGGCTCGCCGCGATGGGCGCCCCGATCACCGCGGACACCGTCGTGTCGTCGGCCCGGGCGACCGCGCTCCACATCGCCAACCACGAGACCGGGGTCAAGCGAGTGCTCGTCGTCGGTGCCGGGGGATTGGAGCGCGAGCTGCGCGACGTCGGTCTCGAGGTCGTGACCGCCGGGCACGCCGCGACGCGGATGCACCAGGAGGGCATCGATGGCTGGGCAGCCGCCGGAGCACCGGACGCCGTCGTCAGCGGCCTCGATCCGAACCTGACCTACCTGCGACTTGCCGCCGCCTCGGACTGCATCCGTGCCGGTGCCCGGTTCATCGCGACGAACCGCGATCCGGTCTACCCGACGGAGCGCGGCCTGCGACCCGGGGCGGGCAGCATCGCGGCGGCGCTCGAAGCATCGTCCGGGGTCACGCCGTTGTCGATCGGCAAGCCCGCGCCGCACCTGCTGGAGCTCGCCGCGGAGGCCGTCGGCCGGCACGCCAGCGAGGCGATCATGATCGGCGACGGGATCGGGACGGATCTCGCCGCGGCGCGCGCGGTCGGGGCGCATTGCGTGTTCATGCTGACCGGGGTCACGACGCGGGACCAGGTCGAGGGACTCCCCGGCAGCGAGCACCCGACCGCCATCGCGGCCGACGCCGCGCAGCTCGCCGCCGCGCTGGAGGAGCTCGCCGGCTGACGCTCGCTACGCGTCTGATCGTCGAGCTCCGGGATCCCGGCCGCCCACGCGTCGAACGCGGTGCGCAGCGGCACCAGGGTCGCTTCGTCGGCGAACGCGACATCGAGCGCCCGCCGATCGATGGCCCACAGCTCGGGGACGGTCAGCCCGATCCGCTCGACCGCGTTGACGTACTCCTCGGACAGGGTGATGTCGGACACGGTCGTGTCGTCGGTGTTGAGGGTCACGGACACGCCGGCACGCTGGAGACGGGCCAGCGGGTGGGCCGCGACGGACGGCACGATCCCGGCCTGCCAGTTCGAGGTCGGACAGAGGTCCAGCGTCACCGCGCGCGACCGCAGCTCGGCGCACAGCTCCGGGTCATCGATGGCGCCCGGGCCGTGGGCGATCCGTTCCGGTTCCACGGCAAGTGCCCGCCGAACCTGGTCCGCGCCACCCCACTCCCCGGCGTGGGTCGTGATGCGCAGGCCCCCGGCACGCGCCGCCTCGAACGCCTGGGCGTGGTCCAGCGGATCGGGGTAGGCCTCCTCCGGCCCGGCCAGGTCCCAGCCGGTCAGCCCCTGGTCCCGGAACCGCGCCGCGGTCTCGGCGAGAACGACGTTGCCCGCCGGATCGTGCGAGCGCAGGGCCGTGCAGATGAGGCGGACCACGGTGCCGGTCCGGGCCGCCGCCTCGCGCGCGCCAGCGCACACGGCCGCGATCCCGTCCGCCAGGGAGAGGCCGCCAGCGACGTGGAGCCTGCGGCCCCCAGCGGATCTCCACGTACCGGACGTTGTCCGCCGCCTTGGTCTCGACGAGCTCGGCCGTGATCCGCTCGAGCGCCTCGGCGTCCTGCATCAGCGCGATGGGCAGGTCGAAGGCGCGCAACAGGTCGGCCTGGGACACGCACGGCATGGGGGCGATGAGGGCGGCCGACATCCCGGTCCAGTCGCGCGGCGCATCGATCCCGCGCGTGCGCGCCAGTTCCAGGGCCGTATCCACGCGCAGGGAGCCATCGAGATGGAGATGGAGCTCGGCCTTCGGCAGGGCTGCGATGAGCCGGCGACGGGCGCGCGCGGCCGGGTCCAGCGGCTGGTCGGTCATCGGGCGATGCTACGATTCCGGCGCCCCCGTGTCCCGCCGATCCGGCGGATCGTAGCTGCGAGTGCTCTCGAACGCATGTCGACCATCCTCGTCACCGGTGCCAGCGGCTTCGTCGGGAGCCGTGCGGTCCCGGCGCTCATCGATGCCGGGCATCGGGTCGTCGCGATGGTCCGCAGCCCGAACTCCGGCGAGCTCGTCGCCGGGCGACTGACGGCTCCGCAGCGCGACGCGCTCGAGACGCGGGTCGGTGACGTGACGCGACCGACCTCCCTGCCGGCGGCCGTCGCCGGGATCGATGCCGTGCTCCACCTCGTCGCCATCCCGCGCGACCTCCACGGCGGCCGGGACCTGCGCCTGGTCAACACCGAGGGCACGCGCAACGTCGTCGCGGCGATGAGCGAGGCCGGCGTCCAGCGCCTCGTCCACATGAGCGCGATGGGCGTCGAGGACGACCCGACCCTGCACTACGCGAGTTCCAAGGCTCGGGGCGAGCTGCTCGTCCGCGAGTCCGCCCTCGACTGGACGGTCCTCAAGCCGTCGCTCCAGTTCGGGCCGGGTGACGGGTTCTTCAACATCATCGCGGACCTCGTGCGGCTCTCCCCGGGCGTCGTGCCGGTCCCCGGTCGCGGCGATGCGCGGTTCCAGCCGATCCACGTCGCGGACGTGGCGCGGGTCGTCGTCGCGGCCTTCGCCGACCGAACGACCGTCGGGTCGACCCTGGAGCTCGGCGGTCCGCGCTACTGGACCTACCGCGAGATCACCACGGAGGTCCTCCGGGCGATGGGGCGTCGCCGGCTCCTGCTGCCCATGCCGGTGCCGCTGATCCGGCTCGTCGCCGGGACCGCCGAGCGGTTGCGCCTCCCGTTCCCGGTGGCCACGGACCAGCTCCGCCAGCTCCGCCTCGACAACATCGGGCCGTTGGACCTGATCCCGGAGCGGTTCGGCTTCACGGCCGCGGGATATGACCGGCCAGCTCGGCTACCTGCGCCGGAAGCCGCGCGACCAGCGCGTCGGGGCGGAGCGTTAGTGGCGACTGCTCGACCCGTGGCGTCGGGGCTCGTCTGGTTCCTGGCGGCCCTCGCGATCTCCTTGGGGGCGGCTGGGATCGTGGCGCGCATGGACGGGTTTTCGTCCGGTTCCGGCGGGACGGGGCTCACGATCCGGGGCGACGCGCTCGTCGGCGCGCACCTCGATGCCGTGGAGGCCGAGCTCACGGCGCTGTCCGAGGAGGTGGACGAGCTCGGTGCCCAGGCGCGAGGCGCGCTGGCCGCGCTCGTCGCGAGCGATCCGGAGACCGCGGCCACGGCACTCGCGGCCGGCGATGAGCTGATCCTTGCGATCGCCGTCCAGAGCAGCGCGACTCGACGCGGCACTCGCCGATGTCCCGTTGCTGGATACGCCGGAGGGGCGCTACCAGGTCTCGGACGGTGTGCGCGACCGCCATGCGCGCCTCACCCGGGCACTCGAGGCGACCCGTGACCTCGATGGGGCGTGGGCCTCATTGACGATCGGCTCGATCGCGGCCAGCCGGCTGTCGTCGATGCTGTCCACGCATGTCGATGCCGTCCTCGAGGCCGCGGCCCACGGTCGGGCAGCGGAGTACGCCGAGGCCCTGGTCGCGCTCGATGCGGCCGACGCCGCGATCGCCGATTCGCGACGGCAGCGCGACCAGCTGGCCCGGACCGTCGACGTCACGACCCTCGACCAGTGGCTGGAGCGCAACGAGGCGTACGATGCGGCCCTGCGCGATCTGTACGAAGCCCTCGAAGCCGCCGGCGGGCGCGTCACGACCGCGGCTCGTAACGCCGCCCTGGCCGAAGAGGCCGCCCGCGCCCGCCTGCCGGGCGACTCGCGCGGCCTCATCCTGATCATGAGCGAGATCGGTCGGGGCGGGATGAACGGGGCCGTGATCGCCATCGAACGGACCCGCGGCGAGCTCGCCGACGCGCTTGCGGACGCGGCCTCCAGCGCGACGCCGTGACCCGGACCGGACGGTACACTGCGGACATTCCACCTGTTTGCCGTCGCGAGGGCACCGCCGCGGCCCCGAGTCCCGGAGGACCACACCCACCGTGCAGCTTCGTGTCGTCACCGATCAGCCATGGGACGTCAAGGCGGACGTCCTCGTCATCCCGGTCGTGGGAGAACCCGACGTTCGAGGGCCCGCTCGATGAGCTCGACCGCCGTTCCGGCGGTGAGCTCCGTACCCTGGCGACGTTCCGGGAGCTGACGGCCAAGCGCTATTCGACGTCCCTCGCCGCGGCCGGGGAGTTGCCGGCCGGCCGCTTGCTGACCGTCGGCGGTGGGGATGCCGCGACGCTCGATCGAGAGGTTGTCGTCCGCATCGCGGCGGCGGCCCTCCGACGGCTCGGTGGTCGGGAGGTCCGCTCCCTCGCGCTCTGGCTGACCCCGCTGGCCGGCGCCGATGGCCTCGATGGGGACGCGGATCTGGCCGCCGAGCTGGTCGCACGCGGGATCGTCGAGGGTTCCTACGACCCCAGGTCGATCTATCGCGACAAGGTCGACTCGGCCCCGCCGCAGCTCGATGAGCTCATCCTCGTCGTGCCGGGCGGTGACGCCTCGGCGATCGAAGCCGCGGCGGGACGCGGCGTGATCATCGGGGAGGGCGCGAACACCGCGCGGACGCTGTCGAACCGGGCTGCCAACGACGTCTCGCCGGAGGTCCTGGCCGATGAGGCACGGGCCATCGCCGAGCGGAACGGCCTGTGGATCGACGTCATCGAGCCGGAGCGCGCGACCGAGCTCGGGATGGGCATGTTCATGGCCGTCGGCCAAGGATCGTCGAACCCGCCGCGGATGATCGTCATGCGCTCGGGCGGGGAAGGGGAGCGCGACTCGCTCGATCGTCACCTCGCGCTCGTCGGCAAGGGCGTCTGCTTCGATTCGGGCGGCATCAGCATCAAGCCATCCGACCGGATGGAAGAGATGAAGATGGACAAGACCGGGGCATGTACGGTCATCGCGGCGATCGAGACGGTCGCGCGGCTCGCGCCGGGGACGCCGCTCCTCGCTGTGGCCCCGGCCGTCGAGAACATGCCCGGCCCGCACTCGACCCGGCCGGGCGACATCGTGACGGCCCTCAACGGCAAGAAGGTCGATATCACGAACACCGATGCCGAGGGCCGGCTGATCCTGGGCGATGCGATGGTCTACGCGGAACGGCTGGGCGCCACGCACCTCGTGGATGTCGCCACCCTGACCGGCGCGGTCTCGCGGGCGCTGGGCCACCTCATCACCGGGGCCTTCGGGACGCCGCAGGACTGGTACGACGAGGTCGCCGCGGCCGGGGCGCGGGCCGGCGAGCGCTACTGGCAACTGCCGCTCATCGATGAGTACGTGCCCGACATGGACAGCTGGTACGGCGATCTCCAGAACGCGGGCTCCGCCGAGGGATCGCTCGTGAAGAGCGGGCTGTTCCTGCGCGAGTTCGTGACGAAGCCGTGGGTCCACCTCGATATCGCCGGCACGGCCTACTTCCGCAAGGCCCTGCCGTTCGCGGCCCGCGGCGCGACCGGCGTGTCCCATGCCACGCTCGTGGAGCTGGCCCTGGCCGGACGGGCCTGACCCGGCCGGGGTCGGAGCCATCGAGCCGCTCGGGGACATGGAGCCGCTGACCGTCGCACTCGCCGTCGTTTTCGGCCTGGGGGGCGCGGTGCTCGGGTTCGGCGCCGACCGGCTGGCGGTCCGCTGGCCGGAGCACGACGAGGAGCATCCGGCCGGGAGGCGGATCGACTGGCGGACCGCGGTCTGCGTCGTGGTCGGTGGGGCGGCGGGCGCCCTGCTGGCCTCGCGGTTCACCGGGCAGTGGCTCGCGTTCGGGCTGTTCGGCGCGTGGATCGTGACCTTGGTCGTGGGGCTGGCCACGGATCTCGACCAGCGGCTCCTCCCCGATGAGCTGACGCTGCCGGTCATCCCGATCGCGCTGGTCTATGCCGTGAGCGGGCTCAACCCGCTGGTCGGGAGTGAGCTGGTGCCGGCCCTCCTGGCCGCGACGATCATCCCGGCCGTCCTGTACCTGCCGTCGATCCCGTTCGGGCCGGGGGCGTTCGGGGAGGGGGACGTGAAGCTGCTCATCGGGACCGGGTTGCTGCTCGGTGGGGAGCGGGCCCTGGGCGGGACCCTGTTCGGCCTGGTGTTGGCCGGCGTGGTGCTGGTCGTGCTGTTGGCGACGCGGCGGATCGGCCGGCGGTCGTACGTGCCGTTCGGGCCGTTCCTGATCCTCGGGGCGCTGTGGGCGGCGCTGATCCGGACGTAGCGCCTGGGGCGGAGCCGGGCCGGGCCCGCCTGACGGGGCGGGGCCGGGCTGTGGCGGGCCGGGCGGGCGGACGGGGCCGGGGTCGGGCCGTGCGGGCCGGGGCGGGGGCGGGGCGGAGCCGGGCCCGGGCGGATCGGGGCCGGGCCGGGCTTGGGCGGGGGCGGGCCGGGGCGGAGCCGGGCCGGGCGAACCCTGCCCCGCCGCCGCACCCCCGCCCCCGTGCCATGCCGATTTGTGCCGCGGGGCGGCAACTTGCCGTGGGCCGGCAACAGGCGACGCACTACCGTGCCTTTCGATCTGCCTTTCGCGTGCCGTGGCAAAACCGGCCCCCAATTGGCGAGGGATGGCAAACCGCCCCATCGAGCCGGGCGATCCGGTCGCCTGTTGCCGCGGGACGGCACGCACGGCGTTCGACGGGGCGGGCCGGCCAAATCCGGCAAACCGACATCCGACGACGACATTGCCGGTCGCCGGGCGCTTGGCGGCAGGATCCAAGGTCGTCGATGGACCGGATTCCGGCCGAATGGGCGATCCCGTTGGACCGGCCGCAACCGTCCAGGGCGCCGACCGTGCCGATCCGGGGCTACGCACGGGCCATCCCAACTAAACCGCGACTAAACGCGCCCGGACCGTTGACACCGGTGAGGCGCTCGGGGCATCCTGACGCCACATCGCCCTAAACCGGTTTAGGCCCGCATCGGGACGGATCCTCGGCCGCAAGCCCAGCGCGACTCGGGAGGCCGCCTCGATCCCCAGCGCGGACCTCGACCCGCCCGGTCCGCCCGTGACTCACGTCCTGGAGGGTCCCCAGATGCGCCGCTCACTCGGAACGTCCCCCTCGTCCCTCCGGCCCGAACCGGCTCGTGCGGCAGGCGCGGATCGTGAACCCGGCAAGACCCGGACCGTCCGTCCGACCCGCGCGGCCCGCGCGGTCCGCACCAACAGCCTGCCCCGAATAGCCCGGCTGGCCATGTTCATCGGCGTCTGTGCCCTCCTCGCATCGCTGGTCCCGAGCGGGCCCCTTGCGCCCGCGGCGGCCCTCGCCGCCCACACGACCGACCCGACGACGGTCACGGTCGTGGGCAGCCTCCAGTCCGAGGCGGGCTGCGCCGGCGACTGGGACCCGGCCTGCGGTGCGACGCACCTGACCGACGACGCGAACGACGACGTCTGGCAGGGCTCGTTCGCCCTCCCGACGGGTGGCTACGAATACAAGGTCGCCCTCAACGACGGCTGGGACGAGAACTACGGCGCGAACGCGGTGGCGGGCGGTGCCAACATCGCGCTGGACCTGGGCACGGATCGGTCCGTCAAGTTCTACTACGACCACGACAGCCACTGGATCGCCGACAACGTCACGAGCGTCATCGCGGTCGCCCCGGGCAGTTTCCAGTCCGAGCTCGGCTGCGCGACCGACTGGGATCCCGGCTGCCTCCGGTCGTGGCTCCAGGACCCGGACGGCGACGGCATCTACACGTTCGAGACCACGGCCATCCCGGCCGGTAGCCACGAAGGCAAGGTCGCGATCAACGAGTCGTGGGACGAGAACTACGGCCAGGGCGGCAACCCGGGCGGAGCCAACATCCCGTTCACGGTCCCCAACAACGGCGCCAAGGTCGTGTTCAGCTATGACGCCGCGACCCACGTCCTGACGATCCGGGCTGGCCACGGCCACGACGACAACGTCGAGTGGGACGGCCTGCGCCACGACTCGCGCGACGATCTCTACCGGACGCCGGGCGGTGCGGTCGAGGCCGGCACCGAGGTCAAGCTCCGTTTCCGTACGTTCGCCAACGACGTCACCGGCGTGAAGGCCCGCATCTACAGCGTCGATGACGGCGCCCAGAGCCTGGTCACGATGGCGCGCGCGGCGGCCGGCGTGTCCTGCTACGAAGCCGCCCTGGCCGCGGAACGCTGCGACCTCTGGGAGACGACCCTCCCCGCGAACCTCGGCCCGGACAACCTGTGGTACCGCTTCATCGTCACCGACGGCGCCGATACCGACTACTACAACGACGACACCGCCGCCCTCGATGGCGGCGTCGGTGCCGCCTCGGACGACCCGATCGACCGGTCCTGGGCGCTCATGCTCAGCGAGCCCGGCTTCACGTCGCCGGACTGGGCGCGGGACGCGGTGATCTACCAGATCTTCCCCGACCGGTTCCGCAACGGCCGAGCGAACAACGACCTGCCGACCGGAGCCGTCCGCTACGACGACCCGGTCATCAGGCTTGCGTGGGGCGTCAAGCCCGAGGGCTACTGCCGCAACTACGCGGACGGCGCGACCAACTGCCCCTGGCGGTTCGATACGACTCCGCCGGCCGACAGCCCGACCAAGGAGCAGCCGCGCGGCCGCGACTACTACGGCGGCGACCTCAAGGGCGTCGACCAGCAGCTCGAGACGCTCAAGGCGACCGGCGTGAACACGATCTACTTCAACCCGATCTTCGATGCCGGCTCGAACCACTCCTACGACACGCAGGACTACACCAAGGTCGATCCGGCGTTCGGCACCCAGAAGGACTGGGAGAACCTCGTCAAGCACGCGGACAAGCTCGGCATCCGGATCATCCTCGACGGCGTGTTCAACCACCTGTCATCGGACAGCCCGTTCTTCGATCGATACCACCACTACCCGACGGCCGGGGCGTGCGAATCGATGGCGTCGCCGTACCGCGCATGGTTCGTGTTCCGTGCCCAGGCCGGCGGTCCGTGCGTCGGGCCGGATGGGCCCGGGACGATGGCCTACGAGGGCTGGTTCGGCTTCGATTCGATCCCGGTGCTCGTCAAGTCGCGAGCCGACGTCCAGGCGTACTTCCTCACGAACCCCGACAGCATCACCCGGCGCTGGCTGGCCGCCGGCGGCGCGTCCGGCTGGCGGCTCGACGTGTCGGGCGACGCGTCGTTCCCGGACGGCTACTGGGAGACGTTCCGCGAGGTCGTCCAGGACACCGACCCCGACGCCCTGACGATCAGCGAGACGTGGCAGAAGGACTCGACCCTGCTGCGGATGATCCGCGGTGACCGACTCGACACCACGATGAGCTACCGGTTCCGCGACGCGGTCCTCGGCCTGCTCGTGCCGGGCGCCTTCGACCCGAAGGGCTTCGCCGACAGCGGCACGCCCATCGAGCCGTCCCAGGTCGCGGCGCGCCTCCTCTCGATCCGGGAGGACTACCCGGACGCGGCCTACTTCGCGGCGATGAACCTGCTCGACTCCCACGACACCGAGCGGCTGCTCTGGACGCTCACCCCGGGCGTCGAGACGACCGCGGCCAAGGAGGGTGACGCGACCAACGTCGCCGAGGGCAAGCGTCGCCTGCGCCTCGCGTCCCTCATCCAGTTCACCGTTCCGGGCGCCCCGACCGTGTACTACGGCGACGAGGTCGGGCGTGACCGGCGACGACGATCCTGACGACCGGCGCACGTACCCGTGGGCCGACCTCGGCGGCAGCCTGCCGGACACGGCCCTGCGCAGCCACTACACGACCCTCGCGACGCTCCGGCGCGGGATCGAGCCGTTGCGCGACGGCGATCTGCGCGTGCTCCTGGCCGACGACGCGGCCGATACCCTGGCGTACGGCCTCGGGACGTCGTCCGCGGCCGCGATCGTGGCCATCAACCGCGGTGCCGGCGACCAGACGCTCACGATCCCCGTCGGGGAGTGGCTGGCGGACGGAACGACCCTTGCCCGCCGCTACGGCGTCGGGACCGCATCCACCGGCTCGCTGACCGTCGCTGACGGCGCCGTGACCGTGACCCTCCCGGGCCTGTCCGGGCTACTCCTCTCGAGTGGGACGCTGGATCTCGCCGGGCCCGGCGCACCCGGGAACCTGCGGGTCACCGCCGAGCGCGCCAACACCGTGGATCTCGCCTGGAACGCCGTCGACCGGCGCGGCCGGCTACCACGTGTTCGCGAGCCCGGTCTCGGGTGGCGGCTACGTCCGCCTGACCGACGACGCCGGTGACCGGCACGACGTTCAGTGCGACCGGGCTCGACAACGCCCGGCGCTACCACTTCGTCGTCCGGGCGATCGACGCGACCGGTAACCTCGGCGCGGCGTCGAACGAGGTCGTCGGGCTGCCGCATCTCGAGATCGGCTGGGCGAACCTCCAATGGCCGCCGTCCATCGACGCACACGATCAGCACCGTGAACCGCACGCCCGACGTCTACGGCCAGGTCTGGATCGATGGCGTGACGAGCGAGCCGGGGCCCGCTCCCAGCCTGCGCGCCCAGCTCGGCTACGGGCCGGATGGCAGCGATCCGGCGACCGACCCGGGCTGGTCGTGGCTGGACGCCACGTTCAACACGAACGTCGGCGACAACGATGAGTTCGTCGCGAGCCTTCTGCCGGAGGCGGTCGGCGAGTTCGACTACGCCTACCGCTACACGGTCACCGACGGCCGCGACTGGACGTTCGCCGACCTCGACGGGATCGCCAACGGGTACTCGACCACGCAGGCCGGGGCCCTCACGGTCGTCGCGAGCGGCGACACCACGGCGCCCAACGTGCCCACGGGCCTGACCGTCGTGTCGGCGTCACCGGCCGGCATCGAGCTGGCCTGGGATGCCGTCGCTGGCGATCCGAGCCTGCACGGTTACGAGATCCGCCGCAGCGATACGGCCGGCGGCCCGTACGAGACCATCGGCTCGACCGCCGCGACGTCGTTCACGGACACGGTGGTTGCGGAGGGCGCGACGTATCACTACGTGGTGCGTGCCGTCGACACATCGTTCAACCGCTCCGGCCCCTCGGCCGAGGTGGTCGCCACGGCCGAGCTGCGCACCGTCACCCTGGTCTTCACGGTGACCGTCCCGGCCACGACCGACGCGACCGGGCGGGCCGTCCACATCGCGGGCTTCCTCGATCGACTCGATGGCGGCCATCCCGCAGTGGGACCCGAGCGGTGTCGAGCTGACCCGGGTCGATGCCACGCACTGGACCATCACCTTCACGGGCAAGGAGACCACCCAGCTCGAGTACAAATACGCCCTTGGCTCGTGGGACTACGTCGAGAAGGACGGAGCCTGCGGCGAGATCGGGAACCGCCAGCTCACGCTCAGCTACGGCAGCGACGGCACGCAGGAGGTCGCGGACACCGTGCCCAACTGGCGCAACGTCGCGCCGTGCGGCAACTGACCGGACCGCCGACACCACCCCGGACCGATCCCCAGGTCCCGGTACCACCCCGGACCATCGACCCACGGGTGGTCCGGGGACCCGTGGCTAGACTCCTGGAAAGGCACTGGTCTTTACGTCCCGGGTATCATGCCCGGAAGCCGGAATACCGACGTCGTCCTGCGGCAATGCCCGTCGATTGGACGGCGACCCCACCGGCGGGCGTAACCGTCGACAGCGCCAGGCCCCCCACATGGCGCCGACCAACGGAGTTTGCTCGCACGATGACGTCGCCCAGGTGAGATACCGCCGCAGCCACTCGGAGCGCCCGGACGCGGGCGCCACCGGGTACCCCGGCTGGTCGAGTCAGGCCGCGCCGAGGCCCCGCCGCTCCCGCCGGCACCTTCCTGCCTTCCTGCTCCTGATCCCGCTCGTCGTGGGCCTCCTCGGCGCGCCCGCCGGCACGTCCGTGGTCCGCGGCGACGAGCTGTCCGACGCAAAGGCCAAGCAGGCGCAGCTCAAGAAGGAAGTCGCACGACAGAAGGCCGAGGTCGCCCAGCTCAACGGCCTGCAGGCGGACCTTGCCGCCGAGATCCGCCAGACGAAGGCGCAGCTCCGCGAGATCAACGCCGATCTCGCCGCCGTCCGCAAGCGCATCACGAAGATGCAGACGCGTATCGCCGCCGTCAAGAAGGCCTACCAGGCGCTCGTCGTCCAGGTGAAGGCGATGGACAAGGAGCTTGTCCGGGTGACGGCGGAGGAGAAGGCCAAGCGCCAGGAGCTCAGCGAACGACGCGCGCTGCTCGCTGACCGGGTGCGCAACGCCTATGACACCGACCGGACCTCGCCGCTCGAGACCATCCTGTCCGGCGGCACCTTCACCGACCTGCTCGCGGAGATGAGCTACTACATCGATGTCGGTGAGCAGGACCAGGCACTGGCCGACCAGATCGCCCACGACAAGGAGACGCTCGCCGCCCTGCACCAGACGGTGGCGGAGACCCGCACGCGGACGAACGAGCTGCGCCAGGAGACGGCCGCCCAGAAGCGCGTGCTCGACAAGCAGCTGCGCGAGCTCAAGGAAGCGCAGGCCACGCTCAAGCGGCTCGAGGCAGAGACCGCCCGCGAGCTCAGCAAGCAGAAGTCGACCTACGCGCGAGTGGCCAGGAACAAGGCCGCGGCCCGCCAGGCGATGGCCCAGGCCACCGCGTCCCAGCGCAAGCTCGCCGCGAAGATCGACGACCTCATCAAGAAGCAGGCCCAGCAGGGCCGGATCCCCTCGAGGTACAACGGCACGCTGGCCTGGCCGATGACCGGCAGCGTCACCCAGAACTTCGGGTGCACCGGGTTCGCCTGGGAGCCGCCACTCGGGAACTGCGCGCACTTCCACAAGGGCATCGATATCGCCGCGCCGATGTACACGCCGGTCAAGGCGTCAGGCTCCGGGACGGTCGTCTTCGCGGGCCCGAATCCGTACGACGCCTATCCGAAGGCGTGGATCGTGATCATCGCGCACTCCTCGAACCTGGTGACCTGGTACGCCCACCTCGATAATGCCGCGCACCCGATCAAGGTCCATGCCGGCCAGTCCGTGAAGAAGGGCCAGATCATCGCCTACAACGGGATGACCGGGCGCACGACGGGGCCGCACCTTCACTGGATGGTCGAAAGCAGCGGCACCTTCGTCAATCCACGGCTGTATCTGTAGCGGTCACCTCGGCGCACCGCGTGACGGCGCGGGCGTGCGTTGCCGGGTGCGCTCCTCGCTTACGTACCTGCGGGTACGCGCGCTCCGGTGCTCCCCGGCGCCTTCGCCGGCACCGCCACGCGGCGCGCACAGCTGGTCGGCCCGTCGATCGTGACGGCGACGCGCGAGAATCGGCATGTATGCAGTGGGTGACTGGTATGCAGCCGCCTTTCGGCCCGATCAGGTCGATTCGAGCCCGATCCTTGGCTTGCACGCACGTCGTGGCTGGTTAGCCGGAAATCTTGGCCCGGGGCGGCCTGTGTCGTCGCATACCAGTCGCTGGGTGAATGCATGACAGAAATCGGTGGCAGGACGGGCGGCCCGGATGGCGCAAGGCACGATGGCCCGGGCCGACGCGCCGGATCGAGGACCGCCACGGCACGCGGCGACCGGCAGCGCGGCCACCGGGCAGGGCACGGTCACGCGGCGACCGGCATGCGGCCACGGGCCGGCACGAACGGGCAACCGGCACGGTACGCGGCACGACCGTTCACCCAGCGCTGACGTGGCGCTCACGGTCGGTGCGGCGGTTGCGTGCTAGCATCCGGACACGGAGTCCATTGACGTCGGGAGGCGCATCCGGACCGTGAAACGGACGATGGCGATCATCCTCGCGGGCGGTGAAGGCGAGCGCCTGTCGATCCTGTCGCAGGAGCGTGCGAAGCCGGCGGTGCCGTTCGGGGGCAAGTACCGGATCATCGATTTCACGCTGTCCAACTGCGTCAACTCGGACATCCACGACGTCGTCGTCCTGACCCAGTACAACCCGCGTTCGCTCAACGACCACATCGGGCTGGGCCGGCCGTGGGACCTCGACCGCAATCAGGGCGGCGTCAAGCTGCTCCAGCCATATATCGCCCGCGGCAAGGTCGCCGAGTGGTACCGCGGCACCGCCGATGCGGTCCTGCGCAACATGAACGTCGTCGAGCACGACCCGTCCGACATCGTCGTGGTCCTGGCCGGCGACCACATCTACAAGATGGACTACCAGCCGTTCATCGCCGCGCATCGGCGGCGCCGCGCGGACGTCACGATCGCCGTCCGACGGGTGCCGCTCGCCGAGGCGACGCGCATGGGCATCCTGGCCATGGACGACACCGACCGTGTCACCGAGTGGCAGGAGAAGCCAAAGCAGCCCAAGAGCGACCTCGCGTCGATGGGCGTGTACGTGTTCTCGAAGAAGACGCTGCGTCGCTGGTTGTCCGACGACCGGCCCGACTTCGGCAAGGACGTCATCCCGGCCATGATCGATGCGGGCGCGCGGGTCTTCGGCTACCGCTACAACGGCTACTGGCAGGATGTCGGGACGATCCAGTCGTTCTGGGAGACCAACATGGCGCTCCTGGCGGACGACCCGGAGCTCGACCTGTACGACAAGGACTGGGTCATCCACACCCGCTCCGAGGAACGGGCACCGGCCAAGGTCGGGGCGACGGCCCAGGTCCATCGCTCGCTCATCTCGCACGGCTGCGTGATCAACGGCACGGTCGTGAACTCGGTGCTGTCGCCGGGGGTTCGGGTCGATGTCGGGGCCGTCGTCCGCGACTCGATCGTCATGTTCGACTCGGTCATCCGGTCGGGCGCCGTGGTCGATCGATCCATCCTCGACAAGGAGGTCGTCGTCGGTCCGGGTGCGATCGTGGGGGACGGTCCGTTCGACGGTCGGCCGAACAAGGCCGAGCCGGGACGCTTGAACACCGGGATCACCGTCGTTGGCAAGCGGGCGATCATCCCGCGCGGCGCCCGGATCGGGCGGAACGTCAAGGTCGCCGCGGACATCCGCGCGACCGATTTCGTGAAGAAGGTCATCAAGAGCGGCGATTCGGTCGAGATGCGGCCCGGCGCGCGGCGCGGCCACGACCACGGGGGGCTCAGCCACGCGCACCCGGCGGGGGCGGCCGCCGTGGCCGGGGCGGCCGGCGTCGCCGGGCTCGCGGCGCGAGGCAAGGGCAAGCCGAAGTAGCTCGGGCGCCTCGCACGCCATCTTCGGCTAGACTCCGCGGGCCATGACCTCCGCCGACCCTGGCGCATCGAGCGTGCGCCCGGCCGACGTCGAGCGCTGGCTCAGCGATCTGGATCTCCAGCCGATCGAGCGAGCCGGGCGTGATGGGATCGCCAGCTGGGATCTCGTGCTCGATGGGCGCCGTCGCTTCGACCTGCGGGTGACGATCATCCTCGATCCGTCGCTCGCGCTCATCTGCTGGGCCCATTTCGCCCCACCGATCAGCGACCTGTTCCGCAAGTCGTACCGCAAGCTCCTGCGCTGGAACGACGAGTTCCCGTTCGCCAAGTTCAGCGTCGGCGAGGACGAACGGCCGCTCCTCGCGGTGGAACTTTCGATCGACACGTTGAGCGCGACCGGCGGCCCGGATCCGCTCGGCATCGCGCTCGCGCGGATCGTCGGCATCGCCGACCGGCTGCTCGACGAATCGAAGTCGTGGCTCTGGATCGGCGGGCGGATGCCGGACCAGTCGACTCGGGTCGGACGCAACGAAGCGTTCCTGGAGCGGTACGTGCCGCGGCTTCCTGAGCTGTTCGAGGAGGCGGGCACGACCGGCCTGGATCCGAGCGGGGCGGACGCGGTCGAGCTCGACGCGGCGAGTCCGGATACAGCGAGCCCGGACGCGTCGAGCCCAGACGAGATCCGCCGATGAGGACCCGTCGACTTGCCACCGTCGTGCTCGCACTCGTCGCCGCCGTCGGCCTGGCCGGCTCCCCGGTCGGGCCCACGGCACCGCCCGTGGTCCGCGCCGCGACCCCGGATCTCACGATCGTCAGCACCGCCCGATACGACGTCCAGCCGGACCAACGCCGCATCCGCGTGACCGTCAACCTGACCCTGCAGAACCGGCTCAAAGACACCAGGACGACGCGCTACTTCTTCGACTACGCCGTCCTCGACGTGCCACCACGGGCCTCGGGGTTCAGCCTGTCGTCCGGCGGGGCCAACTCGCCATCCGTCCGGGTCACCCGCTCGACGAAGGACTACACCCGGCTCCGGCTGAACCTCGGGCGCAGCCTGTTCAGTGGCAAGTCCGCGGCCTACCGGCTCACGTTCTACCTCGAGGATCCCGGTGGCGCCGCGACCCGCGACCTGCGCGTCGGCGACTCGCTCGTGTCGTTCCCGGTCTGGGCGTACGCCACGGCGGACACGCCCGGCAGCTCGGTCACGGTCGTGATGCCCAAGGGCTTCGAGGTCGAGGTCGAGGCCGGCGAGATCCCGGCGCCCGCCACGCTCGCGGACGGCCGAACGGTCTTCCGGAGCGGCACGCTCCAGCGCCCGCTGGAGTTCTTCGCCTATCTCGTCGGATCGCGACCGGGCGCCTTCAAGGAGCAGACGGTCGTCGCGTCGGTCGCGGGCGAGCCGGTCGAGATCACGCTGCGCTCATGGGCCGACGACGCGCCCTGGGCGAAACGCGTGTCCGGCCTCCTGACCGACGCTCTGCCGGTCCTCGGCACCCACATCGGGCTTGGGCTGGCCCGAATCGGCGCGGCCGCTCACCGTCCAGGAGGCCATCAGCCGCTCGACCGGCGGCTATGCCGGCCGCTACGACCCGGGTGCCGGGATGGTGGAGATCGCCTATTACGCGGGCGACTTCGTGGTGCTTCATGAGGCCGCGCATGCCTGGTTCAACGGCTCGCTGCTGGCGGACCGTTGGGCCAACGAGGCGTTTGCCTCGTACTACGCCACGCGTGCCGCGGCGGAGCTGCAGCGCAACGTCAAGCCCGACGTGCTGACCGACGCGATGCAGGACGCGCGAATCGCGCTCAACGAGTGGGGAGCGGTCGGCACGGAGGACCAGGCCCAGGAGGCCTATGCGTACGCGGCGTCCTTCACGCTGGCCCAGGCCATCGCGAAGCGAGCCGGAGACAAGGGCCTCCAGGCCGTGTGGACCGACGCCGCGAACGGTGTCGGTGCGTACCAGCCGGTCGGTGGCGACATCGAGACCGTCGAGGGCCCACCCGACTGGCGTGGCCTGCTCGACCTGCTCGAGGCGCGGACGGATGCCACGTACGACGACCTGTGGAGCGAATGGGTCGCCCGACCGGCCGACCGCGCTCTGCTCGAGGCTCGGGCCGAGGCCCGCGTGCGATATGCGGAGGTCGTCGCGAACGCCCGGGACTGGCGCCTGCCCGAGCCCATCCGCGATGCCATGCGGGCGTGGCAGTTCGAGGAGGCGACCGCCCTGCTCGACGGCGCCCAGGCGGCGATCGACGCGCGGGCGGAGGTGACCGCCGCGGCCGCGCGGGCGGGTCTCATCGCCCCGGACGGCCTGCGCCTGGCATTCGAGGACCGCGACGGATTCGAGGACGCCGCGGCCGAGGCGACGGCCCAGCTCGACGTCATCGCTCGATTCGTCGCCGCCCAGGCCCTTCGCCCGACCGAGCTGACGCCGCTCATGACGCTGGGGCTGTGGGACATGACGCCCGAGGCCGACCTGATCGAGGCGCGCGAGGCCTTCGCGACGGGCGATCTCGAGGCCGCGGCGGATGCCACCGACGATGCGGCCGCGGTGTGGGGCTCGGCCGAGTCGATCGGGCGGAGCCGAGCGATCAGCATCGGTCTGCTCATCCTGGCCGCGCTTCTCGGGCTCGGGGTCCTCATCGCGGCGACCCGCCGTCGCCGTCACCGACGCATCAGGATGCAGGCGCGACAGATCCGCGGCTGAGCGGTTGGCCGTCGATCGCTCGCGCTCGGCGGCGCATCGTCTACACTCGCCGCCTCGCCGGACCCGGCGACCGTGGCCAGCGCCGATATGGCGTCGGCGAGCCCACCCCCAGCAGGAGCCGAGCCCGACCGATGGGCCTCCAGCGCGCACGCCCCTCCCACGAGATCCTGTCCGGCGATTCGGCTGACGTGTACTTCGCGCGTGCCGAAAGCATCCTCGCGGCGGAGGGCATCGACCCCATCGTCACGATGGAGGTCTTCACCCGTCGCGAGGCCGTTCTGTGCGGCATCGATGAGGCCACGAACCTGCTCGGCCACGTGCTGGCCGGCGCGGACCCGACCGAGACGCGCCTGGAAGCGCTCAGTGACGGCGACCGGATCGGCCCTCGGGAGATCGTGCTGCGGATCCGCGGACGCTACCGCCAGTTCGGGCTGTACGAGACGGCGTTCCTGGGGATGCTCGCGCAGTCCACGGGCTGGGCGACCGCGGCTCGCGAGGTCGTCGATGTGGCCGCGCCGGAGCCGGTCATCTCGTTCGGCGCCCGGCACATCCATCCGGACATCACCGACGTGCTCGACTACGCCGCGATCGTGGGTGGTTGCGTGGGCGCTTCGACGCCGGCGGGCGCGCGACTGGCCGGGCTCGCCCCGACCGGGACGATGCCGCACTCGCTGGTGCTGATCTTCGGGGACACGGTCGAGGCGGCGCTGGCTTTCGACCGGTCGGTCGAGGCGGAGGTGCCGCGGATCGTCCTGGTCGACACGTTCAAGGACGAGGCCGAGGAGGCGCTCCGGGTGGCGCACGCGTTGGGCGATCGTCTGTACGGGATCCGGCTGGACACGCCGTCCGAGCGCGGCCGCGTGACCGCGGACCTTGTCCACGAGGTGCGAGCGCGGCTGGACCAGGAGGGCTACCACCACGTCAAGATCGTGGTGTCCGGCGGCCTGAACCCGGACCGCATCCGATACTTCAGGGAGGCCGGCGCACCGGTCGACTCGTACGCCGTCGGCTCGTACATCAGCGGCGCGACGCCGATCGACTTCACCGGCGACATCAAGGAGATCGACGGGCGCCCGATCGCGAAGCGTGGCCGGATCCCGGGCGTGACCGATTCGCCGAGGCTCAAGCCGGTGGATCTCGCGGCGTATCGGGAAGGGTAGGGGCGCCGCGGGGCCGGCCGTTGGGCGGTGCCGCTGGGCGGTGACGCCGAGCCCGGGCCGCGGAGCCCGGCGGTGCTTGCCGGCTTCTGCTGCAAGGCGTGAGCCGAGGTGCCTGCAGCTGGGCCGGAAACCGCGGGAGGGGCAAATCACCGCCAGATGTGCTTCGTTCGGAACGTACGGCGGACCGGAGACGCTCCGCCACGGCGGATCGCCGCCGTTGACGCGACGATCACGCACGGACCGGGCCCGGGACGGTGGCCGAATCGAGATCGGAGGACGACGAGGCCGCCTAGCGTTCCATCGGGCGTACATCTGGCGGAGAACGTGAGCGGCGCTGGGGCAAAACGCCGCGTTCCGTGCCACCATCGCGGCATGGACGACGACCAGCGGCTGGACCGTGACGCGGGCACGCCCCAGGAACCGCCCCACGCCGATCACCCGGACCCGGTTCCGGGGTCCGAGACCGCATACGAGCTGTTCCAGCGCGGCCAGGCCTTGCTCGATGGGCGGCATCACGCCCAGGCCGCGATCGTTCTCGAGCGAGCCGACCGGCTCGAACCCGGCAAGGGGAGCATCCTCGAGGCGCTCGGTCGCGCGTACTTCAACTCCGGCCAGCACGAGCAAGCGCGCACCACGTTCGAGCAGGTCCTGGCGCTCGATCCGTCCGCGCACTATGCGCACTACGCGCTGGGCCAGAGCCTCAAGCGCCTGGGCCGCCGCGAGGAGGCCGGCACGCATCTGCGACTCGCGGTCGCGCTGAGCCCGGCATCGACGCTGTACCGCGACGCCCTCGCACGCCTCGGTTCCGGGCCACGTCGCGCCGGCCCGCCGGTCGACCCGCACGCTCCCCAGCGCGGACCCGTCGACCCGCCGCCGACCGACTGAGCCCGACCCCGCCGGCCGATCCCTATTGGCCGTAGCGCGGACCGGCTGACCGCCGCCGGCCGACTGAGCCCGACCCCGCCGGTCGACCCGCACGCTCCCCAGCGCTGCCCCGTCGACCCGCCGCCGACCGCCCGTGCCCCGACCCGCCTCAGCCCGTCGGCAGGACCCAGTGCGGCCACTCGATCGACGGCTCGAAGCCGTGCGCGCGGTACAGGGCCGTCGCCCGCTCGTTCGCGGCCTCGACCGACAACTCGATGCGGCCGGCTCCGCGGCCTCGCAGCTCTGTGACACCCCAGCGAAGCAACTCCCGCCCCAGGCCGCGACGACGCCAGGCCGGCACGACCCCGATGAGCCCCACGTCCCCGGTCCGCTCGCCCGCGGGAGCGTCCCGATCGGACAGCTCGACCCGGGTGAACGCGATCGGTACGTCCGGTTCGTCGGCCGCCGCGACGATGAGGATCCCGTCGGGATCGAAGTCCGGCAGCGCGTGGATGTGCTGGATGACGGCCAGGGTCCAGGTCATCCGCGTCGGGTGGCCCTCGAACGCGTGGTGCATGAACGCCGTCCACGCCTCGAAGTCGGTGTCCCGCCCCATCTCCCAGCGATGCACGGTCACTTCGGTCGGAAAGGTCGGCGGTGGCACTGCGCGATCGGCGGCCAGCTCGAACATCCACAGGCTCGATCGAAATCGAAAGCCAAGCGCCTCGGCAAAGGCCACCGACGCCGGCAGGTGCGACGGCACGTAGAGCTGGAGCTCATCGGACAGCCCGCGGCCGCGGACCTGATCCAACGCCGCGTCGACGAGCCGCCGCCCGTGCCCCTGTCGCCGCGCCGAGGGCAGCACCGTCAGGTCGTCGTGATGCGGCGTGCAGTACCCGACCACGCGCCCGTCCTCGATCGCCACGACCGTGCCGCCCGGGTCGGGCACGATACGGACGATCGCCCGCTCGATGTCGGACCGCGCGAACCCCGGGATCGCGTCGGTCTCGAGGGACGCCTCCATGACCGCTCGAATGCCGCCTTCGTCCCCCGGCTGGAACCCCCGAACCCCCGCCATCGCCGTTACTCGCCGCGTAACCGGGCCAGCCAGAACAGCCCGACGATCGACTTCGCGTCGCGGATCTCGCCGCGCTCGGCGGCCGCCACCGCGTCGCGCCACGGCCGCCACTCGAGGATCAGTCGCTCGTCCTCGTCGGGACCGAGCCGCCCATCGGCCGCCGCGGGCCGCAGGTCGGTCGCAAGATACAGGTGCATCAACTCGTCGGTGAAGCCGGGCGCCGTGTAGAACGTCGCGAGTTTGCGCCAGGACCCGGCCCGCAGCCCGGTCTCCTCCTCGAGCTCACGCGGCGCGGCGACGTCCGGATCCTCCTTGGACCCATCTTCGCCAACATCGAGCCCACCTGCCGGGATCTCGAGCAGCGCGGCATCCGCTGGCAACCGCCATTGGCGGACGAGCGCCACGCGATCGTCCGGATCGAGCGCCACGATCGCGACGGCTCCGGGATGGCCGGCGATGTCGCGGGTCGCGCGCGTGCCGTCCGCCCGCTCGACGGTGTCGATGCGGAACTCGAGGAACGCGCCACGATGGAGGACCCGCGAGTCGACGACCCGCTCGACGAGATCGGCCCCGGAGTCGTGCTCCGGGGCCGTTGGCTCGCGCGCAGGCGGTTCGCCGGTCAGGCGACCGCCGCCGCCGCCGGGGCACTCTCCGGCCGAAGGGCCTCGCCCGTCTCGGCGTCGAACAGATGGAGCTTCGACAGCGGCAGCACCAGCTTGACGATGTCGCCGGGCTTGATGCGATGCTCCGAGCCGACGATCGCGACGACGTCCTGGTTCGCGGCGTTGAGGTGAAGCAGTTCCTCGTTGCCGAGGTACTCCACGACGTCCGCCCGAGCCTGGAACACGCCGGTGTCCCCGCCCGCCTCACCGATATCGAGGTGCTCGGGCCGGAAGCCCGCGACGAGCTTCTTGCCGGCGATGTCGCCCGCGATGGCGCGCAACCGCTGCGGTGTCGGCACGGACCAGTCGCCGGGGCCGACCAGCCGGGCGCTCTCGCCCGAGCCCTCGACCGTGACGTCGACGAAGTTCATCGACGGGCTGCCGATGAATCCCGCGACGAACCGGTTGAGCGGCGTGTCGTAGAGCGCCTGCGGCGTGCCGACCTGCATGAGCAGGCCCTCGTTCATCACCGCGATCCGCTGGCCCATCGTCATGGCCTCGACCTGGTCGTGGGTGACGTAGACGACGGTCGTCTTGAGCCGCTGATGCAGGCGGGCGATCTCGGCGCGCGTCTGGACGCGCAGCTTCGCATCGAGGTTGGACAGGGGCTCGTCCATCAGGAACACCGCGGGCTCCCGGACGATCGCCCGACCGAGTGCGACGCGCTGGCGCTGGCCGCCGGACAGCTCCTTGGGCTTGCGGTCGAGCAGCTTCTGCAGCTGGATCGTCTCCGCGGCCTCGTTGACCCGCCGCTCGATCTCCGGCTTGGGGACCTTGCGCAGCTTCAGGCCGAACGCGAGGTTCTCCCGAACGGACATGTGGGGATAGAGCGCGTAGCTCTGGAAGACCATCGCGATGTCGCGATCCTTGGGCGGGACGTCGTTGACGACGCGATCGCCGATCCGCAACTCGCCGCTGCTGATCTCCTCGAGCCCGGCGATCATCCGCAGGCTGGTGGTCTTGCCGCAGCCCGAGGGCCCGACGAGGACCATGAACTCGCCGTCACCGATCTCGAGGTTCAGATCCTTCACGGCGTGGAAGTCGCCGTAGATCTTGTTGACGTGGTCGAACGTCACGGTCGCCATTGGCGCAGTCCTCCGTCCCGGGTCACTCAACGCGGGCCCTTGCATCCTGTCCGCCGAGGCGGAACGTAGACGGGCCCCGTACGCGGTGGCTCGGGTTACCGGCCATCGTACGGGGCAGGGCGACCGTGACGCAACCCTCCGGGACCCGGATCAGGCCGGATCGGCCTCCTCGAGGGCGCCGGCGACGGCATCGGCCAGCTCGACGACGCTGAATGGCTTCGAGAGGAGGCGCACGGAGGGGTCCAGAACGCCGCCTTCCGCAAGCCGCGCCTCGCCATACCCGGACATGTACACGACCAGCAGACCCGGGCGCTGCTCGGTGAGCGCCGCGGCGAGGGCGACGCCACCGGACCGCGGCATCGTGAGGTCCGTGAGCAGCAGATCGACGGTGGTCATGCCGGCGGCAACCTCGAGCGCCTCGACCCCGTCGCCCGCCTCCTCGACGCGATAGCCTGCGGTCTCCAGCACACGACGCGCGAGGCTGCGCAACGCCGCCTCATCGTCGACGACGAGGATCGTGGCGGGTGCGCGCTCGTTCGATGCCGCGGATACGGGTTCGAGGCCCTCCACGACCGGCGCGTCATCAGGCTCCACCCGCGGAAACGCGACGGTCACGGTCGTGCCCTCACCAGGCCGCGATCGAAGCCCGACGTGGCCACCTGAGCCCTCGGCGATGCCGTGGACGACCGCGAGGCCCAGCCCGGTTCCCTCGCCGGCGGGCTTGGTCGTGAAGAACGGTTCAAAGGCGTGCGAGGCGAGCTCGGCGTCCATGCCGTGACCCGTGTCGATGACGCTCAGCCGCACTTCGGCGCTCGGGCCGGGCGGATCGCTCTCGACGGTCAGCCGGAGCGTGCCGCCGCCGGGCATCGCCTCGCGCGCGTTGACCGCGAGGTTCAGCACGACCTGCTGGATCTGGCTCGGATCGGCGCGGACCCAGGCGGTGCCCGTGGGGGCGTCGATCCGGAGCTCGATGTCCGCATCGAGCAGCCGCCGGACCATGGTCTGCAGCTCGTCGACCTCGACCCCAAGGTCGAGCACGGTGGGGTGGACGACCTGGCGACGCGAGAAGGTCAGGAGCTGCCGGGTCAAGGCCGTGGCGCGGACGGTGGCCCGGGCGATCTCCTCGAGGTCGGCCTGGGCGGGATGGTCCGGCCCGACGGCGTCCATGGCCATCGCCGCATAACCGCCGACCGCGGTCATGATGTTGTTGAAGTCGTGGGCGATGCCGCCGGCCAGGAACCCGATCGACTCCATCTTCTGCGCCTCGCGCAGCTGGGCCTGGAGCTGTTCCCGTTCGCTGATGTCGGCGGCCATGAACAGGCTGCCGGTGACCACACCCGTCTCGTCGCGAACGGGCGCTGCCGCGACGCTCACGATCCGCTCCCGTCCGCCACGATCGAAGACGACCATCTCGTCGCCCTGGATGGTCGCTCCGCGGAGCGCGGCCGTGAAGTCCGCAAGGGCCGCACCGGGGTCGGCGGCCTGGATCGGGTTCCGTCGCCCGAGGACCTCGGTCGCCGACCAGCCGAACAGGGCTTCGGCGGCCGGGTTGAAGAGCTGGATCCGGAACTCGAGGTCGAGCAGCACGATCGCCATCGGCGAGGCATCGACCATCGCCGTCAGACGGGCGGCGGCGGCCCGAAGCCGTTCCTCGACGCGGACCTGATCGGACTCGTCGACCGCCATCCACAGGTACGCGGGCCCGTCGGTCGCGGCGATCGGCCGGCCGGACAGGCGGACGTCGACGACCGCTCCGGACGCGGTCCGCATCTGGGTGGCCAGCTCGGGGATGGCCGCGCCACTCGCGATCCGCGCCACGACGTCGTCACGGTCCGCGAGGGCTGTCCACAGGTCCAATTCCGCAGCGGTCCGCCCGACCGCCGCGGCCCGGCTGTATCCGGACAGGGCCTCGAAGGCCGGGTTGACGTCGACGACCAGGTGATGCGGGAGCATGGTGATCGCGCTGGCGATCGGGGCGGCCCGGAAGGCCGTTTCGAATCGTTCCTCCGCGGCGCTCCGGCGCCGGTCGTCCATCGCAAGCACGACCGAACCGATGACCGTCCCGTCGTCGTCACGCAGCGGACCGCCATCGACCAGGATCGGGATGCGCTCGCCGAACGCAGTCCGGACCGTCAACTCGCCACGGAACGCCTCGCCGGCGTCGCGTCGCTGGCGCAGCTCGATGCGACGCGGATCCGGGTCGGACGCGGGCGGGCCCGCCAGGTCGTCCCAGGACCGGCCGATCGCCTCATCCGGGGTCCAGCCGAGGAGCCGGGTGGCACCCTCCGTCCAGTCGAGGATCACCCCTTCGAGGTCGATGATGGCCATCGCGGAATCCACCTGATCGATGGCCCGTGCTCGGCGGCCGAGGTCGCGGGTCGTCACCAGGCCGAGCTGGTTCCGGGTCGGGTCGAGGGTCGTGCCATGGCCGGGTCAAGGCTAGGGCCGAGCCCGCGACCAGTCCATCGCACCGATTCCGTAATTCTGAGGGACCGGAGTGACTTGCCATCACCAGGGATTGCAGCCCGAGGGGTCCGCTCCGCGCCCGCCGGCCCGCACCGTCCGGCTAGCCCCGGCCGCGTACCATCGGAGCGATGCAAGCCCTGATCTTCGATCTCGACGGCACGCTCGTGGACACGGTCTACGCCCACGTCTTCGCCTGGCAACGGGCGCTGGACGAACAGGGCCATCCCGTCGATGGCTGGCGGATCCACCGGCGCATCGGGATGAGCGGCGGGCTGTTCGCGCGGGCGGTGGCGCGCGAGATCGGGCGCACGCTGACCGACGAGGAGACGACCTCGCTCCAACGGCGGCACGGCGAGATCTTTCGGGAGATCCTCCCGGAACGGCGGCCGCTGCCGGGCGCGATCGAGCTGCTGTCGACCCTGCGGCGCGATGGCATCACGCACGGCATCGCCACCTCCGGGCGTCGCCCGGAGATCGACCGCTCGCTCGAGGCGCTCGGCGTGCCGGACGACATGGTCGTGGTCGAACGCGGTGACGTGCTGCGGGCGAAGCCAGAGCCCGACCTGTTCCTGGCCTGCCAGGAACGGCTTGGGGTCGCGGTGGCCGACTGCTATGTGGTCGGCGACGCGGTCTGGGACCTGCTGGCCGCTCGCCGAGCCGGGATGCTGAGCGTCGGACTCCTCACCGGTGGCTATGGCGAGGACGAGCTCCGGGCGGCGGGGGCGTTCCGGGTCTATCGCGACGCCGAAGAACTGCTCGAGTCCCTCGACGAGCTGGGGATCATGGTCGAGCCGGGATAGGGAGCCCGCCGGTAGCCCGCCGGGAGCCCGAACCTAGCGCGCGAGGATGCTCGCGACGGTCTCGAGCAGCGCGCTGATCCGCAGCGGCTTGTCGATGAAGCCGTCGCAGCCGGCGGCCTCGGCGGCGGCCCGGTCCACCGGCAGGACGCTGGCACTGACGAGGTAGACCGGCACGCTCGCGGTCGTCGGCGAGGACTTGAGCTCCTCCGCCAGCGTGAGACCATCGCCGTCAGGCAGATGGCGATCGAGCAGGACGAGACCCGGGGTGTGGTCGTCCAGCCACGCGCGCGCCTCCCCGAGTGTGGCCGCGATCGTCAGGTCGTACCCGACGGGCTCGAGGATCGCCCGGAGGAGCGCGCTGTTGCGGGCCTCGTCCTCCACGGCGAGGATCGTGCCGGACCTCGCCATCAGCCCGCTCGCCGCCCCGCCCCGACGCGATCCAGCCAGCCGTTCAGCGCGGTCATGCCACCGCCCCGGTCGACGAAGCCCTGGACCTTGCCGTTGATCCGCGCCCGGTCGGCATCATCGAGGTCGCCGCGCGTCGTGACCCAGATCGGGACCTCCGCGGTGTCCGGCTCGCCACGCAAACGGGCGACCAGGTCCGGCCCGTCCAGATCCGGCAGGACCAGGTCCAGCAGGATGAGGTCGGGCCGCTCCGTCCGCGCGGTGGCGAGGCCGGACTCACCGGTCTCGGCCACGAGCACCCGAAAGCCGTCGGGCTCGAGCAGCGCCCGGTAACTCGCCCCGGCGTCGGGATCTGCATCGATGACGAGGGCCGTCACCGTCCGCGTCCGGACCTTCGTCGTGAAGGTCAGCCGCCCGAGCGAGCCCAGCAACGCCTCGCGCCCGACCGGCTTGACGAAGTAGTCGACGGCCCCGAGCGCGACGCCGAGCGGTGCGTCATCGACGACCGAGACGACGATGACGGGCACGTCGCGGGTGGCCTCCGCGCCCTTCAGCCGTTGCAGGACCTCCCAGCCGTCGAGGTCGGGCAGCAGGATGTCCAGGACGATGGCCGCCGGCCGCAGCGCGGTCGCCCACTCGATCCCCGTCCGGCCGTCCGGTGCGACGGCCGTCGCATACCCGGCCTCCTCGAGGTACACGCGGAGGAGCTCTGCCGCGGAGGGGTCGTCCTCGATGGCCAGGATCAGCGGCTGGCCCTCCGCGACCGCCGGTTCAGCCGCCAGCGGGAGCGGGTCGGCCGCCACGGGAGCCGGCGGCAGGACGACCGTGAATCGACTACCCCTCCCGACCTCCGACTCGAGCGAGATCCGGCCGCCGTGCGCGTCGACGAGCTGGCGGGTCAGGGTCAATCCCAGACCCGTGCCCTCCTGGCTGCCGGCGCTCGCCCGGACCTGCCGGAACGCTTCGAAGATCAGCTTCTGGTCGGCCGGGGCGATGCCGGGACCCGTATCGACCACGTCGAGCCGGACCCCCTCAGGCCCGGATGACAGCTCGGTGCGGACGTCGCCGCCGTGTGGGCGTGAACTTGATGGCGTTCGACAGGAGGTTGAAGACCACCTGCCGGATGCGGCCCTGGTCGGCGTCGATGTCGGATCGGCCGGCCGACGTCACGCTGAGCTCGATCGACTTGCGATCCGCGAGCGGCTGCATGGTCTCGACGGTCTGGCGCACGAGGGTCTCGAGGTCGAACACGGTCGGCCGCAGGTCGAGACGGCCGGCCTCGACCTTCGCGAGATCGAGGACCTCGTTGATCAGCTCGAGGAGGTGCAGCCCGGAGCTGTGGATGTGCCCGGCGAACTCCTCGACGGTCGCCGAGTCGTGCCCTACGGGCGAGACCGGGCGCTGGAGCAGCTCCGAAAAGCCGATGATCGCGTTCAGCGGCGTGCGGAGCTCATGGCTCATCGCGGCGAGGAAGTCGCTCTTCGCCGCGCTCGCCGCCTGCAGGTCGACGATCAGGCGTTCGCGGTCGGCCAGGACCTGCTCGCGCTCTGCGGCGAAGATGGCGCGGCTGGCCAGCAGGCGAAGGATCTCGACGTCGTCGTCGACGAACAACGGCCGGCCGACGATGAGCAGCTCGACATCGCCGACCGTGCGGTCCTCCGCGACCATGGGGATGCGCAGGATGCGCGATCGTTCCAACGGTCGTTTCGCACCGTCGTCACCAGCTTCAGCCGTGTCACCGCCCAGTCCGTCCGCCCACGTCCCGACCGAGATACGGTGGGCTGGCCCGCCGTCGACGTGGATGGCGACGGCCGCGGCTCGGGCTCCGGTCGATGCAAGGGCGGAGTCCGCCAGGAGACGCCAGATATCGTCGATGGGGCCACCCGGCGCCAGCCGGTCCAGGCGGCGCACGAAGTCGTACGTCGTGGACTGCTGACCCAGACGCTGGACGAAGTGAGGCGGCTGGAACGCGACGAGGTACCCGACGGCGGCGGCCAGGGCCAGGAGATTCACCACATCGCCAACGACGCTCGCGCCCGCCTCGTTCTCACTCGTCAGCACGCCCCCGACGATGAGCAGGAGCGCGGCGCCGCCGAGGATCGCGGTCGCCATGGCCGCGATCGCCAGGCGGATCCGCGACGCGCCCGTGCGGCCGCGGGCCTCCCGCGCGAAGCCCACGGCCGAGGCCAGTTCGACCACGACGAAGAATGCCAGGGCCAGGACCAGGAGTCCGAGCTGCAGGGC
Organism: uncultured Chloroflexia bacterium; assembly: GCA_963738685.1. Lineage (GTDB taxonomy): Bacteria > Chloroflexota > Limnocylindria > Limnocylindrales > CSP1-4 > SPCO01. The sequence goes on from CAVTXK010000002.1 coordinate 1,293,749, forward strand.
CGGATCGACACCCCCCGCGAGCGGGCCGCCCACCACGGTGAGGACCAGGACCGAGAACGCGACGAACCCGCCGACCGTCAGTGGCATCGCCCACGCCGGTATGGACTGGAACTGGCGAACGAGGTGTAGCGTGAAGACCGGCATCGCGAGCAGGGCCACCACCCCAAGCAGGGCGGTCACTGGCTGGAGTCCCGGGACGAGGCGCCCGACCGTCGACGAGCCGAAGACGACCGCCACGCTGGCGAACACCGCGATGACGGCGAGGCGGAGCGGGTCTGGGCGCCGCCGATACTCGCGGATCGCGACGAGCAGGACGGCGAGATAGGCGACGTCCAGCGCGATGTTCAGGACGTCGTCGAAGGTCACGACAGACTCGACGCCCGTAGAGCCGCCAGCGAGCCCAGGCGAAGCTGGTCGCCGGTCGTGACGGGGTCTTCACGGTCGACGATGTCGACGAAGCACGACACGAGTTCGGGGTCGAACTGCCGCCCGGCCTCGGTCCTGATGGTCTCGATCGCCTGGTCCAGATCGACGCCTTCGCGATACGGGCGATCGTGGGTCATCGCATCGAACGCATCGACGAGCCCGACGATCCGGGCACCGACCGGGATCTCCGGCCCGCGCAGCCGGTCGGGGTAGCCGAACCCGTCCCACCGCTCGTGATGGTGGCGAACGATCGGGGCGAATTCCCGCGAGGCCGCCAGCGGCCGGCAGATCTGTTCGCCGATGATCGGGTGCTGGCGCATCTCCGCCCATTCTTCACTGGTCAGGGGCCCCGGCTTCTGCAGGATGATATCGGACACCCCGATCTTGCCGATGTCGTGCAGCAAGGCCCCGAAGACCACGCCCTTGAGGAGCGCCGGATCGAGGGCGGCCGCAACGCCCAGCAGGTTGGCCAGCCCGGCGAGGCGCTGGCAGTGGTGCTCGGTGACCTCGTCCTTGGCCTCGACCGCGTTGGCGAGGGCGGCCACGACCCCATGGGCACCCTCCATCTCGGCCATCACGAGGGCCAGCCGGCGGGCACTCCGCAACCGGGCAAGGAGCTCGGCTTCATGGAAGGGCTTGGCGAGGAAGTCATCGGCACCGGCGTCGAGCCCCGCGACGACATCGTCGACCGAGGTGCGGCCCGTGAGCAACACGATCGGCAGGGCCACGGTGCGTGGATCGAGCCGCAGCCGGCGACAGACCTCCAGACCATCCAGGCCGGGAAGTCCGACATCGAGCAACATGACGTCCGGGTTCACCTCCAACGCGGTGGCCAGACCCGACGGACCGTCGCCGGCGAGGACCGGGCGATACCCCGCACGCTCCAGCAACCGCGCGAGCAGGGCCCGGTTCGCCAGGTCGTCCTCGACGACAAGGACCAGCGGTCGGTAAGGCTCGATGTGCATCGCAGCGCGTTCTCCAGCACGGATGGCTCGGCGCCGAGTCTGGACGCCGGCGGGTCCGGGGAACAATCGCCTAGGGGTCCTAGCCCTGCTTACGTCAAGGCGTAGCTTCGGTGGCGCAGAAAACGACCCGACTCGGGGGACGCATCCCGGATCGGGTCGAGGCCAATCGCCGCCCCCGCGCGATGCGTCGGCGCTCTGCCCGAGCCGACGATAGGCGGCCGCGGCCTCATGACAGCACCTTCGAGTGACGGTTTCGTCTCACAGCGGCATGCCAGAAGCTCGTCGCAGGCTGGCCGTCCGGTTTTGTCATGCCCCTGTTGTTTTGTCATGCTCCTGTTGCTTGCGCATCGGATCGGTCCTTGGCAAAGATATTCGGAGAGCGCTGCGTGCCTCCCCACGAACAGGGTCGTGGTCGCGCGCCTCCCGACCTCGGACTCCGTACATGCGACCTGGATCTCCGGCACCCATCCTCAAGACGATCCCCTCCATCGATACGGCCTTCCGTGAGCAGGTCCAGCGTGCTCGTCGACGCTATGCACCGACCGCGCCGGGCGACCTGCAAGGGCGGCTTCGCCGGTTGTTCCCACGCGTCGTGGTGGTGGAACGACAGCTCTCGGGCGAGGTGCCCAGCTGGTACGTCTACCGTGACGGGCGTTGGGCACCGTCGGGGGCGCAGGCCTGGTGGACCGAGCCTGCGCTGCCGCGCGTCGGCATCTCGCTGGACGGCTGGGTCGTCGAGGCCAACGCGGCCGCCCGCGCCCTGCTCAACGTCGCGGGAGGGGATCTCGGCAGCCGTCACTTCACGGATTTCATCGCTCCTGGCACGCTCGAGGATGCCGAAGCCCTGCGTCGCGTCATCGCGGAGGGTCACGAGCTCGTAGCCACCGTCCTCATGCGGCCGTCCGACGGCGAGGTCCTCGCCTGCGATCTGCGGGCGCATCGGGAAGGTGACCGGTTGATCGGGATCTTCCGGCTGGCCGAGGACATCGAGGTCGTCAGCACCGTACTGCCAGCCCCGGCCGAGCTCGTCTGTCTGCCGGCCTCGGACGTCGCCTTCCGCCGCTACGCGGAGGTGGTCCTGGCGCGGATGCCCGAACCGACGGCTGACGGCCTGGCACTCCGGCTCCGGCGCCTCTACCGGCATGCCCGGGTCGAACCGCTGGACGAGCGCTGGATGGTCTTCCGCGACGCGCGCGGCATGGGGGACGTGCCCGATGGATGGTGGTTGGATCCGGCCCTGCCGCGGGTCCGTTACGACGGGCAGGCCCTCATCGTCGAGGCCAATGCGGCGGCGGAGGCGTTGTTGGGCAAGCGGCTGGTCGGCCATCACTGGCAGGAGTTCGTCACGCCGGGCGCCACCGAGCGGGTCGCCGACATGGTCGAGATCATCATGGAAGCCGGCGTGGCCGTGTCGCGGTTCCGCATGCCGGGCGCCAACGGCTCGGCAGTCGAGTTCGATTCGTTCACCGAGTTCGACGGCTCGACGCTGACCACGATCATGCGACCGACGGCCACCAACGAGCGCGAGACGGCCATGGACGAGCGCCAGGCCTGAACCCGTGATCTGACCGGCCCGTCGACCACCGGCGGTATACTTTCCGACCCAGGACGGACGAGGAGGGCACGTGACCGACCGCACCCCGGAGGTGATCCTCGCCGACTGGCGCGCCGTCGAGGCGGAGCTCGATCCCGATGACGTGGATCCCGCGCTGCTGGCCCGCATCGTCGAGCTCCGGAGCGAGCACGCGGAAGCCCTGGCGGCCCGCGAAAAGGAAGCCCGGGAGCTGGCACAGCCGCCGACGAGCTGGGAGACGGCTTAAGGCGACGACCGATTTCGGTCGCATTTCTGCAATGGACCTGATGCGCGCGCTTGATTCTGGCGAGCCGCCCGAGCGCTAGGGTTGGTCGATGGACGACCACGACGAGATCCCCGTCGAACAGCAACTTGCGGATCTCGCCAACCTCAAGCAGGTCACGCGCCGCCGAGAGAGCCTCCGCCGTGGCTCACCCGAGTGGATCGCGGCGATCGAGGCCGAGCAACGCGCCGCGGATCGCGTCCGCAAATGGACGCATCCGGTCACCCAGGTACGCTCCGGCAGCCCGGAGCGCTGATAACGGAACTGCGGCCACGCCGGTCGGGATGAGGGCGTCCGGACGCCCGCGACGGTATCCAGGAGAGAGGTTGGGGTGGCCTACGGGGCTCGAACCCGTAACCTCTGGAGCCACAATCCAGTGCTCTGCCGGTTGAGCTAAGGCCACCGCGGCGCGTTCATCCGTGGCGATCGCGCGGCATGCGCGGGGTGGACGAAGCCAGCGGAGTATATCGAAGACGCGGATCGTGGCACGGGCCGCCGTCCCAAGGGTCGCGAGGCGCGGTACCGTGTCGACGACGCGGCTCCGTTGCGGAGCGCGGACCCGAGGAAGGAAGGGTGCCATGACGCTGAGCGAGCGAGCCGGCAAGCCGGTCGATGCGGCGTCGCTGGTCGATGTCGACGCGCTGCTCGCCGCCTACTACGACCGGCACCCGGACGTGTCCGACCCGGCCCAGCGCGTCGCATTCGGGACGTCCGGCCATCGCGGCTCGGCGTTCCGGGGCGCGTTCAACGAGGCCCACATCCTCGCCATCACCGAGGCGATCTGCCGGTACCGGCTGAGCCGTGGCTACGACGGGCCGTTGTTCCTGGCGCGCGACACGCACGCCCTGTCCGAACCGGCCACCCGGACGGCCCTGCAAGTGCTCGTCGCCAACGACGTCGACGTTCGCGTCGATGCGGCCGACGGGTATACCCCGACGCCGGCCCTGTCCCATGCGATCCTCGTCGCGAACCGGCACGCACCGGGCGGGCGGCACCTGGCGGACGGGATCGTGGTCACGCCATCGCACAACCCGCCCGACGATGGTGGGTTCAAGTACAACCCGCCGAATGGCGGTCCCGCGGACACCGACGTCACCGGCTGGATCCAGGACGAGGCCAATCGACTCCTCGAGGCGTCAGGCTCCGAGGGCATCGATGGGATCAAACGCGTCTCCGACATCAATGCGCGCGTCGCCGCGACCCCATACGACTTCCTGCGCCTCTACGTCGCCGACCTCGACGCCGTGATCGACATGGCCGCGATCGCGGGCTCGGGGCTGCGCGTCGGGGTCGATCCGATGGGTGGCGCGTCCGTCGCGTACTGGGGCGCCATCCGAGACCGCTATGGCCTCGACCTGACGGTGACCAACGAGACCGTCGACCCGCAGTTCGGGTTCATGACCGCCGACTGGGACGGGAAGATCCGGATGGACCCGTCATCGCCCTCCGCGATGGCCCGGCTCGTCGCGCTTGCGCGATCGATTCGACCTGGCGCTCGGCAACGACACCGACGCGGATCGCCACGGCGTGGTCACGCCCGGCGCCGGGCTGCTCAACCCGAATCACTTCCTGTCGGCGGCGCATCGCGTTCCTGTTCGGCGGCGCACGGGACTGGGCTCCCGACGTCGGGATCGGGAAGACGCTGGTCTCGTCATCGATGATCGATCGCGTGGCGGCCGACCTCGGGCGGCGGCTCGTCGAGGTGCCGGTCGGGTTCAAGTGGTTCGTCGACGGCCTCGTCGACGGGTCGCTGGGGTTCGGCGGTGAGGAGAGTGCCGGGGCATCGTTCCTGCGCCGTGACGGGACGGTCTGGACGACCGACAAGGACGGGATCATCGCCGACCTGCTGGCGTGCGAGCTGACGGCGCGGCTGGGCCACGACCCGGGCGAGGCCTACCGGCGCCTGACCGAACGGTTCGGGTTCGCGCCGGCGTACCGACGGATCGATGCGCCCGCGACACCGGCGGAGAAGGCGGCCCTGGCGCCGGCCTGTCGCCCTCGGCCGTCACGGCGAGCTCATTGGCCGGTGACCCGATCACGGCCGTGCTGACCACCGCACCCGGCAACGGGGCACCCATCGGCGGGCTGAAGGTCACGACCGAGCACGGCTGGTTCGCGGCCCGTCCGTCGGGCACCGAGAACGTCTACAAGATCTACGCCGAGAGCCTCCGGGGCGAGGAGCATCTTGGCCGGCTGATCGAGGAGGCGCAGGCGCTCGTGACGGCGACGCTGGCCAGCGCCTGATCCGGGCTCAGCCGCGGCCGTGCAGCGGGATACGGGCCCCGGTGATCGCTGCGGCGTCGTCCGAGGCAAGGAACCGGAACGTGGCCGCGATCTCGTCCGGGGCGGTCCAGGACGCCTTCTTCGGGTCGCCGTCCCGCTGGCCCTTCTCGTCGATCGACCTGACCACGACGAGGTTCACGGTCACGCCGGTGGTCGCCGTCTCGCGAGCGAGGGTCCGCAGCAGCACCTCCTCGGCGGCCTTGCCGAGGGCATAGGGCGCCATCTTCGCAGGCGGCTCAGACGCGAGGGGCGAGGTCACGGCGAGGACCCGGCCCCAGCCACGATCCACCATCCCGGGCACCACGGCCCGCGTGACATGGAACGTCGTCCACAGGTGTTGATCCAGCATCCCCTCGAATTCGGCCGGATCGACGTCGACGATCGCGCTGCCGCCGGTCCAGCCACCGACCAGGTGGATGAGGACGTCCACGCGACCGAACCTCGTCGTGACGGCATCGACCGCGGCCCGGGCCCCCTCCGGTCGGCGAAGGTCGCCGATCGCGGGTACCCATCGGTCCTCGGCGAGACCGAGGTCGTGAGCCACGCCCGCCAGGCGATCCGCGTCCGTGCCGACCAGGCCCAGCCGGGCGCCGTCAGTGGCGAAGGTGCGGGCAACGACGCGGCCCAGGACGCCGGTCGCACCGGTGATGAGGACGACGCGGTCGGCCATGGGTGGAGTATGCCGCTGTTGCGAGACTCGCGACCCCGCCGGTGGACGAGACGGTCAGTGCGTCTGCGTCTGCGTCGTCGAGTCGGGCGGCTCCTCGACGGCCGTCGGTGCGGTCCATGGGGCGATGGAGCGCAGCAGGCGGACCGCGGCGCTGGCATGTTCCTCCGACCCGCTATCGGTGCCGCCGTCGTTCCCGGGTTCAGCGGGGGCATCACCGTTCGGTCCGGCCACCGGTCGCTCATCGGGTAGCTCACCGGCCGCACCGATGGCCTCGGGATCCATGACCCCGACGCGGACCGCCCCGTCCTCGACGGGTTGGGGGTCGTCAGCGTCGGCCGGGCTCGGCTCGGCGGCCGCGGCCTGGTCGCTCGGCGATCCATCGGCACCGGCCGGACCGCCGGGGTCGTCGCCGACCGTTGCCGCCGGTCCCTCGGCGAAGCGCGCGACCGCGCTCGACCGGGCGAGCGCCCGGACGGTATCGAGGTCGGGCGGCGGTGGGAGCGAACCCGCCCGGGCCGCGATCATGGCCGGATCGGACGATCCGGTGAGTTCGTCGAAATACGTGTCGAGCGTCGCCCGGTAGTCCTGGACGGCGAGGTGCACGCCCTCGACCTCGGTCGCGATGATCGCGTCGTGCTGCTGGAGATACTCCTCAAGGTCGTGGCGCCGCTCGTCGGTGCGGCGGGCGGCCTCCGCCTGGATCCGCTCGATCTCGGTCGCCGACCAGGTGCGGATGCGCTCGACATCCTCGTTGGCGAGGCGGCGCAGCTCGTCGCTCTCGGTCGCCGCCCGTGCCTGCGTCCGCTCGACATGCGCCGAGGCGTCCTCGGCCACCGCCGCGACGATCCGCTCGTGCTCTTGACCCGCGGCGACGTGCATCGCGCGAGCGAGTTCGGCCAGGAAGGCCGTGGTCCGGTTCATGACGCCCGAGCCGGTGACGGGCCCGTCTGCCGCCGAAGCGGTCGGGTCGAGTGCTGGCGCCGTGCCGCGCGCCGAGTCGTGGTAGTCCATCGGAGCCACCTCGTGGGCGCCGAAGGTACTGCCGTGCCAGTCGGATTGGCAACGGTTCAGGCCCGTTTCCGGTGCAGCCTGGAACCGCCTGCACGAGGCGCAGCGGTACCTCGGGCGGCCCGGACCCGGGACCTTCGCGCCGGAGACCCGACCGAACCGGCCGCCTACCGTGAGGACCACACCAGAACCCTCGCCGCCGCCCCAGCGGTCGGCCCCACGAGAACCGGGAGCACATGGCCCTGTTCACACCCCGAACCGCCATCGCGCCGACCACCAGCGACCGCGCCCTCCGGCGCATCGGCGGCATGGTGGCCCTCCTCTTCGCGATCTCGGCCGTGGCCGGCCTCGCCCAGCCCCAGCCGACGCTGGCCTGGAGCACGGGGTCGTACAGCAGCGCTTCCGAGAAGAGCCTGATCTCCCTGACGAACCGCAGCCGCGCCGCAGCCGGCCTCAAGGCCCTCAAGACCGACAGCACGCTCACCTCGGTCGCCCGCTGGCGCAGCAAGGACATGATCAACCGCGACTACTTCAGCCACGACATCCCGGGCTACGGGTCGGTGTTCAAGAAGCTCGACTCGAAGGGCTACTGCTACAAGGTCGCCGGCGAGAACATCGGCTGGAACACCTACCCGGACGACAAGGCGACGGCCGCCATCCACGGCATGTTCATGGACTCGTCCGGCCACCGGAAGAACATCCTGGGCAAGGCCTGGGACGTGATCGGCATCGGCGCCTACCAGGGACCTGACGGCAAGAAGATGTGGACCGTCCTGTTCGCCGACAAATGCGGCGGCTCGACCGCTCCGAAGCCCACGCCCAAGCCGACCGCCAAGCCCAAGCCGAAGCCGCGACGCCCAAGGCGACCACCAAGCCGAAGCCGGCAGCGACGCCGAGACCGACACCGAAGCCAACGCCGAAGCCGACGCCAAAGCCCACGCCCACGCCGACCCCGACCCCCGAACCGACGCCGACACCGACGCTCCCCGACGAGCCCGACGACGAAGGCCGAGGCGGCGACGACCCGGCTGCCGCGACCGGCAACGGCGCATCGCCCGGCCAGGCGACCGGGGCGGCCAGCACAGCCAGCCTGCGGATCTCGACGCCGGAACCAGCCGGCGGCCTGCTCGAACGGATCGTGGGCGGCGTGACCGGGATCTTCTTCGGCGCCTGACGTCGCGACACGCCTGTCCGGTACTACCCGGGCCGGGACCATCGAGCAGGGTCCGGTGCCGCCGCGCACCGCTACGGTGAGCGCACCACACCGCTCCGCACCGAGGCCCACATGACCGCCCAGCTCGACGCCCCCACCGCGGTGCATCGCACCCCCGGCCCGATCCTCGAGGCCCGCGACCTGACCAAGGCGTATCCGCTCGGCGAGACGACCGTGGACGCGCTGCGCGGCGTCTCCCTGTCCGTGGCCGAGGGCGAGTTCGTGGCCCTGATGGGCCCGTCCGGCAGCGGCAAGAGCACGCTCCTCCAGCTGCTCGGCGGCCTCGACCGGCCCACGAGCGGCGAGGTCGTCCTCGATGGCGAGGTCGTCAGCCGGCTGTCCGACGACCGAGCCACGCGGCTGCGCCGCGACCGGACGGGCTTCGTCTTCCAGTCGTTCAACCTCATCCCGCTGCTCGACGTCGCCGAGAACGTCGCCCTGCCGTTCACGATCGCCGGCCAGGACCCGTCGCGCGGCGAGCTCGCCGAACGGATCCGCGACGTGATCGCGCTGGTCGACCTGACCGGCAAGGAACACCACAAGCCCGACCAGCTGTCGGCCGGCGAGCAGCAGCGCGTGGCCGTGGCACGGGCCCTCGTCACCCGCCCGGCCCTGCTCTTCGCCGACGAGCCGACCGGCAACCTCGACTACACGACCGGCACCGAGATCCTCGACGCGCTGTGGCGCTCGTGCGACGAGCGTCACCAGACGATCGTGCTCGTGACCCACGACTCGAAGGCGGCGGCCTATGCCGATCGCGTGCTCGTCGTGGGCGACGGCCGGATCCTCGAGACGATCGAGCTCGGCCGGCGCGCCGATCACGACGCGACCGCGCTCATCGGCCGACTCGCCCAGCTCGGTCTGTAGCGTGCGCGGACTCAACGGTCTCGCCTGGCGCGGGCTGCGCGCCCGGCCGCTGCGGACCGCGCTCACGACCATCGGGGTCGCGCTCGGCGTGGCCGTGCTGTTCGCCGGCCTGGCCACCAACGCCGGCATCGAGGCGGCCGTCGACCGGACCGTGGACACGCTCGTCGGCGAGGCCGACCTGCGCGTGGCGGCCTTCGGCGAGACCGGCCTGTCCGAGACGACCTACGACACGATCGCGGCACTCCCCGGCGTGGCCGTCGCGGCCCCGAGCCTGGAGCGCCGGACCTACCTCGGGCTGGAGCAGTTCGTTCCGGGCGACATCCTGCCCGCCGCCGGTCACGGTCGTCGGCATCGAGCCGAGCCGCGAAGCCGCAGCTGCACGACCTGACGCTTTCGAGCGGCGCGATGCTCGCGGATCCCGAGGAACGGAGCGCCCTGATCAGCGCGACCCTCGCGCTCGAGGACGGGCTTTCGCTGGGCGACCCACTCGAGGTCCAGGGGCCCGGCGAGCCCCTGACCGTCCGGGTGATCGGCATCCTCGCCGGCGACGGCCCGTGGGCCGGTCCGTCCGGGCGGGCCGTGGTCGTGCCGCTGGCCGTGGCCCAGGCCGCGTTCGATGAGACGCGGCGTCACCCGGATCGACCTCGGACTCGCCGACGGCGCAGACGCGACGACCGTGATCGCCGCTCTCGAGGCACGCTCCTGCGCAGCGAGCCCTACGTGCTGTCCTCGCCGCGCGACCTCGCGTCGTCCCTGCGCGCCTCGACCGGCGACTTCGCGGCCACGACCGCGCTGATCGCGCGCGATCGCCCTGTTCGCGGGAGCGTTCCTGATCTTCAACACGCTGTCGATGACGGTCGTCGAGCGGGTCCGCGAGCTCGGCCTGCTGCGGGCGGCGGGCGCGACACGCGGCCAGCTGACCTCGTTCATCCTCGTCCAGGCGTCGGTCATCGGCGTCATCGGGTCGGTCCTCGGCATCGTCCTCGGCGCCGTGCTCGCGGCCGGGATGGCCGTCTGGATCCGGACGGTCGGCGAGGTGTCTCTCGGCGCGCCGGTCGTGACGGTCCGACGACGCGGTCGCCGCGCTCGTCATCGGGCTCGTCGTGACGCTCGCCGCCGCGATCGAACCGGCGCGTCGCGCCGGACGCATCCCGCCGGTCGAGGCCCTCAAGGCCCGCCTGGACCTGCCGCCGACCCGCCGTGCCCGGCTGCGCTGGCTCGTCGCGGTCTTCGCGCTCGTCGGCGTCGTCGGGCTCGTCGTCTGGCCGCGCGGCGCGGGCGACGGCGCACTCGTGCGGGCGCTGGCCGTCTACGCGGTCCTGCTCGTGGTCGTCCCTCGCCGTCCCGTTCGTGCTGCCGGCGCTCGCCCGGGTCGCCGGCGCTGCCCTTCGCGATCCTCGGCCGCCTCGAGGAGCGACTCGCGCGCGCCTCGATCCTGCGCGACCGCAGTCGGGCGGCCCTGACCGTCGGTGCGCTGACCATCGGTCTCGCGATGATCGTCGCGCTCGGCGGCGTCGGCCCAGCACGCCCGGGCCGCGGCCGGCGCGCTGGATCGCCGACGTCGTGCCCGGGCGACCTCGTCGTCACCTCGATCTTCCCGCGCGGCCTCGACGAGGGCTCGACGAGACGCTCGGCGACCTGCCCGGGTGTCGAGCGGTCAGCCCGATCGCCACGTTCGACCTGGCGGTCGACGGGGTCCGTGCCGATGGTGCCGCGATGCGCGGCGCCGACCTCGCCGCCGACGGCCGACTTGCGCTTCACGCCGGCGATCGGGCCACGGCCCTCGCCGCGCTCGACGCCGGCGGTGCCGTCATCGTGCCGGCCGGCGTCGCCGCGCGCGATGGCCTCGCGCTCGGCGACGGAGCATCGACGGTCACGGGTGCCGACGGGTCCGCCGTGCCGCTGCGCGTCGTCGGCATCGCCGAGCGGACCCTGCCCGGGCGCGAGCGGGGAGTCGCTGCTCGTCGGCTGGCCCGACGCGGCGACGCCTGGGCGTGGCCGGTGCCGATGCCTTCGCCGTCCGCTTCGCGTCCGGCGCCACGGCCGCGGAACGAGCCGCGCTCGCGGACGAGGCGCGGGCGTTCGCGCTCGAGCCCGTCGCGCTCGACCGGATCCAGGGCGCCATCGGCGAGGCGCTCGACCGGGTCTTCGGCCTGTTCGATGCCCTCGCCCTGGTCGCCGTCATCGTCGCGGCGCTCGGCATCGTCAACACGCTCACGATGAACGTCCTCGAGCGGGTCCGCGAGATCGGCGTCCTGCGGGCGGCCGGGATGACCCGTCGCCAGGTCTGGCGCTCGGTCGTCGTCGAGGCCGGCATCACCGGGCTCATCGGCGCGATCTGCGGGGTCGTCGCCGGCCTCGTCGTCGGGGCCCTGATGGTCGTGCTTCGCCGGCGGGCGGCTCGGACATCGCGGTCGGCGTGCCGTGGCTGGCCGTCGCCGTCGCCTTCGTCCTCGGGCGTCGTCCTCGCGATGCTCGCGGCGGCCTATCCGGCGCGCCTCGCGAGCAGCGTCTCGATCGTCCGCGCCGTCGGCGTACGAGTAGGCTCGCCCGGTTCGTCGCGTCGGTCCGCGGCGCCGACGGGCGCGGTGCTAGACTCCGCGCCGTCGGACGTCGCCCCAGCACGGCCCGCCAGCGGAGCCTCGATGACCATCGCCCTCCCGCGACTCGATCGCAGCACGGCCGCCGAGCGCGGCCTCACCCTCGCCGATTTCCTCGTCCCGATCCGCGCTCGGCGAACGGACCCCGACCCGCGATCCGCCACATCGTCCTCATCGTCGCTCGGCGCGCTCGTCGTGGCGCTGTCCGCCCAGGTCGTCATCCCGACGCAGCCCGTGCCGTTCACCGGCCAGACGTTCGGCGTCCTGGTCGTCGGCGGCGCGCTCGGCTTCCGCCGTGGCGCCGCGGCCCTCCTGCTGTACGTCGCCATCGGGGCGCTCGGCGTGCCGGTCTACGCCGAGGGCGAGGCCGGGCCTCGCGATCATCCAGCGGCGCGACCGGCGGCTACCTCATCGGGTTCGTCGTCGCGGCGGCCATCGTCGGGCGACTGGCCGAGCTCGGCTGGGATCGCCGGATCGGCGGCGCCTTCGCGGCGATGGCCATCGGCACCGCGGTCATCTACGCGATCGGCGTGCCCGTGGCTCAAGGCCGCCACCGGCCTGTCCTGGTCCGACGCCGTCGCGGTCGGCATGACGAAGTTCCTCATCTGGGACGCGGCCAAGCTCGCGATCGCGGCCGGCATCTTCCCGGTCGCGTGGTGGATCATCGGCCGCCGCCCGGACGACCGCTAGCCGGACGCGTCGACGGATCGACGCCCGCCGGATCCGGCCTGTTCGGGCCCGGATCGGAGGCCTGGCGCCTCGACCGCGAGGCGATGCTCCTGCTCGGGCGCCGGGCCGCGCGCCCTGCTGCTCCAGCTCGCCCACCCGTCGGTCGCCGCCGGCGTCGCCGAGCACTCCGACTTCCGGGCCGACCCGTGGCGGCGGCTCGACGGCACGCTCCGGAGCTACCTGCGGATCATCTACGGCTCCACGGCCGCGGCGCGCGGCGAGATCCGGCGGCTCAACGAGCTCCATCGCGGGCATCGTCGGGCACGGGCTACCGGGCCCGCGATCCGGAGCTCTCGCTGTGGGTCCACGCCACGCTCGTCGACTCGACGATCGTGGCGTACGACGCCTGGCTCGGACCGCTGCCGCGGGACCGGGCGGCGCGGTTCTACGAGGAGACGCGGCCGATCGGGCGCGCGTTCGGGATCCCGGAGGCGGCCCTGCCGCGGCGACCTCGACGCGTTCGAGCGGTACCTCGACGAGCAACTCGGCCCTGGCGGCCCGGTCCGCGTCGGCGCCACGGCGCGCGAGCTGGCCGACGCGATCCTCCACCCGCCGCTCCCCGGCGTGCTGGCACGCCTCCCGCTCGACCCGAGGACGTACGACTGGACGCTGTGGCCGGCGATCGGCCTGCTGCCGGCGTCGGTCCGGGAGGCGTACGGCTTCGACTGGGACGCCCGCGCATCGACTCGTCGCGCGCTGGCTCGTGACCGGCCTGGCGAGCCTGGCGGCCGTCCTGCCGGCCGGCTTCCGGCAGATGCCGCAGGCCCTCGCCGCCGATCCGCGCGGGTGCCCGGTCAGTAGATCCTCGGGAACCGCGGCCGGAACAGCGTCCGACGAGGTCGCGCGCCGTCGCGTCGTCGAGCGTCCGCAGCAGCGTCGTCGTTGCTCGCGATCTCGTAGCGGTTGTTCGCGACGTACGTCCTGCATCGCCGTTCCAGAACGCGGTCGAGCCCATCCGGCTGCGCGCCGCGTCGAGCAGGTTGCCGCCCTGGATGTAGACGATCTCGTAGTAGCAGCCGCTCGAGTAGCTCGTAGATCGTCCGATCCAGGCGCCCGGTCGAGCAGCGGCTCGCCCGGCGCATCGCCCAGTGATGTCGCGCGCGACGAAGTCGGCGGCCGCCTCGTCGGCGAACGGCTGGCGCGCCTGGTCGTTGCCGACGAGGCCGTAGAACCACTGGTGGGCCGTCTCGTGCGCGACGAGGTAGCGCAGGTTCGCCGCTGCCCACCCCGTACGGGATCCAGATGAGCCGCGGCGATTCCATCCCGTAGCCACCGGCCGACTGGACGACCTTGAACGTCGTGTACGGGTACGGCCCGAGCCGCGCCTGGAGCTTGCGGAACGCGTTGACGGCCGCGTCGAGCGTCGCCGTGGCGTTGGCGCCGAGCGGTAGTGGTAGCGCACGCGTGACGTCCGCCGACGAGCGCCGCGCGGGTCCGGAAGTCGGGCGCGGCGGTGACCGTGACGTCGCGGACGTTCTTCGCCTCGAACCGCTGGGTCAGGCCGTTCGGCGAGGCGGACACGCGATCGCCGGTCGTCGCGATGACGAGCCTGCGGTCCGTCTCGATCCGTGATCTTGCACGACGGGCTGATCGGCGTCACGAACGGGTCGCCGTGGTTCGGCCGGTCGAACGGCGTCTGGCGGCTGACCCACGGCATCCAGCGGTAGGCGTCTGACGATGCCGTTGACCTTCGTGAACAGCCAGTTCGACCCGGACAGGCTGGTGCGCAGCGTCGCGCCGTACTTGATCGCGGACGGTCGTGGTCGCGCCGCTCGGCCAGGACGCCGCCGAGCGGCACGACGATCGTCTGGTCGCGGACCCGGCCGCTGACCCGCCGGCCATCGACTTCGACCGAGCCGCAGGTCCAGCCCGCCGCCGAGCCGGGCGGCGACGGTGTTGAACTCGACCCGGTCGATCGGTCCGCCCGACGTGTTCGTGATCGTCGCGGCCGAGTTCACCGAGAAGGCGCGCGTGCCGTACTTGAGGCTCAGCACGACCGAGTACGTCGCGCGACAGGTACAGGCTCGTGCGGTTGACGCGGCCGGGCGTGATCGCGTCGCACCGAGGCCGGTGCCGACGATCGTCGTCGCGGTCGTCTCGCGCGGATCGACCGGAGCGGCGGCTCGGACCGCGGTCGCCGGCAGCGTCGCGAGGATCAGCAGGGCGAGGAGCGCCGGGAGGGCTCGAGTGCGCAGGGCCATCGTCCTCATGCTACCCGTCACCGTCCAGTCGAGCCTCCGACGGCCCTTCTACACTGCGGCCGCATGGCCACCGGCATCGTCACCGAACCGTTCCTCGCCGCCGTCCGCGCGCGGCTCCCCGGCCTCCGGCTCCTGACCGACAGCGCCGATCGCGAGTCGTATCGGCGCGACGAGACGGCGTACCTGCCGACCGGCCTGCCCGGCGCCGTGGCCCTCCCCACCGAGACGGCCGAGGTCGCCGAGCTCGTGCGGGTCTGCGCCGAGCACGACGTCCCGATCGTGCCGCGCGGCGCCGGCTCCGGGCTGAGCGGGGGCGCGACCGGCATCGAGGGCGCGTTGACGATCGCGTTCACGGCGATGGACCGGATCCTCGAGATCGACACCGCGAACCTGTGCGTCGTCACGCAGCCCGGCGTCATCAACGCCCGACTCAAGGCGGCGGTCGCGGAGCACGGCCTGTTCTACGCGCCGGATCCCGGCGAGCTTCGAGATGTGCTCGATCGGCGGGAACCTGGGCACGAACGCCGGCGGGCTGTGCTGCGTCAAGTACGGCCAGACGCGCGACTCCGTCCTCTCGCCTCGAGGTCGTGATGGCCGACGGGACGATCATCCGCACCGGCGGCAAGAACATCAAGGACGTCGCCGGGTACTCGCTGACCCATCTGATCGTCGGGTCGCAGGGGACGCTCGCGATCATCACCGAGGCGACGCTGCGGCTTCGCCCCGCGCCGCCGCCGCGCGTCCACCCTGCTGGCGTTCTTCCCGACGCTCGAATCGGCCGGGGACGGGGTCGCGGCCATCGCGGCGGCCGGGTCTGTCGCCGGTGACCCTCGAGCTCATGGACCGGTTCACGATCCGGGCGGTCGACGACATGAACGACCTCGGCCTGGACCGGGACGCCGCCGCGATGCTGATGATCGAATCGGACCTGCCCGGGCGTCGCGGCGGACGACGAGCTGGCGCGCGGGGAGGCAGCGTGCGTCGCGGCCGGCGCGACGACGACGGTCCGGTCGCGCGACGCCGCCGAGGCCGACCTGCTGCGCCAGGCCCGCCGCGCGGCGCATTGGGCGCTCGAGAAGATCGGCGACGTCAAGATGGAGGACGTCGGGGTGCCGCGGTCGCGGGTCCCGGACATGCTCCGCGAGATCGAGCGGATCGCGGCCAGGCACGACGTACGGATCGGGACGTTCGGGCACGCCGGGGACGGCAACCTGCACCCGGATCTCGTCCTGGAGCGCGGCGACCCGCGCGCCGAGTCGATCACGAAGGCGGTCCAGGAGGACCTCTACCGGGCGGCGCTCGACCTCGGCGGCACGGTCACCGGCGAGCACGGGATCGGGTCGGCCCGCGTCGAGTGGCTGGAGGCACAACGCGGCGCCGACGCGGTCCGGGTCATGCGCTCGATCAAGACGGCCCTCGATCCGCAGGGCCTGCTCAACCCGGGGCGCGTGCTGGGCTGAAGCACCGGTCATCCGGCGGGCGGATGTCCCGTACCCACACCGTGAGAACGCGGACGCCTCATCTGTCCCTGCGCCGACGCGGGCGCCCCGCGACCCTGCTCGCCGAGCGTCCTGTTCATGGCGGGATGCGGCGGGTTGACGTCGTCGAGCGAGATGGCAGCCACGGCGATTCCGACCTCCACGCTGGCTCCATCGATCGTCGCCCCGACGGCGGCGCCGACACCGGCTCGCGCCGCCGGACCGCGCGCCGCCCACGATCCCGCCGACCCAGGCCCTCATCGAGTTCCTGGTGGACCGCACCACGGAGGACCCGACCGACGGCGACGCGCAGCTCGAACTCGGTCTGGCGCTCCTGCAGCGCATCCGCGAGACCGCGGATCCATCGCTCTATCCCGCGGCCGAAGCCGCGCTCGAGGCTGCTCGACGACTGCGGCCGGAGGACCCGCTACCCCTCGTCGGGCTGGGCGGGCTCCAGCTCGGCAAGCACGCCTTCGCCGATGCGCTCCGGACGGGGGAGGCGGCGCTCGCGCTCGATCCGGGTTCCTCGAGCGCCCGGGGCGTGGTGATCGATGCGCTCGTGGAACTGGGCCGTTACGAAGAGGCTTTCGACGCCGTCGAGGACATGGCCGCCGCCTCCGCGGACCTGCCCAGCCTCGCCCGCCTGTCCTACGCCCTCGAACTCCAGGGCGACGTCCCGGGCGCCCTCGACGCGATGCAACGGGCCGCCGAGGCGCCGGGTCTAGCCCCGGAGAACTCGGCGTTCGCGCTGGCCCTTGTCGGTCACCTGCAGCAACAGACCGGCGACACGACCCTCTCGCGCCAGGCCTACGAGGCGGCCCTCGGACTCGTCCCGGATCACGCACCCTCGATCGCCGGCCTTGGCCGTCTGGCCGTCGCAGATGGCGATCTGGAGACCGCTCGCTCGCGGTTCGAACAGGCGGCGGCCGTCTTGCCGCTTCCCGAGTACGTCATCGCCGTCGGCGAGACCCTGGAAGCGAGCGGCGACCAGGCCGCCGCGGACCGGCAGTACGACCTCGCCCGCGCTCAGATGACGTTGTTCGAGGCCGCCGGGGTCGTGGTCGACCTGGAGTTCGCCCTGTTCGAGGCCGATCACGGCGACGCGGCCCTGGCCGTGGAGCTGGCACGGACCGGGTACGCGGCCACGCCGACCGTGCGGGCCGCCGATGCCCTGGGCTGGGCACTCCACCGAGCCGGCCACAACGACGAAGCCTGGGACCGTGCCCGCGAGGCCCTTCGGCTCGGCTCGATGGACCCGCTGTTCCACTACCACGCCGGCGCCATCGCAGCGGCGCGCGGCGACCGCGATGCCGCGCAACGACATCTCGAGACGGCCCTCCGGATCGACCCGGGCTTCTCCGCGACCGGCGCCGCGGAGGCGAAGCGCCTCCTTGACGGGTTCGCCTCGTGAACCAGACCGCACCGGATTCATCCGAACCGGACCGCCGCGCGCATCACCGGCCGGATGGAACGTCAGGTGCGGTCGCGACCACCGGACAGACCGTCAGTCCCCGAAGTCATGCGGGCCCGTGGGGAGGACCGCAAGCCACACGCAATCGCATCGGAGAGAAGGTCGTGTCCACTCGATCCAGGGTCGTCGCTCTCGGCGGCGCCCTTCTCATCGCCGCCACGTCCGTGTCGGGCGTGCTGGCATCCAGCCACCGCGAGGCCCCGTTGATCAGCGGCGATCCGGCCGCCGACAACACCGACCTCTACGCCTTCGTCAGCCCGAACGACACCTCGAAGCTGACGATCGTCGCCAACTACATCCCGCTCCAGCAGCCGGGCGGCGGGCCGAACTTCCACCCGTTCGACGATACCGTTCGCTACCGCATCCACATCGACAACAACGGTGACGCCAAGGACGACGTCACCTACACGATCCGGTTCACGAACAAGGCCAAGTCCGGTCGGGACGGCATCTCGTCGTTCCTCTACAACAACGGACCGCTGACGACGGTCAAGGACGAGAACTGGCTGGCCCCGCAGGAGTTCAAGGTCGAGCGCACGAAGGGCGACGACACGTCGACCCTCGGCTCGAGCCTGCGGACGGTGCCGGCGAACGTCGGACCGCGCTCCACCCCGACCTACGCCTCGCTCGCCGCGAACGGCGTGCACAGTCTCAGGAACGGCGGCAAGGCCTATGCCGGCCCGCGCGACGACGCGTTCTTCGTCGATCTCGGGTCGATCTTCGATCTCGGCGGCCTGCGCCCGTTCAACACGCTGCATGTCATCCCGCTCGCCACGGCGCCCGGGGTCGATGGCGTGGCCGGCTACAACACCGCCACGATCGCGCTCCAGGTCCCGATCAGCGAGGTCCGTCGTTCGAGCTCCAAGCCGGTCATCGGCGTGTGGGCCAGCGCGGAACGTCGCGAGAACAAGGAGATCAGCAGCAATGGCAAGGTCAAGTGGTCCGGTGACTGGGTCCAGGTCTCGCGCCTGGGCAACCCGCTCATCAACGAGGTCGATGATCCCGCGCCACGTCAAGGACTACTGGAATGCCCAGCCGCCGCGCAAGGACGCCCAGTTCAAGAAGTACTACGAGGCGCCCGAACTCGCGGGCCTCATCAACGCCCTGTACCCGGCACTCTCGGACGTGGACACGACCGGTCGTACGGACCTGTCGCTGATCCTGCTCAAGGGCGTGCCTGGCGTGAATGCGATCAGCAGCGAGCCGGTCCTCGCCGACATGCTGCGGGTCAACACCGCGATCCTGCCCGGTGCCAAGGGCGCCTGCCCCGGTGGGACGGCCGGTAGCGGCGATCCCAGCCGGCTCGGCGTGCTCGGCCGGCGACCTGTGCGGCTTCCCGAACGGCCGCCGGCTCGTCGACGACGTGACCGACATCGAGCTCAAGGCGATCGCCCAGGGCTACGGTCCGTTCCTCAACGGGGCGTTCGGCCTGCCGAACAAGTTCCCGAACAACCAGGTCGGCGACGGCGTCGACACCAACGCCGACAAGCCGTTCCTCAACGTCTTCCCGTACATCGGCCTGCCGCACTCGGGCTACGAGTCGGTCCCGCCGCTCTCACCCACCGCCATCTAGCTCTGGGGGTACCAGGCGCGGGTCCCGGTTCGCCGGGACCCGCGCTTCGCCATGTCCGGGGCCGAGACCAGTCGTGTCGCGCTCATGCCATGAGACCGCAGCCGCCGAAGGGCTCGAGGCCCAACGCGGCGTCCGACACCGACCTGAGCAGGCGGTGACCGCCGGGGCCGCGGGCCGCGGGCCACGGGCCACCGAGCTTGCATCAAACGCATGTAACTCCCGGCCGCGACGAGCCTCGAGCCTCGACGATCCCCGTTCCGTGTGTCCGATGCAGGAATGCAGCCACGGGCGCGGAGCAAACGAGCCGGTCTTGCGGGTTCCGTGCATTCCACGCATAAATCGCGCGACGACGGGCGTTCGGCGAGACGTTATGTGCATCCGATGCAACGCCATGTCTGATTCGTGCATCCGACGCACGAACCAGGTCAATGGACCCCGCTCGGGGCGTCCATCCGATGAGCAACGTGCATCGGACGCTGAGGTTGCCTTGACACCGCGGTCTCGCGCCCGGATGATGCCTACGACATGCATGCACATCTGTTCAGTACATCTGTGCACGGACACTTCCGATGAGCGACTACGACCAGCTCGTCCAGGCGAGTCGGCTGTACTACGAGCTCGGTGAGACCCAGAACGCGATCGCCGATCGGCTCGGCGTCACGCGCCCGCAGGTCAGTCGGCTGCTCAAGCGTGCACGCGCCGAGGGGATCGTCGAGATCCGGATCATCGACAAGACCACCGTCGAATCACCCGCCGCGGACGCGCTCCGACGAAGCTACGGTCTCGACGCAGTCCACCTTGCCCCGACCGTCGCCGGTCCCGAGGACCTCACCCGACGGATGGTCGGCCGGCTCGCCGCCCAGGTGCTCCGAGGTCCAAGATCCGGGACGGGGCGATCGTCGGGATCGGTGACGGTGCCTCGGTCTCGGCCGTCGCCGACGCCCTCGAGGAGGCCGCGACCCCGGTCGCGGCGACGGTCGTGCCGCTCGCTGGCGGCTACTGGTCGCCCGGACCCGAACGCGAGCCGTTCCGGCGGATCGCCGACGCACTCGGGGCCCAGGCACACGGCCTCATGGCCCCCGGCCTCGTCGACGACGCCGCCACGAAGCAGGCGCTCGAGGCCCACGCCGGCGTCAAGGCCATCCTCGATCTGTGGGGGCGGCTCGATGTCGCGCTCGTCGGGATCGGCGGCCGGTCGTGGGGGGCCGCGTCGGTCGGCGACGAGGTGGCCGGGGAGCTGGAACGGGCCGGCGCCGTCGGCGAGATGCTCATCGCGCCGTTCGACCTCGATGGCGTCGTTCGTCTGCCCGGCCCTCCGCGAGCGGGTGCTCGCGTTCGATGCGCGCGCGCTCGGGCGCGTGCCGGTGGCGATCGGGGTCGCGGCGGGGGAGAGCAAGGTGCGGCCGATCCTCGGCGCGCTGCGGGCCGGCGCCGTCCGCACGCTCGTGACCGATGTCGCGACCGCCGAGGCCGTCGTCGCTCTCGATGCCGAGACGCTGGCGCCCTCGACTGGCGCGACGATTCGCGCCCGTTCCAGCGCGACCGACCGATGAGCGAACGCACGACCCCATTGGTCGGAGCGACCGACCGATGACCGACCGCGCGACGCCCGCGATCCTCGGCATCGACCTCGGCACGACCGAGGTCAAGGCCGGTCTCGTCGATCTCGATGGCCGGCTGCTGGCGATCGCCCGGGCCGGGTACGGCCTCGCGGTCGGGCACGGACCGGGCTGGGCGGAACAGGACCCGGGGGCGTGGTGGTCCGCGGTGGTCGGCGCGGTCCGCGGGCTGCGGCCGGAGGTCGCCATCGACGTCGTCGCGATCGGCGTCGACGGCCACGGACCGACGCTCGCCGCGGTCGACGATCGTGGCGAGGCGACCCGACCGGCCATCACGTTCCTCGACACGCGCGCGGCCGCGGAGGCGGACGAGCTGGCCGAGGCGACCGGGATCCGCGGCTGGGCCCTCGGTCCGCTGCCGGCCGCCCTCTGGCTGGAACGACACGAGCCCGATGTCGCCGACCGCACGCGCTGGTACCTCACGACCTGGGAGTGGCTCGCGTTCCGCCTGACCGGCGAGGCCGTGGCGCCGCTGGTCCCGGGCCAGGCCGTGCCCGATCCAGCGGTCGTCGCCGAGGCGACCGACCTGCACATGGATCGCCGACCCCCCGCCGCAGCCATGGGGGCCGTGGTGGGCGCCCTGACCGCGACCGCCGCCGACGCCGCTCGGGCTCCGTGCCGGTATCCCGGTCGCCGGCGGCACGAACGACGCGTTCGCGAGCTACCTCGGCGCCGGGCTCCTGGAGCCGGGCGACGCCTACGACCCCGGCGGTTCGGCCGGTGGGTTCGGCGTCTACTGGCACGAGCCGGTCGAGGTCCCGGGCGCGTTCGTGACGCCGGCGCCGCTCGCCGGGTTGTACAGCGTCGGCGCGGCGATGGCCGCCACCGGCCGGGCGCTCGACTGGTTCCGCGACGAGGTCGTCGGTGGCGGGATCACGACCGAGCGGCTGCTCGAGGAGGCCGCGGAGACGCCACCCGGCGCCGACGGCCTGCTGTTCCTGCCGTATCTCGCCGGCGAGCGCTCGCCGATCTGGGATCCCGACGGCGACGGGCGTCCTCGCCGGACTGACGCTGGCCCACGGTCGCGGCCCACATCGCCCGCTCGATCATCGAGGCGAGCGCGCTGGCGATCCGCCACGTCGCGACCCCGATGCTCGCGGCCGGCGTGACCGTGACGGCGATGCGGGCCTGCGGCGGCCCGGCCCGGAGCGAGGCCTGGAACCAGATCAAGGCCGACGTCACCGGGTTCCCCGTGCTCGTCCCGGCCGTCCTCGAGACCGCGGTCCTCGGCTCGGCGATCCTCGGCGCGGTGGGGATCGGAACGCATCCCGACCTGCCCTCGGCCATCCGCGCGATGACGCGGATCGAGCACCGGCTCGAGCCACGGGCCGAGGTGGCCGCCACGTACGACCGCGCTTTCGAGGCCTACGTCGGGCTGTACCCGGCGGTCGCTCCCGTGATGCGACCCCTGACCCGCGCCGGCGGCGATCGATGACGACGACCGCGGCACCCGAACGGCCCGTGGCGACCACGTCGACCGGCCTGATCGCCGTCGATGGCGTCGACCTCTCGTTCCCGCTCCGAGCCGGTGGCCGCCTGCCGGTCCTCGACGGGATGGACCTCGATGTGGCCGGTGGCGGCATCGTGGCCCTGATCGGACCCAACGGCTGCGGCAAGTCAACGCTCTTGCGCGTCATCGCCGGGCTGCTGACCCCGGACCGCGGCAGCGTCACCCTCGACGGCGACGCCATCACGGAACCGGACCCGCGGATCGGGCTCGTGTTCCAGGAGCCGCGCCTGCTGCCCTGGCGATCCGCCGCGGACAACATCACCTACCCGCTGGAGCTCGCCGGCTGGCCGGCCGAACGCCGCGCGCCGCGCCTGGCCGAGCTGGCCGACCTCGTCGCGCTCGATCCCGGCGTGATCGCCAATCGGCCATCCGAGCTGTCCGGCGGCACGCGCCAGCGCGTGGCCCTCGCCCGGGCGCTCGCGCTCGAACCCCAGGTGCTGCTGCTCGACGAGCCGTTCAGCGCGCTCGACGCGCTGAGCCGCGAACGCTTCGACCTCGAACTGCTCCGCCTCTGGGAGCGTGCCCACACCACGATCGTGCTCGTCACGCACAGCATCGCCGAGGCGATCCTCGTCGCCGACCGGGTCGTCGTGCTGTCGCCGCGGCCCGGACGCGTGGTCGCGGATCTCCCCGTGGAGCTGGCACGGCCACGCTCGATCGCCGATCTCGACGCCGCCGTCGTGTCGCGGACGGCGCGCGAGATCCGGCGGCACCTCGGCGAGGCGGCGGCGGGCGCCGAGGCGACGGCAAGCGACGCACCAGCGGCCCGCACATGAGCCGATCCACCCTGCTGCCAGTCGTCGGCGCGCTGCGTCGTGTTCGTCCTGCTCTGGCAGGCGGTCGTCATCGTGAGCGGCTTCCCGCCGTACATCCTGCCGCCGCCAGGTGCCGTGGCAGCCCGCTTCGTGACCGCCTGGAGCGACGGGATCATCCAGCCGCATCTCGTCGCCACGCTCCAGGCGGTCGTCGTCGGCTTCGCGGTCGGTGCCGGCTCGGCCGTCATCATCGGCTACGCCCTCGCTCGGAGCGCGCTGGTCGAGCGAGTGCTGTCGCCCTACCTCGTCGCCGCCCAGGCCACCCCGATCCTCGCGCTCAGCCCGTTCATCGCGCTGTGGTTCGGGCCGGGGCTCCTCGGCAAGGTCGTCATCTGCTCGCTGATCGTGTTCTTCCCGGTCGCGGTCGCGACGATGGTCGGGATCCGCTCCGTCGACGCCCGGCTGCTCGAGCTCGGTCGGTCGTTGCGCGCGACCCGTCGCCAGGTCCTGACGACGCTCGAGATCCCGGCCGCCCTCCCGAGCATCTTCGGCGGGATGCGGGTCGGAGTCACGCTCGCGGTGGTCGGCGCGATCGTCGGCGAGTGGGCCGGCGCCGACCGTGGTCTCGGCGTCCTCATCAACCTCGCCCGCGGGTCGATGTTCGACTACCCGCTCATGTTCGCCACGCTCCTGGTCATCGCGATGGTCGGGATCGTGCTCTATCTCGTGGTCGTCCTCGTCGAGCGTCGCCTTGTCGGCGCCCGCTAGCCCAATCGGAGGTCCCTTCGTGTCATCGCGTCGCCGTTCTGTCATCGCCCTGATCGCGCTCGTCAGCCTCGTCGCCGCCGCGTGCGGCGTCGGCGGCACCGGCTCCAGTCCCAGCCAGGAGCCGAGTCAGCAACCCGTGGCCCTGAACGTCGGGCTCGGCTTCATCCCGAGCGTCCAGTTCGCGCCGTTCTACCTGGCCGACCAGGCCGGCTACTACACGGAGGCCGGGCTCGACGTCGACATTCCAGAACAAGATCGACCCGGACCTCATCACGCTCGTCGGCCAGGGCTCGATCGATGTCGGGCTCGCCGACGGCACGAGCGTCATCCCGGCCGTCAGCCAGGGGATCCCGATCAAGTACGTGACGACGGTCTACGGCCAGTTCCCGTCGATCGTGTTCGCGAAGACCTCGTCGGGCATCGCGACGGCCGCCGACCTCGCGGGCAAGAAGCTCGGCATCCCGGGGCGCTACGGTTCGTCGTGGATCATGCTGCAGGCGCTGCTGGCGTCGGCGGATCTGACCCCGGAGGACCTCGAGATCGTGGAGTACCCCGACTTCGGCCAGGGCGCGGCCGTGACCCAGGGCGCGGTCGACGCCGCGACCGGCTTCGCCAACAACGAGCCGGTCCAGCTCGAACTGACCGGCGAGGCCGTCACGGTCCTGCGGGTCGACGAGGTCGTGCCGCTGCCCGGCAACGGGCTGATCGTGGGGACGGCGACGATCGAGTCGAAGCACGATGCGATCGCCGCCTTCGTCGCCGCGACCCTGCGGGCGATGGAGGAGATCGCCGCGAACCCCGAGGTCGGGCTGGACGCCGCCATCACCGCCGTGCCGGAGCTCGCCTCCGCGCGGGAGACGCAGGCCGCGATCCTCGCGGCGACGATCGATGTATGGAGCGGGCCGGTCCAGGAATCCCGTGGCCTCGGTGCGATCGAGCCAGCCGACTGGGAGCAGTCGATCGAGTACCTGACGACGCTCGATCTCGTGCCGAACCCGGTCACGGTCGAGGACCTGATCGACACCTCCTTCTTGCCGGCCGGGGACTGACGGCCATGATGGGTGGGGTCCGGCCGTCGGCCGACCGCCGGTCGTGGTGGCTGCGCGAGGCCCTGGCCGCAGAAACGGCCGCCGCACCTCACCTGGCAGCCGCCGCACCCCCGTTGCGTGGGACGACCACGGCTGACGTCGTGGTCGTCGGTGGCGGGTACACCGGGCATGTGGGCCGCCCTGCGCCTCACGGAGCTGGAGCCGGCCGCCCGGGTCGTCCTGCTGGAGGCCGACATCTGCGGCGGCGGGCCGTCGGGGCGGAACGGCGGGTTCGTCACGAACTGGTGGGACGAGTTCCCGACGCTCATCGAACGGTACGGCGTGACCGACGCGATCGCGCTCGGCAAGGCGATGGAGGCCGCGGTCGAAGACGTCGGCGCGTTCTGTGGGGCCAACGGCGTGGACGCGTGGTTCACGAAGGCCGGATCGCTCAGCGCCAGTGCCGCACCGGCCCAGGACGATGGCTGGATGCCGGCCGTGGAGGCGTTACGGGCCCACGGCCTGGGTGACCGCCTCGTCCCGCAGACGCCGGACGAGGTCCAGGCCCGGGTCCACTCTCCGGTGTTCCGCGGCGGGGCGTTCATGCCGGGCGCGGCGACCGTCCAGCCGGCCACGCTCGCACGCGGCCTGCGGCGGGTCCTGCTGGAGCGGGGCGTCACGATCCACGAAGGCACGACCGCCGCGGAGGTCGACGGCCAGCGGCCGGGCTGCTCGGCGGTCTCGGGGCACGGACCCGCAGGGCACCACGCCGCCGGGGTGCGCTCGGCGGCCAGCGGCCGGTCCGCGTCCGAACGACGTCGGCGGTCGGTGACGGGGAGGTCCTCGCCGGCTCGGCCGTGCTCGCCCTCAATGCCTGGGCCGCGGCCTGGCCGTGGTTCGGCCGCCGGCTCGTGACGTGGTCGTCGTACATCGTCCTGACCGAGCCGATCCCCGAGCGCCTCGCCGAGATCGGCTGGACCGGCGGCGAGGGGGTGGCCGACGCCCGCTTCACGCTCCACTACCTGCGGACGACGCCGGACGGCCGGATCGCGCTCGGTGGCGGCGGCGGTCGGGCCGGGTTCGGCGGGCGGATCGGAGCCGGCCTTCACGGATTCGATCAGCGATGCGCGCCGCGCTGCCGCGGGTCTGCGACGGCTGTTCCCGTCGCTGCGCGACGTCCGCATCGAGGACGCCTGGGGCGGCCCGATCGACATCAGCGCCGACCACCTGCCGTGGTTCGGGACGGTCCCCGGCCGTCCGATCCACTACGGCCATGGCTACAGCGGCAACGGCGTCGGGCCGGCCGTCGTCGGCGGCCGGATCCTGGCCGCCCGGGCGCTCGAGCGCCACGACGACCCCGCGCTGGCGCTCGCGCTGGCCGACGGCCGCGCCCCGCGGCCGTTCCCGCCCGAACCGGCCCGCTACGTCGGGGCGCGGCTCGATCCGCGAGGCGGCCGTCCGACGTGAGTCGATCGAGGAGCGCGGCGAGGACCCCGGCCTCGTGCTCCGCGAGGTCAGTCGACTGCCGCGCCGGATCGGCTACCACCTCGGCCCGGAGTAGGACCACCCCGTACCCTCGCCGAGCGAGATCCGGCCGAATCGACTAGAATGCGGTACTTCCCGAACGCCGAATGTGCCCGTTTCGGGCAGGAGTCCCCTTGAACAGTCGTCCGCCGGTCAAGCCCGTCGTCGCCAACGAGCCCTTCAAGCACGTCATCGACGAGTACAAGCACCAGGCGCAGACGATCACCTGCACGTGCGGTTGGCACGGCAGTTCCGCTGCGATCGATCGTGGCGGGTCCGAGTGGACCGCCCACCTGTTCGAGGTTCGCGGCAAGAAGCGCTAGGCGCCATTTCGACTTTCCCTACGACCCGGATCCCCGCCCGATCCGGGTCGTTCCATGTCCGGCGCCGTCGCGATGGCGCCTGCTAGCCTGTCGCCCGTGAGTCTGCCGGTCGGCCCGCCGTTCGCGATCCGCGCTCGGATCCTGACCCCGCTCGACGATGGCGGCACGCGCCACGAGCCGGACGGGCTGGTGGTCGTGGACGGTGCCGGTCGGATCGTGTTCGCGGGGCCGGCCGGGGAGCGGCCCGAGGACGCGTCCGCGGCCTTCGACCTCCGACCGTGGGTCCTGCTCCCGGGGATGGTCGATCTGCATGCGCACCTGCCCCAGTTGCCGAACGCCGGTCTCGGTGCCGGCCTGGACCTGCTCACCTGGCTCGAGCGGTACATCTTCCCGCTCGAACGCGGCTTCGACGAGGCCGCCGCCGACCGCCTCGCACCGGCCGCGTGGCGCGCCTTCGCGGCCGCCGGCACCACGACGGCGCTCGTCTACGGCGCGGTGTACGAGGCGAGCACCGATGCCACGTTCCGGGCTGCCGAGGCGCACGGGATCCGGGCGATCATCGGCAAGGTGATGATGGATCGCGGCACGTACGACCCGACGATCGACCCGACGGTCATCCTCGAGCAGAGCCTGGCCGAGACCGCCCGGCTCATCGAGCGATGGCACGGGGCCGACCGATGGCCGCCTGCGCTACGCCGTCACGCCGCGGTTCGCCATCTCGTGCACGGCCGACCTGCTGCGCGAGTCCGCGGCGCTGGCCGCCGCCACCGGTGCGTACTGGCAGACGCACCTCTCGGAGGACCGCGGCGAGATCGCCGAGGTCGCGCGGCTGTTCCCGGAGGCGCTCGACTACGTCGATGTCTACGACCGCGCCGGCGGTCTCGGCGAGCGGACCGTTCTCGCCCACGCCGTCCACCTGTCCGATCGCGAGCTCGACCGCCTGGTCGAGACCGGGACGCGTGTCGCGCACTGTCCGGTGTCGAACCTGTTCCTCGCGTCGGGGATGATGCCGCTCGGGCGGTACCTGGACGCGGGCGTCGCGCTCGGGCTCGGGTCGGACGTGGCCGGCGGTCCGGACCTGTCGATCTTCACGGCGATGCGGGTCGGGTTCTACGTGCAGAACGCCCGCCGCGTGGCCGGCGTCGAGGCGGGCCGGGTGCTGACGCCGCTCGAGTGGCTGCGGCTCGGCTCGCTCGGTGGGGCCCAGGCGCTCGGCCTCGGCGACGATCGTCGGGTCGCTCGAGGCCGGCAAGGAGGCCGACGTGATCGCCGTCGATCCGGCCTTCACCGCCCCCGTGCCCGGCATCGAGGACGACGAGCCGGCCGACATCGCGAGTCGGCTCATCTTCCGGTCCCACCCCGACATGGTCCGCGCGGCCTGGGTCCGCGGCCGCCGCCTGGAGGGCCCGGGCGCACGCGGCTGACCGGGGAGTGGGTCCGGCGGTGCCGGGTTCGGGGGCTGGCGTGGCTGCCCCGGACCCCGCGTGCACCGGGTGCTCGTATCGACGAACGGATCAGCCCCCTCGCCACCCGCGTGCACCGGGTGCTCGTATCGTTGAACGGATCAGCCCTCGCCACCTGCGCGTGCACGAGGTGCTCGGATCGACGAACGGCGACGCGCTACTGGCGTGGGCGTGCACCTCATGCACGCCAGAACGACGGAGCCCCGGATTTGGCGGGCCGCAGGCTCGAGAAGCGCGGTTCGTTCGTCGATACGTGCGTCATCTGCACGGACAACCGGCGGCCCGGCGTCTCGGAGCGTCAGATCGATCAAAGGAAGATCAGCGCTGAGCCGCCCGGATGGTCACCGCGGCCGAGCGCTGCGAGCGCTTGCCTGGCACCTACCGGGAATCGATCCGCGAGAACGGTGGCCGCCGCACGGATCGCGGCTCGGTTTGATGCGGTATCCAGGATCACAACGATGACGTGCTCGATCTCGGCGTCGCGGGCCTTGAGCTCGATCCGGCGGAACTGCGCCTGGACATCGTGGATACGCGTCTCGGCTTCGGTCGGGATGATCCGGGGTTCGTCAATGCTGCCGCGGAGGCCACCGACAACACCGTCCCATGCCCTGAGATCGTTGCCGATCGGTAGCGGAACCTCGGTTCGGAACGTCAGGTCCGGGTGGAGGCGCTCCCGGAAGCGAGCGAGCAGCGCCATCTGTGCTGCGTCGCGGATCGGATCTGGACCCGGGTAGGCGTGGATCCGGACGTCCAGGCCGACGACCGCCCCGATCCTCGCGAGCTGGACGGCCGTCACGGCTTCGTGCCTCGAGCGCTCGATCCGTCCGACCTGGGACCCTGAGAGTCCGACCGCTCGGCCAACCTCCTCGAGCGTCAGGCCAGCACCGATCCGCGCTGTTCGCAAGGCGGACCCGATGACGCCGATATCGCGCCGGGCGATCCTGATGCCGCGGTCGGTGGCGCGCTCCTTGGCTGGCATCGTGGCAGTCTGGTCGGAGGTCATGCACCCGCCCGTATTGCCGGCTTATCGGGGAGTTGCGAGGTGGCGCGCATCGGCCGCACAAGTCGGACGGACAGACCCATCCTCAGGCCCATGCCGTGCACGGGGTGCGCGTATCGACGAACGGATGGCGGCGCTTCTCTGGGGCGTGCACCGGATGCTCGCGTCGGCGACCAAGCCCCTGAATCGGGCGGTGAGGGGCCTTTCACGGGGCTTCGTTCGCCGATCCGAGCGTCACATGCACGCTCCGCCGCCCAGCCGGGTCGCTCAGCCTGCATCGGACCGGCCACCCGGCGTCGTCGGTCGCGGGCGCACGCCTCGACAGGTAGCCGGGACCCGTTATGGTCGGGGCATGAGCGACAGCGTCGACCTCGCGATCGCTGGTGGCACGGTCGTGGACGGCACGGGTGCCCCACCTCGCGCCGGCACGGTCGTCGTCGAGGGCGACCGGATGCGGGTGCTCCCCGGCGGACGCGCCACTCCCCGAGCACGTCGGCCGGCGGATCGATGCCACGGACCGGGTCGTCGCGCCGGGCTTCATCGATCTGCACAGCCACGGCGGCCTCGTGATCCTCGCCGAGCCGCGCCACGAGCCCAAGGTCCGCCAGGGCGTCACGACCGAGATCGTCGGCGTCGACGGCAACGGCTTCGCGCCGTTCGAGCGGCGCGCGGACCTGCTCGCGTTCGTCGAGCTCGATTCGCGGCCTCGATGGCCGCCCCGAGATCGACTACGACTGGCGCTCGGTGGCCGACTACCTCGCCCGCTACGACGGCACGGTCAGCGTCAACGTCGGCACGCTCGTCGGCAACTCGCAGCTCCGGATCGGCGCGCTCGGCTGGGACGACGTGCCCGCGAACGACGCGGCGCTCGACCGGATGCGCGGGATCCTCCGCGACGCGATGGCCGAGGGCGCCGTCGGCCTCAGCTCCGGCCTCGACTACCCGCCCGGCAGCTACGCCACGACCGACGAGCTGGCCGCCCTGACCGAGGACGCTGGCCGAGCCGGCGGCTTCTACCACACCCACGTCCGCTACACGCTCGGCGACCGCTACCTCGACCCGTTCCGCGAGGCCATCGAGATCGGCCGGCGCGCCGGCGCGCCCAGCCACATCACCCACTTCTACCACCGCCAGACCCATCCCGGTGGCCCCGAGGCGCTGCTCGCGCTCGTCGACGACGCGCGCGCCGATGGCCTCGACGTCACCTTCGACACCTACCCGTCCGAGTGGGCCAGCACCCGCCTCCTCATCCAGCTCCCGGGCTGGATCCAGGACGGCGGCCCCGGACCGCTCAAGACGCGCCTCGCCGACCGCTCGGCCCGCGACCGACTCCGTCGCGAGATGGGTCCGGCCTACACGAGTCCGGCCGGCTGGGCCGACGTCCGGCTCGGCGAGTTCCGGCGACCGGACCTCCTGCGCTGGGAGTCCCGGACCGTCGCGGACGTCATGGCCGAGACCGGCCACGACGCGGTCGACGTCATCTGCGACCTGCTCCTCGCCGAGGACCTCGGCGTGAACCAGGTCACGAGCGGCCCGTGGTCGGAGACGCTCCGCCAGTTCGTCGAACACCCGGTCGGGATGGTCGGCACGGACTCCACGTTCATCGGGGCCAAGCCATCACCGCGGACCTACGGCTCGTTCCCGCGCATCCTCGGCCAGTTCGTCCGCGACGAGGGACTCCTGAGCCTGGAGCTGGCGATCCACAAGATGACCGGCGCGGCGGCGGCCCGCCTGGGTCTCCGGCAGCGCGGGACGATCCGCGACGGCACCTGGCCGACCTCGTCGTGTTCGACCCGGCGACCGTCCGCAGCAACGCCACGTACGACGAACCGCGGCAGTTCCCCACCGGCATCGAGCACGTGATCGTCAACGGCACGCTGGTCGTCGACGGTGGCAAGCACACCGGCGCGACGCCCGGCCGGGGGATCCGCCTCGGCGTCGACTGAACACGGCTCCAGCCGGGAGCCGGCCGCTGCGGCCGGGGAGCCGGCACGCTCGGCGTCGCGTCCGGGCCGTATGCCCGGGCCGGGTACGCCCGGGATCAGCCCTCGGCGGTCGCTCCCCTTGCCCGGCGCGCCTCGCGCCGGAGCTCGACGTACATCCGATCGGTCGCGATGCGCATGCGCATCGGGGAGCGTCGGATCGCCGGTCGTGCCCGCCCAGCCGGCCGCCAGCCGGAGCGCGATCGCGCCCGATTCGAGCCACAGCTCGCAGGCGCGTCGAACCCGCTCGACGTAGTTGATCGCCTCGACCTCGTCGGTCTCCGGCAGCAGGACGGCGAACCGGCCCGGGGCGATGCGCGCGACCCGATCGGGTTTGCGCGCCAGGCGGCGGATCGTGTCGGCCAGGGCCGGAACGACGCGAGTCGGCGGCGTCGGGACCGAGTCGCTCGATCAGCCGATCGAGGCCATCGAGCTCGAACACCACGACGGTCACGGGCCGGTGGTAGCGCTGGACCCGGAGATCCTCGGTCGAGGATCAGGTGCTGGAACGCGGGCTGGTCCAGCAGGCCGGTCTCGGTGTCGGTGCCGGCGGTCGGATCGACCTCGGCCTCGGCGGCGGGCGGGTCCGCGCGACTGGCGACCGGCGCGGCCAGCGTGGCCGCCTCGGCATGGCCCGCCACGTCGTCTTCGTCAGCATCGGTGGGATCCGCGCTCGAGCGAGGTCGCGGCGTCCTCCTCCGGGACCGCGTCCGCGCCCGACCGCCAGGTCGAACGCGCCGAGTGATCGACGAACGAGGTCGACATGAGGCTGCCCTCGAAGACCGGCGTTCCGCCCGGTTCGCACCGGCCGGTCGCGTCGTCCGGACGGGCCGCCACGACCACGCAGCACGAGGATGGCCGTGTTCACGGCGATCGCGGCAAAGAGCACGGGCAGCAGGATGTCCTGCGTCAGTTCCACGGTGTGATGCCCCCGGATGAATGGGTCGGATGAGATGGATGGATCGGAATGCGCGGAGCCGATGAGGAGACCGATGATAGGTCGGCCGACCACGTCCTGTGACCATCGGATGACCGATCTGCACGCGCCTGACGGTGCGGTCCGGCACCGGCGTACCGAACCGCCTGGTGCGGTTCCGTGGAGCGTGGCTGCACTCCGGGTGGGATCGGCCCGCCGCCGGTCCGCGCGGTGGTATCGTCGGGCGCCATGGAGCGAACCCCGACGGTCCGAGCGACGCTCCCGACGACGACGCCCGCGACGGCGGTCATCGTGCCGCCCGACACGACCGTCCCCGGACCGCGCCCGGCCGGCCGGCGCCGCTCCGTCGCGAGGGCCCGGCCAAGCTGACCGGCACGGCCCTCTACACCGACGACATCGTCGTCCCCGGTGCGTGGTACGGCGCGACGATCCGCTCGACCGACGCGCACGCCACGCTTCGACGCGCTCGAGCTCGATCCCGCGTTCGACTGGTCGAAGGTCGTCGTCGTCACCGCGGCCGACATCCCGGGCGAGAACATCGTCAGCTCGATCAAGAGCGACCAGCCGATCCTCGTGCCGATCGGCGGCGAGATCCAGCATCACGCCGAGCCGCTCGCGCTCCTCGCCGCGCCCGACAAGGCGACCCTGCGCGAGGCCCGTCATCGAGCGCACGCGCGCACCGACCAAGCTGCCCCGGCGTCTTCGATCCCGACGCGTCCGACCACACGTTCGCCCAGTACACGATCGAGACCGGCGACGACGTCGACGCGGCCCTCGCCGCCGCCGACCTCGTCCTCGAGGGCGAGTACCGGGTCGGCCACCAGGAGCAGCTGTACATCGAGAACAACGCGATGATCGCCGTGCCCGACCGACGGCGGCGGCGTCACCGTCACGGGCTCGCTCCAGTGCCCGTACTACCTGCACGCGGCCCTGAAGCGCGGCCTCGGGCTCGACGACGAAGCGGCGCGTGTCGTCCAGGCCGAGACCGGCGGCGGGTTCGGCGGCAAGGAGGAGTTCCCGTCGGTCATCGGGCTCCACGCGGCACTGCTCGCGCGCAAGGCCCAGAAGCCGGTCCGCATGATCTACGACCGGCACGAGGACATCGCGGCCACGACCAAGCGCCACCCGGCGATCGTCCGGCACCGGACCGGCGTGACCCGCGACGGCCGGCTCGTCGCCCAGGACATCGAGGTCGTCATGGACGGCGGTGCGTACTGCACGCTGACGCCGGTCGTGCTGTCGCGGGGCGCGCTGCACTCCGGCGGGCCGTACCGCTGCCCGAACGTCCGGATCCGGGCGCGGGCGACGCGCACGAACACGCCGCCCAACGGCGCGTTCCGCGGCTTCGGGGCGCCGCAGACCGAGTTCGCGGCCGAGACCCACCTCAACCGGATCGCGGAGCAGCTCGGCCTCTCGCCGCTCGAGATCCGCCGCCGCAACGTCTACCGGGCCGGCGACACGACCCCGACCGGCCAGGTCCTGCGCGACAGCGTGGCCGGCGAGGAGGTCCTGGAGCGGGCCGCCGAGGCCGCGGAGTTCGTCCGGCTGCGGACGAAGACCGAGGACGCGCGGCGGCGGCGCGCGGGTACCGGCTCCGGCACGGGCGCTGGCGCCGGTTCGGGTCCGGATCGGCCCTGCGCACGGACCGCGAGCGTACCGCGAGCGGCATCGGCCTGGCCCTCGCCTGGCACGGTGCCGGCTTCACGGGCTCGGGCGAGATCAAGCTCGCCTCGGTCGCCTCGCTCGAGCTGACCGCCGACGGTCGGGTGCTCGTCCTGACCGCCTCGACCGAGATGGGGCAGGGGACCAAGACGATCTTCCCGCAGCTCGTCGGCGAGGCGCTTGGCATCCCGGACGAGGACGTCGAGCTGGCGCCCCAGGACACGGCCTACGTGCCCGACAGCGGCCCGACGGTCGCGTCGCGCACCGCGATGGTCGTCGGCGGGCTGCTCATCAAGGCCGCGCGACGGCTGCGCGAGCAGGTCGAGACCGCGACCGGCGGCACGTTCGCCGACACCGCGGCTGCGTACGCCCGCGACAACGGCGCGACCCGCATCGACCAGCGCTTCGAGCCGTATCCCGCGGCGTGACCTTCGACGACGACCGTACACGCGGCGACGCCTACCCGGCCTTCGGCTGGGCGGCCTGCGTCGCCCAGGTCGACGTCGATCTCGACACGGGCGAGGTCCATGTCCGCGACGTCGTGGCCGCCGACGACATCGGCCGGGTCATCCACCGCGTCCTCGCCGAGGGCCAGGTCGAGGGCGGCACGCTGCAGGCCGTCGGCTACGCGACGATCGAGGAGATCAAGCTGCGCGACGGGCGCTACCTCAACGACCGACTGGCGACGTACATCATCCCGACCGCGCTCGATGCGCCGCGCATCTCGACGATCCTGGTCGAGGCGCCGTTCCATGCGCGCGCCGCACGGCGCCAAGGGGGTCGGCGAGCTGCCGATGGACGTCGGGGCGCCGGCGGTCGTCGCCGCCATCGCCGACGCGACCGGCGTCTGGATCACCGACCTGCCGGCCAGCCCGGAGCGGATCCTCGCCGCGCTCGCCGGCGTGCCGGAGGTGGCCGGGCTCCCACCGGGTGCCTCCGCCCCGGCCCTGGATGCCGCTTCATGACCACCTACCGGCTCACGGTCAACGGGACGCCCGCCGAGGTCGACGTCCCCGGGATGCGTCGCCTGCTCGACGTCCTGCGCGAGGACCTCGCGCCTGACCGGGACCAAGGAGGGCTGCGGCGAGGGCGAGTGCGGCGCCTGCACGGTCCTCGTCGACGGTGCCCCGGTCGATTCGCTGTCTCGTGCCGGTCTGCCAGGTCGCGGGGACCGAGGTCCGGACCGTCGAGGGTCTCGCGGCGCCGGCGTCGGACCCGCCCGAGCCGGCGGCTCTCGATCCGCTCCAGGCGGCCTTCCTGCTGACCGGCGGCGCACAGTGCGGGATCTGCACGCCGGGGATGCTCATGGCGGCCCGCGCCTATCTCGATGCCGGCGGCGGCCCGGACGAGGACGCGATCCGCGAGGCGATCGCCGGCAACCTGTGCCGCTGCACGGGCTACACGAAGATCGTCGATGCCATCGCGCTCGTTGCCGGGGCCTCGCGTTGAGCCGCACCGAACGGATCGGAGGCGGTGCCGCCCCCCGACCATGCCCCGCCCGAGCAAGCGACTCCGCCGGAGCGCTCGACCCCGCCCGACCTGCGGATCGCCGTGTCACCGGCCCAGGCGGCCGTCGGGTTCGGGATCGTCGCGTCGCTGATCCTCCTCGCCTGGAGGCGTCGCCGCCGTCGCGGCTGACGGACCGACCCGACCGTGCCGATCGAACCCCCCGTCACCAGCCCGCGCGACCTCGCCTCGGCGTACGCGGTCCTCGCCGCGGCTCCCCCGGATTCGCCTGCGCGACCCATCGCCGGCGGCACGGACCTCATGGTCGCGCTGACCGGGGAACTCGGTGAGCCACCGGCGAGCATCGTCGACCTGTGGGCGATCGATGCCCTGCGCGGCATCGCCATCGACGACGGCGCGCTGTCCCTCGGCGCGCTGACGACGTACACCGACATCCGCCGCTCCGCCCTGTGCCGCCAGCACGTCCCGGCGCTCGTCGAGGCGGCCGCGACGATCGGGGCGGCGCAGATCCAGAACCGGGGCACGCTCGGGGGGAACATCGCGAACGCGTCGCCCGCCGGGGACACGCTCCCGGTGCTGCTGGCGGCGGATGCGTCGTTCGTCCTCGGCTCGGAACGAGGTGAGCGTGAGGTACCGGCCGCCGCGTTCTGGACCGGTTATCGGCGGACGGCCCTTGCGCCCGACGAGTTGGTGCTCCGGATCCGCATCCCGCTCGCGCCCGGCCGCGCGATGACGTTCCGCAAGGTCGGGACGCGGCGGGCCCAGTCGATCAGCAAGGTCGTGCTGGCGGTCGCATGGCGGTCGCCCGCCGATGAGCCGGGCGCGGCCTGGAGCGATGTCCGGGTCGCCCTCGGGTCGGTGGCGGCGACCCCGATCCGTGCCACGGCCGCCGAGGCGGCACTGGAGGGCCGGCCACCCACACCCGAGACCGCGGATCTGGCCGCCGAGACCCTCGCCGGGGAGCTGGCGCCGATCGACGACGTTCGTTCCACAGCCGCGTATCGCCGGCTCGTCGCCGCGCGCCTCCTCCACCGGACGGTCCGGGAGGCGGGCGGCTGGTGATCGGCGCGCTGTTCGAGGAGGCACCCCGGTTCCTCGCGCGGCTGGAGGCGGCCGGACCATTCGCTTCGATGGACGACCTGTTCGTGGCCGCCCGCGAGATCGCCCACGCGATGCCCGAGGACGAGCAGATCGAGCTCATCGATGCGCACCCGCGCCTCGGAGCCCCGCCCGGGACGATGTCGCAGATGAGCTTCGTGGAACAGGGGTACGACCGGGATGCCGGCACGCCCGTCGACCCGGGCCCCGGGATCGATGTCGCCGCTGAGCTCGAGCGCCTCAACGATGCGTACGAGGCCCAGTTCGGGTTCCGATACTGCGTGTTCGTCGCCGGCCGGCCACGCGAGGCGCTGCTCCCCGGGATGACCGCCGCGCTCGAGGAAGGCCGCGAGCACGAGCTGCATCGCGCCCTCGATGCGGTCGTCGACATCGCGATGGACCGCCATGCGAAGCTGTCCGAGGAGGTCTGACGCCGCATGATCGAACTCGCCGCGAACCGCTACGGCAAGGCCGCGATCCGGATCGTCCGCGTCGGCCGCGACACGACGCCCCACAGCCTCCGCGACGTGACGGTCGCCGTCGCCCTCGAGGGCGACTTCACGGCCGCGCATACGGATGGCGACAACTCGCTGGTCGTGGCCACGGACACGATGAAGAACACGGCCTACGCGTTCGCCGCCGAGCACCTCGCGGCGTCCATCGAGGCGTATGCATCCGCGCTGGCGGGTCACTTCCTCGAGTCCGATCAGGTCGACCGCGCGACGGTCAACGTCCGGGAGCACGCCTGGCACCCGATCGATGTCCAGGGTCGACCCGCGCCGGACGCCTTCGTCCGGAGCGGTGAGGGCACACGGGTCGCGACGGTGGTCGCGGGGCGCGACGCGGTGGTCGTCGAGGCCGGCGTCGAGGACCTGGTCGTGATGAAGACCACGCGCTCGGCATTCACTGGCTTTCCGCGCGATCGCTACACGACCCTGCCCGAGACCGACGATCGACTCATGGCCACGAAGGTCACCGCGATCTGGCGCTATGGCGCGCCCGATGTCGACTTCGATGCCACGTGGCGCGCGGTCCACGCCACGCTCCTGGAGGTCTTCGCCGACCACGACAGCCCGAGCGTCCAGACCTCGATCTGGATCATGGCCAAGGCGATGCTCGAGCGGCACGAGGAGCTCGACGAGGTCCGGATGGTGCTGCCGAATCTGCATCACTGGACCGTCGACCTTGCACCGTTCGGCATGCCGAACGACCGGCAGGTCTACATCTCGACGACCGAGCCTCACGGCCTCATCGAGGCGACGGTCCGCCGCAGCGAGGTGTCCTGATGCCGCCCGAAGGTGTCGTCGTGACGGGGCCGCCCGTCCCGGGCTCGGATCGCGTGCTCACGGACGAGGCGCTGGCCTTCGTCGCCGACCTGCAGCGGCGGTTCGGACGACTGCGCATCGACCTGCTCCAGCGGCGCGAGGAGCGCCAGGCGGCGCTCGATGCCGGAGAGCGACCAGACTTCCTGGCCGGTACGCGCGAGGTCCGCGAGGGCGACTGGACCGTCGCGCCGGCCCCGGCCGACTTCGACGACCGGCGAGTCGAGATCACCGGCCCCGCCGAGGCCAAGATGATGATCAACGCCCTCAACTCGGGCGCCCGGGTGTTCATGGCGGACCTCGAGGACGCGTTGTCGCCGACCTGGGCGAACGTGGTCGGCGGGCAGGACGCGCTCATCGACGCGGTCCGCGGCACGCTCACCTTCGATTCGCCCGAGGGCAAGTCCTATCGACTCGGGGAGCACGTCGCGCAACTGGTCGTGCGGCCGCGCGGCTGGCACCTCATCGAGTCGCACGTCATGGTCGATGGGGCGCCGGTGTCGGCGTCGCTGTTCGATGCCGGGCTGTACCTGTTCCACAACGCCGCCGAGCGGGTCGCGCGCGGCTCGGGCCCGTACCTCTATCTGCCGAAGCTCGAGTCGCACCACGAGGCGCGCCTGTGGAACGACGTCTTCATCCATGCGCAGGGCGCCCTCGGTGTTCCGCGCGGCTCGGTCCGGGCGACCGTCCTGATCGAGACCATCACGGCCGCGTTCGAGATGGACGAGATCCTGTACGAGCTGCGCGAGCACGCCGCTGGCCTGAACGCCGGTCGCTGGGACTACCTGTTCAGCGCGATCAAGAAGTTCCGAACGGCACCCTCGCTCGAGTCGCCGGATCGATCGCAGCTCACGATGACCGTGCCGTTCATGCGGACCTACACCGAGTTGCTGGTCGCAACGTGCCATCGACGCGGGGCCCACGCGATCGGCGGGATGGCCGCGTTCATCCCGAACCGCCGCGATCCCGAGGTGACCGAGACGGCCCTGGCCAAGGTCCGTGCCGACAAGGAGCGCGAGAGCGGCGACGGGTTCGATGGCACGTGGGTGGCGCATCCGGACCTCGTGCCGGTGGCGACCGAGATCTTCGATCGGGTCCTGGGCAATGAGCCGCATCAGAAGCACCGGCACCGGGAGGAGGTGTCGGTATCAGCTGCGCAGCTCCTCGACCTGCGAGTCGAGGGCGGCGCCGTCACCGAGGCCGGGATCCGCGCCAATGTCCGGGTCGCCCTCGCGTACCTCGACGCGTGGCTGCGCGGAACCGGCGCCGCGGCGATCGACAACCTGATGGAGGACGCGGCCACCGCCGAGATCGCGCGCTCGCAGCTCTGGCTGTGGCGGACCCGCGGTCTCCTTTCGGCGGAGCGGTACGCGGCGATCCGCGACGAGGAGCTGGCACGTCTCGGCGGCGCTGGCGAGGGCCGCTTGAAGGACGCCTGGGACCTGCTGGATCGCCTGGTCCTCGACGACGAGTTCGCCGAGTTCCTGACGCTGCGCGCGTACCCGCTGCTCGACTAACAGGGACCCCTAACGGGGACCGCCGCCCGAGCCGGTGATGCACAACGAGCGCGCCGGAAATCGATGCTCCGTACCGATGCACCTCGGCGGCATCAGACCTGGCCTTCGAGCGCGCGGAGCAGACGCACCGACTCGCGCCCGGCGCCATCCCGGTGATGGTCGCCCGCCACGGTAGCCGGTCCCGTATCGCCGACCGGGCTGGCGATCGGACCGCGATACGGCTGGGTGAAGGTTGCGCTAAGGGCCGGTTGACTGGCCGCGGCTAGGCTCGATCGATGACCTGGAGCGCAGCAAGTCGCGGCGAGCGAGAGCCCGATGTCCAGCTCGGCTGGGAGATCGTCGGGCGGATGGTCAAGCGGCGACGACTGGCGATCAGGTGGTCGCAGCGCGACCTGTCCCGAGCGAGCGGCCTCGCGCAGTCGGCGATCTGCCGCCTCGAAAACGGCAAGCTGTCGGGCGTGCGATTCGGTCGATTCGCCAGGCTCGTTGCGGCGATGGGTGGGCTGGATCCCGATGCACCGCGTCCACCCAGACCCATCTGGGCCTCCGGCGGCTGGGACTGACCGGCTCGCGGCGCTTCGCATGCACGGCGCCATTCCGCTGATGCCGCCGAGATGCATCGCCCGGTGACCCGTTGAACGCCGACGGTGACGTGCATCACCCCGTCGCCCTGATGCCGCCGAGGTGCATCGCCCGGTGACCCGTTGAACGCCGGCGGTGGGTGTGCATCACCTGGCGGCGCTGTACCGGCCCTCAGCCGCTGATCGGTCCTCGCTCGATGAAGGCGCCGTGGCCTCGGCGGCCGACGAAGGCGCCGTCGCGGATGACGCTGGCGCCCCGCACGAGGACGTCGCGCACGGACCCGAGGGCGTCGAGGCCCTCATACGGTGTGTAGTCGCTGGTGTGGTGGAGGTCGCTGGCTCGGATCGTGCGGCGTTGCGCGGGGTCGAACACGACGACGTCCGCATCGCGACCGACCTCCAGGGCGCCCTTTGCGTGGAGGCCGAAGCGACGCGCCGGGGTCGTGGCGAGGAGGTCGACCATCCGCTCGACGGTGATCCTGCCGCGAGCAACGCCCTCGCTGTAAGCCAACGCGAGGAGCGTCTCGATCCCGGGGGCGCCGTTGCTGAGCTTGTCGAACGACACGCCTGATGCAGCCTGGGCCTTCTCGACGGCTACCCGATCTGGGACGTGGTCGGTCGCGACGAGGTCCAGGGAACCATCCGCGAGCCCTGCCCAGAGCGCGTCGCGATCCGCCGCGGTACGCAGGGGAGGGGAGATCACGAAACAGGCGCACCGGGTCGGGTCGGGCTCCTCGTACGCCTCTTCCGTCAGCGTCAGGTAGTGCGGACACGTCTCAGCCGTGACCCGGACGCCCGCCGCCTTGGCCCGGCGCACCTCGTCGAGCGCCGCGGCCGACGAGAGATGGACGACGTGGACGGGCGAATCGGTGGCGCGCGCGAACGCGAGTGCGCGGGCCGTGGCAACCGCCTCGACGTACGGTGGTCGCGAGGTAGCGTGGTAGCGTGGTAACACGTCACCACGCTGCAACGCTGCGGCCACCCCTGCGTCGAGCAGCACCGGATCCTCGCAATGGACCTGGAGCATCCCGCCGCGCTCGCCCATACGCCGCATCGCGTCGAACAGCGCTTGGTCGGCCAAGCGGAAGTCGAACACCATGAAGGCCTTCGAGGTCGCGACCCCGGCGTCGATCGTGGCGGCGAGTTCGGCCAGCGGATCGTCGGCGTGGCCCGAGATCGACAGCGACAAGCCGTAGTCGATCGCGCTGTCGCCCTCCGTGGCGGCCCGCCACTCGGCAAGCCCGGTTCGCAGCGATCGCTCGGCCGCCGGCGACGAACCCGTCCCGGGATTGTTGAACGACAGGAACGAGGTCGTGCCCCCGTACGCAGCGGCCACGGAGTCCTGGAAGAAGCGGTCGGGCTCGGCGTCGCTCGCGACCCGCGTGTGCGTGTGCACATCGACCACGCCCGGGAGGACCAGCAGCCCGGGTCGCCTCGACCACCTCGCGAGCGGTCGCCGCGAGCCCCGAGAGATCAGGCTCGATGGCGCTGATCCGGCCGCCATCGACCGCGACATCCGCGCGCGTGGATCCGCCCGCCGTGACGACCGTGCCGCCGCGGATCAGCAGGTCAGTCATGCACCCGACTCCGTCATTTGCGTTCCGTCGGAACGTAAGGCGAACCACCCCCGGCTGCTGCGCGGTAGGTGGGAGCAGCATCGTGCTTGGTCCGCCCGTCATGAGCCCGTGCGTCGGTCGCGGACGGACTTCAGGCACGGTTCGATCGCCCGGAGGCCGCCTAGCGTTCCAGGCGGCGATCATCTGGCGTAGTTTCGTGGCTGTGGCGGCCTGAACGCGCGTGGCGCCCGAACGCCCCGCGGCGCCCGAACGTCGCGTCAGGCCCGAACGCCCGTGACGGCCCGAACGCCCGTGGCGCCCCGAACGCCCGCGGCGCCCCGGCCGACCTGGAACGCCCGGTCGCGCCCCGAACGCCGCGGCCCGGGATCAGCCGTCGACCTCGACGATACGGATCGGCTGCGCACCCTCCCACAGGCAGCGTCGCCCGACCTCGCGCAGCCGGTCCTCCCAGCCCTCGTCGCCGATGACCGACGCGAAGTGGTTCGCCGCGAGCTGCCCGACCTTCGATGCCGTCGTGCAGCCGCCGTACGGGAAGAAGATCTCGCACTCGCTGATGCCGCCCGGGTAGATCGCCAGCTGGCCAGGCGCCGGGTGCGACGTGTGGTTCTCGTACTCGAGCCCGGGCCGGAAGTCCCCGAACGGGATCCACGTCGATTCGCCCGTCCAGCGGCAGTGGATCAGCCGGGACTCGATCGGGAGCATCCGCCGGATCGCCTCGATCGTCCGGGGAGCCGCCGCCTCCCAGCGGGCGGTAAAGTGGAGGTCGCCGACCTCGATCCGCAAACTACCCATGTGCGGAGGATAGCGCGGGCCAACGAGCGTGGAGGGACGCGTGGCAAAGGACAACGGACACGCCCAGCCGACGATCAGCACGCACGTGCTCGACACGGAACGTGGGGTGCCCGCGGCCGGCGTCCACGTCACGCTCTACCGGATCGATGTTGGCGTGGACCGGCCGGTCCGCATGACCCAGGCGCTGACCGATGGTGACGGTCGGGTCCGCGACCTCCTCGAACGACCGCTCCGGGCCGGCGACTACCGCCTCGAATTCGAGATCGGCGGCGACGAGGGGTCATTCTTCACGAAGATCGCGGTCGACTTCTCGATCACCGATGTCGGACGCAGCTACCACGTGCCGCTCCTGCTCGCGCCGTACTCGATGACGACGTACCGCGGCTCCTAGGCCGCGGCCCGGATGCCCGCCCGCGGTCAGCGCAGGATCGCGAAGGCATCGACCTCGACGCGTGGCCGCCCCGAGGTACCCGCCACGACCAAGCGGACCGTGTGCACGCCCGCGGTCGTCCAGGAGGCGTTGAAGACCACGACCTTCGACTGAAGGCTCGAACGCTGAAGGTCGATCGTGGAGTGGTAGGCACCATCGACGTAGACCTTGGCCTTGCCGTTATCCGGTCCCTTGCGCCCGACGACCGCGATCGCGCGAGCCGTGGTCCGGAATTCCACCCACGCTCCGGCCTGGGTCGATCGATGGAAGCGGCCGTTGCTGGCCGAGGACGACGTCACGGTCGACCACGACCCACCGTAGCGAGCCAGGCTCGTGCCATCCTGCAGGAGCGCGGCCGTGACCGACGGTCCGACGGCCCCGACGCTGTGATTGCCGGCCCCGTCCCGGGCAAAGACCCGATAGCGCGTCGCCACGCCGAACGTCAGATTGGCCTTGAGCGAGCGTGACGTGGTCGAAGCGATGGCCGTCGTCCAGGGGCCACCCTTCAGGCTGCGCTTGACGATGTAGTCACGGATCCCGGTGCGATCGTCCGTCGCGGCCGGCCAGGTCATGGTCGTGCTGACGGTCGACGTCCCAAGGGTCGACCCGACGTTGACGCCGTGTCGGTCGACGGGCTTGGCGACCGGGCCGCTCCGGTCGAGGGCGCGCAGCGCGTTGACCAGCCGGCCGGTCGCGGTCTTGCCGACGGTCGGAGCCAGGGGGACGGCGGAGGTCAGGAGGCGCGCGCGGAGCGCGGTCGGGCTAAGGGCAGTCGACACCGCGCTCACGACGAGCGCGGCCACGCCGCTGACATGTGGAGCCGCCATCGACGTGCCGGCCGCCCAGGCGTACCCGCCGGGAAAGGTCGAGAGGATGTTCGTCCCGGGAGCGGACAGATCGACCGATCTGGTGCCGTAGTTCGAGAAGGACGCCAGCTTGCCGGTCTGGTCGATCGCGGCCACGGTCAGGACGTTCGGCTTGGTCGAGACCGCGGGGTACGACTTGGGGCCGCCACCGTCCATGTTCGATCGCTCGTTGCCGGCCGCCACGACGAACAACGCGCCGGACTCACCGATCGCCGCGTCGAGGACATCGCTCGGGAATGGGCCGCCCCAGGACGCGTTGATGATCCGAACCCCGAACGACTTGGCGTAGTCGATCGCCAGGACGGCCTCATCGTCATTCAGATCGCAGGCAGGACTGTTGCTGATGAACTTGAGACCCATGATCTTGATGCCAGGCGCGACGCCGACCACGCCCGTGCCGTTGTGTGATGCCGCGATGGTGCCGGCCACGTGGGTCCCGTGACCCTCGAGCGGCTCGTCGTCGAACAGGGTGTTGTCGTTGTTGCAGAAGTCCCAACCGTGGACATCGTCGATGTAGCCGTTGCCGTCGTCGTCGATGCCGTTGGTGGCCTTGGCACCAGACTCGCCCGGGTTCGTCCATCGGCGGTCGACGAGGTCCGGGTGGCTGAAGTCGACCCCGTCGTCGATGACCGCGACGACCACGCTACTTTTGCCCTTGGTGATGCGCAGGGCCTCGATGCCGTCGATGTCGACATCGGCTGTGCCCTTCTGCGTCGTCGCTCCGGTGATGGTCTGACCCGTGTTGTGGAGGCCCCAGAGCTCGGAGAAGCCGGGCTCGGCGATCACGTCGTCGCTCGGCTCACGGCGGTGGTTGTCCGCCACGGCGAGGACCCTGGGGTCGTCCTTGAGCTCGCGTCGCGCGGTGGCCGGCGAGCGACCTTCGGCGACGACGACCTGGGTTCGGCCGTCGGGACTCGTGCTCACCGGGCTCAGGCCATGGTCGCGCGCCACGCGGGCGCGTTGGGCCGCGGTGACGTCGGCTCGATAGCGCACGAGGACCTCGTCCGCGGCGGCGGGCGAGACTTCCTCGGCGGCGGCGGCGGCGGCGGTCGCGGCTGGCACGAGCGATGTGAGCAGGAGGGCGACCGTGAGCAGGCTCAGGCGTCGGGTCGTCGGACGAGGCGCGCGGGTCGGGATCGGCATCTGGTC
Organism: uncultured Chloroflexia bacterium; assembly: GCA_963738685.1. Lineage (GTDB taxonomy): Bacteria > Chloroflexota > Limnocylindria > Limnocylindrales > CSP1-4 > SPCO01. The sequence goes on from CAVTXK010000002.1 coordinate 1,338,459, forward strand.
CCCATCCTACCCTGCGCGGCCAACGAGTCGTGACAGCCTAGATGTCACGGGAGGGTCCTAGTCTCCGGTCATGGAAGCTGTCATCGTCCCGCTCCACTCCGCCGTCCGTCTCGAGGGAGACCGGATCATCGTCGAGCGCCTTTCCCTGTCGGACCCGACCCTCGCCGCGTTCCTGGGGGAGCGCCCGGCGGGGGATCGGGGTCCGCTCGTGGAACGAGCGTTGCGCATCGGGCTCATCGCCCTGCAGGACGCCGGCGTGACCGTCAACGTGGATGCCGTCCGCACGGAATTCGAGCGGATGATGCGCCAGGCGGAGCAGGTCAACGAGCGTGCCGCGGCCGCCCTGGAGCAGACGCTCCGGGCGAACTTCGCGGACGGCGATGGGCGCCTGCCACGCACGCTGGAGAAGTTCCTCGGCGACCGCGGCGCGCTGCGCGGGATGGTGGACGAGCTGTTCGACGAGACGAAGCGCGACAGCGCGATCGGCCGGATCGGCGGGATGCTGGAGCGGTACTTCGACGGAGACGCGTCCAAGCTCGCCCATCTCCTGGACCCGACCCGCCTGAACTCCCCGATGCACCAGTTCCGCCAGGAGATCGCGGCCGGATTCAAGGGGCTCGAGGAACGGCTCGTCGCGATCGAGGCGGCCGCCGCCGCCCGTGGCGCCGAGCGTGCCCGATCGGCGGCCAAGGGCGCCGACTTCGAGGAATTGCTCGAGACGATGCTCGGCGACATCGCCCGCGGTGCCGGTGATCTGCTGGACCGGACCGGGTTCGAGACGGGCACGCTGATGAAGTCCAAGAAGGGCGACTTCGTGCTGACCGTCGACGCGCGGGTCGCGCGCGGGTGCGACCTGCGGGTCGTCGTGGAGGCCAAGGACCGGCCGATGTCCATGCGCGCGATGCGCGACGAGCTCCGCGAGGCCCGCGAGAACCGGGGTGCTGCCGTGGCGGTCGCGGTCTTCACGCCGGCCCACGCCCCGACCGGCGTCGCGCCGTTCACGGTGATCGCCGGGGACGTGTACTGCGTGATCGACCCCGAGGCGCCGGAACCCGCGACGCTCGAGGCAGCCGTCCGACTCGCCCGGCTGCTGGCACTCGCGTCCCTGGCCGAGCGCGAGGTCGATGTGGATGCGGCGGCCATCGGCACGGCCTTGACCGCGATCCGCGAGCAGCTCGAGGTGGTGCGTCAGCTCAAGTCGCAGCTGACCTCCATCTCGACCGCCACGAAAGCGGTCTGGACGGGCCTCGACGCGATGCGCTCCAGCATCCTGGCCCGCGTTACCGAGGCCGAGTCGGAGATCCGCGCCGCCGCGGACTGACCGCCGCGGACTGACCGCCGCGGCCCCGCCGCGAACCCGTCCCGCGGCCACTCCCCGGCGGCCCCGCCACGTCCGTCATCCCGCGGCCACTCCCCGGCGGCCCCGCCGCGAACCCGTGCCGCGGCCACTCCCCGGCGGCCCCGCCGCGAACCCGTCCCGTCCGTCCCGCGGCATCCCGCCGGCGGCCCCGTGGCGTCCGCCGTCCCGCGGCATCCCGTGGCTCGAGGCCCGACCGTCCCGGAACTCCGCCAAATGCATGTTCCACGGAACGTTGGGCGGGCTTGCGACGACCGATCTCGCACGAACCTCAAAGCGGGATCCCTCCGGCCTACGTGATCCCGCTCGGGTGTGCACTGTACGGCGCCGCCATCGAGCTGGGATGGCTGGGATGGCCGCCTAACGTTCCCGTAGACGCACATCTGGCGGAGTGCCACGGCTCAGGGCTCGATCTGGCCACAGCTCAGGGCTCGATCTGGCCAGGGCTCGGGCTCGATCTGGCCGCGGCCCAGGCCCGATCTGGCCACGGCTCAGGCCGATTTGGCCGAGGCTCTCGTGATCTGGCGCCGGCTTGATGGTCCATTCGGGTCTGGTGCGGTTAGGACCCGTCGGCTAGGCTGGACCGGGACCACCGGGTGTCTGTGCGGCGGCGACGCGTCGCGCGAAGATGCCCTGGAGTCCAGCGCACGTCGAGGCGAGGCGGCTCCCTCCGAAGTCCCATCGAGCCGGAGATCCCATTGCGTCGCCGAATCGCCCCCGTCACGCTGGCCGCCCTCCTCTCGCTGTCGTTCGTCGGGCCGGCCGGTGCCGCCGACCCGATCGCGGGTGGGGCGAGCACACCGATGCCCGCAGCGTCGGCGAGCCCGGAGCCGAGCGAGCCGCTCGAGCCGACGCCGGCACCGACCGCCGACCCGAGCGCCACCGCGGAGCCGACCGAGTCCGCCGACCCGAGCGCCACCGCGGAGCCGACCGAGTCCGTCGACCCGGCCCCGACCGACGGACCCGCTCCGACCGACGAGCCGGCACCGACAACCGCCCCGGGCGCGACCCCCGACCCCGCAGCGACCCCCGACCCCGCCCCGACCGCCGATCCCGCCGCGACCGCCGGCCCCATCGACCCCGCCGCGGTGCCCACCGACGCCGCCGGCCGGCCGATCCCCGACGGCCGCTACATCGTCATGTTGCGCTCGAGCGCGGACACCGCCGCCGTCGTCGATCGCCATCGGCAGCGCGAGGGGATCCGCGCGGACGGGCGGTTCGATCGGGCGATCCGTGGCTTCACGGCCAGGCTCGACAACGGCCAGCGCACCGCGCTTCTCGATGATCCGCAGGTTCTCGCCGTCGTCCCGGACGCCGTGGTCGCCCTCGTGGGTCAAACGAACCCGACCGGGGTCTCGCGCGTCGGCGCCCGGAAGTCGCCCACGGCCAACATCAACAACATCGATGAGCGCGTCAACGCAGACGTCGCCATCGTCGACACCGGCGTCGCCAAGCACCCGGACCTGAACGTCGTGGGCGGCGTCAACTGCGCATCGAGCAACCGGAGCGCGTGGAGCGATCAGAACGGCCACGGCACCCATGTCGCCGGCACGGTTGCGGCGATCGACAACAACATCGGCGTCGTCGGCGTCGCCCCGGGCGCGCGCATCTGGGCGGTCCGGATCCTCAACGCGGACGGCTACGGCCTGCTGTCGTGGTACGTCTGTGGCCTCGATTGGATCCTCGCTCAGCGCGATCCCGACGACGCCACCCGCCCGCTGATCGAAGCCGTGAACATGAGCGTCGCCAAGTCCGGCAAGGACGACAGGAACTGCGGGCTGAGCAACAAGGACGTCCTGCACCAGGCGATCTGCCGCCTGAACAAGGGCGGGATCACCGTCGTCGCGGCCGCGGCCAACGAGCGCCGCAGCGCGGCGAACTACATCCCGGCGTCCTACGACGAGGTCATCACGGTCTCGGCACTAGCCGACACCGACGGCAAGGCCGGCGGCCTCGGCGGCAATCGCTGCTACTCGTGGGGCACGTACGACGTCGACGACACGTTCGCCGACTTCAGCAACTACGGCTCCGACGTCGACATCATCGCCCCGGGCAAGTGCATCTGGTCGACCAAGCCGGGGTCGACCTATGCCTACTCGAGCGGCACATCGATGGCCGCCCCCGCGGTCACCGGCGCCGTCGCCCTGTACAAGGCCAGCCGCCCGCGGGCCACCCCCGCCGAGGTCCGCGAATCCTTGCGCTATCTCGGCAACAAGGGCTGGAAGACGAGCACGGATCCCGACAGCGTCCACGAACCGCTCTTGGACGTCGCTCGGGTCGCGGCTCTTGGCACCTTCTCGATCACGACGCCTTCGGGCGAGGTCGCCATCCCGTCGCGTGGCGGGTCGGCGACCGTGCCGATCACGATCGGCCGAACCTCGTCCTTCTTCGAGCGCGTTCGGCTGAGCGTGACCGGCCTCCCGGCCGGGTGGTCGGCGACGCTCGCGAATACGAGCCGGTTCGGCTGGACCGCCGGTTCGACGACCGTGCGGATCAGTGTCCCGGGCACCACCGCCGACGGCCCGTACAAGATCAAGGTCGTCGGCACGAACTGGGGACGCACAAAATCCTCCACGATCACCCTGCGGGTCGCGAGCCAGGCACCGTTCAACGACGTGACCGCCTTCCAGGGCTCCATCGACTGGCTGTATCGGGAGGGCATCACCGCCGGTTGCACGCCGACGAAATTCTGCCCGGATGCTCGCGTCAGCCGCATCCAGATGGCGATGTTCCTCACCCGCGCCATCGATCTCACGACCACCACGACCGATTACTTCGACGACGACGATGGCTTGACCGGGGAGAGCAGCGTCAATGCGATGCGCAAGGCCGGGCTCACGGCCGGCTGTGGACCGCGTCGGTATTGCCCGCGCGGCGACGTCAGCCGCATCCAGATGGCGATGTTCCTGACCCGCGTGCTCGACCTGCCGACCACCACCACGGACTACTTCGACGACGACGACGGCCGGACCGGCGAGAGCAGCGTCAATGCCCTGGCCAAGGCGGGCCTGACCGCGGGCTGCGGGCCACGGAAGTTCTGTCCGTCAACGCCGCTGACCCGCGAGCAGATGGCCGCCCTCCTGTACCGGAGTCTTGGCCAGTAACGGGTCGACTTGCTCGGGTGCGTTATCGTGACCGTCCCGACGTCCCGGCGGGTGTGATCCGGGACCGCGGCAAGCACGAGGTCGTACCGTGGCGCGAGCGATGTGGAAGGGGGCCGTCCAGTTCGGGCTGGTGACCATCCCGGTCAAGCTCTATCTGGCGACCGAATCCAAGGGCATCAGCTTCAACATGCTCCACAAGACCGACCTGTCGCGCATCCAGATGAAGGTCTGGTGCCCGGTCGAGGACGAGCCGATCTCGCGCAGCGACACCGTCAAGGGTTACGAGTACTCCCCCGGTGAGTATGTCGTCGTGACGGACGAGGACCTCGAGAAGGTGCCACTCAAGACCGTCCGCTCCATCGAGATCGAGCAGTTCACCAAGGCCGAGCGCGATGATGCCGCGGTCCGGTTCGTGAAGAGCGCCTACTACCTGGAGCCCGACAAGGTCGGTCGCAAGGCGTTCTACCTGCTGAAGTCCGTGCTCGAGGACGAGGGGCTCACGGCCATCTGCAAGGTCGTCATCAAGGATCGCGAGGCGCTCGCGTCGTTGGATCCGTTCGGCGACACGATGCTCATGACCACGCTCCACTGGCCGGACGAGATCCGCTCGACGAAGGAGCTCGAACTCCCTGACGAGGAATTCGAGTTCAAGCCCGCCGAGCTCGCGATGGCGAAGCAGCTCGTGTCGGCGATGACCGGGGAGTTCGATCCGAGCCAGTACAAGGACGAGTACCGCGAGGCGCTCGAGACCATCATCCAGGCCAAGGTCGAGGGCCGCGAGACCGTCGAGATCGAGGAGCCCGAGGAGGGCGGCAAGCTCATCGACCTGATGGCCGCGCTCGAGGCATCGGTCAAGACCGCCAAGGAAGCCCGGGAGGCCGGGTCGTCCGCGCCGGTGTCCGTGGCCGAGGCTCGCGAGGCCAAGGAAGCCAAAGCCGCCAAGGCGGCCGAAGCCGGCCAAGCCCGCCGCGAAGTCCCGGGCCAAGCCGGCGGCCGCGGCCGCCGAGGCCGAGGCCGACGAAGCGAAACCGGCCGCCCGCAAGCGCAAGTCAGCGTAGGGGCCGGCCTCGCAGATCCGCTGGGCGGGCCAGGCGGCCCGGGCCTCTCAGGTCGCGAGTCAGACATGTCCGCCAGATGTCCACCCAGGGAACCTTGGGCGGCCATTTCGCAGCTCGGTGCCCGATCCCGTGGCATCGTGGATCGGGTCTCACGCACGAATCGGCCCCCCGTTGCAGCCGAACGGGACCACAATCCGGTTCGCGGGGCCCGATTCGCCGCCTAACGTTCCCACCACGGGCATTTGGCGGAGTGCGGCACGGCGTCCGCCTCCGGCCACGGCGGTCGCCTCCGGCCACGGTGGCGGCGGCCACGGCGTCCGCCTCCGGCCACGGTGGCGGCGGCCGAGGCGCAGACCCGGGCGATCAGGACCGCTCGGGGCTGCGCGCAACGCGCTGATGGCCCGAGTCACGATGTCCGACGCCTCGCTCTGGCCGAGATCCTTGCCCATCAGCAGCAGGCGCAACAGGGCAGGCCCGATGACGAGGTCGACGAGCGCCGCCGGATCCGTTCCTGCCGGTAGTTCGGATCGCGCGACCGCCCGCGCGACGATGCCTCCCCGCCTCGTCGAGGTGGGCGGCCCAGAAGCGATCACGCGCCTCGGCCACCTCCTCCGACCCGTTGGCCGAGTCGGCCAGGAGCACTTCGAAGAGCGCCCGGACGGCTGGCGTGTGGACGAGCGCGGCCCCGTCGAGCAATAGCCGCTCGAGATCGGTCCGGAGTGCGCCAGTGTCCGGGGTGGGGCTGAGCGTTTGCGAGCGCTCGAGCAGGGCCTCACCGACGACCTTCGCCTTCGTGCCCCAGCGGCGGTACACGGTCGTCGGATGGACGCCCGCCCGGCGAGCGACCTCGGGAAGCTCGACCCCTTCGTAACCCCGCTCGGCCAGCAGCGCGAGCGTCGCCCCGAGGACCGCCGCCCGGACCCGGGCACTTCGCCCGCCCGGTCGCGGCACGGCGGCTGGTCTCGATCGCCTGGGTCGTCATCGGTGGTATTCTAACGCAGTCACGATTGCGTTAGTGAGGCCGCCATGAGCGCTCCACCGACTCGGATCCAATTCATGCGCCCGTTCACCAAGAGGGTGATCAACCCGATCACCCGTCGCTTCGCAGGGTGGATGCCCGGGTTTGCCATCCTGACCAACGTCGGCCGGACATCGGGCCAGACGTACCAGACGCCGATCAATGTCTTTCGACGCGGCGACCACTACGTGTTCGCCCTCACGTACGGCTCGAACGTCCAGTGGCTCAAGAACATCTTCGCGGCCGGATCCTGCGAGATGCGCACCCGTGGCCGGGACATCCACCTGGTCGAACCGGAGCTGATCGTGGATCCGGACCTGCGGCTCATGCCCCTCCCACTGCGCGTCGCCGGCAAGGTCAACCGGGTCAGCGAATTCCTGCGGATGCGGGCAGCGTAACGGAGGGTTCCACGCCGGCCGGGCGGGCGAGGCGCACGGTCGGCTGGCACACTCCCCCCATGCCGCTCGAGGAGTACCGCCGCAAACGCGACTTCGGCAAGACCCCGGAGCCGGCGCCGGCCGAGCTGACTGGCACGACCGGGCGATTCGTCGTCCAGCGCCACCGGGCCACTCGCCTCCATTACGACTTCCGCCTCGAGATCGACGGCGTCCTCGTCAGCTGGGCCGTCCCGAAGGGTCCGAGTCTCGATTGCAAGGTCCGCCGGATGGCCATCCACGTCGAGGACCATCCCATCGAGTACTTCGACTTCGAAGGTGTCATCCCGGCCAAGCAGTACGGCGCCGGCGACGTCATCGTCTGGGACTGGGGTACCTGGGAGCCGGAGGCGCCCACGCTCGATCCCAAGAAGGCGATCGAAGACGGCGAGCTCAAGTTCGTCATCCACGGCCAGAAGCTCATGGGCCGTTTCACGATCGTCCGCACCAGCCGACGGCCGGGCACCGCCCGCGACCAGGGCCTTCGAGGACGACAGCGAGCAGTGGCTGCTCATCCACAAGTGCGACGAGCACGCCAAACCCGGCTGGGACGCCGAGGACCACCCGCAGAGCGTCAAGACCGGCCGGACCAACGACGAGGTCAAGGCCAACCGCGACAACGTCTGGATCAGCCAGGCCCCGGCGGCGACCGCCGAGATCGACCTCCACGGCGCCAAGGCCGCGAAGATGCCCAGGAACATCGAGCCGATGCTCGCGACCCTCGCGACCAAGCCGTTCGACGACGACGATTGGCTGTTCGAGATCAAGTGGGACGGGTTCCGCGTGCAGGCCGTCGTCGACGACGGCAAGGTCAAGACGTGGACTCGCAGCCTCAAGGACGCGGAGACCTACTTCCCCAGACTGCTGAGCCCGCCGCGCTGGATCGAGGCCCAGCAGGCGATCGTCGATGGCGAGGTCGTCGCGCTCGACGACGACGGCCGGCCCGACTTCAGCCTGCTCCAGACCAAGCTCGGCGGAAAGAGCCCGAGCGGGCTCGTGTACCAGGCGTTCGACCTGCTGTATCTGGACGGGCGCTCGCTGCTGAACGTCCCGCTCGAGGATCGAAAGCGACTCCTGAAGAGCGTGCTCCGGGAGCATCCGCGGGTGCGCTTCGCGTCCCACGTCGAGCGCGAAGGCGTGGCCTTCCATGCCGCGGCGACCACGACTGGACTGGAGGGCATCCTCGCCAAGCTCCGCCGGTCGCCGTACGAGCCGGGCCGACGCACACCGTCCTGGCTCAAGATCAAGATCCGGCCCGAGCAGGAGCTCGTGGTCGGTGGCTGGACCCCGGGGAGCGGCAACGCGAAGGACCTCGGCGCGATCGCCGTCGGCGTGTACGAGGACGGCAAGCTGCGGTTCGCCGGGAAGGTCGGCAGTGGATTCACCGGCGGGATCCGGCGCGAGCTGCTCGACCGGATGCAGCCGCTCGTCCAGGACGACCCGCCCTTCGACCCGCCGCCACCCAAGGACTACCGGGGCCGCTGGGGCGGGGACCTCAAGGACATCACCTGGATCCGGCCCGAGCTGGTCATCCGCGCGGAGCTGGGCGGATGGACGCGCGATGGCGTCGTCCGCCAGACTGCGTACAAGGGGATCGAGCCCGGCCGTGACCCGAAGACCGTCGTTCGCGAGACGGCGGTCAACACGACCACCGCGGTCCGTGCCGCCGAATCGGAGGTGCCCCCGATGCCCAAGTCGAAAGCCTCGCCGGCGCCGGCCGGTGCCAGTTCCCCGGTTCGTGCCGCCTCCGAGTTCCGCGGCGCCACCCCCGAGGAGCTCGAAGGCGCTCGATGCCCTCGGGAACGAGGGCGTCTGGCGGGTCGATGGCCAGGACCTCAAGCTCACGAACCTCGACAAGGTGCTGTTCAAGCCCCGGCCGCCCGACGACGCGCCGATCACCAAGCGTGAGCTGATCCGCTACTACGTCACGATCGCGCCGACGATCCTGCCGCACCTCAAGGATCGGCCGCTCAACCTCCAACGATTCCCCAACGGCGCCGACGGCCCGAGCTTCTGGCAGAAGAACATCAAGCCGACCGACCCCAAGTGGCTGACCCGCTGGCACGAGACCGGCGTCGACGGCCGCACCGATCGCGACGCCAACGACCACCTCATCGCCGATGGGCCGGCGGCCCTGGCCTGGCTGGCGAACCAGGCGAGCTTCGAGATCCATGCCTGGACCGGGAAACTGCCCGATCCGTGGCAGCCGACGTTCGCCTACATCGACATCGATCCCGGCGAGAAGACGACCTGGGACGAGACGCTCGTCCTGGCGCGGCTCTACCGGGCCGCGTTGGCCCACCTCGGTGTGCGCGGCTACCCCAAGACGACCGGCAAGCGCGGCATCCAGATCTGGATCCCGATCGTCCCGAAGTACGACTTCCACGACACGAGCAATTGGGTCGAGCGTCTGAGCCGAGCCGTCGGCTCGACGGTCCCGGACCTGGTCTCCTGGGAGTGGGCGAAGGAAGCCCGCAAGGGCAAGGCTCGCCTCGACTACACCCAGAACGCGAGCATCAAGACGCTCGTGGCGCCGTACTCCGTGCGCCCGGCGGCAGGCGCCCCGGTCTCGACGCCGATCACCTGGGACGAGCTCGACGACCCCGACCTCCGCCCGGACCGCTGGACGATCCGCGACCTACCGGCCCGCGTCGAGAAGGTCGGCGACCTGTTCGCGCCCGCCCAGACCGACCTGCAGGAGCTGCCGCCGGTCTGACTGTGCGCGGCGGTTCACGCGATCCGGATCTCGCTCACCCACTTGACCCAATCGAGCCCGCGGTGGTCAGGGACGACGAGCCGGCACGGCGCGCCGTTACCAGCCGGGAGATCGACCCCGCCCACGCCGGTTGCCAGGAATGCCGATCTCGCTTCGTCCATCGTCAGGACGACCGTCCATCCTGTGACGGAACTGATGCGGATGCGCTCGCTCGACACGTGTCCTTCGGTGGCGTCCAACAACGTCGACATCGGCACGCCCCGCCACCCCGTCTCGATCGCCCATCCCGAGGTGCAGTCCAGGATCGCGGCGATCTCCGTCTCGCCGAGCGCCCGGAGCGCGTCGAGCGTCCAAGCGTGCGTCGACGCCGGCGTCGTAACGATGAGGCGCCACGCTTCCGGATCGATCGATGGCGTGCCCTCACCGAAGAACGTGGTCACCGGCGGGATGCCGCCAGTCGGAAGCCATCGGGAACCCGTGAAGCGGCGAACGCCGCCACGCTGTCGATCCATCAACGCGGCGACTCCGAACGCCCCGAAGCCGGCCAATGCAAGGCCACCTGCAGCCAGTACGGTCCGACGCGAGATCCCGTTCCGTGCCGGCACGCGCAGCACCCGCCAGCGGCGTGGCAACAGATGGACAACGACGAGCGGCACGACCAGAAGTCCGACCCACGCATGCAGCGTCAAGACCGTCCACGCCCCGACGGTCAGCATCTCCCCCGACGCCACCCAAAGGAATCCACCGGTCAGGGCAGCAACGACCCCAAGGCTGACGAGCGACCCGAGCGCGAGTCGTCGCCAACGACCGGTCCGTGCCGCCTTGGGCACCGATCGTCGGAGTTTCACGAACGTCGCCGCGAGGAGCGACCCGCCCAGGACGGCGTGCAGGCTGAATACCCAGGCGGTGTCGGCCGCCCCGGCCCGCAGCGACAAGATGCCCGTCGCCGCCATCGACACGACGAGCACGGCAAGCACCCGATCGAGCGTTGCGTGACTCACGTCGCCCGCTAGTGTGCGCCCGAACCTTCGGCCGGGCGCGCACCGAGGTCCCCGCAAGGTGTGAGACGGGCTCACTTTCGGCGTGATTTCCGGCCATGCTACGGGCGGACATGGAGGCTCTGCCCGCAGCCCTGCTCCTCGCTGTCGGCCCGACCCTGCTGTACCTCGTCATCCTCAATGCGGTCGATCGCTACGAGAAGGAGCCGTGGACGATCCTGCTGGCCTGCATCGGCCTCGGCGCGATCGTGGCCCCGCTACTGTCGATCGCGGTCCTCACCCTGCTCGGTCGACCCGCCACCCTCACGCCGCAATTCGCCGCCGGGGCGGCCGGGTCCGACGTGGTCGTGGCGATCGTCCAGGAATCGGCCAAGGCGCTGGTCCTGGTGGTGCTCATCCGGTCCGTCCGCGATGAGTTCGACGACGTCCTCGACGGGATCATCTACGGCGCGGCGATCGGTGCCGGATTCGCGGCCGCGGAGACGTTCCTCTTCGTGCTCGGCGGCACCGCGACGCTCAGCAACGAGACGCTGGCCCAGCTCATCGTCGCCGGCCTGAACCAGGCGTTCTACACCGCGGTCTTCGGGGCGATCGCGGGAGCGGCGACGAGGATCACCTCGGGTCCCTGGGCGGCGGTCGTGACCCTGTACGGCCTCGCCACCGCGATCCTGCTCCACGCGCTGCACGACGGACTGCCCGCGATCCTGTCACGGCTCCTGGACCAGCCGGATGCGGCGGTCGGGTCGCTGACGCGGCTGATCGCCCAGGCCGTCAACGTCACCGGGATCATCCTGCTGGCGGTCGTGGTGGTCCTCGCCCTCCGGCGCGAGTCGCGCGTCCTGCGCAGCCGCCTGCGCGAGGAGGTCGACCTCGGCGTGCTCGGCGCGGCAGATTACCTGGCGATCCCGACGATTCGACGCCGGCTGGCGCGCGAGCTCGCGGCCCGCCGATCCCATGGCATGGCGGGATTCCGGGCGGCTCGTTCCATCTACACCACGGCGGCCGAACTCGCGTTCCACAAGGAGCGGCTCGAGGTACGTCGTCGCCACCGGCCGCCGCCCGAACGCACCGACATCCTGCGCGCGGAGATCCGCCGCAACCGCGAGATCCTGGGGGAGATCCAGCCATGAGGCATCACGGACGAAGGGCCGGTCGGGGCCGTGTCGCGGCGCTGGTCGCCGTCGCCCTGCTCTGGGCGTCGGTCGGGGGCGGTGTCGTGCCAGCCATCGCGGTCGAAGGTCCCGAGGAACCGGTCTCGATCCGCCAGGCGATCCTCTACCACCTCCAGTTCGCCACGGACATCAACGGCACGCCCGTCGATGAGGGCACGACCTTCGTCGAGGGCGTCCCGCGGGTGCTCACGCTCGTTGGCTGGGATTTCGTGTCGAGGGGCACGCTGCTGCGCGTCCGGCTCTTCCAGGATGGGCGGCTCGTGCTGGACGAGGAGCGAGTGGTCACGTACACGTCGGGGTCCGGCTACATCTTCAACTACCAACCGGAGGGCGGGCCGACAGCCGGGACCTACACGGCCCAGCTCGACTACAACGGCGTACCGGACGAAGTCGCCACGTTCGTTGTGTTACCCAGCGGTTCCGGCAGCACGCCGACGACACCGACCCCAGGCGGGGGTGGCGAACTCATCCCCTACGCCGACCCAGCCGACGTCCTGATCGTCACCCGCGAGTCCGTGCTGCGACCGGGTCTCGGTGCGCGCGCCGACGCGGTCTTCGCCGCCGCCCGCGCCGTCGGCGACCTGCGCGATCTCGAGGCAGACGGCCAGACCCGCGACACGCCCGAGGCGGCGATCGAGGAGACTCGCCGGCTCCTGGCGGCGGGCAACTACCGCTACTTACTCATCCTCGGAAATGACGACGCCGTGCCGTTCGCCCATCTGCCGAATCCCCTCGGGGAGTACGAGGAAGAGGATCTCGCTGGCTGGGAGCTGCCCGCCGACTGGGTGCCCTCCGACGACCCGTACACGGACCTCGACGGCGACCAGTGGGGCGTGCCGGACCTTCCGATCGCCCGCATCCCGAGCTCCAACGATGCGAACGTGCTGCTCGCCCAGCTGCGCGAGAACCGCTCACCCAGCGGCGAGGGCTTCGCGCTTGTCAACCAGAAGCGTCGCAGCCAGGCGGGCGCCGTCATCGAGATCATCGACGATCACATGCCGGTGCAGACGAACTACACGCCGCCGACGAGGTCGGCCGGGATCCCTGCCACCGACGCGTCCGTCGCGCGCTACACGTACATCCTCCTGCACGGTATCGGCGTCCTGACCGACGAGTGGTCCGGCGACCTCATCGCCTGGTCGCCCATGGACGTCGCGTACCTCGAGGGGCCGTGGACCATCCGACCTGGCGGCCAAGTGGATGGGATGACCGTGCCGTTCGCGGGCAGCCCGGGCGGTGTCGTCAATGTCGGGGCGTGCTACGGCGCCTGGACGCTCGACACGATCCAGGCGCCGCAGAAGAAGACCGCCGACAACAGCCTCGCGCTGCGCTACCTGCGGTCCGGGTCGCGGGCGTTCATCGCCGATACGCATCTGTCGTACAGCGCGGTCATCGTGGACCAGAGCGAGCCGGTCGCCCGGACCGGGTTCGAGACGTTGTTCTGGACCGCGATGCTCGAGGGCGACAGCCCGATCGATGCGTTCCATGCCGCGAAGATCGGCATCGCGCAGGCGCTCGATCGCGCGCTCGCCCGCGGCGACGTCGAGGTGGCGGAGCTGGACCTCAAGACGCTCCGGATCATGATCTACCTGGGGCGGCCATGAGCGAGCAAGTCGTTCCGGCGGGGAGCGGAGAGGGTGACCGGGCGGCGCCCGGTCGCGGCTGCCGGTCGTGCTGGCCGTCTGGACCGTGGTGCTCGTCATCGGGTTCTGGCTCGTGATCGCGCTGGGCGGCCCGGTCACGACCTCGGCGGACGAGCTGGACGCCGCGTTCCATCCGGCGACGCCGGTCACGGAAGCCGCGGCCCGGACCAGCGCCGACACCATCGTCCGGATCAGCTACCCCGAGTTCCACGGGGTGGAGCCCAAGGTGACCCACTCCACCGACTTCGACATCGAGCGCTACGTGTTCGTCTACAGCCGCCCCGATGTGCTGTCCGGCGTCCGCGTCTCGGTCGAAGTCGTGAGCGGCGACGTCCAGGTGACGACCTTCCCCTGACGTCGGCGCGAGTCCGCCGACGGTGTCGTGGCACGATGGGTGTATGCCCAACGACATCACCCTGCGCAGCCCCGCCTCGGACGAGCTCCGCGCGTTCTTCGAGCCCCTCGCCAACGCGTTCAGCGAGGAGATCGGCAACGCCGAGTTCGAATCGGAGAGCCAGCTCCTCGAGCCCGAGCGCTGCGTCAACGCCTTCGATGGCGACGAGCGGGTCGGCAGCGCTGGCGCCTACACCTTCCGGCTGACCGTGCCCGGTGGCGAGGTCGGTGCGTCCGGGATCACCGCCGTCGGGGTCCGGCCCGACCATCGACGGCGCGGCGTCATGCGCCAGATGCTGACCTGGCTGCTCGACGATGCCGCGCGGCGCGGTGAGCCCATCGCGATCCTGACCGCGTCCGAGGCCGCGATCTACCAGCGGTTCGGTTTCGGGCAGGGGACCACGCAGTCGTCGTTCGGCGTGGATCCGGCCCGCGTGCAGTTTCGCGAGCCGGTCGCGCCGGACCCCGCCCGCCGTATCCGGATGGTCGACGCCGACGAGGCGGCCCGCGTCTTCCCGGCGGTGTACGACGCGGTCCGCGCGGAGACCCCGGGCGCCGTCGACCGGACCGACCTGAAGTGGCGCCTCCAGATCGTCGGCGATGCCGACTGGATGCGTCACGGCGCCGGGCCGAAGTATCGAGCCGTCCTCGAGGTCGATGGAGATCCACGCGGCTACGCCATCTATCGCATCAACAGCGATTGGGGCGCCACCGGCCCCGCGTCGACGATGCTGGTGCTGGAAGTCGTCGGCCTAGACGCCACGGCGGATCAGGCCGTCTGGGAGTGGCTGTTCGGGATGGACCTGATGGCGACCATCCGATCCCGGCGCGGCCCGATGCCGCATCCCCTGCAGCAGTGGCTGCTGGAGCCGCGACGCCTCGCGCTGACCGTGGGCGACGGCCTGTGGCTTCGACTCCTGGACGTGCCGGCCGCACTGTCCGCGCGCACGTACGCCGGATCCGGCACGCTCGTGCTGGACATCACGGACGCCCTGATCGATTCGAACGCCGGCCGGTGGCAACTCACGGTCGACGACGGGCAGGGAAGCGTGTCGCGAACGACAGCCGAGCCCGACCTGGAGCTCGACATCGCGACCCTCGCCGCGGCGTACCTCGGGGCGTTCCGGCTCGGCGACCTCGCCCTGGCCGGCCGCGTTCGCGAGTGCCGGCCCGGCACCCTCCAGGCCGCGGACGCCCTGTTTACCTCGGCGCGATCGCCGTGGTGCTCGACCGGGTTCTGAGCTCAATTCGGGGATCGACGATCGAGGCTGATCGATCCAGGCTGGCGCGATGGAATCCGGCCCACGTCAAATCTCTCGACGTCCGCCGCGCGGCAGCTGGCGGTGTTCCGAACATCTCGCCAGACCTGAGGGACCGACCTGTGCCCGGTGCGGCTGCGATCTCGACCATCCCGTCGACATCTGCGCGGGCTGCGAACACCTCGTCGTGTTCCACGGCCGGGATACCGAGGGATGCGGGCGGATCTTTGCCGCCGGCTGGTGTGCCTGCCGTCGAAGCTTCGGGCGGGACCACGCGGAGTATGTTCGCTACTGGTGACCTCTGGTTCCGAGGGTGCCCCGAACGGCCGCCTCACGACTTCGACGTCTGCAAGCTTCTAGCCCGCCGCCACCTTCGCATGTTGGAAGATCTCGGCTGGCATAGGACGGTCGAGCTCCCACACGATGCGGATTGGGCGTTCGGATTCATGGCTGACGAGTCGGGCTGGCCCCAGGCACAGATACGGATTGCTGATGCCGCGCTCGTCTGCCTTGTCCTCGCGGACGAAGAGGACGACGCGAGATCCCCGAGCTACGTGATTGATGTAGCGCTGGCCAGTCGGTGACTGGGTAGAGATTCGCGACTGCGTCTCCCAATGAAAGAGCGTCGGTGAGATCGGGTAGTCCTGGTAGCGAGTGGTCGGCGAATAGTCCTCGTCGGATTTGTTCAAGGTGATGAACAAGAGGTCTGTCTGGGCGCTCTCCGCCCACGCGAGGCCCTCCCGGGATTCCCGGAGGACCCCATTGCTCAGTAGTCCGTACGCTGCAACGAGCTCGTACAAGCCGTAGGTTGCGTGGCTGTGGATCGGCACGATTCCGAAGGGATCGATGGGCTGGGATTCGAGTCGGACACGATCACGGAGGACATCGAGGAGCTCGACCAGTTCATGACGCATAAGCGGCGAATCCCAAAGCTCCCCGATCGCTCCATTCGCGTCCCCGATCTGTCGCCGGCGGAAGGCGAGGGCCGCGAAGAGCATCCATTGGAGCCGCTCATCACGTGAACCGGATTCTGCGGGCGCCGGGGGTAGGTCGGCGGCCAACCAGGAGTTCCAACGCTGGTACCGCTCCTCGTCGTCGACGTGCAGCATCCGTCCAAGCGATTTGCTCAGTTCACGCTCGTGGAGCTCGACTGGCTGACGATCGTGGCCGGCCGCCCGGCGCGCGGATGTGAAGGTGGTGCTCGGCGGATTCGCGTACACGTCAATGAGGTCGAACGCACTGGCAGCCAAGAACTCGGCCAGCGTTGTCGAGCTGGGCATCCCTCGAAGGTCATCGACGAGGGCGCGCCGAGTGGTTCTGATGCTTGAGCGGAGATTGTCGAGAATGATCTCTTGCGCGATTTCGTCCAAGCGGACGGCGCAGCCGGGCGGCATGAGCGGGAATCCGCTCGCGATTGCGTGCTCGACCTGTCGGCGCGTTCCTCCGATCAGGGCTCGGTACCGAATATCGAAGCGAAATTCCGCGTGCGCTTGCCCGATGAAATCGAGGACGGTCAAGACCGTCTTGTCCGGAGCCCAGCGAAGCCCACGGCCAAGCTGCTGGAGGAATACGGTAGCGCTCTCGGTGGGACGCAAGAGCAAGATGGTGTCGACTTCTGGGATGTCGACGCCTTCATTGAAGATGTCCACCGTGAAGATGGCCCGAATCTCGCCACGACGGAGCTGTTCGACCGCCCCGATACGCGTGGCCGAGTCAGTTGCGCCATGCAGGGCGACAGACGGCCAGCCGGCAGCGTTGAACTGCTCAGCCATGAATTGCGCATGGGCCACCCCGACGCAGAAACCCAAGGCACGCATTGCGTTCGGATCGAGGATCCATTCTTGAACCGACTGGATGATCCGCTGCGCGCGGATGTGATCGCCGGTCAGCACACCCTCGAGCTCCGCGGTGACGTACCGGCCGCGCTGAAAGGCGACGCCTCGAAGATCAGTCCCGTCCCCGATCCCGAGATAGTGAAACGGACATAGCAACCCTTGATCGAGGGCCTCCCACAGGCGCATATCCGTCGCAACCCGATTCTCGAACCAGTGGACGACGTCCTGGCCATCAGCTCGCTCGGGCGTTGCGGTCAGACCGACCAGCACCCTCGAGTCCATGTGGTTAAGTAGCCGCTGATAGGTCGGCGCCTCGGCGTGATGGAACTCGTCGACGATCACGACGTCGAACGACGTCGGATCGAGTTGATCGATTGATCGACTCAACGACTGGATCGAAGCGAAAACATGTGTGCCGCGGATCGGCCGCTCCGCCCCCACAAGTCGTTCGCCAAATTCCGGCTCGTTGAGGACGAGGCGAAAGACTTCCTGGCTCTGACGGAGGATCTCGTCCCGGTGAGCAACAAACAGGAGCCGTTCGTATCCCGCGCTCCTTAGCCGCCTGTAGTCGAACGCGGAAACCCAAGTCTTGCCAGTGCCTGTTGGGGCCACGACTAGGTTTCTGAAATGACCGCGCTGTCGCTCGGCACTCAACGCTTCGAGCATTTCAATCTGGAACGGCTTTGGCTGGACGTCGACGTTTAGGCGGAAGCGTGCCGCGAGATCGCCGGATCCCTTCTGGGCATCCAGCGCCGCCTGAAGCCGCTCGCCGTCGACACGGGGATCGTACGGTTCGAACTCCGGCTCGTTCCAGTACTGCTCGAACGTGGCCGCGACCCGCTCGAGGATCGCCGGGTTGTCGACCTGGGTTGCCCGCACATTCCACTCGAGTCCGTCCAAGAGGGCGGAATGCGTCAGATTCGAGGATCCCACGTAGGCGGTGTGGTAGCCGGAGTTCCGTTCGAACAGCCATGCTTTCGCGTGCAGCCGCGTTCGGGAAGTCTCGTAGGAGACCTTCACCTTCGCCCCCAGGCCGACGAGTTCGTCGAGCGCGCGCTTCTCGGTCGAACCGGTGTACACGCTGGCGATGACGCGCATTTCCCCGCCCTGGAGCAGGAACTCTTGTAGTTCGGCGCGTATCAGGCGGAGGCCAGCGAAGCGAACGAACGCACACAGAAGGTCGATGCGATCGGCGCTCTGAATCTCGAGTGCGACTTGCGCTCCAATTTGGAGATCCTTGTGGCCGTTGACCAGCAGCACGCTGTCACGCAACGGGATGCCCGGGCGCGGAGTCGGCTGCCAGGATTGGCTACCGACCACCGGCTGCTTAACCTCGAGGAGTAGTCGCGCTTCCAATTCGACTTCGCTGCCAAGACCGAGGCCAGGCGGCTCAACGGTCAGCGCCTGGAGAACTCGGTTGGCGATCTCGATCTGCACACGGCGCCGGTCGACCAAGGATTTGGGTAGGCCGGCGATAGCGTCCCGGACATGGTCGTGAACGTGGCGAGCAAGTACATCCGCCAACAACGAGTCGTCGACGGATTTTGCCTCGACCAGCCAGCCGTCAGCTCGCGCCCGGTCCAGCTGCGAGCGCAGGTCGTCGGTGACCAGGGCCTCATGTACCCCCGGCGTCAAGTCCTCAGGCATGCTCGCCAGGATATAGGGCCACCAGGGCCACGATGCATGGCTAGTGAAGCGCGATCACACCGAGCAGCGGCTCCCCGGTTGACTGCCGAAAACCCGTCGAGTCGAGGGTGAGGGTCACGTCGTCGCGGTTGGGCCAGTTGGGGTCGTAGAGGCGGATCGTGGTCGGGCCGGTCGGGCCGGCGGTCTCGTAGGCGTGGGCGAGGACCTGGTGGTCCTTCGTGAGGTGGAACGGGTTCCAGCCGTGGTGGCGGATCAGGCCGACCATCGGGAGGTGGCCGGCGTCGATCGCGGCGCGGATCCTGGGCCACTCGTGGTCGAGCGTCCGGCGCGCCAGCGACTCGCGGCCGAGTCCGGCGAACCGCCAGAAGCGGAGCGGCGCGCGCAGCCAGTCGAGCGACTGGATCTGGTTGCGGACGATCACCCGGAACAGCGGGGAGCCGTTGGCCGGGGCGGTCACGTCGGTCGGGACCGGCAGGCCGCGCATGAACCGCTCGCGCACGAACCAGCTCATGCCCGCCGCACAACCCGGCCGAGGCATCCCCGACGCCGATCCAGCGCGGGTCGATGGGCCCGAGGCGCACGGTCGGCCCAGGTGGCCAGTTGTTCGCGAAATGCAGGCCGTGGATGCTCGGCAGGAAGCCGGGGACGGCGTTCGACTCGGGCATGGCGGCAATCATCCCACGCGTTGACAAGCCATGATGGTCGACTATCATGGCTGACCATGAGGACCGTCACGGCAACCGAGCTCCGCCAGAGGCTGGGCGAGATCCTCGATGCCGCGTCGGCTGGCGAGAAGATCCTGATCGAGCGCGACCAGAAGCCCCTCGCTTACCTGGTCTCGGTCGAGGACGGCCTGAGCCTCGACCCTGATCGCGAGGCGCGGATCCAGCGTCAGCTGGCGGCCCTGGACGCCTTGGTCGAGATGGGGAAGGAGTGGCGACGAGGGCACCCCTGGCAGGAGGGCGACATGACCTCCGCCGAATGGATCCGCTGGGATCGCGACCACCGCGACGATGAGAAGTACGAGCGCATCTTCGGTCATCCGATCCCGGACGCGGGCACCGAGGGCGACAAATGACGGAACCGCGCCCGGTCGTCATCGATGCGTCGGTCGCCCTCGCGATCGTGCTCGACGAGCCCGCCGGACTCCGCGCGGCAGGGGCGCTGCGGAGCTGGGTCGCGACCGACCGACCGATGCTCGTTCCGGGCCTGTTCTGGCTGGAGGTCCTCAACACGTTGGGTCGCGGTGGTCGGGCTTCCGGCCGGCAAGTGCTCGCGGCGGTCCATCGACTCGACGTCTTCGGATTGCGGACCGTCGAGCCTGACCGCCCGCTGCTCCTCCAGGTCATCGACCGCGGAGAGCGATTCGGCCTCAGCGCCTATGACGCCTTGTATCTGACCCTTGCTGAGAGCCTCGATGCAGACCTGGCGACCCTCGATCGTCAACTGGCGGCCGCGGCCGGTCCGCGGGCAATCGCGATCGACGAGGGTCATGCGCTTCACGAACCCCCAGCCGTCTACGAACGCGACGTCTCGTGGCCCAGCTACAAGGAGGCCTCGGCGTACTTGGCCAAGCTTCGGGCGGAGACGCTGGCGGGCCGGGGCTAGGCGCCCTCGCCGTCGGGGGTTCGGGCCTACTCGCCGCTCCCGCCTGCAGCGGGCGCCGTCGTCACCGGCTTCGGCGCCACGGTCACCCGGATCATGGTCGGCGCCACGCCCTTGGCCGTCAGCGAGCCGGCCTCGGGCGTCACGATGTCGAGCACCAGCAGGTACTCGCCAGCGACGCTCGGCGCGAACACGTTCAGGTCGGCGCCGATCGT
This sequence comes from uncultured Chloroflexia bacterium, assembly GCA_963738685.1. Classification (GTDB taxonomy): domain Bacteria; phylum Chloroflexota; class Limnocylindria; order Limnocylindrales; family CSP1-4; genus SPCO01. The sequence continues at coordinate 1,358,913 of CAVTXK010000002.1, forward strand.
GGCCCGGGCCTTGAAGCCGGCCGGCAGCTTGAGGGCCGTCGACCGACGCCGCGTCCGCGGCGGCCAGGAGCGCGGGATCGTCGGCCCCGCCGAGGGCGACCCAGGTGCCGGTGAGCTGCGCGGCCGTGGCCGGCGCGGAGCCATCGGGATCCTTGATGTCGTCGCTCGCGATGGCCGGGTGGCCCCACGGCTTCTTGCCGAGGTTGGCGACCCACAGCGGCACCTTTGCGGCAGCACCGGGAGCGAGATCCAGCCGGTCCGGCGCATCGATGCCGGCATCGAGCTCGCCGGTCACCCGCACGAGCAGGGCCGGGACCATGGCCTGGGTGGCCGCGTCGTAGGCCACGCCCTCGGCGTCGTGGAGCGTGACGGTCAGCCGATACCGGCCGGGCACGGCCGGGGTCGCGACATCGAACACCATCCACGCTTTGCCGATCTTCAGCTTGGACGGCGCGACCACGTCGCCGATGCGCTCAGGCGTGATGAGCTCGAAGTGGCCCTGCTCGGCCGGCGCCGTTTCCGCCGGCTCCGCCTCCGCGGCCCCCTCGGCCTCCGCGGCCGGCTCACCTTCCGCGGCCGGGTCGGGCGCGACGACGTCGATCGGATCCCAGCGGACACTCGCCTGGGCCGAGTCCGGCAGGTTCGACCGGTCCGCGATCGTGAACGGGATCTTGTAGTGGATCTTGCCGCCGGCGATCGTCGAGCCGTTGGTCGCGGGCGTCGAGAGCGTGACGCCGACGCTCGCCAGGCTCGGGATGAGCGGCGCGCTCTCGGCCTCACCGCCGACCTCGGTCGCCCGACCCCGAGCACCGCGGCGCACATCCGCCGAGGCGAGCCCCTCCTTCAGGACGATGGAGCGGGTGAACCCGGACTGGCCGTTCTCGGGGTCCATCTGCGCGATGTAGCCCGGGCTGCGCGAGCTCTCGAACGCGAACGCATTGCGGTTGGCCGACGGCGCGGACCGCCAGGCCGAATTCGATGGAGCGGTTGCCACCGAGGACCACGCGGACCATGTGATTCGGGCTGGCGTAGGCCTCCGCGACGACCGCGGACGCACCCGACGCGATGAAGCCGGCGGCGAAGTTGTCGACCCGCTGGCGCGCCTGCTTCAGCGTCCCCTCGGGCAGGCCGGGCTCGGTGTTGCCGGAGGCGTAGCACAAGTGGTTCAGCAGCACGACCGCGTTCTTGGCGAGCTTCACGCTCTCCTCGATCTTCGACTCGCCGAAGTACTGGTGGCTTGAATCGCCACTGCCCGCTGTCGGGTTCAGGCCGAACCCGTTCTGCGTCGGCGGATAGAGGCTGTCGCGGTACCGGCTGGGCCAGCCGTTGCCGTGGCCCATGTAGATGACGAGGCTGGCGCCCTGGAGCGCCTTCTTGACGGCCGGCCAGGTGGCGTTGGGCGAGTACAGCTCCGTGACGTCCGGCGTGTACTTGCGGGCGAGGGCCGCAGCCGCGCGCGCCTCCGCGCGATACCGGTCCGTGGCCGCCCCCGATGGCCCGACGATGACGACCACCCGCGGGACCGCGTCCCCGTCCCTCGCCGGCGCGGCTGCCACGGCGGGCGCGACGATACCCGCGATCAGCAACGATGCGAAGGCGGCGACAAGCACACGTCTCACGACAGGCGGCACTCCGTGACGTCAGGCGGCGAGCTTACCCAAGCGAATTGGTCCCTACCATACCCATCCTGCGTTATCTGACCGTTATCGGATCAGGGACGGCCGAATTGGGTGCTCGCGCGCACCGTCGTACCATCGGTTCCATGCCCAATCGCCTGGCGGGCGAGACGAGCCCGTACCTGCTCCAGCACGCCAACAACCCGGTCGACTGGTTCCCGTGGGGGCCGGACGCGCTGGCCCGCGCCAAGCTGCTCGACCGCCCGATCTTCCTCTCGATCGGCTACGCGGCGTGCCACTGGTGCCACGTCATGGAGCGCGAGTCGTTCGAGGACGAGACGACCGCGCGGATCCTCAACGACCGGCTTCATCGCGATCAAGGTCGACCGAGAGGAGCGGCCGGACCTCGATTCGATCTACATGGGCGCGGTCCAGGCCATGACCGGCGGTGGCGGTTGGCCGATGTCGGTGTTCCTGACGCCTGACGGTCATCCGTTCTACGGTGGCACGTACTACCCGGACCGTCCGCATCATGGTCTGCCGTCGTTCCAGCAGGTGCTCGACGGGGTGTCGCAGGCCTGGGCGGGACAGCGCGGCGAGGTCGTGGCCGCCGGCCAGCGACTGGTTGGCGCCCTCGTCGAGCAGAGCCGGACCGCGGCGCCGGGCTCCGGTCCCGCGGTCGATCGTGGGCTGTTCGAGGCGGTGAACGATGCGCTCGTCTCGTCCTTCGACACGCGCAACGGCTCGTGGGGCGGGGCGCCCAAGTTCCCCCAGCCGATGACGATCGAGTACCTCCTCCGCCGGATCGCGCTGGGCGACGTGCGGACCGCCGAGCTCGTCCGGTTCACGCTCGACAAGATGGCCGATGGCGGCATCCGCGATCAGCTCGGCGGCGGCTTCCACCGCTACGCGACCGACCAGCGCTGGCTCGTGCCGCACTTCGAGCAGATGCTCTACGACAACGCCCAGCTCGCCCGGGCGTACCTGCATGCGTGGGCCGTCTTCGGTATCGAGCGCTATCGCGAGGTGGCGGTCGGGGCGCTGGACTACATGATCCGGGAGCTGACGACGGTCGATGGCGCGTTCGCCTCGAGCCAGGACGCCGACACCGAGGGCACCGAGGGCTTGACCTTCGTTTGGCAGGCCGCGGAGATCCGCGAGGTCCTGGGTCCGGTGGCCGCCGCCCGATTCAGCGAGGCGTACGGCGTGACCGACGAGGGCAACTGGGAGGAGTCGACGATCCTGTCGCGGGTCTGGCCGGCGCCCACCGAGCCGCCGTTCCGCGATGACGCGGCTCTCGAGGCGGAGCTTGCGGCCTCCCGCGCAACGCTGCTCGAACGACGGGCGACCCGGCCACAGCCGGCCCGCGATGACAAGGCGCTGGCGGCATGGAACGGACTGGCGATCGCGGCCTTCGCCGAGGCGGGTCGGCTGTTGGGGGAGGAGCGGTACACGGCCGCGGCCATCCGCGCGGCATCGACCATCGTGGACGGGTTGCTGGCGGACGACGGCTCGTTGCGGCGGTCGTGGAAGGACGGTCGGGCGGTCGGTGCGGGCGTGCTGGAGGACTACGCCCACCTCGCCGAAGGGCTGCTCGCGCTGTACGAGACGACCTTCGATGAACGGTGGTTCACGATCGCCCGGGGGCTCGCGGACCAGATCCTCGCGCGGTTCGAGGACGCCGCCGGCGGCTTCTTCGACACGGCCGTCGATCACGAGGCGCTCATCACGAGGCCCAAGGATCCGCAGGACAACGCGGTCCCCTCGGGCGGCGCGATGGCCACGACCGTGTTGCTGCGGCTCGCGGCGTGGACCGGGGATGGCCGCTATCGAGAGGCCGCGGAACGGGCGCTCGGCACGGTCACGGGGTTCCTCGCGCGGTATCCGACCGGCTTCGCGCAATGGCTGGTGGCCGCGTCGTTCGCGACGTCGGACGTCGTCGAGGTCGCGGTCGTGGGCGACCCGTCAGCGCCGGCGAGCCGTGAGCTGCTGGCGCCGGTCTGGGCCTCGTGGCGGCCGGCACAGGTCCTGGCGGCCGCCCCCGAGTCAGCCGTGGCACGTTCCGTGGTGCCGTTGCTCGCCGACCGTGTGGCGCTGGGCGGCCGCCCGACCGCCTACGTCTGCCGTAACTTCGCTTGCAACCTGCCCGTCACCGATGCGGCCGCCCTGGCCACGCAGCTCGCCGCCCGGGCGCCGCGGCCCGGTTGATGCACATCCAGCGCCGGCAAACACAATGTTCGCCGGCGATGCACCTCGCCTGCATCGACTAATAGAGGCGCCGCCGGTGATGCACATCCGGCGCACGGAAACACGATGTTCGCCGGCGATGCACCTCGGCTGCATCAGGCGACCACGAACCGACTCGTGTTGCCGCTCGCCTGCATCAGGCGATCAAGGACCCGTCCGTGGTGCCCCTCGCCTGCATCATGTGACACAGAACCTGCCGGGCGATGCCGCCGAGGTGCATCGGCAACCGATGGTGCTTCGGCGGCTGGATCGTGTGCATCATCGCCAGGGGCAGGCCCCGAGCTACGGGCCCCTGACGACGATGACCGTGCCAGTGCTGTCGGCCTCGGGGTCGTGGTTCGCGGCGCCGTCGTAGACGCTGGCCGGGGCGGTCATCCCGGTCACCGTGAACGTCACCGACGTCGTGGTCTTCGGGATCGAGCCCTTGGTGATCGTGCACACACCCGCCGTCGACGTCTTGCAGGTCGCCGTGCCGGTCGCTCCGTTGCTCCATGTGCCGCTGACCGTGACCCCCGCCACGGAGGCCTCGGCCGCGTTGTGGGCACGGATCGTGACCTTGGCCGTCCAGGCGGTCGATTGGGTCGTCTTGGTCCCGTCGAGATCACCGACGTGGAGCACGGTCGGCGGCTCGACGGTGACGGTCACGGTCGCGGTCGGGCTGGTCAGTGATCCATCGGACGTTCGATACGTGAACGTGTCCGTGCCAAAGAAGCCGGCCGCCGGCGTGTAGGTCACCTTGGCCGAGTCGGAGTACGGCGGCAGGAGGGTGTAGCAGACCACGTTGGAAACCGAGCCCAGCGTGCCGTGGACCGGCTGCGCCACCTTCGAGAAGACGAGGTTGCACGTCTCCACGTCGGCGCCGGTCATCGCGATCGTGATCTTCGTTCCGTACTTCGTCGTGACCGACTTGGGGGCCGCCGTCGGCACGTCGTTCACCGAGCTGATCGTCACGGACACCGTGGCCGTGGCGGTGCCACCGGCCCCGTCCGAGATCGTGTAGCCGAACGAATCGGCGCCGTAGACGTTGGCCAGCGGCGTATAGCGGATCCGTCCATCCGGCTCGATCTCCACCTGGCCCGCTGCGGCCGGTCCGGCCACGGTCACCGAGAGCGCATCACCGTCGACGTCGGCGTCGTTGGCCAGGACATTGATCAGGGCGGCCGTGTCCTCCGGCGTGCTGACGGACTCGTTCGCGGCCACCGGGGCGTCGTTGACCGGGGTGACCGTCACGGAGACGGTCGCCGTCGCGATCGTGCCGGCGCTATCGGCGACCGTGTAGGTGAACCCGTCCGCACCAGCGTAGTTCGCGGCCGGCGTGTAGCCGACCGTGCCGTCCGGATGCAGCGTCGTGGCACCGTGTGTCGGCTGGGTCACCGCGGTGACCGTCAGTGCCCCGCCGTCTGGGTCGGTGTCGTTCGCGCGTGGGTCGAGGGTCGCGGCGGTGTCCTCGGCCGTGGTGATCGTGTCATCGACCGCGATCGGTGGCGAGTTCGACGAGAGCACCGAGACGCTGACGCTGCCGGCGTCCGCTCCGCCCACGCCGTCCGAGATGACGTACTCGAACGCGTCCGTGCCGGCGAATCCGGTCGCCGGCGTGTAAGTCACGGACCCGTTCGCCTCGATCGTGGCGGTCCCGTTCGCGGGCGTGGTGACGCTGGCCGTCGTCAGGACATCGCCATCGATGTCGGTGTCGTTGGCCAGGACGCTGACGGTCGCCGGCTCGTCGGTGACCGTCACGACGACGTCATCGACCGCGACCGGGGCGTCGTTGACCGACGTGACCGTGATCGTCGCCGTGGCCGTGTCGGTCCGGGCATCGCCGTTCGCGACGGTATAGGTGAACGTGTCGGGTCCGTGCTCGTCCGGGTCGGGAACATAGTGGATCGTGCCATCCGGGTTGATGGCCGCGCTGCCACGGGCCGGATCCGAGACGATCATGACGGTGAGCGTTCCACCGAGCGGGTCGGTGTCGTTGGCCAGGACCGCGACATCGGTCGGGCTGTCCTCGTCGGTCGTGGCCGCATCGTTGACCGCGTCCGGGGTCGGGCCGGCGGCCGGCGGGGGCATGTCGATCAGCGCCTTGTCCGCGTCCACGATCCCGCAGCCGTAGTACTTCGGATAGCGCGGGTCCGTGACGGCCATCCCGGCCGCTGGCGAGGTCGTCGCGCACAGATGCGCCTTGATGTCGTCGGCGAGGAGCCCGTCGCCGTCGTCGGCGATGCCGGCATGGAGGATCAGCGCGGCTACACCCGCGACGTGCGGCGAGGCCATCGAGGTCCCGCTCTGGGCGCTGTAGCCCTGGGGCGTGCAGAACATGCAGCTGCCGGTCGGGCCCACCGGCACGGGCGAGTAGATCTGGTCGCCCGGCGCCGCCAGGTCGACCTGCGTGCCCGTGCACGAGAACCCGGTCAGCTTGTCCGCGGTGTTCGTGAACGACACCGCGATGACCTGGTCGTACGCCGCCGGGTAGGCGACCGGGCAGCCGTACATGAGCTCCTGGAAGGAGGCGGGGTTCACGTTGCCGCTGGCGGCCACGAGCGTCAGCCCCGCGGCGTAGGCGTTCGCGACGGCCGTCTGGAGCGCGGCCGAGACCTCGTGGCCGCCGAGGCTCATGTTCACGACGTCCATGTCGTTCGCCACCGCCCAGCCGAGCGCCGCGATCAGCCCGGAGTAGTCACCCTCACCGTTCGCGGCGAGGACCTTGAGTGCGTAGAGGTCGACGCCCGGCGCGACGCCGGTAACGAGGTAGCCGTTGTGCTCCGCGGCGACGATGCCGGCCACGTGCGTGCCGTGCCCGTTGTCGTCGTACGGGTCGCCGTCGTAGGTCAGGAAGTCCTCGCCGCCCTTGTAGTTGTAGGCGAACTCGGGATCGACGACGTAGGGCGTGTCATCCGGGTCGTTGTGGATGTAGTCGATGCCGGTGTCGATGATCGCGAGCTTGACGCCCTGGCCGGTGTTGCCGGCGAGATGGACCTCGCGGGTCCCGATGTGCTCGACGCCCCAGGCGTTCTCGTACTCGATGTCGCCGGTGTTCGGCGTGTGGTCGAAGGCGGTGAGCTGCCCATCGACCTCGACGGCGGTGACCGATGGGTCGTCGCGGAGCTTCTTGAGTTGGCCGCGTGGGATGTCGGCGCTGAGCCCATCGATGAGCTTGAGCTGGTGCTTGACCTTGCCGCCGGCGCGCTCGATGGCGCGGGTCGCGGCCTTGCCGGGCGGGCCATCGAACGTGACGATGACCTTGACCTTCTCCTTGGCCGGGTCGTCCGCGGCGGACGCGCTGGCAGGGGAGATGGCGGCGGCCACGATCGCGGCCAGGACCAGGACGAGCCCACGTCGCCGTGTCGAGCGAGTCATGACGGACCCTCGATCGAGATGTCCCCGCGCGCGTTCGGTGCCGAAGGGTACGCCCGCGGTGTTGGCGGAACAAGGGGTCTTGTCGCGTGCCCGCACCGCAGAATGCAGGCGTGACAATCGATGCGCCCGTCACGCCGCGTCCCGCGGCGACTGTCGTCCTGCTTCGGCCGGGCGTGGCCGGGTTGGAGGTGCTGCTGACGCATCGACCGGCGACGATGGCGTTCGCCCCGGACATGCACGTGTTCCCGGGTGGCGCGGTCGACGCGCACGATGCCGATCCGCGGTTGGCGGCACGGTCGGCCATCGACGCCGCCACGGCGACGGCGCGGTTGGGCGGCGGCGTCGAGCCGGTGGCGGCCCACGCCGCGCACGTCGCGGCGATCCGCGAGGCGTTCGAGGAGGTCGGGGTGCTCCTCGCGGACTACGACCCGGGCCTGGACCTGGTCGCGGCGCGTGCGCGCCTGCTGGCCGAGCCCGGGGCCTTCGCGGATCTCGCCGAGGCGTTCGACCTGCGGCTGCGGACCGACTGGCTCGTGCCGTTGTCGCGCTGGGTGACGCCGTCGTCGATGCCGCGCCGGTTCGATGCCCGGTTCTTCGCGGCCGCGCTACCGGCGGGCGCGGCCGTCTCACTGGTCGGCGATGAGGTCTCGGCCCAGGCCTGGCATCGGCCGCTGGACGCGCTCGAATCGATGGCGGCGGGCGGTCTCGGGATGTGGTTGCCGACCTCGACCACGCTCATGCAGCTGGCGCACGCGACGTCCATCGACGCGATCCAGGCGCGGATGACGCCGGGGCGGCTGGGAGATGTCGTGGTCGAGGCCGTGGCCGCCGACGTCGTCCGCATCGCGATGCCGGCCGGTGGCGGTGTCGCCGGCCAGCCCGTCAACGCGTACCTGGTCGGTCGGTCGCGGTTCGTGCTCGTGGACCCGGGCGACCCGACGGGCGAGGCGCTGGACCGTGCGATCGAGGAGGCCCGCGGGCGTGGCGGAGCGATCGCGGCGGTCGCTGCTGACCCACGTCGACCCGGATCACGCGGCGGGGGCCGAGGCGATCGCGGAGCAGCTGGGTGTCCCGGTGCTCGTCGGTCCGGGCGGCGGCCGGCATCTGCCGTACGAGACGGTCGAGCTCGCAGACGGGGAGGTCGTCGATGCCGGGGACGTGCCGCTCCGGGTCGTGACGACGCCAGGGCCACGGCCGGATCACGTGGCGTTCGTCGTCGGGGAGGGGCACGTCGTCGTCTCGGGTGACCTCGACGGCGTGCGCGGTGCGCGGTCGATCCTCGGGCCGCCGGACGAGGCCGCTTGGCAACGGTCCGTGGCAGTTCTCCGTTCCGTGGCCCCGGGAGCCCGCTGGTTGGGCGGGCACGGTCCTACGACGGATCCGCCGGTAGCGACGCCCCCAGGTTCCGCAGCAGGTTGAGGCCCTCGTCGACCTCCTCGGTCGGGGCGTACGGGCCGGGCATGAGGAAGCACGGGCGACCACCCAGGGCGACGCCCATGAGCTGACCCCACGGCTCGGTCAGCTTGCGACCGGCAGCGGTCTCGGCGGCGCGCTTGTAGATGAACACGACTGCGGCCGGTCGCCAGATGGCGATCTTCTGCCAGAGCGGACCGACGCCCGGCGGCCAGCGCCGCGTCCGTAGCCTCGTCCCGTCGGCTCGGGGTCTTGAGCAGGTCCGTGATGCCGTGGCCGGCCGCGATCAGCGCGTCGTCGGCCGTCTCGATCGGCGTTCCGGGCGGCACGATCCCGGCCAGCATCAGCCGGCGCCAGAACGTCTGTCCGAGCTTGCCCTGGTGGTAGTGACCGGCCTCGACGCTGACTGGCGACGGGTTCAGTCCGACGAACAGCAGTCGACCGCGCAGCGGGGGGAGGTCGGTGAGGGTCTCGACGGTCTCGCCGTCGACGAGCAACCGCCGAACGTGCCGGCCCGGTCCCGGCCGATAGGTCAGGGTGGCGAGGTCATCCGGGGTCATGCGACTCGCCGGTGGCCGCGGGCTCAGGCCGGGCGGTCGGGGCTGGGCGGCGTCGGGTCGTCCGGCGGCGGGACCGGGTCGGTCGACGCGCGGGCCTGGATCTCGGTCTGCGCCTTGGTGGCCTCCTCCTTGGCCTCGCGGACACCTCGACCGAGGGCGTTCCCGAGCTGCGGCAGCGTCTTGGGACCGCGCCAGACGATGACGAGGATGAGGATCACGATCAGGATCAGCACGAGGTCCGGCATGGACGGATGGTACCGCAGGGTATCGTGGCCGGGATGCTGCTCGTCTTCGGGCCCCGCTCGACCGACTACGACTTCGGGCCCGGTCATCCCCTCACGCCCCGGCGGTTCGGGCCGGGCATCGACCTGCTGCGCGCGGTCGGAGCGGAACCCGGGCTGGCGCCCGAGCCTGCGCCCGACGAGGAGCTCCTGTGGGGCCACACCCGGCGGTACCTCGATGTGGTCAGGCGCTTCTCGGTCGACCCGTTCGGGTTTCCGGCGGCCGGCATCGGGGAGGGCGGGGACTGCCCGCCCTTCGCGGGCATGCACGACGCGTCGGCCGCGGTGGCCGGCGGGTCCTTGCGGGCCGTCGAGGCGATCCTGCGCGGTGATGTCGAGCACGCCCAGCATCCCGGCGGCGGCCTGCATCACGCGATGCCGGAGCGGGCGTCGGGGTTCTGCATCTACAACGACCCCGCGCTGGCGATCGCCCGAGCGCGGCGGGACGGGCTGCGGGTGCTGTACGTCGACCTCGATGTCCACCACGGCGACGGCGTACAGGCCATGCACTGGGACGACCCGGGCGTGCTGACGTGTTCGTTCCACGAGACGGGTCGCGCGCTCTTTCCGGGGACCGGCGACGTCGACGAGGTGGGGGAGGGCGTGGCGGCCGGGACCAGCGTCAACGTGCCGATGCCGCCCGGGACCGCGGAGGGGGCGTGGCTCGACGCCGTTCAGCTGTTGCTCCCCGAGTTGGCCGCCACGTTCGGACCGGACCTCGTCGTGTCGCAGCACGGCGCGGATTCGCATGCGTGGGATCCGCTGGCGCACCTGAACGTCACGACCACCGCGCACGGTGCGGCGGCCCGGCTCGTGGACACCATCGCGCACCGGCACGCTCACGGGCGATGGCTCGCAACCGGTGGCGGTGGGTACGACGTGTACCGGGTCGTGCCTCGAACCTGGGCCTTGACCTGGCTGGCCGGCGCGCACCGTGACGTCCCGGATACGACGCCGTCGGCCTGGCGCGATCGATGGGCGGACGAGGCGGCGCGGTACGGACAGGCGCCGCTCCCCGATCGATTCGACGACGCCCCGAACGCCGGATTCCCGCTCGACGCCGCGGGGGCGGCCGCCGGGGAGCGGGCGGCCGGGGTCGCGGCGCTGGTCCGGCGCGTGCTGGTGCCACGGCTCGTGCGAGTCGGCCACGACCGCGGCTGGTGGGATCCGCTGGCGCGCGCATTGGGTTCCACGCCCGGGAGCGGGCCCGTCATCGGGACGCCGACGGTCCTCGCCGACGTGGATGCCACGACCTGGGCGGGCATGTCGCTGGCACCATGGGTCGTCGCTCCGGCGGATCCAGGGGCGGCCCACGGGTTGGTCCTGGCCGGTCTCGAGGATGGGGGCCGGGTCACGGCTGCGGTCATTGGGGCGGTCGTGGTCGGTGTCGCGATCTCCCTGGTCGAGGGTGAGAGCGAGGAGCTCCTGGCCGTCGGTGTCGCGCCCGGCTACCGGCGGCAGGGGCTCGCGACGCGGCTGCTGGCGGCGCACGGGTCCACGGATCGCCCGAGTACTGCCGAGGTGACCGTCGCCGAGCGTGACGTCTTCGAGCCGCTGGATCGGGCGGTTCGGGCGTCGATCGCCCGGCGGCTGCTGTCGGTCGCGGGTTATCGGGTCGAGGCCGCGGCCGGCGCGGTGCGCTCGGTGGATCCATCCGCGATCGTCGCCCGGCGCGAGTCCGCATGACGGACGACGCCGTTGCGGGCGGGCTGCCGTCGCGCGACCTGGTCGATGTCCGACTGGCGGCGGCCATCAAGCTCGGCGGCTGCGCGATCTGCGCGGTCCGGGCCCGGTCGGAGCGCGCGACGCTGGACGCGATCATCGCCGAGCGCGTGCTCGACATCGGGTTCCGGGAGGGCCTGGAGCGGGAGCATGCGTTCTGCCGGCGCCACTCGGCCGGGTTGCTCGAGGCAGACCGGCGGGCGTCGGGGATCCTCGGTTCATCGATCCTGTTCGGGGCGATCATCGAGCGCCGGGCCGCGGCCCTCCGTGCGGCGGTCGCGACCCGCGGTCGGAGCCGGCGGCAACGGCTCGAGGCGGCCGGTCGGCGGCCGCCGTGCCCGGCCTGCAGCCAGGGCGCCTCGGCCGTGGAGATCGCAGTGGCCCGGCTGGTGGAGCGCAGCGCCGATCCCGCGTGGGCCGCGGTGATGCTCGAGATCCCGTTCTGCTTGGACGATCTGATCGCCCTCCTGGCGGCCGCTGGGGATGAAACGTCGTTCGCGCCGATCGCGCAGCACCACCTGGACCGGCTCGAGAACCTGCGAGTCCGGCTCGACGGGTACGCCCACCACTCAGCGCAGGACCGACGCCACCTCCTGACCGACGAGGAACGTGCCGCGGCTGACGAGGCCGCGAGGCTGCTCGCCGGGGACTGACGGCACGCGGCCTTGTCGGGATGAGTGGCACTCGCGCGGGCCGGCGCCAAGGCGCCCGGCGCCAACGCGCGCCTCCCCCGCGCCAACGCGCCCGGCGGCAACGAGACCTGGCACCCCGGGCCCCGGCGCCCGGGCCCCCGGCACCCCGGGCCCCGGCGCCCCCCGGGCCGGTTTGGCGCCAGGACCGTTCCAACCGACCGGAGACCGCCCGTTTGGACCGCGCTCGGGTGTCGGATGGGGACATCCAGCGTTCAGATTGCCGCGAAAACGTCGTTCCGCCGCTAGTTGGAACGCTGGTGGCGCCAGCGCCGGTCGAGGCCGTGGCGCCAGGCGAGCCCCGGCGCCTCCCCGGGCCGCTTGGCGCCAGGACCGTTCCAACCGACCGGGGAACGCCCGTTTGGGCCGTGTTCGGGGGTCGGATGGGGACATCCAGCGTTCAATCGGCCGCGGAACCTTCGATCCGGCGCTGGTTGGAACGCTGGTGGCGCCAGCAGCGGACCGTGACGCAGGTGGCTCCGGCAGGACGCTTGGCCCCGCAGGACGTTTGGCGCCAGGACCGTTCCAACCGACCGGGGACCGCCCGTTCGGGCCGTGCTCGGGTGTCGGATGGGGACACCGAGCGTTCAAAAGGCCGCGGAAACGTCGTTCCGCCGCTAGTTGGAACGCTGGTGGCGCCAGCGGCCGACTCGGGGCGGACCCGGGCCGTGGCGACACGAGCGGGCACGGCGCCAGCGGCGGACCCGGACCCAAACCGTGGCGCCGCGAGCGGACCCGTGGCGCCACCAGGGAGCCGCGGCATCCGCCACGAGCGGGTACGCTCGGGGTCAGGCCTCGGTCGGTGGCGGGCCGCCCGAGAGTCGATAGCCCAAACCGAATTCGGTCGTGATGTACGGCTCGCCCGGTGCCGCCGCCTCGAGTTTGAGGCGCAGGTTGCGGATCGTCATCCGTAGTAGGTGGACGTCACGGTCGTAGCCGGCGCCCCAGACCGCGCCAAGGACCTGGTGATGCGTCGCGAGTTGGCCTGCATGCTCCATGAGGTGGGCGAGCAGGCGGAATTCGGTCGGGGTGAGGTGGACCTCGGTGCCGCGCAGGTGCGCCCGGTGGTCGTCGAGATCGAGGACCAGGTCGCGGTGCTGCAGCCGGCGCGGGCGCTCCGGGGCGGCGGTCGCGGCCCGCCGCAGCGCGGCCTCGACCCGGGCCGACAGCTCCGGGAACGACAACGGTTTGGTGATGTAGTCGTCGGCGCCGAGCTTGAGGCCGCGCACCTTGTCCGCCTCGGACCCACGGGCCGTGACCATGAGGATGGGCACCCGGCTGAACTCGCGGAACCGGCCGATCAGCTGCCAGCCATCGAACCCGGGCAGCGCCACATCGAGGATGATCAGGTCTGGCCGCTCGTCGTAAAAGCGACGCAGGCCATCGGGCCCGGTCCGGGCGGTCACGGTCCGGTACCCGGCGCGCGTCATCCACAACTCGACGAGGGCCGCGAACTCGGGCTCGTCCTCGATGATGAGGATCGTCTCAGCCACCGGCCGTCTCCCTGCCCGGAACCGCCGGCGTCGGTGGCGTCGGCGGCGTCGCCAGCGGGAGCGTGAAACGGACCCGGGTACCGGCACGGCCATCCGGTCGATCCAGGAGGTCGAGCCGACCGCCATGCGCCTCGACGAGCCGCCGGCAGATGTACAGGCCCAGACCCGTACCGGGGATGCGCGACTCCCTGACGTTCCACGCCCGATGGAACGGTTCCGTGACGAGACCCCGTTCCGTCTCGGGGATCCCGACGCCTTCGTCATCGACGGTCACGGCCAACCACGCCCCATCGACCGTGGCACCGACCGCGATCGGGCTGCCGTCCGGGGCGTACTTGCGGGCATTGCCGACGAGGTTGGACAGCACCTGCCCGATCCGGGCGATGTCGACGTCGACCGGTGGCAGCGCGGCCGGGACGTCCTCGACGAGCCGTTCCGCCCCGCCCGCGACATCGAGCTCGCCGCGCAGCCGCGCGACGAGCGACGCGAAGGTCGTGGTCGAGCGCTCGAGGATCAGCGGATCGGCCTGCAGGTGGGTCACATCGAGCACCTGGTCGACGAGCGTGGCCAGTCGAGCGCTGGCCTCGTCGATGCGCTCGACGTACGCTCGCTGCTGGGCCTCGTCGAGCTCGAGATGCAGAAGCGTCTCGGCGTACCCGCGGATGAGCGCCAGCGGCGTCCGCAGCTCGTGGCTGACCGTGGCCACGAAGCCCTCCCGGAGCTCCTCGAGGGCCTTCACCGCGCTGATGTCGCGCAGGATCGCGGTCGCGCGCGCGCCGGGACCGGACATGGCCGGGGTCGCGGCATACGACCCGGCGACTCGGACCGGGGAGCCGGCAGCGCCCCTGACCGCGGTCTCGCGATACGCGATCGGGACGCCCGAGGCCAGGACCTCGGTGAGCGGGCAGGCCTCCGCGCGATGACCGCCGGCCACCTCGCAGCCAAGCACGTCGACGCAGCTCCGGCCGAGGCTCGCGGATGCCGCGGCGCCCAGCAGGCGCTCCCCGGCCGGGTTCAGGCGAACGACGCGGCTGTCGGCATCGACCTGGAGGATGAGGTCGGTGGCGCCCTCGACGATGGCCCCGAGCTCGTGCCGTTCGTGCTCGAGCGCTTCACGCAGGCGGGCGCCCGCGAACGCCACGGCGAGCTCGTGCCGGGCCAGCAGGGCGATCCGCAGGCCATCGTCATCGAGCTCCGCGCCGGCCGGCGGCCACACGAGGAGCAGCATCGCTGGCTCGGCATCCGAGAGCGCGATCGCCCGGCCGCCGGGGAGGGTCGCGGCCCAGGCCCGGCCGGCGTCGAGGTCGTCGAGATGCTCCGGTCCGGAAGCGGGCTCGGCGCCGGACCCCTCCGTGGCGATGCGCTGCAGTCCGGCCCCCGGCACGTGCTCGAGGTAGAGGGCGGCGCCGGACGCGTTCGCCAGCCGGACGAGCTCGAGCAGGACCGCGGCGCCGAGTTCCGCCACCGTCCCGCCCGAGGCGACGAGCTGGCTGAGCTGATACTGCGCGAACAGGGCGTCGGCCTCTCGTTGGGCCTCCTCGAATGCCCGCTGGCGCTCGCCTTCGAGCTGCTCGATGCGGGCACGCAAACGGTCCGCTTCCTCGCGCCGCCCTGCCTCGTCGCGTTCGCCCACGGCCGGACCGGTCAACGGCCGCCCAGGGCTCGCAGCAGCAGGAGGCACGAGACGGCGCCGGGATCGAGGTGGCCGGCGGAGCGCTCCCCGAGGCGCAGGGCCAGGCCCCGATGCGCGACGAGGGCTCGCGTGGAGAGCGCGCCGGCCCGGCCCGCTCGCGCGGCCACGACATAGGCAGCAGCGAGTGGCTGGCCCTCGCCGACGGCCCGTTCGAGGGCCGCGGCCGCGGGCTCGAGCGTGTCGAGGATCGTCTTGTCGCCCACCGTGCAGCGACCCCGGCGCGCCAACCCGTCGGCGGCCGCCCGCAGCATCCCGACCAGGGCCGCATCGTCCAGGGTCGTGGCATCGTCGGCGCGGGCACCGGCTTCCAGGAACGCCGTGCCGTACAACGGCCCCGACGCGCCGCCGACCGCGGCGACCAGCCGATGCCCCACGGCCCGCAACAACTCCCCGGGGAGTGTCTCGTCGGGGAGCTCGGCGAGCAGGGCATCGACCGCCCGGAACCCGATGACGAGGTTGTCGCCGTGGTCACCGTCGCCGAGGACCGTGTCGAGCCTGGTCAGGTAGGCGGCGTGCCGTTCGACGACGACTCGGCACCTCGCAAGCGCCGCGCGGAGCGCGGCGGCATCGATCGTGCGGGGCGCGCCGGCATCGCTGGGTGCGGCCGGATCGGGCGCGGTGGCGGAGGCGCTCACGGTCGGACGAGTCTAGGTGGCACCTGCCCTGGCGGCAACGAGTCGGGTTGCGGCGGAGGGACCCGACTGACCCTTTAGCGCACCTCTTGTCGCGGTCTTGCTGGCTTCTTGATGACCTCGGGCGGAGGATGCGCCGCAACGGCAACCGAGGGGCAACGAAAGGAGGCGCGATGGTGGGCCTGGTCCTGATCTCCCACAGCGGCACGCTCGTCGAGGGCCTGCGCGACATGGTCGTCCAGGTAGCCGGCGATGACGTTCCCGTGGCCACGGCCGGTGGGACGCAGGACGGACGCCTCGGCACCAGCGCACCGGATATCGCGGCCGCCATCCGCACGACGCTGGACGCCGGCGCGGATCATGCGCTCGTCCTGCTCGACCTAGGCAGCGCGGCCCTCAGCCTCGAGCTCGCACTCGAGGAGTTCGACGAGCCCGATCGGGCCCGGGTCCGGATCAGCGAGGCGCCGCTCGTGGAGGGCGCGATCCTCGCCGCGGTCCAGGCCAGCATCGGTGCGTCCATCGACGAAGTCGCCGCGGCCGCCGAGGGAGCCGCGACGATGGCCAAGCTCCCACGGGCCTGAGGGACTGACCGATGCCCGACATCCGACTCACCGTCATCGACCCGTCCGGGCTGCATGCCCGACCGGCCGCCCGCTTCGTCCAGGCGGCCAGCCGGTTCGCCAGTCGCATCGTCATCCGTCACGAGGGCCGTGAGGCGGATGCGAAGAGCCTCATCGCCCTGCTCGGTCTGACGATCCGCCCGTCGTCCGAGATCACGCTCGCGGCGGAAGGTCCCGACGCGGACGAGGCGCTCACCGCCCTGGCCGCGGAGCTCACCCCCTACGTCGCTGCGGCCGCGGAATCGGCCGGCTGATCACCCCGTTCACGAAGGAGGAAGTCCCAGATGTCGTCCCCGACCCTCTCGCAGAAATTGACCGCCGAGGCGATCGGCACCGCGATCCTCGTGTTCATCGGGGCGGGTTCCGTCCCCTTGACGGTCTTCCTGACCGGTGACAACCCCTTCGGCAGCGCGGAGCTGTCGACGATCTCGTTCGCGTTCGCCTTCGCGATCTTCGCGGCCGTCTACTCGGTCGGCCACATCAGCGGCTGCCACATCAATCCGGCCGTCACGATCGCCCTCTTGGCGACGCGCAAGATCGATGCGCCGACCGCCGGTGGGTACATCGTGGCCCAGGTGATCGGTGGCGTCATCGGCGCCGTGCTCACTTACATCATCCTCATCGGCAATGATCCGGTGGCCCTTGGCCTGGGCGCCGTGAGCTACAACCCGGAGACGAGCGGGATCGGCGTGGCGCTCGCCGCGGAGATCATCGGCACGGCTATCCTGGTGTTCGTGGTCTTCGGGGCGGCGGTCGATGGCCGCGCACCGGCGGGTTTCGCCGGGATCATCATCGGCTTCATCGTCTACGGGATCATCATCCTCGTCGGCCCGATCACCGGCGCCGCGCTGAACCCGGCCCGCCAGCTCGGGCCCAACATCGTCGAGCAGCTCATCGGCAAGACGACGAACTGGGAACAGCTCCCGGTCTACATCATCGGCCCCATCGTCGGCGGGCTGATCGGTGCCTTCCTGTACCAGTTCATCGGGCACACCCGCACGGCCACGGTGCCGGGCGCGGCCGTCGCCGAGCACGCGCACGAAGCCGCCTGACCGCGGCGCGCGACCCATCCCGCAACGACCGACCTTCCAGGAGGATCCCATGGCCACGAATGCACCCAGCCGGGTGAAGAAGCTCATCAACGCCGTCGAGGACATCGTGCCCGAGAGCCTGTCCGGGCTCCAGGCCGCGCATCCCGACATCGTCAAGGTCGACCTGTCGCAGAACCTCGTCCTGCGTGCGGGTGGCCCGAAGCAAGGCAAGGTCGCGCTGATCTCGGGCGGTGGCTCCGGCCACGAACCGCTGCATGGCGGGTTCGTCGGCCTGGGCATGCTCGATGCGGCCGCGGCCGGTCATGTCTTCACCTCGCCGGTCCCCGACCAGATGGAGGCCGCGACCCGTGCCGTCAATGGCGGCGCGGGTGTCCTCCACATCGTCAAGAACTACACCGGCGACGTCCTCAACTTCCAGATGGCGGCCGAGCTCGTGGCCGGCGAGATCGAGGTCGCGACGGTCGTGACCAACGACGACGTCGCGGTCCAGGACTCGCTGTACACCGCGGGACGGCGTGGCGTGGGCGTGACCGTGCTGCTCGAGAAGATCGCCGGGGCCCACGCCGAGGAGGGCGCCTCGCTCGCCGACGTGACCGCCACGGCGGTCAGGGTCAATGACCAGGGCAAGTCCATGGGCCTGGCCCTGACGTCGTGCGTGGTCCCGGCGGCCGGGACGCCGACCTTCGAGCTCGGCGACGACGAGGTCGAGGTCGGCATCGGCATCCACGGGGAGCCGGGTCGTCGTCGGGAGAAGCTCGCGCCGGTCGACGACATGGCCGAGTGGCTCGTGTCGCCGATCGTCTCCGATCTCGGTCTGTCGCGCGGCGACACCGTGCTCGCGTTCGTCAACGGGATGGGCGGCACGCCGCTCATCGAGCTGTACGTCGCGTTCAACAGCCTCGCCCGGATCCTTGGCGGCCAGGGCATCTCGATCGGGCGGTCGCTCGTCGGGAACTACATCACGAGCCTGGAGATGGCCGGATTCTCGGTCACGCTCCTGCGGCTCGACGATGAGCTGACCCGGTTGTGGGACGCCCCGGTCCACACGCCCGCCCTGCGCTGGAAGGTGTAGGGCGACCGTCAACGCCCTTTTCGCGGCCGTCGCCCCAACTCCCTCCGGGCGACGGCCGTCCCTCACAACTGTCTAGACTCAGGCACGACGACCCGAGTCGAGGTACCCACGCATGATCGATGTCATCGACGCCTGGCTGCGGCTGGCCGCGAGCCGGATCCACGACCAGGCGGCCGCCCTGACCGCCCTGGACCAGGCCATCGGCGACGGCGATCACGGCACGAACCTGGACCGGGGCTTCAGCGCGATCTGCAGCCTCCTCGACGCCGGCCGGCCGGAGGGTGACGACGACACGGCGGTCGCTGCGGCACGGCTTCGGACAGCCGGACGGACGCTCATCAGCACGGTCGGAGGCGCGGCGGGGCCGTTGTATGGCACGGCGTTCATGCGGGCCGGCGGCGCGATCGCGGCCGGCTCGCCCGATGCGGGCGGTGGGGCGCTCGCCGTGACGGCCCTCGAGGCGGCGATCGCCGGGATCCAGCAGTTGGGCAAGGCCACGACCGGCGAGAAGACGATGCTCGATGCGCTCGTGCCTGCACTCGAGGCTGGTCGCGAGGCCGTGGCGGCTGGTTCGGATGGCACCGCGGTCTTCGAGGCGATGGCCACGGGAGCGGAAGCCGGTGCCGTGGCGACGATCCCATTGCTCGCCACGAAAGGCCGGGCGTCATACCTCGGCGAGCGGTCGATCGGCCATCAGGATCCGGGGGCGACGTCCTCCGCCTTGCTGCTGCGTGCGCTCGCCGACGCGGCCGCGGGCACTGGCTGAACCGGCACGGCTCGATCGGCTGGACCGACTTATGGCGCGAACCATCCTCACCGGGCGTCCCGGCTCCCCGGGCGTGGGGGTCGGGCGCCTGCTGGTCGTGCCGTCGACGGCGCCCGCGGGCGCGCTAGCCGGCGGGACGGGCATGCCCGTCGAAACGAACGGACGCGGACCGCTGGCCGTCGACGCGGAGCGTGAGCATGAGCGCTTGGTCGAGGCGCTCGAGCGTTGCGCGACCGAGCTCGAGGCACTGGCGGTCCAAACGACCGCGCGCGCCGGCGAGGAGGTCGGCGCGATCTTCGAGGCCCAGTCGCTGTTCGCGCGGGACCCGGGGATCGTGGGGCCGGCGTTCAGCCTGGTCGACGCGGGGACGCGGGCCGATGAGGCGATCCTGCGGGCGACGTCCGAGCAGGCCGACGTCCTCGCCGCCGTCGACGACGACTACTTCCGCGAGCGCGCGGCTGATGTTCGTGACGTGGGGCGGCGGGTCGCCGCGATCCTGACCGGCGCGGAGCGCCCCGACCTATGGCATCCCGATGGAGCGCCGGCCGTGGTCGTCGCCGTCGATCTCGATCCCTCGGCGGTGGCGACGCTGCGGCCGGAGCTCGTCGCGGGGATCGCCCTCGCCGGTGGGGCGCCGACGGGCCACGCCGCGATCGTCGCCCGCGCGCTTGGGATCCCGATGGTCCTCGGCCTGGGGTCGTCCGTGGCCGCCCTCAGCGACGCGGTCGCGCGGGCGGCGAGTTCGGAGGAGATCGGCGGGGCGGTCGATGGATCGGAGGGGCGGCTGTTCATCGATCCGACGCCCGATGATGTGGCGGCGCTCTTGGCCGAAGCGGCCGTGCTGGCCGGTCCGCGGGTGCTGGCCGGTCCGGGGGTGCTGACCGGTCCGAACGTGGCGCCGCCAGGCGAGATCGCGGGCAAAGCCGTGCTCGGGGTGGTGGACGCGGGCAGCTTGGTCGGTGGGGTCGACGCCGTCATCGACGTCGCGTACATCGATGTCGCGTCACGAGGCCCGGCGGTCGGTGCCCCGGTGGTCTCCGTGGTCGCGAACGTGGCGTCCGCGCTGGAGGCCGAAGCGGCCGCGCGGGCCGGCGCCGACGGCATCGGCCTGGTCCGGACCGAGCTCCTGTTCCTCGGCCGGTCCACGCCGCCGTCGGTCGGCGAGCAGCGCGCGACCTACGCACGGATCCTCGCGGCGATGGGGGAGCGGCCGGTCGTGTTCCGAACGCTCGACGTCGGCGGCGACAAGCCAGCGGAGTGGCAATCGGCGGTGGTCGAGGCCAACCCGGCGCTCGGTGTGCGGGGGCTTCGACTGGGTCTGCGGCGACCGGACCTGCTCGGGGACCAGCTTGCGGCCTTGCTGGAGGCCGCGGCCGGCGTCGAGTTGCGGGTCATGCTGCCGATGGTGTCGACCCGCGAGGAGGTCGATGCGGCCCGGGCGCTCCTCGCAGAGGTGACAGAGCGGCTGGTGGCAGACGGGCGTGCCGTGCCCACAACGGTCCGGCTCGGCGTGATGATCGAGGTTCCGTCCGCCGCGATCATGGCCGACGCCCTGGCCGGATCGGCGGACTTCTTCTCGATCGGCACCAATGACCTGGTCCAATATGTGCTCGCGGCCGACCGCACGAACCCGGACCTCGCGGACATGGCAAGCGCGCTCCAGCCGGCGGTCCTTCGCTTGATCGACGTGGTCGTCCGCGCGGCCCACGCGCGCGACCGCCACGTATCGGTCTGCGGTGAGGCGGCAGCCGACCCATCGTGCATCCCGTTCCTCGTCGGGCTCGGCGTGACCGAGCTGAGCGTCTCGCCCGGTTCAGTGGCCGCGGTCCGGGCGACCGTCGCGCACCTCGACATCGACCGCTGCCGCGCGCTGGCCGCCCGCGCGCTCACCGCCGGCTCGCTCACCGAGGTCCAGGCTTTCATCCCGTAGCGGCCGCGCAAGGCCCCGCCAGACGAACAGAACATCTGGTCTAAACGCGGCAGGCAGCCTATACTCACGAGTCCCATGGCCACGACTGTTGTCGCCGATCCGCTTGCGCCCTTTTCGCCGGCTGTCCGGGCCTGGTTCGAGGCGAGTTTCGCGGCGCCCACCCAGGCCCAGGCCGAGGGCTGGGCGGCCATCGCCCGCGGCGAGCACACGCTGATCCACGCCCCGACCGGGAGCGGCAAGACCCTGGCCGCATTCCTCTACACGCTGGATCGACTCGCGCAGCACCCAAGCCCGCCTCGCGCCAAGGGCCAGCCAGGTCACGTCCGGGTCCTCTACATCTCCCCGCTCAAGGCCCTCACCTACGACGTCCAGCGCAACCTCCGCGCCCCGCTGACCGGCATCGGCCTTGCGGCGCAACGCCTCGGCGAAGAAGCCCCCAGCATCTCCGTCGCAAGCCGCACCGGCGACACCCCGTCCGAGGATCGCCGCGAGATCGCCCGCCACCCACCGGACATCCTGATCACGACGCCCGAGAGCCTGTATCTCCTCCTCACGAGCCAGGCCCGCGAGATCCTCCGCGGCGTCGAGCATGTCATCGTCGACGAAGTCCACGCGATCGCCGGCTCGAAGCGCGGCGCCCACCTCGCCCTGAGCCTCGAACGGCTCGAACGTCTCCGCCCCGAAGGCGCCGTGCCCCCGCAGCGGATCGGCCTGAGCGCCACGCAACGGCCGCTCGAGGCGATCGCCCGCTTCCTCGGCGGTGTCGGGCCGGGTCGTGAGGTCACGATCGTGGACGCCGGTGCGCGCAAGCCGCTCGAGCTCCAGGTCATCGTGCCAGTCGACGACATGAGCGCGATCGGCGAGGTCCTACCCCAGGAGCAGCAGCCCGGCGGTCCGGCCATCAGCCCGGACCTCCGAACGAGCATCTGGCCGGCGATCCATCCCCGGATCCTCGAGCTCATCCGGTCCCACCACAGCACCATCGTCTTCACGAACAGCCGTCGACTCAGCGAACGCCTTGCCCAGCGCCTCAACGAGCTCGCCGGCGAGGAGCTCGTCCGCGCCCACCACGGGAGCATCGCCCGTGAGCAGCGCCTCGAGATCGAAGAAGAGCTCAAGGCCGGCCGACTCCCCGCCCTGGTCGCCACGTCCAGCCTCGAGCTCGGCATCGACATGGGCGCCGTCGACCTCGTGATCCAGGTCGAGAGCCCGACCAGCGTCGCGCGCGGCCTCCAGCGGGTCGGCCGCGCCGGGCACCAGGTCGGGGCGCCCAGCAAGGGCATCATCTTCCCCAAGTACCGCGGCGACCTGCTCGAGGTCGCGGTCGTGACCCGGCGCATGCACGAGGGCGCCATCGAGGCGACCAAGATCCCGCGCAACCCGCTCGATGTCCTGGCCCAGCAGATCGTCGCGATGACCGTCATGGACCGCTGGACCGGCGACGACATCCTCCGCACCGTGACGGCGGCCGCACCGTTCGAGACCCTCACGCGCGACGTGCTCGATGGCGTGCTCGGGATGCTGGCCGGCGCCTACCCCTCCGACGAGTTCGCCGAGCTCAAGCCCCGACTCGTCTGGGACCGCGTCACCGACACGATCGAAGGGCGCCGCGACGCCCGCGTGGTCGCGGTCACGAGTGGCGGCACGATCCCGGACCGCGGCTTGTTCGGGGTCTTCATGGAGGGCGAGGTCGGGACCCCGGGTCGGCGCGTTGGCGAGCTCGACGAGGAGATGGTCTACGAGCTCCGCGCCGGCATGCACGGCGACGTCATCGTGCTGGGCGCGAGCAGCTGGCGCGTGCTGGAGATCGGGCACGACCGGGTCACGGTGAGTCCAGCGCCCGGCGTCCCGGGCAAGCTCCCGTTCTGGAAGGGAGATGCGGTGGGCCGGCCGATCGAGCTCGGGCGGGCGCTCGGCGCGTTCGTCGGGGAGATCGAGGCGGATCTCGGGCGTGGCGCCAAGGGTCGTCGGGATGCCGGCACACGGCTGCGCGAGTACCACGACCTGGACGAACGGGCCGCCGAGAACCTCCTCGCCTATCTCGAGGACGAGCGCGAGGCGACCGGCGCCCTGCCGACTGACAAGCGCGTGGTGGTCGAGCGCTTCCGCGACGAGCTCGGCGACTGGCGTCTCACGCTCCTCAGCCCGTTCGGTGGGCGCGTGCACGCGCCATGGTCCCTCGCCATCGAGTCGCGTCTCCAGGAGCGGCTCGGGATGGAGGTCCAGACCATCTGGTCCGACGACGGCATCGCGATCCGCATGCCCGAGGGCGAGGCCAGCCTCGATGGGGTGGAGGAGCTGCTGTTCCCGGCCGCGGAGGACGTCGAGGACCTCGTCGTCGGACAGGTGGCGAATTCCGCGCTGTTCGCCAGCCGGTTCCGCGAGAACGCGGCCCGTGCGCTGCTGCTGCCGCGACGACGACCCGGGACGCGGACCCCGCTGTGGCAGCAGCGCCAGCGTGCCGCGGACCTGCTGGCCGTCGCCAGCCGCTACGGCAGCTTCCCGATCCTCGTCGAGACCTATCGCGAGTGCCTGTCGGACGTGTTCGACCTCGATGCGCTGCGCGAGATCCTCGGCGGGGTCGCGAGTCGGGAGATCGCGGTCCACGGTATCGAGACGCCGCGGGCGAGCCCGTTCGCGAGCAGCCTGCTGTTCGACTATGTCGCGGCGTACATGTACGACGGCGACACGCCGCTGGCCGAGCGGCGAGCCGGGGCGCTCACCCTGGACCGCGACCTGCTTCGGGAGCTACTCGGGCAGGAGGAGCTTCGGGAGCTGCTCGACCCGGACGCCCTGGCCGACCTGGAGCTGTCGCTCCAGGCGCTTGTCGAGGATCGCGCAGCCACGACCCTGGACCAGGTGCACGACCTGCTCCGTCGACTCGGCGACCTGTCGGCCGATGAGGTGAGTGCCCGGACCGAGGGTGGTGCCGCCGTCGCCGTTCCGTGGCTGACCGAACTGGGATCGGCGCGGCGTGCCGTGCGCGTCCGGATCGCTGGCGACGACCGCTGGATCGCGATCGAGGATGTGGCCCGTTACCGGGACGGTGTCGGCGTGACGGCGCCGGTGGGCGTGCCGGCGGCCTTCCTCGGTCCGGCCGCGAGCGCGCTGGACGGGTTGCTCGCCCGGTACGCCCGGACCCACGGGCCGTTCCTGACGCCCGAACCGTCACGCCGCTGGGGGCTGCCGATCGGGATCGTCGAGGACGCGCTGGAGCGGCTGTTGCGTGCTGGCTCCCTGTTACGTGGCGAGTTCCGGCCGGGTGGTGCCGAGCGGGAGTGGTGCGACCCCGATGTCCTGCGTCTGCTCCGCCGCCGCTCCCTGGCCCGACTCCGCCGGGAAGTGGAGCCGGTGGACCCGGCCGCGCTCGGCCGCTTCCTGCCGGCCTGGCACGGGGCGGCGCCGGTCGCCGGTCCGGGCGCGGATCCGGCCCCGTTCCGCGGGACGGCCGCCCAGGAACGCCTGGCCGAGGTGGTCGACCAGCTGGCGGGTGTCGCGATCCCGGCGTCCGTGCTGGAGCGTGATGTGCTCCCGGCGCGAATCCCGGGCTATCAACCGCGACTGCTCGACGAGCTCGGCGCGATGGGCGAGGTCGGTTGGGTCGGGCGGGGTAGCCTGGGCCGCGACGACGGCCGCATCGCGCTGTACCGGCCGGGCCGGGACGCTCTTCGACCCACCGGCCCCGTCGATGGCATGGAGCGGCCCGAGAGTGAGCGGCACGACCGGATCCGTGAGCATCTCGCCCGGCGCGGGGCGAGCTTCTATCGCGAGATCCATGCCGCCGCCGGCGGTGGCTCGGATCGGCAGATGCTCGATACGCTCTGGGATCTCGTGTGGGCCGGGGAGGTCACCAACGATACGTTCGCGCCACTGCGGGCCCTGCGCTGGAAGCGGCCGACGGGCGGCAACGGCTCTCGTCGGCCGCGCGCCGGCCGGCTCACCTCGCTCGGCCCGCCCGAGGCCGCGGGGCGTTGGTCGCTCGTCGAGCCGCCGGCGGCGCTGACAGCCACGGAACGGCTCCACGCAGGCGCCCTCGCCCTGCTCGAGCGGTACGGCGTCCTGACCCGCGAGGCCGTCGCCGCCGAGGGTGTCGAGGGTGGCTTCGCCGGCATCTACCCGATCCTGCGCGCCCTCGAGGAGGCCGGCCGGATCCGGCGCGGCTACTTCGTCGATGGCCTGGGTGCGGCGCAGTTCGCGCTGGCGGGCGCGCTTGATCGACTCCGTGCTGTGCGCGAGCCCGCTGAGCATGTCCGGGACGCCTCGGTCCACCTCCTCGCCGCTGCGGATCCCGCGAATCCGTACGGTGCGGCCCTGTCATGGCCCCGCCGCGACGACGCTGACCGACGTCCCCTCCAGCGCGCGGCCGGGGCCTACGTCGTGCTCGTCGATGGCGTCGCGGCGCTGTACCTGGAACGGGGCGGCTCCACGCTCCAGACTCTCGCGCCAGCCGACGATCCGGCGGTCGCCGAGGCCGCGCTCCGGGCGCTGTCCACGCTCGTCACGACGGGTCGCACCCGGGAGCTCGTCATCCGCAAGATCGATGGCCTGCCGGTAGGCGAGTCGCCGTGGCGTGACGCCCTGCTGGCGGCTGGCTTCGTCGCCGGCTACCGGGGCCTGACCGTCCGCGGCGCGCGGTAGCGGGCGCCCTCCCGTGCCCGAAGGCGACACGCTCTTCCGGACCGCGGCCGGCCTTCGGCCGTATCTCGTCGGCCGGGACGTGCGCGCCGCCCGTGCCCAGGGTCCCGGCGCCGTGCCCCAGGTCCATCGCGTCGTCGGTCGGCGGATCGACGCCGTCGAGGCGCAGGGCAAGAACCTCCTGATCCGCTTCGATGGCGGCCTCGAGTTGCGAACGCACTTGCGGATGAACGGCTCGTGGCATCGCTACCGACCCGGCGAGCGCTGGCGTCGACCGCCGGGTCGGGCGCGCCTCGTCCTCGAGGTCGACGGCGCGGTCGCCGTGTGCTTCGACGCGCCGGTGGTCGAGCTCTTCGAGGCACGGACCGAACACCTGCATCCGTCGCTATCGCGGCTTGGGCCGGACCTGCTCGCGCCCGACTTCGATGCCGCCGAGGTGCATCGCCGGCTGCGCGCGCCCGAGCGCGCCGGGCTCGAGATCGGCGTGGCCGTCCTCGACCAGCGCGCGATGGCCGGCGTCGGCAACGTCTACAAGAACGAGATCCTGTGGCTGGAACGCGTCTCGCCATTCGCCCACGTCGCGGCTCTCGACGACGCGACCCTGGATCGCCTGATCGCGACGGCTCATCGACTGCTCAACGCGAACGTCGGTGCGCGGCGCGGCCCCGAGCGAGTCACGACCGCGGGCGACCGTGGGGCCCCGGGCGCGCTG
The DNA here is from genome assembly GCA_963738685.1 of uncultured Chloroflexia bacterium. Classification (GTDB taxonomy): domain Bacteria; phylum Chloroflexota; class Limnocylindria; order Limnocylindrales; family CSP1-4; genus SPCO01. The sequence goes on from CAVTXK010000002.1 coordinate 1,385,400, forward strand.
TACGTCTACGGCCGCAACGGCCGCCCGTGCCGCCGCTGCGGCGCCCCGATCGCGGTCACCCGCCAGGGCACGGACCTGCCGCGCAGCACGTACTGGTGCCCCACCTGCCAGGGAGTGACGCCATGACCGATGTCGAGGTCGAGGTCGCCTGCGCCGCCGCGGGCGACGGTTGGGTGTGCAGCGTCCGGGTCCGCGACGACCTGGGCGCCACCGAGCACGAGGTGACCGTACGTCCGGACGACGTGGCCACCCATGGTGTCCGGAGCGTTGACGACGCGGAGCGGCTCGTCCGCGAGACCTTCGAGTTCCTCCTCGAGCGTGAACCCAAGGAATCGATCCTGCGGACCTTCGACCTGGACGTCGTGCGGCGCTACTTCGCCGAGTATCCCGAAGCCATTCGGATCCGCCTCGCGCGCTGACCCTCAGCAGACGGCCGGATCGGTGGGAACGGTCACCGTGACCGGCAGCGGCGCGCCGCTCACCCGGGTCCAGCCGGCGACCCGATAGACCACCCGAACCGTCCCGATGAATGCGCTCATCGGGGCGTCGTCCTGACTCGTACCGGACGCGCACGGGCCCCCGCGGATGACCACGACGAGGGCAACGCGACCGCCGGGCTCGAGTCGGATCGGCCAGTCGGCCACGCCCTGGGCGAGTTCGAGCCGTTCGCCGACCTGTTTCGTCTCACCACCCGCGACTCGGCCCAGACCGACGATGCGCGCCCCCGCGTCCGAAGTCTGGATGCCGTCCACGACGGGCTCGTCGGCGTAGCCCAGGATCGAGATCGGCAGCGCGCCGCCATTGCGGATGACGAACCCGAACGTGCCGGGCTCACCCGGCGCGAGCTCGTATCCGCTGAAGCGAAATGGTGCCTCGGTCGGTCCGGTCGCATGGCCGACGCCATCGACCCACAGCGTCTCGGCGTCGAGCGGGTCGTCCATCCAGACCGTGACGCCGGCGCCGATCACCAAGGCCATGCCGGCCACCCCGACGAGCCGGATCGTCCACCGCCGGTCGAGTGCGAGACCAGCCAGGCCGAGGAGGGCAAGCGCCCCGACGGCGATGATCACGACCGTCGGCAGGGTCCAGTCGGCAGCGCCCGACAGCGCGAGGCCGATGCCGTCGACGCTGACGTCGAGCGGTTTCGGCGCAGCATCCGACGGCCCGAACCCTTCCGCGAGGGCGATGGCCAGCAAGCCACCGACACCGGCAACGGCGAGCAGGATCCATAACCACCGGCGGTTCGCCGCGACCCATGAACTGCGCGCGGCCGGTGGTTCCTCCCACGTGATCGGCGGCCCGGACTCCGTCATCCACGCTCCTTCGATCCGGTTCGCACGCTCGCGCCTGGATCGACACGGTAGCATCGCGGGTCATGTGCGAGCACTACGTCGTCCGCGCGTCGGAGCCGTTCCGGCTCGGCGATCTGTGGCCGTTCACCGAGCGGCTCGAGCGGTTCGGGATCGCCGGATTCGGCTGGGGCGCGGCTTGGCTCGCCGCCGACGGTCGGCTGCACAGCCATCGCGACGTCCGCGCGTTCCGCGACGACACGGAGGGGGCGGCTCATGTCGGGGCGCAGGAGACGACGGCAGCGCTCGTCCACCTGCGCCGTCCATCGAAGCTCTCGACCCTCCAGCTCCCCGACACGCAGCCGTTCGACGACCCGGCCGGACGCTACGCCTTCAGCCACAACGGCGACTTGCGCGACACGCGCGCCCTCCGCGCGACCTACCGAGCCCAGGGCCGGATCCACGGCCGGGCCGACACCGAGGTCGGAGCCCGCTGGCTCGAGGACGCGTGGCGCGACGACGAGCCAACGGCACACCTGCTGGCCGCGTTGCACGATCGATTCGGGGGCCAGGCGAATCTCGCGGTCCTCGCTGCCGACGGGATGTCGTACCACTACGCGGGCAACGGGGAGAACCCGGTGTTCACGTTCCGCCTCGGCAGGCTTGGAATCGCGTCGACCGGCATCTACTCGCTGGACCGGTCCGTGTTCCGCTTCGTTGCGCCCCGTGCCACGGAGCGTCGCCTGGTGCGACTCGGTGACACGGTTGCGCTGGAACGTAACGGAAGCCCTGCCTCCGCGTCGTAGGATGGCCCCCGACGGCGTGCCGGGGGGCCGCACGGGGAGCCTATCCGGCGATCGCCTGAAGGAACGTCGCTGATGACCAGCCCGGATCCCGCGTCACCCGCGTCCAGTGGCTTCGGCCGGCCCACCCAGGTCCTGCCCCTGAGCCAGCTCCTGCGCCTGTCGGTCTACTGGCTCGGGCTCATCGCCGTCGTGCAGGGCATCGGCGTGATCCTCCAGGAGCGGATCAAAGAGCTCGTCCCGGACCCCACCGTCCAGTACACGACCCTCGGCGTCATCCAGGCCGCCGGGGTCGTCATCGCCGTCCTAGTCCAGCCGATGGCGGGCTCGCTCAGCGACTACACGATCAGCCGGTTCGGGCGGCGCAAGCCGTACATCCTGATCGGGACCCTGCTCGACGTGTTGTTCCTCGTGGGGATCGCGACCTCCAACACGGTCCTTGCGGTCGGCGCCTTCGTGGTCCTGCTCCAGTTCAGCGCGAACTTCGCGCAGGGTCCGTTCCAGGGTTATGTGCCGGATCTCGTGCCGCCGCTCCAGGTCGGGCTGGCCAGCGGGCTCGTCGGCCTGTTCACGGTCCTCGGCGTCGTCGTCGGCACGGGCATGGCGTCGATCGGCCTCGCGATCGGCGACTTCACGATCCCGACCATCGCGCTCGGCGTGATCGAGCTCGTGACGATGCTCTCGCTGTTCTTCCGCCTCGACGAAGGACGCGCGGCAAGGGACCGGGCCGGCCGAAGCTGGACGTCGATCGCGATGGAGGCCTGGGCCCGCGACGTCCTGAAGGAACGCAGCTTCATGTTCCTCGTCGCGTCGCGCTTCTTCGTCCTGGGCGGCGGCGCGTTCCTCGTCACGCTGCTCGTGCCGTACCTCGAGCGCGCCCAGGGCGTCACCGACGACGATCAGCGGGCGTTGCTCATCGTCGTGGCGACCGGGGTCGTCGCCGTGTGCACGGCGATCGCGACGATCCCGGCTGCCCGGATCGCGGATCGCTACGGCCGTAAGCGGGTGATCTACGTGGCCTGCGCCATCGCCTCGGTCGGGATGATCATCTGTGCGTTCGCGCCATCGATCCCCGTCTTCATCCTCGGGGCGATCCTCATGGGCGTCGGCCTGGGCAGCTTCCTGGCCGTGGACTGGGCGCTCATGACGGACATCATCCCCAAGGCCGCATCCGGTCGATACATGGGCATCTCGAACGTCGCGACGGCGACCAACGGCGTGGTCGCCGGGTTCATCGGCGGGATCCTGATCGACGCGCTCGTGCGTGCCCAGGCGCCGGCCCTCGGGCCGCGGGTGGCGTTCCTGCTGGCACCGGTGTGGTTCGCGATCGGGGCGTTGCTGCTCCGTCCGGTCGTGGAAACGCGGCGCGAGGACGACAGCCCGCTGCCGGTCGCGGAGCCGGAAGTCGGTGTTGCCTAGGCGGGCCCGACCCAGCCGGCCTCAGGCCTCCAGGCCCACGAACCGGCGGATCCCGATCCGCCAGCCGTCCGGGAATCGCGTAAGCAGCGGTCGACCCGGGGCTCGCCGATACCACCACGGCACGAACGCCCAGAGGAAGACGAGGTAGTCGAGCCGGACCGGCCGCGCCCCGAATTCGAACAGGGCCTGGAACTGGAGGATCGTCAGGGGCAGCAGGATCAGGCTGAGCCCGACCGAGACCGCCAGCCAGACCAATCCCCAGCCGCGGGCGCGCGGCTCGAGGATGAACCAGAAGATCGCGGGTATCCATTTCATCCAGGCCGCGAGGGCCCACAGCAACCCGGCCAGACGTGGGCCGGCGAACTGGGCGCCCCAGAGCATCAGCGTCAGCTGGAGATTGATGTTCCCGGTGTCGAGGTTGGCCCCGGCCGGGAACGCGAGCGCGACGACGATGACCGCCGTCGTCAGCGGTCGTCGATGGTAGGCCCAGTGGACCGTCCAGAGCAGGAGCAGGATCGTGCCGCAACGCCACACGACCCAGGCCACGTCCCACGGCAACAGCGCCCACGGGGCGAACAGCGGCAGCATCCAGGGCGCGTAGACGTACGGCAGGAACGGGCCGGTGGGGTGGTACGGGTCCCCCCCGTTGAGCCACATCCGAACGCCGGCCCAGTACGCCCGGGCATCCGCCCCGGCCGCGTCGCCCCGACCGATCATGCCGGCGGCCAGCAGCGAGAACGTCAGGCCGAGCAGGAGGATCGCGATGATCCGCTTGTGGTCGCGCAGCCGCGATGCCTCGCGTCGGAACGCCCGCCGATAGACGCCGGCCCTCCGGCGGGTCGGGTGGCCGATCAGATCCGTCAGGTCCGCGGCGATCCGACCGCGACCTCGGGCCGTCCCGGGGACCGGATGGAGTTCAGGCGGCAGGGGAGCGTCCGCGTCGGCCATGGCGCCGCATTCTCCCACGGAGCCGCCTTGCGTCCCCAGCGGTCCTCACCCGTGACGCCGCCGCAACGTACGCTCCGGGTATCCTTCGCGAAACGCTTCGGGAGCCCAGAACGCCCGTGTCCGATGGATCGGTGATCATCATCGGCGGCGCCGAGGACAAGGTCCGTGACCGCGTCATCCTCAGCCGCTTCGCCACCCTGGCCGGTGGCCGCGACGCCACCGTCGCGGTCATCTCGACCGCGTCGTCGCTCGGGGTCGAGGCCGGCGAGCGCTACACCCAGGTGCTCGGCGAGCTCGGTGTGGCCAAGGTCCGCACGATCCACGCGGTCACGCGTGCCCAGGCCAACGACGAGTCGGTCGCCCTCGCTCTGCGCGATTCGACGGGCATCTTCATGACCGGTGGCAACCAGCTCCGCCTGTCATCGACGATCGGCGGGACCCGGTTGGCCGATGCGGTCCTGGAGCAGTTCCGCCAGGGCGCCGTGGTCGCAGGCACCAGCGCGGGGGCTTCCGCGATGTCCAGCCACATGATCGCGTTCGGGGCGAGTGGGGCGACTCCCAAGCACCGGATGGCCCAGATCGCGGCCGGTCTGGGGGTGCTGCCAGGGGTCATCGTGGACCAGCACTTCCAGCAGCGGAATCGACTCGGCCGGCTGCTCAGCCTGATCGCCCAGAACCCGAGTCTCCTGGGTCTCGGCGTCGATGAGGACACGGCCGGGGTGGTCGGACCGGACCACATCATGGAGGTCATCGGCCGTGGCTCCATCACCGTCGTGGACGGGGCGCGATCCGAGACCGACGCGTGGGAGGTCCACGGCCACCGACCGTTGATGATCAGCGGGGTCGTGCTGCACTCGCTGCCGGCCGGCTACCGCTTCGACCTGCGCCGCCGCGAGCGGATCGTCGCACCGGCCCTCCACGCCCTCCCGGGCGACAAGGCGGCGTCCAGCTAGAACGTCGGGCCGTACACTGGCGGCCATCTCAGCGACGCAGGAGGGCAGCGTGACCGAGACGGCGGAACCGACCAAGACGCGCACGCGGCGACCTGCGTCGACGCTCCCGTCGACCGCGGGTGCCGCCGCGGCGAAGCCGCTCCCGACGCTGCGGATCCTCGAGACGCGGGTCATGCGCGGCCCTAACTACTGGGCGCGCGAGCCGGTCATCCGCCTTCTCGTCGATCTCGGCGTCCTCGAGGACTTCCCGTCGAACAAGCTGCCCGGCTTCACCGATGCGCTCGTTGCCCTCCTCCCGACGCTCGAGGACCATGCCTGCTCGCTCGGTCGACGCGGCGGCTTCGTGACCCGCCTGCGCGAAGGCACCTGGGCCGGCCACATCGCCGAGCACGTGGCGCTCGAGTTCCAGAACTTGGCGGGCACGGACGTCCGTCACGGCAAGACGCGCTCGGCCGGTCCGCCGGGCCAGTACAACTGCATCTACGAGTACCGCGAGGAGGCGGTCGGGCTGGAGGCCGGCCGGATGGCCGTTGCCCTGGTCAACCACCTCGTCGCCCCCGATGACCCGCAGGTCTTCTTCGACTTCGCGCCCGAGCTCGAGCGGCTCATCCGGCTTGCCGAGCGCCAGGCGTTCGGACCCTCGACCCAGGCGCTCATCGACGAAGCGGTCAGCCGCGACATCCCGTTCATCCGCCTGGACCGCCACTCGCTGGTCCAGTTCGGGCACGGTGTCCACCAGCAGCGGATCCGGGCGACGATGACGTCGAAGACCTCGGCCATCGGGGTCGATGTCGCGTCCGACAAGAGCCTGACCAATCGACTGCTCGACTCGGCCGGGCTGCCCGTCCCACGCGCCGATGTCGTCGCGAGCGAGGACGAGGCCGTCGCCGTCGCGAAGCGCATCGGCTTCCCGTGCGTGGTCAAGCCGCTCGACGGCAACCACGGCCGCGGCGTCCACCTCGACCTGCGCACCGAGGACGCCGTCCGGGCCGCTTTCGGTGGCGCGCTGGCCCAAAGTCGATCGGGCGATGTCGTGGTCGAAAGCTACGTGACCGGTAACGACTACCGCTGCCTGGTCATCGGTGGCAAGGTCGCCGCGATCGCCGAGCGCGTGCCGGCATCCGTCACGGCCGACGGCGAGCACACCGTCCGCGAGCTGGTCGGCATCGCCAATGCCGATCCGCGACGGGGCATCGGCCACGAGAAGGTCCTGACCCGGATCAAGATGGATGACGCGGCCGAGGAACTGGTCCGGGCGCAAGGCTTCGGGCTGGACGACACGCCGGCCGCCGGCACGTGGATCAAGCTCGCGTTGACCGGCAACATGTCCACGGGCGGCACGTCCATCGACCGGACCATCGAGGCGCACCCCGAGAACGTGGAGATCGCCGAGACCGCGGCCCGCATCGTCGGCCTCGATGTCGCCGGCATCGACTTCGTCTGCCCGGACATCGCGACCCCGGTCCGCGAGACCGGCGGTGCGATCGTCGAGGTCAACGCCGCGCCGGGGTTCCGGATGCACACCCATCCGACCGAGGGCGAGCCGCAGTACGTGGCGCGGCCCGTCATCGACTCGCTCTTCCCGGCCGGCGTCTCTGCGCGGATCCCGATCATCAGCGTGACCGGCACGAACGGCAAGACCACGACGGTCCGGATGATCGCCCACATCCTCAAGCTCATGGGCCGGCGGGTCGGGATGACGTCGACGGATGGCATCGTCGTCGATGGCCGGCTCATCAAGAAGGGCGACATGTCCGGGCCGAAGTCGGCCCAGATGGTGCTCCAGAACCCGACCGTGGACACCGCCGTGTTCGAGGTGGCTCGCGGCGGGATCCTGCGCGAGGGGCTCGGCTACGACCGCAACGATGTCGCCGTGGTCACCAACGTGACGGGCGATCACCTCGGTCTCGGCGGGATCACCTCGATCGGCCAGCTGGCCAACGTCAAGGGCGTGGTCGTCGAGGCCGTGCCGCGATCGGGGACCGCGGTGCTCAACGCGGACGACAGCCACGTCTATCGGATGGGCCGGCACTGCGCCGGGCGGGTCGTGCTGTTCAGCATGGCCACCCAGAAGGGCGAGGATGGGTTCGATCGGATCGACGGCCACACGAGCCGCGGGAACGCCGCGTTCTGCCTCGAGCCGACGGCCGAGGGTGAGCTGATCGTGCTGCGCCTGGGCAGCCGCAAGATGCCCGTCCTGTACACCCACCTCATCCCGGCGACGTTCGGCGGACGCGCCCGGATGAACGTCGCGAACGGGCTGGCCGCGGCTGCCGCGGCGTGGGCGGCGGGTGCGCATCTCCACGACATCCGGCAGGGCCTTCGCACGTTCTCGACCTCGTTCTTCCAGGCGCCGGGGCGGCTGAACCTGCTCGACGTCGGCGGCGTGCGAGTCGTGATCGACTACTGCCACAACGTCGACGGCATGCGCCAGCTGGCCGATTTCGTCGAGCGGATGATGTCCGAGCCCCAGACCAAGGCCGGGCGGATCGGGGCGCCGCGGAAGGGCGCGCGCTCCGGGCGTGCGATCGGTGTCCTCGGCATCCCGGGCGATCGGCGGGACGAGGACCAGCGCGAGTACGGCGCGATCGCCGCGGGCGCGTTCGACGAGGTCATCGTCCGCGAGGACAAGAACCTGCGGGGCCGGCAGCCGGGCGAGACCGCGACGAACGTCATCGAGGGCGTGCGAGCCGCCAAGACGGCCGGTACCGCGCGCGCGACCCGCGCCGACAAGGTCCTCGAGGAGATGACCGCCGTGCGGACCGCGCTCCGACGCGCCATCCCCGGCGATCTGGTGGTCTGCTGCGTGGACGACGCGATCGGCGTCTACCGCGAGGCGATGGCGGCGGCCGGCACGTCGCGCGGCGGCTCGGCCTTCGCCGACCCGGGCGAGCTGGAGGCCCCGGAGGGGTAGTCGGGTCGGGCAGTGGAGCGCCGTCGGGCGTAGGGCTACGTCCGGGTTGAGCCGACCTCCAGCCGATCAGGGCGGAGCAGCTTCAGGCCCGCCGGGCCGACGCGAGCGATCGTCCCTTCACGCTCCAGCTGCCGCACGACGCGCCCGGTCATCTCTCGGCTGGTCCCCACGAGTCCCGGAAGGTCGCGCCGAGTCAGGATAGGCGGCTCGCCGAAGAACAGGTCGCGATGCTGCGCCAGGATCCGAAGCACGCGAACACGCGCATCCTGGTGCATGAATCCTTCGATCCGCTCGATGGTCTGGTGCAGCGACCACGCCATCGACTCGATCGCGGCGAACGCCAGCGCGGGATCCGTCGCGGCGAGGGCGCGAACATCGGAGCCTTGCCATTGCCCGACCACGCAATCGGTCAGGGCGACGAGCCCGACGCTCGACGGCACGGCTGCGAGGCCGGACCAGCCGAATAGCACCCCGGCTGGCGCCACGCCGCTGACGAGCTCCTTGCCGTTCACGGTCATCCGCCGCGCCGCGCCATACCCCTCGAGGATGAGGGTCAGCGGGACGGGCTCTCCTTGTCGATAGATGTGTTCGCCCTGTTTGAGCGATCGCGTCCGAACTGCGTGCATGAGCCCGTCGATGGTCTCGGCTCGGCAGCCGGGCAGGGCCCGCACCAGGAGCTCTCGGAGGGGACCACGGGTCGACGTCGGTGCCGTGTCGGCTGGCGGTTGGTCATCGGTGGTCACGGCAGCGGAGCTCCTCGGGGTTAACGACGTGTAGGCGCAATCATGAGGAGCGCGTCGACATCCTGTCGGCGATCAATGGCGCGTACCCTGACGGCGTGGACCGAGCGACGCCGCTCCGGCGGCCGTGGATCATGCGCATGCGCTGGGTCGACCTGTTGTTCGCCCACTGGCCGGTCGAGCCGGGCGTGCTCCGGGCGCTCGTTCCGCCCGCGCTCGAGCTCGACACGTTCGAGGATCAAGCGTGGCTTGGGATCGTCCCGTTCCGGATGGAGGATGTCGCTCCACGTGGGCTCCCGGCGCCGCCGCGGCTGGGGGCATTCCCCGAGGTGAACGTGCGGACCTACGTGCGCCACGGAGGTCGTGCCGGCGTCTGGTTCCTGAGCCTGGATGCGGCCAGCCGCCTGACGGTCGAGGGCGCCCGGACGTTTTTCCACCTGCCGTACTTCCTGGCCGAGATGTCGGCCCGGCACGACGGCGACGCGATCGCCTATCGGTCACGCCGCACGGATGCGCGCGGCGCGGCCGCCGAACTGGACCTCCGCTTTCGACCCACGGGTCCTGTCGAATCGACGGCTCCCGGGTCGCTGGACGCGTGGTTGACCGATCGGATGCGGCTCTTCGCGGTCGACGCGGATGGCCACGTCCTCCGGACGGAGATCCGCCACGCTCCGTGGCCGCTCCAGCCGGCCGAAGCCGAGTTCCGGGCCGAAACGCTGGCGTCGGCCCACGGCGTCGTCCTTCCGCCGGTCCCGCCCCACCTGCGCTTCACGCGACGACTCGATGTCCGGGGCTGGTGGCCGCGTCGCGACGGACCGGACCTCGCGTCGGGCGACTGACCGTCAGCCGCGCCGCGGCCGTTCCTGCATCCGCGGCACGATCTTGGTCAGTTCCTCAGCGGCATCCACCGGTCGAGCGCCCAGATCGCGCAGCAGGTCGAAGACCCCATCGCGGTCTTCGTGGCACATCAGCACGATCACCCTGGGCGCGTCCGGCCCCTGGCCGTTGAGCTCGGCACGGAGCGCCACCGTCTCGCTCTCGTAGATCGGCACGTCGGCCACCGCGCCGCCGCCGGCCCGCACTCCGGCCAGCAGCTCGCCGACGACCGACGCCTCCGTTCGGCCCCGGAGGTATTTGCGGGTCTCCTTGACGGCGACGCGCTGCGCCCGTTCCGCCGCGATCCGCCCGATCCCGCGCAGCGTGTCGTCGGGCCGATCGCCGGCCGTGCCGATGATGACCGTGATCGGTGCCGCGCGACCCGCGGCCCCCGCTGCGATGCCTTCGGCCACGTCCATGACCGCGGCGATCCCCGCCTCGTTGTGAGCGAAGTCCACGATCACGAGCCGCGACCCGAGGCGGAACAGGTTCAACCGCCCCGGCGAGCGCTCGGCCGAGGGGCTGAAGTCGAGCAGCCCGTCGCGAACCTGCTCGATGGTCGCGCCCAGCCCCCGCGCGCCCCCGGCCGCCGCCATCGCATTCGCCACGTTGTGCCGGGCGAGGCCACCGATCGTGATCGGGATCCGGGCCACCTCCACGATCCGCGTCGAGCGGGTGCCCTGCACCTCGATCAGCCAGCCGTCGCGGACCAGGTACGCCCGTCCGCCGCGGGCCACATGGCGGCCCACGACACCGGATCCAGCACCGTCGGACGTGAGCGAGAAGAACGCCACCTGGGCTCGTACCCGCCGGGCCACCGCCGCGACGAGCGGATCGTCGCCGTTGAGCACGACCCAGCCATCGGGCTTCGTGATCCGGCAGACCGTCGCCTTGACCTCGGCCAGCTCGGGGAGCGTGTGGATGCCCTGGAGGTCCAGGTGATCGGACGAGACGTTGGTCAGGATGCTGACGTCGTTCGACTCGTAGCCCATCCCGCGCAGGACGATCCCGCCCCGGGCCGTTTCGAGCACCGCCACGTCAATGTCGGACCGCGCCAGGATCTGCTGCGCACCGCCCGGGCCGGTCCAGTCGCCGGGCTCGACCATGCGTTCGTCCACGAGCACGCCGTCCGAGGTCGTCGTCCCGACATGCCGTCCCGCGCGGACCAGTACATGGGTGATGATCCGCGTCACGGTCGACTTGCCGTTCGTCCCCGAGATCGAGATCGCCGGCACCCGCCGGTCGGCGTCGCGGATCCAGGATGGGGGTGAGGTCCGGGCAGCGTCGATCCGCTCCGCCCAGCGCGCCACGAGCCGTTCCTGGGCACCGGTCAGGCGTGCCGTTCGTGAGGGCGAGACATCGCGTTCCGCGAGCGCGATGGCGGCATCGGTCAGGACCCGGGCCCGTTCCTCGCCCGACCACGGGAACGTGACGATCCAGTGGCCCGGGTCGGACGAGCGGTGCACGGCCAGGCGGGTGCGGCCCTCGCCGTGGTCCGCGCGAAGCCGCCGGACCCAAGCCGCGACCGCGGCGATCGGATCGGGCCAGTCGCGGGACGGCACCGCGGCCCCGAGTTGGACGAGGGCGTGGCGCCCCGGGTCCCGTTGTCCGTACCACGTCCGCCGTCGACCGATGGCGACCTCGAGTTTGACCACCGGCTCGAGCCGGTAGACGTTGGGTCCCTCGAGAAGGCGGATCTCGACCACGCGCACGGTCACGGCAGGATAGCAACCTGCCGGCCGCGTAGACTGGCCATCGATGACGAGCGAGACGACCGCCGACCTCGAGCTCGAAGCGCTGCGCGCGGCCATCGCCGCGGAGCTGTCGGTCTACCTGGCGGATCTCGAGCTCCTCGTCAACATCGATTGTGGTTCGTACACCCCCGAAGGCGTCAACGAAGTCGGTCGGTGGACGGCGGGCTTCCTGTCCGGGCTGGGCGCCGACATCGATATCCGGCCCGATCCGGAAGGTCGCTTCGGGAACACGGTCGTCGGCACGTTCCGCGGCCGATCCGACGGCCCGCGGGTCGTGCTCATCGGGCACATGGACACCGTCTTCGACCCGGGGACCGTGGCCGAGCGCCCGTTCCGCATCGACGGCGAGACGGCGCACGGGCCGGGTGTCACCGACATGAAGTCGGGGCTGCTCGCCGGGCTGTACGCGGTCAAGACGCTCATCGGCGAGCTTGGCGGCCTGCCGTTCGAACGCCTGACGTTCATCGCCAATCCCGACGAGGAGGTCGGCTCCCCGGCCTCGGCCGTCCACATCCGGGAGGCGGCCGCGGACGCCGACGCGTGCCTGGTCCTCGAATGTGCCCGCGCCAACGGGGACATCGTGTCGGCTCGCAAGGGCATCCTCGACACGCGCCTGACGGTCCACGGTCGGGCCGCCCACGCCGGAGTCGAACCGGAGAAGGGTCGCAGTGCGGTCCTGGAAGCGGCGCGGCTGGTGCGCGAGCTGCACGGGCTCAACGGTCGGTGGCCCGGGGTGAGCGTCAACGTCGGCAGGATCGCCGGCGGCACGCGCCCGAACGTCGTTCCGGAACGCTGTGAGCTCGAGGTCGACGTGCGCGCGACGACGACAGAAGGGCTGACGGAGGTCGAGGCCGCGATCCGTGACCTCGTCGCGACGACCGAGGTCCCCGACACCACGGTCGAGGCGAATGTCATGGTCGCCTGGCAGCCCATGGAGAAGCTCGCCCGCAGCGGCCGACTCGTGGAGCACGCCCAGTCTGTAGCCGAACGGCTGGGGTTCACGGTCCATGACACGTCGACCGGGGGCGCGTCGGACGCGAATACCACGTCCGGGATGGGGGTCCCGACCCTGGACGGCCTCGGGCCGATCGGCGGGAACGATCACTCGCCGTCCGAGTACCTCGATATCGACTCGATCGTGCCGCGGACGGCGCTCCTGGCCGGGTTGCTGCTGGCCATCGCGCGCGACCCGGAGGTGCTGGCGTGGAGGGCGGACGATCCTCGTTTCGCGGCGGCGCCGGCGTGACGGGTGAGGTTCGGGCCGGCGGCGGGACCACGGCCGGGGCCGACGCCAGTGCCGGGAACGCGGCCGGTGCCGACGCCAGTGGCGGGACAACGGCCGGTGCCGACACCCGTGCCGAGACCCTGGTCGCCGCCGACGCCACTGCCGGGTCCGCGCCCGCCGCCCGTCCCCAGAACGAGACGGGTTCGTCTCGTGGCCGCCAGCGGATCTCGTCGGGTGGTCCGTGGGAGACGATCGCCGGCTACAGCCGCGCGATCGTGGTCGGAGATTCGTGTTGGGTCGCCGGTACGACCGATGCAGGCGCCGACGGCGCCTCGCGGCATCCCGGGGATGTCGTTGGGCAGGCCCGGGCGGTCTTCGCGATCATCGAGCAGGCCCTGGCGGACGGCGGATTCTCCCTCGTCGATGTCGTCCGGACCCGGATGTTCGTGGTCGACATGGCCGATTCCGCGGCGGTATCGGCGGTCCATGGCGAGATCTTCGGGGAGATCCGCCCGGCGGCAACGCTGGTCGCCGTAGCCGGGCTCATGCATCCGAGCCTCCTGGTCGAGATCGAGGCTGAGGCCAGCAAGGGCTGACGGCGCGCGCCGCGCCAGGCATCGGCGAGGTGCGCGCCCCTGTCTCGTGGTCTGTCACCTCGACCAGGAACGACATGCCCAGGAGCCACGTTATGGCCGACCTGACCCGCCCGATACCCCAGCAACCATGCCGTGTTTGCCCGAGGCGCACGTTACGTCGCCGATTTCGGCCTCGGTCGACGTCGGATCGCACCGCGACCCGGCGTGGATCGGCCACAACGTGGCTGTCAAGAAAGTTGTGCCGGGTGCGGTGGTATACGAGGACCCGGGTAGCGCGGTCGCAGGCTCGGGTGATGGTCGCGCGGACCCGCGCCGGCGATCAGGTCGGCAACGCCGCCAGGCCGGTCGCCCGGGCGATCGCGACGAGCGCCACGGCCGCGATCATGCCGAGCAGCAGGTTCTTCCGCCAGGCCGTGATCGCGAGGCAGGCCAGCACGGCCAGCCACTCGACCCCGACGTGGAATGCGGGCGTTCCGGCCTCGTCGGTCACGACGATCACGTTGACCGCCGCGATCGCCGTGAGCACCGCCGGCCCGACGAGCTGGAGGTACTCGAACGCCCGTCGAGGCAGCCGATCCAGGCCCGGTGTCAGGAGCCCGAGTGCACGGCTCGGATACGTCACCGCGAACATGAGCACGGCCAGGAGGACCAGGTCGGTGCTCACGGCAGGCCCTCATCAGGCGGCCGCGCCGGCCGCTCCTCCGCCGACGACCCGTCCGCCCGCTCCGCCCCCGCCGGCCCGTTCGCCCGCTCCGCCCCCGTCGGCCCGTTCGCCCGCTCCGCCCCCGTCGGCCCGTTCGCCCGCTCCGCCCCCGTCGGCCTTCCCGCCCCCGCCGACCCGCCCGACCCCGCCGGCCTCCACCGATCGAGATGCGTGCCCGGCATCGCGTAGCGGTCGGCCGACGCCGGCGTCCCGAGCGGCGCCTGTTCGTGAGCCACCCGCTCGGGGACCAGCAACCCGATCGCCGGACCGACCACCCCACCCGCGACGATCCCGATCGACGGACTCGAGAGCAGCGCCACGACGACGCCGACCCCCGCCCCGACGATCGCGGCCACCAGCTCGCGGCGGCCGGTGACGAGGCCCACCGCAAGACCGATCATCGCGGCCGGGAAGATGATGTCGATGCCGAAGCGTGCCGGGTCCGGGATCTGGGCCCCGAGCAGCACCCCGGCCAGGGTCGCGACGTTCCACGGGATGAAGGTCGAGGCGATCGCGGCGATCCAGTAGCCGCGTTCATCCGTCCGTCCGACCCGCCGGAAGTGCCCGATCGACAGCGCGAATGCCTCGTCGGTCAGCAGATGCGCCATGACAGCCCGGCGCCAGAACGGCACGCCCTGCAACCACGGAGCGAGCGCCGCCGAGTACAGCAGGTGGCGCGCGTTGAGCAGGAAGGTCAGCAGCACCACCCCCGGCCACGCGAGGCCGCTCGCGACGTATCCGACGGCGGCGAATTGTGCGGCGCCCGCGAACACGATCGTGCTCATCGCGACCGCCTCGATCGGGGAGAAGCCGGCCTCCCGGGCGGACAACCCGTACACGAACCCGAACCCCACGGCCGACACCGCGATCCCGAGGGCTTCCATGAGCAGGCGCCGCCGACTGGAATTGAGCGACTCGGGAGCGGACGCTTCGAGGGCGGGCGGGTCGACGGCGGGCCGGTCGGTCATGCGGTCATCGGCAGGAACCGACGGCGCGCTAGCGCAGGAAGGTCTTGCCGCAGGTCCCGTCGCACACGACGAACACCGCGTGCTTGTTGATCGCGTAGCCGGCGGCATGAAGCAGGCCCGGGCAGCCCGGCGTCGGGCACTTCCAGACCCACCAGCGCTCGTTGGCGTCGAGCGGGGTCGCCTCCGCGGCGATGGTCGCCGCCAGGCCCTCGCGCTCGGAGACGAGACGGGCGATCGTCGCGGCGCGCTCGGCCTCGGTCTCGCTCGTGTAGGGGTAGTTCTGGCTGACGTTCGACGTCACGGGCTCCTCCGATCGCTCGCGCTCGCGACGCTATTGGCCGGTGGCGGCGTCGTGTGAGCGCTCGCCTGCCACCGGCGCGGGCGATTATCGCATATGGCCCAGCACGGCCAGGGCTACCAGACGGCCGGCAGGCCGGCGCTGCGCGGGTCGGTCGCGGCCGCGAGGGAGCCGTCGGGCTCGGCCGGACCACCGTCGACGAGCTCGATCGCGTGCTCATGCCCGAGGTGCGGATCGAAGGCTGCGGTCGGGACGAGGTCGTGCCCCAGCGCGCGCAGCGCGTCATCGATGCCGGGGACATGGCGGGGCTCGAGGTACACGTCCGTCGGCGGGGCGAAGTGGTCGGCCGGCTCGACGTACCAGCGCGGGGCGGCGACCGCCGTCCGGACGTCGACGCCGCCATCGACCACGGCGCTCACGAACTGGGCGTGGATCTGCGGCTGGGCGTCGCCGCCCATCGACCCCGCCACGATCCAGGGCCCGGACGCCCCGTCCCGGAACAGCATCCCGGGGAGCAGCGTGTGGAGCGTCCGCTTGCGCGGTTCGAGCACGTTCGGGTGGTCCGGGTCGAGGCTGAAGTAGCTGCCGCGGTTCTGGTAGTGGATGCCGGTAGCCGGGTCCACGACCCCCGAACCGAAGCCCATGTAATTCGATTCGATGAGGCTGACCGCGTTGCCGTCGCCGTCGACGATCGCGAGGTAGATCGTGCCGCCGCCGACCGGATTGGTCGCCGGGACCGGGCGCGCGGCCCGGGCGGGGTCGATGCCGGCGGCCAGGTCGGCCAGGCGGGCCGGATCGAGGATCGTCGAGACCGGCACGTCCCGGGTTTCGGGGTCGGTCAGGTAGCGGTCCCGGTCGGCCATGGCCAGCTTGGCGGCCTCGATGCCGAGGTGGATCCAGCGCGGGTCCGTCACGCCGTCCGGGCCGAACCCGCCGGCCGCCGGGGGCTCGAACCGGTCAAGGATGCCGAGCATCTCGAGCGCCACGATCCCGGAGCTGTTCGGCGGGTGGGTCGTGACCCGGACGCCGCGATAGTCGATCGCGATCGGGTCGCCCCAGGTCGAGGTGTGGTCGCGGAAGTCGCCGACTCGCAACGGGGAGCCGACGCGTTCCAGCTCGGCCGCCTGGCGATCAGCGAGGTCGCCGTCGTAGAAGGCATCGAAGCCGTCGATCGCCAATCGCTCGAGCGTGGCGGCCAGCGCGGGGAGCCGAACGCGCTCGCCGGGCCGCCACGGTCGGCCGTGCGGTCGGTAGACGGCGAAGAAACCGGCGTCTGGGCCGAGGCCCTCGAGGACGAACGGGACCGTCGTCTCGACCGCGGCGATGAACCCGGCCCACGCCGGAAACCCGTTCCGTGCCAGCTCCACGGCCGGGGCCAGGACCGCATCGCGCGACAGCCGGCCATGCCGGGCGTGGGCATCACCCCACGACCGGACCGCGCCCGGGACCGTCACGGTCAATGGCCCTCGTCGCGGCAGCGTGTCCAGGCCGCTGTCGCGCAGGCGCTGCGCGGAGGCCGCCGCGGCACTCCGACCCGAGCCGTTCAGTGCCGTCTGGCGGCCGGCCGCGGCATCCCAGATCAACCAGAACGCGTCTCCCCCGATGCCGCAGCCCTGCGGCATGACGACGGCGAGTGCCGCGTTCGTGGCGATCGGCCGCGTCCACGGCCGAGCCGCCGGTCCGAAGGACGTGGAGGCCGGCCGCGGTCGCGAGGTGATGGGGCGCCACGACGGCGCCGCGCGCGCCGCGAACGAGCGGGACCGGGGTCCACGGCCGCCCATCGGTCATGCGGGGACGGCGTCCAACTCGTCCTCGCTGCGCCGGAGCTGGGCCAGCGGCGCAAGGGCCACGATCAGGAGGATGAGCGTTGCCACCAGCATCCCATCGATGCCGGCGGCCTCAGCCGCGAACCCACCGATCAGCGCGCCGATGATCTGGCCGATCGCGAGGAAGACGGAGTACAGGCCCATGATCGCGCCGCGGTCGTTGGGGAAGCGCTCGGAGATGTCGGCCAACAGGCCGAGGGCAGCCGGAGTCGCACCCGCCATCACGAACAGCCCGAACGCGGCCACCAGGCTCGCTGCGATCGGCACCACCAGCGAGAGGCCCATGGCGTGGTTGATGACCAGGCCGGCCCCGACGAGCGCCCCGCCGCCGAGGATCCCGTAGAAGATGATCGTCGTCCGGCGCAGGTTCGCGAACCTGTTGCCCCAGTACAGCAGGCCGAGGCCGAAGACGATCCCGATGAGGACCGCGGCGCCCGAGATCTGGATGGCCGTGAAGCCGCGCATCAACGCCTGGTTCGGGAAATCCGGATTCGCCTGGGCGAACTGGAAGATCGACTGGCTGAACCACAACCCGATCGACGCGTTCACGGCGATCCAGGTCGGGGCCAGCAGCCACACGTGCGAGCTGCGGACGAGCTCCAGGTAGCGCGAGAACCCGACATGCGGGGCCCGCAGCGCGGCATCCGCGCCGGCCGGGTCCTTGACCGTCCAGAAGATCAGGAACGAGACGCCGTACACGACCGCGTTGAGGAAGAACGCGTTCGGTCCGAACACGGCGAACATCACCGGGGCCGCCGCGAAGCCGGCGCCGATGCCGAGGAGCGTCGCGCCCTCGAACCGGGCGGATGCCTTGCCGCGCAGGACCTCATTCCCCGCCGAAACCATCGCGATGTAGCCCAGGATCGATGGGATGCTGGCCGCGGTCGAGGCGCCCTCGAGGATCCTCGTGAGCCCGAGCACGACGAGGCTGCCGGTGATCGGGGCGAGGATGATCGCCAGCGGCGGGGGCAGGCCGAGGTCCGCGGTGAAGCCCGTCATGATCACGGCCACCGCGCCGAACACCGGGCCGTAGAGCATGACCCGGTGGTGACCCTGCCGATCGGACAGGATCCCGAACACCGGCGACAGCACGAGCTCGGCCAGGTAGAACAGCGCGCTGAAGAGGCCGGCGACGATGGCGCTGACGGGCGGACCGCCGTGCAGGTGCAGGTTCGCGAGGAAGACGCCGAGCATCGCGCCGGTGAGCCCGGTGCTGAAACGCAGCGTGAAGGTGCCGGCCAGCACGGCCCAGAGCGATCGATCCATGCCCGCACAGGGTAGCGGCAATGGGCTGGACCGGGCTCGTATCATGCCCCGAACGACAACCGTCGCTCAGGACCACCGAGGAGTCCAACTTGAGTCGCGTCGCCATCTTCACCGATTCCGCATCGGACCTGGATCCGGCGGAGGCGGCGGCATCGGGCATCCACATCGTGCCGCTCCTCGTGAATTTCGGTCCTGAGACCTTCAAGGCAGGCGTTGACCTCACGGGTCCGGCGTTCTGGGATCGGATGCTCGCCCCGGATGCGCCCTTTCCGACGACGGCCGCATCGTCCCCGGGCGAGTTCAAGGAGGCGTACGAGGCCGCGTTCACGGACGGGGTCGAGGCGATCGTCTCGATCCACGTCGCGGGCACGCTGTCCGCGACCATCAAGAGCGCCCAGATCGCGCGCGACATGCTGCCGGACCGCGAGATCCACATCGTCGATTCGCTCGGGGCATCGATGGCCGAGGGGATCCTGGCCCGGATGGGCATCGAGATGGCCGAGGCGGATCATCCGGCCGGCGAGATCGCCGAGACCCTCGAGGCGCGGGCGCAGGACATGATGATCTACGTTGCGCTCGAGACGCTCGAGTACCTCAAGAAGGGCGGCCGGATCAGCGGCGCGCAGGCGGCGATCGGGACCTTGCTCTCGGTGAAGCCGATCATCATGGTGAAGCACGGTGTCGTGACGACCGCCGAACGCGTCCGGACGCGCTCGAAGGCGCGCGACCGGCTCCTGGAGCTCATCACGGAACGCCCCATCGAGCGGTTGTCCATCCTCCACACGATCGCCCCGGACGTTGAGCAGTTCCGCGACGAGGTCCTGCGTCGGGTGCCGGGCCTCGATCCCGGTGCCGTCTCGGTGGAGCTCGTCGGGGCATCCGTCGGGCCACACCTGGGTCCGGGCTGCGTGGGAGCGGCGATCCTGTACCGCCCGAACTGAGGTTCTCGGCTCGGAGTTCCGCGGGCCGGCGCCGAGGGCCGGCGCCGCGGCGCCATCAGCGTTCGCGGCCGCCAGCAGCGTTCGCGCCGCCAAGAGCCGCCCTGCCCGTGGCGCTCGGGCCGGAGCCGCGGCGCAGGCGCCGCGGCGCCAGGAGCGTTCCAACGGACGAAGGAGTGGTCGCTCCTACGCGTTTTGAACGCGCCACGCCCCCATTCAGCGCCGGAAACCGGTGCCATGGGGGCCTTCCGGTGTCGGTTGGAACGGTCGTGGCGCCAGGCCGGCGCGTGCGGGCCGGGCTGGGTGGCACGGGACCGCCGCGGACCGCCCGGGCGCCGGGCCGCCTCGGCCCACCCCGGCGTCCGGGCTGGGTGGCACGGGACCGCCGCGGATCCGCCCGGGCGCCGGGCCGCCTCGGCCCACACCGGCATCCGGGATGGGTGCGAGCGGCGATCCTGTACCGCCTGAGCTGAGGTTCCCCGCTCGGAGCCGCGGGCCGGCGCCGCGGCGCCAGGAGCGTTCCAACGGACGAAGGAATGGACGCTCCACCGCATTCGGAACGCGCCACGCCCCCATTCCGCGGCGGAAACCGTGCCATCGGCGCCTTCCGGTGTCGGTTGGAACGGTGGTGGCGCCATGCAGCCGCGGGCGGGACGCTAGGGCGGCCGCCGGGCCGCGGCGCCGGCCACCGGGCCGCCGCGCCGCGCCGGGCCGTCGCGGGCGCGACGCCGCAGGTGCGGCCGGGGCGCACCTGCACGGACCCGCCGAGGGCCGGTGCAGCCGCCGCACGAGCCCGCGTGAACGTTGCGGCAAGGTTGCGACAACCTTGCGAACCGGTACTTTCGGTTAGGCGCGGTCGGCGGCCCTCGGGCTATACTCGCGCTCGATCATGAGTCGCGCGTCGATGGTCCGGCTGATCCGCCCCACAACGGTCGACGCGCCCCGTGGGGTCGTCCGGGAGACGACCCACACCGACGAGGTGGCCCAAATCGGCTGCCCGACACGGAGGTTCTCCCTTCCATGACCACCGAGCACGTCGCTGCGCGCATCAACGCGTGGGAGGTCGCCCAGCGACAGTTCGATCTCGCCGCCGAGCGGCTCGACCTGGACCACGGGATGCGGCTGGTCCTGCGCGAGCCGCGCCGCGAATTCACCTGCCACTTCCCGGTCCACATGGACGACGGTTCCGTCCAGGTGTTCACGGGCTACCGCGTCCAGCACAACCTGGGTCGCGGCCCGGCCAAGGGTGGCATCCGTTATCACCAGGACGTCTCGCTCGATGAGGTCAAGGCCCTCGCGATGTGGATGACCTGGAAGTGCGCGGTGGTCGGGATCCCGTATGGCGGTGGCAAGGGCGGCGTCATCGTCGATCCCAAGCAGCTCAGCCAGAAGGAGCTCGAAGGGCTGACCCGCCGCTTCTTCACCGAGATCGAGGTCCTCGTCGGGCCCGAGAAGGACATCCCGGCCCCGGACGTCAACACGAACGCCCAGATCATGGCCTGGATGATGGACACGTACTCGATGCATGCCGGCTACACGGTCCCGGGCGTCGTGACCGGCAAGCCGATCAGCCTCGGCGGGTCGGAAGGCCGCAACGAGGCGACGGCCCGTGGCACGGTCTTCTGCGTCATCGAGGCGGCCGCCCACCTCGGCCTGGACCTTGCGACGTCGACGGTCTCCATCCAGGGCTTCGGAAACGCCGGCTCGATCGCCGCGCGGCTCATCTCGGAGGAAGGCGCCACGGTGGTGGCCGTCTCCGATTCGACCGGCGGCATCTACGCGCCGGGCGGCCTCGACATCGGCAAGGTCGTCGGCTGGAAGCAGGAGCACGGCACCGTCCAGGGGTTCCCGGGTGCGACGGATATCTCCAACGCCGAGGTCCTCGAAGTCGAGTGCGACATCCTCATCCCGGCCGCGCTCGAGAACCAGATCACGTCGCGCAACGCGGGCAACATCAAGGCCCGGGTCATCGCCGAGGCGGCGAACGGCCCGACGACGCCCGACGCCGACGAGATCCTGTACGAGAGCGGCGAAATTCATGATCCCCGACATCCTGTGCAACGCCGGCGGGGTCACGGTCAGCTACTTCGAGTGGGTCCAGGACCTCAACCGCGATCACTGGAGCGAGGCGGTCGTCAACGCCAAGCTCCGCGAGATCATGGTCCGAGCCTTCAGCGAGACGCTCGAGATGGCCAAGCGCGAAGAGGTCAACATGCGGACCGCCGCGTACCTGCTGGCCGTCAAGCGCGTCGCCGACGCCATGGAGATGCGCGGCCTCTACCCGTAGGCCGTCAGGTCGTGCCGCGGCCCGGTGCTACCATCGCCGTCATGCTCGATCACGAAGAGAAGTTCCTGTTCAAGGAGGAGATCCTCCACCTGTCGAACGCGGTGGCGGAGCCCGGCATCCTCGACAACGTCGAGGACCTGCTGACCGACGTCATCACCAGCCCGCGCTTCGACTCCGAGGTCTTCACCCTCGAACGGAGCCTGCAGGTCATGCTCGGGCCGCGGGCCGGCACGACGCTCGTCGGGCTGCTGACGGTCGCACCGGAGGTCTTCGACGAGGTCGCCGAGGTGCGCATCCCGTCCGAGGTCCATGAGCGCCTCGTCGCGTGGCGGGCCCGCTTCGGCCTGGCGATCGACAACGCGCTGAACTTCCTCAACAACCCCGACGGCATCCAGGGCCACAACTTCGCGACCCAGGTCGCGCATGTCGAAGAGCGCCGGGTCCTCCAGGGCCGCCTGACCCTCGTCCGCTACAACAACGAGCCGCAGTTCTTCGTGGCCGATGCCAGCGTCTTCTTCGGGCTGGTCACCGACATCCTCGAGCGCCTCGGTCCGTATCTCGAGCCCGACGCTGTCGACGCCGAGATCGGTCGCCCGGCTGCGCGACGCCCTGTCCCTCGTCGAGCGCAAGACCGGGGCGCACGGCTGAGATCTCGGGCTGACCGCTCGCGGGCGGGTCGGATACTCGGGCCGACGACGGCCTGATGCGACATCTGTATCTCGCCGCGACCGGCCAGAACCGTGGCAAGACCACGTTGAGCATCGGGGTCATGGACGGGTTCCTCCGCCGCGGTCTGGCCCCGGGCTTCTGCAAACCGGTCGGCCAGCGCACCGTCATCGAGGAGGGCGTCCCTGCCGACGAGGACGCCGTCCTCATGAAGAGCCTGTTCGGGCTGAACGATCCGCTGTCTCGGATGAGCCCGGTCCACATCCCGCGCGGTTTCACCCAGGCCTACATCGACGGAAAGGTCGTCGAGGACCTGCCGGCCCGCATCCTCGAGGCGCATCGCGAGTTCGCCGCGGAACGCGACCTGCTCCTGATCGAGGGCACCGGGCCATGCTGGGGTCGGCGCCGTCATCGGGCTCTCGAACGCGGACGTCGCATCGATGCTCGGCGCGCCCGCGGTCATCGTGTCCGAGGGCGGGGTCGGCCGGCCGATCGATGAGATCGTGCTCAACAAGGCGCTGTTCGAGCGGTCTGGCGTGCAGATCGCCGGCGCCATCGTCAACAAGGTCGATCTGCTGGCGAAACCGGACCTCGCGCGGACCCTGGAGCGCGGTCTCGCGCGCCACGGCGATCCCGCTGCTCGGCGTGCTGCCGTACCGGCCGATCCTGTCCAACCCGACGCTCGCGATGGTCCTCGAGGGCGTCCACGGCGAGACGATCCATCCCGGTCCGGACCTCGACCAGGTCATCGGCGGCGTCTCGATCGGGGCGATGGAGCCGCACCACATGCTGCAGCGGATCGGGCCGCGCTCGCTGGTCATCGTGCCCGGGGACCGGGACGACGTGGTCGCGGCGCTCGTCCAGGCCCATCGGGTGGGGGCAGAGGCCGGCGGCGACGCGCTGGGCCTCGTCCTGACCGGCGGCTACCGGCCGCGCAAGGCCGTGCTCGACGCCATCCGCGAGGCCGACCTGTTCGCCACGATCGTGCCCGAGGACACGTACGTGGTCGCGTCCGAGGTCCACGACCTGCTGGTCAAGACCCACATCGCGGACCGCGGCAAGATCGAGGAGATCAAGGCGCTCGTCTGGGAGTACCTGTTCATCGACCGGATCCTGGAGGTCGCGACGGAGGCTCGCGTCGCTTAGGTCGGGGAGGCGCAGGTCGGGGCCGCGACCCGCGCCGCCCGTCGAGCCAAGCTACACCGGTCAGCCCGGGCGGGTTCCCGGGTCGAGGATCTCGTTGTCGATGAGTCGGGTCGTGCCCAGGCGGACCGCGAGCGATGCCAGAGCGGCGCCGTCGATCGTGTCCAGTTCCGCGAGGGTCGTGCCGTCCGCGATCGACACGTACTCGATTTCGACCAGCGGCTCCGCTGCGAGCGTCTGACGCATCACGTCGCGCAGCAGGTCGGCGCCCCGCTCGCCGGCCTCCCAGCGGCCCCGCGCCGCGAGGAGTGCGCGGTGCAGGACCGGCGCGGCGGCACGCTCGTCGGGGGAGAGGTGGACGTTGCGGGACGAGAGCGCCAAGCCATCGGGCTCGCGGATCGTCGGGCAGGCCACGACCTCGGTCCCGAGGGCGAGGTCGCGGGCCATCTGCCGGATCACCATGACCTGCTGTGCGTCCTTCTGGCCGAAGTACGCCCGTTCGGCGCCGACCAGGCTGAACAGGATCGCCACGACCGTGGCCACCCCGTCGAAATGCCCGGGTCGTGCGGCCCCCTCCAACGGCTGGGCAACGGCGCCGACCGAGACGACGCTGTCGAAGCCCGCCGGATACACCTCGTCGACCGAGGGCGCCCAGATGAGATCGACGCCCTCGGCATCGGCGATCGCCAGGTCGCGCGCCTCGCTCCGCGGGTACTTCGTGTAGTCGGACGCGACGTTGAACTGGCGGGGATTGACGAAGATCGTCACGACCGTGGTCGCGTTGTCCTCGCGGGCGCGGCGCATGAGCGCGCGGTGGCCTTCATGCAGCCAGCCCATGGTCGGCACGAGCCCGATCGGCCGGGGGGCGGCGGCGAGGGCTTCGCGCAACTCGGCGCGCGTTCGCACGACCTGGGTCATCGGGTAGGGCAGCGCCTGCGCCTCAGAGGTCGCGATCGAGCGGGATGCCCCCGACCGGCAACGAGGCCGCAGCCTGGTCGCTCGCGCCGCGTCCGAGTGCCTCTTCGAGGATCGCGTCGTCCATCCGCACGGTCTCGGCCTCTCCGGGGAACGTCCCGGCCTCCACGTCCGCGGCGTATGCCTGGACGGCCTCGCGGATCGTCTCGCGCAATCGGGCATACGGCCGTGCGTGGCGCGGCAGGAAGTCACCCAGGCCGAGGAGGTCCGTGATGACCTGGACCTGGCCGCTGCAGCCCGGACCGGCCCCGATGCCGATCGTCGGGATCCGCAGGCGCTCGGTGATCGCCGCGGCGAGCTGCGCCGGCACGAGTTCGAGGACGACCGAGAAGGCACCCGCTTCCTGGACGGCATAGGCGTCGGCCAGGAGGCTCCGCGCCTGGGGCCGATCCTTGCCCTGGACCTTGACCTTGCCGCCCATCCCGTGCTGGGCCTGGGGCGTCCAGCCGATGTGGCCCATGACCGGGATGCCGGCCTTGACCAGCGCCTCGATGATCCGCGCCGAGCGGACGCCGCCCTCGACCTTGACGGCCTGGACGCCCGCCTCCTGGAGGAATCGACCGGCGTTCTCGAGCGCCTCGTCGACCGACGCGTAGGTCAGGAACGGCATGTCGCCGATGACCATCGCGCGCCGGGAACCCCGGACCACGGCCCGGGTGTGATGGAGCATCTCGGTCATCGTCACGCGCACGGTCGACTCGTAGCCAAGCAGCACCTGCCCGAGCGAATCGCCCACCAGGATCAACGGCACGCCGGCCTCGTCGAGGATCTGGGCGGTGGGATAGTCGTAGGCGGTCAGCATCGGCAGCCGTTGGCCGTCGGCGTAGCGCTTGGCGATGTCGGCGACGGTCAGGCGGCGAGGGGTCTCGGTGGAGGCGCTCATGATTGCGAAGTCTGCGCGTCGCGCATCCCGCTCGTCCAGCGCACGCGGCGACCCGGTCGAGGAGCCGGTCGGCGACCTCACGCTTCGGCAGCAGCGGCAGGTCGTCGCGCGAGCCATCGGCGGCCAGGATGCAGACGCGGTTCGTATCGGTCCCGAAGCCGGACCCGGCCTCGGCGACGTCGTTGGCGACGAGCAGGTCGACGCCTTTGCGGAGCAGTTTGTCGCCCGCGCGGTCCAGTGAGCCGGTCTCTGCCGCGAAGCCGACGAGCACGGGCCGGGGCACGACCGGCTGGGCGGTGACCTCGCCGGTCACGTCCGTGCCGCGGACGATCCGGACGATCTGGGCCAGCACGTCCGGGGTCGACTCGAGCTCCAGGGTGAGGCCCGCGCCGCGCTGGAGCTTACGGTCCGCGGCGTGCTTCGGACGGAAATCGGCCACGGCCGCGGCCATGACCAGCGCGTCGAACCCGGCGGCGCCGTCCGGGGTGTGGGTCAACCGCAAGAGCGCGGCCCTGAGGTCGGCCGTGGAATCGACGCGGACGATGGTCGCACCGGCGGGGAGGGGCACCTCCGTGTTCGCGGCCACGATCGTGACGGTCGCGCCGCGGTCCAGGGCTGCGGCAGCGATCGCCGCGCCCATCCGGCCCGTCGAGCGATTCCCGATGTACCGGACCGGGTCGATGGCCTCGCGGGTCCCACCCGCCGACACCACCACGTGCCGTCCGGTCAGGTCGGCATCGCGCGGCGCGGCCACGATGGGCGGGCGCTGGGCGGGATCCGGGTTGCGGACCGGCCGATCGCCGATGGCCGCGACGACCGCGTCCACGATCGACGGCAGCTCAGCCAGCCGCCCGACGCCGGTCTGCCCCGAGGCGAGCTCGCCGGCCCCTGGCTCGACGATGGTGTAGCCGAATGCGTCCCGAAGTCTCGCCACGTTCGCGGTCGTCGCGGGATGGGACCACATGTCGCCGTCCATCGCGGGCGCCACGACGACCGGCGCGGACGAGGCGAGCACCGTGGCCGTCACGACGTCTCCGGCAAGACCCGTGGCCATCGCGCCCAGCCAATGTGCGGTCGCCGGAGCCACGACGATCGCATCGGCCGTGTCGGCCACGACGATATGCCCGATCCGTCCGTCCGGCAGCAGCTCGAGCAGCTCGTGCTCGACGGGGTGGCGCGACAAGGCGGCGAACGTCAACGGCCCCACGAACCGCGTCGCCGACGGGGTGAGCATCACGGCCACGTCCGCGCCCTCCGCGCGAAGGAGCCGGAGCAGCTCCACAGCCTTGTACGCGGCGATCGAGCCTGTGACACCCAGGCCGACGAGCCGCCCCGCGAGTCGGCCCGCGGCTGGGTCCGTCGTCGCGCCGGTGTCCGTCACGGGAGGCCCAGCTCCAGCCGCTCCCCGCCCGCGACCTCGGCGTGGAGGATCGCGAGGCCCTTGAGCGTGAGGTCGGGGTCGATGGCGTCGATGTGCTCGATGCCGGCCGCCCAGGGTGCGGCGGACAGGCCGCCGGTGAGGATCGCCTTCACGTCCCGTGGCTGGACATCCGCGAGGTCCGCAAGTTCCCGCCGGACGCGGGCGAGGAGCCCGGCGGCGAGCGCCTGGTACCCGAACACGGTCCCGGACTGCATCGCGCTGACCGTATCCCGGCCGATCGCCCGGTCGGGGGCGCGCAACTCGATTCGTGGCAGTTTCGCGGTCCGGGCGGCCAGCGCCTCCAGGCCCAGTTCCAGTCCGGGGGCGATGGCCCCGCCGATGTAGGCCCCGTCGGCGGCCACGCAATCGAGGGTCGTGGCCGTGCCGAAATCGAGGACGACCGCCGGCGTACCGTACAGTCGGGCCGCCGCCAGGGCGTTGACCAGGCGGTCGGCACCCACCTCGCCGGGGCGCTCCGTGCGCACCGCGATCGGGACCACGCCCGCGCGGGCGAGGGTCAGCGCCCGCTCGCGTCGCGCAGCGATGGCCTCGACATGTGCCGTGAGCGACGGTACGACCGAAGCGCAGGCGATCGCGTCGACGTCGGCGAAGGACGCGTCGTCGAGACGCAGCAGGCCATCGAGCAGGAGCTCCAGCTCATCGGCCGTGGCGCGCGCGACCGTCGCGGCGCGCCGCGTGGCCACGAGCACGCCCCCGCGCAGGAGGCCGATCGTGACGTTCGTGTTGCCGATGTCGATGGCGAGAAGCATGGCCGCGATGATACGCGGGCACCCGGTCGAAGACGCCCGCGGATGCGTTGACCGGGCCGTACTGGCGGCCCAGCGGTGCGGTACCATCGCGGACGTCCGTCAAGCCCCCCAGCCCTCGCCGCCCACGAGGAGACCGACCGTGTCGACGTCACAGGCTGCCAAGTTCTTCGTGAACCAGGGCGTCGTGACCAGCCGCACGGACATGCTGCATCTCCTCCGACCCCTGTTGAAGCAGACCGTCACGTACCGCTATCTGCGTGGCCGCGACGTCGTCTCCCACGGGACCGGATGGGTCGAGCGAATCGTCACGGACGCCCCCGAGACGTCGACCTACTTCACGCCGCTGGCGATCACGCTCAACATCGATTCGTTCGAGCATCTCGAGTTCGAGACGCGCCCCGATCAGTTGCTCGTCTATGCGCTCGTCCAGGGCGATGAGCGCGTGGTCGTCGAATTCGCGCCGATCGGCGCGGCCGGGGAGGACGAGTCCCCGTTCGCGCCGCGTCAGCTCGAGTTCGACACCTCCGAATACGTCCAGATGGAGCTGCTCAGCCTCGAGACGCACGAGGACGAGTAGCGCGATCCGGGCCGGCGCGGGGCGTCGGGAGCGAGGGGGGCGGTCGGCAGGAGCGAGCCGACCGTGGAGGGAGTGGTTTGGCGCGGTCCGAGTCCGCCCAACGTGGTTCGGCGCGCCGTCGAGAGGAGGGTTGGCACCAAGTGGACGATGCGCAGACTCGCCCCGTTCCGGACGATAGTGGCGGAGACGGGCGCGGAGGGGCGCTGGCGAACTACTTCAAGTTCGCCGAGCGCGGTACGAACCTAGCGACCGAGGTCAAGGCCGGCGTGACCACGTTCATGGTCATGGCCTACATCCTGTTCTTGAACCCAGCGATCCTGTCGAACATGTTCGGCGCGCCAGGGTCGCCGGAGGCGCTGGCCTTCATCGCCCCCGCTGCGGCGGCCACGGCGCTCGTGGCCGGGGTGTTGACGATCGCGATGGGCCTCGTGGCGAACACGCCGATCGCGTTGGCGGCGGGCCTCGGGATCAATGGTGCGGTGGCCTTCGGGCTCGTCCTGACCCAGGGCCTGAGTCCGGCTGGCGCGATGGGTGTCATCGTCCTCGAGGGAATCATCGTAACGATCCTCGTGCTGGTCGGCCTGCGTGAGGCGATCATGCGGGCGGTTCCGCTGTCCCTCAAGCGAGCGATCGGCGTCGGGATCGGCCTGTTCATCCTGTTCATCGGCTTCATCGATGCCGGCATCATCGTCAAGACCGGTGGATCGTCGGCGGAGAACCCGGTGCCGGTCACCTTCGTGTACCCGACCGAACCGGCCCACTTCCTGTTCTGGTTCGGCCTCTTGATCACCGTCGCGCTCTGGGCGCGCAAGGTGCCGGCGGCGCTCCTCATCAGCATCCTGGTGACGACCGTCATCGCGCTCCTCGTCGGGGTCCAGAAGTTGCCGACGTCATTCACGGCGACGCCCGACTTCTCGACGCTCGGGCAGTTCGACCTCGGGAACGTCTTCGTGGTGCTCGGCACCCTCGCCGCGGTCCTCACGATCTTCAGCTTCATGCTGACCGACTTCTTCGACACGATGGGGACGGCCACGGCCATCAGCGAGCAGGCCGGCCTCGTCGACGAGACCGGCCAGCCGGAGAACGTGGGCCGGATCCTGCTGGTCGATTCCATCGCAGCGGCGGCCGGCGGTGCGGCCGGGATCAGCTCGAACACGAGCTATATCGAGAGTGCGGCCGGGGTCGCCGAGGGCGGTCGGACGGGCTTCACGGCCGTCGTCACCGGTCTGCTGTTCCTGGCGGCGATCCTGCTGACGCCGTTGGCCGTCCTCGTCCCGTACGTCGCCACGGGACCGGTCCTGGTCTTCGTCGGGTTCCTCATGATCAGACTGATCAAGGACATCGACTTCAGCGACATCGAGGAAGGCTTTCCGGCGCTGCTCGGGCTGATCCTCATGCCGTTGACGTTCAGCATCACGGTCGGGATCGGGGCGGCGTTCATCGCGTATGTCGTCCTGAAGGTCGTGATGGGCAAGTTCGGCCAGGTCCATCCGCTCATGTGGGTGGTGGCCATCGCCTTCGTCGTCTACTTCATGCAGAACTGGCTGAACACCACGGTCATCTGACGTCGCTGGCCTGTGGGTGCCCCGGTCCGGACGGCCGGCTGGGGCGCCCCGAGCGGCCGGCCGGGGCGCCGGAGCGGCCGGCCGGGGCGCCACGGTCTGGCGCCTCCACCGTTCCAACGAGCGACCGAATAGGTGTTCCGACGTCGGTTGGAACGCCACGCGTCCCCGATCGACGCGGGAACCTCCGTACAGGTCCCCAAGCGGTACGTTCCGACGCCCGTTGGAACGCTGCTGGCCCCAAGCGGCGTGCGGCCAGCTCCCGAGCGACGTTCCGACCCCGTTGGAACGCTGCTGGCCCCACGCGGCGTGGCCGGCGCGTCCACGCGGTGGTGTCGCCTGCCAGGCGACAGAATCGGATCGAGCGTGGCCGGCCTGGTCCGAGACGGGCCGTTCCAACCGGATCTGTCGCTCGCCAGGCACCAGTTTGGCGTCAAGTCACTCGGGAAACCGCTTTCGAGCCGGATCTGTCGGCTGGCAGGCGACAGCGCGGTGGCGGCCCCGCGGCCCACGCCACGGCCCGGCCAACCGCCCACGGCCAACCGCCCACGGCCCGGCCAACCGCCCACGGCCAACCGCCCCCGGCCCCCGGCCCCCGCCCACGGCCCCGGCCCCGCCTCGCCCCGGTCCACGGCCCCGGCCCGGCCCACGGCCCCGCGCCCGGGCCACGTCCGGTGTCCACACCCGTCGCCAGCCCGATCCGCCCCGTCCTGTACCATCGGCCGGATGTTCGAACGGACGGCGCTGCCCTTGGGGCCGCGTGTCATCAGCTCCCGGCTCGCTGGGGCGCGTTCGGTCTCCATCGCCGCGTACGTCCTGGCCGGTTCGCGCCTGGAATCGGCGGCCGAGGCCGGCGTCGCCCATTTCATGGAACACATCACGTTCAAGGGCACGGCCGCCTACCCCTCGACGCGGTCGATCAGCGAGGCGATCGAGGGCGTTGGCGGCTCGTTCAACGCCGCCACGGATCGTGAATCCACGGTCTACTGGGTGCGCGTCCCGCGCCGGGAAGCCCCACGCGCGATGGACGTCCTCGGCGAGCTGATCGTCCGGCCGGCGCTCGACACCAAGGAGATCGAGGGCGAGCGGACCGTCATCATCGAGGAGATCCGGTCCTACCAGGACGACCCGTCCGAGTACGCCCAGATGCTGTTCCAGACGGCGCTGTTCGGCGACGGACCCCTCGGCCGCGAGATCTGCGGCGATGAGCCGGGTATCCGCGCCCTCCCCGAGACCACGATCCGCGACTTCTGGCGGACGACCTATCGCCCGGCCAACACCGTCATCGCCGTGGCCGGCGACATCGAGCACGGCGAGGCGGTCGACCTCGCAGGCCGGGCATTCGGGACCGGCAACGGCCTGATCCCCGGCTACGAGCCCGCCCCCGCCCTTCCCGCGGGCGAGCGCATCCGCATCGGCAAGCGCGACACCGCGCAGGCCCAACTCGTCGTCGGCTTGCCGGCCCTCCACCGGGATCATCCGGACAGCTGGACCCTCGCCTTGCTCAACGTGATCCTGGGCGACGGGATGAGCAGCCGCCTCTTCCTGTCCGTCCGCGAGGAGCGAGGGCTGGCTTACGACATCGGGTCGGGCGTGGTCGACTACGCCGACGCCGGTGCCCTCGAGGTGTCGGCCGGCGTCGATCCGGCGGGCCTGCGCGAGGCGCTCGCCGCCATCCTCGACGAACTGGCGCGCCTGCGCGACGAGCCCGTGCCACCCGAAGAGCTGGACAAGGCCCGGCGCTACCTGTCCGGTGGTCTCGAGCTGCGGATGGACGAGACCCGTCATGTCGCCTCGTGGATCGGCGGCCAGGAGGCGCTCCACGACCGCGTCCTGACCCTCGAAGAGGCGCTCGCCGCGATCGCGGCCGTCACCGCCGCCGACATCACCCGGGTGGCCGGCCAGCTCGTGCACGACGATGGGCTACGCCTGGCCGCGGTCGCGCCGGCCCGCTACCTCCGCGGACTCGAGCGCCACCTGCGACTGCCCGCATGACGGACGCCGCGGCATGCGATCCCGCGCACACCCGACCTCGTCCTCGCGCGCCTGCACCTGCGCCTGGGCTCGCTCGCGCTGGCACGAGCCGAGCTCGAGACCCTGGCCGGCCGTGATGCCCTCGACGAGGGAGGCCTGGTCGATCTCGCCGAGGCACGCTGGCGGACGGGCGACATCGACGGGGCAGGGGAGGCGGCCGTGGCCGCCCTGACCGATGAGGAGGGACCGCTGCTGGCGCTCGTCGTCGCCGCCGAGGCCGCCGCGGCTCGCGGTCGGCCGACCGAGGCGCGCCGCTTGGCCGGCAAGGCGATGGCCGAGGCGGCCGGCTCGATCGACGCGATCTTCGCGGGCATGCCTCGCGGGTCGGCGTGGCCGCCTGACGCGGCCGCCCCGCCACCGGCGCCGACCACGATGTTCGACTCGCCCCGAGGCGGCACGGTCGTGGCGCCGCATGGTGGGCGCCGCGGACGCGTCGCCCCGGCCGTCGCGCCACCGCCGCCGACGCTCCCGGCCGACGCCGTGCCGACCCCGAGCGACGCCGCGGATGCGGGGACGGACGGCCTGTGGGCCGACCACGGGCCGTCGCTCGACCGTCCCGGCGCTCCTCTCGGCCGACCTCGCCGCCGAGGCCGAGGCTGAAGCCGAGATGGAGGCCGAGGCCGGCCTCACGTCCGCCATCGATGAACCGGACCCCGCCGAGGAACTGGAGCGCGGCCGCGCGGCCCTGGCCCACGATGACCCGGGCGAGGCCGCGGTCCGCCTCGGTCTCGTGCTGCGGCTGTCGCCGTCATTGGCCCCGGCGGTCCTCGATCTCGTCCTCGATCGGGCCGAGCCGGCACTGGCGATCGTGCGTGGCGATGCGTATCGTCTCGTCGGTCGTGAGCTCGACGCCCGGCAGGCCTTCGCCGAGGCCGTGCGGCCCGCCGCCGAGCCTCCATCAACCCCGACCTTTCCCGCCGACCCACCCCAAGGAGATCGCCCATGACCGAACGCACCCTCGTCCTCGTCAAGCCGGACGGCGTCCAGCGCCTGCTGATCGGCCGGATCCTCGCCCGGTACGAGGAGCGTGGCCTCAAGGTCATCGGGCTCAAGCTCGTCCATGTCACGCCGGCCCATGCCGAGCGGCATTACGAGGCGCATCGCGAGAAGCCGTTCTTCGGGGGCCTCGTCGAGTTCATCACGTCCGCTCCGCTCGTCGCTCTCGCCCTCGAGGGTCCCAACGCGATCTCCGTCGTTCGCGCCATCAACGGGGCGACGCGACCGCACGAGGCGGCACCCGGCACGATCCGCGGGGACTTCGCACTCGAGACCGCCCAGAACATCGTCCACGCATCGGACGGCACGGAGGCCGCGGCGGCCGAGCTCGCGCTGTGGTTCGCGGACGACGAGCTCTTCGACTACGAGCGCGACGTCGATCGCTGGGTGCTGGCCCCGGCCGAGTAGGCCGCGGCCTCAGCTCGGCGCGACCGAGTCGGGCGGGGATCCCGACACGACGGGCGCCACCGACTCGGACGGGGACCCCGACACGACCGGCTCCACCGACTCGGACGGGGATCCCGACACGACCGGCTCGTCCGAGGCGGGGATCTCGGGGGCATCGGAATCCACCGGTTCCTCCGGCTGACCGGGCCCGAACGACTCCTGGGCCCCATCGCTCGTCGGCGCCAGCCCGGCCGCCGCGTCCCGTGCCCCGAATGCACCCGCTGAGACGGCCAGCGAGAGGACCGTCAACAAGGCCGCACTGACCAGCGCGCCGGTCAGCCGGTTGTTCGACCAGGTTCGGACCAGCCAGCCGCGCAGGTCGGTCAGATCGAGTGGCGTGAAGATCGGCCGACCGATGCCGGTCGCGGCCCCTCGACCGCCCTCCGGCGCCGTGACCCCGATGAGCAGCAGCCGTCCGTAGTAGGCCAGCGGCCCGAACGTCGCGAGCAGCACGAGCACCTGCAGTGGTGCATCCAGGGCGAGGTCGACGAGCTCGGCACGCGCATCGAACGCGGCGAGTCCCGGGATGCCGATGCTCGCGATGACGATGACGCCGAACATGACCGCGAGCACCGGTGAGCGGATGGCCCAGCCACGCAAGTCGGCCACGCGACCCGTCATGAATGCCGTGCGGGTGACCGCGGCCCAGGCCGCGAAGGCGCTGCGGGTCACGACGAAGGCCAGGATCCAGGTCCGCGCGGGCGCCCATGCCTCGGGTTCCAGCGCGGCGATGGCCAGCATCACGACACCGGCATCGCCCACGATGGCGTAGCCGACGATGTGCTCGATGTCGTCCTGGATCAGGGCCGCGATCGTCGCGAACACGATCGAGGCGATCGCGATGGCCAGGACGATGGCCTGGACCGAACCGAGATCGACCAGCAGGGGCGCGATCGACTGGTCGGCCCACGCCAGCGCGACGATGGCGAAGGCCGCCGGCGCCCAGGCGGTCACGAGCGGAAGTGTGGTCTCCGGCACCGCATCGGTGAGACGGGCGGCCCACGCGTGGAGGGGGATCGCCCCGAAGCGGATGGCCACGGCCAGCGCGAACGTGAGGAAGGCGAGCCCGAACACGACCGGTTGCGCCGCGAGCTCCGAGAGATCCCGCCCGATCCAGGCGGTCGCCGCGATCGCCATCGTGCCGGCCACGACCGTCGCCCGCAGCACGCGGGTGCCGACCGTCGCCGCGGCGCGCCCACCGACCGGAACCAGCGTGACGAGTGCCCCGAACGCCCCGCCGGCCGTTGCCGCGAGGACCGCGAGTCGCGCGTCCGGCAGGGCCAGGGCGACGGCCGACGTGGCCAGGATCCCGAGCGTGGCCGCTGCGGCATCGCGCCGCGTCCCGGCCACCTGGCCGACGATCGCGAGCAGCAGGCCGACGACCGCGCCGAGGACGAGGAACAGGCGCAGGTACTCGGAGGTGGCGAGGCCGGTCTCCTCGATTTCGAGGACCTGATCGGGCTGGATTGCCAGGGCGGCGACGACGGCGGCGACCAGGGCGAGCAGGCCGACCGCCGTGGCGACCGTTTCGCGGCCTCGGAGCAGCAGTGCGGCGACCGCGCCCACCCCCGTGACCAGCAGGAAGGGCAGCAGGCTCATCGGGTGGGCGATCCGGTCTGCGGGTCAGCGCGCGTCGAGCGGGTGGGCGTCCGGTTCGTGGCGAACCCGCGACCGGCTGTCGGTGGTGAAGGCGAATCCGCCGTCCCCGTCGCTGCGCGCGCTCGACGCGAGGGCGGCCAGGGCGCCGGCCAGCACGACGAGCAACGCGGCGGTCAGCAGCTGCTCGACCGGGCCCGGAGTCCCACCGAGCGCGTTGCGCACGAGCAACGCGGAGTTGATGAGCAGGAGGAGCCCGGTGCCCATGCGGATGACGTCGCGCCCGGTGATCACCGGCGCGACGGCCAGCGCCGCGATCGCGAACCCGGCGGCACTTGCCAGGGCCGGCCCACCTGCCGGTGCCCCGAGACCATGGGACCCGAATCCGACGACCGCGGCCCCGCCCGCGAGCAGGAACTCGGCGGGCCAGCCGATGCGCGACCCACCCGTCACGGCGCCGATGAGCCCGAGTTCCGGTCGCTCCCTGGCCACGATCCAGAGCAGGTAGACCGCGAGGATCGCGCCGACGAAGCGGGCGGCCAGGCCGACGGGCGCCGCGAGCGGGTCGCTCAGGAGCGGGGTCCCGACGAGGGCGATGGCGAGCCCCAGCAGCACGGTCCTCGTGTCGCGTGCGGCGACCGCGACGACGGCCCCTGCCACGACCGCCAGCGCGACCCCCGCCAGCAGCGGGTTCACGGGCTCGTCTGGGGCGCGGCGTCGGCGACGTTCGTGTAGGTCGGCGTGTCGAGCACCCCGAACGTGTCGATGGGCCAGTAGCGCAACCAGGCACGCCCGATGATCTGTTCCCCCTCGACCGGTCCGAACGTGCGCGAATCCGCAGAGTTCGAGCGGTGGTCACCCATGAGGAAGTAGTCACCCTCCGAGATCGTCCACCGGTCCTGCTCGAGCGGTGCGGTCGTGGCCTGCGGCGGCCCGCCCGGCTCGTCGCTGTAGACATACGGCTCGTCGAGCGGGATGTCGTTGATGTAGACCTTGCCGTCCAGGATCGCGACGGTGTCGCCGGGCTGGCCGATGACCCGCTTGATGAACGGCGTGTCGTCCGCGCCCCAGTCGGCGGGTGGGTGGAACACGACGATGTCGCCGCGCTTGTAGGTATCGAAGCGGGGCGTGAGCTTGTCCACCAGCACGTACTGCTCCGGCTCCAGGGTCCGCTCCATCGACTGTTGCTGGACCTTGTAGGGCTGAGCGACGAAATTCTGGATGACGAAGAAGATGATGAGCGTCAAGACGAGCGTCTCGACGATCTCGAAGAGACACCCGAGCGCGGGTCGTTGACTCACAAGTCCGGCAGTATAGGGGCCGCCGCTTCGTGACGCCCCATGCCGCCGCGGGACCTCTCGCGGACGCTCGCGACAGGCTGCATAAGCCGCGCTCACCAGCGAGTTTGACCCGCGAAAGTTCGCCTTGTTACACTCGCCGCCGACCTGCAAGGTCCCAGCCCACGGTGCATGCCGTCGGGGCGTTGCGGCAACTCCCGGACACCCGCCCGCGACGGCGCATGCTCACGCGCCAGGGACGGACGCCGGCCAGCCACCCCCATGGAGGACCCGACGACCCGATGGATGCGAGTACGCTCCTGCCGATCATCCCGCTGGCAGGGATCATCGCCGTCTTCTTTGCGATCTACCTGGCCCGCGACGTGCTCGCCCGCGACACCGGCACGGCCGAGATGCAGGCAGTGGCCGGCACGATCTTCGAGGGCGCGGTCGCCTTCATCCGTCGCCAGTACACGACGATCTTCGTGCTCGCCATCGTCGGCGCGGTCCTCATCGGCGCGTTGATCACGGTGGTCGAGACGCGAGAGGTCGCGGACGTGCCCGACCTGGCCGGCCTGCCCATCGGCCTGATGACCGCGTTCGCCTTCTTCGTGGGCGCGCTGTGCTCGATGGCCTCGGGGATCATCGGCATGTACATCAGCGTCAAGGCCAACGTCCGGACGGCCTCGGCCGCCCGCCGCAGCCTGGTCGAGGCCGTCCAGGTCGCGATGCGCGGCGGGGCCGTCTCCGGCTTCCTCGTCGTGGCCCTGTCCCTGCTCGGCGTGTGGGGCATCTTCACGCTCTACGACACGGTGGTCGCGGACGTGACCGTCAAGGAGGCGCCCGTTCCTCATCGTCGGGTTCGGCTTCGGAGCCTCGTTCGTCGCCTTGTTCGCCCAGCTGGGCGGCGGCATCTACACGAAGGCCGCCGATGTTGGCTCCGACCTCGTCGGCAAGGTCGAGAAGGGCATCCCCGAGGACGACCCCCGCAACGCGGGCGTCGTGGCGGATCTCGTCGGCGACAACGTCGGCGACTGCGCCGGTCGCGGGGCCGACCTGTTCGAGTCGACCGCCGCCGAGAACATCGGCGCGATGATCCTGGGTGTCGCGGTCTACACGATCGCGGTCGCGGCCGGGTGGCCGAATCCCGAGGCCTGGATCTTCTTCCCGCTCGTCGTCCGGGCCTTCGGCCTGCTGGCGACCATCGTCGCGATCTTCTTCGTCCGCGGGAAGGAGACCGAGGACCCGATGAACATGCTCAACCGCGGGTACTGGGTCACGACCCTGCTGTCCGTGGTCGGCATGGCGTTCGTGACCT
This sequence comes from uncultured Chloroflexia bacterium, assembly GCA_963738685.1. GTDB lineage: Bacteria > Chloroflexota > Limnocylindria > Limnocylindrales > CSP1-4 > SPCO01. Next base: position 1,422,867 of record CAVTXK010000002.1, read on the forward strand.
CCGTGATGATGAACACGAACGGCAGCACCGGCACCGGTGGGCTGCCGACGTGGACGTACTTCTTCGCTGCGGGCGTGGTCGGCCTGGCCACCAGCGTCGCCTTCGTCTACATCACCCAGTTCTATACCGCCGGCTCGTATCGACCGGTCCGTGAGATCGCCGAGGCGTCCAAGACCGGCCCGGCCACGAACATCATCAGCGGCACCGCGGTCGGCTTCGAGACGACGCTCGTGACTGCGGTGACGATCAGCATCGCGTTGTTCGCGAGCTATTGGCTGGGCAACCAGGCCGGTCTCGTGGGGGCAGGCGGCGCCAACGTCGGCGGCATCTTCGGGACCGCGGTCGCGACGATGGGCATGCTCATGACCACGGCCTACATCCTCGCGATGGACACCTTCGGGCCGATCACCGACAACGCCGGCGGCATCGCCGAGTTCAGCCGTGCCGAGCAGGGCGCCCGGGAGATCACGGATCGCCTCGACGCTGTCGGCAATACGACCAAGGCCCTCACCAAGGGCTACGCGATCGCGTCGGCGTCGTTGGCCGCGTTCCTGTTGTTCTCGGCCTACATCGACAAGATCAACGTCATCCAGGGTCGGCGGATCGAGGCCGGTGTGCCGGGGGCGCAGCTGCTGGAGTCGGTCAACCTCGCCAACGTCAACGTCTTCATCGCGGCACTCCTCGCGGCGATGCTCGTGTACTTCTTCAGCTCGCCTCGCCATCCGCGCGGTCGGCAAGACGGCGCAGACGATCATCGTCGAGGTCCGTCGCCAGTTCCGCGAGATGCCCGGGATCATGGACTACAGCCAGCGCCCCGACTACGCCCGCGTCGTGGACATCACGACCCAGGCAGCCCTGCGCGAGATGGTCGCGCCCGGCCTGGTCGCGGTCGCCATGCCGATCCTCATCGGCCTCCTGCTCGGCTACGAAGCGGTGGCCGGCATGCTGATGGTCGGGACGATCTCCGGCGTCCTGCTCGCGACCGTCCTCAACAACGGCGGTGGAGCCTGGGACAACGCCAAGAAGTACATCGAGTCGGGCCAGCTCAAGGACGACGAGGGCAACGTCCTCGGCAAGGGATCGGACGCACATGCCGCGGCCGTCGTCGGCGACACCGTCGGCGACCCCTTCAAGGACACCGCCGGCCCGTCGCTCCACGTCCTCGTGAAGCTGCTTGCGACGATCTCGCTCGTCCTCGCGCCTCTCTTCATCCGCTAGTCACCCGGCCAACGGCCGGCCCCTGGAGGGCGCCGTCAGATGGACATCGTCCTCCAGGCTCTCGTCATGGGGATCGTGCAGGGACTCACCGAGTTCCTGCCGGTCTCCTCGTCGGGTCACCTCATCATCGTCCCGTGGCTGTTCGGCTGGAACGATCCGTTCATCACGTCGCTCGCGTTCACGGTGATGCTCCACCTGGGGACGCTCGTGGCCCTGCTCGCGTACTTCCGGGCGGATTGGCTGCGCCTCGTGCCGGCCGGGCTCGCCACGATCCGCGACCGCTCGTTCCGGGATGACCCGGATCGCAAACTGGCGTGGCTCCTCGTGGCCGCGACGATCCCGGCGGCCCTCGCCGGCCTGCTGTTCAACGACGCGGTCGAGGGCCAGTTCAGCGAGAGTCCTGTGGGCCTCGTCGCCGTCACCCTCGTGGTCGGGGGCGTGATCCTGTTCATCGCCGACCGGGTCGGCCGCACCGACCGAACGATCGAGGGCGTCACGTTTCCCATCGCGATCGCCATCGGTGCCGCCCAGGCGCTGGCCCTCGTGCCCGGGATCTCGCGCAGTGGCATCTCGATCTCGGCCGGCCGTTTCGCTGGGCTCGATCGGGCCGCCGCCGCCAGGTTCGCCTTCCTCATGGCCACCCCGATCACGGCCGGCGCCATCATCTTCGAGGCGCGCCAGTTGCTGACCGGCGAAGCCGGCGTCCAGGTGGCGATCGAGCCCCTGATCGTCGGGATGCTCGCGGCCCTCGTCTCCGGGTTCGCCGCCATCCATTTCATGCTTCGCTACCTGCGGACCCGCTCGCTCGACATCTTCGTCTGGTATCGCTTCGGGCTGGCCGCGCTCGTCCTCGTCGTCTGGCTCGCTCGCTGAGGTCGGGACCATGGAGGTCATGAAGCAGCTCCGCCAGCGAGCCATCCGCGACCTCGTCGAGCAGCGCCCGATCCGGACGCAGCAGGAACTCGCGACCGCCCTGCGCGAGCGTGGCTTCCGCACGACCCAGGCGACGATCTCGCGCGATGTCGCGGAACTCGGGCTCATCAAGGTCTCGCGCGAGGGGACCGCGGCCTACGCGCTCCCGCCGCGCCTCATCGAGGCCGAGACCTCGGGCGAGGACCGCTTGCGCAAGCTGCTGTCCGACCTGCCGCTCGAGATCCACGAGGCGGGTCTGCTGCTCGTACTGCGGACGCTGCCCGGCTCGGCGCATGCGATCGCTGCGGCCCTGGACCGCGCCCGCTGGCCGGAGGTGGCCGGTTCCATCGCGGGCGACGACACGCTGTTCGTGGCGCTGCCCGATCGGGGCTCGCTCCAGCGCGTGAAGCGACGGCTCGTGCGGCTCTCCGAGGGGACCTAGGTCGCACGGCCGTTCGTCTTGACGCGGCCCGGTGCGCCACGCATCGTCGCCCGATGCGACGTCCCGGCGTCTCCGGATCGCTGCTTCTGGCCGTCGGCCTGATCGTCACTGGCTGCAGCAGCGGCGGTCCCACGCCCGCAGCGACGTCGTGCGGAGGCAGCCACGAATGGCCCCCGAACGATTACGCCGACCTCTCCCTTCCACCGGGCGTCGCGGTCGAGCCTGCCGGCCCGACCACCATCCGGGTACGCAACGGATCCGCCCAGGCGTGGACGTTCGAGACGGCGATCTGGACCGATGCGGCATGCGTCGGGTTCATCGCCGAGCCGCTGCCGCGTTCGCTGATCGGACCGGGCCATGAGGTCGAGGCGCAGTTCGACCCGCACGACGCCGCGCTCGACACCAAGCTCGCGGTCCTCGTCTACCCGCCAGACTGTGACGACGTCTGTACCGACCCGCCGGTCGGCTTCGGTTGGATCGACGCCCTGGTCCCGGGCCCTTCCTGAGCCCCTCGCGGGCCATCGTGAGGCTTTGACACCGTCCTCCGGCACGACTACCATTCGCGTCCGGTCCGGAACTTCAGGCGCGCGGGATGCCCGCTACGAGCCTGGAGTTCTTTCCTTTATCACCAGACCGACGAGGGCGGTCCCGCCCTTCCGACCGACCTGCTATGCGGGGGCCACCGGCCATGAACAACAAGCCCACCTACCTCTCCAAGGACGGCCTCGCCAAGCTCCGCGCGGAGCTCGAGGACATGATCACGGTCAAGCGGCCCGAGGTCGCCGACCGGATCCATGACGCCAAGGAACACGGCGACCTGTCCGAGAACGCCGAATACGAGGACGCCAAGAACGAGCAGGCGTTCGTCGAGGGCCGCATCCAGACCCTGGAGGCGCTCATCAAGAACGCCACGCTCATCGACGAGAACCACTCGACGGACCACGTCCAGATCGGCTCGACGGTCAGCGTCGAGAGCGGCGACGGCAAGGAGACGTTCACGATCGTCGGCTCGACCGAGGCGAAGCCCGGCGAGGGCCGGATCTCGAACGAGAGCCCGGTCGGGCGCGCGCTCCTCGGCAAGAAGAAGGGCGAGAAGGTCATCGTGAAGGTGCCCGCCGGCGACTTCACGTACAAGATCACCAGCATCACCTGACGCTCGGGAGACGCCGTGGACTGGGCGGACGAACTCGCGCTCCGGGTCCGCGACGCGGGCCCGCAGGTCGTCAACGACTCGAAGACGCCGTCCGGCACCGTCCACGTCGGGAGCCTGCGCGGCCCGGTCATCCTCGACGCGATCACGCGCGCGCTGCGCGCCAACGGCGATCGAGACGACGCTGCTCTACGGCGTCGACGACCTCGACCCGATGGACGCCCAGGCGCTCCTGACGCCCGGACGCCGTCGACACCGAGATGGGCCGCCCGCTCGCGCACGTCCCGGACCAGGCCGGCGACTGCCACCCGTCGTATGCCCGCCACCACGCGGGGATCTTCATCGACACGTTCGCGGGCCTCGGCATCCACCCGGACCGCTACTACTGGATGAGCGACATCTACCCGACCGGTGACATGGACCCGTTCATCCGGACCGCGCTGGACAAGGCGCGCGCTCGTGCGCGAGATCTACCGCCGCGTCGCGAACGTCCAGCATCCCGACACGTGGCACCCGCTCAGCGTCATCTGCGAGAACTGCGGCAAGGTCGGGACGACCATCGTGACGAAGTGGGACGGCGAGCGGGTCTTCTACGAGTGCCGCCCCGACCTCGTCACCTGGGCCAGAGGCTGCGGTCACTCCGGCTGGGTCTCGCCGTTCGGGGGGCGGGCCAAGCTGCCCGTGGAACCTCGAGTGGGCCGCCCAGTGGTCGCTGTTCGGCGTGACCATCGAGCCGAACGGCAAGGACCTGGCGACGGCCGGCGGCTCGCGCGACCGGTCCGACGCGATCGCCCGCGAGGTGTTCGAGCGCGAGCCGCCGATCAACGTCCCGTACGAGTTCCTCAACATCGGCGGCAAGAAGATGTCGACGTCCAAGGGTCGCGGCGCCGCGGCCCACACGATCGCCGAGGTCGTGCCGCCGGAGCAGCTCCGGTTCCTGTTCCTGCGCCATCGACCCAACCACGCCATCGACTTCGATCCCGACGGCACCGACCAGATCCCGCGCCTGTTCGACGAGTTCGACAAGTTCGCCGCGGCGACGGCCGGCCGCGAGGTCAAGGGCGAGCTGGCGCCGGGCTACGAGGCGACGTTCCGCTACTCCCTGCTGGACCCCGCCGCGGACGTCGCGGCCGAGGCGGCGCTGTTCCGGCCGGCCTTCGCGCACCTCGCGATGCTCATCCAGATCCCGGGCGTCGACGTCGTCGAGCGCATCGAGGCGGAGAAGGGCAGCGAGCTGACGGAGCCGCGAGCGGGCGATCCTCGACCAGCGCGCGACCGCCGCCCGGGCCTGGCTGGAGACGTATGCCCCCGATCCGTGCGCCTGACGATCCACCACGAGGCGATGCCGCCGGCCGCGGCCGACCTGGACCAGGACCAGCGCCGGTTCCTCGCCCGCCTGTCCGAACGGGCCCGGCCGAGACTCCGGTGAGTGGCGACGCCTGGCAGGCCCTGATCTTCGCCGTGGCGGCCGAGGAGGGCGTGCCTGGGCGTCGGGCGTTCGAGGCGATCTACCGGACGTTCCTCGACCGGACGAACGGGCCGCGCGCCGGTTGGCTGCTCGCGAGCCTGGACCCGATGTTCGTCATCGAGCGGGCATGGGAGGCGTCGGGCTGGACCGATGCCGCCGGCGAGCCCGGACCGTTGCCGGTGGGCGGCTGACCGTGAGCGTCGGCCTGCAGCGGCTGCGCGACGAGCCGGACGTCATCCGCCAGGGCGCCATCGACAAGGGCGAGGACCCCGCGCTCATCGACCGCGCGCTCGAGCTCGACACGGAGCGGCGCCGACTGCTCGGCGAGAGCGAGGCGCTCAAGGCGGAGCGCAACGCCGCGTCCAAGCGGATCGGCGAGGCGATCAAGGGCGGGGCGACAGCCCGACGGACCCGAGGTGGCCGAGCTCAAGGCCGCCTCGGTCGCGGCCGGCGAGCGGATCACGGCGCTCGACGCCAGCCTGGCCGAGATCGAGGCCGACCTCGACGACCTGCTGCTGCGCATCCCCAACCCGGCGGACCCGGACGTGCCGGTCGGCGGGGAAGAGGCGAACGTCACGGTCCGGACCTGGGGCGAGCTGCTGGCCCACGACGAGCCGCTCGAGGGCGAGGTCGGCGCGGACGCACCGGTCGACGGCGCGACGTGGACCCGCAAGCCGCACTGGGAGCTCGGCGAGGCGCTCGACATCATCGACAACGCGCGCGGCGCCAAGATCGCCGGCTCCGGGTTCCCGGTCTACAAGGGCGCGGGCTCGGCCCTGCAGCGGGCGCTCATCAACTGGTTCCTCGACGTCCACACGCGCGAGAACGGCTTCACCGAGGTCTGGCCGCCGGCCGTCGTCAACACGGCCAGCGCCACCGGCACCGGCCAGATCCCCGACAAGGAAGACCAGATGTACGTCGTCACCCGCGACGAGCTGTACCTGGTCCCGACGGCCGAGGTCCCGGTCACGAACCTCCACCGCGACGAGATCCTCGAGGCGAGCCGAGCTGCCGATCCGCTACGCCGCCTACTCCCCGTGCTTCCGCCGCGAGGCCGGCGCCGCCGGCAAGGACACGCGCGGGATCCTGCGCGTCCACCAGTTCGACAAGGTCGAGATGGTGCTGTTCGAGCAGCCGGACGACTCACCGGCCGCCCTCGAATGGATGACCGAGCGCGCCGAGATCCTCCTCCAGCGCCTCGGGCTGGCCTATCGGGTCCTGCTGATGAGCGACGCGGCGACATGGGCTTCGTCCAGGCCCGGAAGTACGACCTGGAGGTCTGGTCGCCGGGCGTCGAGCGCTGGCTCGAGGTCAGCTCGTGCTCGAACTTCCGCGACTACCAGGCCCGCCGGATGGCGATCCGCTACCGACCCGAGCCGGGCGCCAAGCCCGAGCTCGTCCACACGCTCAACGGCTCCGGCCTCGCGCTGGCCCGCGTCGTGGCGGCGATCCTCGAGACGTATCAGCGCCCGGACGGCTCCATCACCGTGCCCGACGTGCTGCGGCCGTACCTCGGCCGCGACGTCATCGGCCCGGCCGGCTGAGGCGCGCCAGCCAGACGCCGAGCCACCCGGCGGTCGCAGCAGCCAGCCAGCGGCGGCCCACGCGGTCTAGTCGATCCTCGGCGGCCTCGTCGATGGCGACCCACGCGGCGAACGCCATGCTCACCATCCCGAGTGGGTGCCATCGAAGGCTTTCGATCGGTCGTCCGTGGGCCGCCGCCTGCCATGCACGGCTAAGACCGCATGTCGGACAGGGCCGACCTGTCAGTCGATGGAAGGCGCAGATCGCCGGAGCTTCCCGTAGCGCTTGGCCCGGGATCACGACTGCGGCCAGGAGCAGCAGCCGAGCCACGTGACGGACGCCCATCAGGTCCGGCGCAGTGGCAGCCGATCGGAGTCGGTGAGCCGGCCCGTCGCGATGAGGATCACGTCGATCAGGTACCACAGTCCGCAGCCACCGAGCGTGATGAGCTTGAGAACTCCAAGGAGCGTGTAGCCGAGGTAGAACCGGTCGATCGCGAGCCAGCCCACGAAGATCGAGAGGAGGAGGGCCGTCAGCCAGTCCTTCTGGGAGAAGACACCCGGGAGCTCGGCCGCCTGGAACCAGCTGCCCGTTCCGTCGGAGCGCTTGAGGAGGCTCGTCGACCGAAGCATCCCGTTGCGTGCCTGCGCCTGCAGCTCCGGGACGGTGAATGGCCCGTCCTCATTTCCCATCCGCTGGACGACGAAGGTGTCGGTGCCGGACATGGCGTCCCCTTCCTCATGATGCGAAATACCAGCATACCGACCCTGGCGAGCCCCCCACCACGTCGCTGGTATGCTGCGCGGCGCTGGAGAGGTGGCCGAGCGGTTGATGGCGGCGCTCTTGAAAAGCGCAGAGTCGAAAGACTTCGTGGGTTCGAATCCCACCCTCTCCGCCACGCTGATCGAGGTGCCCACTTGGCCGGCCCGCCGCGGATGCCCCCGGCCCCGCCGGCGACCGCTGCCGGACTCTCCCACCGGACCCCCGCCGGGCCTGTGTGGAGCGTGCCGCTATTCGCGGGTGATCCAGACGGCACGGGGCTCCACATTCCGACTGTGCGAGCGCTCGACGGCCGATCCGCGGTTCCCGCGCTACCCGACGCTGCCGGTATTGCGCTGCGCCGGCTTCGAGCCCACCGCCGACCGCGAGCCGTAGGCCTGGTGCCGTCCCACGGCAACAGGCGACGCCATCGACCCCCCGGGGGCGGGTGCGTGCCGTGCCACGGCACCTTGGGATCAGCCCTGCCGCCCTACGGCGAGATGCGACCTCCGGGCGGCATCACCCGTCGTCTGTTGCCGTCCCCCGGCATCTTGCCGTCCCACGGCAGATTGCCGTCCCCCGGCAGATTGCCGCCCGGCAGATGCCGTCCCCGGCAGATTGCCGTCCCCCGGCAGGTTGCCGCCCCCCGGCAGAATGGCCGTCCCCCGGCAGGTTGCCGCCCGGCGGCACGACGCCGACCGGCGGCACGACGCCGACCGACCAGCGGCCGACCCCGCCGCGGTTGACGCCCCCGCCACGGCCTGCCATCCTCCCGCAACATCACGAAGAGCGGGCTATGAACGGGACGAGTACCCGTCGAGCGTCGGCAGAGAGACCCGGTGGCTGGTGGAAACCGGGGCGACGACGGCAGGGAATGGACCCGGGAGCCTCCGGACCGAACGGAACGCGGCACGACCGTCGACCCAGTAGGCTCCGGCGCAGAGCGCCAGCGATACAGGGCAGCGCTGATCGCGACGGGTTCGTCCCGACGCCGTCGGTCACGAGAGTGCGGCATCGCCGAATGAGGGTGGCACCGCGGAAGGCACGACCTTTCGTCCCGGGACGAACGGTCGTTTCTTGATTCTCGAGGCCAAGCGATGAGCACCGCAGACCCGATCAGTCTGGCGCAGACGAAGCGCCTCGCCGCCAACGCCGACACCATCCTGCTGCGCGCCACGCGCCCGGCCGACCTCGAGACCCCGATCGGTGCCTTCCTGCGCCTCGACGACGGCGGGCCGGCCTACCTCCTCGAGTCCGTCGAAGGCGGCGAGCGGCTCGGCCGATATTCCTTCCTCGGCATCGGGCCGCGGCGGCTGCTCGAGGTCCGCGACGGCCTGGCCCGCATCCAGACCCGCCCGGTCACCGTTCCGACCTACGACGCCGACCTGCCGGTCGAGACCGTCGAGGCGGCCGACCCGCTGACTGCGATCCGGTCCTTCGTCCCGCGCCGTCGCGTCCAGCCGACCGACGACATGCCGCGGTTCACCGGCGGCGCGGTCGGGGCCCTTGCCTACGACGCGGTCTCCTCCTTCGAGCCGTCGGTCCCGCTGCCTGACCGCGATCCCGTGGGCGTCCCGCTGGCGGCCTTCATCGAGACCGACCTCGTGCTCGTCTTCGACCACCTGACCCACACGCTCTCCGCGATCGCCTCGCTCCACACCGAGACGGCCGACCTCGAAGGCCGCTACCGGATCGCGGAAGCGGCCATCTTCGAGGCGCTGGAGCGGACCTCCCGGCCGAGCGCCGCGGAGCTCGCCGGATCCGCCATCCGTGGCACCACGGTGACCGCCGGCCTCGCCGACCCGATCGATACGAGCCTGGGTCGCGACGAGTACATCCACGCGGTCGAGGTCGCAAAGGAGGCCATCGCATCCGGCGAGGCGATCCAGGTCGTGCTGGCCCGCCGCCAGTCGTTCGGGCTGCCGCTCGATGCGGAGACGGGCGCGACCCTCGAGGGTGTCGGCCTCTACCGGGCCCTGCGGCGGATCAACCCGAGCCCGTACCTGTTCTTCGTCCGCACGCCGGGCTTCGAGGTCGTCGGGGCCTCGCCGGAGCTCCTGCTCCAGGCCGAGGGCGACAAGCTCACGACCCACCCGATCGCCGGCACGCGACCGCGCGGCAGCGATGCACGCGAGGACGCCCTGCTCGCCGAGCAGCTCCAGCGCGACCCCAAGGAGCGAGCCGAGCACGTGATGCTCGTCGATCTCGGACGCAACGACATCGGTCGCGTCTCGCGGCCGGGCACCGTGACGGTCAGCAAGTACATGGAGGTCGAGCGCTACAGCCACGTCCTCCATCTCGTGTCCCATGTCGAGGGACGGCTCAAGCCGGAGCTCGATGCGCTCGATGCGCTCCGGGCCGTGTTCCCAGCGGGCACCCTCAGCGGCGCGCCGAAAGTCCGCGCGATGCAATTGATCGCCGCTGCGGAGGGCGAGCGGCGTGGCCTGTACGGTGGCGCGGTGGGCTACCTCGGGTACGACGGCAACCTCGACACGGCGATCACGATCCGGAGCGCCGTCCTCAAGGACGGCCAGGCACACGTCCACACCGGCGCCGGCATCGTCGCGGGCTCCGTGCCGGAGTCCGAGTTCGAGGAGACCGAGCACAAGGCCGCGGCCCTCCGCCGCGCGATCGAGATGGCAGCCGGGATCCCCGACACGCCCCGCTCCCCGACCGAGGAGCCGGCGGCGCCGGCCGGAGCGTCGGCGTGATCCTCGTCGTCGACAACTACGACAGCTTCACGTTCAACCTCGTGCAGGCCCTCCAGGCCGCCGGCGCCGATGTCCGCGTCGTGCGCAACGACGCCATCGATCGAGCCGGTCTCGAGGCGCTCGCCGCCGATCCTGACGCGGACCTGCGGGGGATCGTCATCTCGCCCGGACCGGGCGATCCCGACGACGCCGGCGTGTCGGTCGCGACCATCGAGGTCGCCGCGCAGCGCGAGATCCCGTTGCTCGGCGTGTGCCTCGGCATGCAGTCGATGGCGGCGGCGTTCGGAGCGTCCATCGTGCGCGCCCCGACCCTCGTCCACGGCCAGGCGTCCGAGGTCACCCATGATGGGGCGGGGCTGCTCGAGGGGATGCCGCCGTCGTTCATGGCGGCGCGCTACCACTCGCTGGCGGTCGACCCGGCGACCCTGCCGCCGGAGCTTCGGGTCACGGCGATGAGCGAGGTCGACCGCGTGATCATGGGCATCCGCCACGTCGCCCTGCCGATGGAGGGCGTCCAGTTCCACCCCGAGAGCGTGCTGACGCCGCAGGGTCCGCATCTGCTCGCGAATTTCCTGCGCCAGGCCGGGGAAGGGGAGGCGTCGCTCCTGGATGACGCGACCGGGTCGTTCGCTACGGCCGGGTTGGCCGAGCTGGAGACGGCCCGATGAGCGAGCACGTCCGGACCGCCCTCACGACCATCGTCGAGGGCGGCACGCTCACGCTCGAGGAAGCCAGCCTCGCGATGGGCGCCGTGATGGACGGCGACGCGACACCGGCCCAGCTTGCGGCCATGCTCATGGGTCTGCGGATGCGCGGCGAGACCGTCGACGAGCTGGCGGGTTTCGCCACGGCGATGCGCGAGCGCGTCGTCACGCGTCCAGGCGCCCGAGGGGACTGTGGACGTCGTCGGGACCGGCGGCGACGGCAGCGGCACGTTCAACATCTCGACGACGGCCGCGCTCGTGGTTGCTGCGGCCGGGGTGCCGGTGGCCAAGCACGGCAACCGGGCGATCACCTCGAAGTCGGGTTCGGCGGACGTGCTCGATGCGCTCGGCATCCGGATCGATCACGACGCGGCGTCCGCGGCGGCCGCGCTTGCCGACCACGGCTTCGCGTTCCTCTTCGCCCCGAATTTCCACCCGGCCATGCGCCACGCCGCCCCGACCCGCAAGGAGATCGGGGTGCGCACGGCGTTCAACCTCCTCGGCCCACTCACCAACCCGGCCGGGACGCGCCGGCAGCTGCTGGGGGTCGGCGACCAGCGGGCGGCCGGGCGGTTCGCCGAGGTCGTCCATCGACTCGGCACGGAGCGGACGCTCGTGGTCCACGGAGCGGGCGTCGACGAGCTGCCGCTCGATGGCACCGGCGTCATGTACGACGTGACGGAGGACGGCGTCGAGCAGCGCTTCGTCGACGCGGTGGCCCTCGGCTTGAAGGCGACCGCGACGTCGAAGCTCGCCGGTGGCGATGCCGCCACGAACGCGCGCTACGTCGAGGCGGTGTTGCGGGGTGAGCCCGGTGCGCGGCGCGACGTCGTCCTGCTCAACGCCGGGGCCGCGTTCGTCGCGGCCGGGATCGTCGAGACGCTCGAGGACGGCATCGAGCGGGCGGGGCTGACCATCGATGCCGGACTGTCGGCCCAGCTGCTCGAGGCGCTTCGGGCGGAACGGATCGCCGCCGAGGCGGCATCGGCCGCCGGGACAACCGCCGGGGCCGAGGCCGGGGCACCGGCATGACCGTGGCCACAGGCGCCGGCCGGTGCCGGAAACGTCGTGGCCGAGATCGCCGCGCGCCGGCGGGAGGACCTGGCGGACGCGCTGACGTCCGTGCCGGGGCCGGCCGAGACTGGCTGCCGCGGCCCCCCCGCGACCCATCGCCGAGCGTCTGGCCGCTCCGGGCCTGCATCTGATCGCCGAGATCAAGCGCTCGTCGCCGTCGGCCGGACGCATCGCGGGGAGCGGTGAGGACATCGTCGCGCGGGCCCGCGCGTACGAGGCCGGTGGTGCGGCGGCCATCTCCGTGCTGTGCGAGCCGCGCTGGTTCGGCGGCTCGATCGACGACCTGCGGGCCGTGCGCGCAGCCGTTGCGGTCCCGGTGCTCGCCAAGGAATTCGTCGTCGACCCGCGTCAGTTGCCGATCCTGCGCGAGGCCGGCGCGGATCTCGTCCTGTTGCTCGCCGTCCTGCACACGCCGGCCAGGCTGCGCCGGCTCGTCGACGAAGCGTTCGCACTCGGGCTCGAGCCGCTCGTGGAGGCCCACGACGAGCGGGAGCTTCGGGCGGCGCTGGCGACCGACGCCCGGCTCATCGGCCTCAACAACCGGGACCTCCGCACGCTCCGGGTCGACACGGAACGGGCGGATCGGCTTCGAGGCCTCGTGCCGGATGACCGGCTCGTGATCGCGGAATCGGGCGTGCGAGACGCCGAGACGCTCGCTCGATGGCGGGCACTCGGGTTCGATGGCGCGCTCGTCGGCGAGGCGCTCATGCGGGCGCCGGACGCGACCGCGGTGGCTCGGGCGTTCGTGGCCGCCGGGCGGCCCCCGCAGGACCCGGCCAACGTCGCACGGCGACCGTTCGTGAAGATCTGCGGCGTGACCGACGAGGCTGGGGCGCTCGCGGCGGTTCGGTCCGAGGCGGACGCGATCGGGCTCAACCTGGCGCCCGGCACGCCCCGCGCGCTGGAGGTGGACGAGGCGGCTGCGCTGGCCGGCACCATCCGAGCCGCGGCGAGCAACGGGTCGCGACCCCAGATCGTGGCGGTCGTCGCCGATCCCACGACGGAGCATCTTGCGGCGCTCGTCGCCGCGATCGATCCAGATGCCGTGCAGTTCAGCGGCCGCGAGCCGGTCGCGACCATCGCGGCGTCTGCACGGCCCGCCTGGAAGACCGTCCACCTGCCGGCCGACGCCGATGGGGACGCGTCGGCGCGGAGCGCGGGGGAGGGGGTCGAGGCCGCCCGCGCGTTCCTCGCCGCGGGGGCGCAGCGCGTTCTCATCGACACCGCGGGCGGCCCGCATCCCGGCGGCACCGGCGTCCGTGCCGCGACCACGGTGAGTGCCGCGGTCGCACGCGAGATCCCGGTCGTGCTCGCCGGCGGGCTGAGCGCGGCGAACGTCGCGGCGGCCCTGCGCGAGATCCCGGCCGTCGGCGTGGACGTCGCGAGCGGCGTGGAGGCGCCTCGAGACCCCGGGGAGCGGCCGCGCAAGGACCCGTTCAAGGTCGCGTTGTTCGTGAAGCGGGCCCGTGCCGCGCGCGACGATCGACCGAACGTGCCATTCGGGCCCACGCCGGTCCATGCCGGGCTCCTGGACGCTGACGGCGCCGGCCGCTGGGGCATGGAGCGCGACTTCGGCGGCCGATACGTGCCCGAGACGCTGATGGCGGCACTCGCCCAGCTCGAGACCGCGTATGACGCGCTGCGACACGATCCGGTGTTCTGGGCGGACCTGCGCGTGCTGCTGGAGCGGTTCGCCGGCCGGCCCACGGCGCTGTACCGGGCCGACCGGCTCGCCACCGCCGTCCGAGTGGAGGCTCGCCGGCTCGTCGGCGATGACGGCACCGGCCGCCGGACCGACGAGATCCCCGGCCTCCGCCTGTACCTGAAGCGCGAGGACCTCGCCCACACCGGCGCCCACAAGATCAACAACGCCCTCGGCCAGGCGCTCCTTACCCGTCGCCTCGGCAAGACCCGGGTGATCGCCGAGACCGGCGCCGGCCAGCACGGCGTCGCGACCGCCACGGCCTGCGCGTTGCTGGACCTCCCGTGCGTCGTCTACATGGGTGCCGAGGACATCGAGCGCCAGGGGCCCAACGTCCTGCGGATGCGCGCCCTGGGCGCCGAAGTCCGGAGCGTCACCTCGGGGACGGCCACGCTCAAGGACGCCGTCAACGAGGCGATGCGCGACTGGGTCACGAACGTCGAGTCGACCCACTACGTCCTGGGCTCCGCGATGGGTCCGCATCCGTACCCGACGATCGTCCGCGATCTCCAGCGGCGGATCGGCGACGAGGCTGCCGCCCAACTCCAGGACGTGGAGGGCCGCCTGCCGGACCTGGCCATCGCCTGTGTCGGTGGCGGGTCCAATGCGATCGGCCTCCTGGCCCGGTTCATCGGGGAGCCGACCGTCCGCCTGGCGGTCGCCGAGGCCGCCGGCGACGGCATGGACACGGGTCGTCATGCCGCCGCGATCCTCGGCGGCACCCCCGGCATCCTCCACGGATCGCGCTCCCTGATGCTCCAGGACCGCGACGGTCAGGTGATCGAGGCGCACTCGGCCTCGGCCGGCCTTGACTACCCGGGGATCGGCCCGCAACTGGCCGCGCTGGCGGAGGCCGGACGGATCGAGGTCGCCGCCGCCACCGACCGCGAGGCCGTGGCCGCGATGAAGGCCACCACGCGGACCGAAGGGATCCTGCCCGCGCTCGAGACCGCGCACGCGATCGCGGCACTCCCCAAGGTGCTTGCCGGTGCCGATGGCCTCGCCGGTGGCTTCGATCCCGAACGCGAGCTCGTGGTCCTCCTCGGTTTCTCGGGGCGTGGCGACAAGGACCTCGCCGCACTGGCCCGATTCGACGACGTCGAGCCGTGGGAATCCGCCCGGTGACGGGCGCTGACGTCCGTGCGTTGTGCCTCGGCCTGCCCGAGACGACCGAGAAGGAAACCTGGGGCGACGAGGACAACCCGGGCCATCCGACGTTCCGGGTCCGCGACAAGATCTTCGTGATCATGGCCGAGGACGGCTCCGGGGGGAGCGTCCGGACGTCGATGGACGAGCAGGGCGCGCTCATCAGCGCGTTCCCGGATGGCGCGAGCGTCGCGTCGTACGTCGGACGGTTCGGCTGGGTCGATCTCGCGTTCGAGCGGATCCCGGACGACGTCCTGCGCGAGACGATCGAAGGCGCCTGGGCCCGGACAGCACCGAAGAAGCTGGCCGCGGCGTGGCGGGACGGGCGATGACGACCCTGCTCGCCACGCTCCCCGGCGCCATCGCCGGCACCAACGACACACCCGGTGCCCGGCGCATCGCCGCCGCCTTCTCCAGGGCCCGCGACGAGGGTCGGGCGGCGCTCATCCCGTACGTCGTCGCCGGCTATCCGGACGCCGAGACGAGCCTCGAGATCGCGATCGCGGCCGCCGACGCAGGCGCCGATCTGCTCGAGGTCGGTCTGCCGTACAGCGATCCGCTCGCCGACGGTGCCACGCTCCAGCGGGCATCGCAGGTCGCCCTTGGCGCCGGTGCCACGCTGGAAGGCTCGCTCAGGCTGATCGAGCGCATCGGAGCGGCCCGGCCGGACCTGCCCCTCGTGCCCATGGGGTACGCCAACCAGGTCCTCGGGGGTGGCGATGGCGAGGCCGTCGCCCGACGCCTGGCCGGGGCTGGCGCGGCCGGACTGATCGTCGCCGACCTGACGCCTGACGAGGGCGCGCCGTTCGAGGCGGTGGCCCGGGCGGTCGGCCTGGCGGTCGTGTACCTCGTCGCGCCAACTACGCCGCCGGACCGGCGAGCCGAGATCGCCGCACGCAGCGGCGGGTTCCTGTACTGCGTGTCGCTGGTCGGCGTGACCGGTGCCCGGACCGCCCTGCCCAGGTCGGTCGGTCGGCTGGTCCGGGACGTGACCGCCGTCTCGCCCGTCCCCGTCGGCGTCGGGTTCGGCGTCTCCAAGCCCGCCCATGTCCGGGCGATCGCCAAGGCCGGCGCGGACGGCGTCATCGTGGCCTCGGCTCTGGTCGACGCCCTCGGCCCGGACGGGCCGCGACATCGATGGTCTGCGCCGCCTCGTCGAGGAGCTGCGAGCCGCCACGTGACGATCGCCCTGCTCGGGGTCCCGACGAACTCGTCGGGCACGACGGATGGCGTGGCGCGCGCTCCCGGGGTGCTGCGCGGGGCGGGCCTGGTCCAACAACTGGAACGGGAGGTCCGGATCGTGGACCTCGGTGACGTCCAGGTCGACGAGCCATCCCCGATTCGCGGGCCGGACGGCATCATCGATGGCGCCAACCTGGCACGGACGCTCGCCCGCGTCCGCGGGCAGGTGCGCCGCTGCTGGCCGGCGCGGCCAGCGCCTCCTGGTCGTGGGCGGCGATTGCCCGGTCCTGATCGGCGCGCTCGCCGGATGTGCCGACGCCTCCGGCACGCCACCCGGCCTGCTGTTCGTCGACGGCCACGAGGACGCCTGGCCCCCGGCCGCCTCGACGACCGGTGAGGCCGCCGACATGGAGCTGGGGCTACTGCTCGGCCGCTCGATCGATGGCCTCGAGCCGTCGCTCCGAGCGCAGATCCCTCGGCTCGACGCGGAACATGTCGCCGTGCTTGGCGCCCGCGACGGAGACGAGCTCGATGCCGCCGGCGTGGTCTCCCTCGATGGCACGGTGGCACTCCTCGACGACGCGGCGGTCCGGGCCGACCCGGCCGGCGCCGCGCGGGAAGCCGTCGGTCGTATCGCATCCCCGACCGGTTGGTGGCTGCACATCGACCTGGACGTCCTGTCCAGCGAGGCCCTGCCGGCGGTCGACTACGAGCAGGCCGGCGGCCTGTCGTGGCCGGAACTGACCGACGCTGACGCGCGCCGCGCTTTCGATGGGCGGGTGCCTCGGCGCCACCGTCACGATCTACAATCCCGATCTCGACCCGGACCGACACCACGCGCCGGAGATCGTGGAGTTCATCGGCGGGCTGGCGGACGGTCTCGAGGCGCAGGTGTGAACCGATGACGAAGTCGCGCATCGACATCGCCGAGGAAGCCGCCCCGAAGAAGGTGTTCGTCTGGGCGGTCGACTGGCCCGGCTGGTGCCGCAGCGGCAAGGACCGCGATCTCGCGATCGAGTCGCTGCTCGACCACGCCGACCGCTACGCCAGGGTCGCCAAGCTCGCCGGACTCGATTTCCCGGCCATCGAGGCCGACGAACTGCATACGGTCGAGTCGGTCGGGGGCGGGGGCGGCACGGAGTTCGGCGTGCCGTCGAACATCACGAAGCGGGACCGGAAGCGGGTCACGGCCGCCGAGGCGGAGCGGATCGCGAGCCTCGTCGAGGCGGCATGGACGACCTTCGATCGCATCGCCGCGAAGGCGCCACCGACCCTTCGCAAGGGCCCCCGCGGCGGCGGCCGCGACACGGCCAAGATGATCGGGCACGTCATCGAGGCCGACCACGCGTACGCCTACGAGATCGGCCTCCGCCGCAAGGCACCGACGCCCGACGACCGTGCCGCGGTCCGTGCCGAGCGATCGGCCGTGCTCGAGGTCCTCCGCGAACCCTCCGACGGCTCCCCGCTCGCCGACCGCAAGTGGACCCTCCGCTACGCCGCCCGCCGGATCGCCTGGCACGCCCTCGACCACGCCTGGGAGATCGAGGACCGCACGGAGAGGTCGTGAGCCGACCTCGGCCAAGTCGGCAGCGCGACCCGTCGCCGTCTCAGCCGTTGGACGTCGCGCGCGGGTCGTCCGATGCTGATCGTGACCCTTCGGTCCAGGCCCGATCCCAACCCGAGGCCGATGCCGCGGCCTCGATGACATCGACGGCTGATCGACCGTCGGCGCGCAGTTCTCGGACACCCGTGTCACCGTCCGACTTGGAGAGCTTGCGGCCGTCGGGCCGGCGGATGAGCGGGTGGTGGAGGAACATCGGCGGCTCCCCGCGACCCAGGACTCGGCCCGAGCCGGATCTGGGACGGCGTCGCGTCGAAGAGGTCCTCGCCGCGAATGACGAGGTCCACCCCCTGGCGCAGGTCGTCGACGACGACGCAGAAGCCGTACGTCCAGTTGCCGTGCCGGTCGCGGATCGGGAGATCGCCGGTCGCCGCGACCGTCGCCCGCTGAGGACCCCGCCAGGCCGTCCGCCCACGGCTCCGAGCCATCACCCAGGGCGACCCGGAGCACGGGCCCGGCGAGACTCCGGGACCGACAGCCGCCCGGGCATCCCGGCCCGGACCAGGGACGCGCCGCGAACGTGGACCGCGTGCAGTCGCATCCGTACACCAGGCCATCCGCGCGCAACCGAGCCGCCGCCGCCTCGTAGGCCTCCGTCGCGTCCTGCGTCCGACTGGCGCACCGGCCCGATGATCCGCCCGGAACCCCAGCCAGTCCAGGTCCTCGAGCAGCGCCGCGTCGTACTCGGGCCGGCAGCGCTGTCGGTCATGGTCCTCGATCCTGAGGAGCACCCGCCCGCCGATGGCGCGGCCCAAGCCCCACACCCAGGCCGCGTTCGCGACGTGGCCCAGGTGCAGGAACCCGGTCGGCGCCGGCGCGAACCGGGTCAGGGCACCGTGCGGCAGCGACCCCAGCGTCAGGACGGGTCGTCGCCGCGCTCCCGATCCCGCGACTCGAGTTCGCGGGTCGCCGCGAACAACCGCCGATACGAGCGCGAGCAGGTCCGCCTGGGGCAGCGGCCCCTCGTTCGCCATCGAGACGCGCAGCAGGACCTCACGCTCGCGCTCGGCGTCACGGATCGCCGTCCTGCCGGCCTCGTACTTCGCCCGTCCGGCCTCCCGCGCGATGGCGGCCCGTTCATTGAGCAGCGCCACGATGCGCCGGTCGAGCACATCGATCCGGCGGCGCAACCGCCGCAGCTCCGGCGTCTCGGCCGGTCGTCGCTTCCGGCCGTCAGGCACGGGCTCCTCCGAATCGCCGGGCGATCGACTCGAGCGCGAGGTGGTAGCCGCGCGCGCCCTGCCCGACGATCGATTCGAGCGCGATGTCGTGGAGGAAGTTCACCGCTCGAAACGGCTCGCGCCGCGACGGGTCGGACAGGTGGACCTCGATGAACGGCCGCTGGATCGCGAGAAGCGCATCTCGCAACGCGACACTCGTGTGGGTCAGTCCGCCGGCATTGACGATGGCGGTATCGAAGTCGCGCGTGTGCAATCGATCGATCAAGGCGCCCTCGTGGTTCGACTGGAAGAAGTCGACGATGAGACCGAGCTCCAGCGCCCGGGCGGCGATCCCGCGATGGATCTCCTCGAGCAATTCGTACCCGTAGATCTCGGGCTCGCGCGTACCCACGAGGTTGAGGTTCGGGCCCTGGAGGATGAGCACGCGGGTCACGAGGCGGTCCCGGCGGCCAGCAGCGACCCGGCGGCGTCGCGGACGACGTCGTCGGGCACATCGGTGTGCACCTCGACGCCGTCCGCGGTGGGCAGGACCCAGCGCAACCGGTCGCCCTCGTGCTTCTTGTCGGCCGCGAGGTGGCCAAGGACGACCTCGAGGTCGTAGGGGAGGGGCTCGCGCGCCAGACCCAGCGCGTCGAGGAGCCGCGTGATGCGGGTCGCCCGCTCCGGCGGCGTCACGCCAAGCGTCCAGCCGATCCGGCAGGCGGCCCGCAGCCCGTACGCCACCGCCTCCCCGTGGAGCAGCTCCTCGAACCCGGCCGCAGCCTCCACGGCGTGGCCCAGCGAGTGGCCCAGGTTGAGGTTGATGCGGCCGGCACGCGGCCCACGCTCGCGTTCATCGGCACCGACGACCTCGACCTTGGCCCAGGCACACCGCTCGACCAGCTCGGCGACCTCGCCACGGGCGGCCGACGCCCCATCGCCCTGGGCGATCTCCTCGCCGTGCTGCTCGAGCAGCTCGAACAGCCGCTCGTCGCCGAGCGCGGCCATCTTCACGGCCTCCCCGAGCGCTGCGCGTCGGTGGCGCTCCGGTAGCGTGCCGAGCAACGCGACATCGATGACGATGGCCGCCGGCTGGTGGAACGCACCGACGAGGTTCTTGCCCTCGGGCAGGTCGACCGCGGTCTTGCCACCGATCGACGAGTCGATCTGGGCGACGAGGGTCGTCGGGACGTGGACGACCGGGATGCCGCGCAGGTACGTCGCCGCGAGGAACCCGGCGCTGTCGCCGAGTGCGCCCCCACCGATCGCGACGATCGGCTCATCACGGCGGACACGTCGGCGGGCCATGTCGCTGGCCGCGGTCTCGAGCACGGACAGGCGCTTGGCGGCCTCGCCCTGCGGCAGCATGAGGGTCTCGACCGACCAACCGGCGGCCTCGAGCGCCGCGCCGATCGCGGCCCCTGCCGCGTCCCACGCGCCCGGCTCCGACACGAGGATCGCCCGGCGGGCCTCGAGCTGGCGCAGGGCATCGTCCACGGCCGATGCGGCGATCCCGTCACCGATGAGGACGCGGCCGATCGGGGTCGCCGCGCGCAGCAGCATCGTCGGACCGGCACCGGCGGCGGCATCGGCGTCGTGGCCGGGTCGTCGCGCGGCCTGGTTCGCCACGTACCGCTCCACGGCCTCCACGACGCTCGCGACCTCGGCCACGCCCGAGATGTGGATGTCGGCCGCGGCGTAGAACCGCTCGCGCCGTGCCCCGAGATCCCGGATCGTGCCGATCGGATCGTGCCCGGTGATCAGGGGCCGGACGTGCGGGGAGCGGCGAAGGCGCTGGGCCAGGACCTCGGGCCGGCTGTCCAGCCAGATGCTGACCCGGCCGCGGTACAACGCCCACCGGTTCCGCGGATCGACGATGGCGCCACCGCCCGTGGCGATCACCCGGCGGACCTCGGTGTCGGAGTCGGCCGGACCCAGGTCCGCGACGGCCTGCCGCTCCAACGCGCGGAACGCGGCCTCGCCGTCCTCCTCGAAGATCGCTCGGGATGGACCGGCCGTCGGCGCGCTCGATACCACCGTCGAGGTCGATGAAGGTCGCCGCATGACGATGCGCCAGCCGCTTGGCGACCACGCTCTTGCCGCTCCCGGGCAGCCCGACCAGCACGATGTCCATCGCCGCGCCCTAGTCGTCGCCGCCGGACCCGGCCTCGTCCGAGCCGGTCAGCCCGTGGACAGGTCGGGGCGTCTCACCGTCGTCGCGCGCGACCGCGCCATCCCGGACACCGCCGGCGACGGGCACCGCCAGGGTCTGCGCGATCCGGGCGCGGTACGTAGCCAGATTCGCGGCGACGTCCTCGACCGTGTCGCCGCCGAGCTTCTCCATGACGAACGAGGCCAGCGTGAGCATGACCATCGCTTCGGCGACGACGCCCGCGGCTGGCACCACGCTGATGTCGCTGCGCTCGTAATGCGCCTTGTCGACCGCCTCGCCCGTGATGAGATCCGCCGACGGCAGCGGCCGCGCGAGCGTGGAAATCGGCTTGACGGCGCCACGCACGACGAGCGGTTCGCCGTTGGTGACGCCGCCGGTCAGGCCGCCGGCGTTGTTGGAGCGATGGACCCAGCGGCCGGCGTCGTCGCGGCCGGCGATCACGTCGTGGACCGTCGACCCGAACCGGCGGGTCTGCTCGAACCCGAGGCCGAACTCCACGCCCTTGACGATGTTGATGCTCATGACCGCGGCCGCCAGGGCCGCGTCGAGGCGCCGGTCCCAGTGGACATACGACCCGAGCCCGATCGGCAGCCCGTGGACCACGACCTCGAAGACCCCACCGACCGTGTCGCCGTTCGACCGCGCCTCATCGATCCGGGCGATCATCGCCGTCTCCGCCGCGGGGTCCGGGCAGCGCAACGGCGACGCGTCGGCCTCTTCGCGCGAGCGGGTGCAATTCGCCGGGTCGACGGCGACGCCACCTACCTCCGCGGTGAAGGACCAGGTCTCGATGCCCAGCTCGCGCAGGAACGCGCGCGCCACGCCCCCGGCGGCCACACGGGCGGCCGTCTCGCGCGCGGACGCGCGCTCGAGCACGTTGCGGACATCATTGAAGCCGTACTTGAGGGCGCCGGCCAGATCGGCGTGGCCGGGCCGGACCCGCGTCACCGGCGTCGCCCGCTTGTTCCCGCCGTCCGCGAGGGTCGCAAGCTCGGCCGCCTCCGTCTCGGTCAGCGGGCCGACCTGCATGACCCGGGTCCAGTTCTCCCAGTCGCGATTGCGAACGAGCATGAGGATCGGCGAGCCGAGGGTCCGGCCATGGCGCACCCCACCGAGGATCTCGGCGCGATCCTGCTCGATCGCCTGGCGGGCGCCCCGGCCATACCCCTTCTGCCGCCGCGACAGGTCAGCCGCGATCAGGTCTTCGGTCAGCGCAAGGCCGGCGGGCACACCCTCGATGGTCACGCCGAGGGCCGGCCCGTGCGATTCCCCGGCGGTGAGGAAGCGGAACGCCGTCACTCGGCCGCGGCGGCCGCCGGTTCGCCGGTCGGTTCGCCCTCGGCCGATCGGAGTCCGCCGGCGCGGGCCTCGGCGAGCTTGGCCTGCATGAGCTCGAGCGGGGCGGGCTGGCCGGTCCACAACGTGAACGCCGCCGCACCCTGGTGGAGCAGCATCAGCTCGCCGTCGGCAACGGTCGCCCCGGCGGCCTCCGCGTCGCGCAGCAACCTCGTCCGCGAGTAGATGAGGTCAAGTACCAGCAGCTCGTCGTGGAGCACCTCGGCCGGGACCGGGCTCACGTCGGTCGTCAGCCCGATCGAGGTCGCGTTGACCAGGAGCTTGGTCTTGGTGAGCTCGTTCTCGATGATCGACTCGTGCCAGGGCATGGCGCGCAGCTCCATGTGAGCGGCGCTCCGGCCGAAGTGCTTGACGAGCCCCTCGGCCCGGTGGAGGTGGCGGTTGAACACGATGACCCGGGTGAAGCCCTCGCGGATCAGGCCATAGACGATCGCCCGGGCGCCGCCGCCGGCCCCCAGAACCACGGCCTGGCGCGGCATCTTCTGACGACCGACCAGCCGATCGAGGGCGACCTTGAAGCCCGGCCACGTCGGTGTTGTGGCCGACCAGCCGCTTGCCTTCACGGGTCAGCGTGTTGACCGCGCCGGTCGCCCCGGCCTCCTCGGTCAGGCGCTCGACCATCGGGACGACCCGCTCCTTGTGCGGGATCGTGACGTTGGCCCCCAGGAAGTCGTCGCCGCGCAACTCGGTGATGGCGTCGGCGAGCGCGATCGGCGCGCGGTCCCACGACTCGTAGCGCGCATCGATGCCGAGCTCGTCGAACGCGGCCTGCTGCATCGCCCCCGACAGGGAGTGGGCCACCGGATGACCGATGAGGACGACGCGCTTCGTCATGCTCGTACCCCTTCGAGATCGGCAAAGAAGCCGGGATAGGAAACCGCGGCCGACCCGGGCCGCGCGATGGTCGTGACGTCGTTGGCGATGAGGCCGGCGATCGCGAACGTCATCGCGAGCCGGTGATCGTCGAGGCTGTCGGTCGCCGCGCCGTGAAGGCTGGCTCCGCCATGGATGCGCAGGTCGTCGCCATCGACCTCCACGCGCGCCCCCAGCGCTGCGAGCCCCGCAGCGATGCCGGCGATGCGGTCCGATTCCTTGTGCCGCAACTCGCCGGCGCCACGGATCGTCGTCGTGCCGCGCGCCCGCGCCGCCGCGAGGCAGAGCACCGGGATCTCGTCGATCGCGGCGGCCACCTCGGCCGGACCCAGGTCGATCGCGCGTAGCTCGGAGGATCGGACGACGAGATCGGCGAGGGGCTCGCCGGCGTCGGGGTCGGCGGCGACGCTCGTCGGACGCTCGTCGATGTCCGCGCCCATCGAGCGAAGGATGTCGATGACCGCGCGGCGGGTCGGGTTCACGCCGACGTCACGCAGGGTCAGCTCGGCGTCGGGATGGATCGCGGCAGCCACGAGCCAGAACGCAGCGGCGGACACGTCGGCCGGAACGCGCTCGTCGATCGATCGCACCGTCTTCCCACCTTCCACCGTCCAGGCCACCCCTTGTTCCGTCGCGGTGCGCTCCACCGGCACCCCGCGAGCCCGGAGCATGCGCTCCGTGTGGTCGCGCGTCGCGACCCGTTCCCGGACGGTCGTCCGACCCTCGGCCCGCAGGCCCGCCAGCAAGACGGCCGACTTCACCTGTGCCGACGGCACCGAGGTCGTGTAGTCCACCGCCTGCAACGGGGTGTGCCCGACCACGGTGACGGGAGGGAGGGAATCGTCTCGGCGAGCGTGGAGGACCGCACCCATCCGGCGCAGTGGTTCGATGATACGAGCGACCGGACGGCGACGCAATGAGTCGTCACCATCGAGGGTACTGGTCATGGGCAGTCCGGCCAGCATCCCGGTGATGAGTCGCAGACTCGTGCCGGAGTTGCCGCAGTCGAGGGTCTCGGCCGGCTCGTGGAGGCCGTCGGCGCCCGGGCTCACGACCCGATAGGCCACGTTCCGGCCATCACCGTCGTCAGCGGCCCGTTCCACGGTCGCGCCCAGGGCGCGCATGATCGCCGCGCTGGACCGCACGTCCGCCCCGTCGCCGGCGCCGCTGATCCGGCTCTCCCCGGGGGCGAGCGTCGCGAGGATGAGCGCCCGGTGGCTGACCGACTTGTCGCCGGGCAGCCGGAGCTCACCGCGCAGGCGCGCGGCCGGCCGGACCGTGGCGACGTCCATCTCGATCAATGCTTCGCCAACTCTCCGCCGGCCCCGACGGCCGCCGCCGCCCCGGCGACGACCGGTTCGCCACGCATGCCGCGGACGTGGGCGTGGACCGGGACGATGTCGGTCATCAGGTCGCGGAACTGATCGAGCGTGAGCTGCTGTTCCGCGTCGGACAGCGCCTGGTCCGGGGTCGGGTGGACCTCGACCATGACGCCGTCGGCACCGACCGCGACCCCGCCGATGGCGAGCGGCTTGACCAGCCAGCGCTTGCCGGTGGCATGGCTCGGATCCACGATGACCGGCAGGTGGGTCAGGTGGTGGACCAGCGGCACGGCCGAGAGGTCCATGGTGTTCCGGGTGTATGTCTCGAACGTCCGGATCCCGCGCTCGCACAGGATGACGTTGGGATTGCCGGAGCTGACGATGTACTCGGCGGCCATCAGCCATTCCTCGATGGTCGCGCCGTAGCCGCGCTTGAGCATCACCGGCCGGGCGACCCGCCCGACGTCGCGCAGCAGCGAGTAGTTCTGCATGTTCCGGGTGCCGATCTGGAGGATGTCGGCATACTCCGCGACGATGTCGACCTGGGACGGCTCCATCACCTCGGTGATGATCGGCAGACCGGTGCGCTCGCGCGCCTCGGCGAGATAGCGCAAGGCTTCCACGCCCAGGCCCTGGAACGAGTACGGGCTGGTCCGCGGCTTGAACGCGCCGCCGCGCAGGATCGTGGCCCCGGCCGCCTTGACCGCGTCGGCCGTCTCGAACAGCTGGTCGCGACTCTCGACCGAGCAGGGCCCGGCCATCATCGTCAGCGTCCCATCCCCGATGACCGCATCGAGGACCCGGATCACGGTGTCCTCGGGTCGGAACTCGCGCGAGGTCAGCTTGAACGGCCGACTGATCGGCGTGACGGTCTCGACCCCGGGCAGCGCGCCGAGACGATCGACGAGCACGGCCTTGCGCCCACCGATCTCGCCGACGACCGCGACGACGACCCGCTCCGCGCCCACGTGGTCATACGGGGTCAGCCCCTCGGCGAGGATCTGGCTCTTGACCCCCAGGATCTCGGCCTCGCTCGCGCTCCTGGCCATCACGACGAACATCGCGGATCTGTCTCCTCGTCGGTCGGTCGGCCAAACAAAAAAGCAGAGGTCTTGCCTCTGCTTCGTTTGCCCGGCACGACCCGTGCCCCCGGTCTAGCGACCGAGAACGTTCATGCCGGGCTTCGAAAGTAGAAGGTGCGGTTCATAACGTGCGCGGAGTGTGGCCGAGCGAGCCGTTGGCTGTCAACGAGCCTCATCGACCGGTAGTGTCGCAGTTCGAATCGCGAAGCCGTTGACGGTACCTGAGCATCGGCCGATGCTAGGTACATGGAACACCGCACCCGCAACAGACGGCTGTCCATGCTCCTGGGCATGGTGTGCGGATTCGTCTTACTGGTAGGGGTCGCTTTGCTCGCCTCGGAGCTGACTTGATCACAGCGATCAAGCGCAAGATGCCGGCCGATCCGAACCGTCGCGCCAAGGCGACGGTGGACGCGATAGACGCGATCTTGGAGCGGTGGCCTGAAACTCAGGACCTAGCTACCCTCAGCCTCGTCACCGGTCGTCTCGTCGTCGTCTGACTCAGCGATCGGGGGCGAGCTGTTCGATTCAAACTGAGACACTACCCCTCGACCCGACTGGGCGCGGGTGCCTGCCGGCCGGGCATCGGAGCTCCTCGCATGTCGTCCCGCCGCGCCCATGACGGCCTCCGGCCGCCGCGGTCGCTCATGATAGGATGGCGCCCGCCGTATCGACGGAGAGGTCGCATAGAGGTCTAGTGCAGCGGTTTGCTAAACCGCCATGTGGGGTAACCTGCATCGAGGGTTCGAATCCCTCCCTCTCCGCCAGACCTCTGCGGTCCCAGCGGCACATGTGCGCCCGTAGCTCAGTGGATAGAGCGTTAGGTTGCGGACCTAAAGGTCGTGGGTTCGAGTCCCGCCGGGCGCGCCAGAAGTCGAACACGATGAGGCCCCAGGTCGCTCGTGGGGAGCGCCTTTCGATGGCTGCTGGGGCATCGGACTCAACCGGATTACGGCTCAGCGACGCGGTTGGCCGTCCTTGAACTGCTTCCAGGTCTCGGTGGCCAGGTCGCGGACGGCCGCGTCATCGACGAGCTCTGGCTTCGTGATGTTGATGCAGCTTCGACCGATCTTGGTGCCCGGAAATCGGTCGTGCAACGCCTCGACGAGGTAGCCACCAGCGCCCGTCGCCATCGAGAACAGCGAGATGTAGCTCTTGCGGCTCGCCAGTCCGACCGAGAACCACGGCCCGACCGGGCCCTTGCTGTTGGAGTACGTGTAGGTTCCGTACCCGATCAGCGGGCCGCCGTAGTCCCACATCCGGACGTCGGCCGCCGGCAGGGCCTCGAGCAGGATGTCGTGGAGACGCTGCATCTGCTCCCGTCGCGGCTCCGGCAGCGAGTCGATGTGCGCCTGCGCCTCGTCCCTTGCCGTCCCGGTCATCAAGCACCTCCGCTCGGCGCCATCATGCCCGAAGGCGGCAAGTCGTTGCGACCGCGCACCGCCGGGCGTAGGATCGGATGGTCGCGTTGGACGGGTCCGCTACTATCCGCCCAAGTCGCGCGCCTGTCGCCACGCGATGGTGGAGGCACTGGGGGGTCTACCGCATGCCCGAGAATCGTGGCCGCCCGGGCCGACGTTTCCTGGTGGCCATCGTGACGGCCGTCCTCCTGGCTGGCGTCCCCACCGCCGCGCTCGGTGCCGAACCCGATCCGGACGCCACCCGCACGGCCCGGATGCGCGCGATCGTCGAGAAGATGCAGGCGACCGATCACGTCCACCCCGATGGCGCGAGCCACGGACACGGCGGCATGGCGGCGCTGTCCACCGACGACCTGCGGTTCCTCGGCCTCCGCCGTGGGTCGGGTGCTTGCTTCGGGATGTACGAGGTCGCCGATACGACGCCCGGCGACACCTGCACGCACGGCCTGGACTTGCCGCTCGCCCCATCGGTCGCAGCGGCGATCTCCGAGGACTGCGAGTCCGGCGCGAACATCACCGATTGCCCGGCTCCCGCAGGCTGGGCCGGCCCCACGCGCATCCCGTGCTACACGACCGGCCCGTTCGTCGAGGTCCTCTACATCTTCTGGGGCGCCACGAGCGCCCTCCCCACGTACAAGGAACACATCCGCCGATCGATCGCGTCGGTCGATGAGCTGTTCCGCGTGTCGGCAGCCTCGGTCAAGAGCTCGGTCGGCACGCCGGGGAACCGTCACGTCCGCTGGGCGATGACCAGTGATTGCAAGCTGAAGGTCACCGCGGTCAGGATGGGCCCGGGCGTTGAGCACTCCTTCCAGGGCGTGCGCCAGGAGCTCGCGTCGCGCGGCCTCCTTGCGTCGACCAAGAAGTACCTCGGCTACGTCGATGACGGTCCCTGCGCCGGCGGTGTCGCCGAGCGCCCGTCGAACAGCAGCCCGTCGACGTCCAACCCCAACAACAAGGGCGGCACGCTCGGCATCGTCATCGGGCAATGCTTCACCGACTTCCATCCGTATGCGGGATACGGGGCGACGATCGCCGCCCACGAGCTGATGCACACCATCGGGGCGGTCCAGAACGACGCTCCGCGCACGACCATGGGTCACTGCTGGGACGACAGCCCCCTCGCCCACCAGGGTGCCGACAACCTGTGCTACCAGGACGGCCTCGGAACGCCCACGAGCAAGTTCTACCAGCGCTGCACCAAGACGTACCCGGAGACGTTCGACTGCGGGAAGGACGACTACTTCAACCCGTACCCCAAGACCGGGACGTATCTGGCATCCCACTGGAACACGGCCAAGAACCAGTTCCTCGCCACGTCGGACCCGGCGACCTGGGACCCGATCGCGCTGCCGACGGTCGCGCTGGCCGGGAACGGTTCGCCGGTCGGCGGCCTCAAGACGTTCACGGCGACCGCGAGCCCCGCGGCCGGGTTTGCCGTCGACCGCGTCGAGTTCCTGTATGGCGGCGAGCTGATCGACTCCGACAGCACGGCGCCGTACACCACCGCGATCGACACCTTCGAGATCCCGAACCTCACGACCATCAAGGTCCAGGCGAGGGCCATCGACGTCCTCGGCATGGCCGGACCGACCACCACGGCCTCCTATACGGTCGCGAACCCGCAGGTCCACCTTGATGGGCCAACCGTCCACTTGGTCGCCTCACCGAAGCTGAACTGGTCGGCATCCGCCCTCGGGGCTGGCGGACGGACGGTGGCCAAGGTCGAGTTCCTGGTCTTCGACGAGGTGGTCGCCAGCGACACCACGAAGCCGTACGGCGCCGCGATCAACCTCGCCGCATTGACGGGTCTCACGGAAGGCCTCGGCTACGTCGAGGTCGCCGCCCGGGTCACCGACTCGGCCGGTGTCGTGCGCACGACCGAGACACGTCCGATGTGGATCGGTACGCCCTCGGCAACCCTAGCTCCGCTCCACACGTACCCAGTCATTGGCGGCACCGCCACGAGTCTCCAGGCGGCGGTGACCCCGGCGCTCGGTGTCGGGATCGAGAAGGTCGAGTTCCTCGTGAACGAGACGCTCGTCGGCACCGACACCACAGCGCCGTACGCCATCAACTGGACACCGGGCGCGACGGCCACCAAGAACCTGCGCGTTCGGATCACCGACAAGGGTGGCCACGTGTGGAACGGTCAAGTCGAGCCGTTCGACGTCCTCTCGACGACAGCCAGCGTGACGATCACTGCGCCCGCGGACGGCACGTTAGTCGACGGCCCGACCCTGACGGTCAACGGGTCGGCTACCACACCCTCCCCTGGGACCGTGGATAGCCTCGAGGTGCTGATCGATGGCTTCGCGTACGAGACGATCCCCGTGCCCGGCGGCACGGTCCAGGTCGACTTGAGCGGGTTGGCGCCGGGCGACCACTTCGTCCGCGTCGGCGCGACCGGGGACGGCGGAACGTGGATCCTTGGATCGACGACCCGACGCTTCCGCATCGACGGCCCAGACGTCACGATCAGCGGACCCGCCCAGGGCGCGACCGTACGGCAGACCGTGACGGTTGGCGCGAGCGCGACGGACTTGGCCGGAACGGCCGTCGACAACATCGACTTCTACCAGGGCGAGCGCTGGATCGGCTCGGATGCCACGGCCCCCTACTCGATCCCATGGAACACCCTCGAGGAGCCCGACGGACTGGCCCGCCTCACGGCCCGCGCCTCGATGTCGAACGGTCTGGTCGTCGTCTCCTCCGTGCGCACCGTGACGAAGCGCAACCTGACCGGCTGGTTTACCTCACCGTCGCCGAATGCCACCGTGAGCGGGCCCGTGCTGTTCAAGGCCGGCGGGCGCTGCGATATGGACTGCCGCCTGGAGAACGCCACCTTCCGGGTGGACGGGGCGGCGGTGAAGTACGACAACGCCGCGCCGTACACGTTCACATGGGACTCGACGACCGTGGCCGATGGCCCGCACACCTATTCGATCACCTTCTCGACGAGCGATGCCCGGGCCGTCTCGACGATCCTGTTCCCGTTCACGGTCGACAACACGCCATGAGCGCGAACGCCGCCTCGACGCCAGTCGCGTTCCTCGGGCTGGGCACGATGGGCGCATCGATGGCCGCCAACCTGGCCCGTGCCGGTTTCCCGGTCACGGCCTGGAACCGCACCCCCGGGCGCGCTCCGGAGCTCGCCGACCTCGGGGTCGTCACCGCCGACTCCCCGGCCAACGCCGCGGCCAAGGCCGACATCGTCGTGATCTGCGTGTCCGATACGCCGGACGTCGAAGCCGTCCTGTTCGGCAAGCAGGGAGTCGTCGACGGTGCTCGAGCCGGAGCCCTCGTCGTCGATTGCTCGACGATCGCCCCGTCGGGCAGCTGGGACTTCGCCGCGCGTCTCCGCGAGCGGGAGATCCGGATGGTGGATGCCCCGGTCTCGGGTGGCAGCGAAGGTGCTCGGAACGCCACGCTGACGATCTTCGTCGGTGGCGACGAGCGCGATGTCGAGAAGGCCCGCCCGGTCCTGTCGGCCCTGGGCCGGACGATCACCCACGTCGGTCCGATCGGTGCCGGCCAGGCGGTCAAGGCCGTCAACCAGGTCATCCTGGCGGGCGCGTACCTGGGCGTCGCCGAGGGCATCGTCCTGGCGATGAAGGCGGGCCTCGACGTCGAGCAGGTCGTGGCCGCGCTCGGCGCGGGAGCGGCGCAGAGCTGGGTGCTGGCCAATCGCGCGAGCCGCATGATCGACAACGACTACCCGCTCGGTTTCAAGGTCGCGCTCCATCGCAAGGACCTCGCGATCGCGCTCGAGCTGGCCGCCCAACTCGGGGCCGCGCTGCCAGTCAGCGCGCTGGCCGCGCAACTGGAGTCAGGACTCATCGCCCGTGGACACGGCGACGAGGACATGTCCGCGCTCGCGCGCGCGATCCGTGGGCTCTCGGGCCTCGACGACTAGCGCCCCCGGCGCACCGACGCGTCAGTCCAGGCCGACCAGCAGCATCGGGTCCCCGAGCTTGCCCTCGTAGCGCGGCCGGAACCGCTTGGCGTTGTACATCACCGGAACGTCGACCTTCCGTGGGCCCAGGCTGGGATCCGGCAGCGCGGTGAACGCGTACTTCCCGTCCTGGATCGCGACCATCCGGCCGGTCGTTCCTTCCTGGACCATGTCCATCGCGACGTTCGCGAAGGTCGTCGCGACCATCGAGTCGATCGAATCCGGTTCACCCGAGCGCAGCTCGTAGGTCAACTCGGAGGCGAGCGTCTCGATCCCCGTCCGGGCGCGCAGCTCGTACGCGAGCGCTTCACCGACGTTGGCCTTGTGACGGTGCCCGAACGCGTCGGCCTCCCCGACGGCGGCCACCTTGGCCCCTTTCCAGATCGCTCCCTCAGCCGTGATGACAAAGGCGTAGTGGCTCGGATTGGCGGCGTGATCCTGGGCCAGCAGCGAGGCCAGGGCATCGAGGTCGTAGGGCGCCTCCGGGATCACGCACCGGGCGGACGTCACGTACGCGGTGTACAACGCGGAGAAGCCGGCATCCCGGCCGAAGATCCGGAACACGCCGATCCGCTCGTGCGACCCGAGCGTCGTCCGCTGGCGGTTGATCGCCTCCTTGGCGCGGGTGATCGCGGTCGAAAAGCCGATGCAGTACTCGGTCCCCTGGACGTCGTTGTCCATCGTCTTGGGGATCGCCACGAGAGCGACGCCGGCGTCCGCGAGGACCTGCGAGTACGACAGCGTGTCGTCACCGCCGATCGGCACCAGGACGTCCACGCCCAGCGCGGAGAGGTGATCGAGCACCAGCGGAGTCAGGTCGTGGACACCCTCGGCGACCTCGTACCGGGCGTGCTCGCTCTTGGGCAGCCAAGGCGGGAGAGCGGCCGTCTGCACCTTGCGCGGGTTGGTGCGCGACGTGTGCAGGACCGTGCCGCCGGTCCGGTCGATCGTGCGGGTGTTGATCCTATCGAGGGGGCGGAGGTACCCGGCCGGTCCGCCGTCGGGCAGCTCGGGCTGGACGTGGGTGAGACCCTCCCAGCCGCGGCGCAGTCCGAGGACGTCGTAACCCGCTTCGGTCGCCCGGTAGACGACGCTCTTGATGACCGCGTTGAGGCCCGGGACATCACCCCCGCCGGTAAGGATGGCGATGCGTTTCGGTGTCGACATGGCGCCCGACATGCTAGCGCGTCGACTCGGGACCGACCGGTTGCGGTTCGGTCGCGGAAACGGGTGGGCCAGGGTCGTCTGCTAGCATCGGGGCATGAACTACGAGCTGTTCATGGGCGAGGCCCTCGCGGAAGCGCAGCTGGCCGTCGAGCGCGGGGAGCGACCTGTCGCCGCGGTCGCCGTGGTCGACGAGGCGATGGTCGCGCGGGCCCATGACCGGGTCGAGCAGACGGACGACCCGACGGCCCATGCGGTCGTGAGCGCGCTGCGCGAGGCCTCCCGGCGGCTCGGTCGCAGCCGACTAGCGGACGCCACGATCTTCACGACCCAGGAGCCGTGCTCCATGTGCGTGGGCGCACTCCTCGCGAGCGATGTCGAGGCGCTCGTGTACGCCGTTCCGAACGGCCGCGATGGGGCGGCTGGCACGGTCATCCAGCTCGCCCAGCATCCCTCGCTGCCGCGCCGGATCAAGGTCGTGAGCGGCATCCGTCGCGACGAGGCCGAGGCTTTGTTCGCGGCCTCCCCGACCGCCTGACCTCCGTCCCGACGGTCCAGTCATCTGGCCGGGGCACGCGCCAAGGTCGATCACGATGCGGTTGCCGCTGCCAGGTTCGGGCGCGGGCCAGGGCGAACACCGTTGTTACTCCCAGTGACTGGTTCGCGACGAGCGCTCTGGGGTGGTGTTCCGATTGGCGAAACCGGCGGGGAGCCAAGCGCGTTCATCCAGGTGGTGTCTCTGGCACTGACGCCGACAGAGGCAGCGGTAGCCCGGGGCTGAGGGCGGATCTTGCCCCGCACCCGGGCTCCCGGCGAGGGTTTGGTATCCTCTCCGGCGGAGAGGTGTCCGAGTGGTTGATGGTGCCGCTCTCGAAAAGCGGTGTGCGAAAGCACCGCGGGTTCGAATCCCGCCCTCTCCGCCATCCTCGATCGCGCAGGGACCGGTCGGCACGTTCGGCCGGTCCCGATTTGTCCGGGGAGAGGTCGCCTAGTGGACTATGGCGCCGCACTGGAAATGCGGTTTGGGGCAACCCATCGCGGGTTCGAATCCCGCCCTCTCCGCCACACCCGCCCGCCGCGCTGGCGGCTCGGGCGTTCGTTGGCGCTTCCGCTCCTCGCTCACGCACCTGCGGGTGCGCTCGCTCCGGTGCTCGGCCCCGCCTTCGCCCGAACCACCATCGCGGCGGGCTGACGGTTATGGCCTCGGTTCTCAGGTGGGCTCGCTCCGGTCCTCGGCTCCGCCTTCGCCTCGGCGCCCGGATCCCGCGGGCTGACGTTTCCTCGCCAGGGACAGGGCTTCGCCACGACCGCGGCCTTCCGCGGTATCCTTCGCGAGCCGTGCTAGGCGGGGAACTAGCGGTGCCCTGTAGCCTGCAATCCGCTCCAGCAGGGCTGAATCCCCTCTCGAGGTCTCCGTTCTCGAACGCTGCCCGACGGCGCGACGTTGAGGACCGGGTCCCGCGCAGCGGCGAACCGCGAACCGTGTCAGGTCCGGAAGGAAGCAGCACTAAGCGATATTCGTCGGGTGCCGCGGAACGGCCTGGTCCGAGCCGCCCGTCACGGTGGGCACGAGCCAACGGATGATCGACGGAGGGTGCACGGCATTGACGATCCCGCTCGCCCTCGACCGGAGGAGGTCGTGACCTCGACCATCCCGCACCAGGCGCTGTACCGACGCTGGCGTGCCCAGACCTTCAGCCAGATCGTCGGCCAGGAAGCGGTCGTCGAGACGCTCCGCAACGCCGTGCGGACCGAGCGCGTCTCTCACGCGATCCTGTTCGTCGGTCCGCGCGGGACCGGCAAGACGTCGCTCGCCCGGATCCTCGCGAAGGCCGTCAATTGCACGGACCTGCGCGATGGCGACCCGTGCGATGTCTGCGACGCGTGCGTCGCGATCCGCGAAGGCACGACCCTCGATGTGCTCGAGATCGACGCCGCCTCCAATCGTGGGATCGAGGAGGTGCGCGACCTGCGCGAGCGCCTGGCCTATCCGCCCGGTCATCTCCGACGCAAGGTCTACATCCTCGACGAGGCCCACCAGATCACGACCCCGGCCTGGAACGCCCTGCTCAAGTCGCTCGAGGAGCCGCCCGACTTCGTGATCTTCATGTTCGCGTCGACCGAGCCATCAAAATTCCCCGCGGCCATCCTGTCCCGCCTTCAGCGCTTCGATGTCCGCCGCCTGACGGTCCCCGAGATCGAAGGCAAGCTCACCCGGATCCTCGAGGCGGACGGTCGGTCGATCGAGCCCGGCGCCCTGACCCTGATCGCTCGGCTGGCCGCCGGCGGGATGCGCGACGCCGAGTCGATCCTCGACCAGCTCCTGTCGATGACCACCGAAACGATCACCGAGCCCGCCGTCCGGGACCTGCTCGGACTGGCCGACGCGGCCGCCGTCGATGGCTTCGTGCGAGGCGCTGCTCGATGGCGATGCGGCCGCCGGTATCGAGATCCTCGATCGACTGGAGGAGCGCGGCCGCGACCCACGTGCCCTGCTGGACCAGGTGGTGGATGC